>NZ_CP152030.1:0-3725535 GCF_038630405.1 Bacillus sp. FSL K6-4563 | reverse complement strand
AAGGCTTCTCCCCCCTCCTTTTCTTTTTAAAATGACCAGTATCAAACTGTTATAGAACACGAAAAAGAGCAAATGGCCATCACCATTCGTGCACATACATTGTTGAAAACAAATAATATAGTAGAAAAACGTCTTTTCGACAAATTACACAGCCTGTGGATAAACAATTCAACAACCTGTGTAATATCTTTCCACAGCTTATCCACAGATTGTGGATAACGCAAATAGGTCAGATAAGTAATTAAGAGTTAAAACACAAATATAATATCAAAATAAACGAGATGGTGCAATGGGTGTCACAAACTTATCCACACACTTTACATCCTGTTGAAAAATAATTATCCACATCGGTTATTTGTGTGAAAAAAATGTCGATAATGGATGTGGATAGTCTAAATATGCCGGAAAAATATCCACACCCTTGTTTTGGAGGCTTTTTAGGAGGAAAAAAAGAATAAAATGTTGGAAACTGAAAAAGAAGGTTTCTTCGTTTGATAAATTATGTTATGCTTATAAGGTTGATAATAAGAGTTTTATCATTGATATTGACAATCGATGGGTTACACAAATATAATGAGTTAGACTGTCTTAAACAGCTATTCCTCAGGGAGGTGTCATAAATGAAAAGAACGTTTCAACCAAATAATCGTAAGCGTAGTAAAGTTCATGGCTTCCGCAGCCGTATGAGTTCTAAAAACGGACGTCTAGTTTTAAAGCGACGCCGCAGCAAAGGTAGAAAAAAATTATCAGCTTAGGCCACTGAATAATGTCAGTGGTCTTTTTTACATAAAATCGTAATTGAACTGTCAGTTTTTATCGGAGTGGAAGAAAACATGAAGAAGCGAAACAGGCTAAAAAAAAATGAAGAGTTTCAAAAGGTGTTCAAAAAAGGTCAATCAATGGCGAACCGCCAATTCGTTATTTACCAGCTGGATCAACCAAATCAAGATGAACTGCGTTTAGGATTGTCTGTCAGTAAGAAGATTGGTAATGCAGTGATGAGAAATCGAATTAAACGACTGATCCGCCAGGTGTTTTTAGAGGAAGGTCATAAGTTAAAGCAAGAAAAAGACTACATTGTCATTGCAAGAAAACCAGCAAGTGAATTGACCTTTGAAGAAACAAAAAAGTCTCTCCAACATTTATTTAGAAAATCCGCTGTTTATCAACAACAACCGAAAAAGTCTTCGTAATAGAAACTTTCGTTGAATCAATTTTTAAAAGCGCTTCCTTCATCTAGTGAATTAAAATGAAACCACCACTTTGTAATGAAAAAATGTTACCATACTGATTAGGTGAGTCACTTTCGTAATCAATTCCAACTTAAATAAAGTTTGAAGTAATGGGAGGAATCTTGTTGAAAAGGCGATTATTACTAATATTTAGCTTGATTGGCGCATTGGTTCTATTGGCAGGATGTACACAGATTAATGAACCAATCACATCAGATAGTAAGGGATTCTGGAACTCATATATTGTTTACCCGCTATCTCAATTAATCACGTACATGGCAAATTTGACTGGTGAAAACTACGGGGTTGCGATCATTATTGTGACACTGTTAATCCGTTTGCTCATTTTACCATTAATGATTAAGCAGTTAAGAAGTACAAAAGCAATGCAAGCATTGCAGCCTGAATTGAAAAAACTTCGTGAAAAATATAGCTCTAAAGATCAAAAAACTCAGCAGCAGCTTCAGCAGGAAACAATGGCCCTTTTCCAAAAGAATGGCGTCAATCCATTGGCTGGCTGTTTCCCAATTTTAATTCAGATGCCAATCCTAATCGGTTTTTATCATGCGATTATGAGAACAGCAGAAATTAAAAAGCATACATTCTTATGGTTTGACTTAGGCAGTCCAGATCCATTGTTCCTATTACCGATCATTGCGGGGGTAGCTACTTTCATTCAGCAAAAACTGATGATGGCTGGAAATCCTTCGGACAACCCTCAAATGGCGATCATGCTGTGGGTTATGCCGATTATGATCATTGTATTTGCTATTAGTTTCCCAGCAGCACTTTCATTGTACTGGGTTGTAGGTAACATTTTCATGATCATCCAAACATTAGTGATTAAAACTCCTCAAGTAAAATTAGATACAAAAGAAAAAGCTGGCGGGAATAAAAAATGAAGGAAATAACTGCTGTCGGTCGCACAATCGAAGAAGCAGTAGATTCCGGACTTAAACAAATGCAGCTTCTAAAAGAAGAAGTAGATATCACAATAGTTGATGAAGGAAATAAAGGGTTCTTAGGATTATTTGGCAAAAGACAAGCTGTAGTCAAATTGATAGAAAAGAGAAATGCTCTTAAATTAGCTACACAGTATTTAGATAATATTGTTAAATCAATTGATCCTAAAGCGAAGATTGTTTCCAAACAGGAACCGAAAAAGATTTCTTTCCACATTGATGGAGATAAAACGTCATTAATGATTGGAAAAAGAGGTCAAACTTTGTACTCTTTAGAAACCTTGGTACAGTTAGTGTTTAATCGCTATTCTGATCAGTATCATCATATTACCATTGATATTGGAGATTATAGGAAGAAGCGACAAGAAGCACTTGAACAATATGCCTTCAAGACAGCAAACAAAGTTTTAAAAACGAAGAGAAAGGTTCATTTAGAACCAATGCCTTCGAACGAACGAAAAGTAATTCATGATACGATCGCTGCTTTTTCTAAAGAACTAGCAACGGCATCGGAAGATACAGGCAGCAAGCGTCATGTTGTGGTGCTGTATAAAAAATAACAGAAAGGCTAGAATTCAGCAAAGCTGGATTTTAGTCTTTTTTTATTGAAAAATTGTGTTTCTATAGAAGATTCATCCTTTATTTCTAAAAAGTTAGGGTGTAATTTGAGTGGAAAATGCTATTTTCACAAGTAAACAAAGGCATCGGGGCGTTTAAATTTATTGGGTTTCGGTGTAAGATGTGAAGATGAGTTGAGAACGTCGTTATTCACATGTGGATAAGTTAAGTGTTAAAATAGATAGGATGCCAAGCTGTGGATAATTAGATGGAGGATACTTTCACTTCGCTTTCATTTATGGTATCTTTAAATTTTGGATTAAGCGTTTTTGATATAGAGATGGATAACGTCCATTTAATAGATAAAAGACTGTCTATTAAAGTAGAGAAAGAGGTGATTGAGCGATGGATACAATTGCAGCCATTTCGACACCGATGGGTGAAGGAGCAATTGCGATTATTCGTTTAAGTGGGCCTGAGGCGGTACAGATCGCTGATCGGATGTATAAAGGGCCTAAGGAGAAAAAACTTGTATCAGTGGATTCTCATACCATTCATTATGGTCATATCGTGGATGCAAGGACTGATCAAGTAATAGAAGAGGTCATGGTGTCAGTACTTCGAGCGCCAAAAACATTTACGAGAGAAGACGTTATTGAGATTAACTGCCATGGCGGAATTGTAACGGTCAATAAAGTATTGCAGCTTGCTTTAAGAGAAGGAGCAAGATTAGCGGAGCCAGGTGAGTTCACAAAGCGTGCTTTCTTAAATGGAAGAATAGATCTATCGCAAGCAGAGGCTGTCATGGACTTGATTCGGGCAAAGACGGATCGAGCGATGAATGTAGCAATTACTCAAATGGAGGGACGTCTCTCCGGTTTGGTTCAGCGACTGCGCGGCGAGATCCTAGAAACACTGGCGCATATTGAAGTCAATATTGACTACCCTGAGTATGACGATGTTGAAGAAATGACACACCGCGTCTTAGTGGAAAAAGCGACATCGGTCAAAAAAGAAATTGAGTCGCTTCTCTCGACTTCCCAGCAAGGGAAAATCCTTCGAGAGGGCTTATCCACTGTAATTATAGGAAGGCCGAATGTTGGCAAGTCTTCCTTGCTGAATAGCCTTGTACAGGAAACAAAGGCCATTGTCACAGATATTCCTGGAACTACGAGAGATGTAATTGAGGAATATGTGAATGTAAGAGGTGTACCTCTCCGTCTTGTTGATACTGCGGGTATACGTGAGACAGAGGACATTGTTGAACGTATAGGGGTTGAACGATCTAGACAGGTCTTAAAAGAAGCTGACCTGATTTTACTTGTGCTCAATTATAGCGAAGAATTATCAGAAGAAGATATTAAGCTTTTTGAGGCTGTCTCAGGTATGGATATCATCGTAATTGTGAATAAGACAGACCTTGAGCCTAAGCTTGATGTAGAAAAGGTCAAGCAGTTAGCGAAGGATCGTCCGGTGGTCACTACATCATTATTACAAGAAAAGGGCATTGATGAGCTAGAAATGGCGATTCAATCACTGTTCTTCACTGGATCAATTGAAAGTGGAGATTTAACGTATGTAAGTAATACAAGGCATATTGCCTTACTTCAGGCAGCAAAACAATCAATTGAGGATGCTCTTGAAGGAATTGCAATGGACGTACCGATCGACATTGTTCAAATAGATTTAACACGCTGCTGGGAACAGCTCGGTGAAATTATAGGAGATGCTGTTCATGAAAGCTTGATTGATCAGTTATTCTCTCAATTCTGTTTAGGAAAGTAAAGGGAGGAACATAAGAAATGGGTTATGAAGCTGGCAATTATGACGTCATCGTCGTGGGTGCCGGTCATGCTGGGGTTGAGGCTGCTCTTGCTTCTGCAAGACAGGGCGCCAAAACACTTGTATTGACTATCAACCTCGATATGGTTGCTTTTATGCCATGTAATCCGTCCGTAGGCGGTCCTGCAAAAGGGATTGTCGTTAGAGAAATTGATGCACTGGGCGGAGAAATGGCACGAAATATAGATAAGACGCATATCCAAATGCGCATGCTGAATACGGGGAAAGGACCTGCTGTCCGTGCGTTAAGAGCGCAAGCAGATAAGTTCCAATATCAGCATGAAATGAAAAAAACAATGGAAAATGAACCGAACCTGACAATGCTTCAAGGGATGGTGGATCATTTAATTGTAGAAGATGATGAATGTAAAGGTGTCGTTACCCAAACAGGAGCAAACTATCGTGCGAAGTCTGTTGTATTAACGACTGGGACTTTCTTAAAAGGTCGCATTATTTTAGGGGATCTATCGTATTCAAGTGGTCCAAATAACCAGCAGCCATCCATCAAATTATCGGATCACCTAGCAGAGTTAGGATTCGATTTGGTTCGCTTTAAAACAGGAACACCTCCTCGAGTGAATAGTCACTCGATTGACTATAGTAAAACAGAAATTCAACCAGGTGATGACGTTCCGCGGGCGTTTTCCTATGAAACGGTTGAATATATTACAGATCAACTGCCATGCTGGTTAACTTATACGAGTTTAGAAACACATCAAATTATTGATGAGAATCTTCACCGTTCTCCAATGTATTCAGGTATGATTAAAGGAACTGGTCCTAGATACTGCCCTTCCATTGAAGATAAAGTGGTTCGTTTCAATGACAAACCAAGACATCAAATTTTCTTAGAGCCAGAAGGTCGTAATACGCAGGAAGTGTATGTTCAAGGATTATCTACAAGTCTTCCAGAGGATGTACAGCAGCGCATGCTTTCCACCATCCCAGGGCTCGAAAATGTACAAATGATGAGAGCGGGTTATGCCATTGAGTATGATGCAATTGTGCCTACTCAGTTGTGGCCTACACTTGAGACGAAGAAAATTTCTGGATTATATACAGCCGGCCAAATTAATGGTACGTCAGGCTATGAGGAAGCAGCAGGTCAAGGGATTATGGCAGGTATTAATGCAGGAAGAAAAGCATTGGGTAAAGAAGAAGTCATTTTAAGCCGATCTGATGCATATATCGGTGTTCTCATTGATGACCTTGTCACAAAGGGAACAAATGAACCTTACCGTCTTTTGACATCCCGTGCAGAGTATCGTTTGCTTCTTCGTCATGACAATGCGGATTTAAGATTAACTGAACTTGGCTATCATATTGGATTAATTTCTCAAGAAAGATTCCAGGCATACCAGCAGAAAAAAGAAGCCATTGAAGCAGAGAAAAAACGTTTATATTCTGTCATCATTAAACCCACAGCAGAGACACAAGAATTTATTCGTTCACTTGGTGGAAGTGAGCTGAAGGACGGTATTCGTGCAAGTGATTTGATGAAGCGTCCAGAAATGAACTATGAATCTGTTGTGACGTTAGCTCCTGCTGAAACACCGCTTCCTTCTGATGTGTGTGAGCAGGTAGAGATTCAAATTAAATACGAAGGTTATATTGAAAAGTCACTCCAACAAGTTGAAAAGCTGAAAAAGATGGAGAACAAAAAGATTCCTGATCGTATTGATTATGATGCCATCAAAGGGATTGCAACTGAAGCGAAACAAAAGCTGAAAGAAGTCCGACCGCTTTCTGTTGCACAAGCTTCTCGTATTTCAGGCGTTAACCCTGCTGATATTTCTATCCTTTTAGTATATTTAGAGCAGGGACGTATTGCGAAGATAGCAGAATAGAAAGGATGTCGGCATGAACATTGAACAATTTACAGCAGCACTAGAGGAGAAAGGGATGACTCTTTCTCCTGTGCAGCTTGAACAATTTGAAACTTACTTCCGCATGCTTGTAGAATGGAACGAGAAAATGAATTTGACGTCCATTACTGAAAAGGAAGAAGTGTATTTAAAGCATTTTTATGATTCAATTTCCGCATCATTTTTCATTGATTTTCACAAAGTAACGACGATTTGCGATATAGGAGCTGGTGCTGGTTTCCCAAGCATTCCTCTTAAAATTTGCTTCCCTCATCTACGTGTGACCATTGTTGATTCTCTTCAGAAACGAATTACGTTTCTCAATGAGTTAGCAAAAGGGTTAAACTTACAAGATACTACTTTTTATCATGATCGTGCGGAGACGTTTGGACAACGTAAGGAAAAGCGTGAAAGCTATGATCTTGTCACTGCTAGAGCGGTTGCGCGTTTATCCGTCTTGAGCGAACTATGTCTGCCCCTTGTAAAAAAGGAAGGATTGTTTGTGGCATTAAAAGCATCTGCTGCTGATGAAGAAATGCAAGCAGGGAAGAAAGCCGTTACTGTCCTCGGAGGAGAGGTTGTTGAAAAGCATTCCTTTGTTCTTCCTTTAGAAGAAAGCGAACGGAACATCATTGTCATTGAAAAGAAAAAGCAAACACCAAAAAAATATCCTAGAAAACCAGGAACACCTAATAAATCACCAATAGAAGGTTGATCATGTAAAAGGTCGGTTTTTCTTCAATATTTAAGATTTTACAGAAGGAAAAAACATGAGAAAATAGAATTATAAAAAGGTAGTTTTTAAAGGTGGTGTAGGTTCATGAAGCATTCACTCTCACGCTTCTTCGGGCTTGGTGACAAAGAACATCCTGAGCGTGAAACCGAAATAGAGGCAGAGATTGCTGAGCATGATACATTAAAGGAAGAGATACAGGAGCTCCCGGTCGACACAATTATGCCAAACCGTTTTCAGCCACGCACCATTTTTTCAGAAGAAAAGATACATGAGCTGGCCACGACGATTCATACCCATGGCATTATCCAACCTATTGTTGTCCGACCGACAGAAGAAGAAGGAAAATATGAACTGATCGCCGGCGAAAGACGTTGGAGAGCGGTACAGACTCTTCACTGGGAGAAAATCCCCGTTATTATAAAAGATTTTACTGATACGGAAACGGCATCTGTGGCATTGATTGAAAATTTGCAAAGAGAAGAGCTGTCTGCTATTGAAGAGGCTCATGCCTATGCACGTCTTTTAGAGCTTCATGATTTAACACAGGAAGCGCTTGCTCAGCGTCTAGGTAAGGGACAATCAACTGTTGCAAACAAATTAAGACTTTTAAAGTTGCCTGAAGAGGTACAACAGGCCATCCTAGAGAAAAAAATCTCTGAAAGGCATGCACGTTCACTTGTACCCCTAAAGCTTCCAGAATTACAAATCGCGCTATTGCAGGAAATCATCGAAAAACAGCTGAATGTAAAACAGACTGAAGAGCGTGTAGTGAAAATGCTTGAACAAAAAACAGATCGTAAACCGAAGCCAAAACGTAAGGCGTTTAGTCGTGATACACGAATTGCGATGAATACCATTCGTCAGTCTCTCCATATGGTAGAAGACAGCGGGCTTAAAATAAATACCGAGGAAGAAGAATTTGAGGAATATATCCAATTAACAATTCGGATTCCTAAATAGAAAAAAGCTGATGAGAGCCACTCGTCAGCTTTTTTTATTGGTTCTACTTTATATTTACTTATTATTCACAAATTGGTAAAATATGATTTTCATAGAGGGAAGGAGGTGACATGACTCGATGAAAATGAAAAAGACGAATTTTGTTATTATTTGTTATTTACTATTTTCTTTTTCTCTTTTTACAAATGAAACAACCACATTTGCTGTGAATTCGTCAACGGTTCCTGCAGAAGAAAGTCCGCTGACCAAAAAAGAACTGAACGTCCTGAAGAAACAAGGTGTTGTTTCGAAGGAGATCACTTTAGATCAATTAAATCATGAGCATGAGTCTCAGGACGACACAATTGACCTGATTTCAGCTGGCGATCATTTGAAGGATTATGGCTTACAACAAAACAAGCAGGATGAGTTTGTGACGGATGAAAAGCCGCACACCATCAAGCGCCTTTTAGGAAAGCCGTATCCTGGTACCGATATTTTGCCTAAAAAAGGGGATATATTGGGGACAAACACTGATGCTTTGAAGTGCATCGTTGGACATGCAGGTATCGTCATTAATGAGAAGAGCTTTGCTTCTATTCCAGGGTTTCGACAGCATCCTCAGCTTGATTCCATTCTTAATTGGTTTCGCTATAATGCCAATACAAAGGTCATTCGTATTAATCAAGAGGAAACAGCAGACCTAGCTGGGGAATGGGCGCGCGATTATGTGAAAGCTCATCCAAAGGCTCGATACTCCATCACCATGTCTATTCAATCACTGGACCCGACTTATTGTTCAAAGATTGTGTGGCAGGCCTATGCCAAAACAGGCGATGCTGTAGGACATGCGACATTTACCATTAAGACCCCCTATGGATTCTTAAAAAAGAGAAGCTATAAAACGGTGACCCCTAAGATTATTGTGAACGAAGGCCGTACAATTGGTGGATTACATTTTTGACAAGTGCCCCTCACTTATGATGGAAGTGAGGGTTTTTTATGCATATCTTTTTCTTCAAAAAGATATATTGATATATTTTTTACTACGTTTAAGTTCGTCTTTTCATGTACGAAAATAGACATTTGCTGACGAATATATAATGGAGAAACAAAAAAAGCAAACGTTTCATACTTTTTTTGATAGAATAGGAAGTATGAATGAATGAGAAACTTGTTAAGTTGAAAGTGGGTGACATCGTGGGAAAAATCATAGCGATTACCAACCAGAAGGGCGGCGTCGGGAAGACGACAACTTCTGTTAATTTGAGTGCGTGTTTAGCATACATAGGTAAACGAGTGTTGTTAGTTGATATTGATCCGCAGGGCAATGCCACGAGTGGTATTGGGATTGAGAAGGCCGACGTAGAGAAGTGCGTGTACGATATTTTAGTTGATGATGCAGATGTTCTTGATGTGATTAAGACGACAGAGGTCGAAAATCTTGATGTCATTCCTGCGACAATACAGCTTGCAGGGGCTGAAATAGAGCTTGTGCCTACGATTTCACGTGAAGTGAGATTGAAGAGAGCACTTGAATCTGTTAAGCAAAATTATGATTATATGATTATTGACTGCCCGCCATCACTCGGATTACTGACGATTAATGCGTTAACAGCATCCGATTCCGTTTTAATCCCGGTACAGTGCGAATATTATGCGCTTGAAGGATTGAGCCAGTTGTTAAACACCGTTCGTCTCGTGCAGAAACATTTAAATACGGATCTCGCCATTGAAGGTGTCCTGCTGACAATGCTTGATGCACGAACAAATCTTGGGATTCAAGTCATCGAAGAAGTGAAGAAATACTTTAGAGATAAAGTCTATCAGACCGTGATTCCGCGAAATGTAAGACTGAGTGAAGCGCCTAGTCATGGGAAACCGATTATCTTGTATGATCCACGTTCAAGAGGTGCAGATGTCTATTTAGACTTAGCAAAGGAAGTGGATGCGAATGGCTAAAGGTCTTGGAAAGGGTATTAATGCACTATTTAACACTGTAGACTCAAATGAAGAAACGGTTGAAGAAATCAAAATAAAGGATTTGCGTCCAAACCCGTATCAGCCAAGGAAAACGTTTGATGAAGATGCATTGTCTGATCTCAAAGAATCCATTCAGCAGCACGGTGTTTTACAGCCAATCATTGTCCGTAAATCGATTAAAGGATATGACATTGTAGCAGGTGAACGTCGTTTCCGTGCAGCACAACAAGCTGGTCTGACAACGATTCCTGCGATCGTCAGAGAATTTTCAGAAACGCTGATGAGAGAGATTGCCCTTTTAGAAAATCTGCAACGCGAGGATTTATCTCCATTAGAAGAAGCGGAAGCCTATGCTTCCTTACTAGATCACTTAAGTGTGACGCAAGAGGAATTAGCGAAGCGATTAGGGAAGAGCAGACCGCATATTGCGAACCATCTCCGTCTTTTGACTTTACCGGATGAAGTACAAAAGCTGATTGCAGATGGAAAGTTATCAATGGGTCATGGAAGAACATTGCTTAGCTTGAAAAACAAAAATAAGCTGGCGCCATTGGTAAAGAAAATTGTGGACGAGGGGTTAAACGTACGTCAGGTTGAGAAACTTGTTCAGCAATTAAACGAAAATGTTCCACGTGAAACAAAGAAAAAAGAAGCACCAAAGGATCGAGTGTTGAAAGAAAGAGAGTCTTTCTTACAAAACTACTTTGGCACTTCAGTGTCGATCAAGAAACAGAAGAAAAAAGGAAAAATAGAGATTGAATTTCTCTCCAACGAAGATTTAGAAAGAATCCTCGAATTGCTTTCTAAGAGAGAATCATCAGAGTGACCATCTTGATACGAGATGGTCTTTTTTATATTCTCCCAGTGATATTTTGAATAGGAGCGAAGAGAGAACGGCTTTTTTCTCTTGTCCAATCCATTTGATCAATATGAGATAGACTTTCAGAAAGTGTATTGGCCATAGACATGACAAGATGAAGGCGTGTGTTTTGGAGAACGAAGTATTCCATAAAGCCGCTCACATTGACGATCCCATTAATATGAATATCCCCTACCTCTGGCAGTTCCTTTTGTACACCTGCTCCAGGCTTTAACGGTCCATCTCCAATTTGGAAGGAGCCTACACTTTTCACTCTTCCTAAACAGGCATCAATCGCTACAATAAACGGATGTTTATGAGCTTGTTCAATTTCGGCGAGCTTTTCTTTTAAATTGACCGCATGAACTGGGTCAGAGAGCGTGCCATATACATGAAGCTTTTTCAAATCAAGACCTGAAAGCTTTGTACCAACAAGTGGACCTAGAGAGTCGCCAGTTGAGCGGTCTGTTCCAATACAAACGATGGCAACGGGTCTTTTTCCTGCTTTCTGAAGATGCGAGAATAAAATACTTTTAAGCTGTTGAATGGCGTTTGTATCCGTATGGGACACGTATTCTTTCACCCTATTTCTAAAAAAAAGACCGTTCTTGCTATTCATAGGTCTCACTTCCTTGTCATAGTAGTTAGTAACAGTATACGGAAACAAGCTTAATTCTATACCTATGAGGTGATGATTGTGTGGAAGGCTGGTTCAAGGTGGACGCTTTTAATTTTAGGAAGCTTAATAGGAGCGGGGTATGCTTCCGGCCAAGAAATTTGGCAGTTTTTTGGCATTGATAGTGGACTAGCCATTCTACTGTTTACATTGATGTTTATGCTGTCTACCTATGTGGTGTTGAAAATCAGTTATGAGGTACGTGCCGATCACTTTGTGCCAGTGCTAGAGCGGCTTGTCGGTCCATGGCTGGCTAAAGTGTATGATGTTTTAATTGTCCTTTATTTATTCACGACAACGACAGTCATGATTGCCGGTGGCGGGGTGACACTCGAGATGTATCATGTGCCATTTTGGATTGGCATCGGTGCATTTTGTCTGTTTTCATTTATGATTTTTTTCTGGGATGTGAAAGGGCTTTTATCTGTGAATGCTTTCATTATACCAATTTTGGTGGCGGGGCTCATCTATGCATTTGTTTTTTATTATATGAACCATGATCATATGTGGCGGATTGATTTTGGGCAGCAGTACAATTGGCCTGCCAGCATTGTCTTTGCTTCTTTGAATATATTATCTGTAGTCGCAGTGCTGTCTTCGGTTGGAAAAGAAATGAAGGGGCTTGGCGAGGCAAAAGTGGCGAGTATATTAAGTGGCCTGATTTTTGGGGTCATCTCGTACGTGTATAACGAAATACTGGTTGATATTTCTGGGAGCCTATCAGCAGAAGGCATTCCTTTGTTTACAGTATTAGAAGGAGCGCCGACATCATTGTTTGTGTTTATGACCGTTGTCCTTTGTCTAGCTATTTATACGACGACAGCGGCAGGTTTATTTGGTTTATCCAGCCGAATGCTCTCTTTTGTACCATTGCCTCGCTGGCTGGTTGTGCTCGTGATGCTTCTGTTGATGGCGCCTTTAACATCTCTTGGGTTTGCCGATTTAATTGCTTTCTTGTATCCGATATACAGCTTGCTGAATCTTTATTTGCTTGTCTGTTTAATGCTATATCCGATTTTAAGTAAAAAGATATTTTCTCGCCCTAAAAATTATATTGATAAAATAAAATAAGCACCTCTCTTTGTCAGAGCTGTGCTTATTTTATCCGAATAGAGTCAATGGCGTCTTTGATATCATCATAGACTGGCATTTGCTTGAGACGCTGAAGGCGTTCCTCTAATTCTGAAATGGCTTGTCCCTTTAAATGCTGGGAGATGTGTTGCTTGACAATGGTCGTCTGGTTGATCATGTCTTCGGTTTTAGACAATTGATACTCCAAGTGCACGCGAGTGTTTGCTAATTCGTCATGCAGTCGCATTTTGAGCAGCCGTTTTAGATCTTTTCGCTGTCCTTCTCTTCGTAGGGCCTGAATTGCGGCTATTTCTTCTGGGGACTGCGTTTGCGTTTGTGGTGCCGATTGATTTTCAAATACAGACATGGATCGGCGGGTACTCACATTTTGCAAGAAACGCTGGGCGTCACTAGGAGGTTTATTTTGATTGATCATGCGGCGACTCCTTTCTTAATGAATACCCATTTGCATCGCAAGGCGCCTATCTGCCTTGGCGTAATCATCACCCATTGTGTACATATGTCTTGAAAGGGAAGAAAGTTCTTGTTCGTAATCTCTCAAGGTGTACAGGGCAATCAGTTGTTTTTCGTGTGAATAAAAGGAGGAATGATGTTGTTCCATCCTCACTTCTTCTACCAGTGCTTCCACATCACTTGAACTTAATAAATCATAGTGGCCAAAGCCGACGAGTCCTTTGAGCTCTTGTTTTACATGTTGGACGGCGTCTTTTACACTTTCATCGATCCCATCGATTTTATCAAATATAGTGTGTACTTCATGTTCAATCACACTTTGGAGATCGTAGGATGAATTTTTCAGTAAATGGGATTTTATGATAATTTCTAGACCACTTTGTGCATATGCACGTCCAGAATGGATTTCTTGCAACAGCAAGGCTGTAAAACTTGTATTATGATCAAGCTGTTCATCTAAAATCCGGGCAGATCCATCTTTGTGGAATGAATACCCATTTCCTTTTAAACTCCCAGAAATAAGAGCTAAAAAGGCATTTGTATCAAAGGATTCGTTCCATTCTATATTCATAGACGCAAAAGCTGATTTTAAAAAGGTGTCAATTTCTCTTTGTTTATATTTAACGGATTCTTGGACGTCGCCTTGCTGCCTTGGCGGTACGGTGTACTTCACTTGACCAACTCCATGATCATGGCGATTGAGTAAACCTACATAATGACTGGGTTGAATATATTCAGTCAAGATCCGTTTATATTGACCTTGCTGCGCTTTCTGCTGAATCGAAGGCGCCAGACTGCTCCATATATTTGGGCTATCAAAGGTGACGGCTTTTTTGACAGCTGGCTGTTCTGTTGCAACATAAGCACAAACAGCACCGGCAAGGGCTTGTCCAGTGAGATAGATACCTGCATTGGGATGCTTCTGACTGACTTGCTCTATATATTCCTTCCCTTTAAAAAAGACATGATCTCGATTGCCATCAAGGGACTTCCTTTCAATGGGATAGGCATAATCCGTTTTGAGCAA
This sequence comes from Bacillus sp. FSL K6-4563, assembly GCF_038630405.1. NCBI lineage: Bacteria > Bacillati > Bacillota > Bacilli > Caryophanales > Bacillaceae > Bacillus > Bacillus sp. FSL K6-4563. Next base: position 3,711,311 of record NZ_CP152030.1, on the reverse strand, counting down.
TGACTGTGCCGCGGTGTGTACATCTTGTGGCGAGGTCACCGGCATTTGCTTTGGCATCGGACAGTGAAAAGCGACGATGAACTCGTCTGATTGTTCCGGCTGCATCGTTAAACCATATAATTGATGATCGACCTTGAGAAAATCATGGACAGTGAGCGTTTGCTGACCTATTTCTATCGTATGGTGCTGCTGGTAATTGTCTATGTTTCCAGCATGATCGGATATGATTTTATATTCTTTATCAGTTAATCTATCCTTTCGATTGACCATCGTACCTGCTCCCTCACATAACATTTATGCAGATATCATAAATCAAAAAATATGGAAAAACCACAGCGTTCTACCAATAAAAACCTTTCGACCTACAGTGTTTGTGACAATATTGAAAAAAAGCGAAGTTTAAGTAACTATTGGTCACAAATAAAATGATCTAAAAGAAGGGTTTTTTCTATAAAAAAGAATAGGAGAAAGAGGGTCTTTGCTTTGTGCATTGCTCTTCATCGCCGTTTTTTTGTACAATAGATTCAATGAAGTAAGCAAGAGAGGTGAAAGCTGATGGCAGACAAAGCGTTTGGGTTACATGACGTCGTTGAAATGAAGAAACCCCATCCATGTGGTGTCAATCGGTGGAAAGTAATTCGGTTGGGCATGGATATTCGCATTAAATGTGAAGGCTGTGGGCATAGCGTCATGATCCCAAGAAGAGACTTTGAACGAAAAATGAAGAAAATTCTCGTCAAGCATGAGGAGCCAACTGCTTAAGTAGGCCTCATGCTTTTTTGATGAAATTTGTCTTTTGTATAGAAGAATTAGATGCAAATTCCCGTTTTAAAGGATTGATTTATTCTTTTTGGCAATGTTTCTTCTATTGATAATGCATAACGGTTAGCTTGTCTTTTCATGTAAACCTACTTATAATTGCTCTAGGTTCATATTACGCAGTATAACGAGCACGTTTGATATAGAGGAGATGAAAGAATGGCTTTAACAGCTGGTATTGTTGGCTTACCTAACGTCGGGAAGTCAACGCTATTTAATGCAATTACACAGGCTGGAGCGGAGTCTGCTAACTATCCGTTTTGTACCATTGATCCAAACGTCGGAATTGTAGAAGTTCCAGACGAACGTTTGCAAAAACTAACAGAATTGGTGCAGCCGAAAAAGACAGTTCCGACTGCTTTTGAATTCACTGATATTGCTGGTATTGTCAAAGGGGCTTCAAAAGGTGAAGGTTTAGGGAATAAATTCCTTTCTCACATTCGTCAAGTAGATGCGATCTGTCACGTGGTGAGAGCTTTTGCAGATGATAACATCACACACGTATCAGGTAAGGTTGACCCTGTGTCAGATATCGAAACCATTAATTTAGAGTTGATTTTGGCTGATTTAGAAACAGTTGAAAAACGTTTGGCTCGTGTGAGTAAGCTTGCAAAACAAAAGGATAAGGAAGCGGTAGCTGAATTTGATATTTTGTCGAAGCTAATGAACGCATTTGAAGCTGGGAAATCGGCAAGATCTGTAGAATTTACAGATGAGCAGCAAAAGCTTGTGAAACAGCTTCATTTACTCACATCTAAACCAGTTCTTTATGTAGCAAATGTGAGTGAGGATGAAGTAGCAGATCATGACGGCAACGAATATGTGCAGCAAATCCGTGAGTTTGCTTCTAGTGAAAATGCTGAAGTCATCGTCGTATGTGCGAAGATCGAGTCTGAAATTGCAGAGCTTGAAGGAGAAGAGAAGCAGATGTTCCTTGAAGAGCTTGGCATCAAAGAGTCAGGTCTAGATCAGCTGATTCAAGCATCTTATTCACTTCTTGGTTTAGCTACTTATTTCACAGCAGGTGAGCAGGAAGTACGCGCTTGGACGTTTAAAAAGGGAATGAAGGCACCGGAATGTGCTGGAATCATTCATACGGACTTTGAACGTGGGTTTATTCGTGCTGAAACGGTTGCATATGAAGATTTACTTGCTGGTGGAAGCATGTCTGCTGCAAAAGAGGCTGGAAAAGTCCGTCTAGAAGGTAAAGAATATGTAGTGAAAGATGGAGACGTCATTCATTTCCGTTTTAATGTATAGGTTCTTGTCATAGGCCAAGTAATTTGTTATAATATACAATTGTGAGTAATATAATTTATTGCTCCTTGCCCGTATAGGGCCGCTTAGACCAAAAGGAGGTGCAATCAGATGAGAAAGTACGAAGTTATGTACATCATCCGCCCAACAGTTGACGATGAGGCTAAAAAAGCAGTTATCGAGCGTTTCAATAACGTGTTAACTTCAAACGGTGCGGAGATCACTGGAACAAAGGATTGGGGTAAACGTCGTCTTGCATACGAAATCAACGATTTCCGTGAAGGCTTCTACCAAATCGTAAACGTTCAATCTGACGCTGCAGCAGTTCAAGAATTTGACCGCTTAGCTAAGATCAGTGACGATATCATTCGCCACATTGTTGTTAAAGAAGAAGTATAAATCATTGAAATATATATTTAAAGGTGGTCTTTCAATATGCTAAACCGTGTTGTATTGGTCGGAAGACTAACAAAAGACCCTGAGCTTCGCTACACGCCTAATGGTGCGGCTGTAGCCACGTTTACTCTAGCTGTGAATCGTACGTTTACGAATCAATCTGGAGAGCGTGAAGCCGATTTCATTAACTGTGTTACTTGGAGAAGACAAGCCGAGAACGTGGCTAATTTCTTGAAAAAAGGAAGTCTTGCCGGTGTAGACGGTCGTTTGCAGACAAGAAACTATGAAAATCAGCAAGGACAGCGTGTCTTCGTGACAGAAGTTCAAGCTGAAAGTGTTCAATTTCTTGAGCCTAAGAGCGGCGGTGCTGGTTCAGGTGGATACAGCGGCGGTGGCAATAGCGGAGGCCAGTATTATGGCGGTAGCCAAAACGATCAGAATCCATTCGGAAATGAACCAAGTCAAAATCCATATGGCAATCAAAGCAACCAACAAAATCGTAATCAGGGAAATAGCTTCAATGATGACCCATTTGCGAATGATGGTAAACCGATTGACATCTCCGATGATGATTTGCCATTCTAATTGATCTGAAAAATTGACTAAAGGAAAGGTGTGAAAACAAATGGCAGGTGGACGCAGAGGCGGTCGTGCGAAACGTCGTAAGGTATGTTTCTTTACTTCTAACGGTATCACGCACATCGATTACAAAGATGTTGATCTTCTTAGAAAGTTTGTTTCTGAGCGTGGTAAAATTTTACCTCGTCGTGTAACAGGAACTAGCGCTAAGTATCAACGTAAATTGACATTAGCGATTAAAAAATCACGTCAAATGGCATTACTTCCATACGTTACTGGTGAGTAAGTCGTTGACTTAAAAGCGGAGAGCCTCGAGCTCTTCGCTTTTTTTATTGTCTCACGAAGAATCTCATCCGAATTGGCTAGAGCTGTTTTTGGCGGGCATCCTAGGGGAAGTATGTAAAAGAGAGAAAAAGTGACAGTTTGTTCTATACAAATACGGGGGCGATCTGTCATATTGGTAGTCTAGAAAATAATTGCAGTCAGGGTGTGGGAAGATGATTGAGTTTAGGAAGGTATCGATGCAATTTTCAGATGAGCGTTATGCCGTTGAATCTGTTGATTTAGAGATTCAGAAAGGTGAGTTTTTTGTTTTCATTGGACCTAGTGGAAGCGGGAAAACGACAACATTGAAAATGATCAATCGTCTCATTTCTTCTACGGAAGGTGAGATTTACATAAAGGGTCAAAATATAAATGATTATGATATGTATGAGCTGCGCTGGGATATTGGGTATGTTCTACAGCAAATTGCTCTTTTTCCTCATATGACCATTGAAGAAAATATCGCTGTGGTGCCAGAGCTCAAACAATGGAGTCGGAACGAGATTAAAAAGCGAGTGGATGAATTGATGCAGATGGTTGGGCTTGACCCTGCTATGTATCGACATCGGAAGCCGTCAGAGCTATCTGGTGGACAGCAGCAGCGTATCGGTGTGGCACGTGCACTTGCAGCTGATCCTGAGATTATCCTGATGGATGAACCATTTAGTGCGTTAGATCCACTAACAAGGGAGAAATTGCAGGATGATCTGCTTGATTTGCAGCGCCGTATTCAAAAGACCATTGTTTTCGTGACGCATGATATGCAGGAGGCGATGAGGCTTGGTGATCGAATTTGTATCATGAAGGAAGGGAAAGTGGTGCAGATTGGTCGTCCAGAGGAATTGGTTCAACACCCAGTCAATGCTTTTGTTCGGGAGTTTGTCTCCGGGGCTGCTCGCCATGTAGGACAACAAGCGTTTGAGCTAGAGGTCTTGGCTAGACCAATGGCTCACGAGGCTCTTTTAGGCTATGAAGCGATCACAGCACATGCCACGCTGGATGAGGTCTTATCCCAATTGGCAAAGCATGAGGAATTGGCTGTGGAGAAGGATGGGGAGCGAATTGGACTAGTGAATCGTCAAGCTGTGATTCAGTTTTTAGCTGATTCGCCTAGTGAGAGGGGCGAGTCACATGAATGATTGGATCAGTGTGTTATTGGATCGAAAAGAACAATTGGGACACGCCTTGCTTGAGCATATTCAAATTTCGTTTATTGCTTTATTTTTAGCCATTTTGATTGCCATTCCCTTAGGTATCTATTTAACGAGGGTGCCAAAGCTTGCAGAATGGGTGATTGGGGTGACGGCGGTCTTGCAAACAATCCCGTCGCTTGCGCTGCTTGGCCTGCTGATTCCTCTCGTTGGGATTGGGCAAGTGCCTGCGATTATTGCGCTTGTCGTTTATGCCTTACTCCCTATTTTAAGAAATACATATACAGGCATTCAGGAGGTCGATCCTTCCCTGAGAGAAGCGGCGCTTGCCATGGGAATGAATCACCGCAAACGATTATTAAAAGTAGAGCTGCCTCTGGCCATGCCAGTCATCATGGCAGGTATCCGAACCGGGATGGTTCTCATTGTGGGAACTGCCACACTTGCCGCACTGATCGGAGCTGGGGGATTAGGAAGTCTGATTTTGCTGGGAATTGACCGAAATGATATGTCACTCATTGTCATTGGCGCTATACCAGCAGCCTTACTCGCACTCTTATTTGATGTGGTGCTGCGTACGTTTGAGAAAATTTCTTTTAAAAAGACTGTGATTTCTGTGACGATTTTTGCTGTGATTGCAGGAGCTATTGTCGCGGGCCCATTACTATTTCAACAAGAAAAGAAGGAAATCACCATCGGTGGAAAGCTAGGATCAGAGCCTGAAATTCTGATCTCGATGTATAAGCTTTTAATTGAACAGGATACGGATATTCAAGTCAATCTTAAGCCTGGTCTTGGCAAGACGTCTTTTGTTTTTCAAGCTTTACGTTCTGGTGATATTGACATTTATCCTGAGTTTACGGGTACTGCAATTTCTGAGTTCCTTAAACAAACAGCGAAAAGCACAGATAAAGAAAAAGTGTATGAGCAAGCGCGGCGCGGTTTGGAATCATCCTTTCAGCTCCGCCTTCTTGAGCCGATGGCTTACAACAATACGTATGCTTTAGCCGTGCCTCAGTCGCTAGCTGATCAATATGATGTATCCAATATTTCTGATCTAGCTAAAATCAAGAATCGCATAAAGGCTGGATTCACCTTAGAATTTTCTGATCGACAGGACGGGTATCGAGGTATTCAAAAGACCTATCAATTTTCCTTTGATGATGTAGTGACGATGGAACCGAAGCTTCGGTATCGAGCGATTCAAAAAGGAGATATCAATTTAGTCGATGCGTATTCGACAGACAGTGAATTGAGGCAATACAAATTAAAGGTGCTTGATGATGATCAGCATGTTTTCCCGCCATATCAAGGAGCACCGCTGTTAAGGCAGGAGACATTAACGGAGTACCCTGAGATTGAGGCTTCTCTCAATAAGCTTGGTGGTCAAATCACAGACGATGAAATGAGAGAAATGAATTATGGAGTGAATGTGAAAGGTAAGGATGCATTTCAGGTAGCGAAAGCCTATTTAAAAAAGAAAAAATTACTGCGATAATCATGGAAGAGCAGGTCTGTTATGTAAAAGCAGACCTGCTTTTTAAAAGGAAAAACAAAAATCGTTGACTTTTATTTAAAAACATCATATCCTTAATTCGAGATAAATATATTTTTTTGGTTTAATATCTCGAATTCGAGATAATATAAAGACGTCAGTAAAGACATAATGAATAGAGGCTTGTTACTTCATGATTAGGAGGTCATTAGAAGTGAAGAAAACAGAAGGAATTCACCATATCACAGCAATTGTAGGACATCCTCAGGAGAACGTTGATTTTTATGCAGGTGTTTTAGGACTTCGTCTCGTGAAGAAGACCGTGAATTTTGATGATCCAGGCACTTACCATTTATATTTTGGAAATGAAGGAGGATCTCCGGGAACGATTATCACGTTTTTCCCTTGGCCAGGTGCTCAAAAGGGACAAATTGGCGCAGGTCAAGTGGGCGTGACGACATATGTTGTACCACCAGGCGCTTTCTCTTTCTGGAAGGAACGTCTTGAGCAATTTGATATTTCTTATGAAATGGTCGAACGCTTTGATGAAGCCTTTCTCTCATTTGAAGATCCACACGGCTTGTTGATTGAGCTAGTAGAACGTGCGGAGGGAAAACAAAATGATTGGACATTTAACGGCGTTAGGCCAGATGTTGCGATCAAAGGATTTGGCGGAGCTGTTTTGTTAACATCACAGCCTGAGCAAACGATGCAGCTGCTCGAACAAACAATGGGTTTTGAACGAGTCGGAGCAGAAGAGGACTATGTGAGATTTCGTTCGTTTGGTGAGATAGGCAATGTCATTGATGTGAACAAGACACCTGTTGCACGCGGACGTATGGGTGTTGGGGTTGTGCATCATATTGCATGGAGAGCGACAGATGATCAGGATCAGTTAGATTGGCAAAGACATATTGCACAAAGCGGGTATCAAGTGACACCTGTGCAAGATCGAAATTACTTCAATGCCATTTATTTTAGAGAGCTTGGCGGCATATTATTTGAAATTGCGACTGATCCTCCAGGGTTTGCACACGACGAATCAGTGGAAACAATGGGTGAAGCATTGAAACTGCCACCGCAATATGAGGCGCAACGCAGTCAGATTGAACAAATTGTACTGCCTATTGAGGTAAGAGAAATCAAAGGGAAAGGAGATTTATGATGAAACATCTTTTTCGAAAAGGAAAGAATGAACAAAGACCTGTTTTGTTATTACTGCATGGTACTGGCGGGACGGAAGAAGATTTATTGCCGCTTGCCGATTTAGTAGATGCTGACGCATCCGTTCTTAGTGTGAGAGGGAATGTGTTGGAAAACGGTATGCCGCGCTTTTTCAGACGTTTAGCAGAGGGTGTTTTCGATGAGCAGGATTTAATTGAGCGGACAGAGGAACTGTATACATTTATCGGAGAAGCAGCAGATGAATATGGGTTCGATCGTCACAATGTCGTCGCTCTCGGATATTCCAATGGGGCGAACATTGCAGGAAGTCTTTTATTCCATTACGAGGATGCGTTAAAAGGAGCGATCCTGCATCATCCAATGGTTCCAAGACGCGGAGTTTCATTGCCTTCATTGGCGGGGAAACAAGTCTTTATCGCAGCTGGTGAAAATGACCCAATGTGCCGTCCAGAGGAATCACAGGAGCTTGAGCAATTGCTGCAAGGCGCAGGCGCTTCGGTCACACTACATTGGGAAAATCGCGGACATCAGCTAACGAGAGAAGAAGTCGATGCTGCGGCATTATGGTATCGTCGTCAATTTTAATGAAGGTAGGGAATATAGATGGGATTTTTACAGAAGCTTTTTGGGCAAACCAAACAAAAGGAGATGGAACAAATGGAAAACGTAAAATTAGCAATTATTTATTATAGTTCAACAGGTACAAACTATCAGATGGCAAAATGGGCAGAGGCTGGAGCGAAAGAAGCTGGCGCTGAAGTGAAAGTATTAAAGGTTGCTGAATTGGCACCAGAAGCAGTTGTAGCATCAAATCCAGCATGGAAAGCACATTTAGACGAAACAAAGGATGTCCCAGAGGTTCAATTAAGTGATTTAGAGTGGGCAGATGCCATCATCTTTAGCATGCCAACACGTTTTGGTAACCTACCGGCTCAAATGAAGCAATTCTTAGACACAACTGGTGGCTTATGGTTCCAAGGAAAATTGGCAAACAAAGCAGTGAGTGCGATGACCTCTGCACAAAACCCAAATGGCGGGCAGGAGCAGACCATTCTCAGTCTTTACACAACGATGTTCCACTGGGGAGCGATTATTGCCGCTCCTGGATACACAGATGACTCATTATACGGTGCAGGGGGCAACCCTTACGGCGTGAGTGTCACTGTTGACCAAAATGGAAAGATCCAAGAGGACGCAGAAGCTGCTGCAAAACATCAAGCAAAACGTACAGTCAATGTAGCAGAATGGATCAAAAAAGGTCAAAACGCTTAATCAATGAATACAAAAAGAATGCAGCCCAGGCGCTGCATTCTTTTTTATTTAATAAGGATCTGATGGTGTGCTGTTGTTAATCGCTTCGTCTACAGCTTGTGCGGCGCCTGTAGACCCTATAGGTCCGCTTGGCTGTTCTTGTTTGAAGGCTTTTAAGCCGTCAGCGACACGCTTTCCGTAATCAGGGTCAGCCTTTGTAAAGTTTTCGATCATTTGCTCTTGAATGTCTTTTTGACAGGTCGCAAGGGTGTTGACTAAGTTCTTAATCAATTCCTCACGTTCCCAATCATTGAAGCGGCGATACGTTTCTCCGGCTTGTCCGAAGTTGTTCGGGCGGTCAATGGCTTCCCGTTTGACGTCACCCTCTACAAAAGGCGTATGATCCTTTCCAGCCTGCTTTGCTTCTTTTAATCCGCCGAGGATCGATGGTTCATAATTCACATGGGGATTTTGCCCTTTGCCTTGATCGACCTGGTATTCCATTTGCCCATCTCTTTGATTCGTGGCGACATGCTTTTTCGGTGCATTGATCGGCAGCTGTAAATAGTTCGGTCCCACACGATATCGCTGCGTATCAGAGTAAGAGAAGGTGCGCCCTTGAAGCAACTTATCATCTGAGAAATCCAAACCGTCTACGAGAACGCCAGTCCCAAAGGCAACCTGCTCAACTTCTGCGAAATAATTTTCTGGATTTTTATTTAATACCATCCGTCCGATCGGTTTCCATGGATAGTCATCCTTGTACCAAAGCTTTGTCGGATCAAGCGGATCAAAATCGAGGTGAGGGTGGGCATCATCTTCCATGATCTGCGCATAGACCTCCCATTCAGGATGATCTCCTTGCTCAATGGCTTCATATAAATCCTGTGTGGCATGATTAAAGTTTTCACCTTGTATCGCTTGAGCCTGTTCTTGCGTCAGGTTGCGAATCCCTTGCTTCGGTTCAAAGTGATATTTGACCAGCACTGCTTTTCCTTCATGGTTCACCCATTTGTACGCATGGACACCTGAGCCTTGCATGTGGCGATAGGTTGCTGGGATGCCCCAAGGTGAGAAGAGAAATGTCACCATATGCGTCGCTTCAGGAGATTGCGAAACGAAGTCGAAAATACGCTCGCCGTCCTGCCGATTGGTGACAGGATCAGGCTTAAAGGCATGAACCAAATCTGGAAACTTCAAAGCATCTCGAATAAAGAAAATTTTCAGGTTGTTTCCAACGAGGTCCCAGTTGCCTTCTTCTGTATAAAATTTAATCGCAAACCCTCTCGGATCGCGCAACGTTTCTGGCGAATGACCGCCGTGAATGACAGAAGAAAAACGGACGAAAACAGGTGTCTTTTTCCCTTTTTCCTGAAATAACTTTGCTCTTGTATAAGTAGAAATAGGTTCATCACCGAATGTGCCATAGGCTTCAAAATAACCGTGAGCTCCGGCCCCGCGCGCATGGACGACACGTTCAGGAATACGTTCGCGATCAAAATGACTGATTTTCTCTAGGAAATCGTAGTTTTCAAGCGTAGTGGGTCCTCTATTCCCAACGGTTCTCATATTTTGATTGTCTGTTACGGGATGACCTTGACGATTTGTTAAAGTGTCTTCTGACTCTGAAGATGGTTTAGGGTGTTGATCTTCTTTCAATTAAATCCCTCCTTCAATATCTTCCTAACAATATGGTCATCTTTCTCCCTATTTCATACAAGGATTGATATAATGATTGAAAACTTTCACGAGGAGCGAACCTGATGATTCGATTACACTGCCTTCATGCCCATCCGTCTAATCAGTCCTATATAGAAGAGGTGTTTGGTGATACCGATGTTGAGCTGCATCACACGGTCGATTCATCATTTATAGAACGTGCTACACAAGATCCCGATTTTAATCCTCACAAGCAGCAAACCTATGCCATCAACAAATTGATGAAAGAAGATGAAGCCGACATCATTCTGCTCACGTGTACACAATACATTGCCGCCTTGGGTGATCAGCAGCATCTCTTTAAGCAACCGATTGTTCCGATTGATGAACCGTTATTTGAACTGATTTGTCAGAGAAAAGGGCCTCTTCAACTTGTGTTTTCAAACCCGGATACAGTGGATGGGACAATGGAGCGGCTTGAATCATATGCAAAAGAGCACGGCAAACAGATTGATGCAGAAGTTATGGTGATGGAGGATATCTTTCACCTTTGCCTAAACGGTGACATGCATGCTTATGAGAAGCAAATTAAAAAGCAGCTCAGAAGATGTATGAAAAAAAGTGGAGACATTTGCGTGATGCAGCTATCGATGGTTTATGCGGCACAGCAAATGGAAAAGGAGACAGGCGTTCCGATCATTCATCCGCTTTCTCCACTTAAACAGTTTGTCCATCAAACAATATCCGCTTTGAAGGAGTGAACCTGTCTGGTTCGCTCTTTTTGTATAGAAACGGAAATGGGATGACATGTTAAAAAATAATCGAGCGCAAACTATTTTCAAAAGGTGCGCGTCTATCCATTGTAAGAAATAACCGATGCGCATTTAAGATAAAGGAGCTCTTTGTAAAATGAAGAAACGAAAAATAGAGGATCAATTTGCTGATTACGTAATGGAGCATAAACACAGTTTTTATCGATTGTCCTATAGTTATGTCAAAAACCCAGAAGATGCGATGGATGTCGTTCAAGAGGCGATTCATAAAGCACTCAAATCTGTTCACCGATTAGAGGATGCGACCAAGATGCATAGCTGGTTTTATAAAATCGTGGTGAACGCAGCCCTAGACTTTTTACGAAAGAAGAAGCGGGTGCAAGTGACAGACGATGATACGCTTGAATTCTTATCACAGGGTGAATCAGATGTATATGAGGATCAAGATGTCAGAAGAGCCATAGAGGATTTGCCCGAAATCTACCGGAGCATCATTATCTTGAGATTCTTTGAAGATTTAAAACTAGAGGACATCGCCCACATTCTCGATGAAAATGAAAACACCATTAAAACAAGATTATATAAGGCGTTGCGGCTTTTAAAAGTAGAATTATCGCAGGAGGAAATATAAATGGATAAGTATTTAGAACAGTTAAAAGAGGAATATTTAGAAATCCCCATTCCACCGGAATATGATGCTATGGTTGAACGGACATTAAAACGAAAAAACAAAAAACCTCATTTTCAGCAATGGACGATCGGACTTGTTGCTGCGGCTGCTCTATTTGTCACGACTGTGAATGTCAGTCCACAGGCGGCAAGAGCTATTTCGGAGATACCTGTCATTGGCGAGCTGGTGAAAGTCGTGACATTCACAGAATTTAAAAAGAGCGATCAAGGAACGAATATTGACCTTAAAACACCACACGTTTCAGGGCTTGGGGACGGAACATTACAAGACAGCCTGAATCAAAAATATTTAGCTGAAAACAAAAAGCTGTATCAAGATTTTGAAAAGGAAACAAAGGGATATAAAAATGGTCATTTAAGTGTTGAGAGCGGATATGAAGTGAGAACAAACAATGACCAAATTCTCTCACTAGGTCGATACAAGGTGACAACTCAGGCGTCTGCGGCAGAGGAAATGACGTATGATACGGTGGATAAGAAAAATCATGTACTCATTACATTACCAAGCCTGTTTAAAGATGACCGTTATATTGATGTGATTAGTGAAAATATTAAAGAGCAAATGAAGAAACAGATGAAAGAGGATTCAAATAAGATTTACTGGATTACCAAGCAAGATACGGTTGAACCGTTTAAGAAGATTCAGCCAGATCAAAGCTTCTATATCAATTCAAAAGGCAAACTGGTGATTTCCTTTAATGAATATGATGTGGCGCCTGGTTACATGGGTGTAGTTGAATTCACGATTCCAACAAGTGTGTTAAAGGATATTCTTGTCAGTGATATGTACATTCATTAAAAGAAGAAAAAAGACTGCTGAACATGTCAGCAGTCTTGTTGTGTTTATGAAGAAAGTGCGTCTGTCAGTGCAGGTACGACTTGTTTCTTTCTTGATACAACACCTTTTAGTAAAGCGGTGTTGTTTTCAAGTGTGACGTTAAATGCTTTTTCTACTTTTGCAGCTTCGGCACCGAGTGCAAGTGCAAGAGAGTCATTTTCTAGGATGTCTGTGATCACTAGAACGAATAGATCAAGACCTTTCACTGCGATGACTTCATTGATTTTCGCTTCAATATCAGCCTGTCTTGCTGTCACTTCTGCGATATCTACTGTATTGACTTGCGCAATTTCCACTTTGCTATTGCCTAGTGCGAATTCTTTTGCATCAATTGTAATTAGTTCTTGAACCGTTTTTTGGCTTAGGTCAGCGCCAGCTTTTAGCATGTCTAGGCCGTAAACTTCTGGATCTACCCCTGCAATTTCAGCTAGTTCATGCGCAGCATCAATGTCTTGTTGTGTACATGTTGGTGATTTGAATAGCAAGGAATCAGAAATGATTGCAGATAAAAGCAAACCAGCGATTTCTTTTTCAATCTTCACTTGGTTCTCTTTGTACATTTTGTTTAAGATTGTTGCTGTACAGCCAACAGGCTCAGCGCGATAGTATAGAGGTTCACTTGTTTCAAAGTTGGCAATACGGTGATGGTCAATGACCTCAGTCACTTGTACTTGATCAATATCGCTTACACTTTGTTGGAATTCGTTATGATCGACAAGAATGACTTGCTTTGTTTCGTTTGCAGCCGTTTCAATGAAACGAGGTGCTTCTTGTTTAAAGAAATCTAATGCGAATTGTGTTTCTCCATTGATTTCTCCAAGTCTGACCGCTTCTGCTTCGACGCCGATTTTGTTTTTTAGATCAGCGTAAGCGATAGCAGAGCAAATCGTGTCTGTGTCAGGGTTTTTGTGTCCGAATACGAGTGTTTTTCCCATGTGAATTCTCCTTCTTACATTTATTGATGATGTTTCTATTCTAACAGCTTTTGACCTTGAATTCAGGGTTTATAGCTAAGAATAATCTAAAAAATTGTAACATGCTGTTTGAAAAGTTGCATGTACGAATCGATATCAGTGTTCCACGTGAAACGCTCCTAAGATAGCCTGCATTTTACTTGCGATTTACCGCTATGGTAAAATAAAGGTTGGAGTAAGACATCGTGTAGCTTACATCGTACGTATACATAGAAGGACACATTGAGCAAGATATAGTAAAAGGATTGGATAGAGGTGAAGGTGTGAAACAAACAAAAGCGTTAGTAGAGGGCGCTATCATGATCAGTATTTTCTCTGTCATGACGCTGTTTTATTTGTATGTGCCGCTATTATCCATTATTTTCTTTCTAGCTGCTCCGATTCCGATCATCCTCTATACAATCAGGCACGGCTTGAAAAAAGGAATTGCTGCTGGCGCTATTGGGATAGTGATCAGCTTTTTAATTGGGTCTATTAATGGACTCATGACTGCGCCAATTCTGATTGCTGTCGGATTAGGTATGGGTGTTTTCTACAGCAGAAGACAGCCTGGGAATGCCATCATTACAGGTGCGCTGATCTATCTATTCAGTTTCCTTATCTCCTTTGTTGTCAGTGTTCAGCTTTTTCAAATCGATATTATGAGTGTCGCGAAAGAGTCGATTGAGCAAATGATTCCAATGTTAGAGAGTGTCTTAAAGCAATCCGGCGCTTCTGAGCAGGACATTGCGAAGCAGCTGAAGCAGTTCAGAGAGATGCAGGATGCTGCATTGAGTGCTTTACCTGTCGCGCTGTTGATGTTAGTTACGCTGACGGCGTTCGTGAACCACTGGTTTGTGAAGCCTCTGATCAAACGGTTTGTCAAAGACATGCCAGCCTTGAAGAAATTTAAGGATATGCGGCTGCCAAAAAGCATGGTATGGTATTATTTACTCACACTGCTTTTGATGCTGATTCAGACAGAAAAAGGCAGCTTTTTATCGCTCGTTCAAACGAGTGCGTTTCAAATTTTATTTATACTGGTGCTTATTCAGGGATTTTCTTTTATCTTCTATTATTGCTACGAAAAAAACATCTCAAAAGCGGTGCCCGTTTTCGCTATCGTGTTAGGAGTTCTCTATCCGCCAGTCGGTGTGATTGTGCGTATTATAGGGATTGCTGACATAGGCTTTGATTTAAGAGAAAAAGTAAAAAACAAATAATTCACTCTGAATGTTGAGGAGTTGATATCAGTGCCAAGCTTCTATAGAAAACCTGTCATCAAGTATCCGATCATCGCTTTGATTGTCCTTGCGGTGGTCACAGTCCTCCTCAACCTTTATTATAATTGGATCATAGGAGCGGTTGGTCTTTTAGTCCTTGCAGGTGTGCTCTACTTCTTAAAGTGGGCAGATACGCAAGTGCAAAAAGAGATTGATTCATATATTTCAACATTATCCTATCGAGTCAAAAAGGTTGGAGAAGAAGCATTAATGGAAATGCCAATTGGTATTATGCTGTTTAATGACCAGTATTATATCGAATGGACAAATCCATTTCTCGCTTCGTGTTTTCATGAAAGCACGCTTGTCGGCAGATCCTTGTATGATACATTCGAGTCTATTGTGCCTCTTATTAAACAAGAGGTCGAGACAGAAAATGTGACGCTGAATGACCGAAAATTCAAAGTCATTATTAAACGGTCAGAGCGCCTTTTATATTTCTTTGATGTCACAGAACAGGTACAAATTGAAAGACAGTACGAAAATGAACGAACGGTGTTATCTTATATCTTTTTAGACAATTACGATGATGTCACGCAGGGGCTTGACGATCAGGTGCGCAGCACCATTAATAGTGAAGTGACGTCTCTGTTAAACAATTGGGCACAGGAATATGGCATTTTCCTGAAGCGAATTTCGTCCGAACGATTTATGGCGGTTCTAAATGAGAGCATTTTAGCAGAGCTGGAAGCGTCGAAATTCTCTATTCTAGACGAGGTCCGTGAGAAAACAGGAGCGCATAGTGCGACGCTTACCTTGAGTATCGGGATCGGTGCATCCGTACCTTCTTTAAAAGAGCTTGGGGCACTTGCGCAGTCGAGTCTTGATCTTGCCCTCGGACGAGGCGGGGATCAGGTAGCCATTAAGCAGCCGAATGGAAAAGTGAAATTCTACGGCGGAAAAACGAATCCAATGGAGAAACGGACACGTGTACGCGCACGAGTCATTTCTCATGCTTTAAAAGAAATTGTTTCTGAAAGCGGAAATGTCATGATTATGGGGCATAAGTTCCCAGACATGGACTCAATCGGTGCATCCATTGGGATTTTAAAGGTCGCCCAGGCTAATGGGAAAGAAGGCTATATTGTCATTGATGCCAACCAGATTGGGGACAGTGTTCAACGTTTGATTAGTGAAATTAAGAATTATGAAGATCTTTGGTCACGTTTTATCACCCCAGAGGAAGCCATGGAGCTTGCGAAGGATGACACGCTGCTTGTGGTCGTGGATACACATAAACCGTCTCTCGTCATGGAAGAACGACTACTCAATAAAATTGAAAATATCGTGGTCATTGACCATCATAGACGCGGCGAGGAGTTTATCCGTGACCCATTACTTGTCTATATGGAGCCGTATGCTTCATCCACAGCAGAGCTTGTGACAGAGCTTTTAGAGTATCAGCCGAAGAAATTGCGCATTAACATGATTGAAGCTACTGCGCTTCTCGCAGGGATCATCGTTGATACGAAGAGTTTCTCGTTGAGAACGGGATCAAGAACGTTTGATGCAGCATCCTATCTTCGTGCGAAGGGGGCAGATCCTGTCCTTGTCCAAAAATTCCTAAAAGAGACCGTCGATCATTACATCAAACGGGCAAAGCTCATTCAGCATACAGATCTGTATCAAAATCAGGTGGCGATTGCTTCATTACCGTCAGACAGCTCGGAGTATTATGATCAAATCACGATTGCCCAGACGGCAGATTCCCTGTTGTCAATGAGTGAGGTAGAAGCGTCATTTGCTGTCGCTAGACGAGATGACAACACGGTGTGCATTAGTGCGAGATCATTAGGAGATATCAACGTCCAAATTATCATGGAAGCGTTAGATGGCGGCGGTCATTTAACTAACGCTGCAACCCAAATGTATGGTATAACCATTGAAGAAGCGGTAGAGCAGTTAAAAGCTGCCATTGATGAATATTTCGAAGGAGGGGTTCAAAGATGAAAGTCATCTTTCTAAAAGACGTAAAAGGCAAAGGGAAAAAAGGCGAAGTCAAGAATGTAGCTGACGGATACGCTCACAACTTTCTCATCAAACAAGGGTTAGCAGTTGAAGCAAACCCAACGAACCTAAGCGCATTGGAAGGGCAGAAGAACAAAGAGAAAAAGAATGCCATCCAAGAGCTTGAACAAGCGAAACAATTAAAAGAAACACTTGAGGCGCTAACAGTGGAACTAACAGCAAAATCAGGTGAAGGCGGCCGTCTGTTTGGATCTATTACAAGCAAACAAATCGCTGATAAATTGCAAAAAGATCATCAAATCAAAGTCGATAAGCGCAAAATCGAGCTGAATGACGCCATCCGTGCATTAGGTTACACAAATGTACCGGTGAAGCTTCATCCAGAGGTACAAGCAACATTAAAGGTACACGTGACAGAACAAGCATAAACCGAAAAGAACCCGTCTCATGAGGAGGCGGGTTCTTTTTTTATGATGGATCTGAAATATAGACGCTTCGTCCGGCTCGCATACCGGATATAAACATGAAAAATAGGATGATGATAAAGATGATAATGGATGGCGTCCATGTATGTGTGAGATCAAAAAGGATACCGATCATGAAAGGACCAACGGCGGCTAATAAATAACCGAGAGACTGCGCCATTCCGGAAAGGGCAGCGGCTTGCTCCATATTGGTCGTCCGTAATCCGATAAAAGTGAGCGCCAGACTGATGCTGGCACCTTGTCCAATGCCGATCAATAAAACAGAGATCACAAGAATAGGCGTCGATCCTCCGAGAAGGAGCCCGATCATGCCAAGTAAATACACAAGGACAAGGCCCAAGACAAGCGGTCTTTGTGTTTTTAATTTTTCCGCGAAAACAGGCGTTAAAAAGGTGGATGGCAGCCCAGCAAACTGCATAATGGACAGCATCCAGCCGGCTGTCGACAGGTTCATTCCATGTGATGTTAAAATATCAGGAAACCAGGCGATGCTGCTATAAAAAAGGAATGACTGCAAGCCCATAAAAAAGGTCACCTGCCATGCGACACGCGAACGCCATATCGGCTGCTCTGTGAGCGAAATGCTTTTGACGGCCGCTGTGTTCTGATGAAGAAGCTGCGGCGCCCAGACCATCATCGCGAGAAGTGCAAGGCCAGCCCATACGAGGAATGAAGTATTCCAGCCGCCAGGCATTGCATGGCTGAGCGGAACACTGACACCTGATGCAAGTGCCGCAAAGACGGACATCGAAGTCGTATACACGCTCGTCATCAAACCAGCATGTGCAGGAAATTTATGCTTCACAAGCCCTGGTAAAAGCACATTACATATCGCAATCCCGACACCGACAAGCGCGGTTCCCACCATTAAGAAGGTGATCGAGCCAAACGAGCGAATCACAATCCCAAATAGAAGGACAGCAAGCCCAAGCCAAAGGGTTCGTTCATTGCCAAGACGCTTTCCGATTTTAGGTGCAATTGGAGAAAGCAATGCGAATGAGAGCAGTGGTAATGTCGTGAGAAAACCTGCAAGTCCATTTGAAAGCTGCAAATCGGAACGAATGGCGCCGATGAGAGGGCCGACGGACGTAATGGCAGGCCGCAGGTTAAATGCAATGAGTAAAATCCCAGCAATCAGCAGGATGGTTTGTCCCTTGCTGCGGGGATGTAATGTTGATTGTTCTAGTTGTTGTTCCATGAATGTAAACTCCTTTATTTCTTTAAGAAGAACGATCTTTCTTCTGTTCAAGTTCTGCTAGTTTAGCGATTAAGATATGCTGCGGCATATGCATGATTTGTTCAATGGGTACATTGAGTGATGCCGCAAGTTTTTGTGCCGTATCGGCTGAGATTTGTAATGGTCTCATACGCAAATCCCTCCTCTTTCAATCTATAGGTTCCAATATATCATATCGGCTTTGTGCCATGCAGATAAAAAATTAGAGTTCTCTTTGATAAAACCACTTTAGGGCTGATAAGAAATTTTTTTGAAATTGTTTCAGATGATGGCCCTCCCCTTGTTCGATGTGATAGTGCAGCTGCCATTCCTGCATCCCTTTCTGTAATAAAAGATCATGTAGTTGTTTATTGAATAAAGGCATGTGCTGTTGAGCAGATGTTTTGCCTTTACCTTCTTCACTGCCCACAGACAAATAAATAAGGTGATCCACATACTGAATGCTTTGTTGTTTAGCAAACGGCAGAAAATCTTGATACCAAAATGACCCAGAGATAGATGCGATGTTTTTAAAAAGAGCAGGGTACATCAATAAAGTATAAATTGCAAATAGCCCACCTAATGAAGCACCTATGTGACTATGTTCATGACAGGTCTGTTTGACTGGATATTTTCTTTTGATATATGGGAGCAAGTCATTCGCTAAAAATGACACATACGTCTGTGCCTCGCCTTTAAAGTCAGGAAACCCAGAGTGCAGTGATGACGCCTTCCATGGTGTATACTCGTCAAGTCGATTGAAGGGGTGTATGCCGACAATGATGATTGGAGAGATGGTTTTGGCTTCGATCAGTCTTTCGATCTCTAGCAGGTGTGTTCTAAACAAAGAAGAGCCATCTTGTACAAAGACAGCTGGAACATTAATAGAGGTGTCATGTGGAACGTAAATATCAAGCTGACGCCCGTTAAACTCGTCATATAGAAACGTTCCGTTCATATGTATTCACTCCTCAAGATTCTCAAATAAGCTGAAAAGAAGACAAAGGGCTAAACATTAACCCTTTGTCTTCTTTTTTTAGTTGTTTTTCTCTAACCATTTGACGGCCTTATCAAGGAAGGTTGTTTTGCTTAGTGCTGTTCCTCCTTGAAGCATAGGATCAACGACATTTTCATTGATGTGCCCATTTTTCACAGCTTTTAAGCTTGTCCAAATTTTATTTTCCTCTAAGTCCTTCAATGCGTTAGGATTCGATGAGTTTTCCTCTTTAGAGAACTGAACAAAAATATAGTCAGGATTGAGTTCGCCTAGGCGCTCCAATGAAATCAATGCTTGTGCTTTGGCTTTTTTGATATCACTTGGTGCTGTAAATCCTAAGTCCCCATATAAGGTAGAGTTGAAATATACGTCTTCAGGGTACACGTACAGGTCGCCTTGTCTAATGCGTAAAATGACAGCTGTTTTGTTGCTGCTTTTGTCTTTCAGGGTTTCTTTCGCTTGTTTGAGGTCTTTCTGATAATCAGAAATGATGTTTTTCGCTTCTTCACTTTTTCCAGTAAGTGTACCGAGCAATAAAAGATTGCTTTCCCAGTCAGAAGAGACATGGGATACTGGGATCGTTGTTTGGACTTTATCCAATTTTTTAATTGTTGCAGGTGGAAATTTTGTTGATCCGAGTATCACGTCTGGTTTTAGTTTTAAGATTTTTTCTAGATTCGGTTCCGTTTTTTCACCGATGCCTTCTGTTTTCGCTGTGATGTCTTTAAATAATTCAGGGAATGTGCCGCCTACTGTAGAAGCACCAATAGGCTCGATATTAAGTAATTTGGCATCTTCCATTGATTCTAGGCTTCCAGCAATGACAATTCGTTTCACTGGTGTTTTGAGTTTGTACGTTTGATCTAAGTAATTGATGTTTGTTTCTGCTATTTCAGCTGACTTGCTTTTGGTTGTGTTTGAAGCAGGTTTATTTTCTGCAGCACCACAGGCAGCTGTGGTGATCGTCATGATACAAAGGATAAGCAATGCGAACCATTTTTTCATTTGTTTTCTCCTTTAACTGATAATTGTTCTCAACTAAAGATTGTATTAGGCTTTTGTCCTTTTATCCATAGACAATTCTCTGTCAAATGATGGACTTTTTACGGAAAAAAAGATAAAAGGTCCTGAATGACTCGTTTATGACTGGCTGCTGTGTATTCACGCCAAGGGTCAGATGCTAGTGGATAGACTGCTTGTTGCGTCACAGCTTTGAGATTTTGCCAATCTTCCTGTTGCTTTAACTTTTGATAAAAAGCAAGGGTTTTTGGCTCCTTATGCAAGTAGAGGAAGATGGCGTCTGGATCTAGCTGTTGTATGGAGCGAATGGTGATTTTCTTTTCTATTAGCTGTCCATCATTCTGAAAAGCTGGCAGAAGACCAATATCATGAAAAATCACTTCTGACATGGTGCGATTTAAAGACAAGTAGAGTTGATCTTGAAAGATACGAAGAGGCAGGACGGTTTTTGGTGAATGATCAAAAAGGCATGTCTTTTTCGCCTGAATGACGAGCTCCTCATAATGAATCAACCATTCTTCTGCTTCCTTCGCTTCGTTTAGGAACATAGCTGTTTGTCTGAATTGAGTGCGCCAATCCAAATGGGTGAATGGAACAAAGTGAACAGGACAGATGGTTTTCAACACTTGTTTTTCTTCCTCTGTCACATGATCATTGGCAATGATCAGCTCAGGTTTTGTTTCCTTTAATTGCTGTAAATTGGCTTCAGCGTGCTCGTTGATCCGATGTGCACTCAGATGAATCGGGATTTCTTCTGCATGATGCTCAAAATCATGTGCTGTCCATTTAGGGTGAAGAGGGGCAGCATACGGGATGATATGAATGGGTGTGAGCTGACCGAGTATGGAATGGCCATAGGCTGCAATTTTCCGCTGACGGCTTTTCATATAAGTAGAAGGGGTCATGCCCGTTTTTTTCTTAAAGATGCGGCTAAAGTAATAGGGATCTTGATAGCCGATTTCCAGTGCAATGTCTTTGAGCTTTGCATTGCCTTTTGCCATTAGCTGTTTGGCTCTAGCCATCCTTTTCTTGGTGATATAATCAGTGACACTCACATTAAAATGCTTTTTAAATAGCTCACTGTAATGATTGGCGCTGATGCCAGCCATTTGAGATAGACTTGTAAGGCTGAGGGGTTCTTCGGAATGTTGATCAATATATTGTTTTGTTTTGAAAAGGGCATGTGTCGTGTCACAAATATCTTCATTATGCAGTGTGAAAAGCTGCAGGATGAGCTGTTGAAAAAGGGTTTGGCTTCTAAAAAAGCTAACGGATTCATGTCTTTTCCATTCCTCTGTCATTTCGGACAGTAAAGAATGAATTTGTTCAATTGAGCTAATATCAATAAATTGCCATACATTCAGTAAAGACCGGGCATGTTCAGTTGATACTTCTTCTATGTGTTGACCTTGCGGCGTGTACATTTGAAAGCGAAGCAGATAGAGCTCGTGTTTTTGATAAGGCTTTGTTTTTAACATAAATGTCTCATCAGACAGAATTGTATAGAGCGTTAGATTTTTCAATCGCCATTTTTGATCGTTCAGCGTGAGTAAGCCGCTGCTGCTTATGCTGAAGAGGAGGCAGAATGTATCTGATAGCTGCTGCTCCGTATGCGGAAGCTCTGCATTATTTATTTTTTCAGTATATGTTAATCGATAGATGAATTGTTCGGCAGTTGCCATTGTACGTAATTGATTGTTTCCCATAAAACCACCTGATCTCTTATTTGTTGATAAACATTCTCAATTAAATTGTAGCAGAAAGAGTTGGAAAGATGGTGATGTTTATTCTGTCAAAAAAGCACCCTGAGTGAGATCAGGGCGCGATGATTTAGTCTGTTTTTCCATGTGCTAGCGCAGGTTCTTTTGTTAAGCTTAATGGCCGTAAGTCCTGCCAGTGTGTCTGGATATAATCGATGCAGGCGTTTCTAGTGTCTTCACCAAAGACCTTTTCCCACCCATCTGGCACTGGTGCAAATGATGGCCAAAGTGAATGCTGTCCTTGTTCATTGACAAGCACAAGAAATACACCGTCTTCACGATCAAAGGGATTTGTCATTTGTCATCTCTCCTTTATTCTTAGTGCTTTTGTTTGACCCGATGCAGAGAGTTGTCTAAGATGACACCAATTTCTGCTAGGGGTTTAGGCTGGCACATGTCTTTGTGCCGGCAATGAATGTCATGCTGTTCAATGGTTCCGTTGATATAAGGTGCCCATGCTTCGGGATCAATTGGTGTAAACCAATCTGGGATAATGGTAGATCTAAAGAATAATATGTCCCCATGATAAGTTTTTGGCTGATATTCTCCGAGCAATCGAACTGAATTGACATAGGTTTCCTTTAGATTTCTAATGGCATCTTCACTTAAGCTTGCTAGTGCACTGCCATCTTTTTTCAAGATGTCGACGGCACTTTTCATCGTGAGCGGTTCACCTGTTAAGGTATCTGGATCATAACCCCCGAGTGCAAGAAGAGCGATTAGTGCTTCTTCTTCATCGGGTGCTTCTTTAATCGGTAAGAAATGGTTTGGATAGGCATCTAGCATCGCAACGAGAGCGATTTCTTCACCTTGCTGCTGGAGTTGTGTAGCCATTGCCTGTACAACGTTTCCGCCTAGTGACCAGCCAAGAAGATGATAAGGACCTTTTGGCTGAATCGTTTGGATGTGCTTGATGTAATCCGCAGCCATATCATCTAGTGTGTGCGGGTAGTCATCTTTTCTTGCGATTCCTCTTGCCTGTAATCCATAAATAGGAATGTCTTTCTCTAATGTATTCAAGAGACCTGCATAGCACCAGCTAAGACCACCAGCTGGGTGAACACAGAAGAGAGGATATCTTTCTCCATTTGTTCGTAGCGGCAGCAGGATTTCTAGTGCGTTTTCATCGCTTCCTGTTTCTAGTTTCTCTGCCAAACTTGCAACATTTGGTGCTTCAAACAACGTTCCGATGCTTAGTTTGACACCAAGTGCATCACGAATGCGGCTGATTAAACGAACCGCAAGTAATGAGTGCCCGCCAATATCAAAAAAGCGATCATCAATGCTGATTTTTGGCAAATCAAGCACCTCTTCAAAGAGATGACATAGGATTTCCTCTTTCGGGTTTCTTGGGCCACGGCCA
Source organism: Bacillus sp. FSL K6-4563 (assembly GCF_038630405.1). Lineage (NCBI taxonomy): Bacteria > Bacillati > Bacillota > Bacilli > Caryophanales > Bacillaceae > Bacillus > Bacillus sp. FSL K6-4563. The sequence goes on along the minus strand of NZ_CP152030.1, from coordinate 3,687,849 downwards.
TCCGCTTGCTTTATATGCAATTGAGGTGCCGGCAGTGATTTTTGATCCAGCTTCCCGTTTGCTGTAAGCGGCATGGCAGCAATCTGTACATATGCCGCGGGCACCATGTAATCAGGAAGACTGGTTGCTGCAAAATGACGAAGGGCCTCTGTATCGAAACGGTCTTCCTCAGTTGTGACGATATATGCGACTAAGCGCTTGTCACCAGGCTGATCCTCTCGCATAATGACGGCAACTTGTGCAACTGCATCGTGGCGTGATAGAACGGCTTCGATTTCTCCAAGTTCAATTCTAAACCCGCGTATTTTAATTTGATGATCAGCTCTGCCAATGTAATCAAGTGCCCCTTCTTCTGTCCAGCGAGCGAGGTCGCCAGTTCGATACATCCTTGTGCCAGGTGCTCCATAAGGATCGGCAGGGAATCGATCTGATGTCAAGTCAGGCCTGCCTAGATAACCTCTAGCCAAACCAGCTCCAGCTACATACATTTCACCTGTCGTCCTAGGTGGAACAGGCTGTAGGTATTCATCAAGTACGTACACGTGTAAATCAGGAATCGGTTTGCCTATTAAGCTGCTGGATTTCTTTGCGATCATGTCTCGATTGAGTACATTGTACGTAACGTGTACGGTGGTTTCTGTAATGCCGTACATGTTAATTAGCTTTGGCTTGCAGTCTGAGTGACGGCTGTACCAATCTTCTAATCTGCTAAGCTCTAATGCTTCACCGCCAAAGATGACATAGCGGAGTGATAATGCTTGACCAAGTGTTTGTTGTTCCTTGTCTATCTGCATGAGCTGATAGAAGGCAGAAGGTGTTTGATTAAGCACAGTCACACCTTCATCGACTAGAAGATGCAGCATCTCTTCTGGAGAACGAGAGATGGTATGAGGAACAATGACAAGCCGACCGCCATATAAAAGGGGCCCCCATATTTCCCAAACTGAAAAGTCAAAGGCATACGAATGGAACATTGTCCAAACATCCTCTTCATCGAAATGGAACCAATGTTCAGTAGATGTCAGAAGACGGATGACATTTTGGTGTGGGATGACCACTCCTTTTGGTTTCCCTGTAGATCCGGATGTATAAATAATATAGGCCGGATGCAGAGGAGATAGCGGCTCAATTCTGTCTATATCAGCCGGATTGTGATTTGGCGTAATCTGTAATTGATCATTTGTTTCTTTTTCGTCTAACAAAATCAAATCGCAATCAGCAGGGAGATGCAATGCAGCTGCTTTTGTTGTGATGCTGCAAACTGGTTTGGCATCTTGTATCATGTATGCCAGCCTGTCTGCTGGATAATCAGGATCAAGCGGAACATAGGCTGCGCCTGCTTTATGAACGGCTAATAGGCTTACGAGCATATCGATTGATCTAGGCAGGGCAAGTGCAACGAACTGTTCTGGTCCAACGCCTCTTTCTATTAATAAATGAGCAAGACGATTGGCTTTGTTGTTTAACTCTTCATAGGTAAGCTGCCACTTGCCATCCGTTACTGCCACTCGATCAGGATATTGCTGCACCGTTTTTTCAAATAAGGTCGGGAGACGAAGTGCTTGGTCTAACTGAGCGAATGTCTTTTTGTCAGGTAGAAATGTTTGCCGCTCTTTATCTGATAAAATGTTCACTTGACCAATCGGCAGATGTGGGCGCTCAGCTATCTCTGTTAAAAAGCGCTTCATTCTGGCAGCGATTGCTCGAATGGTACTTTGTTTAAATACATCTGTGCTGAATTCAAACAATCCTGTTAATCCTGCTGCTGACCCAGTTTCAGTTCTTTGTTCTGTTAATTCGATGGTCAGATCAAATTTAGCTGATCCTACTGGTTTCACGTAGAGGTCTGAGTCAAGTTGTGTCAGCTTCATTTCCGCCTTCGGTGTATTTTGGAAGGCAAGCATGACCTGGAACAATGGATTGCGTGATCTGGAGCGGTTTGGATTTAGAATTTCCACTAGCCGTTCAAATGGCAGATCCTGATGCTCATAGGCTGCTAAGTCAACGTCTCGCACTCGCTTCAATAGCTCACTAAAGGTTGGATTACCAGCTGTATTTGTACGTAATACTAGTGTATTCACAAACAATCCCACAATGTCGTCAAGTGCATCGTCATTCCGTCCAGCAATTGGACTGCCAATTGGGATATCTGTACCCGCTCCAAGACGTGTCAGTAATGCTGCAAGTGATGCTTGAAGCACCATGAACAAGCTCACCTGATGCTGCTTTGCAAGTTCAAGGAGCAGCTGGTGTAAAGCGGGCTCAATCGTAAAGTCGATCGTAGCACCGTTAAAGCTTCCTTCCTGTGGACGCGGGTAGTCATAGGGAAGCTCCAGTTCTTCAGGCAGGTCATGTAAGGCACCTGTCCAATAGGTAAGCTGCTTGGCAAATAGACTATCCGTCTCTTCCTCACTGCCCAACAGCTTCTGCTGCCAAATAGCATAGTCAGCATATTGAACAGGTTCGGCTGGCAAGGAGATTGATTTTCCTTGTATACGGGCTTCGTAAGCAGCAGCTAAGTCTCGTGTCAATGGTGCAAGTGACCAGCCGTCACCAGCGATATGATGCAGCAATAGAAGCAGCACGGATCGATTTGCATCAAGTATGAATAATTCAGCTCGAAGTGCAGGCTCTTCTTCAATCTTAAAGCTATAGCGAATGGCTTCGTTTAACTGATTCTCAATTTGTTGATCACTTGAAGCTGTGACGTGGAGTTCAGGCTGAACACTTTTCGGGTGTAAAATAACCTGTCTTGGCATGCCATTCTTATCCGGAAAAATGGTTCTAAGGGTTTCATGTTTTTCAGTGATATCTGCCAGTGCACCAATTAGAGCTGTTTGATCTAGTGTACCTGTCAGCTGAATGACAAGTGGAATATTGTAAGTTGGACTTGGCCCTTCAAGGCAATGAAGGAACCAGAGCCGTTTTTGGGCAAAGGATAATGGAATTTCATCTGGCTTCTTTTCTACCTGAAGCGGCGGCCGAATGTCCTTTGCTTTGTCTAAGTGCTGTGCAAGTTCAGCGACTCGAGGTGATTCAAAAATGGTGCTCATGCTTAGGTCTGCACCGAATGTATCGCGTATACGTCTAAGCAGACGAGCGGCAAGTAAAGAATGTCCGCCTAAATCAAAGAAACTATCATCTATGCCAATTTGAGATACGCCAAGGGTTTCTGTAAATAAACTACATAACATGTCTTCTTGTGGTGTTCTAGGTGTACGCTCAGAACTAATTAAAGACATATTTGGCACTGGCAATGCTTTGCGATCGATTTTGCCGTTTGGTGTAAGTGGAAGTTCCGGCAAAACGACAACAGCAGAAGGCACCATGTAGTCTGGAAGTAACGCAGCCACAAACTGCCTAAGCTCTGAAGGGTGAAGAGAAGAGTCGTCTGTCAGCACAACATACGCACAAAGCAGCTGTTGTCCAGGCTGATCCTCACGAACGATAACAGATGTATGCTTTATGGCTTGATGCTGCATTATCACTGTTTCAATTTCACCTAGTTCAATACGGAAGCCGCGGATTTTAATTTGATGATCGGCACGGCTGATATAATCAATTGAACCATCTTCACGCCATCTGGCTAAATCACCAGTACGATACATTCTCGTGCCGCTTGTGCCGAATGGATCAGCGACAAAACGTTCAGCCGTTAAATCATATCGTCCAAGATATCCTCTGGATACTCCTTCACCTGCAATGTAAAGTTCACCGATTGATCCTGCTGGAATTGGGTTTAGTCCTTCATCTAAAATGTAAACGCTCGTATTCCAAATGGGTTTACCAATTGCCGGCCCGCTATTCTCTTGATGTGCTGTGACATTTTCCATCGTAGACCAGATCGTCGTTTCTGTAGGTCCGTACAAATTGGTAATGTCGCATTGAAGAGATTGCAATTTGTGCAAAAGGGAGGCAGGAAGTGCTTCTCCTCCAACAAGAACACGCATACCTGTTATCACGTCAGGGTATTCATCTGCCAACGCATGCCACAACGTTGGTGTTGCCTGCATGATTGTGACAGGATGAGAACGAATCATGTCTGAAAGCTTTGCTGGCTCTTGTATGGTTTCTTTTTTTGCCAATAAAATAGCAGCTCCATGTAAAAGCGGGAGGAACATTTCTAGCCCGGAAATATCAAAGGCAATGGTCGTTACCGCTAAAAGCTGGTCTCCTTGATCTAATAAAAATGAATCTTGCATGGACAATATAAAGTTGATTACATTTCGCTTTGTGACAACAACACCCTTTGGTTTGCCTGTCGATCCTGATGTGTAGAGGATGTAAGCTGGATGATGCAGGGAGCCTTCGTTCCATGTCGGATCGAGATGCGGACTGCCTGCTATCTCCTGTTGAACAGTTGAATCATCCAGTTGAACGATGTGCGGATGCTCCAAACCGTCTGCTGTCTCTTTGAATGTGAGCAAGCAAGCTGGTTTGGCATCATCTAGCATATAGGCGACACGATCGTTAGGGTAATCAGGGTCTAGTGGCAGATATGCGGCTTCTGTCTTGACAACGGCTAATAGACTTACGACCATATCGATGGACCGAGGCAGAGCTATTGCGACAAATTGTTCTGGTCCAATGCCACGCTTTTTCAAATAATGAGCCAATTGATTTGCCCGCTGATTCAACTCTTCGTAGGTCAAAGTGATTCCTTCAAACTGTAATGCTTTTGCTTGTGGCGTTTTGCTCACTTGTTTTTCAAATAGTTCCCGTAAAGATCCCTTTGGTAATTCGCGTTTTGTATCATTCCAGTGCTTGAGAATGTTCTCTTTTTCTTCAGACAAAAGAAGGTTGAATTGACTGATCGTCTGATCTTGCTCTAGTCCGGTTATTTCCTTCAGCAGTTGAAGAAAACGATGCTGATGAGCGTCAACTGCTTGCTCTTTGTAAACGGCAGGGTTTGCATCAAAGTCGATTTGAAATCCGTTCCCATCCGCGCGGTCGTATATGTTGATCGATATATCATCCACGGGTCCTGCTGAAAGATTATGTGCTTGACCAATGCTCTGATCGAACTTGAGATCATAATCAAATGGCATGATATTGATCTGCGGGCCGAATAATCGTTGATTTCTTCCGATGAGTTTAAAGTCTCTCCGCATGTCTTCATGACGATATCTTTGATGAGGACGAATGGCTTTCAGTTCATCAGATACTTGGCGAACAAGTGCTGAGAGCGTCATTTCTGGTTTGCATGTTAAACGAAGCGGTACCAGGTTCATGACCATTCCGGGTGTTTGCAAGGCGCACGATCCAAGGCGCATCATCACAGGTAATCCTAAAACAATATCATGTGCACCAGTCATACGATGCATATATAAAGCGGATGCCGCAAGAATCATTTCATGCCACGTACCACCGAAGGCAGGAGCATTTTTTTTCATTTTGCTTACCTTTTCGGCATCGTAGTTAGCCGTTTTTCGGATAAAATGATCCGACGTTCTTGGGGCAAGCTCAGCAAGGCTGACAATTTCAGGTTGATCAGCAAAGCGATTTTTCCAAAATGCTCGATCATCATCATACCGATTGGACTGTTGATAGGTGATCTCTTCTTGGACTACGTCATGTAAGGATCCAAATGTTTGAGGAGGCACAGGTGTCCCTTTCGATAGGGCTGAATAGACCTCAGCAACACGGCGTGCAATGAGCGAAAAGGCGAATCCATCAATGGCAATGTGATGAATGCGCTGATACCAGATAAAACGGTCGTCAGCAAGTTGAAAAAGTACTTCACGGAATAATACACCTTTCTCTAAAGAGACTGGCGTTGAAAGATCTGCCTTCATCCATGCTTTAGCCGCAACAAGCGGCTGTTTTTCATTTTGTAAATTGATATATTGAAATGGAATCTCTTTCTTAGATATCAACCATTGCTTTGGACCGTCAGTATCCTCAACGAAGCGCATATACAAGGAATCTGTTTCTAAGACAGTCTTTCTAATGGCTGCTTCAAAGTGTATGGGGTCAATTGGACCTTTAATATCTATATACTCAGCTGTATTGAAAATAGGGTTAGATGGATCAAGCTGCTGCGCATACCAAATGCCTGATTGGGCACCGGTTAGTGGGAATGAATCGACTGACTGGATCGACAAGGGTCTATACCTCCTTTACAAGTAATCGATATTTGGAATAGATGGCTGTTTGTCTGGGAAAAGAAGAGTCCGCCAATGAGCGAGCGTTGGATTTGCTGCAAGCTCAATGAAATTGACTGTCGCTCCTTGCTGTCTCCACTTTTCTGCTAGGCTCATCATTCTAATAGAATCAAGCCCAAGGTAGACGAGATTCTCGTCAAGGGGTATTTCATTCGGTTCGATTTGGAGATACTCAGCTACTTGGTGGACAATTGCCTCAAAGGATAGAACATCACTGTCTGCTTCCTGTCCTGTTAAACGACGAATGATTTGGTTTGTTGTGGTGGTGACCGCACAGCGTTCAGCTGCATAGGTCATCGCCATTTTGTGATGCTTAAGTGAAAAGTCAGCAACGGCATCGGCGACAAAAAAGGTTTCAATATCGAGCATGAATGCTTCTGCGGCTGTCAGCATACAGCCAATATGTGCATATACGCCAGTAATGATCAGTTGATCACGCCCGCCTTCTTGCAAAATATCCAAAAAATTGGATTTCTTGAATGCGCTATAACGCCATTTTGTCAGCATTGTATCTGCTTCAGATGGAGCAAGCTGATCAATGATTTTTGTCAATGTTTCATCATCACCAAGTCCAGGTCCCCAAAAATCTATTAATAAAGCACGATCCTTCGGGTCTTGGTCACCAGGTTGAGCTGTATAGACGACAGGAATGCCAAGTTCATTGCATGTATTACGTAATTGTTCAATATGTTGAACTAACTCTGTGATCGGTGATGTATCTTGTTGAAATGCATTTAAAAAATATTGCTGCATGTCATGTATTAGCAGGACAGCACGTTTCGGATCAGGGATCCAGTTCACTTTATTTTCGGGTAAATCTTGTGCGCTCGGCATTGGATACGCAGGAATAGTAGGGATTGCCATGGTCTTCACTCCTCTTTTTTTTATACGTTGGCAGTATGGATTGCAGCTAATTCTCTTAATGCTTTTTTACTGACTTTGCCTACACCTGTTTGTGGGAACGCATCGATCCATTCAATGCGGTCGGGAATTTTATAGGCAGCGAGCCCACGTTCTCTTAGAAATGACTTTAAGGAGTGTGGTGTTGGCTTGTTGTTTCCTTTGGCAATGACAAAGGCACATGAGCGTTCGCCAAGAAATGGATCTGGCATGGACACCATGGCGGCATCATGAATGTCAGGGTGCGCAAGTAAATGGTTCTCAACTTCTTCAGCGGCAACCTTTTCACCACCACGATTGATTTGATCCTTGTCTCTGCCTTCTACAACAACATTACCTTCTTTGGTTAATCGCACGATGTCACCAGTTCTGTAAAAGCCATCGGGTGTAAATGCTTTTTTGTTTTGTTCATCGGCTTTATAGTAGCCGCGAATCGTATAAGGTCCTCTTGTTAAAAGGTGTCCAGCCACTTCATTCGGGACGGGCTTGTCCTCATCATCAACCACTAGTACCTCATCATATTCAGACATCGGGCGTCCTTGTGTATGAATAATGACATGTTCAGGATCATCCAATCTGGTATAGTTGACCATACCTTCTGCCATGCCAAAAACTTGCTGTAACTTACACCCAAGGGCAGGCATCACTCGTTTTGCTGCCTCGGCGCTTAATTTAGCACCACCGACTTGTAAAACTTCAAGACTCGATAAGTCATCTGATCGATGTGGAGCGGCTTCTAGCCAGATCAATGCAATAGGCGGAACGACTGCGGTAATTGTTGCCCGTTCTTTTTCAATGAGTGGAAAGACGACATCAGGACTTGATCCCGGTGCAAGAACGACTCTTCCACCTGCGTATAACGTCCCAAGGACTCCAGGCGAGCTTAATGGATAGTTGTGCGCAACTGGAAGTGTAGCTAAATACACACTATCTTTTGTGAGCTCGCACACCTCATTGCTTTTCCAAAGACTATACATATAGTCATCATGTGTACGAGGTATGAGCTTAGAAAGGCCTGTGCTGCCTCCTGATAACTGAAGAAATGCAATATCGCTTGCCTCTACATGAATTTGAGGATCAAGTACTGGGTCCTTGCGCAGATCATCCAAGTCAAGGAATTCCTCAGCCTTCCCTGCAACAATGACATGAGGTAATGAGGGAAGCTTTTCTTTCACTTGACGTGCGAGTGATCGATAATCAAAGCCATCATGGATATCTGGTATGACATATGCGTCTGCTTCGGCAAACTCAATAAAATAAGTGATTTCGCTGCTTCTATGAGATGGCAGTGAGAAGACGGGTAAAGCACCGATTCGAAATAAAGCGAAAATGACTTCAAAAAAAGCAGGAATGTTAGGAAGCTGCACGACAACTCGACTGCCCTTTTGAATTCCAAGCTGATGAAAACCGGCGGCAAGACTGCTGACGCGCTCATCAAGTTCTTGGTAGCTCATGTGCGTATTAGCGTATGTAATCGCTGTTTTATTCCCTAACGATACGGCGCGTTCACGAAGCATACCGCCAAAGGTTTCTCCACGCCAACAGCCGTTTTCACGGTAGCGTTTTGCAAATTCTTCTGGCCATGTAGGTGGTTGAACAAACATGTTTTTGTCATCTCCTATGTATTTTTATAGCTGATGGATGCCCATCGCACGAAGCATCGTGTTAAATTTTGCAGATGTTTCGGCTAGCTCTTCTTCTGCCTTAGATCCTTTGACCACTCCTGCACCAGCAAAGAGGCGAAGGGATTGACCCTCAGCTTCTGCACAACGAATGGTGACAATCCAATCACCATCACCATTTGCATCTGCCCAGCCGATCATTCCTGTGAAAAATCCTCGATCGAAGGGTTCTATTGCTTGGATGGCTTCACGTGCATCTGCTGTAGGTGTTCCGCATACTGCGGGTGTTGGATGAAGGCTCAGCGCTATATCAATTGAGGACACATTAGGATCTGCTAATTCACCTTTTACGACAGTAGATAGATGCCACATCGCTTCTGTTTGTATGACGGATGGTGATGCGGGCACATCTAACGTACGACAGTAAGGGGCAAGCGCTTTAGTGACAGCTTCGACAACCACTGCATGCTCGTGTAAATCCTTCGCTGAAGTAAGGAGTTCATCGTGACGGCGCTGGTCTTCTACTGGATTTGAACTACGCGGCCGAGAACCAGCGAGTGGATTGGAAATCACAGATGAACCCGTTTTTGAAAGAAGCAGCTCAGGGCTTGCGCCAAGAAGTGTGCGCTTTTGGGAAGATGCCGGGTCAGCTACATTTGCAGCAAACGTATAGCCAGTCGTATTGTGACGAGCAAGTCGTTCGAGTATTGCTTTCGTATGAATTTCTCGATTTGATTTGAGATGGAGAGATCGAGAGATGACGATTTTGCTAAGCTCTCCTTTCTCAATTTTAGCTAACCCTTCGTTCACACCATCCATGTAGACCTCTGGAGAGGGGACAGGTGTCACCTCATAGGAAGGCGATGCCGCTTCCGATTTCTCATCACCTTGATGAAATTCGAGTGGATCACTAAACTGTACATGGACTGGCACATTTAAACGGACGGGCTGCGCCGGATCAAACGGAACAGCACCAGCAACAATCGGTGCTTGAATACCAGCTTGTTTGGCATCGTCAAATACGCGCGCTACCCGTGTGGATAGTTCATTGAGCTGATTGGTTTCAATATGCTGGAAAATCCCTTCGGCAAGTATCGTGCGTTTAGGGGAAGCAAGGAAAAAAGCGCCTGGCTGATAGTCTTGAATCAATTGTAGTTTTTCTTCTGACGACAATAATGAATGTTTCATGAAAAGACCTCCTTTTTGATAAAATGCTAGATTCCGAGTGTTGCGCCACCATCAATCGTGAGATTCTGCATCGTAATATGACTGGATTGTTCAGATGCAAAGAAGATGACTGCATCAGCGATGTTTTGAGGATCAGCGATTTTTTGTAAAGGAATACCGGTTTTATACGTCTCTAATGACCCTTTGATCACATGGTCTGCGCCTTGTTCATCAGACCATAAAGCCCATTGCATAGGTGTTGCGGTAGAGCCAGGAGAGACAACATTGCATCTGATTCCATAGTCTGCCAGCTCTAATCCAAGCGTTTTTGTAAAGGAAGTAGCTGCTGCCTTTGAAGCGGCATAGGCAGCCATATTCATTCTAGGAATGGCACCTGCGTTAGAGCTGACGGTCACAATGACCCCTGCTGATCTTTTCATCATGTATTTGGAGACAGCTTGTGATACATAAAAGACACCATGTGTGTTGACTGCGAAGGTTTGTTGCCAGTCATCTGCACTAAGCTGGTCAATAGAACTGATTCGAAGAATGCCTGCTACATTGACTAGTAAATAAATGGGTCCAAGCTGTTTTTCAATTTGATTGATAATGTGCTGAACAGATGCTTGATCGGTAATGTCACCTGGATAGGCAAAGGCACGTAAGCCTTCATCATTCATTTGATGGACGGTGCTTTGAAGCTGATCCTCATTTGCGTCAACTGCTGCAATGATCGCACCTTCGTCGGCTAGTCTTTTTGCGACTGCTTGTCCGATACCTTGCCCTGCGCCTGTGACAAGGGCAATCTTTTGAGATAGACCACTATGTTTCATACGTTCACTACCTTTCTTTCATGTCTGTGGTTGTTAAAAGATCATCATGATAGAGCGCAAAACGAAAAGCGTAATTCATCAGCACCGGTAAAACGGACGTATGTCCTTCTTCAGGGAACTCGTGATAGGCCGTATGTAAGCCATATGAGGATAAAGGCAGCATACGATTTGCTAGTGACTTTGCATGAGCATTCATTTGACATGGATGATGTTTTTCTAACTCACCTACACCTACAAGCAGCCTGACATTCATAGGCACCTGACGTATGCGGTTGGTGAATTGGTGTTCTTTTTCTAGAAATAAATTTTTGTTCCAGTGGATAGAAGGACTGCCTGCAATATATGTCTGATAAGCATCAGGGTGCTCAAATAGTGTGTGTAATACAAAAAGACCGCCAAGAGAATGCCCAAACAGTGTTTGACGACTTAGGTTGATCGGAAAGCGTTGCTCGATATAAGGCTTCACAGTCTTTTCTAAAAAAGAAAAGAAAGCAGAGGCCCCACCATATGTATGGATGGAGAAGTCTTTTCTTTTGCCCCCGATGGAAGCGTCAGGGCTGGTAAGAGTGAGATCATAATGCCTGAGCGGATGATAGGGCGCTTCTGTCTGATAGCCAATTCCAACAATGATGGCAGGTACAACACCTGTTTTTTCAGGTCTTCTTGACTGTAAACGAATGGCTTCGACCATTGTGCCAAAAAGTGAATTCCCATCAAGCACGTACATGACTGGAAAACCAGCCGCTGGAGGAGTAGTATTCGGTTTAAATATAAAAAGTCTGTATGGGTGTGCTGTGATATCTAGTTGCTCCGTCCCGGGTATAAAAAAAGGACGGCTTTCTCCGAAAAATGAATCCTCAGTACCCATTCCTTCAGGGCGTTTGGACATATGTGACAAATCTCCTTCCTCAAATTCGACTCTCATACGATGATAAAAGCAGGCTTGTAGCTATTGGATGAGTGTAGTACTTGAAGAATGGCTTCTCCAAATGAAAATGATTCTCAACTATCCGCAAGCAAAACAAATGATAATGGTTATCAATTATGAAGTCAAATGTTCATCAAGTTGTGTACTTGATTTTTTTATTTTAATATTCAGAAAATAAAGGACTAACTCACTAACAAATGATTTGAAATAGGGAATATCGGACCTTGTCATTTAAAAATAGGAGAAATGTCAAAAGACCTTGACTGCCTCGGAATTTTTACCATTTTCTTCTGTTTGATACAGGAATAAATATGGGCTTTTCTTCTTGAAATGATTTTGAGGAAAAATAAGTCTATAGACTCATTTGTATTTTTAGGGACATTGAGGAGGATTTTGCGAAAAGTAGGTGATCTCATATCTCAAAACTGATTCAATAGTATGCACAGCTTTTTTAAGAGTGGCGAATGATAACAATTAAAAAAAGTAAGGGATGTACCCTTACTTTTTAATTCTGTAAACACCATTCAATTAGAATCCATCTGTGACATCATATTCGTAACGGATATCGGCTTTGACATTGCTCATAGTAGATCTCGCTGTAGCCTTTGCGTTGTACTTAAAGCTCCATTTTTGCGCGACTTTTAATTGATCTTCAAGAGAAATACGGTAAGAACCACTTGTTGCAGATGAAAAAATGGATTCGTTCCAAATCTTGTTTTCATCAGCCATCAGCTTGTGAGTAACATTTCCTTGGTTAGGTGATTGTGTACTTGTTGTTGAAATCGATTTAACGATTGCATTTATAGGGATAGAAGAATTGCTCGTTAAATCCATTGTAATGATAGAAGAATCAACTCCTAAAAAATTCAAAGAAGTGTTCCCCATGTTGGTAGCGGCTCCCGTAAAATTGAATGTTCCATTTCCAGATTTGATGCGATCTTGAATGGAGACAGTAAAATACATATTCCCCGTATATGTACCACGGGTCACTTTTACAAAATAAGTTTCTGAAGTAGAAGTAACGTCACCAGTATTTGCGAATATAAAGGGTGTTACTGAATCGGGATTAATTACTCTTGATCCTGGCTTAGAACTCTTCGAATTATACACCTCGATTTTCATCCCCGTATATTGCTTATCATATGAACTTCGCACATAAACCCTTTCACCCTTATTGATTGTGAACTGATAATACGCTTCATTTTCACCTTCAGGTAAGATTGTCGTATCTGGACGACTATATTTCCAATATCCCATTGAGCTTGCTGTGTTAGGACTGTTATTCCCCGTAATTGCTGCTTCTGCTGAATTAGGTGCAAAAAGACTAGTAATAAGCACTAATACCAATGCAGGTAATAAAAAACGTTTGAAGATAGTATTTGTCATATTTTAACCCTCCTTGTAATAATTACTATATCGGACCGAAACTAACAAATTTTAACTGAATTGCCGATATATTTAATAATCACTAATTTTTTTAAAAAGGAGAATCAAAATGAATATTAATACGTCATACATGGCAGGTGCTTCAAACAATCAGAACCGAATAGACTATAAGGGTCAATCAGCTATCAAAAGTACAAATGATGTAATGACCGAAGCTGATAGACGAATGAAAATATTAGATGAAAAATACGAAAAAATAAATGAACAAAATAAACGTTTCGAAAATCCCCATGGTCATATACACGATAAGTATCGAAATCCACGCTCTCCTTATTTCAGGAGTGATCTAACTAAAGTAGAAAGAGAAGCTGCATATACGATGGAGATTGGCTGGGCTAATTCTGGAAAAGGAGGTCAATATGACTTTAATGACGCCATCTTCCGTAACGAAAAACGGTACGATCCCACCCAAGAAAGCGTAGAAAAGAAAATATTCAATCGACAAAAGGTCAACGAACAATTGCAAGATTTATTCTCTAAAAACGGTATAACCATTCCTAAAAACACAAATTTAACTTTTACCATTGACCCAAATCATTTCAAATTAGTGGTGAGTGGATCAACAGATGAATCGCTGACCAAACAAATAGAAGACCTATTAAATACAAGCAACAATACAAGAGAATTGTTTTTCCATATTATGAAAAGTAGAAATGATGATTCTACTCAATTCACGCCTGATTCTCTTGCAAAGTTCCATCTTGTGAATCAAATCAAAACGGTCACAGGCTACAATTTAAAGGATTTAAGCATTGTAAATGGTCAATTTGTAACGGATAAAGGGACGAATATTTTTGATATATACAAAGAAGATCTCCTGAAAAACCCATACACAGCAGAACATGCACGAATTGCCGCTTCACATTACGGAGCACAGCTGTTTGATCTAGCGAAAAACGGGTTTGATTCTATTCCCGATTTGGTGTTATCAATTGGTTATCAAAACGGGTCTTTACATGACATTGGGCAAAAAGAAAATTATGGAGTGAAGAAAACGATCGATTAACAACATGTGAACGGTAACAGATACAAATCCCATTAGCGGCAATGAAGGACTCTATAACAATTTATGTTACAGGGTCTTTTCTATTGAGATGCGTTGGTTGGCTGTTCAACGAAACATCCTCATGGTAATTTTGACTATAGTCGATGTTTTTCACTTTTTTATTGATGAAAATGTTAAAATGATGAGTAGCGTATTTTTTTTATGAAAGGACGGTGCTTGGCATGACGGAACTTCTCGATGACCGGCTGCCGCCGCAAAATATAGAAGCCGAGCAGGCCGTATTAGGTGCTGTTTTTTTAGAACCATCTGCGCTCACGCTCGCTTCTGAGGTATTAATTCCAGAGGATTTCTATAGAATGTCGCATCAAAAGATTTACAATGCGATGCTTGTACTTGGTGATAGAGGGGAACCGGTCGATCTTGTTACGGTGACTTCTGAACTGGCCAATACAGATTTACTAGAAGAGGTAGGCGGGATTTCGTATTTAACCGATATTGCGAATTCTGTCCCAACTGCCGCAAACATTGAATACTATGCAAAAATTGTAGAAGAGAAATCAATTTTAAGACGTCTGATCCGCACGGCGACAACCATTGCACAGGATGGGTACACGCGTGAGGATGAAGTAGAGGATCTGTTGAGTGATGCTGAAAAGACCATTATGGAAGTGGCGCAGCGTAAAAACTCAGGAGCCTTCCAAAACATTAAGGACGTGCTTGTTCAGACATATGATAATATTGAACAGCTTCATAACCGAAAAGGCGATATCACAGGGATTCCAACAGGTTTCTCCGAGCTTGACCGGATGACAGCTGGATTCCAGCGAAATGACTTAATTATTGTAGCGGCTCGTCCATCAGTAGGGAAAACAGCCTTCGCATTGAACATCGCACAAAATGTTGCGACCAAAACGGACGAAAGTGTCGCCATCTTTAGTTTAGAGATGGGGGCTGAGCAGCTCGTCATGCGTATGCTTTGTGCAGAGGGGAATATTAATGCACAGAACCTAAGAACCGGTAATCTGACAGAAGAGGACTGGGGCAAGTTGACAATGGCGATGGGCTCGCTATCAAATAGTGGGATTTTCATTGACGATACACCTGGAATCAGAGTAAGTGAAATTCGCTCGAAATGCCGCCGCTTGAAGCAAGAAAACGGTCTTGGCATGATCCTGATTGACTACTTACAGCTCATTCAAGGGAGCGGACGATCAAGCGATAACCGTCAGCAAGAGGTTTCTGAAATCTCTAGGGCATTAAAATCACTGGCAAGGGAGCTTGAAGTTCCAGTTATTGCTTTGTCTCAGCTTTCACGTGGAGTAGAGCAGCGTCAGGACAAACGTCCGATGATGTCTGATATTCGTGAATCAGGAAGTATTGAGCAGGATGCCGATATCGTGGCATTCCTTTATCGTGATGATTACTACGACAAAGAATCAGAGAATAAGAACATTATTGAAATCATTATTGCCAAACAACGTAACGGTCCAGTTGGTACAGTATCACTGGCGTTCGTCAAAGAATATAACAAATTCGTCAACCTGGAAAGAAGATTTGACGATGCGGGTGTTCCGCCCGGTGCTTAAAGCCCAGCTCAAGAAGCTGGGCTTTTTTTGATGGATCTACATCGAAAGAATGATTGAAAAACGGTCGAAATGAGGAGGAGAGAAAGACAAAGAAATCGTATACTAAAAGGAGAAAAGGAGTGATGACTGATGAAATTTCAACAGTTCGAAGCCGCTCAATTACGCATCGCACGCCCAACCGTCAACATGGAAGAGGTTGTGTCCTTTTATGAAGAAGGCTTAGGGCTCAAACGAATAGGCTCGTTTGATCAGCATGAAGGATATGACGGCGTCATGCTGGGACTTCCTCATCAGCATGTTCATCTAGAAATCACGAAGCATGAAGAAGAAGAAAGTCTGCCCTCCCCGCATCCAGAACAGCTTCTTGTGTTCTATATTCCAAATGCTGAGGAATTTCAGCAAATGAAAGAGAGGTTGATCTCATTTGGCGGACGGCAAGTCACCTCTACAAATCCATATTGGGAACGGGGAGGAGCAACCATTGAAGACCCAGATGGGTATCGCATTGTGCTCATGAACACAGATGGAATCACCCCCGTTTAAAAAAAGACTCCCATGCCCGGGAGTCTTTTCTGTTATGAACGAGGCGTGACGCGCAGTTTCAGTTCTTTCAGTCCATACATGCTGCTGCTTGTCATCGGAACGTAAGAAAGGAGCTCTAACGCCTCATATCGTTCGATTAAAGTCTTTATAGCTGTACATGCTTCAAGACGTGCGAGTGGTGCGCCAAGACAGAAATGGATGCCGTGCCCGAAACCAATATGAGGATTAGGGTGGCGGTGTATATCGTATTCGTGTGCGTTTGAAAATTGACGCTCATCTCGGTTGGCGGAAGCAAGAAACACAATCACATTGTCTCCCTTTTTCAACACTTCTCCTCCAAGCTCTGTATCTTTTGTGACATAACGGACGATTGTAGGAGCTGGTGCACGAAAACGGACGGCCTCCTCCACTGCACGTGGGATGAGTTCAGGTGATTGGGCGAGCGCTTTATACGCACCCGGCTGTTCTAACAAGCTGAAGATCATATTGGAGATCAAGTTGGTAGTTGTTTCGTTGCCGGCTAAAAGAAGAAGATTACAAAATGGAATTAGTTCATCCGCTGACAGTTTGTCTCCATTCTCCTCCGCTTGAATAATGAGGGAAATCAAATCATCACCGAGGTTGTGACGTTTCTTTTCAATGGTGTCTGCAAAAAACGCCATCATGTCAGCTTCTCCTTTGTCACGTGTTTTCTGCCATTCAGCTACATCCTCCTCATTTTCACTTTTAGGCATGCTGACGAGAATATCTGACCATTCTTTAAAGGATTGTTTATGCTCTGACGGCACACCTAAAAGTTCTGCAATGACAATGACAGGAAGCGGATAAGAGATGTCTTGCACTAGGTCAATCTCTTTTTTTCCTTCAAGTTGTGCCATGAGTTCATCCATCAATTCTTGAATACGAGGCTCCCACAATTTCATGACTCGAGGAGTAAAGGCTTTGCTGACAATGGAGCGGATACGAGTGTGATTGGGAGGGTCCATCATCACCATTGTTTTCATCAGTGAATGCTTCCGCTGGTTTTTAGGAGGCTGACTCGAAAAGGTATCTTTATCGATTGTCACACGCTTTGCTTCCTCGTAGGTGAATACACTCCACGTTCGGCTGGCTTCGTCAAAATGAACAGGTGATGTCTGGCGCATGTTGGCATACCAATCAAATGGGTGATACGGGTCCTGCTTGTTTTTTCCTCTTAATAACGTTTTTTGCACGGCACTTGGGGTTGTTGTTTCCATGATCATCACTCCTTATAGGTTGTCAGATGCTTCCTTTTTTTCATTGTGTTAGATTAAAGTTAATTCATCAGCCTGGAGGATTCAACCAACAGAAAAGCGAAATCTGTTGAAGAAAATAGGAAGGGGAGAGCGGCTTGTGGCGGACTGCTACAGAGGGGATAAGCGCGCAACGGAATCAAAGCAGCAATTAAGAAAAGCATTATTTCAGTTATTAAGCGAGAAAGAATGGGGGAAGATTTCTGTACAGGATTTGACGAAAGTGGCGGGCATTCACCGCACGACCTTTTATCAGCATTATGAGGATAAATTTGATCTTGCCCAGCAGGTGCTGGATGAGATGTTTGATGTGATGAAATGTGCCATTTTTGCGCCTGTACAAGAAGGTGATTTGGAAAAAGAACATGCAGCATATGTATATATTTTTCGATTTTATCAGCATTTGCAAGAACACGAAGAGGAGTATCAAATTCTCTTGAAACGAGGACGAGAGCTCAATATTCATGAAACGGTTCGTGCTTTTTTTGAAGAAAGCTTTTCTTTGGGGGTAAAGGGGGTTGCAGGCTCAAAGCCTGATCCGCATCTCGTTCCTATCGACATGCAGAAGCAATTCGTCATTTCGGCTTATGTTGGAACAGCTGAATGGTGGCTGAGGACAGGGAGACCGTACTCACCTGATTTTATGGCAAGCTCTATGATTCATTTAATTGAAAATCAATAGAAAGTAAGAATAATCAAAATTGTTGTTTTTACTCAAAATCTCCCTTTTTAAGCGCTGAAGAAGTGATTAAAGCGCTTTTTCTCATATTTAAAACGAACAAAATTTGATTTCGAGATATTAATGTTCGGATTTCGCGTTGACTTTTTCGTTTTGCATTGATAAAATAAATGTGTTTGAAAGAGATAACGTTTTGAAAGGTTAACGGAGGTGCACGATATGTCTTCAGTAGTCGTAGTAGGTACGCAGTGGGGTGACGAAGGGAAAGGGAAAATTACCGATTTCCTTTCAGAAAATGCAGAGGTGATTGCCCGTTATCAAGGGGGAAACAATGCAGGTCACACGATCAAATTTGATGGAGTGACTTACAAGCTACACCTCATTCCGTCCGGTATTTTTTATAAAGAAAAAACTTGTGTCATCGGTAATGGAATGGTGGTTGATCCTAAAGCGTTGGTCACTGAGCTTGCGTATCTTCACGAACGGAATGTGAGTACAGATAACCTCAGAATCAGCAATAGAGCCCATGTTATTTTGCCTTACCATTTAAAATTGGACGAGGTAGAAGAAGAGCGGAAAGGGGCTAACAAGATCGGTACGACGAAAAAAGGAATCGGACCAGCTTATATGGACAAAGCAGCTCGTATCGGTATCCGTGTCGCAGATCTATTAGATCGTGAAGTATTTGAAGAGAAGCTTGCACGTAATCTAGAAGAGAAAAATCGTCTTTTAGAGAAAATGTACGACTCAGAAGGCTTCAAGATTGAAGATATTTTAGACGAGTATTATGAATATGGTCAGCAAGTGAAAAAATATGTCGTGGACACATCTGTTGTCTTGAATGACGCACTAGATGAAGGCCGCCGCGTGCTATTTGAAGGAGCACAAGGTGTGATGCTTGATATCGATCAAGGGACATATCCATTTGTTACGTCATCTAATCCAGTGGCTGGAGGAGTGACGATTGGTTCTGGTGTAGGACCAACGAAAATTCAACATGTGGTCGGCGTGTCAAAAGCGTACACAACACGTGTTGGAGATGGCCCATTCCCGACAGAACTCCATGATGACATTGGCGATCAAATCCGTGAGGTTGGCCGTGAATACGGTACAACAACTGGACGCCCGCGCCGTGTTGGCTGGTTTGACAGTGTTGTTGTCCGACATGCTCGCCGTGTGAGCGGGATTACAGATCTATCTCTTAACTCAATTGATGTATTGACAGGGATTGAAACATTGAAAATCTGTGTCGCTTATAAATTGAACGGAGAAATCACAGAAGAATTCCCAGCAAGTCTAAAAGAATTAGCGAAATGTGAGCCTGTCTACGAAGAAATGCCAGGATGGACAGAGGATATTACAGGCGTGAAGAATTTAAGCGAACTGCCTGAAAATGCCCGTCATTATTTAGAGCGTATTTCACAATTAACAGGTATTCCACTTTCCATTTTCTCAGTCGGACCAGATCGTTCACAAACGAACGTTGTCCGCAGCGTGTACCGTCCATAATCATAGACTGATCAGACACCAGTAAAATTCACATTTTACTGGTGTCTTTTTGTTTAAAAATTTCTTAATTTCAGTAGAACAGGCTTCCGATCATTACCAAAATATGATAACTGTATAGGGGGAAGGAGCGTTCTAGTGAAAGAAAGAATAAGATTATTAGATATTTTAAGAGGTTTCGCCATATTAGGCACATTGGGAACGAACGTCTGGTTTTTTGCCTATGCAGGGGATACCTTTGCGACAGATCAGATTGCAGATGAATATGAGAATGGCAGTTTTCTAGAAAGCCTTGTTTCCATGTTCGTCTGTGGGAAAATGCTCTCGCTGCTCACTATCATGTTCGGTGTAGGGCTAGAGCTGAAATACCAGCAGGCCAAAAGAAAAAACACGCCTTGGCCGGGTACATATTTATGGATTCTTTTATTTTTATTTATCGAAGGCTTTGTCCATTTTGCACTTGTGATGGAATATGATGTGCTCATGAGTTACGCTGTCACCGGTTTGCTTGTGGCATTTATTGTGCGAGGAGGGAGCAAGCGTATCAAAAGAGGCATGATCTTCTCTGGAGTCATTCATCTGCTTGTTCTGTCCTGTCTGATGGTGTTCGCCCTCTCTGAAATGGAAACAGAATCGTATGATCAAAGCAGTGAACCGGCGCTGGAAGAGCAGCTACCAGAGACATGGATCTCACAGGTTCAAGAACGATTACAACACTTTTTCATGTACCGGGGGGAAGCGATCTTTATCATTCCAATGAACACATTTCTGTTTTTATTAGGTGTGCGGATGATGAGAGCCGGTGTTTTTTATGCAAACGAACGCGGGCAATCTCTACGGAAAAGATTATTCCGAATCGGTCTGTGGGTGGGTTTGCCGCTGAATGCACTTGTCTTCGTTCCGAACGAACTAGTGGAATTCGTTGTGCGCTATGCGTTTTCGCCATTCCTCTCTCTTTTCTATATCGCTGTTATTGCGAAGCTCTTGGCTCACACGGAGTCATGGTTCATGTGGAATTGGTTTGAATATGTAGGGAAAATGGCGCTCAGCTGTTACATCCTGCAAAATGTCATCTGCTCGGTTCTTTTTTATAGCTGGGGATTGGGTCTTGGCGGGCAAATCAACGCCCCTCTTATCGTATTGGCATGGCTGCTCATTTCTCTTCTGCAAATCGCCATATCAGCATGTTGTCTAAAGGTTTGGAGAATTGGTCCAATGGAATATATTCGTTCGCAGGCACTTCGCCGGGTGACGAAGAAGAAAGCAGCATAAAGGGGAATCGTTACAATGTTTTTCAAAAAAAGTACGAAAAAAGAACAAGCGAATGCACATAAAGCAGCTGGGCCGGCATTTATCTTTTATCTTCTCGCATTAGGAGGACATTCGCTGCACTCTTATTTCCAGGATGATAAACCACCCGTCACTTTTGTGATTCTCATGTCGGGTCTTCTTGTGTTTTTCGTCGCAGACTGGATATATCATAAAAGGAATTCATAAAAGAAGCCCTCGTCATGAGGGCTTCTTTCTTATTTCACGCTTTTATATTGGCCTTTTAAGTTTTTGCGGATGTACTGAATGATTTTGCGCAGTTCGTTGGCATGCGGTCTGCCAAACGGACTTGTTTGTCTTTGCTGATAGAGGACTTGGCCCTTTTCGTTTAATAAGAAATAGGCAGGTTCCCCGTGCACTCCGTGATCTTCATAAGGAGCATCTTCTCCGTGATAGTGGACTTCATATGCTTTTAATGAAGTGAGGTCCTTGTCAGACATGATTGGGAAGGATAGTCCTTCTTTATCGGCAAATTCCTTCAAGTCATCAGAATGATCCGTTGAAATCGCCATTAAGTGGATATCCTTGTCTTGAAAGTATGACTGCTGCTGTTCGAGCTCTTTCAATTCTTCTACACATACTGGGCACCATGAGCCTCTAAAGAAGACGATGAGGTGCCAGCTTTGATGCTCCTCTAAATGTTTGTGAAAATCAATATGTTCGCCCTGAATGGTTGGAAGTGAAAAATTGGGCATTTTATCTCCTAATTTGAATGAACTCATACTGCTTCCTCCTTTTTCAATCACAATGTCACTTGTTTCATGTATAACCAATTTCGGGCGGTCTAAAACGTTTCTATGTGCTTGAATAGGCAGAGGTCATGAAAAGAGGCAGTGAAAATGAAGGCGGTTGCAAGTAGAAGGGATTTGGCAGGAGATTTCAAATCCGACACTTTTTTTAAAAAAATGTCGAAAAACGTATTGCCATATGTAATTACTCTATGATATTATAAATCTCGTTGTTGCAAAGGTCTCTGAAACTTGTTAGGATGCGATGTTCCAGCTTTTTTAAAGCGATTGGTTTGACGCAATACAACTTCTTCAGAATTACTTTTCACAAACCGAGAGCCATTAGCTCAGTTGGTAGAGCATCTGACTTTTAATCAGAGGGTCGAAGGTTCGAGTCCTTCATGGCTCACCATGTATTGGCCCGTTGGTCAAGCGGTTAAGACACCGCCCTTTCACGGCGGTAACACGGGTTCGAATCCCGTACGGGTCATTGATTTACTTTAGCGTTAAGCTAATTTTTCCTCACTTGCTTGGAAGAGCACCACGATTGCTTTTTCGGGCAAGTTACTGAGGTCCGGTAGTTCAGTTGGTTAGAATGCCTGCCTGTCACGCAGGAGGTCGCGGGTTCGAGTCCCGTCCGGACCGCCATTTATACTTATTCATCTTTTTGATGATGGCTCGGTAGCTCAGTTGGTAGAGCAACGGACTGAAAATCCGTGTGTCGGCGGTTCGATTCCGTCCCGAGCCACTTCCAAACGCATCTGCAATCGCAGGTGCGTTTTTATTTTATGAAAAGAAGGCATAAAAAGGGAGAAGCCGGACCTAGGTAGGGCCCGGCTCCATAAGAAGAAGACGTTACATCTATATAGACGATCAGTGACTGGAAAAGTTTCAATAAAAAAGGAAAAAAACCATCATTTTTTTGAGTATCGTCTTCCTATCCAACGATTGCTAGAAAAGAAAGCCGTTATTATTTTTATCTTTGCCACGTAAAACGTTATAATAGACAGTGAACCTTTTTTGCTCAAATGAAAAAGGTCTGATGAGACATGCAAAAATGGAATGACATAGATGCTAAAAATGCAGGAGGAAATCACAATGGAAAAAAAGATTCTTGTCGTAGATGATGAAAAACCGATTGCTGATATATTGGAGTTTAACTTAAGAAAAGAGGGCTATGAGGTTCATTGTGCATATGACGGCAATGAAGCCCTTGAAATGGTAGAAGAAATCAAACCGGACATTATTCTGCTCGACATTATGCTACCGAACAAAGATGGCGTTGAGGTATGCCGTGAAGTGAGAAAGAAATATGACATGCCGATTATCATGCTGACAGCAAAAGACTCTGAAATTGATAAAGTCATCGGTCTTGAGCTTGGCGCAGATGATTATGTGACGAAGCCATTTAGCACGCGCGAACTGCTTGCCCGTGTGAAAGCGAATTTAAGAAGACAAATTGCTACACCGCAGACAGAGGAAGAATCTGAATCAAATGATATTGAAATTGGATCACTTGTCATTTATCCAGATGCGTATGTGGTGTCTAAGCGCGAGGAAACGATTGAATTGACACACCGTGAGTTCGAATTGCTTCATTACTTAGCGAAACATATCGGACAGGTTATGACACGTGAGCACTTGCTGCAAACCGTATGGGGCTACGATTACTTCGGGGATGTCCGTACAGTAGACGTCACCGTCCGCCGTCTTCGTGAGAAAATTGAAGACAACCCTAGCCACCCGAGCTGGATCGTGACAAGACGAGGCGTCGGCTACTATTTAAGAAACCCAGAGCAGGACTAAGATTCTTATGAATAAAGTAGGTTTTTTTCGCTCGATTCACTTTAAATTGACCTTAATTTACGTGCTGCTGATCATCGTCGCCATGCAGATCATTGGCGTGTACTTTGTGAAGCAGCTAGAGCAGTCCTTAATTAATTCATATGATAATTCCTTGAATCAGCGAATCTACTCGTTATCGTATTACCTAGAACAAGATTCATCGAAAAGCAAGGCAGAATTAAAAGAGGATGCTCAAAAGATATTAAACGACTTTAACAACAAAGATGAGTCTAATGAAATTTCTGAAGTCAGCTATATTGACGGAAGCAGAGAGGTGATTGCCTCTGTGAATAACGGCAGTCAGGAGATTGCCGGCAAGAAAATCACAGATCAAATCATTAGCCGTATTTTCGCAGTAGGCAAAGACTACGAGAAAAAATTCTATGACCCAGAATCGAATAAACGAGTCCGCATATCAGCGACAGCCGTGAAAAATGAGAACCAAGAAACCGTTGGTGTCATTTATGTGGTCTCATCCATGGAAAGTGTTTTTAACCAAATGCGAACCATTAATACGATTTTGGCAACGGGAACGCTGCTCGCCCTTGGGATAACCGCTCTACTTGGTATATTCATATTCAGAACCATTACACACCCAATCTCGGATATGAGAAAGCAAGCGATAGAGCTCGCCAAAGGGAACTTTTCCAGAAAGGTCCGAAAGTATGGACATGATGAGATTGGCCAGCTTGCGACAACCTTTAACCATCTGACGAGAGAGCTGGAGGAAGCGCAGCTGATGACGGAGGGTGAGCGGAAAAAGCTTTCTTCGGTCATTGCCTATATGACGGATGGCGTCATCGCAACGAATCAAAACGGTGCGATTATTCTATTAAACAGCCCCGCATTAGAGCTGTTAAATGTTTCACGTGAAACAGCACTAGAGATGCCGATCACGTCCTTACTGGGCCTCGAGGACACGCATACCTTTGAAGATTTAGTCGAAAATCAAGATTCCATGCTGATAGAAATCGAACGCGAAGATCAGCTGTCTGTTTTGCGTGTAAATTTCTCAGTGATTCAGAAAGAGCACGGGAAGATTGATGGTTTAATTGCGGTCATTTACGACGTCACAGAGCAGGAGAAAATTGATGCAGAACGCCGTGAATTCGTCGCAAACGTATCACATGAACTGCGCACACCGCTGACGACGATGCGAAGCTATCTTGAGGCACTGGCTGAAGGCGCAATTGGTGATAAAGAGCTTGCGCCAAGGTTCCTCAGTGTTACACAAAATGAAACAGAGCGTATGATCCGGCTTGTTAATGACCTGCTGCAGCTGTCTAAGTTCGATAGCAAGGATTATCAATTCAACCGTGAGTGGACGAATTTTATCAAGTTTATCTCATTGGTCATTGATCGTTTTGAAATGACGAAAGAGCAGCATGTCGATTTTATCCGCAATCTTCCGCAGCGTGAAATATATGTGGAAATCGATCAAGATAAAATCACACAGGTGCTCGATAATATCATTTCCAATGCTATGAAATACTCTCCAGAGGGTGGACATATCACGTTTACCGTTGATCTGGATGAGGAGAATGGCCTTGTATTATTCAGCGTCAAAGATGAAGGGATCGGTATTCCGAAGAAGGATATGGATAAAATCTTTGAACGTTTTTATCGAGTGGATAAGGCGAGAACAAGAAAACTTGGCGGAACCGGCCTAGGCCTTGCGATTGCAAAAGAAATGGTTCAGGCTCATGGCGGAGATATTTGGGCTGACAGCATTGAAGGAAAAGGAACAACAGTGACCTTTACCCTTCCGTACAATGAAGAACAAGAGGATGATTGGGATGAAGCGTGAGACCTTTAAAACCATAATATTGACAATCCTAATTGCGATCAGTCTTGTGTTTACGTGGAATATTTGGATGTTCCAGCCCGTCATGCAGGACCAGGCAGATGCCGGCACTCAGGTCGTGGAAACGAAGAAGATATCAAGCGATGAGCCTAGAAGCCTCATTGATGTCGTGAAGCCGCGGGAGATGTTCATCCATTCAAATGGGGAGCATTTTAAAGTGGATCAAAAGGAACTCTTTCAAAACTTCTGGAATGATGTGAGCCTTTGGGATGTGAAAGAGATTTCGGATGTGTCAGATCAATATTCGGAGCAGAAATTTAAGAATTTCTTCTATGGAAGCGGAGGACAGGGGAAGACATTGGATCTTGTGTTCAATGACCCGATTCCGATTGATATTTTCCAAGCGTTGTTTAAATGGCCGAATAAGTCCATTGAATACAATTCGTTTGACCGGATGATTGTGCCGTTCTCCCAGCAGGACAAGGCCAATAAGAAAGTTTATTTGGTTTCATACAGCAAGGAAACGGTGCTTGAGCTGACAATAGAATCCGCTAACTATCGGAATCTCATGGACAGTATCGCAGCCGCTCAAAACGAGATGCCGCACTATGATCTCTATACATTCTCAGCGAATTCGAAACGAGATTTCCTCCTTCCGAGAAAGCAAAAGCAGCTTGAAGCAAAAATGTTCTTTATCGAAACGATTAAGACAAGCAAATTCAAGGACGCTTTGTTTACGGATCCGAGTCTAGTCGGCGAGGAGTCTAATTTAAACCGAACGGTGTACACAGATGGCACAAGCCGCCTTGAAGCCAATCAAAAAGACCACCGCATCCAATATCAACATCGCAATATCAACAGCAGCACCGTTTTCCAAACGGGCGATTTGATCAAGCGAAGTGTGAAGTATTTCAATGATACGGGGAGCTTTACCGATGACTATCAATACTTTGGCATCAATAGCAACCAGCAGCTTTCCTTTAATATGTTTATGGATGGCCTACCGATCGTCAACAGTACAAAGCACCCATTTGGGATGACCTCTCTTGAAGTACAGTGGGCGAATGACGACATCTTGAATTACAAGCGTCCAAACTATATTCTAGGCAACAAAGCGAGTCAGAGCGAACAGGTCAAGCTGATGAATGGGACAGAGTTGAAAGACTTAATCGTCAAGCAGACGAAATATGATGACCTTGAGAAAATTGAACAAATTTTCCCGGCCTATCAAGCTGCTTCCACCGCATCAGATCAAGATCAAGCGATGTTTGTCTGGCTGGAGCCAGTATGGTGCATGAAATACAATGGCAAAACCGTGATTCTATCGCATGATTTGTTGACAGAGGGGAGCGAGAATCATGGAGTGGAATAAGACCAAAACGATCTTTATCCTAGCCTTTCTCGTTCTCGATATCTTTCTAGGTTTTCAATACTTTGAAAAACGATCAACCGATCATTTTGCGATTATCGAAAAAACGGATACGCTGGAAGAAATGAAGGCAGACGGGATCAAATATGGCAATCTATCAGATGAAGCGAAGATTGGCTATCGCATTACAGCTGAAAAGAAGCAATATACGAAAAAGGATGTTGACGAATTAGCTGATCAAAAGGCGAAAAGCACATTCCCGAAAACAGACAAAGATGATCCGGTCACGCTGCTTGAAATGACCTTCACTAAACCAGTGGCCTTGCCGAAAAAAGATATGAAAACAGCGGCGGCAAACCTTGTGAACCAGCGTTTGCTGGATGGGAAGAACTATAAGCTGTGGAGTATTGATGAAGAGACAGGGAAGATCGTCTTTTTCCAAACGTATAAAGGGAAATACATCTTCCAAGAGGGCCTTGATGACTCCGAAACCATCGGAAAAATCACCCTAGATCTAAATGATAAAAACGAGGTCGTATCGTATCAGCAGTCGATGGTGACATCGATTAATGAAGTGAGAAAAGAAACCCTTGTGCCAGCGCTTGAAACCGTGAAGGACTTATATACGCAAAACATGCTGAGCCAAAACACGACCGTGAAAAAGGTAGAGCTGGGCTACTATACGCAATACCCAGGTGCAAGCACGCAGGTCATGGTGCCTGTATGGCGAGTCGAGCTTGAGGGCGTATCAACTGGTTCAAAGAAAAAGACAGAAGAAGAATATTTGATCAATGCCATTGATGGCTCAACACTTGATCATATAGAGAAAGATGACAAATCTTCAATGGAGTGAGAGAACATGAGCTTGCAGTTCAGTGTACTAGCGAGCGGAAGTACGGGGAACGCTTTTTATTTAGAAACAGACGAGCATGCCTTTTTGGTCGATGCTGGTTTAAGCGGCAAACAGATGGTCGAGCTGCTTGGTCAAATCGACCGCAAGCCTGAGGACTTGAACGGCATTTTTGTGACACACGAGCACTCAGATCATATTAAAGGGCTTGGTGTCATGGCAAGAAAGTACAAGCTCCCTGTCTATGCAAATGCGAAAACATGGAAGGCGATGGAGACTCATATCGGGAAGATTGACACAGAGCAAAGATTCCATTTTGATATGGAAACCGTCCAATCCTTTGGCGGTCTCGATGTTGAGTCCTTTGGCGTCTCACATGATGCGGCTGAGCCCATGTTTTACGTGTTCCATTATGGCGGGCGCAAACTTGCCCTAATGACGGATACAGGCTATGTGAGTGATCGTATGAAAGGCATCATTCAGTCAGCCAATACATTTGTATTTGAGAGCAATCATGATGTCGGTATGCTGCAAATGGGCCGATACCCGTGGAGCATTAAGCGCAGAATTCTGAGCGATGTCGGACATGTATCAAATGAAGATGCGGCTCTTGCGATGACAGATGTCATTGGAGATGCCACCTCACGCATTTACTTGGCTCATTTGAGTCAGGACAACAACATGAAGGATTTAGCCCGTATGGCGGTCCAGCAGACGCTTGAGATGAAAGGCTTTGTTGTCGGGGATGGCTTTGATTTATATGATACGGACCCGAAAAAAGCAACCCCGCTTTGCGCCGTATGATTTTTACAATCGTATGATTAAGATAAGGGCTTCTTACCAACACTATATACATCATCTATTCACTGAAAGGAAGGAAACATAGTGGATTATCGCGATGTAGAGTGGAAGCCGAGACGAAGCAGAAAAGGATATTTCCTATCTGGTCTGATCGGTGTATTGGTAGGAGCTTTTTTAATGGGATTCTTTTTCCCCTATGTGTCAGGACAGAGCGGCAGTCCCTTTGGGTGGCAGCAGAACGGAGATGGGCAAGCAGCACAGGGCCCTTTAAAGACCGTCAATGTGAACGTCAATGATGCGGTCACAAAAGTCGTATCGAATATGTCGGATACGGTTGTCGGCGTTATTAATATCCAAAAGTCGAGCTTTTGGGAAGAAGGCGGAGAGGCAGGCAGCGGGTCAGGTGTGATTTATAAGAAAAAGGGTGACACCTTTTATATTGTGACCAACCATCACGTCATCAAAGGTGCCAATCAGCTTGAAGTGAGTCTTCAGGATGGGACAAGAATTGGCGCCAATCTTGTCGGAAGCGATCAGCTCATGGATTTAGCAGTTCTCACCGTCAAAAGTGATAAGATCAAGCAAACCGCAGCCTTCGGTAATTCAGACCATGTGAAGCCCGGTGAGCCAGTGATCGCCATTGGAAATCCTTTAGGGCTTGAATTCGCAGGCTCTGTCACACAAGGTGTCATTTCAGGAACGGAACGTGCGATTCCTGTAGACTCGAATGGAGACGGACAGGCGGATTGGAATGCGGAGGTACTGCAAACAGATGCCGCCATCAATCCAGGGAACAGCGGTGGTGCCTTGATCAATATGGACGGAAAAGTGATCGGCATCAACTCAATGAAGATTGCAGAATCAGAGGTAGAAGGCATCGGGCTTTCTATCCCGGCGAATCTCGTCATCCCTGTCATAGAGGATTTAGAACGTTACGGAGAAGTGAAGCGTCCGTATCTAGGTGTTGGCATGAAATCTCTAGCAGATATTGCGAGCTATCACTGGGAGGAAACGTTGAAGCTGCCATCTAACGTCACATCAGGAGTTGTCGTGATGAGTGTCGAGTCTTTGTCTCCAGCAGGAAAAGCGGGACTAAAAGAGCTGGATGTCGTCACTTTCTTTGATGGCAAGAGTGTACAGAATATCGTAGACCTTCGTAAGTATTTATATCAAAAGAAAGTCGGCGACAAGGTAAAGGTGCAGTTTTACCGAAATGGAAAGAAAAAATCAGTAGAGATCAAACTTTCTCAAACCGACCGATTCGGCGGCTAACCAGTTCCTTGATGGGACTGGTTTTTTTTGCATGCTCATCATATGATGGAGGAAAGGGGGCGGTACGATTGGTTACACTACAACCAATGTCACAAACGGATTACGATGTATTGATGGAGAAGGCCATTCAGCGGTACGCAGAAGAAAAGGTACTCGCAGGGACTTGGGAGAAGGAAGAATCACTTGCAAACGCCGAAGAACAATTTGATCGGCTCCTTCCTGAAGGTCTGCAGACAGAGAATCATGAGCTCTGGAATTTCTTAAATGGGGAAGAAGCGATTGGCTGGGTTTGGCTTTGTTATGACCCCAATCATCCGCAGAAGGAAGGATTCATTTATAACTTTTTCTTATTCGAAGCTTATCGAGGGAAAGGCTTTGCAAAGCAGGCCATTGCTGCATTAGAGGAGCAAGCAAAGTCATTAGGCGTGCAGAAACTCTCGCTTCATGTCTTTGCTCATAATCAAATTGCCCGTTCACTGTATGAGAAGACGGGATTTGAAGAAACCGGAATCTATATGAGTAAACCTTTATCATAAAGAAGAAGCACCGTGCGGATCGCATGCGGTGCTTTTTTATGAGGAACTCATGGCATCTTGAGCCGTAACTCTGTATAAATCAACTTTGCATTTCACGAAAGCGCGGATGATCGATGGGACTTGGGCTTCTGAACGAATCAACAATGAGGTCTCGTCATCACTGATCACAAGATCTGTTCCAACAGTTTGTAAGTACTGTGTGAGAACAGGCTTCACCTCATCATCAATCCACGCATGCTTGAAGGTTGCACGTATGTTTGAGGATGTGATGGTTTTCTCTTGAGGATGTGTATGGGGGGACACTAATTTTCCTTCAGAAATAAAAGCAGTTTTTGTACAAATACTATTTGTGAACCTTGGGCTTTCAGCTGTTAAAAAGACGGTTTTTCCCTCATGTTTTAACGTGTCAATGACCTGCTGGATGTGCAAGATCGAATCTGCGTCAATATCAGCAAAAGGCTCGTCGAGTAAAATAAATTCGGGTCGATGGGCGATAGCCTGCGCCATGCCGAGCCGTTTCTTCATACCAGGTGTGAAGGAACCGACCTTTTCCTGATGATAGCGATCTAAGCCGACAAATTCGAGCAGTTCTTCATAATCACTCGTTTTCTGGCGCGTTCCGGTGATTTTTGATAAGTAGGCAATATGTTCAAGTGCCGTAAGCCCTTCATATAAATCCGTATATTCAGGCAGAACACCGATATGCTGCCTCACCTTTTTTAATGAAGGCATATCCATCATCGTGAACGTCCCAGAGGTTTGCCGGGAAATTCCCGTAATGATATTGAAAAACGTCGTCTTACCAGAACCCTTCGGTCCAATGAGCCCGAAAATATCACCTTGATTGACATCAAGGGTAATGTGATCTATCGCGACTTTTGTCCGGTATTTTTTTGTGAGTTCTTTTGTATGTAGCATTTAGACATCCCTCCTTTGAAATAGGAGTGCTGTTCCAATGAGTAAGATAACGGTCAATGCTGTATTCAAGAGTATATAGGTCAGCGGCTCACTCAAGCGCACATAATAATAAGGCGTCATATATTGGAACCAATGAATCAATCGTTCTGAAGAAAGAACAGATATCATACTGACGATTGGGAAAAGAAAGGAAAACAACATCCCAACAAACATTGATTTCTGTGGGGTTGGAAAGAGCATGGACAAAAATAAAGCACATGAGATACCGACACTGATAAAGGTTAAGATTTTTAACGCATCAGAGAACAGGAAACGATGTGAAATCACCAAATTCAGTACGTATGTCGTCATAATACAGCTAAGCCAAAACAGCATCAGTCCAAGATATTTCCCGATAATAATGTTCAAACGAGTGGTTTTACTGACGAGAAAACGAATGGTTTTCAAATGAATTTCTCGGCTTAAAATATCGTGAGACAATAAGAAAATAAGGAAGAAACCAAATAACGACATCACCAGTTCATTCCCAATGGAATAAGGATCCTTTGCCTCCCATTTGTCCTGATGAGCAGCAATAAACGGTAGAGTTGAAACAAAAGTAGATAAAATGAAAATAATAACAATTGTTAAAATAGATTTTGTGCTTTTGAAGAGCTGCTTAAACTCATTCATACAGATGGTCCACACACGCTGTACCTCCCTTCATCTTTATTATACCGCTAGAAAGGAAAGACACCATATCTTGCTCTTTAACATTTGTTTAAATTTTATAAAAAGAAGACTCTTTCAACACCAGTTGACTCATTTTTGAAAATGTTCAGAAAAATATCTTGATTTATCAAAAAACATCATGTATGATAGCTTTAATTCAAGATAGTTAAACAGGCAATGACGAGAGAAAGTACAATCATCAATTTTTCCACAGAGAGCTTCGGCAGCTGAAAAGAAGCAAAAATAATGATTCGAAAAATGGTCTCTGAGCCTCGTGCTGAACATATCTATGATATTAGTAGGACACGACGAGAGTTGGTACTCGTTATCAAAACCACAGTATATGAGCCAGATTGGAGCTTTGTACTTGTAGAGGCTGTTTAGCGCGAGCAAACAGTAAATAAAGGTGGTACCACGAGACAAATACCTCGTCCTTATGATTCAAGATAAGGATGGGGTATTTTTTATTGTCCACTTTTTTCATACAAATGTTCAAATGTTCCACGTGAAACACCACATCCATTTTTTCAAATGAAAGGGAGATTGACATGAGTGAACATGCATTGGTTTTACAATCAGATTTCGGTATTGATGATGGAGCAGTCAGTGCCATGTACGGAGTGGCAAATACGGTCAGCAGCAGCATCCGCCTTTTTGATCTAACACACAATATTCCGCAGTATGACATTTGGGAGGCATCTTACCGCCTGCTCCAAACCGTCACATACTGGCCGGAAGAGACAGTTTTCGTTTCCGTTGTTGATCCAGGCGTAGGATCAGAAAGAAAGAGTTTTGTCGTCAAAACCACAAGCTCGCACTACATCATTACCCCAGATAACGGGACACTCACGCACGTCGCGCAGGATATTGGCATAGTAGAAGCCCGTTATTTAGATGAAACCATTAACCGGCTGCCGAAGTCGGGAAAATCACATACATTCCACGGGAGAGATATTTACGCGTATACAGGGGCGAGAATCGCTTCAGGTGTGATTTCTTTTGAAGAGGTTGGGCCAAAGGCGGATATTGATGATATTATTCACCTTCCAGTCGTACAGGCTTATGCGAAAGAAGAGGTCATCACAGGAACGATTGATATTTTAGATGTGAGGTTCGGAAACCTTTGGACAAACATTCATCATACGCTATTTGAGCAGCTTTCAATCAATTATGGGGATGCAATAGAAGTTACCATTGCCAACGGGCCAAAAAATGTGTATAAAAATATCATGACCTATGGACGATCTTTTGCCGATTTAAAGGTAGGCGAACCACTCGTATATGTCAATTCACTCGATCATTTAGGCGTGGCGATCAATCAAGGGTCATTTGCAAAGGCTTATAACATCGGAACAGGCACAGGCTGGCGCCTTTCGATTCGCAAAGCTCCGCGCATTATATACGAATAAGAGGAGGATACATCATGGCAGGTAAACAACTTTCAACGAAAACTGTCGTTGCCATCGGAATTGGCGCAGCCGTCTTTGTGATTTTAGGACGCTTCGTCTCCATTCCAACTGGGATTCCGAATACACAAATTGAGACATCGTATGCATTCCTTGCATTAATGGCCGTGCTATTTGGTCCTGTTGCAGGCGCACTGATTGGGTTTATTGGTCATCTTATTAAAGATGCCACCACATTTGGCCCTTGGTGGAGCTGGATTATCGTTTCAGGTTTTGTAGGATTGATGATCGGTTTCATTTCAAATCGTTTAAAAGTAGAAGAGGGAGAGTTCGGTTGGAAAAAGATCGCATTCTTCAATGCAGTACAAATAAGTGTGCAGGCACTTGGCTGGTTTGTTATTGCACCAACTCTTGATGTAGCTATTTATGCTGAACCAGTAAACAAAGCATTCTTCCAAGGGTTTGTTGCAGGTCTATCGAACATCATCACGATCGGTGTACTAGGAACCATCATCATTGCAGCTTATGCAAAAACGAGAAGCAAAAGCGGCAGTCTATCGAAAGAAACATCATGAAGCAAGGTGGAACACATAAATGAAGAAACCGATGATTCAATTCGAACATTTCGGATTCCAATATCGCAGTCAGGCAGAACCGACATTGAAAGATATCAACCTGACCATCTATGAAGGCGAAAAAGTCCTCATCGCAGGCCCGTCTGGATCGGGAAAAAGCACACTAGCCCATTGCATCAATGGGCTAGTTCCTGCGTCTTATAAAGGTTCTATGGAAGGAAGTCTTCACATCGGCGGGAAAAATGCAGAAAAAGAAAACATTTTCTCTCTTTCACAGCTCGTCGGAACGGTGCTGCAGGACCCTGATGGACAATTTATCGGGCTGACCGTTGGAGAAGACATCGCATTTACACTTGAAAATGATCAAGTCACACGCGAAGAAATGAAAACACGTGTCGAGGAAGCAGCAAGATTAACAGAGGTAGACGGCAAGCTGGCATCGTCCGTGCATGAGCTCTCAGGCGGTCAAAAACAACGTGTTGCCATCGCAGGCGTACTTGTCAACGATGTCGACATTTTGCTGTTTGACGAACCACTTGCAAGCCTTGACCCCGCAACAGGTAAAGAAGTGATCGATCTCATTGATCGACTACAAAAACAAACGAAAAAAACCGTCGTGATGGTCGAGCACCGATTAGAGGACGTCCTCTTCCGCCATGTGGACCGCATCATCGTTGTCAATGAAGGAACGATTGCAGCGGATATGACCCCAGATGAATTGCTCGCCTCAAATGTATTAGAAGCGGCGTATTTACGTGAGCCTTTATATGTAAAGGCTATGAAATATGCAGGCATTCCGGTTGCACCGGGAGATCAGATCGCTGATTTACAGCGTCTCACCTTAGACGACGAGGCAAAAGAGAAAATCGAGCAATGGATGGAAGCATCTGAGCCGTCAGTAGAGCAGATTGCAGCACAGGATTTACTAGAAGTGCGCGAGCTGAGCTTTGACTATCCAACAAGACCAAATACGCTGAGCAACATCTCTTTTACCGTCAAAAAAGGAGAAATGATCAGCATCGCAGGAGCCAATGGCGCAGGCAAGACGACATTATCTAAGGTGCTCTGTGCATTTGAAAAGCCAACGAAAGGGTCAATTCTTTTAAATGGCGATGACATCACAGGAGATACGATCAAACAGCGCTCCGAACGAATCGGCGTCGTCATGCAAAACCCAAATCAAATGATTTCAAAACAAATGATTTTTGATGAAGTCGCATTTGGTCTCGTTTTAAGAGGCGTAAAGGAAGAAGACATCAAGGAACGGGTGGAGCGAGTCTTAAAAGTATGCGGTTTATACCCATTTCGGAACTGGCCGATTTCTGCTCTCAGCTTTGGACAGAAAAAGCGCGTCACCATTGCATCTATTCTTGTATTAGAGCCAGAAATCATCATTTTAGATGAGCCAACTGCTGGACAGGATTTTAGACATTACACAGAGATGATGACGTTTTTAGAGCAATTAAATCAGCAGGGTGTCACGATCTTGATGATCACCCATGACATGCATTTGATGCTCGAATACACAACAAGAACCATTGTCATATCAGATGGAGAAAAAATCGCAGATGATACACCTGCCAAAGTGCTGACAAATCAGCTGCTTGTTCAAAAGGCGAGCTTAAAGGAAACATCGCTATATGAATTGGCGCTGAAAGCAGACTGGCCAAATCCAAATGAACTCGTGGATCGCTTCATTGAGGTTGACAGAAAGGAACGAATGACATGGCTGTAGACATGCTGTCCTATATCGACCGCCCGTCGCCGATTCACCGGCTGACAGGGGCAACCAAACTCATTTGCTTTATCCTCTGGTCATCCGCAGCGATGCTCACGTATGATACAGGTGTTTTAGTGTTTATGCTAGTTGCTAGTATCGTGTTCTTTCAATTGTCGAACGTACAATTTCGTGATATCTCTTTCGTAGTGATTGTCCTGGCGATTTTCCTTGTCATCAACAACATCGCCATTTACATCTTTGCGCCGCAGCAAGGAGTCGCGATCTACGGAGCAAAGCATGAACTATTTCATATTGCAGGCTGGTACAACGTCACACTTGAACAGCTTTTCTATCAGTTAAACATTACGCTGAAATACGTGACCGTCATGCCAGCAGCGCTTTTATTTATTGTGACAACAAATCCAAGTGAATTTGCCTCATCGCTCAGCCGAATCGGGGTCAGCTACCGGATTTCGTATGCGGTTGCGATTGCTCTACGCTACATTCCAGATATTCAGCGTGATTTTCGAACGATCGCAATTTCTCAACAAGCAAGAGGCATTGATTTATCGAAGAATGAAAAACTGGGGAAACGGATCAAAAATGCGCTATCGATTGTGATGCCGCTGATATTTTCTAGCCTAGAGCGGATTGAGACCATCAGTAATGCGATGGAGCTGCGCGGTTTTGGAAAGCATAAAAAGCGCACATGGTTTACGGCGAAAGACTTTCAAAAAGCAGATTATGTGGCGTTCATATTTGTTGGAGCAGTACTGATCGTTTCGCTAGTGATTACATTTGTTAGAGGAACGAGATTTTATAATCCGTTTCTATAGAAAGAAGCCTTCACAGGAAGTGGAGGCTTCTTTTATTTGGTTTGTGGATAAAAGGTGTGGAAAATGGTAAAAGACTATTAACATGTGCATAAATCGGTTATATTGAACATTGAGCGAAACACTTGTGAATAACGAGACAATATATTGGAGGAATTAGAAACTTATGAACAAATCACTTTATGCTTGCGCAGAACATATAGAAACCGTACTAGACATGTACATAGATGATCACGAAACGCCACCAGAATTCAGAAAAATCGAACATACACACAGTTTATCCACAACCTGTGAATTGTGCGATGAACCTGCAATATATATAGTGGGGAACGAATGATCGGACACAAAATACACAAATTTTATCCACAATTGTTGATAACTTATATGAATAACTTGTTCTTAAGGTGGGGATGACCTGTGAATATATCAATTATCACAGTAGGAAAATTAAAAGAGAAATATTTAAAGCAAGGAATAGCCGAATACACAAAACGATTACAGGCTTACGCAAAAATCGAGATCATTGAGCTCGCGGACGAAAAAGCACCCGAACACCTCAGCGAGCAAGACATGAAAATCATCAAAGACAAAGAAGGCGAACGCATCCTAAACAAAATCAACCCAGACGCCCACGTCATCGCCCTCGCCATCGAAGGAAAAATGAAAAGTTCCGAAGAATTAGCCGATACAATAGATAAGCTGGCAACATACGGAAAAAGTAAGGTATGTTTTGTTATAGGCGGGTCGCTAGGATTAAGCGATGCTGTCATGCAACGTGCGAATGAGAAGCTGTCGTTTTCGAGGATGACGTTCCCGCATCAGTTGATGAGGTTGGTGTTGGTGGAGCAGATTTATCGGGCGTTTCGGATTGTTCGGGGGGAGCCTTATCATAAGTGAGGGCAAAATACTAAGGGAAGAAAGGGCTTCGCGCCATACTTAGGAATGCAATTTAATGTAATAAAATAGTTTTAAAAAGATAGGGAGTAGTTGGTAAGGTAGTTAAATTACCAGCATCTGATCTTGAGAATAATGAGGATTCAGGCTATCGTTTAAGCCTTGAAGAATTGCGCTGATTAATAAGGTTCTTAAAAATACCATGAAATCTAATAACCGATTAAAGCAAGTGTGACAAGAGTGTCTCAAAATTCTGGAGATGTAAAAGAGGATGAGCTAATAAAACCCGTCCTCTTTTTATGATACATTCTAGGTCTCATGAAATCTGTACATGCCAATGCTGTCCTCATAATCTTCACTGCAATATCCAAACACCTCTGGGACTCTGATCTGCTGGTAACAATTTATCAACTTTCCTTAACTCAGTTGCTGCCCACCGTATATCGTATTGCCATGTGTAAAACAAATTCCCTGATTTTTTTAAGTCAACTTCATGGTGTATCCAAACATATTTACATATTTCAAGTAAAGTAGATTGGCCTCCTTTTGATTGTAAAGCCTCTATTATCCAATTTTTCAATACATCTTTATCCATTTATCTTTGTTTCTCCTTCTAAATTTTAATTTTACTCATTAGCCTTATATAACCTACTATTCAAGTCTTTTATAAATGGTGAATATTCCTCCACAGCGATGAGTGTTAAAGTTTTTTTCGCTCGTGTCATGGCCACATATAGCTTTTTTCTCTCTCTAGACAAGAATTCTTCTTCATCATCTCCTATATTATGTACCTTATACGGAAGCTTGCCTTTTGTTAAGTCGCTCACAATAACATGATCAAATTCTAAGCCTTTGGATGATTGGTAAGTCATGAGTTTTACACCTGGCGAAACGATATCTGCTTCGTCATCTTTCATTTTATAGATGGGTATTCCTTTTTTCTCGAGATTCTCAGCAATTTTATCAAGTCTATCGTGGCTTGTTGCAATGATTCCAATTGTATCCTCAGGATAGCTACTTCTAATCTTACTGATATGATTCATGATCATTTCTTCTTCAGCCTGAGAGTCTTGGCAAAAATGTAGTTCAGGTTTAAGGCCTTCTATTTCAGGCACGTTGGCTTTATGGTAATCGTGATCTTTAACATATAATTCATCTTTCTCTTGAAAGTCATTTGCCAATTCAATAATTTGCCGAGTTGATCTGAAAGTTTGCTTAAGAATACGACTGCGGTTTCCTACGATGTCGATACCAGACTGCCTCCAAGCAAAATTGCGACGATAGATTTGCTGACCTTTATCTGCACCCACAGTTAAACTCGTTTTGCAGATGGTACGAATGGCTTTCAACTGCATCGTATGGAGATCTTGCGCTTCATCCACAAGGATATGATCTGCTTTCATATTATCAGGAATCTGATCTGCCTTCTCAATGAGAAGCCTAGCTAAGTCATCACCATCTATTCCCTGATGATCTCGGTGATTACTCAAGAGTTCATTATACTTTTCGAGTACATCATAAATGGTTTGGCGGTTGTCTTGAGTGACTCGAATGTCTGTCCCCCTACCCAAGCGCTTAATACCTAGGTATTCTTCTCTGGAAGTAATGCCAGCGCCTTTAATCCACTCGATTTCGCTGCACAGAAATTTAATCAGTGCTCGATCCGTGTTCTGCTCTGTTTTTATATTTGGAAACTTTACGTCAGAACCGTTCTTGTTGATAATATTCTTGGCGAATCTCACCGTCTTCTCTTTATCCTTTGAAAAAATTAAACGTGTATAAGGTTGATCGGTTTCTTTAATTAGTTCATGTGCCCATTGATGAAAAGTTTTAGCTTGCAGTGGGTACCCATTGGTTTTCATGGAGAGCTGTGTCACATAATTGGTAAGTGCTTTGCTGAAGGTCAAAAGCAAAATATTATCAAGCTCATTTTTTTCAGAAAGGAAACAAGCTCTTGCCAGTAGAATGGTGGACTTTCCGCTACCAGGGATGCCTTGGATCAGCAAATCGCCCTCTGGCTTAAATTTGACGCACTGCTTCTGTATCTTCGTTAACTTTACTGATTCCTCACTCATCTTAATATCCTCCTTTTAGAATAGCTCCATTAGCTTTTTGAACTCTTCTTTTGCGGCTTCTTCCGCTTGTTCCTGTTCTCTCGTTGTTTGATCAATTTTGTTTCTCTCTTCTTCTATGAAACCTTCACCGAATTCTTCTTGGATCCGACTGTAATATGTTTCATGCTCAACATTATCTGAATCAATGCATTCATCTAAAAAGCTTTCATGATGAACCCCTTTTCGCCCAAGAATAAATAACCTTTCTTTAGCGCGAGTGATACCGACATAAAATAAACGTCTTTCTTCTGCAATATCCGGATTGCTCCCATGAGGGAAATTCCGGTCTCCCAAATATAGTATAAAGACGACAGGATACTCTAAACCTTTTGATGCGTGAACCGTTTGGACCGTCACCTTTTCTCCTTCGGCTTGCTCCTGAGGTTGATCTTCTTCCAGCTCTACAGCAAAATCAATTAATTCGTCGATGTCAGATGCTCCTTGATTCATACTATCTTTAATGAAATCTATAAATGCATTATTTGTTTCTTTTTCCAAAAGCTTAGGCAGGACTTCCTCCAGAAGGTCATCACTGTATTCAGACTCAAGTTCATAAATATATTCGAATAAATTTGTACCTTTGGCACTCGAAGACGTAATTTTACTATAGCCGATACCGTTCGCTTCTAACTCGCGACAAACGACTTCACACTGTTGAGAATAGTTTGAGTTTTTTCTATATAAGATGCAAATTTCAGAAGGCTTGTATGCTTTGGTATGTATAAGCGTCCGGATGGTGTTAGCTATGTAAGTAGCTGCTAGCTTTATTGATTGAGTTTCGACAACGCTCGGTTTATAACTGCTTTTTGTTTCATAAGGAAACAAATTATCTTCCTTCATAAAGTCATTAGCAAGTCCAATTACTTCATTGGTTGATCGATAGTTCTTTACTAGTTTGATCTCAGAAAATTTTTCTTTATCCTTTGAGAGGAAGTAATCTGAGAACCGATCCATGTTTCCATTGTTTGAACCATTGAATGTATAAATTGTCTGATTTTTATCTCCTACAACTGCTACATGATGTTTATCGTTTAAAACAGAGAATAATAGCATTTCTTGCGCCATTGAACTATCTTGATATTCGTCAACAAAGATATAATCGTATTTTGATGATATTTTTTCAAAAGTTCTTCTATTTAGTTTTAGTAATCGGATTGCTTCAGTAATCATTCCTTGGAAATCTGTAGTGTTTCTAAACTTTTCAAGTTTATCGACTCTAAACCAAAAAGTTTTCAAGTCTTTTCCACTAATACATATTCTCCCGTCAGTATAGGATGTGTGGCTAAATTTTTGATTGGAGTCAATTTTGTTATAGTGTTCAAAGATGGTTCCCGTTACTCCATCACCTTGTCGGACTTGAGTATAAACAATTGCAAGTGCTTTATTTACTGCTTCTCTGTTCTGATACTCTGTGCATAATCCATCTATTAGATTAGCGTCTAAATCAATAAATGACTCCGTATTAATTCTTTCAAAACCGAAGCGGAACTTCGACTCTTTTTCCTCTATCCCATATTTAATAATACGATGTGCTAAACCATGAAAAGTGAGGACGTTAGGTTTTCCTCCATAACCAAGTATGTCTGAGAAGTCATCAAGCTTAGATAAAAGTTGTTTTTTAGCAGATCTAGAAAATGAAACACCAAGTATTTTATTGATATCGATTCCTAATTCACTCTGAACATAGAGAATCTTTGCGGCCAATGTTGTAGTTTTACCAGTTCCTGGTCCTGCGTTGATTTTTAAGTACTTACATGTACTCTTTACGGCTTGCTCCTGTTCCCAATTCAAGATGTCCAAGATTTTCGACATATGCTTACACCCTTTTGATTATTTAATATTACTACCATTATTTTAGCAAATTTAGTAAACTATTTACTAGGTCTATTTATATATGATGAAAGGAAGTGTCGAAATGTGTGTGAAAAAAGAAGCGGTAGAGGTAAGAAAAAGGCTAGTAGATAGACTTCGTTATGAAATGGTTGGACCTAGTAGTGAAAAAGAATTAATTTCGAGTAAGCCTCTGCAGAAGTACATAGCCGGCATTTTGTGGCCAATGAAGTCAAATATTGTCACGACCGAAGACGAAAATGATGCTGCGATGCAAGGAAAAGATGTAGACAAAGAAACGATTGAGTCTATTGCACCTCTAGCAAATGCGATGAATCCCTCGGCAATCGGTATGTCCTTTCTGGTTGATATTGGTTCGCCACTATTAGCTGTAGATATCAGCCTTGGCATGTACATTGAAAAAGGCGATCGAGTGTGGGAGAGAGTACCATATGGATTAACAAAAGAGACTATTAATTTAGCTGAGGAGATTGGGATCAAAAGAATTAAGGTAATACCTAAGTTAAATATACATAATGAAGTTCAGACACAAGGAACCGTGCAACTAGAATGGATTACACGACGCTATCATAATTGTTATGCAGTAAGCTTGTTTATCGTGAACCGGCATACACAGGAAACGGATGAACATGACGTGGATAGCAAATGTTTATTTCAACCTAAAATAACGATAGAAAGCCTTGGATCTCCTTCCATCATGGTACGCAATGCTTTCTCTAACAATGAAAAGGGCTTCCAAGATGAGGATACGAAAACAAATGAACTGCTTTATCGAGATGAATCTGCATATGGCGTAGGTCATAGCGTAGCCGTTCATTGGAGCAAGGTTGACAAGCATCAGAAGAAGGCTGGTAGGCTTGAGACGGAGGTCATTCCAGATTATGAAATTCCTATGGTTATACCTCCTAGCTGGAATCAAGGCGGTACGTTGGATATGAAAGAGCTGGGCAACATGCTTACAGCTAAAGAAGTTGAACAAGCACTATTACCGTTACTAGAAGCATATGGAGAGTGGATCAAGGAAAGAAAAGGTGAAATTGACGATTTAGAGGATCACAAAGAAACAGCTATACAACATATGAAAAAATGTGATGCATCTTTAAAAAGAATGTATGAGGGACTAGCTATTTTAAAACATAACGAAAACGCCTTTGCTTCTTTTATATTTGCAAACCAAGTTATGTCCAATCAACGTGCTCATACGGTAGTTGCAGAAGGCGGTAGCGAAAGAATAGAGGATGTTGAATCTATATGGCACCCTTTCCAAATTGCTTTCTTCCTTCAAAACCTAAAGGGAACAGTCGATCCTACATCAGAAGATAGACAAATTGCCGATTTGCTATGGTTCCCAACTGGCGGTGGTAAGACAGAGGCGTACCTCGGACTGGCTGCATTTACTCTGGGTTATAGAAGATTGACGTATTCGAATAATTTTCGAACAGATGCAGGTGTTTCTGTCATCATGCGTTATACGCTGCGCCTGCTTACGGTCCAACAATTTCAAAGAGCGACTGCAATGATTTGTGCTTGTGAAGAAATTAGAAGAGCGAATCCTGATAAATGGGGTACCAGACCTTACCGTATTGGCCTCTGGGTGGGGAAGGCCAGTGCTCCTAATAATTACGATGATGCGAAAAAGGTGATTCAAAGTAAAATTAAAGCAGGAATGAACAAATCAGAAAGTATAAATATTGATCTGTCTAATGGTACACCAATTCAATTTGTTTCCTGCCCTTGGTGTGGTAGCAAAATGGTAGACGATAAAAAGCCGACGACCTTTCAAAAGGCTTATAAGAATAAAGACAGGAAACGTAGAATTCAAATATATTGTGTCAACGAGAAATGCTCTTTTAATAAGAAAAATTCCAATGACGAAGGGTTGCCGGTTTTGATTACGGATGAGGAGATCTATCGTTTGTTGCCGGACCTCGTGATTGGGACAGTCGATAAATTTGCCCGTATGCCTTGGCAACCTGAAGTTCAAAATCTATTCGGAAAAGTAAAAGGTGAAGTAGAAGGCTGGGGTTTTATCTCAAACGGCGAGTCAAGAGAGCAGAATTTTGCTAAAAACGTAGCGGGGCACCTAAACATCAGCGATTCTACTCCTGTGCATCCACCTAACTTGATCATTCAAGATGAATTGCATTTGATTTCGGGGCCGCTTGGAACTATGGTAGGGCTTTATGAAACGGCGATCGATTACTTGTCTTCTGTTGAAGAGGATGGAACAAGAATAGGCCCTAAAATTGTTGCATCAACAGCAACCATTCGAAATGCTGATAAGCAAATAGCTGGTCTTTATACGAGAAAAACACAAATATTCCCAAGCCCTGGAATCTCACATGCTGACTCATTCTTTGCCCAGCAGCGGGATTTGACGGAGGAACCGGGACGTCTGTATGTTGGATTATTTGCTCCAGGTAGAAGTATGAAGACATTGTTGTTAAGAGTCTACGCAAATCTATTGGCGAGTGTTAGCAATATGGAAGGGCAGCACGCAACTAAGGCTCTTGATCCGTATTATACACTCGTTGGGTATTTTAATAGCCTAAGAGAATTAGGTGGTGCCGTACGTCTAATTGAAGATGACGTGCCCGCTCGTATGAGAACTCTTGAAAATCAACATGGGGAAGAAGAGTCGTACCAATTTACGCAGAGAGTGTTGGAGCGGGACGTTCCTGAATTGACGAGTCGTATTAACTCGAGTGAAATTCCTAGTATACTAGACAAGTTGCAGCAGCCTTATTACAAGAAGAACGATAAGGGATTAACACCAATTGATGTTTTGTTGGCAAGTAACATGATATCTGTTGGTGTGGACGTTTCACGCTTAGGCTTGATGGCAGTAAATGGACAACCGAAGACTACAGCGGAATATATACAGTCTACCAGTAGAGTGGGCCGTAAATTCCCGGGATTGGTAATAACATCTTATAATTGGGCGCGGCCAAGAGATATTTCGCATTATGAAGAGTTTTATGCATATCATTCAGCTCTGTACCAATATGTGGAGCCAATCAGTGTGACTCCTTTTGCTTCACGTGCCAGAGACAGGGGTATGGCAGCTGTGTTGGTTTCTATGATTAGACTGAATAATCCAGAGTTTACTTCGGATGGTAGTGCTAGTATGCCATTTGAGCATGATGGCCTTTTTGAAGAAGTTACGAAAGTTTTTCTCGAAAGGGCTAAGAAAATGGGGTTGACTCCAG
This sequence comes from Bacillus sp. FSL K6-4563, assembly GCF_038630405.1. Taxonomy (NCBI): domain Bacteria; kingdom Bacillati; phylum Bacillota; class Bacilli; order Caryophanales; family Bacillaceae; genus Bacillus; species Bacillus sp. FSL K6-4563. The sequence continues at coordinate 3,643,430 of NZ_CP152030.1, read as the reverse complement.
CGGCGATCCAAAAGCATTTAGACGAATTGATCAAAGCATGGGAAAATGATGCAGATAAAAGTAGGCTGAATTACAATAATTCGAGTAAGAATGAGACTGAAACGAACCTTTTGTATCCGATTGGAAGCTCGAAACAAGGAAGAACATTTAAAACACCTAATTCCATGAGAGATGTTGAGCCCACTGCAGGTATTTATATAAAGAAATAGAAAGGATGAGCGATATGTCTGATCGAGTCGGGGAGCTTAGACCGAGCCAATTTATTACGACATTTGGACCCGGTGCCATTGTGGATTTACCGAACTACTCCGTGATTATGGCTGGAACAGATCAATGGGATAACTTACATGTGTCCCAAGCTCCAGATATTGAAGAGCATAGACTGAAAAAGAAACTTGGGATTAAACAGATCAAATCAATCCCTACAGGTGAAAGGAAAGCTACACTTCCAGCCTATCGCTTCCCTGGGTACCATGTCTGTCCCAATTGTAGAAAGTTGGGTACACGTAATGGTAGAGACTTTTTTGAAGAAAAGAATGTTTTATATTGTAAGAATCCCGATAATGGGAAGGATGAACCTTGTCCGACAGTGAAAACTCACCCAGTCCGGTTTATAACTGCATGTAAGAAAGGTCACATTGATGATTTTCCGTGGTTTTTTTATGTGCACCAAAATGATGCATTTGATTCAAAAGAATGCAAACTATACTTAGAAGATAAGGGTGAGACAGGTTCTCTGAAGGACTTAATTGTCTCATGTAAAACATGCAAAAAGAAAAGGTCGATCAGCGATGCATTATCTGAGAAGAATGTTTTGGGGCATTGCAGTGGCAGAAGACCATGGCTGAACGATCGTGATGATATGTGTGAAGAGCAAAGAAAATTGCTTCTGCGTGGTGCGTCGAATATATATTTCTCTGTGGTGGAGAGCTCTATTGTTATACCGCAACAGACCGATTCAGATTTAAGGGATTATATTAAGGCGAATATCGATTTTACTGATAAAGAACTTGTAACAAATAGAAAAGTTTTCGATTCTGTTAATTCAAGGAAGCCTGATATTAAAAGGCTTGGCTTGGATAAGGTTTGGAAGGTTGTACAGCAGTTGAAAGACGGTACAAACACAGCGGAAATCGATGACGACCTGAGAAGGCCGGAATACAACGCCTTGCTAACAGAGCAATACAACTATGAACATAGAGATTTTGAAGTCGAAGCGGCAGATGTACCGGAACGCTTTTCAGGTTTGGTATCCAATTTAATTCAAGTAAAGCGATTGAAAGAAGTAATGGTACTGAGAGGATTTACCAGGATTCATCCCGCGCCAGATGTAACAGAACGCTTATCCAGTAAAACTGAAGAAGAAGAGCTGAATAACGCGGTAGAAATGGCGCCGATCAGTGCAGATAAAGATTCCGATTGGCTACCTGGTGTGGAAACATATGGGGAAGGAATCTTTCTAACACTTAATACAGAGAAGTTAGACGAATGGGAAGAAACCAAGGGAGATTATGCGGCAGTTGTAGAAGGGGCCCATCAAAATATGTACAAGGAAAGAGACGTGCCCGAAGAGGCCATTCCTCCTTTTAAAGGATTGCGATATGTATTATTGCACACGCTCTCTCACGCCCTCATAAGAGAACTAACCTTGCACTCTGGCTACTCATCTTCCGCTCTTAAAGAGAGAATTTACTCTGATAAAGAGGCAGGTATGGCAGGCATTCTCATTTACACATCAACCGTCGATTCTGAAGGGAGTCTTGGAGGACTGGTAGAACTGGGTAATAAAGCCAAATTTGAAGCCATCATGGCAAGGGCTTTGGCAGCTGCTGGTTACTGTTCGGGAGATCCACAATGTGGCGAATATGATGAGCATACACTGACTAATGTAAATGGTGCAGCATGTCATAGCTGTATGCTCATTTCAGAGATTTCATGTGAAAGCTCAAATAGATATTTGGATCGAGCGCTTTTAGTAGAAACCATTGCAAATAAGGATAGGGCGTTTTTTGGTGGATAAGATAATTATAACGGAGATTGTACGTTTCGTTCATCAATGTCTACAAGAAGGAAATCATGAGTTCTTTCATCAATGGATGAAGGAACTCTCTTCCTTAGAAATGCAGGAATCGTCTCATATGCCCCAATCAGAGATTAATTTTCCATTTAGTTTTGAACATGGAGTGTATGAAATTATACGAGCGGCATCGAAAAATCAGATGAGCACTGGGCAATTAATTGATAATTTACAAGTTGCATATGAAATGGCTCAATATACATTGGATACACAGCCGCTTATTACACCAGTGTGGACAGGACCAGTTTACGAAAATCAATTGATTTCTACACAAACATTTCCAGCAGTTAAAGAATTGATTGATGCCGCAAACCAAGAGATTTTTATAGTCGGTTACAGCTTTTCATTTAGCTATGGTGAGTTGAAACATGTGTTGAGCAGCATATTAGATGCAGCAAAAAGGAACTGCCGTATCACGCTCATCGTAAACAATGAAGAGCGAAACTTTCAGACACTCAAAAATAATTGGAATGAAGACAGCCTGCATTTATTAAATATATACAGCTGGTTGGGGAATAATTCAACTGGTTATACCAGTCTTCATTCAAAATTAATCATTACAGACCGGAGAAAAATGTTGTTAACATCAGCAAATTTTTCTTATCATGGTTTTGTGAAAAATATAGAAACAGGTGTGATAATCGAGCAACATGAAGTCGTCAATACTTTCTGGAGGCAATTTCGCTCTTTATTGGAGAATAATCAAATCAAAAAAATATTTTAGTTTGTTGGGAAGTCACTATGGATAGTTTGAAGGTTCTTATTTTTGTTTGTCAGTGGGGAAAGACCGAGCAGCTTGTCAAGCATTATTGAATTATTTAGGAGAAAGTAAGGTAATTGGGGAAGACAAAATGAAAGCAGAAGTGAAGTAGAAAATGTGCAAAAAATTATTTTATGGGAACTTTGTAGGGTTATTGTCCGCCAAAGTTTTATATTAGAAGGGTATGGAGAGTTATTCATTCCTCCATACCCTATTATTTAGAATTTAGGCATTCATAACGCAGATTAGCATAGATAAATAGAAAAAAGGAGACTTCCATGAGCTTCAAAGCTGACTTTAAACGTGAAATGCGTAACGTAATAAAAGACGTAGAAAAAGAAATAAATAAAACATGGAAAATTGATTATAAAGGGCATTCTATAGAAATTATAAACCAAATAAAAGAAGAGCAACTAATCATTGATGGCATGACAGTTGATAGAAAACAGCGAAAAAGTGTATTGTCTCAAATGATTCCATACTCGAAATTGTCGGGGATATTGGAATTTCATGATGGTATTAAACACAAGGTGTCCGTTAAACTTGGCGGTTATGTACGATTTCGTTGTATTGTGAAAGTAGATCATGAAACGGTTTTAGATGATTCAATGAAGATAGAATTTCTCCCATGGGATCATAAAGAGAAAATCGTCCCCTTTATTCAACAACAAATTCAAACACATCTTAAAATAGTAGACGACCGTTTACCCGATGAAGACTTTTTATTTGACGACAATGAACCACGATTGGCTCCCGGTTTATCTGATTATCATGTAGATGAACGACCTTCCTCTTTTTATGTGAAGAAATTATTGAAGCTTTTTGAAAAACAACTAAATCATCCTACAAATGAAACAAGAAAGAAAACATATGAAAAAATTATTTCTAACAATATGGCGAGCCGTAGTAGTGAATTAATTGAACGATTTCAACAAACACAATGGGATGAGTCACTTGTGCAGCAAGAAGCGTTATGGCTTCTTGAACATGCAGCACATCGGGAGGTCGTCAAATTTGCGGTCACGATATTGGGATGTACGAACTGCGAAAAATACAAAGAGCTCTTATTCACGTTAGGAATGCATGAAGAATTTACTTCTTATGTCGTGTTTGCATTGAAGAATGGCACAATTCAAGGAAACGAACATGTCTGGCGTCTTGCAAAGTCCGTTGATGGATGGGGGAAGATTTCGGCTGTTGAGCAATTGGAAGCATCGACGCCAGAAATAAAACGTTGGTTACTAACAAAGGGCTGCAAAAATACAATCATGAATGAATACTCAGCTTATACTTGCGCTCTTAATGGTGATCTAGAAACCGCTTTATCAGAAGATGAAATTTCCAAAGAATTATATGATGGAGCGAGTCTCATCATTCAAGCATTATTAGAAGATGAGGTTTCTATCTACGGAATCGATGAGTATCCAAATGCAAGCTCAGTTCTCTGCCGATTTATTCACCATGCTCATAAGCACTGCCAAGCAATTGAGGACTTTTATCCAATTTTGAAAATAAATGAGTTTTTAAATGATGATCAAGAGATTTGGGAATACCGATTGAATGATTCATGGAAACAGGACGAACATGAGGCTGTCCAAGAGGCGGTTCAACCGTTTATCAATGACAGTAGATGGCCAAAGCTTGCAAACGATACGTTACAACAGAGTTTTAGCTCTCAAGCACTTAAAATCGCTCTCTTTTATCGTTTAGATGTGATTGAACATCTATTTGCTTTACTTGAGAAAGATCCGGCAAATAGTGAAATATACTTTGCTGTGATGGACACAAATCATCACCAGCATATTAGAGAGCTTTGCACATTTGCAGAAACACATTTATCGTTATCAAACCTCTCCGATGATGAAGTGGCTTGTCTACAATATATTGTGCAAGATTTATATGAACACGAAGGTGTAGGATTGTCATTGATTCAAGCTGCACTTAGATCAGATGATGGAAATTTACATTATCATGCTTTAAGTGTATTAAAAGAATGGTCTCCTTCGTATTCGCAGCAAGCGGCCACAAGAGAATCGATTGAACATATTGCTGTGAAGACAAAGGATAAGGAAGATCGAAAGTTAGCCAAATACTTATTAAAGAAATAGGATTCGGTTTACCTTCGCACTACGAGAATAAAATCTGAATATTAGAAAGCAGGCACACCATGCACACAATCAAAAAAATAGGCCAAACCTTCTCCTACATCACACCAGTATCACTCACCGACCGCCCCATCCTAGGCATGGTCGTAGGCAATAACAAAACATTAATGATCGATGCCGGAAACTCAGAAGATCATGCGAACTATTTTATCCAAAAAACTTTAAAACACGAGAACGCCACGCCCGATATGGTTGTCCTCACGCATTGGCATTGGGATCATATTTTTGGTCTGCCGGCGTTGTTTCGTGCGATTTCAATTGCTTCTGCAAAAACCAGAAAGGAAATGGAGAAGCTTCTTCCGTTTTCTTGGTCAGATGAGGCGATTGATGAGCGGGTGAGGGAAGGAACGGAGATTGAGTTCTGCGCGAAGGCGATAAAAGAAGAGTATCAGGATCATCGAGACATTCAGGTGGTTTTACCGGATGTCACGTTTGACCGTCGGATGGAAATTGATCTTGGCGGGGTTACTTGCGTCGTGCAACATGTTGGAGGCGATCATGCTGCAGATTCAGTGATCGTGTATGTGAAAGAAGAAAAAATCCTGTTTCTTGGTGATTGCATTTATCCGAAAATGTATGCCGAAAAAGTACATTATACGGTGAAAGAAATTTTGCGTCTTTTAGATGAGTTAGACGCATTTGATGCCGATATGTATATTCCTTCACATCAACGGCCGTGGTCAAAAGAAGAGTTTCGTCAGGAAACAGACAAGCTTAGGATGATGGCGAAATTCACTGATCTTTATGGTGGAGATCAGCAGAGAATCACGAATGAATATCAAAAGTACGTGAACAGAGAACTGAAAGAAGATGAATTAGAAACGATTGCTTACTTTGTAAATGGTTATTAAATGATTGCGGTAACTAAACAGAAAAAGTCTCATTTGAGCGATTTCCCTCAAATGAGACTTTTTTATTTTTTATAGTAAACCTACAACATCTTCTGCAACACGAATTGTGACAGACGTGTTTTTGGCATTAATAATAATGACACAATCCCAAGTCGGCATAATTTGCAGTTCATCATTCTCATCAATACGGATAATTCCTTTAAATTCAACAGTCTGTTCTAGAAAGACCATTTTTTTCTGTATCATCTTTTACTGCTGTTAAATGTTCAGGATAGTGAACTGTCCAATCAAAAAAACGGCCTATTCCTTCTGTTGAACCCGATTGTGACACAAGTGTGTTTGACTAAAGATCAAGAAATTATCTTCAAATAAATCCCCCTTCGAAAAAATATACTATTATTTTGTATAAGTTTACTTTACTTTTATAAATGATTAGTTTATTATTTTTTTAAGAGGTGATGGATATGAAGGGAGATTTTGGTGATTCGATATCTAATAAGGTTTATGAATATCGGGTGCTTTCCAGAATGTCTCAGCAAGAGCTTGCTGAGAAAGTCGGTGTTTCTAAACAAACCATTTTCGTAATGGAAAAAGGAAATTATGTTCCTACTTTATTGTTAGCTTTTCGTATTGCGAATTTCTTCAAAGTTGATGTTAACGATATTTTTACTTATGTGAAAGGAAATGAGAAGAATGGAAAATAAGGCATCTCTTACAAATACAATCTTTTATCCTTTAAAAACCTGGGTGGAGACATCAACTGGTAATTGGAACATGCTTCTTGGTATTGGGTTTGCAATGCTTTCAGTGGGATTGATTTTAACATTTATATTCCTTAAACGAATTGGAAAGAGTGATGAGAGGACAAATCAAATTACTTTAAAATGTTGCCTCTACATGTTATTCGGAGTCATTTTATGTGACGTGATTTTTCCAAAGGAATATATGTGGCAAATCTTCTTTTTATTTAAATACTCTATTGTAGTTCTTGCTTCAGGAGTTTATCTAGCCGTTCGATATAAGAAAGATTTTAGCTAAAGATATCAATTCGCTTTAAGCTGAATTCACAAAAAGTCCCCTCCACTAAGTTCGAGGGGTCTTTTTAATTAAACTTAGGCATTTAACCAAATGTAATTTGAAGATAACTTCTGATGTCATGTTCAGTTGGTAGATGATGGGAATAAGTTTTATATAATGGTATCGAAGGGTGTGAACAACATGATCAAGATGAATTTGAAAAATACACAGATTTACACAAGAAGAAGTGGCTGAGAAAATTGGTGTTTCAAGGCAAGCTGTTGCGAAATGGGAATCGGGAGAAACTGTACCGGATATCAAAGGCTTTGGCTGAATTATATGGCGTTGCTTTGGATGATCTCGTGAATAATTTGGATGGTACAGAAGTGGCAGGGGTGAAACCAAAAGGGAAACGCATGTTTGGACTTGTGAAGGTTGGCGAACGCGGGCAAATTGTCATTCCCAAAAAAGCGAGGGAGATATTCAACATCTGTCCTGGAGACAGTTTGTTGTGATGTTGGGCGATGAAGCTCAAGGAATTGCCATTGTAAGAAATGAGGACTTCTTGCAGTTTGCTGATCAGATATATAAGGCACAGGAAGGTCAGAAGGCTGAGGAATGATTGCGATTCAAACAAAGAATCTAACAAAGAAATTCGAAGAAAAGATTGCAGTCGATTCTCTTAATCTTTCAATTGAACAAGGCGAACTTTTTACTTTACTTGGAGTGAATGGTGCCGGTAAAACGACAACGATCAAGATGTTGACCTGTCTTAGTATCCCTACTACCGGCGATGCAACGATCCTTGGTAACAGTATTGTTTCTAATCCCTACGCAGTAAAAAAACAGATTAATGTTTCACCACAGGAAACGTCAGTAGTGGTGGGTGATCGGATATATGTTTGTGATAGTAGCTATTTCCATTTTTGCTTTTAAAAAGAAAATGAATGGGGAAAACGCTTAGTTTGATACAGTTTTTGTGAAGAAATTTACAGCTGGGTTATCCGGGCCTTTTTCTGTATGATAAACTTTAATGAAGTTGTCATTTGAGTAGAGGGAGGTACATATGAAACAACTCTATATGAAGCAAAAGGTATTTAGTCTAAGCGGCAGGTTTACGGTAAAGGATCAGCAGGAGAACGATGTGTATGTAGTCGAGGGCAGCTTTATGAAAGTGCCGAAGACGTTCACCATTCTGAATACAGAACGAGAAGAAATTGCTGTGATTACGAAGAAAATGTTTAGCTTTTTACCGAAGTTTTTAGTAGAAGTTGGTGGTCAAGAAGTATTGACGATCAAAAAAGAGTTTACGTTCTTTAAAGCAAAATATTCAATTGATGCTGCGGGTGTAGAAGTGCAGGGTAACTGGTGGGATATGAATTTCCAAGTGCTGCAAAGCGGCGAAGTGATCGGCCAGGTGAAGAAGGAATGGTTTACTTGGGGTGACAGCTATAAGGTTGATATTTTAAAAGAAGAGATGGAGCCTGTGATGATTGCGCTCGTTGTTGCGATTGATTGTGTGAAGGCTGATGAAGCAGCGTCTAGGTCTTCGTCGTCGACAACGACGAATTAGACAAATATGTTCTTAAAGTATAATGAAATGAAGAAGAGAGGTAGGGCATCACTCTTCTTCATTAATCAGTAGAACGAATCATGTTTCTTTACTTTTCAATGGGGTACTTCTCTCCATTTTTTATTAATTTTTCTTCAATTATTTCTTGCACATTTAGATGAAGGTCTGAGCAAAGCATAAGAGAATATATTAAGATATCTGCTATTTCCTCTTTGATATTTTCTTCGTTCGCCTCAAGAGCATCTTCATTACTTTTCCATTGGAAGTCTTCAAGCAGTTCAGCAGCTTCTATCGAAATTGAGATGGCCAAGTCTTTTGGATTATGATACTGTCTCCAGTTTCGATCATCTCGAAATTGGTTAATCGAATGTATTAAATCTTTGATTTCAGTCATATTTGCCTCCCTCATTTATCTCTTGTAATTTCCTTCTCAATTTTTCATCTGTTGCATAAATATAAAGCCCGTGAATGCCTCGCTTCATCAGAACGTTAATCGAGTTTAGTATAATTTTTTCTTTTGCCTGTTTGATTTCCTCTGCAGACATGTCACTTCTTGTTGTGAATGCACCTGTATCTTTATAATTTGACGTGTCTATGAGAAGTTCATCCTTTTCTTCATCATAGCTGATAGAAGGGCCAAGTATGACGCCGACATAATTTAAATCAAATCCTTGAACCGTATAGATTGAGCCCACTTCTCTAACTGAATCTGCATGTTCAGCCCATGTCCATTTATCATTTGTAAAATTCCAGGGCATATTGATACCGTCTTCATCTACGATATAGGCAGCTCCATCTTTTTTATGTAAAAAGTCAAAGGTAGATACAATGCGGGATAGGCCTACTTCATTATCTTTTTCTTGAATGGCAGTTTTAAATTGATTAGGATTCTCAAAAATTTTGAGTTCGAAAGATTCCTGTTTTTTAGGCAGAGTTAATAATCGTTTTGAGACAAACTGGTCAATCCATTTCAACGTATCAGTATCAGCATGCATACGCATCTGTTCTGTAAGTTTCACAGTCTTGGCATGGTATCTGTTTGTTATTTCCTCGAGTAATTTTTCATTCCAATAGCTTTTAATTTTGAGTACCTGCTTTGGATCAAAAATGACAATGGTGATTTTACTTCGTTTGATAATCTCCTCGAGTTGGTTTTGGTAATGAAAGTTATTGTATTTATCATCTTTTGTTAATAAAAGATGAGCTTCATCAATTAACACGATGTCAGCCATTTCACCTGACTTTGTCAACTGATTGATAAACGAGGTTGGTCTCATAATTTGTTTCTTCTTCAGATTTGGCAAACTCTTTGCGATGTTTTGATATGTTTTAAGCATTTCCGCATGATTCACAAGTAAATAATTGTTCTTTTTGTTTAAGACAGATTCCATATCATTTGATAAATCTTGAATCGTATTAAAGAGAGAACTTAGTAAAACACTCTTCCCAGTTCCTGCATCACCCTCTATCGAAATCACATGGTGACCGGACTGTTTGATATACTCATTACAAAAAGATAAGATTTCATTTTTAATTTCTACTTGTTGTGGTGATAATTCTTTATAGGGAGACAGTTTATAAATATCTCTATTTTTTAATGTTTCAATTGAATGAGTAACGATCTCCTCTTTTTGAAGTTGCGTCCATACCTCATTAAAGACAGATTCATTGTAAAAGTCTTTCTGATAATAATGGTGCATCTCTCTCGATCGTGTCTGGCTAACATTTTTTAATTGAAAACGATTTTCTGCAATAAAGTAGTTTATGAGATTTGTCTCAATATTATAAGAGGCAGATTGATGAAAGCGTTCATGTCCGATCAGAATGGTTTTGGTTAGTTTATTCTTATTCTGGTCTTTCAAATGATCTTTCAAACGTCTACTAGCTTGGACTGACTGACCAATATAAGCAGATGGTTTCTTCTTTTCATCATAAAGAATATAGACAATAGGTTGATTATGAAATACGGTTGTTCGTAAAGAAAGAATTTGATCTGTCATAAAATCGCGTTTTTCAATAATAAGTTCACTCATTTAGCAAGCCCCTGTAGTCTTTTTGCCTATTATCGTATCATAAATTTAGCAAAATATCTCAGTGGTTATAAGTGAAAATTGAATCTCGAGATAAATCAGACATTGATTTATTTTTTAATTTACAATATGAAAATACGAGGTGACCAAACTGATCACATTCCAATACAAAGTATTTCTAACAGTCGTCGAGTGCGGCAGTTTTACAAAAGCCGGGGAGAAGCTTGGACTGACGCAGTCTGGAGTCAGTCATAATATTGCGAAGCTTGAGTCAGAGTTAGGGGTTGTGCTGCTTCGGCGGAATCGAAACGGGCTTTCGTTAACGGACGCAGGTGAGCGGGTGATGCCGCATATTCGGCAAATCATTCATCATGCGTCATTGCTTGAGCAGGAGGCGGCGCTAATTCAAGGGATGGAAGTGGGGAGTATCAAGATCGGGACGTTCTCCAGTTTTTCTTCAAAAATGCTTCCGCAGCTGATTCACCGCTTTACAAAAAGGTATCCCAATATCCAAGTAGAGTTATATGAAGGTGGTTATGAGGAGATTGAGGAGTGGATTGCGTCTGGCACGGTTGATGTCGGTTTTTTAACGCAGCCATCAAGAGAATTTGAAACTGTTCCACTTTTCCAAGATGAATTGGTGGTGCTCATGCAAGAGGATCATCGCTTCCATACGAAGAAAGTGATAGAAGTTGACTCGTTCCATGATGAATCATTCATTATGCCAAAAGCGGGCTGTGATCTGCTCATTAAGAAATTATTAAAAGAAAGAGGCGTGAAGCCTCAAGTTTTGTTTGAAATTGGAGACAACAATACGCTCATTTCTATGGTTCAAGAAGGGCTCGGAGTGACCATCATTCCGACATTAATTTTGCCGCCGCAGATGTCTCATACGAAAGTCATTCCACTTGAGACAAGCGTATATCGTGAGATCAATTTGGCGTTCAAATCATTCAAAGCAGCATCCCCATCGACTAAAAGATGGATCGAAGCGGTCAAAGATCATTTTAAGTAAAATCAGCTTGAACGAGATGTCTCCCATTCAAGCTGATGGTTTATAAGGTCAACACGCCGCGAATAGTGATAACCGCCGCGCCTGCCACTTTGATCACAGGCTTTGATTCATTCGGAATGACCGTGATACGAAGGATGCCAGGTCTGCCGATGGCATCCCCTTGGGCAATGTTCAGATGACTGATTTCTTGCTGAGAAATGATACCTTCCAAATAAAGATAGCCAGCCAATGCTCCGTTTGCTGCCCCTGTCACCGGATCTTCGGGTATCCCGATCCCAGGTGCAAAATCTCTCGTGTAAAGATCACATTCTTTTGTGGTATGAAATGTATAAAGGTGAGTCGTCGTGAGATTCTGCTCTTTATTCATTTTCCCTAAAGCCGCTAAGTTCGGTGCTGCTTGATCGATATCCTTTTGGTGCTTCATCGGAACGAGAAGATGCCAGTTTCCGGTGTTTGCTAATTTGATAGGATAAGATGGATCAATGCGGTCACTGCTGATACCAAGCATGTCACTCAGCTCTTCTAAATCGATGACAAAATCTCGCGTCTTCGGTGTCACCTGCGTCATTTCTACATCAACGACCTTGTCATTTTCTTCGTGCCACACAACAGGAATATTGCCAATTTTTGTTTCTAACACGACTCCTGTTTTCTCTTTTGCCAGCCCAAGCTCCGTCGCCAAAAGCCAAGTCAATCCAACAGTCGCATGCCCGCAGAAATTGACCTCTTCCGTCGGTGTGAAGTATTTGACCCGATAATCAGCTTCTTTATCATGTGCAGGCAGCAAGAAGACAGATTCCGGTAAATTCAACTCCTTGGCGATATTCTGCATCTCATCCTCCGTTAAAAGATCACCATCCAACACGACCCCAGCAGCATTTCCTCCAAATTTCTCAGTTGTAAACGCATCGACATGATACACCCTAATGTCTCTCATATAATGAATCCTCCTATAGAATCTTGTTACGTTTATCATAAGTTTCATCATTCCATTCGTAAAATGAATCTTTTTGATACTTTAAATCGGAGGTGTTCATGTAAGGGGATGAGTTTTCTCAGAATACAGGTTTGAGTAAAATATAATGAAAGAAAAAATAAAGCGAGGGATGCATGATAGCTATAGGTGGATACATCAATATTGGCATCGTTTTTTATGAGGCCATTCATTTACCAAATACTTTTCGCCAATTGTCTGATTATCTAGCTCAAAAAGACATATCTATGACCAAAGTAAAGTTTAGTCAGGACCCTGACGGCGAAACGTGGATTGAACACAATGTAAAAGAGAATATCATCAAAGACGATGCCTTTTCAGGTTATTATATGGAGTTTGAATTGTCAGGCTTAAGTTCTGAGCTAAAAGAGATGACCATCAACATACAAAAAGAATCAGGTTATGTAGGGTTCGTTCTTTGTTTAAAGTGGGGTGAGGTTGTTTCACATGATGTCGTTCATCTTCAACAGGACATCATACGGTGTGTTGTGGAACTTTATCATACGCTTCCGTTTGAGTATGCGTTCATTGGACAAGAAATTGAAGTCGAGATTCATCCAGATGAGTTCGAAAAGTACCTTCAAGAACAGCATGCTTTTCCAGTTGCTCTAATTGGCAAAGGAGGTCACATAGACATTTATTATGGTGATGTGGCGATTGACGGCCTTTCTTCTCAAAAAAGAAGGAGGGAATGTTTAAAGATTGAAAGGGAACAATAAAAAAGCCTCCTGAATATAACAGGGGGCTTTTCCCATCCATCACCCATAATAATTATTCGCCTGAATAAAAAACTGGGATTGCATGTAGTTATATGTGATTTTCGAGAAGTCGAAAGGCTGGCCGTTTGTGAGATGAAAGACGGTTTCGACGCGGAGAGCGGGATCGTCTTGGTTAAGGCCGAGGTGTTTTGCTTCGGTTTCATTCAGTTTGCCTACTTGCAAGTACATATCGGAAAAGCCGACTTTGAGTCCAAGGCCTTCACTGATAAATTTAAAAACAGAATCAGCGGCAATTTCTGTGTTGAGATAGGGAATGATGGTTTTTCGATAATAGGATTCTTCTAGACATAAGGTTTGTCCATTGATGTAACGGATGCGTTTGAGGTAAAAAACATCCTCATCTTCTTCAATATTCAAATTAAGCGCTGCTTCTTCGGACGGCTTGATGGTGTCTAGCATTAAAACCTCTGATGTCAGTTGAAATTCCTCTAAGTCTTTTTTAAACCCTTGGTTGGATAAAAGGCTGATGTAGCCCTTGCGCCGGTGTCTTCGAACAAAGATGCCGCTGCCCCTCACTTGATAGATAATTCCTTTTTTTTCGAGTAATTCTAACGATTTGATAATGGTACTTTTGCTCACAGCAAATTGGCTCATGAGTGTTTCGAGTACAGGAAGCTTATCTCCTTGCTGTAGCTCATGGGTGACAATATATTTTTCAATATCGCTCGCAATTTGTTGATACTTTAACATAGCTATTCCTCTTTGTTTTCACGATTTATTGTCTTTGATTATAGCACATACCGATTTTTCTTTGATATGTTAAATGAAATTATATATGTATTGATAAATTGTACCGGTATAATTATAATGTACATATACTAGTAGTGATACAGCCAACGGACGTCATGATAACAATTGTGAAATAGGAGGAATATATAATGACATTATCAAAAGATTTTCTATGGGGCGGCGCATTAGCTGCACATCAATTCGAAGGTGGATGGAATGAAGCAGGAAAAGGCCCAAGTGTTGTGGATGTAATGACAGCTGGTGCTCACGGAGTACCGAGACAAATTACGGAGACGATAGAAGACAGCAAATTTTATCCGAACCATGAAGCAATCGATTTCTACCATCGTTATAAGGAAGATATCGCGATGTTTGCTGAAATGGGGTTAAAATGCCTGCGTACATCGATCGGCTGGAGCCGGATTTTCCCTAAGGGAGATGAAGTGGAACCGAATGAAGCAGGTTTACAATTCTATGATGATGTATTTGATGAACTGCTCAAGCATGGCATCGAGCCTGTGATTACACTGTCTCACTTTGAGATGCCGCTTCATTTGGCAAGAGAATACGGCGGATTCCGAAGCCGAAAAGTCGCTGAATACTTCGCGAAATTCGCTGAAGTGTGCTTCAATCGTTACAAGGACAAAGTCACATACTGGATGACATTTAATGAAATCAATAACAAAATGGATGTCAACAACCCGCTGTTCCTATGGACAAACTCAGGGGTATCAGTCAAAGAAGGCGAAAATGCCAAAGAAATCATGTATCAAGCAGGACATCATGAATTACTAGCAAGTGCATGGGCAGTAGCAAAAGGCAAAGAAATTAATCCTGCTTTTCAAATTGGTGCAATGGTATCTCACGTACCAATCTATCCGTATTCCTCAAATCCAGAGGATGTCATGCTTGCTGAAGAATATATGAGACAACGCTATTTCTTCCCAGATGTACAAGTTCGGGGCTACTATCCGAGCTATGCACTGAAAGAATTCGAACGCGAGGGCTATCATATTCCGTTTGAAGAAGGCGATGAAGAAAGCTTAAGAAAAGGCAAAGTAGATTATCTTGGCTTTAGCTACTACATGTCGACAACAGTTAAAAGTGATGCAGTGTCTGATAACGACGGAGACATTGTCAACGGAGCCCTTCCGCATGGTGTAGACAATCCTTATATCAAATCAAGTGACTGGGGCTGGTCCATTGACCCGACTGGCTTAAGATATACGTTGAATCGTTTTTACGATCGTTATCAAATCCCGCTCTTCATCGTTGAAAATGGGTTTGGTGCTATAGATCAAGTGGAGGAAGACGGTTCCATTCATGATCCAGAACGAATTCAATATCTCGCTTCTCATATCAAAGCACTGAAAAAAGCCATCGAATACGACGGTGTTGACCTGATTGGCTACACACCTTGGGGTATCATTGACATCGTGTCATTCACAACAGGTGAAATGAAAAAACGCTACGGCATGATCTATGTTGACCGCGACAACGAAGGCAACGGCTCAATGAAGAGACTCAAAAAAGATTCGTTTACTTGGTACCAAAACGTCATTGCCACGAATGGTGAAGAAGTGTAATAAAGGAAAAAATAGAAACCCGGATGAGCGTGGTATATGCTTGTTCGGGTTTTTGCACTCTTTCGGAAAAATTGGTGTGTATATCCTTTTGTTCACTGGATATAAGTCTTATAATCTAGTAAGAAAGAGGAAGAGTGGAATAGGAGAGATCATAAATGACGAAATGGTGGATGGTTCGTGCAGGCGACCAGAATGATTTAATTCCGATGTGGGAAGAGAAAGGGTTAGCATCAATCGGTTGGCCAAAATTAGGTAATCCAAAACAATATCAAACAAAGCAAGAAATGAATGCCCGAGCTGATGTCATCTTCGCCGAGAGCAAACCTTTTACAAGAAGAAGCTGGGTTAGTCAGGTATGGAGGTTTAGTAGAGAAATTCAAAATGGAGATCGAATTATTACATACATAAAAGAAAGCCGTGAATATCGAGTTGGTACGGTGACTGCTCCACATTTTTTTGATGAAGCAGCAGGGGATAAAATGTATCCAAATCATATTCAAGTCAACTGGGAACCAATTGCAGTGAAACGAGATTCTCTTAGCCAATCAGCTAAAAACAGCCTCGGTTCTATATCAACTGTTTTTCGTGTAGATGATTGGGGAGAAGAAATTGAACACCTACTTAAAAACCCTACTTCTATACCAGCATCCGAAGATGAAACCGAGGAAGATGAAATTATTGAAGATTTAGTCAGCAAAGCAACTGTGATGATTGCAGATAAGGTGGATAAATTGGATCCGTGGAAGATGCAAGACTTAGTCGGGGGCTTACTGCAAGCTATGTCATACAATGTTCGTGTGAGTCCAAAAGGTCCTGACGGCGGTGTAGATGTATTAGCTTATAAAGATGCATTTGGATTTGAAAAGCCTATTATTAAAGTACAAGTCAAGCATCGAAAAAATTCAGCCAGTGCACCAGAAGTGCAGCAATTATTAGGAGCCAACCCGATGAATGCAAATAGTTTATTTGTTTCTACTGGCGGATTTACCTCTCATGCAAAAGCTGTTGCGAAGCATAATGAAGTTCATCTATTGGACTTAGAAGAACTCGTCAATCTGATTGTACATTGGTATGAGAATATGCCCACAGAAACAAGATCTTTATTACCTTTGAAAAAAGTGTATGTGCCTGAGTGATTTTTTATTGTTTAAGTTTTATTAATGCCTGAATACAAAGAAAAAAGAGGGTAATGGTGACAAAATAGTTCATTGGGTTGTGAAAGATCTTCATGTTCAAGGATATTTGAAGAAGAATCCAAAGGCCGAATATCACCATAACAGCAGGAATGATTTTTTTATACATATTGATACTCCTTTTGAGAGTGGTTTGTTTTTAGTTAGCATTGTCTCATATTGTTGCAGAGGTTGAAAAGAGATAAAGAAATGAATAGGTTTCATTACATGATTTGGTATAATTGATCTATAAAAACGTTAAATGGTAGATAAAGAATAGGAGTTGTTGTAATGAATCACACTCTGCAAATGGGAGCCAATACCGTACTAAACTCTCCAAAGGGACAGGTATCCATCAGCTATGAAGTGTCATCTGAAATTGATATTTCTTTAACAGCGTTTCTTTTAACAGATTCGGATCAGGTTGAAGGAGATCATGGCATTATTTTTTACAATCAACCAGAGAGTGCCACGGGTGTCGCGACACTTTTACCAGCAGAGGTATCAGGTCAGTTGAAAAGACATCAATTAAATTTTGATATGAGCAAAGTGCCTGCTGGAATCACAAAGATGGCGATTACACTAACAGAGGATCAAGGATCGGGCTTTTCTCAAGTGAAGCATTTACAAGCAGAAATTCGAACAGGTGACGAGGTGCTTTATCTAACACCAGTAAGCTTTACAAATGAAAAGGGCATTGTCGTAGTAGAGCTATATATAAGAAATGGTGACACGAAAGCACGCTCAATCTGGCGTGGCTTCGATTCTGGACTGGAAGGGCTATGCAAGCTTTATGGTGTGGAGGTTGAACCTGATGAACAGGATATTTCTACACCTCAAATGGCTCCTGAAAAACAACCAATTGAAGACCCTGCTCAAACGAAGACAACTGCTAAAGAGAAAGTCGCTGCACCTATCAGTTTAGAGAAAGTTCAAGGTAAAATTAGTCTAGATAAAGGTCATAAACCGATCATAATCGAGAAAACGCCTGAGATCACAGCTACAGTATCTTGGGAGTCTGGCACTGATTATGATATTTATGCATTGGTCTACACAAAGTCAGGAAAGCAAGTAGATGTGGCTATGTTTGGTGCGAAAGAAATTCCTGCTCTCAAAAGTTACGACAACGGAGCTGTTGAGCATATGGGAGATGTCGGTAGAGACCATGAATCAATGAAAACAGAAGTTATTAAACTACGGTTAAATGACGATATCCTTGCCGTCGTTCCGGTTGTTTATTCTGCTCAATCAAACGGAACAGGTTCCTTTTATAGATATAGAGTATCTATGAGTATCGATAATCATCAAGGAACGTCTGTGACGATTCATGCCAAACATGCCAATGACAATGATCGTATTTATTCTTGTGTGCCAGGTATGCTTCAAAATACAAATGATGGTGTAATCATCCGCCCACTTGAGCTTTACAGCAAACCAAACTCTGAGCGGAGACCTAAATTAAAAATGAAGTCTTCTAATGAAATTGAGGTATTGATGGATAAAGGACCTGTCAATGATTATAAATAAAACGGATGTATGGCTAGCTCAAAAAAGGTGACTTCTATGAATAATAAGCCCAAAAAAATTGAAACTCTAAAAAGAAAAAGCAGAAGAAAGCACTTAATGAACGAATTAAGCTATATGACACTTCCAGAAAACGCATTTTTAGATATCGAAGAAAATCAACTGTTTTGTCAAAAGGTTTTTACTTTCCTTCAATCAAGAGAAGACAAAATGCAAATACATGGAGATGGCTATCGAGAGCATATTGAGAAGTCTGAACAAGTGTTAAAGGAAATGGTTAACAAGGTAAAAGTAACTCCTACACAAGGTAGATTACTATTTTTTCGAGACCATGAAATTGAAGCCCTTTTAGTGGATGTGGATGAAGTGTTTAGTCATTTAAATCAACTTCTCGAGCACACCAAATTTTCAACTGGATATGGTGATTTTATTTTAGTCTCAGAGGATTTTCATTTTGGATTATGCATAGAGCGAACGGAATATTATTATGAATTTAGCACGTGGGGGCTTTGAGTTTAGAAATGAAGAGTTATGACTTTTTTATTGTTCGTCGTTATTTCCTTTATTTTTAAATTCGGTAGAAACCCTAAAAGGTACGATTAGCTGATATAAAAGTGTTCTTTGATCTATATTTAATAAATTTATTATCTGTTTTTCGAGAAAAACATTGCTTTTATTAAAAGAATTAATTACTATAAAGTTATTAACATGTTAAAAGCGGTTTCATGAAACGATGAAAAGTTAAAAATAGAATAATACGTACATTCAATAAGGCGTGTTACTGTTCGGCAGGCAAGACCTAGATTGGATGGGATATCTGTATGTGTAGATTCCCACCCGATCCAGGTCTTTTTTTATTGCCTGAAGCCTTTTTTATTAAAAATGAAAGCGGTGACTTTAATGAACCATAAAGACTTAGCTCAAGACATTCTAAAACATATTGGCGGAAGCGAAAATGTTCAAAATGCCATTCACTGTATGACGAGATTAAGGCTGACTTTAAAAGACTCTTCACGCGCAAACACTGAAGAAATTAGTCGTCTTGATGGCGTCATCCAAGTAGCAGATACAGCAGGTCAGTATCAAATTATTATAGGAAATGATGTAGGTTATGTTTATAAAGAGTTTGCCAAATTGATTGATCAAAATCCAGAAGCAAGCGGGCAAATTGAACAGAATAAAGATCACAGCTTGAAAGGGTATTTCAATCGTTTTGCCAATTTGATCACTGGCATTTTTGCACCGATTATCCCTGCGATCGCTGGTGCAGGAATGTTGAAGGCTCTATTAATTTTATTGCCGATGCTGAACTTGATGAAAGAAGACAGCCAAACCTATTTGGTATTGAAAATCATCTCAGATGCAGCGTTCTTCTTCCTACCTATTTTGTTAGCCTATACAAGCTCACAAAAATTTGGCACAAACCCTATGGTATCGATGGCTTTGGCAGGGGTATTGTTACATCCTAACTTAACAGCCCTGTTTAGCAGTGGTGATCCAGTTGTCTTTGTGGGCATCCCGCTAAAAGCTGTTTCATATGGTGCATCGGTTATTCCGATCATACTCATTGTCTGGCTGATGTCTTATGTAGAAAAGCTGGCAGATAAATTATCACCGGGACCTGTCAAAATCTTTATGGTTCCTTTAATTACGATGATTATTGTCGCTCCGATTGGTTTACTGTTTTTAGGACCGCTCGGTATGTATCTTGGTGCAGGTTTAGCCGCAGGGGTCTTATGGATTCAGCAAACTGCGGGTTGGGCTGCCGTTGCTATTTTAGCCGTTTTCTTACCTTTTATCGTCATGTTTGGGATGCAGAAGGTGTTCTATCCAGTTGTTATCGCTTCCCTTGCTTCACCTGGTTACGATGCTCTCATTGGGGTAGCCATGCTAGCGGCGAACTTTGCGCAAGGTGGAGGTGCTTTGGCTGTTTCATTTAAAACCAAAGATCCTAAGTTAAAACAAATTGCGATGTCCGGAGGAATCTCTGCATTATTTGGTATAACAGAACCTGCATTATACGGCGTTCATTTAAAACTTAAGAAAACATTACTCGCATGTATGATTGGTGCAGGAGTTTCAGGTATTTTTGTTGGATTGATTAAGCTAAAGGCGTTTGTCATGGTTTCACCTGGAATCGCAACAATGCCGATTTTCATTGAAAAAGGAACTTCAAACTTTACGTTTGCCATTATTGGTGCAGTCATTTCAGCAGTCGTTGCATTTATTGCTGTTTACATCATCGGCTTTAAAGATGCAGAAACTGAAGTCATCCAGAAGAACAGCGAGCCTGTCTCCACATCAGAAAGCACAAGAAATCGTGAAGTCATTTATGCACCAATTCAAGGAGACATTATTCCTTTAGCAAAAGTGAATGATAAAGTTTTCTCTGAAGAAGTGATGGGTAAAGGAGCAGCGATTCAACCTAGCGAGGGAAAAGTATTCGCTCCTTTTGATGGACAAGTGGAAATGGTTTTTCATACAAATCATGCCATTGGACTAAGATCAAAGCTTGGTGTGGAAGTTCTTATTCATATTGGTATTGATACCGTTAACTTAAATGGACAATATTTTACTTCACATGTTCAAAAAGGTGATACAGTGAAACTAGGTCAACTCTTGATAGAATTTGATGGCCAAAATATACAAAAGGCTGGTTATGATACAACAACACCAGTCATTATTACAAATTCAGCTGATTATTTAGAAATTTTACCCCAAGAGGGAAAAACGAATCCTGTTTCTGGTCATCAGCAGCCACTTTTAACGGTCTTATAAATCGATTTTGAATGTATCCAGGAAGGTGATATGGTATGGAAATTATAAAAGTGCTGAATACCAGTGTGGTTCTCGCTAAAAGAGATGACGGTAAGGAAATCATCGTAATGGGTAAAGCCATTGGATTTAAAAATAAGCCAGGCAGTCTTATTCAAGAGTCTGATATTCAAAAGATCTATGTGCTAGAAGATCAAAGCACGTCTAATGATTTAGCTGAGCTTATGAGGGAGACCCCAGAGGAATTTTTAATCATGACGGATGAGATTATATCCTATGCGAAGCGCCGTTTATCTACACACTTAAATGAGCATCTTTATATTTCTTTAACCGATCACCTTTTCATGGCTACGAAGCGCTTTAAGGAAAATTTAACGATACAAAATCGCCTGCTGTGGGAAGTGAAGAAATTTTACCCTGAGGAATTCAGTATTGGTCTGCATGCACTAGAGCTGATTGAAAAACAGTTAGGCATTCAGCTGCCTGAAGAAGAAGCGGCGAATATTGCATTTCATCTAGTAAATGCGCAGCAGACTAAAGATAATTTAAATCAAATCGTGATGATGACCAATATGGTCAAAGACATTTTAAATATTATCAAAATGCATTATAAAATCGACATTCCGACAGATACGATTAATTACTCCAGGTTTTTAACACATTTACAGTTCTTTGTTCAACGTTTACTTGAGAACAAAATGCTTGAAACAGATGATCACGATCTAATTGATCAAATCATGAGGAAGTATCCTGAAGAAGTAAAATGTGTGGAGAAAATCGAGAAATATATTAAAACCAATGTGGATTACACGATTTCCAGTGACGAAAAAATGTATTTAATTATTCATGTTAATCGAGTGGTTCAAAGAAATAACGCATAGTCTTGAGGAGGAAGAAACATGTCTAATCAAATCAAGAAATTTCCAGAAGGTTTTTTATGGGGTGGCGCCATTGCGGCAAACCAAGCAGAAGGTGCATGGAATGTAGACGGAAAAGGGCTATCGACTGCTGATGTGGCGATCTTTAAAAAAGGTCTCAGTAAGTCTGACTATAAAAAGCACAATAAAGTGGATGAAGAACAAATTCAGCAAGCGATGCGTGCAGATACCGCTGAAGGTTATCCGAAACGAAGAGGTGTAGACTTTTATCATCGTTATCCTGAAGATATGGCGCTGTTCAAAGAAATGGGATTGAAGACGTTACGTGTCTCGATTGCATGGACACGTATTTTTCCAAACGGTGATGAAGAAGAGCCAAATGAATCGGGATTATTATTTTACGACCGCCTATTCGATGAGATGAAGAAACATGATATTGAACCACTCGTTACGTTATCTCATTATGAAATGCCGCTATATTTAGTGAATGAATATGGAGGATGGTCTCATCGCATAGTCGTTGATTTCTTTGTGAAATTTAGCCGAGTGGTATTTGATCGATACAAAGATAAAGTCAAGTATTGGCTGACCTTCAATGAAATTGATAGCATTGTTCGACATCCATTTACAAGTGGTGGAATCGTTTCAGAGCGCTTTGACAATGTAGAACAGGCAGTTTATCAAGCATTGCATCATCAATTTGTTGCAAGTGCTTTGGCGGTTAAATATTGTCATAAAATGATTCCTGGGGCAAAAATAGGGTGTATGCTGACGAAATTAACAACGTATCCGTATTCTTGTAACCCAAAGGATGTTTTAAAGGCGTCAAAGAACAATCAGTTCAATATGTTCTTCACAGATGTACAGGTGCGCGGTGAATATCCACGTTTTATCAATCGACTGTTCAAAGAAAAGAATATCCACATTGAGAAACAGGTGGGAGATGACGAATTATTAAAGGTGCATACGGTTGATTTTATTTCTTTCAGTTACTACAATTCACTAGTTGCTACTGAAAATAGTGAGGGCATGGAAACTGTGAGCGGAAACACAATTGGCGGCGTGAAAAATCCTTATTTAGAAGTCAGTGAATGGGGCTGGCAGATCGACCCTATTGGTATTCGTATCTCTTTAAATGATTTATATGATCGCTATCAATTACCACTGTTTATTGTGGAGAATGGTTTAGGTGCATATGATAAGGTGGAAGATGGAAAGATCAATGATGACTATCGTATTAGCTATCATGAGCAGCATTTTCAGCAGATGTTAGAAGCTGTTGAAGATGGGGTCGAGTTGATGGGTTACACGAGCTGGGGAATTATTGATTTAATTAGTTACTCATCGTCCGAAATGGAAAAACGGTATGGGTTCATCCATGTTGATCAAGATAATGATGGAAATGGAACATTAAAACGAACACCTAAAAAAAGCTTTTATTGGTACCAGAACGTGATTCGTCAAAATGGTTTGGAAATAGACGATGAAAAGAATTGAGACACCTTTTAAAGGAGTGGCAGATAGCCGCTCCTTTTTTCTATTTATTGCGTCAGATGTTTGGCGATGATTTCCTCTCAAATTTAAGCAATTCACTATCATTACCTTTCACATTCATATAAAATAAGAGCAGTGAAAAATTGAAGAAATGCTTGATACATGAAGGGCATGTAAGCGGTGAGCTGCATGACATGATGAGATGTATGAACGTGAAGGCTGTAAAGCTGTTCTTCCTCACATATGAGATCTTATAAGCGTAACCATTATTTATCACTTCATTGCGATGGTGTTGAGGGGTGTGTCAGGATGAGGAATCCGTATGTGAGAACGGCTTCTAGTCTTTATATCAATTATTTTTTATTAGGGATGGTCAATATTATTTTGGCTTCCAATATGCCATTTTTAATCGAACAGTTAGATACCAATAGTGCAGGAATTAGTTATATGATTTCGGCGCTTGGCATTGGCAGGGTGCTCACGTATGGTTTATCGGGCGTGCTGTCAGATCGTTTTGGGCGAAAGCCTGTCATTTTGGTTTCGGGTGTGCTGATGGCGGTGTTCCTGATCGGAATTCCGTTGTCTCCAAATTATCAAATCGCGTTTGTGTTTGCGATTTTGGCAGGGGTCGCGAATTCAGCGATGGATGCAGGGACGTATCCTGCATTAATGGAGGCTTTTCCGCAAAACTCGGGATCTGCGAATGTGATGGTGAAGGCCTTTATATCAATTGGGGCAACCATCTTGCCACTCGCGATTTTCTTTTTGGCAGAGCATAATTTGTTTTATGGAATGGTATTTTTTGTTCCTGCTCTGATCTATCTTGTGAATGTCTTGATGCTGTGGAGCTTGCCATTTCCGAATCATCGCAAGGTGGAGCAAGTCCAGGTAACGGAGCATGACGGACTTCCGCGCTTCTCGACAGAGCCGACGTTTTGGAGAGAAGGAATTGCACTCATTGTGATCAGCTTTACGTCAAATGGGCTATATGCGTTGCCGCAAATTTGGCTTCCTACTTACGGTGAGGCCATATTGGGGATGACATCGGGCAGTGCTGTGAAACTGCTCAGTTACTATAGCATGGGCGGGCTGCTGTCTGTCGTGATGCTCGCATTTCTGTTGCGCCGTTTTGTCCGTCCGGTCACTGTGCTGCTGATCTATCCAATTATTACACTTGTTTCTATTTGTGTACTCTTGGTCGTGAAATCCCCAGTCATAGGAACCGTCAATGCTTTTGTATTGGGATTTTCAACAGCAGGAGTCTTTCAGCTGACGTTAACTGTGATGGCTGAATTCTTCTGGAAAAACAAAGGGACGATGACAGGAATTATTTCCACAGCGGGCGGCGTTTCGGCTATCGTCATCCCGGTCGTAACAGGCTTAATTCAGAGTCACTCGACGATTTTACAGATCTTTATGTTCGATGCGGTTGTGGCTGTTGTGGCCATTATCGGTGCATTGTATATCCTGTATCGATACCGTCAAATCATGGTACATGATTAAAAAAAGACGACCTCCGCTCAGGAAGTCGTCTTTCTTTTGTATTAGAAACGGTCATTTTCAAAAAGAATTTGCTTCACTTGATCAACTGGCATATCTTCACCAGTAAAGAGTTTGTAAGCAAGTGCACCTTGCCATAGCATCATGCCAAGACCGTTAATGGTTTTGGCGCCAGCTTCCTGTGCTTGAGCAAGAAGCTTTGTTTTTTGCGGGTTGTATACGACATCTGTTACGATCAAATCTTCACGCAGTACATCAAGCGTATCATCGATGATGCTGAGCTGATCTAGTGGTTTCATGCCAAGGCTTGTCCCGTTTGCTAAGATTGCACTTTCTGCTACTTCACGGCGGAACGTGTCTTTGTCTTCAAGTGGGAAAATGTTCGCTTTGACACCAAATGATTTCATTTCTTCGTTGATGTACGTCACATTTTCTTCAGCTTGAACAAAATATTGATCATTACGAGCAAAAATACTAATTTCACGAATACCAGATTGTGCAAGCTGAATCGCAATCGGAGTCGCGGCACCGCCTGAGCCAACGAGTGTGACCTTTTGTCCAGCTAATTCAACGCCATGCTCAATCAAGTTTCTCACGTAGCCAAGACCATCTGTGTTGTAGCCAATCAGCTTGCCATCCTTGTTCACAACAGTGTTGCTTGCACGTGTGTATCTTGCAGAATCGTCTAGTTCATCTAAGTAATCCAATACTTTCATTTTGTTCGGCATAGAAACGTTAAACCCAGCTGCACCCATTGCTTTCATACCATTTACGGCTGCTTCTAGTTCATCATTCCCTACTTCAAATGCGAGGTAAGCATAGTTGATCCCTGTTAGTGTATAGCTAAGGTTATGCATCCGTGGTGAAAGGCTGTGCCCGATTGGTGTAGCAAGAAGACCGACTAATTTTGTTTTCCCATCAATATTTCGTTCATGTATGTTTGTCATGATTGACATCTCCTTTAATTATCTAAATAATTTTTTCATGCGTCCAAGAACAAAGACCGCTAGCAATACGCTCATAACCGCAATGATCATATCGAAAAATAACGTCATTTTAATATCGTACGTGCTGACCAACCCACTTGTAATGAGCGGCACGAGAATAAACGCGGAGCTTGCCGCAATGTTGACGTATGATGAAGCCGTTGCTTTGTTTGTCGGGAATAGTTTCATCATGATACTCATCGCCAGCTGGAAGATTCCCGCTGTAAATAGCCCTAAGAAAAAGGTACTGACAATCACAATGCTGTATGTTTCGATTTGGAATAATGAAAGCATCGCAAGGAATGCTCCAATTGGATAAATAATTGCCACCATAATAGGTGAAATGAATTTATCTAATACGATCGACAGCAAGAGAACAGACACCAGTGCACCGATACTAAAATAAGATAGAAGCTGTGTGGCTTGTTCTGTGCCAAGTCCGATTAATTTTAACCCGAGCTGCGGAAGCCATGTCTGCCATACGACAAACAATGCAGTCGACGTGAACCCCATGAGTACAACAGCTAAGCCTTCACCAAGCATTTTAGGATCTTCCTTCATTTGTTCCTGTACTGGAAGGTCATCTTGTGAAGAGACTTGCTTATGGTTCGGGAACGGCATAAAGATTAAGTAAATCCCAACAAGTAAATAAAGAAGCCCTAGTCCAAAGAACGCCCAGCCCCAGAAGATGTCATGTGCAATAAGGAATGCCAGGATAAATGGAAGAACAGTCGCTCCAATTGAAACGGACGCCTTCACTAAAACAGAAGCTGAACTTGCCTTTTTAGGAAACGATTCTGTCAAAGCAGGATATGTTCCCGAATCAAGTAATGAGTTTGCAATCCCAGCAGAAATCGCAAAGATAAATGCTAGTGTATAACTCGTTGTCGTTGGGATACCGATTAAGAATAATAAGTAAAGAAAGTTTCCTGTAATAATGACAGGCTTACGTCCCCAGCGGTCGGCTAACCGGCCTGAGAAAAAGAGAGCAACCAGTTTACCAATTCCGATCGCCGATACAAGCAAGCTGATTTTCGGAATATCCACATGGTAGCGTTCTGATAAGCTGTCCATGTTGGAAGCTACAATAATATTGATCATGCCGAGCATGAAGTAGTTTAAATACATGCCAACAGACGATTTAATATAAGGATTTTTCATGTTCCCACTCCTATATTTGAAACCCCTTTAAGGTCAAATTCTTTGTATAATCTTGATTATTTCCTTACATGTACATAAGTCCATCACAACACCCCTTGTGTGATTGATGAGTAAATTGATGAATATTCGTCTCTTCTTCAATTAAGTACATCGTTCTACCAAATTGTAAAAAAAATTTAACAGTCTTGATTAGAAAGTGAAACTTCATGATTTGATCAGAATCATAAAAAACCAATTTCAACTGTTTTTTGATAGAAAAATAACGATATGAAGAAATAGGTATAACGATATACTAAAAGAAGCAACGAGATAAATATACTCCTGTGTTTTAAATGTGTCAAGTTTATGACTTTGTGATTTAAAAAAATAAAAATGAAACAAAGAAATAGTTGACTTGATCAATAAAAAAAGAGAATTGCTGCATGCAATTCTCTTTTTCATCATGAGGGAGCGGTTTCTCTAATATGAAGTTGAGGCTTTAATATCAATCTCTGCAGCTCTTCATCCTGTTCGTTCATTTTATGATATAAAAGGTTCGCTGCTTTTACCCCGATGGATCGGGGGAAGGAGGAAACAGTGGTGAGCGGCGGATGGTACATCTCCGCTTCAGGAACATTATCGAATCCAACCACATCGATATCTTCACCAGGCTTAATGTCACGAGCTGATAGTTCTTGAATGACCCCAAATGCGACTAGATCACTAAAACAAAAAATAGCAGTAGGAGGCTCAGGCTGATCAATCACTTGGGCAAGCGCTTCTTTCCCGCCTTCACGAGTAGGTTCTATGTCAATAATAAGAGAATCATCAATCATCAGATTTTCTTCGTCATGGGCTTTTTTGAAACCTTTCATCCGCTCAATCCAAGTCGATGAGGTCTTGATGCCGCCTAAGAAGGCGATACGCCGATGTCCCTTTTGAAGAAGATGACGAATCGCCATCCAAGCACCTTGTTCATAATCAACGCCGACATAGTCACATTGCACATCTGATAATTCACGATTTGCCAGTACTTTTGGGGTGCGAATTTGATTTAATTGTTTGACCGTTCGTGCAGAGCTTTTTGAAGCTGGGTTTAAAATAATCCCGCCCACTCGGTGCTCTACCATTGTGGAAATGAGCCGCTCCTGTTTATCGACACTGTCAAAGGTCGTACCAAGTAAAACAGTATAGCCTAGTGATTCAAGCGTGGTTTGCACGCCAATTAAAAACTCAGAAATAAAGGTGTTAGAAATATCCGTGACAATCACACCAACGATATTTGAGCTTTTTGACCGCATGTTGGCAGCAACGCGGTCGTATACGTATCCTAAGTCCTCCATGGATTGCAGTACTTTTTTTCGAGTGGCTTCAGAGATTCTAGGATTATTTCGAACAACAAGTGATGCCGTTGAAGTCGAAACACCGGCATGCTTGGCGACTTCCTGTAATGTGACACGCTGTTTGTTCATTTTTTTCATTTGTTTTCACCAACTTCCATGGATTTCCTAACTTTGTTCTTGATCAAGAGGGATTTCTCCAGCAAACGAGCCGAACATCTTTTGATTTATTATACATGAATCAAGAGGGATTGATGAAGTGAAGTTATATGGCTACCACCGTCAATCATAAAAGATTTCCATTGACAGCTTTCTTTTAGAGGCGTAAAATATGAAATTATTCAGAAATAGCAACATTTTAATTAAATAACGAAGGCTATGAATGCTGTGGGTCACACTATGGCAGGAGCAGCTTCTGGAGAGACCGCATGAATGTGCGGCGCCGAAGGGTTCACAATCTCAGGCAAAAGGACAGAAGAGTACGAAATATTGTATTTGTAGTGCATGGATGACGCCGTGTATTGCTTTTCGCTATTTTGCTATTCTTTTATGACCGAGAGATTGGAGCGCATCCAATCTCTTTTTTTATGGACTTTTTGAGAGTTCATTATTTCAGTATAAGATCGTGTCGTAGGAGGGCGTTAGCATTGGAACAACAAGAATTGAAACGAGATTTATCAAACCGCCATGTTCAGTTGATTGCAATTGGCGGAACCATTGGAACTGGGCTATTTTTAGGCTCTGGAAAGGCCATTCAATTGGCAGGTCCATCGATCATTTTTGCTTATTTAATTGTCGGGATGGCGATCTTTTTTGTCATGAGGGCACTTGGTGAACTGCTCTTATCGAAGACAGGCTATCAGTCATTAACCGATATTGCAGAGGACTACCTTGGTCCGTGGGCATCCTTTGTGACAGGGTGGACGTATTGGTTTTGCTGGATTATGACCGCGATGGCGGATGTTATTGCTGTCGGAGTGTATGTGCAGTATTGGTTTGATATCCCGCAATGGATTCCTGCCATCATTTGTTTGTTGATTTTACTAGGGTTTAATTTATTAACGGTGAAGCTTTTCGGAGAAATGGAATTCTGGTTTGCACTTATTAAAGTGATTACGATTCTATTATTGATCGGCGTTGGAATTGTCCTTTTAATCATTGGTTTTCAAACAGATGCAGGACCGGTGACGGTAACGAATCTTTGGTCACACGGCGGACTATTCCCGCATGGTGTCACAGGCTTCTTACTGTCATTCCAAATGGTCATCTTTGCGTATGTGGGAGTGGAACTGGTCGGTGTGTCCGCAGCAGAAACAGCCAATCCACAAAAAAACATCCCGTCTGCGATTAATAAAATTCCATTAAGAATTCTATTTTTCTATGTGGGAGCGATCTTTGTTTTACTATGTATCAACCCATGGACTGAGCTCAGTGCATCAGAAAGTCCTTTTGTAAAAACCTTTGGGCTGATTGGAATTCCAGTAGCAGCGGGACTCATTAATTTTGTTGTCTTGACGTCTGCGGCTTCGGCTTGTAATAGCGGTATGTTCTCGACGAGCCGAATTTTGTATAATCTCAGTCATCAAAAACAGGGCCCATCTTCCTTTGGACGTCTGAATAAGCACGCTGTTCCAAGTAATGCACTATTCGTTTCAACAATTGTGGTATCGGTCGGTGCTCTTTTAAGCAAGCTGATTCCAGAGCAAGCCTTTGGTATTGTCACAACCATCAGTGCCATTTGTTTCATTTGGGTATGGAGTATTATTTTAATTTGCCATTTGAAATATAAAAAAACAAAGCCTGAACTGCATGCAGCATCTACCTTTAAAGCACCGTTCACACCATTTGTAAACATTTGTGTTCTTGTCCTTTTTGCTGCCATTCTTGTGATCATGCTGTTTGCGGATGCAACACGCCCGGCGCTCTTGTTAACACCGGTTTGGTTTGGTTTCTTATTATTGATTTATGCACGAAAGAAACGCCGTGCATCATAATGGACGGAAAAGCACAGCCTTTGCATTGGGCTGTGCTTTTGTTCATTTAACGATTTCTAATCCTGAACATATAATTTGCATTCAAAATGATTAAAACAAGTCCAATCACGATGATTGAGAAGAGTTGAGAGTGATTGGCTCCAAGGGAATACACAATCAGAATAAACATGGCACTGGTCAATAAGATGTTCATCATTTGATACGTGTGAAACAGTCCGCCAAGCATCACATGCTTTTCACCTTCGTCAGAAATAGCGAGCAGCTTTTTACTATAATCTTTGTCAGACGGGCTTGGGAGATTGCGATTAGGGTAGACAAGTTGTAGAACGGATATCGCTACATAAGAACTGATAATGGTGACGATAAATAAAGCAACATTGACGAGAATCAGCCAAATAGGCTGTTCGGTAACGATAGCCATACCGGTGGCAATTATGGACAAAATGGTACTCACCGTATTGGATAAAGTCGAATCAGTAAAGGTGCGATACTGTTTTGCTTCGAGTTCATCCTCTTCATCTCCAGATACCGAAAGAGATACTCTTTTCTTCATACGTGAAATCCCTGAAAAACAATAAACAATCAATACAATCGTCAATCCACTGATGACAAGTGTCGCTTCGAATGCAATATCAAGAAGTGTCATTTCAAATTCGGCAGCCAGCAGACAGTAAGCGCCGAGAAAGCCAAGGAGAGCACCTGAGAGCAGTTTGTATACAGTTTTCATGATAGTTCATCCTCCTCGAATAGAAAAATACGTTCAATGGGTTCCTGAAAAATTCGTGAAAGCTTAACAGCGAGCAAGAGAGACGGCATTAATTCATCGCGTTCCATTAAGCTGATGGTCTGACGAGAAACCTTTGCACGCTTGGCAAGCTCAGTTTGGTTCAAACCATCACGTGCACGAAGCTCTTTTAGCCGATTTTTCATTCTGTCACCTCAATTTTGATCTGAATCTTTCTTTGATTGTAAAACATGTTATTCAAATTGACAAGTAAAGTTGTCAATTTGATAAAAATAATTGTCAGATAAGATCATCTTTCTTCAAAAGGTGAACCATGATACGCTAAAAGAAAGAGAAACAGAAAATAGGTGATGCCCGTGTTCATTGACCAATTAAAAAATGACTTACATCAATCTCAACCGTTATTTATTGGAGAAGAAACAGCGTTCAAAGCTGCAGTCCTTGTCCCTTTGGTGCAAGTAAACGGAGAATGGCATATTTTATTTGAGGTGCGATCGCTCATCATGAGAAAACAGCCGGGAGATATTAGCTTCCCAGGTGGCAAACTCGACGGCAGCGAAACAGCACAGGAAGCTGCATTGCGAGAAACACATGAAGAGCTGGGCATTCCGCCAGAATCGGTGGAGATTCTTGGACAGCTTAGTCCTTACATTGCGTCTCCATCCTTCGTGGTCTACCCATATGTCGGGATCATTGATGAACAAAAAGTGAAACACTCCTTCAATCAAGAAGAAGTAGAAGAGACCTTTACTGTGCCTCTATCATGGCTAAGTCAATATGAGCCGTACCTACATCATGTATCCGTTCAGCCAACTCCTGCTGAGGATTTCCCTTATGAAAAAATCATGAATGGTGAGAAGTACCGCTGGGGAAGCCGTTCGATAGAGGAATGGTTTTATGATTATGAAAACTACACCATTTGGGGATTAACAGCCCGCATATTAAAGCATTTTGTGACCGTTGCAAAAAGAAATTCCTAGAGATTCGCTCTCTAGGAATTTGTTGTTTTCAGCCGTTCTTTCGCTGTTTGTTTTCCTTTACCAATTGGAATAGGCGCTCTCGCTTGGCTCAGTCCATAGGAAGGCATATTCACATAGACAGATTCATACGAGCCGGCTTGAATTTGATAGGTTTCATGATAAATACCCACTGCGTCATTGTTCTGAGCCCTCTGATGGAAGTTCTTCCAAGCCGCCAAATGTTTTTCCATCTTCGCATAAGCCAGAAGGTCATCTGTTGATTTCCAATATTGGATCATCGCTGTCGTACGTAAGCCAAAGTAATTCTCTGTCCCGAGGAAACCAAGCTCATCTTGATGGGTATACAGCTCTTTGATCATGCCAGGCATCGCCATGAACACAGGCATCCATTGATGAACCGCCCAGCGTTTGTTGATCCGCATGCCGATAATAAACACAACAATCGAGTCAGAATTCTCTGTTGTAAATCTGCCAGCACGTATGTCTTTTTTCATTCATTTACCCTTCCTTCTTCATCAAATGGGATGTTTCCACGCACCAATCAATTCCTGCTTGAGCCACTCTTTTTCCGTAATCTAAAGTAAACAGCCAATACTTCGCATCTGCTTCATCTGGATAAAGCTCTTGAATGTTTTCTTCAATCGAAACATAGGTCTCATAACGGATACGAAGCTGCCTTTCATAATCCTGTAGCAGTACCAGCTTTTTCTCAATCGAAAGATATTGACCGAAGAATAACTTTAATAACACTTCATTTCGTTCCGTTGGTAACTGATCGAGAGGCTTTGCCAGCCACTCTCTTAACGTCTCCAGCCCTTTTTCAGTCAGATGATATTCCCGCTTGTCGGAGCGGCCAGACGTAGAAGCGGGTGAAACCTCAGCAAGACCTTCCTCGACTATTAACTTTAAAGCTGGATAAATTTGTCCATAACTAATTTTCCAAAAATGATGCAAGCTCTTATCAATTAATTGCTTCACTTCATACCCAGACTTACAATCTGTCGTTAAAATACCTAAAATCGCATACGTCGTATCATTGTATTTTTTCATATCAGCACACCTATCTAAAAGATATATCATTTAGATATATA
The DNA here is from genome assembly GCF_038630405.1 of Bacillus sp. FSL K6-4563. Classification (NCBI taxonomy): domain Bacteria; kingdom Bacillati; phylum Bacillota; class Bacilli; order Caryophanales; family Bacillaceae; genus Bacillus; species Bacillus sp. FSL K6-4563. Next base: position 3,610,235 of record NZ_CP152030.1, on the reverse strand, counting down.
ATAATTGATATTCAGTGGAAAATACAAGCAGGTTTTAAAAAATATATTTTATAAAGGAGGTGAAGAGACAACAGATTTTGTGAATTGGGAAGATGAATCACTCATATAAATTGACATGACGATGGAGAAAAAAATAATGATAGCGGAGGGGGACAAATGAGCAAATCAAAAATTTGGATCATGGCTGTCCTGACGGTACTAGTCATTGGTGCAGTTGGCTGGATAGCATATCAAGCAACCGCAAAAAAGAGTGCACTGAATCACTCCTACGCCTTTGCGTATAAAACAAAAGATCGTGTGAATTGGTTTAAGGTAACGGAGAGAAAAGGGAAAGTAACAGGTCATCTGAATGAAACCATTCTGGAAGAAAATCCGGAAATGCATTATGATCCTAATCTATTTAAAAATAAATATCAATTAACTGGAAAAGTAATTGAAAACGGTTACGAATTTCAAGTGAAGCAAGGAAAAGATACGGCTATATACGAAGTTCATATTGCTGGAAAAGATCTTTCTGTGAAAAAACAAGGTGAAAACAAAAGCACCACATACAAAGCGGTTGATCAAAAAAAGCTAAAGGCGTATCAAAAAGTCATTCAAGATCGATATGATGAACTAATAGATGACTCAGAAAATAGATTTTATGATTATTTAAGAGACTACATCAAGAAAGTAACAGGCGCTTACGGTTATCTGTATACTGCGGAGGATGATTCATACCAACTATTTCTACAAGTAAAGCACATGCATATTGAGTCAGAATGGTCAGGGTCTTTTCTGATGAGAACAGTTCCAGGGGATGGTAGTGAACCTTATAAAGAGACGAAACATAAAGCCGGTGGTGTTTCTGATGGAATCATGTTTGATATCAGTACCTATCCTCAAATCGAAGAGCACAAAACGGGTATTATCGTAGGTTCGACGAATCGAGGTGCAAAATCAATAAAACTTCCTCTGAAAATAGCAGGCGGCACTGTAGAATTTAAACCAGTCACGAAACAGGAATATCAAAAACAATCTGAAGCATTTAAAAAGCAGGCGGAAGAAAAGAAAAAATAGACTGTGTTAAACCAGATGAGTGAGTCAACTTATCTGGTTTTTTTATGGTGGAAATAGTTCTTATTAATGATAAAAGGAAATAGGTGTATAAAAAAAGAGAAAGGCTGCTTCAAGTAATTAAAGAAAAGAAATTTGGGTATATGGACCTTAATAATTTTTAGAAAAATAAATGTTGACGCTTTCATATAATCGATATATACTAAAATCAAATCCAATATTGATAAATTAGACATGTGACTGGTCATGCAGGCAGGATCTAAAAACGATGAATTTCTTTAATTTGTCGTTTTAGGTCCTTTTTTTGTTGCTAAAATATAGGTCTCATGTATGAGAAAAGGGGGAGAAAAAATGGATTACACACAGGTTGCCAAAGACGTTTTACAGCATGTAGGTGGCAAAGAAAACATTGCGCACCTTGAGCACTGTTCAACAAGACTTCGCTTCACACTAATTGATCAGAAAAAAGCAGATGTACCAGCACTAGAAAAAACACCAGGTGTCATAGCTGTCAGAATGTCAGGACAATGCCAAGTGGTCATTGGGAATGACGTCATTGAAGTGTATCAAAAGGTAACAAAATTAATGGGCGGCAGCTCGCCTGGACAAGACGTGCCATCCAATCAGCCAAAAGAAAAAAGAAAAATAGGCACAGTTCTGTTAGATTTCATTGTAGGTGTCTTCCAACCGCTTGTTCCAGCTATCGCAGGCGGAGGGATTTTAAAATCATTTCTTCTCCTTTTCTCTCTATTAGGCTGGATGGATGCAAAGGGTCAAACCTATCAAATATTGAACATGGTAGGGGACGCACCACTTTACTTCCTGCCTTTACTAGTCGCTGTAACGACGGCGAATAAACTAAAGGTAAACCCATTGGTCGCATTATCAGCAGTCGGTGCGCTTCTTCTTCCGAACATGACGGCTATGCTTACTGAAGGTGCGCAATTGCTGTCATTCGACGTGAAAAATATAGCTTATGCGTATCAAGTGTTCCCAGCAATCCTTTCTGTATTGCTGTACGCTCAAATGGAAAAATTCTTTACACGATTTTCACCAAAACCAATTCGGATTTTCTTTGTTCCAATGATGTCATTAGTCATTACTGTACCAGTTACATTACTTCTATTAGGACCGATTGGTTTTACAGCAGGACAAGGTTTTTCATCCATCATTCTTGCAATGTTTAATACAGTAGGATGGGTAGCTGTCGCGATTTTAGCAGCAGTCCTTCCATTCATGGTCGCATCAGGTATGCACAAAGCGATGGTCCCTTATGCAGTCACAACGATGGGTACCCTTGGGAAAGAAGCACTTTATTTGCCAGCATCACTTGCGCATAATATTGCGGAAAGTGGAGCGTGTTTCGCTGTAGCACTACGCACAAAAGACAAGGTACTCAGATCAACAGCCATTTCGGCAGGGATTTCAGCATTTTTTGGTATCACAGAGCCTGCTTTGTATGGTGTGACACTTCAAAATAAGCGAGTCCTTGGAAGTGTCATGATTGGTTCGTTTGTTGGCGGGATCTTCATTGGATTAGTTGGTATACAAGCCTTTGTACTTGTTGGCCCTGGATTAGCAAGTATGTCGATGTTTATATCAGATGAGCTCCCACGAAATCTAATGTTTGCTGTCATTGGAGCAGTCATTTCGTTTATTGTCGCCTTTATCGCTGCTTTTGTATTAGGTAAGGATAAAACAGTAGAAGAAAAGACAAATGATCAAGCGGCATTTGCTGAACAAATTGGAGCAGGTGAAACATTCAAAAGTCCTGTGATAGGTCAAATGATCTCTCTATCTGAAGTAAAAGATGATATTTTCTCTTCAAAGGTCATGGGAGACGGAATTGCCATTGTCCCTTCAGAAGGAGCGCTTTACGCACCAGTAGATGGTGAGGTGACCATGCTGTTCGAAACAAATCATGCACTTGGTATGAAAACGGACCAAGGGGTTGAAGTACTATTCCACATTGGCATTGATACCGTTCAACTGCAAGGACAGTATTTTCATCCAAAAGTGCAGGCAGGAGAACGTGTTCAAGCAGGAGATTTACTGATTGAATTTGATGTAGAAAAAATCATAGCTGCAGGTTATGATCCAGTTACACTTGCTGTCATCACAAATACAGATCAATATGAAATAAAGGTACAGCCATTACAAGAGGTCAATCGTCAAGATACATTGATGGTTGTCACACAATTAGGAGGCTAAACATATGACAACAATTAAAGGTTTTCCAAAAGGGTTTTTATGGGGCGGCGCAATTGCCGCCAACCAGGCAGAAGGCGCCTGGAATATAGATGGAAAGGGACCATCAGTTGCAGATATTGCAATGTATCGTTCCAATTTAAGTGTAGAAGATTATGAAGGACATCTTGCTGTGACTTCTGAAAATATAGAACGTGCAATAAAAGACCCAGATGATAAAAAGTACCCTAAACGCAGAGGGGTTGATTTCTATCACCACTATAAAGAGGATTTGGCTCTATTTGCTGAAATGGGCTTTAAAACACTTCGCATTTCTATTGCGTGGAGTCGGATCTTCCCTACTGGAGAAGAAGCTGAACCAAATGAAAAAGGGCTGCAATTCTATGATCGTGTATTTGCCGAAATGAAAAAACTCAATATAGAACCGATTGTGACACTCTCTCATTATGAAATGCCTTTAGCCCTTAGTGTGAAATATAACGGCTGGGTGGAAAGAAAAGTGGTCGATCTCTTTGTGAAGTTCGCCAATGTTTGTTTCGAACGTTATCAACATGATGTGAAATATTGGCTCACCTTTAATGAAATTGATAGTATTCACCGCCACTCATTTATTACAGCAGGAATTATTCCTGATCGTTGCCCAGAAGGTAAAGTAGAAGAGACCGTGTATCAAGCGCTCCATCATCAATTTGTTGCATCTGCTCTTGTAACAGCTGATTGCCATCGTATTATCCCAGGCAGCCAGGTTGGATGTATGCTGACAAAATTGACAACGTATCCGCATACGTGTCACCCGAATGATGTGGAACAAGCCTTAAAACAAAACTTAGAAAACTATTTCTATGCAGATGTTCAGGTGTTTGGCGAATATCCGCCACTGATTACACGGATGCTTGAGAGAAAAAATATTCATATTCATATGGAAGCAGATGATCTCAATATTCTAAAAGAAAACACAGTCGATTTCATCTCATTTAGCTACTATATGTCTTTAACTGAATCAGCTCAAGAAGGGTTAGAACAGACAGAAGGAAATACGATTCGTGGAGTCAAAAACCCTTATCTGCCTTCAACTGACTGGGGCTGGCAAATTGATCCGGTTGGTCTGAAAATTTCTTTAATCGAACTGTATGATCGCTATCAAAAACCTCTTATCATTGTCGAAAATGGAATGGGTGCAAAGGATAAAGTTGAAAGTGATGGCTCTATCCATGACGACTATCGAATTAACTATTTTAAAGAGCATTTCCGTCAGATGAGAGAAGCGATTGAAGAGGGCGTCGATCTCTTTGGATATACGAGTTGGGGCTCCATTGATATTATTAGTGCAGGTACATCACAAATGTCAAAACGCTATGGCTTTATTCACGTAGATCAAGATGATGATGGGAACGGAACATTAAAACGATCTCGAAAAGACTCATTTTATTGGTACCAAAAAGTCATTGAGACAAATGGTGAAGCGCTCGATTGAACACCACAATCATGAAAACAGGTGATGACGATGTTTAAAATCAAAAAAGTTTTAAACTCGAGTGTGGTCCTGGCTGAAGATCAGAACCAACAGGAGATGGTTTTGTTTGGCCGTGGGATTGGCTATGGACAAAAACCGGGTCAAATGATAGAAGAGAAAAAAGCGGACCAAGTCTTTATGTCAGTCGATAACATGAGAGCAAAAGAATTTCTTCAATTGTTAGATTCTATGCCTCAAGAGTTTATCGATTTAACTCAGCGCATCGTCCAATATGCAGAAAAACGGTTAAATTCAAATCTAAATTCAGGCGTTTATTTTACCTTAATGGATCATTTGAATTTTGCTGTTGAACGACATAAAAAGAATATTAATATTACGAATCGCGTGTACTGGGAAATCAAAAATTACTATACTGAAGAATTTGAAGTAGGGAAGTACGCTCTTGAGTTAGTAAATGATACATTGGGCATACAATTACCAAAAGAAGAAGCTGCCAATATCGCCTTTCACCTAATCAATGCATTAGGTGAAGAATCCGATTCAAAAGATAGCATGAAATATGCCAAAATGATCGGGAGCATTGTCAATCTTGTGCGCTATACATTGAATATGAAAATGGACCAAGATAATATTCATTACAGTCGGTTCATTACACATGTGAAATTCTTTGTAGAGAGGTTTTATGCAAATAAATTACTGTCGGATCAAGAAAATGAGTTGTTTGAACAAATTGCACACTTGTATCCTCAGGCGATGGATGTTGCTTTTAAAATCAAAGATTATATTAAACAGGTGCATAGTATCGTCATTCCTAATGATGAGCTTACTTATCTTGCGGTACATATACACCGCCTCATATCTTATCAGCAATTAAAATAATGGTGGAACCACTTGCCTTGTGATCAGGCAAGTGGTTCTTTGCTGTGATCAATTTTTATATTAAGTTCCGATAGGTCGTTCTGTTGTGCCAGGATTCGTCTCATTTAACGAATTGAAAGACACTGTTTGTCCGAAAACAACGATGGTTAAAGCAAGGATCAATAAACTCATTTTTTTCATTAGAATTCCTCCATTCAAATATAGGATGGTTCATGTGATAGGCTTCCTTCAAAAAGAGATAGGCTTGATGAATGGCACCTAAATCTTCAAAGTGTTTTGCAGCTAGTGCACTTAATTCACAGGCACCTTCAGCATCCTTTAATTCTTTTAGAATGCTAATTTCCTCGAAACAGGCTTGAGCTTTTTGAGACATATCCTCAGTAAAATATAGATGGTAAAGCAAATTCATTTTTGCTGTATAGATGGGGCATTTATCTGATTCGTGTTTTTGGTTGACCAATTCGAAGTAATAGAGAGCTTGTGTTCTTTCATCAATAGAGAGCAGCTCTTTGACTAACATAAACATGGTGTGATGGAAATAGCACGATGAGAGGTAGTTTTCATCACTTAGAGCCTTTTCTAGGGCATCGATACATTTTTTCGATTCTCCAGCTTCGGCATACAGAATACTGATATTATGAAAAAGCTGTGAAGTTAGAAAATGATCATTTAGATTGTCAGCGATGTGTAATGCTTTTTTGTAGTAGTTTTCTGCTCTTGTGAAGTCGCCAATATCCATATAATTAGCAGCGGCGATGACAATGGCTGTCGCTAATCTTCTTTCATATCCTTCATGACTTTTGAAAATATCTATAGCATTCTGAATATAGTGAAGAGAAATTAGGCTTTGACGAAGTAGCATATATAAGTTTGCGATTTTCGTATGGAATTCAGCTACTTCTATTTCATCCGGAATGTTTTGCAGTTTTTTCTCGGCAATTTTAAACAGTCCAATGGCTGATGCATAGTCTCTGTTATATGAAGCGTAAAGGGCTTTGTATAGGTAAAAATAGTATTCAATTAAGTCGTTTGTTTTAGAGGGGCAATCTAGCTCTGTCTGTTCATTCAGTTTTTTACCTCTTCGTTCATATATCATGAGTTTATACTTGCCTTCTAGCAATGAATAATAAGTCAATACCTCCTGATTCTCTTCCATTTCTTGAAGCAATTGCTTTAATTCTGTGTACATTGCGTTAGCACTTTGTACATCATGTTTGCGAATCGCAATTCGCCAATCATTTAAACGGTTCCCCACCTGTTCAGCAGAAATGATAGCCATGAAATTTCACCTCTTTAAGATCCTTTCACCTGTTTCACTAAAAAACGATATCACAATTTTTGGAAGAATATAATCATTTCTGTGAGGTGATTGCCAAGAGGTAATAAAAAGGACCTATGGTCATGTGATGTACGAAATTGTAATGGTGATTGAATGTTTATACAAATGATTAAAATCTTTTTTTAATCGTCTAAAAAAGGAATATATACAATGGGTTTTATGATTATGATCAAAAATATCACTGGTATATTACAAATAAAGAGATTTTAGTTAATCGGTGGGTAAGTTGGAAGGTCGATCTATTAAAGAAAATCAGTTATGATGATGCTAGATCAAATTTGGAATAGACACGGATAGAAGCAGACAAAAATTAGTCTGTTGGAAAGGATGTTGATATGAAAAAAAGATTTAAAATCTCAAATTGGCAAATCACAGTGATTATGGCGACGCTGTTACTTGTTTTAGTGACTCTGTATATGTCAAAGAGATACTTTTATAGCAAAGAAATCGAATTGCTGACAGAATCTTGTCAACAAGTAGGCGGCAAAGTCATACTAGAGACTAATAGTTTGTCTATGGATTATTCATTTGAGTGCCAGGAAAAGTAAAACAGGCAGAAAGGCTGCCTGTTTTATTCCAAACTTAAAACCCTAAATCTTGAAGCCATTGATTTAATCTGGTCTCCCGTTTCTCGGCAGTTGACTCATCATCATATCTCCCTAAATGTAAGCTAGCCGTTATTTCTCCGTCATTCATAAACATGATTCTTTCAGAACGAAGAGCAACCTTTGGGTCATGTGTGACAAGCAGTAGTGTCGCTCCTTCAGAATGGATTTTCGAAAATATATTCATCACTTCCTTCGTTGCATGGGAGTTAAGAGCACCTGTTGGTTCATCAGCGAAAAGAATGTCTGGTTCATTCATAAGTGCTCGACAGATAGAGGCTCTTTGAAGCTGACCTCCTGATACTTCTGACAAATATCTATCTGCTAAATGATCAATATCAAGTTTCTCCATTAAATATCTAGCTCGCTCATTCACTTCTTTTCTTGGCTTTTTCTTTGTTAAGTAAGCTGCAGCAATGATGTTATCAAATAGATTTAGATTTTTTAGTAAGTGGCTGTGTTGAAAGACAAATCCCATATCTGTTAAACGCAGAGCAGTTAACTGTTTATCTGTCATTTCTGATAATAAACTGCCTTTATATTTGATCTCTCCTGTTGAGGCTGATTCTATCCCGCTAAGCTGATAAAGCAAGGAGGTTTTCCCGCATCCGGAAGGTCCCATAATGGTCACAAATTCCCCAGGATTTATCGATAAATGGATATCTTTAAGAATGATTTGTTTCTGTCCTTTTAAAGAATCAATTTGCAAAGACAATCGCTTTGTTTCAATCAAGTGTTCCATGTGAAACATCTCCTTATGAAAGTGTATGACGTGTAGTTTGACTAGTAAATAACGTCTTCAATAACGAAGCAGTTAAAGCTAAGCTGACAATCAATAGTGTGATTGGGTACACAACTGACACCCATTGTGGTGCCAGCCACTGGAGGCTTGATGCCCCTAAGGATGCTCCACCTACACTCATTAAAGCTGGTCCAATCAAGTGGACAGCGATCGTGCCAATAAATGTGCCCAAAAAGATAACGACGATAAAACTTGTGATATATTGTACTGTTACATCTTTTTTAGAAAATCCAATCGTTCGTAGTAAATGGTTTCGGCTTGAATCTTTTGCTTTTAACATGTGCAGAAACATGAATAACATCAAACTGGCGGTTCCAAAAGCAGCTAATGTAGAAAAAAATGCAACGACTTTTACTAAAGATGCTGTGCTGCCGATTGTTTGATGAACGTATTCTTTCATATCTGTCACTTTTGCAGGAGATATCTCTTTTTCAAATACTGTCTTTTTCTCCGCAATTTCTACTCCTTGGTTTAGTTGGATTTGAATGGTTTTCCAAAGAGCTGTTTGAGGAAATGGCTGTGATATTGCTTTTGCTGTTTTCCCGCCGTTAGTGACATCCTGATAAATGCCAGTCACAGTTTTTTGAATTTCCTGCCCGTTTGTTACGAGAGTAATTTTTTCTCCAACCTTTTTTTGGAGTGAATCTGAGCTGAGCACTGATAAGGCAATTTCTTTCTTCTTTAAAGGCTGTCTCCCTTGTAAATAGGTGAGAGGAAATGCTGAGAGATTACCTGCTTCTAAATAGAGTGTTTCTAATGAATTCTCCTTTGATTTTGCCTGAAGAGAAGTTGTTTCATATATGGCTGATGCTTGAATGTCTCGATCATCACGAATCATTGATTCTATTTTATTAGTATTTTCCTTTAGATGATTTCCTTGTCGTATATCAATTCGAAGGTCACTTTGACCAGAGCCAAGATATGTGATGAAATCCGGCGATTGTAAGGTGTACCATAGCTGAATAGGCAGCAGCATCAAAAATGTACAAAGGGCCATAATACAAGTAATCGTTGTGTACAACTTCTTTCGTGATAACAGATCTTTTAAACCAAGCCAAATATTGACTGATATGAACCTGTTTTTCTTGAGATGCAAGGGTATTTGTTTTTTATCATTCGTTGAAATGACGCTGCCTTGAAGTGCTTGAGCAGCTGATACTCGACCAAACTTTCTTAGGACAGTATAGCTGAAAGAAATGATGATCATTGCCATCACAATAGAAACACAAAGCGGCATGAACCAAGAAGTGAAAGAAGGCTGATTCCCCATGTATCGCTGAATATTGGCTGTAAACATATCACCAAATATAAACGTTAACCCATATCCTGCTATACACCCTATACCAGCAAGCAAGGCATACTTTCCAACGTATAATTGCTTGATTCTTGATAAAGGTATCCCAAGCACCTTCAATATTCCAATTTCACGTTCGTCCTCTTCTATAGAAGCCGTCATAGCAAGGTGGAGAGAGAGAAGGGCTATACCGATGAGCAGCATGCAAGAAAGCAGCAGAATGGCGATCACCATTCCATCTGTCAATGCGTTCAGCATACGCAGCAAAGGTAATGTGACAGCAGGACCTTGTTGTGGAAGCTGTGATGACTGGTAGATTGCTTGAAAGGCATCTGCCTGCGCGGCATCATGCAGTAAAAATTCAATTAAATATTCCTTTTTATGAAACACTTGATTCATTGCGTCCCAATCCTTGTGATGAAGAAGGAATCTTTTCGAACTAACAAGACTGGGGTTCATTTGTGCATCTCGCAAGAATGCTTTGATGCGGAAAGAGAATTGATTAGACCCTTTCCCAATCAGTAACGTTTCTCCTATTTTGAGATGATATCTTTGCTGAAAATAGATAGGGACAGCCACTTCACCTTTACTGACAGTGAGCTTTTCATTTTGTTCATTTAAAAGAAAATCAAAATAACGATTTTGTTTCACAAATAAATGATCCATCACACCTGCTTTGGCGGGTTCGTTTCCGAACTTGATATTTGCATGTTCAATTGGAATCATTGGGACGATTTGATGTGCTTTTACCATGGACTGCTTGCTTGAAAATGCCTCAATATCTTTTTCCTTTAGGCTGCCGTCATGCATTTGGACAAAGTCTGGTGCCTTGGCTGAATGGAGCAGATTAGAAATGGAACCATTCAGTTGTACTGTCATTTGAGCGGCGCTTGTTGCTAGAAATGATGTCATCATAATGCATATGGTTAAACCGGTGGAAATGAGACGGTGGCGGGTTAAGTCCTTCTTTATAAACGTCAGTCTCATGAGGCTGATTCTCCTTCATGTTGAAGCATATTTTTTGTTAAGTAGGCAAGGGCAAACATGAAAGTACTGACTATTAATACTGTCACATACATGTTTGCTGAAAACGTATTGAACAAGAACCCATACATCATTTGACCAAGCGGGGCAGCACATTGAGAAACCATTGTCAGATTTGCCATCACTTTTCCTAATTGACTATTTGGCGTTTTCTTTTGAACATGTGAAATCACAACGATTGAGATCATTGTAAGAAGCATAGCAATCGGAAGACATCCTGCTAGAAAGAGAAAATAAGCTGGATAAGTGCCAAATTGAAGAGCTGTGTTGGATGTAGAGAATGCGACAGGTAGCAAGATGATTGCGATGACGATCAGCCAGCGATATAAAGTAGGGATGCGCCAATGCTTTGCTACAAGTCCAACTAGCAGAGCACCTGCGATGACAGCGAACTCAATCAAGCCCATGCCTACACCATACATGATGTCACTACTTTTCATTGTGACCCTTAAAATGATTGGACCACCTACGATAAAAAATGGCGTGAGGATGAAATTTAACATTGCAGCAAGCAACATGGCTCTTTTTAAAAATGGCTGACTGCCAATATAGGAAAATCCCTGTTTCATATCTTTTACGAGCACTTTGCCCATAGTTTCTGTAAGCGGGCTAGGTGAGAAGGATATGTTTAATCGTAAAAGCATGCATGCTGATAGAAAAAACACGATGGCACTGGCACCTATAATGGATTGACTTCCAATCAGTCCGTACAGAACCCCGCCGATAATAGGAGCGAGAACACCTGAAAGTGCCTGCACGCCATTGACGATCCCGTTTGCTTGTTCTAATTGTTCCTGTTTTACTAACTGTGGAATGCTGGACATCACAGCGGGAGCATAGAACGTACTCATCACACCAAGAAGCACCATGACCGCTCCGATCATAAAGAGTGAATCATTGCCTGAGAATAACCAAAAATAAAAAGCCAGAATCATGATGCCGGTGAGAACATCAAATAAAATCATTAAGTTCCTTCTGTTAAACCGGTCAGCGATTGCGCCTGCTAAGGGGGAAAGAAGGAGCGGTACATTGGATAAAGCGAATAGTAAGGCATATAAGTCTACACGCTGAGTCATATCCAGCACGTGTAAAGATAGAACAAACCGAATTAAGGAAGACCCAAAAACAGAAATAATCTGTCCGAGCACGAGGTAAATAAAGTGGGATGAACCTCTTTTGGATAATAAAGACATGGGTATCACTCTCCTTTTAGACCGACCGTCAGTCTATAATATACGCAGGATTGGTATTGAAGTGACCAATCACTGATTATGTTCATCAAGTTCTCCAGTTAAACGTTTCAGAAGAAAGGAGAAGCTCCCCTTTTCTGCATGTAATGAGGATTCGAGGATATCGATAAAAGCTAGCGCGCGCTGCATACTCTCTTCGGCTGTCCATTGAAAAAGGCCCTCATCAAATATGACCTGTGCAGAAGCAAGAAGGAATTCCACCGTTTCTTGCGGGTACTTTGTTTTGAATGTCCCTTCTCCCACCCCTTGCTGAATGACATCAGCTAAAACGGGTGATAGTTCTTTAATCGCTTTGATTAAGCTTTTTTGGTGCATCTCTGCATTAGAAGGCTGATGGAATTGTTCAATCATGCCCTGTTTATTGCTTCCTTGCTGAGGCGATTGCGCCATGATAATGCGAAATAGTTTGTCGACGACTGGAAGGTCTGGCTCAGCCGCAATACGTTTTGCCACGATGATATCTGCTTTGATGATCCTGTCAATAATGGCATCCATCACTTCTTCTTTGGATGAAAAGTAATAATAAAAAGTGCCTTTTGCAATGCCAACAGCTTTCAGAATGTCGATAATCGTTGTTTGCTGATAGCCTTTGGTAGAAAAAAGCTCTTCGGCTGCGTTTAAGATGTCATTTTTACGTTCTTCAGGATGTTTAACGGTTCTCATAAAGCCATCCTTTCTTTTGATTAGACTGTCGGTCGGTCCTTTGGTTTGATTAAACACTTTTCAATGTCCCTTTGTCAATGCCTCATTTTTAAACACTTTGCATTTATTGTGCAATGACACTATGATACATTGAATGAAAATACCTTCAGGAGAGATGCCTCATGCAATTTTTAACCACTGAATTGGCACAAGAAATGGTTGAACGTACGATGCGTATTTTAGATAAAAACATCAATGTGATGAATGCGGATGGTGTCATCATTGGTTCTGGTGAACGAAACAGGATTGGTCAGAAACATGATGGTGCACGACTTGTTCTGACAAGCGGGGACAGTGTGGAAATTGACCACGATGCGTCCTTACACTTAGAAGGAGTGAGACCAGGAATCAATTTGCCTATTTGCTTTCGTGAACAAGTAGTTGGTGTGATTGGCATTACTGGTGAGCCAAAGGACATTCGGCATCATGCCGAGCTGGTGAAAATGGCGGCTGAGCTGGTGTTAGAGCAGTCTTTTCTGCTTGAACGAGTTCAGTGGCGGCAGCGAATAGAGAGTGAAATTGTCAATCAGTTAATTTCTGATTCGGACGTTGGTGATCATCAGCTAAAGAACCGAGCTGCATGGCTGGGAATGGATTTAGATAAACGCCGAATGGCCATCATTTTTCAGCCAGTTCCATCCACAGAAGACGCTGTGCATAAAATGATTCATGCGATTCAATACGATAAGAATGTGGATGATTTGCTTGGCATGACCTTTCGTCATGAATTGGTTCTTTTAAGGCAGCCGATTTCTGATCATTTTTTAAAGCATGTGGTTGGGCAGCTGCAAAGAACAATGGAAAAAGCAGTAGGAGGCCAGGTGCTGGTGGGGATAGGGACTGTCGCCGCCGACATAAGCCAGCTGTCATTGTCCTTTGAGCACGCAAGAGATTCCTTGAGGTTGGGGAAGGCTCTTGATCCGAAGGAAAGTATTTATTTTTTTGAATCTTATCAGCTGGAAAGGCTATTGATTACTGCAGGAGCTGTTGAAGAAAACAGTAGTTGGGTTGACTTTTACAAGCCAATAATACAAGAAGCGGAGCTTGCCCACACATTAAGAATTTACATTAAAGAAGGCGGTGATTTACAAAGAATTGTTGATCGTTTATTTATTCACAGGAATACATTGCGATATCGTTTAGATAAAATACAAGCTTTGACTGGAAAAGATCCCCGTCATGTGAAACAGTTGATGGAGCTTTATATGGCGCAGTTGATGAGTCAACTATCTTAATTGTGCATATGCACAATTGAATAAAGGAATAAATGAAAAAAGTTCATCTAGATTCACAACCCGATCCCAGTTAGTAAACGCTTACAATTAAAGAAAGACATTTTGGGGGGATCGAAAATGAGTGGAGATGTGACAGTAAGTACACTAGGAGCCATGACGGCACTTGTGGTTGCGATTGTTCTTATTCTAAAAAAAGTATCACCTGCATATGGCATGCTGGCAGGTGCTTTCATAGGCGGCTTGGTAGGCGGTGTAGATATTGTTCAGACCGTCAACGTCATGATGGAAGGCGCTAAGGATATGATTCCAGCTGTCCTCAGAATTATGGCGGCAGGTGTCTTGGCTGGCGTTTTAATTGAGTCGGGTGCAGCTTTATCTATCGCCGAGGCGATCGTGAAGAAGCTTGGAGAGGCGAGGGCGTTATTAGCACTTGCACTGGCAACCATGATTTTAACAACAGTGGGTGTTTTTGTAGATGTTGCTGTTATCACGGTAGCGCCTATCGCACTTGCCATTGCCAAACGGGCAAAGTTGTCAAAAACGGGGATTTTACTCGCCATGATTGGAGGCGGGAAGGCAGGGAATATCATGTCACCGAATCCAAATGCCATTGCCGCTTCTGATGCTTTTGGTGTACCGCTTACTTCAATGATGGCTGCGGGTGTCATTCCGGCTGTGTTTGGATTGGCTGTTACATATGTGTTAGCTAAAAAGCTTGCAAAAAAAGGGACACCTGTTCTTGAAGAGGAAACCGCGTTAAGCAAAGTTGAAGTGCCAGCTTTTTTTCAAGCACTTGCGGGTCCGCTTGTCACCATTTTATTGTTGGCTTTAAGACCGCTTTTTCAAATCAATATAGACCCAATGATCGCCTTACCGATCGGAGGCATTATAGGCGCTCTTTTCATGAAAAAAGGGAAGTTTCTCAATGATTATGCGATGTCGGGGCTTCATAAAATGTCGGGTGTAGCAATTATGTTATTAGGGACAGGCACACTAGCAGGAATTGTATCGAATTCTTCCTTAAAAGATGTGTTTATCCAAGCACTCGATGCTTCGGAATTACCTCCGTATTTACTTGCACCAGCTTCAGGGATATTTATGTCAGCCGCCACTGCTTCGACAACAGCAGGAACGGCGGTAGCGAGTGGTGTATTTAGCGGTACACTCATTGGGCTTGGTGTATCAGCTCTTTCAGGAGCAGCCATGATTCATGCTGGTGCAACTGTGCTTGATCATATGCCGCACGGGAGCTTTTTCCATGCAACAGCAGGAAGTGTTCAAATGGACATCAAAGAGCGGTTGAAGCTCATGCCTTTTGAATCGTTAATTGGTTTGACATTAACTGTCGTATCGACCATTATTTTCGGCGTTTTCCAGTTGTTTGGCTGATGACATTTGATAAGAAACGAGGGGCTTTAGGATGAAAATTGTGATTGCACCAGATTCATTTAAAGAAAGTTTATCTGCATATGAGACAGCATGTGCCATCGAACGAGGATTTCATGCGATTTTGCCAGACGCTGAATATATTAAACTTCCCATGGCAGATGGAGGAGAGGGAACTGTTCAATCACTAGTTGATGCGACGGGCGGGTACATGATCAATCAAGTAGTCACAGGCCCGCTTGGTGAACCCGTCGATGCCTTTTTTGGCATGTTAGGAGACGGTGAGACGGCCGTTATAGAGATGGCCGCAGCCTCTGGGTTACACCTTGTTCCGCAAGAAAAACGCAATCCGTTACTCACGACATCGAGAGGAACTGGGGAATTAATGCTTGCGGCACTAGATCAAGGAGCGAAGCATGTCATCATTGGGCTTGGCGGAAGTGCAACAAATGATGGTGGCGTTGGGATGATGCAAGGATTAGGTGCGGCTTTTCTTGATCAAGCAGGACAGGAGCTGTCGCCAGGCGGTGGAACCCTTCATCAATTAGCTTCTATTGATCTATCTGGACTTGACCCAAGACTGCAATCCGTTCGGCTGGAGGCAGCCTGTGATGTGGATAATCCTTTAACGGGTGAGAGAGGAGCGTCTGCTATATTTGGTCCTCAAAAAGGTGCAAATGAAGAAATGGTTCAAGTGTTAGACAAGAATTTAGCTCATTTTGCTCACATAGCCGAAAAGCAGTTCAATGTTTCCTTTGAAGGTGTAGCGGGGGCAGGAGCGGCAGGAGGACTTGGTGCGAGTTTATTAGGCTTTTTACATGCCGATTTGCAGCGAGGAATTGATATTGTGCTGAAAGCTGTTCAGTTTGATGATGTCATCAAGGAGGCAGACCTAGTCATTACTGGGGAAGGCCGAATTGACCAGCAGACCATTTATGGAAAAACCCCAATCGGTGTAGCCAAAGCAGCAAAGCAGTATCATCTGCCTGTGATTGCTATCGCGGGCTCCCTCTCAAAAGACAGTGCTGTCGTACATGAGCATGGTATTGATGCACTTTTTAGTATCGTTCCAGGTGTAACTTCTCTTTCTGAGGCGATGAGAGATGGGGCTATTCATGTAGAGAGAACCGCTCGAAATATTGCGGCTGCTATATCAATTGGAAGAAATAAGTAAACGATGAAAAATGTTTCCTTTTCTATCACATTCTTTCTATAGAAATGTGGTAAAATTGTATGAAATGAAATAATAGAAAGTTGGAGGAAACACAAATGTCTAATCTACCAAATTGTCCTTCATGCAGTTCAACGTATACTTATGAGGATGGCAGTCTGCTGGTTTGTCCTGAATGTGCGCATGAATGGTCACTTGAACAAGAACAAGCGGCAGAGGAGCAGCTTGTGGTCAAAGATGCGAATGGAAATCTATTAAGTGATGGGGATACGGTCACTGTCATTAAAGATTTAAAAGTAAAAGGCTCTTCTTCCGTTTTAAAAATAGGAACGAAGGTCAAAGGCATTCGTTTAGTGGAAGGCGATCATAACATTGATTGTAAAATTCCTAGCTTTGGCGCAATGAAGTTAAAATCAGAGTTTGTGAAAAAGGTATAATATAAAGAAGCAAGATATTAATCCTTTTTTCTGAATGGGATTGTCTGCTTCATTGTTTTATTAATGACTTAGAAATAAATATATGAATGTTGCTAAAACATAAAAAACGCCTAATTGTTAAAGGAAACACGTTCTTTAATAAATTAGGTGTTTTATATTTTTTGAACTTTTTTGATGTATTCCAACCATCTAAATTATAAACGGGAGGTAAAAATGGAATTTGGATATTTTAAAAAACCTGTGATAAAGAAAACGACTAAATGCATACCTATTATGAATGAAGAAAATGTAAGAATTGGATTTATAAGAAGATTCTATACAAATAAAGTTGAAAAGTTGATTGATCACATATTTGATGAGTTCTTTGTGAATATAGAGGTAATGGATTCGAATTCTAATATTATTGTAACAGCTATTGAAAATAAGTCTCTCCCATCATTGTTTCGCTCAAACTGGGTTATAGAATGTAAGGGTAAAGGAAGGTTAGTATTAGAAGATAGAACTAAAATTAAGCTTAATCCAACGATGAATTTAATAATAAATGATAATACTTATTATCTAAAGAAAGGTTTCGCTAATAAACGTGTTAGATTAGAAAATCAAGAACAGACTATAGCTGAAATTACATACGATAAAATTGTGCCTCCTGCTAAAGTTAGTATTGAGAAAAAGCAGGATGACTTGTCCTTACATCTTATTGCATGCCTCTATTATATATTTATGTTAAGAGAATAGGATTGGATTTCATTTCATACTACATGATAACTTTGAATTCCACATTCTTGAAAATATAAAATTATCTCACTTTAACTTATTACCTTAACCCTACCTTAAAAAAGGCAGAGGATTCTCTAAATTTTGCCTAATCCCCTTCACAACTTTTGGGCATTGCTGTACCATATGGAAGTGTTCTTCTATTTTTAACGGATCATGGTGTTTATCAGGAAATAGATGATAGATGATACTTAGACAAAGAAGGAGAGGTAACGTGACGAACGTTTTAGAACTGCATAATGTATCTAGGCATATTCACGGGAAAAAGATCGTTCAAGACTTGAGCTTTTCTGTGCAAGCGGGCGAAGTCTTTGGCTTCTTAGGACCAAATGGCGCAGGGAAAACAACAACCATTCGTATGATGGTCGGTCTTTCTCCTATTACATCTGGTGACATTCTGATTAATGGTCATAGTATTCAATCCTCATATCAGCATGCCATCCAAGATGTTGGTGCCATTATTGAAAACCCAGAAATGTATAATCATTTAACGGCAAGACAAAATCTTGTTCACTTTGCCAGAATGAATGGGAAAGTGGATGAAGGGCGAATTGATGAGCTGCTAGAGCTGGTCAGCTTACAGCACGTGAAACATAAGCGTGTCCGAACGTTTTCATTAGGCATGAAGCAGCGTTTAGGCATTGCGCAAGCACTTATACATAGACCAAAACTACTGATATTAGATGAGCCGACCAATGGACTTGATCCAGAGGGAATTCGCATGATACGAGATTACTTGAGAAGGCTTGCAAAGGAAGAAGGGCTAGCTGTCATTGTTTCAAGTCACCTCATGTCAGAAATGGAACTGATGTGTGATCGTTTTGCGATTATCCAAAAAGGAAAGCTGATTGCGATTGAGGATCAGCGTGCAGAGACGAATCAAGACGATTTGGTCAATTACCGAATGAAGGTCGCATCTGGTGAGCTGGCAGAAGCGCAGAAGCTCATCGGCGCATTTGAGGAAGGCACGACTGTAAGAGAAGAGGAGCAGTATTTATTCTTCTCCTTGCCAGAAGAGAAAATGCCGGAATTGATTCGTCATTTGAGCGGCGCGTCCATTCATTTGTACGAAATCAAAATAGAAAAACAAACCTTAGAAGATAAGTTCTTAAGCTTAACAGGTAAAAAGGAGGCAGACGTATGATACGCCTCATTCAAAACGAGTGGATGAAGATCAGTTATCGTGTTGGAACTTGGATTATGGTTGGACTTCTTGTTTTAGGTATGATTGCTACACTGATCTTTGTAGTGAAAACAAATGACAAAGATCAAGCTTCAGGTGAATGGAAAACCCAGCTAGAAATGATGAATACGGAGAACAAGAAAGAGCTCAAAGAGACAGAGAATGGTTTCTTTAAAAGAAGCCTTGAAAAAGAGATCGCTATTAATGATTATCGAATCAAGCATAACTTGCCGCCAGCTGATCAGTTTAGCCACAGTGTGTGGGATTATGTGAAAACAAACGCCAATTTACTCCAGCTTGTAGGTGTGTTTGTGATCATTATTGCTTCCACTATTGTGTCGGCTGAATACAAGCATGGTACAATCAAATTATTATTGATTCGTCCACCATCAAGGCTAAAGATCCTATTATCTAAATATATTACAGTACAGCTGTATGCTCTTTTACTTGTTGTAGTGCTATTTATCTTGTCCTTCATATTGGGTGCTATTTTCTTTGGACTTAGCACTGATTATGTGAATTTGGTGTATCACAATGGTGAAGTGATTGAACGTTCGCAGTTTGCAAATATGATCTATTATTATCTTGCTCATTGTGCAATGTTTGTCGTTTTGGGAACCCTTTCGTTCGCCATTTCTACAGTATTTAGAAGTGAAGCCATCTCCATTGCCATTAGTGTGTTAGCTTATATTGTGGGTGGATCAGTTACAGGTATTTTAATGCTCTTCTTTGATTGGTCAAAATATTTGTTATTTGCAAACGATCCATCCCAATACTTTATGGAACAGGTTACTCTTATCGAAGGTATGTCTCTAGGATTCTCATTAATAGTCCTAGTCATCTATTGGGCTATTTTCTTGGCCATTGCCTTAATTGTCTTCCAAAAACGAGAAGTGAAAACAGGCAGTTAAATTTTAAAAATTTTTAGGAGGTTTACACATGATTAGTCGTAAAGGTGAAAAAATTATGGGGATTATTAGTATTGTCCTCAATGCCATTGGTGTTGGATTTGGAGCATTAATCCTCTCGGTAGGTCCATCATTTTATAATGAAATTAATGAAGTGCTACAAGAGGAAGGCGAAACATTACCGATTGAAACGCTTCAAGCTTCAGTT
This sequence comes from Bacillus sp. FSL K6-4563, assembly GCF_038630405.1. Classification (NCBI taxonomy): domain Bacteria; kingdom Bacillati; phylum Bacillota; class Bacilli; order Caryophanales; family Bacillaceae; genus Bacillus; species Bacillus sp. FSL K6-4563. Next base: position 3,590,280 of record NZ_CP152030.1, on the reverse strand, counting down.
AATGCATTTGGTACGCAGTTTATGGTCGTTTCTGGAATTGCAGCAGTGCTATCGATTGTCGGTGTTATTCTCTTGAAAACAGACCGCCGTGCCGTGATTTCAGGTGTTCTTTTCTTGGTGTCTGCTGTGACTCTTTTAATTGGAACAATCGGTCTTGCATTCGCTCCAATGGTTCTATTGTTTATCATTGGATTAATGTCTCTTATTAGAAAGCCGAATACAGACATTCACACGAGTGAATATCCTTCATAAAGAAAAAGACATGCGTCGTTGTACGCATGTCTTTCTTTTTTTAGATGATACCGATCAGCATCGCCACGAACAGAAGGATAATACTGAATCCCCACATCCAAAAGAAGGAGTAGCGGATATGTTTCCCCATATCCACCCCTGCCAGGCCTACAGCGAGCCAAACAGCAGGCGCAAGCGGACTGACAAAGGTTCCGATAATATTCCCAATCATCATGGCATATGCCGCTGAAGTACCAGATACGCCAACCTCAGATGTAATGGATTCAACAATTGGCAGAAGGGCGTAATAATAGGCGTCTGTACTAGTCAGCATATCGAGCGGTACCCCAAGCATCCCGACAATAATATGTAAAAATGGCAGTAAGAAAGCTGGTAAAATGTGAATACTGTCGACCGCAATGGCTTTCAGCATCCCTGTACCTTCAAGAATTCCTAAAAATGAACCTGCGGAGAAAATAACAGCCGCCATCATCAGTGCACTAGGTGCGTGCGCCTTGATTCTTTCCATCTGTAAATTCACATTCGGAAAGTTAATCAACAGTGCTAGTGACAGGCCAATCATAAACATATAACTAGCAGGAATCACGTTTAACACGAGAAGTACCACAACACAGACAAATAGAATAAGGTTCACCCAGATGAGATGATAACGCTTTAAAGAAGCGTCACCTGTTTCGCTAATAGACTGAATGGCACGATCCCAATCGGCGCCTTCTAGTTGAACAGCAGCTACTTCGTTTGCAGCAATTTTCACCCGAATTCGTTTTTCTTCCCTCTTTCCTAAAAAGAACGCCATTCCTAACACGAGCACCACCCCAATGAGCTGGATCGGAATAAGCGGCACCCAGAGTTCAGATGGATCCATATTCAAGACGCTTGCTGCCCGTCCAGTCGGACCAGCCCAAGGAATCATATTGGTTAATCCAGCACTCGTCCCAATTAATAACAGCAGCAAGTAAGGACTCATATGTAATTTTTTATAAAGCGGCAGCAGTGCAGGTACAGTTAATAAAAAGGTTGTAGCCCCTGCTCCATCTAAGTGAGCAATGATCCCAATTAAAGCAGTTCCCATTGCAACTGTGACAACATTTCCTTTTGTCAGCTTAATTAATGCTTTAATTACAGGTTCAAAGAACCCTGTATCTTGTAAAATGCCGAAAAATAAAATGGCGAAGATAAACATGGTCGCCACCGGCAATACTTTGATAATTCCTTCTTCAAAAAAGGTTTGAATGTCATTTATCCCAAATCCCGCAATCAGTGCCCCGATTAATGGCACCATGACCATGGCGACAATTGGACTTGCTTTCCCCCAAATCAGCAATACAACAATCGTTAAAATAATCAACAATCCAACAAGCGTTAACATAAGACCCTCCCCCTACAATAAACCGTTTACATTTGTTTGCTCTTTTTATCACAATGCAGTCCCACAGCTGCATTGAAAAAAAGGGTATCAAAAATATGAGCATTAGGCAACCGCTTTCATACCTATACAATGGTAAAAAAGGATGGTGAATCCATTCATGGTGCGGTATCAAACATGTCAAAAAATTTAGATAAAATATAACGCTTCAAATACATTTCTATTAATAAATATAATTATACAGGTATTTAGGATCAATAAAAAAGAAGCGTCCAATGAATGAACACTTCTTTTAAATTATTTTTTCAAGATGATGTACTCGTAAGGATCAAGCTGAAGCTTCTCTGGCACCTGCTCATCAGTCAGGATATTTTCATAGCTTTCCGCTGAATCTAGTGATATGTTCTGCTGCTCTTCTGTAAAATTCATCATAAACACATATTCCTGAGTGCCATCTGTTCGTTTTTGTACACTGACTCCCTCTGGAATCACCGCTGATAGGACGGGCTGTATCTCCATTTCTGCGATGAGTTCCTCGTAAAACTCATCATAAAAAATCTCCTCATTTTCGGAAGCCATATAGTATGCTTTTCCATCTCCAAAAGGATGGACAGTCAGGGCTGGCTGTCCTTCGTAGCAGCCGTTCTCAAAATGTCCTAACACAGAGGCCGTTTCAGGATGTATGGATTCGCAATATTGCCCGACATGGTAGGTGCGTCCATTCCCTGTGGTCATTAATACATGTTCATCTGGCATCAATGTGTTGATTTCCTCAGCCCAAATGCCAAGTACATGGCGGAGAGGACCGGGGAAACCGCCTAGGAAACAGAGGTCATTTTCGTCAACCATGCCGCTCCAGTATGTCGCTATAAAAGTGCCGCCCCTTTTGACAAAGGCTTCGATTTTTTCTGCGACGCCTGGTTTGATCATGTAGAGCATTGGACCAACGAGCACCCGATAGGATGAGAAATCCTTTTCCATGCCGACAATGTCAACAGGGATGCCTTTTTTCCAAAAGCTTCGATAGTGAGTTTGACAAGCCTCTACATAGCGTTTGTTTGTATTATTTAAGCCTTGCGCATCATCAATGGCCCAGTGGTTTTCCCAATCGTATATGATGGCGACTTCTGGTTGAACGGATGTCCCTGCGATGGGCTGCAGCTGCTCCAGCTGTTTCCCTAGATCAGCGACCTCTTGAAACACGCGCGTATGTTCATGCCCAGAATGATCGACTACGGCGCCATGGAATTTCTCGGAGGCACCTCGTCCTTGGCGCCACTGGAAGTAAAGCACGGAGTCTGATCCGTGGGCAATCGCCTGTATGGCAGAAAGGTGTGCCATGCCTTTGTGTTTGACCTTATTCACTTCATGCCAGTTCACAAGGCTCGGTGTACTCTCCATCACGAGAAATGGCTGACCGTCCTTTAATGAACGATATAAGTCGTGAACGAAGGCAACGTTTGACGCTAATTCAGCGGTTGTTTCCCTGCCGCTATGCCATGCTGGATAGCTATCCCATGAAATTACGTCGACCTCTTTTGCAAATTGATGATAATCCAGTCCAAGAAATGGGCGCATATGCGGGTAGTCGCCCATAAAGTTGGTGGTCACTGGAATATGGGGTGTCAATTCCCGCAGCGGTTCAATTTCATTTTGATAAAAATTGATTGTTTGCGCGGTGACAAAGCGTTTCCAGTCTAGGTTCATCCCGTGAATCATGTGCTCCCCGTGCGGTGCAGGTGATTCGATTTGTGACCAATCACTATACGTGTGGCTCCAAAACCCCGTCCACCATGCTTGGTTTAAAGCTTCAAGGTCATGATTGTACTTGTCTTTCAAATAGCCTCGAAATGCTTCCTGACAGAGATCACAATGACATTCGCCGCCGTACTCATTCGAAATGTGCCACATGATCAGTGCTGGGTGATCCTTGTAGCGTTCAGCGAGCAAACGATTGAGTGTATTCGTTTTTTCTCGATAAACCGGTGAGGTGAAGCAATGATTATGGCGCAGTCCATGTAAATTACGCTGACGGTTCGCTTCGACGCGCAATACCTCAGGATATGCTTGTGACAGCCAAGCAGGCCTAGCTCCGCTTGGTGTTGCAAGAATGGCGTGTGCCCCCTGAGCTGCCAAGCGGTCCATAATGTCATCCAGCCATGCAAAATCATACTGACCTTCTTTTGGCTCTAGCTTACTCCATGCGAAAATGTTGATGGAGAATGTTTGACAATGTGCAAGCTTCATTAATCGAAAATCTTCGTCAATGATCTCCGGCATATGAAGCCATTGATCTGGATTATAATCGCCACCATGCAAAAAGCCTTTCACATTTGGGTGAACGAGTGGGTAACGCTTTCCCATTTTGTCACGTCCTATCCTTTTAATTACGGTGTCATTTGTTTAAATACGTCTAGAGAAGGCAGTGCTTTTCCGTTGAAATCAAACATCGCTTGATTTTCCCAAGCATTTCCGGCCGTACCGGTTGTTTGGATATAAGCCAGCCCATATTGACTTGACCACGGGGCGCCTTTCGCTGGAATCCAAAGCGGCTCCCAATAAAAGAACCCTTTCCCGCGATTGTTTTTCACTTGTGAAATTTTTTCTGATAGATCTCGTATAAAAGATGCCTGGCCTTGAGGTGAAGCTGGGTAGCCAGCAGTATTGACTGAATCTTGGTTAAATGAGTTTTCTAGGTTGTCGCCATTTGCTGTTGTAAAACCGTAGGCGGTTTCTACCACGATGACGTCTTTGTTATAGCGGACGCTAATATCATTCATATTGTTAGTAAGACCGCTAAATCCGCCGTCCCAATACGGGTAATAAGATAGACCGATCGTATCGAATGAGACGCCTCGTTTGGTGATTTCATCAAACCACCAGCGGGAGGCCCCGTTGTCCCCGCCATGGGCAAGGTGAAGCATGATGTTGATATTTGAATCGACAGAGCGGACTGCATTTGTGCCAGCCTTTAGCAAAGCGGCGAGCCGGTCAAATTCACCGCCGCCTTCACCCCAGCTTTTGCCGTTCGGCCACAGCATGCCTGAGTTCAATTCGTTTCCGACCTGTACCATGTTCGGCAAAGCATTTTGTGCTCTCATCGCTTTGAGTACATCCCCTGTGTAAGTGCCAACCGCTTTTACCAAATCGTTTTGTGAAAGGGAAGCCCAAGCTTTCGGTTTGAACTGTTTACCAGGATCGGTCCAGAAATCACTGTAGTGAAAATCAAGCAGCACTTTCATATTTTGTGCTTTTGCGCGTTTCGATAAAGCAATGGCTGTATTGAGATCATTTGTCCCGCCATTATAGGCACGACCTTGGTTGTCGTATGGGTGGTTCCACAGTCTAATGCGCACATAGTTGACGCCTTTTTCCTTTAATAGCTTGAGCGGGTCCACCTGTTTTCCATTCTGGTCGAAGTATCTGCCCCCGCTTCTCTCAACTTCCGCAAGCATGGAGATATCTGTTCCTTTAATGAAATCACCTTGCAATCCATTGATCGGCTGAACTAAAATTGCATCCGCTTTTGCTTCAGGTAAAATCCCTAACCCCATCAAAAAGAAAACGACAACCGTGACAAGCATCCATTTCTTCATCAAATCTCCCCTTATCCTTTTGTCCCGCCTTGTGTGAGGCCGGACACAAATTGTTTTTGTAACACAAGGAACAATAAAGCGACTGGAATCGCAATGAGTAAAGCCCCGGCTGCAAAGGTCGTGTAGCTGGCCCCCATTTTGTCTGACACAAGATTGTACAGACCAATCGGGAGCGTATACATTTCGGGTGAGCGGACAATGACACTTGAGATGATGAAATCACCCAGTGGTCCTGTAAATGAGTTGATGGCGACAACCGCCAAAATGGGCTTAGCAAGCGGCATAATAATTTGGATGAAAATTCGGAAATGCCCTGCGCCGTCCATTCTGGCTGATTCATCAAGATCCTTCGGAATCGCATCAAGATAGCCTTTCATTAAATACGTATTCATCGGAATTTGTCCGCCTGCATAAATCAAAATCAGTGCAAGATGGCTGTTAATCAGTCCAAGCATTTGAGCCAAAACGAAAATCGCAATCAGCGCTGAAAATTGAGGAATCATTTGCAGCAGCAAAAAGAGCATCAGCCCATTTTTCCGCCCTTTGAAACGGAATCTAGAAAAGGCATAGCCTGTAAAGCTCACAAGAATCAGCGTTAACAACATTGTGGCAATACTGATCTTCATGGAGTTCCAATACCATTTTGCATAAAGTGCTCCCGGGCCAAAGAAGAGCTCGGTAAAGTGGCTGAACGTTGGATTCTTCGGAAACATGCTGGTACTCATGAGGCTGTTTCCAGGGTTAAAGGAAGCACCGATCGTCCAAAGCAGTGGATATAGAATACAAATGGAGGCAATGAAAAGGATAAAATAAGTAATGCTCAGGCGAATGAGCTTGTTTTGTTTTGATCCCATATCACATCATGTCCTCCTCTTTGAATGAATTCGTTCTCTTAAACTGCCAGAGTGCAATGGCGATGACAAAGATTGAAAGTAAAATCGTGACAGCCGCAGCGAGTGCATATTGAGAGGACTGCATCGTGAGTTTATAAATCCAAGACACCAAGATGTCCGTTCCCCCAGCGGTTGACCCCGCAACAGGCGGTCCTCCGCCATTAAATAAGTAGATGATATTAAAGTTGTTAAAGTTAAACGTATATTGTGTGATGAGGATGGGTGCAATGGAATAGAGAACAAGCGGTAACGTGATGGACCGGAATTTCTGAAAAAAATTGGCTCCATCAATGGTCGCAGCCTCATATAAATCCTCGGGAATTGCCTGCAAAACGCCTGTTGTCATAATGAAAACAAAAGGAAATCCAAGCCAAGTCTGCATCGCAATGAGGGCAATTTTGCTCCAAAATGGATCTGTTAGCCATGGTTTTGGATCAATCCCTATCGATGCAAAAAGTGTATTGTTAATGGCCCCAAATGTATCATTGAACAGTCCAGCAAACACCAAAATGGTCACAAAGCCCGGAACAGCCCAAGGGAGAATCAAAATGGTTCTAAAAAACCGTTTTCCCTTTAAATCCTTCTGATTGAGCAGAACCGCTAAAAAGATGCCGAGGGCACATTGAAGAGTCGACGCAGCCAAAGTCCATACGACGGTCCAGCCAAGTACATCAATGAAGGTGTCTCTCCAAATATCAATGGAAAAGATATTTTGAAAGTTCTTGATTCCTACCCAGTCGATCAGATTGGCAGGAGGCGAGTGATATAAATCATAGTTCGTAAAGGCAAGCGCAAAGCTGAACATAATAGGAAAGACAACAGAAAATAGAAGTAAAAAGAAAGCAGGAGTGCTCATTAAGTAAGGGAAGCCTTGATCGATGAGCTGATGATATTGAGCACGGATGGAATGAAGTGGTACCCCTTGATCCCGTTTCTTTCCATTCATAAAAGCATCACGCATCATGAGTACATAAAAGCCGATACCAAAACCAGCTGTTAACAGCGCAATAATTCCCTTTGCTAAAAGAAAAACAGAGTTGTCACGAGGCAGCATCGTCCCCAGTGTGAACAGTCCCCAGAAACCAATATTGAATAAATCATAAAATACAATCAAAAAAGAGACGCCGAACAGGAAAAAGAGTGCCCCTTTGCCGTACTGTTTGTTGTATATCTGCCCCATTCCGGGTATAAAGGAGAACATTAGCGCCCGTCTCCGGTGTGTCTTTGATTCCACAATGTGTGTGCGGTCTAGTTCAAGGTTACCCGTCACGTCTAACACCTACTTCATATAAAATTAGATCAACTACGGGCAGTTTGATAGACTACCCGCATTTGATGGTTATTTGGAGTGATTTGCTTTAATTTGAGAGTCGATTTGATTGACCGCATCATCAAGTGCCTTTTTCACATCTGTACGACCAGTTGCAATGAGACCTAATGCACTATCAATCGGCTTCCACACCTCTTCCATTTCAGGATTGTTCGGTGTCAGTGTGGCGTATTTCGTTTGTTTAGAAACAGCATCCGCATTTGCGTTTTCCGTAATGATTGGATCTTTCATCAGTTTTTTCACTGGTGGAATTTCCTCTGTTAATTCAAAGCGCTTCTTTGAATTTTTTTCGTTTGTGATAAATTCAACAAATTTCTCAGCAAGTTCTTTATTTTTAGAATAAGAGGAGACGTTGTAGCTTTTTACACCTAAAAATGAGCTCATATGTTTTCCGTTAGGGAGTGTTGGCAGCTCAGCCACACCATAGTCAATACCCGCCTCTTTATATGGACCAAATGACCAAGGACCAGAAATGACGGCTGCTGCTTTTTTCTCTGTAAATAAGGAGTTGAGGACATTGATTCCTTGTTCACCAATGATGCCTTTCGGGAAAAGTCCTTCGCTAAAGAATTTTTGAATGTATTCTCCGCCTTGGATGGCGCCATCGTTTTTCAAACCAATGTCATTAACATCATAAGAGCCATCGCTTTTCTGCTTGAAAATATAGCCCCCAGATCCGCCTAAAACACTTTGCGCATAGTAAATTTCATCCCATTTCGCAACAAAACCGTACTTTCCGTCTTTTGTCAGCTTTTTCGAAAGATCATACCAGCCATCAAGTGTCGTTGGTGCCTTTTTGACAAGATCTTTGTTATAAAAAAGGACAGTGGTTTCAACGGATTTTGGCAGACCATACAGTTTTCCATCTACCGTTTGTGATTGAATCGATTCGTCTGTGAAGGAGTTGATCACTTTTTGATCTGGCTTGATTTCTTGTAATAGCCCCTCAGTGACAGCTGATCCAATTTGATTGTGAGGCATCGTGATGACGTCTGGACCTGTCCCAGCTGCTCCATCTAGACGGAGAGCTTCGATTTGGTCGGCATAAGCTTTTTCGACCACTTTGATTTTCACATCATGTTGTTTTTCGAATTCTTTTACAGCGTCTTGAATCCCCTCAGTTTTTTTGACATCCTCCCACACTAGTAAGGTCTTTGTACCTGTAGATGCTGGCTGTGTTCCGCTTGAATTGTCATCTCCCGGTCCGCAAGCTGAAAGCAGAAGCACAGCAGTCCCAACGACTGCTGATAATGTCGCCCATTTTCCCTTTTTCATTCGTAATCCCCTCTCGTTCTTTTTTCACAGATGATAAGAAAACGCTTTCTTAATGTGAGAATATCAACTTGAGTAAAAAAAGTAAACATATTTTATTAAATTTATTAAGTAAAATTTTTTACTGATGTAGAGAGAAAAGAAAGCCCTCCACATTGGACGGGGCTTCCGGTTGTTTATATCGTACTTTTTCGAAAGACAGGTTCTGAGGCAATCAGCACAGTTTTCGGTAATGTTCTGCCGTCTACAAGTCTTTCTAACAGTAAATCAACTGCTGTTTCACAAAGTAAAGACGTGTGGATATGATACGTGGTGAGCGGCGGTGACACATATTGAGACACATGAATATCGTTGATACTAAAGACGCTCACGCGGTTCGGCAGAGAAAATCCTCGCTCGTTTAATGCTTGTAAGCAGCCGATGGCAAGAGGATCACTAGCGACACAAAAAGCGGTGGGCAGGTCATCACCAAGCTCATCAATCGCCTTCATCATCAGCGCATAGCCTTCATCTACTGAGAAATGATGACCGACATAGACCAAACGCTCATTAAGGACATTGTGAGCCATCATATATTCACGGAAAGTCGTTTCGCGAATATCTGGAATATGCACATTCGTATTCAGATCAATGTCTGTGCCGCCAACGAATCCAATGGATGTGTGTTCTTTTTCAATAAAAGAATCGATGATCTTTTCAACAATTCGTTTCAGGTTTGGCTTTACTGAATCAAAACGGTCTTCATCTGGTGACGTATCAATAAAAACGATATGCTGGGTGATCGCATATAACTGGTCAAGCTCTGACTTTTTAAATCGGCCGATGGCGATAATCCCTTCTGTAGAAGAATCAATGGAGTGAAGCCCATCAGATGGATTGTAAGCGGTGACATTTAAACTCCGAGTATTCGTAAGTTCCTCAACGCCTAGACGAATGGATTTAAAATAAATATCTTCAAGCTCTTCCTTTTCGGTCATCCAATAGAGAAAGGCGATTTTTTTTAATGAATGTTTGAAAGTTTTCTTTTGATAGGACAAAGCTTCAGCGGCGGCGTATACTTTCTCACGTGTTTGATCCGTGACAGATAGGTTGGGATCTTGGTTCAGTACGCGAGATACAGTCGCAATGGATAATCCAGCTTTTTCAGCAATGTCCTTTATTTTAGCTGCCAAATCAGCACCTCCTATAGAAAATATCTCCTTCTAGTATAGAGTCTTTAAAAAAATTAGTAAATATTTTTATTAAATTGTTTTCAGTTAAGCGCTTCTTTACGCACTGGGAAGGAATTAGTAAGATATATATATGAAAGGTTTTGGATTAAGATTTCTGATAGGAGAGGGACCGATGTATTACGATGCACTGAAGACATTTGTGACAGTTGTGGAAGAGAAAAACTTTACAAAGGCAGCCCAAAAGCTGCGGATTTCTCAGCCAAGTGTCAGTCTTCATATTAAGAACTTGGAGCAGGAATTCCAGACCGTTCTGCTGAATCGTTCGCCAAAGCAACTAACTGTTACACCAACTGGGGATATGCTGTACCATCGATCAAAACAAATCATTCGTTTATATGAACAGGCGAAGCAGGATATTTATGAGCATCATCATCTGGCAAGAGGGAAGCTGACAATCGGGGCGAGTTTTACCATTGGAGAGTACGTGCTGCCGCAAATATTGGCAGAGTTTCATCAGCTCTATCCGCATGTGGACATTGAGGTGGTCATTGATAACACAGAGGCGATCGCCAGTCATGTCCGCTTATTCCATGTCGACATCGGTTTGATCGAAGGACAGACGAATGACAAAGAACTGACAGTAGAAACTTTCCTAGAAGATGAGCTCTATATCGTCGCGCCATTAGATCACCCCTTTGCTAAGAAAAAGGATGTCACGATTGATCAACTGCAAAACGAAACATGGATCACGAGAGAAGAGGGATCAGGTACCGGGGAATACTTACAGCACGTCCTGAAATCAAATGGACTGAAAGCACGGACATTTGTGACGTTTAGCAGCAATCAAGCGATTAAAGAGGCTGTGATTCATGGAATGGGGCTTTCTGTTTTATCTAAATATGTCCTCCAACGAGGCAGCATTGGCGGTGAATTGGCTGTCATTTCTGTGAGAGGAATGGATTTTAAACGAAAATTTTCCTATGTCGAGTCACCGATGACAGGGGGAAATAAAAATAAAGAATTGCTCGTTGAATTGTTAAGGAAAGAGAGAAAAGACGCTTCTCCTCAATAGGAGAAACGTCTTTTTTATAATCCTTTAATGTTTATCTCATCAACTGGAAGGAAGATTTCACCCGTATCTGTGTATTTCATGGTGACCTGATCGCCTTCTTTTAAATAAATGACGAGAGGTTCTTTTTCAGATGACATGGTGTAGCTTTTCCCATCGTCTAGCAGGAAGGTGACGGTTGTATAATCACCGGTCTTTTCTTTATACACTCGTTTGACTTTCCCTGTAGTTTCTTTCTTTTCCTGCTTAGAGGAACTGTTAACGGTACCGCCGCCTTTTTGCAGAGCTGTCTTATAGGCTCTCAGTGCTTCGTTTGGTGTTGAAGCGTACGCAGCGATTTCAGGATTGGCTGCCGAAACGATAAAGTAGTTTTGCAGGAATCCATTTGAATCCAGAACCGGCGTGAGCCAGCTGGCTTCTCCATAGAAATTATACAGAATCGGCATACGGCCTTTCCATTTCTTTTCGATGAAACGTTTCTCAATAATTTGCAGAGCGCCTTGAGAATCCATGTAGGACGCTTCAAGATTTCCGGTATAATAAGTCGCTTTTCCTGTCCGGGCATTTGTCAGGGCATACCCAAGCATCGAGTCAACACCCTCTTTCGGACTGGTGAAATCTGTGAAGTAGTACATATCTCCTTTTGCATCAAACACCGGACTCACATTGGCTTCTGTTCCTTCATCTGAAGGCAGCTTTACATCTGACTTTCCAAACATACTATTCCAGAACCCGTGAATATAGTTTCCGAAATAACTGTTTTGCAGACTAACGGCCTCTGGTGAAACAGCACCATCGATAAAGGCAGGTACTTGATCTAAAGAGTATTTCTTCGTTGCGCCAGTTTTGGCATCAACAACGACAACACCTGACGCTTTAAAGCCGTTTCGGGCAGAGATGAAATCGCCAAATGTTCGAATGTAATAAGGCTTGCCATCATCATTGATTTCCAGCTGTGTATCTCCGTAGAAAATCAAATCTGGATACTGGAGGCGAATATGCCGCTCAATTTCTTTGTTGAAATAAGAGGAAGGTGTGTAGACCATCTCTGTTTTCACAAACTTTGGATTGGCAGATGAGTCGGTCGCACTTAATGTAAAGTAACCCGGCGTACTCCCTGAACGAATCCATTTAAAGAAATCCGAGAATTCCACTGGGGCGATGTACACATACTCATCGTTGACCTTCTGGATTTGCAGGCTGCCAAGCTCATAGTAGCTTGTGTTTGGAACCTGTCCGAACGATTTCTTCATTTTGTTCCGAGCAAATTGAGGCGGTACACTTGCAGGTGTTTCCGTCTCATCAAACGCTTTGATTTCCACTTTTTGTTCCATTTTGGAGACATCAAATTTCTCATTCGCATTGAATAGAAAAGCTGTCGCCATATAAACACCGAGCAGTAATAAAATAAGAAACAGCACGCCTTTGATCTTACGCTCCAGCCCAACTGATAAAAAGGCGCCTGCTGCTGTCACAACAAGTCCAATCAACCAGAGGGATGAAGGATTACGATCCAAATTGGTCATATAATAGAAAACAAAAATACCGACCATGAACAGTAAAGCAAGGCCTGCAATCCACATAAGCGGAACCTGTTGTTCTGTTCCTTTCTTTCTAACGATCAACTTGAGTGGTGTGAGCAAGAGGGTCAAGACAAGACCGATCACAACCGAAAATAACAAAATATATCCCACAAACAGATCTCCTTTCAAATCAATCACTCTTTTAGTATATACGAGTGAGATGGGGAAAAGATTCATAAGACGGAAGGTTCATCTAAATGCCAATCGAGTCGATGGCGGATTGAACATCTTCTTTCAGTTCGTAAAACTTGAGTCTTTGCTCGATTTTCTCTGTTAAGGCGTCAATGGCTTGTCCTGACATATGCGTATGGATGCGCTTTTGATGTTTATACACTTTGATCTGAAGCTCATCAATTAGATCTAAAATTTTTCCCGCTTCTTGGCGGTCTTCTGCAAATTCAAGTTGAAGCTGATGCCGGATGGCTCTGATTAGCGCTGTTTTCTGCTCTTCTTTAATCTTTGCTTTCAAAGCAGCCAGCTCTGCAGGTGTCATGTCTTCAGTGTGAAAGTTTGCTTGAGAAAAAACGGAGCTTGATGTATGCGTATCTGTCATTCGTTGCAAAAAACGGTCTGCATCTGTTGGTTGTTTCTTTGAAAATTCCATTCCACGTTCTCCTTAAGAAATGCCCATATTCTTTGCCAGGGCTGTATCTGCATCATGGTATTCTTTCCCTAGCTGGCTCATATCATCTGATATTGAGTCCAGCCACCTTTTTATATTCATCGCGCTATCAATCGCTGTATCATACTCTTTGACGGAATAGAACTCATTCTCAAGTCCCTCCGTTTTTAAATGACGAATCACGGTATCCACATCAGAAGCCGTCAGCTGATCATAGGAACCAAAGCCAACGATCTGTTTGTATCTCAAGCGTACCCGTTCCACAGACTGATCCACTTTGTCATCGAGCTTCTCGATTTTGCGAATGATTTGCTGTATATGGTGCTCGGCATATGTCGAGAATTTACGACCTGTGTTCATGAGAACATGCGACTTGATTAAAATCGCCACCACACTTTGCGGGTGAACATTCGATTGACTCAATTGATGTAACATGGCGGCAGTGAGAGAAGGGTTTTTTCTCAACATATCATCAATGGTTTCAACGGAGCCATCTGATGAAAAGGCATACCGATCTAAGCCATGGCTGCCAGCAAGGGCTTCAAGGAATAAATTCGCATCCAGTGAAGGATTCACGCTCATTGCCCGATTGAGGAGATCTTTCATGAATTGGACGGCTTTGGAGGAGTCCTCGGAGTAATCGACGCCTTCAGGTAAAGCGGCATCATACATTACTTTCACACGACCGATTTCTGTCGTATGTCGATTTAAAAGAGAAAGCCCGTCATTGAGATTGATATATTCTGTTAATCTACTACGGTAATCACCTTTTAATGCTTTGGCTTGGAGGCCATCCGATAGATTGGGGTAAATATTCGGATTCTCAAAGGTGACCCCGCCTTTAATAAAATCATTTTTAACAAGAACATAGGACGCATTCGACCCGCCAAGTGAATGCCCTGTCACATACATCTTGGCATTTGGCATTTTCTTATGTATTTCTTTTGCATAACGATCCGCTTGAACCATTTGATTCTCTGCGCCATTTTCAAAGGGAATATTTTTAATCAGATACTTTGTATCCGAAACCATCCAATCTTGAACAATTTCATTTGTATAGGTGGTTGTGCCTGTTGTCATCTTAGTCGTCACTTCCTGTGAAGCCTTCGACCGACTAAAAGGAGGCAGCTTTGTCAAAATGGTAGAAAGAAGATCATCTGACTCTTTTTTTCCATGTTTTTTAATGGTATCTTTATATTGGCCTGCGCCAATCGGTTCAGAGCCACGGTAGGCGATGACTGCGTTTTTGATTTTGGTGAGGTCTCTTCCGCCATCGGAGCGATCAAAATCTTCTTCGGAAACGATAGTTAGTGCATTAAGACCTTTAGTTGTTTCTTTATAATCAATGACATACATGGTCTTATTTTTACTAATGTCTATTTCACTAGAAATTCTATAGTAATCTATTTTATAAGCCGCATTGGAAATAAGATTATAGTCTTTAGCAGAAAGTTCGTTTTGGGCTACTTTTTTAGACAAAATTGTCACTCCTGTAATATTTATCTTATATATTATATGATATTGTATGATAGATATCTATAAAAAGAGGATTAAAATCCTCTAGATTAACAAAGGTGGATTTATCTAATGAAAAACACAATCAAAGTTGTGATTATATTATTTACTATCGTTATTATTCTAATAGTTTCTCTTATTATCCAACAAGATAAGAAAGAAAAATCGAATGATTCAGGAGGGGAAACTGTTGTGAAAGAGAAAAATGATCAAGAAAAAGCAGAAGAGTTTGCAGAGAAGATGAAACCAAAAATCGAAGAAAGATTACATAAAAAAGATATCCATCATTTTATAGAAAAAATAACATTCAAAAAAAAGGTATCCATTAGTCCAATGGGATATGTAACAGTTGATGGTTATATAAATGATGATGCTGAAAAATTTTATTTCTCAGCATCCTTAATGCATAAATCTAACGAAATTGGTTCTATGAGCTTTTCCCCAGAGTTGTCATATCGTTTTAAAGACTGGAATAAATATAAAGATGAGCCTGAGATAAAAGAAAACTACCTTAATAGACTCTCTGAAAAAGAACGAGAGCAATATCTAAAGGACATTGGAGAAATAGAGTAAAACAGGTACTAGCTTACCTGTTTTTATTTGGGTTAAAGTTCATTAAGGAGTTTTGTCTTTATGAGAAATACATTGAAACTTTCTATTATAATTGTGGTCGTCATCGTCTCGGTAACTGTGTTCATTATAGAGTGCATTCAACAGAGTCTGTCAGATGATGTAGTGGAAGAGATGAGCGATCAAGAAAAAGCTGAAGAGTTCGCAGAAAAGATGAAACCAAAAATTGAAGAACGTTTACATGAAGAAGATATTCACAATTTTATCAAAACCATCACATTTAAAAAAAATGTATCTATAAGCCCTATGGGTTATGTCACAGTTGATGGATATATAAATAATGAGCCTGATAAATACCATTTTTCTGCATCATTAATATACAAATCTAATGAAATAGGTTCGATGAGTCATTCTCCTGACTTATCAGATCGCTTTATAGACTGGGATGAATATAAAGATGAACCTAAAGTTAAAGAGGATTATCTTAAAAGCTTCACCGAAAAAGAACGCGAACAATATCTGAAAGACTGGAGAAAAAGAGTAATAAGATCAACCTGCTAATATTCCCTAAATCGTTGAAAAAGGAATATGCTATCATTCCCCTAACAACACTTTCAAATAAGGGAGAGATTTCACCCATGCCAAATAAAAAGAAATTGATCTTGGACGTAGATACTGGAATCGATGATGCGATTGGGATTTTGCTGGCGGTGAAAAGTCAGCAGTTTGATATTTTGGGCATTACAACTGTATGTGGGAATGTGTCTGTCGATGCGGCTACATTGAATACGTGTAAAGTGCTTGAGCTGGTTGAGGCAGATAATATTCCTGTCATCAAAGGTTCAGCAACTCCTCTTTTAAGAGCGCCCCATTATGAACATCGGGTGCACGGCGAGGATGGGATTGGCGGTGCTTTAAAGGATGCTCAGCCTAAGAAGAAAGCAGATGCTGGTTTTGCGCCTGATTTTATTATCGACCAAGTGATACAGTATTCGAAGCAGGTTACGCTTGTGTTGACAGGGCCTTTAACGAATTTAGCCCTTGCAGTGAAAAAGTGTCCTGAGCTGATTCTTCACGTGAATGAAGTCATTTTTATGGGTGGTGTCGTTGAAGGACAGGGGAATGTCACGCCGGTAGCGGAATTTAATACATATGCAGACCCAGAAGCGGCGAAGTTAGTGCTGGATGCAGGGTTCCCTTCATTGACTCAAGTAGGATTAGATGTCACGAGACAGGTCTTGCTTACGGATGAAAGAATTGATGCGATTCAGAATGAAACGTTGGCCCATTATATTAGAGAGAGTACAAGCATTTACTGCCAGCGCTATTTTGAACGAAATGGTGTGTGGGCGTGTGCCATGCATGATCCGCTTGCTGTCAGTCTTGCCATTGACAAGCAGCTCGTGAGCACACAGGCTTTTCATGTGGACGTCGAGACGAAGAGTGAGTTTTGTGATGGACAGATGATCTGTGATTTTCAGCATCAATGGGAGAAAGAGCGCAACGTTCAAGTGTGTACGGATGTAAATGCTGACGCTTTCTTTGATTTATTGATCAAAACAATGAACGCTTAAAAAAGAAGTCTGTGCAAACAGGCTTCTTTTTTATAAGATGGGAACATGAGGAAATGTATGCGTTCACATGAATAAGGGAGGAGTGAAGTCAATTGGCTTCTGTTAGTTTAAGTAGTATTGAAAAAATACGAGCAGCAAGCAGGGGATTGCCGCCAAAGCTGAAAGCAATTGCAGAGCATATTACGAGTGAGCCCCGCGACATCATCCATTTATCTATTGTCGAGCTTGCGAAAAAAACTGCAAGCTCAGAGGCAACGATTTTTCGTCTTTGTAAAAGGCTTGGATTTGAGGGCTTTCAAGATTTGAAGATTGCTATTGCCCAGGAAATAGACCAAACAAAGCCTAATTATGTAGATGAAGAAATGAGTCTTGATGATGATATGGCTATTTTTATGCAAAAGGTTTTTCAGACGAATATATCCGCTTTAAAGGATAGCTTTCAATTGTTGAATCCAGAGGATGTAGAAAAAGCCATACAAATCATTCATGAAGCAAAACGCTTAGAGTTTTATGGAAGTGGTGGGTCTGGCCTCATTGCGACAGACGCTTTTCATAAATTTATGAGGACAGGCATCAACTGTATTGTTCACACAGATTCTCACTTTCAAGCGATGTCTGCTGGTCTTCTTGATCAGCACAGTACAGTGATCGGTATATCTCATTCTGGACGAAATAAAGATTTGCTCGATGCGATGAAAACAGCAAAGAGTAAAGGAGCAAAAACCATCGGTATTACAAGCTATCAGCGCTCTCCATTGAGTCAGCTTGCAGATGTCACGTTGTATACTGCGACACAAGAAACGGCTTTTCGAACAGAAGCGATGTCCGCAAGACTTGCTCAGCTGACGGTCATTGACGTTCTATATTTTGCACTTGCTCACTTAAGGCAGCAGGAAACAATAACAAATTTAAAGCAAATGCGAGAAACCATTTCACAAAAAAGGGTGTAATGATTCCAAAAATAAATTTTTCTGATAATGAAAAATGCTGATGTGGTAACGATTGTGAGCTTTTTAGTGAAAATTATTTTCTTTTCGGTCGTTGAATGTCGAAAAAATTATTTTTATAATGGGATTTAACAGGCAATTCAAAAACTACATATGTGACTTCAAATCAATGATTGGGCGTGATACAGATGAAGGGAAACCAGGCGGTAATTGGTTTGGATATTGGAACAACAAGTACAAAGACGGTTCTGTTTGGACCTCAGGGGAAGGTATTAGCGAAGCATTCAGTTCCTTATGAGCTCATTCAGCCCCAGCCAGCATGGGTTGAGCAGGATCCTGAAAAGATATTAGAAGCCGTCATTGCGAGTGTAAGAGGTGCATTGACGAAAGCAGCATTTGATGAAGAAAATCTTATAGGCATCGGGATAAGTACAGCGATGCATTCCTTAATTGTGATGGATAAGGATGGAAAAACATTAACGAACAGTATCATTTGGGCAGATAACAGAAGTGCAGAACAAGCGAAACGAATCAAATCAGATATGGATGGCTTCCACATTTATAAAAGGACAGGTACACCGATCCATCCAATGTCACCGCTTTCAAAAATACGTTGGATCAAGGAAATGGCACCTGAAATCTTCAAGAAGGCAGCAAAATTTATTTCGATCAAAGAATATATTCTTTATCATTTTTTCGGTCAGTATGTCGTCGATTATTCAATCGCTTCAGCAACGGGACTGTTCCAATTGGAAGCGCTTCGATGGGATGAGAAGGCGCTTCGTATTGCTGGAATTGAAGCCAGTCAACTATCTGAACTTGTCCCAACGACATATCAACTGAAAGGACTTCAGCCAGAGATTGCACTGCGCATGGGCATTAAAGAAGATACACCATTTGTCATTGGTGCGAATGATGGCGTTCTAGCGAATTTAGGTGTGGGCGCGATTGGCAAAGGAGAGGTGGCTGTTACGATTGGGACAAGCGGTGCTGTCCGTACGGTTGTAGACAAACCAATTACAGATGAGCAATCAAGAACGTTCTGCTATGCCCTGACAGATAAGCATTGGGTTGTAGGAGGACCGACCAATAATGGCGGGATCATGCTGAGATGGCTGAAGGATGAATTTGGGTCGTCAGAGGTGGAGGTAGCAAAGCGTCTAGGGGTGGACCCTTACGATCTGATGATGGATATCGCGGAAAAGGTTCCAGCTGGTTCTGAGGGTCTGTTGTTTCTGCCATTTTTATCAGGTGAGCGGGCACCTTATTGGAATCCAAATGCGAGAGGCACCTTCTTTGGCATCGGTCTTCAGCATAAGCGGGAGCATTTTATTAGAGCGGTGTTAGAAGGCGTCATTATGAGTGTTTTCTCGATCGGTGTTGCCTTAAGGGATTTAACCGGTTCAGCAAAGGATGTCAGAGCTTCGGGCGGATTTGCACGATCTCCGCTGTGGCGGCAAATTTTAGCGGATACGATGGGTAGAGAAGTGCTTGTTCCAGAAAGCTACGAGGCGTCAGCACTTGGGGCGGCTGTCCTTGCACTTTATAGTTTAGGTCATATGGAAGAGATAGAAGAGGTTCAAGAGTGGATTCGAATCTCTGCTCGTCATGAACCTAATATGAAGAACAATGAAACTTACATAGAGCTGTTTTATTTATATGAGCGCCTCTATGACAAACTGAAGGATGAATTTGATGTCATTAGTGCGCTGCAATTAAAACAAAATCGTTAAACATCAGGGAAAAGGTGGGAGAACATGCTTTTATTCATCGTGATTGCGGCGATTGTCCTTTTACTCATTCTCATTACAGTCGCTAAGTTGAATCCGTTTGTGAGCTTAATTATTACTTCGATGCTAGTGGGCTTTGCGACGGGGATGGATTTGCAGGAAATCATTCAATCGATTAAAACGGGATTAGGCAATACGTTATCATTGCTGGCCATTGTTCTAGCGCTTGGTACCATGCTTGGGAAAATGATGGCTGAATCAGGGGGAGCAGAGCGGATAGCTCAAACTTTAATCGGCCGGTTTGGGACGAAGAATGTGCATTGGGCAATGATGTTTGTTGCTTTTATCGTGGGGATACCTGTCTTTTTCCAGGTCGGTTTCGTTCTTCTCATTCCTTTACTTTTTACAATTGCCATTGAAACAGGCATCTCGCTCGTAACCATTGGGATCTCGTTAATCGCTGGCCTGTCTGTCGTGCATGGGCTAGTCCCGCCTCATCCAGCGGCAATGGCAGCCGTTGGCATCTATCATGCCAACGTGGGGAAAACCATTTTCTTCTCTATTATTGTGGGATTGCCGACAGCGATTATTGCTGGCCCGCTGTACGGTAAGTGGATTGGAAAACGGATACATAAACCCGTTCCGGAGATGCTGAGAAAGCAATTCACTGAACGAAATGAAGATCGAAGGCTCCCCGGCTTTGCGAATACGATGTTTACCATATTGGTGCCGGTGATTCTGATGCTTCTTGCCACATTGGCGGACATTATCTTACCAGAGGACAATATGTGGTTCCAGGTATTCAAGTACATCGGAGATCCAATAACAGCACTGCTGATTGCAACAGTTTATTCATTTTTCAGTCTTGGCTTTATGCAAGGAATGAGCCGTGACCGGGTGCTTTCCTTTAGTAATGAGTGCTTAGGTCCGATCGCTTCCATCTTGCTTGTCATTGGAGCAGGAGGAGCTTTCAATAATGTGCTCATTGATTCAGGTGTCGGTGATTATATTGCAGATTTAGCCAAACACTCGCCGATTTCACCGATTTTGCTTAGCTGGCTGATTGCTGCAGTGATTCGTGTGGCAACAGGATCTGCGACGGTATCCATGATGACGGCAGCAGGTATTGTAGCACCAATTGCTGCAACTATGCCTGATGTGAGCAGGGAGCTGCTTGTGTTAGCAACAGGAGCAGGTTCATTAATTTTATCTCACGTCAATGACTCTGGTTTTTGGCTGATCAAGGAGTATTTTGGTATGACCATTAAAGAGACGTTTTTGACATGGACGGCTATGGAGACGATCATTTCCGTTAGTGCCATTGCATTTATTATGATCATTAATATGTTTATATAGCGAACAACAGCCTAGTTCTTTGGAATTGGGCTGTTTTTAATACCACTTTTTTCAGATTGGGGTAAAATAATGATATTGAAATGTGGGAGGCGGACACGATCGAACCATTAAAACATGTGTACAATGAATTATTTATCCAAGAATTAGCGGAGAAACTTACGCAGGCTTCAACTGTATTTGATGCTGAGCCATTCCAGCGGCTCGTATTTCAAGAGGATTGGCAGCAGCTTGAGTTAAAAGGACGGATGAGACGAGTCACTGAATCGATGCATGCCTGTCTACCAGAGGATTATGAGCAGGCAATTGAGGTACTGCGTCAGGCAGCCCCGCATTTTTCAGGGCTTAGTGCGCTCGTATTTCCAGACTACGTCGAGACGTATGGCCTTGCACACTGGGACCTCTCGATCAAGGCGCTCGAATTCTTCACACCCTTTTCCACTTCAGAATTTGCCGTTCGGCCATTTCTGATTCAAGATCAAGACAAAATGCTGGCGCAAATGCTCGTATGGTCTCAGGATCAAGATGAGCATTTGCGGAGGCTGGCTAGTGAAGGCTGCAGACCGCGTCTGCCATGGGGCTTATCTGTCCCTTCGCTTAAAAAGAATCCTTCGGTCACGCTGCCCATTTTGGAAAACTTGAAGGCAGACCCGTCGCGGTATGTGCAAAAAAGTGTAGCGAATCATTTAAATGATATTTCTGCAATACAGCCAGACCTGATGAAACAGACGGTTCAAAGCTGGTATGGAACCAACAAACATACGAACTGGATTGTCAAACATGCATCTCGTACCTTACTCAAAAAAGGAGATCCAGATATTATGGCGTTATTTGGCTATGGGGACGATCCATCCGTTCAGGTAACGGATTTGAAGATCATACAAAACCCTATTCGGATCGGTGAGAAAATGACATTTCATTTTACCCTACAAGCCGATAAGCCGCTAAAGCTGCGTGTAGAGTATGCCATAGACTACGTCAAAGCTCGGGGGACCCGCAATCAAAAGGTATTTAAAATCACAGAGTTTGAAACAGGCTCAGCGTTACATAGAGAATTCGTCAGGACACAGTCTTTTCAAAATATGACGACAAGAAAACACTATGAAGGAATCCATACATTAACAATCATCATCAACGGCATCCCGAAAGCGTCGATTGATTTTGAAGTGACAGAAGACAGCAGCTCATGAAAAAAACCCGCCTCAATGGCGGGTTTTAGCGTTTAAGCCTTCTTTTTCATTAAGAATGAAGCAATGATGGCTGCGATTAAGAAACCAATGCTGATAATTGAGCTAGGCAAGTTTTCTTGTCTGAATAGAAACATCACAAAACTCACACTTAGTACAAGACCTGCAAATAAAGTCAAATACGGAAACAGCCACACCTTGAAATACGGCTCCTGTGGATATTTCGGGCGAAGTTTCAGATGTGCCATGCAAATGCTAATCCAAATGAGTGAAACAGCAAAACCAGGAATAGCCAGCATATAACTGAAGATTTGCTCTGGATATAAGTAAGCAAAGAATGTTCCGATGAGAAGAAACAGAACGGTCACCCATAAACTCAAAATGGGTACGCCTCTTTTATTGACCTGTGCCAGTTTTTTCGGACCGCCATCTGATTTAGAGAGAGAATGCATCATTCTCGTCGTTCCATAAATGCCAGAATTGGCCGCCGATAGAACGGCTGTAATCAATACGAAATTAATGAAGTGAGAGGCGCCTTGCATACCGGCTGCTGAAAAGACTTGAACAAATGGGCTGTTATTTGGATCAATTTGATTCCAAGGAATGAGTCCACAGATGATCAAAATCGGCAAAGTGTAAAATAAGATAATACGCCACATCATACTTTTAACAACACCAGGCAAGACCTTTTCGGCATCCTTTGTTTCTGTAATGGTCAGCCCGATCAATTCAGAGCCCCCGTAAGAGAAAATAACAACTAATAAAGAGGCAAAGATCGTACCCCATCCGTTCGGGACGAAGTTTTGATAGTTGGTGAGTGCAGATGTGCTTTGTTCGTTCGGAATGATCCCAAATAATAGGGCTGCACCAAGAATAATAAACACAATAATAACGAAAATCTTCATTCCAGCGAACCAAAACTCAATTTCACCAAAGTATTTTACATTATTTAAGTTAATTCCAATGACTAAGAGTGAGCAGAGTAAACATAGTGACCATAGAGGCACGTTCGGTAACCAGTATTGAAGCAGGCTGCCTGCCGCAATAATCTCGATGACACACACAGTGAGCCACATGAAACAGTAAACCCAGCCGACGACAAATGAAAAACGTTGACCAAGCGCAATCTGTATCAGGTCGCGAAGGTTATTTCCTGGATAGACAATCGCCATTTCAGCTAAGGCTGCCATCACGATGAGCAATAATAATCCGGCAAATACATAGGAAAAGATGACCCCAGGACCTGCTAAACCGATTGTATCGGCACTTCCTTTAAAGATTCCTGTACCAATGACCCCGCCCAATGCAATCATGCGAATGTGACGCGGTGATAAAAGCTTTTTTAATTCTTGTTGTTCCTGATTCGCGCTCATGACGTTCTCCTTTTTTAAAAATGCTTATGTTCCATTTTCTTTTTTCGGGACGTCAGTGTCAATATAAAAAAAGAGATTTTTCAGACAAAAAAGTCGGTTGATTCTATCAAATGAGCCGTTTTCTTCCATAAGTCCTTTCTATGACCCATCCCCAAAATCTGAAACTTCGTGAAAAAATGAACATTTGCCTTCATTCTGACATAAACAATTTTCAGTTTTTGTCGATATATCAACTGTGTTACTAAAGTCCTAATAAAGAATTGTTTATAACTGTAAAATATTTCAAAAAAGCATGAAGAAATGAAAGGAGTTATGAAAGATGTTTATGAGAAAAGCAAATGATTCATCGTCGGGAACCCTTTTAAATGAGAGCAGTCGATTAGTAGAACGAATTGAGAAGGGAGACCTTTCAGCAAGAATAGATACTGCTGCATTCTCTTCAAGTCAAACGATTGAAGCAGTAGCCCAAATAAATGAAGCTTTGCAAAAGATGCAGGAAGTAAATGAAGATATTCAAATGCGGATGAATTTAGTGACAAAAGCCATTCAAGTTGGTTTATGGGATATGGTCGTTATCGCTGGAGATCCGGTCAATCCAAAAAATGAATTCACATGGACGGATGATTTCCGCAAAATGATCGGCTTTCAAAATGAGCACGATTTTCCAAATGTTTTAGACAGCTGGGCATCTCGAATCCACCCGGATGAACAAGAATATACCTTAAATGCATTCTCTTCGCATTTATTGGATCATTCGGGACGTACACCATATGATATCGAATATCGCTTGAAGTTGAAAAACGGAGATTATCGCTGGTTCAAAGCAACTGGCACGACCATTCGTGATCGAAATGGTGTCCCTCTTCGTGTGGCGGGAGCTCTTTTTGATATTCATGATCAGAAATTGAAAGAAGAAGAACTGCAAGCATTCGTGACGAGATATGACTTGATCAACCGTGCGCTTGTGGAGGCTCCTTGGGACATGGTCGTAGAGGCCGGCGATCCAGTCAATCCATACAATGAGTTCTGGTGGTCCCCGCAGTTCAGAAAAACGCTTGGTTTTACGGACGAAAAGGATTTCCCGAACGTATTAAGCAGCTGGAGCGACCGCCTGCATCCTGAGGATCAAGAAAAAGCTCTCCAAGCCTTTGCAGATCATTTAAATGATCACTCTGGACGCACACCATTTGATATTGATTACAGATTGCAGAGTAAAAATGGCGAGTATCGCTGGTATCATGCCGGTGGTGAAACCATTCGTGATGAAAAAGGTGTACCTCTTCGTGTGGCTGGAACCATTCGTGACATCACGTTAGAAAAAAACAAAGAGAAAACAGCCGATGAAATGGCTTCACAAGTAGAACAGCTTTCAAGTTCAATCAGCGAAATGGTATCAGGCATTAGCTCTGTGACAAATCAAGCGCAGGAGCTGGCTGTCGCTCAAGAGCAGTCAACGTCTGCCGCACACTTAGCAAAAAATAGTGCAGATGAGACGAAAAATATTTCTGACTTGATTAAAGAAGTAGCGAACCAAACGAACCTGCTTGGTCTAAATGCTGCGATTGAGGCAGCGAGAGCTGGTGAGCAGGGACGAGGATTCTCGGTCGTTGCAGATGAAGTGCGTAAGCTGGCGCTTCATAGTGCCAATGCAACGGAGAATATCGAATCTAGTTTGACGGAAATGAAAACGCAAATTGATGAAATTCTTGAAAATATCTCGAATATGACAGCTCTTACGCAAACACAGGCTGCTTTAACAGAGCAAGTAAATGCCGCAGTCGATGAAGTGAATCACATGTCTCAGCGTCTTGTGGCGTATTCAAAGAGTATTTAATTGTCAGAAACCGCCCTCTCGTGTAGAAGGCGGTTTTTATCATTAAAATTGATCTGCTGGGAAAACAATACCTGCATCATTTCTTGCAGCATCAAGGACTTTCATCACAGAAAGACTCTCATCAAGCCATGCATAGCACTGTTCATGATTATTTGTTTCAATGATGTGCTGAAAAGCCTCTGCTTCATAAAACAGGCGGTTTGAATTTGTTTGTGCATTAAGTGAGATCACCTGGTCATTCACATGAAGCAGCACTTCCTCACAGCCATTCGCCCCATTTTTCACATGAATGAAGCCCTTTTCTCCTTGAATCAATGCAAAATTCATGCTGCTTGTATCCTTACTGCCGACACTTGTCGCAATGAAATCATTGTAGGTGAAAGTCAAAACACCAGATGTATCGATGCCATTGGGATGACGGTTTGCCTGGTAGCGGATCTGCTCCGGTGATCCGAAGAGATTCATGATGAAATGGACATTATAAATATTAATATCCATCAACGCTCCTCCTGAGAATTCAGGGTTAAAGACATTTGGCGTTTCGCCGGCTAGCAGCTGATTGTATTTGCTTGAATATTGACTATAGTTGCATTGAACCAGTTTGATTTTACCTAATTGATGAAGGTGTTTTTTGATTAAATGATAGTTTGGCATATGAACGGTCGTAATGGCTTCAAATAGGAGAAGCTGCTTTTCCTTTGCGAGTGCGATTAAGGCTTCCAGCTCTTTGACATTAGAGGTGAAAGGCTTTTCGCAAATCACATGTTTTCCGTTTCTTAATGCGGCCGTGGCATGCTCGCTATGTAATCGATTCGGTGATGCAATATAAACAGCGTCAATGTTTGGATCTTCTAGCATAGCCATTAAATCCGTATAAGTCGTTTTTACACCAAATTGGTCTGCGAGCTTCTTTGCCGTTGCTTCCTTTCTTGAATAGACGGCATGACAAGAAGCGCCATCAAGCTGTTCAATCGCTTGCAAGAAGCTTTCCACAATCACACCTGTTCCAATGGTTGCAATGTTCATTCTATTCAAAACCCCTTCCACTCGTTTGATATCAAGTAAAGCTGTCTCTAGTATAACTGATGTTTGGATCGCACGCGCACTTGAGACCTGGGCGTAGAGGGGCGCCAGTGGCAAACACTGGCACATCTTTGGCAACCCTTACAATTAGCTGATGTTCGCTAATGTTTGTTTTGTTAATAATTGAATGGCAGCTTTCCTCTTCTTTAACTCTTGAATGGAGTGTTGAATATCCTCAACTTTTTGTTCGAGCAGCTGTTCAGCTTCTGTCTTTGATTGTTTTTCAAATAGCGATTTAATAATTTCACGAATTTCTTTGAGTGAGAAATCTAGCTTTCTTGCTTCTGTGATAAAGGATAGCATGAGTACATATTTTTTATCATATAAACGATAGCCGTTATGTGCTCTCTTTGGTTCGGGGAGCACACCCTCATTTTCATAAAAACGAATGGTTTCAATATGCACACCAGACATTTTTGACAATTTACCTCTAGTAAACGTAAGCATTCCCTGCACCTCCTTTCTTTGCTATCCATCATACAATTAGATTTGCTAGTTTCAAAATATTCAGTGGTGAACATTTGTCTTCATTTTCCCGTTGGAAAAGGGTAGAAACTCTATTTAAAGCAGGATAAATAGAATACGATATAATAGAGAAGGCATATGACAATTTTGTTACAGTGAGAACAAGTAGACAGCGTGATGAAAAAACGATAGGCTAAAATAGGTAAATAGTAATGATATAACCTGTCATCATATAGATGATGGCTCAAAATAGTGCAGCACGTTTTTTGCTGAGAAAAGGGGACCGGTGAATGTATAAATTAGTTGCAATTGATATGGATGGTACGTTATTAAATGATCAACATATGGTGCCGGATGAGGTGTTTGAAGCCATTCAACAGGCGAAAGCAGAGGGCGTTAAAATTGTGTTATGTACAGGACGGCCTATTGGCGGAGTGAATCGCTATTTAGATGATCTTCAGCTCAATCAAGAGGGAGATTATGTGATTGCCTATAATGGGGCGCTCGTCCAAAACAGTCACACAAATGAAGTGGTGTCAGAACTGACGTTATCCTATGAGGATTTAACTTCTTTATATAAGCTGAGCCGTGAGCTCGATACACCGATGCATTATTTCGATTCCGCTCATTTGTACACACCGAATCGTGATATTAGTGAGTACACAGTACTTGAATCTTATTTAACAAAGCTGCCGCTTAAATATTTACCTGTTGAAGAGGCAGATCCTTCAATGAGACTTCCGAAAATGATGTATATTGATCAGCCAGAACGGTTGGAAAAGACGATACAAGCCATTCCATCTGAAGTAAAAGACAAGTACATGATGGTGAAAAGTACAGATTTCTTCCTTGAAATCCTGCATCCTAAAGTCAGCAAAGGGAATGCCGTGAAGCTTCTAGCGAAAGAGCTGGGGATTGCTCGTGAAGAGGTCATGGCCATTGGTGACAATGGGAACGACGTATCGATGCTGGAATTTGCGGGCTGTGGTGTTGCCATGGGAAATGCCATTGATGATGTCAAAGCAGTAGCGGATGTTGTGACAAAGTCCAATAATGAAGCCGGCGTTGCACATGTCCTGCATGAGTTAGTTTTAGGGAAATAAACGAAAAAGCGGTCTACCAGTGAGGTAGCCGCTTTTTTATATGTGAGAGAAAAAGTAAACAAGCATCCGTCTGCTGCTCAAATTTGTCTTTTGCAGCATCGCCTTCACATGATCATGGACGGTATGGGTTGAAATAAATAAAGTGCTGGCAATTTCCTTTGTAGACTGTCCTTTTAATAAGCAGTCGAGGACGTTCATCTCTCTTTCTGTCAGCTTGTACGTTTTTGCCGCATAAGGAAGAATATCATTGGTTTGGGCTCTCTTGATGTGAATCATGACAGCCTCTTCCTGACCGGCTGCCTGCGCTAATCGAAATGCTTGAAGCGAGAGGAACAGCCCCGTAGGCAATCTCGTCATGCTTGCCGCTGTTTGGTCGATTCCGCCGTATAAAAGCTTTGCCCCTAATGCTCTAAACGGGCGCGGCATAACCGCCCTGTCATGGATTTGTTCAAAGACTTGAAACGTCTGAAGCCAATGAAGACCCGTCTCATTTCCATAAAGAAGGTTGTAATCGTGCGAGAGAATGAGGAAGCCCTGCTGCTCCGCCGCCGCGTCCTCTTCGGTATCTCTTTTCCTGAAAAGTTCATCTCTCAGCTTGGCTGCGAGTCTAGGCGTTTGTTCGATGACCGCTCGAATATCTTGTTCTTGAAAAGGTTCCTTGTTCTTTAGACGATAGAGGCTGGCAATGCCCCAGCATTCTCCTTGAATCACAAGAGCTGCCCGCAATTCATCAGACCATCCTTTAGGTAACAAAATGTCTTGGTAGCGCTCACTGTTGAGATATTCTCCGCTTTGGACTAGGCTCGCAGCATGAACGGGGCCTTTGGCTAGAGACTCATGCTGATGTACGTCCTTTTTTAAGAACTCATTTTGAAACAGCTGGTCATGAATGTCTTCAATCGGTTCATCTGTGAAGGAACCTGTCGAGAGGAGAGTGGCTGGATCGATGGTCGTGATACAGGCGGCATCAAAATCAAGGACGGTAGCAAGCTCGTCCCGAATGTGTTGTCTCAGCTGCTGAAAATGAGTGGCTGGATTGGTCACATGATCTCCTCCTCAAAAATCCCCACTTTTAGGGATCGTGTTTTCTGGTGTCTCTTTTTACAATAAAGAGGTCATACCGTTAGTGTACAGGAAACGATGTAAAAGCGGAAAGGAACTGGAGGAGAAGGACATGAAAGGAAACCAGCATTGGCACGATCCCGTTGCTGAGTCATATGCAGCGACGATTGCCTATAAAGTACCCGGCTATCAGCTATTGCATGAATTGACAATAGACGTATTAGAAACTGAATTAAAGGGAGCGGCTTCCCGCATCCTGACTGTTGGAGCGGGCGGGGGTGAAGAGATCATCAATATGCTTCAAAGAAAAGAAGACTGGCTCATCACAGGGGTCGATCCGTCACCTTCTATGCTGGACATGGCGAAACAGCGAGTTGCACAGCTTGAGATGGAATCGCGTGTCACATGGCATGAGGCCTCATTAGATAAGGTTTCAGCTGAACCTGTTTACGATGCAGCGGTGAGCTTGCTTGTGATTCATTTTATAGAAAAGCGCCAGCTCTTTTTAGAAGAGATTGCCAGCAGGCTTCAACCAGATGCGCCGTTTATGTTGGCATTTATACAGGGAGAGATGAAGTCCCAAGCATTTCAACAGGAGCTTCACATGCTTTCTCTTTTCATGCACCGGCAAGGTCTAGAAAAAGAAGTGTTTACGTCCTTTAAAGACAGGCTGGGAAGCGCGACACACCCTGTTCCCGAGGAAGAGATAAAAGAGCATTTAATCAAAGCAGGATTTGAAGACATCAGACCTTATTTTCAGGCAGGAATGATTAAGGGGCTTGTTTGCAAGCGAGGTCGTAGAGAGGCGGATAAGAAATGAGATCACAGGTGATGGTGATAGGCGGCTATGGACATGTTGGACAGCAAATATGTCTTGAGCTAAGCGAAGTGTATCCCGGACAAATTGTAGCGGCAGGCAGAAGCTATGAGAAAGCTGAGAAATTTTCACGCCAGACAAAAGGGAAAGTTCTTCCCTATCAACTAGATGTCAGTGAGCCGTTATTTTCGGACTGGGTGGATCAAACAAAACTGGTGATCATGTGCCTTGATCAAGAAGACCCGTCATTTGCTGAAACAGTTCTGCGGTCAGGCATTGATTATATAGATATTTCTGCGAAAGGGGCGTACATGGAACAGATGGCAAAACTGGATCACCAGCACACCAGTGCAACGGCTTTACTCAGCGTCGGGCTTGCGCCTGGCCTTACGAATTTATTGGCAGCGAAAGCAGCATCTATGCTCTCATCAGTGAATCAAATAGATATAGGGATTATGCTTGGATTGGGTGATCAGCATGGAAAAGCCGCCATTGAATGGACGCTTGACAATGTCCATACTGACTATGTGGTTACTGAGCATCATCAGCGTAAAAGAGTCAAAAGCTTTACTGGAGGCAAGCGTATAGATTTTGGTGTGAAACTTGGAAAGCGGCAAGCCTATCAGTTCCCCTTCTCTGATCAGCAGACATTGCCTTTGACGCTCAGCGTGCCTTCTGTGACAACAAGGCTTTGTTTTGATTCTCGCGCGGCAACGCGGGCATTTGCCTTCACAAGGAGCCTTGGAATGACGTCCCTTCTCACTGTGCCGAAAATCAAGGAACGAGCCATTTCTATGATTCAATCTGCTCAAATGGGAACAGATCAATATGCAGTGAAAGTGGAGGCGACAGGAATGGAGAGGAACAAGATTCATCACGTAGCACTTGGAATCAAAGGGCATGATGAGTCTCAAGCAACAGCTCAAGTCGCCTCTGCTGCGGCACTGCATTTATTGGGCAGGCGGTTTCAGACAGGTGTGTTTCATATCGAACAATTAT
Organism: Bacillus sp. FSL K6-4563; assembly: GCF_038630405.1. Taxonomy (NCBI): domain Bacteria; kingdom Bacillati; phylum Bacillota; class Bacilli; order Caryophanales; family Bacillaceae; genus Bacillus; species Bacillus sp. FSL K6-4563. The sequence goes on along the minus strand of NZ_CP152030.1, from coordinate 3,559,513 downwards.
TTTCATTAGCGTATGAGAATGGTGATTTTGCGTTGGTGGATCAAAAAACGAAGGAAAAGCGTGTGTTAGCGCTGAAAGCCAGTCTTTTAACGGCATAAAAGAAGACTAGCAGGATGCTAGTCTTAGATTGTTGACAAAGTGCTAAAATGATGTTTATTTTAGCCCTTTGTCTTCTTTTCAGCGTGATAGAAAACCTTTGAAGTCTAGGAAGGGCGAGCACTGGCGCGGAGCGAATTGAACATTCGTGAGCACCAGCGCGCAGACCTAACAACGAATGCGAGGGTTTGTCTACACGCTGAGACTAGCAGGATGCTAGTCTTTTTTATGACGATGACACATCTCCTTTTTTCTTGATGCTAGCTGTAATGAGCTGTGTCAATGTATCAGAGCCTTTTGTTGAAAGGTGAACACCATCAGGCTGAAAATAAGAAGGCTGTCCAGTAGCGGCTGAATGCCAATCGACCAGGGTCACATTGGCATGTTGATCGGCCACTCGCTGAATGACTGCATTCACATCGCTTTCCCAAGACCTTGGGACTCTCGTGTTCACAAGGAAAATGTGCGCCTTTGAAAATTGCTGAATGAATGCTGTCAATGTGCCCTCAGTAAAATAGCCATTCGTGCCAAGCTCAATGATAACAGCGGCATCAGATTGATTAAATGAAGCATACTGAGGAGCGATGCTGACGGCTTCGTTCATTTGTCTGCCAACCTTTGCATCGATGGTGATTTGTGCATATGTCTTTTCAAGATTCGGCGCTATGTCCAGCATGACGGAATCACCAATAGCAAGAATTTGGTGAAACTGCTTCTGATCTGCTGCTTTCTTCTCATGTTTTTCCTTCTTTTTTTTCGTTTTCGATTCCGTAGAGTCTCCTGCTTTTTTCGGTGCCGTCTTAATTTGTGTCACTTCCTTGGCATGTGGAGACGTATGGGACGAACTGGACATGCCAATGGTAAATAAGATTAAAAGAGCTGCAGTGATTCCAAGGAACACTTTATGAGACGTAGACCATTGTTTGAATCCCTTTTTCCAAATAGACCAAGAGGCAAAATATTGTGTGAAGCCAAGCCGGCGAATCGGCTGTTCGATGAAGCGGTAAGAGGCCTCTGCGATAAGTAAAATGGCAATGATCTGCAATGCGACACGTCCCATAGAAGGCTGTCCAATTTCAATGACAGGGGTGGTCAGCACGATGATGGGATAATGCCACAGGTAAATACCATAAGAACGCTTTCCAATCCAGACGAGCGGCTGATAGGAGAACCATTTTCCCAATAGGCTTGCAGGGTGGCAGATGCACGCAATTAAAATCGCTGCATTAAGACAGAATAAAAGCATGCCGCCTTGATAGAGAAAGCCGTCAAATTCGTCCACTGCATAAACACATAGAAGAAAAACCGCAAACGAACCAAAACCAGCGATATGTAAAATACGTCTGCCAACAGGAAGGAGCTTTTTGCTGGACAGTCTTTGCATGGGCCATACAAATGCTAGGCTGCACCCAATCAGAAGCGCAAATGCACGAGTATCTGTTCCATAATAAACCCTGCTTGGGTCCGTATCGGGTGAATAAAGGATTGCCATCCATAAGGCGGAGACAAGTGCAAGGCCAAAGGTGATCATTGGCAGATGGGATCTATTTTTCACCCATTTTAGCCCAGCAATCAATAGTACCGGCCAAATGATATAAAATTGCTCTTCTATCGCCAAAGACCACAAATTTTTCAGTGGAGATACAGCGTTGAAGCTATCAAAATAAGACAGCTGATGGAAAATGTACCACCAGTTACTGACATAAAAAAAGGACGATAAGGCATCGCCACGAATGGACAATAGTGCATTCGAACCCGCAATTGCACACCAGCTGACGGTTAAGAAAATCATCACGTAAGCAGCTGGAAGGAGCCTTCTGATTCGGCCCATCCAAAATGGTAAAAGCTCTTGATAACCCAAATCCTGCTTATGTAACAAGATCGTTGTAATCAAGTAACCAGAAATCACAAAAAACAAATCAACGCCAAGAAACCCGCCGCTTGCAGGTCCAATATGTAAGTGATAAGCAATGACTGCCAATACAGCAACGGCTCTTAGCCCATCTAGTCCTAATATATAACGTAAACGATTCTCCTTGCTGCTCATGAAAATGAATCCCCCATTTATGTCAAAACGCTTCTTTTTTGTTGTCACTCCAAAAGAGCAACGATTCTTTTATTTTATATAAGATTAGACGAATCAGCATCACATTTTGTTGGCGAATTTCTGTCTTTTTTTAAAATTTTTATATAAAGAAAGAATTGATGGTCAGGAAGGCTGCCTTATTTTTATACTCAAAACCAAAATCCCTGTCATAATAAAAGAAGATGGAAAGGGGATGTGTGAAATGAGAACAATTGAAAATGATCAGTTATTGATTCAGATCAATGAGAGGGGTGCCGAGGTCAGAGAGGTGCTTCATAAGGAAAGTGGACGTCAATATATGTGGTCTGGCGATCCTGCATACTGGGGCAGGGTGTCGCCTGTCTTATTCCCGATTGTTGGACGATTAAAGAATGACCAATACAAGATAGATGATCAAACCTATGAGCTCACGCAGCATGGATTCTTGCGTGATGTTGATTTTGATTTACATGAAGAAACGAAACATACAGTGACCTTTCAATATGAATCAAAAGGCCGCCACATCGAGCAGTATCCCTCTGAATTTACCGCCCGTATTCGATACGAGCTGTCGGAAAATGGTCTGATGATTTCCTGGGAAATTGATAATGTCGGAGATGACACGATGTATTTCTCCATCGGAGGTCACCCCGCATTTCAAGTTCCGCTAATTGAAGGAGAGCGCACAGCAGATTATTCCCTGACATTGACGCCTTCTACTGAGCATCTTCCTGTCCAATATGAACTAAAAAATTCACTTGTCAGGGAGAAAGAAAAAAGCATTCAGCTTAAACCAATTCAGCTTCGACCAGAGCTTTTTCAGCATGATGCGATGATCTTTAGTCATATCAATCGAGTGTCATTGGTGTCTCAGGCAGGTCACGGGGTTGAGGTTGATCTCACTGGTTTTCCGTTCGTTGGTATTTGGTCACCTTATCATCAAGAAACGAGCACAATGGCTCCTTTTGTTTGTATTGAGCCTTGGTACGGTATTGCCGATGTTGAAGGGACGAATGGGCAGTACAAGGAAAAGTTCGGTATTCAAACTTTAGAGAAGAATGAGACCTTCCAAGCCGCCTATACGATTTTCTTCAAATGAACATTTGTGCATGATAAGTTGAACAATTTGTTATGATAGAAGAAAAAGGAGGCGTACGAATGGATCGGGAGAAACAACAACTGAGTATTGAAGCGGCAAGGCTGTATTATTTATCGGATTACAGCCAGCAGGAAATTGCCAAACAGCTCGACCTGTCGAGACCAACTGTATCTCGGCTGCTTCAATATGCGAAGGAGAAGGGGTACGTCCAGATAACGGTAATGGACCCGTTTGAAGACTTGAATGAGCTGTCTTCATTACTCAAGGAAAAATATGACCTGCTCGAAGCTCATGTGGTGTTTTCGCCCAAAGATGATTATCCAACGATCACCGAATACTTGAGCCAATTTGGTGCTGAGTACTTGCAAAACACAGTAAAAGACGGTGATATCGTTGGTGTGAGCTGGGGAACCACCATGTATCAAATTGCTCAAAAGATGCAACCTAAACAGGTCAAAGGTGTAGAGGTTGTCCAGCTGAAGGGTGGGATTAGCCACTCCCATGTGAATACATATTCTGCGGAAACCATCCAGCTGTTTGCCGAGGCCTTTCAAACAGCACCGCGCTATTTACCGCTTCCTGTTGTATTTGATAGTGCTGCCGTCAAGGAGATGGTTGAACAGGACAGACATATTCAGCGCATCATTGAAATGGGCAAACAGGCGAATATTGCTGTGTTCACTGTTGGAACGGTAAGAGATGAAGCCCTTTTGTTTAGACTTGGTTACTTCCGCGAAGAAGAAAAAGCACTGCTCAAAGCATCCAGCGTTGGGGACATCTGTTCGCGCTTTTATGATCAAGAAGGACGCATTTGCAGTGAAGCGATTAACAACCGTACGATTGGCGTGGAGCTTGATGATTTAAGGACAAAAGAACGCTCTATTCTTGTTGCTGGCGGACATCGCAAGGTTGCTTCTATCCACGGGGCACTAAGAGGAAAATATGCGAACGTATTGATGATTGATCAGCATACAGCAAAGGCTCTTTTAAATGTCACAAAATAGATGAACAAAATTTCATAACTATGTTTACAAATGTTCATCGGTCATATATGATGAAAGTATCATAATTAAAAGGAAGTGTAAGCATGACGATAGCAAATCTTATTGATCATACAGCACTAAAACCAGATACATCGAAAGCTGCAATCATGCAGTTACTTGAAGAAGCAAAGACTCATCAGTTCGCATCTGTTTGTGTGAATCCAACATGGGTGTCTCTTGCGGCGAAAGAACTAGCAGGAACAGGCGTTGATATTTGTACAGTCATAGGTTTCCCGCTAGGTGCAAACACAACAGCAGTAAAAGCATTCGAAACAAAGGATGCAATTGAGAACGGTGCAACCGAAGTGGACATGGTCATCAATATCGCGGCATTGAAAGACGGCGAATATGATGCAGTTGAGCAAGATATTCGTGCAGTTGTAGACGCAGCAAAAGGGAAGGCACTTGTGAAAGTCATTATTGAAGCGTGCTTACTCACAGATGAAGAGAAAGTCAAAGCTTGTGAGCTTTCAGTGAAAGCTGGCGCTGATTTTGTGAAAACATCGACTGGATTTAGTACAGGCGGTGCAACTGCTGAGGACATCGCATTAATGCGTAAAACAGTAGGACCTGATATCGGTGTGAAAGCATCAGGCGGCGTGAGAACAAAAGAAGATGTTGAGGCAATGCTAGTTGCAGGCGCTACCCGAATTGGTGCGAGTGCAGGCGTTTCTATTATCAAAGGGGATCAATCAGCTCCTTCGAAAGACTATTAATTCATACGATCCTATGGTAGGATAACATTCGTGACTCATAAATGATGAAAAAGTCATATGCGGAAGGATCTCACTTCTGGGAATTTCTTCCGCACTTTGTTTGCGAAATAGGGTTTGTTCCATACAAGCGCATTAATGTAAACGAATTCATTCGAGGAGGAAAAACATGAAATACGTGATTGGTATCATCGGTTTGCTGGTGATTCTCGCCATTGCATGGCTGGCTAGTAACGGCAAAAAACGAGTAAAATTCCGTCCAGTAATTGTCATGATTGTACTGCAATTTATTTTAGGTTATATTCTGCTCAATACAGGTGTTGGAAACTTTCTAGTCGGGGGCTTTGCAAGGGGATTCCAAATGCTTCTAGGCTATGCCGGTGAAGGAATCAACTTCGTATTTGGCGGATTAATGAATGATAAGGCGTCAACTTTCTTCATCAATGTCTTACTGCCGATCGTCTTTATTTCGGCATTGATCGGTATCCTGCAGCATTGGCGTATCCTCCCGCTTATCGTACGCGGAATCGGGTATTTGCTTAGTAAAGTAAATGGAATGGGGAAACTAGAATCCTACAACGCAGTAGCGTCTGCGATTTTAGGTCAATCAGAAGTCTTTATTTCCATTAAGAAACAGCTCGGATTACTACCTAAGCAACGTCTTTATACATTGTGTGCATCTGCGATGTCGACAGTATCAATGTCCATTGTCGGTGCATACATGCAAATGATTAAACCAGAGTATGTTGTAACAGCACTCGTGCTGAACCTATTTGGTGGATTTATTATTGCGTCTATCATCAATCCTTATGAAGTGGCTAAGGACGAAGACATGATTGAAATTGTAGAAGAAGAAAAGCAATCCTTCTTTGAAATGCTTGGCGAATATATTATGGATGGTTTCAAAGTAGCGATTGTTGTCGCTGCGATGTTGATTGGATTCGTTGCATTAATTGCGATGATTAATGGAATCTTTACAGCTGTCATCGGTGTTTCTTTCCAAGATGTACTTGGTTATGTATTTGCCCCATTTGCTTTTATTGTTGGTGTACCTTGGAGCGAAGCAGTACAAGCAGGAAGCATTATGGCAACGAAAATGGTTTCCAACGAATTTGTGGCAATGCAAATCCTGTCCGGTGATGCTTTCCATTTCACTGCTCGTACAGAAGCGATCATTTCTGTATTCCTTGTATCATTTGCGAACTTCTCTTCTATCGGTATCATTGCTGGAGCAGTCAAAGGCTTAAACGAAAAACAAGGGAACGTTGTCGCACGCTTTGGATTAAAGCTTCTATTTGGTGCAACACTTGTCAGCTTCTTAACAGCAGGCGTTGTCGGTTTGATTTACTAATTTAAGAAAAGGAATGGTGAAAACAATGAGAATGGTAGATATCATTGCAAAAAAACGTGACGGAAAAGAATTATCTTCAGAGGAAATTTCTTTCTTTGTCAAAGAATATACGGACGGAACAATTCCTGACTACCAAGCAAGTGCCTTGGCTATGGCGATTTTCTTCCAAGATATGACGGATCAAGAACGTGCAGACTTAACGCTCGCTATGGCGAACTCAGGAGACACGATTGACCTCTCTGCCATTGAGGGTATTAAAGTAGACAAGCACTCAACAGGCGGTGTAGGCGATACAACAACGCTTGTACTTGCTCCTCTTGTGGCTGCACTTGATGTACCTGTTGCGAAAATGTCTGGCCGCGGCCTTGGACATACAGGCGGTACAGTGGACAAGCTTGAAGCGGTAAAAGGCTTCCACGTAGAAATTACAAAAGACGAATTCATCGAGCTTGTGAACCGTCATAAAGTAGCGGTCATTGGTCAATCAGGCAACCTGACACCAGCGGATAAAAAGCTTTATGCCCTTCGTGATGTGACAGGAACCGTTAACTCCATCCCGCTCATTGCAAGCTCTATTATGAGTAAGAAAATTGCTGCTGGCGCAGATGCGATCGTATTAGATGTGAAAACAGGTGCAGGTGCTTTCATGAAAACACCTGAAGACTCTGAGAAGCTTGCAAAAGCCATGGTCCGCATCGGAAACAACGTTGGCAGACAAACGATGGCTGTCATCTCTGATATGTCTCAGCCGCTAGGATTAGCGATTGGAAATTCCCTTGAAGTGAAAGAAGCGATTGATACGCTTAAAGGCGAAGGCCCTGAAGACTTAAACGAGCTTGTGCTCACTTTAGGAAGTCAAATGGTCGTTCTTGCGAAAAAAGCAGAAACGCTTGATGAAGCAAGAGAAAAGCTAATTGAAGTCATGAAAAACGGCAAAGCACTTGAGAAATTCAAGGAATTCTTAGAAAATCAAGGTGGGGACGGCTCGATTGTAGATCAGCCGGAAAAACTGCCGCAAGCCCCTTACCAAATCGACGTTCCTGCAAAGGAATCAGGTGTGGTTGCTGAAATCGTCGCAGACGAGATCGGTGTTGCAGCGATGATTCTTGGAGCAGGACGTGCGACAAAAGAGGACGAGATCGACCTATCTGTCGGCATCATGCTGAACAAAAAAGTCGGCGATCGTGTTGAAAAAGGAGATTCACTCGTGACACTTCATGCAAATCGTGAAGATGTTGCGAATGTCGTGGAGAAAATTTATGACAACATCCGCATCGCAGATCATGCTGATGCACCAACTCTCATTCACACTGTGATCACAGAATAAAGAAAAAAGGACAAAAGTGCTTCGCCGCTTTTGTCCTTTTTTTGTTCATTTCTTTTTCTATTGAGATAAAAAATTTCACTTTATGAAACAAACCTCTTGCATTCATTAAATAATGGGTGTATATTAGTTGACGAGTCAATGATTGATATATCAACTAATTGATCTGAATAGAAAAGAGGGGATGGCATTGACTGCATTTTGCTCTGAAGAAGCAGAGGTATTATACCGTTTGCAGTGTGTGAACCGTATGATGGGCGTGAAGTTCGAAGCATGCACGGGCATCAGCCAATCAAGACTAGAGTTGCTATCACTGTTATTCCAAGCAGACGAAATCAGCCAGTCAGATTTGCAGAAAAAAGTAAATATTGATAGTGCGGCTGTGACGCGTCACTTAAAACAGTTAGAAGCAAAAGGAATGGTCACGCGCAGAAGAAAGCCAGAAGATAATCGAGTCACACTTGTTCGTCTGACAGAAGAAGGCAGAACAAGAATCGAAGCTTCTAAAAAAGAAAAAGAACGATTTATCTCAGAAATGCTTGAAAACGTAAGTGACGAAGAACGAAAGCTTCTCACTGATGTGCTCAGCCGAATACAACAAAACATCGAAAAGATTCAAACAACCTAAAGGAGTGTTTCAACATGGCTACAACATTAAAAACTAACGATTTTATGGAAATTTTGAAAGGACGCCGTTCTATTCGTAACTATGACCCAGCTGTGAAAATCAGCAAAGAAGAAATGGCAGAGATTTTAGAAGAAGCAACAACTGCACCATCATCAGTGAATGCACAGCCTTGGCGCTTTATGGTCATTGACAGCCCAGAAGGAAAAGAAAAGCTTGCACCACTTGCAAAATTCAACCAAACTCAAGTGTCAACATCAGCAGCTGTCATTGCAGTATTTGCAGATATGAAAAGCAATGAATACTTAGATGAAATTTATTCAAAAGCAGTAGAGCATGGCTACATGCCGCAAGAAGTGAAAGAAAGACAAATTGCTGCACTAACTGCACACTTTGAGGTACTTCCAGAGCAAGTCAACCGCGAAACAATCTTAATTGACGGTGGAATTGTGTCTATGCAGCTTATGCTTGCAGCACGTGCACACGGCTATGATACAAATCCAATTGGCGGTTTTGATAAAGAAGTCATCGCTGAAACATTTGGCTGGGATAAAGAACGTTATGTACCAGTGATGCTGTTATCAATTGGGAAAGCTGCTGACGAAGGTTATGCTTCTTACCGCTTACCGATTGAACGCATTACAGAGTGGAAATAATATCTTTTAAAAAGGAGACGATTAGATGATTATTATTCATGCAGGGATGACCATTCATCCAGAAAAAGAAAACGTATTTCTAGAAGAAATTAATGCATTAATGAAAGCTTCACAAGCCGAAGAAGGCAATGTATCCTACAAGCTGTTCAAGGATACAGATAAGGAACATACCTTCTTAATGGTAGAAGTGTGGAAAGATGACGCTGCGGTTCAGAGCCATAATGCGAGTGCACATTTCCAAGCTTTCGTAGCGAAGGCAAAAGAATTCTTAGCCGCTCCACTTGACGTTGTTGCCTTTCAAGGCCAGCAACTTTCATAGTAAAACAACAAACACCCTAGGCGGTTATCGTCTAGGGTTCTTTTATTTTCGACACCTTGTTCCACCCATTTCATTCCCGTATTGTGCATTTTCCACAAAATTTCTGAAAATAAAATGTTTTTCGACTTAAGTATATTGGAATATGCTAGAATTAGATATTATTTATTACCAAATTAGGGAGGAACCAAAATGAAAAAAGGGAAATGGACGAGCATTGCACTAACGGCTGTCCTCAGTTTAGGCACATTGACAGCTTTCAGCACCCCTCTATCTGCCCACACCACAGAGAAATCAACATCCTCAGATGGCGGTCATTATTCAGGTGTTCCATTTGACGCAAGTGTCGTGAATGAAGACCGTCTCATCAAAGCCTTGAAAAAACAAGGAAAGATCAAAAAGAATGCCAATGAAGCAGAAACCCAAAAAGCACTAAAGAACTATCTAAAGAAAAAAGAAGAATCCGCTATGAAACAAAGTGCAAGCACCTTAACAGAAGAGCCTGAATTTCTGAAAGAATACAAACAAAAGGTACATAACAAATTAGCCAAAAAGAAAAAGTTAAAGAAGCATAATGGAAAAGAAAGCAATCATGTAAAACCGGTCAAAAAGGAAAAGTATAAAGGCGAAGTTCGCAATGATAAGGTATTGGTTTTATTAGTAGATTTTAAAGATTATAAGCATAATAGTATTAAAAAAGAAGAGACTGATATGTACTATGACAAGTACGATCAGCAGCACTATCAAGACATGCTTTTCGGAAAAAATGGCTACATCGGTCCAGATGGGAAACGAAAAGTATCCATGAAGCAATATTATGAGAAACAGTCTGGCGGCAGTTACACGATCAGTGGAACGGTTGCTGGCTGGTATACAGCGAAGTATGAAGCAGCCTATTATGGCGGGAACGTACCTGATGAATCAGGCAGTGACGGCAGACCGCGTGAATTGGTGAAAGAAGCACTCGAAGCAGCAGCAAAGGACCCGAACATTGATCTCGGTGAATATGATCAATGGGACCGCTATGATATGGATGGCGACGGCGTTTATAACGAACCAGACGGCATCATTGACCATCTGATGGTCGTTCATGCTGGCGTAGGTGAAGAAGCTGGCGGCGGACAACTTGGCTCTAATGCGATTTGGTCGCACCGCTGGTCACTTGGTGATGTATTTGAAATTCCAAACACTGAATCTGAAGTTGGACAAGGTGGGAAATTAGGCGCGTTAGATTACACCATTGAGCCTGAAGATGGCGCGGCAGGCGTGTTCACACATGAATTCGGACATGATCTTGGTCTTCCCGATGAGTACGATACACAGTACACAGGCGGAGGCGAGCCCGTTTCCTACTGGTCGATCATGTCAAGCGGAAGCTGGGCAGGTAAAGTCCCTGGAACGGAACCAACAGGCTTTAGTCCATATGCGAAAGAAATGCTTCAAAACTTGCATGGCGGTAACTGGCTTACTGGACAAACCATCGATGGTAAAACATTAAAGAAAAGCAAAACAGTGCTGATTGATGAAGCAGCAACAAAAGGAACGAACCATGATGCGGTTCGGGTAGATTTACCAGATAAAGAGATTGTTGTCACAAAACCTGCTCAAGGACAAAATTCGTACTTCAGCGGAACGGGTGACAATTTAAATGCGACCATGACGACAGCAGGTATCGATTTGTCGAAAGGGAGCAAAGCAGAGCTGACATTTAAAGCATGGTACGATATCGAAGAAGATTATGATTATGCGTATGTAGAAGTTCGTGAAACAGGAACTGATCAGTGGAAGACCATTGCTGGTAACATCACGAATGATCGAAATGAAGCTGGAGCGAACGAAGGCAATGGAATTGACGGAAAATCAGGTGGATGGGTGGATGCAGCCTTTGATCTTTCTGCTTATGCAGGGAAGAAAATTGACCTGCAATTCCGCTATACAACCGATGCAGGCTATTCACTGCCAGGGTTATTTGTAGATGATTTAAACATCACTGCAGGTGGGACGAAAGTGTGGTCAGATGATGCCGAGGGCACATCTACTTTCACCTTTAACGGATTCTCGAAATCGAATGGAAAACAATATGCAGCTCAATACTATTTACTAGAGTGGCGCTCATATGCTGACGTCGATAAAGGGTTAAAGCATATCAAACGCGGGGCAAGCCTCATGAGCTATAATAACGGTTTGGTCGTGTGGTATGTCGATCAATCCTACAGTGATAACTGGGTAGGAAAACACCCAGGGAACGGTTTCCTTGGGGTAGTAGATGCGGATCAGCAAGTATTGAAGTGGAGTGACGGCTCCATTGCAGCCACAGGTTTCCAAGTACATGATGCAGCATTTTCTTTGAATCCAAGTACGAAGCTCGATATTGATTATACAACGACAACTGGCTTAACGTTGGTAGATCGCTATATTCGCCCGACTCGTACATTTAGTGATAAAAAGAATTATGTGAATCCAAATAATCCAGATGCAGGGCGTGATGTCCCAACATACGGTCTATCCTTTAAAGTTGTTGGACAAAGTAAGGATCGTTCTGTTGGAAAGGTATTAATTTCTAAAAGTAACTAAACAGAAAGCCGGATTCTACCATTGAATCCGGCTTTTTGATATGGTAATAAACTGTTTTTGATGAAAAGGACGGCTTTTTGGTCGAATGTCTGTTCTTTTTTATTTTGATATCCGAATGAAATCATTATATAATAGAGATTGGAAGGTTTTTCTTTCATACATGGTTCTTTTTAGCTGTTAAAACTAAGGAAAGGATGAGCGTTACCAATGAGTTGTGTCACTGCTAAGCAATTAAAGGTGATAAGAGGGACGATGCAGACTTTTTGCAGCCATTTCGAGTATGATGGTCACGGTAAGCTTCATATCAATACCATCATGGCTTTTATTAAAAAGGAGTTTGGTGTGAGAAAAATGAAAGACATTCCACAAAGCCGCTTTACTGAAGCGCTTGAATTAATACAAGACTTTGATTTATACACGGATAAAATAGAGATTCGTGATCGTCTATCAGAAAGGAATTAACTAAATTGAATATTTTAGCAATAATACTAGTAGGAATTGTCGCATTAGAACACCTTGTCATTATGTTATTAGAAATGTTTTTTATGGAATCAAAGATGGCAAAGAGATCCTTTAAGCTGCCAGAACACTTGCAAAAGGATCCAAATGTAAAAGTGATGTTTGCCAATCAAGGGCTTTATAACGGGTTTTTAGCTGCAGGACTGATTTGGGGGCTCATTCTCGGATCGAATACTGTTGGATATATGATTCAGCTATTTTTCATTCTTTGCGTGATCATCGCTGCGGTATTTGGCGGTGTGACCTCTAATAAATCAATCATCGTCAAGCAAGGAGTACCAGCGCTTCTTGCATTAATTGCGCTTATCCTGGCAATTTAACCGTAAATAAAGTCGCCCGAGTAAAGGGCGGCTTTTATCTTTTTCGAAGACCCATTAGACGAATAATAGATGTCAGACATAGTGCAACGGCAACAGCCAAAATAATTTTCCCATACATGACCCCTGTTAAGTTCATCAAAAAGACGGCCAATATGATACAGAGCGTGATGATGATCATCACAATCGAATAGGTTTTCATCTCTTTTCCACTCCTTTAAAAGTCCCCTCACATCCGTGAGGTCTATCCATCTTACCCTCATATGATATCACTCAATGACAATTTTACATGAAATTCCCTACCAATAGAATGTGACATATTGATTAGATTTGATGACATGCCATATTTTTTAGAAAATCGGGTATACCATAAAGAGTTGCAACGAAGTTCAATTGTTTGATATTTAATTGTGCAAAATGTAAAATGAAAACATGATAAATCGAAAGGATGATCAAGATGAGTAAGAAAGTGTTATTAGTATCGACAAGCAGTTCAGAAATGAACGGACATCCAACAGGCTTATGGCTAGAAGAGTTGGCAGAGCCATTTCATATTTTTAAAGAAAATGAACTAGACGTTCAAATTGTCTCTATTCAAGGTGGAACTGTCCCTATTGATAAAAATTCAATTCCAGAAGGTGTTCCAGCGCAATATGAAGATGTATATGAATTACTTCAAGACACAAAGGCGCTTACAGATGTGAACCCAGCTGATTATGATGGCATTTTCTTTGCGGGAGGACACGGCCCAATGATCGATTTTGCGTCTAATCAACTGGTAGCCGATGCAATCTTAGCTATTTCAAACAAAAATGGTGCAGTCGGAGCTGTTTGTCACGGCGTTTCAGCATTCATTGATGTGAAGGATCAAGATGGCAAATCATTTATCGAAGGTAAAAAAATCACAGGCTTCACAAACGAAGAAGAGGAAGCTGTTCAGCTGACATCAAAAGTTCCATTTTTATTGGAAACAAAACTTCGTGAGCAAGGGGCAGCGTTTGAAAAAGGAGATGCCTTTGCACCATACGCTGTAGTTGACGGACAAATCATTACTGGACAAAACCCAGGTTCTAGTGCAGAAACAGCACGCCTGTTTGTTAAAACCATTTCATAAAGTGATCAAAAAACCAGTCGTAGCAAATACGGCTGGTTTTTTGTCATAAAGATTTCCTAAAAAAGACCATAACAATGAATGAAATAATGGTAAAATATTCACAGGGTAAAAAACCCAATTGAGGAAAAAGGGGATGTTCCTGTGAGAGCATTATATGGAAAAATCACTGTAGCTTTATTATCCATTCTACTCGTCACAACAGGTTTATTTTCACCAGTATTAAAAGCAGAAGAAGCACCGAAATCAGATGGGAAATTGTCACCACTGACGGAAAAAGCCATTCAGCAAGTGCAAGACTCGTTTTTGAAACAGGATGAAGGAACCGCTATCCAAAAGAAGCAGCTAAAAAAATCTTTTAAAGTAGATAAGAAAAATGGAATCAGTATCAAACGAAAAGCCGCTAAAGATGGTAAGATGCGTACATCTTCCGTTCGCTCCATTGATGGACTAGCCATCAACCAATCGGTTGTCTTATCAGAGGATGACCCAGTCGATTTATGGTTGTTAAGTACGACTTCACCTCAGGCACTCATCAGCCGAATTACCTCTTCAAATCCCGATTATTTCGTACAATTATTTGTTGTTGATTATGAAACTGGACAAGCTTATCCGACGGACTTGATTCAGCCAGCAGGCAGTCTCCTTGGTTTGACCAATTTACCAGCAGGTGACTACGCATTCGGTATCACAAGCGGTGGAAATTTCGGAGACTCTTACACGTTACAAGTGAATGCAAAAAACCCACCCAATTTCACTGGGGCTGTTTCCCTCTCCTCAACCTTGCAATACTTTGTAGCTGAGTATGCGAATGGGGATGTTTTCGCTAATGGTACAAAAGTGTATAACAAACAATCTAAGACCGCCGATTATAAATGGGAGCGTGTATTTTATTTCTCCTATGACGGAAAATATGATCAGAGAACCCATTCTGTTGAAAGTGTGAAAGTGAAAAGTATTTCGGCACCAGTATCGTACTCTTCTCCTTATGCGAGTTCATCTGAGGCCATTCTCGTCTACTTAGATGTGGAGACGTTATTTATGTATCATGAATCATCGTTTGCTAGCGGGCAATACTACCATAGTAGCTTTGTTGATACACTTGGAAAGACAACGCCAAGGCGTTTAGATATTGATGATATGACAAATTACGGCGATCATATTTTAGCTGTTGATTTGAAAACGGGAAAACCAATTGATTTCTTCAGTGTCCTTAATTTTTACTATGCTGCAGGGATCGAAAAGCTGCCTACGATCAGAACGTTGAATTAAGAAAGGCGGTTGACAGCAAATCTCTACATGTGTAGAGTAAAGATAATTAAATGACAAAAGTCCACTAGGGGAGTCATGTATGACTGAGACAAGAGAAAATCTTGGACCCTTTGAACCTGATCTAGTTTGTACTAGCGGAGGGAAGTGGAGCTGGACCTCGTCTTATTCATGATTGAATCGATAAGAAGGCCGCTCCATTTGGGGTGGCTTTTTCATTTATTCAACTGAAGAAGAGGAGGCTTTTTTTATGACGTTTTCAGCGCAATTAAGAGAAGAAACAGAACCATTATTTGAAGCCATTTATCAGCATCCGTTTGTCAGAGGGCTGGCAGCAGGAAAGCTGGAAAAGGAACAGATCATTCATTACGTCAAACAAGATGCAGAATATTTACATGCTTTTATTAAAATTTATGCAGCGGCTCTTAGCAGATGTACAGACAAAGGAGATATTGCCTTTTTCCATCAGCAGATTGCGTTTGTACTAGATAGTGAGACACACCCTCATCAAAATCTTTGCCGAGTGGCAGGTGTATCATATGATGAGCTCCAAGGTGCCCCGCTTGCTCCGAGTGCTCATCACTATATTCATTATATGCTGCAAGTTGCCAAGGAAGGCACGCTTGGAGAAATCATCGCTGTCCTGCTTCCATGCCCTTGGACATATTGGGAAATTGGGAAACGAATGCTCACAGATGTGCAGCCTGACCCATCACATCCTTTTTATGAGTGGATCACATTTTATGGAGGGTTAACCGACTCTATTACAGTAGAGCTTTGCAAGCGGCTCGATCAGCTGGCGGAAGCAGCAAGTGAGAAGGAAAAGGAAAAAATGAAACAGCACTTTATCCTAAGCTGTCAGCTTGAGTACAAGTTTTGGGATATGGCGTTTACGGTGGAAGATTGGCCAGTTCCATTGGAGGTGCATTCATCATGACATGGAAGATGAAGGAAGTTGTCCTTGCTGTCATTTTATCCGTAGCATGTGGTGTCATCTATTTAGGGTGGTCCACACTTTACTTACCCATTACAGCACTTGTTGGCCCAGCAGGAGGCAACATCATGTTTGGCATTTGGGTGATTGCCAGTCCAATCGTCGCGTATATCATCCAAAAGCCGGGAGCTGCCCTGATTGCAGAAACAGCCGCTGCCGCAGTGGAATTACTAACAGGCAGCCACTTCGGTCTTGCAGCCCTGCTGATTGGTGTATGCCAAGGGCTTGGGGCAGAAATTGCTTTTGCTCTTTTTGGTTATAAACGATATCGCATGTGGACACTGATGCTGTCAGGTGCCTTTGCAGCTGTTGGAGCAATGACTTACAGCCTCGTTGCGAATGGCTTTGGTTATTACACGCCTCAAGTTTTACTCATCACACTGATGACTCAAATCATCAGCGGAATGATACTGGGCGGATGTTTAGCAAAAGTAGTGGTGGACGCATTATCTAAAACCGGTGTATTGAATCAATATGCCATCATGAAAGAAAAACGAAACAAAGGTGAACAGCATGGATTCATTTCTCGCGTGCAATAATCTCACTGTCCGTTTTTATGAACAGCCTCAGCCCGTGTTGCATCAAATCTCTCTTTCCATTCAAAAAGGTGAAAAGGTGCTTATTTTAGGACCAAGCGGCAGCGGTAAATCCACGCTCATCTCCGTTCTGGCTGGCATCATTCCAGAACATTTAGAAGCGGACATGCAGGGCGAAGTGATATTGCAAAGACATACAGGCGTCATGTTTCAGGACCCTGATTCCCAGTTTTGTATGCATCGCGTCAATGAAGAAATTGCCTTTAGCTTAGAGAACCGTTCTGTCCCTCGTGACGAGATGGCTGGCATCATTCAGCAGCTCATGCAAAAAGTCCAACTTGATGTCGATCCCAATACAGACATCCACACATTATCTGGCGGCATGAAGCAGCGATTGGCGCTTGCTTGTTTACTAGCGTTAGAGCCAGATGTGCTGTTCTTTGATGAACCGACCGCACAGCTTGATCCAGCAGGAAGAATGGAGATATTTCAGCTTCTACAGCAGCTTGCAGCTGATCAGCGACAAACCATGATTTTTGTAGAGCATGTGCTAGATGGGGTCATTGAATGGATGGACCGGGTGATTTTATTAGACGATCAAGGCAGCATCTTAGCAGATGGGTCTCCAAAAGATGTATTGACGACATATGAAAAAGAAATGAAAGAGGCAGGAATTTGGAGGCCGAAATTATTTCCCGAGAAATGGTCTACGATCCTTCAAGATCCATTTCATCCAATGAGTCACAAGCTTATGCAAACCTTTGAAGCAAGAAAGAAGCAGAATGAAAAAGTGCCGTCGACTAAGCGGGAGACCATCATTCGTTCAGAAGATCTTCAATTAAGCTACGGGAAAAAGAGGATTATGAGTGATCTTCAGCTTGATATCAAAGCAGGGGAATGGGTGGCGATCATTGGGGAAAATGGAAGCGGAAAAAGCACATGTCTTAAACATTTGGTTCGTTTAGAGCCAACGAAAAAAGGCCACATTTTTTTAAAAGAGACACTCCTTAAAAAGTGGTCAGACCGAGAACTATATGAAAAGGCAGGCTTTGTGTTTCAAAATCCGGAGCTTCAATTCATACAAGATACAGTGTTCGATGAAATTGCATTTGGTGGAAGGCAGCGTAATTGGCAAGAATCCGTTGTGCAAGAAAAAACAGTTCAGCTATTGAAAGAGTTCGGTTTAGAAAAGCATGCAAAAGCTCATCCTTTCACTTTAAGCCTAGGTCAAAAAAGAAGATTGAGTGTGGCTACAATGCTCCTTTTTGATCAGGATGTCCTATTGTTAGACGAGCCGACTTTCGGGCAGGATGAAAGAACAGCGAAGGAATTAATCAGGCGCTTGAAAGATCGTCAACGCCAAGGCACCACTATTTTAATGGTCACACATGATATGGACCTTGTCGATGAGTGTGCCGATCAAGTGCTTCTTTTTCATCAAGAAAAGCATGTGTATGATGGCACGCCTTATGATTTGTTTTCAAATCGGGAACTTGTCAATGCTTATCAGCTGAGAACCCCGTTGCATTATCGCTATGTGGCTGAAAGAAAGGACGTGCTGACGATTGCAAAGTAATCATTCCTTTCTTTCCACTGTGAATCCAGTCATCAAATTACTCACTCATCTACTTGCGATGTGTTGTCTCATGGCGATATCTGATCCTAAAACAACCTTCATCATCTGGCTGTTTGCACTTGGTATTGGACTTATCTTAGGCGGATGGAATTTGAAGTATCTTTTCACAAGACTTGTCCCTTATCTGCTCTTTTTTATTCTCGTGTTCTGGATGATGGCAGCCTTTGGCAAGGGGGATCATACTGTTTGGAAATGGGCATGGTTTCATATGACAGAGGAGAGTTTAAGAAATGGACTCACCATCGCTCTCAGAATGCTTGGCTTTGTGACATTCGGTCTCCTGTTTACGTCCACAACAGATTTGACAGCATTTATGATGAGTCTCATTCATCAGTGCAAAATGTCGCCAAAATGGGCATATGGGATGCTTGCTGGCTTCCGGTTTATTCCGTTATTTCAAAGTGAATTAAAGCAAATGAAGGCGGCGCATAAAATTAGAGGCTATAAGCAAAAAAACAGCTGGAAAGCCTTTATGCGTTATGCACTTCCTCTTTTTACACAGGGCGTACGAAAATCAGAACGGTTGGCCATTGCGATGGAAGCAAGAGGCTTCACGGGTGAGAGAGAGCGGACGTATTATCATGTCATCAGCACTTCGTGGATCGACTATATGTATCTTTTGCTCATCGGTATCAGTATTTTGATATGCATGTCCTTTTTTTAAAAACACCCACATTCTCTTGATAGAATGTGGGCTTTTTATATGTCTTAGGTCATTTGATTGATATTAGTGCACATTACAGGCTGTAATAGACCTTATAACGAACCGATAAAGAGGATGTACTGAGAAAAAGAGAGGATGAACGTGAGCGAATGTCACAGAGAATTGATAACATAATAGACGCTTTACCAATCATTGGACTAGCTATGAGAGAGCAACTAACCTTTTCTGTTTTAGGGAAAGAGAAGGTTCTTTATTATCAGCAACATGGAAACATTGACCTAGGGTTTAAAGCTGGGGATATCGTAGCTCCAGGGTTCGAAAACTTTTCTATGTTGAAAAATGGGAGAGAGCCATCGTTTATCCAAATTCCGAAAGAAGTATACGGAATTCCAATGGATATTGTAGCCGTTCCAATTAAAGATGAGACGGGTCAGGTAGTCGCTGCTTTCTGCGTGGCCTATGATCAGACCAATCAACAACGATTAGATGACATTATGACGGAGAGCAACGAAGCTTCCGAAAAACTAGTCGCAATGGTACAGCAAGTTGCTGCACATTCAGAGGAACTACAAGCGACAAGTGAACAAATTCTACAAAACACGAAAACCACTGTAGAAAACTCCTCTAAAATCAATCAAGTGTCCAATCTTATCAAAGGTATCTCTGATCAAACGAACTTACTTGGACTCAACGCATCAATTGAGGCTGCAAGAGTAGGTGAAGCAGGAGCAGGCTTCGGAGTGGTCGCAACGGAAGTGAGAAAGCTGTCAACTCACGCCAAACAAGCGACGACTGATATTGAAACAGCGCTAAAAGATGTACAGGGGTCGATTAAAGGAATGGAAGAAGAAATAGCACAAATTGTCGCTTCTTCTGAGCATCAAGCAGAGCTTGTAGGCACGTTCACAAAAATTATTGAAGGTCTCCATGAAACAAATGAAACGATGAAATCACTCGCAGAAGACTTAGTGAATTATCAAGTGAAATAAAAAATAGATCGACCACAACCTCCAGATCAATCGGAGGTTTTTTTCGTTTTAAGGTAAGGAACTTGTTAGGATATTGACCGATTGATCGCTGACAGGCAGTGTACACTTCTGTATGATAGAAAAAGAGATACTACCCTGGTCAGTAGACCTATTCATAAGGAGGAAGACCATCGTGACACAATCAGCGAAGCTGCAAGAAATCATAGCACCTTACCGTAAAATGTTAGATCAAACGGAACAGCCAACGATTCAACTAAAGATGAAACAAGGAAAAACAGGACCATACGACAGCAAAATTGCAGGTGATCCTTACTTCCCTAAAAACGATGAATATCCAGTTGATGGTGAAGGACACCCTATGAAGCTTTTGGCACAAATTAATTTTGGCCAGCTGCCGAAGCTGAAGGATTATCCAGAAACAGGACTTCTGCAAATTTTTATTTCTGTGCATGATGATCTTTATGGGATGAATATTGACCAAAAAACAGAGCAAAAAGATTTTCGGATCAAATTTATTGAGGAACCTTTCTTGGCAGAAGAAGAGTTGTTGACTGATTTTTCTTTTGTGAAAATTCCTGATGATTTTTATTTTCCTGTAACGAAGGAAGGCGCCATTACAGGTGAACGATCAAGTGAAACGATTAGTGTAGAAGATTTCCGCTTTGAGAAAATCACAGGTAAGCGAAGCTGGGACCTATTCGAAGATATAGAAGGTATTGATGGAGATGAAGCAGATGCCTTGTTAGATGAATTTTATGAGACAGAGAGTGGCTTTGGTCACAAATTGGGTGGATATCCAGGCTTTACACAAGAGGACCCGCGTACCTACGAAGACCAGGAACATACCGTTCTGTTATTACAAATCGACTCAGATGATGAAGTGGACATGTTGTGGGGAGATTGCGGAATCGCCAACTTTTTTATCAAACCAGAAGACCTCAAACGAAAAAATTTCGAGAATGTCGTCTATAATTGGGATTGCTCCTAATTTTGTAAAAAACACTCTTTATAGAGTGTTTTTGTGTATGTTTTTAGACTTTTTTGCCCCTATTTCGTCATTTTTGAGAGGTAATATGTCATTCTTTCTAGTTGACCGTATCAAAAAAAAATGTAAAATCATCTTAAAGTCCTCTTTTTTGAAAATAATAATAACATGACATATCAATCAACAATGAGATGCTCGAAAAAGCGGAATGTACTGGGGGGTATCAATTGATCATTTCGAAAGTAATCAATAATAATGTGGTCAGTGCGTATGATGACGAGCAGCATGAGCTGGTCATTATGGGCAGAGGGATCGCTTTTCAAAAGAAAAGTGGAGACCCGATTGACGAAGAACGTATTGAGAAAGTATTTTCCATTCAAAATAAAGATATATCAGAAAAATTCAAAACCCTGCTTTATGATATTCCAATCGAGTATATGCAAGTGTGTGAGGCGATTATTGATCATGCGAGAACAACCCTTAATAAAAATTTGAATGACAGCATCTATGTGACACTGACAGATCATATCACCTTTGCTATTGAACGTCATCAAAAAGGAATGGACATCAAAAATGCCTTGCTCTGGGAAATTAAGCGGTTGTATAAAGATGAGTTTATGTGTGGTTTAGAAGCGATTCGGATTATTCAGGACAAGCTCAACATTCATCTTCCTGAGGATGAAGCCGGTTTTATTGCGATGCACATTGTCAATGCAGAGCTCAATGAAGAAATGCCGAACGTGATTCAAATTACCAAACTCATTCAAGATATTTTAAATATCGTCAAGTATCACTTTCAAATTGATTTAGACGAGGAATCATTAAACTATTTCCGTTTTGTCACGCATTTGAAGTTTTTTGGACAGCGTCTGTTTAACGAAACACAAATGGAAAATCAAAATGAATTCCTGTATGAGGTCGTAAAAGAGAAAAACACTGCAGCTTTCCAATGTGCTGAGAAAATTAACGATTATGTTCAAAAAGAACACAACCGAAGTCTCATAGAAGATGAGATGCTATATTTAACTTTGCATATCGACAGAGTGATAAAAAGAAAATAAATTTAAAAAGAAAGCGTTGACATCATAAAATTAACATGATAATTTATAACTATAAACGAAATAACCCACAATCTTTTAGGATTGTTACTGGTCAAGCAGGCAAAACCTAAATCATTGTCCCTATCTTTGATAAGGCATGATTTAGGTTTTTTTATATCCAAAGACTTATAAAAATTAAATAACGATCAATCGCTATGAAGGATTGTTACTGGTTAAGCAGGCAAAACCTAAATATCGATTAATGTCTGAATCGCTATTTTTCGGACATTAATGGATGTTTAGGTTTTTTCTATATCAAGATGTAATTAACGATTGGAGGGTAACACAATGAACCACAAACAAACAGCAAAAGAAGTTTTAGAGCTTGTCGGCGGTGAAAAGAATGTTAAGCAAGTCACGCATTGTATGACAAGACTTCGCTTCAACTTATACGATGAAAGCAAAGCGGATAAAGAGAAGCTGCAATCAACAGATGGTGTCATGGGTGTGAATCAAAGCGGGGGTCAATATCATGTCATTATCGGCAATGATGTTTCGAATGTCTATCAAGCGATGATTGCTGACTCAGGCCTGTCAACAGATGTAAAGTCAGGCGGTACAGAAGAAGCAACAAAACAAAATGTGATATCTAAGCTTTTCGATTTTATCTCTGGTGTCTTCACACCGATTCTTCCAGCCATCGCTGGAGCCGGTATGATCAAAGGGATATTGGCACTCATGCTTACATTCCAGTGGATATCGGATAAAAGCAGCACATATGCCATTTTAACAGCTATCGGCGACGGAGCCTTTTACTTCTTACCGATTCTGCTTGCTGTAAGCGTCGCCAAAAAAATTGGCACAAATCAGTATATCGCCGCTGCCATTGCAGCCGCCGCACTGCACCCGCAGTTAACGGCTTTACTAGGCGCAGGAAATACAGAATTTCTAGGCTTGCCAGTGGTTGCCGTTGTGTACTCTTCATCGGTGATTCCAATTCTACTTACCATCTGGCTCGGCTCATATGTTGAAAAATTCGCAGAAAAATACAGCCCGAAATCATTAAAGATCATCCTTGTTCCAACGGTCACACTTCTCGTCGTTGTACCAATTATGCTTATCGCAGTAGGACCGCTTGGTGGGATTATCGGAAATGGCCTTTCAGGTGGAATTGATTTATTGTTCAAACATGCAGGTATTTTGGCTGGATTCTTGATCGGCGGCTTCATGTCACCATTGATCATTACGGGTATGCACTATGCACTACTTCCAATCATGATCAACAACATTACGTTAAACGGTTTTGACTTCATTCTTCCAATGATGTTTGTAGCGAATATGGCACAAGCAGGCGCAGCATTCGGTGTCTTCTTAAGATCAAAAAACAAAACATTCAAATCATTGGCGATGTCTACAAGTATCACTGCATTAATGGGTATTACTGAACCTGCTATGTATGGTGTGAACATGCGATTGAAAAAACCGTTCCTTGCAGCCCTTATTGGTGCAGCAGCAGGCGGCGTGTTCATGTCGATCTTTAAAGTAAAATCATATGTGATATCTGGATCAGCAGGTCTCCCGGGTCTCCCAACATTCATTGGCCCAACATTTGTCTACTCCATCATTGGATTAGTCATCGGTTTTGTTGTAGCAACCATCATGACACTTGTTCTAGGGTTCAAAGATGTACCAGTGAAAGATGATACAAAAGCAGACAAACCAGAAGAAAAGAAAGACACAGCAGCACTTCAAAATGAAGTGGTACAAAGCCCGCTTGAAGGTCAACTAAAGCCGCTAAATCAAGTAAATGATGCAACATTCTCAAATGAAATCATGGGTAAAGGTACAGCCATTGTCCCAACAGTTGGACGTGTAGTAGCACCATTCAATGGCAAGGTTGAAACCATTTTTCAAACGAAGCATGCCATTGGCTTAAAGAGTGACCAAGGCACAGAGCTTCTCATACATGTTGGAATTGATACGGTGAAGCTTGGCGGAAAGCATTTCACAAGTCATGTAGAGTCAGGTGATCTTGTTCAAGCAGGAGATGTGCTCGTTGAATTTGATATCGAGGGCATTCAGCAAGAAGGCTATGATGTCACCACACCAATTATTGTGACCAACACAAACGATTTTGCACAAGTTGATGCGAAAACAGAAGGCACGATTTCAGTACAAGAGACACTGCTCACAGTCAGTGTAGAAGAAAACGAGGAGGGCATTCAACATGAACAAGTTAGAAAAAACATTTCCTAAAGGTTTCTTATGGGGCGGCGCTGTTGCAGGCAACCAAATTGAAGGTGCTTATAATAAAGATGGAAAAGGCTTATCGACAGCTGATGTATCACCGCACGGTATTATGCATCCATTCGATGAATCAATGAAAGACTTGAACTTATATCATGATGCGATTGACTTCTACCATCGTTATAAAGAAGATATTGCACTCTTTGCAGAAATGGGATTCAAATGCTTCAGACTATCCATTTCTTGGCCACGTATTTTCCCAAATGGCGACGATGCTGAACCAAATGAAGCAGGTCTTGCTTTTTATGACAGAGTATTTGATGAACTGCATAAGTATGGAATTGAACCAGTTGTCACGATTTCTCATTATGAAATGCCGCTTGCACTTGTGAAAAACTACGGTGGTTGGAGAAACCGTAAGCTTGTCGATCTTTATGAAACATACGCGAAAACGTTGTTTACTCGCTATAAAGACAAAGTGAAATATTGGATGACCTTTAATGAAATCAACGTCGTGTTACATGCGCCTTTCACTGGTGGCGGACTTGTATTTGAAGAGGGCGAAGACGAGAAAAGCATTCAATATCAAGCAGCGCATCACCAATTTGTTGCAAGTGCTTTAGCTGTCAAAGCAGGACACGAAATCATTCCTGATGCGAAAATCGGCTGTATGATCGCAGCGATGACAACTTATCCGTACAGCTCAAGACCAGAAGATATGTTTGCAGCGATTGATCAAGATCGTAAAACATTGTTCTTCTCAGATGTACAGGCAAGAGGCTACTACCCAGGTTACATGAAACGATACTTCCGCGAAAATGGAATTCATATTGAGATCCAAGATGGTGATGAAGACATCCTAAGAAACCATACAGTGGACTATATTGGCTTCAGCTATTACATGAGCTTTGTGACAAGTACAGATCCAGAGATTCTTGGACAAGTGACTGGTGGTAACCTATTTGAAGGCGTGAAAAACCCTTATCTAGAAGCAAGTGATTGGGGCTGGCAAATTGATCCAAAAGGACTTCGTACAACACTAAACCAACTATATGACCGCTACCAAAAACCATTGTTTATCGTAGAAAATGGATTGGGAGCTGTCGATCAAGTAGAAGAAGACGGTTCCATTCAAGACGATTACCGAATTGATTACCTCAGAAGCCATTTGCTAGAGGCGAGAGAAGCCATTGCAGACGGAGTAGACTTGATGGGTTATACAAGCTGGGGCCCAATTGACCTTGTCAGCGCATCAACAGCTGAAATGAAAAAACGCTACGGCTTCATTTATGTCGACCGTGATAACGAAGGAAAAGGTACATTAGATAGAAAGAAAAAGAAAAGCTTCGATTGGTATAAACAAGTGATTGCGACAAATGGTAATCATTTAGATGCATAAAAGAAAAAAGACAAACCGTTCATACTGCGGTTTGTCTTTTTTTCGTCAAGGGGACTATGAAGTCCACACTTGATCTGCAATCTCAATCACATGACGAAGCTTTTCCCATTGCTGCTCTTCTGTTAACAAATTGCCTTCCTCCGTTGAGGCGAACCCGCATTGCGGACTCAAGCAAATCTGGTTAATGTCAACGTATTGAGCTGCTTCCTTGATTCGTTTTTTAATCTGTTCAGCAGGCTCAAGCTCACCATATTTTGAAGTGACAAGCCCTAGTACGATTTGGAGGTTTGGGTTCTTCACATAGCGAAGGGGTTCAAAACCGCCAGAACGATCGTCGTCGAATTCTAAAAAGAGACCATCCAGATCTAAGCCGTCAAAAATCGTTTCTGCCGCTGCTTCATAACCGCCTTCAGCTGCCCACGTCGATTTAAAGTTACCACGGCAAATGTGCATAGTGATCACCAAATCCTCTGGACGATCGGCAACTGCTTCATTGATTGTTTTCGCAAATGACTCACGCAGTTCATCTTCTTCTCGGCCAAAGGCTTTGATTTGTTCATGCCCTTTTTCAGAAAAGAACACGGCCCATGCTGTATCATCCAGCTGCAAGTAGCGGCAGCCTGCATCATAAAAAGCACGGATGGCCTTCTTATACGCCTGTGCCACATCATGGTGGAATGCCTCTAGGCTGTCGTATACTCCTTCTTCAAGCTTTCCACGGAAAAAGAGCATATTCGGACTTGGAATCGTCATTTTAGCCGTATGATCCCCAGCGATGCTGTGAAGGAATCGATAATCCTCCAGCATTGGATGATCTGTAAAATCAATTTTGCCCGTTACTTTGATGCCCCGTGCTTTTGTCGTCGTATTGTGGAATTGAATACCTTGATCCGCTTCAAATCCTTCGACCCCATCGAGCCCCTCAAGAAAGTCAAAATGCCACCAAGCACGTCTGAATTCGCCATCTGTGACAACCTCTAATCCAATTTCCTTTTGCTTCTCAACAATACGAGTGATTTCTTCATTTTCAATTTGTCGGAGCTGCTCTGCTGTCAGTGTGCCGTCTGCTTTTTGCTTGCGTGCTTCCTTGATACGTTCTGAACGAAGTAAACTGCCTACTTGATCTGCGCGAAATGGCGGTTTCGTTGTTTTCTTTCCAATGGTTTGTACTTGTGTCATGCTGAATCCCTTCTTTCTAAAGGTTAAAAATCAAATAAAAAAGCTCTTCCTTGGATAAGGAAGAGCATCATATACTGAGAGAACTCTGCCTTATCTTCAAACAAGCATCTGCTTGCTTAAGGAATTAGCACCATTCTGTTCCGAGGAACAGCGGTTGCCGGGTTTCACAGGGCCAGTCCCTCCACCACTCTTAATAAGGTTACCTTTGATTCAATTTTCTTAATAAACATAATTATTCAACTTTTCCGAGAGAAAGTCAATGGTTTTTACAGTTAATTTTCTACATGAACAAATCAGCGACGAGAACACCCGCTAGTCCGACAAGTGAAAGAACGGTCACCATCAATGTCCACGTTTTAAAGGTTTGGGCCATGGACAGGTTAAAGTATTCTTTGTAAATCCAGAAACCCGCATCATTCACGTGAGAGAACGTAATACTGCCGGCACCTGTTGCGATCACCATTAATTCTGGGCTCACACCTGTCAATCCAATCAAAGGAGCAGAAATGCCAGCCGCTGTGAGACCGGCGACGGTGGCTGATCCTAAAGATACACGAAGGACCGCAGCAATCAGCCATGTGAGAAGCAGTGGAGAAAGCGTGCTTCCTTGCATGATTCCTGCAATGTATTGATCAACCCCGCTATCAATGAGCACCTGTTTAAAGGCGCCGCCACCTGCAATAATTAATAAAATCATGGCAATAGAACCGATAGAATCTGTGATCGATTTCATCACATCCTGCATGCTCTTGCCTCTGCCAAGTCCAAACGTGTAGATAGCAAGGAGCACGGAGATTAACAGTGCAATCGCCGGTTCACCTAAAAACTCAGCGGTTGGCAGTAATGGGGAGGACGGGAAGAAAATTTCTAAAACTGCTCTGAATGTCATGAGCAATACAGGCAAAACAGCGGTGAAAATGCTAATGCCGAAGCTTGGCATTTCTTCTTCTGTAAATTCCTTTGGATTAAATAAGTTCTTTGGAATATGTGCGTGCAACTGATCTTTTTTAAATAGTTTCGTAAAGAGAAGTCCGCCTATTAAAACAGCAGGAATCGCTAAAATAATCCCAACTAATAAGGTTTGTCCCATGTTTGCTTGAAATACATTTGCAATGGCAGTCGGCCCTGGGTGAGGAGGGAGGAAGCCATGTGTGGTGATGAGTGCAGCGACGAGCGGCATACCCACATAAAGCACAGGTAGTCTTGCAGCTTGTGCGATCGTAAAGACTAGTGGAATTAAGATAATGAATCCGGTTTCATAAAATAGAGCAATTCCGATCACAAATCCCGTCAGCATCGTTGCCCATTGAATTTTTCCAATACCGAATCGGTCAATGAGTGTCATCGCAATACGCTGAGCTCCGCCAGAATCAGCCATCAATTTACCAAGCATCGCCCCAAAACCGAGAACAAGTGCGAGGTGCCCGAGCGTACTGCCGAGTCCTTTTTCGACGGAAGCAATCGCTTCAAGCGGAGACATTCCTTCTAAAACAGCAACAATTAAAGAAACAATAATCAAAGATATGAAAGCGTTTAACTTAAAGACAACCATGAGTAAAAGCAATAATAAAACGCCAAGTCCGATAAACACTAACGACATGATCTTTCCTCCTTTGTGGTGCATAAGGGAGCGCGAAAACGCCCCCTATGCTTTATCCTTCAAGTATGTCTACAGCTTCTTTTAACGTATCCCTTGAACCAACATTTCCCGGGAAAATCACATAAGACATGAAAGGGAATTTACTATCTTCGCCTGTTTGCCAAACGGGAATGCCTGGTCTGATCTGCCCTGCCACAGTTGCGCGTTTCACGTGAAGTCCTCTAGTTCCAATATCACTGGAGGTAATGCCACCTTTGGCAATGAGATACTTAGGGCGAATTGTGAGACGCTGGACAATGCTTGTCACAGCATCACTAATCTTTACAGAGAGCTTTAATTCTTCCTCCTGACGATCATCCCCAAGATCAAGCCGTTCTCTTCTTGTATAAACCGCCACAGATTGACCAGATGCTAATAATGCCTCAGTTTGCTGAATCACGCGGTCAATTTCTTGATGAAATAGTTCAGGCTCCAGCACGAGATGTGTATTAAACTCAATAAAAGCTACCTCTTTATTTTGTTGAAGCGCTTTTAATTGATCTGTTGTCTTCTTCACATGAGAACCAATCATAATGAGACCACCGTGCGGGCTTTGTTCTTGTATCAAGTCATGTCTTGTTAATAAGGCACGATCCCCTATACCGCCAAGAACTTTTGTAAGTGCCGCCGCACTTCTGAACATGAGTTGCTTTCCTGCTTGAATGGCCTCAATGAGAGCGGTGACAAAGACTTTGACATCGTCATAGTCCACAGCGTTTACAACCACCTTTTTAAAATCGGTCACACTCATGAGCTGTTTTTTTATTTGATCAATCCGTAAAGCCCGTAGATCATCTAACGAAATGTAGGTGGTGTTCTCTTTCGTGAACGATCCGTTTGACTTTTCTTCAATCCATTCTCCGAGATGAGATGACTGAAAGCCGAATGTGCGATCTCGTGCAAATTCTGTGTCACCAGCAGGAATTAATTCGTGTCCATCTTGGACGTAATGAATATTGTTGATCGTCAAGCGTCCACCTTCTTGGAAAAAAGGAAGAAGGATTTCTCCATTGAATTGGCGGGATCTTTGCTGTTCAATCGTGGTTTTGAGTACTTCAGTTTCCAACGGGAAGTGTCCACGAAGAGTGGAATCTCCTCGGCTGACAATAATGAAATCCTGATCAACCCGTTCCGCTATCTTCACAATTATTGAAGCGATTGTTTCATGCACAGCAGCCGTTTCCTTCTCTGTCATACTGCGAGAATTGGTCAAAATAAAGAACATTCGGCTGTCTTCAAGAAAACCGGCTTCAATGCTTTCTTCTGACCAATCGGTGAAAACAGAGACGCCATGTACGGTTTGAATCCCTGTTGGATCATCATCTAATACAATGACTTTATGATGAAAGCTGTTCAGTGCTTGTTCGTATGCTGATTGAATGATCTTTGAATCCGCTTTCGGAAGGGCATTCAGTATGTCAGTGCTTTTCTTCATGACCATCTCATCCTTTCTTCACTTCGACATGAGCCATTTTTTCGTAATATTGAACGATGCCGCCATGGTCAAGCCCAGATTTTCCGTCCGCTTTGAGAGCGTGGAAGATTTCGAGCAGTTGGCTAGAGAGCGGGAGAGGAACGCCGATATCATGAGCAGTTTCCATCACATTGGTTAAATCTTTTAAGTTGATGTCGATACGTCCGCCTGGTTCAAAGTTTCGTTCTAAGATGAGAGGGACCTTTGCATCGAGAACAGCACTTCCTGCCAGCCCGCCGCGAATGGCTTCATACATTTTGTCAATGGCAATGCCTGATTTAGCTGCAAGAACGAGCGCCTCGGACATAGCTGCAATATTTAAGTTGACGATGATTTGATTGGCGAGCTTCGCTGTTGTTCCGCTTCCATTTGTCCCAACTAATACAACCTCTGTGCCCATCGCAAGCAGGACATCCTTCACTTGCTCAAAGATGACTTCTTCGCCGCCAGCCATGATGGCAAGTGTTCCGTCTATTGCCTTCGGTTCTCCGCCGCTGACAGGTGCGTCGATAAATTCCACCTGATGCTGTTTTGTAAGAGCAGCTAAAGCTCTAGAAGTAACAGGGGAAATTGAGCTCATATCTACGATAACAGTGCCAGGTTTAGCTGTAGTTAAAATGCCATGATCACCTGAAACAACTGCCTCTACATGCTCTCCTTTAGGAAGCATTGTGATGATGATATCGCTTTCAGAAGCGGCATCAGCTGCTGAAACAGCACCTTTTGCTCCGGCTTCTTGTAACGCTCGAATCGCTTCCTCATTTAGATCGAAAACAGTCACAGTATGACCGGCTTTTAATAGATTGAGTGCCATAGGCTTTCCCATAATACCTAATCCAATGAATCCAATTTTCTTTGTCACATTGAACGCCTCCTATATAGAAAACCCTTATAAAAAGCGCTTTCTTTTTCTTTTGTTAGTATATATACTATCTTTTTGTTTTAATAGTAGGAAATAAACTATTGTTCATTTAATGTACATGACGTGATAGGAACGTGTCAACGGAAAATATGAGAAAAGTCACAAAAAAAGACCGGAATCAGCTCCGGCCTTTTGCGTTCATGTTTTATTTTTAGCTACGGCTAATCGAGATTGTTTCACGTTCTCAATGGCATCTGATCCTAGTTCTAAAACAGCGGCAACGTATAGTACATCAATGATTACAAGCTGGTTAATACGGGAGATCATAGAGTCAGAGCGATAGGTTGTCTCCCTGGAAGAACTGAGCAGATGAAAGTCAGATCGCTTTGCGAGCTCTGATTTCGGATAGCTGGTGATAGAGGCAACCTTTGCTCCCTTTTCTTTAGCAAATTGCACGGCATCAAGAATTTCTCTACTCTCTCCTGAATGGGAGATCGCAACGATAAAATCGTGTTCCGTGGCGTGAGTAGCAATCATGTTCATCATATGCGGATCACTGCATAGACTCACTTCAAAACCAAGCTGGAGGAACTTATGATAAGCATCTCCAGCAATAAAGCTGGATGCACCGGCTCCAAAGAAGACGGTTTTATGTGCCTGCTTCATTTGTTCAATGAATTGTGTGACGGCTTGGTCTTCTAATATATGCTTCATATCTTGAATAGAGTTTGTTGTTAACTCTATGACCTTATGTTTAATGTCAGCTACACTATCGGATGCCTCGATCTCGCCGTATATGGATTGAGGCGTATTGGTCGCAATATCCTGTGCGACATGGACACGAAACACTTGGTACGATTCATAGCCAATTTTTCGTAGAAACCGAAAGATCGTCGTTTCACTAGTATTGCATTCAGCAGCGAGTGCACTAATGGAATGAAGCACAACTTTCTGAGGATTTTCTAAAATGTAATTGGCAATCTTTTTTTGGGTCGGAGACAAACTATGAAACGTCGTCCGAATGTGACTAAAAATATTCTCTTCTATGATAAACACCACACTTCATCTAGCATTCTACATTAAGCATACAGGAACTTATGAAAACGGTAAACAAACCCGAAGTGGGAAAAGAAAGAATAAAATGTAAATACTGCTTTTTTTGGTTCTTTTGTCATGGTATACTCAATTGGTAATAGACAAAAATGGGGGTTTTTACTATGACAATGAAAAAAGGCCTAACGATCAGTCTGATCATTTT
The DNA here is from genome assembly GCF_038630405.1 of Bacillus sp. FSL K6-4563. NCBI lineage: Bacteria > Bacillati > Bacillota > Bacilli > Caryophanales > Bacillaceae > Bacillus > Bacillus sp. FSL K6-4563. Next base: position 3,527,533 of record NZ_CP152030.1, on the reverse strand, counting down.
TTCACTGATTGTTTCGTTGTTTGCGCCAGTTGGATCTGCGGATGCCAAACAAGCAAAAAAAGCAAAAGTAAGCACACACTATTATAAAAAGAAAAAAACATTCAAATATGCACAGGTGAAAAACCTAAGCAAGGCGCATATGAAAACCATCAATCGTGATTTAAAAGAAGATATCGCATTCTCTTATTCTACGTACTTGTTCTTAAAGGACGAAGCGAAAAAGGAAGGCTTTGGGAAGATCACTTACGAGAGATCGTTTAAAACGAAATTTAACAATGGGAAGAAGCTCAGTATCTTAAACTATGATTACATGAATGATGGTGGAATGCATGGAGATACGATGGTTTCCAGCATGAACTATGTTTTAACAAAGAAAAAGACAAAGCAGCTGTTCTTGACAGACGTTGTGAAAACAAAGAAAAAGCGTACGAAAGTGAGAGATTATGTCTATAACTATACAAAGAAACATAAAAGTAAATTCTATGCGAACCTGAAAAAAAGAGACATTGAAATCAACTACAACACGCAGTATTACTTCACGAAAAAGGGAATTGCTGTTGTCTTCCAGCCATATGAAATTTCACCTTACTATGTAGGAATTCCTGTGATTCAAGTTCCTGCGAAGGTGTATAAATAAAAGGAAAAACGACCAATGAATCTGGTCGTTTCAGCGTGTAGACAAACCCTCGCATTCGTTGTCAGGTCTGCGCGCTGGTGCTCACGAATGTTCAATTCGCTCCGCTCCAGTGCTTGCCCTTCCTAGACTTCAAAGGTTTTCTATCACGCTGAAAAGAAGACAAAGGGCTAAAATCAAGATCATTTTAGCCCTTTGTCAACAATCTGAAACGACCAATGAATCTGGTCGTTTTTTTATGTACTCACACAAAAGAGCCCCATATGAGGCTCTTTTTCAGATTTATACTTGTTTAGGTGCATCGTTTAGTGGGTGACGGCGTTTTCCGTTGTAGTGGCGGCGCATACGAAAGATTTCAAACTCCGAAAGCTCTGCGCTTTTTCGTTTTGGTGTGCGGTTATCTTTTTTGAAAGAGAATAGTAAGTAGCAGCAAAGTGAAGCGATAATCAATAAAATCATCATATGACATTCCTCCAATTCATCCTATTCTTTAAGTGTAGACAGGGTGAGTGATGTTTATAACTGAAAATATGCAGCAGAATCGGTTTAGTTCTTAAGGTTTAGGTGATCTGCTAATTTAGGTCTAAAATACTGGTTGTTTTTAACTATTATATTTCCAGTTATTGCACTCGTCAAGAAGAATTTTTCTGGGGTTGTCTCTATTAGTACGAATAAATGTCATAAAAGTTTCAGAAAATTGTAAACTTTTATTAAAAAACCGTTCCCGAACAGGAACGGTTGTAAACATATTTATGCTTTTTCTTCAAATAGACGGGCGATTTCAACGATGACTTCTGTTGCTTTCACCATGTTCTCGACAGAAATAAATTCATATTTACCGTGGAAGTTTTCCCCGCCAGTAAAGATGTTTGGCGTTGGAAGACCTTTATATGAAAGCTGGGAGCCATCTGTACCGCCGCGGATCGGTTCGATCACAGGTGTCACTGAGCGGTTTTCCATTGCTTCATGGGCAATATCCACAATATGTTTCACCGGCTCAATTTTTTCTCTCATATTATAATATTGATCTTGAATTTTTAGATTGATGCTGTTTTCTCCGTAAATGGCTTTTAAGTCATTTGCTATTTTTTCAAATAGTGCTTTGCGTTCGTTAAATTTGTCTTTATCAAAATCACGAATAATATATTGCAGCTCTGCTTCTTCGACTTCTCCTACAAACTTCGTGAGATGGAAAAATCCCTCGTAGCCTTCTGTGTATTCCGGAGATTCATCAGAAGGAAGCTTGTTATGGAAGAGCATCCCAATCTTCGCAGCGCTGACCATTTTGTCTTTCGCTGTCCCAGGGTGGACGTTGTTTCCTTTAATGGATACTTTCGCACCTGCTGCGTTGAAGCTTTCATATTGCAGCTCCCCGAGCGGTCCTCCGTCAATTGTATACGCATAGGAAGCGCCAAAGGCATCAACATCAAATTTGTGCGGCCCTCTGCCAATCTCTTCATCGGGTGTAAAGGCGACGCGAATTTTTCCATGCTTGATTTCTGGATTTTCAATTAAGTAATGCATGGCGGTCATAATTTCTGCGATACCAGCTTTGTTATCTGCACCAAGCAAGGTTGTGCCATCTGTTGTGATCAGCGTATGTCCTTGATACTTTTGTAAATTTGGAAACTGTGATGGTGATAAAACGATATGTAGTTCTTCATTTAAGGTGATGTCGCCGCCTTGATAGTTTTCATGAAGCTGCGGTTTCACATTCTTGCCGGTGAAGTCAGTAGCTGTGTCGATGTGAGCCAGGAAGCCAATGGTCGGCACGTCTTTGTCTGTGTTAGATGGGATCGTTCCCATGACATAGCCGTTTTCATCCATTGTCACTTCTTGAATCCCGATGGATTTCATTTCTTCAACTAGTTGTCTCGCTAAGTTCAACTGTCCTTCAGTCGATGGGCAACTTTCCTTATCTGCATCCGACTGCGTATCTACCTTCACATAACTTGTGAAACGCTGAATCATTTCCTCTTTCATGTATACGTCACTCCTTTTGTAGAATACGTTCATTTTATCATGTCTTGAATGCGCTTCATAACAAGAAAGGCTTTCTCTGGAAATTAGAGAGGAAAAAGACCTACTTTCATTTGGTGATGTGTTGAATGGTTCTTTAGGGTGATTTTTTTGGGTGTCTTTTTATTTATAATGAGGACATATAAAATCATCCATTTGTACGTTAAATTGGGAGAAAGGGGTGCGAAAGTTGGATTCTAGTCAAACGCTGGCACTCGCTCAAAAGTTTCAGGAAGCAGCTGATGAGATTCGGCAGTCAAAGCAGCTGCTGGAGAATCGGCTCAAGGCAGTAGGATCAGGCTGGCAGGGAGAAGCAAGGAATAAATTTGATCAAAGCTTTGAGGAAACAACCGCACGCTATGATCAATTCGAAAAGGACTTGCTTGAAACAAGTCAGGAACTGCGCGATGCAGCGGTCAAAATCGAGGAACGGAAAGCTGAAATAGCCAGAATGGAAGAGCTTGAGCGAAAGAGACGAGAAGAACGGAGAGAAAGAAACCGAGAAGGGAGATGATGTGATGGCACTTGACATAGTGGTTGATCCAGATCAGCTGACAGGGCTTGCGAATGATGTTGTAGGCGAACTTTCTGCCATTGAAACGAAGCACCGCGATTTACATAGTGAACTGGATGGTCTCATTTTAGGCTGTGATCCTCGGTATAGAAGCTGTTTTTCAGGCGTCGGGGATGCATGGGGAGCAGGACAAGCATTGATCAGTAAATTGAGCAGTGATGATATTACGATTCGTCATGCAAAAGATAAAATGGTCGAAGCAGACGATATTTTACGGAAATTGTACAGTATCTATGATCAATATGGTACACTCACGAGCTTAGCTGGTATTGTGATGATGCAGGCGAAATACTACGGGCTTGGGATGACGACTTTCATTAAAGACAATGGCCGTTATGCAGCGCAGCATTCAAAGCTGCTGCTTGATCTGACCAGCCGGGTAGAAGGAACGAGATTTGACCGGCTAGCAAGGATTTGGCTGAGTAATAAAGAATTATTAAAACGATCAAACTGGTCGATGGCTGATTTGGTCCATAAGAAATTCACAAAATTTTATCCTGACGATACAGTTGCATTCACGAACAGTGTCCGTGACTTTACAAAAGGAAGTATCAATTGGAAGGACACGGCTGCGATCAAGTCTGTTTTGAAAAATGGATCAAGATTCGCGAAAGGAAATGCCATCATTGCAACGGTAGTCACTGGTGCAACGGAAACAGTCGGCTGTGGATTGAAAATTGCCGAGAACTATGCAGAATTCGGTGATCAGCCAGAAGTCCTTAAGCGTGAAAATGCTAAGGCTGTTGGAAATGCAGTGAACAATACGGTCTTTATCGCTGGCGGGTCTGTCGCAGGTGCCGTTGTCGGAGGAGCTCTTGGAAGCTTTGCAGGACCAATTGGAACCGTCGTTGGAGGAGCCATTGGTTCCGCAGTCGGTGGATTTATAGGAGAAAAAGTCGCCAAGCTGACATCAGGCTTTGCTGAGCAGGTTGCAGTGAAATTAAAGGACCCAATTCATGCGGTCGTGGATAAAGGGAAACAAGCATTCGAGCTGGCGGGTAAAGGTGTGAAGGCAGTTAATGACACCATTGATCAGGCAAATCAGGTGATACATAAAGGGATAGAAAAAACAAAAGAAACCGCAGATTCGCTCATAAAAGGTGCAGGCGATTTCTTTAAGGGTGCATTTTCTTTTGGATAAGGAGAGATCAAGTTGGATCAGCTAAGTCTAAGTATTGAGGAACTCATCTTTAGTTTTTACAGTGAAGGCTATTTTGAACAGGGCATGTCCTTAAAGGAAGCCTATTATCCTGATGTAGAGGACGAGCGCCTAGGGTTTTTATTTGAAATTGCATGCCGCTCTTTGCTCGCAAAAGGTGTACTTGAATTTCGAAACAGACAATATCGTTATAAAGCGGAATACCGTCATTTCATCCAGGCGATGAATGATGCATCTCACACCGTCAAGGCATCTCGATTTGGGGATGAAGATGAAGAAGTCAGTACCTCCTTTCACACGACACAGATGGGCGTATATGCGCACCATACGCTTTATGATCAACAAGTCCATCAGATTCAAAAACTGAAAGATGACCAGCAGGCAGAGGAGCAAGTGACTGCCTTTTTCAATATACAGATGAGTGATCACCCTGCACCTGTCGTCACCCTGCAAGCAGAGGAATTTGAAAAGCTATTAGAGCAAGCAAGTGAGGCGAAGAATGAGTGGCCCTCCTTCCTTCATCGAGCAGAGAACGAAGAACTCGTGCAGGCATTTGTTTCTGATGTACAGAAGAGAAAAGGAAAGATGGACTCCCTCATGAAGGTCGTCTACGACAAAAATAATACGCCTGATGTGGAATCCATGTTATTTGTCATTCCAGGTGAGAAACAGTCGTGGCTTGTGTCGGGAATAAAAGAAAGTGAATTTCGCGTGGAGACGGCTCATAGAGACGGATTACGTTCTATATTCTAATGGAGAAAAGGAGAATGACGCTTGAATCCAAGTGAAGTAATAGAAGTGAGAAGCAGGACCTTTTTAAGGGTATGGGCATTCTTAGCAACGGGCGGCTTCGGTATCATTGGTATTTGGTTGTTTTCAGAAGCTCTTACATTTGAATCGAATTATACATTGTTTTTATTTTTAGGCGGACTATTAGGCATTGTCTATGGCTTGATCTCTTTTTTGATGATTCTGCCGGCTTTTACGAAGAGGGGAAATGTGATTTTTCGCATTCAGCGCGGAAAAAATGGTGCTGTACTGTATCGAGAGCGGACGATCCCTTTTCATGACATTCAATCCATTGATATGCGCAGGCATCGGTACAGTGTAAGGGGATTTCTCTTCATGGATGTGCTCATTCGGAAAATGGATGGGAAATTGATCAAGATTCCAGCGTACAGTATTTTAGATGAAGAAGTATTCGAGCAAACCGTCAAACAAGAGATCTATCCATATTTAAATCAGGCAGCCCAAGAGAATTGGAGACAGCAGCATGGTCAGGTCGAAGAGCAGATCAATTAGATAGTATTTGCCAATATTCTAAAGGATGAGGCGCCACTTTTTCGAAGAAATCGTGTATGATGTCAGTAAAGACTGAATACTCGGAGAGGTGATGAGAGATGGATAAAGAGATGGTAATCGACCTCGTCACAGAACAAATGACACGGATTCGAAAAGAAAAGAATTATACGCAGGACCGCATGGCTGAGGTACTTGGTTTATCGAAACGGCATTTGCATCAGGTTGAAAAAAATAGGCTGCGCCTCAACTGGACGCAAACGGCGGCCGTATGTGCATTATTCAGAGATAGTGACATTTTAAAAGGGACACTAGGGGATGATCCGCTTGAGATTCTGGAAGTCGTGGCACATGATGAATTGCATCTATCGGTGGAACGGACAATCGGCGGAAAGGTTTGGTGGCGGACTTCTATCAAAAAAGGCACATTTCGTCTTCAGCAAAATGTGCTCAGTCAGCATTACCGCATCTTAGATGATGAGAATTATCGCTATTATAGTTCATTTAATAAAGAAGAAGCGAAGCGGCGGTTAGAGGAATTAAGTCAGCTGTCTTCTCCTTATTCTTAAGCAGCTGAAAAAGGAAAGAGAGGCACCCGATTAATAGGGGCCTCTCTTTTCTATGTTTTTTATACTTTTAGGGTGTTTTTCGCCCGAATAAAGGCAACAAGCTGTTTGATTTCTTCATCATTTAGGGGAACGCCGTCTACAAGAATGGTTCCTTCTTTTGCTTCCGTCAGTTCAATTTTGATGTCAGAGATTTTACGTTGTATCTCTGGCTCGTCCGTTCTACCAAGTAAAAAATCAATGGACGTATCATACAAATCAGCCAGGCGCTTCACTGCTTCAAGCGAAGGTCGTCGGTACCCAGATTCGTAACCGGCATAGGTGCTTTTGGCGATACCTAGGCGATCTGCCGTATGCTGGAGAGACCATTTTTTCTTTTTTCTAAGAGTGGTTAAACGATCGAGTATCATTACATGAACGCTCCTTTATATACAACAACAGTATATCATATTTTGTGATAGAATGTACGCGTTATGCGTAATAATTTCTTGATTAATTCGCGTTATGTGACTATAATGGCAATGAAGGTACGCGTAAAGCGTATATTATAGAATAGCACAAGCTAGCTTATAATATGTGTGACAAACGAAGTAATTTTACTGAAAGAGGTGGACCTGTTGAAGAAATTATTGCTTTTAACCACTGGTGGGACGATTGCATCTGTAGAGAGTGAAAATGGTTTGGCTCCAGGTGTTAAAGCTGAGGACCTTTTAAGCTATTTAAACGAAATTAATGCAGAGTACACAATGGACACAAAGTCCCTAATGAGTATAGATAGTACAAATATGCAGCCTGAATACTGGGTGGATATCGCAACAGCCATTTATGAAAATTATGATCAATATGACGGCTTTGTCGTCACGCATGGAACCGATACAATGGCCTATACATCAGCAGCACTATCTTATATGCTGCAAAATCCGGATAAGCCAATTGTCATTACAGGCTCACAAATCCCGATTACGTTCAAGAAAACAGATGCGAAGAAAAACATCACCGATGCGATTCGCTTTGCATGTGACGGCGTAGGCGGCGTGTATGTTGTCTTTGATGGCAGAGTCATTCAAGGGACACGCGCAATCAAACTAAGAACGAAAAGCTATGATGCATTTGAAAGTATTAACTATCCATATATTGCATCGATTGAAAACCATCAAATTGAATACAATAGCAAAGTAAAAAGATCGTCAATGAAACCGCTTAAATTAGATGCATCGTTAAACACTGACGTTTGTCTCTTGAAATTGCACCCAGGTCTAAAGCCTGAGTTCTTAGATGCAATCAAAGGTGTTTACAAAGGAGTCGTCATCGAAAGCTACGGCAGTGGCGGAATTCCTTTCGAAGGAAGAAACCTTTTAGAGAAAATCAACGAATTGCTCGAAGAAGGCATTTCTGTTGTCATCACAACTCAGTGTCTTGAAGAAGGAGAAGACATGAGCGTGTATGAAGTAGGACGTAAAATCAATCAAGAACTAGTGGCACGTTCACGAAACATGAACACAGAGGCCATCGTGCCGAAACTCATGTGGGCACTAGGTAAAACAACAGACCCAAGAGAAGTGAAAAAGATTATGGAAACGCCAATCGCAGAAGATTTAGTGATTTAACTATTCTATAGAAAGCAGGTCATATCAGATGGTTCAAGCAACTTATCGCCATGAGAAGGATTTTCTTGGAGAAAAAGAAATTCCGGCAGACGTGTATTATGGGGTTCAAACCCTTCGTGCAAAAGAAAACTTCCCGATTACTGGATATCGCATGCACGAGGAACTAATTAGAGCCTTTGCCATCGTGAAAAAAGCAGCAGCTCAAGCCAATATGGAAGTTGGACGTTTATATGAAGGAATTGGAAATGCCATCGTACAAGCCTCTGATGAAGTCATTGAAGGCAAGCTGCATGAGTACTTTATTGTAGACCCAATTCAAGGCGGCGCAGGAACGTCGATGAATATGAATGCCAATGAAGTGATTGGAAACAGAGCGCTAGAAATCATGGGACATCAAAAGGGTGAATACATCCATTTAAGCCCAAACACACATGTAAACATGTCACAATCAACGAATGACTCGTTTCCAACAGCTATCCATATTGCTGTATTGAAGCAGTTAGACATTCTGCTTGAGACAATGCAAACGATGCAGGACGTATTCAAAAAGAAAGCGAAAGAATTTGATCATGTGATCAAAATGGGACGTACGCACCTACAGGATGCTGTTCCAATTCGTTTAGGACAGGAATTTGAGGCTTACAGCCGCGTGCTCAGCCGTGATATTAAGCGGATCAACCAATCAAAGCAGCATTTATATGAAGTCAATATGGGTGCAACAGCTGTTGGGACAGGCCTAAATGCAGATCCTCGTTATATTGAGATCGTCGTGAAGAAGCTAGCCGATATTTCTGGTCTTCCGCTTGTAGGCGCAGAGCATCTTGTGGATGCAACGCAAAATACAGATGCTTACACAGAAGTGTCTGCTGCATTAAAAGTATGCATGATGAACATGTCTAAGATTGCCAATGACCTTCGCCTAATGGCTTCTGGTCCGCGTGCAGGTCTTGCTGAAATTGCATTGCCAGCTCGTCAGCCAGGATCATCCATTATGCCTGGGAAAGTCAATCCAGTCATGGCAGAGCTCATTAACCAAATCGCATTCCAGGTCATTGGGAATGACCACACCATCTGTCTTGCCTCTGAAGCAGGTCAGCTTGAGTTAAATGTGATGGAGCCTGTTTTGGTCTTTAACTTGCTTCAATCTATTAGTATAATGAATAACGGATTCCGTTCATTCACAGATCATTGCTTAGTGGACATTGAAGCAAATGAAATACGTTTGAAAGAATATGTCGAAAAAAGTGCAGGCGTGATCACTGCTGTGAACCCTCACTTAGGCTATGAAGCCGCGGCTAGAATCGCAAGGGAAGCCATTTTAACAGGACAATCGATCAGAGATCTTTGCTTGCAAAATGATGTGTTAACAGAAGAAGAACTTGATATTATTTTGAATCCATTCGAGATGACAAAGCCTGGCATTGCGGGTGCAGAGCTCCTAGAGCGATAATAATATCAAAAATTTTATTTTATTAATATGTAGAATTGCCTGTGAAATAGAGAAAAACAGGCAATTCACTTTCTTTCGAATTGACACACTTTTTTCACAATATTTTGAAAACGCTTAACGCACGCACAAAGGGAGGAAACACAATGAAATCACCACGTCTGCCGTCTATTTTAGAAGTCGTGTTTGTACTTGGCTTATTTTTAGCAATTGTTTTATCTTTTACTCTTTATTTCAAATTGGATATTCAACTGGCATTGTTTATCTCATGGTTTATGGTCATTGCTTTAGGTATTCGATTAGGACATTCATACAAAGACCTTCAAAACGCCATTACAAAAGGGATATCGAATGGTTTAGAGGCTGTTTTGATTTTAATTGCAGTAGGTGCACTTGTTGGAACATGGATTGCCGGCGGAGTGGTACCAACATTAATTTATTACGGACTGGAATTTATTCATCCTAATATTTTCTTACTAGCTACGCTGATCATCTGTTCCATTATGTCTGTTGCTACAGGTACATCATGGGGGACAGTTGGAACTGCAGGTATTGCCATGATTGCAATTGGTGAAGGATTGGGAATTCCATTACCTATCGTGGCTGGAGCCGTTTTATCTGGAGCCTATTTTGGTGATAAGTTATCTCCTTTATCTGATAGTACGGTGCTCGCTTCCTCACTTTCAAAAGTGGACGTGCTCGCACATGTTAGAGCGATGATGGTCTTATCCATTCCTGCCTTTGTTATTACAGCCATTATGTTTACAATCACCGGATTTATGTATGGCGGAAAAAATATTGATCAAGGCAAAGTAGAGTTTTTGAAACAAGCACTGCAGGACACATTCACCATTAATATTTGGATGATTATTCCGGCGTTGATTGTTGTACTATTACTTGTCTTGAAAAAACCTTCAATGCCTGTTATTGCTATTGGCGCACTTCTTGGTGCTGTCTGGGCAATGGCATTCCAGGGAATGAATCCAGCCGATGCACTTGGTACAGCTTATAATGGTTTCTCTATTAATTCAGATGTTGATTTCTTAAATACGCTGTTAAATCGTGGCGGTATTGTCAATATGTTAGGATCTCTAGTGGTGATTATTCTCGGACTTGGTTTCGGTGGAGTACTTGAATACTTGGGCGTATTAAAAGTCATCGTCGCTACATTCGAGAAGAAATTGCATAATGCAGGAAATGTGACTCTATCAACACTTGTTGTTGCATTCTTCGCCAATATCTTTGGCTGTGCGATGTATGTATCATTAATTCTTACACCGAAAATTATGGAAAAGAGCTATGATAAATTAAAGTTAGACAGACGAGTTTTATCCAGAAACTCAGAGGTCGGTGGTACGCTGACGTCAGGAATGGTTCCTTGGTCAGATAACGGGATTTACATGGCGGGAATTCTAGGCGTATCGACATTCTCTTATTTACCATTTATGTGGTTGAGCTTTGTTGCCATTGCTCTTGCTATTATTTACGGATATACAGGGAAATTCATCTGGTACGTTAAGAATCCACAAGAATCAGAAGAATCAGCTTCATAAGCCGTTTACAAAAGCCGCTCCTCAACCGAGCGGCTTTTGTTTGTCCTAGGTCTGCATGACTATATGTGACATATAACAAATAATCAGGATTTAAGACCCCCTATAAAAGAGGTCTTAAGGGGTAATGAGAAGCAGAATGAAAGCATATTTATCCCATAAAAAGGGCACAAATCCCTATTCAAACATGAGTCTTTGAACCTTATAATAACAATATTGGAAAAAGTGCTATTCACCTTACGCTCGTTTAGAGGATCTCTAAGCAGCGTTTTTATTTTTTGTCAGGAGGAGGAACCCATAATGAGCTTATCAAATATGCTGTCTGCCCTAAACGGTGGCATTACAAGTAAAAAAGCAGAAATCGAAGAGAAAATCGCTCGACTGAAAAAGGCGAAAAGTAAGGTCGAACGTGAACAAGATGCGGCAGAGACAGACCTGAAGCAAATCAAGCAGCCAAAGCTTGGGACCTCTTGGAAAGGTGAGCGAAGCCAGGATTTCAAATCAGAGCGGAATGAAGCACATGATGCGCTGCAAACGATTGTGAACGACAAGTACCCACGCTACGTGAGCCGCATCGAATTCAAAATCAGTACGTTAGAAGCCGAACAAGCTGCGTTATCCTTTGCCAGTTCCTTAGCAGGAGACGCCGCACGTCTTGCTGAAAAAGGAGAAGACGCAGTAGAGGACGCCAAACGCTTGATCTCAAAAGCATGGAGCAGCTTATAAGCTACCTTCATGCTGAACAAATCTGGAGGATATCACGATGGGACAAATTAAGTTAAACTACCAAACAGTTATGGATCAACTAGATGAAGTCTCCCAAGCAATCGAAGCATTAACGATGAAAAAAGCAGCAGATAAAGCAGGTGAAAACAGCCTTGAATTTGTGACCAAGTGGACGGCGCGCGAAGCAGAGGTGAACGAAATGGTTTCAAGTTTTAAAGAAGCCTTAATCAAAAATGTTCAGGACACGCGCTCTAATGTGAAAACTTTAAAAGAACAGGACGAAGCGATTGCGGCAAAATAATGGCAATCATTTTTCTAATGGGTTTCATGGGATGATAAGAAATATAGTTCTAAGGGATCATATATAATTCGGGAATTACGACCTTGTGTTATTCCGTTTTTCTTCCAAACACGTCACTAAAAGGACACCTTTTCCCTATTTAAGACTGAGGCTTTTCACCTTATACTATACTTAATGAAAGCAAAACGATAGAAATGTCAGGTTTGGAAAAATCAAGTGAGTCGATCGTTTCCAAGGCTCTGATGCTGTGCTTTCGTATGAGGTCCGATAGAGGTGGATGACATGAGTTTATCCGAGATGCTACACCATCTGCATATGGGAATTGAAAACAGACGTGCAGAATTTGATGACATGATCTCTCGGTTAAAGACAGCCAAAAGCAATATTCGAACAGAACAAGATCTTGCGCAGTCAGACATAAAGGAAATCAAGAAACCTGCTCTAGATTCGTCATGGAAAGGTGAGAGAGGAACCGACTTTCATCGCCACCGAAAAGATGCCTATCATGTCATGCATGACATCGTGAACAATGAGTATGAAAAATATATCGCCGAGATTGATCAAAAAATATTGCACTTTGAATTAAAAAAAATGGAGCTGGCTGTTGCCAGTAACTTTGCCGGAAGAGCCCAGGACGTGATGGAAAAGGGTGAGGATTTTGCACTCGATGTTAAACATCTGATTGAACGGGGCTGGAAGGCTCTTTAAAATAATAAAAACAGCCATCTCATCAGCGAGCGGCTGTTTTTTGTTTAGTCACATCCACCACCACTATCCCCGGAATCTCCCCCGCAGGAGGCATCAGAAGCGTGATGAGTATAAGAATCAGTATAGGTACTTGTTGTTGAACTGTGATGTGAAGAACGCTTCGCAGACGTACGTTGATCCTTTGATGTGAATAAATGGGCGATGATTGTCCCTAAAGAAGCCAATATCATAATAACAACAAACATAAAAGAACCCATGATGCATCCCTACTCTTGTTTCCTATTCATACGAATGAGCCATATCGTGGTTCCCGATTTGAAAGAAAAACTGGGCAAAGAGTTCTACTTTCGTTTATGATGATAGGCAAAAGTAAATGCCAAGGGAGGAGAGCCTATGCTATCTCTACGTCAGGAGGAGCTGCTGAAACGACTGATGCAAGCGGAACAGGAACTGACTAGTGAAGAAATTGCCCGTATGATTGGCGTCACATCAAGAACGATCCGAACAGATATGAAAGCGCTTAAATCTGTTTTGGATGAACATGGAGCCGTACTTCATATCAAACGCGGGGCAGGGTATACATTGACCGTAGAGGATTATGGGTCTTTTCGTACATTTTTGAAAAAGTCATTGGGAGAAAGAAACGAAAAAAAGGAGCAAACCATACCCAATCAGCCTGAGGACCGTGTAGCCCATCTATTGAAAAGGATGCTTCTGTCAGAAGACTATATTAAGTTAGACGCGCTCGCAGAGGAATTATTTGTGAGTGAATCGACAGTGAAAAATGATTTGAAAGCGGTCAGACATTTGTTTTCATTACATGGACTTTCTGTGTCACATCGTCCTAAATATGGACTGCAGCTGACAGGGGATGAGATGAAATTAAGATATTGTATGGCTGAGCATGTGTTTCAGCAAGCGCATGCGAACCCGGCGCTGTTACCTGAAGAAACGTATCAATTGATTCAGGATATCGTGCGTTCACGTACAAAAGTAAGCGGACTTCATCTGTCAGAAATCGGTTTAAGTAATTTAGTCACCCACATCGCCATTGCATGCAAACGAATTGAAGAGAAAAAACTGGTCATGATGCCAGAAACGGAATTAAAAGAGATTCAAGTGCAGCCTGTTTTCCAAGTAGCTCAAAAAATGGCAGAGGATATTCGGCATGTCCTAGCGATTGATTTTCCATTATCTGAAAGGGCGTATATTGCGATTCACTTGATGGGAGCGAAAATGATGGCATACGGAGATACCGGTCATACGCTATGTCATCTTCTAGACGAAGATCACTTTCGCTTCATCCACCAACTGCTTGCTTATGTAGAGGAGCACATGTCACTTGATATTCAATTTGATAAAGAATTAATCGTTGGATTAAGTCTTCATTTACGTTCCGCTATTCATCGTTTTAGGTACGGTATGAACATTCGTAACCCTTATTTAACGGACATTAAAAGGCATTATCCCATTGCATTTGAAGCTGGCGTCTATATGGGTAGGTGGCTGAGAGAAAAAGAGGGAATTGAGATTCATGAGGATGAGATTGGGTATTTGGCGCTTCATATCGGTGCTGCAATCGAGCGGACAAAATCACAGCATGTGAGAAAGAGATGTCTGATTGTATGTGCGACGGGTGTCGCCAGCAGTCAGCTCCTTCTTCATAAACTGACAGCGGCTTTTAGCGGAGGGCTAGAGATCGCTGGCACTGCAAGTGTTAGGGAAATTCCTTCGTATGATTTGAGAAGCATTGATTTTATTATTAGTACCATTCCGCTTCAGAACACGTTGCCGGTACCAGTGATTGATGTACATACCATTCTAAGTGACGATGATATTGTGCGGCTGAAACGGTTTGTTCAGGGCGCGCAGGATACAGGGGTTTTGCGGTATGTGAGTCCGGCGCTGACATTTTTTCAGCAAGACCTTCAATCAAGGGAAGAGGTACTGCAATTTTTCGTAAACGTGCTCAAGGAACAGGATCGCATCCCGGAAGAGTTTGAACAATTATTGCTGGAAAGAGAGCAAGTGTCACCGACATCGTTCGGTCATTTGGTTGCGATTCCTCATCCGATGAAGCCGGCAACAGATGACACGTTTTGTGCGATCTGTACGTTGAAAAAACCGGTGCTGTGGGGTGAAAATCGGGTACAAGTCGTTTGTTTGTTAAGTATCCAGAAGACGTATCAAAAAGAATTGCAATCACTTTATCAATTTCTTGTACGGCTGACAGAGCGCAAGGAAGTGGTGGAGCAACTCATCAAGGCCGCTTCATTTGAGGAACTGACGACGGCGCTTCAAGTATTGGAGCATCCGAATGAAAAAACGGGACACCCATTTCCGCATCTGTGAGGAAAAAGATTAGATGTTAATGAAAGCGCTTTTAAAATAACATCAAAAAGGAGGATGATCACGAGTTTTTGCAAAGGGGGAGACAGATCATGAGCTTCAAGGAGAAAGCGGCAGACGTCATGGGGAATGTGGCTTATCGCATCACGAATCAGAAGTATATTATGGCGATTAAACAGGCATTTGTCACACTGATGCCAATCATCATTACAGGGGCTTTTGCTGTATTGGTGGCAAATATGATCATGAGCCCGGAAACAGGGCTTGCTCATTTTGAGATGTTCAGATTTTTAGCGGAGCTTCAGCCAATTATGAAGGCAATCAATTATGCCACGCTGAACTTTTTAACGATTGGGGCTGTGTTCCTCATCGGGATAGAGCTTGGGAAAATCAACGGGCACAAGTCCCTGTTCCCAGGGCTGATGGCATTGATTTCATTTATATCTGTTATTCCAACGACACTTCTTCTTGAAGTGGATGGATCGATGCGTGAGGTTGTAGATGTACTGGCAAGGCAATTTTCCGATCCAAAAAGCTTATTTTTAGGGATGATCATTGCGATCGTATCTGTGGAAATTTTTTGTAAGCTGACCGAGGTGAAATGGCTGCAAATCAAGATGCCAGATTCAGTTCCATCGAATGTGGCAACATCTTTTTCATCACTTTTTCCTTCGATCATTACGATTACGATCATTAGTTCATTCGGCTTTGCATTTCACCGTTTGACAGGTATTTATTTGCATGAAGCAGTGTATAACGTGGTGCAACGCCCGCTAGAAAGTGTTGTACAGGGTCTACCGGGGATTTTAACGTTGATGTTTGTGGCGCAATTCTTCTGGGTGATCGGCATCCATGGCAACCAGATGATCAAACCGATCCGGGAGCCGCTCTTATTAGGATCAATTGCAGTGAATATGACAGCATTTCAAGAAGGAAAAGAGATTCCGAATATCATCACGATGCCATTTTGGGATGTGTATATGAGCATCGGTGGTTCAGGTGTGACCATTGGGCTTTTGATTGCGATTTTTATTGCTGGAAGAAGGGAAGAGATGCGAAGTATTGCCAAGCTCTCATCTGGGCCGGGCCTCTTCAACATCAATGAACCCGTTATTTTTGGCTTACCTGTCATGTTAAACCCTGTGATGGCAATTCCATTTATCGTCACACCACTTGTGACAGGAACGATTGGTTACATTGCGACAGCTACAGGGTTTGCTGGAAAAGCCGTCGTGATGGTGCCGTGGACGACACCACCGATTGTGAATGCATGGCTGTCCACCGCTGGCAGCATGGGGGCTGTCATCACACAGCTCATCTGTATTGTGGTCGCAGTCTTCATCTATTTGCCATTTGTCCTCTTGTCTAACCGCAAACCAGAAGCGGCACCAGATTCAGAATAAAAGGAGAGGCATGAATGAATATGCAATGTAGGTGGTTCGGAGAGAATGATCCCATTTCACTTGACCGTAAATATACGAAAAAAGGGCAGGAAGTCTCGATATGGGGGCAATTGTGAAGGCTATGTATTTGCAAGGAATTTGGGAAGGACTTCACGTTCAAACGAGGAAAGGGAAGGTGGCGACATGAACAGAATCGAGATTCCAAGAGATTTTATCCTAGGTGCTGCGGCCTCTGCTTGGCAAACGGAGGGATGGAAGGGAAAGCAAGCGCATCAGGACTCGTACATCGATTTATGGTATAAGAACGGGTATCACGTTTGGCACGAAGGATATGGCCCGGCTGGTGCGACGAACTTTTACGAGCGCTATCCAGAAGATGTAGCCCTTATGAAAGAAATCGGTCTGACTCATTATAGGACATCGATCAATTGGTCGAGGTTTCTCATCGATTACGAGAAGGGGATTGTGGATGAAGCATATGCCCGTTACATTGATGATTTAATCAATGAGTTAATCGCAGCAGGTGTAGAGCCGATGTTTTGCTTAGAGCATTATGAGCTTCCAGCCGTGCTGCTTGAAAAGTACGACGGATGGTCATCAAAGCATGTCGTCGAGCTGTTTGTTCTCTATGCGGAAAAGGTGTTTGAGCGATATGGAGACAGGGTCAAGCATTGGTTTAGCTTTAATGAACCGATTGTTGTCCAAACACGCGTGTACCTAGATGCTATACGTTATCCCTTTGAGCAAAATACGAAGAAATGGATGCAGTGGAACTATCATAAAGCGCTGGCAACAGCAAAAGTAGTGAAGCTGTTTCGGGAGATGGGATTGAAGGAATCGACAGGTGCAAAAATTGGGGTGATTCTCAATCCAGAAGTGACGTATGCAAGATCCTCTGCCCCACATGATCAAGAAGCGGCACGGATATATGATTTGTTTTTCAATCGAATGTTCTTAGATCCCTCCATCAAAGGAGAGTATCCAGAAGAACTGCTTGATGTGTTAAAAAAGCATGAGATTCTTTTCGATGCGACAGAGGAAGAGCTTCAGGTCATCAAGAATCATACGGTTGATGTCGTTGGGCTCAACTTATACTATCCGCATCGTGTCAAAGCACCGAGTAAGGCGTGGAATGAGATGACGCCATTTCATCCGTCTTATTATTACGATATGTTTGAGCTTCCAGGAAGAAAAATGAATCCATTCAGAGGGTGGGAAATCTACCCGGACATTGTCTATGATATGGGCATGAGAATTAAAGAAGAATACGGAAATATTGAGTGGTTTGTGGCCGAAAACGGCATGGGTGTAGAAAAGGAAGAACGGTTTAAAAAAGAAGACGGTATCATTGATGACCAGTATCGCATTTCATTTATCAGCCAGCATTTGAAACGGGCACTTCAAGCGAAAGCAGAAGGCTCAAATTGCAAGGGCTATATGCTGTGGGCTTTTACGGATAATGTATCGCCGATGAATGCCTTTAAAAATCGCTACGGATTAGTCGAAATCCAGCTGGAAAATGAACGGAATCGTCAGTTGAAGGCATCAGCGTATTGGTACCAGACATTAATTAAAACAAGGGAACTGAAGGCCCAAACAGAAGTCAACTATCGATAGGAGTGTTGGGATATGAAACGAATCATTCTCGCTTGTGCCGCAGGAATGTCGACATCCATTGTAGTGTCCAAAATGAAGGCAGCCGCAGAAGCGAAGGGGCTGGATTATGAGATATACGCCATACCTGAAGGGGCTATTGCGGATGAATTAGAAGAGCATGGAGAAGATGTGCAGGTGATTTTACTTGGACCGCAAGTAAGCTTTATGAAAAAGGCAGCAGAAAAAACAGCGGCACCTTACCAAATACCTGTTGATGTCATCAATGTGAGATTATACGGAACAGCGAACGGAGAAAAAATACTAGAGCATGCTCTGAAACTAGCAAATGAATCTTAAGTAATTGGAGGAGAAGCAGATGACGGTATTAGAGGAAATGCAGGGAGCAGCCTTTCAAATCATTGCTCATGCAGGCGAGGCAAGAAGTTATTATGTCGAAGCGATTCGTCTAGCAAGAGCTGATGATTTTGAAAAAGCACAGCAGTTGATTGAAAAAGGGGAGGAAGCGTTTCGAAGCATCCACAACCTGCACTTGTCGCTGATCCAAAAAGAGGCGGCAGGTGAGCAGCTTCCCTTTTCTTTACTGCTGATACATGCAGAAGATCAAATGCTCACAACAGAGACCATTCATCTGCTTGCCATCGAAATGATTGAAATGTGTAAAAAAATGAACACCCTGTCAAAATAGATATCAGGTAGTAACCAATTTCTGTTATAATCATTCGATAGATAGAGAGAAAGCAGGATTGGTGAATGAAAAAAACATGTATGTTGATTGCGGTTGGTCTTGTGGCGCTGCTCATTTCGGGTTGTATGGGAACGAAGGAGCAAACGGAAGGAAACCAGCAAGTAGTCAAAGAGGAAAAGGGTCAATTACAAGCAAAAGAAACAAAACAGATTCAGCAGAAAGAAGAGGCAGAGATAGATACACAAAACTGGATTAAGCAAAAGGAACCGGTAGAGCTTCCGATTTTGATGTATCACAGCATCTCCAGCGGTAACTCGCTTCGTGTACCAAAGAGCGAGTTTGCGGCTCATATGAAATGGCTGAAGGACAACGACTATGTCACGCTGTCGCCAGAAGAAGCGTACCACGTCTTCACAACAAATACGAAGCCAAGTGAAAAGTGTGTCCTTATTACATTCGATGATGGATATACCGATAACTATACAAAGGCATTTCCGATTTTAAAGCAGTATGGAATGAAGGCAACGATTTTCATGATTGAGCAATCCATTGGCCGTCCGAACCACTTAACGGATGAACAAATGGATGAAATGATAGCAAATGGGCTATCAATTGAGAGTCATACCATTCATCATTTAGAGCTCAATCGTTTATCAAAGGAGCAGCAGAAAGAGGAATTAAAAGGATCAAAGGCATTCTTTGATCAACGTTTTTCTCAGCGTACGAGAATGGTCAGCTATCCTGTCGGGCGCTATAACGAAGACACGCTAAAACTGGCGAAGCAAGCCGGTTATCAAATGGCCGTCACCACTGAACCAGGACATGCGAAGAAGGAACAGGGCATGATGTCCTTGCACCGTGTTCGAGTGTCACCGGGACTTTCACCCGAAAGCTTTGGCAGGCTGGTAGAAGGGAATTAACTATAAATGTTTCACATGAAACATTTTACGACAAGTTTCACCAAAATGAATCACTACACATGATATGTCTTGGTTTCAAATGTCATTACAAGAGACACTTAGATGGACAGAACTTTCATTACAATGGGAGTTCTGTTTTTGAAAAAATTTTGCACGGTCATTTAGATGAAATCAATCAAACTCTACATCGTATGAAACACTTCATAGAAAAACCAATTGAGAAAAGAAAGGAAGAGAGGATTATGTCAAATTTTGTTGGAATCGATCATGTTCAATTAGCTGCCCCAAAAGGTAGTGAAGAGAAAGCACGTTTGTTTTTTGGCGGAATTTTAGGAATGGAGGAAATACCCAAGCCTAGTAATTTAGTTAAACGTGGAGGTGTCTGGTTTCAATGCGGTCATCATCAGCTTCACATTGGAATACAGGATCATTTCCAAGCTGCAAAGAAAGCCCATCCAGCTTTTCTTGTAAAGAGTCTATCGGAATTAAAAAAGGCATTATTGAATCACCACATTAGCATCAGAGAAGATGAGCCATTGGAAGGAGCCATCCGGTTCTATGTAGAAGATCCCTTTGGGAATCGAATTGAATTTTTAGAGAGAACAGACTAAAAAAAACTAGATTTTTAAAAACAAGGCGGCTGTTGAGGAGATCTAAACAGCCGCCTTGTTTTTGTTATTGATAAACGGGATAGCCCGTTATTTTAATATCTTTCCCAAGTGTTTCTACTGAGAGCTGATCCAATTCAATGGCATCACTCATGAGACGTATGCCTTCGCCTCCGAAAAAGGAAGGAGAAAGTCTTCCGCCAATGAGTTTAGGTGCCATATAAATGACCAATTTATCTACAAGCTGCTGTTCTAAAAATGAAGCATTGATCTGGCCGCCGCCTTCAATCATGAGGGAGGAGACATTTCTTTCTCCCAGCATTTGAAGTACTTCTTGCAGGGGCACCCGCGTCTCGCTGTCTGTTACAAAGACGCTGACGCCGGCTGCTTCTAAAGCGGCTCGTTTTTCCTCATCGGCTTGCTTTGTTGTAAAGATCCATGTTGGTGCCATCTGATCAGTGACGATCTTTGCTGTCAGCGGTGTTGAGAGCCTAGAGTCTAAAACAATTCGAATCGGATGATGCCCATTTGGAATCCGTGCAGTTAGTGAAGGATCGTCATGAATAACAGTTTGAGCACCGACCAAAATCGCATCATTGATGCTGCGGATATGATGAGCATCATAACGGGATGTCTCAGATGTAATCCATTTGCTGTCAGACGTAGCAGACGCAATTTTTCCGTCTAAGGTAATACCTGCCTTGAGCGTCACGAAAGGTGTTTTTTTCGTAATAAAATGATTAAACACTTCATTCATGAGAATGGATTCCTGCTCAAGTACGCCTGTAATCACTTGGATGCCAGCATCTTGTAAAATGGCGATTCCGCGGCCAGCGACAAGCGGGTTCGGGTCAAGTGCTGCCACGACAACGGTTTCGACGCCTGCTTTCACAAGTGCCTCCGCACAAGGACCTGTACGGCCATGGTGGGAACAAGGCTCGAGGGTCACATAAATAGTGGCTCCTTTTGCCTTGTCTCCAGCCATTTTAAGTGCATGAATTTCAGCATGTGGTTCACCGGCTTTCATATGAGCACCGACTCCAACAATTTCATTATCGCGCACAATCACAGCCCCGACGAGCGGGTTCGGTGATGTCTGGCCTTTCATTGCCCGTGCATTTTCTAGGGATAGATTCATATATCGCTCATGATGTGGCAATCGTACGCACCTCTTGCTCCGCCTTCATGTGACCTGAGCGGTTGATTTTTGTCTGCAAGTATTTTTCATTAAACTCTGAGACATCACCCCAAAGCGGAATACGTCCAGAAAGAGATAAACCTGCATGGCTGATGGCATCTGTCTTTTTCGGATTATTGGTAATGAGTCTGACTGGCTTTGTACGAAGTGTTTGAAGAACCGCGATGGCTTCTTCATATTGACGCGTGTCATCTTCAAAGCCGAGTGCTTCGTTCGCTTCTACTGTATCGTAGCCGTTTTCTTGAAGGATATAAGCCATGGCTTTCGTGAAAAGTCCAATACCGCGGCCTTCATGGTTGGCTAAATAAAACAGGGCACCTGCACCATTGTCCTCAATCATTCGCATGGACTGCTTCAATTGGAATCCGCAGTCGCAGCGCTTGCTTCCGAAAATATCACCAGTGTGACAAATGGAATGCATGCGGATAAGAGCTTCGTCAGCGTGCTCGAAATCTCCATACACTAGTACGCTTGACTGCTGATGATCGGCAAGCTGGCGGGACGAGAGGCTTTCGATTAAAGCTTCATCTGACAATGGCTCTAATCCGTCGTCTTTTAACCATGAATACCAGTTGAACATCACCGTTCTGCCGTCTAAATTCACTGGCAATTTAATGGGTCCAGTGATATATATATACCCGTCTTCTTGCTGTACTCGTTTGATTTTATCTTTTAAAATGGCTGTTTTAAGATCTGTGTGTTTGTCCATATTCTGCACCTTCTTTTTTGTCTGTTTCTTCAATCTGTAAACGAACGAGAACGCCAAATGGATCAACAAATTCGTTACTTTCCCCTATTGTTTTCACTTGAGTGCCTGCTTTTGTTAGGCGCTCAACGACGGACTGTCTGTCTGCTTCTTGTGGGAATACGAGTGTATAGCTTCTAATTCCTGAAAAACGTGGATCAATGGCTCCTTTTCGTCCGCGTCCCCATGCATTAAAGGCAAGGTGATGGTGGTACACACCAGCGGCGATAAATACGCTTGCTGGTGGAGCCATTCGGATATGAAAACCGAGCGTATTGACATAAAAGGAATCAGCTTCTTCTGGGTTCAGATGGAAATGTAAGTGTCCCATTACTGTGCCAGCCGGAAGTCCTTCCCACGTCGTATCAGCGGCTTCTTGCAGGAGACCATCTCCATCAAGAGGTGCATTTCCGCCACCTTTCAGTTCTCCATTCTCACCTACCCAAACGTCCTCAGGGCGATCAGCATATATTTCTACGCCTATGCCGTCAGGGTCACTTAAATAAATGGCTTCACTGAAAAAGTGATCGCTTGCTCCAATTAAAGGATAGCCTTTTTTGATCACATGTGCCAGCCATGTGCCCAGGTTTTTTCTGGTAGGTAATAAAACAGCAAAATGATAAAGTCCTGGCTCGTGATCAGGTTTCTCTTTTAGCTGTGCATCTTCTTTTAACAAAAGGATTGGTTCCTTTGCATTGCTGCCAAGTGTCACTGTGGAATCTGTCTTTTCTAATATAGAAAATCCTAAAATATCTGTATAAAAAGGTAAAGAACGCTCAAAGCTGGATACATGTAACTCTGTTACACCCAATCTTAGCTCCTCAATTGTCTTCAAGCTCGGTCATCTCCTTCATGATATATGCATCGGCATGTTTAAATGTTTTTGAAAATATATAAAAATGAATACCTTGTTACTTAAAGTAACTAAACTATATAATAGTTAGTAACTTATTTCAAGTAATTAATTATGTTATAATGAAAAAAAGAGAGAAAAGCGGGAGGGAGTAAGGTATGGCTCAAGTAGATGGCTGCCCAATCACAGATGCCATGGAGATTCTAGGCAAGAAGTGGGTCATTCTCATCATCAATCAGCTTCTGACAGGCCCTAAGCGTTTCTGTCAGCTTGAAAATGAAATGAACATCAGCGGCAGATTATTATCTGAAAGGCTGAAGGATTTAGAGGCTGAAGGACTCGTTGAGAAAAACGTATACCCTGACATTCCAGTACGGATTGAATACGAATTAACAGCGCAAGGGAAGAAAATAGAGCCGATTATTCGTGAAATGTATGCTTGGTCTTTAGAACGTAAAAACAGCAAAAAAGGGGAACATGTTCCTTCCTAATCGATTTCGATCAGTCTGTCTGATCGAAATTTTTTTGTGCGATTTTCCAGAAATCTAAGTCAATAGTATGAAAAATGATGTTGACAATAAATTCACTCATCATATAAGATCAAGAAGAAGAGGGTTCTTTTCCCTGTAATGGAATGGAGGTCATGCCATGGTATCATGAATGGGACAGATTGCCTAAAACACGTGTCAAACCATCATTTAGAAACAGACATCTTTGGCTTTTAGGAAGCAAAGATTTATTTTTTCAACTCAATTGATAATGATTATCATAATCATCTATAAGTGTGATCAAGCGCTTATGAAGGTTATTTTTTTTATTATCCGTTGAGAATAATTATCAATATCATTTAGGAGGGTTCACATGAAAGCCATTCGTTCAACATCACACGTATTATTGTTCTTTAGCTTTGTTCTATTATTTGCTCTAGCCCCGATTAGCTCAGCCTCAGCAGCAGGCTTAGCAGATGGTCAACATTCAGCACAATATGTGGTATGGAAGGCAGATAGCGATTCGACTTCAACAGCGAATACGTATTTTGAAAAACCAGCCAAGCTTGTCGTGAAGGATGGAAAAATCAAAGCACAAGTCACGTTAACGAATAGTTCTTGGATCACTAGCTTTAAAACACTTGAACAAGGTGTCTACAAAGATGCGAAGGTGATCAGTACAAACACAGCTGCGAATAAGAGAACAGTAGAATTCAACGTGAACAGCCTGACAGAAGTCGTACCAGCAAAAGTGAGCGTGACTGTACCGGTCATCGGATATACAGGTAATTACGACATCCGTATCAAGTTTGATGCAGCATCTGTTCAGTAAAAAGGGAGGAAATTCGCTTGATGAAAAAAATGATGAGGCTATCAGTCTTCATGACCGCTTTATTATTGGCACTCATGCTGCCTTTTTCAAACGCACAGGCTGCCACGTTAAAGGATGGTACATACTCCGTCAACTATACTGTGCTCAAGGCTGAAGGAAATGCGGTCTCTATGGCAAATGACTACTGGCTGAAGCCAGCAAAAGTGATTGCAAAAAATGGGAAGCTGACAGTACAAATGACCATTAAAAATAGCAGCTGGGTGACGGAATTTAAAGTCCCCGGAAATGGCGGCTATGTCGATACAA
Source organism: Bacillus sp. FSL K6-4563 (assembly GCF_038630405.1). Taxonomy (NCBI): domain Bacteria; kingdom Bacillati; phylum Bacillota; class Bacilli; order Caryophanales; family Bacillaceae; genus Bacillus; species Bacillus sp. FSL K6-4563. The sequence continues at coordinate 3,502,939 of NZ_CP152030.1, read as the reverse complement.
CGGTTCTCTCAACCAATAAAAAAGCCAACACAAGGATTGTTCAGTTCCAAGCTCAGAGCTTGTCTAAACCAATCAAATCAAAAATTCATGTCACTGTAAAATCTGCTGATTATGATCATGATTATACCATTCAGCTGAAATTTGATGAGAGCAGCATGAAATCACTTTCGTCTAACAGCACAAACAAATCAGCGGGTGAAGCAGAAAAGCAGCAGCCATCAAAAGAATCAACGAAAACATCTGATCCATCCACGACAAAACAAGAAGAGAATCCTCAAACTGGTGATACAAACCAGACAGGGTGGCTCCTTGTGCTTGCTCTATGCTCAGGCGGATTTTTAGCAAGAAAGTGGATCATTAAGCATTAAGGAAGGAAGTGTCACCATTTGAAACGTCTTTTTCATCTAAAGGCAGCCATTCTGCTCGTTTTATTCAGTTTATTGACTGCATTTCAGATTCCTCAAGGAACGGCTCAAGCTGCATCATTTGTTGATGGTGAATACACGGTCGGATTCACTGTTTTAAAAAATGGCAGCACAGAAGCGTCCATGATGGATATGTATACAGAAAAGCCAGCTAAGCTGATTGTGGAAAATGGCAAGACGACTGCCTATGTCACACTGAAGCAAAGCAAAGAGATTACAGATTTCAAGGTCGAACAAAATGGCGCTCTTGTCACCACTGAAACTGTCAGTGAGGATGCAACTGCCAATACACGTGTGATCAAGTTTGATGTTGCCGACCTATCAGCCAAATTAAACGGCTGGGTGAAAATTTACTGGGATTTAGGCGGCTTTATTTATGACGAAGCATATGACGTACAGCTTGCATTCGATCAAAGCAGCCTAACGCTCGTTACACCTGCAAAGCCAGACGATAACGAAACAAAACCAGATGACCAAAATGGCACAAAGCCAGACGATAACGAAACAAAGCCGGATGACCAAAATGGCACAAAGCCAGACGATAACGAAACAAAGCCGGATGATCAAAATGGCACAAAGCCAGACGATCAGCAGACAACACCAGACAATAACAATGGTACAAAGCCAGTAGATTCCGCGCAAAACCAACTGAAAGATGGCGAGTACCGCATCAATTACAGTGTGCTCAAAGGGGATGAGGACGAGGCATCTCGGATGAACCAATACTTCTCACATCCTGCATCCTTAACCGTCAAAAACGGAAAGCAAACCATTTCCTTTACGGTGAAGGACAATACGTCTGTTGCTTCTTTGAAAATAGAGAAAAACGGCTCTTATCAAGAAGTGAAGACCGTCAGCACAGATCAAGCAAAGAACACAAGAGTGGTGTCATTTGATGTCGCTGATTTGAAAAAAGCGGTCAAAGGAAAAGTTCACATTGTAGTAGCGGCCGCCCACTATGACCAAACTTACGATATTCGTTTTCAATTCGATGCAAAGAGTATCGCGCCACTTAAAGGCGGACAGGTAGAGGAAGAAACACCTGCTGCACCAGAAACACCAAAACCAAACACACCATCACCAGAAACAAATAACGGCGGAGTTGCTCAAGAGACGGCTCAGCTTAAAGATGGTGTATACAAGCTTCCTTTCTCAATGAAGAAAGCAGACAAGGATGAGCTTTCTCGTATGAACGATTACGTCGTGAGCCCTGCGACATTGGTTGTGAAAAATGGCCGCCATTTCGTTTCATATACAGTGAAGAATAGCTCAGCCATCACGTCCTTCCAAGTAGGAACAGGTGGCAAGTTTGAGGAGACGCTTGTTGCAAAAACAGATCAAAAATCAGATACACGAGTGATTCAATACGAAGCCAAAAGCTTAAGCACGGCTCAGGCAGCACGCGTAAAAATTGATATTCCAGCTGCGAATTATCATGAGCAGTACGATGTCAAACTTATCTATGACACAAAAGGAATTGCTCTTGGTGAAGGAAGCGGGATTCGATCGATCATCGGAGACGATGAGAGTATCGGCTTTGTCAAAAATCCAAATGATCGCGATTCTCAATCAAATCAACCAAATCAACTTGAGAATTTAGCGCCAGAGGAAACAGGTGCAGAGCAGCTAACATTTACTCCATCAGATGACCAAACCAAGTCTGAGACTGGACAGCTGAATCCAAAAACAGGAGATACCTCTCTTCTTTGGGTGTATATTCTTTTATTCGGCGGGTCATTATTCGTACTCGTCAGAAAGTATCAAACAAGAACAAGATAGATGGTTTAGTTGAAGTGAGATGCGCCGAGATCATCGACGCATCCACTCTCTTTTTTCGAAAGGGGGCTTCTGTTTTTGAAGCATCGAATGTTATGTACCTTGATCGCTGCCCTTAGTGTGTGCGTGATCTTATCGGGCTGCTCACAGTCAGCTGAAAGCTCAGCAAAAGGCAAAAAAAGCGCAGATTCAAATGCGCGCATTGTGGCAACAACTGTAGCTGCTGTGGAGATCATGGATGCCTTAGAGATCGATCTTGTTGGGGTGCCAACAAGCCAAAAAACCTTGCCAGCTCGTTATAAAGGACTGCCAGAAGTCGGCAATCCAATGAGCCCAGACATGGAAATCATCCAATCACTTCAACCGACAGATGTCCTGTCCGTTACAACCCTTCGATATGATTTAGAGACACCCTTTCAACAAGCAGGTGTCCCAGCCACATACTTAAATCTCGAGAGCATGGCTAACATGGAGAAGGCGATTACGAAGCTTGGAGCTCAGTATGACAGAAAGAAACAAGCCGAGCGCATTGTGTCTGACTTTGAGCAAAAAAAGAAAGACATACAAGAGAAGACGAAGGGAAAACGAAAGCCATCCGTTCTGATTTTGCTTGGTGTACCAGGCAGTTATTTGGTGGCGACAGAGCATTCATATATTGGTGATCTTGTGCGTATCGCAGGTGGAAAGAACATTGTCAAAGGTGAGAAAATGGAGTATTTGGCTTCCAATACGGAGTATTTACAAAAAGCCAATCCAGATATCATCCTCCGGGCCGCACATGGGATGCCAGATGAAGTCGTCCGCATGTTTGATCAAGAATTTAAAACAAATGACATCTGGAAGCATTTTCATGCAGTCAAGCAAGACCGGGTGTATGACCTCGAAGAAAGCTTATTCGGGACAACGGGCAATTTAAAGGCAGCAGAAGCACTAGATGAACTAACGCGTATGCTGTATCCGTCATAAGCGGCGAATTTGAATGATAAAAGGACGTTTAAGATGAAAAAAACAGGGATTTTATTTCTGACAGTCAGTGTCTTACTAGTGTGCGTGTTTATTTATTCCGCCATTACGGGGAGCATTCATGTCACCCCGATTGAATTATTGGAAGGGCTCATCACCGGTCAACATGCACAGGTAGAAATCATTAAAGATCTCAGAATTCCTCGCATGCTCATTGCCATGTTTACAGGGGCCGCCTTATCAGTCTCCGGTGTACTGCTGCAGTCGGTCATGAGGAATCCATTAGCTGATGCCGGCGTCATTGGGATTTCATCAGGAGCCAGCTTCTTTTCTTTAATGGCAATAACAGCACTTCCTCAATTTTATTTCTACTCTCCTTTATTTTCGGTGTTAGGTGGAGCCATTGCGTGTCTCCTCGTGTATGTTCTGTCTTGGAAGGGTGGATTAAGTCCCATCCGCATGATTTTGGTTGGGATCGCCATCAATGCCATGTTTACTGGAATGGCTGAAGCATTTGTGACCATTTGCAGCTATTTCAATATCACGATCAATCAATCAGGACAGTCGAATCTCACGATGAAAACGTGGGGAGATGTTCGCTTAATCGGAGTCTATGGCGTCGTCGGCCTTGTCGTAGCCCTTTTCTTTAGCAGATGGTGTAACCTCTTGGCTCTTCAGGACAAGACAGCGAAAAATTTAGGATTGCGTGTGACCAGAATGCGCCTTTTGATTTCCATCACAGCTGTGTTGCTTGCGGCGGTGACAGCAGCGGTCGCAGGAGTGATTGCGTTTGTCGGTTTGCTTATCCCTCACATTTCAAGAAGACTTGTCGGCTCGGATCATCGGGTACTCATTCCATTTTCTGCGTTAAGCGGGGCTTTGCTGATTCTGACGGCTGATACGCTCGGCAGGACGCTTGTCGCGCCAAATGAAATTCCTGCTTCTACGATCATGGCAGTGATTGGCGGGCCATTTCTGATCTTTTTACTAAGAAGGGGGGACCGTCTCCATGGACATTCGTGAGGTGTCATTCTCATATGACCAACAGAAGGACATCGTTCAAACGGTCACAACACACATTGAAAAAGGGAAAATCACAACCATTATCGGTCCGAATGGCTCAGGGAAATCCACACTGCTTTCATTAATGGCGAATAACCATGCTCCAAACAAAGGGAAAATTCACTTAGACGGCCAAGCACTGAATGCGTTTAAGCCAAAGGAGCTGGCAAAAAAGCTGGCTGTCGTCCATCAGCAAAATGAAGCGCCGCTTGATTTAACGATCGAGAGGGTCGTGGCATTCGGCAGAACGCCGTACCAAACGATGCGCGGAGGAGACAAGGAAGAGGATGAGAGAGCGATAGAGTGGGCGCTTTCCAGTACAAAGCTAACGGAAAAACGAAAGGTGCCGCTCGCCTCACTGTCAGGCGGTGAGCGGCAGCGAGTATGGATTGCGATGGCACTTGCGCAAAAAACGTCGATCCTTTTCTTAGATGAACCGACAACCTATTTGGATATCTATTATCAATTTGACATTCTTGAGCTGATCCGTGAGCTCAATGTCGTACATGGACTAACAATCGTTATGGTGCTGCATGACATGAATCAGGCTGTCCGCTACAGTGATGTCATCATTGCGATGAAGAATGGCCGGATTATGAGTGAAGGACAGCCAAACGATGTGTTAACAGAAGAAAATGTGCGGCACATTTATGATGTGTCCGTCACGATTAAACAGGATGCAGAAACAGGGATGTATATCGTGCCTGTTGGTATATAAGCTGTGCAAAAAGCAGGTGAGATAGTGTGAAAAGAGGAAAACGGGTATGGCAACGGGTGCTGACAATCGTCTGTTTAGGTGTATTCATTTATAGCGGTTCGGCCATTGGCTTAGAGCTGTTCGGCTATTATCAAAATCGTCAGGTGCTTGCAAAGGCTCAGACGATGTATGGACATGAGCAAGGAATGAATGAAAGCCGGGAGCCGGGAACCATTCGCACGTCATTTGATGAACTGCGGAAGGTAAACGACGATATTGTCGGCTGGATCAATATGAAGGACACAATGATACAGTACCCAATCGTCCAATCTCGCGATAATGCGTTCTACTTAACCCGTAATTACTTAAAAAATGACACCAGGGCAGGCAGTATTTTTATGGATTATCGCAATGACGTCTTGCATGAAAGCCCGAATACTGTGGTGTACGGACATCGGATGAGGGATGGGTCCATGTTCGCTGGACTCACAAACTATTTAAAAAAGGATTTCTTCGATGAGCATCGGACATTTCAGTACGATACGCTGTATCAAAGCTATGAAGCGGAGATTTTTGCCGTGTATGAAACAACGGTGGACTTCGATTATATTCAAACCGATTTTCAAGATCTTGGCGAATATGCGCACTACTTGCAAGCTGTGCGAAAAAAATCAATCTATCAAACGAAGACAGACGTGTCCACTGATGACCTCATTCTCACTCTATCGACCTGTGATCATGTGCTTGCACCGAAAAACGGGCGTCTCGTGGTACAGGCAAAGCTAAAGAAAGTTTACTAGAAAAGGAGAGACAGGCGGTTGAAATTTTCACATGTGATCTTCGTGGGACTTGTCTTGATGCTTCTCCTCGGCGGATGCAGTCAGGCAGCACCTGTAGAGAAAGGGAGCGGACAAGGTGCGCTGAAGATAAAGGACTTTGCCGGCAGAACGCTGTCGTTTGAGGACTCCCCTCAGCGTATTGTCTCATTATCGACTGGAGACATGAGCATCCTATATGCCTTAGGCGGTGAGGTGGTCGGTCGTCCGGCCGCCGAATTACCAGAGAGCTTACAACAGGCTACATCAGTCCAAACAATTGGTACCACACATCAATTTGATGTAGAGCTCATCACAAGCTTAAAGCCCGATGTTGTACTTGGGAATGAACAATTAAACAGCAAGGACATCACTACAATAGAAGGAATTGGTTCACAGCTTCTTTTGACAAGTGCCAATTCAGTGAAGGACATCCAGCGTCAAATTACGTTATTCGGAGATTTGCTAGGGAAGCAGCAAAAAGCAAAAGCGCTTAACAAGCAAATCGATCAGCGGAAAAAGCAGGTCAAACAGCCTCAGAAAAAAGTGAAGACACTCGTTGTATACGGGGCACCTGGCACATATATGGCGGCACTTCCTCAATCCTTAAGCGGAGATTTACTGCACATCGCTGGAGGGACGAACATTGCTGAGAATGAACCGGCACTCGAAAAATTCCCTCAATACGCTCAAATCAATGCAGAAAAGGTCATCGAAGCTGATCCTGATCTTATCCTGCTTATGACCCACAGCAATCCTGAAGATGTGAAAGCGGGCTTTATGAGTGAAATGAAACAGAATGCCGCATGGCACGATGTATCAGCTGTCAAACATGGACACGTCGAGATTCTGCCTAGTGATCTATTTGGGACGAATCCAGGCGCAGACGTGATGAGAGCGATTGATGAGCTAGAGAAAAGATTGAAGCGATTGTCATCATGAAAATGAATGCAGAATTAGATTTTCAAAAAAGACAGTCGAGGCGAAGATGGCTGATACCCGGACTATTCATCTCGTTAGTTGTAGGCGCATGCCTAGGGCTTGCATTAGGTTCTGTTCAATTATCACTGCAAGATTTACTCGCTGCTTTGACGGGATCAGGTCAGCCTGTTCATGAGAAAATTGTGATGGATTTACGCCTACCGCGCGTTCTCATCGGTTTCATCGTTGGGGCATGTCTCGCAGCATCAGGGGCGATTTTACAAGGAGTCGTCCGAAATCCACTCGCTGACCCTGGCATCATCGGTGTGACGGCTGGCGGCGGATTGGCTGCTGTGCTTAGCATGATTGTGTTTCCGCAATTCACGTATTTGCTGCCAGCCGCTGCTTTCCTTGGCGCTTTATTAGCGGCACTTGTGGTGTATATGCTCTCATTTGATCAAGGGGTTTCACCGCTGAAGCTGATTTTGGCGGGAGTGGCAGTCAATGCCCTGCTTGGGGCGGTGATGAATGGGTTTATGGTGCTTTATAGTGAGCGTGTACAGGCTGTCCTGCCCTTTTTATCAGGAGGATTAAATGGACGAAGCTGGCATCATCTAACCTTCGTGTCGCCATATGCGCTCGCTGGGTTGTGCCTTTGTTTTTTTGCCATCAAGCCGGCAAATCTTCTTTTGCTTGGCGATGAATCGGCTCAGCTGCTAGGTCTCAGAGTAGAGCGCACCCGGTTTTTCTTAATTGCACTGGCGGCACTTTTAGCTGGTGCAGCAGTAAGTGTGAGCGGCTTAATTGGATTTGTCGGACTAGTCGTTCCTCATTTTATCCGTCTTTTAATTGGAGATGACTACCGGTATCTGCTGCCGATCTCGATGCTGGGCGGAGGCGTGCTTGTGGTTTTTGCAGATACAGCCGCAAGGGTATGGTTTACGCCAGTTGAACTGCCTGTCGGTATCCTGCTTGCCTGCATCGGTGCACCTTTCTTCCTCTATTTATTAAAAAAGAAAGGGAGGGGTTAAGTTGGATGTGATAGCTATGGATGACGTGAGTCTCAGTCAAGGAGGCTTTCAGCTGTCATCTATTTCAGCAGCTGTTCCTAAAGGAAGCGTGACAGGAATTATTGGACCGAATGGATCAGGGAAGTCGACTTTTATTAAAGCAGCCGCACGTCTTACGTCAATCGAAAGCGGCACGATATACATTCACGATATACCGCAAAAAGAGATGACAGCTCAGGAGATCGCAAAGGAAATCGCCGTTCTCATGCAGACGAGAACAGCCATTCCATCTATGACCGTACGGGAGCTGGTCGCACTTGGACGCAGTCCGCATCGTTCGATCTGGAAAAAAAGCTCGAAGACAGATCAAGAAGCGATTGAGTGGGCGCTTGATGTGACCAATAGCCGGATCAATGAAAATAGAATGCTGCATACATTGTCTGGTGGAGAAAGGCAAAAAGCGTATATTGCGATGGCGCTCGCTCAGAAGACAGAGACGATTATTCTGGATGAGCCGACAACTTACTTAGATATTGCGCATCAGCTTGATTTACTAGAGCTGCTCAAACAGCTGAATAAGACGCATGGAATCACCATTTTAATGGTTCTTCACGACCTGCAGCAGGCAGCAAAATATTGTGACCGCCTTATTGCGATGAAGCGTGGTCAGATTTATCAAATAGGGACACCAAAAGAAGTATTAACAGAAAGCTTTTTCAAAGAGGTCTTTGGGATTCAGGCTGAGGTTCACTTAGACGGTGAGCATCCGCTTATTATTCCAATCGCTTCGATCCAACAACAAAAGGGAGATGAACAAAACATGATCATTGTCAACAACCAGGTAAGAGTAGAAAAAGGCAGTGCCGACCACCTCGTCAAGCGTTTTAACAAGCAGGGACAAGTAGAAGTCATGGAAGGATTTTTAGGCATGGAAGTATGGGTCACACAGCAGACAACCGATTACGATGAAGTGACCATTCATACACGCTGGAATCGAAAAGAAGACTTTGTGAATTGGACAAAATCTCAGGCATTTGGTGATGCGCACGCTCATGGAAAAGCGAAACCTGAAGGTCTATTAAAAAACAAAATTACGTACTATGAAGTGCAAGTCACTAGACCAGCTTTACAGAAAAAAGCCTAAAAAAGAAACACAGCGCTGCAGCTCACGTGCAGCGCTATTTTTTTACTTTCTGTCACATATTTTTGACAAAGTATTCAAACAACTGACACAATACCATCCAGTTTTTAGGTAAAATTTACTTTATTTTTGAAGCGTATGGGTGTAAAGTACAGGTATAAATAACTAACCGAATGAAAAGCAAGAGTAAAATTTCACCGAGTAAATCATTTCAAACAGGCTATTATTTGTGAATCATTGAACAAATAGTGAACATTTTGTGAAATGGTGAGCATAGACATTTCGAATCATTCGGCATGTGAAAGTAAGGGAGGATGTAAGGCTGTGAGTGAGCTGTTTTTAGCAAGATTTCAATTTGCTTCAACGACATTATTTCATTTTATTTTTGTTCCTATGTCAATAGGTTTGGTGTTTATCGTTGCATTGATGCAGACCCTTTATGTCGTCAAGAAAAAAGAGATTTATAAAAAGATGGCGAAGTTTTGGGGTCATCTATTCTTACTCAATTTTGCAGTAGGTGTGGTGACAGGGATTCTCCAGGAATTCCAGTTTGGGATGAACTGGTCAGATTATTCAAGGTTTGTCGGTGATGTATTTGGTGCACCGCTTGCCATTGAAGCACTGCTCGCCTTTTTCCTTGAATCTACATTTATTGGACTTTGGATATTCGGCTGGGATCGTCTGCCGAAGAAGATTCATTTATTGTGTATTTGGCTTGTTTCCCTTGGTACGATCTTTTCGGCGTTTTGGATTTTACTCGCCAACTCATTTATGCAAGAGCCAGTTGGATTTGTCATTAAAAATGGCCGTGCAGAAATGAATGACTTTGGCGCTCTTGTAACGAACCCGCAGCTTTGGGTTGAATTCCCGCACGTTCTGTTTGGTGCGCTGGCTACAGGTGCATTCTTTATTGCAGGAGTTAGTGCCTATAAAATGATCAAAAAACAAGAAATCGCCTTTTTCAAAAAATCATTCCAGATTGCCATGGTTCTCGCTTTAATTTCTGGCTTAGGTGTGGCATTCTCTGGACATGATCAAGCGAAGCACTTAATGGAATCACAGCCAATGAAGATGGCAGCAAGTGAAGCCCTTTGGAAGGATAGTGGAGATCCAGCGGCTTGGACACTATTTGCCAATATTGATACAGATAAAAAAGAAAACTCTGCGGAGATCAATATTCCGTTTGCTTTAAGTTACTTGGCTTATTCGAAGTTTAGTGGAGATGTGCCAGGCATGCTGACCCTTCAAAAAGAATATGAAGCAAAGTTTGGTCCTGGAGACTACATTCCGCCAGTAAAAACAACCTTCTGGAGCTTTAGAATCATGGTTGGTGCCGGCATGCTGATGATTTTTGCCAGTATGATTGGCTTGTACTTGAGCTTTAGAAAGAAACTCGAAACGAACAAATGGTTTTTACGCTTCATGGTAGGGATGATTGCCTTCCCATTTATTGCGAACTCAGCTGGCTGGATCATGACTGAAATTGGGCGTCAGCCGTGGACGGTCTTTGGTATGATGACGACGGCTCAATCGATTTCGCCAAACGTATCGTATGGCATGCTGTTATTCTCAGTCATTAGCTTTACGACGATGTATCTGATTCTTGCCATCTTGCTTGCCTACCTATTCATTCGAGAAATTAAAAAGGGTGCACATTCGGAAGAGGATACAGATCAAAAGGATGAAACGGACCTGTCTACAGATCCATTTGATGGAGGCGCATATCATGGCATATCTTAACGAGATTTGGTTTATTCTTGTCGCAGTATTATTTGTTGGATTTTTCTTCTTAGAAGGATTTGATTTTGGTGTTGGGATGTCCATGCAGCTGCTTGGAAAGGATGCGCACGAACGCCGCATTTTAATTAACACGATTGGTCCTTTCTGGGATGCGAATGAGGTCTGGCTGATTACAGCTGGGGGCGCTATTTTCGCTGCTTTCCCTAACTGGTATGCCACGATGTTCAGTGGATACTATATACCGTTTGCGGTTCTCCTCTTAGCACTTATCGGGCGCGGAGTCGCCTTTGAATTCCGAGGGAAGGTTGAGAAAGCCTCTTGGATCAAAGCATGGGACTGGGTGATCTTCTTTGGCAGTCTGTTGCCGCCGTTTTTACTCGGTGTGCTATTCACAAGTATTTTACGCGGGATGCCAATTGATCAAGACATGAACATGTACGCTGGTTTTACGGATTTTGTGAATCTTTATTCAGTGATTGGCGGGTTAGCTGTGACGGTTCTTTGCCTTCTGCACGGATTGATTTTCGTCACACTTCGTACAGAGGGAGATTTAAGAGATCGTGCGAGAAAGCTTGGCAAACGTGTCCTGCTTATTGCGCTACCAGTTCTTTTCCTATTTGTTGGTGTATCTATCATGGAAACAGACATTTATACGGTACGCCCGATCATCACCATTCCGTTAACTGTCCTCATTGTGGTTTGTTACGTAGCGGCGCTATTCTTTATGAAAAAAGAACGTGATGGCTGGACATTCCTATTCACAGGTGCGGGCATCATGGTGACAGTAACGATGCTGTTCACTGCATTGTTCCCGCGCGTCATGATTAGCTCAATCAACCATACGTTTGATCTGACCATTCAAAACGCTGCATCTGGATCTTATTCACTGACGGTGATGACGATTGTTGCCATTTCTTTGCTGCCCTTTGTGCTTGGGTATCAAATTTGGAGCTATTACGTCTTCCGTAAACGTGTAAGCGGTAAGGAGCCAATGACCTACTAATGGATAAACGTTTGCTTCAATTAAAAGGAATGAGAGGGCTTCTTGCCCTCTTAGGTATTGTGTCACTCATCCAAGGAGCAAGTATTATTTTCCAAGCACAGTGGCTGGCACATGCCATTACTACGCTGTTTGACGGGAAAAGCCTTTCGCAGGCAACGCCTTATGTCCTGCTGTTTCTTGCTGCCTTTCTGGTGCGGCACGGTCTCACCTTGATTCGGGAGAAGGTCATGTTTACCTACTCTTCCCGAATTGGAGCAGACGTCAGAAAACAGCTGTTAGACCAACTCTTTCGTTTAGGTCCAGCTTTTACAAAGAAAAAGGGTACAGGAAAGCTTGTCACATTAGCGATGGAGGGAATTGCTCAATATCGTCAGTATTTACAGCTATTTTTACCGAAGATGGTGAACATGGCTGTGATACCGGCAATGGTCCTCATCTATGTTTGGACATTAGACGAAACATCTGCCGTCATTTTAATCGTGACGCTGCCGATTTTAATTATCTTTATGATTTTGCTAGGTCTTGTCGCTCAGCGTAAAGCGGCCAAACAATGGAGATCGTATGAGAAATTATCCAATCATTTTACTGACTCTCTCCGCGGCCTTGAAACGCTTCGTTATTTAGGGATTAGCAAAAAACATTCCCGCAATATCGGGGAAGTGTCAAAGCGATATCGAAAGGCGACCATGAGCACGCTGAAGGTCGCATTTCTTTCATCATTTGCGCTTGATTTCTTTTCCATGCTGTCGATTGCAACCGTCGCTGTCTTTCTTGGCTTGCGATTAATTGAAGGAGAGCTTCTGTTATTGCCGGCTTTGACGGCGCTCATGCTGGCACCGGAATATTTCCTGCCAGTACGTGAAGTGGGAAATGATTATCATGCCACGCTAAATGGAAAAGAAGCGAATGAGGCGATGCAGGTCATTTTAGAAGAAAAGGGCTACCGCGCGCAGGAAACACAATCAGTGCAGTTGAACGAGTGGAATGAACAGTCTGCGCTCACCCTGCAAGATGTGAGTGTCCAGCATGACGAACATGCCCCTTATTCGATTCAGGATGTAGATCTCACTGTGAAAGGGAAGAAAAAAATCGGAATCATTGGTGCCAGTGGTTCAGGGAAATCGACATTAACCGATGTGCTCGGCGGCTTTGTTGAACCGACCTCAGGTCAAATCACACTAAACGGCCAGCCGCTTGTTCATTTACAGATGAAGGAATGGCAAAAAGAAGTCGTCTATATGCCGCAGCACCCTTATTTATTTCACATGACATTAAGAGAAAACATTCGTTTTTATGAACCACATGCAACAGATGAAGAAGTGGAAAGAGCTACCAGTGAAGCTGGCTTATCTCAGCTCGTGACGCAGCTGCCAAATGGTCTTGATGAGGTCATTGGAGAACAGGGAAGAGGGCTAAGCGGCGGACAGGCACAAAGAATTGCGCTTGCGCGAACGGTGCTGGGCAAGCGGTCCATTATGCTGTTAGATGAACCAACGGCACATCTCGATATTGAGACAGAGTATGAATTGAAGAAAACAATGCTTCCGCTGTTTGAAGATAAACTTGTGTTCTTAGCGACACATAGGCTTCATTGGATGCCAGACATGGATGAGATCATTGTCATGGATCAAGGAACGATTGCGGAAATGGGTACACATGAATCATTGATGCAAAGAAAAGGCGTGTATTATCAATTGGTACAGGAGCAAATGGGGGCGGTCACACATTGTGAGTAAAGGCTGGTTTATACCTTATATCAAGGAGAATCAAAAGCTGTTTGCGCTGGTTTTATTTCTAGGGGCAATTGCAGTATTCTCTGCTTCTATGCTGATGTATACGTCAGGATTTCTCATTTCAAAAGCTGCCACAAGACCTGAGAATATACTTATGGTCTACGTCCCAATTGTAGCTGTCCGTACCTTTGGTATTTCACGCTCAGCTGCCCGCTATGCAGAAAGATTGGCGAGCCACCAGCTCATTTTGACCATGATCGAAAAAATGCGTGTCCGCCTATATGACATGGCTGAACGAAGTGCGAAACAGACAAAGCTGGGTACAGGTGAAATGCTGGGGCTCTTGTCAGATGATGTTGAGAGACTGCAGGATGCCTATTTAAAAACCATCTTTCCATCTATCGGTGCGCTGCTTTTATATGCCGCATCGATTGGGGCACTTGGCCTATTCTCATGGCCTTTTGCTGGCTTGATGCTGCTTTATATGGCACTTCTCGTATTTGTTTTCCCATACGTCACAGTGCTAGTGAACCGGGCGAGACAAATTCAAATGAAAAAAGGCAGAAATGAACTGTACAGCCATTTAACAGATGCCGTCATGGGCGTGAGTGACTGGTTGTTTAGCGGTAGGCAGAAAGATTTTGTTGATGAATATGAACAGAAAGAAGCGCAGCTGTTAGCGCTTGAAGCAGCAAAGCACCGATTTATCCGTCTGCGCCAGTTTTTTGCACAGCTTATCATTGGAGGAGCTGTCGTGCTTGTCGTGTATTGGAGCGGTTCCGTCGTCCAGTCAGGCTCGATGTCACACACCCTGATTGCAGCCTTCGTGCTTGTGCTATTTCCGTTAACAGAAGCCTTTCTTCCACTCTCAGATGCAGCAGGTGATATTCCAGTCTATCAGCATGCTGTCAGCAGATTACATCATTATGAAAAGCTTTCGTATGAAGGAGAATCTGAGCGCAAGACAGTGGATCAGTCAGCTGTTTCTCAAGATGAAGCTGTTTCTTTTGATCAAGTGTCCTTTGGGTATGATTCGCACCAACACGTGCTAAAGCATCTGTCATTTTCATTGAAGCAAGGAGAATCGCTTGCTCTCTTGGGAAAAAGTGGTGCAGGAAAATCGACTATTTTGAAATTGTTAGAAGGAGCTGTCGTGCCAAACCAAGGAGCTGTCAGTATCCAAGGGAAACCGGTCGAAAGCATTCGAGAGAACGTGTCCACCTATGTGTCAGTACTCAATCAACAGCCGTATTTATTCGATACCTCTGTTTTAAACAATATTCGCTTAGGCTCTCCAAATGCGACAGAGGAGCAAGTAAAAGAAGCAGCGAGACAAGTGCAGCTGCACGATACCATCGAATCTTTGCCAGAGGGCTATCACACCGGTGTGCAGGAGACAGGAATTCGTTTCTCAGGTGGAGAAAGACAACGGATGGCGTTAGCCCGGATTTTGCTGCAAAACACCCCGATTGTTGTATTAGATGAGCCCACCGTCGGACTTGACCCACGCACAGAGCGTGAGCTGCTTGAAACCATTTTCCATGTGTTAAAAGAAAAAACGGTCATTTGGATTACCCATCATCTCACTGGCTGTGAGGCATGTGACCGCATTATGTTTATTGAAGATGGACAAATTGAGATGCAGGGGGAGCATCAGGATTTACTGAAAGAAAACCCGCGCTATCAAAAATTGTATGAGATGGATCGTCCGTTTTCTACAATATAAATAGATGAAATGACAAGAACGTTCGGACAGAGATTTCTGCTCGAACGTTTTGTGGTTTTAAGGATTTACCTTTCCAACACCAGCATTTGATACAACTTCTGATTTGACATTGTTCACGTTAAGCAAGGAGTAGTTATAAGGAGGGTTGTACGTACCTGTAGAAGACGTTGGCAGACTGCCTGTGCTGTTAATAAATGAGTTGTTGATGACATGCCATGTACCGACTTGACGGCTGTCCCAGCTGCCGATCGCATTTTTTGTATTTTCAAATACGTTGTGCTCAATTCTCATTTTTGCGCCCATACGAGAGTTAATTGCAGTTGTCAGGATGCCTTTGTAATAGTTGTTATAGACATGTCCTTCCCCAAAGCGCATAGATGGTACACGAGAATTCAGGTTTTCGAAACGGTTGTTGTGGAATGTGATTTTTCGGTTGTAGTTGTCGTTATCAGAGCTGCCCATGAGCATCGTTTTCCAGCTGTCATGAACATAGTTCCATGAGAAGGTAATATAATCGGAGTCATTTTTCACATCGAATAATCCATCATAATCATCTTTACCAGAGTTTAATGTATTGTACAGTTCATTATGATCGACCCATACGTTTTTAGAAGCGCCTTCGATTCCGATGGCATCCTTATCACCGATTTTGCTGTGATGGATTTTCAGGTTGCGGATGATGATGTTATTGGCACGCCATACTTTAATGCCAATTCCATTAAATTCACCTTTTGTGCCTTTGCCGACGATTGAGACATTGTTTGTATCTTTCACATCGATTTTATTGGCAGATGTATTAGAAGGGGTAATCGTCCCGTCGACAACAATTTTTAATTTTTCGTTTGTTCCTTTACTTTTGAGGGCAGCCAATAGCTCATTTCCAGTTTTGACTGTGACGGTTTTACCGCCTTCACCGCCTGTTGTGCCGCCATTTAATGTGGAGAATCCTTGTTGATTAAAATTGGCCATAATAGAAGGGCTTTCGGGATACTTTACTGCCGCCTTTGCCTCCCCATTAGGTGCAAATAATGAAGTCACGAGACCAACCGCTAACACACCAGCTAACATTGGAACTTTTTTCTTCAAAGTCAACATCTCCATTCATTTTTGTTTTAATGTAAACGTTTCCAAAAATAAGCTGCAATTCAACTGCTCCTCCTTTCTTCGCCAGTATTGCCTTTTTCGGAATGTAGGAAGAGCATAGCATGCAAAAAGGTATCATCGGCTAAGAATTGGCGCTTTGTATTCCATGATTTTCTAGAAAACTAAGGCCATGATTATTTTATTTTCATCTAAATGAGACAAGGATCATTGACGATAGGTATTGGGATGACCTAGTGATTATGGGGGAGAGCATCTCCGCTTGATAGAAAATCAGAACGCATCATTTTGTTAGAGATGAAGGAATGTCATAATCATTACATAAGAAAAAACTGGATATTTAACGCTTCAATTACTGGATCAACAGGGAGAAAAGCAGACAAGCTAAAAAAATAAAATCTATTTTGAACGATATCGTCATACGTGTCGTCTCATGAATAAGAGAAGAAAAAGGAAGGAGGGGTGTGTTTGGAGCAGACAGAAGAGACATTATTGATTCAGCAGGCAAAGCAGGGGGATGATGCTGCATTTACAGCTCTTTATCGCCATCATTATTCCTTTCTTTACCGTTATATAATGAAGCTCACCCTTCAACAAGAGCTTGCAGAAGAAATCATGCAAGAAACGATGCTGAAAGCGTACATGAAACTCTCTTCTTTTAGAGGAGATTCCTTATTTTCAACATGGCTCATATCCATTGCATCTAGACAATTTTTGGATCACCAGAAGAAAAGAAAACGTGAACAATTGAGGGAAGGAAAGGCGAATCAAGAGACGATACGCCGTTTTAAATGGGAGATTCAGCAAAAGGGACATACATGGCATGAGATGTGGGATGCTCTTAACGAATTGAAGGCTCAGGAGAGAGCGCCGATTATTTTGCACTATTATTATGGCTTTACTTACCCAGAGATTGCTTCAATGCTCGGGATGAGAGAAGGCACTGTGAAGTCGAGGGTTCATCATGGATTAAAGAAAATTCGAAAGGAGTGGTCTCAATGAAGGAAGATCAGTTCACCGAACGTTTAAAGGAAGAGTTACAGCAACTAGATGATCAAATCGAAGTGAAAGAGCCAAGTGAACAGGCTGTCATGATGATGCTGAAGCAGGCGAAGGAACAAGAGAAAAGGCGTTTTAAACAAGAAGTACTGGCGTACGTTCTCATCAGTCTGACCATTCTCACACTATTTGTCGCTGCCATCACCCATTTGCCTATCATCTTCATTCTTCTTCAAGTAGTGAGTGTGCCGCTCTGCGTTGTTGTCGGCATCAAGGAATATCAACATAGTAAAGGAGGGTCTTCCTTATGAGTCAGTCGGAGATGATCATCTTATTGTGCGCATTGCCGTTACTATTTGCGCAGGGCCTTCTTTTATTTATGGATGCCAAAAAAAGAGGACGTTATAAGTGGTTTTGGGGCATTGTCGGTTTAATTAACTTCCCATCGTCTTCTATTTTATATTGGCTTTGTGTCGTGTACCCTGATCGAAAAAAAGAGAAGGAGATCCGAAAAGATTGAGCAGAGGCCTATAAAACTTTAGGCCTTTTTTCTTGTTGAAGATCAACTAGAAATCATTCATGGTTCATCTAATTGTCAAAGAGTGCGGGATATATAACGTCTAAATCATGATTTCTAGCTCAATAGTCATTCTGTAAGGGATACTTTCTAAAAACGATTGCGGCGGCTGCTTGATCCATCTCAAATCGGCATCATTTTCATCTGTTATCAGTATTGATCAGTTTTTACAAATGGTGTTAAATTAATCTCAATATGCGTTAGAAAATCTAACAGGATAAATGTGTGAAGATATACAAAGGAGGCAGATGAGACATGTTGACCTTAGATCGAGCAGCACAAACAGCACAAAGCTACATCGACCGTGTGTTAGAAGAGGTGGAAAAACGAAATCCTGGTGAGGAGGAATTTCAGCAAGCCGTAAGAGAAATTCTCGAATCACTCGTTCCCGTTTTTGCAAAGCATCCAGAGTATGAAAAACAAGGCATTTTAGAACGACTCATCGAGCCTGAACGGCTTGTGGTATTTCGCGTACCATGGGTAGATGATGAGGGGAAAGTACAAGTTAATCGGGGATTTAGGGTTCAATTCAACAGTGCCATCGGTCCTTATAAAGGAGGCATTCGTTTCCACCCATCTGTCAATGCAAGCATTATTAAGTTTTTAGGATTTGAACAAATCTTTAAAAACGCACTGACTGGTATGCCGATCGGTGGAGGAAAAGGTGGATCAGATTTTGATCCTAAAGGGAAATCGGATGGAGAAATCATGCGTTTCGTTCAAAGCTTTATGAGTGAGCTCAGCCGATATATTGGACCTGATCAAGATGTGCCAGCAGGTGATATTGGCGTAGGGGCACGCGAAATTGGTTATATGTTTGGGCAGTACAAGAAAATGCGTGGTGCTTATGAAGCAGGTGTGCTCACAGGGAAAAGCCCTGGATTTGGAGGCAGCTTAGCGAGAAAAGAAGCGACAGGCTATGGATTGGTGTACTTTATGGAAGAAATGTTAAAAGCACATGGACTTCAATTTGAAGGACGTTCAGTTGTCGTGTCCGGCTCAGGGAATGTGTCTATTTATGCGATGGAAAAGGTCATAGAGCTAGGTGGTAAGGTCGTTGCGTGCAGTGATTCAAGCGGAGCGATTTATGATCCACAAGGCATTTCACTTGAAACAGTGAAGCAGCTGAAGGAAGTAAGCAATCAACGGATTGGGGCATACATAGACATTCACCCGCATGCTGAATTAATTGAAGATTGCGAACAAATTTGGTCTGTTCCTTGTGACATTGCGCTTCCATGTGCAACGCAAAATGAAATATCTGAGATGCAGGCACAGCAACTCGTGGAAAATGGTGTCATTGCGGTAGGAGAAGGAGCGAATATGCCTTCTACTCTAAAGGCAGTCAAAGTTTTTGAACAGAATGATATTCTATTCGCGCCGGCAAAAGCGGCGAATGCAGGCGGGGTAGGTGTCTCAGCGCTGGAAATGGCGCAAAATAGTGCAAGAATGTCTTGGACATTTGAGGAAGTAGATGATCAGCTGAAACAAATGATGCAGACGATTTATCGTCAGTGTACAGAGACAGCAGACGAATATGGACACTCTGGAAACTTAATAGTAGGAGCAAATATTGCAGGATTTCGCAAAGTGGCAGATGCGATGATCGCACAAGGCGTGATTTAACTCCTGCTCTCCCGCACCTGTTTATTTCATGACAAGATGGGGAATCTTCCTTGTAAGAATGACAATAAGGAGGCGCGGGAGAAATGAAAAAATGGCTGAAACAAATTTTTAAATGGGCACCTGTGATTTATCCAGTGGTGAGAAAAATATATAAAGAGCGGAAAGCATCTAAACGTCGTAACGTATCAGCCGGATAATCCGGCTTTTTTTTATGCAAGCATGACCGAATTGTGCGCTAAACAAAAAAGATGATAGATTTGAATGATCCATTTCATGCTTCTTTCCGTTAAGTACATAACAAACGGAAAGAGGAGGAAAAACAGATGAACATGAAAAAAGCGATTTTAACCATTCCGCTTAGCGCAGCATTACTATTTCCGGCAGCCCATAGCGCAAGTGCACACGAAGGACATATGCATGGAGAGGCAAAGAAGACATCTTCGTCACAAGAGGTGTCAAACAAAGCAACCGATCTTCGAGCAGCACTAGACCAGTTATTTTCGGAGCATGCCTACTTAGCAGTCATCACAATGCAAAAGGGAATTGACGGCAGCAAAGATTTTAAACAAGCAGCGGCAGCGCTAAATGACAACACAAATGACTTATCGGAAGCCATCGCTTCTGTGTACGGAAAAAAAGCAGGGAAACAATTCAAAGACATTTGGTCAAGCCATATCGGCTACTTTGTGGATTATGTACAAGCAACCGCAAAGAAAGATGAAGCAGGTAAAAAGAAAGCAGTCAAGCAGCTTGACCAATATCGTATGAAACAAGCCGACATGCTCGATCAAGCAACAGACGGCAGGTTGAAAGCAAGTGAGCTTGAAGAAGGCTTGAAGATGCATGTGAACGAACTATTAAAAGCGTTTGACAGCTACACAGAAAAGGATTTTGATACGACCTATGAGACTGTTAGAAAATCCATTCATCATATGTTTGAAGTAGGCAAAGGCGTATCGTGGGCGATCACAGATCAATTTCCTGGGAAATTTGATCATAAATCTGTCGATACACCAGCCGCAGATCTTCGTGAAGATTTAAACTACTTGTTCTCAGAGCATTTGGCACTTGCGGTCGTTGCCATGCAAAAAGGAAATGATGGCAGCAAGGACTTTGATCAAGCAGCAGCAGCTTTGAACGAGAATACAAATGATTTATCTAATGCGATTGCATCTGTTTATGGTAAGGATGCAGGCAAACAATTCAAATCCATTTGGTCAAGCCATATTGGTTACTTAGTTGATTATGTCAAAGCGGATGCATCAGGAGACAAAGAAGCGAAAGAAAAAGCTGTGAAAAACTTGGATGCATATCGGATGAAGCAAGCGAAATTTCTAGATCAAGCGACAGATGGCCGTTTAAAGGCGGCGGATTTAGAAGCTGGCTTAAAAATGCATATTGATGAGCTGATCAAAACATATACGTCTTACCATAATGGCGAATATGATCAGCTTTATCCAACAGTGAGAGAAGCATACGGTCATATGTTCATGGTCGGTCAAGATGTCGCAGCAGCGATTGTTGATCAGCATCCTGAACTGTTCAAATCTAACATGCCTAACGAAATGCCGAAAACAGGTATGGGAGGCACAGCCGGTCCTTTAGGTATGTCATATGAAGCATTTGCGGGATTAATCGCAAGCTTGATCCTAGCTGGCGGTGCAATGGGTGCGTTCTTCCTAATTCGTCGTAAGACATCAAATTAAGCTCATATCAAAACAAAAGGGGGGAGCGTGCACAATCGTGCCGTTCCTTTCTTTAAAAGGAGGCAGACTGACTTGAAAAGGTGGCTGTTTGGTCTTCTGATGCTTCTTGTCATCACGGGCTGTGCATCAAAATCGATGGATGATTCGTCATCCGCTAAAACAACCTCATCTCCTGAAAAAATGACAACAAACCAAGCCGCAAAACAGTCTCATTCAAAAGCCATGTTAAAAGACGAACCGTCCGGTATTGTCCCGGCTGAAATTGCGATTCCGGCGATTGATGTCAAAGCAAAAATAGAGAAAACCACTTTATCAAAGGATGGCAGTATGGGGGTTCCAAAAAATACGGACAACACAGCTTGGTTTAAGGATGGTCCAAAGCCAGGAGATAAAGGAAAAGCCGTTATGAATGGTCATGTTGATAATAAGTGGGGACCTTCTGTTTTTTATCGATTGAAGGAACTGAAAAAGGGAAACAAGGTAATCGTGACATCCATATCAGGTAAAAAGCGAACCTTTGAAGTCGTCAAAGTGCAAAGCTATCCGCGTGAAGAAAAACCAAATGCGTTTTTCGGGTATGCTTTTACACGGAATCTCAATTTAATCACGTGTACAGGGACATTTGATCATGCAGCAGGGACTCATGAAAAAAGATTGGTTGTCTTTACTCAGCTGATTTCTTCATAAAAAAGGCGATGATACGAAGGTGTATCGCCTTTTTTCATGGTTTCCCAACGGTCCTACCAAAAGATTCATAGGTCATTGGATAGGGTTTGTTGTATAAATAGGGGCGTTTGTCATATAAATGAGATGGCAATTTTTATTTCTTTTCAGTAGAATATGAGTAATGAAGAGAACTGCAAGCGTATACACCTTGTCCAGACAAGGCAGATTCTCCACCCTTACATAAGGAGGCCGATCTGATGCTGAGTAAAAGACTGGCGCACATCTTAAGTCAGCTCATGGCAGCGGAGACCCCGCTCACAAGCGCTGCGCTTTCTGTCAGTTTACAAGTAACAAGCCGCACCATTCGTACAGACATCAAGGAACTG
Source organism: Bacillus sp. FSL K6-4563 (assembly GCF_038630405.1). NCBI lineage: Bacteria > Bacillati > Bacillota > Bacilli > Caryophanales > Bacillaceae > Bacillus > Bacillus sp. FSL K6-4563. The sequence goes on along the minus strand of NZ_CP152030.1, from coordinate 3,480,866 downwards.
AACGACTGTCTTGCTCCTTATCAAGCGGCTGTAACAGCTGTTCGAGGAGCTGGTTATGAGCTGTTGATCAACGATGAGAATGCCTTTCGCCGTTTTATGAAAGAGGAGGTCGAACAGGAAGAGCCGCTGGCTGTTCTGCCAGAGGAGCGCGTTCGGTTTATTTTAAAAAAGCTGCTTCTCGCAGAGTCTTATGTGAAATTGGAAGACTTACAGCAGCTGCTGTTTATTAGTAAATCGACGATGAGTAACGATATGAAATGGGTCAAACGCAAGCTTGAGCCCTTTGATCTGAAGCTGGAAGCGAAGCCGAATAAAGGCTGCCGGATCAAAGGATCGGAGATGAAAATTCGTTATTGTATGTCAGAATATTTATTCAGTGAACGCCGATCCTGCCAAACGATGCTGAACACGGCAGTCACCATTTTGCCAAAACATGAACTGGAATTGATTCAGAAAACAATCATTGATTATATCAATGAAGAACGAATGAATCTATCAGACATTTGCATGAATAATTTAATCGTTCATGTCGCGATTGCCTGCAAACGAATTAGACACGGAAACTATGTATCTGTTTTGCCAGAGGAAATCAATGAGATTCCACGAGCAAAGGAATACGAGGTTGCTAAAAAAATGGTGGAATGCCTTGAAGGACTGCTGGACGTCTCTTTTCCACAAGAAGAGATCGTCTATATCGCCATTCATTTATTAGGAACAGCCAAAATGGTGCAGTCCTTTTCATCGAGCGCTCAAAAACAAATTGTGGATGATGACACGAGCCGTCTTGTCCAGCTGATGCTCCAAGCCGTTGATCAAAAGCTGCAGCTTGATTTAGCCGGTGATGCGGAATTAATGATTGGGCTGAGTCTGCACTTAAAGCCAGCCATGACCCGGTGTAAATATGGGATGAACTTAAGAAATCCAATGCTTGATGAAATAAAGGCGGGGTATCCACTTGCCTTTGAAGCAGGAATTATCGCCAGCAGGGTCCTTGAAGAAGAGGAGGGGCTGAGTATTCATGAGAATGAAATCGGATATATGGCGCTTCATTTTGGTGCGGCTTTAGAGCGGAGGAAAATGGAGATTCCGCCGAAGCGATGTCTCATCGTCTGTGCGTCTGGTGCAGGAAGTGCAAGACTGCTTCAAGATCGTCTGCGGTCACAATTTGGGTCGAAGCTGACCATTTTAGGAACAGCAGAGCTTTATTCGCTTCCGCATGTCTCTTTACATGCCATGGATTTGATTATTACAACGGTCCCGATTCAGATGGATTTACCGATTCCAGTCATACAAGTGAACACCATTTTGGGAGGCGGCGACTTTTTAAAAATTGAAGAAGCCCTGACGAGTGAAACAAGGGTGACATTGGCCTCTCAATATATGAAAAAGGAATTGGTCTTTACAAAACGCGCCTTTCAAACAAAGGAAGAGGTCATCACTTTTCTCACGAAAAAAGTCATCGATATGGGATTAGCACCAGCAGAACTTACACCTTCTGTGATGGAAAGAGAAGAGGCTGCACCGACATCCTTCGGGCATTATACAGCCATTCCGCACCCTATGACGCCGCTGACAGAAGAGACATTTTGGGCGATCTGTTCATTAGAAAAACCGATCATATGGGGAGAGAAAAAAGTTCAATTTGTTTGCTTGCTTTGTGTCGAAAAAGAGAATGCCAAAGATTTAAAAGGGATGTATCGTCTGCTGGGCGAGCTTGTGCACAATGTGAAATTCATTCAGCATCTCATCGCCTGTGATACATTTGAAGACATGCTCGATATCATGTATAAAAAGGCCCCTTCGTACAAGAGCTAACAATGTGATCTTAACTTTTTCCGCTTCCTAAAGGAAAAAGTATAGGTGTTTATGAAAGCGGTTTCATAATATGATGAATGTGTAAAGAAAAGCTACACACTTTCAAAAGGGGGCGTTTACACATGAACATCTTATTGGTTTGTGCAGCAGGTATGTCAACAAGCTTACTAGTCACAAAAATGGAGAAAAGCGCACAAGAACAAGGAAAAGACTATCGTATTTGGGCAGTATCTGGAGATTCAGCAAAAAATCATATTGATCAAGCCGATGTGCTTTTATTAGGACCACAGGTTCGATATTTATTACCACAAATGAAAAAGCTCGGAGAAGAAAAAGGGATTCCAGTCGACGTCATCAATACCGTGCATTACGGCGTATGTAATGGGGCTGAGGTTTTAAAATCTGCTGAACAGTTAGTGAACGGATAAAGGGGGCGGAAGGGATGAATGGATTCAACCGATTTCTAGAAGAGAAGGTCATGCCGTTTGCAGGGAAGATTGCCGCTCAAAGACATTTACAAGCATTGCGTGACGGAATTGTTTTAACCATGCCTCTCATTATTGTCGGTTCACTGTTTCTCATTTTAGCCAACCTTCCGATCCCAGGATACAGCGATTTTATGGCAAGTATCTTCGGAGCAGAATGGGCCACGAAACTATCCTATCCTGTTAATGCGACCTTTGACATTATGGCACTTGTTGCAACCTTCGGGATTGCCTACAGGCTTGCTGAAAAGTATGCAGTGGATGCCCTATCATCTGGTGCGATCGCTGTTGCAGCTTTCCTTTTGGCAACACCATATCAAGTTCCTTTCACACCTGAAGGCTCAACAGAAGCCATCTTAGTAGGTGGGGGAATTCCAGTTACATTGATGGGCAGTAAAGGGTTATTCGTTGCCATGATTATTGCCATGCTTTCAACTGAAATTTACCGATTCATTGTCCAGCGGAATATCGTCATTAGGATGCCTGATGGTGTACCGCCAGCAGTGAGTAAATCGTTTATCGCACTTATTCCAGGTTTTGTGGTCATCACGCTGATCTGGGTCGCTAGACTTTTGATTGAGATGACACCATTTGAGAGTATTCATAATATCATCACGGTCTTAATTGGCACACCGCTTTCCATTCTTGGTGGAAGCTTAGGTGGAAGTATTGTCGCCATTGGTGTACAAATGCTCCTCTGGGCATGTGGTATTCACGGAGCAACCATTGTCGGCGGCGTCATGGGCCCAATTTGGCTCGGTGCGATGGATGAGAACCGTCTCGCATTCCAAGCAGGAGAAGTGCTGCCAAATATCTTCACAGCGCAGTTCTTTGAAATCTTCATCAATGTCGGCGGTAGCGGTGCAACGCTTGCCTTGGTGCTGACGATGATCTTACGTGCCAGAAGTAAACAAATGAAACAGCTTGGCCGACTTGCCATTGGGCCAGCCATCTTTAACATCAACGAACCGATCATCTTTGGAATGCCGATTGTTATGAATCCAATGCTTCTGATTCCGTTTATCCTTACGCCTATCATGATGATCATCACGACATATATCGGAATGAGCACAGGGCTTGTCGCAAAACCGGCGGGGATTGCGGTCCCATGGACGATGCCGCCTATCATTTCAGGCTATCTCGCCACAGGAGGCAAAATCTCAGGTGCTGTCATGCAGCTGATTAACCTAGCGTTGTCATTCGCTTTATACTACCCATTCTTTAGAATGTGGGATAAGCAGAAATTAAAAGAAGAAAGTGAACTAGAAACAAATGCAACAACTGATGAAAATGTCGTCAGCATGTAATAGAGGAAACAAGGGGGATGCGGCCGATGGAAATGGAACAAATTGTGTTTCAACTCATCTTACACGGCGGGAATGGCAGAAGCTCTGCGATGGAGGCCATTACATGTGCAAAGCAAGGGAATTTTGATGAGGCGAAGCAAAAATTGCAGGAAGCACAAGACGCGTTAAATGAGGCGCATCACGCACAGACAGAGCTGATCCAAGGAGAAATTAGAGGAGAAAAGACCGATATTAGCCTCTTAATGATCCATGCACAGGATCATCTCATGAACGCAATGACCGTCAAGGAGCTTGCGGCGGAAATCATCGAGCTCCATGAAAAAATGAAGCAACTCGGAGGTGTCAATTCATGAAAGATAGAATCAAAATTGTCACAATAGGCGGAGGATCAAGCTATACGCCTGAGCTTGTCGAAGGATTTATCAAACGATATCATGAATTGCCTATAAAGGAATTATGGCTCGTGGATATTGAAGCGGGTCAGGAAAAGTTAAACATCGTGGGTGCTCTCGCGAAACGCATGGTCGAAAAAGCCGGTCTGCCGATTGAGGTACACCTGACGCTTGACCGCCGGGAAGCCCTGAAGGACGCAGATTTCGTGACAACACAATTTCGTGTAGGACTGCTGGAAGCACGGGCTAAGGATGAGAGAATCCCACTTAAATATGGCGTCATCGGTCAGGAAACGAACGGACCAGGCGGCTTATTTAAAGGCCTTCGAACCATCCCAGTCATTCTAGATATCGTGAAGGATATGGAAGAACTTTGTCCGGATGCATGGCTTGTGAACTTTACAAATCCGGCGGGCATGGTCACAGAAGCTGTGCTGCGCTACACAAATCTAAAAAAAGTAGTCGGTTTATGTAATGTCCCAATTGGGATGAAAATGGGGATTGCCAAGGCGCTTGATGTGGATGTTGAACGGGTCGAGGTACAGTTTGCCGGACTCAATCACATGGTCTATGGATTAGACGTGTATTTAGACGGGGTCAGCATTATGGATCAAGTACTCGATGAATTAGGAAATCCGAATAGTCAGTGGTCTATGAAGAACATTGAAGCGAAAAACTGGGAACCTTCTTTTGTAAAAGGCTTAGGAGTGATCCCATGTCCGTATCATCGCTATTACTATAAAACAAAAGATATGCTGGAAGAAGAGCAAAAAGCGGCCCAAGAAAAAGGAACAAGAGCAGAGGTTGTCCAGCAGGTCGAGCACGAATTATTTGAGCTCTATAAAGATCCTGATTTATCGATTAAACCACCGCAGCTCGAAAAAAGAGGCGGGGCGTACTACAGTGATGCGGCATGTAACTTAATCAGCTCCATCTATAATGATAAACATGACATCCAACCAGTCAATACAGTGAACAGAGGGGCGATTGCCAGCATTCCGGCTGAATCAGCGGTTGAAGTGAACTGTATCATTACGAAGGACGGACCAAAACCAATCGCGACGGGTGATCTGCCTGTAGCTGTGAGAGGGCTCGTTCAACAAATCAAATCATTCGAGCGTGTGGCAGCAGAAGCGGCAGTCACAGGAGATTACGAGACGGCTCTTGTAGCGATGACGATCAATCCGCTTGTCCCTTCTGACGAAATTGCAAAGCAAATTTTAGATGAAATGCTCGAAGCACATCGTGAATATTTACCGCAATTCTTCAAATCAGTCAAAGCGTAAAACAAAATGGCCCCTTTATGGGGTCGTTTTTTTATCATTGCCCCATATGGAAATTCAAGAAAGAAGTGTATGATAGTAAAAAACAACATGTATGGCTTCAAAGAAAGGACGGTTTGAGTATGGTTGCAATTGGTTTAATGCTTTACGGCTTTATCGTTCAACCTCTGTTGAGTTATGGCACAGTGGTCTTGTTTTTGTATGGCATCATCGCTTCTTTTATTGGTCTTATTCGTCATAGACAGTATGTATGGATTTATGTTCTTCGCCTACTCGTTTGTTTTACCATTCCAGCAACCAACCTGTTGATGTATTTCGCAACAATTGGTGGAGATGAAAGAGACTTTGATTTTCAGCCGATGCCGTTTGTTTATTATCTTGTCTTTATCATAGAAATCATCATCGTTTTTTTACCAGAGATTTTTTTACTGATCGAAAGAAAGCGGAGCATCAAAGGGAAACAGTGGATATATATAGGGGCGGTTGTGGGTGTATCGGTCTTGTTTTGGTGCACGATTTGATGGAAGGCTGACTGGACATCTAAGTCTATTTCGCCTTTTTGTTGCGTAACCTTTTTCGTCTAACCTTTACAAAAGTAATAGAAAGAACAAGGATAGAAATTCCGAGAAACTTAAATAGAAACCGGGTGTGGAACGGTGAATCGTCGAAACCTGTAGCGATGATGATCGATCCGATGCAAATACCAAAGAACGCTAGTAGATAAGTAAAAAACATACCATCACTCCTTAACGTGTTATTACCATTATAAGGTATATCAGAGGGGTAAATAAACAAAAAAAGAACCCTTCATGATTGAAAGGTTCTTTTACATGCTTAAGCTTGTTTGACGACCGAATCGACTTCTACTGTCCAGCCGAAGATATCTGGTTGTGTTCCTTTTTGAATACCCGTAATGGCTTCATACAATTTCTTCGATACTTCACCTGTTTGACCATCTTGAATCACATATGGCTGATCGTGATAAATTAATTCCCCGACAGGAGAGATGACGGCCGCTGTTCCAGTTCCAAAGATTTCTTCAAGCTCACCTGATTGATGTGCTTCAATTAACTCATCAATCGAAATTTTACGCTCTGTCACTGGAATTCCCCAGTGTTTTAATAGCTCAAGTACAGAGTTACGTGTGATGCCTTCTAAAATGCTGCCGTTCAATTCAGGCGTCACGATTTCTCCATTGATTTTAAAGAAAATATTCATACTCCCGACTTCTTCAATGTACTTTTTCTCAACTCCATCAAGCCAAAGAACTTGTGAAAAACCTTTCGTTTCAGCCACTTGCTGTGCCTTGAGGCTTGAGGCGTAGTTTCCAGCTGTTTTGGCATTTCCTGTTCCGCCTTTAACGGCACGGACAAATTCGTTTTCAACGGCAATTTTGACAGGATGGATGCCTTCTTTATAGTAAGACCCCACTGGAGATAGGATAATGAGCAGCTTATATGTGCTTGACGGCGCAACGCCTAAATACGGCTCAGTGGAAATAATGAATGGACGGATATACAAGGAAGTGCCTTCTGCATCAGGTACCCAATCCTTATCAATGCGAATGAGTTCATTTAAGCCCTCTAAAACCGTTTCCGTATCAATTTGCGGGATACACAGGCGGTCATTGGATCTGTTTAAGCGTTCCATATTCTTTTCCGGACGGAATAAGAGAATTTTCTGATCCTCAGAAACATAAGCCTTCAAGCCTTCAAAAACAGATTGCCCATAATGGTAGACCATCGAAGCTGGGTCCATTGGAATGGCCTGATAAGGGATAATTCTTGGATCATACCAGCCTTGATCAATGGAATAATCCATCACAAACATGTGATCTGTGAAGATTTTTCCGAATTCAAGTTGATCAGATTGAGGTTTTGGTTTTTTTGTTGAACTAAGTTCAACGCGGATGGGTTGTTTTGGCATCGTAAATCTCCTTGCTGTTTGATTATTTGAAAATTCTAATAATATGAAATAATTATGATTCTATTCTATACCTTCACAAAATATTAGCAATAGGTTTTCTGGAATTCAGACAAGAAAAATCTGTTAAAGCGCTTTCCTTCTCTCTGCCGTCAGTCTGCCTCATGTCACCCCTTTTTAATAAAGAAATAAAATCCAAATACATTATTAACTGATTAATCTGACAATTTAAAAGCGGATAAATTTCCTGTAAGATATTCTTTCAACCATACACCTTTTGACCAGTACATTGCAAGGGGCATTGTCATATTTTAATCCTCTTTTTTTTAACCGATAAAGAAAGAAGAGAAGTGAAAGGAGCAAACAACAAGATGAAACGAGCGATACCAGGCATTTTACTTATTTTATTCATGACCGTGATCAGCTTCGGCTGTCAAGCGATGACGGAGGAGGCTGGCGCCAAGCAGGGAACTGCCTATTACGTGGCGACAAACGGAAACGACAAAAACCAAGGAACGAAGCAAAAACCTTTTCGCACGCTGAAAAAAGCGGCAAGTATGGCGAAAGCCGGGGCAACCATTTACGTGAGAGGCGGCACATACAAAGAGAAATTGATTGTCCGCCATTCAGGGACAAAGAAAGCACCTGTTATCTTTCAAGCTTACGGAAAAGAAAAACCTGTTATTAGCGGGGCCTCACTCAAAGGAAATCAAGCAGATGGCGGTCTTGTCACGATCGATCAAAAAAGTTACATTACCTTAAAAGGTCTGACGGTGGGACATCTCAAGACGAATAAGGAAGATCTGACCCCAGTCGGTATTTTCATCAAAGGAAGCGGGAAAGGCGTCAAACTTCTCAACAACCGAGTGTATGACATTCAGACGACACACAAAAATGGGAATGCGCACGGTATTGCGGTCTATGGAACAAAAGCTCCTGCAGCCATTGAAGACATTGAAATCAAAGGAAACACTGTTGAAAAATTAAAGCTTGGCTTCAGTGAAGCGCTTGTGCTCAATGGGAACGTCAACAAGTTCCGTGTGACACATAACACGGTTCGCCACACTGATAATATAGGCATTGATTTAATCGGTTTTGAGAACGTAGCACCTTCTAAAAAGTACGATCAAGTCAGAAATGGTGTTGTATCAAGAAACAAAGTGTACGAAATCACGAGTGTAGGGAATCCTGCCTATGGTAAAGACATCTCCGCTGGTGGCATTTATGTGGATGGCGGGAAGGACATTGTGATTGATCATAACATTACACATCACAACGATCTTGGGATTGAAGTCACAAGTGAACATAAAGGAAAAATGGCAGATCGCATTCGCATCGAACACAATCAAGTGTATTTGAACCGTTATACAGGCATTTCAATTGGCGGCTATGATAAAAAGCGAGGCGGAACAACAAATACGACGATCTCAAATAATATTTTATACAAAAATGACACAGCCGGCTTAGAAGGCGGTCAATTGTTGATGCAATATCAAGCTGTGAACAATCGAATCACGAGCAATATCATGACAGCGAGTGCCTCGCATTACTTAGTCGTGAATCTTTATGGAGTAAATCAAAAGAATATCTTCCAGAAGAACGTATATGACGACCGCAAAGGTGCAAAAGCATCACAGTGGGTATGGCGCGGGAAATGGATGGAAGGCTACAAAACGTATCTCTCTAAAAGCGGTCAAGATAAAGGATCAGCACATCTCAATCCACAATTTATGAATGAGAAAAAATATGATTTTCGCCTGAAGAAGTCATCACCTGCTAAGAAAATCATCGGAAATTAAGCAAGTCTGAATCGCAAACTCATTGTTTTAAATTTTCAAAAAAATCATTGACATTGATGTGACATCACATTAAAGTAAAGAAGACATTTCAACGAAAACAAAATTTCATAACGGATCTCTTATCAAGAGAGGCAGAGGGACTGGCCCTATGACGCCCGGCAACCGTTTCTACTATAGAAATTGGTGCTAATTCCTGCAAAGCTGTTACAGCTTTGACAGATAAGAGAGGAAGAATCCCGATACATGTTTCATGCAACGGTGATCAAGCCTCTCTTTCCAAGAGAGGCTTTTTTTCGTCTCTTTTTCAAATGAAAGAACAGTTTACTGGCGTTTTCCCACATTTTTACCTAGTTTTCCGATGTGAAAAATAAAAACAACTTGAGGAGGAACAGCAATGAAGCGTAACTATTTTACATCTTGTCTTATATTATTAACGGTATTGACCGTCCTATTAACAGGCTGCGGCACTGGATCAAGTGCAGGCTCAAAGACAAATGCGAACGAAAAGGTCTCCTTTGACAATGTACCGAAGCGATTTGCAAAGGGACAGGGAGCAAAAATTAAAGTCATTCGTAAAATTGGAGGAGATGATCATACAGCGCAGTTTTTAGCTGGGACGAAGGCAGAAGGTGAAGCGCTTGGCTTTACGGTAGATGTCTACACCGCAAATGGAGATACAGCGAAGTTCCATGACGCGATCTCTCAGGCGCTGGAAGAAAATTATGATGGCTTTATCATCTCTCATGGGGACGACGAGGCGACCGTCGCTGACGTGAAAAAGATCACAGCGAAGGGTATTCCAGTCGTAGCGTTCGATTCAAATCCTAAGCTGAAGGACATCAAAGGGGTCACAGTGACGTCTCAAGATGACGAACAATTAGCGGAAAAATCACTAGACGCACTCGTGTCTGACTTTAAAGGAACAGCAAATATTGCGTACCTCTGGGTAGATGGATTCCCGCCAATGGTGAGACGGAACAAGGTCTATCAAGAAACGCTCAAACAACATGCAGGGATCAAGGAACTTGACCGCTTTGGTATTGCCTCCTCTGATACGTCTGTTCAAACACAAAATGCAGTGGCAGCGATGCTGAATAAATATCCAAAGGGCAAACTTGACGCTATTTTTGCTACGTGGGATGCCTTTGCCATTGGCGCAGCAAGAGCGCTAAAGGAAGCAGGAAGAACAGAAGTGAAGATTTATGGGATTGATGTGTCAAATGCGGATCTTCAAGAAATGACAGCAAAAGACAGTCCATGGAAGTACACAGCAGCGGTTGATCCGAAGCTCATTGGCGCAGTTGACGTGAGAATTCTTGCGAAGAAAATTGCGGGTGAGAAAACCCCGTCTTCCTATGACCTTGAGGCCTCTCTCATCTCACAAAAACAGCTTCAACAATCAGGAAAGGCCATCAATATGGTCAATCTTGCAGACGAAGTGAAGGGGTTCGGTTCATCTACTGCCTTTGAAGAAGATTGGATGAAGACCTTGAAGAAGCATTATTCAAAATAAACGCCGTGCACTCTCTTCTATAGAGGGTGTTTCGTTTTTCAGATGATGATCATGAGAAGGAGGACATCTATGACTTCGCCGTTAGTTTGTATGAAACATATTTCGATTGAATTCCCAGGAGTAAAAGCGTTAGATCAAGTGAATTTCACATTAAAAAAAGGGACAGTTCATGCACTGATTGGAGCGAATGGTGCTGGGAAGTCCACGTTAATGAAAGTTCTTTCTGGCGCTCATTCGCACTATGAAGGAAGCATCCAAATCAATGGTCAGGCGGCATCGATTCAAACCCCAAAGGATGCGGCCTCATATGGTGTGCAGACGGTTCATCAAGAAGTGGATACAGCTCTCGTTCCCTACTTAAGTGTTGGTGAGAATATGATGATGCATCAGATTGAGAAAAAAACATTTGTCGAATGGAAAGAGCTGCACCGTAAGGCAGCTCAACGATTAAAAGAACTGGACATCGACATCTCCACAAAACGCCTTGTAAGTGATCTGACCCTTGCGGAAAAACAGATGGTGCTCATCGCCAAAGCCGTTTCAATCAAATGTAGCATTTTAATTTTAGATGAACCAACAGCTCCGCTAAGTCATACAGAAACAAACAAATTATTTTCAATGATTGACCGGCTGAAACAGAATGGAACGGGCATTGTGTTTATCTCTCATCGCATGCCTGAAATTTTCACCATTTGTGATGAACTGACAGTGATGCGAAATGGAACCGATGTCGCAGCTCATCTTGTTCAAAATACAAATCCGCAGCAGATCATTGAAGAAATGCTAGGTGCGCCATTAGAGGAGCAATTCCCGCTCCGTACACCGTTGAAGGATGCACCTATTGCCCTTGAAGTGAAGCAGCTAAACGACCAGCATAAATTACGCAATATTCATCTTCATGTGAAAAAGGGTGAAATTCTCGGAATTGCGGGCCTTGTCGGTGCTGGAAAAACGGAATTGTGTAAAGCCCTTTTCGGCGCCTCAGAAAAAACGACAGGGACTGTGAAGCTTCATGGTCAAACCGTTCGCATCACATCGCCTCATCAAGCCGTGAGAGCTGGAATGGCCCTTGTGCCAGAAGAACGGAGAAAGGAAGGGATTCTGACAGAAGAGAGCGTGGGGTGGAACTTAACGGCCGCAAGTCTTCGTTCATTCTCAAGCGTGTTCAGCTTTTTACATCGTTCGAAGGAAAAGCGGAAAGCAAACGAAATCGTCAAACGACTAGGTGTCAAAACCCCATCTCTTGAAGCAAAGGTGAAGCATCTATCCGGTGGAAATCAACAGAAGATTGCTATCGGAAAATGGCTGCTGGCTGAAGCGGATGTCTATCTCTTTGATGAACCAACTAAAGGTGTTGACGTTGGAGCGAAAAAAGATATTTTCACGCTGATTGCAGAGCTTGCCGCCCGCGGGAAATCTGTGATTTATGCGTCAAGTGAGCTGTCGGAGATTGCAGGGATCGCAGACCGAGTCTATGTGCTGTATGATGGCAGCATTGCCCGGGAAATGACTGCCCCAACGACTGAGGAAGAGCTTTTATATCATTCAACAGGAGGACAATCATGAGTGAACAACAAATTCCAGCCCCTGTGCAGCAAACGAAAAAACAGCGGCCATCCTTTCATCTATTTGATTTCTTTTATCGATATGGCACGATCTTAACCATTGCTGTATTGATTGTGGTATTTGCGGCAGCGAATCCAGCGTTTTTGCAATCAGGGAATATTATCAATATTTTACGGTCTATCTCCATTGTGACCATTATTGCGGTGGGCCTTACCATCTCCTTGGCAGTCAACGGCTTTGATTTATCGGTCGGATCAGTCGCAACGTTATCGAATGCAATTGTGATTTCTATGTTTGTGTGGTTTTCGCAAAACCCGCTGATTGCGATCCTCTCTGCGCTAGCGGCTGCCCTTATTGTTGGTTTACTCAATGCCTTGATGATTGTCAAAATGAAAATTCCAGATATGCTCATGACATTAGCCATGATGTTTATTATTCAAGGGCTGGCTCAGACGTATACGAAAGGGGCGACCATTTCTGAAAACATGGTGCTGCCTGATGGTACATTCTCAACGGGTACAATCCCTGCCTTTTTCAGCAAAATCGGACAGGTGCCATATATCATTCTCTTAATGGCAGTGATTGTGCTATTTGCACATGTTTTCATGACCTACACAAAGCACGGACGATATATGTACATCATTGGAGGGAATAAGGAAGCAGCTCGATTGTCCGGTATTCATGTGAATAAATATAAAATCGCGGCATATCTGCTTTCGGCTTTATTTGCAGCAATCGGCGGTATTGTGCTGGCATCAAGGGTAATGACAGCGGAAATAAATGCGGGCACACCATATTTAATGGATGGCGTAGCGGCAGCTTTTATCGGTTTTTCCGTCATGGGAGCAGGAAAACCAAATGCATTTGGTACTTTTATTGGGGCTGTGCTCATCGGTATTTTGCAAAATGGACTTGTGATGATGTCTGTCCCTTATTATGCGATGGATATTGTGAAAGGCTCTGTACTCGCCCTTGCGCTGGCGTTGACATATTATAAACAGCGAGGCTGACGACGTATTTTTTAAAACCTTTCGAGTCCCGTCTCCGTCTAGTAAACGGAAAGCGGTGCTGCCGCCGTTTCCCAAAAGGAGATGACAAAAAGAAATGAATATGTCAGCAACTCATGTAGAAGATTTGAAGAACGTCATGGAAGACTGGAAAAATGAATTATTAGTATATAAATTTGCATTAGATGAAATGGATACGAAGTTTTCAATCATTAGCCAGGAATATAATTTAATCCATGGCCACAATCCAATAGAGCATACAAAATCACGGATCAAATCCTTTGAAAGCATTGTAAATAAATTAGCAAGAAAAGGATGCGACATCACAACACAATGTGCCAAGGAGTATATTCATGATATCGCAGGTGTCCGTATCATCTGCTCCTTTATTCAAGATATCTATAATATTATGGATGTATTGAGGCAAAGAGAGGATCTAAAAATCCTTGAAGTGAAGGATTACATTCAACATCCAAAACCAAATGGCTACAGAAGTCTGCATTTAATTGTGGAAATCCCTGTGTACTTAACGAATCGTGTGGAGCATGTAAAGGTTGAGATTCAGGTGCGGACCATAGCGATGGATTTTTGGGCGAGCCTTGAACATAAAATCTATTATAAACTGCAAAACGATGTCCCTCATCAGCTAACCGATGAATTAAAGGAAGCGGCAGATATCGCCCATTACTTAGATGAAAAAATGCAAAATATTAAACGAGAAATCGATTAACGTATAAAAAAGAGCAGCTGCGATATTCACAGCTACTCTTTTTCTTGTTTAAGGATTGGTGCCGCGGTCTCTCTTTTGAATGATATCTTGAGATTGTGCAGATTGGCTCTCTTTTTGGATAGAAGCGCCAATAGAAACACCTGTTATCAAGAGTGTCAAAATCGCAGTTGTGATAAGCCATTTTTTCATCATACATCACTCCATATTCTTAACAAGTTTTTAAGGACAACGCCTTGTTCCAGAAATAAGTGGATTCTTCATGAAGTCCAATATCTGTTAAGTAAGCAGCTGCATCCTGACAGATGGCTTCAAGATCGACAAGAAAATTCATAGATTCTAATTGATCACAATAAGACTTGATTTGCTCTATCATGTTGTCTTGCTGAAGCATAAGCGTTTCTAAAATAGATAATTTAAGTGAAATATTTCGTTGCTTTAAAGTTTCTGCTTTTTGAAGTGAAAGCTGTACATAATAGTGGAACAAACCAGGCTTTTTCAGCTTGAATAGTGCTTTTGTGTAGGCATACATGGCTAGTAAGTAGCCGCCTGGAGAAGACGTTTCAAATGTCTCGATCAATAAAGCTTTTTCTAGGAGCGGCACAGCTTCACTGTATTCATTTCTAAGACTTTTAATAAAAGCTGCATTGCAATACGCATGACCAAGTAAATCTGGGTCTTCCATTTGTTCTAGTGAATGAATCACTTCTTCAAATAATGACTCTGCCTCATCATATTTTGATTGATCAGCATAATTCAAAGCGAGCATCATTTGACAGCTGATTGATTTTTTCACATAACATGGATCTGCGTCATAAATAGATGAAGCCATTTTCAAGTGGTGTATGGAGAGGAGCGTGGATCTTATATTATAGTAAAGACACCCTGTTTTATAATGAAATTCTGCTTTTTCAATGTCATCGTGGACGAGATCTAATTTATCCTCTGCCAATTTTAAAAGGTGAAATGCCGTATCCTGATTGCCTCTGCGCATTTCATACATCCCTTTAAAGAAATAGAAATAGTAGCTGAGCATGTCATCTGTACGGATTGCATTTTCATCAACAAAAAGACTATGATCCAACGAGGCTGTATCTTCAATGAGATCCTTAAAACGGTACTCTAGCAATTGATAGTAAAGTAAGACGTCTTGATTCTCTTCCATGCGATCAAACGCTTGAAGAATCTCTTCTTTTAGCTGGATCGCACCTTGTATTTCTCTTTTTTTCATCATGACATACCAGTCATTTAACATATTCGCTACATCAACGGACGACAAAACACCTGTTTCTGACAATTTATATCCTCCTTTCTTCATCTATCACTCTAGTTCGATTTCCGTTCATCTGAATTCACTTTCCATATTCAGTATCTTCTTATATTTTAAGCGCTCTCTCGCAATTTGTAAAACATGTTTTTTGATGTAAATTCAACCAGTTGTGAAAGAAATAGGGATTAGGTGTCTTTTTGTATACGCTTACATATTTTTAGGTAAAAAGAGGATATTAGAAAAAATATATTGCAATATCAATAGAGAGAAGAAGGTCATTCAAGCGTCTATCTTCGCATGTTAGAAAAAACGGCAGTTTTCAAGGTGATATCTCGTTTTTTGTGAGATTATCTCACATCATGATTGTGAATTGCTTTTCTTTTAGAATAAAATGAGTTATTCGCAAAAAAGTAAAATTTAAAGAGATTATTGATCTAGGATTGTATGGATCTTTGGTATTGATAAAAAGTATCACACACTATAGCTTTAGCGTGGTATAGTATTATTGGTATTGCGAATATTTAGACAAAACTGACAATAGGGGGGCGTGTTTTATGAAAAAATCGATGTTGCTGATCATGGGACTCATAGTTGTGCTCGTCATGGCAGCCTGTGGATCAAAATCGGACAGCGGTTCGGGAGAAGGCAAAGGCACATATAAAATTGGGATAGATGTAACATATCCGCCATTTGAATTTGAAAAGGGCGGTAAAACTGAAGGAATCGACGTTGATCTGATTAACGCCATCGCGAAAGACCAAGACTTCAAAGTGAAACTTGAAGCGATGGACTTCTCAGGCATTATCCCGGCAATGCAGGCAGGTCAGCTTGATGTAGGGATGGGCGGAATGAGCATTACAGATGAGCGTAAGAAGAAGGTAGATTTCTCAGATCCGTACTTCGACGCTGGATTGACAGTTGTTGTGAAAAAGGACAGTAGCATCAAATCAATTGATGATTTAAAGGGGAAAAAGCTAGCTGTTAAAAATGGGACGACGGGTGCAAAATTTGCATCAGATAACGCAGATAAATATGGGTATGAAGTGGTTCAATTTAATGACAGCCCATCGATGTTCCAAGAAGTTTCAAACGGAAATGCAGATGCCTTAATTGAGGATTATCCTGTCATTACGTATGCAATTGCACAGCAAGATTTAAAATTGAAAACAGTTGGAGACCGATTGAATGGAGACCAGTATGGTATCTCTGTGATGAAGGGGAAAAACCAAGACCTATTGAAAAAGATCAATAAAGGTCTAGAGAACCTAAAGAAAAATGGTGAATATGACAAAATTATTGATAAATATTTGAAGTCATAATACAAGCGAGGCGCGCTCCGAGCGCGCTTTCTTTATGATGCGTCGTATGTGAATTAGGGAGGGAGAAACATGGACACGATTATTAATGCATTTCCGTATTTAATGGATGGTTTGCAAACCACTTTATATATCTTTGTTGTTGCCATCATTTTAGGATTTATCATCGGTTTAATAGTGGCATTATTCCGTCTGTCACCTTTTAAAATCTTAAATTTCATCGCACTTGTCTTTGTCAATGCCATCCGAGGCACACCATTTATCGTACAGCTATTCTTCATTTACTTTGGTTTGAATACACTTGAATTCATATCGCTTGATCGAGTGCCGGCAGGGATTATTACAGTAGCGATTAATGCAGGAGCTTATTTCTCAGAAATTATTCGTGCTGGGATTCAGTCCATTGATAAAGGACAAACAGAAGCTGCGCGTTCCTTAGGTTTTACAGGGGGACAAAACATGCGCTTTATCGTCCTTCCACAGGCATTTCGCCGCATGCTTCCAGCAATTACAAACCAAGCCATCATCAGCTTGAAGGACACGTCTCTCTTATCAATTATCGGAATTGCCGATATTATGCAGCGAGGACAAGTACAGGCATCGGCAACATTTGATCCTTTGAATGTCTGGCTCATTGTCGGTATCATTTATTTCGTGATCATTTATTTACTTTCTCTACTGGCTAGCTACGCAGAAAGGAGATTTGATATCAAATGAGTATGATTACGGTGAAAAATTTAAAGAAATCCTTTGGCGATCACGAAGTGTTAAAGGATATTAATGCAGTCATCGAAGAAAAGGAAGTAGTGTGTGTGATTGGTCCTTCTGGATCAGGCAAAAGCACGTTTCTAAGATGTCTCAATAAATTAGAAGATATTACGGCTGGTGAAGTCGTTGTCCACGGACATACGATTACAGATCCAAAGGTGAATATCAATAAAGTACGACAAGAAGTGGGGATGGTGTTTCAGCACTTTAATTTATTTCCTCATAAAACCGTTTTAGAAAACATCACGATCGCACCGATGAAGGTAAAAGGTACCGACAAGAAGGCGGCAGTCGATAAAGCGATGGACCTGCTTGAAAAGGTCGGCTTAAAAGACAAAGCCAAAAGCTACCCTAACCAATTATCTGGTGGACAAAAACAGCGTGTCGCCATCGCAAGAGCCTTGGCAATGGACCCGAAAGTGTTATTATTCGATGAACCGACATCTGCTCTTGACCCTGAAGTCGTCGGGGATGTATTAGCAGTTATGAAACAATTAGCCGTCGAAGGCATGACAATGATTGTGGTCACACATGAAATGGGCTTTGCGAGAGAGGTAGGAGACCGCGTGATCTTTATGGATGGCGGATATATTGTCGAAGAAGACAAACCGGAGGCTCTCTTTGGAAATCCGCAGCATGAGCGTACAAAATCATTTCTTAGTAAGGTGTTATAAAAAAAGAGTAAGGGCATATGGATGCTCTTACTCTTTTTCTTTTACGGAGCCTAAAGGGAACTGGCCACATTTCCTAGGAAATATTAGCGCTGGAAGAATTCGATCCATTCTTGGTCTGGCCCTCTGAAAAAGAAGTAGCAGTATCCATTTGGTAGCGTCGTAATTTCTTCATCAATTAATTCGATTTGCAGCTTTTGAATACGATTGAATTCAGCATGAATATTGTCAGTTGTAAAGGCAAGATGGTGAACCTTTCCTTCAGATGGCAGATCGCTGCTGTACCCTTGGATGAGCTCAATTTCCGTTTCTGCCTCATCTTTAAAGCCGAGAAATGCAAGCTCAATGATTCCGTTTGTATGAGTGATGCGATCCTTTAATTTCATGCCCACGACTTTTTCATAAAAATCAATGGACGTATCAATATTTGAAACCATAATACCTGTATGATCTAATCGTAATGTCGTCAAAAAAAGAGCCTCCTCTATGGTGTGTTGATATTTTTCTCCTCATCTTATCATAATAGAAGTAACGTATACATTCATATGATAGGATAGAGAGAGTCAATTTAGGATAAGGATGACACGAATGAAAAAAATCTCATTAAAACAAACATTTGCAGAACAAGTGAAAAAGGGATACCCGCTCATTTCTAAAGATGCTGTATCGCATGTAAACGGTATGAAAGAAGGCGAGCTGATTGAATGGGTGGATGAGCGAGGCACCTTTTTAGGAAAAGGGTATTATGGTGTGCAAAATAAAGGGATCGGCTGGGTACTCACCTTTGATGCCAACGAAAAAATAGACCATGCCTTTTTTGTCTCCAAGCTTGAGCAGGCAGCGAAAAGCAGAACGCATTTATTTCATGATGCACAGACGACTGCTTTCCGTGTGTTCAACGGAGAGGGAGATGGCATTGGCGGGCTCACGATTGATCATTATGACGGCTTCTATCTCATCCAGTGGTATAGCGAAGGAGTTTATACATTCAAGGCGGAAGTATTGGCTGCACTTGAGCATGTATATCCAGACTATAAAGGCATTTATGAAAAGAAACGATTTGATACGTCGGGACAGTATATAGAAGATGATGATTTTGTAAAAGGGGAGAAAGGTCAATTTCCTCTCATCGTGAAAGAAAATGGCATGAACGTAGCGGTTTACTTAAATGATGGTGCGATGACAGGCATTTTTCTTGATCAACGTCATGTGAGAAAAGCAATTCGAGATCGCTATGCAAAAGGAAAGACCGTGCTCAATACATTTTCTTACACAGGTGCTTTCTCCGTGGCAGCAGCGCTTGGCGGAGCGAGCAGGACGACAAGTGTAGATGTCGCAAACCGCAGTTTGAAAAAAACATCTGAACAGTTTGAAGTCAACGATATAGTTGTGGACGGGCAGGATATTAAAGTCATGGACGTCTTTAAGTACTTTCCGTTTGCTGCGAAAAAAGGATGGACCTATGATCTTGTCATCTTAGATCCGCCATCCTTTGCACGCACGAAAAAGCACACATTCAGTGCGGCGAAGGATTATAAGAAGCTATTAAAAGAAGCTATCCAAATCACAGCTGAGAACGGCGTCATTGTGGCATCAACGAATAGCAGTGCATTTGGTATGAAGAAATTCAAAGGATTTATTGCGCAGGCCTTTAAAGAATCAGGACAAACCTATCGTATCCTTGAAGAATATACACTTCCTGAGGATTTCCGTACGACGAAGAATTATCCAGAAGGAAATTATTTAAAGGTTGTCTTCATACAAGCATAAGAAAAAAGCCATTTTCTGATAAAGGAAATGGCTTTTTTTATAAGGCAAACGACATGAGGAGAGGTGCTGCACATAATGTAATTATGGCTGAAAGAATCATTGACACACTTGAGATCGTCCCTGAGACGGAGCTCATTTCAAATGCCTTCGATGTTCCTGCCCCGTGTGCACCAGTACCAAGCAGGACGCCCATGGCAATGTCATTATCAATACGGAAATAACGAATGATCATTGGACCGATGATTGACCCAAACAGTGCGGTTAAAATGACGAATACTGCCGTAACGGACGGCATCCCGCCAATCATTTCTGACACACTCATCGCCACTGGTGTTGTGACCGACCTTGGAACAAGACTTTCAATAAGGCCTGTATCCAAATGAAACAACTTCGCGATAAATGCCGTAGATAGAATCGCAATGACAGAACCGCAAGCCACATTCAAAATAATTTCCACTGCATGCTTCTTCAGAATGTGAAAATACTTATATAAAGGAATGGCAAAAGCAACAGTCGCAGGCTGAAGCATATTCGTGAGCCATTTCCCGCCTTGATTGTATGCATCGTAAGGAATGTTGACGATTAACAGAAAGACGACAAGGACAAGCGGTGTCACAAGTAATGGTGAGACATAGACCTTCGGATGCCGTTTATACACCGCTTTTGATCCGAGATATAAAAGAACCGTTAAGATCAGAAATAGTGCGCCAACTAACATAGCTTTTTCCGCTCCTTTCTTTTCGCAATCATTTGCGTCATGATACCAGTCGAGAGCATGACGACAAAGGTACTCAGTAAGACGACAAGGACAATACTTGTACCAGATTGAGAAATCAATGTTCCATAATCAATGACACCAACGGCTGATGGGATAAAGAATAGCAGCAGTTCTCCGAGCAGCCATACGGCACCAAGTTCAATCCATTTTAATTGAATGATTTTAAAATGAAGTAATAAGAAAATGACCAGAATGCCTAAAATCGTACCCGGTATTCTTAAATGCAAAAAGGCCGCGAGCACATTCATCAATTTCGCAAAAACAAACAAAGCCATAATCTGAAGGACAGCAATCAGCGGCGTTTTGAGCAATTTCACTTTCTGTTCACTCCTTTTTCTATATAAATTGTTCACTGTTTCACAAAAACATGACAACGTTCCAATTGATTAGCTTACTTTAAAGTGTACAGCACGTTCAGTTATAGGTAAAATACATATATCGAATAATTAGTATTCCTTTTGTCTATAGGAAGGGTGAGTCATGTGGACATTAGACATTTAACATATTTCTTAGAAGTGGCGAGGTTAAAAAGCTTCACAAAAGCATCACAATCTCTTTATGTGTCGCAGCCTACCATTTCCAAGATGGTCAAAAATCTCGAGGATGAGCTGGGGGTGCAGTTGTTTTATCGGAATGGCCGGCAGGTTGAAATGACAGATGCTGGACAAACGATGTATACCCAGGCGAGTGAAATCACACAATCATTTCAAAATTTAACGAGCGAGCTAAATGATCTAATGAATGTCAAAAAAGGGCATATTCGCATCGGGCTGCCGCCGATGATTGGATCGAGTTTTTTCCCGAATGTCATGGGAGAATTTCGTCAGCAGTATCCTGATGTCACATTTCAATTAGTGGAGCACGGCTCTATTAAAGTAGAGGAAGGGGTCGAAGATGGTTCGTTAGATATTGGTGTCATTGTTCTGCCTGCAAATGATAAAATCTTTCATACGTACACCATTATTAAAGAGGACATGAAGCTCGTGACGCATCCATCACATCCGATGGCAGGTCGAGATAAGGTTGATTTAGCTGATTTAAAGGAAGAGTCCTTTATTTTCTTTCGAGAAGACTTTGTTCTGCATAGCCGGATATTGAATGAATGTATGAATGCGGGCTTCCGGCCCAATGTCATTTATGAAACGTCTCAATGGGATTTCATTAGTGAGATGGTAGCCGAGAACTTGGGAATTGGCCTTCTGCCTGAGCGGATCTGCCGTGATCTTGATCCTGAAAAGGTGAAAGTCATTTCCTTAAATACGTCGATCCCATGGCATTTAGGAGTCATTTGGCGAAAGGATCGCTATTTGTCGTTTGCGGCAAGAGAATGGTTAAAGCATACGAAATCCTATGTATGGGGAGCAGAGTAAAAGGGAGGACGATACAGATGAAAACAAGCATCGCATCTCATTTATTGGAAAAGGTTCGAGCGGAAAATCCACTTGTTCATAATATCACCAATCAAGTCGTGACGAACTTTACAGCGAATGGTCTGCTTGCTTTAGGCGCTTCGCCGGTCATGGCAAATGCCAAAGAAGAAGTGGCTGAAATGGCGCAATTAGCCGATGCGCTTGTGCTGAACATTGGCACACTGACCAAGGAGACGGTGGAGGCCATGATTCTGGCTGGACAATCTGCCAATAAAAAGGGGATACCTGTTCTATTAGATCCTGTCGGCGTTGGTGCGACAGCGTTTCGAATGAAAGCGGCAAAACAGCTGTTAGAGCAAGTGAACATGACAGTTGTCAGAGGGAACGCTGCAGAAATTGCTCATTTACTTGAAGTGGATGGCTGGGAGTCAAAAGGCGTGGATGCGAAAGCAGCGAACGGAGATGTATCGGCACTAGTCAAACAAGCAGCGAAGACACTTCAGACAGTTGTGGTGATCACAGGGGAAGTCGATGTAGTTTCAAATGGAGAGGATGTGTTGTCTATTCATAATGGACATGAATGGCTCACCAAGGTGACGGGAACAGGCTGTTTACTGACGTCTGTCATCGGGGCATTTTGTGCAGCAGGTGAAAGGCCGCTTCACGCATCGGCAGCTGCTCTATTGTTTTATGGTGTCGCAGCTGAAAAGGCAGCTCAGTACACCGAGAATAAAGGGCCAGGTACGTTTCAAATGGAATTGCTCAATGCACTCTCACACACAACTGGCAAAGATGTGTTGACGCTAGGGAAAATAGGGGGAATGTCACATGACAAAGACTGATCAACAGCAAATCAAACAGCAATTATCGGTTTATTTTATTATGGGAACAGCGAATACAAGCCGGCAACCGCTTGATGTTTTGAAAGAGGCGATTCAAGGCGGAATCACCATGTTTCAATTTCGAGAAAAGGGCGAGGGAGCCTTGCAAGGAGAAGAGAAGAAACAATTGGCTCGCCAACTTCAAGTACTTTGCCAAGAAGCGAATGTTCCTTTTATTGTGAATGATGATGTGCAGCTAGCGATAGATCTTGATGCAGATGGCGTACATGTTGGCCAGGAAGATACAAATGCAGAAGACGTTAGACAAAAAATCGGGAATAAAATATTAGGAGTGTCTACGCATAACCTAGATGAAGTAAAACAAGCCATGAAGGACGGCGCAGATTATGTCGGCATGGGCCCAGTTTATCCAACAGAAACGAAAAAGGATACACGCAGTGTTCAAGGGGTATCATTGATCACTGAAGTGCGTCATCATGGTCTTCATATTCCGATTGTTGGCATCGGGGGTATCACATATGGCAATGCAGCACCAGTCATACAAGCAGGGGCAGATGGTATTAGCATCATCAGCGCCATTAGCCAGAGCGCTGATCCTAAAAAAGCAGCAGAAGAATTGAAAGCACTTGTTGCATCAGAAAAAGTATCTCTTTAATCTGGAGGAGACATGGATTGACTCAATTCATGTCTTTTCTGATTTCGGGGAAAATAGACAGGTGAGAAACAATTGTGTACAATCAAATTGTTCGATTATTGTCGAAATGACAGGTAAATAAAGGAGAATGAACAATGGAAGTGCTCGATACGTATTTTCGCCGCTACGATGAAGCTGGAAAAGGGCAGGAGCAAATGGATGAATTGCTCGCATTGTTTTCTGACGATGTCATGATTGTCTTAAATGGTGCAGAGAAGCCTGGGATCCAAGCGTTTACACAGTTTTTAAACACATTTTTCCACGTGCATGAAGACATCAAGCATATGTGGGATGGATGGAAAAAAAGAGAAGACGGAAAGTATGAAACCAACTGGGCCGTTTGTGGAAAACTTTCGGATGGCCGTGTTTATACAGCAGAAGGAATTGATATTGCACAACTGGACGACAAAGGAAAAATCGTTTATTTAGAAAACGTTCCGAAAAATCCAGAGTTATTTCAGCGCTATTAAATAAAAAGCCGGCTCATCAGCCGGCTTCTTTTATTTGTCTAAAGAATAAGCCTCGATGGCTTCTTTCGCTGATGTTTCTTTATCAAAAATAAGGTGGCGGCTGTACACCTCACTTAAATGCAGTGGTTCTTGATCTAAGTCATCTACAAGCTCAAAGACATCTAATATGGCTGCTAATTTAATGGTCGTTTGTCCGCCTTCAGCATTCTCAAAGGTTTCTTCTGGAAAGTTTTTTTTGACAATATCCTTTACTTTACAATGGTTTTTTGCTCGCACCAAAATGATTCGTTCTTCAAATATTTTATCGGGTATACTGCTTGGTGATGAGATGGATTCGAATAATAACTTGGCAGAATATATCTGACGCATAAGTAATGTCACTTCTTTCTTGCAGCTTTTTTTGTTCAAATGAGAGTTTCTCAACATGTGAAATGATTTCCAGTATGTGTATAAAATGATAACATATGAATGATGTTGTGTAGGAGGATGTTTGAACACACATAAAAAGGAGGTGATAGGGATGAAAAGTGTGATTGATAATAGAGGGGAAGAGCATGAAATTTTGTTGATCCTCGTCACATGCTGCTCTTTGATCACACGTAGAAGGTTTGCCAGATTAGAGAAGTATAAAAATAAGTTAAAAGGTCAATTTATACCTTACTAAGGAAAAGAACAACACAAAGAAAGCCGGCTCATCAGCCGGCTCTTCCTTATGAATCAGTATCCATATGCATCCCTGTATGTGCCTTTACTTGAATTTCTGTAAAGGTGTCTTCATCTGCTTTTTCAGAGGAGAAGATCGTGCCTAAGTAAGCGGCAAGGAATCCAAGCGGGATCGAGATAATTCCAGGGTTCGACAGCGGGATGAGTGGGTCTCCTGTAAAGATGGCTGCTCCCGATGGGTCCCAGACGCTTGGGCTGAGCGAGACGATAATCAGTGCGCTCAGCAGTCCTACTAAGCTCCCTGCAATGGCACCCGTAGAATTAAATCGTTTCCAAAAAACAGTGAAGATAATCAATGGTAAATTTGCACTTGCTGCCACTGCGAAGGCAAGTGACACAAGGAAAGCAACGTTTAACGATTGGGCAAATAATGCGAGAATGATAGAAAGAATGGCCACGCCGATGGAAGCAAAGCGTGCCGCTTTTACCTGTTCCCGTTCACTCGCTTTCCCTTTGCGGATGATCTGACTATAAAAGTCATGCGCAAAGGCAGACGCGGCGGATAGGACGAGACCAGTTACGACCGCCAAAATGGTCGCAAAGGCAATAGCGGAAACAAAGGCAAATAGCAAATCTCCTCCAAGGGCTTGGGCGAGCAGTGGAGCGGCCATATTTCCTGCTGCATCTGCTGCTGTGATCGCTTCTGTTCCAACAAAGGCAGCAGCACCGAAGCCAAGGAAAACTGTCATTAGATAAAAAATACCGATGATCCACGTAGCGGATAGAACAGATTTACGCGCAGAAATGGCATCCTTCACCGTATAAAACCGGATCAAAATATGCGGCAAACCTGCTGTCCCAAGCACTAGAGCAAGGTTCAAAGACAGGGTCTCTAAAGGCACATCATATTTATTTCCCGGGTGAAGAAATGCCCCACCGAGCGGGGTCGCTGTTTTCATCTCCTCAAACATCTTCAGCAGGCTAAAATCAAACTTTGCAAATACAAGCAGTGAAATAATCAGTGTCCCAAGCATGAGAAGCACAGCCTTTGTAATCTGTACCCAGCTGGTTGCGATCATGCCACCAAACACGACATAAATGGTCATTAAGACACCGACGATCAGTACCGCAATCCAGTAATCAATGCCAAGAAGCAGCTTGATTAATGCACCTGCCCCAACAAGCTGTGCAATCATATAAAAAGTAGAGACTGTGATTGTGTTAAACGCAGCAACTCCTCGAATGGCAGGACGCTTAAATCGTGCAGCAATCATATCGGCCATCGTATATTTTCCTAGATTTCGAAGCGGTTCGGCTACAACGTAAAGTACGACAAGATACGCCACTAGAAAGCCAATGCTATAGAAAAAGCCATCAAATCCATTTAACGCGATCATTCCAGCGATTCCTAAAAATGATGCGGCAGACATATAGTCCCCAGCGATGGCAAGTCCGTTTTGAAATCCAGTCAGACCTCCACCTGCTGTGTAAAAATCGCTCGCATTGCTCGTTTTTTTCGCAGCAAAATACGTGATGACCAATGTGAGCCCTACGATCGCTATGAATAAAATAAAAGCGGTCATGCTCATTCGTCATCACCTCTTGATTCAATTTTTAAAGCGCTTACATATTTGTCGAACTGAGCTGCTTTCCTCGCATAAAGTCCACATAATACCCAAGTCATCACAAATTGTGTGAGGGCGAATAACCACGCCCATGAGATCGCGCCAATTGCCGGCGTGTTCAAAAAGGTGAAGTAGGATGTAGCAACCGGAAGTGAAAAGTAAAAGAGAAAAAAGAAAATCGTCATCGGTACGATAAATCTGCGTTTTTCCTCGAGAAGTTTTCGAAAATCCTCTGAAGCGGCAACCTTCTTATAATGAACTTTTTTGTCTGCCATTGTTTCCTCCTTTGTACGAATTAGGGACAAGGTACTCCAATGCATATGAGACGATCTGGCTGTTTATGACAGTATATCATAAAAAAGGCACCCGAAAAGGGTGCTTTCTATCGATAATTTGCAAGAAATGTTTGTCTCGCTTTTTCATATGCTTCCGCATCAAAATGATCTCCGCATTTGTGGATGCACCAAGGCTCTTCTTGTTTCGCAATGCCAACCTCATAGCCCTGTTGCATGAATTCAAAGGATTGCGAAACATCATAAAAATGAAAGCCATCAAAGAGGTCCTCACGCCACTTCACATCATATTGCGTCGCCATGAAAAGACCATCAATCGCCGAAGCGTTCATATAATCTTGCGTTTCTGCCTGTTGACGACCACTTTCAAACGAAAGCAGCTGATAGGTGTCGTGACGATATTCAATGACTTTCCCCCTGCAATCAGGACTTTCCCACCAGATTCCATTGTCAGGCACGCTTTCTGCACCTATGACCCCAATCATCCCAAGTGATGGATTTTGTAAAAAAAGCGGGATCAACTCAAGCAGCATATGCTGTTTGACAATCAAGGTATCTTGATGAAGATAAATTTTAAACTGAGCTGGATGAGTGATGGCTTCATTATAAGCAGAGGTCATACTGGATGCATGTCTAATCGGCAAAACCTCCACATGATATCCATGGGGAGCAGGAAGTGAAGCGAGCTGCCGAAAGCAAGCCTGAAACATAGACTCATCATTTACACATAAAACAAACAGGATGGTGGGGTTACTCATGAAGCTGAACCGCCTCAACCACATACTGATAGGCGGTAGCGGCCTCATGAAAATCTGAACGAATGCCATGCTTCATGAGTAATTCATGTAAATCACTCATTACGCTCGCGTAGGAAGGATGCTGTACGCGAATGGTTTCGAGTTCGCGAATACGAAAGCCTGCTGAATGAAAGAGTGCATGAATTTCATGAAGAGTGAAGAAACGTAAATGAGTTTGATCCATTAATCCTGCATCTGTATAAGTGAATCTGCCGGCTAATAATTCTAAAACGGTTGATATGTGACCGATATTTGGAATGGATGACAGGATGGCTCCTTCTTTTTTAAGGAAAGGTTTGACCTTCTTTAAAACGGCCCACGGGTCCAATAAATGTTCAAGGACATCTCCGAATATAATGCAGTCAAATTGTTCCTGTTCGTAAGGGAGCGTCATCTGTTCAATATTTCCGCATAGCACATGATCTAGCTCTTGCTCAGCCTCTTTTGCTGCATTCTCAAACGATTCAATTCCATAAATGGTCCGGCCCTTTTGTTTCAGGACTTTTCCAAGCTTGCCTGTGCCGCATCCGATATCCAATAAAGACGTCCATTCCTCACGAATACGGCTGACAATGACCGGGTTCACGCCATGATAATACTGATCCTTTTTTTGGTGATAATAGGAAAGGGAATCTGAACTCACGCTCTACCCACCTTTCTGCTTTCTCATTGTTTTCATGCTTAATATATGGGTGGGGAGCTTGGTTTTATAACGAGAGAAGAACAATTTTTATGAATAGTAGCTAAAAAAGGGATCATATAAAGAACGGGAAACGGACTGTCCTCCTAATATAGAAAGACAGAACCCCATGAGTGGAAGGGATTGGTATGAAGGGGTGTTCTACTGTAGCGTATCGTCATGAAAGGATTTTTAAAAGGTCAATTGACAAGTCAGAACTTTTAGCCAAAGCAGTCTGAAAGACAAAGGATAACGGCGTTGATTTACGGTTTGTTTATCATCTTCTGATCACCGTTGGATGTTAAAAAAGCTTGTATTTCTTCGATGGCTAGTCCAATTTTTTTCGCTTCCTGAATCAAATAAACCCACTCTTCGTCAACTCTTCTTTTCACTTGCGTATCCATAATATCCTCCAGTTCAATAAGACATATTCATCTGCAACCAATGACTTGAACAAACCGTCTAGTAACTGTACGTGTGGATGAAAACAGCGCAAAATAGATTTTGTCGAAAAATGATGACATTTAACCTATTTTGTAAAATCTATCACCTACCACGTTCCTAAAAAAATGACTAAAAAACCCATAAATATTGATTTCTTACTTCTAATAATAAACAATTGTAAAGTCAGTTAAAAGATTATAAATTAAAATAATGAAAAAGACCTAAAACATTTGGCTTATATAAACCAATTAGGTGACATATGCCATCGAGTAGAACAAATTTCATCTGTGCAGGACGTACATATTGTTCGTTTGGGAAGTTCTTCTCAAGATGATATTCTAAAAGAAACAGAAACCACCAAGAAGGAATGAAGAAAGACATGTATAGCCTTTTTCAAAAGTATCAAGAAGTTGTCATGTATCTTGTGATGGGTGTGTGTACAACCATCGTCAACATAGTCAGCTTCTACTTATTCGTTGAGATGTTTTCCATGGATTATAAAACAGCTACAGTTGTTTCATGGGTATTTGCTGTTCTCTTTGCTTATATCACCAATAAGAAGTATGTCTTCAAGCAAAAGGCCCATGATACGAAAAGCCTTATGCGTGAGCTTTCTTCATTTTTTAGTGTTCGTCTCATGTCTCTAGGTGTAGATCTAGGGCTGATGATTTTATTTGTGACCCAAATGGCGCTCAATGAAACTGTCGCAAAAATTCTTGTCAACTTTGTGATTGTGGTCGTGAATTATGTCGCCAGTAAATGGTTCGTCTTCAAGAAAACAAAAGAAGATGCGATTTAACACTTGAAAAAAGATAGGTGATATGAAATGAGCAGCAGGCCAGACGAATTATATGATGTCATATATCAGCAAACAGAAAAGCAGCATGAACAAGTGCTGAGGCTAGTCAAAGAAATGACCGCACATCCAGAAGCGTTTTCGGAACAAGAAAAGGAAAAGATCAACCGAATGGACATTGCGCTTCAAACAGCAACGGACATTTTGGAAAACTTAATGACACCTCACACGCAAATGACCATTGTTTTAAGACAAGGGAGAATTCATGTTGACCTGACGAAAGCGTAAAAGAAGCAGCCAATTGTGAAAGCGGCTGCTTTTTATTATGCATCGCTTGTTTCCCGCAGTTGCTTTGGAGACATGCCGATTTTCTTTCGAAAGACTTTATTCAAGTAATTCGCATTTCTGTAGCCGCACTGTATGGCGATTTCTTCAATCGAGTATTTTGTTGTTTTCAATAACGTTTCCGCCTTTTCTAACCGAATATTGGTTAGATAGTGAATAGGTGTGAAGCCAGTGGCCTTTTTGAATTCCCTCGTAAAATGACTTTTGGATAAACGTGCCGCAGCTGCCATATCGTCCGGGCCAATTTCCTCGTGAAAATGATGGCTGGCAAACAATGCCGCTTGAACGATAGGCTCGGGCCATTTCTCCATTTGTCCCTCAAGCTTTGGCAAATATGAATACAGTTCCATGACAAATTGATAAGCAAGGCTAGACCCCTCAAATGGATTGGTAATCCGTCTTTCACTGGCTTCATCATAAATGGTCTTGAGCAGGCGGATAGGTCTGGAATTCGGATGAAAACGCATGACCTGCTTTCCTTGGTCAATAAATTGGTCAAAGCAAAGATCGCAGGCTTCCCCGTAAAGCGTTAAATAAAGAAATTCCCAATGCTCACTGTCTTCTGGAAAATAATATTGGTAGGCACTTGGGCTTTTCACGAGAAAGGCCTGACCCGGCAATACTTTGAAACGTTTCTCTCCGATTTCAATCATGCCATGTCCAGACAGTGTGAGCTGAAAGATGCACTTGCCCTGATCCTTCCGCTCCACGCCATTCCAGCTATATAACGAAGAAGATTGAACTTCCCAGCCAACAGACCAGATTTGTGCTGGCAATGTCACATCAGAATGGTGAAAACGAAATGCAAATGCTTCTTTCTTCAAATTGGAAACCCTCCTTCACAGCAAAAAACAACCTTTTTCTATTTAGAATCATGTTACACCTCATATCACATCGTACCATTCACAGCAAAAAAAGGGTATTTTTTAACGATTTTTTTACCATTGAACTGATGCTGCTGGGACAACTAAAATAAAAAGTATCAGAAGAGAAAAGGGGAATGGATATGATCGATACGTTACGCGCGGCATTTCACCAGCAATTTGGAGATAGAGAAGAACTTCGCTACTTTTTTGCCCCAGGAAGAGTGAACTTGATTGGTGAACATACAGATTACAATGGAGGACATGTATTTCCATGCGCGCTTACTCTCGGGACGTATGCTGCTTGTGCGAAGCGGTCAGATGGCCGCGTGAGAATGTATTCCTTGAACTTTGATCGTGATGGTGTGAAAGAATTCAATCTTTTTGAAATCGCTTACGTAGAATCGGACGGCTGGGCAAATTATCCGAAGGGTGTGTTCAAACAGTTTATCGAAGCAGGAATGAAGATAGAAGAAGGCTTTGACATTGTGTACAGTGGCAATATTCCAAATGGTGCAGGCCTGTCTTCCTCTGCCTCCATTGAGCTTGTTACCGCTGTTCTCATCAACGAATGGCATTCATTCAGCGTTTCAAATGTCCAACTTGCCCTCCTTTCACAGCGTGCAGAGAATGAATTTATTGGTGTCAATTGCGGGATCATGGATCAGTTTTCGATTGCCCTTGGAAAAGAAGATCACGCCATTTTGCTCAATTGTGACACCCTTGCCTTTGAATATAGTCCGTTTCGGCAAGAGGGACTTGCGCTTGTCATCGCCAATACAAACAAAAAACGGACACTGGCTGATTCCAAATACAATGAGCGCCGGGCAGAGTGTCAATCCGCTTTAAATGATCTTCAGAAAGAAATCGACATTGCCCACTTATGTGAGCTCACTGCGGATGAATTTGCGAGGGTTGCCCACTTGATTGAAGATGACGTCTGCCGCAAACGAGCAAGACATGTCTTGACGGAAAACGAGCGGACGATGAAAGCAGTAAATTTTCTGAAAGATGATAAAATGGAAGAACTAGGTGGGCTCATGAAGGCTTCTCATCTTTCTTTAAAGAATGATTATGAAGTAACAGGACTTGAACTAGATGCACTGGCTGAAGCAGCTTGGCGGCACCCGGGGACGATTGGCTCCCGTATGACAGGTGCAGGCTTTGGCGGATGTACGATCAACATCGTGAAAGAAGAGCTGCTAGATTCATTTATAGAAGAAACTGGTGCGATATATCAAGAGAAAACAGGGATTCAAGCCTCTTTTTACACAGCTGGAATTGGAGGCGGCGCAAGAGAACTCACAAAGGGGGAAGTGTGATGACAATTTTAGTTTGTGGAGGAGCAGGGTACATAGGCAGTCATGCGGTGGCGGCTCTTTTAGCGAAAGGCGAACGAGTAGTGGTAGTGGATAATTTGCAGACAGGCCACAAAGAAGCTGTTTTGGAAGGAGCTGTCTTAGAGGAGGGTGATTTACGAGATCACGCCTTTTTAAGACAGGTGTTCAAAAGGCATCAAATAGAAGCGGTCATGCACTTTGCGGCAGATTCACTTGTTGGGGAGAGTGTAACAGACCCGCTTAAGTACTATAACAACAACGTCGGCGGAGCAACTGCTTTACTACAAGTCATGAATGAATTTGATGTGAAACACATCGTCTTTTCTTCCACTGCTGCTGCATACGGTGAACCGAAGCGGGTGCCGATCGATGAAACGGATGAAACGAACCCAACGAATCCTTATGGAGAAACGAAACTAGCCATTGAAAAAATGCTGAAGTGGTCTGAGCAAGCGTATGGAATAGAATACGTAGTACTTCGCTACTTTAATGTAGCTGGTGCCCATACAGAAGGACTTGTCGGAGAGGATCATCAGCCTGAGACGCATCTCATTCCAATTATTCTGCAAGTTGCTTTAGGAAAACGGGATCAAATCATGATTTACGGTGATGATTATGAGACAGAGGATGGCACGTGTATTAGAGATTACATTCATGTGATGGATTTAGTAGAGGCACACATCTTAGCTGTTGACCGGCTGCGTGCTGGAAAAGGCAGTGCGACCTACAATTTAGGGAATGGAACAGGGTTC
Source organism: Bacillus sp. FSL K6-4563 (assembly GCF_038630405.1). Classification (NCBI taxonomy): domain Bacteria; kingdom Bacillati; phylum Bacillota; class Bacilli; order Caryophanales; family Bacillaceae; genus Bacillus; species Bacillus sp. FSL K6-4563. The sequence continues at coordinate 3,448,503 of NZ_CP152030.1, read as the reverse complement.
TCTGTGAAGCAGGTCGTAGAAGCCGTCAGAAAAGTCACCGGGCATGCCATCCCTGCACAAGTGGCAAAAAGGCGCGCGGGAGATCCAGCAAAGCTGATTGCTTCTTCTGAAAAAGCACTGCAAGAATTGGGATGGACACCTCAATATGCTGACCTTCACACGATCATTCAGAGTGCGTGGGATTGGTTTCAGAAGCATCCAGATGGCTACCAAAGTGAATAAAACGTAAAGGCAGGCAAGAGAGGGGACAGAGGGAATGGCGATTGATATTTTTGAAAAGCTGGAACAGCTGATTCAATACGGGATGAATAAAGAGCTGATAACATCACTAGATATCGAATATACGAGAAATCGACTGCTTGAGGTGCTCAGACTCGATGAAGCGGAAGCAAGAACAGTCTCAGGAGAAGAAGACCTTGAAGACATCTTAATGCCGATGCTCGATTGGGCAGTAGAAACAGAACTTATTCCTGAGGGGACGGATACGTATCGTGATTTACTAGATGCGAAAATCATGGGCTGCTTGGTGGCACCTCCAAGTGTCATCTATGCGAAGTTTGAGGAAAAACGTCAGCAGGGAGGACCGAAGGCAGCTACGAGCTGGTTCTATGAGATGCAGCAGCATGCACACTACATTCATACAGGCAGGATCGCCAAAAATGTACAGTGGTTTACACGAACAGACGATGGTGTGCTAGAGATCACCATTAATCTATCGAAGCCGGAAAAGGACCCCAAAGCCATCGCTGAAGCCAAGAAGCTCAGTCAAAAGCAATACCCTCTTTGTCTCCTTTGTAAAGAAAACGTTGGGTTCGAGGGACGGATTAACCATCCAGCGAGACAGAATCATCGGATTATTCCTGTGTCACTCTCAGGTGAATCGTGGTTTCTGCAATTTTCACCTTATGTGTATTACAACGAGCACTGTATAGTGTTCAAAGGCACACATGAGCCAATGAGCATCACCAAAAAGACCTTTGAACGACTGCTTTCCTTCATATCTATATACCCGCACTATTTCATCGGGTCGAACGCCGACCTTCCGATTGTCGGTGGCAGTATATTAAGTCATGACCATTTTCAGGGCGGTGCACATGAATTTCCGATGGCAAAAGCAGAGATGGAAGAGGTCTTTTCTCTCAATGCCTTTCCAGGTGTGCGAGCTGGTATTGTGAAATGGCCGATGTCTGTGATCCGCCTTCGAAGCAGTGAGCGGCAGTCGCTCGCAGATGCAGCAGACTTTATCTTACATGAGTGGAAACTGTATTCAGATGAAGAGGTGGGGGTCATCGCTCATACAGGAGAGACACCTCACAACACCATTACACCTATTGCGAGGCGCCACGGGGATGACTATGAATTAGATTTAGTGCTTCGTAATAACCGTACAAATAAGCAGCACCCGGACGGCATTTTCCATCCGCACGAAGAAGTCCACCATATTAAAAAAGAGAATATCGGATTAATTGAAGTCATGGGCCTTGCTGTGCTTCCTGGTAGATTAGCAGAGGAAATAAGCCAATTAAAAGAGGCTTTGCTATCCGAAAATCCACTTGAAGAAATCAAAGCCCGTCCTGCTATCATGAAGCACGAGGCTTGGGCGAAGCGGCTGCTTGAAGAGAATTCCTTTACAGAGAACAATACCGAAACCATTTTACAAAAAGAAATTGGCTTTATTTTTTCTCGAATTCTCTCGCAGGCAGGTGTGTTTAAAAGAACTGAGCAAGGGAAAATAGCTTTTAACCGTTTCATTCAAACACTTCAAACAGGCAGGTGATTAGATGATTGAACAAGTAAGAGAACTAATGGAAGAAAAGCAGCTTGAGGGTGTTTTGATTCAAAAGCGAAATAACTTCTCCTGGCTGACAGGCGGAAGAAGGAATCATATTGTGTTAAATACGCCAGAGGGCGTGTGCCAGCTGCTCGTCTTAAAAGACGACCTCGTTCTCATTGTGAATCAAATGGAAGAAAAGCGGATCATTGAAGAGGAAATGGCGTACGTCGATCATCCGTTTCAAGTGGTCACAATGGATTGGTATGAGGATGAGACCCCATACATTCAAGAACTCACAAAAGGTAAACGAATTGGGACGGACATTCAAATGGATGGATTCGAATGGATCGAACCGGATTTGTCGAATATTCGCTCGATCCTAACTGCCTCACAGCTCAGACAATATGAAACGCTCTGTCATGAAACAGCGGTCATTGTAGAAAGTGTCTGTCAAGAAATTGTTCCAGGGCAGACCGAGCACGAGATTGCTTCGCTTGTTGCTCAAAGAGCCATTGCGCAAGGGATGACGATAGAAGTCCTGCTTGTGGCAACGGATGACCGGATCCATCAATACCGTCACCCGATTCCAACAGATAAAGCTCTTCAAAAGCACGCGCTTGTTGTTCTCTGCGCGGAGCGGCACGGGCTCGTTGCAAATGTTACAAGGTCTGTTTACTTTGGTCAGCTTCCGAAGGAGCTTGAAGAGAACAAAGAGCGGCTAGCACGAATTGACACGGTCATGAATGCCGCCACACGTCCTGGGGAAACATTAGGAGATGTTCTGAAAGCAGGTATTGCTCAGTACGAAAAAGAGGGCTTCCCTGATAGCTGGAAAAAGCTTCATCAAGGGGGAAAGACGGGATTTGTATCTAGGGAAATCATTGCTGTTCCCTCATCGAAGGAAGAAATTCAGCTTCATCAAGTGTTTACATGGAACCCTTCATTGCCTGGACTGAAATCAGAGGATACGATTGTTGTAGAAAAAGAGGGCAACCGCTTTTTAACGTATACAGGCAAGTGGACGTACATGGACATTGAACATGAAGGGAAGATCTATAGACGACCTGACATCTTAGTGAGAGATGAATAAATGCAGAGTGCCGGCGCTGAGCCGGTTTTTTGCTGGAAGTCTTTAGCGAGATTCCACTAATTCAGCATCATTACCAATTCTTACAGCGTATACACAGAGGATCGATACTTTCTTTTCTTGTGAACTTGCGTTAAAATGAGTAAGGTTTTTGTTAAATGTGGGGATACCTATTTTGAAATTGTTTACCTAGATAAAATTTCATTAAGTTAAATTGAAATTTGACCAAACTTTTTTATTGTGGTAAACCTAAATTTGACAAAGTTCTTGATTGTTTGTCCTTTGCCTTCAACTCTCAACTTTTCAAAATCCTAGAAATTTATTGTGTGTGCAATAATATAAATTTATGTCGAATTTATGACATTTTAATAGAAATCTGTTGAAAAATAAATGAACTTTTGAAAAAAGGGAAGCTAACTCTAACAGATTTTGATAGCATTACAAAGGGAAGAAAAGTTTTCGAAGGCAGATGGCTTTTCACAATTATTCAGCAATATATACATTATCTAAGGAAGGATGGTGATCTTCTTGTTCAGAGCCATTAAACCTATGCTTTTATTAGCGATGCTCGTGAGTGTTTTTTTATTAGGAGGTTGCAGCAATATCGCTGTTTTAGATCCTAAAGGACCTGTCGCAGCACAACAAAAAGACTTAATCCTTTTATCCATCGGATTCATGCTCTTTATCGTTGGTGCGGTATTTGTACTGTTTACCATCATTTTGGTAAAATACCGTGAGCGTAAGGACGTTGGAAACGCCTCTTATAATCCAGAACTACACGGGAATACGCTTCTAGAAGTTATCTGGACAGTGATCCCAATATTAATCGTTGCTGCCCTTTCAGTTCCAACTGTAAAAACAATTTACTCTTTGGAAGAGGCACCTCAAGCAACAAGCCATAAAGATCCTCTTGTCGTTTATGCTACAGCTGTTGATTGGAAATGGATCTTTAGCTATCCAGAGGAAAATATTGAGACAGTGAACTACTTAAACATTCCAAAAGATCAGCCGGTTTTATTCAAAATCACTTCTGCTGATACAATGGCATCACTATGGATTCCTCAGCTAGGCGGGGAGAAGTATGCGATGGCTGGAATGGAGATGGAACAATATCTTCAAGCTGATCAAGTTGGCACATATGAAGGAAGAAACGCCAACTTCACAGGCGAGGGCTTTGCTCAGCAAAAATTCAAAGTCAATGCGATGAAGCAGTCTGACTATGATAAATGGGTAAGCAAAACGAAAAAAGAAGCACCGAAGTTAACGAAGAAAACGTATGACTACTTGATGCTTCCTGATGCTGCAGATGTGCAGACATTCTCATCAACACATTTATCCTTTGCGAAGCATGGAGAGGATTCTGAATACGCACTCCAAGCACGCAAACGTTTAGGTTACCAATCAGTTTCTCCGCATTCCAAAACAGATCCTTTCGAGAATGTGAAGAACTATAAAAGAAAACTAGATAATGAATAAACTGACTAAGGAAAGGAGGAGGCCGTTATGCATTTGAAATGGGATGAGTTTTTTGTAACTGGAGACCCATTAATTCTTGGTGCGCAAATTTCTATCGCTCTTACTTCCATTGCTATCGTGTTTGTTTTAACCTACTTTAAAAAGTGGAAATGGCTTTGGAAAGAATGGCTAACATCAGTTGATCATAAAAAGCTTGGGATCATGTATATCCTTGCTGCTGTGATTATGTTCTTCCGCGGTGGGGTAGACGGACTGATGATGCGCGCACAGCTGGCGCTTCCTAATAATACGTTTTTAGATTCCAACCACTATAATGAAATTTTCACAACGCATGGTACGATCATGATTCTATTCATGGCGATGCCATTTTTAATTGGTTTAATCAACGTCGTTGTACCTCTTCAAATTGGTGCACGTGACGTTGCATTCCCTTATTTGAACAACCTGAGCTTCTGGACATTTATGGTCGGAGCGATGCTGTTCAACATTTCCTTCGTCATTGGAGGATCACCAAGTGCAGGCTGGACGAGTTACATGCCGCTCGCCGGAAATGATTTCTCACCAGGACCTGGACAGAACTATTACTTGCTCGGGCTCCAAATTGCAGGTATTGGTACACTTATGACTGGTATTAACTTCATGGTGACCATCTTAAAAATGCGTACAAAAGGTATGACGCTTATGCGTATGCCGATGTTTACATGGACAACATTGATCACGTCTGTCATCATCGTATTCGCATTCCCTGTACTAACAGTTGCTTTAGCACTTATGACATTTGATCGTTTATTCGGTTCTGCATTCTTTACACTCGAAGCAGGCGGTATGCCAATGCTTTGGGCGAACCTTTTCTGGATTTGGGGACATCCTGAGGTATATATCGTGATCCTGCCGGCTTTCGGTATTTTCTCAGAAATCTTTGCGACGTTCTCAAGAAAACAGTTGTTTGGTTACAAAGCGATGGTTGTATCGATTGTGGCAATCTCTGTTCTTAGTTTCCTTGTGTGGGTTCACCACTTCTTTACAATGGGGAACAGTGCAGCGGTTAACTCATTCTTCTCGATTACAACAATGGCAATTTCTGTACCAACAGGTGTGAAAATCTTTAACTGGCTCTTTACGATGTATCGAGGCCGTATCAGCTTTACTTCACCAATGCTTTGGGCACTTGGTTTCATCCCGAACTTCGTTATCGGTGGTGTCACTGGGGTTATGCTTGCGATGGCAGCTGCGGATTACCAGTACCATAACACGTACTTCCTTGTATCCCATTTCCACTATGTATTAATCGCAGGTACTGTCTTTGCTTGTTTTGCTGGTCTTGTTTTCTGGTATCCAAAAATGTTTGGTTACAAGTTAAACGAAAGAATCGGCAAATGGTTCTTCTGGGTATTCATGATCGGATTTAACATCTGTTTCTTCCCGCAGTACTTCTTAGGACTGCAAGGAATGCCAAGACGTATTTATACGTATGGACCAGAAGATGGCTGGACTGCACTAAACTTTATCTCAACAATTGGTGCATTTATGATGGGTGTCGGATTCATCATCCTTTGCTACAACATTTACTACAGCTGGAGACACGCGAAGCGTGAAGTGTCTGGAGACAGCTGGGGAGAGGGACGTACTCTTGACTGGGCGACATCTTCTGCAATTCCGCCGCATTATAACTTTGCAGCACTTCCAGAAGTGACAACACCAGATGCATTCCATCATTGGAAGCAAAACAATGTAGACGTTCATCCTGAAAAAGAATTCAAGAAAATTCACATGCCGCACAATTCAGGCAGACCGCTTATCATGTCTGCATTCTTCGGACTTGGTGCATTCGGTCTTGTATTTGAATGGTACTGGATTGGCGTTATTGGCTTAATCGGTGTATTTGCAACGATGATTTTACGTTCATTCGAATACGACGATGGCTACTATATTCCTGTTGAAGAAGTGATTGAAACAGAGAAAAAGAATAAGGAGGCGCAGAAGTAATGGGACATAATGATAGCAGCTATGCAAATGCACCGCTTGAATATCAGTCTGAAACGGGACGTTTAAACATCCTTGGTTTCTGGATATTCCTTGGCGCGGAAATCGTGTTATTCTCAACACTTTTTGCGACCTACTTTGTTCTTCATGGCAGAACAGCTGGCGGCGTTTTACCAGCTGAGCTGTTTGATATGAAGCTTGTATTGATCATGACATTCCTGCTATTGGTTAGTTCATTTACATGTGGGATTGCCGTTCATGAAATGCGCCGTGGAAGTACAAAAGGGGTTGTCATTTGGACGATTCTGACACTGCTTCTAGGTGCAGGCTTCGTTGGCTTTGAGATTTTCGAGTTCTTCCATTATGTACATGAGGGCGCGAGCATTCATACAAGTGCGTATTGGTCTGCATTCTTTGTACTCTTAGGAACTCACGGACTACACGTATCCATCGGTATCTTCTGGATTACCGGGGTCTTGTTCCAAATTAAAAAACGTGGATTAACTCCACAAACAGCATCGAAGATTTTTATCTCAAGTCTATACTGGCATTTCCTTGATGTAGTATGGATTTTCATCTTCACAGCTGTTTACTTGATCGGATTAGGGGGGCTTTTGTGATATGGCTGGAAAAACAAATTCCTCAGCAGAGCACGAACACTTCCCTTGGAAACACGTAGTTGGCTTCATCCTATCCATCGTGCTAACGATCTTAGCATTCTGGATTGCCATTGGAGCTGAAATTGGCAGTTCTGCAAAACTTTGGATTATCTTTGGTTTTGCCTTCATTCAAGCGTTCTTGCAGCTATTCATGTTTATGCACATGACAGAAAGCGAGAACGGAACTGTTCAAGTCGGAAATACATTGTTTGGTCTGTTTTGTGCGATTATCTTCGTTATCGGATCTGTTTGGATCTTTGCGGCTCACTACAGCCACGGAGAGAACAGCAAAGACGGTTATTCACCTTCTGCGCCAAAGCAATCTGAGCATTCAGAGAAATAATAAAAAACCACTCATCTCTCAAAGGTGAGTGGTTTTTATCATGATGTTGATAACGTCTCCAATAAGTGGTGCGTTATTTATCTGGTGCTACTGAATCTTTTGCGAATGAATGGAAGTCCATAAATGAGGAACGCTGCAATATGTGCCAAAATGACGTTAATGGCAAAGAATGCGATCATGAAGGTATGTCCTGCTGGAGATAAACTGCTTGTCATGTAAAGACCGAAGAAAATCCACATAATCATAATGGGTGGAATAGAAGCTAGTGCAATTTTTCTGTTTTCGAGCCATAAAAACAGGGGTGTAGCCGTTGCAATACATAGGTACGCAAAGAACATATCCATCGTATCCAACTCCTTTGTAAGTTGATGTTCAATTCAAATGAGAGGTCAGGATGCAATTGTGTCTGTTTTTAGGAGATATTGTGAACATTTTGTTACAAGTATTATACCACAATTGACTTTGAAGTAAACTCAATAATTGGAAAATGGGCCTTATTCCGTAGAGTAGTTTTTTCCTTTTCTGTCCATAAAACTTATGCTGACTTGATAATTGCTTGTCATATCGCCACATAGGTCATTGAATTTTCCCCTTAATATCTGTAAAATAATCTTTTTAAAGGACTCGTGATCGGTTGAATGGAAAGAGTATAGAGGAATTTTTTCCTATTGTTAGGATGAAAAGTATTTCATTTTTTGAAAAATGATTGGAACCTTTCGGATGTATCTTCCGTCATATTTAAGGTGAGTTGCTTTTGTGAAAATTTCAATCTAATATAAATAAGGGCTTTTATGTTTTGTAATAAGGGTGGTTAGTTCATGAACAAGCAGAATACATCTCCGTACTATCAAGGGGATTTAATTTTTATATTTTTAGCCTTCTTTGCCATCAGTGTCATTGCGATTTATGCTGCGGGTCAATTTGGGCAGTATGGATCTAATGCATGGACCAGACAGATTATTTATTACATGGTCGGAGTTATATGTATCGTAGCCATAAATTACTTTGATTTGGAGCAATTAGAGAAGCTAAGTCTCTATATTTTTATAGGCGGCATCCTGTTGTTACTCTTTCTGAAAGTCGCTCCTGCACAAATCGGAGGTCATGATTTTGCTCCAATTAAAAATGGTGCAAAAAGCTGGTTTGTGATACCGGGGGTTGGAACACTTCAGCCCTCAGAGTTCATGAAAATTGGTTTGATTATGATGCTCGCATCTGTTATTGGCAAGTCAAGCCCTAGAGGAAAACGGACATTAGAAGATGATATCTTCCTTCTATTAAAAATTGCCGGGGTGGCAGCTGTTCCAGTTGGACTGATTTTCTTACAGGATGCAGGTACGGCAGCTGTCTGTATGTTTATTGTCGTTGTGATGGTGTTTTTATCAGGGGTCAATTGGAAGCTGATTTCTCTCATCGGTTCCGTTGTTGTGCTTTTAGTTGCCGCTGTGTTAGCCGTGATCATACTTTTCCCTGATGTTGCAAAAACAATCGGCATTCAGCAGTATCAGATTAACCGGATTACCGCTTGGCTACCTGATAGTTCTACGTCAGCCAACCAAGCGCAGACTCAGGATGCGTCTGGGTCTGATAAATATCAAGTAGACCAGGCCATTATGGCTATTGGTGCTGGACAGATTTTTGGGAATGGGGTTAAAAACTTAAAAGTCTATGTCCCAGAAGCACAAACAGATATGATTTTCTCCATTATAGGAGAAGCCTTTGGTTTTATTGGCTGTGCGTTTGTTGTGATCATGTTCTTCTTCTTGATCTACCGGCTTGTTGTGCTGATTGATCGTATCCATCCTTATAGCCGATTTGCATCATTCTTTTGTGTAGGATATACAGCACTTATTGTGATCCATACGTTCCAGAACATTGGAATGAACATAGGCGTAATGCCTGTAACAGGGATTCCGCTCCTATTTATCAGCTTCGGAGGAAGCTCTGTTTTATCTGTTCTCATTGGATTCGGAATTGCTTATAACGCAAGTGTTCAATTAACGAAATACCAAAGTTATTTATTTAAATAAAACGGGTAAGGGCAGTCTAAGCATAGACTGTCTTTTTTCATTCGAGTTTTAATTTTTGAAAAGCCATATGGCTTTGCCTTATGATAGTAGAAGTGAAGGAGGTCTTCGAATTGAACAAAACGATAGAAACGATATTAAATCATCGGTCCATCCGTTCGTTTACAGACGAGCGTTTGTCCGAAGAAGAGGTGCTGACACTTATTAAAAGTGCACAGGCTGCTTCGACATCAAGCTATGTACAGGCGTATAGTATTATTGGGGTGACAGATCAGGAGAAGAAGGCCAAGCTTGCTGAACTGGCTGGGAATCAGCCATACGTTGAGAAGAATGGGCATTTCTTTGTCTTCTGTGCAGACTTGAAACGCCATGATGATATTGCAAAAAAAGCAGGGAAGAATCATCAGGAGGCGCTTGAGAATACGGAAGCCTTTCTCATTAGCGTCATTGATACGGCGCTCGCTGCGCAAAATATGAGTATAGCCGCAGAATCAATGGGACTTGGGATCTGCTATATAGGCGGTCTGCGTAATCAACTGAGAGAAGTCTCTGATTTGCTTGAAACGCCATCATATGTGCTGCCGTTATTTGGTCTGGTTGTCGGACATCCAGCGAGTCAATCGTCACAAAAGGAACGACTGCCAGTTGAACTCATTTATCATGAAAATTCATATCAGCAAGATGAAGCACATGTGGATCGTTATATAAAAGAATACGATGACCGTATTTCATCATATTATGAAGAACGGACAAACGGAGAGAGAACCGATACTTGGTCTAAGCAGATGCTTCGCGGCTTTAGTCAGCCAAAGCGTGCCTTCCTTGGAGAATTTGTGAAAGAGAAGGGCTTTAATCGAAAATAAATAAGAAATCCCCCTTTCGATGGAGAGAGGGGGATTTCTGTAAGAGGTGCAGTAAGATGAAATTAAGTATACTGGATCAATCTCCTTTAATTGGAGATGCAACACCTGCTGAAGCCTTGATGCAAACGGTTGAATTGGCAAAGCAGGCAGAGAATTGGGGCTATCACCGTTTTTGGGTATCAGAGCATCACTTTTCAAATCGGCTTGCAGGGTCGAGTCCAGAGGTGCTTCTCGGTCATCTATCAGCCGTTACGTCACATATACGTATTGGCTCAGGCGGTGTGATGCTGCCTCACTATAGTGCCTATAAAGTAGCAGAGAACTTCAGGGTTCTTGAAGCACTCGCTCCTGGCAGAATCGATCTTGGAATTGGACATGCTCCTGGTGGTATGCCCATTTCCTCCATAGCTCTTCATCATGGTGAACGAAAACGTCTAGGTGATCAATATCCTGAGCAGGTAGAAGAGTTGAAGGTCTATTTACACGACCTAGCGGATGAATTTTACCCGCTGCCCCATTTAACCGCTTCTCCGAAGGTAGAGACTGCACCAGAGGTATGGATGCTTGGTTCCTCTGGAGGAAGTGCAAGACTTGCGGCGAAAGCAGGTGCAGGCTATACGTTTGCTCTATTTATCAATGGCGAAGGCGGAGAAGATTCTGTGGAGCAATATATCAACCGGTTCGAACCTTCAGCATTCGGTGATGAGCCGCGCGTTAGTCTGGCGGTCTTCGTTTTATGTGCTGAAACAGAGGAACAGGCAGAAAAACTGGCAGTCAGCTTAGATTTATCCTTACTTGCCAATGAACAGGGGCAAAACCTCGGGGGCTTTCCTTCATATGAAAAGGCACAGGCTTATTCCTATAGTCCATATGAACAAAAACGAGTGGCTGCCAATCGTCAAAGGATGGTGGTTGGAACGCCATCTTCTGTGAAAAAACAGCTGACGGCACTAACGAAGGCTTATCGTACAGATGAAGTGATCGCCGTGACCATCACTCACCGCATGCAAGACCGGCTCACATCTTATCGTTTATTAAAAGAAGCCTTTGATGCATAACGTATGTATGTCTGTTTACCGTCCACGCAGCCGGTAGATAGGGAAGAGGAGCATCATGATGAAAATAAACGCGGCTGTCACCAGCAAACTAAGCGGGTAAATGAAGGACACATAGACCGTCAGCTCGCATGCTTGATGAAAAGGACGAGGATGGTTCGCATATAAAAGGGTGAAAAAATACACCAAGGTGATCGTTAGAAAAAAAGCAATAAAAAAAGAAACGATCCATAGCAATATCAACATCAATCTCTCTTTCCTCCATATATGATCGAAAAGCCTTGATGAGCGGATCCGCTCATACAAGGCTTTTCTTGTGATTCACATTTATTCAGGATAAATATCGAAAGGTTCCTTCGTTTGAACCGTGTCGGATTTCCCTTTCAAACTTGCATACGCAAGCATTGTATACTCACCAGGTTCGAGCTTTTGACCTTGATTAATTGTGCCATTCCATTTTACGCGGTGTTCTCCTTTATCAACATGTTGATAAACACCTGCTTCACCTAAATACTCTCCATCTGTCGAGTAGACGAGGAATGCAAGGTTTTCAGCTCCGCCAGGCAGATAGCTGCTAATGACATAGCTTCCAGCACGGTTATCCGGCTCTACAGAAACCGAAGTGACGCGAGGATAATCAGGCTCTTTTACAATCAATAAAGTCGGAATCTCTGTGACCTTTCTGCCATTTTCGCGAAGGGTAATGCTGCCTTGGTACGTTCCTTTTTTCGTTTTACCATATTTCACTTGTACCGCGGAAGTAAAGGACCCAGTGGAATTCCCTTTGACAGTGATTTTTTTCGTTCCATTTGTGCTGATGCCGCTGCCATCGAATTTGTAATCAATGGTATACGTTTTCGGTGCTTTTGAAAGGTTTTCTACCTTGAATTTCTTTGTTTTGATTTGAACGCCTTTTTCTTTCAAGAAAGTGCCGTAAGAATAACTCGCATCAGAAACGATAGATGACGCTTGGAGTGATTCAATGATTCGAACACTGCCTGTCCCTTGTGTGTTGTGAGGGAATGGGCTGCCGTTTGCGTCAAATAGTTTTTCTGCTGTATTCATCAGCAATGCTTTGATTTGTTCTGTTGAGTAAGATGGGTTTGCTTGCTTCATGATCGCTGCAACCCCTGCCACATGCGGTGAAGCCATGCTTGTCCCTTGCTTTGAGCCATATCCGTAAGGTTGAGAAGGATCATGCGTTGGGATTGTACTCACAATGCTGACGCCTGGCGCTGATAAATCAGGTTTAATCATCCACGTATCCACAACTGGTCCACGAGAGGAGAAGTCAGCGACTTGCTCACTAAGTTCTTTGACAAATTGAATGGAGAAAGTCGTTGTATTGTTTCCAGCCTCAATGGCTTTGACAAGCGCCGTTCCTTCAGCTTTTGAAAGCTTAATCGTAGGAAGAGCAAGACCCGGTACATCGACAGGGATTTCTCCATCGGTGTTGTTATACATCACAACGCCGATTGCACCAGCAGCTTTTGCATTGTCGACTTTATCAACAAAGGCAATGGCTCCTCGTTCGATCACGGCAACCTTTCCTTTCACGTCGATGTCTTCAAACGCTTTTTCGTCACCGATACCTGCATGGACGAGTGTGACTTGTTTTTGGTCAAGTGCTTTTAAATCACTCTCTTGGTAGTAGCCCATCACTTTTGCAGTAGAATAGTTCGGGAATTTCACATTGTAAAGGCTGTACGGAAGCTGAGTTGCTCCGACAGATATTGCATCTCTTGACGTGCCGGGAGATCCGACTGTCCAGCTGTTCGGACCGCTGTTTCCATTTGATGTGACAGCGACAACGCCTTCAGACATGGCCCAATCGAGTGCGATGCTTGTAGCATAATCAGGGTTATTCACACTGTTTCCGAGAGAGAGGTTCATGACATCTGCTCCATCAGTAACAGCACGGTCGATGCCTGCAAGGACGTTTTCAGTCGTCCCAGAACCGCCTGGTCCAAGTACACGATAAGCAAGAAGTGTGGCATCCTTTGCGACACCTTTAATTTGTCCGTTGGCAGCAATTGTTCCTGCGACGTGTGAGCCATGGTCTGTCGATTCACCTCTAGGGTCTCCTTTAGGTGTCTCTTGCGGAGAATAATCATTATCAACAAAATCATAGCCTTTGTATAAACCGAAGTTTCCTTTTAAATCAGGGTGGGTATAGTCTACTCCAGTATCAATGACAGCGACTTTTACCCCTTTTCCAGAGTAGCCGGCATCCCAAGCTTTTGGGGCACCGATAAATGGAGCGCTTTTATCCATAAGGGGGGAGACATCTTCGTTTGGAAGCTGGATGCTTTCTTTTTTCACTTCATCTGTTTGATATGTAACATCCGGATAAACGGCTTTTACTCCGTCAACTGCGAGCAGCTTCGGAATTTCGTTTGCAGGAAGTTTCATAGAGAAACCAGAGAAGACTTTTTCATATTCTTGACGAACACTCGCTTTATCAATTTCTTTGAGTGCTTCATTTTTTACTTTTGTTCGAGATTTTTTGAGGGAGGCCTTTGTTTGAGCTTTGCCTTCTTGCTTTGCTTCAACTAAGGATTTTTCCTTTAATTCAACAATGACAGTGGTATGTTTTTTAGATTTGACATTGATTTCACCGAAGATTTCTGCTTTTTCCAGTTCCACCTGTTTGTTCGATGGAGCGGCACTAGCCTGTTGACCTGTAAAGAATGTGGATAAAATAAAAATAGTGGAGAACAATAGAACAGAAGAACGAGAGATGACCTTTTTCATTAATTTTCCCCTTTCTAGCTGTGTTTTTAGGGAGATAGCCTTTCTTTATGTGGATAAATAGGAAAGATTCACTGCCCGTTATTAAGTATTCAATACGATGAAAACAATTCCTTTACTAAAATGGTCTTATTTTACATAGTTATAAAGAACTATTTTGTTTATAAAGTCTCACTTATGCACAAACCCCTGTTGATAACTCAATTATTTAGATATATATATGGAAAACAAAAAAATCTCATACACAAAATCTAGTAATGGGGTGTTGATATGTGGATAAACCCTGTTGATAAGGTGTGCTTATCTTTTGGATATAGTGTGTATAAAATTTTTATTCAAACATCCTCGTACATGATGATCTTCTGCACTTTTCAACAAAACTTCTGAAAACTAGTTTGTTTTTTCACCCAGATTGTGACAAACCTCTCTTTTTTCTCGAGATATGATAGGAGCAGTTGTTTTGCTAGAACTGCTAGATTCTAAGAAAAGCGGAGGGATGTTTAGTGAGGAAATTCAGAAACTGGTTGAGTGTATGGTTTGGTTTCATGATGAATGTGCTTGTGAATCCTGGTGTGATGATGAAGCAGCAACGTTTTCAGGCGGCTGCGGTGGATGATCGTTTCTTTCAAGTCGTGAAAGAGAGAGAGCTAGAGAAGCTGGCAGAAGAAAAGAACAAGAAGCGCAGGTCAGAGAAACTGTTTAAGCAAAGTCTGATGATGCTTGATGAGAAGACGACGAGAGAGGCGCGTGCTGGTCCGCTCTTACCTTTACATGGGAGATGAAACAGGGTAAAATCCCACATAAGAAACGTTATCTAGTGGGAGAGGATACCCCTTGAAGATATATAAGATATTGAATAACAATGCAGTGATTGTAAAGGAGGGTGATCAGGAGAAAATTGTGATGGGGCCCGGAATTGCTTTTCAGAAGGGGAAAAATGACGTCGTTCCCGTTCAAAAAATAGAGAAAATCTTTGTTGTGCGTGAAGAAAATGAGAAATTCAAACAAATTCTTGCGACATTGCCCGAAGTTCATATTGAGGTGGCAGAGCATATCATCAGTTATGCAGAGGGTGAACTGATGATGCCACTTAGTGATCATATCCACATATCACTGACTGACCATTTATCCTTTGCCATTGAGCGCATTCAAAAGGGCATTGTGCTATATAATAAATTGCTTGGTGAGATCAAAGTCTTATATAAGCAGGAATATGAAATTGGAAAGTATGCCATTCGTTATGTAAAGGATCGGCTTGGGGTTGAACTGCCGGACGATGAGGCAGGGTATGTG
Source organism: Bacillus sp. FSL K6-4563 (assembly GCF_038630405.1). Classification (NCBI taxonomy): domain Bacteria; kingdom Bacillati; phylum Bacillota; class Bacilli; order Caryophanales; family Bacillaceae; genus Bacillus; species Bacillus sp. FSL K6-4563. Next base: position 3,433,192 of record NZ_CP152030.1, on the reverse strand, counting down.
GCACTCCATATTCATACGGCCAAAATGAATACGGAGTCCATGAAAAAAACCGTGAAATATACAACGATGATCAAAGAAATGATCGAGCATATAGAAAGCTATTTTCAGCATTCAATTGATGAGGATAGTATTTCCTATCAGCGACTTGTGACACATTTGAGGTATGCATTAGGCAGGTTGGAATCAAATGAGGCATTTCAAATCATGGACGATGACATGCTGAGTTTTATCCAAACAAAGTATGATTTGGCTTACCAGTGTGCACGTGGACTCGCTGATTTTTTGAAAAATGAATATGAACTTCATCTCCCTGAATCGGAGATCGGCTACATCACGCTGCATGTCCAGCGTCTGCAGGATGCCGAATTGGTTTAGTGGTTGTGCCTGCATGCAGGCTTTTTTTTATGCACACTACTTTAAATAGTGTATATGGGTCAATAGATTCGAAAAAAGAGGTTGACGCACGTCACGCTCTTATACTATGATGAAAGCGTAATCAAAACTTGATATCGCGGGATTGTGACTGTCAGGCAGGCAAGACCTAAAATTTGCGTAACGAGGGGACGTGTATGTCCTTTTATCGTTAGTGAATTTTAGGTCTTTTTTGTTTTAAAAAAGGAGGAGACAACATGGATTATCAAAAAACAGCCAAAGAATTAACAGAACTATTAGGCGGCAAGAAAAATGTCATCAGTGCCACGCATTGTGCAACAAGACTCAGATTGGTGATGAAAGATGAGGAACTGATTGACAAAGATGCCATTGAGGAACTTGAAGGGGTAAAGGGGGCTTTCTCAAGCTCGGGGCAATTCCAAATCATTTTTGGAACGGGAGCGGTCAACAAAGTATATGAACCATTTGCTCGTGAGACCGGCCTTGAGACAGACGACGAGAAAGAAAAACCTGTCAGCCATGATGAAGCAGTGAAACAAAAAATGAATCCACTTGCACGTTTTGCAAAGACGTTGTCAAATATTTTTGTACCGATCATTCCAGCCATTGTTGCAAGCGGTTTATTAATGGGGCTTTTAGGCATGATGAAAGCCTTCAAATGGGCTGACCCAAGCTCCGCGATCTTCCAAATGCTTGATATGTTCTCAAGTGCAGCCTTTATCATTTTACCGATTTTAATTGGTGTCAGTGCAGCGAAAGAGTTTGGTGGAAATCCGTATTTAGGAGCCGTTATTGGGGGGATTATGATTCACCCGAACCTGCTCAACCCGTGGGGACTGACGGATGCGAAACCAGAGTATATGCATTTATTCAATTTTGATATTGCTCTTCTTGGTTACCAAGGAACAGTCATTCCAGTGTTATTGACTGTGTACATCATGTGTCTTGTTGAAAAGAATTTAAGAAAAGTGGTTCCGAACAGTATTGATTTACTTGTGACCCCATTTGTGACGGTGATTGCAACTGGATTTGTGACGTTTATTGCTGTTGGACCGCTTGGAAGAATGCTCGGTACAGGAATTTCAAATGCACTGACATTTATTTATGATCATGCAGGCTTCTTAGCAGGGTTCATTTTCGGAGGAGCCTACTCTCTCATTGTGCTCACAGGGGTTCATCATAGCTTCCATGCGATTGAAGCAGGACTGCTGAATGATATTGGGCGGAACTATTTGCTGCCAATTTGGGCGATGTCCAACGTAGCGCAAGGCGGGGCAGGCTTGGCAGTCTTTTTCTTAGCGAAACGCGCGAAAACAAAAGAAATTGCACTTCCTGCAGCCTTCTCAGCTTTCCTAGGGATTACCGAGCCTGTTATATTCGGTGTCAACCTCCGCTATCGTAAACCGTTTATTGCCGCGATGATCGGAGGCGCATTAGGCGGGGCATTTGTTGTCTTCACAAAGGTAGCCGCCAACGCCTATGGTTTAACGGGGATTCCGATGATTGCGATTGCAGCGCCATTCGGTGTGCAAAATGTGGTGAATTATGTGATTGGTATGTTAATCGCTGTTGCTGTTTCATTTACTCTTACCATCATCTTTAAAGTAAAAGAAGTCGAAAAATAATCAAGGAGTGGTCACAGTCATGACAACAACTGACGCAGTACTTCGTCAAAAGGTAGCAGAACGTATTCGAAACTACGAGCATTTGGTGAAAAAAGATGTGTACCGCCAGCATTTTCATTTAATGCCGCCAGTAGGTCTTTTAAATGACCCGAATGGGTTGATTCAGTGGAAAGGCGTTTACCACGTTTTTTATCAGTGGCAGCCATTCGAAACGGGTCACGGCGCAAAATTTTGGGGCCATTACACATCGACAGATCTAGTAAATTGGCAGCACGAGGAAGCCGCCCTTGCGCCAAGTGATTGGTTTGATCAAAACGGCTGTTATTCTGGCAGTGCAGTCATTGACGATGGACATATGTATGTGATGTACACTGGCAACGTTCGCGATGAACAAGGGAACCGCGAGACGTATCAATGTTTAGCTGTTTCAGAGGATGGCATTCATTTTCAGAAAAAAGGTGTCGTGGCGACGCTGCCAGATGGATTCACCGCCCATTTTCGTGATCCGAAAGTATGGAAGCGAAATGGCCAGTGGTACATGGTTCTAGGTGCACAAAGCCTGAACCTGAAAGGGAATCTCGTCTTGTTTACCTCTGATACTTTAGATAATTGGACGTTTCAAGGCATCATTACAGGCAGTGGGAAAAATGGATTAGAGGATTTCGGCTATATGTGGGAATGTCCAGATCTATTTGAATTAGATGGCCGGGATGTATTGATTGTGTCGCCGCAGGGGCTCAAGCCGGATGGCTTAAAATATCATAATACACATCAATCAGGCTATTTTGTTGGGAGATTGGATGACCATACCTATCAATATACGCACGGAGCATTTGAGGAGCTGGACCGAGGCTTTGACTTCTATGCGCAGCAAACCTTTCTAGACGAATCAGGCAGACGTCTTTTAATCGGATGGATGGGAGTGCCTGATCAAGGAGAAGAGCATCACCCAACGATTTCGTATCAATGGATACACTGCCTCACCATTCCGAGAGAGCTGCGTTTAGATGATGACGGACATCTGATTCAAAAGCCAGTCACTGAGCTTCAGGCGATGAGAACCAACGAACAAGAGCATATTTTCCATATCAAACGCTCCGTTCAATCGATTCCTGTAGATGATATTACGAGCGCAGAGTTATTCATTGATCAAATTGATACACAAAAAGGGTTTGAATGCTGTATTCGAGCGGCAGCCCGTATCATTTATGATAAAGATGAGGGCAAACTGACACTAGAGCGAGATCGATTTGAAGATCGATCAAAAGAAGTTCGAGAAGTAGCAATAGAGGAATTACAAGATCTTCACATCTTTATAGATGCATCGTCGATTGAGATTTTTGTAAACGGAGGCCGGGAAGTATTGACTGCTCGTTACTTTCCTTCCCCGGGAAATAAATCAATCTCGATCAGTGGTAGAAATGAAACAAATCTTAAACTAAAAACATGGCATTTACAAAGAGAAGCAGGTCAATGATCTGCTTTTTTCTAGTGAATTCAGCCTGTATCTAAGGAGCTATATCATGTATATACAAGGTTGGCTGGAAGCGGTTTGATGACGTTTTACATATAGGATATCAAGTGGCATTATGGTATCATTTTAAAATATATACAGCTGAGGCTGACGTTTATCCAAATGCGGTAGGACAAAAAAAGGGGTTGTTTATTTGAATTCAAAACAGCAGCCGACGACTAGAAAACGCTTGGAGACAATGGCAGATCATGTTGAAGATAAACGTGAAGAATATAAAGAATTGCTCATTCAAGTCCAATCTATTCTCGGTGAACCTTCTCTAGAGCAGGAAGAATTAAAAGAGAAGCTGTCAGATACGTATAAACAAATGAAAGAATATGCCTTATTTGTTGAATCCATTGAAGCCTTTATTCGAAAAATGGCGAAAGAATCTGATCAGCAAAAGTAGGTATTCATTTATGGATAAAAGAGTGTACTTGCGTGCGAGTGCACTCTTTTATTTCGGTCAGATGATTCAGTAATTAAAATGAAAGCGTTGACATTTCTATTGTCATGATAAATAATAAATAAAAATTCATCTGAGCATGTACAGGAGGAACGATATGAACCATACAACCAAGAAATGCCTGATCACCTTTATCATTGTCCTATTTTCTATGAGTTTTCTTTTTCCTTCCGTTTCTTCTGCCCGAAATCATACGTCGTATTTTGCATCAACTGCTTCAGTCCCATCTGGTCAATATTATCGTTCACAAGAGGTAGCTCTGCATTCTCACGTTCAAAAAGCTTCTCTTTATTACACAACAGATGGCAGCCAGCCGACAACTCAAAGTCAGTTATACAAAAAGCCCATTCATATAGAAACTGATACGACTTTAAAAGTAAGCGCTTACAAGAAAAACCACCGCCTTTCCACGTCTACGTACAATTATCGCTTTGTCACACGAGAGGACATTGCATCATCTTTTTTATCTTTCGAATACCAAGGAATGCCTTATCGGCTGTATATTCCAAAAAACCGTAAGAGGGGTAAAGCCTATCCTCTAGTCCTGTTCTTACATGGAGGCGGGGAGAGGGGAACAGACAATCAAAAGCAGTTACTTGCGAATGATGGTGCAGTTTTATGGGCTTCCCCTGAAGTTCAAAAGAAACATCCTTCGTACGTACTAGCACCTCAGGCGCGAAATGCTGTCGATGGAGGCTTTGCATTAACAAGAAATTTGCAAAATGAAATCGATCTGACAAACGTGTTTCAATTTTCACCAGATTTACACAAAGCTTATGATGTCCTTCAGCATGTGTTAACTTCTTATCAGATTGATCAGAAAAGAATTTATGCGACGGGTTTATCACAAGGTGGATTTGGCACGTACCAGTTGAACATCACATATCCTCGTTTGTTTGCAGCGATGATTCCTATTGCGGGGGGTGCAGATCCAAGCAAGGCAGGAATTTTAGCGCACAAGCCGATATGGGCATTTCATGCAGAAGATGATTCCATTATCCCTATCAGCTATGCGAGAAATACAATTCAAGCTATTCAAAAAGCTGGCGGCCAGCCGCTTTATACGGAGTACGCAAGCAAGTATGGATATGACCATGCATCATGGACGCCTGCTTATGAGACACCAGGCTTAACAGATTGGCTGTTTGCACAGAGACGCAGCTATCGATAAACAAAACCCGATTCACCTTCTAACAAGGCGAATCGGGTTTTTTCTGTTTTATTTGTCAAAACGATGAGCAGAATGCTTTGTTGGTCCGATGTATTCATTTAGCTGGAAAGAGCCTTTGATGGCAGCTGTGATGAATTCTTTTGCTGCATAAATGGCTTCTTTCACGTCTGAGCCGTTTGCCAGTTCAGCTGTGACTGCTGCTGAGAATGTGCAGCCTGCGCCGTGTGTGTTTTCTGTGTCGATCTTCTCTGTTTCAAGTCGTTCGAAGGTTTGTCCATCATAAAGCAAATCGATCGCTTTATCTGCGCTTAGCTTACCGCCTCCAGTGATGACCACATACTTGGCACCAAGTTCGTGAATGCGTTTTGCTGCTTCTTCCATTTGTTCGATCGTTTTGATCTCGCCGATTCCGCTTAATTGACCTGCTTCGAAAAGGTTAGGCGTGATGACTGTTGCCAGTGGCGTAAGCTTTTCGCGCAGTGCTTCCGCGTGCTCTGGATAAAGGACTTCGTTCGCACCCTTACAAACCATAACAGGATCAATGACGACATTTTTTAGGTCGTATGTTTTGATGGTGTCAGCCGCAAGTTCGATCACGTCGACTGTTGGGAGCATACCCGTTTTCAGCGCATCTACCCCAATACCTTCTACAATGGTAGAGAGCTGCGCACGAATCGTCGCCGTATCAATTGGAAACACCTGATGATCCCAATGGTTATGAGGGTCCATTGCAACGACAACGGTTAAAGCTGTCATCCCGTAGACGTTTTTTTCTTGAAACGTTTTTAAATCTGCTTGGATACCTGCACCGCCGCTTGAATCCGAGCCTGCGATGGTGAGTGCTTTATTCATAGACATAGTTGCTGAACCTCCAATGTGATGTGTAACAGTTACTGTTCTATCCTTATTATAATCAGCTTTTCCATTTATCACAATGAAACGACATAAAAAAGCGTTCTACCCTAGGAAGAACGCCTTTCCCCTTACCTTTTACAAATCACCAATTTCCCCTTTTTCAGTTCGTCTAAAAGAGTTAAAGCTAATTCCTGATCGGCGCCAACTGACATCATTTTGGCCATGAGCTCGTCATCCCGAGTGCGGATGACATTGGCAATTTGATCTAAAATCCCTTGATCGACCGCTGTCATGCTTTTGGCATTCGTATGCTCTGTGACGGTATCAGAGCGTTCTGGATCGTATGCAAAAACAAAAATATCATCTTTTGCTGAGCGTATTTGTTCAATGGTCTGCTTCGCTTCTTTGCTATTTTCTACTGTGAAATATTCCATCGTGATCACTCCTTTCCATCGAAAATTCCCATTTTCCCGTCACATCAAACCGCCTTTTATATCATGAGAAGAACGTCATTTTATGTTTTAATGGAAAAAGACGAATCTATTAAAGGAGTTAGCTGAATATGAAGATTTCCTTATTAATTGTGACACATAACCGGCTCAGCGCACTGTGTGAGCTGCTTGAATCTATTACGAGACAAACCGTACAGCCTTTTGAAATTGTGGTTGTGAATGATGCAGGAGAGCGCGTCGAGATCATTCAGGAACTCTACCCCGAACTTCCGATCCGCTTGATCCATTTAGATGAGAACGTCCAGCATGTGAATGCTAGAAACGTGGGGGTGCGGGAGCTGACTGGCGATGTCATCATGCTGAGTGACGACGATGATTACTTTACACCTTGTCATATTGAACGTATGAGTAAGGCGCTGGAGGACGCCGATTTTGTCTTTTCTGATGCAGAAATTGTGTCATTTGAAGAAAAAGGCGCGACCCGCTTCCCGGTGTCAAGACGTCTGTTTGCGTATACAGCTGCTATTGAGGATATGCGTGTCTTTTCTACATATGTTCCTTCCGGCAGTATGTATAAACGCTGTATACACGATGAGATTGGCTATTTTGATCCAGCGATGCATCATTATTGGGACTGGGACTTCTTTTTGCGTGTATCACAGTATGCCCGGATCAAACGAGTGCCAGCTGCCAGCGTGATCTATGCGTTTTTTGACGGCGGAGGGAATCAGTCTAGTGATCTTGGTGAGACAAGGAAGAACTACTTAGATGATCTAAGTGAAAAGCATGGGCTGGGTGACCTCCCGACAGCGAACTTTGCTGTCTTATTAGAAGAACCAGCGATGAAAAAACGAGAATCAGAGAGTGAGATTGTGTGGGACGGAAAACCGATGATCTCCAGACTAACGCAGCAGACACAAGGAGGAAAACCCCAATGAAGCCATTTTTAAATGATAGCTGGTGGGCTGTGATGAAAAGTGAATTTGAACAGCCATATTATCAAGAATTACGTGAATGGATGAAGGAAGAATATCGCACGCAGACCGTTTTTCCGAAACCGGATGACGTTTATCGTGCGCTTCATTTGACGTCATATGAAGAGGTCAAAGTGGTGATTTTGGGACAAGACCCTTATCATGGCCCAGGTCAGGCACATGGATTAAGCTTTTCTGTTCAGCCTGGTGTGAAGCATCCGCCATCATTGAGAAATATTTTTCAGGAGCTAAAGGATGATCTTGGCTGTCCTGTTCCAAATCACGGCTCACTTGTGAGCTGGGCAGAGCAAGGTGTGCTGCTCTTAAACACTGTGCTAACCGTGAGAAAGGGCGAGGCGAACTCGCATAAAGGCAAGGGCTGGGAACGTGTGACAGACCGCGTGATTGATGTGCTGAATGAACGTGATCAGCCCGTCGTTTTTGTGCTGTGGGGAAGACATGCTCAAAATAAGAAAGAACGCATTGATCAAAACAAGCATTACATCATTGAGTCACCTCATCCAAGTCCTTTTTCTGCAAGAAACGGCTTTTTTGGCAGTCGTCCGTTTTCAAAGGTAAACGCGTATTTAAAGCAAATGGGGATCGAAGAAATCAACTGGTGTATCCAAGATATTGAGTAAAAAGAGGACGAGGGGAGAGACCCTTCGTCCTGTTTATTTTAAAAATTTACGAACCAAGTCGAGTCCGTTTTTCGCATTTGGATAACGGAAGGAAAAATCGAAGCGATTGGTTTGGCGCAGGACGCTTTTTTCATGCGTAAACGTAAAGAAGCTTTCTTTCCCATGATATCGTCCCATGCCGCTTTCACCCACGCCTCCGAATGGCAGGTAAGGAGTAGCGACATGCATGAGCGTGTCATTGATACATCCTCCACCAAATGAGAGATGGTCTAGAATATAGGCTTCTGTTTCTTTACTTGTTGTAAATAAGTAAAGTGCAAGCGGCTTCGGTCTTGTTTTGATCATATGAGCTGCCTCGTGCAGAGAATCGAAGGTCATGACAGGCAGAATCGGTCCGAAAATTTCCTCCTGCATGACAGGATCTTCCCATGTGATGTGGTCTAATATGGTCGGTGCAATTTTGAGCTCGTCTTCGTTGCGCTGTCCACCTGTAACGATCGTTCCATTTGAGAGAAATTGTGAGAGCCTGTCAAAATGACGCTGGCTGACATTTTTCCCAAAGTGCGGATTTGTTTCAGGCTGGTCGCCATAAAAGTCACGTATACAGGCTGTCATTTCCCGTAAAAGATCGTCTTTAATGGATTCATGAACAAGCAAATAGTCTGGTGCAATACACGTTTGGCCAGCATTGGTAAATTTGCCGAACGTGATTCGCTTTGCCGCTAATTTGATATCTGCATCAGGCGTGACGATGCAAGGGCTTTTTCCGCCAAGCTCAAGTGTGACAGGGGTCAAATGCTTTGCGGCGGCTTCCATGACGACTTTGCCAACTGCCACACTTCCTGTAAAGAAGATATAATCAAAGGGCAGTTTCAACAGCTCTGTACTCACATCTACACCGCCTTCTACGACAGCTACATGGTCTTCTTGAAATACAGGTTCGACCATTGCACTGATTACTTCTGAAACTTGCGGCGTCAGCTCAGACGGTTTTAAAATAACGGCATTACCCGCAGCAATGGCACCAACTAATGGAGAAAGGGCCAATTGGAAAGGATAGTTCCAAGGGGCAATGATGAGCACATTGCCATAAGGTTCCTTCATAATCATGCTTTTCGACCCGATATGAGTCAGGGGCGTTTTCACGCGTGTTGGCTTTGCCCATTTGTGGAGGTGCTTGATGGTATGATTGATTTCCTCATACACCATCCCGATCTCTGTTGTGTAGGCCTCCTGTTCGGATTTATGTAAATCATGGGCCAAGGCTTGTAAAATATCCTTCTCATGCTGTTTGATGGCTGCTTTTAAGTCTTTAAGAAGACGGATGCGTTCTTCCACCGGCGGCTTTTGAAAGACTTTTTGTTTCTGAAAAAGAGTAGTGAGTTTGTCCATTATTCAATCCTTTCATAAACGATGTTGTTTCCTTTATTATGTGTGAAGGGCTATGTCGGGTCAAATAAGAGAGGCGGGAGCAGACTGCTTTGAAAAAATGAACCCATTTCGTTTGTTCATTTGGTAAAATAATGTTGAAAAGAGACTTTTTTAGATTGGAGGGTCTACCCTTGAATATTCATATATCAAGCCTGCTTCAAAAAATGGAGGAAGCGGTTCAAAAGGCGAAACAAAGTGAAAATGATGAAGAGGTGAAACGCCAAGTGGCGGCGATTTCTTCACTATGTGATGTCATTCTCGATGCACCATCACAGGTGCAAATGCCGCAAACGCCGGTTATCTCGCCACCTTCTTCGATACAGACACCGCCCGTGCCGCCCGTATCCTCAGATCAAGCCATGCTTGAGAAACTGATGGGTGCGAGTGGTGCGAAGAAATTTCAGCATCAAGAAGAGGGGCAAAAAGAGAAGGATGGGAACGGCGACTCTATCTTTGATTTTTAATGGTCTTGTCACGACAAAGGGAAGGTGATCGGTTTGAAACTATTTTTGGGCGCCATTCAGTGGATGGCATTTTTTATCGCAGCTTCTATTGCTGTACCAATTGCGATTGCACAAGCATTTGAATTGAACCAAGTGCAGTCAGCGGAGCTGATTCAAAGTACATTCTTTTCACTTGGTCTTGTGGCGATGGTTCAGTGTTTATGCGGCCATATGCTGCCAATCAATGAAAGTCCAGCGGGGCTTTGGTGGGGTGTGTATACCCTTTATGCAGGTATGACAGGAACCATCTTTGCGACGTATCCTGAAACTCTGCAAGCACTACAAGGGGCTTTAATTTTTAGTGCCGCTTTCTTTTTTATTTTTAGTTTATTTAAAATCATTAATTGGCTCGCGTCTTTATTTACGCCAGTCGTCACAGGCATTTACTTGCTATTATTAGTTGTCCAGTTAAGTCAGCCGATCATGAAAGGGCTGATGGGCATCGGCTATAGGGGAAATCAGGTGGATGGGCTTGTCTTTTGCTTATCAATCTTCATTATTATCCTGACCTTCATGATCAGCCGCTCAAAATGGCATTACTTAAGACAGTTTTCTGTGTTGTTTGCCCTTGCAGGAGGCTGGTTGTTATTCGCTTTACTCGGGTTGGCAAAGCCGGTTCGAATTCCAGAAAAAATCATCGAGTTTCCGAAGCTTTTCCCATTCGGCATGCCAGTCTTTGACAGTGGATTGCTTGTCACGTCCTTTTTCATTACCATATTACTCATTGTGAACATGCTGGCAAGTATTCGAATTGTGGAAAGTTCAGTGAAGGCATTTGGTGAACTGCGTGAGCGGAAGAGAGCTCGTCCGGCTGGTTTTGTCGCAGCATTTGGTCACTTACTGAGCGGATTGATCGGAGCGATTGCGCCTGTACCTATTTCCGGGGCAGCAGGATTTATCCAGACAACGAAAATTCCATCGAGAAAGCCATTTTTCATAGGAAGTCTGCTCATTGTACTCATTAGTTTATTCCCGCTGCTCATGAGCTTTTTCTCCGCATTGCCATCACCTGTGGGGCTTGCTGTAAACTTTGTGGTGTTCTCCTCGATGATTGGAATTGCGATGTCTGAGTTTGATCAGTATGAGAAAGAAGAAATTCCGCGGATTCGCTTTGTCCTAGGGATTGCCGTTTTAGCAGGTGTAGGGGCGATGTTTGTACCGCAGGAAGCCTTGAAAGGCATGCATCCTGTGCTCATTTCATTATTAAGCAATGGACTTGTTCTAGGTACACTCATTGCGATCGCGGTCGATCAAGTTCTGTTACGAAAGAAAAAGAAATCCGACAATCTCGTGTCAACGTAAAGGGAAAGTTGAATATCGTCTGTCACCCGCGCTATGATAAATATAATTGACGAGATAAGGAGAATGACGAATGAAACTATTTTTCATTTTAGGTGCGATTAATGCGATGCTAGCTGTTGGACTCGGAGCCTTCGGTGCGCACGGTCTTGAAGGGAAAATCCCTGAAAAGTATATAGAGATTTGGAACAAAGGGGTTCAATATCAGATGTTCCATGCGATTGGACTATTTATTGTCGCCTTTCTTGCAGATAAGCTGTCAGGTGTTTCTCTAGTCCCAACCGCTGGCTGGGTGATGCTTGCAGGTATCCTTTTCTTCTCAGGAAGCCTTTATGTCCTAGCATTGACTCAGGTGAAGATTCTAGGTGCCATTACCCCAATTGGCGGAGTGGCGTTTATCGCTTCTTGGATCATGCTTGTCATTGCAGCAGCAAAAAATTTATAAGCCAAAAAACCGATGCTCTGTGAGGGGCATCGGTTTTTTTCTTAATTCCAGTAAGGGGCGTAGTTTGGCGGTGCTTGATAATAAGGGATGTAGTGAGACGGAGGGACAGGGTTCGTTTGTGCTTCCTCTTCTCTGTGGCAAAATGGTCCGATAAATACACTTGGCTTCACCGGCTGTGTCGCCTGTTTCCACTGTGTTTCGTTCATGCAATACGTATGTGCCATGATGTGAGCAGGGGTGAGGGTGAGAAGGTCTGAGCCTAGGATCACTTCTGGCGTAGATGCGTTGAAAATGGCTAACAAATGAGTTCTGTCTTGAAGGGCAACTTCATAGTGCCACCAGCCTTGAGGTACGTTTGCTACCTGTCCTGGGGTGATGGTATAGGTGTGAAGTTTTTTTGTAAATGGATTCAGCATCGAGACGGCAGCAGAACCGGCTATACAATAAACAAGCTCTGCGGCATTTTGATGATAATGAGGCTCTACGACTTTGCTTTTACTCAAATATATATCCAGCAGAGATACTTGATCCAACGAGTTTAATTGTTTTTTTCCTAAAACGTTAATCAGGTTATGCTGATCGTATTTCACAAGGGGACTTTGATTCAGGTCGTATGAATATTTAACATTTGGTGATGTATAATCCAGCTCAACAGTCATGAATGTCACCTCTAGGCGTTTGATAAAAACTACTAGGCATCTTATGACGAGCGCCCTAGAGGTGTGACAAAAACCTAATCAAAAGAAAAAAGCAAGGGCGCCTGCTCCTTGCTTTTGCGATATGTGGCGTTATCTACCTCGGAGAATACGTGGACATGGAGTATGGATAGTCGTATTGAATTTCCCCATCAAACGTAATGTAATCAAGATAGATCGTTAATAGTAAGTATCGTGTTCCTGTCTTGTTATCACTAATGATAATGTGGTCACGTCCTGCAGCTTCAATGACGCCTCTGAAAATCTTCGAGTTCCATTCCTTACTTGCCTCAAACGTCATATAAATCGTGGCTACCTTGCCGCGGTTCAATCGTAAAATATTTTCAATATAGGACTGCTCGATTGGCAGCTGACCAGTGACATTCTGCTGATAAATCGGTCCAGAAGGAATTTGATAAGGCTGCCCGCCGCTCTGCGTGCCCTGCCCCCCTGGTGAAGAACCAGTAGACGGCATTGGTGAAAATCCCTGCTGCATTTGTCCTTGCATTTGACCCTGCGTTTGGGGAGGGACTGAATAACCCATCTGCTGCGCAGGATACGGATTTGCTCCATATTGTTGCTGGCGAAAATCTTGACCTTCGAAACCCGAACCTTGCCCAAATTGATTTTTCAATTTCATAACGTTCCTCCTCTTTCCTCATGGTGTTCTAAACAGAAGGCGCTTGAGCACCTGTTGTTTCCATAGCATTCTTTCTCTCTTTCACACTATGAGACAGGAGAGGAGAATATGTACATTGAACGAAAAAAAGGAACTGTGGTGCAGTTCCTTAGGCGCGGGCAAACCCTCGCATTCTTTGTCAGGCCTTACATCATCCAATTTACAGCGCGCTGGACACCAAATAAAAGAGTAATGATAAGAAAACATGCCGCAAGCGGTGTGATCACGATGAGGAAGGCTTGCCATAATTTCAGCTTCATCACAGCGACAATGCCTAAAACAGTCATTCCAAATATCCACGTCTTTGCATAAGCATCAATCAGTGTCAAAAGATCGAGATAATACCATACCTCAAAATGCTGATCTAAATAGGGTGAGATTTTGACAAACGTATACGGACCAAGCATTCCAATCGTGCAAATCCAACTGAGTGCAAATAAAGCGGAAGGGAAAAAGGTCGTCAGCGTGAAGGCTTTGAGTACATCTCGATATGCCGTTTGACTGCCGAAAAAAAGACGCCCTAACCACTTTAGGATGAGTACAGCGAAAAATAGACCGAGATTGCCTGCGAGAATACCATATCCCGCACCTTGTAACAAAATAAAAGGAAATGGAATATGATTGCCCATATACTCGCTAAAATACCCTTCGTAGACCCAGCCTGTACCAGCGATACTTGCAAGGAGCATCATCAGCCAAATGGGAATATAGGAATGTTGATATGAGCGAATAATCGTTTTTGTTGCGACAAAAATTTTGAAAAATCGAAAAAAACCTTTTACTTCCTCTTGTTGGGAGTGATCATTCTTCATAGCTTCCAATGTTCTTTACTCCTTTAATACACATAAATGATTACTTATATTACCAAAAAGTTCGCGTTTTTCAAAGATAGATCATTAAAAAAATACAATTTTATAAAAAATAGGTCACTCTACAGTCTCTTTAAGAGGAGACACATATGATAAACATAGTTTGAAAGAGACCGAGGTGAAAACTTTGACAAAAGTAACTGTCATTATGACGAGCTACAACAAGGCGGCTTACGTCGGCAGATCGATTGAAGCGGTTTTGCAGCAGACACTGTCAGACTTTGAACTATTTATCATGGACGATGGTTCAAATGAAAAAACCCTTGCCGCGATTGAGCCCTTTCGCAAAGATCCCCGTGTTCATTTTATCCAAAGCGGTGTCAAATCGCTGGAGGAGAGAACAGCGAAAACCCGATACGCCGTCCTCATTAATCAAGCTTTAGAACTAGCAAAGGGCGAGTATATTTCCTATGCCACAGATGACAATGTCTATGCCCCGGACCGTTTAGAGAAGCTCACACATTATCTAGATGCTCGACCAGGTGAAGATATTGTCTATTCTGCATCGAAAGTAATCTATTTAAATAGCAATAAAGAGCCGGTAAAGGAAACGATTCGACCTGCGCAAACGGTGCAATGGAATGCACCTTGTGCCATAGATCATTGCTCGGTCGTTCATCGTGCTTCTATTTTAACAAAAATTCATGCTGAATTTGGGTCTTACTGGGACGAGAGTCCGCATTTTTATCGAATAGGGGATGCCCGGTTCTTTTTTCGATTAAATCATTTTTATCCGTTCTATCCCTATGATGAAGTGTTAGATACAAATTACATCACAGAACAGTCGATTCACTATCAATTGGCGGAAGAAGAGAAAAGTGCCTTTATTCAAGCACTTCCTGAGCAGTCTACCTGCTGGGAGCTCCGCCATATATTAAAACAAAGACATGGGAGGTGACCTAAAGTGTCGCACTATATTCATCATTATTGGCAGGTGTATTTTGAGTATGTAAATCTCATGAAGGATTTGTCCTATCAACAAATTCCTCTTGGGTTGATCAGCAATTTCTATCAATATATCAGTCCTGAAGTGAGGGAACGTATGGAGGATGAAGCATTCGGTCATGAATTGACAACCGATTGTCCATTGCCGGAAGAGATTCAGCCATTTTTTGATCAACATAAGCAGCAGATCAAGCGTATTGCTTATCGTCCGGCGAATGGAAAGGTTTTGCTTCACTTTGAACATCTGCGTTTTACTGAACAAAATTACACGTGGTTCCATCCGAGTCAAACGGTGGTGCTTGCTCGCTGGAAGAAGGCAGACTATTTCGGTTTACCCGTCATCAGCAAGCCGGAATTAGCGGGAGAGGTTAATAAAGAAGCCCATGCTGAATATATTGAGAAAGCAAATGCTCTCCTTAAACCTTACGCAAAGCACCCCGTCTTTGGCAATGTCTTTTTTAGAGAAAAGCTTCGGAAGGACATTGTGCAATTTATTGATGTGATTGACCAGACAGAAGTGCTATTTCAGATGGAGCCAATTGGAGCCATTATTGTGGGGACAACGGAGGATGCTTACAGCCGCGTACTTGCACTGCAAACTGTGAAACGCCAGCTCACGAGTATCTGTCTTCAGCACGGCGCACTGATGGGAGACGAAGCCTTTTTGCCGATTTTCACGACGTGCCACGGGGTGTTTGGAAAGTATGAAAAAGACTGGTATGTACACAAAGGCTGTCAGCCGGAACAGGTGGAGATCACAGGTCATCCGAGGTTTGATTTGGTGAAGGATCGAACGCCGCTTCAACAGGAAATGGTCTTTCGAAAATTGAACTTCAATCCTGCCAAAAAGACCGTGCTTGTGGCAACGCAGCCGTTTTCAGAAGCCTTCTATGGTGATGTGCTTAAAACGATTGCAAAACGGAAAGACATTCAGTTGATCATGAAGCCGCATCCGTGGGAAATTGCCCGAAACCGATTAAATGAGTATGTGTCCATTGAACGAGCAGGAAATCATGTGAGATTGATTAAAAAAGAAATCGACTTGTATGACCTATTGCCTTATATGGATATGGTCATTACGCTCACATCAACCGTCGGCCTTGAAGCGATGCTGTTTGAAAAGAGTGTGCTGATCGGGAAAATGACAGAAGGCAGAAGATACCCTTATTACGAGTCGCTTGGCAGCTATCATATGGAAAACCCTGTTGAACTGGCTGAGAAAGCCATTCGTATTTTGTCGGATGATCAAGAAATGAAGCTGGCAAAGAGGCAAGGAGCTGAGTTCATTAAACAACATTATCCGCATGCGCGATCGACCGATGTTCTGCTTTCTCTGCTTCAAACAAAAACAGGTGTGGATTTTCAGAGATGAGGATAGGGGTGTGCAAGCGATATGGAAAAAAAGAGAGAACAATTTCTTCCTTATGCCCTGCCGTTGATTGAGCAGGAAGAAATTGACGAAGTCATTGGAACATTAAAATCCGGCTGGCTGTCAACCGGACCAAAAGTCAGACAGTTTGAAGAAGAGTTTCGGCAGCTGACCGGTGCAAAACATGCGATCGCTGTCAATTCATGTACGGCTGCTTTATTTTTAGCCTTAAAAGCAAGAGGGATTGGGAATGGGGATGAGGTGATCACAACGCCTCTGACATTCTGCGCAACAGCCAATACGATCATTCATACAGGGGCAGCTCCTGTATTTGTCGATATTGACCCAGCGACACTCAACCTCGATGCAGAGAAACTAGAAGCGGCGATTACACCACACACAAAAGCGATTGTCCCTGTTCATTTTGCTGGTCAATCGTGCGATATGGAACGGATTTTAGCCATTGCCAAAAAGTACGATTTATTTGTGCTTGAGGATGCCGCTCATGCTCTTTACACAACGTACCACGGTCAGCCCGTTGGTTCGATTGGTGATGCGACTGCCTTTAGTTTTTATGCGACGAAAAATATAGCGACCGGAGAAGGCGGCATGCTGACGACGAATGATGATGCACTTGCCGCTCGGATCAGAAGACTAGCACTCCATGGGATGAGCAAGGGAGCATGGAATCGTTATGGAGAAAAAGGAACGTGGTACTACGAGGTCGAGGAACCTGGCTATAAAATGAACATGTTTGATGTGCAGGCATCGTTAGGGCTTGTTCAGCTAAGCCGTTTAGATGATATGCAGGCACGGAGAGAACAAATTGCGAAAGCATACAATCAAGCATTTCAAAAGGAAGCAGGGCTGATCCTGCCGCCAGTCCATCATGAGGGAAGACATGCATGGCATTTATATGTACTGCAAGTGGACCCGAAAGAAGCATTCATCACACGCAATGAGCTGATTGATCAGCTGCAAAAGGACTATAAAATCGGCACGAGTGTTCACTTTATCCCTGTTCATTTGCATCCATACTATCAACAAACCTATCACTATTCACCAGAGGATTTCCCTGAGTCACTCGCGTACTACAAGCGGACTCTCTCACTGCCTCTTTATCCAAGTATGACAGATGAAGATGTGCAGGATGTCATCACTGCGGTGCTGTCTATTTTAAAAGAACAGAAGGCATCTTCATGAAGGCCGTTCATGCAATAGACGATCAGGTGCTGTCCGCTTGGATTGAGAAATACGGTCAACAAATTGAACAAATGAAAGGCTTCAAACAGTTTGGTCTTGTCAGTGGCGCCCAGCTGAAAGCAGTGCTGTTATACGACTGGTCAAAATGGGAAAGCGGCATATTTGATCAGCATATTTTTCATGTGAAGTTTGCGGAAGCTGAGTCAGCATCTGCTTTTCAGGAATTGATGGAGCGCTTCATCAATTGGATGAGAACAGAAAAATGCGATTTTTTCTTTTTACGTCTTGAAGCGGCGGATGTTGAAAAAAACCGCATCGTCCAAAGGCTGTCACATGTGTACTATGTGGGCGGTCTCACTCGTCTTGAAGCGCCACCTGTTCACATGGAAATGCCATCAACAGGTGAAGATGTGGTCATCAGTCTGCCGGATGAAAAGGAATACGATGAGGCGGTGTCACTCGCTTATCAGGCTTTTGTCAAAAGCCGGTATGCCCTCGATCCATTTTTAGACCAGAATGTCGTCCAGCATTTCTATCAAGAGTGGATGAGAAATAATGTGCTCGGACGTGCAGATATCAATATCGTAGCAAAGGTGAACGATGAAGTCGTGGGCTTGATACAAGGGATGACCAAGGGCGAGGAGCTGGCGCTTGAGCTGTTTGCGATTAGACCGGATGTACAAGGAAAAGGGATCGGGAAAAAGCTGTTTATTGAGATGATGAAGGTCTCTTATGAGAGAGGGCATCGTTTTATTTCTGCCGGAACACAGCTGCATAACACAACCGCCATTCAGCTGTATGAAAAGATGGGATTTAGAACAACAAATGCCTTCTTGTATTACCATGTATGGCCGAAAAAAGGAGAGAGATAAGATGGCGCATTTCTACATTGGAGATCGCAAAGTGGGGGATGGTGCGCCTGTCTTTATCATTGCAGAGGCAGGCATTAACCATGATGGAAAGCTGGATCAGGCGCTTGCTTTAATTGATGTGGCAAAAGAAGCAGGTGCCGATGCAGTGAAGTTTCAAATGTTTCAAGCTGATCGGATGTATCAAAAGGAACCAGGTTTATACGAAACAGCCAAAGGAGAAGAGGTGTCCATTTTTTCCTTAGTCGAACAAATGGAGCTGCCGCCAGAATGGCTGCCGGTGTTATTAACCCGCTGTGAGGAAAAAGGGCTAATATTTTTAAGCACCGTGTGTGACGAAGAATCTGCGGATTTATTAAATCAAACCGATCCCCCAGCTTTCAAACTCGCATCCTATGAAATCAATCATTTGCCTCTTTTGCGTCACACAGCTTCTTTTCAAAAGCCCATCATTTTCTCAACAGCCGGGGCCACTATTGCAGATGTTCATGAAGCATATGAGGCGGTTACAAGCGTGCAAAACGATCAGGTCGCCATCATGCATTGCGTCGCAAAGTATCCAGCACCTAGAGCTTACACGAATCTTCGTGTGCTCCAAACCTTAGCCGCCGCTTTTCCTGAGGCAGTCATCGGCTTTTCCGATCATAGTGAGCATCCTACTGAAGCCCCTGTTGCTGCTGTAAAGCTTGGGGCAGCCATGATTGAAAAGCATTTTACGATAGATAAGACGCTGCCTGGCGCCGATCATTCCTTTGCACTCGATCCCGGAGAATTAAAGGAAATGGTTCAGCATATTCGAGCGGCAGAAAAGGACCGAAATCAATCAGAAACAGACGCTCATTCTGTGTCAGAGGAGCTCCTTGGCAGTTCTTTTAAAACGACAACAGCCATTGAAGGGCAGATTCGTGAATTTGCGTATCGAGGGATTTTTACGACAAAAGGGATTGCAAAGGGCGAGACATTGACCGAAGAAAATCTAGCCGTATTACGTCCAGGACAAAAAAGCCAAGGTCTGCATCCGCGGTACATGGAGATTTTACTTGGCGTCAAGGCTGTCAGAGACATTCCAGCCCATACAGGGGTTTCGTGGAAAGATGTGCTCATGCAGGAGTCTACAAATGATCAATGATGTGCTCTTTGTCATACAGGCTAGAATGGGCTCAACAAGACTGCCAAAAAAGGTGATGAAGCCGATCGGAGGTATGGCATTGATCGATTTCATCGTTGAACGGGTAAAGCAATCAGATCATTACAATCACAAAACGCAGAACCTCATGATCGCCACAACAGTCGAAGCAGAAGATGATCTATTGGCTCATTATTGTTTATCAAAGGGCTATAAGGTATTTCGTGGCAGTGAGATGGATGTATTGCAGCGATTCGCAAAGATAGCTCAACATTTTGAACCACAAACCATTGTACGTTTAACGGGAGATAATCCATTTATAGATCCGGCGCTTTTGTCGAAAATGCTTGAAGAACATAGACGGAAGAAGGCTGATTATACGTATACGACTGGAACGCCACTCGGTATTTCCGGGGAAATGATCGACGCATCCATTTTACGTGAAATCGACAATTTTCCCCTTACGCAGCCGGAGCGTGAGCATGTCACACTGTATATCCGAAAGCATCCTGATCGATTTCAACTGCAATTATTCACACCGCCCAAAGAACTCGCATATCCTGCTTATCGATTCACGATTGATACAGAAGAAGACTATGTATTTGCTACCCGTTTACTTGAGAAAGCCGGTGGATCTATTACTGTGCCTACGGCTGAGCTTATCGTCATTTGTGAACAAGACCCTAATATTGTTCGGTTGAATCAATTTGTGAGACAGAAGGATGCTGAATGAATAAAAAAATCATGATTGTTGTGTACGGTGGTTTTTTAAGAGGGATGGGGCATGTCGTTAGAATGAAACGGCTGGCAAAGGAACTGATTGAAGAAGGAAACGACTTATATTTTTATACAAATGAACAGATTTGTGTAGAAATGCTCTCGCATCCAGCATGGCACGTTCATTTGGTGCAGGAATCAAACGTATTCCTTCAAATGGAGCAGGACATAAAAGAGCTAAATCCTAATCTTCTGCTAATCGATGTCCTTGATTGTGACCTTCAGTTCCTTCGATCGATCAAAGCGTCCTCCAGAAATGCAAAACTGGTCTTATTTGAAGAAGAAAGAACAGAAGCTTGCCAGCTTGCTGATGCTGTCGTAAACGGCATTTATGGTGGACTGGATGAAAAGCACCTGCAAGTAAATGGAACGGACTACTTTTATGGAACACCTTATTTATTGTTAGATCACGAGATCAGCAAATTAAAAGACACATATGAGGTTCGCAAAGAATGTAAGAAGGTGGTGATCAGCCTTGGAGGCAGTGATCCAAGCGGATTATTAACAAAGGCTGTATCAGCACTTCTCGAAGCTTGCCATTTACACATTCTAGCGGTTACAGGAAAAGCCTCTCGCATCGAAGAAGAAATCGAGGCTGCACATATTCAATTCATTCGTCATACGGATCAATTACCTGCCCGTCTTGCAGAAGCCGATCTAGCGATTGTTGCTGGCGGGATGACGTTATATGAGGCCGTTTGTATCGGAGTGCCCAGCATTGTCCTTTCGCAAGTAGACCACCAAGCAGTAACAGCCACTCGTTTTGCACAAAAGGGAGCCTGTCACCATCTTGGATTAGGTCGCCTTGTGGATGAAAAGGATATATGGCGTGCTACTCGCAGACTATCCGGCAGCTACTTTCTCCGCAGGAGCATCCATCTCAATGGACGGTCACTCATTGATGGAAAAGGAACCGAACGAGTGAAATACATTCTTATACACCTCATGAATCATCACCAAAAAGAACATAAGGATGTGTAGATGTGAAGGGAGTTATTTTAGCAGGAGGAAAGGGATCACGACTGGCACCTTTAACAAAGATTTTCAATAAGCATTTATTGCCGGTTGGCCCATATCCGATGATTTATTGGTCATTGTTCAAATTGAAAGAAGCGGGAATATTGGATGTAATGGTCATATCACAAGCAGAACAAATCCCGCTGTTTCAAAAGCTACTTGAAGGCGATCAGGAACTAGGGATGAACATTGTGTATCAGGTCCAGCCTGAAGCTTCTGGAATTTCGGACGGCTTATCCTACGCAAAGCCCTTTGTAGGAGGGGAAAAGTTTGTGCTAATGCTTGGTGATAATGTATTTGAGGATTCGCTAACCCCTTTTGTTGAAGCCTTTCAGCAGCAAGAAAGCGGAGCGAAGGTTCTGTTGAAAGAAGTGGCAGATCCAAAGCGGTTTGGTATTGCAGAAATTGATGCCACCCACCACCGAATTTTATCAATTGAGGAAAAACCGGAGCATCCGCGTTCATCCTACTGCGTCACGGGTATCTATTTTTATGATCAAGAAGTCTTTCAATATATTGAGAAAATCTCGCCGTCAGATCGAGGCGAATTAGAGATTACAGATGTAAACAATCTCTATATCTCAAATAGCCAGCTGACCTATGATATGTTAAAAGGATGGTGGATTGATGCAGGAACACATGAATCTCTCCACCAAGCATCGACGAAAATGTTTGAAACGATGAAGAAAAAAGAGGGATACGAATGACGAAGTCTTATTTAATTACAGGCGGAGCGGGGTTTATTGGACTGAATTTTGTGAAGCTGCTGCTTCAGGAAACAGATATCCGGCTCACTGTTTTTGACAAGTTAACATATGCCAGTCACCCAGAGGAGATGGAGGAATTATTAAAGCTGTCTCATTTTCGTTTTATTCAAGGGGATATCGCTCTTCAACATGAGCTGGATCAAGCGTTTGATGAAGTCTATGATGCCATCATTCATTTTGCAGCGGAATCTCATGTTGATCGCAGTATTGAATCGGCAGAGCCTTTTATTCAAACAAATGTCCTCGGTACCTATCGTATGCTTGAAGCGGTCTTAAAAGGAAAGGCGAAAAAACTTATTCATATTTCAACAGACGAAGTATATGGAGATTTAGAGCCAGATGATCCTGCTTTCACAGAACAAACACCACTTTCACCGAATAATCCTTATTCAGCAAGCAAGGCAAGCTCAGACCTGCTTGTAAAATCTTATATCCACACTCACCAATTACCCGCAATGATCACAAGATGTAGCAACAACTATGGACCGCATCAGCATGAAGAGAAATTAATACCGACGATTATTAGAAAAGCAATCAATGGAGAAAAGATCCCGATTTATGGGGACGGCCAGCAGATTCGCGATTGGCTGTATGTAGAGGATCATGCGAGAGCTGTAAAGCAGGTCCTTGAAAACGGAACAGCTGGGCAAGTGTACAATATTGGCGGCGGCAACGAGAAAACGAATCTCGATTTGACCAAAACCATTCTGACGCAGCTCGGGATCAGTCATGACCGTATTGCGTTTGTTGAAGACCGTAAAGGACATGACAGACGGTATGCGATTGACGCCAGTAAGCTAAAACGGGAGCTTGGCTGGACGCAGGAGACATCATTTGAAGCAGGTATTGAAAAAACGATCAATTGGTATCATGCCAAATATGATCAGAGCGAAGAAGGGTGACGGATGAAAGTTTTAATCACCGGTGCAGGCGGGCAACTAGGGAAAGAATTGAGCAGACAGCTCAAGGAGAAAGACATCACCGTCATTGCCTTAACGAGGAGCATGCTCAATATCGCAGACCAGCAAGCAGTCAGACACGCGATGAGACACTTTCGCCCTAATATTGTTGTCAGTGCAGCAGCATATACCTCTGTAGATCAGTGTGAAACAGAAACGGAAAAGGCGTATCTTGTTAATGGCATTGGCGCCTACTATACAGCGCTGGAGGCTAAGAACATAGGGGCTGATGTGCTACATGTCAGTACAGATTATGTGTTTGACGGGCAAGCAGACACGCCTTATCAAGTCGATGCACAGCCAGATCCTCACACCATTTATGGAAAAAGTAAAAAGCTTGGTGAGGAATTGCTTCATCTTGTATCAGACGAAGTGAAAATTATCCGTACATCGTGGCTATACGGACATGAGGGACATAATTTTGTGAATACCATCCTACGGCTCGCAGAAACAAAGGATCATTTGCGCATCGTGAATGACCAAATAGGCTCACCTACTTATACAAAAGATGTCGCAGAGGCCATCATTCATTTATTTGATCAACAGGCAGGAATTTATCATGTCAGTAACCGAGAAAGCTGTTCCTGGTTTGACTTTGCGTCAGAAATTGTGACAAAAAGCGGCCTGTCTACGACCATTGAGCCAATTTCCACAGAAGAGTACGGCTTCCAAACACCTCGTCCAGCCTATTCTGTGTTAGACCTTCAAGCGATTGAAGCCACAGGCTGGAAGCCGAGACATTGGAAGGATGCGCTTCACGAATTTTTGCAGAAAGAAGGGAGATGGCATCAGCATGATTGATGGTGTACAAACGAAAAAACTCATGAAACATTGTGATGATCGCGGCTTTTTTGCAGAGCTCATTCGAGATGATGAGCCCATGCTGCAACGTTTTGGGCAGGCATCGTGGTCGAAAAGCTTTCCAGGTGTGATCAAAGCCTTTCATTATCATGAAAAGCAAGATGATGTTTGGTTTTTCCCAGCAGGTCATGCTCAGGTCGTTTTATACGATTTGCGTGAGGACTCTCCTACAAAGGGTCAAACCGATGTGTATTATATGGGGGAAGACAATCCAATGCTCCTCCTCATCCCAAAGGGTGTCGCACATGGCTACCGGGTACTAGGCGAGACGCCGCTGCAAATTGTATATTTCACGACAGAATCCTATGACCCGAAAAACCCAGATGAAAAGAGAATCGCTTGGAATGACGAGACAATCGGATTTGATTGGGAAACGACATTTAAATAAAGAACAAAGGCCTTTCGCAGGAGAAAGGTCTTTTTTTGTTGAAATACATTCTGTAAGTGTCATTTTATGTATTTTTCTAAGTTAAGCAGAAAAGGGATGTGGATGAGTTTGTCTAAAAGAATTGCATTTGTAACAGGGGCAAGTACAGGGATTGGGAAGGCAATCGCCATAAAGCTTGCCGCCCAGGACCATGTAAAGGTCATCATCAATTCTAGAAATCAATCCTTACTAGAAGATGCGCGGCAGCATATTGAGCGTATGGCAGAAACAAAGGAGCCGGTGTCTCTTTTCTGTGGTGATATGTCGCATGAAGGAGTGCGAGCTGAGGCCTTTGCGGCAATAGATAAAGAGTATGGCAGACTGGATGTGTTGATTAATAACATTCCAGGAGGGAAGCCAGATACTTTTGATTCTTGTGAAAGCGAGCAGATGCTGGCAGCATTTTCTCAGAAAGCCCTAGCGTACATTGATATGATGAAACGTGCGGCAGCGATGATGAAAAGACATGAATATGGCCGGATCATTCAAATTGTCGGGAACCTTTGGAAGGAACCTGGTGATCAAATGTTTACGAACAGTATGATGAATGCAGCGATTATCAATGCTAGTAAAAATGCAGCCACACAGCTTGCGCCTTCAGGGATCACAGTGAATTGTTTAAACCCAGGATTTATTGCTACAGATCGATATGAACAGTTTATCGAAAACATGATGCGTGAGCAGTCATTATCACGGGAAGAAGCTGTACAGGCTGTTGCGTCAGGAATCCCGATGCAAAGAGTAGGTTCAGCGAGTGAAATGGCTTCATTGGCGGCATTTATCGCATCAGAGGAAGCCTCCTATGTCACCGGACAGCAAATATCTGTCGATGGTGGTTCGATGAAAAGTATATAAATATGAAAAACCCGCTATATGCGGGTTTTTTGATGAAAACGAATCGGCAGTATATGCAGCCGATCGATAAAAAGGGCAAGCTGTTCAATTGGCGCCACCATTGAGATGCGAACATGATGTCTTCCATGTGTTCCAAACACACCCCCAGGCGTCACGACGACATCTGCATGCTCGAGTAAATAGTCGGCAAATGCATGAGAATCCTCGAAATCATCAGGAATCGGTGCCCACAAATAAAAGGCGCCGGCTGGACGTTCAATGGTCCAGCCAAGCTGCTTCTCCGCTTGACGGATGAAGAAAGCCATTCGTTCAATGTAGACTTCTTTCAATGATTGAATATGACAGTCATCACTTTGTAAAGCGACGGTGGCGGCATGTTGAAATCCACCATACATACTGACAAACACATGATCCTGGAAGGCGTTAATGGCATGAATGATGTCCTCATTGCCTACAGCAAAAGCGACTCTCCATCCTGCCATATTGAATGTTTTGGATAAAGAATATAATTCCACTCCTACGTTTTTCCCAAGAGGAGCCTTTAGAAAGCTCACTGGTTTTTGCTCATAATGAAAGGAACCATAAGCAAAATCATGAATCACATGCAGATCGTGAGCGGACGCAAATTCTGCAGCCTCTTCAAAAAAAGCTTCATTCGCCACAGCACCAGTTGGGTTATTCGGATAATTTAAGAAAAGCACCTTTGCCTTTTTTAACACGTCTGGATCAATTGAAGAGAAATTCGGCAAATAGCCATTTTTCTTTTCAAGCTGGATGCAATGTGGCTTTGCGTCCGCCATCAAGATACCTGAATGATATTCTGGGTATCCCGGATCGGGGACGAGGGCAATATTCCCTGGATCAAGCAGGCACTGACTCATCACATAAAGCCCTGTTTTTCCTCCATTGAAAAGGGCAATTTCCTTCTTCGGGTCAACCTCAATGCCGAATTCCTTTCTGTAGAAATCTGCAATGGCTTGCTTGAAAAAGTCAAAGCCTCTAAAAGGTGCATATTGCTGAAATTGCAAAGAGCCTGCTGCCTCTTGAAGGGCATTCACAATGTGCGCCGGAGTAGGAAGATCAGGATTTCCCTGACCAAGGTTCACAATGTTCGCTCCGTGTTGTGTTTTATGCGCAATTTTCTCAAATACGGTTCCAAATTTTTGTTCTGGCAGCCGTTCAATCATGTTAGATGGTAAGATCTTCACCACGACATCCTCTCTTTCTTATCCCTTCACTAATTCATCCATTAACTGAATGGCTGCCTGCTTTTGAATGTTACGGATGGAGGCGGCAACATCCTGAGAAGACGACCCTTTTAATTCAAGAGACACGATGCCATTAAATGCTTCAAATAAAGATAGATCTACAAATGTTCCTTTAGGTGGGACAGATTCGCTGATGATGACAGTATCTCCAACTAAAGTGTCCTGCGGAATATGCACATGATCAATGGTGATGTGTGTGGCCTCAGGCGGAATGTGTCCGTTCTCTTTGAAATGCTGAGGGTATAAATGACAGTCTGCTACATAATGCGTATGTCCAGAAAGTAGTTCTTTTGGCAAATTAGCTTTTTTTCCATCGACTAATACATCAATCAGCAATTTAGCCATATCCACCCCAAAGACCTTTTTGATATTCGGAATCATATTCCAGCCAGCAAATCTAGCTGCTGATTCGATCAGTCCGGTTTCTCGATGTTTCATAAGCTTGATTTCTGTATGAGTGGCACAGTTTTCAAGACCTAATCCTTCATTTGCTTTCCTCGCTGCCTCAATGATGATTTGCTGGGCTTCATTGTCTAGGATCGACGGAGTGATATGAGCCGTTTCTGTAAAGCCGATTTGAGGGGTCTTATCATGAATGACAAAAGGGATATATTCACCCTCAACAACTAATCCTTCTACACTGACATAATCAGAATAGCCGTCGTCTTGATACCAATCCTCGTAAGCGCCCTCTAAGTACGTTTCAGCGACAAACGGTGCTTCATACTTCACAGCGTTTGGAACGGGAATGGTTTGCAAATAGGATTGTACGTTTAAAAAGAGATCATCACTGCCGGATCGGTCATGAAAAAGGGTCACGCCAATGGAGCTTGCTAAATATGTAGGCTTTAAAATAAGCGGTGTACCGATATGTTCAATGGCTTGCTGAAAATCAGCTAAAGTCGTGACAGGCTGAGTTTTTACTGCTTTGACCCCAGCCGCGTTGAATGCAGCCCTCATTTGGCTTTTATCACGCGCTAATTCAGCCGCCTTTACCCCAGCGCCGCGCAGCCCAAGTCGCTCAGCGGCTTTTGCCATTGGTGCAATGAATAATTCATTATTGGTGGTGATCGCATCCGCTTTGAAAAAGGAAGCGACGCGAACTAGGTCATCCACCACCTCTTCCTCTGATTTTAGATAATCATCATGTGCCCAGTAAATCGAATCTGGGTGTTCAAAAGAAGGGTTTTTGTCAAAATAATCTCGATCTTTGATGACCGCAATAGAGTATTTTTCGATTAGCTCAGCGTGTCCCTTTGTAATAGCAAAAGGTCTCGGGATATAAGAAACGATATGATACGATACAGCCACGCTTTCATAAAACATATGGGGCGGGCATCCTCCCAGATCAGCAATGACAAGTACGGTTTTTTTACTCAATGAAAGCACTCCTTTTTATCTAGCGGTGTAACCGCCATCTGCTGTGACAACACTTCCAGTCATATAGCTGGATAGATCAGAGGCGAGAAACAGCATGACGCTCGCAATTTCTTCGGGTTTTCCGAGACGAAGTAATGGGTTCACCTTTGCTTTTTCCTTTTTAACAACCTCAAGGCTTTCTGAATGATTGTCTGAAAAGGATTTTTCATTTAATGGTGTATCAATAATGCCTGGGGCGATACAGTTCACTCTGATTTGATGGGCGGCATAGTCGACCGCCATCGATTTGGTGAGCTGGATGACACCGCCCTTTGTTGCGTTATAGGCAGGGATGTCAGGCCAGCCGACAAGACCTCCGACAGATCCAGTATTGATAATACTTCCGCTTTTCTTTTCAAGCATATGCGGCAAAGCATGCTTACTCATGAGAAATACACCCGTCAGGTTGACCTGTACAATGTGGTTCCAATCCTCTAGTGTCATCTCGTGAACGGGAGAGACAATTTCAATGCCTGCATTGTTAATCAGCACATCGATTGTCCTAAACTGGGTCAGCACAGACTGAACGGTTTTTTGACAGTCAGACTCATTCGTAATATCTGTTTTGAAAAACGCAACATGCTCGTGCGCCAATGATTCGACGAGCTGTTTGCCGCTTTTTTCATTGATGTCAGCCACTGCGACTTTTGCTCCGTGCTCAAGGAAAAGCTTGACTGCGGCAAGCCCAATTCCCGATGCACCTCCTGTAATCAGGACGACTTTTCCGTCGAGGTTCATTTCTTCACCTTAGACGCTTTTGGCTTCAACCGATTATAGCGGGGAGGGAAGAAGAGGTTAATAGACTTTGAGGCTTCCGGCTTTGGATTTATCGCCCCGTGGTCTTCCCTAGGGTCACAAAAGTAGGTAGTACCAAATTCCATTCTCTCTGTAAAGCCTTCAATCGTCATATCATAACCTCCGCTAATGCAAATGCCGATTTGTTCATTGCGGTGTTTATGAAAAGGCATTTCTCCGCCATTTCCAGGAATGTTGGCAATCATGAGCTCCATCCAGTCCTCAACAAAAAAGGTCACTTCCATGCCAGGGAGTAAATCCCGTGTTTTGAAAATGTCTAAGAAATAAGTAGGAGGCGCCGTATATTCCTCGCCATCTTTTAATCTCTTAATATCAATAGCAATCACTTCTTCATCTGTCAGGTTAGAAGCGCCGTGAGGGACAAAAGGTGGTGCGATATAGGCTGATTCTAAAGGGGTGAGTAATTGGATCGATGGGCCGACTGTCATTTGAAGCTCGCCTTTTAATACGATGCCGATTTGTGCTTCGGGATGCTCGTGAGGTTTAATGATCGTGTGAGGAGGGATGTATGAGATGAGCACTTCCGTATCACCTCTGACCGTGGAATATTGTGTGACACCATTCTCCCATTCTATTTTTTTGGCTTGTGGAAAATATCGTTCTTGCGTCTTTTGTTCAGTTTGCATATTATATCTCTCCTTTTCCGAATATGGACCAGCTCATAGGAATACTTTTAAACGTTCGAACGAAGGTGAGGCCATATGTGGCTCTGGCTACCTCATTGGTTAAAGCGAAATCAAATTCGCCGTCTCTTACTTTTTGTGCGGCAGTACTTGTCGAATTGACTAGCTCAAATTCAGCATTTTGGTGAATGAAATATTGAATCAAATTGACAGGTGCAGGGTGAGAGACAATTTTTAAATGGTGGAGCATTTGTTCTTGAAATGGAAAATCTGGTCTGACAGCCAAGCCATACATGGGTGTGTCACATCTGAAAATTTGTAAGAGCTGCAGGTCAGGTCTCATGTAGAAGTGTTTGATTCCTTCGTATGCGTGTGGAACGAGAGTGTATTGGAGTGCGTGAGAGAGAGTATGTTCAATGCAAGTTTCGAATGTGTCATAAAGGGATAGTTTCGTATGAGTGCCGAGAGTAGTGGTGGAATGAGAGATGAAGTGTTTTGCTGCGTATTCACTGCTTGTCCCCTTAGGGCCTAGTGTATTGACTGTAAACATCTTAGGTGAAACGATGGGCTCTTCTTTGAAATGAAAAACATCATTCTTTAAGATCATGTTTACCATCCAATCTTTTTCAAATTTTTACTAGATTATAAAAAATAAAATTGGCAATTGTCAACAAAATTTATAAAAAATGTATTTTATGATGATATTAAAAATTGATCTAAAAAACTGCACATACCTAGATGTGCAGTGAATTGAACTTACGTTTCAAATGTGTTTTTATGTTTCTGCTGTAAGGTTCGTTCACGTTTATAGCTGACGAAGCTAATAAGAAAACCAACAAGCGTAACGAGAGCACATACAAGCCCTACCGTATGATAGCCGAAATGGACATAGACAGGTCCCATAAGAGCGGAACCAAGCATAACGGCAAGATTGGACGCAAGGCTATAAAAAGCCATCACTTTGCCTCGGTGGGTTTGGGAGCAGTCACTTAGAACAGTGCTCAAAAGCGTGACAGATAAACTTTGCATGGCACCCCAAATAAATAGGGCAAAAATCAGCAATGTCCATGAGAAAGGAGCATAAGGAAGTAAGGCGAGAACGAGCGTAATGCCGCCCAGCACAAAGAAAAGAGAACGAGTTTTGCCAAACCAGTCTGCTAATTTCCCTGTAAATACACTCATGGAAAAACCGACACCGTAAGCCATGATCAGAAGTCCTGCCGTCGATTGCCCTCCAGAAAACAAACTTTGCAGATACGCTCCTAAAAACGAGTACATGCCATAAAATCCAAGCATATTACAAAATGTCACGGTCAAATAGGCGGGGACACGATCAATTTTCAAAGCTCCCCATAAAGAGCCAGCTTTCTCCCTAGCTTGAGGTGTTCCTGTATTCGCTGTGGCGGTTTGTTTACGAGATTCAAGGATGACGAGCAGCAGGACAATGAGACTCATGATGGCGAAAATCCAAAAGGTCCATCGCCAGTTTAAACTCTGCCCGATGAAGGCGCCAATTGGTACACCAAGGACAAGAGAAAGAGACCAACTCGACACAATGAGCCCCATCACTTTGCCTCGATATTCATAAGGAACCCGGTCACCCACAAGCGCATAGGCTGTTGGCACAAATACACCGGTCGCCAGCCCAGAAATAGCACGGCCTGCAAAAAATACGGCCAGATTCGGGGCAGCCGCACACATTACAGTGCCAATCAAAAAGAAAGAAAGCCCGATAATCAGGCATAGCTCCCTTGAATACCGGTCCCCTAAAGGAACAAGCAGCGGGGCTCCAACCAGCACAGCTAACCCATAAATGCTGATGGAAAGGGCGAGAATATCAAGAGAGTGCTGAAAAGAGTTTGATAAATCAGGCAGCAGTGGTGAAATCACCAGTTCTTCCGATCCCGCCGCAAAGACGCCAAGTGTGAGCGCAATGGCAAGTGTGATGGGAAATGTTTTAGAAGCCTGGCTGTCTAAAGATTCTTTCATCAGGTGACCCCTCCAAACTTGCTTTTTCATTCAATTCCGTTAAAATAAATTCTACCATTATTTAGTTTTATTTTACATTTCGCATCATAAGTATTATCATAAAATACTTTTCAAATGGAACGATTTTTGGATAGGAGAGGTACGAATGAAAATCACCGATGTTGATGTGCATATTTTAAATGAATTGAAAGAAGATGCCCGCTTATCTATGAGGGAATTGTCCAAGCGGGTCAATTTATCCGCACCTGCGGTAGCAGAAAGAGTGCGTAAATTAGAAGATGCAGGGATTATCGAAGGGTATTCGGTTCAGGTTAACTATAAAAAATTAGGGCTTATGATTGACTGCCTGCTGGAAGTCACAGTGCTAAACGGGGAGTATCAACGTTTTGTGGCTTTTATGAATCAGCATCCACGCGCTTTTTTTGCTTATCGAGTGGCAGGGCAGTCATGCTTTTTCATTAAGCTGTCTGTCGCTTCCCTTGAAGAAATTGAAGCCTTTATTCAGGCAGTGTCTGGGTTTACCAAAACAGTATCTCATATCGTCTTATCAGGGCACTCTTTTTCTCATCCCATTCAGGAACGTGTGAAACCAATAGAAGAGCCAGAAATGACCGTGATGAAATAAAAAAGGACCTGACTCAGGCCCTTTTTGTTCGTTTATCTGACTGATAGCTCATGATCGTAATGATAAGTCCAATGAAGGTTACAGCTGCAGCAAATAACGGAACAAGCTGTAAATGTGTGATTTCGATGGCAAGACCGCCAAGCGCTGCTCCGCCGGCATTCCCGATATTAAAGGCAGAATGGCTAAGCGTTGATGCGAGTGTCGGTGCTTCATGTGCCATGTTCATCGTGCGGTATTGCAAGGTAGGAACAAGAATAAATGAAATGATTCCCCACACAAAAATGGTCAGCACAGCAGGCACTTTGAATTCGGAAGTGATTGTAAACAATAACAGGACAGCCATTAGCAGGATCAGGGACACGATAATACTCGGCATCAGCTTCCAGTCGGCAAGCTTTCCACCAACTAAGTTTCCAATAGTGACCCCAAGTCCGAAGAGAACAAGGATAAGCGTCACTCCATTTTCCTGAAAACCAGTCACTTGGAGCAGGATTGGGCTGATATACGTAAAGGCTGTAAACACACCTGCAAAACCAAAGATCGTCATTGCAAAAGAGACGAGCACTTGTGGTTTTTTCAATACAGACACTTCATTTCGAATATCCAGTACTTCTTCCTTCGATTGATTGGGTACTAAGCTGATGATACCGATTAAGGAAATGAGCCCAATAACGGCAATGACGAGAAACGACATACGCCAGCCGAATTGATTTCCGATGAATGTACCGAACGGCACACCCAGCACATTGGCGACCGTCAGTCCTGTAAACATGAAGCTGATCGCACTTGCACTTTTCTCCTTAGGTACAAGCCGTGCAGCCATGATCGCCCCGACGCCAAAGAAGGTCCCGTGAGCAAATGATGTCAAAATACGTGCGGCCATTAATAGACCATAGGAGGTTGATACAGCAGCAACAGCATTTCCCGCCACGAACAGGATCATTAATAAAATGAGAAGACGTTTCCTCGACATTTTCCCAGTCGATAAAGTTAAAATAGGTCCGCCAACTGCCACACCAAGTGCATATCCAGTAATCAGCTGCCCTGAAGCAGAGATAGATACATGAAGGTCGTTTGCGACGTTTGGCAAAAGTCCCATAATGACAAATTCAGTCATGCCAATTGAAAACGCACCGAGCGTTAAAGCAAAAATAGCGATGGGGAAGTTTTTCATGATGTGATCACCCTTCTAAAAAAATACATAAAAAGGCTTCGGAAAGATCCGAAGCCTTAAGAGTTTATCATACATGAAAATAAGATGCCAGCTGCTCGTTTGCTAATCGGTTTCCGACAAAGAAGGAACCAAATTCGCCGTAGCGTGCACTGACTTCATCAAAGCGCATTTCATAAACCAATTTTTTGAATTGAAGCACATCGTCAGAGAAAAGAGTGACGCCCCACTCATAATCATCAAAACCGACGGAGCCTGTAATGATCTGCTTTACTTTACCAGCATAGCTGCGGCCGATTAAACCGTGGCTTCTCATGAGTGATTTACGCTCATCCATAGAGAGCATGTACCAGTTGTCATTGCCGGAACGTCTTTTATCCATTGGATAGAAGCACACGTATTGAGAAGAAGGGAGCTCTGGGTATAGACGTGCACGTACATGCGGGTTTTCGTAAGGATCTCCGCCATCTCCGCCTCCTGCTAAGTAGTTGCTAAGTTCAACAACTGAAACGTACGAATAAGCTGGGATCGTAAACTCTGCTAGTCGTGTCTTGTTGAATTCAAGTTCAATTTCACCCAGTTCTTCCATGGTTGGACGCAAAATCATGAGCATAATATCTGCTTTTTGGCCGACAATACTATAGATTGTTTGGCTTCCAGCCTTATCGTGCTCAGCTGTTTTCCATTTTTCTAATAGACCTGTGAACTCATGAAGAATCGCTTGCCGCTCATCACTTGTCAGCAGCTTCCAAGCTGTCCAGTCAAAGGTTCTAAAATCATGCAGTGCATACCAGCCGTCTAGTGTTTGAGCTGCTTCATTGGTTGTATGTTGTTCGCTCATTTATTTCACTCCTATTTACAGTTTTCCATCTGTTCCAACTATAACATAGTTTGTCCAAATGGAGATGTGATCAAAACTTGAACGACGAAGTCAGCTTTTATGGAAATTGATTAAATTAGTTTGAAAAATATGAATTTAATTTGTAAGCGCTATAATGTAAGTTGGTAGTTTGAATTTATGTAGAAGAAGAGTATGCTTGAAAGAGAACGCTTTTTTTGTAAAATCAAGGAGGGTATATAAGTGGCAGATATTTTTTCAACAGTTCAGGAAAAGGTTGCAGGTAAAGGAGTAAAGATCGTTTTTCCTGAGGGAATGGACGAACGCATTCTAACAGCCGTTCAAAAACTAGCAGATGGCAAAGTCTTGCAGCCAATTGTTGTAGGTAAAACACAAGAAGTTGAAGCAAAAGCAAAAGAATTAGGTCTTACACTTGATGGTGTTGACGTGTATGATCCTCATACATATGAAGGTTTTGAAGAGCTTGTACAAGCTTTCGTAGAAAGACGTAAAGGCAAAGCAACTGAAGAGCAAGCAAGAAAAGCATTACTAGATGAAAACTACTTCGGTACGATGCTTGTGTACAAAGGTCTTGCAGACGGACTTGTGAGCGGTGCAGCACACTCAACTGCTGACACAGTACGCCCAGCACTTCAAATCATTAAAACAAAAGAAGGCGTAAAGAAAACATCTGGCGTCTTCATCATGGCTCGCGGCGAAGAGCAATATGTGTTTGCTGATTGTGCAATCAACATTGCACCAGACAGCCAAGATCTAGCTGAAATTGCAATCGAAAGTGCAAACACAGCCAAAATGTTCGACATCGAACCACGTGTGGCAATGCTTAGCTTCTCTACAAAAGGCTCAGCAAAATCAGACGAAACAGAAAAAGTATCTGAAGCAGTTCGTATTGCAAAAGAAAAGGCACCTGAGCTTGTACTTGATGGGGAATTCCAATTCGATGCAGCTTTCGTTCCTTCAGTAGCAGCGAAAAAAGCACCAGATTCCGTCATTAAAGGCGATGCTAGCGTATTTGTTTTCCCTAGCCTAGAAGCTGGAAACATCGGCTACAAAATTGCACAGCGCTTAGGTAACTTTGAAGCTGTAGGTCCAATCTTACAAGGCTTAAATCAGCCAGTAAACGACCTTTCAAGAGGTTGTAATGCCGAAGACGTTTACAACCTTGCACTTATCACAGCAGCTCAAGCACTATAAAATAGCATCTCGGCTAAAACAGTCAGCGCGATAGATTCGTGCTGGCTGTTTTTTTATTTTGGACAAATGTGTACAATATAGAAAGAAAACAATCTGATCGTAGATAAAGCCGATAGGATGGGCAGGTGCTAAAATGGAGGATTTGATACATAAGCTTCAGCATAAGGTCGCTTTTTTAACTGATGCACAGAGGAGAATTGCAGATTATATCGTACAACATCCAATGGAGGTCGCTTTTTTAACTGTCGATAAATTAGCGTCAAAAGTCGGGACGAGTACAGCAACCATCATGCGCTTCTCTGCTGCTGTGGGGTATTCTGGTTTTTCTGAGTTTCAAAAAGAGCTTCAATCAGCGATGAAGCATAAAGCTGACCCTCAAACAAGACTTGAGGCGAATCTCAAGCATTCAAATAAGAGTAAGCTCCTGCATAACCATGTAGAACTGCAATTTCAAAATATCCAGTACGCATTGGACAATATCACGGAAGAAACCTTTCAACAAATTGTTGGGAAAATAGCCAACGCGCGCCACGTTTTGTGTACAAGTGTCCGAAGTGGAAGACCTGTTGGCGAGTACATGTCATTAGGAATCAATCGGCTATTGGGGAATTGCCAGTATATTGATGCAGATCAAAGTGACTGGATGGATGATTTGGTTCATTTCAACTCGGATGATTTCATTATAGCTGTCAGCTATCCGCGCTATGCAAAGCGTATGAAGGATTTGATGGAAGCAGCGAAGTCTTATGGAGTGGAAGTCCTTTTAATTACAGACAGTTACAGCTCTCCACTAACCAAATATGCACAATATGTATTACCGTGTTCCTCAGCAAGTGTAGGCTCTCATAACTCTGTCGTATCTGCTATCTTTATCGTCGATTTCATCTTAAGTGCATTAGCGATGAATGATCCTGAAAGAACAAAACCACGTTTAGATCAAATCAATCATATGTTAACGAAAATGAGTTATCACACAACACATTAGTCGTGTGGTGACTCATTTTTTTTATTTTAAAATTTTCTGAAAGCGCTTTACTAAATAAAAATGAGATGGTATGATCTTATCACAAAAGTAATATATATTACTTTATATAAAATTAAATGTAATGAATATAACTCAAAGGGGATGATGGAAACAATGAGTACTGTTCAATTCGTGTCAAATGATCTTATAGCTAGGGCAAGAAAGCTTAACTCGACCTTGCTGTCAGACGTGATGGGATGCACCGGCGCGATGGATCATCAAATCAAACCAGTTGCGAGAGGCATGAATGTAGTCGGCACAGCTTTTACCGTGAGCTTACGGCCAGGAGATAATCTGTTTCTTCACCAAGCGATTTATTCTGCACAAGTAGGCGATGTACTCATCGTAGATGGGAAAGATCATAGGGGTCACGCATATTTAGGAGAATTGATGGCTAGTTCAGCAAAAGCTGTTGGAATAGAAGGAATCGTGATCGACGGTCTTGTCCGCGATAAAGTCGCTTTAGAGGAATTAGCTTTTCCAATCTATAGTAAGGGATTCACGCCGAATGGACCTTTTAAGGATGGGCCTGGTGAATTGAATGGAATCATCTCGTGTGGAGGGGTCAAAGTATCACCAGGTGACTTAGTCGTTGCAGATGATGATGGAGTGGTGATTGTTCCGAAGGAGAAAGCAGAAGAGATGCTGTCGTTGGCTGAAGAGAAACAAGCATATGAACATCAAAGATTAAAAACCATTCAACATTATATGAGCGAAGGAAAGCAGGATATCAGTCTCTTAGCCCCTGCATGGCTAGAGGGCAGAATGAAAAAATTCCAGAGATAGGGGAATCTGTGATGAAGATAGGCTTTATCGGTTATGGAGAAGCTGCATATGAGCTGTCAACGGGATTGAAAACAGAAGGATTAGATCATTTTTATGCGTATGATGTACTATTACAGAATGAGAAACTTGCTGGACCAATGAAAGAAAAAGCAGCCCGCACAGGCGTCGAATTAACAAGTAATGTGAGTGAAGTCATTGGAAAATCTGACATTGTCATTGCGGCTGTGCCAGCGAATAAAACCCTAGAAGTGGCTCAATCCGTATTAGGAAGTTTGAAAAAAAATCAAGTATATGTGGATGTGTCGGCATCAACTCCAGATATTAAAAAACAAGTGGCAGACGAAATTAAAAAGCAAGAAGCTCTATTTGTAGATGCCGCCATGCTAGGATCTCTTCCGGTTAACAAACACAAGGTTCCAATCACTGCTAGCGGAAGTGGAACAGATCGATTCATTGAATTAACGAAAGAATACGGTATGAATATTACAAAAATCAGTGATCAGCCAGGAGATGCCTCAGCCTTAAAGCTAATAAGAAGCATTTATATGAAAGGGATTGTCGGTTTACTCATTGAATTTTTGGAAATTTCCAAAAAATATAATGTCGAAGATCAAGTGATTTCTTCACTAAGCGAAACGCTGGACAGCAAAAGTTTTGAAGAGACGATGAATCGTCTTGTGACAGGAAGTGCATTACATGCAAAAAGACGAGCGGTCGAACTACTTGGCTCTATTGAAATGCTGGATTCAGCTCATATTGATGCGAGCATGTCCCGGGCAGCACAACAGAAGCTAGAGAGATTAGCAGATTTTCAATTCGTTGAACGGTTTAATGGGGAAAAACCAGCCAGCTGGGAAGAAGTCATTGACGTGATGCAGCAAGGGTGATGTTTGTAAGCGCTTTATTAAAATAAGGGGAGGCGAAGAAACGACATGGGTTTTATTGCATTAATTGTATTCATAGCCGTCATCATTATATGGAATGTCGTCGTGAAACGAAATATGGGAGAAGCCATGCTGTTAGGCTTTATTGCAACCACTTTGTTTGGCGGAATGGATGCGCTTAGACTGTTCTGGGATGGTTTAAAATTTGCATCCACATATGAGGTGCTTTATGCAGCCGTTGCGTTTGTGTTCATGGCCTATTTAATCGAAAAGCTGGAATTAATTCACGCACTCTTGCGCATCCTGAATTCGGTTGTCGGCAAGCTTCCTGGGGGAGCGGCTTATATGAGTACGTTAGGTTCAGCAGTCTTAGGTGCTCTTTCAGGTTCAAATTCTGCAAACACAGCTGCCACTGGCTCTATTACGGCTTCTTGGATGATTAAATCAGGATGGAGCCGAACCCATACGGCCACGATTCTAGCCGGGAATGGCGGACTTGGAGCCGCGCTGCCACCAAACTCTTCCATGTTTATCATGCTGGGCTTTGCACCAGTTGCAGCCCTTGTCTCTGAAGGTGATTTATATATTGCTCTTTTAATAGGAGGACTGTATCAAGTCGTATACCGGTTTATTTTGGTGTATATTCTGGTGAAAAAGAATAAAATCCAAGCGATGCCGCCAGATGATATTGTTCCCTTTAGAGAAGCTGTGAAACAGGGATGGAAATCGATTTTTATTTTTTTCGGTGCCTTGATCCCTATCATCATCACAATTGGTCCGCTGGCAAACTACTTAAAAAGTAATCCAAACATTGGACCAGAGGCAATGGATCAAATTTCTTTAATTACGTGGATTCCGATTCTCATGATGCTGATTAGCTTAACAATTGGAAGAAAAAAAGCGTCTGCTTTAGATTGGTCTCAGTTTTTCAAGTCGGCCATTCCTAAGTTTACAACGATCGGTGCCTTGATGCTGTTTGCTGTTGCTGCTAGTCAGGTGCTTGCTGAATTAGGACTCGCAGAAGATTTGACGCAAATCACGTCAGTACTTGCCATTCCGAAGTGGCTCATGGTGCTCATTGTTGGTGTTCTTGTCACGCTGGTGGCTGGACCATTATCTTCAACTGCCACATTAACAGCTGTTGGGCTTGTCTCATTTTCAGCTTTAATCTCAGTCGGAGTAGACCCTGTTGTCGCTGTTGTCGCCATTCTTGCTTTTTCATCAACAGAAGGCGCTTCCCCGCCGGCATCTGGGTCAATTTTCATCGCTTCTGGTCTTGCAGGAGCCCGGCCGGAGAAAACATTTATACCGCTCATTCTTTACTATATGCTGCCGATTGTAGGAATTGGCTGGCTCATCGGAATGGGCATACTTCCAGTATAGAAAGGAGAAACACATGAGAGCATTGATGGAATTTTTATTTAAAGTGCTGCTTGTCCTTTTCTTAACGTCAGGTACCCTGTTGGTATTCGGTCAAATACTAGGGATTCTCTTGCAGAATGGAGATTTGATCATAGCAAGTACGAACCTATTCAAAAATCCCACACTAGTGTTAAGCGCTTTTTTTAGTCTTGTTGGTTTCTCTCTTCATTATATTTCTGAAAAGAAAGACACGTCATTTAGCGATCAACCATCAGCATCAGCTGGTGATTCGATCAAATAAGCGTCAAAAGCTGGATTCAGTTGGTGAATTCAGCTTTTTTTGTGCGTGTGAAATAGGCATAGAAACCCAATACGTACGATTCATTTTTCGTTGAATTCGTTTTCAATCATATGCCTCTTGTGCTAGGAAATGGTAACATAACGGAGGACTATTTAAGGAATAGAGGTGTTTGACGATGTCTGGAGCTATCATCGGTTATACAACAGCCTTGTATTCGTTAAAGGCAGACATATCCATAAAAAAAGAACAAATCATAGAACTGAGCATGTGTCGAAAAGAAATAAAAGAAGCAAAATCGACTCTGGAAGATGCTTGTAAAAAAATCACTCATCCAGATCTGACATCACATACATGGTTTGGCCATCTTGCAGATACGTTTGATGACATTCGAGACGAGATGGCATCCGCCAGTCAAGAGATAAAAGGTGTACAGCTGACCAATCTAGTGAATCGAATTGATGAGAAAATCAGTGACCTAAAATCGGAAATCCATTCGTTAGAACATGAGATCCATTCCGTTGAAAGAAAAATAGAGAGAGAAAAGCAGAAACAATTGGAAGAAAAAAGAGGGAAGTCACATGAGTAGAGAAATTAAAATAGATGCCAGTGAAATCAAACGAGTTTTACAACATACCAAACAATCAGGCGCTCAAATGAATACAAAACTTCCAACAACCATCAAAGGGAGAAACCAGCTCCTAGCAGCAGATACATTAGAAAGAATCAATCAACAGTTGAACGAATTAAGTACATCCTACATAGGCATTCTTCAGAAACAGCTTGTACAAACAGAACAAGCGGTGAACACCATGATCGAAACGGACAAGGCGCTTGCCTCCAGCAATAAAAGAAAATAAAGGAGAACGCAATGAAAACCCTTGACGCCTTTGCGCTAATAAACGGAATTGACCAAACGCTGAATACATTAAAGCAGCAATCACAACAAATCAGCTCCATAGAAAAACAAATCCATCACATCATTTCACTTGATGGCGCACTAAAGGGAGAGGCGGGACAAGCCATCCGCTCCTTTTATACAGAATGTCATATCCCCTTCCTGCAATTCTTTCAGGTCGTCATTGAGGAATACAGCACTGCGCTGAAAAGCACAAAACAGGCGCTTCATGCACTTGAATCAAACGGGCATGGCTTTATATCACAAGCATTTATTGAACACGAACTTGATCAAGGTTTAAAAAAAGCTGAACGAATGATTTCTGAAATCGTATCAGAGGTGAACCAAGCTATTGGCAGAGTTGGTCATATTGTTAAATTACCAAATGTAGACGAATCAGCTTTTCAGCAGAACTATCAAAAAGCATGGCTCGAGACCTCAAGAACCGTTGGTCTGCTTCATGCATTTGACAGAGAGCAAACAAGCGCTTTACAAGAAACAAAAAGCTCCCTTCAAACAATGAAGCAATACATCAACACGTTAAGCACCATGTTCACCGGCCCAAAAATCGACATCACGAGCTATCAAAAAGGGTCTATTTTCAAAAATGAAAAAGAAGAAAAAATAAGCAGCACCATCAGTGGATTGAATGACAAAATAGACAACCCGAAAGACAACCCGATGATGATCATGCTGAAGAAACTGAGGGAGAAAGAACGGACGGATGTGGAGACGGTTGATCGGGATGACACACATAAATACATCAACAAACAAGTCACAGTCAACGACCCATCCCTTACGACATTGCAAAGGGAAGCCGTGAACGGGAAAAACAAGATTCATAGAGACATCAGGGTCATAAATGGTAAACTATACAACGTCAAAGGCATTAAAAAATTAAAAGAATTCGATATCGCAGATGAAGTTGTCACCGACTCATCCGATATTGATTTTATTGGCGGCCGATACACCGTTTACGCCAATAAACAAATCATCCGAACGTATATCGCTAACGGTGAAGTAAGAATAGAAGAAGTAGACAAAATCCCAGAAAGCCGAAGCCGAGGCAACGCGAAGCGCATATTAGACGGTGAAGTTGTCTCAACAACCGAAAACATCATCCTAGAATACAGCGGCATCTACGACGGATATCGAGCCGTTACTGGCAAAGACCCAGAAACCAGCCAAAACATCAGCAGCACAGAACAAGCTCTGTCCGCAGCTTCAATTATCCCATTTATGAAAATCATTAAGGGCGGGAAATATGTTTTTAAAATTGATCATGGGGAGAAATTGGTCAAGAGGGTTGAGAAGCCGACTAGCGTTACAGGTCAAGTTGGTTGGAGTTTGTCAAAGGGTGGAGGAATAATAAATAAAAGAAAATATTCTCAGCATGCTCTAGAAAGAATGGCACCAAATATTCCTGAAGTAAGGGCAACATTAACAAAAAGAGCATTAAAAAAAGCTGATGAATTAGGTTATCGGCCGCAAACAAAGGACTTCAATGATTTTATAAAAAAATATGTAGATCCAAGAGATATTCCGCCTTCTGTTATTGAGGATGCTATAAAGAATACCAATAAGATGCCTGGCCATAGAAAAGGAACCTTTGTTCACGATACGCAGGATGTAAGAGTTGTTATAAATGAACTTGGTGATGTTATTACAGTTATCCCTAAATAATGAGTAAAAGGGTGAATGAAAATGTTTTTAAAATATGATGAATATGATTTGTTAGAACTTTTTCAAAGTGAGCCAGTTAGTATTACGGGTAATTTAGATGATGGAGAGTACATCTATTCTTATGAAGACGATCTGAATTTCAAATTAATTTTATCACTTGATGTATATAAACAAACAATTAGTTTAAGTATTACTTTTAATGATTTTGTAGTTTTTTCAGGTGAGTTCTCTCACGTAACCAGCATAAAAAGAAATGACAGGACTCTGATTGTGTATGTGAATGAGGAAGAAACTCTAAAAGTTAAATTTTACAATCAAGTGGGTGTTGAGCTAATTTAATTGATATTTAAATGTTTTTCAGATTTATCTACATGGCAGATAGTATAAAAACATGAACGAACTCGTTTACTCATTAAAGTCGTAAGACTAACCATGAGGTGTGGTTCTTTAATTGAAACATTAATTTTAATAGATGGTTAGAAAGTATTGAAAATTGATCTCATCATTTTCTATTGATGTTGCTGATGTGGATGTATAAAAGGATCATGACAAAATTAGCTGATTAAAAGCTAGTTCAACCCTTTAGGAGGCTTTCCGAAATGATTAATTCTTCTCAAAATCCCAACAATCCTAAACCAGCAAGTGACATACACATCAAAGAGGCAGAATCCCAGCTTAACATGGTGCTGCCCCATGCATATAAAGCATTGCTAAAACAGACAAATGGATGTTCCATTGGCGGCGATGTCCTACTATACGGCACTGAGGACATGGCGGAACGCAATGCAACATGGGAGGTTCAGCAATATGCAAGCGGCTATGTAGCCATTGGCGACGATGGCGGCGGACAAGTATTTCTCATGCGTTTGGCTGAGGATGAGAAAAAGGTGTGGATTGTGGATGCTGGTGTGATGGACCCTCAGCATGCAGAGTTGATGACTGAAAACTTGCTGGAGTGGGTGAGTGGGGGATGTATCATTGAATGATCACAGCCTTCAAATACATGAATCACTGAAAAGTAAAACTGAATCATCAAACTGAACGCTCTGTGACGTCAAATGTCATGGAGCTTTTTTGATGATCTCTCTAATTCTCCCTCCATTCATCCCATGTTATAATAAACACAGTTTATGAACGAGAGGATATGCAGGACATGAAAAATGAACCTATTGAGTT
This sequence comes from Bacillus sp. FSL K6-4563, assembly GCF_038630405.1. NCBI lineage: Bacteria > Bacillati > Bacillota > Bacilli > Caryophanales > Bacillaceae > Bacillus > Bacillus sp. FSL K6-4563. The sequence goes on along the minus strand of NZ_CP152030.1, from coordinate 3,389,931 downwards.
ACTGACACAGCCGAAATGGCGAATCATAGATCAATCGAGCCTCGGTCTTTATGTGGACCCGAAGCAATCCTTTGCGATGGATGATACGCTTTGTGCGTCTGTCGGGAAGGGGCTCTCACCAGCAACAGCCCGTTCTTGGGTTCATCATAATACGATTGTTCTTGGTATTCAGGATACAAGACTTCCATTTCTTCAAGATGGTGTGAAGCTGCTTGAGGAAGAGGGCTATCGCGTCATTGTACGCAATTCAGGCGGTCTTGCTGTGGTGCTGGATGAAGGTGTCTTGAATGTATCGTTAATCTTTGCGGAACAAAAGAAGGGCATTGATATTGACCGCGGGTATGATGCGATGGTGGAATTGGTCCGCCGGATGCTGTCTAAGTATGAGGTGGACATTGAAGCTTATGAGATTGTCGGCTCTTATTGTCCGGGCAGTTATGATCTAAGCATCAATGGAAAGAAATTTGCAGGCATTTCTCAGCGTAGATTACGCGGTGGAGTTGCTGTGCAGATTTATTTGTGTGCAGATGGAAGCGGGCGGGAACGTGCCGACTTAATCCGCCGTTTTTATGATGCCGGATTAAAGAATAAACGGCAAGAAGTGAAGGCAGTATTTCCTGATATACAGCCAGATACGATGGCGTCTTTATCAGAATTAACTGGAGAACCAATTGATTGTGCGCTTCTTATGCGTCTTTTACTAGAAGAGCTTCAAACGCTCAGTGATCAGCTGACAGCGTCTGGACTGAACGCAGAAGAACAGCTGGAGTTTGAAAAAAACATGACGCGGATGATTGAGCGGAATGAAAAGGTGTTTTCTTAAAAAACTTGAAAAGCATAGAGGTGAAGTGATGGAAACGAAGCTTGAGAAAGCCATTGAACTTCGAAAAAGTGGACACCTTCAATAATCAAATAAAATGCTCTCTTATCTTGTAGAGAAGTATCCAGACGATGCCTCTATTCATTATCAATGTGCCTGGAGTTATGACTTGTTAGGAGAGGAAAGGCAAGCTGTCTTTTTTTATGAAAGAGCCATTGAGTTAGGATTGTCTTCAGAAGAACTAGAAGACGCTTTACTAGGGTTAGGAAGTACATACAGAACTTTGGGAGAATATGAAAAGTCAAAACAGATATTCCTAAAAGGGATGGAAACTTATCCAGACAACAAAGCCATTCAAACGTTCTATGCCATGACTTTGTATAATTTAAAGGAACATAGCAAAGCGATGGAAATATTACTGAACTGTTTAACTGAAACGACAAAAGATCCTGCTATTTTAAGTTATCGAAAGGCGATTGATTTTTATTCAAATCAGTTAGATGGTTATGGAAATAATAGTTGATTTGGCTACTTGAATAGAATTGGAGGGGCAATGTTATGAAAAAATCCCCTCCTTTGTTATGAAATTTTATATGTAATAGTCATTTATGGCATAAGAAAGAAGGAAAATGTATTGTCATTATTCACCACGTATTACCCGCTGTTTATGCTTTGTGTTTTATCTGTGCTGTATGTAATGTATCGTATTCAGCCGGTGGCCACTACTGTTAAAAAAATCATCATTGTGCTCTGTGTGTTAACAAATGCCGCCTATATTTGCTGGCGTCTTTTCTTTACACTGCCGCATGAAGGTATTTTTAATATTGTGATGGGTATTTTGCTTGTTGCCTGTGAATGCATTGGGTTTTTACAGCTGCTTGTGTTTTATACACTTGTTTGGAAGCCTTCCAATCGGAAACAAGTTATGATCAGTGATCTTGACAGGCTGCCAACAGTTGATATTTTCATAGCTACATATAATGAACCAATTGAAGTGCTGAAACGCACTGTTGCAGGTTGTGTGAATCTCTCTTATCCAAAGGACAAAGTCCACATTTATTTATGTGATGATGGCAAGCGGGCGTCTGTAGAGCAGCTTGCTTCTGAGTTTGGTGTTCATTATCTGACAAGAACAGATAACCAGTTTGCGAAGGCGGGTAACTTAAACCATGCGATGTCTCAAACGAATGGGGAGCTGATTCTCACACTTGATGCGGATATGGTCCCCCTTCCTTCGTTTTTAGAAAAAACAGTCCCTTACTTTCATGATGGAGCGACGGCGTTTGTTCAAGTTCCACAGGCGTTTTATAACGAAGATCCTTTCCAATATAATATGTTCTCGAAGGATCGAATTCCAAATGAGCAGGACTTCTTCATGCAAACCCTCCAAGCTGGGAAGGATCGGTTTAATGCTGTGATGTATGTCGGTAGTAATACTGTCTTTAGAAGAATCGCCTTAGATGAAATTGGCGGATTTGCTACTGGGGTGATTACAGAAGACATGGCGACAGGAATGCTACTCCAAGGAAAGTTCAAATCTGTGTCTGTCGGAGAAGTATTAGCCGTCGGTCTGGCACCTGAAAGCTGGCTGGATCTGTTAAAGCAGAGAGATCGGTGGTCGAGAGGGAACATTCAGTGTGCCCGTAAGTTTAATCCTTTGAAGGTTCGTGGCTTAACGCTGATGCAGCGAGTTCTTTATTTAGATGGTATTGTGTATTGGTTTAACGGTTTGTTTAAAATGATTTACATTCTCACACCGATTTTGTTTTTATTGTTTGGTATTCAAAGTTTCTGGGCAGATTTCCAGTCCATTTTCATGTTCTGGCTACCGGCGTTCTTTAGTTCCTATTTAGCATTTAAACTAGTGTCGAATCAAAAAAGAAGCATGTTTTGGAGTCATATTTATGAAAGCTCTATGGCATTCCACCTGGCTGGTGTGGCTTTAAGTGAGCTGTTTTTCAAAAAGAGAGTGGAATTTCTTGTCACACCAAAGGGAATTCAAACGGACAAAAGACACTTTCATTTGAAAACGATGATTCCCCATTTGATCTTTTTGCTGCTCTCATTGCTTGTCCTAGTGAAAATAGGATACGATGTGAAGGTAAATGGGACGATGAATGCTGATCTCATGTTGATTAATATATTTTGGGTGATGTATAACGGTGCAGGTCTATTCATGGCACTGCTTGTGGCGTTTGACCGTCCGCGTTATCGGAAATCAGAGCGATTTATCATTGAAAAAGACGGGCAGCTTCATTCCGATCATCAAAATCAGTCGATTGCTTGTTTTCTACTAGATATGAGTGATTCAGGTGCGCGTCTATCCATTCCATTGGATCAAGCTTCTTCTCTTTATCAAGGACAAACGCAATTGTTCTTTTCAGAGGATGAAAGTGTGGCGTGTGATGTGGTTTGGAGCCATCCAGAGGGAGACAAGCTGATGGTTGGTGTTGCTTTTACTGACACACAAAAATCAGAGTATCTATCACTGATCCGCTTCCTATTCACACGAGAGCATGTATCGATAACGGATCGTGAGAAAAAATCCTATGCTGTTCGGACATTTCTCCGCTTTGTAAGAGAAACGAAGAAGGTACCAAAGGCCTTGCAGCGCAAATGGATGAGAAGGCCTTTGCAAGGTGTGGCAGGCACGCTGTCCTATGAGGGCCGGTTAGAAGAGAAGGTGCCGGTGAACATACATGATATTAGTTTATCTGGATGCAAAATCGAGTCTGAAGCTGTCATTGAATTACATGAGAAAGTGCTGATCACCATTGACGCAGAATCTCTGACAGATCAGCCCGCGATTGCCGTTTGGACTTCAAAAAAACGCGGCCGGACAATTGTCGGACTCAAGTTTATTCAACCTGACATCAAGCAGATAGAAGAAAGAGAGGGAGTGGTTTCTTGAAATCAAAAAACGGCGGTTACCTCTATTTACTATGGCTTCCTGTCCTCATGGGAGCCGGCTACGGCATTTCGCTTTTGGTGCCGTTTCTTCAGCCTGTACTGACACTTGGCATCGCAGGTCTTTATATTTTTATATTTGGTGATTTTCAGGTGAGACAAGTCAGGTATATTTTTATGTTTGTTTTTTTGATTAATGTCCTATTTAGTGTGATGCTATTTTTGGGCATTTAAAAAAGTGCTTCCCGCAGATGGGGAGCACTTTTTGTTATTCTGCCATTTTTTCGAGGTTGCCGTTCCGGTCCATTTTAAAGGTTGGAGCGGCAGTGTCGTCCTCTTCAAACAAAACTAGTTTTCTTGCACGGTTCATGATTTTGACGAGTGTTTCATAATCTTCTTGAATCGTGAGTTGATCCTTTTCAAGCTTTTTCACTTCTGCTTCTAGCTGTGTGACTTTATGTGAAAGTTCGTTATTTTCTCGTTTTAACCGGCTGTTTTCCATGCGTAAGGCAGAGGATTGCTGTCCATCGCCTTCATAGCGGCGCAAGAAATCAATGACATCTTCGATGGTTAAATCCTGTTGCTGCCTAAAAGGATTGGCTTCTGGCTTTTTCTCTACGACATGAGAAGCCTGTGACAATAAATGTGATAAACTAGCTAACTCTTCATTGTAGCTTTGGTCTACAAACTGAAGTTGCTCGGCTGTTTCAGATGCTGGTGCAAACGTTTCTTCCTTCGCTGGTTCCAGCTCCTGTGAGAATTCCTCTTGCGTGACTGTTTCTTCTACTTGCGGCTGATAGAGTAATCGTTTCTTTGCAGGCTGACCATTGCCGAGTGCGCGCATCCGTTGTTTCCGCTGCTTTTTGGCAAGGGCTAGAGCTTTTTCATATTGATGCCTCACAACAGCATTCCATCTAAAACCGCATGCCGCTGAGGTGCGATTTAGCTTGTCTCCTACTTCTTCAAACGCATTCAGCTGTGTGCTGCCCTCTCTGACGTGACGTAAGACGGTTTCTGCCAAAAGGAGATCGTCTTCCTCTGACCAAGCATCTTGTCTTTGTTTTGACATGTTTAAACCCCCATATGATTTGATGGTATTAGATTAGCCAAGTTCAAGAAGGTTTATACAAGTTTGCTAAAAGGATAGTGGAAAATACTAGCTTTTATATGAGCGCGTCTCAGCGATTATCATGCGTCTTGCAAGTCCAGCAACTTCGATGTACAATGTTGGGTGGTATATTATGACTCTTGGTTGTCCAACTGTTTTATATAAAATGAAGTTCATCATTGAAAGGAAGCGTAAGACCATGGCTAATGAGTTTCGCGTATGTGACGATTGCGATGCGACGAACCTAAAGACGTTGCTGCCTCGACTCAAATCGGTTGACCCTGATGCAAAAATTGAAATTGGCTGTCAATCCTATTGTGGTCCAGGACGAAAAAAGGCTTTTGCGTTTGTGAACAATCGCCCATTATCCGCACCAACAGAAGATGAGTTACTCGAAAAGGTTCAAAAAAAAGTCAAATAAATGTCACTGAATGTGTTCAGTCGACCTAAAAAGAGGTCCGTCCCTGTCAGGTCGGGCTTTTTACGTCCATGCAATCGTTGAGAACACATTCACGAGCAAATTCAAGGATGTTTTCGGGAAAAGTTACCCGATATAATAGAAACACGTCTTAAAAAAAGAGGGACGAAACGATGGCGTATCCAAAAGGGAAATTATCTGAGGAAAAGGTATTTAAAGATCCTGTGCACCGTTATGTTCATGTACGGGACGCATTAATATGGGACTTAATAGGAACAAGAGAATTTCAGCGCCTGCGCCGAATTAAACAGCTAGGAACCACTTATTTGACGTTTCATGGTGCAGAACACAGCCGTTTCAATCATTCACTCGGTGTATATGAGATTGTGAGACGGATTGTGGATGATGTATTCAAAGGACGGCCGGAATGGGATGAGGGAGAACGCGAGCTTGTCCTGAGTGCGGCCTTGCTTCATGACCTCGGACATGGACCATTTTCTCATTCCTTTGAAAAGGTCTTCCACTTAGATCATGAATCGTTTACAAGAGATATTATTTTAGGGCAAACCGAAGTCAATGAAGTGCTTCGCCGGGTGAGTGATGATTTCCCGAAGCATGTGGCTGAAGTCATTGCCAAAACGTATCAAAACAAACAGGTGGTCAGCTTGATCTCAAGTCAAATTGATGCCGACCGTATGGACTATTTGCAGCGTGATGCCTACTATACAGGCGTCAGCTATGGTCATTTTGATATGGAGCGTATTTTGCGCGTGATGCGTCCGAGAGAAGATCAGATTGTGATGAAGCAGAGCGGGATGCATGCGGTCGAGGATTATATTATGAGCCGCTATCAAATGTACTGGCAAGTCTATTTCCACCCAGTGACACGCAGTGCGGAAGTCATTTTAACGAAAATTCTCCACCGTGCAAAAGAGCTGCATGAAACGGGCTATATTTTCACACATGCCCCTGTTCATTTTTATTCGATTTTCGAGGGGAATGTCACCACAGAGGACTATATTAAACTGGATGAATCCATTGTCTTATTTTATTTTCAGGCGTGGGAAGATGAAGAAGATCACGTGCTGGCTGATTTGTGCCGCCGTTTTATGAACCGCCGATTGTTCCAATATACAGAGTTTAATCCGAATGAAGAAATGACGAAATATTTCAAGCTGACCGCCTTGTTCAAGGAGGCAGGCATTGATCCTGACTATTATTTAGTCGTCGACTCTTCCTCTGACTTGCCATACGACTTCTACAGACCAGGGGAGGAAGAAGAGAGACTGCCGATCCACCTTTTGACGCAAAGTGGTCATATTAAAGAGCTGTCGAGACAGTCAGACATTGTTGATGCCATTTCCGGTAAACGAAGAACCGATCATAAACTTTATTTCCCGATGGACTTAATTGTAGATATGTCGGAAAAAGCTGAAGAAAAGAAGGCGATCATGAAGCTGCTTGGATTGGGATAAGGAAGTACTGAAAAAGGAGATGTCGGGAATTTGTTGAAAGAGCATGCAAAGTTGATGAAGGTATTCTCTGAATCCGGGGAAATCGTTGGACGGAAGAAGCTGCAAAAGATGATTTACATAGCAAAAAAGCTAGATTTGCCTTTTTACGAGAAATACGATTTTCACTTTTATGGCCCCTATTCAGAGGAGTTGACGCTCAGAATTGAAGAGTTGTGCAACCTTGGATTCTTGGACGAAATGAAGGAAAAAAAAGGTGGATACTATCAATATCGCTATTCGCTGACGGACAATGGGAAAGAGTTTCTCGATCAGTGTGAAGTGGACATGCCTGACCTCAAAGTGCTGACGCAGCAGATGAACGAGCAGTCGTCTCGTTTCCTAGAGCTCGTCTCTACGATTTTATACTTTGATGATCTGCCACAAGATGAGGTAAAGGAAAAGGTCTTCACCATTAAAAGCAAGCAGCGCTATACGGACGAAGAATTTGAGGATGCTCTTGCTTATATTGATCAGTTGAAGGAATTGAACTAACGAGAAGAACCAGTGTGTGATGGCTAATGGCTAGAACAGACTGGTTTTTATTTTGCGCAGAAACAAGTCGACCGCATGGATCGACTTGTATTTTATGAATGGTGATAAGAGAATCTCGCTAAAAATTGTTTTGTACGTTCTTCTTTCGTCTGTTCAAAGACTTCTTCCGGCGTACCTGATTCGACGATGACCCCATCTTCCATGAAAATCACCTTGTCGGCAATATCATAGGCAAAGCTCATCTCGTGCGTGACGATGATCATGGTGACCCCGGTTTGCGCTACCTGTTTAATGACATCAAGCGTTTCTCCTACAAGCTCGGGATCTAATGCAGAGGTCGGTTCGTCGAACAAAATGACTTCTGGATTTAAAGCCAGTGCCCGTGCAATGCCAACTCGCTGCTGCTGTCCGCCAGATAATTGATGCGGATAAGCATCCTTTTTCTCTAGCAATCCAACCTTTGTAAGCAATTGAAGAGCTGTGTCATAGGCTTGATCTTTCGGATGTTTACGGGCAATGACTAAACCTTCCATGACGTTTTCAAGTGCTGTTTTATGAAGAAATAGATCGTATTGCTGAAAGACCATGGCGGTTTTTCTTCGAAGTGCGAGAATGGCTTTAGGCTTGGCTTGATTGAACTTGACAGTCGTGTCATCAATGCTAATTTCTCCTTGATCCGCACGCTCAAGAAAATTCAAGCAACGCAGAAAGGTTGATTTCCCAGAACCGCTCGGACCTAATATGACAACCACTTCGCCTTTTTCCACTGATAAATCAATTCCTTTTAGAATCTCGTTCTTGCCGAACGCTTTATGCACCTGTTTTATGTTAATCATGCCAATCGTCTCCTTTTGTTTTTGTGTCCATATTTCTCATATGCGGCTGTGATGGCTTCAATAGAGGCGCACAGTGCCCAGTAAATCAGGGCAACGGCGATGTATGCTTCAAGATAACGATAGTTCACATTGGCTTTGATTAAAGCGCCGTTTAAAATATCGACCACAGACACCATAGAGACGAGAGAAGAGGCTTTGATTAAACTGATCAGCATGTTGTTCAGAAGTGGAAGGGAGATGGGAAAGACTTGTGGAATGATGACCCTTCTTAAGACCTGTTTGCTGGTGAAACCAACGGATAATGCGGCATCGAATTGACCCTTTGGAATAGATGCAAGAGAGCTTCGAAATATTTCGGATAACCCGCTTACGGCATATAAAGTAAGGGCGAAAATGGCAATCCATCGTCTGTCCAAATCACTGAAACGAATCTGAAGAGAAAGAGATGCAGCCAAATGATCTAGCGAGTCTGAAAAAAGAAGATAAGATACGAGCAAAATTAGAACAACAGGAATTGCTTTAAAAATAGCCACAAACCATTTGAACAATTGAGATAATACAGGCACCTGATAAAAACGGATAAGGGCAATACCAAATCCAAAGACAGAGCCAAATATTAGCGGTAGAAAGCCTAACAGCAGAGTTGTTGGCAAATAATGAAGTGCAGCTAGAAAGGCCTGCAGCATAAAGGCAACATCAAAATCCACTCAGATCGCTCCTTTCTTATGATGTAGTAAAGTCTCCGCCCAATATTTTTTTAGACAATTCAGCGAGCTTGCCGTTATCGATCAGCTTTTGTAATGCTTGATCAATGTCTTTTTGAAGTTTTGTATTGTTTTTTTGATAAAGATAGTACGTTTTAGATACATTTACAGGCTTTCCAGATGTCACAAGATTGGCATTGAACTGTTTGTTTAGCTTATTGACGTCATACTTTGTGAGCAAGGCTGCATCGACTGTGCCATTCTGAAGGTTTTTGACTAGAATTTCGTTCCCGCCATCTCCGTAGACAATGTCAATTTTCCGATCGTGCTTTTCGTTATATTGTTCTAGCAGATAAGCGAAATTACTCCCTGTAGAAGTATGTACCTTGTGTCCTGCCAAATCGTCCAGGCTTTGAAAATCATGACCGGATGCTTTATCAACAACCACATAGCTTGTATAGTCTGTGTAGCCAACTTTTCCAAATAGATATTTCTTCTGGCGCTCATCATTGATTTCATATTGATGGGCAGCGAGATCTACTTTACCAGCATCTAAAGCGGGCAGAATATTTTTAAATTCAAAGGATTCATATTTAAACTGATATTGTGGAAGCAGCTGATCGACTTCGTCTAATACAGCCTTCTCATAGCCTGTTAATTTGCCGTTTTCATCTAAGTAAACGAAAGGCTGGTAAGCGTTCCCTGTGCCAACGATGATTTCTTTCGCATCTGGATCATTATTCGTTGCTTCTGCTTTGACTTCATTCGATTGTTCCGTATTTCCGCAGGCAGCAAGCAGCAATGAGCCAAGTGTAAGCAGACCGATGATGGAATGTTTTTTGAATTGTTTGTTATTTTTCATGTGAAATCCTCCTCGTTTTACTTCGCACGCTTTTCGACTGTAAAGGCCGTTTCCGCTCTTTTTAAGGAAACGAACGTTGCTTGACGCTGTTTTCTTGTTTTCGGTGTATTGATCCACTTTTCCAATAGGTCAAACGCTTTTTCTAGCAGCAGACTTAACATTATAAAAATAACGGCAGCAATAAAGTATCCTTCTAATACGCGGTAGTATAATGCCCCTAATGTTTGAACCTTTCCGATAATATCCATTACGCCCAGTGTAAAGGCGAGAGAGGTATTTTGTAATAAGTTGACGATGGCCACACCAATATTCGGTAGTGCGATTTTTCCTGCTTGAGGAATGAGTGTCCTTCTATAAATCTGCCATTTTGTCAGCCCAATCGAGGCAGCCGCTTCATATTGAGATGCTGGGACACTTGATAAGGCTGATCGGAATATTTCTGAAAAGTAGGCAGCAGTATTGAGTCCATATGTAATATAAAGAAAGATCAATTTGTTCCACATGGAGATATCAAGGCCAATTGTTGCGAGCACACCTGGCAGGCCATAAAAGACAATAAACATTTGAACAAGGATAGGTGTTCCGCGAATAAATGAGACATAGATTGCACTGAGCTGATGCAGGACAGGAATGCGCTCAATTCGGAAATAAGCAAGGATAAATCCAAGAAAGCTGCCAATCAAAGTGGCAAATAAAACGATCAGCAAGGTGGTCGGAAGGGCTGATAATACTTTAGGGAAGAGTGTGACCACATACTCCCATTTGAAAAACTCACCCATGTTGAATCACCTCCTATGTAGAAGTCGTTTCGACTTTTTCTTCTGCGGGTGGCGCGCCTAATATGGCAGCATCGAACCGTTCTGGGATAAGTACTTTATACATCAAGATACCTAAGTCACCATTTTCGGCTTCACGTTCAATATATTTTGTGTATCCTTTTCGTTCGTACATGTCTAAAAGCCAAGGGTGTTTCCGGCCAGAAGTGCCCAGTGTATACGCAGGCGCTTTATATGTTTGCCGGAGCAAGGTGTTTTCCACATAATCGAGCAGCTTGTTTCCAATCCCTTGCCCTGCTAAATCAGGAGCTGTCGCAAACCACCAAACAAATGGATATCCTGAGACCGGTTGCGTACTCTCCCAAGGAAAACGGATGGTGATGGTTGATATGAGCCGCCCGTCTCGTTCTAAAACAACGGCAGCGGACTGTGTAATGTTTTCTATGACCATTTCAAGTGTGGCGTTCGTGGATGGCCAATCAATGCCCATTTCCCCAAGTGGTTTAAATGCACTGGACAGCAATTCTAAAAAGGCTGGCGCATCTTCTTCGGTAGCGATACGAAAAATATCTCGACTCATGACAAACCTCCATTCAAAATGTAATGTCAGATTAATGCTTTTCTTAAAGTCTCGATATCTGGATTCAACAATGCTTGATACACGTGAGGATCATGACTGATCTCAACTACAGGCACATAGCGGACGCCGTATTTTTCCTCTAAAATGTTTCTGTAATCATCATGTTCAGTGACATCAATCGTTGAATAAGGGATCTGCTGTTCGTTGAAATAGGATTGAATGTCCTTGCAATAACTGCATCCATTTTTGCTCCATAAAATGATTTTTTGACTGTTTGACATTAGACGTTCACCTCGTGATTTATTTTTTTAGCTGCTGTTTGTTCATGGTTAAACGCTTCTTTTAACAATGTGACAGACGCAATTCTTGCCTCAATGTCTACGATCGGAGTTAGTACGATGAATTCATTGATATCGTATGTCTCGGCCAGCTCAGTCAGCCGGTGATGAACAGTTTCTTTTGTGCCAGCGGTATAGCCGGTTTTTTGTACGTGAATGCTGTAGTGTTCCTTTTCCATTCCTTTCACTAGCTTTTCTGCATCCTCTATTGATGTGACATTGAGCTTTCTTCCATCGGAAAAGGAGACCTTTACTGTTTCCTTTTGTTTGATGTGCAAGAGTGCTTGTTCATGATCTTCGGCTGCGGAAACGGTGATGGCGAGAAGGAACTGCTGGCGAGTGCCCGCTTTTTGATATGTTTGGAAGGTCTCCCTTGCTTCTTTTAATAATGATTCATCTCCATTAATAAAGAAGGCAAATACAAAGGAGATTCCGAGTTTTGCTGCGAATTTAGCGCTCTCCGTACTTCCCCCTAAAAGGAAGATGTCGGGTGACAAACGTGGGATGGGCTGAGCATTCAATTCTTTTGAGTGTTCCGTAAGGTAGGTTTTGAGATCCACTAATTTTTGAGAAAAATCTTTCCGTGACGCTTGATAATCCTCCTGAAGTGCTTGTGTCGAGAGGTTCAGCCCTCCTGGTGCTTTCCCAACGCCTAAATCGACTCTGCCAGGCGCTAGTGATGCCAGTACATGAAATGTTTCAGCTACTTTAAATGGGCTATAATGCTGTAGCATGACACCTCCAGAACCAATTCGCAAATTGCTCGTTTTTGCTAATAGATAGCCGGCAAGGGCTTCAGGGGATGAACCTGCTACTTGAGGGTTATTGTGATGTTCAGACACCCAAAACCTGTGATAGCCAAGTTGATCCGCTGCTTCAGCTAATCTGACAGTATGCTGAATGCCCGCCTCTGCGTTCTCGTTTTCACCGACAAGGCTTTGATCAAGAATACTAAGGGTGATCGACATTGGCTGTTCCTCCTATCAGACTTTGATATTGAGATAATGCGAGGTTTAACCTGTTTATGGCATCTGAATCAATTAAATAATTATCTGAACCCTGCTTTTTGACCTGTTGATCCACGACATACACACCAGATTGAACAACTGTTGCACCAAGTTGGTGAATAATCGGTTTAAGAGCATATTCAATGACGAGCAGATGACCATAGGTTCCTCCTAAAACGAACGGAAGAACGGGTTTTCCTTGTAATGCTTTTTGGGGAAGTAAATCTAAAAACGTTTTTAAAATACCGGAAAATGACGCTTTGTAGACAGGCGTTAACACAATGACACCGTCACTCTCATTCACGAGTTCAATGGCCTTGACAATCTCTTCGTTTGAAAAGTCTGCTCCTATTAGTGCGCTGCTAGGCAGCTGGTGAACTTGAATGGTATGTACATCTATTCCATTGAATGTTAACTGCTGCTGAATATGCTGCAGGACACCCGTTAATCGAGATTGGACGGAATGACCTCCTGCTATAATCGTTACTTTCGTCAATTCGTCTCCTCCATTTCTTATAATTCCGTCTAAACAACTTGGAATAGTTGATAATATAAATTATAATAAGGCAAACCAATAGAAAAGTATAATTAGTAATCATAAATACACGATTCAGATATTTAAAATACAGGGAGAAGAGGGGTTTTCATGGAGATTCGAGCGATACGCACTTTTGCCACCATCGTGAAATACGGAAATTTTTTAAAAGCAGCAGCAGCGCTGAATTATTCTCAGCCAACCATTACTTTGCATATCAAACATTTAGAAGAGGAAATTGGAGAGAAGCTTCTAGAAAGAGGGAAGACCTTAAAGTTAACAGCATCAGGACAGCTTTTTTATGAAAGAGCCAATTCTTTACTCAATGAATATGAGAAACTGACGAAAACGCTCCAAGATTTAGAGGTAGGCATTGCGGGGTTCATTCGCATCGGTGTTTCTGAGCCCACAGCCAGCTTAGAGTTCCCATCGCTTCTTGCAGAATTCAAGGAAAGGTTTCCGAATGTAGAATTTTCTGTGCAAGTAGCAGATGCAAATACACTGAGTTCCTTGCTTTCCCATGATGAGATTGATTTTGCGATTTGCGGCGCACCAGAAGCTTCGATGGAAAATAGCTATAAGCCGCTTTTTCAAGATGATATTGTTTTGTTGGTTCCGTCTTCCCATCGATTGGCGGAAAAAGATGCAGCGGAGGTAACAGATTTAGAAAATGAAACCATATTATTCACACCTCACAATTGCCCCATCCGCATCCAAATTGAACAACAAATCGTTAACGTCATTGGGAGCAATTACAATAAGTTAGAGATTACGAGCAGCATGTCCCATAAACACTATGTTCAGGCTGGATTAGGAGTGTCTCTTTTTACTCGAACCGCCCATTCTTTTACACTCCCCGGTACAAAGGTATTAGAAATAAAGGGTATTCAAGTGTCCCCGCCAGTTGGTCTATTGAGGAAAACAAATGATGCGCCTGGAAGAGCTGTACTCCAGTTTATTGATCTCATTGAAAATCGATTGCATCGAACAACATGAAAAAGGGGTTAGCCTTTGTGCTGACCCCTCTTTCATGTTTATTTTACGGTTTGTTTAAGAAACTGATTCTTCTTAATAGGCAGACCCAAATTTTCGCGAAGGGTATGAGCTTGATAATTTGGATCATAATATCCTCTTTCTATCAAAATCGGGATCACATGCTCTGTCCATTCGGATAAACCACTAGCTAGAATCGGAGCGCCAAAAATAAATCCATCTGCGGCATCTTCTTCGATCCATTGAATCAATTTGTCAGCCACTTGTTCGTAAGTGCCGAAAAAGGCACTTTTTGGAGTGGTCACTTGTAAAGCGACTTCTCTTAAGGACAAATTTTGTTCTTTGGCCATTTTTTTAATGGATTCTGTTGTAGATTGAAAGCTGTTTGAACCAGCGTCACCTATATCAGGAAAAGGTTCATCAAGCGGGAATTGACTGAAGTCCAAATGATCAAAGAATCTGCCGAGGTAATGCAGGGCTTCTTCAATAGAGACTAGATGTTTAATGGCTTCATATTTTTCTTCTGCTTCTTCGACTGTTTTCCCTGTAATCGGGTGGATGCCAGGGAATATTTTGATATCGGATGGTTTTCGACCAAGCGCTTCGGCTCTATTTTTCACGTCACGGTAATAGGCTTTTGCCTTTTCAAGTGAATCGGCATTTGTAAATACAGCGTCTGCTTCTTTTGCGGCTAGATCTTTTCCTGCCTCTGAAGCACCTGCTTGGAAAATCACGGGCTGCCCTTGTTCAGATCGTTCAATATTTAAAGGACCTTTGACAGAAAAGTGTTTCCCATGATGGTTTAATGTGTGCAGTTTATCTCGATCGAAGAAGACACCTGTTGAACGATCTCTTATAAAAGCATCTTCTTCCCATGAATTCCAAAGCCCATTCACTACATGTAAATACTCTTCTGCAATTTCGTATCGAAGGGAGTGGCTAGGATGAGAACGGATGATGTGATTTTCAGCAGAACCTTCTAACGGTGAAGTCACAACATTCCATCCTGCCCGGCCTCTGCTTAACTTATCCAAGGAGGCAAATTGTCTGGCAATGGTAAAGGGCTCACTGTAGGAAGTGGATACGGTCCCCACAAGTCCAATTTGTTTGGTGACTGCAGCAAGAGCGGATAAGATGGTTAATGGTTCAAATCGGTTCAAGAAATGAGGAATCGAATGTTCATGAATATATAAGCCATCTGCGACAAAGACAAAACGGAAACCCGCTGCTTCTGCCTTTTTTGTCATCGCTTGATAGTAATCAATATTAACACTTGCATCTGCTGGAACTGATTCATCCTTCCACGCATTCATGTGACCTCCCGGACCATGTAACATTAATCCAAATTGTATGTGCTTTTTTTCAGACATGCGGATCGTCCCTTCTGTTTTGAAATAGCCATGTTTTATGTTTTTCATCATAAGGTAGAATCGTAAAGAAGTATAATTGGTATCAGTAAAGTATGACTTTATCTTTTCTAATATCATTTTTTGTTTCTTTCAGATGTGTCATTGAGTCCATGACATCATGTCTTAAAACCATGGGAGTTTATTAAGTAAATGACCCAGACCAAAAGCGCTATTTTTCGATGAAATCTGTGTCGGAATATCCGAAAAATTAGTGAATATGACGTATTTCGACTTTCTTCCTGTGTATCTAATTCCCTGTTTTTGACTGAATAGAAGGAAAGTGGTGAATTTTCAGTGAATATATAACTTTGTGAAAATCAAAGGAGGGATAGGAATGAAAAAGCGTTCAGTCTTTTTGTCATTTTTATTGGTAGGTAGTTTGTTACCGGGAGTAAGTTCAGCTTCAGCACCAGTCGCGAGTGCTGGTCATGGGCATGATCATGGTCATGCGCCGTTCGAAACACATATTAGTGAGGGGTTGCCAAAGGCAAACGATTTTAAAGATTTGACGAAAGCACCTCCAATTGAACGAGATGTGACAACAAAGGTATTAGATGAGTCTGGTAAGCAGGTGGGCTCTAGAACCTTTAAGGCGAATACAGGAGATTCTATTTCAACAAAGGCAAGTACAGGCAGTCAAAAAGTAACGGTCTATGCTGTAGCAGATGCGCAGTATCGTGCGAAATATAGTGACTGGCAGACGCGCATTGTCAGCATCATCGAGCAAGCGGACGTCACCTTTAACCGTGATCATGATGTGGACTTTGTCGTACAAGCAGTAGGATCTTGGACATCTTCTGGATCAAATGCAGAGCAAATTTTATCTAACCTTTCGCGCAGCTTTGATGGCAGAGGATACGATTTTGTCACTGGATTTACAGCAAATCCAAACTTTGATGCTGGCGGAATTGCCTATGTATACAATAGTGCACCGCGCGGAAGTGCATTCGCCGTCAACCTTGATCAAGGAACAGCGAATACAGCAAAAGCGGCTACGCATGAATACGGCCATAACTTTGGCTTACCGCATGACCCTCAGGGCAGCGGCATTGTCTGCTTAATGAATTATGATTATTCCTACACTGTCGATTTCTTTGATGCGGCTCATAAAAATCAAGTGAACCGTAACAAAGCGTGGTACAGATAAAATAAGAGAAAAAAGGACAAACATCTATGTGCTTGTCCTTTTTTTATGCTTACAGGTCGCTCATTCGCTTTCCTGCTACGGCATAGTGTTCTTTTTTCATTTCTTTAATAATAACAGAGACTTTTTCTGCACCTGCGCCTGTTGTTTCAACAACAGCATCAGTGACTTTCTCCACAAGAGCTCTTTTCTGCTCGTCTGTTCTTCCTTCAAGCATTTGTACGGTGACAATCGGCAATGCGAAAACCTCCTTTTTCCTTTCATGCTACGCTTCCCTTTAGTTTAAGGGACTTCTTATAGTATACTGAATGAAGTAAATCATTGTATAGAAAGAAAGAGGGATTCATGCCTTTGAACCAATTTCTTGTTTATCCATTAGAACTCATTCCATATGTCGCCATTACACTTGTTGTTGCATTTACGATGCACGAGCTGGCACATGCATATGTTGCGTATCGTTTCGGCGACCCGACAGCTAAGAACCAAGGGAGACTCACATTAAATCCACTGAAGCATCTTGATGTATTTGGGACGATTTTGATCTTTGTCGCTGGGTTTGGCTGGGCGAGACCTGTACCGGTCAATCGTTACCATTTCAAAAACCCGCGCTTAGCAGGAATCTGCGTCTCGATTGCTGGCCCTTTAAGTAACTTAGTGTTGGCGTTTCTAGGCTTTTTCGTGTACGTGCTTCTTCAGAAATTTGGCGGGGAGTCGCTCATGCGCTTTGAGCCGGGAGTTGATCATTTCTTCCGGATATTTATTAACTTGAACGTCATTTTGTTCCTATTTAACTTATTGCCACTTCCGCCGCTGGATGGGTATCGTATTATTGAGGACGTTGTCAGCCCCCGTATCCGGGCGAAAATGACGCAATTCGAACAATATGGGATCATTATTTTTCTCATATTCGTGATCACGCCGCTAGGACAGTTTGTTTTTGGTCCATTGATCGGAATGCGGGATCAAATCATTCAATGGTTTAATCTTATTTTGAAGCCGCTGCTTTAGGAGGTTTAATGAATGGAAGGTAAAAAGAAGAAACCAATTGGTTTTAACATCATTAAAAAAACAGATGCAACCGACGGACACGGAGGCTTTGGAGCCGGTGCGCTCAGCCTAGATAACATTTCGCCGGTGATCATTGATGTAGAGGAAAAGGAAGCTGTCATTGATATTGGTGCGATGCATGCGAGAAGTGCCGTTGAAAAAGGAATTAAATTTCTGAAAACAAAAGAAGAAGTGCCGAATGGAAAACCGTATTGGCTCGTATGGGTGACCATTGACCGTAGAGAAGAAGGTCCTTACTATGCGGGTGTCACGGCTTGCGAAATGACCGTTGATCGTTCAATTCGCCGCGGGTATAAGTCGCTTCCAGAGCATGTGAATTTCATGGATAAATCAATGAAGCGAAAAATCGTTGTCAGTCATATGGATGATGTATCGAAAAAGGTGCTGGCTGATTTCTTGAAGAGTCATAATGAAGCACTATGGGAAGCATCCACAGATGAATTAAAAGAAGGATTGTCTGTCCCTGAATAATTGTGAAATTTTTGTGAAGAATGGCGAATTGCTACCAATTCCAGCTGGTTTTTGAGTAAACTGGTGTTAAAGCTAGGACATGGAGAATCCCGAGATGTAAATCTCGGGGTTTTTCATGTCTTTTTTTAACGTTTCAACCACTTTTCCCACCATTTCTTTGGCTTTTGATCTTGAACTGGATCTTGCTCAGATGATTTATCCTCAGCACCGTAGCACACACCTGTCGGCTCCGTTCCTTCTATAAAATAGGTGAATACCTTTGATTCACATCCTGGGCCTGCGAGATCGCCGGTTTTTGGATTGATATACACACCTTTTACGCCGTCTGGCGGCATGAAGGAGGAGGCTGGCTGTTTGGAGAGGGCTGATTCCATAAAAGATGCCCATATCTTTTTTGCATAGGCTGTTTCTTCAACCGAGTCAATGGTTCGCCCTTTATCATAGCCTGTCCACACACCTGTCACGAGCTGGGGAGAGAAGCCGATCATCCAGCTGTCGGCTCCTGTCGTTCCCGATTTTCCTCCGTATGTTCGCGTGAGATCCTTCATAATGGTGCGGCCAGTGACACTCGTATAGCCGTTTAACTGATCATTGAACATTCCTGACATCATGTCGGTGGTGACAAAGGCTACCTTTTCATCTAGGACTTGCTCTCGTTTTTGTTTTTCTTCAAAAAGCACGTTGCCTTTAGCATCCGTTACTTTTGTAATAAAGGTGGGTTTGACTCGTTTTCCGCCATTGACAAGCATTGCGTAAGCATTGGTCATTTCAATTGGTTTGACAGGAGACGTACCTAGGGCAAGTGATGGCACCTGATCTAGTTTTTCGTTGATGCCAAATGTTTTGCCAGCACGTACAAGCTGCTCCATTCCTAAAAATAGATGGGTTTTCACGGCATAAATATTATCAGACAGCGCCAAGGCCTGAAGCATGGTAATGCCATCATTGGCGTAATAGCCATGATAATTGCTTGGTGAATAAGCAGCACCGCTTCCTTGATCATCTAGCTCAAAAACTGTTTCTTCACTGCGCATGACGGTTGCTGGTGTAAACCCATTTTGCAAGGCAATGTAATAGAGAAGAGGTTTCATGGTTGAACCGGGCTGTCTTTTTGCTTGTGTCACCCGGTTGAATGGACTTTTCTCATAATCTCTTCCCCCAATGAGGGCGAGTACATGACCAGTTTGGGGATGGATAGCGGTAAAGCCGATTTGAATGTCTGATTTCGAATAGATTGTGCTTTTTAACGTATTCTCAGCCATTTTCTGTAACTCTGGATTTAAAGTCGTTTGGATATGAAGGCCATAAGTTTCGATCTGTTCCTCAGTTAACCCCAAGCTTTGTTTCAACTCACGAATCACATCATCATAAAAATACGGAG
This sequence comes from Bacillus sp. FSL K6-4563, assembly GCF_038630405.1. Classification (NCBI taxonomy): domain Bacteria; kingdom Bacillati; phylum Bacillota; class Bacilli; order Caryophanales; family Bacillaceae; genus Bacillus; species Bacillus sp. FSL K6-4563. The sequence goes on along the minus strand of NZ_CP152030.1, from coordinate 3,370,568 downwards.
CTTGCTTTGCTTGCAGCTGCTTCTTCTGCAAAGGGCGATAGGACAGTTTTTCTTTCGCGGCTTCAGCGGCTGCCTTTTTCGTAATCATGCCGTCCTCTTGCATGTGTCTCAAAATCATATTCTTTCTTGCGCCGGCTTTCTCTTCATTCACATAAGGGGAGTAGAGAGAAGGGCCCTTTGGGATACCGGCAAGTAAGGCAGATTCAGCGAGAGTTAAATTCTTCGCTTTTTTCCCGAAATACAGACGGGACGCCGCTTCCACGCCATAAGCTCCATGACCATAATAAATGGTGTTCAAGTATCCTTCTAAAATCTCATCTTTTGTATAGTTTTGCTCTAAGCGAATCGTGTAAAAGGCTTCATTCCATTTTCGCTTCCACGTTTTATCATGATCTAAATACAGATTTCGTGCATATTGCTGGGTGATCGTGCTTGCGCCTTGTACCTTAGCCATGGCACGAATATCAGCCACTGCAGCACCCGCCATCCGTTTCACATCAAAGCCATGATGCTCATAAAAGGTTTTATCCTCAACAGCTACAGCTGCCTGCCTGATATGAGGGGACATGTCCTTTAAGGGCACCCAATATCTCTTTTCTCCAAAACTGGATTCTCCAAGCTTTGAACCATCGGCTGCATAAATCGTCGTAGATTGGGGAACTTGAACAGAAGGGGCGCCTTGCCATTTGGCTATTAAAAGAATCGTCAAAAAGACAGTGCCTGCAAATAGAAAAGCGAGCAAGCCAATAAAAAAACAGGCTCGAATCGTTTTCACGGTCATGCGGATTTTTTTATTACTCATGATTGTGTCCATGCAAAGCCCCCATTTTGACGGTTTTTTATCAGTATGGAACAAAGAAAACCGTTTTAAACAAATGATTGCAAGAGCGTGCTTTAAAATTGAAGAGAACTCATGCGGTTCTTTACAATTTGATATGAATCCACTATACTTTTTTCTTGGACAATCGATATAGTCATAGCCGTTAAAGGCGCTAACAATAGATGTTTGTTTATTATTGGATGAGAGGAAGATGGACAATGAGCGAACTTTGGTATACAGAGAAGCAAACGAAGAATTTTGGTATTACTTTGAAGGTGAACAAAACCCTTCACACAGAACAAACAGATTTTCAGCATTTAGAAATGGTGGAAACAGAAGAGTTTGGCAATATGCTGTTTTTAGACGGTATGGTGATGACGTCTGAGAAAGATGAGTTTGTATACCACGAAATGGTGGCACATGTTCCTCTTTTCACTCATCCAAATCCGGAAAATGTTCTTGTCGTAGGTGGAGGAGACGGCGGTGTCATTCGTGAAATCCTGAAGCATCCAAGTGTGAAAAAAGCGACACTTGTTGATATTGATGGCAAAGTCATCGAATACTCGAAAAAATTCCTTCCTTCGATTGCTGGGAAACTAGACGATCCTCGTGTAGATGTCAAAGTTGGAGACGGCTTTATGCATATTGCTGAAGCTGACAATGAGTACGATGTTATCATGGTGGACTCAACTGAACCAGTTGGACCAGCTGTGAACCTGTTCTCTAAAGGATTTTACGCAGGAATTTCAAAAGCACTCAAAGAAGACGGTATTTTCGTGGCACAAACGGACAACCCTTGGTTCACACCTGAGCTGATTACAAATGTACAGCGTGATGTGAAAGAGATTTTCCCAATCACGAAGCTTTACACAGCAAATATTCCAACGTATCCAAGTGGTCTTTGGACATTTACCATCGGTTCAAAAAAATATGATCCACTTGCTGTAGAAGACAGCCGTTTCTTTGATATTGACACTAAATATTACACAAAAGAATTGCACAAAGCAGCATTCGTTCTGCCGAAATTTGTGAGCGACTTAATCAAATAAATGAAGCGAAGAGGAAATGCGCAAATAACAGTTTGCGCATTTTTTGAAGCGTAAAAGGAGGAATCTTGCATGAGATTCGACGAGGCTTATTCAGGAAAAGTGTTTATTGGAAGTCATCCGACATGGGAAGATGCAAAAGTCATTTTATACGGTATGCCGATGGATTGGACCGTCAGTTATAGACCAGGCTCACGTTTTGGTCCAAACCGTATTCGTGAAGTTTCGATTGGATTAGAAGAATACAGTCCTTATTTAGATCGTGAGCTGCACGAAGTACCATTCTTTGATGCCGGTGACATTCCGCTTCCTTTTGGAAATGCTCAGAAAAGCTTGGACTTAATTGAAGAGTATGTCGACAGCATTTTAGAAAAAGGGAAGTTTCCATTAGGAATGGGCGGCGAGCATCTTGTGTCTTGGCCGGTTTTCCGTGCGATGCATAAGAAATATCCTGATTTGGCGATTATCCATATGGACGCACATACGGATCTTCGTGAGGAATACGAGGGTGAGCCTCTGTCTCATTCAACACCGATTCGTAAAGTAGCAGGACTCATTGGACCTGAGAATGTGTTCTCTTTTGGGATTCGCTCTGGGATGAAGGAAGAATTTGAATGGGCAAAAGAAGCGGGCATGCACATTTCTAAATTTGAAGTGTTGGAGCCGTTGAAGCAAGTATTGCCAAAGCTGAAGGGGCGTCCAGTTTATGTGACGATCGACATTGATGTACTCGATCCAGCTCATGCACCTGGTACAGGCACGGTGGATGCTGGCGGTATTACATCAAAAGAGCTGCTTGCATCCATTCATGCCATTGCAGGATCTGAGGTTCAAGTAGTCGGTGCAGACCTTGTAGAGGTAGCACCTGTATACGATCATTCCGACCAAACAGCGAATACAGCGAGCAAGCTTTTACGCGAAATGCTGCTTGGATTTGTGAAATAACACCTTGATAGAGGAGCTTGTCATCTCATGTGGACAAGCTCTTTTTTTACATGGATCAAAAAATAAAGGAGGCAGTTCATGTTTTCTTCTATATTGATGGTGCTTCTCGCCTTTTGTGTGTTAGCGGCGGGTTTTCTCACGCTGAAACGAGAGCTCGCAGCTGCGCCGCCCGTTTTTGCTTCGAAAAAGGAAGCAAAGGAAGAGATGTTGGGGTTGTTTCAAGATCGAGGCTTTTTCTATCTGACGGCCATTGCGTTATTCATGCAGGTGGTATTTAAGCGAGCACAGATCGTGCCATTTGATTTTTTTCAGGCATTTTTGGCAAGTTCAGGCGTACAAGCTCTTTTTTATTTAATCAAAAGAAAAGACATGGGCGTAAAGGCTGTGTTGGTGGTATTAGTCAGTTTCCTGTTTCTTTTTTTCTAAAGGGATGGTGTAAGATCAAAAACGAAGTTTAATCGCAGTGAAGAAGAGAAATGATGGTATGATAGGCGATCATGAATATGGTATACTATTTTAGTTAAACGGGTCTTAGCAAAGGAAGTGCAAAATGACACAAAACCAAATTTCAATTCATGTAAAGTCAGTGATGAAACCAGAGACGGAGCCGGCTGAAACGATCGAATTCCGCACGACTGGAACGTATCAAGAAAAGAATGACAAAACGTATCTCACTTACCATGAAGAACATGAAATGGGTCAAGTAAAAACCGTTGTGAAAATGAGTGAAAAAGAAATTTTTGTCATGAGATCAGGGGCCATTCAAATGAAGCAGCGCTTTCTCATTGGAGAAACGACCGTCACACATTACACGATGCCATTCGGTACACTACAGCTTGATGTACACACACATGGCATTGATCTCGATGTGGACAAGGGACTGCTGCACATTACGTACGATATGCTGACAGGGGAAGATCAAAAGCATTTACATACATTATCGATTTCGTATAAGGAGGATTTACGTTCATGAATATCGCAGAACAGGTCAAAGATGCGTTAAAGGAAGAAATTATTGCGGCAGTCGTCAAAGCAGGACTTGCTGATGAAAGCCAGGTACCAGATGTCCTTTTAGAAGTGCCGAAAGATAAAACTCACGGTGATTACTCCACCAACATGGCGATGCAGCTTGCCCGCATTGCAAAAAAAGCACCTCGTCAAATCGCAGAGGACATTGTCAAAGCGTTTGATAAAGGGAAAGCTTCTATTGAAAAACTGGATATCGCAGGTCCAGGGTTCATTAATATTTATATGAACAATCAGTATTTAACAAAGCTGATCCCAGCTGTCCTTGAAGCAAAAGAGGCATATGGTGAAACGAATACAGGCGGCGGCCAAAAGGTGCAAGTTGAATTCGTCTCAGCCAACCCAACAGGTGACCTTCACCTTGGACATGCCCGCGGAGCAGCTGTAGGTGATTCTCTTTGCAACATCCTTGATAAAGCAGGGTTCGAGGTGAGCCGTGAATACTATATCAACGATGCAGGCAATCAGATCAATAACCTCGCTTTATCTGTAGAGGTACGTTACTTTGAGGCGCTCGGTCTTGAAAAAGAGATGCCTGAAGACGGCTATAGAGGAGAAGACATCAAAGGCATCGGGCAAAAGCTGGCAGATGAATTTGGTGACCGTTTCGTGCATGAGCCAGAAGAAGAACGTATGAAGTTCTTCCGTGAATACGGCTTAAAATACGAGTTAGAGAAATTACGTGTAGACCTTGAGAATTTCCGTGTCCCATTTGATGTATGGTATTCAGAAACCTCTTTATATGAAAACGGAAAAATCGAACCAGCGCTGGAAACTCTTCGCGCTAAAGGCTATGTCTTTGAAGAAGACGGCGCAACGTGGCTGCGTTCAACTGATTTTGGCGATGACAAGGACCGCGTGCTCATTAAAAAAGACGGCAGCTTCACTTACTTGCTTCCAGATATCGCATATCATAAAGACAAATTAGACAGAGGCTTTGATCAGCTCATTAACATTTGGGGAGCGGACCATCACGGCTATATCCCTCGAATGAAAGCGGCGATTCAAGCACTTGGATATCCTGCTGGCAAGCTTGAAGTAGAAATCATTCAGCTCGTTCACCTATACAAAAACGGTGAAAAGATGAAGATGAGTAAACGTACAGGAAAAGCCGTCACCATGCGTGATCTGATTGAAGAAGTGGGCCTAGATGCCACTCGTTATTTCTTCGCGATGAGAAGTGCGGCGACACATATGGACTTTGACCTAGACTTAGCGATTTCTACGTCTAACGAAAACCCTGTGTACTACGCACAATATGCCCATGCGAGAATTTGCAGCATGCTGCGTCAAGGGGAAGAAAAAGGCTACGAGCCAAACCTTGAAAAAGCAGATTTCTCTCACATTCAATCGGAAAAAGAATACGATCTTCTCAAAATCATTGGTAGCTTCCCAGAAGTTGTAGCAGAAGCAGCTGAAAAGCGTATTCCGCACCGTGTGACAAACTATATTTATGACCTTGCATCAGCCCTTCACAGCTTCTACAATGCCGAGAAGGTCATTGATGTAGAAAACGAAACAAAAACAACAGCACGTCTTTCACTCATGAAAGCAACACAAATTACGCTTGCGAATGCATTAAAACTCATTGGCGTATCGGCACCGGAAAAGATGTAGTGGAATGAAGGAAAGCCTCGCTCTATTTTATGAGCGGGGCTTCTTTATATAAAAAACCCGCTATTCTCGAGAGATAGCGGGTTTTGAAAATTAACCAAGCGTATTAATAATGTTAGAAATAGAATCGAATAATTGACTAAGTACATCAGAGAACATGAGCGTATCCTCCTTTCAAAAAGCATGTAGTATGTGCGTGTCATAGGAATTACCCAAGTGTGTTAATGATGTTAGAAATAGAATCGAATAATTGGCTAAGTACATCAGAGAACATGTTTTTGCCTCCTCTCTTTTCTTTTTACATCTACTTAACGAAGGGGATGAAGGGTTGGATCACTTTTTCTAAAAAAACTTATCTTGCATCCTATTTTAAAACTTTAGCTCAATCATTTTTACTAGAATATTTTTTTGATGTGACGGCAAATTGGCTATTCTTTCTTTTAGTTTTATTTCAAATTCTTGATTATAACTTATATCATCTAGGCTCAGAGCTGTGGCTACCGAATTGTTTGGATAGGTAATTTTATAAGATAATTTATCTTTTAAATAATTAAACAATACATTGTCATTTAAAGTTAGAACCTTGTCGAAAATCACTTGGTAATCTGAATTTTGATCTAAATATGATTGATATTTTTTATAGAAAAGAAAGCAACTCCTCGGTTTTCTTTCAGTAAGTATATTGAAATCATTATTCATAGTAAAGATGGAATTCTCAAAAATAATCTTAACTAATTTTATTTGTTCTATTGATTGTTCATCTGAACGTGCAGGTATAAAATTAGGTATGATTTCCAATTTTTCAGAAGTATCCAACTCATCTATAGGTAAAATACTATTTGTGAAAATTTCAGTTTCTTTTCTATTATGATTATTTTTTAGGGCATTTAAACAATTATATATAATAGTATCTGATATAGATATTTTTAAAAAAGCTGTGTCTTGCTCCAAATTGCGCATCTTAAAAGCTATTATATTTCTCAGTAAGGATAATATTTTAGTTTCTGGAGTATTACTTGTGTAACTAAGGTAATGATTCCTTAAAAAATCGTTGAAATCCTCCATCTGACCCTTTGAATGTATTTCAATCAATTTATCTATATTGCTATCTAAATTTATAAATACATTCTCAACTACTTCAATATTCAATGTTGTTATACTCGATATATTTTCAATTTGGTAATATCCGAAGTTTTTTTCGTTTTTTATACTAGGGAAGTTGAATTTATCATGCTCACCATTAATAAATATAGAATATAAGAATTCATATAAATTGGGTGAATTATTCTCTCCTATGTCTTTTTCAATTGCATCTTTTAAGATAAGTTGACTTTTTTCTGTACTGGCAAAATCTTTGTGTGGAATAACCTTTTTTTGGTATAAAAAATTTAAATTTTCAACTATCCACTCGTAAATTTTATAATGAAATTGATAAAAATAGCACAAAGCAAGCTGTTCGCTGATATTAACATTTATTGTAGTTGATTTTGGTGATTTTTTATAGAAAATATTCAGTAAGAGCTTTGCCTCGCGAAATGTCCTTTGTTCATCTACAAAAAAATTTCTAAGTTTCTGAATTAATAATCTATCTGAGTCTGTTAAATCCATGATTTTTATATTGTCACTATTGAATTGTTCTTCGATTACTTTGCTCCAAATTTGAGAAGCCTTATTATTCAATGGCATACTCTCTAAATTTGAAAGGATCTTTTGAATGAATAAAGAGTCGTCTTCATCTTGCACAATTTTGTTGTAATCACCTACAACTATTAGGATACTCTTTTCAAAAGAATTTAATTTTGACAAGTATGCATAGAGTTGTTTTCTATTTTCTGATTCTAATCTATCAAAATCATCGCAGATAAAAATAACCTTCTTGTTGTATCTATTACTCTTTAACTTTTTTTTAACAAGCCATTCAAATATACTTTCTGTAGAGAATTTATCTAATAATAAATTGAGAAAGCTTATTATAAGGATTAAAGCGCCCCATATGAAAAAATCCATTCTTGAAATATTATCTGTTGACTTGCTGATAATATTATAAGAAAACTGTATAAGTGCTAACAACACTACTAATAAAATCGGTGAAGTTTTCACGATCCAATAGAAAATAGGATTTAGTTTTTTTGCGAATAATTCAAATGGTTTAAGTATCCAAGGGTCAGTCCAAAAATTGATATCAATAAATTTTGTTCTTTTGGAATCGGATTTTTCCTTAATTAAATTCAAGTAACTTGTTTTGCCAATTCCCCACTTTCCATTTAATAATATTGAGCCTGTAAAATTAGAATTAATGTACTGTTCTATGAATTTATCTATGTTATCTGAGATACCTAAATTATCATCTTCTAATGACTTGATTTCTAAATCTTTCTGCAAAAAAACACCTCTAATAATAAATTGTTTTTTTAATTTCTATATTTTGTTACTCTGTTTTTAAAAAAATAGAGATTTAACATCGATATTATTTGAATAGATAGACATCTTAGTGTTGAAAAATTCGAAACTTCACTTCTTCACCATTACACGTTAGCTCGGCACTTCCACCAATCGGTAAGGTGAAGACCGGCTGCGTATGTCCGATATCGACATCGTAGATCACTGGAATGTGTTTGAGCATTGGGTGCTTATCTAGGATGAATCTCAAATGTTCCTCTGTCATCTTGGATTTCTTCTGAAAGCGTCCGATGATCAGCCCTTTAATGGATTCTGCATGCTGTAAGAGGGATGTGAGGTCTCTGGCGAACATTTCAGGGAAAACCAAATCATCATCCTCCACAAATAAGATGGCATCCTTAATATGAGGCATAAACGATGTCCCTTGCAGTAAGTTCAGTGTACAAAGGTTACCGCCATACAAGGTACCTTCGGCTGTTCCCTCTTGATATATTCCCCATTTCGTCGGATGAAACTGTCTGTTCGCTTGATCAAGATACCACGCATCATCACTCCACTTTGTCGAAGGATTCACATTAAAAGACTCACTACCATTCATCAAGCAGGCTTGAAACATAGCGGTCTGCTCCTCTTGTCCCTGTTCCATTTGAAAGCTGGAGAAATGGGGTCCAGAGTATGTCACCATCTCACATTTGGCAGTAATAGCACTTGCGAGTGCGGTAATGTCACTGTAGCCGCAAAGGACTTTAGGGTGCTGACGAATCAAGTCGTAATCAATATAAGGTAAGAGCTCATTGCAATTGAAGCCTCCGATTGCTGTCAAAATACCGTCAACTTCATCATCCATGAACGCCTCATGCAGATCAGACAAGCGGTGCTCAATAGATGAAGAGGAGTGAAGGTCACATTCAAACTCGTGCTGTCCAAAGGAGACAGTGAAGCCTAACATCTCTAAACGCTTTTTTGCCTGAGCGATTCCTTCTTTTGATAAAATGCTGGCACTTCGGCTTGGGGCAATGACACGAAGATGACTGCCTTTTTTTAAAGGAGGTGGTGTATGCATAAACAAATCTTCCTTTCCATCACATATTTATCCATTATATCGGATCAAATGGTCCAAGTCTGTAAAAGCTAGAAGAAAGAAGTGGACCGTGCGTTTCATACAAGCTGTGCAAAGGGTATGGAAGAGAAAAGACAGAAACGAATGAGGGCGAAGAATGTGAAAAAGAGGAGACTGGAATTTTTATTTTTATATTTTATGATATTCGGGGCATATGTGGTGTATTGGTGGCCGGTTCCAGCGTGGAGTGTTCAGCTGTACGCAGCAGTTTATATCGCCATTATTTTATTTAGTATCATCTCGCTCATGCTAGAGAACCGTACATCACAGCACACACTCTTATGGATGTATGTTTTGATCTTTTTCCCGATCATTGGCTATATGTTTTATTTGTTCTCGGGACAGCTCTATGTGAAAGGTCATTTATTCAAATCAAAAAGAATGTACAACCGTGAAAAACTACGCAGAATATCTGAGCTTGAGAGCAAGCCGGATGAATCGCGTCTAACCGAAAATCAGCGGACTTTTTTTCATTACACAGAAAAAGCAACAGGCATGCATGTGAACACAAATAGTGATATGGACATTTTAAAAAATGGGGAGGAGACGTTTCCCCGTATTTTTGAAGAATTAAAAAAGGCAAAATCGTTCATCCATATAGAATATTACATGTTCAAATCGGATTTCCTCGGGCACCGGATGATGGAGATTTTGATAGAAAAAGTGAAAGAAGGGGTAGAGGTTCGCTTCATCTATGATGCGGCTGGCAGCATTCGCTTCTCCCGAAAAGATATTAAACGCTTGAAGCAGGCAGGAGTCAAGGTCGCTCCTTTTCTGCCTTTAAAATATGGTTTCTTTAATCAAAAAATCAATTTCCGCAATCACCGAAAAATCGTGATCATTGATGGGAAGACAGGATTTGTTGGCGGGTTAAATGTCGGAAAAGAATATGTCGGACGTGATGAAAATATCGGTTTTTGGCGTGATACGCATACGATGTTAAAGGGTGAGGCTGTCCAAACCCTTCACTCTGTGTTTATGCTCGACTGGGAGTATGTTTCAGATGAAGTATTAATTGATGATCCGAAATATCATACTCCGCATCCTGTGACGGGAGAGGATGTCATTCAGGTTGTACCAACTGGACCCGATATGAAAGAAAGTATGAGTGATTTATATGATGCACTCATCTCAAATGCGAAACAATTTGTCTGGATTGCGACACCTTATTTTGTCCCAAATGAATCCCTTCGTACGGCATTGAAAATTGCTGCGACAAGAGGGGTGGATGTCCGGGTGATGGTTCCGGAGATCAATGATGGCTTTCTCACACAATACGCCACACGGTCCTATTTTTCTGAGCTCCTAAAAGAGGGCATCAAGGTGTATCACTACCAAAAGGGCTTCATGCATCAAAAAGTGATGATTGCAGATGGAGAACTTGCCTCTGTCGGTACCGCAAATGTGGATATGAGAAGCTTTCAGCTCAATTTTGAGGTCAACGTCTTTACGGCCGCGAAAAAGCCCATTGAGCAGCTGATGGCCCATTACGAAGAAGATATGAAAGAATGTGAGCAAATGGGACCTGTTCATTTTTATAAAAGAGGCTTAAAAGAGCGATTAAAGGAATCATTTGCTCGGTTGTTTTCTGGCGTTCTATGAGGATTTCTAGTCAAAGAAATCATTTCCTAATCTAGTATTTTGAAGAGGATTCCTCTATAATTGAAAATGATTATCAATTATAGAGGGAATGAGGTTCTTTTACATATGTTAAAACGCTTTTTCGCCTATTACAGGCCCTATCGAGGTCTGTTCTTTTTAGATTTCTTTTGCGCTGTCGCCGTTGGATTGATGGAACTGGGTTTCCCGCTTATCGTGAACTACTTCATTGATACATTGTTGCCAACAGGGAACTGGACAGTCATTGTCTGGACGGCACTTGCGCTGTTTGTCATTTATGCCCTCAGCTCGGTTATGCAATTTATTGTGTCGTATTGGGGGCATATGCTTGGCATCAATATTGAAACAGATATGAGGAAAAAGCTGTTTGATCACTTTCAGCGACTATCCTTTAAATTCTTTGACAACAACAAAACGGGGAAGCTCATGTCACGGATGACAAACGACCTCATGTACATTGGAGAAGTGGCGCATCACGGTCCTGAAGATTTGTTTATAGCGATTATGACAATTCTCGGTGCCTTTGCAGTCATGCTGATGATTAACTGGCAGCTGGCCATTTTAACCTTCCTCATCATGCCTGTCATCATTTGGCTCGCCCTTCATTTTAATAAGAAGATGACGAAGGCGATTACACAGCTCAACAATGACATTGGAGACTTTCATGCGAGGGTTGAAAACAATATCGGGGGCATTCGTCTTGTTCAAGCCTTTGCCAATGAACATTTCGAGAAAAAGCGTTTTGCGGAAAACAACAACCGTTTTCGCAAGGCGAAGCTTCTTTCTTATAAAATTATGTCGGTCAATGGATCGATCAGCTATATTCTCACACGTCTTGTGACACTGTTTGTCCTTCTCGCAGGTACATGGTTTGTCCTGCAAGGTCAATTAACGGCAGGTGGCTTTATCGCGTTTGTTCTGATCACAAATGTTTTATTTAGACCGATTGATAAAATCAACACGGTCATTGAAATGTATCCAAAAGGCATTGCGGGCTTTAAAAGCTATGTCGATTTACTAGAAACAGAGCCGGATGTGAAGGATACAGAGGGAGCACGTGATGTACACGGACTAAAAGGTGAAATTGAATATCGAAACGTAACATTTGGCTACGATGAACACAGTCATGTGCTGAAGAATATCGATTTAAAGATTAAACAAGGAGAAACGGTTGCGTTTGTCGGGCCTTCAGGAGCGGGGAAATCAACCATTTGCAGTCTGCTGCCTCGCTTTTATGATGTGGATGAAGGGGAGATCACGATTGATGGTATAAGCACAAAGTCTATGACATTGTCATCTTTAAGGCAGCAGATCGGTATTGTGCAGCAGGATGTCTTTTTATTCTCAGGCACCATTCGTGAAAACATTGCGTACGGCAACTTAGAAGCCAGCGATGCAGAGATTTGGGAGGCTGTAAGAAGTGCGCATTTAGAGGAACTCGTACAGCGTTTCCCAGAAGGGTTAAATACCGTCATAGGTGAGCGCGGCGTCAAACTGTCAGGCGGTCAAAAGCAGCGTCTGTCGATTGCGCGGATGTTCCTGAAAAACCCGTCCATTCTCATTCTAGATGAAGCCACGTCAGCACTTGATACAGAAACAGAAAAAGCCATACAGGATGCACTGAGTGAACTGGCTGTCGGCAGGACAACGCTCGTCATAGCCCACCGCCTTGCAACAATTAAACACGCCGATCGTATCATCGTCGTGACAGAGGAAGGCATTGAAGAACAAGGCCGCCACCAAGATTTAATTCAAATGGGCGGCGTATATAGCAGACTGCACGAAGCGCAGTTTGGTCATTAAAGATTAAGCCCTTTTGATAAGGGGCTTTTTTTGTTAGGATAGAAAAAACTCGTGTAGGAAGGATCTGATGGAATGAAGAGGCTTCGGCGATTACAAAAGGGCGATAAGATCGGTATTTTTTCACCTTCAAGTCCAGCATCAGCGACCTCGCCTCTTAGGTATGAGCGGGCGAAGAAGTGGCTTGAGCAAAAAGGATTCATTGTGGTACCAGGATCATTAACAGGGAAAGAGGATCATTACCGTTCAGGTACAATTCAAGAACGAGCAGATGAGCTGAATGAGCTAATGGCTAGGGAAGACTTGGCGTGCGTCATGTCAATGATTGGCGGGACAAATTCAAATAGCTTGCTCCCTTATCTTGATTTTGAGCTGCTGAATCAACATCCGAAGATCATGATCGGTTATTCAGATGCGACAGCGATTCTTTTAGCCGCTTACGAAAAAACGGGACTGCCTGTATTCTACGGACCGGCGCTTGTCCCATCTTTTGGAGAGTTTGAACCGTTCGTTGCTTATACATATCAGTCGTTCGAAGACATCCTGATGCAGCCTCAATCTATTCCTTATCAGATCAAAAAACCACCCTTTTGGACGGATGAACGAATCAATTGGGAAGAAAAGACGCGTGATAAAGGGCAGCGTCCGAACGATTGGCTGTGCGTCATAGAAGGACAGGTAGAAGGCAGGTTGATCGGCGGAAACCTGAATGCTATGTACGGCATATGGGGCAGTGAGTACATGCCGGCAATCCAAAAGGGAGACATTCTTCTCATTGAAGATTGCATGAAAACCGCTTCGGTTGTAGAAAAAAACTTCTCTTTATTGAAAGTAAATGGAGTGTTTGAGCGGGTATCAGGGATTCTTTTGGGAAAACATGAGCTGTTTGATGATGAGGGAACGGGCAAAGAACCTTACGAGATTTTACTTGAGGTGCTTGGAGAGACAAAGAGACCGCTCATCGCAGATTTTGACTGTGCCCATACGCACCCGATGCTTACGATGCCAATCGGGGCACAAGTGAAAATGGATGCAGCTTCAAAACAAGTGTGGTTGACGAAAGAGTGGATATAGCAAAAGAGCGGCCTGATGGCTGCTCTTTTTTATGAAACTTTCTCTTTTTCAAATGGCTGCAAGAGATCTTGCGCTTTTTTTCCCTCTACGACAATTAAGTAGTCAGATTCTAAATGAGTGAGCCTGAAGGTTTCAAGCTCTACGATGTTCTTGATGTTACACATTGTTTTTTTAGAATACACATATAGACGATGTTGAGCCTGGTGGCATTTTTCATAAAGAGAAATAAGCTTATGTAAATTCAATGCTCTCGCAGCGATTTGGATTGAATAGATCTGAGACATCTTCATATCCTCCTGTTAATAACTTTCTCACAATAGCTTTGTTACCCTTGTTTGCATAGGGATAAACCTTTCTCTATGATTTCCACTCAATGGTTCCTCCGCCTGTTCGCTTGTTGCCTCTTATCGCAGAGAGCTCTTCGACAAGACGGAGCAGTGCCTGATCCTTTGACTTCGCCTCAATCATAAAATCTACATCACGCCCATACGGTTTTAATGCATGAAAAAGCGGTAAGACAAAGGACATATCTACACCATCTGCATGACTGCGTATGGCTTTTTCTGATTTCGGTGAGGATAAATGAATTTTAGGCGGAATACCAGTGCTCGTCCAAGTGCCGAACATTCTTGGCAGGATGTCTTCAAGCGCGGCATCGTCATCTTTATTGGCCACGTGATGATGGTAATCAAAAACAAAGGGAATACCGTGCTTTTCACATACACCAAGCGTTTCTAACGACGTATACGTTTTGTCATCATTCTCAAGCGTCATCCTCGCCTTGATATGCGCTGGTAGCTGTTTGATATTTTCATCAAAACGTTGAAGCGCCGAATCTTTATCACCGTACGCACCGCCCACATGAATGTTCATATAGCCTTCCTTTTCAAGCTTCATCGCCTCAAGCATTTGATAATGGTACGCCATGTCGATCACGGCATTTTCTGTGATTGAAGGCTTGGGGCTAGTAAACAAGGTGAACTGATTGGGGTGAAAGCTCACACGAAGCCCATGCCGTTTCACCAACTCGCCAATTTCAAGAAACTCCTTTTGAAAAGGTGTCACAAAGTCCCATCGTACCTCGGGATGGGTCGCAAGCGGGACGATCGAACTCGAAAAACGGTAAAGCGGGATATCATGAGCAATGGCAAAGTAAAGCGTTCTTAATGTATTCACGAGATTGGCCTTTGTTGTTCGTAATAAAGCCTCTTCTCTCTCTTCCTTCGAGAGCTTACTGTATCTTGCAAAGGTCAGCGACTTGGCAGGAGAAGCCTCCCACAAGGTGACGGCATTGGATACATAACCGAATCGATAACGCATAGGTCATCTCCTTTATAAAAAATAAGAGAACATGGCGGCAACCCATTCAAGCGGACGTGACAGAAGCGGACGCTGTGCCAATTTCTCTTCTGTCATAAGCTCAGACACTTCTATGTGCTCGCGAATCCTTTCCTCTACGTGGGCAGTAAAGTCGGTATCATCAATGGCGACGTCTACTTCCTCGTTTAAAAACAAGCTGCGTTTATCAAAATTTGCCGTACTGATCATACAGCGTCTCTGGTCAATTAGAATGGCTTTCGCATGATAAAATCCTTTATAAAAACGATAAACAAGGCAGCCGGAGGCAATGAGGTCCTTCAAATAATGAAATCCAGCCTCTTTGACGAGTGGATGATCTGCTTTCATTGGGATGATGATTTCAACCGTAACGCCTCGCTTTCGTGCATCAAGCAGTGCACTCAGAAGAGGAGCAGATGGAATAAAGTAAGGTGTACAGATGATGATCTGTTTCCTCGCCTGCTGAATATCTTTGAGGAACAAAGCTTCTAAAGAAAAACCAGCAGTCGCGCGTGTTGTGCATTGTAGTGTTCCCGGTTCCAAAGCAGGAAAAACCTCATATTGCAGCTGATGAATACCAGATGTCCGGTATAAATCATTCAAAAACACATGCTGGAGATCTGCGACAACTTGCCCCGTCATGCGCAAATGATAATCCTTCCAAATGCCAAACCGACCCTTTTTCCCAACATATTCATCGCCAATATTAAACCCGCCAATATAGCCAATCTTTCCATCAATCACCGTGATTTTACGATGATTTCTCATGTTTAACCGATAAATCAAAAAAGGGAAACGAGGCTTATTTAAAAAGTAAAATTGGATGCCACTTTTCTCTAGCATGTCGATGGACTTTTGATCAAACGGATAGGACCCTAGTCGATCGGTCAGCAAAAAGACTGAAACCCCTTGTTCCGCTTTTGTTTTCAATGCTTGTAAGACCTTTTGACCAATCTTGTCGTTCTTTACAATAAAGAACATCATATGAATAGAAGAAGAGGCCTGCTGAATATCCGCGAGCAGCTGATCAAAAAATGGTTCGCCATCATGATAAAAAACGGCATCACCGCTTGTTTGGTCAAAAGATCGTTCAAAAGCGCGGGTAGAAAAATATTTCTTTCCCATATAAAGGTCTAACAATATGAGACAAACGATGATAACGAGTACGAGTAGGATGATCAATGCGATCATAAAGCTTCCTCCTTTTTTGCATATTTCAATAGTGTACCCAAACGTGTAAAAAATATTGACTGAATACTCATTCATTATTTATGATAGAGGTACAACATGGAAACGGAACAAAGTGGGTTTTGGGGAATGAAAGGGGGAGCAAGATGAATAGCCTTTTAATCATGAACATGATCGCATTTGCGGCGGTGACCGCTTACGCTGTGTATTTGTTTATTTATCTCATTCGAACACGAGCAGCGTACATTCGTCTTGGCAAAAAAGAAGAGTTCCAACAAGACATGAAAAAACGCTTAGAGCGTGTTTGGGTCAATGTATTTGGGCAAAAGAAGCTGTTAAAGGACAAGAAGAGCGGCATCATTCATGTGCTGTTTTTCTACGGATTTATCCTTGTACAGTTCGGAGCCCTTGATTTTATTATGAAGGGACTCGTTCCAGATAGCGGACTCCCTTTAGGTCCGCTTTACGGTGTCTTTACCTTTTTCCAGGAGGTAGTCACACTTCTCATTTTAGTAGCTGTTGTTTGGGCGTTCCATAGAAGGTATGTGGAGAAGCTTGTCCGTTTAAAGCGTGGCTTTAAATCCGGTCTAGTGCTTTTATTTATTGGCGGCTTGATGCTGACCGTTTTACTTGGGAACGGGATGAATATCATCTGGCATGGACACTCTTTATCACCAACTGAGCCAATCGCATCCAGTGTTGCTTTCTTGCTGGGCAGTATTTCACCTCTTGCGGCAACGGTCGTTTTTTATGTCGCATGGTGGGTGCATCTCCTGATTTTGCTGACATTCTTAGTGTATGTCCCGCAGTCAAAGCATGCTCACCTCATTGCAGGGCCGGTGAACGTATTTGCCAGCAGATTAGACCCGCCAGGCAAGCTGCAAAAAATTGATTTTGAAGATGAGACACAAGAGACCTTTGGTGTGGGAAAAATTGAAGACTTCCGTCAGTCACAGCTGATCGACCTTTACGCCTGTGTGGAATGCGGGCGCTGCACAAATATGTGCCCAGCAACAGGTACAGGGAAAATGCTGTCTCCTATGGATTTGATTTTAAGGCTAAGAGATCATTTAACCAATAAAGGGGCCGCCATTACATCGAAGACGCCTTGGGTTCCGCAGCTTGCCTTCAGGCAGACAACAGGAAATCAGCTGGCGCTACAGGCGAGAGGAGCAGGTGCAGAGGAATCGGCTGCCAGCTCGATGTATCATCCTTCTCTTATTGGTGAAGTCATTACAGAGGAAGAAATTTGGGCATGTACGACGTGCCGAAACTGTGAAGACCAATGCCCTGTCATGAATGAACACGTCGACAAGATTATTGACATGCGCAGATATCTTGTGCTGACCGAAGGGAAAATGGATGCAGATGCACAGCGTGCCATGACAAGTATAGAGCGCCAAGGGAACCCGTGGGGATTGAACCGGAAAGAAAGAGAAAATTGGCGTGAACTGAGAGAAGATGTGCACGTGCCGACAGTAAAAGAGCTGAAAAAAGCAGATCAAACCTTCGATTATTTATTCTGGGTTGGTTCAATGGGGGCATATGACAATCGAAGCCAAAAGATTGCGCTTGCCTTTGCAAAGCTTCTCAACGAAGCAGGAGTCTCCTTTGCCATTCTAGGAAATAAGGAGAAAAACTCTGGCGATACACCAAGAAGGCTTGGAAACGAATTTTTATTCCAAGAGCTTGCTGCAAAAAACATTGAAGAATTCCAGAAAAACGGTGTCACAAAGATCGTTACGATTGATCCGCACGCCTACAATTTATTTAAAAATGAGTATCCAGACTTCGGGCTTGAGGCAGAAGTGTACCATCATACAGAATTACTGGCAGAGCTAGTGAAAGAAGGAAAAATAACGCCTGTACATGAAGTGAACGAGGTGATTACCTTCCACGACTCTTGCTACCTAGGCAGATATAACGAAGTGTATGATCCGCCGAGAGACATTTTAAAAGCCATCCCTGGTGTGACGCTGAGAGAAATGGAACGGCATCGTGAAACGGGTATGTGCTGCGGTGCAGGCGGGGGCTTAATGTGGATGGAAGAAGAGACGGGTACCCGGATTAATACTGCCCGAACGGAGCAGGCGTTACAAGTGCAGCCGTCCATCATTAGCTCAGGGTGTCCTTATTGCTTAACGATGCTGGGAGATGGGACGAAAGCGAAAGAAGTAGAAGAGCAGGTAGGTACATTTGATGTCGCAGAGCTTCTTGAAAAATCAGTGTTTGGCGAAGCTGGAAAGCAGGTTTCGTAAGCAAAACAGGCCGATGAATAGAATGTTCATCGGCTTATACATGGCGCTGTACATCTGCTGTTTAGATAATATGTAAGCGGTAACAAAAGGGAGGGGACATACATGAGTAAGACAGTCATTGTATCTGGAGCAAGAACACCATTTGGAAAACTAGGCGGTGCTTTCAGTGGGTTGACTGCCGCAGAACTAGGCGGAGTGGCAATCAAGGCTGCGCTGGAAAGAGTGCCGGATTCACATCATGTGGATGAGGTCATCATGGGAAGTGTTTTGCAGGGAGGACAAGGTCAGATTCCTTCAAGGCAAGCAGCAAGACATGCTGATCTTCCGTGGTCCGTTCCGACGCAAACTATCAATAAAGTCTGTGCATCAGGAATGCGCAGTGTGAGCACAGCAGATCAAATCATCCGAGCTGGAGATGCGGAGGTCATCGTAGCGGGCGGTATGGAATCCATGTCACACGCCCCTTATTTGCTAAAAAAAGCGCGATGGGGCTACAAAATGGGAGATGGTGCGGTACAAGATGCGATGATTTTAGATGGATTAACCTGTTCGTTTACAGGCGTTCATATGGGTGAGTATGGGAGCATGGCTGCGAAGGAGCTCGGTATCACGCGGGAAGAGCAAGACCTTTGGGCATTAAGAAGTCATGAACGAGCGATCGAAGCGCAGAAAAACGGCTTTTTTCAGCATGAAATCACTCCCGTCACCGTCAAGACGAAAACGGGAGAGCGGCTGATGACAGAAGATGAATCCCCGCGTCGTGATACGTCATATGAACGGCTGTCAAAGCTCATGCCTGTTTTTGATCAAACGGGTACCATTACCGCTGGAAATGCACCAGGTGTCAATGATGGAGCAAGTGCGCTTCTTTTAATGAAAGACACATATGCAAAGCAGCATGACGTCAAGCCATTGGCAATCGTGCTTGGTCATACGCAGGTAGCTGTAGAGGCAAAGGATTTTCCGAAAACACCAGCCTTTGCTATCGAGAAAATTTTACAGAAAACAGGCAAGCGCCTAGAGGATATCGATCTATTTGAAATCAATGAGGCCTTCTCAGCTGTGGCGCTGGCATGTGAAAAAATAATCGGGCTTGACCGGCGGAAAATGAATATCAACGGTGGTGCAGTTGCGCTTGGTCATCCCATTGGGGCAAGCGGAACACGTATCATATTGACCTTGATTCATGCATTAAAACAAAGAGGCGGCGGTATTGGCATTGCGACGATTTGCAGTGGAGGCGGTCAAGGAGATGCCATCATGATAAAGGTAGATTAAAAGGGAGGCGTTCATCGTCATGAGTACAGAAGAAACCGTCATGGTCGTTGGAGCTGGTCAAATGGGATCAGGCATTGCCCAAGTTTTTGCTCAGTCTGGCTATACAGTTCTGCTGCATGATGCATCTGAAAAGCAGATTCATCGAGCCATTTCCTCCATGACCAAACAACTGACGAAACGAGCAGAAAAAGGAAAGCTAGCCCATCAGGCAGTCCGAGATATTACGCAGCGGCTTGCCGTATCTACAGATTTAAAAGACGTGCAGCAGGCTCATTTAGTGATTGAAGCTGTATCTGAACAAATGAGTGTGAAAAAGCAAATCTTTGAAACACTCGATCAATTTGCAGAGGCGAAAACGATATTTGCAACAAACACATCCTCCTTGTCGATCACAGAATTAGCAGCTGTTACGGGGAGACCGGAGCAAGTGATTGGCATGCATTTTATGAATCCGGTGCCTGTCATGAAACTCGTTGAGGTCATTCGAGCGTTGCAAACGAGTGACGACACGTATCAACTCGTTTGTGAAACAGCAAAGAATTTAAACAAAACCCCAATTGAAGTGGAAGACTTCCCAGGGTTTGTATCAAACCGCATATTGATGCCAATGATCAATGAAGCTATTTACACCCTTTATGAAGGCGTGGCAGATGCAGAAAGTATTGACGGTGTCATGACGCTTGGAATGAATCACCCAATGGGGCCGCTTCGTCTCGCTGATTTCATCGGACTAGATACATGTTTATTTATTATGAATACCCTTCATGAGGGACTTGGGGATAGCAAATACCGACCTTGTCCTCTTTTGAAAAAATACGTGAATGCAGGCTGGCTGGGCAAAAAGACAAAGAGAGGTTTTTACACATACCACGACCACTCATAGGGGGAGTCAAAATGGATGTTTTGCTTACGGATCAACAGCGACTCTGGAGAGAACAGGCAGCAGAATTTGCAAGACAGCGTGTATTCCCTGAAGTGGAAGCCATGGAACAAGGTCAGTTCCCAAGAACACTTTTAGCAGAAATGGGACGACAAGGCTTTCTGGGGATTCCAATACCAGCTTCGTATCAAGGCTTAGGAGCAGATTTTACAACGTATATCATCGCCATTCATGAATTATCCAAAGTGAGTGCGACCATCGGTGTCATTGTGTCCGTTCATACATCTGTTGTGACGATGCCTATTTTGGCTTTTGGAACGAATGAGCAAAAAGAATCCTATGTTCCGCTGCTTGCATCCGGGCAGAAACTGGGAGCATTTTGCCTGACTGAACCGAAGGCAGGCTCAGATGCCTCCAATATTCAGTTAAGAGCAGAGCGGGCGGGCGACCATTATGTGTTAAATGGTACAAAAATGTTTATCACAAGCGGCGGGGAATCAGAACTGTATCTTGTCTTTGCCGTGACAGATCCTGCTTCTGCGAAAAAAAATATATCGGCATTCATTGTCGAGAAAGGTACACCAGGATTTACGATCGGAAAAGATGAGAAAAAGATGGGGCTCCATGGGTCAAAAACTGTCACGCTTCATTTTGATGATGTGCGGATTCAAAAACAGCAGCTGCTCGGTGCAGAAGGAGAGGGCTTTCACATAGCCATGTCTAGTTTAAATGCGGGGAGAATCGGTATCGCGGCTCAAAGCCTCGGTATAGCTGAAGCTGCATTAACCGAAGCGGTGACGTATTTAAAGCAGCACCCGGCAGGTCTAGAAACGACCATTCGGCTGGGTGATTTGGCAGCGAAGCTTGAAGCTGCCAAACTATTAGTCTATCAAGCGGCTTTTTATAAAGAGGCGAATCGTCCGGTGACAAAGGAAGCATCCATGGCAAAGCTATTTGCGTCAAAAACGGCGGTTGAGATCAGTACAGAAGCGATCCATTTACTCGGCATGGACGGTTATACGAATCGCTATCAAGCAGAACGTTACTTTCGTGATGCGAAAGTTTGTGAGATCTATGAAGGAACAAGTGAAATTCAAAGGCTGGTCATTTGTAAACAGCTAATATGAAACGAGGTGGCTCATGATGCAGTTTCAATTAAGTGATGAACATGAAATGATTCAAAAAATGGTGAGGGATTTTGCGAAAAATGAAGTAGAGCCAACAGCAGCAGAGCGGGACGAGACAGAAACGTATGATCCAGCTATTTTTCGCCAAATGGCGGAGCTCGGTTTAACGGGCATTCCTTGGCCGGAAGAGGTAGGCGGGATCGGAAGTGATTATTTAGCCTACGTCATCGCAGTGGAGGAGCTTTCAAGAGTGTGCGCCTCTACAGGCGTCACCCTCTCCGCCCACACCTCTCTCGCCTCGTGGCCTATCTATACTTTCGGAACAGATGAACAAAAAGAGACCTATTTAAAGCCGCTTGCAGAAGGACAGAAGGTAGGGGCATATGCACTCACTGAGAGCGGTTCGGGTTCAGATGCCGGCGGAATGAAGACAACGGCAGTAAAAGCAGGCAGTGAATACGTCCTGAACGGTGCGAAAATCTTTATTACAAATGGAGGCATTGCGGATTATTATATTGTGTTTGCTGTGACAGACCAAGAAGCTACATCTCGAAATACGACCGCCTTTATTGTAGAAAAAGAGACACCGGGTTTCTCGGTCGGCAAAAAGGAAAGCAAACTGGGCATTCGCTCATCGCCAACGACTGAAATTCGATTTGAAGATTGCCGGATTCATGAAAGAAACCGGCTCGGACAAGAAGGAGAAGGCTTTAAAATAGCTATGATGACCCTTGATGGCGGAAGAAACGGTATTGCTGCACAGGCTGTTGGGATTGCACAAGGCGCTCTTGATGCGGCAGTCGATTATGCGAAGGAGCGAAAGCAATTCGGCAAACCAATCATTCAGCATCAAGGAATTGCTTTTAAGCTCGCAGATATGGCAACCGCAATTGAAGCATCTAGGCTGCTCACTTATCAGGCAGCATGGCTCGAAACGAAAGGGCTCCCGTATGGAAAGGAATCAGCTATGTCCAAGCTCTTTGCTGGAGATACAGCCATGAAGGTAACAACAGAAGCCGTCCAAATCTTCGGCGGCTACGGCTATACAAAGGATTACCCAGTCGAACGATACATGCGTGATGCAAAAATCACCCAAATTTATGAAGGCACACAGGAAATCCAGCGCCTAGTCATCTCGCGCAAACTGCTAGATATGTAGAAACAAAGCAAAGACCACCTGATGTGAGGTGGTCTGTTTTGGTTTGGTTCATGAAGCATTAATCACTAGCATCATCCAAAGTTTTTTTATTTTAGGATTGTAAAAGGATAGTGTCGGCAACAGGAAACAGCTTTAACGTATGAGTGATTTGTAACTGGTGAAGTAGTGAGTATTGGTACATGTGAATTGGCAATATACCTACTAAAGAATTAGACCTCAAGAACGATATAGCTATAACCCACATACAAGGTAATAGTCAGGTTTTCCTGAATTTAAGATGATTTCCAGTATCGATCCATATTATATTAGCATTATGTTAAAATTAAGAAAATAAAAATATGGGAGGTTATTATGACCACAACTACTACCATTATAGCAATTGTGACTTTGGTGATATGGATCATGGTTTCCGCAGAACTTTCGAAGTCTTCAAAGAAAGATCACAATGAAAAAGAAAATAGCCGTAGAAAATTAATTGTTTTAATGCTTGCAGGCATCATATTGACCATAGCAGTAGTCATCTCATTACTTCAGAATCTCTAGCCTTAAAATAAACGATAAAAGTGTATCGTTATGAAAGCATATTTCAATGCTTGAGAACTAGATAGCAAGTTCATCTCATTCACTAATGTGTTTAGACTTTGCAGAAATGTCAGGGTTCAGCCTCATTTCTAACGTGATGGTTATGATTCTGCCTACATAAAGGAGCAATGCTTTTTTTGCCCGAATATCTGGATCTAAAGAAAATACAGAAATGACTATACAGACGATTCATGCAAAAAGCAGCCATTATTTTTCATCATACGTTCAAAGATTTGAATAATGGGTATCTATTTTGATATCAAATCGAAGTCGAGACAACTCAATATGAGTGTCTCGATTTTTTTGGAATTGAGGAAATTGATTCAATTTAACTAGGTAATTTAATCCATTTTCTTCTTTTTCGACTCCGATTTGTAGGGACTTATGTTGTGTTTTAGAGAATAGTATGTTTATCACATTTTCTAAATGTTACAATTTTTCAAAAGCTATGATAGGAACTGAAATGTATAAAGATACTGATATATTTCCAAAAATGAATCGCTCCCTAATACAGGATACGGTTCTTCTCTCCTTAGGGTCAATGTGTATAACTTACTTCCCATTCTATTCATCATTTCTCTTGAATTCAAAATAAAATCAACTCTTTTTCCACATCTATAACATGATCTTTCAGTGATTTTTTGAACTTGGTCTCTGTCTTTAACGAAGGTGAGCTCCGATTGTTGAAGAATATCTCAGTAATAATCAAAGTACTACAGGAAACGAGCATCTCTTAAAAAAATTCATCATAAAAGTTTACCTGTCTCTAAAAAGAAGGCATTGAAGATTTGAAACGAATTGATTTTTTGATAGAGTTTATCAGAAATTCTGACTAGATTTGAATGAATCAGAGCATTTTATGCTATTACATAAGTGCCCGGTAAAAATGGAAAATGAACGTAAATCCTGATAAAAACTGATTACAAATACCGTTAATTAAATAAATATTACAAATTTTCCAAAAAAATATTGAAATGTCATTTCCTTCTTGCTAGACTAAAGAAGTAGTAAATAATCGAAGGAGGTCATATTATGACGAAAGCAACAGATTCTAAGTTTTATGCTTTATTATCGCTGTCACTTCTTGCGGTAACATTAGTAGCTTTAGTGATTGGTAATGGTTCTTTGATTGCAGCAAATCTGGGTGTTAGTACTGCAACTGCGGCAACAGTAGTGAATTTCTTAGATACTTGGTCCTCAGTAGCGACTGTCATTACAATCGTTGGTGTTTTCACTGGCGTAGGCACAATTAGTTCAGGTGTAGCTGCTGCTATCTTGGCTATTCTTAAAAAAGAAGGAAAAGCAAAAGCTGCTGCTTTTTAATCTAAAAAAAAATCATCTCAATCTTTATTGAGATGATTTTTTTTCCAAAAGTGTATTGTATCAGATGAAACAACGTTTAATAGATAGTGACTTAAAAACTAATTTAACGTTTTATGCCCATCCGGCTTGTAATAAAACATTAATTAGGAGGAAATTTTATGATAAAAGCAAAAAATCTTGGCTCATTCTCACTATTGTTATTTGCAGTTACAATGGCATCTTTAGTTGTTAGAAATGGTTCTTTGATAGTAGCCAATCTAGGTGTTAGTACTGGGGCTCCCGCTGC
The DNA here is from genome assembly GCF_038630405.1 of Bacillus sp. FSL K6-4563. Taxonomy (NCBI): domain Bacteria; kingdom Bacillati; phylum Bacillota; class Bacilli; order Caryophanales; family Bacillaceae; genus Bacillus; species Bacillus sp. FSL K6-4563. The sequence goes on along the minus strand of NZ_CP152030.1, from coordinate 3,345,684 downwards.
TATTTTGTTTGTACTTAAAAAACAAGGAAAAGCCAAGGCTGCTGCTTTTTAAAATGACTTATGCATAAAACAAATAAACTATTTAAAATATATGATCAAAGTATAATGGGGTACCTCAATTATATTGGGATGATTCTTTTTTCTTTCATTGTGATGGTAGCGTTGATTTTCTATCGGGGTGAGATTCCCGGCACTTACCTAAACAGCTTTGTTTTTATTTCAATATACATTGTAGCTACAGCTAATATTAATCGTTGTGTATTACCGTATAGAAGACAGCAGCCAGGCGTGGTCTTTGTCTCTAAACAATTGTTGTTGAAACATTTATTCTTTACGATTAAAAAAGGATATTCAGTTCAATTACTTTTGGCTTGTTTCATCGCTTTAACCTTTTTGTTAGTAGAAAATCAATATTTCATTATGATACTAGCACTTATTGTCGTGATGCTTTCTTTTGCATCTCAATTATTGTCAGGTCTATTCAATATCATCAACAGAATACTCCTTTTGTTGCAATTTTGGTATATCATAACGTCCGTTTTTGAAGCAGTGATGATACTGCAAATAGTACAGTCTCTTCTTATTTACATTTACATAAGTAATTCTCATAGAATACCTTTGACAACTGGACTTTCCTTCCTAAAAAGTGCGAATAAGCAATATAGGTCTGGAAATATTCTGTATTTATTTTTGTCATATATCACTAGTAATAAAATATTGATCATTTTAATAGGTGCCTTAGTATCAATGCTTACTTATTTCGCCCAATCCTTTTTAACGAAAATAGAAAATCTGCCTGCGCTCATTTTAGTCTATATAAACTTTATTACGATCTTAGAAATCTTAATAGGGTCGAAAAAGGAAGAGATTGTGCTTGATAGGGCAAGAATCGAGACGTTGCAATCCTCTTTGATTGTGAGTCCGTACGAGAGATTTAAATCCAGTACGATATATTTACTATGTCTTGTACTGATTTTTGTCAGTGTGTGTGGAATAGTCGGAGTAATGATCAACACGTCCGATATCTCAATTATTCTTAAAAATACGTTATCGTTGCCTTTAATCATCTTTATTGGGGTCGTATATTTCAGAAAAACAGAACTATTAATCAACGATTATGAACATAAGTTATTGAAGCTGTCCTTGCCTATTTTATTACTCATATGCATTACTATTTTCACGATTACTTCATGAAAAGAGGAGGAAAATGATACATAAAAGATTGAAGTATTTTCTGTGTTACTACTCTATCTACTGTATATTGCTGATAGGTACAGGGATTTATCTAGGGAATATAGTCAACAAAGATTTATTTGAAGCCGCACCACCAACTTCGGGCCAGGAATTTATGTCTGTAGTCCTGACACATAACTTAACGAACTTTGCAATGTATTTACTGGGTTTCTTGTTGTCGCCGTTATTTCAAATAATGGATTTTGGAGGTTCGTCCTTCGTCATTACGATGGGTTTTAGAACGCTAGGAGCACAAGAAGCTTTAGGTAAACTAATTCCTCATGGGCTATTAGAATTTCCAAATATGTTGTTTTATCAAGGAATCAGCCAGTATGTGCTTTTCACACTAATTTATACGAAATCAATTAAAGCTGCTTTAGGTGTCATGAAAAAAATGATTCCTTATTATCTACTATCGTTAGTCATCCTAATAATAGCTGCTTTTATTGAAGGGTATGATTCTTTATTATTTTCTATCATGATCAATCATAGATGGTTTTATTGAAGACTCTATACGACAGAGAAGGGGATTCAAGTGGGATTAGAATTTGTAGAATGTACGAAGAAGTTCAAAAACAATATCATACTAGATAAATTGAATTTTTCAATTCCAACAGGTCTCTTTCATTTAGTGGGGAGAAATGGTGCAGGTAAAAGCACTCTCCTTAAAATGATAGCTGGTTTAGATAAGAGATACTCTGGAAATATTGAGGCAAACAAAGAATCGACTCTTTATTTAAATGTGGATCCTATTGGCATTCACCCATTTACAATTAGAGAAAACCTAGAGATTCTGTGGAATACGTTTAAAATTGTGCCGACTGAAGAACAAATGGGGAAAGTGAATGATTTTTTTGATGGTAACCTAGATGGTTCGTATAGCAGAGCATCTACGGGTATGAAAGCGAAGGTAGGATTATCTTTATTATTCGTAAAAGATTGGGAAACCATTCTAATTGATGAAACCATGTCATCTCTAGATTCAGAGAGTATAGAGATGCTATCTGAGAGGCTAGTGAATCTCTCTATTAAAAAAATTTCAACCATCATATATGTTTCCCATAGCATGGTGAATAAACGCTTAAACGATCATTCAAGCATTATGAGTATAGGGGATGGGAGGTTATTATGGAACAACGTCCAAGAATAACATCATTGATATCATTGGTCATTTTTATTATGGCCAATTATTATTTCGTTACTTTTGCTATTGAGCTGAATGGCTACATTTCGCAACTAGATGATTTAAGAGCTATGTTAGAGGATATGTCCTATGAAACGATGCTGAATCTAATTGTTGTCATTACAACAATTCTAACCACCATCAGCCTATTAGTTCAGTATCTCATCGCAAAATTCCTATTAATCATCTTTGCTCCAGAGGTTAAGGGTCATTTGTTTTATGCTCTAATTCCTAAGATTATCATTATGTTTATTAATGTAATATGTATGGGGATCTTGCAAATACAAAGCTTATGGCTGTACCTCTTCACGGCACTCATAGGAGCAGTGTTGATCTTGTTCTTTTTTCAATACAAAAAAGCGAACTGGAAAGCTTCGATTCTCTTTGCGGCACCATTTATTATAGATGCTTTCATTTCCTTAGGAAAAGAAATAGTCGCTGTACTGTAATGAATAATAAATAGAGCATGAACTCTTGCGAAAAGAAGTAACGGTATTCGCATAAAAACTGAATTCAAGGTTACTTGAGAAAAAAGGTGTTATACAATTTTTTTCATTAAAGGTACACGTCAACTGAACCCGTTGGCGTGTACCTTTTTATACGCTTTATAAAAAATGGACAATCACTTCGTTCGAATGATAGCCAAAATTTATTCATTCACCATTGCTGCCTCTGATTGTTCCCATTTTTTCGTTTGGAATGAATAAAACGGTTTACAAAATGCAGGCCGGACACAAAAGCTAGACCCATTTCACCTAAATGATGAACCATTAGTTGCTCCCCTTGAGAAAAAATCAAAAATTAACATGATTAAAGGTGGCATAAACTCCCCTAATTTGTTTATAATGAGAGGTATGGTTTGTCGTAAAAATAAGGGATAAACACTTATTATTTCACTGATAAATGGATACATACATGTAATAGAAAGGGAGTGTCTGACCTTGAGTTTGAAAGAATACTCACAGGAGCAGCTCAAGCACATGTCTTTAGTTGAACTTGCTTATGAAATTTTCAGAGACAGCAAAACACCGATTACGTTTTCCGAGTTAATAGATGAAATGGTCCGTTTACAAGGAATACAAAAATCTGATCTTGATGATCGCCTTGCTCAATTTTATACAGACTTAAATATAGATGGCCGCTTTATTTCGTTAGGTGATCAGAGATGGGGACTTCGCAGCTGGTATCCAGTTGATCAAATCGAAGAAGAAGTTCAGCCAGCTGTGAAAACAAAAGCGAAAAAGAAAAAAACAAAAGCAGCTGTCGTTGAAGAAGACTTCGATGAAATTGAAGAGGAAGAGGAAATCGAAGAGCTTGAAGAAGACCTTGATCTTGTTGAAGACGACGATGATCTCGACCTAGACGATGATGAGGAAATTGAGGAAGATATAGAAGAATTCGACGAAGATGATGACGAAGATGATGACGGCTTAACAGAAATTGACGAAGACGATTTAGACGATAAAGAGGAAGAGAAATAACCCTCATAAACCGGTCCTCAAAACAGGACAAAACCGTCTTGACTTTCGAGAGCGAACTATGTAGTATGTATTTTGGGCTCTCTAAAAAGAGTACGTAAAGATACGTTCATTTACGCTCCCTTTCATTTATTTGAAAGGGAGCTTTCTTATTTTTCAAGAGATTTAGGGATACACTCTAAAAAGGATGAAGCTGTGCATGTCTAGTCATGCAAGGGTAAAAAAGAGAGGAGCATACGAAATGACAAAGTATATTTTTGTAACAGGAGGAGTTGTTTCCTCACTTGGAAAAGGGATCACGGCTGCCTCGTTAGGCCGCCTTCTGAAAAATAGAGGGATGGATGTCACCATTCAAAAATTCGATCCATATATCAACGTAGACCCAGGGACGATGAGTCCATATCAGCACGGTGAGGTTTTCGTCACAGATGACGGTGCTGAAACAGACCTTGATTTAGGTCACTATGAGCGCTTCATTGATATTAACTTAAATAAGTACAGCAACGTCACAACAGGTAAAATCTACTCTACTGTTCTGAAGAAAGAGCGCCGCGGTGACTATTTAGGCGGAACTGTACAGGTTATTCCCCATATTACAAATGAAATTAAAGATCGCGTGTACCGTGCCGGAAAAGAAACAGGTGCAGATGTGGTCATCACAGAAATCGGCGGAACAGTAGGAGACATCGAATCCCTTCCATTCCTAGAAGCGATTCGTCAAATGAAGAGTGACATTGGCCGTGAAAACGTCATGTACATTCATTGTACCCTTGTTCCTTACATTCGGGCAGCAGGTGAACTGAAAACAAAACCGACACAGCATAGTGTAAAAGAACTTCGCAGCCTTGGTATTCAGCCAAACGTTATTGTGGTCAGAACTGAAATGCCAATGACCCAGGACATGAAGGACAAAATTGCGTTATTCTGTGATATTGATACAAAAGCTGTTATCGAATGTCAGGATGCAGACACGCTGTACTCTATTCCGCTTGATTTACAAAAACAAGGACTAGACAAGCTTGTATGTGAACATATGAAACTTGATTGCCAAGATGCAGACATGACGGAGTGGACAGCGCTAGTCGATAAAGTGCAAAACCTCTCAAAACAAGTCACAATTGGTCTAGTAGGAAAATATGTTGAATTGCAAGATGCATACATTTCTGTCGTTGAATCACTTCGCCATGCTGGTTATGCATTTGATGCAGACGTTCAAATCAAATGGATCAATGCAGAAGAAGTGACAGCAGAAAATATGGCTGATTTCGCACAAGATGTCGATGGCATCATCGTTCCTGGAGGCTTCGGAGACCGCGGAGTGGAAGGGAAAATTATTGCTACACAATATGCCCGTGAAAACAAAGTGCCATTCTTCGGAATTTGCTTAGGAATGCAAGTTGCGTCAATCGAATATGCACGAAACGTACTAGGCCTTGAAGGAGCTCATTCAGCGGAAATTGATCCTGAAACAGCATTCCCAATTATTGACCTTCTTCCAGAACAGAAGGATGTAGATGATTTAGGCGGAACACTTCGTCTTGGTCTGTATCCATGTAAATTAAATGAAGACTCCAAAGCATTTGCTGCATACAACGATGAAGTGGTCTACGAACGCCACCGCCATCGTTATGAGTTTAATAATGAATTCAGACAGCAAATGGAAGCTGCAGGATTTGTCTTCTCTGGTACAAGCCCAGACGGACGTCTTGTTGAAATTATCGAGCTGAAGGACCATCCTTGGTTCCTTGCTTCTCAGTTCCACCCGGAATTCGTCTCAAGACCGACAAGACCTCAGCCATTATTTAGAGATTTCGTTGGTGCTTCACTGCAAGCATCTGAATCAAAATAAAACAAAAAAACTGCCGAGAATATCATCTTCTCGGCAGTTTTTTTATTCATATTCCTCAACGATTTCTTTCACAGTAAACGATAGAGCGTGGTAGACGTATAAGCATGTCATTAAAGCAGGATAACCGAACCTTGTTCCGTCATCAGCGGGCACAAGCGGTTTCTTGAGCTGAAAATCAATATGGACATCACAAAGCTCTTCAATCATGGACGGCTCCTTTTGTGCCGGCCCGACACCAACAACGGGCGTCCCTTGCGCGTGCAGTTCTTTTACAAGAGATTGAATCTCCTCGTCTTCTGGGTCTGAATAAAATAGCAGCACTCTATCGCTTGGATGAAGCAAGCTGCGCTCCATTTGATCAAGCGGCAGCACTTTCGCACCTGGAAATGGCTCCTTGCTTTCAGTTGCCTCTAGGGCTACAGCAGCCAGTTCATTCTTCCCGTGAAAATAAACAGCATGTCCACTGACAATGGCTTGTGCAAGAAGGCGTGCACCATCCTCGATCGCTTCAGCCTGCTTTTCTCCAATACGTGAAAAAATACCTGATAACTGGGTCGTGAAAATTTTTAACAAGACTGATTTCCTCCTTCGGTCAGATCATTTTATAATAGAATATAAAGAGAATATTAGGAAAAATGCTCAGAAAATGTCGTAAAGTAAACTATTATAAATAAAGGAAATGTGAAAATCAAACAGAATTATTTAACAACAGCTCTTTTTATGGCGAAAAATGAAAGCAATGGGGTGTAACAGATGAATGAGAAAATTTTAATTGTCGATGATCAATATGGTATTAGAATATTATTGAATGAAGTGTTTCATAAAGAAGGCTATCAAACCTTCCAAGCAGCCAATGGACTTCAGGCGTTAGATATTGTGAAAAATCATAGACCAAATCTTGTGCTGCTTGATATGAAGATTCCCGGAATGGATGGAATTGAAATTTTAAAACGCATGAAATTAATTGATGAAGACATCCGTGTCATCATTATGACAGCCTATGGGGAATTAGACATGATCCAAGAATCCAAAGAACTCGGTGCTTTGACGCATTTTGCGAAACCTTTTGATATTGATGAGATCCGAGATGCTGTCAAAGAATACTTGCCGCTCGAAACAAATGGGTAGTTGGAAATGATTGAATCGAGTCATTCTGTTGCCGATTTGTCGAATAATTGGTATCCTAGATAAGAAGAAGAAAGCGATCTGACTTTGAAAGTTTACATATGGCGAGAAATTCTGGTCATGCTAGGGTGGAGAGCTTTTTTTAGTAAGCAAATTAGCTACATAGGGAGGATTTTTCATCATGCCTTTAGTTTCAATGACAGAAATGTTGAAAGACGCAAAGGAAAAAGGTTACGCTGTTGGACAGTTTAACTTAAATAATTTAGAATTCACGCAAGCGATTTTACAAGCTGCTGAAGAAGAGAAATCTCCAGTTATCTTAGGAGTATCTGAAGGAGCAGGACGCTACATGGGCGGCTTCAAAACAGTTGTCGCAATGGTTAAAGCGTTAATCGAAGAATATAATGTAACAGTTCCTGTTGCGATTCATTTAGATCACGGTTCAAGCTTTGAATCTTGTGCAAAAGCAATCCATGCAGGATTTACTTCTGTCATGATCGACGCTTCTCACCATCCATTCGATGAGAACGTAGCAACAACTGCGAAAGTAGTTGAGCTTGCTCATTTCCACGGTGTATCTGTAGAAGCTGAGCTTGGAACTGTTGGCGGACAAGAAGACGACGTCATCGCTGAGGGCGTTATTTATGCTGATCCAAAGGAGTGCCAAGAGCTTGTAGAACGCACTGGTATTGACTGCCTTGCACCTGCATTAGGTTCAGTACATGGTCCATACAAAGGTGAACCAAACCTTGGTTTCACTGAAATGGAAGAAATTGGTAAAATGACAGGTCTTCCACTTGTTCTTCATGGCGGAACAGGTATCCCAACTGCTGACATCAAGCGCTCAATTTCACTTGGTACAGCTAAAATCAATGTAAACACTGAAAACCAAATTGCTTCTGCGAAAGCAGTACGCGAAACACTTGCTGCAAAAACAGAAGAGTATGATCCACGTAAATATCTTGGACCAGCTCGTGACGCAATTAAAGCGACTGTTATCGGCAAAATGCGTGAATTTGGTTCTTCTAACCAAGCATAATTTGATGAGAACCGAAAGCCGCCTGAGTCACAGGCGGTTTTCTCCATATCTTGAGAAAGCGCAATCAAAATTTACATTTCAGACAATTTATTGATAGGAGAGTGGCACGGTTATGTTATTTTTCGTAGATACAGCGAATATCGCAGACATCAAAGAGGCGCACGAGCTTGGCATTTTAGCAGGCGTCACAACAAACCCTAGTTTAGTAGCGAAAGAAAAGGACGTATCATTCCACGACCGTCTTCGCGAAATCACTGACGTGGTATCAGGTTCTGTCAGTGCGGAAGTCATTTCCCTCAAAGCAGAAGAAATGATTGAAGAAGGAAAAGAGCTTGCTGCCATCGCACCAAATATCACGGTTAAAATCCCAATGACAACAGATGGTCTTAAAGCTGTCAAAGCGTTAACAGACCTTGGAATCAAAACAAACGTCACTTTGATTTTTAGTGCAAACCAGGCACTTCTTGCAGCTAGAGCTGGTGCGACGTATGTCTCTCCATTCCTCGGCCGCTTAGATGACATTGGCCAAAATGGTCTCGATCTCATCAGCGAAGTGAAAACCATTTTTGATGTTCATGGCTTAGATACACAAATCATTGCTGCATCCATTCGTCATCCGCAGCACGTGACAGAAGCTGCACTTAGAGGTGCTCATATCGGCACAATGCCGCTGAAAGTCATCAAGCAGCTGACGAAACACCCATTAACGGATGCGGGCATTGAGCAATTTTTAGCAGATTGGAATAAATAAGTGATTGTGGCAGGCGGGATTGTCTCCTGTTTGCCGCAGTTTTCCTTAAAAACGCTAAGAAATGTTTTGTGCAAAGAAGAGAACATCACAGCCTCGCAAAGCTTCGATTATTTTTCTTCCGACAAATTTCGTTTAACCTGTATTCTTTCTCTTGATATTGGCTAAATTTTGGACAAGACCTTTTAAAGCGCGACATCCACAAACAGTATAACTCCAACAGTGATCTTCTTTAAGAAGGGAGACAAATATGGAAAAGTTAAACATTGCCGGCGGTGACCCCTTACGCGGGACCGTACATATTAGTGGTGCGAAAAATAGTGCAGTGGCACTGATTCCTGCCACGATTCTCGCTGATTCTCCAGTAACGATTGAGGGCCTTCCGCATATTTCAGATATTGACACATTACGAGATCTGTTAGAAGAGATTGGCGGAAAGGTCACGTTTGAAAAAGGTGAAATGGTCGTCAATCCTGCTTCCATGATCAGTATGCCTCTTCCTAATGGGAAAGTGAAGAAACTGCGTGCGTCTTATTATTTAATGGGCGCTATGCTGGGAAGATTCAAGCAGGCTGTCATTGGGCTGCCAGGAGGGTGCCACTTAGGACCTAGGCCGATCGATCAGCATATCAAAGGCTTTGAAGCACTCGGAGCCGAGGTGACAAACGAGCAGGGTGCCATTTATTTGCGCGCTGAAAAATTAGTCGGAGCCCGTATTTACCTTGATGTGGTCAGTGTAGGTGCGACCATCAATATCATGCTGGCAGCCGTACTGGCTGAAGGAAAAACGGTCATTGAAAATGCCGCAAAAGAACCCGAAATTATTGATGTAGCGACACTGCTTGCAAGCATGGGAGCCAAAATCAAAGGTGCGGGTACTGATGTGATTCGAATCGAAGGTGTAGAATCTCTTCATGGCTGTAAGCATTCCATCATCCCTGACCGTATAGAAGCAGGCACATTTTTAATTGCTGGTGCTGCGATGGGAGATGAAGTTGTACTTGATAATGTGATCCCAACTCATTTAGAATCAATTACGGCGAAACTTAGAGAGATGGGGTTCACCATTGAAACGAGCAACGATCAAATGCTGATCGTTGGCAGAAACGAAGGACTCAAGCCAGTCGATATCAAAACCCTTGTGTATCCGGGCTTTCCGACGGACCTTCAGCAGCCGATGACGGCGCTGTTAACAAAGGCGAAAGGCACGAGTGTGGTCACAGATACGATCTACTCAGCCCGCTTTAAGCACATTGACGAATTGCGTCGAATGGGTGCAAACATGAAGGTCGAAGGAAGATCTGCCATTATCACTGGACAAACGCAGCTTCAAGGAGCAAAGGTGAAAGCAAGTGACCTGCGTGCAGGTGCTTGTCTCGTTGTTGCAGGGCTAATGGCAGACGGTGTGACCGAAATCACAGGGCTTGAACATATAGACAGAGGATATAGTTTGCTTGAGAAGAAGCTTGAAGGCTTGGGTGCAACCATCTGGCGTGAAAAGCTGAGTGACCAAGAAATAGAAGAACTTCAAAATTCATAAGGCTTTGACTGTGAGAGGAGATTTGGACAAAAATGGAAAGAAGTTTATCGATGGAACTAGTACGGGTGACAGAAGCAGCCGCATTAAAATCTGCTCGTTGGATGGGAAGAGGATTAAAAGACGAAGCGGATGATGCTGCAACAAGTGCAATGCGTGATGTATTTGATACCATTCCGATGAAAGGAACAGTGGTCATTGGCGAGGGGGAAATGGACGAAGCACCAATGCTTTATATTGGGGAAAAGCTTGGGAACGGATACGGACCTCGCGTGGATGTAGCTGTTGATCCATTAGAAGGAACAAATATTGTGGCAAGTGGCGGCTGGAATGCCTTAGCTGTTATTGCAGTTGCAGATCATGGCAACTTGCTGAATGCACCTGATATGTACATGGATAAGATCGCAGTAGGTCCAGAAGCGGTAGGCTGCATCGACATTGAAGCGCCTGTCATTGACAATCTTCGCGCTGTAGCAAAAGCAAAAAACAAAGATATTGAAGATGTGGTTGCAACGATTTTAAACAGAGATCGACATGAGAAAATCATTGCTGAACTGAGAGAAGCAGGAGCAAGAATCAAACTGATCGATGATGGTGACGTTGCAGGAGCCATTAATACAGCATTTGATCATACAGGTGTTGATATTCTATTTGGTTCAGGCGGAGCGCCCGAAGGTGTCCTTTCTGCTGTTGCGTTAAAGGCACTTGGTGGTGAAATCCACGGAAGGCTTCTTCCTCAAAGTGAAGAAGAACTAAGACGCTGTGAGAAAATGGGGCTAGATGTTGGCAAAGTCCTAAGAATGGAAGACCTCGTGAAAGGCGACGACGCCATTTTTGCAGCGACTGGTGTAACAGACGGTGAGCTATTAAAAGGTGTTCAATTCAAAGGCTCTGTTGGAACAACACATAGCGTTGTTATGCGTGCGAAATCAGGTACAGTTCGTTTCGTAGACGGCAGACATAGCTTAAAGAAAAAACCGAATCTTGTCATTCGTCCGTAATCTGAAAGCGGGTATTCATTACCCGCTTTTCATATAGGTGTCAAATGTATATCATTTTCTTTTTAAAGTTGAATATTCTCTGCAAATGAGGTAAAACTAAAGAGTGCTGCGAAATTTTCTGCGAATTTACTTCTTTTAAGCTTCAACAAGTTTAAATACTGCCGCATCATGACGATATACTCATTATCCTTCTCTATGTTGACAAAGCTCGAGTTCACATTGTTCCTATCTTTACGATAAAACGAGTGGGAGCGTTACCATGAGAGCGAGGTCATTCCATCAAAAACGGAATTAAAAGCTAATCAAATACAATGGTCATGCATTTGTAATGAAATACATTGACTAGAAAAGTGTGGTGTCCATATTGAAAGATGTTTCGATTTCATCTTTGGAAAATATGAAATTAAAAGAGCTGTATGAGCTAGCAAAAAAGTACAAAATCTCTTATTACAGCAAACTAACAAAAAAAGAATTAATCTTTGCCATTTTAAAGGCGAACGCTGAGCAAGAGGATCTCTTATTTATGGAAGGGGTTCTTGAAATTATTCAGTCTGAGGGATTTGGTTTCTTAAGACCAATTAACTACTCCCCAAGTTCTGAAGACATTTATATTTCAGCTTCACAAATCAGACGCTTTGATTTACGAAACGGAGATAAGGTGTCTGGAAAGGTACGACCTCCAAAAGAGAATGAACGCTACTATGGCCTCCTTCATGTCGAAGCGGTAAATGGGGACGACCCAGAATCAGCTAAGGAACGTGTTCACTTTCCTGCACTCACGCCGCTATTCCCTGATCGTCAAATGATTCTTGAAACACAGCCTAATCACCTGTCTACTAGAATTATGGATATGATGGCGCCAGTTGGGTTTGGGCAGCGTGGTTTAATTGTTGCACCGCCTAAGGCTGGGAAAACCATTTTGCTCAAAGAAATTGCCAACAGCATTTCTGAAAATCATCCAGAGTCAGAGCTGATTGTCCTTTTAATTGACGAACGCCCAGAGGAAGTAACAGATATCGAACGTTCTGTTGCAGGGGATGTTGTTAGTTCAACCTTTGACGAAGTACCGGAAAACCACATTAAAGTAGCAGAGCTTGTATTAGAGCGTGCCATGCGTCTTGTCGAACATAAGAAAGATGTCATCATCTTAATGGACAGCATCACAAGGCTTGCTCGTGCGTACAACCTTGTCATCCCGCCAAGCGGCCGAACGCTTTCCGGCGGTATTGATCCAGCGGCTTTCCACCGTCCAAAACGCTTCTTTGGTGCTGCGCGTAACATTGAAGAAGGCGGAAGCTTGACGATTTTAGCCACTGCGCTCGTTGATACGGGATCACGTATGGATGATGTGATTTATGAGGAATTTAAGGGAACGGGGAACATGGAGCTTCATTTGGACCGCTCTCTTGCAGAAAGAAGAATTTTCCCAGCAATCGACATTCGTCGTTCTGGTACGAGAAAAGAAGAACTGCTTGTACCAAAAGAGCATCTTGATCGTTTATGGGCGATGAGAAAATCGATGTCAGATACACCTGACTTTGCTGAGAAGTTCATGCGCAAAATGAGAAAAACAAAGACAAACCAAGAATTTTTCGATATTTTAACGCAAGAATGGAAACAAGCGAACATGTCTGCATCAAGAAGATAGCTTGTTGAAAAAATACATTTGCAATCATAGACTCACACTGTTATAATTTCATCATGTGCGTTTCAGAATTTATTCTGAGATATTAACTCTGTTTCCGAATTGGATTCAGGGCGGAAGGAGATGACAGTAGATGAAAACAGGAATTCATCCTAACTACAAAAAAGCTACAGTCAAATGCGCTTGTGGAAATGAGTTTGAAACTGGATCAGTAAAAGAAGAGGTACGCATCGAGATTTGCTCTGAGTGCCATCCTTTCTATACAGGCCGTCAAAAATTCGCTTCTGCTGATGGACGTGTTGACCGCTTTAACAAAAAATACGGTCTTAAGTAATAATAGATACAATAAACAGGCAGGAATCCGTTCTTGCCTGTTTTTTTACGTGGATTGATGGAACTTTAAAACGGGGGAGAAGACCTTATGTATGTGATGAAACAAAGCGGTTGGCTTGAAGTCATCTGCGGAAGTATGTTTTCTGGAAAGTCGGAAGAATTGATTCGGAGAGCCAAAAGGGCCACCTTTGCCAAACAAGAAGTAAAAATATTCAAACCAGCGATTGATAACCGATATAGTACAAGCTCAGTTGTTTCACATAACGGTTCATCGGTCGATGGGATTGCAGTAGCCTCACCAAAAGACATAATAACGCACATATCAGAAAGAACCGATGTCATTGGCATAGATGAGGTGCAATTTTTTGATGAGACAATCATTGACATTGTCACTCAATTGGCTGATAAAGGTTACCGAGTCATTGTTGCAGGCCTTGATCAAGACTTCAGAGGAGAGCCATTTGGTGTTGTTCCGCATTTAATGGCATGTGCAGAGCTTGTAACAAAACTTCAAGCAGTTTGTTCGGTATGCGGCTCCCCAGCGAGTAGAACACAACGCTTGATCGACGGTAAACCCGCATCCTATGATGATCCCATTATTTTAGTAGGTGCGCAGGAATCATACGAAGCACGATGCAGACATCACCATGAAGTACCAAGACTTGACGTTGGTACAACACTTGACAATTAAAAAAATAGCAAATGCCGCTGTGTTTCGTTTTTTGAGATTTTGGCTGAACACCCATCATTTGTACTTAAATAAATTAAATAACGCTACGAAAAAATTATCTAATTTTCAACGCTTGCGTTTTAGTATAAGCAGGCATAAAATGACTAACTGTAGTGTAAAGCATTTTAACGAAAAGTTCGATTTCTTGTCATAATTTTTTTGATTAAGGATTATTCTCCTTAATCGTTCTTTGAATTAATAGTTCACTTTATTTATATTTTAGAAAGAGGGTAGTTTTTGATGAACAACGTGAAGAAAACAAAAGAAGGGTACCTCGAAACCACTTTGACAGGTAAAGATGTATTATCGATTCCAACGTTGAACAAAGGCGTTGCTTTTTCTGAAGAAGAAAGACAAGAGCTTGGACTAGAAGGCTTACTTCCTCCAACTGTTCTCACTTTAGAACAACAAGCGGAGAGAGCGTACAAGCAATTCCTAGCACAGCCAGATCGTCTTCGTCAAAACGTATACTTAAGTGATTTGCAAAACCGTAACGAAGTATTGTTCTATAAGCTTATATCAGACAAGCTTCGTGAAATGCTTCCTGTTGTGTACACACCAACTGTTGGTGAAGCGATTCAAGAATACAGCCATGAATACAGAAGACCTCATGGTGTCTATCTTTCAATCGAGAACATTGACGGCATTGAGAAAGCATTTGAAAACTTACATGCAACAGCAGGAGATATCGACCTTATCGTAGCAACTGACTCTGAGAGCATTCTTGGAATTGGTGACTGGGGTGTTGGTGGTATCAACATCGCAATTGGTAAATTAGCTGTCTACACGGCTGCTGCAGGTATTGATCCAAGCCGCGTGATTCCAGTCGTATTAGATGTTGGAACAAACAATGAAAAATTATTGAATGATCCATTATACATCGGAAACCATCACAAACGTGTACAAGGTGAAAAATACGAAGAATTCATTGATGCATATGTAAAAGCAGCGCTTAAATTCTTCCCGAAAGCATTGCTTCACTGGGAAGACCTTGGAAACAAAAACGCGCGTAACATCATGAAAAAATACAATGATAACATCTTAACATTCAATGATGATATTCAAGGTACTGGTGCCATTACTTTAGCGGGTGTTCTTGCAGCTGTCAAGAAAACTGGTACTCAATTGAAAGATCACCGTGTGATGATCTTCGGAGCTGGATCAGCTGGAATCGGAATCGCAGATCAAATGCGTGACACAATGGTTCTTGAAGGTCTAAGTGAAGAAGAAGCAAACAATGCTTTCTGGACATTAGACTACAGAGGATTACTGACAGATCAATTCGAAGATGAAGTGTTTGATTTCCAAAAACCTTACCTTCGTTCTTCTGATGAAGTAGAAGGCTGGGCACGTGATGAAAAAGGGCAAATCTCATTTGCTGAAACTGTTCGCAGGGTGAAGCCAACGATTCTAATTGGTACATCAGGTCAAGGCGGTGCATTCACTGAAGAAATCATTAAAGAAATCGCAGCACATACAGAGCGTCCAGTGATCATGCCAATGTCTAACCCAACACCACTTGCGGAAGCTGTTCCAGAAGATCTATTCAAATGGACAGACGGCCGTGCACTTGTTGCAACAGGAAGCCCGTTCGAAAACGTTGAGTATAACGGAATTGAACATGAAATTGGACAATCAAACAATGCGTTCGTTTTCCCTGGACTTGGTCTTGGCTCAATCGTAACGGAATCAAAAATCATCACAAAAGGCATGTTCGTTGCTTCTGCAGATGCGATTGCTGAAATGGTTGATCATGATAAACCAGGTGCTGGTCTTCTTCCAAGCATTGATAAATTGCAAGAAGTTTCTATCAAAGTGGCCATTGAAGTGGCAAAAGCGGCAATTAAAGATGGTGTCGCAAGAAGAACGCCTGACGACATCGAACAAGCTGTGAAAGATGCAATGTGGATTCCTGAATATAAAAAAATTGTAAGAGCATAATAAATTGTGTAACGCGGCATTGTTTAGGGTAATTTAAACAATGCCGCAATAAATAGAAACTTGTAAGGATTTAAGGAGGAAGAGTAAGGTGGACTTTTTAAATATTTTGATCCTCCTAGCACCGATTTTTTTCGTTATCGCGCTGGGTTGGTTCGCAGGACACTTCGGTAGCTATGACGCTAAATCTGCAAAAGGTGTAAGTACACTTGTGACAAAGTATGCTTTGCCAGCGCACTTTATCGCCAGCATTCTGTCAACACCAAAAGATAAATTCTATAGTCAAATTCCATTTTTCGTTGCATTGATTTTAGGAATCGTAGGTTTTTATATCATTATCCTTCTTGTTACGAAATTTGCTTTTAAATACGATTTAACAAATTCATCTATTTTCTCGTTAAACTCAGCTCAACCGACCTTTGCATTTATGGGGATTCCAGTCCTAGGCAGTTTATTTGGGGCTCAAGAAGTTGCAATTCCGATTGCAATTACCGGAATAGTTGTAAATGCAATGCTTGATCCAATTGCGATTATTGTGTCAACTGTCGGTGAAAAAACAAAAGGAAAAGCCAAAGACGGCGAAAGTTTCCTTAAAATGACGACGAAAGCTATTTTGCACGGTTTATCAGAGCCGCTTGCACTTGCACCACTAGCAAGTATCATTCTTGTTCTTTTAGGATTTAAACTTCCTGAAATTGGACATGAAATGTTAGAGGAAATTGGAAGTGTTACGTCAGGGGTTGCGCTATTTGCAGTCGGTGTCACTGTTGGTATCCGTAAAATTAAATTAAGCCTACCAGCATTCAGTATCGCATTGCTAAAAGTAGCTGTACAACCATTGCTTATGTATTTTATCGCCATTTTCATGGGTCTTTCGGCTGATGAAATTACAAAAGCTGTATTACTTGTTGCCTTCCCAGGTTCAGCTGTTGCAGCCATGATCGCAACCCGATTTGAAAAACAAGAAGCAGAAACTGCATCCGCATTTGTGATCAGTGCAATCATGTCATTAATTTCATTACCGATCATTATTGCACTTACCTCATAATAAAGTAGAAAGGCTGCCTCATGAGGCAGCCTTTCTTAGCGAAATGAATGAAACAGAGGGAAGAGCGCACGCTTTTTTTTGATGTCAGTGTGCGTGATTTCCTTTTTTTCTTCTATTTGAGAGGGTTGTTTCAAGCTCGCAGCAAGACGCTCAAGTTTAGTGGTGAGATCTTCAATTTCTCTACGGTGCTGGAGCAGCTGATAGGATACACCTTCATCTGCTTTTTTAGCCAGTTTCCGTTCGAGTTCTTGCAGTCGTTTTTCTACATCAGTGCTGTGCAATTGCTGCTGAATGAGCTGATTCACCTGCTTTTCCAATGCTTCGATCCGCTTTGTGGAGGCAGCAGTTTCTGCAGCAGGCGATAACTGTTGAACGGTTTCCGTGTGGATTGGCAGTCGAATGTCTTGAAGGATCACACCTTCACTCATTTGGTGTTTGACTTCTTTGAGAAGCTGTACAATATCTTCATGAAATTCATAATGTCCAAGTTCATTCCGGGCGACAGGGATGTTGAGCTGTTTAACCCAACGCTGAATCGTTTTTGAAGAAACGCCAATTTCTTTTGCAACCTCATTTGTATTCAAACCAAATGCCCTCCCTTTTTTCAATTATAAGTACCATTCTCTTCAAGGAGGAACTGTTCCTTCACGTTAGACAAAACAAGTAACCAATCGCCAAAGATCGTGTTTTCTAGCGGAAAATTGCAGAAAATCAATTGTTTTGGAAATTTTTTTGACTGTCATACCCCGCTATACTATAATTAGACTGTTACGCACAAAACAGAGGTGAAGACCATGTTAGACCGTTTAAAATCAATTGAAGAACGCTATGAAAAGCTAAATGAATATTTAAGTGACCCTGAAGTGGTGAACGACCCTAAGAAGCTTCGTGAATATTCGAAGGAACAATCTGATATTCAAGAAACTGTTGAGGTATATAGACAATATCGTGCGGCATACGACCAGTTGAGCGAAGCGAAAGCAATGCTGGAAGAAAAGCTAGATGCCGAGATGCGCGACATGGTCAAAGAAGAAATTTCAGAGCTCACAGAGGAAACGGAACGTTTAGAAGACGAGCTGAAAATCTTGCTGATCCCGAAAGATCCGAATGACAACAAAAACGTTATTGTGGAGGTTCGTGGTGCAGCAGGAGGAGAAGAGGCCGCGCTTTTTGCTGGAAACCTTTACCGTATGTACAGCCGTTATGCTGAAATGCAGGGCTGGAAAACAGAAGTAATGGAAGCGAATGTGACTGGAACTGGCGGTTATAAAGAGATTATCTTTATGATTAGCGGGAAAGGCGCATATTCCAGACTAAAGTTTGAAAACGGTGCACACCGCGTGCAGCGTGTTCCGGAAACGGAATCAGGCGGACGGATTCATACATCAACAGCGACAGTTGCTGTGTTGCCCGAGGCTGAAGAAGTTGAAATTGATATCCACGAAAAAGACATCCGTGTAGATACTTTCACATCAAGCGGGCCTGGCGGACAAAGTGTTAACACAACCATGTCTGCTGTTCGATTAACTCACCTTCCAACAGGCGTGGTTGTTTCCTGTCAGGATGAGAAATCACAAATCAAAAACAAAGAAAAAGCCATGAAAGTATTACGTGCGAGAATTTATGATAAATTCCAGCGTGAAGCACAGGCTGAATATGATCAAACGCGTAAATCTGCTGTTGGAACAGGGGATCGTTCAGAGCGTATCCGTACGTACAACTTCCCACAAAACCGTGTAACAGACCACCGCATCGGATTAACGATTCAAAAGCTTGATCAAATTTTAGAAGGAAAACTTGACGAGGTCATAGATGCATTAATTATGGAAGACCAAGCAAGAAAGCTTCAAAATGCAAAATAATCAGCGTACCAACTTTGAAGCCCTTAAATGGGCTTCTTCTTTGTTAACGGAAGCCGGTAGAGACCAAAACGCAGCAGAGCTCCTTTTGATGCATGTACTGGACTTAAGCAGAAGTGAACTTCTTGCACGTTTTCATGATCAGCTGCCAGAGGAGCAAGATCGGTTATTCAGCGAGTTTGTCACGCAGCACAAGAAAGGCGTGCCTGTTCAGCATCTAACAGGTATTGAATTTTTTTACGGCCGTCCCTTCGAGGTGAACAAACATGTTCTCATTCCTCGCCCTGAAACGGAAGAGGTCGTTTTGGCGGCACTGAATTTGATGAGTGACATCTTCCCGCACGATCAGCCGCTTCAAGCAGTAGACGTTGGCACCGGAAGCGGGGCAATTGCGATTACGCTCGCTCTTGAAAAAGAAACACTATCTGTCACAGCAACGGATATTTCACATGAAGCACTTGCGGTAGCAAAGCGGAATCAGCAAGCGCTAGGTGCAGACGTCCATTTTTTACAAGGGGACTTACTCGAACCTATCAAGGATCACGGCATCAAAGTGGATCTGTTTATTTCCAATCCACCTTATATTGCGGCAGAAGAAATGGACAGCTTGTCAGAGGTGGTTACGAAGCATGAGCCAGTAAATGCGCTGACAGATGGTCGTGATGGTCTGTGGTTTTATAAGCGTCTCATTCGTGATCTTCACCATGTACTTCATAAGCAGGCGGTCGTTGTCTTTGAAATTGGACATACGCAAGGGCAAGATGTAAAAGCACTTTTCTTGCAGTCATTTCCCGCGGCAGATGTCCGCATCGTCAAGGATATTAACGGGAAAGACCGAGCTGTTTGCGCACACATTCAAAACGGAAAGTCCGGCTGAATAAAGTCGGACTATTTTATTATGTAAAGATGAAACTTATGGTAAAAGAGAAACGTATATATAGAAGAATGAACATTCTGATCATGATTTTTTTACATAAATTTGTTTTGAAGGAGCGAATGGTGTGAACAGAAGGTATGCGATGGTGTTGGTCATCGTCAGTGTACTATTGATTGTGAGTGCTTGTGGCAAACCGAGCTTTAAAAAAGAAGCAGCAGCATTTGGAGAAAGCTATAAAAAAGCACAATACACAGTGAATCGAACAGATGACCTAACTGACATGAAGGAGAAGCTGAAGTCTTATTTAACCGAGCATGAATATCAAGAATATACACAAGACAGCATGTTCCCGAGCGTGCTAGAAGCAGCAAAGGATCAAGATTGTCAAATTAAGCTGAAGAAAATTACGTTTACGCCTTCAGATGAAAGCGATGACAGAATTGAATTTAACTATGAAATGATGATTCAATTTATTAATCAAAACGGAAAAGTCAAAAAAGAAATCAAGAAAAAAGGAGCAATGACTGTCATCAAAACAGATGCAGGGTTAAAAATCAGCCGAGATTGGGATGGAAGACTGTACCCTTCCGATTACCAATCCTCACTTCAAAGCCGTTCTTAATGGAGCGGTTTTTTTTCATTTGACTCATAATCTATTAAAAAAATCATTTTTCCTGTTTATGAGATGGGTTTCCTGGACACAATGTTTGTAGCGAAGAGAAAAAGTGGGGGGAACACATCATGCTTAAAAGTAAAATGATGATTTGTCTTTATATGTTTCTATTATTATGCGGTGCTTTTGCAAACCTTGGCAGAGAGGAGACAGCGGCTGCTTCTGCAAATCAGCCTGTTGTGATACCAGACGAAGCCATTCGATTACGCATTTTAGCAAATAGTGATCGTTCAGCAGATCAGGATGTGAAAAGAAGCATTCGAGACGAAGTCAATGCTAATATGACAGAATGGGTCAAAGACCTTACATCCATTGAAGAAGCAAGACGTGTGATTCGGTCCAAGCTTCCAGAAATCAATCGTATTGCCAAAGCGAAATTGAAGGAGCAGCACATTGATCAATCCGTATCAGTCAGCTTCCAAAAAGCCTCATTTCCAACAAAGCTTTATGGAAATTTCGTTTATCCTGCTGGGAAATATGAAGCCATTTTAATTACGCTTGGAGAAGGGGATGGAGCCAATTGGTGGTGTGTGTTATTCCCGCCGCTCTGCTTTATCGATTTTTCAAATGGAGAAGCTATCGCATCGCCAGAGGGGGATGAGGATAACGAAGTGACAGCACAGCAAACAGATGAGTCTGTGAATGAAGTGGTCAAAGAAGAGAAAGAAGAGACGGGTGAAGTGAAATTCTTTTTATTCGAATGGGTCTCTAGTCTTTTCTCCTAAAAAAGGTATAAATCTGTTTTTGCCTCATAGAGTTGAAGTAAGAGATCAAAAAGAGGTGAAAGCATGTTTTATCAATTAAGAATAGCCACAGAAGAAGATGCCCCAGCGATCAATGCTTTTCTTGAAAAAGGACAAGCGAAAGGCGGCGTCACGCTTGCAGAGCGTACGACATTTGTTGTCATGGAAGATGCAGAAGGTCAGCTGGCAGGGTGTTTAGGTCTTGAACAGCTTAGTGAACAAGAGGGCCTGCTGCGGTCTCTTGTCATATCAGATAAACTAGGTCAGGGACACATCGTATCTTTGTTCCAAAGTGTTCAAACGCTCGGAGGGAAAATAGGTGTGGATACGTTTTATGTCGTCGCCAACCACTCCTCCTCACATGACTTTTTGGCATTGATGGGCTTCACGGCTTTAGAGGATATTCCAGAAAGCATGTGGGTATCTGCACATGCAAAAGAGATCTTAGCGAAAGAACAGGCAGTGGTTCTTCAAAAAAAAGCCAGTTAATCACAATATATTGAACTTATACACATACTTATCCACCGTTAAACAAGCGTTATCCACAAATTGTGGACAACGCTTGTTTTATTGATCATCATCTTTTATACTTTCAAAAGGATAATTGAGATATATCAACAGTTTTATCTTTTTTAAAAGGAGTTTGTATGATGTTAAATACAAGAAGGTGGTCTGTGGATTTAGAAAAGAATTTATCCACATACTATCCACAAATTGAACAGGCAGCGTTGTTATTGCAGCAAAACGAAGTGGTCGCTTTTCCGACAGAGACGGTGTATGGACTAGGGGCTAATGCGAAAGAGACAGAAGCTGTCATGAAAATATATGAAGCGAAAGGGCGTCCAAGTGATAATCCATTGATTGTCCACATTGCGGAAATTGAGCAGCTTCATGAATTTGCGCAAATAGAAAGCGAAAAAGCAAAGGCGTTGATGGATGCCTTTTGGCCGGGTGCATTAACCATTGTTCTTCCGTGTAAGCCGGGCACTTTATCAAAGCAGGTCACGGCAGGTTTATCCACGGTCGGTGTGAGAATGCCTGACCATCCGATTGCGCTTGAGCTCATCCGAACGGCTGGCCTGCCGATTGCCGCACCAAGTGCCAACCGTTCAGGCAAACCATCACCAACACAAGCTGACCATGTAGCGAGTGATCTCGATGGAAGAATCGCTGGAATTGTCGATGGTGGTTCAACTGGTATTGGCGTTGAGTCAACGGTTGTATCCTGTGTCGACGAGATTCCAGTCATCCTAAGGCCGGGCGGGATTACAAAAGAAGCTTTAGAAGAGGTAGTAGGAACGGTTAGTATTGACCCAGGGCTGACAAAAAAGGACGAAGCGCCTGTATCGCCAGGGATGAAATACACACACTACGCCCCTGAAGCTAAGATGTATCTCTTTTTTGGAAGTGATGAAGAGATGCAGCGTCACATTCAAACATACCAGGCGGAAGGTTTCAAAGTTGGCGTGCTGACAACAGAAGAAAAGAAATCGTTGTTTGCGGCAGATGTTGTTTTCAGCTGTGGGTGGAGAGAAAAACCTGAAACGATAGCGGCAAACTTATATCGTGTACTAAGACAATTTGATGAGACAGATGTAGATGTCATTATTTCAGAAGCCTTTTCAGAGCAGGGGGTTGGTTCAGCAATTATGAACCGTCTGCAAAAAGCGGCAGGAGGGCGCACTCTCTCTTCATTCAAATAGTTCTAACCCTTCTTGGACAAACATAGGTTAAAGGAGAATGCGTGTCCAAGGGGGATTTACATGTACGAACTAGCTGGCGAATTGCTGACGCTCAGCATCATGGCTTTTGCACTGGGTATGGATGCTTTTTCGGTTGGACTTGGCATGGGAATGATTCAACTGAGGTTTTGCCAGATCATTTATATTGGACTTGTCATTGGGATATTTCATATGTTTATGCCGCTTTTTGGTATGCTAACAGGTCAGCTCCTATCAGGCTGGCTCGGTCTCCTTGCCACCTATATCGGCGGGGCGCTGCTTTTGGTGCTCGGGCTGCAAATGATCATTGCGTCTATTCGGAAAGAAGATAAACCATTTATCGCACCTGTTGGCGCTGGTCTTGTTCTTTTTGCAACAAGTGTCAGCTTAGATAGTTTTTCCGTTGGTTTAAGTCTCGGAATTTACGGTTCTCACGTATGGATGACCATTTTATTGTTTGGTTTTTTTAGTATGATCCTCACATGGCTTGGATTATTACTCGGTAAACAGGTCCGTTCATGGGTGGGATCATATAGCGGAGCGCTTGGCGGAATCATTTTACTAGCCTTTGGTATCAAATTATTATTTCCGCTCTAGTCAGTCTCCTTACATAACATGTAGAATGAAATGCTATATAATAGAAGAAAAGGAGGGCGAAAGATGAAAATCTTATTTGTTTGTACGGGAAATACATGCAGAAGTCCGATGGCTCAAGCCCTTTTTGCTTCAATTGCACAAGAGAAAGGTTTAGAGGTCACTGTTAAATCAGCGGGCATTTTTGCCTCAGATGCTGGGAAGGCTTCTCCTCAAGCGGTCGAAGCACTATTTGAGAAAAGCATTCCACTGAATCACTCTTCAGCAAAACTGACAGAGGATCTTCTGCGAGAAGCTGATTACGTCTTCACCATGACCATGCAGCATAAACAGTTGATTGTGGAGCAATATGCACATGCAAAAGACAAGATCTTCACTCTAAAGGAATTCGCGACAGGGACAGAAGGCGATGTTTCCGATCCATTTGGAGGAAGCCTGTCTGTTTATCAGGAAACACGTGATGAACTTGAAGCATTGCTCCAGCAGCTGGCTGAGAAATTGAAAAAGGATTAGACGTCCTCGTAATGGACAACCTGTAAAACCGTTGCATCAACGGTTTTTCTGCTTTTGTTTGCAAATGACTAAGCAGAGGTTAAAATATAACTGTAAATAAAGAATAAATGTAAGGCATAACAGATCAACTCAACCTTAGGAGGAATTGCCCGATGAAAGTAGCTATTGCATCCGATCACGGCGGAACGAATATTCGTGAAGAAATCAAACAACTGATGGATGAATTGAAGATTGAATACATTGATATGGGTTGTGAATGTGGATCAGGTTCTGTAGACTACCCAGATTATGCTTTTCCTGTAGCTAACATGGTGGCAAACGGAGAAGTGGACCGCGGCATTTTAATTTGCGGGACAGGCATCGGTATGAGTATCTCAGCAAACAAAGTAAAAGGAATTCGCTGCGCGCTGGCACATGATACATTTAGTGCGAAAGCGACTAGAGAACATAATGATACAAACGTCCTTGCAATGGGAGAACGAGTCATTGGACCTGGATTAGCACGTGAGATTGCACACATTTGGCTGACAACAGAATTTACGGCAGGACGACATGCTGTACGGATTGGTAAGATCGCTGATTACGAAGAAAAGCACCTATAAGGAGCGCTTAACATGAACATTGGTCAAGATTGGCTTGAAATGTTAAAAGAGTTTCATCAAATGGTCGAACTGCGTGCTGGGCAAATCTTAGTGATCGGCTGCAGTACATCAGAAGTGGCTGGTGAGCATATTGGGACAGCAGGAAGTGAGCAAATAGCTGCGTCCATTTATCAAGAATTGGATCAGCTAAGACGAGAGACCGGCATTGAGGTCGCTTTCCAGTGCTGTGAGCATTTGAATCGTGCTCTTGTTGTGGAGGAAGAAGTGGCTTTCCGGCTTAATCTAGAGATTGTGGCGGCAGTACCTGTCCGAAAGGCGGGTGGTTCGATGGCGGCTCATGCGTATCAGCACATGGAACATCCTGTGTTAGTTGAATCCATCGAGGCGCATGCTGGGATCGATATCGGTGATACATTCATTGGGATGCATCTAAAGAGAGTCGCTGTACCTGTTCGCCTTAGTCGTCATCAATTAGGACATGCACATGTGACGTTTGCGAAAACGCGTCCGAAGCTGATTGGCGGAGAACGAGCGGTTTATACAAAATCTTAGCTAAGATATATTTCTAATATAATGTTGAATGATGAAGGCTCTTCACCACTTGAATATTCGGTTTTTCGTAAAAAAAGAAGTCGATTTTCCAAAAAAACTTTTACATTTCACTCAAAAACCGTGTACAATGAGATGGTGAAAACATCGAATGGAAATAGATTGGAGAGGATTTCGCTGATGAAACATTTACCTGAGCAAGACGCACAAGTATTCAAGGCAATTCAACTAGAGCGGAAACGCCAGCAAGACAAAATTGAATTAATTGCATCAGAAAACTTTGTAAGCGAAGCAGTCATGGAAGCGCAGGGCTCTGTATTAACAAACAAATATGCAGAGGGCTACCCTGGTAAACGCTACTATGGCGGTTGTGAACATGTAGACGTTGTAGAAGATATCGCACGTGACCGCGCAAAAGAAATTTTTGGCGCTGAGTATGTGAACGTACAGCCTCACTCAGGTGCTCAAGCGAACATGGCCGTATACTTTACCATTCTTGAGCATGGCGATACAGTGCTAGGTATGAACTTATCACATGGCGGGCATTTAACACACGGAAGCCCTGTTAACTTTAGTGGTGTACAGTACAACTTTGTAGAATATGGTGTTGATAAAGAAACGCAGCATATCGACTATCAAGATGTACTTGAAAAAGCACGTGAACATAAGCCAAAGCTAATTGTTGCGGGTGCAAGTGCATACCCACGTCAAATTGATTTCAAAAAGTTCCGTGAGATTGCGGATGAAGTCGGTGCTTACTTTATGGTCGACATGGCTCACATTGCAGGTCTTGTTGCAGTAGGTCTTCATCCAAATCCAGTTCCTTATGCAGATTTTGTGACAACGACGACTCACAAAACATTGCGTGGACCTCGCGGCGGAATGATTCTATGCCGTGAAGAGTTTGGTAAAAAGATCGACAAATCGATCTTCCCTGGTATTCAAGGTGGACCACTGATGCATGTCATCTCTGCAAAAGCTGTTTCTTTCGGTGAAGTATTGAACGGAGATTTCAAAACATATGCACAAAACGTCATTGACAATGCAAAGCAGCTAGCTGAAACCCTTTTATCTGAAGATATTCAGCTTGTATCCGGTGGAACGGATAACCATCTTGTTCTCATCGACTTGCGTTCTCTTGGTATCACAGGAAAAATTGCAGAAAATGTTCTTGATGAAATCGGTATTACAGTGAACAAAAATGCGATTCCTTATGATCCAGAAAAACCTTTTGTCACAAGTGGTGTACGTGTTGGCACAGCAGCAGTGACAAGCCGCGGTTTCGATCAAGAGGCAATGAAAGAAGTCGGTTCCATTATTGCGCTTGCTCTAAAACATCATGAAGATGAAGCGAAATTAGAAGAAGCGAAAAAGCGTGTATCTGATCTGACTGCCCGCTTCCCTTTATATAACGAATTAGATTATTAAAAAGCAGACCCATTTGCCTATTTTTGGCATGTGGGTTTTTTTTTGTAGGATTTGCGAATCATATTGAAAGATGATGTCTTTTTATGTAGAATTGTAGGAAGTGTGCAAAGTTCACCGGAAGATGACAGAAAAGGAGTTGTAGCAAGCAATGGCAAAGGTTTATGTATTTGATCACCCGCTTATTCAACACAAACTTACATATATTCGTGACGTTCATACAGGAACAAAAGAATTTAGAGAGCTAGTGGATGAAGTCGCAACATTAATGGCATTTGAAATCACAAGAGACTTACCGCTTGAAGAGGTAGATGTAGAAACACCTGTACAAGTAGCGAAATCAAACGTGATCTCAGGGAAGAAACTCGGTGTTGTGCCAATTTTAAGAGCAGGTCTTGGTATGGTGGACGGGATTTTGAAACTCATTCCAGCTGCTAAAGTGGGACATGTCGGTTTATACCGTGATCCGAAAACATTAAAGCCTGTTGAATATTATGTGAAGCTTCCATCTGATGTGGAAGAGCGTGAATTTATCGTAGTAGATCCAATGCTTGCAACTGGCGGTTCAGCAGTCGAAGCATTGAACAGCTTGAAAAAACGCGGAGCGAAAAACATTCGCTTCATGTGTCTGATTGCTGCTCCTGAAGGTGTAGAAGAAATGCAAAAGCACCATCCTGACGTTGATATCTACATTGCAGCATTAGATGAGAAATTGAACGAAAAAGGCTACATTATCCCAGGTCTTGGTGATGCTGGTGACCGTATGTATGGAACGAAATAACATGTTTTAATAAAAGCCCACATGCAAACGTGCATGTGGGCTTTTTGAAATATATGACAAACGGTTGATGTCGTTCTTAGAAAAATCAATGTATACTGAACATTAGCTGTTTTTTTCAATGAATGTCACGTGTCTCCTAAAGTTTGATGAAATTGTGAACATTTTGTGTGCTCTATCATTATAGAAAAGTTTTTTAACTTTCAACGGATTGACACATCATAGACGCTATTGTATGCTAAACGAGGGTATTATGGTAAGGTTTTCATAGCCTATAGCACTCTACTAATCCTCATTGTGAACCCTTTAATTATCAGGGTTTGTATCAGCGAATGAAGCAACATCCCATAGATCTTTAGATTTCAAGTCTGATTGTGCAATTAGACCGATGGGTGATTGATTTTTTTCGAACAGGACTGCTTATCATAAGCGTCTTCTACGCAGTTTTCATCACCATTTATTACCTTTTTTACAATATTTTTCATCGGGAGTCAGATGAATGAACGATCCAAACGCGATTTTCCGCAGACAGAGTAAATACATGTTCTATCTATTGGCAATTTTTGTGTTTGGCTATGCCATGCCTGGTTTTAAACCACTGTTTCTTGGTTTGATTATCGGCACAATTTTTGCTTTCTTTAATTTATTCCTACTTATACGGAGAATGCACGCTTTTGATCGAGCGGTTAAAAAAGGAAAATCCATTCGTTCAATGGGAAGTACAGCCAGGTGGGCCAACGCAATTCTCGCAGTAGCGATTGCTTGGCGTTACCCTAATGAAGTTCATCTGGCAGGTGTTGTTATAGGATTAATGACAATATATCCTGTCATTATGATAGATTCCTTCATTCAACTTAAACGTTCTACTATGGAAGAGAGGTGAATACTCTTTGGGTCACAGTTCAAAAACGACAGAATTTTTAGGGTTAACGTTCAACTTATCCAATGTTCTCATGATTACGATTGCTAGTATCATCGTTCTTCTCATAGCGGTGCTGACTACTCGTGTTCTGTCTATTCGTCCGACAAAGGCGCAGAACTTCATGGAATGGATTGTTGATTTTGTTCGAAATATCATAGGTAGTTCGATGGACATGAAAACAGGAGCCCCATTTCTAGCGCTTGGCGTTACATTACTCATGTACATATTTGTTTCAAACATGCTTGGACTGCCATTTTCGATTACGGTCGATCACAACTTGTGGTGGAAATCACCAACAGCAGACCCTGCAATTACAATGACACTAGCGATTATGGTCATGGGATTGACACATTACTACGGTGTCAAGGCAAAAGGAGTCAAGGAATATACGAAAGACTACTTTAGACCAATTCCGCTTTTAGTACCATTGAAACTTATTGAAGAATTTGCAAACACGCTAACACTTGGTTTGCGTCTTTATGGAAACATTTTTGCTGGAGAGATTCTTCTTGGTTTGCTTGCAGGACTTGCGACCAATTTCTACACGCAAAACATTGCGCTTGGTATCGTTGGTACATTAGGTGCCATCGTGCCGATGATTGTATGGCAGGCATTCAGTTTGTTTGTCGGAACAATCCAAGCATTTATCTTCACCATGCTGACAATGGTGTACATTTCTCATAAAGTCAGCGACGAACACTAAAAAATTGAGAGTCCAAAAAGGACGTTATTTTAAAGGAGGAGCTTTTTAATGAATTTAATAGCAGCAGCAATTGCAATCGGTTTGGGAGCACTAGGAGCAGGTATTGGTAACGGTCTAATCGTATCTAAAACAGTTGAAGGAATCGCTCGTCAGCCAGAAGCTGGTAGAGAACTAAGAACTCTTATGTTCATCGGGGTAGCTTTAGTTGAGGCACTTCCAATTATCGCTGTCGTTATCGCATTCTTGGCATTCTTTGGTTAATATGTGAGAAGCGTTCTAATATGAATTTTAATGGCGAAGATCAGATTAGTTCGAAACTTCGCCATTCCTTTATGTTTTGTTTCTTAACATATTATTTAAAGAAGGGAGTTGCCGTACTAAATGTCTCAGTTACCAGTGGTTTTAGGAGCAGGTGGCTTAAGTTTCAACGCCGGGGATATGATATTCCAGCTGATCGCTATGCTCATCTTGCTTGCACTTTTAAAGAAATTTGCGCTTAAGCCTTTATTAGGGATTATGAAACAGCGTGAAGATTATATAGGAAATGAAATTTCAAGTGCTGAACAAAAGCACGTTCAAGCTGAAAAGCTTCTTGAAGAACAACGTGTCTTATTGAAAGAAGCACGCGAAGAATCACATACACTCATCGAAAATGCGAAAAAGATTGGTGAGAAACAAAAAGAAGAGATCATTCAAGCAGCACGTCAAGAGTCAGAGCGCTTGAAAGAGTCTGCTAGAACTGAAATCGTGAAAGAAAAAGAACAAGCTGTGGCTGCACTGCGCGAGCAGGTTGCATCACTATCTGTACTTATTGCATCTAAAGTGATTGAAAGAGAACTTGATGAGCAAGCACAAGAGAAATTGATTCAAGAGTATCTTAAAGAGGCAGGCGAAAGCCGATGAGCGTGACTATTGTCTCTAAGCGTTACGCTTCTGCTCTTTTTGACATCGTTCTTGCTTCTTCGGCAGTAGACGAAACTGAAAAAGAGCTGAATGAGATCAAAAAAGTTCTAAAGGTTGACCAAGAATTGAATGACTTTCTTGTTCATCCAAAGATTACGGCAGACAAAAAGAAACATTTGATTGCAGAAGCTTTCAAAGGTGTTTCGACACATGTATTGCACACAATGTATTTATTGATTGACCGCGGACGCACGAATATTTTCTCTGAAATGACGTCTGAGTTTGTGAAACTGGCAAACCGCACGAAACAAATAGACGATGCGATCGTGTATTCAGTGAAACCGCTGAGCGGTGCTGAAATTCAATCTTTATCTGAAGTATTTGCCAAAAAAGCCGGAGTCACATCACTGCGTGTTGAAAATGTGATTGACAAGGATCTAATAGGCGGAGTGAAAATCCGTATCGGAAACCGCATTTATGACGGCAGTGTCAGCGGAAAGCTTTCCCGCATTGAACGTCAGCTTGCAGGCGAAAATCGTTAGAAGGGGTGAAACCTTAGTGAGTATCAAAGCTGAAGAGATTAGCGCGCTGATAAAGCAGCAAATCCAAAACTATCAATCTGAAATTGAAGTAAAAGATGTCGGTACAGTCATCCAAGTAGGGGACGGTATCGCGCGTGTACATGGCCTTGACAACATTATGGCAGGAGAGCTGGTTGAGTTCTCTAACGGTGTAATGGGTATGGCTCAAAACCTTGAGGAGTCTAACGTAGGTATCGTTATTTTAGGACCTTACAAAGATATCCGCGAAGGTGACGATGTAAAACGTACAGGTCGTATCATGGAGGTTCCAGTTGGTGAAGAGTTAATCGGACGTATTGTGAACCCACTTGGTCAGCCTGTTGATGGACTAGGTCCAATTTTAACAAGCAAAACTCGTCCAATCGAAAGTGAAGCACCAGGCGTTATGGATCGTAAATCTGTTCATGAGCCGCTTCAAACAGGGATTAAAGCAATTGATGCCTTGATTCCAATCGGACGCGGACAGCGTGAATTGATCATTGGTGACCGTCAAACAGGTAAAACATCTGTTGCAATTGATACGATCCTAAACCAAAAAGATCAAGACATGATCTGTATTTATGTAGCAATCGGACAAAAGGAATCAACGGTTCGTGGTGTTGTTGAAACACTTCGTAAGCATGGTGCGCTTGATTACACAATTGTAGTCACAGCTTCTGCATCACAGCCAGCCCCACTTCTTTACCTTGCTCCTTATGCAGGTGTAACGATGGGTGAGGAATTCATGTATAACGGCAAGCACGTACTTGTTGTATATGATGACCTTTCTAAACAAGCGGCAGCTTACCGTGAGCTTTCATTATTGCTTCGTCGTCCTCCAGGTCGTGAGGCATTCCCTGGTGATGTTTTCTATCTTCACTCTCGTTTATTAGAGCGTGCAGCGAAGCTTAGTGACGAAAAGGGTGGCGGTTCTATCACAGCATTGCCTTTCGTAGAAACGCAAGCTGGCGATATCTCTGCATATATCCCAACAAACGTTATTTCAATCACAGATGGACAGATTTTCTTACAATCTGACCTCTTCTTCTCAGGCGTACGTCCAGCAGTAAACGCAGGATTGTCTGTATCCCGTGTAGGTGGTTCTGCACAAATCAAAGCGATGAAAAAGGTAGCAGGTACACTTCGTCTGGATCTTGCTTCTTATCGTGAGCTTGAAGCATTCGCTCAATTTGGATCTGATCTAGACCAAGCGACTCAAGCAAAATTAAACCGTGGTGCTAGAACAGTTGAAGTCTTAAAACAAGACTTGAACAAACCGCTTAAAGTTGAAAAACAAGTAGCGATTCTTTATGCACTTACAAGAGGATACTTAGACGATGTCGCGATTGCTGATGTCAAACGTTTCGAAGCTGAGTTATTCATGTACATTGAAGAAAACCATAAAGGCTTGTTTGACACGATCTCTCAAACAGGAAACATGCCTGCTGATGAAGAGTGGAATACAGCAATCGAAGGCTTTAAACGTACGTTTGCACCAAGCAACTAATTAGTAATCTTTCCGAGAGAAAAAGATTCTCTTTTTCTCTCTTTTCACGTAAATGAACACGGATTCCTGAAAAAAGGTGGTGAAATCTTTGGCCTCATTACGCGATATAAAGTCAAGGATCACGTCAACGAAAAAATCGAGTCAGATCACAAAAGCGATGCAAATGGTATCAGCTGCGAAACTGAATCGTGCTGAAAACAATGCGAAGTCTTTTGTTCCCTACATGGAAAAAATCCAGGAAGTCGTTGCTGCAATCGCAACTGGAACAAGTGCTAAGCACCCAATGCTTCTTTCAAGACCTGTCAAGAAAACAGGGTATCTCGTCATTACATCTGATCGAGGACTTGCAGGACCTTTTAACAGCTCGATTTTGCGTGCCGCTTACCAAACCATTCAATCTCGTCATCAATCCGCTGATGAATATGCGGTGATTGTGATTGGTAAAATCGGACGCGACTTCTTCAAAAAGCGCGGTATTCCAGTTATTTCTGAAGTCACAGGGCTGGGAGACGAAGTAGCGTTTGCTGATATTAAAGAATTAGCAAGCAGTACAGTTCAAATGTTCTCTGATGAAGCGTTTGACGAACTTTACATGTTCTACAACCACTTTGTCAGTGCCATTTCACAAGAAGTAACAGAGAAGAAATTATTGCCGCTAACGGACATTTCGGCCGCAGCGACACCCAATAAACGTTCCGCATCTTATGAGTTTGAGCCTTCTGAAGAAGAAATTCTTGAAGTTCTCCTTCCTCAATATGCAGAGAGTTTGATTTTCGGTGCGCTTCTTGACAGCAAAGCAAGTGAACATGCTGCAAGAATGACAGCAATGAAGAGTGCAACAGACAACGCGAAAGAATTGATCGACGGCCTGACACTCTCTTACAACCGTGCTCGTCAAGCAGCGATTACACAAGAGATTACAGAAATTGTCGGCGGAGCAGCTGCCTTAGAATAGAAATAATTGTCAGGAGGGAATGCAATGAAAACAGGACGCATCAGTCAGATCATGGGACCAGTCGTAGACGTTCATTTTGAAGACGGTCACTTGCCTGAGATTTATAATGCGATCAGAGTTTCGCATAAAGCGGAAAGTGAAAGTGAAGTTACGATCGACTTAACTTTAGAAGTAGCACTACATTTAGGTGATAATACAGTCAGAACCATCGCAATGGCATCAACAGATGGTGTGAAGCGCGGTATGGAAGCTGTAGACCTTGGAAAACCAATTTCAGTACCAGTTGGTAACGTAACACTTGGACGCGTATTCAACGTACTGGGAGATAATATTGA
This sequence comes from Bacillus sp. FSL K6-4563, assembly GCF_038630405.1. Lineage (NCBI taxonomy): Bacteria > Bacillati > Bacillota > Bacilli > Caryophanales > Bacillaceae > Bacillus > Bacillus sp. FSL K6-4563. The sequence continues at coordinate 3,312,578 of NZ_CP152030.1, read as the reverse complement.
CTTAGATGAGCCACTTGGTGTGGAAGCTCAAAGAGATCCAATCCACAGACAAGCGCCTTCTTTTGATCAACTTTCTACAGAAGTTGAAATTCTTGAAACGGGTATTAAAGTTGTTGACCTTCTAGCTCCTTACATCAAGGGCGGAAAGATCGGTCTATTCGGTGGAGCCGGTGTAGGTAAAACCGTTCTGATTCAAGAATTGATCAACAACATCGCACAAGAACACGGCGGTATTTCTGTATTCGCTGGTGTTGGAGAGCGTACACGTGAAGGAAACGACCTTTACTACGAAATGAAAGATTCTGGCGTTATCGAAAAAACAGCCATGGTCTTCGGTCAAATGAACGAGCCACCAGGTGCACGTATGCGTGTTGCCCTAACTGGTTTGACAATGGCAGAGCATTTCCGTGATGAACTAGGTCAAGACGTATTGTTCTTCATCGATAACATCTATCGCTTTACACAAGCAGGTTCTGAAGTATCAGCCCTTCTTGGACGTATGCCTTCAGCGGTAGGTTATCAGCCGACACTTGCAACAGAAATGGGTCAGCTGCAAGAGCGTATCACGTCTACAAACGTAGGATCGGTTACATCGATTCAAGCGATCTATGTACCTGCGGATGACTACACGGATCCAGCTCCAGCAACAACGTTCGCTCACCTTGATGCAACGACAAACCTTGAGCGTAAGCTGACTGAAATGGGTATTTACCCAGCGGTTGATCCTCTTGCTTCAACATCTCGTGCACTTGCACCTGAGATCGTTGGCGAAGAGCACTATGCCATTGCGCGTGAAGTGCAGCAAACATTGCAGCGTTATAAAGAACTACAAGATATCATTGCCATTTTAGGTATGGATGAATTATCAGAGGACGATAAGCTTGTGGTACACAGAGCGCGTCGTGTTCAATTCTTCCTATCTCAAAACTTCCACGTAGCAGAGCAGTTCACTGGCCAAAAAGGTTCTTACGTGCCATTGAAAGAAACTGTTAAAGGCTTCAAGGAAATCTTATCTGGTAAATACGATCACCTTCCAGAAGATGCATTCCGCTTAGTTGGACGCATTGAAGAAGTGGTTGAAAAAGCCAAAGAGATGGGTGTAGAGGCCTAATCTGGTCCTTAGGAGGGTAAAAGCATGAAGACCGTTCAAGTCAATATCGTTACTCCCGACGGCCCAGTGTATCAAGCGGATGTGGAAATGGTCAGTGTCAGAGCAGAAAGCGGTGAGCTTGGTATTTTAGCTGGCCACGTTCCAATGGTTGCTCCGCTAAAAATCGGTGCAGTTCGCTTAAAACATAGTGGATCAACTGAATTGGTTGCAGTCAGTGGCGGATTTGTTGAAGTCCGCCCTGAACAAGTAACCATTCTTGCTCAGGCCGCTGAAACATCAGAAAAAGTTGATGTCGATCGTGCGAAATCAGCGAAACAGCGTGCTGAAGAGCATTTGAACCACCCGAATGAAAGTGATGTACGCCGGGCGGAACTCGCATTAAAACGGGCATTAAACCGTTTAAATGTAGCAGGGAAATAAAACAGAAAATCCTTCTTATCACAATGATAAGAAGGATTTTTTTTAGAATGACATGAGGGATTGGTACATTGACACATACGGGTGAGAATCCTGTTTTTCAAGATATAAGTGCTCGCAAAACTGCGTACTATGCCACGTTTTATTGTGCCGGCGCAAACCCAGCGTATATTGATGCGGAGAGTCCATATAAGGACGTACCACCCAGTCAGCATCAGAATGATGACGGAGGACAACCTCTCCCATATATACACTCATCATCGCTTCTAATGCATCTATTGGCATTTTCCACTCAGCAAACAACTGCTTGGTAAATGCATCAAAGTAAAGTGTTTCTAACTGATACAGGCTCTCCTCAGAATAATCCAAAGAAATGTTATGAAAATGACACAATTGCGCCAATTCTTCTAGCTGTGTCTGTCTATAATCAAAGTAGAAAGCAATGGCCTCCCATTCATGATCAAATGAGGGAACCAGTTCTCCGTACAAATCAACAAAGTCAGGAAAAGAATCTTTCAATATGTTCAGCTCCTTCCACACGCAGTATATCATCTCCTTGGCACCAGGATAAGAGGGGATTTACTCTAAATGTAGCTCTTTTTTCCAAATGATTCATCTTTCCGATTTTCGAGGATATAATGAAAGGGAGTTTTCCTTTACAGAAATAAATATAAGGAGGATTCAACTGTATGGAAGACGTAGGACAACAAGCAATTGTTAGTATTGTGATCCACCTGTTTTTTATTGCGATTACATGGTGGGCATTGCTTGCCGTTAATATTGACCCACTGATTAAAAAAGGGAAAATCATTCAGGCAAGATTGCTGATGATGCTCATTACCATTGCTATTGCATCTGCAGTCAGCAATTTCTTCCTTGATTACTTAAATTTCTCCAAACAAATACCTTATATGTTCTAACATAAAAGGTTTGGTCACTGTCTTATGCGGGAACGTAAAAAGAAGTGTCAAAAGTATGGCCTTTGATGACTTTTCCACGTATGCATAGACCTCCTTGCGGCAACACTTGTAGCAAGGGGGAATGACAAGTGAGAAAGTATGTAAAAGGTTGGCCATTATTTGCGTTTATTCTTTTTTTTGTTCTGATGATTCAAGGTGTTCGTGCGGAAGAATCTTCTCCGCTCGTCCAAATAGCAGAAGGTCTAAAAAACCAGCAAATTGAAGTAGATGGATGGACTCTTCACGCCAAAACAAATGTAGACATTTCATCCGAACAATTTTCAAAAAAAGTGAAACGTTTGAGAGACGAACTACGACAGTATGAGTGGACCGAAAAAGAAGAAAAACATGTCACCAAAGTCACAGGAATTTACAAAGATGAAAAAAATGATACATTATCGAAAATTTTACTCGTGAAGACCGACACAAAATCCAATCAAAAGTCGTATTTATTATATGAGCAAAAAGGTGCTCGCCCACTGAATACCTGGAAGCATACATATGATCAGTTCGTACGTCATGCAAAAAGCATATTACAAGAGAAATTTGTAATTTTTACTTGTCTCGATGGTCATGTAAATGGTATGATGGATGTTGTTTTGCAAAAAAAGGCTGAAATGTTAGCAAATGAATTTCAAGCAAAACCAGTTGAGTATCTCGTTGAGTCTAATTTTGTGTCGCTTTCCGCTTACACAGATAAGTGGGAACAGTTCATTATGACTTCAAATGATAAAATGAATGTTCAAATTGCCATCAGAAGTTCGGAAATGAACGAAAATCATACGATTACGGTTGGCACACCAATCGTAACGACTGAATATTAATATAGAGAATTTGGGACGCGGAGGGGAAGACCTTGGAAAAAATCATCGTCCGCGGCGGTCAAAAGTTAAACGGCACAGTTAAAGTAGAAGGAGCAAAAAATGCCGTTTTACCAGTTATCGCTGCATCTTTGTTAGCAAGTACAGAAAAAAGCGTAATTTGTGATGTACCTACGCTCTCCGATGTATATACAATCAATGAAGTGTTACGTCATTTAGGAGCAGAAGTACATTTTGAAAATAACGAAGTATCAGTGGATGCATCTCATGCACTAGAAACTGAGGCTCCGTTTGAGTATGTCCGTAAAATGCGAGCGTCTGTGCTCGTCATGGGACCACTTTTAGCAAGAACAGGTCATGCAAGAGTTGCATTACCTGGAGGCTGTGCGATTGGTTCAAGACCAATTGACCAGCATTTAAAAGGCTTTGAAGCAATGGGAGCTAAAATTCAAGTAGGAAATGGTTTCATCGAGGCTGAAGTTCAAGGCCGTTTAAAAGGTGCGAAAATCTATTTGGATTTCCCAAGTGTTGGCGCAACTGAAAACATCATTATGGCAGCAGCATTAGCTGAAGGAACAACGATTTTAGAAAACGTAGCAAAAGAACCTGAAATTGTTGATTTGGCAAACTACATCAATGCCATGGGCGGTAAGGTTCGCGGAGCTGGTACTGGTACAATCAAAATCGAAGGTGTGGAAACACTTCACGGTGCAAAACACAACATCATCCCTGACAGAATTGAAGCAGGTACTTTCATGGTGGCAGCAGCCATTACAGAAGGAAATGTTCTTGTGAAAGGCGCAGTGCCGGAGCACATGACATCACTTGTAGCAAAAATGGAAGAAATGGGTATTCAGATCATTGAAGAAGAAGAAGGTTTAAGAGTCATTGGACCATCTGAGCTCAAGCCAATCGATCTAAAAACAATGCCACATCCTGGTTTCCCAACGGATATGCAATCTCAGATGATGGCGCTATTGCTTCGTGCGAACGGAACAAGCATGATCACAGAAACGGTATTTGAAAACCGCTTTATGCATGCAGAAGAATTCCGCCGTATGAATGGTGATATTAAAATTGAGGGTCGCTCTGTCATTATCAACGGGCCGGTTCAACTTCAAGGTGCTGAAGTGTCAGCGACTGATTTAAGAGCAGGAGCAGCACTTGTACTTGCTGGATTAGTAGCAGAAGGTCATACACGTGTCACTGAGTTGAAGCATATCGATCGTGGTTATGTGAACTTCCACCAGAAGCTTGCAGCAATCGGTGCAGATATTGAAAGAGTAAATGATGAAACAGCAGATGTGACACAAGAACAAGTTGTATCAGATCTGAACGCGTAATCATAAAGAAATCAGTGTGTCCATTGGGCATGCTGATTTTTTTTTAGAATCATAGAATGCTTTATTTTAAAAGCTTATCACTAGTGTATCCAACCATCTTAAATTTTATTCATAAAGACGAACAGTAAAATCAGTTGATAAAGAGCCTCTTATCTTCATCAAAAGACTTGTCCACTGAATGAAAGAAGCTGTCATATTAGCTTGTCCCCGCCCATAGGATAAAAGAGATTCAATGACAAATGGGGGCAGCCAAATATGAAACCAATGATATGGACAATCGCAGGAATATGCATCATTATTTTAATGATTCCAACTTTACTTGTGTTGCCGACGTTTCAAGGGAAACCGGAGGCAAGCCAGCATGTATCAGCGGAGCCATCAGTTAAAAAAGAAGTAAAGGGTACAGTCAAATTGAAGCAATCACCCGTCGCTATCCCCGTCTATCGTTCAGCTCATCAGCAGGTAGAAAACATCCCCTTAGAAGAGTATGTGATTGGTGTCGTAGCATCTGAAATGCCAGCTGATTTTGAGATGGAAGCACTTAAGGCACAGGCACTCGCCGCAAGAACGTATATCGTCAGACAAATGATCATCGATAAGACCGTCAAATCACCAAAGGGCTCTCTTGTAGATGATACCCAAATGTTCCAAGTGTATAAAAACAAGCAGGAACTCAAGAAAATTTGGGGAAAAGCGTACAATTGGAAGTTAAAAAAAGTCACAGAAGCTGTCGCCAGCACACAAGGAAAAGTGCTCACTTATGACGAGAAACCAATTGATGCCTCATTCTTTTCAACAAGTAATGGGAAAACGGAAAATGCCGAAGCTTATTGGAAAAATGAAATTCCATATTTGAAAAGTGTTTCAAGTAAATGGGACGAAAAATCGCCAAAATTTCAAAACAAGAAAACCATCCCAGTTAGTGAATTTCAGCAAAAATTAGGTGTGACGCTCACTCAGCAGGCTCAGGTAGGACAGATAGTAGAAAGGACACCTGGAAATCAAGTGGCGAAAGCCGTAATAAACGGTAAAACACTGACAGGCAGAGACATTCGAGAGTCATTAGGGCTTCACTCAGCGGACTTTACATGGGAACGACAGGGCCAGCAAATTATCATCACGACAAAGGGGTATGGCCATGGTGTTGGAATGAGTCAGTACGGTGCGCATTATATGGCACAGTCAGGCAAAAAAGTAGATGCTATCGTGAAACATTATTATAAAGGGATTCAAATTGAATCAGCTGATCGTTTTCTTAACACGTATATGGCTAAAAAATAAAGCAAAGGTGCCTCAAAATGGGGGCATCTTTTTTGTGTGTTCCAAGAGGTTTGAACAGAATGTGTCAATTTGCGACTTAAGACGCACCTCAGGAAATCTTAAACATTTACGTCCCGACAAGAACCGATGGCCGATACAAAGCCCCTCGAAAGAAGGAGAAATCAAAAGAAAAAATGATGTGTTGGGTGAATGTATCTAGACAACTGACAGATTTTTAGTGATTTTGATGAAAGAGAAAAAGGGACCGAGTCCTATACCATTCCAAGGCAGAATATTTTACGATTAAGATGTTTCAATTTAATACATAGGGAGGAAGGAAAAAATGATGTTGAAAAAAGTATTTACACTCGTAACCTTAGCTGTATTGACATTATCTATGTCAATCTCTTCACCAGTATTTGCAAAAGCATCTACAGTCAAAAAACATAACAAAGATGTAAGAGTCACCATCTTACTTGATGCAAGTGGAAGCATGGCAAGAAAAGTAGAGGGAGAACGCAAATTTGACCTCGCAAAACAAGAGGTATTTAAATTTGCTCAGTCACTTCCAAAAGACGCTAAAATTCGTATGAGCTTGTTTGGCTCTGAAGGAAACAACAAAAATTCAGGTAAAGCTCAATCATGTGAAGTCATTAGAGGCGTTTATGGCGTACAGCCTTACGAAAAAGAAAGCTTTGAAAACTCTTTAAACGGACTTGGACCAAATGGCTGGACACCGATTGCTCGTGCTCTTGAACATGCAAAGCAAGCGGATGAACAGCTTAATAATGGAACAAAACATATTGTGTACCTCATCACTGATGGCGAAGAAACTTGTGGCGGGGATCCAGTAAAAGTAGCAAAAGAATTGCATAACTCAAAAGGCTCGACTGTTGTTAATGTCATTGGATTAGACTTTAACGATGGCTATGAAGGTCAATTAAAGCAAGTAGCCAAAGCTGGTAAAGGCCATTACTACCAAGCAAGCACTGGTAAAGAAATGGGTTCTATCCTGTCAGCAGAATCATTAAAACTACACGAATAACTTGCTGAACAAAAGGGAAACGATTGATGTATGCTTTCGTTTCTCTTTTTCTGTACAAATGTAAAAAGGGAGGTTTTTATGAATGAAACGCAATATTGTATTAACCATTTTGGCTAGTCTTGTCCTGCTTCTTTCTTCACCAGCTCATGCTGTGACAAAAAAACAGGAGCCGGCTCATGTGGTGATATTACTCGATCTAAGCGGCAGCATGGCGCAATCAGTTGAAGGCGAAAAGAAAATCGATATCGCCAAACGTTCTATTCAAAGCTTCGCAAGTATTTTATCAGATGATACACAAGTTCTTCTTCGTGTGTTTGGTCATGAAGGAACCAATAAAAATGCTGGAAAAGCAATTTCTTGTGAAAGCTCTGAAGCCGTTTTTGGATTTGGATCATATGAGTCATCAACATTTCAGCAAGCGCTGAATGTGTATAAGCCAACCGGATGGACACCACTTGCAAAAGCATTAACAGATACGAAGCAAGATTTTGAAGATCACCAGGCTGAAGGGAAAAATATTGTCTACGTCGTCAGCGATGGTCAAGAAACTTGTGGAGGAAGCCCTTCACAAGCAGCAAAGGAATTACATGAAGGCGGAATTGACACCATTGTTAATATCATTGGCTTTGACGTGAATGAAAAAGAAGCCAGAAGTCTAAAGTCTGTTGCAAAAGCAGGCGGTGGACAATATCAACCGGCTGCAAATGCCGAAGAATTGAATTACATTCTACAAAATGCAGCGAGCACTTTTAGTCAGTAGGATATGAATGGGAGCTGGGGATTGTTTTCCCCAGCTGTTTTTTAGTTGAAGATCAATTCAAGGTGGTTTCTAATTCATCAATTCGTTTCTCCACGTAGTGCTGGTCTTTTCTTGCATGAAAGGTTTCGGCTTTTTCTAATATGGCCGCCGTATTATATTCGGGAATCTGTGAGTAGCTCTCATACACACCCTTTGGAATTAAAACGTTCCCTTCAGGCCAGTAAACAGCGATATTGCCACGTTTCAACTCCCCAAATTGAGCGACTCCTTGGTAGGATCCATACTGATTAAACAAAACAACTGGATCACCTTCTTTGACATAAAGCTCTTTAGCATCTTCTTCATTCATCAAGATGGAATGACGCTTCCCACCATTAAAGGCATCCTTTTCACTATAGATCATAGAGTTGAATTGCTTTCCTCTTCTTGTCGTAATATTAAAATGTCCCTCGGTTTTTCGGTATTGAGGCAGCTGGGCAGGAAGAAGATGTCCTTTGCCATCCGGTGTTGGACACTCTCCGTCTTCACATAGCCAGGCACCTCCCCATTGGAAAACGTCTCCTTTATGACGTAAATGCTGGATGCCATCGTAGTTTCGATTTGCGATCGCAATCTCACGGCGAATGTCTTCAGCCGTTTCGAAATGAATCAGCTCAGCATCTTGTGGACGTACTCTTTTTGCAAGATCCATATAAATATCCCATTCTGCTCTGGCTTCCTCAATCCGAGGTCCTTCAATTTCTGGACTGAAATATACCATGCGTTCCGTACTAGTGGAAGTACCGCCGCCTGGCTGCTCATATCTTGTCATAGCAGGGAGAATAATTACCGTCTCTTCTGCCTCTACTAGCGTAGAGGTATTCAAAATGATATCTTGATGGACACGGAGTTCAAGCTCAGATAATGCTTTTTCGATCGCATCTGGATTTGGCATCGTTTCTAAAAAGTTCCCGCCGCTCGTAAACAGCATTTTGAGTTTTTGCGGATGTTCTTTTGGGAGAGCCATTTTCTCAAAGGATTGCCCAATGGTGTCACCATGCCATTTCGGAATGTCAAACCCCCAAATCTTTTCGATTCTTTCAATATTCTCTTCATCAAAATCACTGCCCGGCAAAACAAACGGGTCAGCACCCATTTCACCAGAACCTTGAACACCGCTATGCCCGCGAATTGGCATGACACCACAATGTTTCCTGCCAATAAACCCACGTAACATAGCAAGGTTGGCAACCTGTGATATATTATCAGTTGCAAAGCGGTGCTGAGTAAGACCCATGCTCCAAATGAAAACGCCTGAATTGGCATTGGCAAGAAGGATCGCAAATTCCTTCATTCTTTCTTTTGATAAGCCTGATGATGCTTCAAGGTCTTCCCATTTCAACTGTGCGACATGCTGCTGTAAATCCTGTATGCCGGTAGTATGGGCTTGAATAAATTCATGATCAAGAGCGGAATGGGGCGCGTGCTGCTCCATGTCAAACCAATGTTTGATGACACCATTCATAAACGCAATATCGCCGCCTATATTGACTTGATAGAAATCATCCGCGATTTTTGTGCCGAATAAAGCACTTTCTGGAATAGAGGGAACCCAGTACTTTTCCATGGCAGGCTCTTTGTACGGATTGATGACAATAATTTTGGTTCCTTTCTTTTTCGCCGCATACATATATTTAGTGGAAACGGGCTGATTGTTTGCTGCGACAGATCCCCAAAAAATTAAGACATCTGTTCCGATCCAATCGTTGTAATTACAGCTGGAGGCTCCTATCCCAAGGGATCGCTTAAGAGCGGTTTTGCTCGGTGAATGACAAATGCGAGACGCATTATCAATATGATTTGTCCCGATAAAGCGAGCTGCCTTCGCAGCGGTATAATAGACTTCATTTGTAATTCCTCTAGCTGTTAAATAGAAAGCGAGCTGTCGTTTATCAATTGATTTGATTTTAGCTGCGATTTGATCTAATGCATCATCCCAGGAAATACGTGTAAAGGCATTGTCACCTTTTTTTCGAATCAGTGGATAAGGGATACGGCCAAGTTTGCGGAGAGTAGTGCTGTCCATTTGTTTGAGCTGTTGAATGTCTTCAAACCATTTTGGATCAATAGCTGGCATTGTATTAAGACGAAGTACATTTAGTCTTGTGGTGCATATATGAGGTCCTGCGAGCGTTTGGTCATATAGCCCTGAAACACCAAGGGCACAGCCGTCACACACGCCTTGCGTTAAAATGCGATATGCATAGGGGAGATTATCCTTGTTCTCCCAAGCCACTTTCATCGTATCTCGAATGTGTTTCGGCTTTACTTTTCCAAGTCCCATAGGCGCAAAAGAGGCCCATAGCTTTGGTGAGGGTTTTTTATTAAGCTTAATAGGCCCCTTATGTTTTGTTTTCCCCATGATATCATCACCCTCCTATTACTTTATAAAGCGTTTTCATATCTAAAAATTACCTTTAGATTGTGATTCTGTCAAATTCAAATTAAGGTCGGGATGAGACAGAAGCAGCAGCAGTAAGGTTTGTTTCTCTAAGCTGCTGAATATCCTTCCGTATGAGAAGAGATATGATAAAAGCGATGAAAAATAAGCCAGAGAACACCATCAGACTCTGCGTGTAGTTACCTGTTATATCCCGGATAAAGGATGAAAATAAAGGTCCTGCTAAACCAGCAGCTGCCCAGGCTGTCAAAATATAACCGTGTATGGCACCAAGTTGTTTCGTGCCAAATAAATCCCCAATATAGGCTGGAATTGAGGCAAACCCTCCTCCATAGCACGTATAAATGATCGCCATCACGATTGAAAAGACGAGCGGTTCTTTTAAGTAGGGAAGTAAAGGAAAGGCAATGAGCTGGATACTAAAGAAGATTGTATATGTATTCGGCCTTCCGATATAATCTGAGAAGGAAGCCCAGCCAATCCGTCCTAAACCATTAAAAGCACCTAAAATGCCAACAAGGGTAGCGGCAGCACCAGCAGTGAACCCAACACTTTCTTGAGCAAGAGGCGATGCTACTGAAATAATGGCAATTCCGCATGTGATATTAATAAAGAGCATGAGCCACAAATAATAAAAACGTCGTGTTTTGATCGCTTCATTTGCTGTAAGCTGTGATAAATCCTGAGGGATTTTTCTTTGATTTGTTTTTAACACATCAAATTGTTTGACGTCATCAGGTGTTGGTGGTGATAAATAAAGAGATGAAATCACCATGATCATAAAATAGGAAATTCCAAGAATGTAAAAGGTATTTGCAATATCTACTTTTTCAATGAGATATTGGATAATTGGGCTGCAAATAAGAGACGCAAATCCAAAACCCATAATAGCTAAGCCGGTTGCAAGTCCTCTTCGGTCCGGAAACCATTTCACTAAAGTTGATACAGGTGCAATGTAGCCTACCCCTAATCCTATCCCAGCGAGTACACCATAAAATAAATAGAGGAGAGGGAGTGAGGACATGTGTACAGCGAATCCTGACCCTGTCATCCCGATGCCGAAGAAAATGGCTGAGAAGAGCCCTGATGCCCTTGGACCATATCTTTCAACGAAATGCCCCATGAAAGCAGCAGATAAACCTAAAAATAAAATAGCAATACTGAAGGTCAGGCTTATTTCTGTGAGTGACCACTGAAAGGCCTGATGTAAAGGATTCGTAAAAACACTCCAAGCATAAACAGACCCAATAGATAAATGAATTCCCACAGCACTTGTTGCGATGAGCCAGCGATTTTTCGATTTGTTCATTTTGTTCCCCCCATATAAAGCAATCAAAAAGTTTGATAAGATAGAAATATGTTACATTTTTATGACTTTTTAAAATAATATCACAATTTGATTGGTTCATATAACTAAATTTGTGCTGAAAGGAAGGTCATACAATGAATCCTTCTGTCAAAAAGAAACGAGTCATACACCAATATCGTGAAGGTCAATTTACTTGCAAAACAGATGAAGTTGTAGAAGAATTTCCTTTAACTGTGATCGTGAATGGAGAGGAATTTGTAACACTTGTTTGTTCACCAGATCATTTGAAAGAATTGGTGATCGGTTTTTTAGCTTCAGAAGGAGTCATTCGATTTGAAAATGAGATTAAAAGGTTTACAATAGATGAAAGTATGGGCTTTGCCTATGTTGATTTAGTTCACTCAAGCCGATTTCAGTCATCAGATTTTACAAAACGGGTGATTGGTTCTTGCTGTGGGAAAGGGAGACACTTTTATTTTCTCCAAGATGTGAAAACAGCAAAAACAGCCATTGATCGAATCAACATTTCTGCCGAAACTTGTATACGTCTAATGAAATGTTTACAAGAAGAAAGTCAATTGTTTCAACATACTGGTGGTGTGCATAATGCTGGACTGTGTGATACAGAAAAGCTATTCATCACTAGAACTGATATAGGAAGACATAATGCATTAGATAAAATCTATGGATACTGTTTACTTCATCAAATTCCACTTAGAGATAAAATTCTTGTGTTTAGCGGCCGGATATCGTCAGAAGTTCTATTGAAGGCAGCAAAACTAGGAGTGTCGATCGTCATCTCAAAATCAGCACCAACTGAGCTGGCGCTTAATATGGCAGAAGAATTAAATATCACGACAGTTGGATTTGTCAGAGGAGAATCTTTTAATATATACACTCACCATCAGCGTATAACAGAATAGGAGGCAAAGTATGGACAGTATATTGGATAGGAGACATCGACCATTGCGCGATTTAAGAATATCAGTAACAGATCGCTGTAACTTTAGATGTACGTACTGTATGCCTGCTGAAATTTTTGGACCAGATTATCCTTTTTTGAATAAAGAAGAACTGCTTAGTTTCGAAGAAATTGAACAGCTTGCTACTCTTTTTGCAAAGGACCTAGGTGTGGTGAAAATACGCATCACGGGTGGTGAACCCTTAATGCGAAAAGATTTGCCTATCTTAATAGAAAAGCTCTCAAAAATTCCAGGAATCGAAGATATTGCGATGACAACCAATGGAACGCTTTTACCTGTATATGCTGAAAAGTTAAAGAAAGCAGGTCTTCAAAGAGTCACCATTAGTTTGGATTCATTAAACCCTGACCGTTTCAAGCAAATGAACGGAAGGAATATTTCTATCCAAAAAGTGTTTGATGGGATTGAGGCTGCAAAAAAAGCTGGACTTGCTATCAAGATCAATATGGTTGTTCAAAAAGGTGTGAATGATCAGGATGTCTTACCAATGGCAGCTTACTTTAAAAAAGAAGGACATGTTCTCAGATTTATCGAGTTCATGGATGTCGGAAATACGAATAAATGGATTCTAGAGCATGTCATGACAAAGAAAGAGATCATTGGTCTAATTGATTCAACATTTCCCATCAAACCAGAACCTCCTCAATATCCAGGTGAAGTAGCCAACCGATTCTTTTACCAAGATGGTTCAGGAGAGATAGGCATTATTTCTTCTGTTTCAGATGCTTTTTGTGGAACATGTAATAGAGCGAGACTTTCTGCTCGCGGTGAATTGTTTACATGTCTTTTTGCATCATCGGGTTTTGATCTGAAGCGGGTGATTCGCTCAACAAAAGATAATGAAGATATAAAGAACATATTGAAGGAACTATGGTCGAATAGAGATGATCAATATTCAGCTGAGAGAGAGCAGAAGAAAGATCAGAAAAAAGTTGAAATGTCATACATCGGTGGGTAGTGACAACAAAGTATCATGATCATGATTTTTTGAAAAGTAGAGAAAATGTCATAATCATTGTTGAAAATCCTTTTATAGAAAAAGGGTCTATTCATCTTAGAATCCCGTCACGATTAAAAACCAGCAGAAACTCTGCTGGTTTTTAAAATGTTATTTTGTGGCTCAAAAAGGTTGAGATATGCTTAGAAAATAGATTTTTCAACATTTTTTACTGCTTTACTTTTATGGGAGCTGTGATAAGATCAACTCAATCTTTACCAGCTCGATTTTTTCACTCCTGGAATTTGGCCCTTATAGGCAAGCTCACGAAAAGCAATTCTAGACATTTTAAATTTTCGTAAGTAACCTCTAGGACGACCGGTTAACTCACAGCGGTTTTTTAAGCGAGTAGGGGAAGAGTCTCTAGGTAATTTCCTTAAAGCTTCATATTCACCTTTTTCTTTCAACTCTTTTCTTAATTCTGTATATTTCAATACAAGCTGCTGCCGCTTTTTTTCTTTAGCAATTTTAGATTTCTTTGCCACTTAAAACCCTCCTGGCTTAATGTTGGATTTTCCATTGAAAGGGGTCTTCAAACGTAGTCCATTCTTGATCAAATTCCTCAGGTGTGAGTAAGCATTGATCAAGTGAGCGAATGATATCTGCTTTAGGTAAATCTACGCCAATAAACACAAGTTTTGTATGCCTGTCACCAAATTCTGCGTCCCACTCATCAAGAAGCTCTGGTTCTTGCTTTAATATCTGTGCTTTTTCTTGCTCAGGCAAGGCAGCAATCCAGTAGGCAATTGGTTCAATCGCAACAGATTTTCCAGCCTGTGAAATTAAAATGGTTAAATCATGATGTGTGGCAAGCCATGTAAATCCTTTAGCGCGAACTATTTGCTTTGGCATCTGATCTAACCAATTATTTAACCTGCCAGTATGGAAGGGAAGTCTTCTTTCATAAACAAAGGAGGAGATTTGGTATTCTTCTGTTTCTGGCGTATGCTGAGAATGCCCAGCGTTGATTTCTTTAATCCAGCCAGCAGAAGCACTGGACTTTTCAAAATCGAATAAACCAGTATTTAAAATGTCACTTGGCTTTACTTGCCCTTTTGAGGTTCTGATGATAGATGCTTCTGGTTGAAGTGTGGGTTGCACGTGCTCAAGTCGGTCTAATTCTGAGTTTGATACTAGATCACACTTATTGATAATCAACACATCGCAAAATTCAATTTGATCAATCAGTAAATCGGAAATTTCTCGTTCGTCATCATCGGAAACGGCTTGTTTACGGTCTAATAGACTTTCTCCTGACTGGAAGTCGGTCCAGAAACGGTTCGCATCTACAACAGTGACCATCGTGTCTAGCCGGCAAAAGCGCGTCAAATCTATCCCCATTTCTTCATCAATATAAGAGAAAGTTTGCGCGACTGGAATAGGTTCACTAATACCTGTTGACTCAATGACAATATAATCAATATGACCAGTCTTACATAGGCGCTCTACTTCGATTAACAAATCTTCTCTTAATGTGCAGCAAATACAACCATTAGATAATTCAACTAGCTTCTCATCTGATCGAGAGAGCTCACCGCCTTGTTTGATTAGTTCTGCATCAATATTAATTTCGCTCATGTCATTAACAATAACAGCTACTTTTAACCCTTTACGATTTTGTAGTACATGATTTAATATCGTTGTTTTTCCAGCTCCTAAAAAACCACTTAATACTGTAACGGGTATTCGCTTATTCATTTCCTTCTGTCCCTTTGCCAATGCTCATGTTCATTTCCGCCTCTCTTAAAAAGTAATGATTACGATTTGTAGTCTAAAAAATTATTTTGTTTCTCTATGAAGGGTATATTTCTTTAACCGAGGAGAATATTTTTTTAACTCCAGTCGATCCGGATTCGTTCTTTTATTCTTTGTTGTGATATAGTTTCTGTCACCAGTTTCCGTACAGGCTAAGGTAATTTTTACACGCATCGGTAATAGGAACCCCCTTTAATTCGTAATAGTTACGATTTGTATTTTAAAATGATCAAGATAGAATGTCAAGCTTAGAAGGGTAAAACGATGCCAAATATCAAACAAAAGGGGTATCGAATGTTCATTGATACCCCTCTCGATTAATAAAAGTCACCAAGCTCTTCCTCGTATTCACCTTCATATTGCTGAATGTCACTAGGAATTTCTTGAAGAAATGCTAGACCGCCTAATATCAGCATCAGGATAATGGCGATGAATGAGAGAATGGCTGCGACAATACTTGATATGGCAAATAGCGTCTGCATTTTCATCATCTTTGCATATTGTTCTAATAACTCTTCATAAGAAGTATCAGGAGCTTGAATTAATTGTTCAGCTGCGTTTACAGATTTTTGTACATGGATTCCCATCATAATGAGGAAGACGCCAAGGGCAGCAGGAAGAACAAGCCAAAAGCCAACGAGAATAGCTAGGCCGCCTGAAATATAGAGAAATATACTACCAACTTTTCCCCACTTTGTAATCGAATGAAGAGATTGAATGATTTTCTCAGTTTGTTGCAATGGTGTTCACTCCTTTATGTATTCACTCTTTATCATACTTGAGCAGGTAGTACTTTAGGAAGAGTGAATGTAGAACAATTTTTAAAAATTTCTATCTTCACTTTACTATTTATGGATAAATAAATTATCTTCGAATAAGAAAAAAGTAACATTTACTATGAATTTTAACGACAATTTATGTCATAAATAAGATTATTAGTTAAAAATAATTAGTAAAATTATCAAAATATGTTGTTAGTTGTCTTGTAATTGGTTATTATTGTGTTGTATTACCATAAAAATTGGAAGGTGGAATTCATATGTTAGATCGTTTCTTAAACAAAATGACCAATGTTCAACCTGCAGCTTCAAGATGTATTTTGCAAAAATTAGTCACTTCATGCAAATCGGCGCCAACTTGTTTCCTTCAAGGTGTTGGAACTTTCCGTTACTACGTGGATCGTGATACAGGTGAGATTTGTACTAGCCAAGAACGCATTAGATGTGGCTGCTAAATTCAAGGATTTTATTTAATAGGATGTGAACGCATGAGCATATCTTCAATTTCATTCTTAACAAATGCTATGCAGACGTCAAACAGTCGTCAAGCGAGTCAAACATCCAATTCTTTTTTAAACCAAGCAGCGAAAATTGTTCAAGGCGACCATTCTCCAGAAGAGAGAAAGGCATTATTTCAACAACTGACTCTAGTTCAGCAAGGAAAAGATTTAGAGCTTCATGTGTCTAAATTAAAGGAACTAGAGAAAGAGGTTCAAAAAGAATCGTCTTCTTCGTCCGTTACTGTGAATCAGCATGGTGACCAAGTAGATATTTCAAATGAGGCTCGCAGTGAGTTTGAACAAGCTGAGGAACAAGCCACAGCTTCAAGTGAAGCGAGTGAAATCGCCGCAAGGGAAAAGGATCAGGATGTTCAGGCAGATCCAAACCAATAAAAAAATGAGGCGTGTGTTTGTTATCTTCACATGCCTCATTTATGTTTATTTTGCAGAAAACCTTGAATAAAGACCATCCGGAAAAGGAGCTGCATATGAGATTGTTTCATCTTCTTCTACCATGATGTAATATGGAAACTCTTCAATATGAAAGGCGCCTATCATTTGTTCATCTACTGAGATAATTCGCATGTTGGTTTGGTTATCACGATATAATTCTTGATCCTCTTCTTTCCCATTCTTTAGCAAAATACTAAAAGAAATGTCTAGTTCACGCTGCTTTTTCGTTTCTAAGAATTGTTCCAGCGATGGGATGCAGTGCGGACATGCTGTGTCAGTGAATATAAGCAACTGTTGCTTGTGATTTTTTTGTAGTAAATCATTCATTTGAATAGGTGATGGTTTTTCGAGTAGCGGATGAACAAGTTTTTGCCCCACATGCTGGATTGGTAAGATGATTAATTCCATCTGGTGTTTTAAATAGATAATGATTCCGATCGTCAATAAAAGGCTGCAAAGAATAAGAGTTAGCTGTAAAAGTAAGATTGAAGTCATCGTATATCGTCCTCTCAGAGTGAAGTTACGCAGAGCTATCATAATATAAATATCAAAAATATGTCAATTATACTAAATGGTGTAAGGTGGAGCGTTTGATGAGTACAGTGAACCATTGTTTATATGCAATCTCCTATACTTGGAAAAGAAGTCGATCATATCTTCTGTTAACTCTATTCATCCAAGTGATCGTTGGCTTTATGCCTTTGGCTAGCGTCTGGATTATTCAAACATTGATTAATGAAATTATTTTATTCATGACTTCTTCAGGGGATATTCAAAAGGTCTTAAGGTTATTTGGGTTGCAAATGGTCATTGTGATTTTAGGATATGGGCTTCAATTCATTCTTCAGCTTAGTCAGCAGAAAGCGACAAATCTGATTGGTTTGCATTTGAAGGGTGAATTGCTTCAAAAGGCGATCAAGCTTCCATATATTACATTTGAACACCCGTCTTTTTATAATGAAAGTCAACGTGTGATGAACAGTCATCAGCATGTTCTGAGTATGGTTAGAAGTATTTTTACAATCATGAGCGCATTGATTACTGTTGTATCACTTCTCATTTATATGATTGGTATCCATTGGGGCTTGGCAATCATTCTGATCTTATGTACTCTGCCTGTCTTGTGGATTGAGCTTTTCTTTGGAGGCGCACGGTATCAATTAAACCGCATGTTAACGGCAAATGATCGAAGAGAAATGTATGTGTCTGATCTTGTTGCGCAGCGAGATTCATTGAAGGAAATCCGTTTATATGGAATAGGAAATTACCTTCTTCAAAAATGGAAAGGTCATTATGTAAAAAGTGCAGATGAAAAATATAAATTACTAAAACGTCAGGTTCGCTGGGAGATGGCAGGCGGATTGCTTATGACATTTGCCTATGTGTGCTGTGGTCTTTTTATTGTCTTTCTTATCTTTCAAAAGAAATTAGCTGCGGGTACGTTTGTCGCTGTGCTCCAAGCTGTGCAAAATATTCAAAGTGGTTTTCAGGATTTGACGAGGGAATGTTCTAGTTTATATGAAACGAGTCTCTATATTGATGAAATGAGAGCTTTTCAAAAGAGAGAAGAAGAAATTGATGAGCAGACAGAGGAAGCGGCATCGCTTCGGAGGATTGAATGTATTCAGTCCATTACGCTAGAAAATCTCTCTTTTACCTATCCGAATATGAAAACGCCTGCTATTGAACATATACATTTTCATATCGATAAAGGTGAACGCATTGCATTGGTGGGGGATAACGGATCAGGTAAGACGACCTTGATTAAATGCTTGACCGGTTTATATGATCCAGACAAGCCGAATATGCAAAAGGTCAATGGTGAATCGATTTCGACCATTTATAAAAAATCATATCATGCGAGAATGGCCGTCCTTTTTCAAGATTTTATGAAGTACGAATTCACTGTGAAAGAAAACATTGGATTTGGCCGTATTGACGAAATAGATGATGAAGAGCGCATGATCTCAGCTGCACGGCAAGCAGGCATAGAGAAAAGAATTCATCAAATGGAAGAAACATACGATGCGCAGCTTGGCCGGTTTTTTGAAGAAGGTCATGAACTGTCTGGCGGACAATGGCAAAAGCTTGCGATGGCGAGAACCTTTTTTAGAGAAAGTGATTTTATCATTTTAGATGAACCGACTTCTGCTCTCGATCCGCTATCGGAGATTTCACTCATTCGAAAGCTATTCGATCATACGCAGGATCAAGGGGTCTTGTTTATCACACATCGTATGGGAGCGGCCCGCTTAGCAGACCGGATTATCGTGATGAAAGATGGTGCTTTCGTTGAAGAGGGGAACCATGAAGAGCTAATGGCGCTAGATGGAGAGTACAAAAGGCTTTACGAGGCACAATCCCAACTATTTCAACAAAAGGAGATGGCGTAAGGTGAGTGTCTTTTATTTTATAGGTGTCTATTTATTAGGAATCATCTTTGCAGGTGCATGGCTTGATAAAGTGAGAAAACAAACGGCGCATATTCAGCAGATGGATGCTTATCGCCTGCTGCCTCCTGCGCTCACGGCGCCCATGTTTTATTTGTTTTTGACTGTTGAATTGGCTTGTACGGGTTTATTGTTCGTGTGGAACATGTCTCTTGTACCTGCGATTGGTCTTACAGCACTTTTATGTATCTATACTGGAGCGGTCACCTTCAATTTATTGAGAGGACATCGTAACATTTCATGCGGCTGTGGAGGTTTGCTTGAAAATGACCATCTTCACTGGGGAATTGTGATTCGTAATGTGTCGATGCTGGCTCTTGTGATTGGGTTGTTTTATGTACATCCCTATGTAGAAACAATTCCGTGGCCACTTCATATTATTTGTTTTTTGATTGCAGTGGCTGTCTGTTTGATTATAGCGGTTGGGAAAACAATCATGATGTTCAAAAGAAAATGGATGAATCAATTTGAATCGTTTATAGAAGGAGACTAAGTGAAATGACTGATATTCTACTAATTATTGTGTTACTCATTGTCATTGCTCAGCTGGCAGTTGTGTTTTTGCTTGCTCGCTTTATCGGAAAATTTATGAGTAAAATTAAATCCTTTGATGGGATTGAATTAAAGGAAGCGGATGTTGGTGATACTGCGCCGTTATTTCGTAGCTATACACATTCAGGGAATAAGGTCATTTTAAAGGAGTATTTACAGAACGGAAGAGCCGTGATGCTGTTATTTGTAAATACCACTTGTATGACATGCAAAAGCATTTTGTCTGATATGCATCAGCACATCTCTAGCGATGATACTCAATTCATTTTCATCAATGGAGATGAACAAGGAGATGATGGATTGCTCCTTCAATTGCTGCCAGATCATGCTGTGTATGTGCGCTCTTCGCAAATCATGGAGCTGTATGGGGTAACTGTTGTTCCGCAAGCGATTCTGATAGATGAACATGGCATCATCCTGCAAAGAAAATCTGTTCAAAATGCGAAACAGTTTGAACAGTTGTTACACGCATCATAAAAAAGCGTCTCTTTGTTGGAGAGACGCTCCAGCATGTAGACAAACCCTCGCATTCGTTGTCAGTCCTGCGTGCTGGTGCTCACGAATGTCAAATTCGCTCCGCGCCAGTACTCGTCCTTCCTAGGGCTGCAAAGGTTTTCTATCAAGCTGAAAAGAAGACAAAGGGCTAAAATCAAGATCATTTTAGCCCTTTATCAACAATCTGAAGCGTCTCTTTGTTGGAGAGGCGCTCATTTTATAATTCTTTTCCTAGAATGTCTAAATCGTACCTGCTGCCGTCCATTTCTGCGATGCGTGGCAGGTGACCCCATGTTTCAAAGCCGTGCTTTTTAAATAATCGAATGCTGGCTTCGTTGTGCCCGAAAATAAAGGCGAGTAATGTTCGAATGCCTAGTGAAGGTGCCAACTCAAGGGCCTCTTGTAAAAAAAGTGACCCTAAGCCTTTCCCTCGATAGTCTTGGTTTAAGTAAATACTCATTTCAACGGTCCCATTGTATGCAGGTCTTCCATAAAACGTTTCAAAGCTGAGCCAGCCGTAAATATGTCCATCCTCATCTGTTTTCACATAGAGAGGTCTTTTCTCTGAATGATTCAAAAACCATTGCTGGCGGTCTTCAACTGAAACTGGTTCTGTATCGGCGGTTACTTCTCTTGAAGCAATAGTTGAATTGTAAATATCAACGATTGCTTTGAGGTCAGCTTCTGTTGCTATACGGTTGAAAGTTTTCACATTAAAGTCCCCCATCTTTTTTTCATTCATCATACATATTATTGATGCGATTGCGCAAAATAAAAAGAAAAATGATTTCGTGTGTATATATTTTTTGAAAAGTGTTCAGAATGTTGCTGAGGTGATGAAAAATGAGAGAGGAAGAAAAGAAACGTACTTCCAAAATCACAAAAGTTCAGCAATTTTTCCGTAAGCGCTGGGTATTCCCTGCAATTTACTTGGTCAGCGCAGCGGTCGTGTTAACAGCCGTTCTTTGGTATCAAGCTGTATCAAAAGATGTGAAAGACCAACTATCTGATGGAAATCAAACAGGGCAAGAACAGCGTGATGATGCCGTTGAAGTTGGAAAGCCAATTGAAAATGTTGCCATGCCAGTCCAGAATTCTGATAATGTTTCTGTCGTGAAAAAGTTCTATGAAGCAGATGCTGATCAAAAAGAAAAAGAAGCAGCACTTGTAAACTATAATAACACCTATACCTTGAGCAAAGGTATTGATCTTGCAGATAAAGATGGCAAAGTGTTTGATGTCACAGCTGCTCTTAGTGGAACAGTGGTTCAAGCGAAAAAAGATCCAGTTCTCGGTCACGTCGTTGAAATTGAACATGAAGATGGATTATCGACTGTTTATCAATCGTTGTCACAAGTGAGTGTTAAAGAAGGCGATGAAGTGAAGCAGAATGATGTCATCGGTGCTTCTGGTAAAAATCTTTATGGTGCTGAAAGCGGCAACCATGTGCATTTTGAAATTCGTATGGAAGGTTTAGCGCTTAATCCACTTAGCTTCATTGACAAGCCTGTTTCGACTATTGAAAAGGCCGCGCAAGAAGTGACGGAAGAAGCAAAAGAACCTGCTCAGCCAAAAGCTGATGAAAAAACGAAGGAACCTGCTGCTGAAGATAAGGCCAAAGAGCCTGCTGGAGAAAAATCTGAAGAAAAGTCTGATGAGAAGGGGAAATCCTCTGATCAAGAAAAGTCTTCTGATTCCTCTAAAGACAGCAGTCAATCTGAAGAAACAAAACAATCTTAAGTCTTGAAACCTCTGTATATGAATCATGCAGAGGTTTTTTTCTGTCTTTAAAAAATCCCCCGCACTCGGCGGAGGATGGTTTAGAGTGCGGCAGGTCCTTCTTCACCTGTCCGAATGTTGATTGTATTTTCTATCTCATATATAAAAATTTTCCCATCCCCTGGTTCGCCTGTACGAAGTACCTTTTGAGCTGTTTCAACGACCTGTTCGACAGGTACTTCGCTTAGGACGATTTCAATCTTTAATCGTTCGTACACATTACTTTCCTTTTTGACGCCGCGGTATAGCTCTGTATGTCCCTTTTGTAAACCGCAGCCGTGTACATTCGAAAAGGTAATGGAAGTGACACCAATCTTTCCAAGCTCCACCTTTAATGTTTCAAAATTGGCTGGACGTGTGACAATTTCCACTTTATACATTTTGCTCATAGAGACACCCCTTTTTCATTAATCTTGATAAGCTTTTTCCCCATGCATGGTTAAATCAAGACCCACTGATTCTTCTTCTTCAGTTGCGCGAATTTTAAAGAAGAGATTGACCACTTTGATGATCACGTATGTCACAACAGCTACAAAGGCATAGGTGGCTACAATAGCAACAACTTGCTTCCAAAGTAAGCTGGGATCTCCGTAAAATAAGCCATTGGCTCCGCCGTCATTGACAGAGGTTGTTGCGAAAAGCCCTGTTGCAATTCCTCCCCAAGTCCCGCCAATTCCGTGAAGCCCGAATGCATCTAGTGCATCATCATAGCCAAATTTGGCTTTGAGTGAGAAGACTCCCCAGAAACATACAATCCCGCCAATAATTCCGATGATGATAGAAGCAAAAGGTGTGACAAAACCGGCGGCAGGTGTAATTGCCACAAGACCTGCGATGGCTCCAGAAATCGCGCCGAGCATGGTCGGTTTTTTGTTGATCATCCACTCGACTAACAGCCAGCCGATGATTCCCGCAGCAGCAGCTGTATTGGTGTTAATAAAGGCATACATTGCGACACTGTCTAAGGTAAGAGCACTTCCAACGTTAAAGCCAAACCATCCAAACCAAATGACAGCTCCGCCAAGAAGAGTATAAATCAAATTGTGAGGAGAAGAGCTTGCTGCTTCTTTACGCTTCCCAAGCACAATCGCTACGACTAGACCTGCAACACCTGATGAAATGTGAACCACGTTTCCTCCAGCGAAGTCGAGCGCACCCATTTCGCCAATCCAACCGCCGCCCCATACCCAGTGTGCGACTGGCGCGTATACAAATGTGACCCAAAGGAGTGTAAACACAACGACCGCTGAGTAACGAATTCGTTCAGCAAAGGCACCTGAGATGATGGCTGTTGTTAAGACGGCAAAGGTCATTTGGAACATCATGAACAATGAATGTGGGATGGTCTCACTGTAGGGACCAGGTTCAAAGCCAACGCCTTTTAATCCAATCCAGTCTAAGCCTCCAATCCATGCATTGCCTGGCGCAAAAGCCAAGGAATAGCCAAACATGATCCATACGATAGAGACGATCGCTAGTGAAGTTAAGCTGTGCATGGTTGTACTTAAGACGTTTTTACTTCTCACGAGTCCTCCGTAGAATAAGGCTAAACCCGGTGTCATTAACCACACGAGTAGTGCGCAGAAGAACATAAATACTGTATCACCCATTTGCATGCTGCATTCCCCCTGAATCATTCAGAATTAATTGATTTCTTAATTCTTCATTATAGAGAGAAAAGTCATATATGACATATTCATGTAAGGTAATCTTACATGGTTTTTAGTTATATTCAATATAAATGGATGAAAAGTTCGTGAAATATGAGAAAAAACGTGCATTGAGCACGAAAAATAAAGGGCGTTTGACCTATAAAATGGAGCTGAGAAACAGCTTGGTTCGTTCCTCTTGAGGAGAATCGAACAATTTTGATGGCGTGCCTTCTTCGACGATACGGCCTTCGTGCATATAGACGACACGATCGGCGACTTCTTTCGCAAAGCCCATTTCATGTGTGACGATGACCATCGTCATGCCTTCTTTTGCGAGACTTTTCATTGTTTGCAGCACCTCGCCTACAAGCTCTGGATCGAGGGCAGACGTAGGTTCGTCAAATAACATGACATCTGGTTTCATGGCGAGAGCTCTTGCAATAGCCACACGCTGCTTTTGACCGCCTGATAGCTTAGAAGGATATACGTTGGCTTTATCCGCAAGTCCGACCTTTTCTAACAGGACATTGGCTTCTGATACAGCTTGAGCCTTTTTTGTTTTTTTCACCATAACAGGCGCTTCGATGATGTTTTCAAGCACAGTTTTATGCGGAAAGAGGTTAAAATGCTGAAACACCATGCCTATTTTTTGCCGCATCTCGTTTAATTGATCGCGTTTTGGGTGAACATGGCTGCCATCAATGACGATTTCTCCATCATTTTTGATTTCTAAAAAGTTCATACAGCGGAGCAAGGTGCTTTTTCCAGAGCCACTGGCTCCAATTAAGACGACCACATCATTTTCATAAACAGTGAGGTCGATATCCTTTAAAACATGCAGTTCTCCGAAGTGTTTATTGAGTTTTTCAACACGAATGAGTTCCTTTGATTCTGTCATGTTTCTCCTCCTAATGGTCACTGACTGATAGTTTCTTCTCAAAGGTTTGGACAGCGAATGTTAACAGCAGGACAAGAACTAAGTAATAGACGGCTACAACAAGTAAATAGGTCATATTGTCAAAGCTGTTTGAGCCTTGGGTCGTGGCGACGTTAAATAGTTCATTGACGCTAATAAAGGCGGCGAGTGATGAATCTTTTAAGCCAATAATGAACTGGTTGCCAAGAGGAGGGAGGGCACGCCGCATCGCTTGCGGGAGAATAATGCGTCTCATTGTTAGAAAACGCCCCATGCCAAGAGAGCGTCCAGCCTCTTTTTGCCCTTGATCGATTGATTGGATGGCACCTCTGAATATTTCTGCTATATACGCTCCATTATGAAAGGCGAGCGCAATGGAAGCGGCCCAGAAGTCGGGGATATTTAATTCTGTCAGTCCAAAATATAGGATGAAAATTTGAACAATCAGTGGTGTGCCGCGTACAAGGAAGATATAGGCGTTGGCGATATAACCGAAGACAGCCACGCGTGATATTTTCAATAAAGCAAAGAAAAGCCCGATGAACATGCCGATGAAGATGCTGATCACAGTGAGCTGTAAGGTGAGCAGCATTCCTTCTAAAAAAATACCTCTTGAATCAATCAGCGTCTGAAAAAAATGTGATAGGGTAGGCAAAACAATCATCTCCATTTGAAGAAAGTGCGCCTAAAAAAGGCGCACAATCGTGGTTTTAATTTTGTTTGACTGTGATGTCTTCATCAAAGTATTTCTCGCTAATTTGTTTTAATGTTCCATCCTTTTTTAATGCGTCAATCGCATCGTTGATCTCTTTTATGAGCTGTTCATTTTCTTTAGATACAGCAATTGCCTGCTCACTTTGTCCGAGTCTTTCCTGCGTTTCGATCTTTAATTTTTTCTTCATGGCTTCTGCACCTGTCGCGAAATCCGTCACGACTGCATCGTGTTTTCCGTTGGCTAGTGCTTCTAAAGCGACTACATCACTGTCGTAATATTTTGGTTCCTGCCCGCTATGTTCCTTTGCAATATCAGCGTAGGACGAGCCTTTAGATACAGCAATTTCTTTGCCTTTTAAATCATCAGCATGTTGAATGTCTGCTCCAGGTCTTGTGAAAATTTGCGGACCAGAGTAGTAGTATGGCTTAGAAAGAAGGACGTGTTTTTTTCGTTCCTCATTGATGGTATGACTTGCAACTGCCGCATCAAATTTTCCTGATTTCACACCTTCAACGATGCCTGCGAATTTATATTTCTTCTGTATAGGCTCGAGGCCTAGTTTGTCACTAATCGCATTGCCTACATCGATATCAAAGCCTGACATCTGATTTCCATCCATGTAACTGAACGGGTGAAATTCACCTGATGCTGCAAATATAAATTTTCCATCCTCCAAAATTGGCGACCCTTTCGCTGTAGAATTACGTTTATCTCCGTTCCCATTTGTTTCATTTGCACCACACGAAGACAGAAGTAATACTGCAACCGAGAAAAGGGCTGGGACCCAAAACCGTCTTTTCTTAATAATAAGCTTCTCCTCCTTTTCAGCCTTTCTCCATATAAGGAGAAAGTAGGCTTTTAAATATGTGTAGCATCTTACCATTTGTTCCTCATATTCTCAATTTTATATGTGTTTTTCCAACACTCGCCTTTTTTAAAATGTATGTCTTGCTTTTCCAAGAGAGAACTTGAATTGATCAGGGTAAAAAAGGGAAATGAATCTCATAATAACGGAAGGAAACATGTCAGAACACAAAGAGGGGGTCGGTGTATGAAGAAGTGGAGGGACAACCGAAAAGTCTTTTTAACTGCGATTGCCTTTGGGACCATGTTAAATCCGTTGAATTCCTCAATGATTTCTTTGGCCTTGCATCAAATCCAGCATGAATTCGGTTTGTCATTTACGACTGTATCTTGGCTTATTTCGTCTTTTTATTTAGCTAGTGCGGTGACGCAGCCGGTGAGCGGCCGGGTTGGGGATCATGTGATGAGCCGGAGAACATTATTTTTATTCGGACTGGGTCTTGTCGCGGTCTCAGCCATCTGTGCGCCGTTTGCCCCGACGTTTGCGGTGCTGATTGTGATCCGGCTATTGCAGGCAATTGGGAGCAGTGCCATTTATCCTTCCGGTGTCGGACTCATTCGGGATCATATTCAAGACAAGCAGGCATCGGCGTTAGCGGTATTGTCCATTTTTGCTTCAGCGATGACGGCGCTTGGACCGACACTTGGCGGCTTTTTAATGACAATCGGCGGCTGGCCGGCTATCTTTTTAGTGAATCTGCCTTTTATTTTAATCAGCTTCTTTCTTGGACTATCTTTGTTTCCAAAGGAGCAGAAAAAGAGAAAGCTGCGTATAGGTGAAACGGTACGGAAGCTCGATCTGCCAGGGATGCTGCTTTTTACAGTTTGTATTGTCCTTCTGCTTTCGTTTTTATTATCACTAGGTCATGGCATTCAATATGTACAGGGGATTCTTTGTCTCTTGAGTGCAGGCGCTTTTATTTGGTGGGAGTATCAGGTGGATGAACCGTTTATTCAAATTCGGATGTTCAGACAGGAGCAGCGACTTTCACTCGTGTATGTGCAATTTATCATTTTAAATATCTTTTTCTATTGTCTTTTCTTTGGTTTGCCGAGCTATTTCCAAGATGAATTAGGCTGGCGTGTGGAAATGACGGGTCTTTTTATGCTTTGCATGTCTGGGGTGAGCATCATTGTCTCTCCGCTGACGGGTAAGTGGGTGGACCGCGGGGATGAACGCCATCCGGTATTAGCCAGTGCGGTATTGATGCTGGCTGGGGCGTCTGCGATGACCTTCTTTTTTATTCCGGCACCATTATGGGGAAAAGGGCTTGTTCTAGCGCTGCTTGGACTTAGTTACGGGATTGGAAATGTTGCGCTGCAAGCTGCGATGCTCAAGGCAAGCCCTCAGCATATGATTGGCACGTCCTCTGGGCTTTTTCAAACATGTCGCTACCTTGGTTCCATTCTGTCATCTGCTGTTCTCGGTATGCTGTTTGGTGATGAAATTGCTGGTCCTCATTTTGAGCAGTTAGGCTGGACGTTGATCATGATTTCCCTTATCGGCATCGGTGTCAGTCTTTATTTTTCGAACAAGGTCAGAGGAGGACAGTCAATAAAAAAAGCGGCGCGATAAGTGGAAGAAGATTCTTCATCACGTTATCGCAAGCCGCTTAAGAGTTAGACAGGTCAGAGCCCTGATCCTTTTGCTTCCTTCTAAATATTTTCCCTACAATTGTCTCATAGAAAGTAACGATGCGATCAATTGGAGAGTCAAAGAATTTCCATAATTTATTCATGATAAAGACGACCACAATCGATACGACCAAGCTGCCTAAAA
The DNA here is from genome assembly GCF_038630405.1 of Bacillus sp. FSL K6-4563. Classification (NCBI taxonomy): domain Bacteria; kingdom Bacillati; phylum Bacillota; class Bacilli; order Caryophanales; family Bacillaceae; genus Bacillus; species Bacillus sp. FSL K6-4563. The sequence goes on along the minus strand of NZ_CP152030.1, from coordinate 3,284,443 downwards.
CATCTAATGGATAATGGTGACCGACCCAGATGCGGGAGAATCCTGTGAGTAATCCAAAGACGAGCAAGATGTTGCCAAGCTTTTTATTACGAGATCGAATGGCAAGTGAAAGAGCCAGTGCACCTGTTGTATGGTCACTTGGGAAGGAAGCATCTGCTGAGTGCGGAATGAGTGTGTCGACTTTATGCGCCACAAACGGCCGCTCCTCATAATGAAACAGTGTAATCGCAAAATTGACGATAAGTGCCGCGATACCCGTTACACCGGAAAAGAAGACATGCTTCTTAAATTTGTGATTACCTAAAAACCAGCAAATCAATAAGACAAGGGCGTACACAAGAATGGCCTTTTTCGTAATGAAAATCATGGCCTGATCTAAAAACTCAGAATGATGAGCCATCCCGTGTATCACTTTAAACAATTCGTAATTCAAAACATCACCTATACCTTCGCTTAATGCCAACTATTTTTCAAATAATCGTCTATTTGAAACATCCTATATTTTAGCATGTTTCCGTTGAAGTTTAAAATAGAATCCTATTCTGATAGGGAGACCTTCTGTGCTTTTGCTTCTTGGGGCTTTCGTTCACTCCAATAAAAAACAAACATACTGAGCAAGACAACAATACCTGCAATGAGATATACGTTTGAAAAGTCTGTGAAGCTGACAAGAAGACCAAATACAAATGAGCCAGCAGCAATACCCGTATCATATAAAGTGAAGAAAGTAGCCGTCGCATAGCCTGTACGGTGAGCTGGTGAGTGCTGAATGGCAAGTGTTTGTAAACATGGTACTAGCGATCCATAGCCAAGTCCAATGACACCACCTGATAGAAGAAGCATTGTAGCTGAATGTGTAGCTGTCAGCATCCATAAACCAATCGCAAAAAGAGCAATCGAAGGATAGATCACAATGTGAGGTCCTACTCGGTCAAAAAGTCTGCCTGTAAATGGACGTGATCCAAGCATCGCTGCCGCAAACACAATAAAGAAATAACTGCTTGCCCCCATCAAGTGAAGGGAATTGGCATAGACTGAAATAAATGAAATGATCGGCGAATAACAGAAGGAAATAATGATGCCGACTGCCGCTGTTTTTAATGCACCTTTTTCAAACAGATGAGAAAAAGTAAATCGGAAGACGACACTACCCCCATCTTCAAGCTCTGGCTGTCTGATCAGCATCGTAAAAGCGGCACCAATGGTAACAATAATGGAAAAAAGAAGGAATAAGGAATGGAATCCTACTTTTCCTACTTGATTCAGTGCGATAAATGGACCGATAACCACAGCGAGGTTCATGGACATGACAAAGTAGCCGAGTCCTTCCCCGCGTTTATGTTTTGGAATCATATCTGCCGCAATGGCACTGGTTACTGTCGTCAAAATGCTAAAAAAGATGCCCTGCACGAAACGCAGCATGAGAAGCGTTTGGAATTGATCAATTGGGATGTATAAGTAAGTGAGTAAGGCAAAAGCCGTTGATGAGAAAATCGCCATCTGTTTTTTACCGAATTTCTCAATAATCGCTCCTGAAAACGGTCTTGTCACAATGGCAGACAATAAGAAGACCGTCACAAGGAGACCGCCCTGTGATTCTGTTCCATTTAGTTCATCCATTGTGTAAATGGGCAGTAATGTCAAAAGTGCATAAAAAGAGGTGAACGTAAATAAATTCACCAGGACAATCATGATAAAGTCTCTCGTCCAAATGCGTTCGTTCATGATGTATGTCACTTCCTATTCAGTTGATAATTTGTGTAAAAGTGTATGGAGGAGTTGTTTTTCTTCGTGGGTGAAATTTGAAAGACATTCTTCTTCAAATTGTTCCATCGTACGTTTGATTTCTTCAAATCGGGCCTTAGCATCATCTGTCATCACGATCAGATTTTCACGTTTGTCTTTTCCTTGTACACGTTTCACCCAGCCATTTGCTTCTAGACGGGTTACGGTTCGGGTAATGGTTGGGGCTTCGACGTTCAAATATGTCCAAATGTCTTTTTGGGTTTTCGGGCCGAATGTATCCAAACAAAAAAGTACAGTCCATTGGGACATGTACAAGTCATAAGCAGCAAGCGCTTCGTTCGCCTTTTTAGACAGCAACCTGGCGCTTTGGTGTATTTGATGTAAACACTCTCTATTTAACGTATCCATATGATCACCTTTATTCAATATTTAGCTAGGTAAATAAAATCACCTTTTCTATTTTACGTGCTCGACCCATTCTTGTAAAGTGAAAATTTTCGCCACTCGAAATGATTGCATTTTCTGATAAATCCCTTGTCCCATCTTCATTTTTAGCATATTCCCTATGCAATGCTAATACACTGTTACAAACCTGACAAAGAGAGTGTTTGAGGTGAGGGATCGTGTTTGGCATTTACTACCTAATGGATGAGGAATTAAGACGAACAAGCGCCGCTGAAAATGGACAATATTGATACGGATCTCATTTCACACTTCTCACATCCATTTTAGGGAGGTCGAGTGGTGTGCACGATTACATCAAAGAGCGAACAATCAAGATAGGAAAGTATATCGTGGAGACAAAGAAAACCGTTCGTGTAATTGCGAAAGAATTTGGAGTCTCTAAAAGTACTGTACACAAGGATCTAACAGAAAGACTGCCAGAAATTAATCCAGATCTGGCTAATGAAGTGAAGGAGATACTGGATTATCATAAATCAATCCGCCACTTGCGAGGGGGAGAAGCCACTAAATTAAAGTATAAAAAAGAAGAAATTTTAGAAGGCGAGCCTGTGAAACAATAAGATTAGTTCTTTGTTCTTAAACATGATATATATATCTTCCTCATATCGGTAGTTTCTAACCACAAATTTTGTAAAGACTTTTGTAAAGAAATATCTTTTTTTCTGCAAATTATGATAGAATATATAATTAGGGCAGAATGTGGTATTTGCTATGGAAACAGATTTTCAAGGAGGATATATATAGATGTTTGCTAGGGATATTGGAATTGATCTTGGTACTGCCAATGTACTGATTCATGTCAAAGGAAAAGGAATTGTGTTAAATGAACCATCTGTTGTAGCTCTTGACAAAAACAGCGGGAAAGTTTTGGCTGTTGGAGAAGAGGCTAGACGTATGGTTGGACGTACGCCTGGGAATATTGTTGCGATTCGTCCATTAAAAGATGGCGTAATTGCTGATTTTGAAGTAACTGAAGCGATGCTCAAGCATTTTATTAACTCATTAAATGTGAAAGGGCTATTCTCAAAGCCGCGTATGCTCATCTGCTGCCCAACAAACATTACATCTGTTGAGCAGAAGGCGATCAAAGAAGCTGCTGAAAAAAGCGGCGGTAAGCATGTATTTCTTGAAGAAGAGCCGAAAGTAGCAGCTATTGGTGCTGGTATGGATATTTTTCAGCCAAGTGGAAACATGGTCGTAGATATTGGAGGCGGAACGACAGATATCGCTGTCATCTCAATGGGTGACATTGTAACCGCCTCTTCTATTAAAATGGCTGGAGATAAATTTGATCTGGAAATTCTCAACTACATTAAAAAAGAGTACAAGCTGTTGATCGGTGAACGCACGGCTGAGGATATTAAGATCCAAGTTGCAACGGTATTCCCAGACGCACGTCATGAAGAGATTTCAATTCGTGGACGAGACATGGTGACAGGATTACCAAGAACGATTACCGTCACAAGCAAAGAAGTAGAAGAAGCATTGCGTGAATCTGTATCTGCGATTGTTCAGGCTGCGAAGCAAGTTCTTGAGAGAACACCGCCTGAATTATCAGCTGATATTATTGATCGCGGCGTCATCATTACAGGTGGCGGAGCTCTTCTAAACGGGCTTGATCAATTGCTTGCAGAAGAGCTGAAAGTACCAGTTTTCGTGGCTGAGAATCCGATGGATTGTGTAGCTGTTGGTACTGGCGTCATGCTTGATAATATGGACAAGCTGCCAAAGCGTAAACTCAGCTAATGATGTCCCTCATTCTTTTTCGAAAGAATGGGGGATTTTTATTAAAGAACCCTGCAAATATGCCGATATATTTCATAGAAGATTGTGTTTAGGTCATGTGAAAGAATTTTAATGAGGTGAGCACGTGTTAAAAGGACTATATACCGCAACATCTGCCATGATCGCTCAAGAGCGGCGGACAGAAATGCTTTCAAATAATATCGCAAATGCGAATACGCCAGGATATAAAGCGGATGAGGGGACCATGCGGGCATTTCCAGAAATGCTGCTAAGCCGAATGGAGTCAGGACGTTTCCAAACTTCCTCAGGCAAAGGTTTTAGTGTTCCACAGCAAACGCCGATTGGCGGCATTAATACGGGGACATATATGCAGGAACTGATTCCTCAATTTACACAAGGAACTTTAAAAACAACAGATCAAACAACGGATGTCGCACTAGTCGAAAATAATGTGCCGATCAACCCGGAGACCAATCAGAAATCAGCGCTTTTTTATGCCGTCAATACACCAGAAGGCGTTCGTTATACGAAAAGCAGCTCAATTACAATGAACGCACAAAATCAGTTGACTATCAATGGACGTGCCCTTCTTTCTGTAACAGGTCAGCCAATTACGGTTCAGAGTGAGAATTTCAAAGTGAATGCAGATGGAACTGTGAGTGAAAATGGACAAAATCTCGGGCAAATTGATGTGCGTGTTGCGATGGATACAAGGAACTTAGCGAGAGAAGGAAATGATTTATACCGTACAGCTGATAACCAGCCCCTGCCAAGCGCAGTCAATAACGGTCAAATGTCCTATACGTTAAGTCAAGGTGTATCGGAGCTGTCGAACGTGGATGTGACGAAATCATATACAGAAATGACAACCGCCTATCGAGCATTTGAAACAAACCAAAAAGTGGTTCAGGCGTATGATAAAAGCTTAGAAAAAGCAGTGAATGAAATCGGCAGAGTGTACTAATCAAGACATGAAAAAGAAAGGAGGATTCTCATGCTTAGAACGATGATCAATGCAGCTGTATCAATGAACGAAGTACAAAAGCAGCTTGATATTATCAGTAATAACATCGCGAACAGTGAAACAACAGGGTACCGTGCGAAAAATACCCGTTTCTCAGAGCTGATCAGACAACAGTTCAACCAGGTGGATGAAAAAAATGCGCAGGTGGCAAACAGTCGTCTGACACCTGATGGGCTAAGGCTTGGTACAGGTACGATGGTGAATGCGTCCATTAACTCGCTGCAAGGCTCGATTAAAGAAACAGGTCGTGATCTTGATGTTGCATTTGGAGCGCCGTCTCAGTATATGCAGGTCAATGTCGGCGGCAATATTCGTTATACAAGAGACGGTTCTCTTTACTTACAGCCAGGCAATAATCGTAATCAAGTGCAGCTTGTCACTAGCGAAGGCCATCCGATTCTTGATGAAAACGGAAATGAAATCGTCTTAAATGCGAATTTCCGTGATATTTCAATTGATAAAAATGGACGTCTAACAGCCATTTCAAGAGATAATCAACCGAATCAGCAAGTGAATCTAGGTGTTGTACAAGTCAATAACTCTTCAGCACTTGTCTCTGAAGGAGATAATTTGTTCTCAGTTGACGGTACTTATCAAGGTGCATTAACGGCACTAAATGGAGCAAACCGCCAAGCGATTCAGCTTCAGCAAGGTGCACTTGAAACGTCGAATGTGGACATGTCTAAAGAATTAACAGATCTCATGACAACACAGCGCTCCTATCAGATGAATTCAAGAACGATTACGATGGGTGATCAAATGCTTGGACTAGTGAATACAATTCGATAATGAGCAGGCTGACATCAGCCTCTCATGATAAAAAAGGCGGCTCGCTCAAAGTCGCCCTTTTTTTTATAAAAATCTGAGACATCGGCAAGCAGATCCTCAAGATCAATCCAAGCTTCTTTTCGTTCAAGGCATGTGACGAGCCTTGCGATCTGCTCATCTGCCTTTGGCGTTTGGCTGTAGAGAAGAAATAAGATTTGGAACTTGATTCTTAATATATCAAATTGAGAAGTAACGGCTTCTTTCAATCCTTTTTGAATATACTTCATTCCTTCATCGGTTAAATTTTCTTTATAACAGGAACGCACAGTTTCGTAGAGGCACGATACATAGGAGTGTGCGGACTTCCGGTATGCTGGGAGACGAAGTGCTTTTTTAAAGTATTCCAGCGCTTTCTTGTGACGGTTTTGTCTCGACTGAATAAAGCCAGCGTCATAATAAACGATACCGAGCAGTTCTTGATCATCAATGATTTTCACGTATTCGATGATCTCAATAAAAAGAGCTTCTGCTTCTTCATATTTTTTTTGATCGCTATAATTAAGACCAAGCACAATTTTACAACGATAGAGGCTGTGGTCATCCCCATGCTTTGCAAAGATATCCATGGCTTTTTGAACATGACGAATCGATAGCAACGAATAGCGGTTGTTGTAATAAACACCACTTGTACGGAAATGGAACTCTGCTTCCTCCAGCTCATCGTTAAGGAACGACAGTCGTTCTTCCGCCTTTTCGAGATAGTAGATCGCATCATTTTGATCGCTGTTTAAAGCTTCGTAAAGTCCGAGAAAGAAGTAAAAGTAATAGGCCAGTTCTTCGTTCATATCATCTTTGTGCTGCATCAATTCATGTTTCATTTTTTCTAAGTCCTCTGTCTGATTCATCCAGAGCTGCTGGCGAAAAAGCATCAGCTGATAATGTAAATAGAGTTCCTGTTTTTTTGATATTTTACGTTGATGTTTTAATAGAGTTGTTTTGATTTCTTCAGCCTTCGAAAAATGTCGATGCTTTAGCATTGTATACCACGAATGGAGAAGTTTTTTAATGGATTTATCACTTATAAAATTCATTTTTACCCTCTTATTCAATCAATGATGTAATATATATTACCATATTTGTGAAAAAACAATGAGTGTAGTGTGGATTATATTTGATGACAATAGGTAATAGTAGATTCTATTTTTTACCATATATGTGGAGCGGACGTTGAAAAATACGAGCATTCATAATATACTTCTATAGGAATCAAATGAAGATCATCGATATAGAAAAAAGGAGAGATCAAGATATGCTTGATGCTCAGCAAATTCAAGACATTATTCCACACCGTTATCCATTCTTATTGGTCGACCGTATTTTAGAGGTTGAGGGAGAGAAAAGAGCGGTTGGGATTAAAAATGTCACAGTGAACGAAGAATTTTTTAATGGTCATTTCCCAGGATACCCAGTCATGCCGGGTGTGCTAATTGTAGAAGCACTTGCGCAGGTGTTTGGAGTCATTATGTTAGGCAAAGAAGAAAACAAAGGGAAAATTGGTTTATTTGCAGGAATTGATGGCTGCCGTTTCAAAAGACAGGTGAAGCCTGGCGATCAGCTTCGTTTAGAGGTAGAAGTGACGCGCCTCAAGGGTCCAGTTGCAAAAGGAAAAGCAGTAGCCACAGTAGATGGCGAAGTGGCATGTGAAGCAGAACTTACATTTTCTATCGGTCCTAAAGTATCATGATTTGCCTGGCGGTTCATCAAGGATGAATCGCTTTTTATATGGAAACAACTAGTCTGAACGGATCAGGACTTGCATTTTTGACAAAAAAACGTCATATTAGACAAAAAAGATGAAGGTGATAAAAGATGCTGAAAGAATTTAGAGAATTTGCAGTCAAGGGAAATGTCATTGACTTGGCTGTAGGTGTCATCATTGGGGGAGCATTTGGCAAAATTGTCACTTCTCTTGTGAATGATTTGATCATGCCGCTCGTCGGTATTATTATTGGCGGACATGATTTTAGCGGTCTATCTATTAAGATCGGATCTGCGCAAATTTTATATGGAAGCTTCATACAAACAGTGATTGATTTCTTGATTATCTCGTTTTCCATTTTTATCTTTATTCGTTATTTGAATAAATTAAAACGGAAAAAGGTAGAGGAAGAAGAGGTTGTAGAAACGCCGGATCAAACGGAAGTTTTACTAACTGAAATTAGAGATCTCTTGAAACATCAAAGCCAATCGAAAGATGTGCAATAGAAAAAGAGCGGCTAACCCCGCTCTCAGCGTGTAGGCAAACCCTCGCATTCGTTGTCAGGTCTGTGCTTCGGTGCTCGCCCTTTCTAGACTGCAAAGGTTTTCTATCACGCTGAAAGGAAGACAAAGGGCTAAAATAAGATTCATTTTAGCCCTTTGTCAACTATCTAAGAGCGGCTAATCCCGCTCTTTTTATGTGTTTTGTTTAAATGCATCCAGCAGTTTTTCTCCGGAAAGCCCCTCTTTGACGAGGTCTTTAAGTACTTCTTCGGTTTCTGTTCTGTAACGATTTGTAATCATCTTACCATCGAGCAGCACAGAAATGTTTTCTTCTAAAGCAACAATGTTTTTGACTTGGACAGATAGATGAACAGGGCGGTTGTTTTCTTTTGTGATCGTTACTAGAATCTTCACTTCAGTGTGCTGCTGAAAGAGCACCTCAAACTCCTGTCTATGTTTCTTTGGAATGAGTGCCTCGATCATCCAGTGATTTTCACCATCTTCTTTATTAATGATTAAACCGTCACGAAGGGGAATGCTGGACATTTTATCTTGCTTTGGATCAAGTTCGATTTTTAAATCAATCAGCCTAAAGGTTTTCATTTTTTGCACCTCACAAGCGTTCATTATTCGTAAGTAACATTATAGCATACAACATCTGTATAAATGAAACCGCTGCCTGCTTAAAGCGAGCTGCATATGAGTGAAAGGAGATGTTTTATGGAGTCTTATCAATTGCGAAACATACATATTGGCGAGGAGAAGGCAAAGAGCACAATGCGCGTTTATTCGTGGGGAGACATTCTTTCATTTTGTGATGTGTACATGGAAGAAGGCGAGTCACTCACGTTTCAATACGTCACCGAGGATCAAATGGACTACTTTGAATTTCAATTGTCGATTCATGACGGGCAGCTTTGTTTTTATTGGTTTGCGTGGGACGGATCTGATTATATTCACATGCCTTCTAGTAATTGGATTCATTCAGATGTTTTTTATCAATTTATGAAAAATAAGTTTTTCATCAAACAAAACAAGATGATGTTTTATACTCAAGCGGTAAAAAGCAGAAATTAAAGAGGAAATAGAGAATTTGAGGGGGAATTTTGTCATTTTCATGTTTTGTCATATACAACCTTTCTCGGTAGACTAAGGGCAGTTGAAAGGAAAGGAGGTACGGTCTGAATCAAAAGGTAACGTCTAGCATCTGACAGCCCCCTCTAGCTAAAGCTGATAGACGCTGCCTTGAGCATAAGAACACTGCGTAATAGAACCATCGCTTCTTTGTATAGGTCATGTGTCCCCTTAAATCCCCTTGTGTGTATCCGGTCATGTAGCGTGGCCGGGTACCCTTTTATTCAATGATAAACCGATCACCTCTTGATGATGGATTTTATCAGCGGTATGATAGCCAAAATGGAGACAAAAAGGAGAGAACGATGACAAACATTCAATTGATTGCAACGGATTTAGACGGAACGTTATTGAATAGTGAACACAAAGTGAGTCAGGAAAATGAGCAGGCATTAAAGGAAGCAGCGGCGAATGGATTGGAAGTTGTCGTTTCTACAGGAAGAGCGTATTTTGATGTGAGGTCTATTTTTGATGAGCTTGGGATGAATACATGGGTGATTAGTGCCAATGGAGCTGTGATTCATGATCCGGCTGGACAAGTATATCATTCAGCTGCTTTACAAGAAGAAAAGGCCAAACGCATATTGTCGTGGCTTGAAGAACGTGATTATTATTATGAAGTTTTTACAAACGAAGCCATTTTCACACCGAATCGTGGTAGAGAGCTTCTTGCGATTGAAATGGATCGCTTAAAAAGTGCAAATCCAGAAACGGACCTGAGTGTTTTAAAACAAGCGGCAGAAGTGCAATACAGTCAGTCGGGTTTTTCTTATATTGATACATATAAAGAGTTGTTTCGTGAGGATCGAAAGCTTTCATTCTACAACATCTTAGGTTTCTCTTTCTTTGAAGGCAGATTGAAGGCAGGATGGGATATGTTTGGTGATGATTCAGATGTCACAATGGTCAGTTCAGCCGATCATAACTTTGAAATTGGTTCAAAGGATGCATCTAAAGGCCAGGCATTAACAAGGCTGGCAGAACGACTTGGTGTTCCTTTAAGCCAGACAGCGGCTGTAGGAGACAGTTTAAATGACGAATCGATGCTTCGAGCAGCTGGTGTTGGGGTTGCGATGGGCAATGCGAGACAGGATATGAAAGAAATCGCTGATCATGTCACGTTAACAAATGATGAACATGGTGTGGCGTATATGATTCGTCACCTGTTGAAATAGATGCATCGGATGTCGTTGTATAAATCACATAGGATAAAGCGCATTCTACAAAAGAGGAATTCAGAACTACTTCTATTTACACATGATGTGGAACATCATATAATTTAATTATGAACATAACCCGCTTGTAAGGAAATTAAGGAGAGTAAACGAATGGCGCTGGAATCTTATAAGTCCGAAAATCTGCATTTAATCAAGGAAGCCTTAGACTATACTCAGGTTGGCCTGACGGTGACGGACCCGTCTTTACCTGATAATCCTTTAATATATGTGAACAAGGGCTTTTTAGATATGACAGGCTATCAAGAACCCGAAGTATTGGGGAAGAATTGTCGTTTCCTTCAAGGAAATGAAACAGAGCAAATTGCTCTCCAACAAATTAGAACAGCTATTGAGAACAAAGAGGCTGTCACTGTTCAGCTGAAAAATTATAAAAAATCTGGACAGATGTTTTGGAATGAGTTAAGTGTAGCTCCTCTTTGGATTGACGAAAATGAAGGGAAACGTCTTTATTTCGTTGGTCTGCAAAAAGATGTCACGAAAGAGAAGGAACAGCAGGAGCTTCTTGAGCAATCAATTGATGAAGTGCTGAACATTTCTGTTCCCATTGTTCCTGTGAAAGATGGTATTTCTGTGTTACCGATCATTGGTACGTTAACAGCGCCAAGATTTGATAAGATTATCTCCACAGTCTCCACCTATATCTCTCAATCCAAGGACGATTATTTTATTGTCGATCTGTCTGGTTTATTAGAAGTTGATTCATTTGTGGCAGATGCGATCTTTAAGCTGAACGATTTGATTTTAATGACAGGTACGGAACTCATCGTGACAGGAATTAAACCGAACCTTGCGATGAAAATGGGAGAAATGAGAGAAGACTTCCGTGAATTGAATACGTATATGAACGTGAAATCTGCATTGAAAAAACTGCACATTTAACCTATGTTCATATGAAATGAAAAAAGAGGACTTTTCATCATGTTGAGAAAGTCCTCTTTTTGCTTGGATTAAGATGATTGAGCGGCGGCACTTAATGTGAATAAATCTTCTAGTTCGTTTGTCGATAGCTCTGTAATCCAGCTTTCACTTTGGATAATTTGATCATTTAACGTTTGCTTTGTTTCGAGCATTTGATCGATTTTTTCCTCGATCGTGCCCGTTGTGATCATCTTATGGACGTGAACAAATCGTTTTTGTCCGATCCGATAAGCACGGTCGGTCGCTTGGTTTTCCACAGCAGGATTCCACCATCTGTCGTAGTGAATGACATGGTTTGCGGCGGTTAGGTTAAGTCCTGTTCCTCCTGCTTTTAAAGAGAGAATTAAGATGTTGAATTCTTTCTTCTGGAAGCGGTCCACCATTTTATCCCGTTCCTGTTTGGACAGACTGCCATTTAAAAATTGAACTGGTTCTCCAAACATTTTTTCCGCCAGCTGCTTGATCATGTTCCCCATTCCAATATACTGCGTAAAGATGAGGCAGCTTTCTCCTTGCTCATGTATTGCTTTTAACAGCTCTGCGAGTTTATCCATTTTTAATGAACGTTTCAGCAGTTTCACATCGGTTCCACTCTCTTTTAAATAGAGAGCCGGGTGATCGCAAATCTGTTTGAGTCTGCCGAGCATACTTAAAATAATGGCTTTCCGCTGCATTCCTGTTAACGAAGCCATGTGTTCGAATGTATCTTTCACGAGCTGTTCATATAAAGAAGCCTGCTCAGCAGATAGCGGAATGAATTCTTTTTCTTCGAGTTTTTCAGGCAGATTCAGGGCGACCTCTTCATCTTGCTTTGTTCGTCTTAATAGGAAAGGCTTAATCAGCTGCTGCAGCTGTTCAATTCTTTTTTCATCACGATCTTTTTCAATCGGCAGAACGAATTTCTTATGAAAGCTCGTCAGGCTGCCGAGATATCCTTTGTTGACGAAGTCAAAAATGGACCAAAGCTCTGTCAAACGGTTTTCCATAGGTGTCCCGCTAAGGGCAATGTGATGCTGCCCTTTGAGCTGTCTGATCGCTCTCGATTGTTTCGTATGGGCATTCTTAATGTTTTGGGCTTCGTCTAAACAAATCGTATCCCACTTTGCTGACGTTAATTCATCACGATCAGAATGTGAGAGTCCATAAGACGTCAGGACAATATCTGTTGACTCGTATGCCTTTGTAAAGTGTTCCCCTTGAGGGCGTGATGGCCCGTAATGCAAGGCAACATTCAAATGTGGTGCGAAGGTTTCAAGCTCCCGCTGCCAGTTTCCTAAAACAGAGGTCGGCGCAATGATGAGAGATGGAGCGGCATTTTGCTCCTGCTCCTTTAAATATGTGAAATACGCAATCATTTGAATCGTTTTTCCAAGACCCATATCGTCTGCTAAACAAGCCCCAAATCCATGAGATCTTAAGAATAACAGCCAGTTGACACCATGCTGCTGATACGGCCTGAGTGTGCCTTTGAAGGACTCACTCATTTCGTAGGAAGGCAGCTCATGCGTATCATTTAACTGATGAACAAGCCCTCTTAATTGAGACGAAAGTTCAAATTGAATATGTGCAAATGCTGAGCTGTCTAGCAGCTCTGGAATCGATTCAGAGGATGCTTCTTGATCTGCCAGTTCACGTGACAAAATATCAGACATGTGCAGCCCTTCATTTTCGGCACGCTCCATCCATTTTTTCATTTGCTGGATGAAGGTTGGATCGATTTTGATCCATTGTCCACGAATATTGACAAGGCGCCGTTTACTTTGGACAAGCTCGTTGAACTCATCTTCTGTCAGCTCGATGCCGTTTGTAGCGAAGCGCCAATTAAAGTCCATCAAGGCATCCATTCCGACATGCGACTCGCCTCTCGGGGTAGAGGAAATCCTTGCTTTTAGCATCATGGTGCTTTCTTTGACAATTTGCCACCACGATGGGAGCAGGATCTCAATGCCCATATTCACAAGTGTTTCACTTGCTTCAGATAGGAAGAGCCATGCTTCGTCTTCTGACATGAGCGTGGTGCCAGATGTGAAAGAGAGCCAAGGGACAATTTGACCGAATCGTTCCAGCTCTCTTGAGATTTTATCTTGATACGGATGCCAAGACCTTTTCAATGAACGGATGCCTTCAAAAAAGTGAAGGTCGCTGTTTTTCTTATCACGCAAAAACAATTCGATTTTCCAATCATCTCCGTCGAAATCCGGTTCATTTAAACGCAAGCCGACAGTGAAAGGTGTGTCGTCATCAATCCAGCCAATCGTTTCCAAGAAATCCTGCTCATCTAAAAAATGTCCTTGGAAGGATGAGAGCGCAGGCGATTGTTCTGTCATCCGGTTCCATTTGTGCTGTAAGGCATTATCAAATTGAATATAATCCTGTACGGCAAAGGAGAACCACTCAGCCGTATAGCCATCTAATAGTCCTTCTTTGTCTTTAAAACGAAGCACACCTTTTGTCCATGCCTCGTAATCGGGAATGAAATCTTCATCCTCAATGAATTCATAAATGGTGGAGGCGGTCTTCATCAGTGGTTCCGTTTCATCGGTTAGTGTCACATGACTAAAGGTATTAAACGAATTTTTTCCTAGCAGTTCGACGGTCATCCAAGGGCTTAGCAGGAAGGCAGGTGTGCCAATAAAGCTCACATCTTCTAAAAATGTTCCGTAAAAAGACGATTCGTGCCATTGGAAAAGCTGCCTCTTCATTTCATTAAGCGGAACAGGGTGTCCGTCCTCTGCTTGCGCTGAAATGGTGAAAGAGAAATCTTCTGTTTGTTCTGCATGAATGACAATTTGTTTATGGCGTGTCATCAATTAATTTTCCTTTCTTCATTTCCTCTTGGAACGCACGCAGCCGTTTCGTTGAATCCTGTAGCTGCTTTACATATCTTTCCCAAATCGCAGTTTTTTTCGTTTTATGATAAAGCGTGCGCAGTTTTTTTAGCATTTTCACAGATTCCCGGTAAGCACTTCGATTCTTTTGATCGAGAAGCTGTGAGATTTCACGGTGATATGATGGAATGAGCGCTTCAGGCTCCTCTTTTGCAATTTGTTTGATCAGATCCTTCTCCAGTTCACTGATGGAGAAACCAACAAGGCTGTGAATCTCAATCCATTCTGCATAACGCTGTTGTGCATATAATAGCTGACTATATTCAGTAAACGCATAGGGCATGCAAATCTGGAGGTAGCGTTCATATAAATGATGATCCTTCGTCTGCTTAAAGTATGCGTCTAAATAAAAGAAGAAATCACTGACGGCTCCTCGCAGTTCTCTGTAGGAAAGGTCGAGCTGGCAATATTCCTCTAAAATATAGGTGATCTCATGATACCATAGCTTGAGCCGCTTCCAGTCCTTGCGGTTTGTCAGATCCTTCAGCCAATTGAGCACATTTGGCAGCATATCTGCATTGAGCAGCTTTAATTGCTGAAAAAGGCTATCGTCTTCTTTCAGTAAATAATCCATGTGCATCAATCCGATGGTACGTTCAACCGTTTGTTCTTGCTTCTGAGCGTTCCTTAGTAATTCTGTTTCTTTTTTAACCCATTTCCCTCTATTTAATATGGTGCCCCAAATCTCCATAAAGACCGCTACTCGTTCATGCTGGAAAGGTCCGTTTATTTGAAGAAGTGTCCGAACGGCAGTTGGTGTGTTTTCAAGAAACGGATCGAGGGAAAAGGAAAGGGCGTATGTCTTCAAGTGATCCACTGAATCGAAAATGGTGTTCATAAGCTGTTCGACATATGGATTCATGGAATAAAAGTCCTTCTCGGCATCAAGCTGGCCAAGTTCGATTAATTCATGAATCCTTAACCACACATCGATTGACGTATGAATCGCATACAAACTCTTGAATTCAGGAGAATGAGGTGCTTGTTTTTTTAGGATCGATAAATAGCCGTAATACAAATGCTGCGGTGTTTGCTGGTGCTTTGGTGTCCGTTTCAGCCAGAGGTTAAATTCCTCTTGGAAAAAATTCAGCCAGCTTTGGAGTGATTGTTCGTCTGGGCGCTTCACTTGGAAGTGCTGGCGAATCAATTCTTTGCTGCGCTGTAATTCATCCTTTTCTGACCAATTTTCTGTAAATCCAGTCACACTCTCCACTTGAGCGTATAGCGAAAAGAAGACAGCGAGAATGTGTTTACAAAGTCCATCTGCCGGACATGAGCAGCTGCTTCTCACAGGAAACAGCACATGAAGGTGGACTCTTGCTGCCACGACATCATGTACATAAGCTGACCATTCCGTATCAGATTCTTGCTTGAGACGATATACACTGTCCTGTCTATAAGTAATCAATGCTTTTTTGATGAGTTGTTTGTTTTCATCTGTTGCAGGAAGAAGTTCTTTGATCTGTTCGGCTGTTTGTTTGATTTCTTCCTCGTTGATGTTGTGCTGAAGCATTTGATCCGCTCCTAACCAAGTAAAAGATTCCAATTCTTTTATTATAGCTCAATGGTGATTTATAAAAAAGTTTTTCATGAAAATGGTCATAAATTTCAAAAGCTGTCGAATGATGTATTAGAGTATTGCATAAACCAACCTTACAGCATATAATAATGAAATTAGTGGAATCGAAAGGATACAGACATGGATAATAAGGGTTTGAATCAAGAAGAGTTTTTAAAAATTTTGATGTACGCTCATGATATTGGTGAGAATTCAAATGACGTCACCACAAAAGAAATGCTTGAAAATCTGATTGCTCATATTCGAAATGGTCTTGTTTCATAAAAGTGACCCCCTGCTGGTGATGGCAGGGGGTTTTTGTATGCTTTTATGAATGGAACGAAAGCTCCCAGCATACGATGTCATTACAAGCATAAGGCGTATGGGGAGCTGATGGTGTCATGAATATTGCAATTGCAGGCTGTGGATATGTGGGACTGGTCACAGGTGTGTGTTTAGCGGAGGCAGGGCACAATGTGGCGTGTATTGATATTGACCGGAGAAAGGTCATGCAGCTGAAACAGGGACATCCACCAATGTATGAGCCAGGATTAAAAGAACTGCTGAAACGCAATCTTGAGCAAGGACGAATTCAATTTCACATAAATGGAGCGGCAGCCTACCCGCGGGCAGATGTGTTAATGATTGCGGTTGGCACCCCGCAGCAGGCAGATGGCCAAGCTGATTTACAATATGTGTTTCAAGCCGCAAAGGAGATGGGTACAAAAGCGAAATCAGGTGCGGTTCTTGTGGTGAAAAGTACGGTGCCTGTTGGAACGGGTGATCAAATCGAACATATGATCCATCAAGAATTAGGACGGAATGAGCCATTATCGATTGCATCTAACCCAGAGTTTTTACGAGAAGGCTCTGCCATTTCAGATACATTGAGGGCAGATCGGCTTGTTATTGGGGCTGAAACAAAAGCTGTATTAGACCGGCTCGAGGAGATGTATGCTCATTTCCACCTGCCAGTGGTCAAGACAGACCGAAAAAGTGCAGAAATGATCAAGTATGCATCAAATGCTTTCCTTGCGACCAAAATCAGCTTTATGAATGAGATTGCCTCCATTTGTGAAAAAACAGGTGCTGATGTTGAATGGGTGGCGCAGGGAATGGGGCTCGATCAGCGGATTGGTTCTTCATTTCTCAAGGCGGGGATTGGCTACGGAGGTTCTTGTTTTCCAAAGGATACAAATGCACTTGTCCAAATCGCAGGGCATGTGTCGCATGATTTTGAGCTGTTAAAGGCTGTTATCAAAGTAAACAATGAGCAGCGAGCCGGTTTTATCCGAAGTATTCAGGAGAGACTGGGATCAAATCTTGAAGGAAAGCGAATTGCACTTCTTGGCCTTGCTTTTAAACCGAATACAGACGATATGAGGGAGGCGCCGTCGGTTCCAATTGCTCATGAACTCCATCAATTAGGCGCGGAGCTTGTGGCGTATGATTCTGTTGCCGCACGCAATGCCGCTCGTGAGCTACCTGAAAAAGTCGTGTTTGCTCATACGATTGAAGAAGCGCTAAAGGATGTCCATGCAGCTTGTATATTAACAGAGTGGACAGAAATTCAGACGTTCCCGCTTACGTCCTATAAGGAATGGATGAGACAGCCGCTTATTTTCGATGGGCGAAACTGCCATACGCTTGAAGCGGCAGAACAAGCAGGAGTCGAGTATCATTCGATTGGGCGCAGACCGGTTTCTCCAATATATATGTAAAAGAAAACCGATAACAGGTCATGTTATCGGTTTTAGCGTGTAGACAAACCCTCGCATTCGTTGTCAGACCTGCGCGCTGGTGCTCACGAATGTCAAATTCGCTCTGCTCCAGTGCTCGCTCTTCCTAGACTTCAAAGGTTTTCTATCACGCTGAAAGGAAGACAAATGGCTAAAATAAAATTCATTTTAGCCATTTGTCAACAATTTGTAACCGATAACAGGTCATGTTATCGGTTTTTTTAATGCGGCAGAATGAATCCGCCATATAAAAAGGCAGCCACAATGAGAAAGGCGGGGTGCATTTTGAATTTAGTCATAAAGAAAAATGAGATCGCAGCAATGGCGAGCGACTGCGTCCAGCCAATGGCTTTCACTGCATCTCCGCCAATTTCCCATGTTAATAAAAGCATCATCATCGCAATGACAGGCTGGACGGATAAGGTCATGCCTTTGACGACAGGGGATTGGCGAAAACGGTCAATCAGCTTGAGCAATAAAATCAATCCAATGGCTGATGGCAGTACAGTTGTAAGCAGTGCCACAATAAAGCCTGGCCAGCCCATGACGTCATAGCCGACATATGCCGCGATTTTCGTCGCAATTGGTCCTGGCAGTGCATTGGCTAAAGCAAGCATATTGGAAAATCCTTCGTTCGTCATCCAATGAAAATGGTTGACGATTTCTTCATAATTCAGCGGGATGGATGCAGGTCCTCCGCCATATCCTAATAGATTGGACAAGAAGAATGCCCAGAATAAAAAGAAAATCAGCATCATGAAGACACTCCTTTCTCTTTATTTGGTCGATTCCAGCGTTGTTTCAGTTTGAAATGAAAAGCGCCATAGCATAAAAAGATGATAACAATGATTCCTGGATGAATGGACAGCACCTGTAGCCCGATAAAGGCAAGCAGGAACAGAGCGATCCCGAAGATCATTCCGAAGCCTTTCAGCGTTTTTTGTCCAAACTCGTATGCCATGATCCCGAGCAGGACGGCAATAACTGGTGTCACGGCGCCAATCATATTTTGAATGATTTGTGAGGAGCTTAAGACGCTGACAAGTGTGACGAGTGCCACCATGGCGAGGCATGTCGGTAAAATATGGGCAGCTGTTGCGACAATTGCGCCGGATACGCCCTTCAATCGATAGCCGAGATATGCTGACATTTTGGTCGCGATCGGACCTGGTAATGCGTTGGCGATGGCGAGTGTTTCTCCAAACTCGTCATCATTGACCCATTGATATTTCACCACCGCTTCATGGCAAATGAGTGGTATGACGGAAGGACCTCCGCCAAAACCGAGAATACCGGTTCGCACCATAGCGATGATGAGTTCGATATATGATTGCAAGTGCTTCAACTCCTGTCTACAATTTCATGCCCATTCGGCTTTTGTATCGTTTAATGAGCATTTGGCAGTCCACACTCACGACGCCTTCTAGCGGGTACAGTTTTTTTGTCAGGAATGTCTCCATTTCCTGTTCATTTTGAAAAATGCCATGCATATGCAGCTTGCTTGGCCCTGTCATGTGATAAAGGCTTGTGACAGCTGTTTCCTGCTCAAGCTGAAGGGCGACTGCTTCTAAAAATTTCGGCTCCACTTCTACATTAAAGAAGACAGAAACATGAATGCCGATCTTAGCAGGATTGATGACCGTTGTGAATCGTTCAATGACGCCTGCTTCAATGAGCTGCTGTATACGGGCTTGTACAGCAACACGTGAAAGACCGACTTGTTTCCCGAGATCTGTATAGGACATACGCCCGTCCTCGTGTAATATGGATAAAATTTGTTTATCTCTTTCATCTAATGTTAAGTTCGGAATGCTATAGTCGTTTGACACCGTATGACCACCTTTCTTCTGTTGATATTTTAGCATATTTCATTACGAATAGAATGAGTGAATTTAAATTTACTAACGAAATGAAATGTAATGAAGTGATGAGTATTCTTTTTGCATAAAAAAACACCCCGGAATCACCGGGATGTCTTTATTTTATTGATCTGGACTGCTTTCTGCACTGGCAATTTGTTGTGCGAGGTCAGCTCGATCAATGTCTGCTTGGAAGAATTCTTGCGTATTTGGCAAGTGTAAATTCATATGACGTTTTTGAGAAATTCGGATGGTCACTTGATCAACGGTGTAATCAAATACGTGTCCGCCGACACTTCGATCGTCATCAATGAAATGAAGATGATATCCACTCACTGCAATACCATGTGCGTACTGCGGTGTACGGAAACCGGCGATCGTTCCTTGAATATCCTCGAAATCGAAGATGGGCTGTGACTTGACTGCTTCCACCATCGGAACGTAAGGTTTTTCCTGTTTTTCGACCGTACGTGTTTGCACCTTTTTGAATGATCCATCAATGCGGATTGCATAAAACACATTCTTACTTGGTAAAATGCGGTCGATTTCTTCTTCTAGCTCTTTGCTCGTCATGGCTGCATCAATTCGATGAACGATATCTGTTTCAAAGAATGCTAAAGAGCAGAAGGGTGAATAGTCTTGATTGGTAACCGGTGTCGCTGTTCCATCCGAGCGCAGTCGGTAGAATGCGCCATCAAAGCCGATCAGCTCTCCATCTAATTGATTGAATGTACCAATACCGAAATCACCGTGCTCGGGAATTTGTGAAAGGGAGAAATCTCCATCATATACGGCTTCCAGCAAAGAGGTCATCGTCGATACTTGATAGACCTCTTGCTGTTTGTCATGTTGTTTTGTGTCGCTGTGTTGATTCATTGGGTGCATCATACCCATATCCGCTCACTCCTTTGGTGTAATGTATGGACATCTTATCAGACGTTCAATGTGCGATTTTCACGAAAGACTTCTGGCCATTTTTGACTGGCGAGGTCTGGGTTGTCTTGATAGTCAATCGGAATATCAATAATAACGGGTCCTTCTATGTTTATACCCTTTTGAAGGACAGTTGAAAGCTCTTCAGGTGAGTTAACCCGTAATCCAGTCGCTCCAAAGCTTTCCGCATACTTCACTAAGTCGATCTGTCCGAATTCAACGCAGGATGTGCGATCATATTTCATTTCCTGCTGAAATGCCACCATGTCGTATGTGCTGTCATTCCAAACAAGGTGAACGAGGTTTGTTTTCATGCGGACGGCTGTTTCTAGCTCCATTGCAGAGAAGAGAAAACCGCCATCACCAGAGACCGAAATGATCTTTTCATCTGGATTCAATATGGAAGCCGCAATGGCCCATGGTAAGGCGACACCTAATGTTTGCATTCCGTTGCTCACAAGGAATGTGTTCGGCTCATAGACGCGGAAGTGACGCGACATCCAAATCGCGTGAGACCCGATATCACAGGTGACCTTCGTGTTATCAGGAATCAGGCGTCTTAATGTATGAATGACATCCAGCGGGTGAGATAGATGACTTTCTCTTTCTGGTGCTTTTTCAATGTCGCTTAACAGCTCCTGTAATTCAGTGACGAATTCAATTTGTTCTTTGCATAGAGAAAGTGGAACACTGTCATGGGCTAGATGTTTAACGGTTTCAGCTATATTGCCGACAAGCTCAAGCGCTGGCTCATAAAAATGATCAATATCTGCCTGCATGTCATCGACATGGATGATCTGTCGCTGCTTCGGCTGAATATTCCAATGCTTCGGATCATATTCAATTGGATCAAAGCCGATGGTTAAAAGGACATCTGCTTGTTCAATGAGAAGATCCCCCGGCTGATTTCTGAATAAACCGATTCTGCCTACATATTGAGACTCGAGCTCTCTTGAGAGAACGCCGGCTCCTTGGTACGTTTCGACAAATGGAATTCCAAGTGTTTTCAATAATGTTCTTGTAGCCTTTGCAGCAGCTGGACGACTTGCTTTCATTCCCACAATGGCAACAGGTAAGTGTGCATTTTGAATTTTGGCGATAGCCGAGCTGATGAGAGCATCCGGTGCAGGACCTAGTTCTGGAGAAGGGTGAGCAGACACTGGTGTTTGTGTGGTGTGTTCTGTCACGACATCTTGTGGAAAGCTGATAAATGCTGCTCCAGCCTGCCCCTTTTGTGCCGCGCGAAAAGCATTTGTTAAGGCTTCGGGTATATTATGAACGTCTTGTACTTCAACACTGTATTTTGTGACTGGTTTGAATAATGCCGCATTGTCGAGTGATTGATGTGTTCGTTTTAGCCGATCTGCACGAATGACGTTTCCGGCGATTGCGACAACAGGGTCACCTTCTGTATTGGCTGTTAATAGACCTGTTGCTAAATTAGATGCGCCAGGACCTGATGTGACGAGACAAACACCTGGTTTGCCGGTTAAGCGGCCGACAGCAGCTGCCATAAAGGCGGCGTTTTGTTCGTGTCTGCATAGGACAAGCTCTGGACCTCTGTCTTTTAATACATCAAATACGGCGTCAATTTTGGCACCTGGAATTGCAAAAACATGGGTCACACCTTGAGCAATCAGCGTATCAACAATCAATTCTGCTCCTCGTCTTGTTAGGGGTTGTGCTTGAGAATTCATTTACCCCGCACTCCTTTCGGCAAGTAAAATTTTTTATGAAAATATATTTTCATGATATGATTTACTATACATTTCAAAATGGAAAATTTCCAATATCTGTTTAACGTGGTTTTAATATGTTTCACGAATAAGTGTGCGAGGAGTGAAAGGATGGAACTGAGACATTTGCAGTACTTTGTCACAGTAGCGGAGGAGCTGCATTTTGGCAGAGCAGCCGCACGGTTGAATATGACACAGCCGCCACTTAGTCAGCAAATTAAGCAGTTTGAAGAAGAATTGGGGTTTCCTTTGTTTCACCGGTCGAAGCGAGTGGTGGAGCTAACAGCTGCTGGAAAGGTCTTTTTACATGAGGTGCGTGGTGTGCTGCATCAGCTTGATAAAGCCGTTGATCATGCCCGGCATACAGCAAGAGGAGAGCTGGGAAAAATCATCATAGGGTTTGTTGGAACAGCGACGTATGATATTCTGCCGCCAGTTGTACGCGAATTCAGAGAGCTGTATCCCTCTGTCAGTATTGAGCTGGAGCAGCTTTCTGTTCCGCAGCAGCTAGGAGCGCTTTTAAATGGGGAGATTGATATCGGTTTTTTACATCCTACATCTCCTCATGAAGAACTGGTCAGCCGTTTGATGAAGCAAAGTGAATGTATTTTTGCGATTCCGAAAAATCATCCGCTGGCGAAAAAAGAGGCGGTCACGATCGAAGATATTCGTCATGAGCCGATTATTTCTTTATCACAGGAATCATGGCCGTCCCTTTATCAACACTTTGTCCTGCTATGTGAAAAGTACGGGTTTTCTCCGAATATTGTACAGGAAGCGGCTGAATATCAAATGGTGATTGGCCTTGTCACAGCTGGTATCGGCATTGCGGTCATTCCGAAATCAGCCCGGCGTTTATTTAATCTAGATGTTGTGTATCGGTCCATTGAAGGTGAACAGCTTCTGGCAGAATGGACGATTTCCTATAGACGAGAAAATCATAATCCTGCTTTATTTCATCTTGTCCACCATATCCTGCATCGCACCGAGCCTGAATCAGAGGCATAGAAAAAGAGGTATGGTATGATGTCGTTACATTCAAAGGAGGCGTACCTGAATTGATTACATTGCTAATGGATCAGCTGTCACGAAAAGAGGCTTATAAATTATTATCTGGTTCTATCGTTCCAAGACCGATTGCGTTTATTACAAGTCTGTCTAAAGAACATGTTGTCAATGCCGCACCGTTTAGTTTCTTTAATGTCATCAGCGGACACCCGCCGCTCCTCGCAGTTTCTATCGGACGACGCGAAGGTCAGATGAAAGACACAGCGCAGCATATGATTGACAGAGGAGAATTTGTGGTCCATGTGAGTGATGAAACGATAATAGAAGATATTAATGAAACAGCTGCTACGCTGCCACAGGATGAGAGTGAGCTGGATCGAACCGGTCTTCATCAAGTAAAGAGTCATGTCGTGTCAGTGCCGGGCATTCAGGAAGCGCGTATTCGCTTTGAGTGTCAGCTTGAAAAGCATCTCACCTTTCAAAATGATGAAGGGGAGATCACGGTCGATCATATCATTGGCCGGGTTGTGTGTGCGCATTTAGATGAGGCTGTGTATGATGCAGAAAAAGGGTATGTTTCGACTCATGAACTAAAGCCAGTCGCACGTTTAGCGGGAAATGATTACGCCCATTTAGGGACGTCATTTGTGCTGAAAAGACCAGAATGAAATGAAAAGAAGACAAAGGACTAAAGCCCTTTGTCAACCATCTGTACCCCCGAGGGAAGTCGGGGGTTTTGTGTTTATTTTTTCTGTTCTAGTTTCAGTGGAGCTGCGATGTTCTTTTCTACCTTTTTCCCTTTTAAGACGTCGCTTGCAGCACCGACTGCTAGTTTTCCGATCAGCTCTGGCTGCTGCGCAACTGTTGCAGAGAGCTTTCCTGCTTTGATCGAGCTGAGTGCATCTTCGTTTCCGTCAAAGCCAACGACAAGAATGTCTTTCCCAGAACTTTGAATCGCCTCTAGTGCGCCAAGCGCCATTTCATCATTGTGGGCAAAAACGGCTTTGATGTCAGGGTTTCCTTGAAGGAGGTTTTCCATGACGTTCAACCCTTTTGTCCGGTCGAAGTCAGCCGCTTGTTTTGCTGTCACTTTTAGATCTTTATCTGCTATTTGATGGAATCCTTTTCCGCGTTCACGTGTAGCGGAAGCGCCTGGTACACCTTCTAATTCAGCGACTTTAGCGCCTTTTCCAACCTTGTCGATAATAAAGTTGGCTGCCATTTCGCCGCCTTTGACGTTATCTGAAGCAACCAGTGCTTCTACTTTACCGCTTTCAGCTGAACGGTCTAATGTGATGACAGGAATATCTGAAGCATTCGCTGATTCAACAGCAGTTGAGATGGCAGACGAGTCCGCTGGGTTGATAAGCAATGCGTCGACCCCTTGCTGAATTAAATCTTCTACGTCACTTGTTTGTTTTGCTGAATCATTTTGAGCATCTGCAATGACGACTTCGATGCCAAGCTTTTTCGCTTCTTTCGTCACCCCGTTTTTAAGAGAAACGAAGAATGGATTGTTTAAGGTCGAGATCGAGAGACCGATTTTGATGTCTTTTTTCTTCCCATCTTTTGTTGATTTGGCCCACTCTGGCGGTTCTAGCGAGCAGGCAGAAAGCATGAACAATGAGAGAGTCAGAATGAGAATGAGATATTTTTTCATAGCAGCTGCCTCCTTAAGCAGATTTCTTTCTGTCTAGTAGGACTGCAATCAAGATGACAATCCCTTTCACAACAGATTGATAGAATGATGATACACCAAGTAAGTTCATACCGTTGTTCAGGACACCGATGATAAGCACCCCGATCAGTGTGCCGACAATTCGTCCTCTTCCGCCAGACAAGCTTGTCCCGCCAAGTACAACAGCAGCAATCGCATCAAGCTCATAGGACGTACCAGCTGTTGGCTGAGCTGAGTTTAGGCGAGAGGTTAAAATGGCACCTGCTAAAGCAGACATGAAACCTGCCAATGAATAGATCATAATTTTTACGCGTGGTACTTTGATTCCTGAAATAAGCGCAGCTTTTTCATTTCCGCCGATGGCATATGTTCTTCTGCCGAAAGGTGTTTTATGAAGCAGCACCCAAAGCACGATAAAGGTGAGAAGCATCGTGATCGCTGGAACAGGAATGCCTAAGAAATACCCGCGTCCGAATAACTGAAAGGCATAGTTAGAACCGAGTCCGGTAATTGGGTTTCCGTCTGTATAAACAAGTGTTAATCCTCTGAAAATCGTCATCGTGGCAAGTGTTGCGATAAAAGGAGCCATTTTTCCTTTTGTGATTAAAAGACCGTTGACCATCCCAAGAATAGCGCCGATGATACAGCCAACGATAATAGCTAAAATCGGGTCCATACCAGACACGATAAATCCGGCAGTCAGCGCACTAGAAAGTGCTAAAATGGCACCGACAGACAAATCAATTCCTCCGGTTAAAATAACAAACGTCATTCCAAAGGCAATGAGGGCATTAATGGAGATTTGTCTCAGTAAGTTTAAGATGTTTAATGGCTCTAAAAAGGCCGGGTTTAAAATAGAAACAATGGCGACAAGGATGATGAGTCCTAAGAATGGCCCAAGCTTTTGCATGATGTTGTCAAATCGTCCATTTGAAGTAAGTGGTTTCATGTTACTTCCCTCCTGTAGCTAGTGTCATAATTCGTTCTTGTGTTGCGTCTGCTTTATTTAATTCTCCGCTGATGGTTCCTTCATGAATGACAAGCACTCGATCGCTCATCCCTAGAACTTCTGGGAGCTCAGAGGAGACCATTAAAATGGCAACACCTCGATCAGTCAGTTCATTCATTAACTGGTAGATTTCTCGTTTCGCTCCGACATCGACACCTCTTGTCGGTTCATCTAAAATCAAGACCTTCGGCTGGATGCCGATCCATTTGGCGATGACGACTTTTTGCTGATTTCCACCAGAGAGACTTCGAGCAGAGATTTCAGAGGAAGCCGTTTTAATCGTCAATCTTTTGATGAGCAGGTCAACAAAATCCTGTTCGTTTTTCTTATCGATTAGTCCCTTTGGAGAGAAGCTTTCTAAGTTTGGCAGACCAATGTTTTCTCGAATGGATGCATCCAGCATGAGTCCTTCATCTTTGCGATCCTCTGTGATAAAGCCGATGCCGAGCTTGACAGCATCACTTGGTTTTTTAATGATAGCCTTTTTCCCATGAACCCAGATTTCCCCTTGATCAAGAGGATCAAGACCAAACAGTGACCGCATCATTTCGGTCCTGCCAGCGCCCATTAAGCCTGCAACACCGACGATTTCTCCAGCTTTAACGGAGAAATTGATATCTTGAAATTGTCCTTTTCTTGTCGCTTGCTTCACCTCAAGGATAGTATCTCCTAGAGAAGGCGTTCTCTCAGGGTATCGATCTGTTAATTCGCGGCCGACCATTTTTTTGACGACCTCATGGAAATTTGTTTCAGGTATGGCTTTCGTATCGACCGTTTTCCCATCGCGCATGATGGTAATCCGGTCACAGATCGCAAAAATTTCCTCCATACGGTGAGAAATATAGACGATGGATACGCCTTCCTTTTTGAGAGATTCAATGACCTGAAAGAGCTTTTCAATCTCACGGTCTGTAAGAGCTGCTGTTGGCTCATCCATGATGATGACCTTCGCTTCCGTCATTAATGCCTTTGCAATCTCAATCATCTGTTTTTGTCCAACAGAGCAGCTGCCTGCCTCTTGATCAAGCGAGAGGTTCACAGACAATCGGTCCAGCTGGCTTTGGGCAAGAACCTTCATTTTCTTTGTGTCTAGCAATCCAAATTTCGTATAGATTTCTTTCCCGATGAATAGGTTTTCCAAGACGGTCATATCTGGCCATATGTTGAGCTCTTGATGAATAAAGGCGATGCCGTGTTGTTCCGCTTCCTTCGGATTTTTGAAAGCGGTTTCTTTTCCGTCGATTTGAATCGTTCCCTGGTCTAATGAATAAAGACCTGTGAGCAGGTTCATTAAAGTTGATTTTCCTGCGCCATTTTCACCCATGAGCGCGTGGACCTCACCTGTGACGAGGTCAAAGGAGACCCCGGAAAGAACGGTGTTTTTTCCAAAGGCCTTATGGATGTTATGCATCTCAATGTTCATATCTGGCTCCTCCTTTTAAAAGATGACACCGGCATGAAGAATGCAGTTTGCGTATGGGGTGGCTTCACCCGTGCGAATGACTGCTTTTGCCTGTTTGGTCATATCTTTAAACGTCTCGTGGTCTACATCATGTAATGGCTGTGAGAACGCTTTCTTTAGAAATAGATGATCTCGCTCATTGGCTTCTTTGATTTCACTAGCTACAGTAATGTGTTCAACCGCCATTTCTTGAAGAAGGAGGGAGGTGACCTCCTGAAAGGACGGTGTGCCGATTGATAGTGCCAGGTCGATTTTGAATGGACCTTCTGGAATAGGCAGGCCGCAGTCTGCGATGACGATTGTATCTGTATGACCAAGGTCAGCAAGTACCTTGGCGATATGACTGTTTAAGATGCCGTTTTTTTTCATTTTTTTCTCTCCAGTTCTTCTCTTGTTGGCATGCCGCCTTGTGCACCGAACTTGGTGACAGACATTGATGCTGCAAGGTTAGCGAATGCAAGTGCGTCATAGAGAGATTTGCCTTCTGTTAAGGCGACAGCCAAGGCTCCGTTAAAGGTATCGCCTGCTCCTGTTGTATCTACTGCTTCGACTGGAAATCCTGGGACGAGCACTTCTTTCAATCCGTCAAAATATCGAACCCCATTTTTCCCTTCTGTAATCAGTAATTTGTTAGGATATTGACGCAAGGCGTCTTCAATTGGGAGTCCGTTAAACATGAGAACAGCCTCGTGCTCATTCGGTGTAATGTAGGCAGCCTGGTCTAAAACTTGCTGCGATACTTTGCGGGCAGGTGCAGGGTTTAAAATCACAGGGATTTCTTTTTCGCTGCAAATGGCGCAGACAGCTTCGACCGTTTCTTCAGGTATCTCCTGCTGAATGAGCACTATTCCAATATCATCTATTGTAGAAAGTGCTTCTCTTACATAGTCAGGAGTGACCTCGTCATTTGCCCCTTTGACCACGACAATGCTGTTATCACCTTCCGCTAAAATGATATGAGCCGTGCCGCTTTCCATTTCGGTAACCGGTTTCATATATGAGGTGCGGACCCCTTGGTCTTGTAGATTGCTGAGAATATCTTGACCATAAGCGTCATCACCGACCCGGCCGACCATGTATACATCAGCACCGAGTCTGGCACTGGCGACTGCTTGATTGGCGCCTTTTCCGCCTGGGACGGTTTTAAATGATTCGCCTAACACTGTTTCACCGGCATTTGGCCGTTTATCCGAAGTGACGACTAAATCCATTGAACAGCTTCCTACTACGACAATATGACTCATTGTGAATCCACCTTTCTTGTGGTCTCTCGTTCAATAAAAGAGACGGGCATTTGAATAACTGGTTGATCTATAGGTTGTTTCTGAATCGCTTTAATTAACAGCTGCGCCGCTTCTTTTCCCATCTCATAGGCAGGCTGCCTAATTGTCGATAGGGAAGGGAAGAGCAGCTCGCTTTGCGGAATATCGTCAAACCCAATGATTTGAACTTCCTCTGGAACGGCTTTTCCGATCCGAAGTGCTTCGTGTATGACCGCTGTTGCGACAATGTCATTACTGGCAATGATGCCATCTGTTTCAGGGTACAGCTGAAAAAGAGCCTTGGCACTTTTTCGGGCTTCTTGAAAAGAAAACGAAGCATTAGACATCACATGGAAGTCGACACCCTTTTCGGTTAGTACATCGAGTGCACCCTTGAATCTCTGCCTCGCTGTTTGAAGATGGGCAGGTCCTTTCAGCAGTGTGATCTGCCGGCTGCCGCGCCTGATTAATTCCATTGCAGCCATTTTCCCGCCAGCTGCAGTATCTGCAGATACAGAAGGTGCATGTGGAACGGTTCGATCTAAGAACACAACCGGCAATTCATCATCATTGTATATATCTGATTCAGGTTCGTTTGTGACAGCGATGACACCGACTACTTGATTTTGTTTAAAGGTTTGTAAATAAGCCAATTCCTTTTCTCGATCTTCATCACTGTTTCCGAATAATAACCGAAAACCTTGCGCATGAATCTCATCCTCTACGCCTCTAGCAAGCTGAGGAAAGAAGGGGTTTGTGATATCAGGCAAGATCAAACCGATTAAGCGGGATTCTCTTTTGAAAAGGGATCTAGCCACTTCATTGGGAAAGTAGTTCAGCTCCTGCATCGCTTGTGTCACACGGGTTTTCGTATCTGTATGGACATATCCAGTATCGTTAAGCACGCGAGACACAGTGGCAACAGACACTTGTGCAGCTTTTGCAACATCTTTAATGGTAGCCAATGGAGTGCCTCCCTTCGTTGGTGTGTAACCGTTTACACAAATAGATTATCACGAAAGCTTTTAAATGACAATCTTAAAAAAATAAAAAAAGAAAAGAAAGATCACTTCTTCCTTTTCTTAACTAATAATCCCTGTTTGTGTAATATTGACTTTTACTTTTGGGATGATTTTTACATTTGGATAATCGGTGACCCAATTCATTTTTATATACTCATCATAATGTCTCACTCTATATTTTCTGCCGAGGCTTAAGACGTCAGAATTTGCTTCTTGTAATGTAGCAATAATTTTTTCTGCTTCTTTTGTCAAGATGGTTGAAAGTCTTTTGTTCAGCATTTCAATTTTTTTGTCTGTATCTAGATTATCCTTTGGGTACTCAAGGACAGAAGTATTAAATTCAAATTTGAGTGAGTATGTTAAGTTTCGATGATCAGGATTCAGAATATCGATGTCTCTCTTCACATCAGTGACTTGGATGGTGATGTAATTGTTTTCTTTTGACTTCATGTCACTTCTCACTTTTTTTGTGAAGTTGGCATACTTGCCCATTTTTCCGTCCATGACGGTGAGCAAGATCGCATCTTGACCGTACAACTCGCCTTTCTTTTTCTCATTATCAAATAGGGCAACACCTTTTACACTGATTAATTTCTTCGATTGATCAAAATGGATTAAGGGCAATGTGAAGTCCTCTCCAGTTTGGAGCATTTTAGATCGAATACTTTGCATGTTTTTAGGTGCTACTTGGGAGGAGCGTGATGCGGTTGTGATCAAGTTATTTAAATAGTCACTCACAATGAGCTTTTCCTTCAGCAGCGAGTTAATCACTTCTTCACAGGTCCCCCCTTGAACAACGGCAAGATTTGCGAGGAGGGGGCTTTTCGGATCACGATAAAACATATCTAAGTAGGGCAGAAGACGATTTTGGGCAAATTCATCACCGATCAGCATCACCCGCATTTTCGACATGTCTATTTTTTGATCCACAATCCGGCTGAAGTTGGTTCTTGCTTTTCTTAAAGTAGGTGCTTCCGTTGTGAGAAGAGTGGTTAAAAAGCTGCCTGTATTTCCTTGCTCCATACTTTGAGACTGCTGAACCTTTCGATAAGTAATCGAGTATTTCGCATTGTCATCCTCTCCTTGATCAACGGCAGAGGTTAAAACAAGAGAGATATTCTTTAATAAATTTTGATCCCAGCAGCCAGGCATAAATATGAGAGACACACATATGAGCAAAGTCAGTATGTATTTATGACGCATGTGATTTCACCTTCCCTTTACGATGTTTGAAAAAGATGATAATGGCCATAAAGATCGGGAGTGTGTAAATAAATGAATATTGCGCAATGGTGGTAAAGTCATTAAAGCGTTGAATTCTAAAATTATCGGTTGCAAGATAGCAGCTAGCCGCATAGATCAAAATGGCAAAATAAAAGACGTATTTTTTGTGGTCTTTTTTCTTGAGAATACTTGCTACGCCATTTGCACAGAAGTAGAGATAGTTACTGAGTGTGGCTAAAATGACAAATACCCAGAAACTAAGAAAAATTAAATCCGTCCGCTCAATCACACCGAACGAAATGGTTTTTAGTAGATAAAGAACTGGATTCGGAATGATATTAAGTTCAATTGGGCTGAAAAACATAAAACAAATCACTGTGATAAATAGGTAGTAAAGTGTCGTGCATATATTGGCAATGGTCATGACCTTGTATCGCGCTTTAATGGTGCCTTTCATCAGTGGAGAGATGATCAGAATCATCTCAAATCCATTCATAGATAATACAACATCCTTCAAACCAAGCTGAAATTGAGAGAAGTCCGTTTGGAAAAAGGGCATAAGGTAGTCGATATTGGTTCCTTTTAATGAATACAGCATGATGAGAGACAACAAGAGTAAAAAAGGAGTCAGAATAAAGTTGAATCTGACAATCGCTGTAATTTGTTCCTTCGCGATGTAAAGGATGGATATCATGAGTAGTAGGTTGATGACCCAATTAGGTGTAAGTGGTAAAACCCATATACCCAGAATTCTCGTGAAAATAGATAGAACGACAATACAGACTGAGGCGAAATAAATTGTATAAAGAGCCACTAAGATTCGCCCAATCCATTTTCCAAAAACCTCAATTAACGCCTCGAAAAATGATGTCTCAGGATATTTGTGAATGATATATATAAAAATGGTATTGATGATTTGGATAAAAAAACAGGCCAAAATGATAGCCATCCAGCCATCATGCCCCATATCTTTCATAAGCAAATGAGGCAGGGCTAAAATACCGACACCAATTTGAGATTGAATGATAAAAAAGACAGCTTGAGGTGGAGATATTTTATTTTTCATCTTTATTTTTCCATCCTCTCAAATTTTCAATTTGCTCTTTCTTTTTTGGATTTAAGTAAACAGGGCGCTTTTTATACATCCACATCGGTAATCGAATCACAGTGTCTTTTAAGTCCTGCCAGTTAAATGGAGCTACTGGAGATAAGTACGGGACACCTAGTGATTCAAGGCGACATAAATTCATCAGGACGATCGACAGGCCGAATGAAATGCCAATAAACCCAAACATTGAAGCCATGAACATGAGCGGAAAACGCAGCATCCTGATGGTAGACGTCATTTCAAACGAAGGAAGAACAAAGGAAGCAACAGCAGTCACGGCGACCACAACGATAAGAACATTCGAAATGAGTCCTGCTTTTACTACCGCATCCCCAATGACCAAACCTCCTACGATACCAATGGTCTGTCCAATTGGTTTTGGCAGACGCACCCCAGCTTCGCGTATGAGCTCAATCGTAATCTCCATCAGCATAGCTTCTATTAAAGGCGGAAAAGGAATGCCGATAATGGAATTTTTCATCGTAATCGCTAATTCATCCGGGACTACCTCATAATGAAAGCCGATGACCGCAATATAAAAAGAAGGCAAAATCACAGCGATGATACAGGCAATATAACGAAGAATACGAATAAACGTAGCTGGAATCCAGCGACTATTGTAGTCATCTGGTGATTGAAAGAAGCTAAAGAACGTAATAGGCAGAATGATAGCCATTGGACTGCCATCCATCAGCACAACAATTCTCCCCTCAAGAATGGCGGATCTCACTTTGTCAGGTCGTTCTGTATCAATGAGCTGCGGGAAGATGGAATATGAATCATCCTCAATCGCTTCTACAATAGAACCGGGGCTGAGCAGCGTGTCTACTTTAATGGAAGAAATTCGTCTGTTGACCTCATCTATCTTTTCTTGATTGGCTATATCAGAAATATAAACTGTCGCAACCTTTGTTTCAGATTTTGTGCCGATCTTATGATACTGGATCGCAAGTTTTCGATCATTTAAGTGTGACCGCAGTAAATATAAATTGGTATCTAAACTCTCAACAAACCCATCATGTGCGCCTGCAATAATACTTTCAGAAGAAGGTTCAGAAATGGAACGCAGCGGCGGCTGTCCAACGGCAAATATTTTGATCTGTGAGGATTTTTCATCAAGGAAAGCAATGCTTCCTGCAATAATGCTGTCAACAATCAGCGTCAAGTCTCCTGTTTCGAGTGTACTAAGTGATTTTGTATAGTTCTGCTCTCCAGGAGGACCGAGCAAGTTGCCGATAATGAAGTCGTTTAATTTGCTTTCTTCAACTCTTGTTTTAATATAAAACAGCACTGATTTCGTTTCATTCACCATTAATTCCCGGTATTCAAAATCGGCGCTTTGCTGAAATGCTTTCTTCAGGATTCGAATCTTTTCCTCAAAACCGCCTGATAAAAAATGTAAGCGTGTTTGCTCATTCGTATTTGGCATCTTTAGCCTCCTCTCACAGTTTTTTAACCATAGTGTGAGCGGAGAGACCGATTTTATTCGTCATCTTAGTTGAAAGCATGACATAAGCTGACAACTTTCAACTAAAATCATATTAAAAATGTTAAGAAATGATGAATCTTGATAAAAACAAATGAATAATATTTCATTATGTGGGTCATAAGGAGCGAATATCGTAAAGAGCAGGCATTTCGAAATGATCAATAGTTGACATCTTATCCCAATTTTTTGTGACCCGAAAATAAGCATATGACTTGATTTTTTATGAGGTGACCTTTGTCATAGGTCAACGTGTAGCGTTCTGACCGATGAGGATGACTTTCTAACCTGTTCCTTCAAAAATCGAAAACATTCCAAAACACGCACTATTCATTTAAAGCGCTGATACGACTGATGTTATAGAGTTTAAAGGGCTTTAAAACATTGATTCAAAATACATCTTAACAATTGTCAAAAAATTTAGGGAGAAAAGGACAAAAGATTTTTCGATGCTTGATGGTAACGCTTACTCTTGATTGAAGCGGAAATTCAGGCTGATTTTTGTCCGTCTTTTGGCCTTTTCATTTAAAGAGGAGCTAGGTCAATCCACCTTCTGATTAGAGGAATTTGGCATACGAGGAAGTGAAAGATTATGTTACATAATACCGATTGTGATTTTATGCTGAACCTATATACTGTTGATTGAATTTACATATCACACTCATAAAAAAAGGAGATGTAGATAAGCGATGTGGTTAATCGTTATAGCCTGTGTCATCATGTTAGGGATTGGCTTTATTGAAAAGAAGCGTCACCAGAAAAATATCGATGCCCTACCGGTGCGCGTCAATATTAATGGTATTCGCGGAAAGTCTACCGTTACAAGATTGACAACCGGTATCTTAATGGAGGCAGGTTATAAAACTGTCGGCAAAACAACGGGAACAGATGCAAGAATGATTTATTGGGATACGCCAGAGGAGAAACCGATTAAAAGGAAACCGCAAGGACCGAATATCGGTGAGCAGAAGGAAGTTATGAGAGAAACCGTTGAAAGAGGAGCAAATGCCATCGTCAGTGAATGTATGGCGGTAAATCCAGATTACCAAATCATCTTTCAGGAAGAGCTGCTTCAAGCGAATATTGGCGTGATCGTAAACGTTCTTGAAGATCATATGGACGTCATGGGGCCGACACTTGATGAAATAGCAGAAGCCTTTACAGCGACAATTCCTTACAATGGACACTTGGTTATTACGGATAGTGAATATACGGATTTCTTTAAAGAGATTGCGAAAAAACGCAATACAGAAGTCATTGTTGCAGATAATTCCAAGATTTCTGATGAGTATTTACGGAAATTTGAGTACATGGTCTTCCCAGATAATGCCTCACTTGCACTTGGTGTTGCACAGGCATTAGGAATTGATGAAGATACGGCATTCCGAGGAATGTTAAATGCGCCACCTGATCCAGGAGCAATGAGAATTCTTCCATTAATGGATGCGAAAACACCTGGACACTTTGTAAATGGTTTCGCGGCAAATGACGCATCATCTACATTGAATATTTGGAAGCGTGTGAAAGAAATTGGATATCCAACAGATGAACCGATTATTATCATGAACTGCCGTGCGGATCGTGTAGATCGAACGATCCAGTTTGCGGAGGATGTACTTCCTTATATTGAAGCAAGTGATCTCGTCTTAATTGGTGAAACAACAGATCCAATTGTAAAGGCATATGAGGATGGAAAAATTCCGGCTGACCACTTACACAACCTTGAATATCAATCTACAGAAGAAATTATGAACATGCTTGAGAAAAAGCTTCATAATCGAGTGGTTTATGGAGTCGGCAATATTCATGGTGCCGCTGAACCGTTAATCGAAAAAATTCAAGAATACAAAATTAAGCAGCTTGTCAGCTAGGAGGAAATATAGAAAATGTTCGGATCAGATCTTTATATCTCGTTAATTTTAGGTGTTCTACTTAGTTTAATCTTTGCAGAAAAAACAGGAATCGTACCAGCTGGACTTGTTGTCCCAGGTTATCTGGCGCTTGTATTTAACCAGCCAGTCTTCATTTTAGTTGTCTTATCTGTCAGCTTGCTTACGTATGTCATCGTTCGCTTTGGTCTTTCAAAATTTATGATTTTATACGGACGCAGAAAGTTTGCTGCGATGCTGATTACAGGGATTGCCTTAAAGCTAGTCTTTGATTTCTTCTATCCAGTGGTCCCATTTGAAATAGCAGAATTCCGCGGAATCGGTATTATCGTTCCTGGATTGATTGCAAATACGATTCAAAAGCAAGGTCTTACGATTACCCTTGGAAGCACGTTACTTCTAAGTGGTGCAACATTTGCCATCATGTATGTTTACTATCTATTTTAAGATAAGGTGTGTCCAATGATGAATAAAAAATTGAGCTTTCAGGAAAAGCTGCTGAAAATCACAAAGAACCAAAAGAAAAAAACGAATAAACATGTACTGATTGCTTTACCGATCGTCATTGCTTGTACATTTCTATTTACGTTTATCGGGCAAGCAAAAGTGCCAACTGTACAAAAGAATCCAGAAAACATCCTGACCGCTTCGTTTGTCGGTGACATTATGTTTGGAAGAAACGTAGAGAAAGTAACCGACCGCTATGGAAAACAGCATCTCTTTCGCTATGCCAAGCCATACTTTGATGTGTCAGATTATGTGACTGGTAACTTTGAGCATCCAGTCGCATCAGACCGGGAACAAGCGGCGCAAAAGAATATTCATTTAAAAACGGATGAGGATTCGGTCAAAGCGTTGAAGGATTTGAATTTCTCTGTATTAAACTTTGCGAATAACCATGCGGCAGACTATGGTGAAAAAGGGCTGAACAAAACGATTGATGCCTTTAAACAAGCTGACATGGATTATACAGGCGCAGGCCTTAACCTTCAGGATGCGAAGCAGAACATTTCGTATAAAGAAGTAAATGGTGTCAAAATCGCTACACTTGGTTTTACAGATGTGTATGGGAAAGATTTTAAAGCAACGAATCGCCAGGCGGGTATCTTGCCAGCCGACCCATCTATCTTTATTCCGATGATTTCGCAGGCTGCTGAAAAGGCAGATGTCGTCGTTGTTCATGCTCACTGGGGACAGGAGTACAACAATGAGGTAAACGATAGACAAAGAGAATTGGCAAGAGCGATGTCTAAGGCTGGTGCTGATATCATTATCGGTGCTCATCCGCACGTTCTTGAGCCAATGGAAGTCTATAACGGCACGGCGATCTTCTATAGCTTAGGAAACTTTATTTTTGACCAAGGCTGGTCAAGAACACGTGATTCTGCACTTGTTCAGTATCATCTGAATGAAGATGGAAAAGCGACATTTGAAGTGGTCCCAATGTACATCAAAGAAGCAACACCTGCTCCGGTTAAAGCAGGATCATTTGAATCAAAATCCATTATCCGTATGCTGACAAATGGTACGAATGCGGATTGGAAAGAAAAAGACGGACACATTTTCTTTGAAGTAGATCACGCTGATAAAGTTAAACACTTAAAAGAAAACGGAGGGAAAGAGAAGAAATGAAATTCATAAAAGCAAGCTGGCCGTTTGTTGCATTAATTTTAGTCTTTGTCTTTATGTCTGCTTTTAAATTTAGTGACAGCCTCACAGATCATGAAAAACAAAAGATCTCGGTTGAAATGCAGAAAATCGAACAACAAAAACAGTCAAAAACGGAAGCAAGTAAATAACTCTAATGAGCATAGAGGGCACGCATTGCGTGCTCTTTTTTGTCGAAAAAAGGTGTAAAAGGTTAGGTGTCATGCCGAAACTATAGAAGAAAGGAGGGGAAAGGTCATGAAGTGGAAAGAAATAGTGATTGGTGGGTGCGCGCTCGTAGGGCTGATGTTCATGACTCAATCAGAAGCAGTTGCTCAAACAGCGTCTCCTTTGCAGCAAGCGGAAAAGTTGATTGGAACACCTTATCATAAAGGAGGAACCGATCCAAAAACGGGCTTTGACGCATCAGGGTTTACGCAATATGTGTACAAGACATCAGGCGCTTTTGATTTGCCGCGGAAGGTAATCGATCAGTATCAGATTGGAAAAAAGGTATCATGGGACAAAGCCCAGCCAGGTGACCTTGTATATTTTCGAAGCCTTGAAGAAACAAAGGATATCCCGACACATGTAGGATTTTACGCTGGTAACGATCAGGTCATTCACATCACGCTTAGTCAAGGTGTGGTGAAAACAAACGTCAGCAAAAGCAAATACTGGACGGACCGATTTTATGCAGTCAAACGACTTCCCGGCACACCGGAAATCTCGGATAATCGCCTTGTGAAAGATGCGATGAAATATGTAGGTATTCCTTATGTATTTGGTGCAGCAGACCCTAAAGTTGGCTTTGATTGTTCAGGCTTTTTACAATATGTATTTGAAAAATCACTAGGGATTTATTTGCCTCGAAGTGCTGAACAGCAGTGGATAGTTGGAGAAAAAGTAGCATTAGATGATATACGTCCTGGGGATTTTGTCTTTTTCAGCAACACATATAAGCCAGGCATTTCTCATGTAGGGATGTATATTGGGGGCGACCGTTTTATTCATGCGAGCCGTTCGGAAAGTGTCACGATTTCTTATTTGTCCGAATCGTATTGGCGCGAAAAATGGACAGGTGCGAAACGATTAACAGAGCTGAAATTAGCAAAAGAAGACCCGATTGTCTCAAAAGCCGCAACGTATATTGGAGAAGTTCCTTATGTCAAAGGTGGGACGAATCCAAAGCAAGGCTTTGACACAGCAGGGTTCACACAGCATGTGTATCGTGAAGTGCTTGGTATTGAGCTGCCTCGTTATGCGTCAGGTCAAGTCAAGGCAGGTACGCCTGTGAAACGGTCGGAGCTGAAGCCGGGAGATCTCGTTTTCTTTAGTGGAACGTCATTGATACCGGCCATTTATGCAGGATCAAATCAAGTCATTCATATGACCGTCTCAAATGGTGTCGTGCTTACGAATATGAAAACAAGTACGTACTGGAAGGATAAGTATGAGACGGCTGTTCGAATTAAAAAATAAAGAAAAAGCCCGATCCACGTTCGTATCGGACTTTTAGACTTCTCTCTAGGCGCTGATCAGACAAGCGTCTTTTTTTCGTGGAATTGATTTTGTAAAAGGAGATCAATAAAGTAAGCAACACCGTCTTCATGATTACCTTTTGTAATGTAGGTGCTCTTTTCTTTAATAACATCGACTGCATTCCCCATTGCAATGCGGTGGCCTGCTTCCTCAAACATGGATAGATCGTTGGGGCTGTCGCCGATCGCATAAATATGTGAGCGGTCTACGCAGTAATGAGCTGCGAGCTTTTTGAGGGCATGTCCTTTTCCAGACTCTTTTGGAAGAACCTCAATGATATGTTTTCCAGAAGAGGTCAATGAAAGCTCAGGCATTTCCGCGAGGAGATCTTGTGCTTCCTGTAGTTTATTCATATCAAACGAGAAGCAGAGTAATTTATAGGTCGCTTCATTTGACTCAAAAACCTGACGAATATCATCCACTGGTTTGATGCCGAATTGTTTGAATTGAGTCATTGCCCCTTCCCATAAATCAGCTATATCTTCATTTGGATTCGCGCTTTTGATCACATCAAATTCTGCTTTCAGCTTCTCTTTTCCATCAAAAGGAGAGAGGAGCGCATCGTCCGTGTAAACCTCAAAGTAAATGTTTCGTTCTACTAAAGCCTGAGCCGCTCGTTTTCCTGCTTCTTGGTCAAGTGTGATACGGCTGAAAAGTTCGTAACCTTCTGTATGAACGGTTCCGCCGTTTGCTGCAATAATAGGGATGTCCAAATCGCCAAGCAGTTCCTTCACGTCAAAAGTCGCCCGCCCTGTACAGATGGTGACAATATATCCCGCTTCCTTCGCGCGGATCAATGCCTCCCTGTTTTGAGCAGATATTTCACTTTTTGTATTTAAAAGTGTACCGTCTAAATCAATCGCAATCATTTTTTTCATCGCTGTCAAATCCTCCTTCATGCATGCAATAGCCTCTTCAAAGTATGTACGATTTCGTTCCTTCTCATGAGCAATACGATGCTTGTTCCTCTCTATCAAGGCTAAACAAAAATGATCGAATGATCAAGGAAATAAGCCAAAGGGGAAAAATCTGCATCATCGTCAGCAAGTAAAAAAGCGCCCCTTAGGGACGCTTTCAGCGTGTAGACAAACCCTCGCATTCGGTGTCAGTCCTGTGCGCCGATGCTCACGAATATTAAATTCGCTCCGCTTCTGTGCTCGTCCTTCCTAGAGTGCAAAGGTTTTCTATCACGCTGAAAAGAAGACAAAGAGCTAAAATAAAAACCATTTTAGCCCTTTGTCAACAATCAAAAAGCGCCCCTTAGTGACGCTTTCAGCGTGTAGACAAACCCTCGCATTCGTTGTCAGGTCTGCGCTCCGGTGCTCACGAATGTCAAATTCGCTCCGCTCCGGTGCTCGTCCTTCCTAGAGTGCAAAGGTTTTCTATCACGCTGAAAAGAAGACAAAGAGCTAAAATAAAAACCATTTTAGCCCTTTGTCAACAATCAAAAAGCGCCCCTTAGGGACGCTTTCTGTTTATGATAATTCAAGCTGCTTCTTCAATTCAGTCTTCACTTCGTTTAGCTGGTTTTGATCCAATTGGTAATAATAAACTCCGTTTGGCTGGTAATCAGAGCCTTTCAGCTGAATGGTATCAACCGATTTCAATGACGTGAGAAGTGGGAAAAGCCCGACTAGCTCTTTCATTGAAAGGTTGGTCGCGACATTATCACCAAGTGTATCAATGATATTGTCATATGACGGAATAGATGTTAACGATTTTGATTTATCAAAAATGGCTTTTAATACTTCCATTTGACGCTGCCCGCGCATTAAATCACTATCTGCTTTTCTTGTTCTCACATATGCGAGAGCTTGATCACCGTCTAGTGTATGGGTTCCTGTTTGAAGCTGTACCTTGCCCTTTGTATCTTTTAGAACCTGTTTGACCACATATTCATCCTTGACGTTAATAGAGACCCCGTTTAGTTCATTGACGATCTCTTTAAATGCTTTGAAATTACTTTGGATCACAAAATCAACCGGAATATCTAGTAAATCTTCGACTGTACTCAAGGTTAAATCTGCACCGCCAAATGCGTGTGCATGTGTAATTTTGTCATAGCCATGCCCTGGAATATTCACGTATGAGTCCCTTGGAATGCTTAATAATTTTACGGTTTTATTTGTACGATTGACGGTTGCTAAGACCATCG
Organism: Bacillus sp. FSL K6-4563; assembly: GCF_038630405.1. Classification (NCBI taxonomy): domain Bacteria; kingdom Bacillati; phylum Bacillota; class Bacilli; order Caryophanales; family Bacillaceae; genus Bacillus; species Bacillus sp. FSL K6-4563. The sequence continues at coordinate 3,243,937 of NZ_CP152030.1, read as the reverse complement.
CATCGCTTCGTGCTTGTTTCACTGTTTCGCCCGGTCTGCTGTCAATACCAAGCAGCAAGACAGAAAAGCTGTCTTTCCCAGGATCGAATGCTTCAATCCGTTTGACAGATTGAGCGCCGCGATCTAAAGATACTTGTGCTTTTTTTGCAGCGCTTGTCACTTTATAGTAGGCATAGCCTGTGACAGAAGCGGTTGTCAGTAAAAGGATACCGACTATAAATAGAGTAACTTTCACCCATGGTTTTAAACGCTTTTTTCCTTTGCGTTTGCTTCTTGATTGATCCATATATTTTAAACCCTCGCTATGATTTTTATAGTAAAGATGTCCCTCTTTTTGCTTACAAACTAAAACAAATATACCTTAAAACGGGATATAGTGCGACGTTTTTTTCACTAACGCTTAATTGACGTTTCCTTATCGTAAAAAGTTTCAATGATACGCAAATGAAATATATTTGTCATAAAACATCGAAATGTTTGAAGTGACAGAAAGTGAGGAAAATGATTTTCCATAGAGAAACATCCAGTACATACAGAACAAAAGAGGGGTTATGAACATGAAAAATCGGAATGGATGGCTTTATTTTTTCGGCGCACTTGGCGGCGCCTTATATGGCTATGATACAGGTGTCATTTCTGGCGCCATCTTATTTATGAAAGAGGATTTAGGGTTAAACGCATTTACAGAGGGACTTGTTGTCAGCTCGATTTTAATCGGAGCGATGCTCGGTTCCTCTTTATCTGGAAAGCTGACAGATCAATTTGGGCGAAAAAAAGCCATCATCGCCGCAGCGATTTTGTTTATTATCGGCGGATTTGGTACAGCCCTTGCCCCGAATACGGAAGTGATGGTCTTATTCCGAATTGTGCTAGGGCTTGCTGTCGGGTGCTCGACCACGATTGTTCCATTATATTTATCTGAACTTGCTCCAAAAGAATCGCGAGGAGCACTGTCCTCATTAAACCAACTCATGATCACATTTGGTATTCTACTCGCCTATATTGTGAATTACGCTTTAGCGGATGCAGAGGCATGGCGCCTGATGCTTGGAATTGCGGTCGTGCCTTCTGTGCTTTTATTATGTGGGATTATGTTTATGCCAGAAAGCCCCCGCTGGCTGTTTGTCCATGGACAGGCAGACCGTGCGAAAGAGATATTATCTAAACTCAGAAAAAGTAAGCAAGAAGTGGAAGAAGAAATTTCAGACATTCAACAGGCGGAAAGTGAAGAAAAAGGCGGTTTTAAGGAATTATTTGAGCCATGGGTACGCCCAGCATTAATCGCTGGTGTCGGTCTTGCCTTTCTGCAGCAGTTTATCGGTACCAATACAATTATTTACTATGCACCAAAAACATTCACAAGCGTTGGTTTTGGTAATTCAGCGGCCATTTTAGGAACCGTCGGAATTGGGGCAGTGAATGTTGTCATGACGTTTGTGGCGATTAAAATTATTGACCGTGTAGGGCGTAAAGCGTTGCTCTTATTTGGGAATGCTGGCATGGTCCTTAGTTTAATAGTCCTGTCAGTGGTCAATCGATTTTTCGAAGGGTCAACAGCTGCGGGATGGACGACTATTATTTGTTTAGGGCTCTTTATCGTCATCTTTGCTGTCAGCTGGGGTCCTGTCGTTTGGGTCATGCTTCCTGAGCTGTTTCCGGTACATGTCCGAGGAATTGGTACAGGCGTCTCTACCTTTCTCCTTCATACAGGGAATTTAATCATTTCGCTTACATTCCCAACTTTACTAAGCGCGATGGGTATCAGTAATCTTTTCCTTATTTACGCGGTCATCGGCGTAGGCGCCTTCTTGTTTGTGAAATATATGGTGACTGAAACGAAAGGGAAAAGTCTTGAAGAAATTGAAGAAGATTTAAAAAAGAGGAACCGTTCCGTTACAGGTGACGAAGGAAAAACGGTGTGAACAATGACCGGCTGCCCGCATGCAGCTGGTTTTTCTTTGTTAAACAAACGTTTAATCAAGAAAGGACAATCTCTCATCTTCTGAACGTGCTGCATATGACATACATATGGAATAGGCGGGCGAAAGGTGGAAATGAGATGAAAGGGAAAACGAGCATTGTCATCCTGACATACAATGAACTGCATTTAACGAAAAAATGTATCGACAGCATCAAGCAGCATACCCGAAGTGACCAATATGAACTCATCATCGTTGATAATGCGTCAACCGACGGGACGAAGGAATATGTGAGAGAGCTGAAAGATGTGATTTTCATAGAAAATGCAGAAAATCGAGGCTTTGCAAAGGGCTGTAATCAAGGGGCAAAAAAAGCGACAGGGGATAGCATTCTCTTTTTAAATAACGACACGATCGTCACGGAAAACTGGCTTTCTCCATTAAAAGAGGCGTTATTTGCATCAGAACGTATCGGGATGGTAGGGCCAGTCTCCAATTATGTGAGCGGTCCTCAAATGGTCGAGCCAACGTATACAGATGTAAAGGAGCTTCCAGCCTTTGCGAAGAATTATACGGCTGCAAAAAAAGATCAGAGAACTTATGTACATCGGCTTGTGGGATTTTGTCTGCTTGTGAAAAGAGAGCTCATTGAAGAGGTGGGTTTATTTGATGAGAGGTTCGTGTATGGATCTTTTGAGGATGACGACCTTTGTTTGAGATCCTTGCTGAAGGGATATCAGCTGCAAATCGTTCACGATTCATTTGTGCATCATCACGGTCATGCAACCTTTCGAGCGAATCAAGAAACGAACATCTCTACACTGTTTGCAGAGAACAGGCTTCGGTTTTTAGATAAATGGGGCATTGATCTCAATCTGATGGCTCCTCATCCGTACTTTGCGGCTCTGCTGCCTGAAGACGCTGTTTGTGTACTGGATGCGGGATGCGACGCAGGGGCAACAGGGCTTGAAATAATGAATCGGCAGTCTGTTGATATGTACGGGGTAGAGGCTGATCCATTAAAAGCAGCCATCGCAAAGGCATATTACAAAGAAGTCATCGAGGCAAAAGCAGATGAGTACCCATGGTTAGAGAAAGAGGCTTTTTTTGATGCGATCATTTTTTCCGATGTTTTAGAGCATGTGTCAGATCCTTGGCACATCATTGAACAAGCGCACGCATCTTTAAAGCCAGGCGGCGTAATCATTTGCTGCCTGCCCAACATGATGCATGCAGAGGTGCTTCTCCCGTTAATGACAGGGGATTTTACGTATCAAGATGTAGGAATTTTAGACCGAGGTCACCTGAGGTTCTTCACACCAAATACAATGCGTGCGCTTTTCCCAGACCATTTGTTTGAACGGGTGATCGAGCAGAGGATCAATGTTCCGATTGATCAAAACGTCCAACTGTTTTTTGACGAGGTGGCGAGAGTAGGAGTGTCACTTGGCTTTCAAACAAAAGCGTTGACTGATCAAGTGACTCTATATCAGCTTTTACTTGTCGTGCGTAAAAAAGGCGGCTCCCCTTCGGGATAACCGCCTTTTTGCTTTACCATTTAAAGCTTTTTGTTGCACCTTCTGCACCAAAGTTCAAGATGCTGACTTTGACATCGTAATCAATGGCTGCTTCTTGGAAGAGCCTATCCCAGTCGGTACCATGCTGATTCCAATAGTCAGGATATTTCATACGGAACTGCTGGTTAAAAAATATGGGATCAACGCCCACTTCTTTTTGCACATGATGGACCGCTTTTTGAATGCGTTCTTTAATTTTATGAGCAAAGATCCGCTCAAATCGTTCGATATACTGCTCATCGAATGAGTTTTCAGAAGGATATTGATCCTCAGACAATTTTCCATTTGTTTGTACGCTAATTTTAAAGGATACCTTTCCATTTTTCAGATAGGGATCGACCTTCGTTTTTGCTTTTTTGATTTCATACGTTATCGGATAACCTTTGTAGGTGGCAGGTACAACGCCGCCTGAAATTCGGTCCATCACCCAGTTTAAAGATTGGACATCCTTCGCAGGGATGAAACCGATCAGCTTACGTGTTTTTCCGTGAATGATGCCTGCTCCATCATAAATAAGTTCACCGTCTATCGCATCTACACTTTGCACAAGGAAGCTAACGCCCATCTGAAAGTAATCAGACGCCCGGCCAATACGTGTTGGCGGTACGATCTTTCCGTTAAAGCTTCGATTTTTAGATGTTTCGAAGATATGCTCAACTGGGACCTTTTGCTGTGATTTCAATTTTTGGTTGACGACTTTTGACGCATCTCCTCGTGTCACGAGGAGATAGCTGCTGCGCCGAACCTCATCATCTCGAATAAAATGATTGAGTGTTCCTTGAATATCGTGATGCTCCGCCTGGGTTTTACCAAACAAAAAGATTTTCAGGTGATCACTATAGATCGGCGGGTCCTTCAAGGCGACATTACTGACAGCCTCCAGCACATTTTTTCCCTTCGAGACAACATTCACATAGCTGGGAGAATCGGCTTCTTGTGTTCCGCCTGTTTTCGGTACAAGGTTTTGGTAGGTCAGCTTAACGCCATCCTCGTCTTCCTCATCAATACCAACACCGCGTACAAACGATAGTTTTTCAATATCCTTTAAATCCCAGCATCCTGCTGATAGAAGAAAAAGGCAGCAGGAAAAAAAGAATAACAGTACACGCCTTCCTCTCATGCAGAACGACCTCCCCATTTTTTGCGTATCATCAGCAGAACAGCTGTAATAAAAGGAATGGCTAAAACCGCGAACAATGCGTAGCCGAGTAAAGTAGAGTAGTAAAAGACTTCATTGATATTTTTCGGAAATAAAGAGAGAGCAGAGGTAATCAAAAACAGCAGCCAAAGCAGTCTCGTTACATTGGTCGTCTTAAAGACTGTGTGGCATCCTTTAATGGCAAATTGGAAAAAGCCAAGCATGCAAATAAACTGCTGGCACGTCCAGATCGTCAGTAAAAAAATATCAAATCTTTCAATGAAGACCCCTTCAAGTTCTAGTGCTTGAATGAGTGAGACAGTGGGCCAGGTGAGGGATTTCGTTTCTCCCACTGTCATGGAGCCAATCACAATAAAAAGTGTGAGCGAGTACACGAGGGTTGTAATTCCAACTCCAATGGCAGCGGCCCATTTCGCCTTCGACCATTTGTCTTTATAAATGAGTGGTACAACAAACAAAATGACCTCAAAGCCTGTAAATTGAATAAATGTTTGAGAGAACAAATTACTGAAATCTTTAAATCCGTGCGCCATGACAGGACGTAAATAATCAAAATCAAATATTTTCAGACAAAACAGCATGAGCCCAATGTAAATGATCAAGGCGATGGGATAAATGTACGTGACCATTTTGACGACTGGAAAGATACCACTTTTCAAATGATAGATCGCCACGAGTAAAAAAATCATCACAATCACTGCCATGGGAGTCGATTCCAGCAGGAAAAACTGAACCACTTCCCCAAGGACACGCGCTTCAAAGCCGACAATGCCTAGTAAATAGGCAATCAGCATTAAATTAAAGATCGTGCCAATGATGGCACCGGCTCCTTTTCTATTTGACTCAAAAATGGTATCCGGCGCATTTTTTTCAGCAATCCATCCTAACAAAAAAGCAACGAAAGCAAAGATGACTCCCTGTATTAATACAATGATCCAGCCATCAGGGAATCCTGAATTGGCAGAACTGCGAGGAATGGTTAAAATTCCAGCGCCTATCATTGTAGAGCTGCACAGAATGGTGACTTGTAACAATGATAGCTTCTCAGCTCTGTACATCGTTTAATCTCCTTGTCTTTTGAGATTTTTTATTTTTGCTGTTTTCGGTCTCGATTTAAATAGCCCAATTGGTAAACGTACGTACGTATCCTTTAAATCTGAAAACGGTGAAGACAAAACAGGTGTGAAATAGTCAAAACCAAAGGTCTTTAATTGCATCAGGTGACAAAGCACAAATAAATAACACATGATTAAGCCATATAACCCAAACATCGCTGAACTGAAAATAGCCATAAACCGCAAGATGCGTAGCGGGAAACTAAAGTCATAGGATGGTGCCGTAAAGTCAGCAAGTGCAGTCAGCGACACAATAATCACCATTAAGGCACTGACGATATTGGCTTGGACAGCCGCCTGACCAATGATGACGCCGCCAATGAGCCCAATTGTCTGCCCGATGGCTCTAGGAAGCCGAAGTCCAGCTTCCCGCAGCAGCTCTATCGTAAAAGACATAAGAATCGCCTCAACAACAGGGGGGAACGGAACATTCTGCCGGCTGCCTGCGATGGTGAGTGCCATCCGTGTGGGTAATAAGCCTGGATGATAAGAGACAAGTGCAATGTAAAGCCCGGGTAAAAAAATCGTGAGCAACACGGCGATATAACGGAGTAAACGTAAAAGAGTCGCGCTAGTCCATCTCTGATAATAATCTTCAGGTGATTGCATCAAGGCTGTAAAGGTCATCGGTAAAATGAGCGCAAAAGGAGTGCCATCGAGTAAAATTGACACTTTTCCTTCAAGCACAGATGCAATCACCCGGTCAGGACGTTCTGTATTTTGAATCTGCGGAAAAATGGAGATGTGGCTGTCCTCAATTAGCTGTTCAATATAGCCGGTTTCAGGGATGTCATCCATTTTGATTTCGGTCATACGTGATAAAACATCTTCTACTAATTTAGGGTCAACAATATCACGAACGTACACAAGGGCTGCGGACTTCTTATTGCGAGTACCTACATTTACCTTTTGAATGACAAGGTTTGGGTCGTTTGCCCGCTCACGGATCAAAGCCGTGTTTTTTTCAAGATTTTCAATAAAACCGATCCGAGGCCCTCTTACAAGGACTTCCGATTGTGGCTCTTCTACTTCTCTAAATTGAAAAAGGTTCGTTTGGAGCGCAAGTGCTTGAGCCGCGCCATCTACAAATAAAATAGCCCTGCCGTTATATAACTGCTCGATGGCAAGGTTCATATCCTCCAGCACGTCATTTTGGATGCCAAAGAACGTTTTAGACAGGGCTGGAAGCGTACTAGAATCAACCTCGGTGATAGCCAGTTCCTTTTGCATGGGTGAAATGATTTGTTTGGAAATCATCTCAAATTCTGTGAGTCCTTCAACGTACATGAGACATGCAGAGATAGCAGAAGGGCCAAATGAAAATGAGTGGAACACGATATCATCACTTTTTCCAGCAAAGCTTTTGACGCGCTTGATGACGGACGCTATATCTTGTTCAATACGACTTTTCATAATACCTCACCCTCATGTCATGTTTTTTATAGAGTGACTCGGATGGTGGAGAATTATGCAAATAGAAAAAAGAGAATCCCTGCAAATAGGAATTCTCTCGTCTGTTTATCTCGCAAGCCAGCCGCCATCAACCGCTAAAATATGACCGTTCATATAATCGGAGGCTGGTGAGCTAAGGAAAACAGCCGCACCGGCTAGATCCTCAGGCTTTCCCCAGCGCCCGGCAGGGATTCGTTTGAGAATCTCTTCATTTCGATTCTCATCGTCCCGAATGGCTTGCGTGTTATTGGTCGAAATGTAACCAGGAGCGATCGCATTCACTTGTATATGCTGGTTCGCCCATTCGTTTGCAAAAGCCTTCGTCAGCCCTGCCACTGCGTGTTTACTTGCTGTATAAGCGGGGACAAAGACGCCGCCTTGAAACGATAGAAGGGAGGCGATATTGACGATTTTCCCTTGCCCATTTTTCAGCATCTGCCGCCCAACCCTTTGGGTGAGGAAAAAGAGACTATTGATATTCACATCCATGACCGTAAGCCAATCTTCCTCTGAATAATGAGCAGCCTGCTCTCTTTTAATGGTGCCAGCATTATTGATTAAAATATCGATCGTATGCTTTTGTAACATGGCATCGACAGCCTGATTTGCAGTTTGAGGGTCGGAAAAGTCAACCTGAACCGCATGAAACGAGCGGCCCGCCTGTTCGACTAGCGCTTTCGTTTCCTCAAGCGGTGTGTGGTGGTATGTGCCAATAATATCTGCGCCTGACCTGGCAAGCGCCACAGCAATGCCCTGCCCAATGCCGGTTCCAGGGCCTGTCACAAGGGCTGTTTTGCCTTCAAGAGAAAAGAGGGACGCTACATAGGATGCTGTCGTCATCACATTACCTCAGCTGGTCCATTGGGACAAAGTCCATATCTTTGAACGTATAGTTCTCGCCCGCCATCGCCCAAATAAATGAATAATTCGCTGTACCCGAGCCTGAATGAATAGACCAGGCAGGAGAAATGACCGCTTCCTCATTGGCCACAACGAGATGTCTTGTTTCAGATGGCTCCCCCATAAAATGAAAGACACGAGCATCTTCTTCGATATCAAGATATAAGTACACTTCCATACGTCGATCATGAATATGAGCGGGCATCGTATTCCACGTGTTATTGGTTTCCAGCTGAGTGATTCCCATCATGAGCTGACAGCTTTGGATGCCGTTTGCGTGGATGACTTGATACAGGTTTCGTACGTTTGAAGCAGACGCTTCCCCTAAGTGATTCGGTGTTAATTCAGCGATAGCTGCTTTTTGCGTAGGGTACGCTTGATGAGCCGTGGCGGATACAAGATAGAACTTGGCTCCCTCGCCGGATGAACTAGCAAACTGTACATCTTCGTGTCCAAGCCCAATATATAAGAAATCTTTGTGCTCCAGTACAAAGGCTTCACCATCGACAGTGACTGTTCCTTGACCGCCGACATTTACAATGCCGATTTCTCGTCTTTCAAGGAAATATTCCGTACGTAGAAAGTCGCCGGCATCTAATTTGAGCGGCTCTGCAGATGGCATGACTCCGCCAATCACCACGCGGTCCTCATGTGAATAGTAGAGCTTTAATTCACCGCAGACGAATAGTGTAGGAATATGAAAATGACGACGAAGTTCCTCTGTTGTAAAACGTTTGACCTGCTCAGGATGTACAGCATAACGATTTTCCATTTGAAATAAGCCTCCCTTTCCATCTGAAACAAAGTATGGGTATTTTATTTGGTATCGGTTTCAAGGAAAATTTTAGAGGAAAAAGAGCATGCCGTCAACCGTTATTTTGAAATCGCTTTCTTTTTGTTTATTTAAATGTTTTTTTGCCATCTCCAAGCAAAAAAATCTTCTAGAATTCAAGAAATTATGATATGCTCTTTTTAAGTTATTTGAAATCGGTTTCGAAACAAATGAGAAGACATTGATTGTGGGAGTTTTTTGAATGAAAGAGAAAAAGCAAACGAAAGTGACCATCAACGAAGTGGCCGCTTATGCAGGTGTTTCAAAATCAACTGTATCCAGATATATCAATGGCAGAACAAATGAAATTTCTACTGAAAAGGTCAAAAAAATTAAAAAAGCCATTGAGGAACTGCATTATCGTCCGAGTCAGCTCGCCCAAGGTTTGAAAGTAAGAAAAAGCAAGGTCATTGGGTTCATTGTAGCCGACATTACGAACCCATTCTCTGTAGCGACACTTCGCGGAGTCGAAGAAATTTGTGATGAATATGGATACAGCATCATGGTATGCAACACAGATAACCGACCAGAAAAAGAACGAGAAATGCTCCTCAAGCTGAATGCACATTATATTGAAGGGCTCATCATCAATACGACAGGTCAGAACAATGATATTCTGCAGGATTTGAAGAAAAACGGTGTGCCGATTGTCCTTGTTGACCGGAAATTACCTGAACTAAAAGTCGACACAGTGACAACGAATAACCGTGATATCACCATCCAGTTGCTTCAACAAATGTATGAGAAAGGCTATGAGCACATCGCCTTCTTTACTGAGCCGGTCGATGGAATCAGTCCTCGTGAAGAACGAAAAGAAGCATATGAACAGACAGCCATGAGTAAATATAAGAAGCCGCTCATTGCAGAAATTGATTTGAAACAAAAGGAACAACTGCGAGAAGAGCTTGTCCATTTTGTACAATCAAGCCAGCAAAAAAAAGCGATTTTAGCAGCCAATGGATTACTTATGCTGAAGCTGATCAGTGAGCTTGTAGAACTCGGGTTAAAGATTCCAGAAGATATAGGCATCGCAGGCTTTGATGATACAGAATGGTATAAGCTGATTGGGCCTGGAATCACAACGGTTGCCCAGCCATCTCATGAAATGGGGAAAGCCGCCATGCAAAAAATCAAGACTCGGCTTGAAGGGGATGAAAGTGCGCCCCAAACCATTCAGCTTGATGGAGAAATCATCGTAAGAAAATCCTTATAAACAGACAGAGAAGAGTATACGTGCATGCTCTCTCTTTTTCAACTGATTTGAAACCGGTACCAAGAAAGGGGAGAAATGAGTGAAAGCATTGGATGCGGTCACATTTGGGGAATCAATGGCGATGTTTTACGCAAAAGAAGCCGGAGAGCTTCATCAAGTGCATACATTTCAAAAGGCGCTTGCTGGTGCCGAAAGTAACGTGGCAGTCGGTTTGGCGAGGCTAGGTTTTGATGTGGGATGGATGAGCAAAGTCGGAGCAGATTCACTTGGCACATTTATTTTAGAAGAGCTTCAAAAAGAAGGAGTCGATACAAGTGCAGTGATCCGTTCAAATGATGGGTCTCAAACAGGGATTTTACTTAAATCCAAAGTGATGGATGGAGATCCTGACGTCACGTATTATCGCAAAGGCTCTGCTGCGAGCACAATGAGTCCCAGCGACTTTCCCGCGAATTATTTCAAACAGGCAGGACATCTCCATATGACAGGAATTCCACCTGCATTATCCAATGAAATGAGAGCGTTTTCTTTTCATGCTCTTCAAAAGATGAAAGAAGCAGGCAAAACCATTTCATTTGATCCAAACCTTCGGCTGCAGCTATGGGAAGAGGAGGAAGATATGATCCATACAGTGAATCAGATCGCTTTTCAAGTAGATTGGTTTTTTCCGGGGCTTGCAGAAGGGCAAAGGCTCACAGGCTGTCATGAGCCGGAAGAGATTGCCGATGTTTATTTGCAAAAAGGCGTCAAGCTTGTGGTCATTAAGCTCGGTGCAGAAGGTGCCTTTTATAAAAGTGCAGCCAGTCAGGGGATTGTGAGCGGCTTTTATGTGCCAAATGTCGTGGATACAGTCGGTGCCGGTGATGGGTTTGCCGTGGGGGTTATCAGCGGTTTACTGGACGGTTTATCATATGAAAAATCTGTGACAAGAGCCAATGCTGTAGGGGCTCTTGCGGTGATGTCTCCAGGCGATAAGGACGGCCTGCCTACTCAGGAAGAGCTTCAGGCCTTTATGAAAGACGCCAAACGATATCAGAGACGGGAATATATGAAGGGGGACGAAGGATATGGGAAAGTCAGCAAGTTTGAGCGTTAAAGAACATCTCGGGGCTTGTAAGCTGATCGCAGTGGTGAGAGCGGGGAGCGAAGCAGAAGGCATTGAGATCATAGAGCGTTTAAAGAAAAAGGGCGTTCGTGCCATTGAAGTGACGTATACCACGCCCAATGCGGAACGCATCATCGCATCCTTTCAGCATGAGCAAGATCTGATTGTAGGAGCTGGCACAATCACCACCCTTCAGCAGGCGCAATCAGCCATTGACGCAGGCTCGCAATTTATTGTCAGTCCAGGATATCTTCCTATCATTGGAGAGCATCTCTCATTTCACGACACACTCTATGTACCAGGTGTCCTCACCCCAAGTGAAATCATGCAGGCAAAAGCAGCTGGATACTGCTTGCTCAAGCTTTTTCCAAGCGGCTCCTTCGGTTTATCCTATATGAAAAACTTACAAGGCCCATTTCCAGACATTGAATTTATTCCAACGGGTGGGATTCATCCAGCTGATGTGCCAAAATGGCTGAAAGCAGGCGCAGTGGCTGTAGGGGTCGGAAGTCAGCTGGAGAGCAGTTCAGCAGAAGAATTACAAGCGGTTCTTTCTTCATAAATAAGCGCTATCAAATGAACAACTGGCAGATGGATGCCGGTTGTTTGTTCGTTTATCTGACATAACAGCAGGTGAATGCTGACTCTTCACGTACAATATTTGTGAAGGAGTGATAGATGTGTACATTCAACAAGATACACTCACGGATGGACAAATAGAGCAGCTGATGACCGCTCATATAGAAGAAATGAAAGAGCATTCCCCGCCAGAAAGCATTCATGCCCTTCCGTTAGCTGATTTGAAAAAGCAAGATGTCACAGTGTGGAGTGTGCGGGATGGAGAAGAGCTTCTTGGCTGCGGAGCGTTAAAGGAGCTGTCAAGTGATCACGGCGAAATCAAATCCATGAGGACCGCAGCTCTCCATATGCGAAAAGGTGTAGCAAGGTGTATGCTGAACCATCTTCTACAAGAGGCAAAAAGGCGCGGTTATTCACGTGTCAGCTTAGAGACAGGTGCGATGTCTTTCTTCGAGCCAGCAAGAAAACTATATGAGAGTGTTGGGTTTTATATTTGTCCGCCTTTCGGTTCATATCAAGAAGATCCAAACAGTTTATTTATGACAAAGGAATTATAGAGGTCGAGAGAGTATGCTTATAAGCAGCTCTTTTTTTATGCGCAATTTTTGAAAGGGGGAGGATGTGGTGAAAGGTTCAAAGTGGATCGGGGTGAGCGCCTTTCTCACTTTTTGTGTCGTATCTGTCATTTTTTTAACATCATTAGGTCAAGATTTATTTAAAATTGAAAGCGCTTCCAAAAAAGCGTCAACAACCTATCAATATCACTTTGTCCTTGTACCGGAGGAGCTTGATAATGAATATTGGCAGCTGGTACAAAAGGGAGCTGCTGATGCGGCAGCCGCTCATCGCGTGTATTTAGAATATTTGGGTCCGAAGCAAGCCGATATAGACGACCATTTGAAAACCATTGATATGGCAATCGCAGGGCATGTCGATGGCATTATGACACAGGGTCTTGATGCGAAGAAATACAAACCGCTTTTTCAGAAGGCGAGGGATAAAGGCATTGATGTTGTCACCGTTGATACGGATGCAGAGGGGAGCAAGCGTCAAGTGTATGTAGGCACAGACAATTATTATTCTGGCTTTATCGCAGGACAGGCACTCATCGCAGATACAAAAGGCGAACAGTATGTAGGAATTGTCACAGGCAGGCTTGATGCCGTTCATCAAAAGCAGCGCGTCAAAGGGTTTCGAGATGCCGTCGCCGCTGAAAAACGCATTCATATTGCTGGAATAGAAGAATCAGCCATTACCAAATCAGGGGCCTCCGGTGCCGCGTATAAACTATTAAACGATCATGCGAAGCTTACCGCATTTTACGGTACGAGTGCATTAGATGGTGCAGGTATCATTCAAGCAACAGCGCAATATCAATCGTCCGCAGATATCTATGTACTTGCATTTGATACGTTGCCAGATACGATTCAGGCGCTCGATGATGGAGAGATTGATGCAGTCGTTGTTCAGCACCCTTATGAAATGGGCTATCAAGCAGTGGAATCGCTTGTGCGTTTGCAAAAAGGTGAAAAAGAAGAACCGCTTCAGTACACAGGAACGAGTGTGATTCGGCGCGAGGATCTGCCGCTGCAGCAAACAGACAGAAGGCAGGGGGTGCAGCCGTGAGAAGGATTCGAAGTAAGTTGCTACTGGCATTTTTAATCCTTGTGTTTGTTGGCAACGTGGCCGCTTTTTTCGTCTATTGGAGCAGCTCGAATATCACATCAGAATATAGCAGAAGCTTTCGTTCTTTTCTCCTGCTTAATGATATATCGACAGAGGCAAAAACGATGTATGAAAAGGTCAATGCGTATGCAATCGAAAAGGATCAGCAGTTTGCCAAAGAATATCTAGCTTCAAAACAAAAAATGAAATCCTACGACCAGGCATTGCGAAAAGATGCCGGGCTTCATGCGGCCATTCCTTCTATCGAAAAATACCAATATATGATGCGGACGCTCATCAATGAAAGTGATGCGACCATGACACATGTAAAAGAAGGTAAAATCAAAGAATATGCAGCAAGTGTGAAGGAAGTAAGAACCGTCTCCTCCTACATACAAGAGCAAACGATGACCCTGCTTGATGATGAATTGTCTGAGTATCAAGTACTCTATCAATCTCTGCAAAAAAGACACCAAACCTATGCGCTCTTTACCTTATGTTTGTTTACGCTGTCCATTGGTGTCGCCTTATGGATGGCGTATATGATTGCTGGCGGGATATCAAGACCGATCGTCCATCTCTCTCGAAGCGTAAAGGAAGTATCAGAAGGAAACTTTGATGGAGCGAACTTGCATGTCACCTCAAAGGATGAAATTTCTGTATTAAATGAGGCTTTTCAGCGAATGCGTCAAGAGATGAAAATGATGATTGAAGAGATGAAACAAAAGGCAGCCTTAGATCAAAAAATCAAAGACATGAAGCTGAAAACGCTGCAAAACCAAATGAACCCACATTTTTTATTTAATACATTAAACATCGTCTCACGCATGGCTTACTTAGAATCAGCGGATGCCACATCGAGGTTGATCCAATCTGTTTCCACTCTCATGCGTTATTCGCTGTCAGCTCTCAGTGCATCCGTTACGCTCGAACAAGAAGTAAAAGTGGTCAAAGAATATTTTCATATACAAGAAACGAGATTTGCCGATCGTATCACATGCAAAACGATCATAGATGAATCGTGTTTATCTGTACATATCCCAAGTCTCACCTTACAGCCGCTTGTTGAAAATGCCTTTATTCATGGCGTCGAACCAAAGGAGGAAAACGGGCTTGTCGAACTCTCGATCTATCAAGAAGGCGGCTATGTGATGATTCGGATTCGGGACAATGGGATGGGAATCAATGAACAAGAGAAAAGAAGATTGCTATCAGAAAAAGAAGAGGAAGATCCAAACATCTTGAGTAAAGGGCACTCGACAGGGATCGGACTTCGCAATGTGATGTCAAGGCTGCATTTGTTTTATGGGGTAAAAGATGCCCTGCAAATTGACTCAAAGCCAAACGAAGGCACCACCATTCAATTGGCTATTCCGATGAAGGAGGGACCATCATGCTGAACGTGCTGATTGTGGATGATGAAAAAATAGAACGGCTAGCGATGCGGAAGTTCATGACGGATTGGCTTCCAGAGTGTCATATCGCAGGAGAAGCTGAAAATGGAAAGAAAGCGGTTGAATTCGTGCGAACTGAGCCCGTTCATCTTGTGCTCATGGATATTCAGATGCCCGGAATGGATGGACTCACAGCGATCAAGCAAATCAAAGCGAGCAGTCCTCATACAAAATTTATTATGCTGACAGCCTACGATACGTTTGATTATGCCAAGCAAGCGATGCAGGAAGGGGTGAAGCAATACCTCGTCAAACCGGCTGACAAAGATGAAACCATCGCCGCCATTCGCACGGTTGCGGCAGAAATTCAGCAGGAGGCGTCTCAGCGGCAGGCGATGGCGGCCGGTCAGCAGTCAAAGTGGCTTGAAGCTCATGTCATAAACGGTCAATCCTATACCTCAACGGAGTTTCAACAACTGTTTCATGAATTCGAAGCAGGTCTTGTCATCGCTGTACAGCGGACAATCAGGGATCAGCTGTTGATTGATTTACAGACATCTTCCCTTTTTCATACGGTGCCGATTCAGGTGAGTGGTGAGCTGTTTACATGTCTTATTTATCGTCACCAAGCGCCTGGTCAGTTAAAGGCAGATGTCCTGCAGGCGATTCGAACTGCCACAACAAACGATCAGCCTTCACCTGTCGTTGGCATAGGACACCCGGTCTCAAATCCGCTTTATCTTCAGAAAAGTGCAGCAGAGGCAAAGCTTGCCTATTATCAGCGGAAAAAGAGCCCCGGCGTTGTTCGTTATGGTTTTTACCAAACAGAAGAACAGTCGCATCCATTGATCCATCTGCCTGAGCTTGCAGACGATATGATGCAGGCAATGGAAGAAGGGAGAAGAGAGGATGCGCTCGCTTTATTCGATGCCTTTGAGCTAGAGGGGGCGACCCTGTCACAACTAAAAGAGCTGCTGATTTTATTTAAATCACGGCTCCGAACAGACTGGCCAATATTAACGATCAGCACCGCTGCTGAATGCCGTCAGTGCTGTGAATATTTATTTGACGTGTACGAAGCAAGAAACCAGACTGTGAATGATATCGAGCGGGCAAAGCGCTACATCAAAACGCATTTTTGTGAACAGATCACGCTTGAGCAGACTGCCGCCTATGTTGATTTAAGTCCAACCTATTTCACAAAACGGTTTAAAGACGAGACAGGGCTGACATTTAAAGAATATGTGACCACCTGCCGGCTGGATAAAATCAAACAGCTTCTCAAAGACAGCTCGCTTAGTTTAAAAGAAATTACCTATCAGGCAGGATATACAGACCCCAATTACGTCAGCCGTGTGTTTAAGAAGATGGTGGGTTGTTCACCGAAGGAATATCGAAAACAGACCGTAAAAAAATGAAGAATTTCATAAAAAAGTGAAGAAGTTTGCCTAAAAAAAGAAAGGATCTGCCATTATACTTATTATGATAACGCTTACAAAATGAGGATGGGGGATCAATCATGAAGGTTAAATTAGGCTTTACGCTGTTAGTGCTCTGTATGCTTATCGTCACTGCCTGTAGTTCATCGACGAGCTCAGATGCGAAAAAAGAGGGCGGAGCAGAGAAGCTCGACATTTTCTCTTGGTGGACTGGAGCAGGTGAGGAGGACGGACTGAAAGCACTCATTCAATTGTTTGAAGAGAAAAATAAAGACATCCCAATTGAAAATGCAGCCGTCGCAGGTGGTGCTGGTACAAATGCAAAGGCTGTTCTGACTAGTCGGATGCAAGGAAATGACCCGCCAGCTACATTCCAAGTACATGGCGGAGCGGAGCTGAATGAGAGCTGGGTCGCAGCAGGCAAAATGGAGCCTCTGGATGATCTATATGAAAAAGAAGGCTGGAAGGACAAATTTCCAGAATCACTCATCGACCTTGTCAGCAAAGATGGGAAAATCTATTCAGTACCAGTGAATATTCACAGAGGCAATGTGCTTTGGTATAACAAGAAGGTATTTGACGATGCAGGCTTAGAGCCACCAACGACCTTTGATGAATTTTTCAAAACAGCAGATGCATTAAAGAAAAAAGGCATTACACCGCTCGCACTTGGGGATAAAGAGCCTTGGGCAGCAACACATTTGTTTGAGAGTGTGCTGCTCGGCGTTTTAGGCGCTGATGGATATCAAAAGCTTTGGGCTGGCGACATGAAAATGGATGACGCAAAAGTGAAGGAAGCGGCAGATATTTTTGGACGTATGCTTGAATACGTCAATGATGATCACAGCTCACGTAACTGGCAGGATGCCTCGCAGCTCGTAGCAAAAGGGGAAGCTGCAATGAATGTCATGGGCGACTGGGCGAAGGGGTACTTTGTGAATGATCTGGATCTGAAGGTGAATGAAGACTTTGGATACGTGGCGACTCCTGAAACAGAGGGAAGCTTTATGGTGATCACCGATACATTTGGACTGCCAAAGGGCGTGAAACAGCCAGAAAACGTGAAGAAATTCTTATCTGTCTTAGGATCTGTGGAAGGACAGGATGCATTTAATCCGCTGAAGGGATCGATTCCGGCACGTGTGGATGCAGATGTTTCTAAATATGATGAATACGGAAAATCGGCGATGAAGGCATTTAAAGAATCAAAGCTGGCGCCGTCTCTCGCGCATGGTTCAGCTGCTGAAGAAGGGTTTGTGACAAAAGCGAATCAAGCCGTCAATATCTTCGTCACACAAAAAGATAGCAGCCAGTTTGTTTCATCTTTAAAAGATTCAATGAAATAAAGACGAGGAGGCGGCGACTAAGCACCGCCTCTTTTTTAAAAAGGAGTGTAGCTTCATGCGTATGGATACATCGCCGATCACAAAAGCAACAACACCCAAAGTCAAACGCGTTCGGAGGAAATGGAGTGGGGATCAGCTATTAGCGCTTCTCTTTTTAGCCCCGTCGGCTGTGTTATTATTCATCTTTGTTTACGGTTTTATTGGCTGGACAGGGTATGTGTCATTATCAAATTGGACCTCGCTTGTTCCTGATTTCTCTTTCGCAGGGCTTCAAAACTATATGATGCTGTTTCAAGATTTCCGCTTTCAGTCAGATCTTCGGAATACGGTCTTTTTTACTCTATTTTTTATTGGAGCCGTTATTGCCTCTGGTCTTGCACTTGCGATTTTACTAGATCAGAAAATCAAGGGTGAATCTCTATTTCGGAATTTATTTTTCTTTCCAATGGCCCTTTCTTTTGTTGTGACAGGGGTCGTCTGGCAATGGATTTTAAACCCGTCCACTGGGGTGAATCTCTTTTTAAAGACGCTTGGTATTCAGCCTAAGTGGTACACGGATACGAACATTTTAGCCGGATTTGCCTGGGGGAAAATTGAGTTTGGTGTCCCTGCGGCCATGATTGCCGTCGTCATTGCAGCTGTTTGGCAGATGACTGGTTTTTCTCTAGCGATGTATTTGGCAGGTTTGAGAGGCATTCCAGAGGAAGTAAGAGAGGCTGCTAGAATGGATGGCGCAACCGAATGGCAGATTTACCGGAAGATTATTTTTCCTTTATTAAAACCGATAACTGCAAGTGTCATTATCATCATGGCTCATATTTCATTAAAGATTTTCGATTTGATTTACTCGATGACAGGACCGGGTGCAAACTTTGTCACAGATGTTCCGGGCGTATACATGTTTGAAATGACCTTTAGAGGAAACCATTATGCAGGTGGTGCCGCCATCGCGATTGTGATGCTGATCTCTGTTGCGGTCTTTATCGTGCCATATCTCCTGTCGAGCCGAAAGGGGGCGTCATCATGACAGCTAGATGGTTTGTCCGTCTAGTCCTTTATGCTTTATTGATTTTGTGCAGTCTCTTTTTTCTAATGCCAGTCTATGTCATGCTCGTCACAAGCTTGAAGCCATTAGGTGAAGTGACCCTTGAGAAAATGTGGGCGCTGCCGTCAACACTCGATTTTTCAAGCTATCAAATCGCATTTGAAAAGCTAGCGCCCAATTTAATGAATTCTCTTTATCTAGTCATTCCGGCTACCTTATTGTCAGCTGTCTTAGGGGCGATGAATGGCTATGTCTTATCAAAATGGCGTTTCAAAGGATCAGAAGTGGTCTTTACGCTGATGCTGTTTGGAATGTTTATTCCATATCAAAGTATCCTCATTCCACTCATTCAATTTTTACGTGAAGTCGGATTGTACAATTCGATTCCAGGTTTGGTGCTTGTCCATGTCGTATATGGACTCCCAATCACAACGCTCATGTTTCGAAACTTCTATGTGAGCATTCCTGATGAAATGATTGAATCGGCAAAAATGGACGGCGCAGGGTTTATCGGGATTTTCAGACATATGATTCTTCCGCTTTCGATCACAGGATTTGTTGTAGTCGCCATTTGGCAGTTCACAAATGTGTGGAATGAGTTCTTATTTGCAGTCACGATGACCACTGCGGAGCATCAGCCAGTGATGGTTGCCTTGCAAAATCTATCAGGCAGTCAAATTGTGCAATGGAACGTCCAAATGGCAGGGGCGATATTGGCCGCATTGCCGACACTTTTGGTCTATATTCTGCTCGGAAAATACTTTGTCAAAGGGCTTCTCGCAGGCTCTGTCAAAGGATGAAACAATTTTGTGTTATCGTTTTCATTTGGTGTACTGAAAGGATTGACTTCTCTTTAGATAGCGTCATAATAAAAGTTGAGACTTGCTAGTTTTCATCAAGCTTGGCAAGGATTATCAAAGGGTAGCAAAGGGAGGAGTCATCCTGAATGAAGCAGTCACCAATTTTTTTACTGCCTGAATTGAAGGAGAGAATATGGGGAGGTACAGCCTTAAGAGATCAATTTGGCTATGATATTCCTTCTGATCAAACGGGAGAATGCTGGGCAATTTCTGCTCATCCAAACGGACCAAGTGTCGTGCAAGACGGTCCATATAAAGGGAAAACGCTGATCGAACTATGGGACAATCACAGAGAATTGTTCGGGGGAATAGAAGGCGATCGATTCCCGCTGTTAACCAAAATTTTAGATGCAAACCAGGACTTATCCGTTCAAGTTCATCCAGATGATGATTATGCGGAAAGACATGAAAATGGCGAGCTTGGAAAAACAGAGTGCTGGTATATCATTGACTGCAAAGAAGGAGCAGAAATGATCTATGGGCACAATGCAAGAACAAGAACTGAGCTTGTGACCATGATGAACAGTGGAGATTGGGAAGGTCTTTTGCGTCGTGTGAAGATTAAGCCTGGTGATTTTTATTATGTGCCAAGCGGTACCATTCATGCGCTTTGCGAAGGAACGCTTGTCCTCGAAACGCAGCAAAGCTCAGATACCACCTATCGGGTATATGATTATGAACGAAAAGATCAGAATGGCAATGAACGTGAACTTCATTTTGCGCAAGCCATTGATGTCACAACGGTTCCCCATGTAGACGGTTATGCAGATGAATCAGTTGAAACACGCCGTGGGCTGACCATTCGAACGTTTGTTGAAGCAGAGTATTTCTCTGTGTATAAATGGGAAATTGATCAAGCAGTAGAACTTTCGCAAGATTATCCATTTTTGCTGTGCAGTGTGATTAGCGGGGAAGGGGCTCTAACGCATGATGGACATACATATCCACTGCCTAAAGGAGCTCATTTTATCCTGCCAGCTGAAACAGGGAGCTTCTCAATTGAAGGAACTTGTGAGCTGATTGTATCGCATATATAAAGAAAAAGAGGACTTCGAAGGGGTCCTCTCAGATTGTTGACAAGGGGCGAAAATGACCTTTATTTTTGCCCTTTGTCTTCTTTTCAGCGTGATAGAAAACCTTTGAAGTCTAGGAAGGACGAGCACCGGAGCGGAGCGAATTTGACATTCGTGAGCACCGAAGCGCAGACCTGACACCGAATGCGAGGGTTTGTCTACACGCTGAGAGGACTTCGAAGGGGTCCTCTATTTTTCTATTGCATAAATAACTTGAAAGAGTACTTGTTTTTGTCGATAAAGAGATTAGTAGACTATTATGCAAAGTAAGAGAGGGACAGTGAACGTGAAAAAAACCATCAAGATTATGTTACTCGCAGCTGCCTTTGGTATGACAATACAGACGGGCAAAGAAGCGCAAGCAGCCTCCTATGTCGATCAATCCATTTATACGATGAGCACCTCAAAAGTATTTACAACAGAGTCAGAAGTGAAAAAAGCAGTGGAAACATTGAAGAAGGACAAAAAGTGGACAGCCACTTATCAAACCTCAGGAAACACGTCGACCTATCAGCTCACTGCCTCAGGATATGAGTCACAAGCAGCAGCGAGTGCAAGTGCAGCTGCATTAAAAAAAGAGACGGGTATGAGCGGTACGGTGTCCCCAGTGGGTGACCGCCTTCCATTACAAAAGGTCGTATCTGACCCCGTCAATGATGAAGCTCAGGCGAAAAAGCTCTCACTCGAGCTAACGAAAACAACAGGGCTCGGTAGCACCTATGAAGTTATCAATCAAAGCAGACCTTCTTATCAGGTCATTTCAGGGACCATTGATTCTGAAACGAAAGTCAAAAATATTCAAACCGAATTACAAAAGCAGGCCGGTGTCACTAGTACATACCAAACTGAAAACAAAGCAGGCACTGTGTATCAGCTGATTTCAGGCGGTATCGTTGGGCAAAGTAAGGCGAATACGATCTTGCAAGGCTTTCAAAAAGAGTCTGGTTTGAAAGCGGTGCTTCAAACGGTGACAGCAGGCAAGCCATATTACATCGTCACATCAGCTGCACAAGCGAACCAGTCAAAAGCACAGACGCTTCTTACCCAGCTTCAAAGAGAAGCAAAGATCAGCGGGAAGATTCAAAAGACAGGCGCTTTAAAAAATGTGTATCGTTTGGAATCAGGCTATTTCAAAGACAACAAACAGGCATCCTCAGCTGCGGCCCAGATTAAGAAACAAACCGGCGCTACAGGGACTGTGCAGCGAGTGGGAAAAACAAAAAATTATATCGTGAAGCTCAATCAACTGAACGATACAGCATACGGAAAAACGGTGGCCTTTTTCAAGAAAAAGAAATGGCGCTACACATCGCAAAAGATCTCTTCTACACAGCCATATCAAGTAGTGACTGGAAACCTATTAGGAGATGATCAAGCGAAAAAAGCAGCAGCTTTCTTCCAAAAGAAAAAGGTATCAGCAACAACGAAAAAAACAGGTAAAGCATCTGACAGCACGTATCGACTTGTCGTCAATCAATCAGCGGAGCAAGCCAAAATAAATAAAGGTGCCGCATATTTAAAAACGCAGAAAGTGACAAGCAGCATTACAACTGGTAAGGGCCAAGCTGTCAGCAAAACGTATAGTCTCAAGACAACACCTGTATATGAGCAAAGTAAAGTCAAGCAGGCTCAAGAGATTATCAAGAAAAATGGCGTTGCCAGCAGTACAAAAACGTTGACAGAAGCGGTTAAACAATACCGGATCACGACAGTGCCGACGGTGAATCAGACTAAACTGAATCAAGCGCTAAGCTATTTAACGAAACAAAAAATGAAAGCAGCTGCTCAAAAAACAGGGACAACTGATTATGGTCAATATCAGATCAAAACAGGTGCCATCTCAACAGCTGCATTGCGCGATCAAGGCATGGCATTTTTCAAAAAACGGAATGAACCAGCTGCCTATCAAACAACAACGAAACCAACCTACAAAATCAACATTACGCAGCAATTCACAGGATTACCAACTGTAAATGCAGCGATTGCTTTTGTGAAAAGTCAATATGGCTGGACAGCTACAGCTGTAAAAATTAAAAATGGCCCAATGGTCATGCAAACGAACTACAACCTCACTGTCAATGAGATGGTGAACAAGCAAATGAAGGTGTCACCACAGACAGATGGTGCAGCCTATGTCTATGCACCATATGTTGACACGGCGACGTCAACTGTGAATACGGACGGCTTAAATGTTCGTTCGACACCTGATTCGAGCTCTGCGAGCAACATCGTGGCGCAGCTGAATAAAGGAGCAAAAGTGAAACAGCTTGGGAAAGAAGGAAACTGGATCAAGATCAGCCTTGGCTGGAGAAATGCAAGCTCAGCAGAGGTGCAAAAATATGTAGACCCAGCCAATATTGCTGAGGGCACTCAATCTTATTTTCAATTTCTGAAACTCTCTGAAGCTGCGAATCTCAATCCGGCAGAAGTGAATTCAAAGATTCTAGCAGGCAAAGGGATTCTTGCAGGTAAAGGACAAGCCTTTATTACGGCAGCGAAAACGTATCATATCAATGAAATTTATCTCATTTCTCACGCGTTGCTTGAAACAGGTAACGGAGGTTCCATTTTAGCGAATGGTACGATGTTTAATGGAAAGAAAGTATATAATATGTATGGCATTGGCGCATACGACAGCAATCCGAATTACCTCGGTGCAAAATATGCGTATGAACAGCAATGGTTCACGCCAGAGGCAGCCATTATTG
The DNA here is from genome assembly GCF_038630405.1 of Bacillus sp. FSL K6-4563. Classification (NCBI taxonomy): domain Bacteria; kingdom Bacillati; phylum Bacillota; class Bacilli; order Caryophanales; family Bacillaceae; genus Bacillus; species Bacillus sp. FSL K6-4563. The sequence goes on along the minus strand of NZ_CP152030.1, from coordinate 3,220,556 downwards.
GCGGGGCAAAATTCATTGGCAACAGCTATATCAATCACGCCACATACAAACAAGATACGATTTATAAAATGCGCTGGTCTAGTTCAGCGACTCATCAATATGCAACAGATATTGGCTGGGCATATAAGCAAGTCACTCGTATGTATAGCTTGTATAACTTACTTGATAACTATACGCTCTATTACGATATCCCGGTTTATAACAAATAAAAAAACGTCCGTGCTTCCTAATGAGAAGCCGGACGTTTTTTGTGTAAGAGCTGCTGTTCAATAAAGAATAAGAGCTGCTCACTGGACCTTCCCTTTGAATATTGATTCCATTCCTCGGCGAAGGTTTTGATTCGTTCTTGGTAATCTGATTCGTTTAGATGAAACAGCTCCTTCAAGAGCATGTCTCGAGTGACACAAGCCTTCCCAGGAATGATGTCCTCATACCGATCGACTAAGCCGCGTTTCTCTCGATAAGTGTCTAAGTCATAAGTGAAGAACAAAACAGGCTTTTCAAGCAGCGCATATTCAAACACGATCGACGAGTAATCTGTGATCAGGACATCGCATGCACAAAGCAATGGATAAAGCGGCTGATCGGACACATCAAATATCCATTCATCGTCTGTTTCCGCCTTCGCTAAATGTTTGACCGCAGGATGAAGCTTGACGAGCAGAATATAATCTCCGTTTAGCTCTGTTTGTAATTGCTCCTTTGAAAAAGGCAGGACAAGACCGTCCATTGCAAAGTCTCGATAGGTCGGTGCATAAAGCAGGATCTTTTTCCCTTTAGGAAAATCATTCGGCTTCAAGGAAGACGGGCGCTGGTCATAGTACACATCCGTCATCGGTACACCTGTTGGTAAAAAACGTTCATCATTCATCCCAAACGAAGACTTAAAAATCTCGCGCATATGATCTGAGCCTGTAACGATATAATCGAAAGACGCATAGACTTGTTTGAACCGTTTGATGTCACGAGGACTTCGTTCCGAATTTGAAGCATCTTCAAGACCGAATTTTTTCAACGCCCCATTGGCATGCCATACTTGAATACAGGTGGTAGAAGGACGCTTTCTGAGTACACTTGTCATGAGAAAGTAATTATCTGTCACGACAACCTTGCTTTTAAACATCGTATAAATACATTGAATGAGATGGAGAGGATTTTTTTCATGAAAATAGCGAAATGACAGATGAGACTCGTCCTTTTCTATCGCAGAAGCATGCTTCGTATAGAGGACAGTAAGCTTCATCGTCATGTTCGCCTGTTGTTGATAAGTATCAATAAGAGCAGCTGCATTCTCTTGAAATGAAACAAGCAGCGTCACCTGGTTTTCCCGTGGTTTCACGCCGCTCATCAGCCATCCAATAAAAGAAACGAAAGCTGCATAGCTTGAAATGATCATTGAGCGTATATTTATCATTGGTCAGTCTCTCACAGCTGCTTCGTCTGATCCTTTACTCGCTCAGGATAGTAACGTTTTTTCCCTTTGTTTTCTTTCAATACGGCAAAAGCGTATTTAGGAATATTCAACATTCGCTTCCATCTCCATGGATTCACAACAAGTCTGTACAGCCATTCTGTATTTGTTTTAATCATCCAGCGTGGTGCACGCTTCACCGTTCCGCTAAATACATCAAAGCTTCCGCCTAAACCGATGCAAACAGCCTGCGGGAATAAATGACGGTATTCATAAATAAAGTTCTCCTGATTTGGATAACCTAAAGCAACGAACACCATATCTGCTTTCGAGCGAGCGATTTGTTTTGCTACGAAACGTTTATCGGCTTGATAACCGTCACAGCTGCCTGCAATGACCACATTTGGATATTCCGTATCAATTCGCTGTTTAACAGCCTCAAGCACTTCTTTTTTCGCCCCATATAAAAAGATACTTTTAGACTGCTTGTTTGCTAGATCAAGCATAGACATGAAAACATCAAAGCCAGCAATTCTTGACTTCAGCGGACTTTGTGTCAAACGTGACATTAAGACGACGCCTACACCATCCGGCAGCACATAATCCGCAGAAGAGACAACTTGATGATACGTCTGATCCTTCATAACAGCATAGCCAATCTCTGGATTGACAGTCGCAATCATGGCGCCTCTTCTTTGAGAAATATGATGGTGATTCATATAGCTAATAAATTCATCTAGGTCGCCATTTACATAAGAAAGGTTAGAGACCACTTCTGTTTGCATTGTTTAGACCTCCTTTTTCATCTTGTTATCTATGAACGTTCATTGTAAATTCATTCTTCGTCTACTCATCATTTTATCACAGATGCTCCATGAAATATTAACAATAACTTTACAAACCTTTAAATTTCATGACATTTTCATCAATTCATAAGGAGGCTGCTGCGAGAAACATTGATTCTTCGGACTTTCGCTTCTGCGCCCAATAAATTGGAAATAGTTTGTCTTTACATCTGCTTAACGTTTGATGGGCGCTGTGATATAATGAGGTTCCGAAGAGCGAAAAAATACGAACGAAGATCATAGGATTACGGATAAACGTTACTGCATGAAAGCAGTTGAATAAGGAATGAAGAAAGGAGTTCATGTTTGCGATGAAGAAAGTTATTACTTACGGTACATTTGATTTATTACACTGGGGGCATATTAAGCTGCTCGAACGTGCAAAGCAGCTTGGAGATTACTTAGTGGTGGCCATTTCGACAGATGAGTTTAACTTACAAAAATCAAAAAAGGCTTATCATAGCTACGAGCATCGAAAGCTCATTCTTGAAACGATTCGTTATGTAGACGAAGTCATTCCAGAAAACAGCTGGGATCAAAAAGTCCGTGACGTGCAAGAGCACGATATTGATGTGTTTGTCATGGGAGATGACTGGGAAGGTAAATTCGATTTCTTAAAAGAGCATTGCGAAGTCGTGTACTTGAAAAGAACAGAAGGCATCTCGACAACACAAATTAAGGAAGAAATTGCTGGACTTTAATAGATCAAAAAAAGTACTTCTTATCTTTTGGTGAGAAGTGCTTTTTCATGTAAAATACAATGAGCAAGTTATCATTATTTTTAAGGAGAGCTTCCTTTGTTTCAAAATTGGATGAAGAAAAAAGTTGAACACACATTGGATCAACCTGAACAACATGAAACAATGACATCGGTTGACATGCCTGATATGGACTACTACTTTATCATGGGTGATGTACCAAAACAGGATGAGCACTTAACGAAGTCTTTAAAAGCAAGATTAAAGCCATTGGCTGACAAACATAAACGTAATGCCATTTTAACTTTGAATTATGATGCAAATGTGAAAGAACATATTCATAGCTTGGAGGAGACCCTTCTGCACCAAGTTGACATCTTGAATGTATTTGAGCACTATATTCTACCGGAAAGCGGAAGTAAAAGGCGTTACTCGGAATTTATCATCGGTACATCTTTTCAATCGATCAATGAAGCAGTGATGCCAGCAGAAGAATCAACAGTGCAGGTGACGAGATATGAACTGCCATCTTCCCCTATTTGTTATATTGATCAATATAATGAAGAGCAGGAATTAATAAAGAGGGAAGAGTACAATTGGCAGGGCGTTTTGTGCAGAGTACAAAGCTTTGTTCCTCATACAGGTGCCCTATACTTGGAAGAACTAATCAATGACGATGGCAATATCTATATGGAGATCATCTACCCTGGAGATACAAAAAAGAATCCAGTACGGCATATTAATTGGTATAAAAAAACAGGAATTCAAACTTTTACAAAGAAGACAGATATAAAGCAACGATGGTTATCTAGTATTCAAACACAAAATGACCGTTTGAAACTGATGATTACAGAAGACCGGGATCAAGACCGTCACCTGTTTAAAATCGATCAGCCCGAAACAACGTATTATGCTGCATTTGTACATGACGCACATTATGAAGAAGATCCGCATCAACTCAATTCTCAATATGAAGAATTATTTAAACAAATAAGAAAACAGCAAGTGGATGCCGTCTTCTTTGGAGATACTAAGCATAAGGTAGATGTTGAGAAGGTATTGGGAGAACAAGCCTATTTTTATCTTGTGCCTTCTGATGAAATGTCTCTTTGGAATACAGCACTTCATCATATGCTCGAAAATCGTGAGCGTAAAGATGAACTGAGAAGGATCGTGGACCGCATGAAATGGGTTTTGCGTGATCTAAGCGCTGAACATCATGTTCTTCATCTTCAGCTTGAGCTGAAGGACGAAATGAGTCATGCGGATCATGTGCAAATCGATTTCGCAGGATATGATCGAGTGAATGGAGCTGAAATCATATCTCAAACAATCGATGAAAACCATCAAGTCAGCTTCCCAATTGGGCATTTTCAAACAAAGAAAAACATTGAAACCAATCAAACAAAATACGTTGATTTTTACATTCGTTTTAAAACAGAAGAACTTCAGGAAGTTTTGCAGCGTCTAGAAGTAGAGGAAAAGCTGCTCACCAATAAACCATCGTCAATCGATGGGTGGTCGTATCAAACGAAACAAGGAAACTATTCTTGGAAAGTAAAATAATGTGACAACACAACGGTAAGATTTCTGAACAGAGGAGATTAACGATTAATGATTGAAGAGGGAATTCATAAGAAGAGTGTCGTTGAAGGGTTAAAAAATCATCATGAGAAACTAGAAATGCTTATTCGCATCGACGATGACATGCCATTAACAGATAGAGAATTTTATTTGTTTATGAGGGAAAGGGTATCAAAACAAGAGCTTTTCCTTCCGCTTGTTCATCAAGAAGACAATCTATTCAAATTGGTATTGAGTGAATCATCGCTTCCGCTTGCATTAGAGCAGGGTCAGACATACAACCTGTATGTGACGGACTATCTGAGTGCAAACAAAGAAGAGGATGAGGACGAGCTTGAGGACTCAGCCTATGATTCTGATTCAGAAGAAGAGGAAGAAGAACTAAAAGAAACGGATCATGCCGAAGTAGAAGAGAAGACGCCATACTATAAACGCCGTTTAAAAATGGAAATAGAGAAGCCAGAGCTGACTTATTTAGAAAATAAAGACGCGATGCTGTATGTCATCCCGTATCGTACGGATAAAGGAAATGCATCGTTTAAAATCAAGCGTGAGCTAAAGGTTGTGAAATTCAATCATATCGAGCTCAACAAAGAATGTACGTTATCTTTATCTGGTTATGCAGGCGTTCTCAGTGCAGAGCATCCTTATGAAATCAAGGAAGTAAAGCTTCTAGTGAAGAGAAATGGCGAAGAGCCAATTGAGCATCGTTTTCCGGTAAATATGACTCCAATAAAAGAGGGAGTGGTCAAATACCGTGATGATCAACAGGTACCTCAGCTTTATCAATTTCTAGCAGAAGTTCCTTTAGAGGAATTGACCTATTCGTTAAACAAACGTTTTGTATATCGCTTCTATTTTGAATTTATTTGCGATGTAGGTGGAGTAGAGGAGACTTTAACGACCACTTCTCTAGTCCTTGGAGATCGCTCAAACAAACTCAAAGGGCTTGTTCAAATTCATAAAAGAAATGATGTACCGATTCGATATGAGGTGTATCGAAAGAAAAAAAGACAAACGCTTGGTATTCGAATTAATGATTATACAATGAAAACACGTGCGAAGTACTATGTCAAAAGCAAGTGGAAGAAGTTCAAAAAGCAAATCGGTAAAATCAAAAAAGTCCGTAACCGTCTTGTAACAAGGACCTTTAAAACGACCTTTCAGCTGGCGAGCAAGCTGTCTGTGAAAAAGAAAACCGTTATGTTTGAAAGCTTTAATGGAAAACAATTCAGTTGTAACCCGCGTGGGATCTATGAGTATATGAAAGAAAATCATCCTGAATATACGTTGATCTGGAGCGTGAAAAAAGGGCACGAAGCACCGTTTAAGGAAAAGGATATTTACTATATCAATCGTCTGTCATTGAAATGGATTTTTGCGATGGCAAGAGCTGAGTATTGGGTCGTCAACAGCCGTTTGCCGCTGTGGATTCCAAAACCAGAGCATACAACATACTTGCAGACATGGCACGGTACGCCGTTAAAACGACTGGCGATGGATATGGACGAGGTGCATATGCCTGGAACAAACACGAAAAAATACAAAAAGAATTTCACGAAGGAAGCGTCGAATTGGGATTACCTCATTTCTCCAAATGCTTACTCGACTGAAATCTTTACACGTGCCTTCCAATTTCAAAAGACCATGATTGAGTCAGGATATCCGAGAAATGACTTCCTTCACAATCAAAACAATGAAGAAACGATGAGAGCACTCAAACAAAAAATGAACCTGCCGCTTGATAAAAAATTAATCTTATATGCTCCGACATGGAGAGACGATCAATTTTATAAAAAAGGACAGTACAAATTTGATTTAGACCTTGATTTGCATGAGCTGAGAGCCGCTATCGGGGATGAATATATTATCATTCTGCGTATGCACTATCTAGTCGCTGAAAACTTTGATTTAGGACCATATGAAGGCTTTGCCTATGATTTCTCTCATTACGAAGATATTAGGGATCTTTATATGATTTCTGATCTGCTCATCACTGACTACTCATCTGTATTCTTTGATTATGCAAACCTTAAACGTCCGATGCTATTCTATGTGCCAGACATCGAAACATATCGTGACAAGCTGAGAGGCTTCTACTTCGACTTTGAACAGGAAGCACCTGGACCTCTTGTGAAAGAAACAGCCAGCGTCATTGACTGGGTAAGAGAAACAGAACAGCCAACCTTTACTTTGCCAGCTTCATTCGCACCGTTTTATGAAAAATTCTGCTATTTAGAGAGTGGGGAGTCTTCGAAGCGTGTGGTGGAAGTGGTGTTTTCTGAAAAATAGTTTAAAAAGTACCGTTCTTCACCTTTGAACGGTACTTTTTTGTGTTTTTTATTCCAATGTACACATATTTAAAAGTTATGGTAAAAATAAAAAAACATAGAATTTTAACAGTAAACATGCTAAATTTAGATAAGATTATCCGGTAATGTAAATTTGCTGAAAATAATATAGAGGTGCTTCAATGTACAAACTTTATCATAATTTTTTAGAAATTCTTAATTTAGATGAACACAAGTTAGTTATATATATTGATAACATAGAGAAGTTGTGCACTTTTGAATTTAAAGAGCTAAATGTAAATGAGTCAAAGTGGATTTGTGAAATTGATGTAAAGGATCAGATGATTTTTGAATCCACAATAGACAATTCTAATGAAATGATCTATCTCTATGCAAAGGAGCATAACCTGTATATTGTCAAAGAATGCTCAGACATGATCCAGCCGGATCAAATACTTCCTATTGAAATTAACAATCAATTTGCTGATATTTATGTCAAGCAATTAGGGTTAGATCGCTACGGCTTATACAGCGGCGAAAAGGAATTGTTATTATTTTCAGGGCTGCTGAATGTAGATGAAATCAATTGCAATTATAAAATAGATTTGCCCATCGAAGAGGCAGATAGACGATTTGAGGATATCTCCTTTATTCAATACAGTGCTTTCCACTTTGTGATTACCTATGACTGTCAGAATAAAGAACTAAATGTAAGGAAAATTTTGTTTGATGTGATGCAGGAACATAAAGATATTGAAGTGATTGTGAATAATCGTAATCAAATCAAAATTTTAAATAAAGTGACGGATCAAAAGAAAATCGTCAACTTTAGACTCGTTCCTAGATATCAGCCGCTAAAAGTTTTTGGTAAAGATACCTTGGAGCAGTTCAAAGATGACAATATTCTCAATATCTTGGTGATTAATAAGCAAAGATATTACATCTATGTCAGAACGAATGGCGTTTACTTAGTGAGAGGAAACCCATATCTCGTTACTAAACATACATCGAGATTACGCATCTTTAGTTTGTTTAATAGTTTTTATGTTTTTGGAAGATTGACGCATTATGCGTATAATTCAGACCAAAAATATGAATATCTTTACATTAGAAACTCTGAACATCAGCTGGCAAAATTTATAAGACCATTTAGAAAAATTAAATTCTTGAAAAGATATGGTTTCTTTAAAATTTCGTTAAATGATCTTGATTTAGACAGCAGAATCCACAATAACTTGTTCGTAGGAAATGATCACCGAATTATCCATAGTTTAAGGTTGAAAAAGAGGGATAAGAAGGTCAAAACATATATCACGAAAAAGAATGGGGACAAGCTGCAAGTCCTAAGAACCAATCTATTTGGAAATGTGACATCAACCATTATTCCTTATTCACAGGAATATTCTTTATTTAGTAAAGTGAAAATAAAAATAGCGAGTATCCTATCATCATTCTATAAAGACAAAAAGTATCGTGTGAATTTGTTTTTTGAGAAAAAGAGTGATAAAGCAGATGAATCAGCTATTAGAGTGTATGACTATGTACAGGAAAATTGTCAAACAGACTCAAAAAATTACTTTATTCTTAATAAGAAATCAAACGCATATCCAGCATTGAAAGCGAAATATGGAAAGGGTATCATACCGAAATACAGTCTCAGACATTATTTAAGTATATTTAATGCCAGTTATTTTATATCAAGTGAATTATCTAACCATGTTCTGAATGATAGGTTGTATATTGACCATCTCAGAGAGAGAATCATGAGTGTCCCACTCGTCTTTTTACAGCATGGCATTATGTTTGCTAAACCGGTTGATAATCCAATGGCCTTTGGATTCCATAAAGACAAGAATCAATACAATATTTATAAATCAGTCATCAGCTCTGAATTAGAGGCCGGTGAATTTTATAAAATGAACTATGATCGTGAGGATTTGATTTTGACAGGTCTGGCAACCTTTGATCATGCCAAATTAGTAGACGGTGCAGATAAGATCGCCTTTATGCCAACTTACCGATATTGGGAAGAGGGACTTATTTATACAAATAGAATTGAAGAAACATCTTACTATAGAGTTCTAATCAAAATCATCAAAAGCTTTGAAGAAGCAGGTCTTCTTGATCGTCTGTTAATTGTACCGCATAACAAATTTTCACAGTACGTTTATCAAAATCTGCCTCAGTATAAACATATTATTTCTGATAACCCATCGGAAGCGCTAAAAGTGTCAAAAGTGTTTATTACTGATTATTCATCTGCTATTTATGATGCACAATATAGAGGTGCCTACCCTATTTTTTATTGGGAAGAAAAAGATTACTTGATTAGACAGTATAAGGCGATTCCTCCTGTAAACGATGAAAATGCACCAGGACCGATAGCATATAATACACAAGAGCTGATTCGAATCGTGAAACATGCGATCGATTGTCAGTATGTTGTGGAAGATGCATATAAAGAAAAATACCTGAAAATCAACAGCTTTAACGATAATCAGAATACGAAAAGAATTACGGATTTCTTAAAAGAACACCAAATTATCTAATATGTGAGGACCCCCTGAATCAACGATTGAAAGGATTCAGGGGGTTTTTGTCTTCTAGTTTGACGTGCATGACTTTTGTTATAAGATGAAATGTGCATCGTTATCTGTTACAATTATGAGCGGTGCTTTTTAAAAAAGTAATCCCAAAAACTTATATCTAAGGAAGATTAGAATGAACGCAATGTTGACGATATTAAAGGAGCAAATCAGCTCATTTCCGCTGATTATGCGACTTGCTGTTTATGAAACAAAATCAAAATATCAGATGAATTATTTAGGTGTTTTATGGCAGTTTTTAAATCCATTGATTCAAATGCTGGCTTACTGGTTTGTTTTTGGTCTGGGAATTCGTGGAGGACAGCCAATTGTCATTGGAGGGATGGAAGTTCCGTTTATCATTTGGATGCTTGCTGGATTAATCCCTTGGTTCTTCATTAGTCCGACGATACTTGATGGATCAAACAGTGTGTTTAAACGTATTAATATGGTATCGAAAATGAATTTCCCGATTAGTGCGCTGCCGTCTGTAGTGATTATGTCCAACTTGTTCAGCTACTTTGTCATGATGGGTGTCTATCTGATTGTGCTGATTTCCTATGGCATATATCCTGATGCGCATTGGCTACAATATATATACTATCTTATTTGTATGATCGCGTTTATGTTTTCGTTTAGTTTGTTTAATTCCACGATTAGCGTACTCGTGAGAGACTATCAATTTCTTTTACAATCAGTGACACGTTTACTTTTCTTTTTGCTGCCGATTTTTTGGAATATCTCAGAGAAGCTCACTGGAGACAAAGCATGGATCGGGGATATACTAAAATTGAATCCTCTTTTCTACATTATTGATGGTTTTAGAAATAGCTTGTTAAAGGGAGAATGGTTCTTCCATGATGTGAAATATACGCTTTATTTTTGGCTGATCACGCTACTTCTTTTAACAGTCGGTTCATTGCTTCATATGAAATTTAGGGATAAATTTGTCGATTTTCTTTAAAAAGTAAGGAGATTATACGATGAAACTAAAGGTTTCGTTTCGAAACGTATCCAAGCAATACGTCCTATATAAAAAGCAGTCAGATAAGATTAAAGGGCTGTTTTTTCCTAATAAAAATGAAAAAGGTTTCTTTGCTGTTCGTGATGTGTCCTTTGATGTATATGAAGGCGAGACGATTGGTTTTGTAGGGATCAACGGATCTGGAAAATCAACGATGTCGAATCTTCTTGCGAAAATCATTCCACCGACAAGTGGTGAAGTTGATATGGACGGTCAGCCTTCGTTAATTGCCATTGCGGCAGGGCTAAACAACCAATTAAGCGGGAAAGACAACATTCGCCTCAAGTGCTTGATGATGGGGCTGACGAATAAAGAGATAGACGAACTATATGAAAAAATCGTAGAGTTTGCGGATATTGGTGACTTTATTGATCAGCCTGTGAAAAGCTATTCAAGCGGAATGAAGTCACGTCTTGGCTTCGCCATTTCAGCGCATATCGATCCAGATATCTTGATTATTGATGAAGCGTTGTCTGTTGGTGACCAAACCTTCTATCAAAAATGCGTGGATCGAATCACAGAATTTAAAGAACAAGGGAAGACGATCTTTTTTGTCAGTCATTCCATTAGCCAAATTCAAAAAATCTGTGACCGAGTGGCTTGGATGCATTATGGTGAGCTTCGTATGTTTGATGAGACGAAGAAGGTCGTGAAAGAGTATAAGGAGTTTGTTGAATGGTTTAACAAGCTTTCTAAAAAAGAAAAAAAAGAATATCAATTGAAACACAAAGAAGGTCGCAAAGGTGTACAAAAAAAGACAGAGAAGGTGTCTCGATATGATGAGAACGGAAAACGACGTTCCTTTTTTGGACCAGCCTTTCAAGTGACGATAATAGCTGTTTTAACGATTTTACTTGCCTTATCGATGTTTTCGGATCGTCCACTTCGTACACTGGCGACGTTTGGCGCCATCCCAGCAGATAAGACAGAATCGCCTCAATCAAAGAACCCGCTAACAAAAGGGGCGCTTGATATGAAAAAGGTGGATCGACAGACGCTGGTCACGGCAGATCCACTCACGGTGTACAAAGATCAAGCTATGAAAAAGAAGGCAGGTGTCACTTTGCCATTCGGGCAAGAGATACAAGCTGTCGCTGAAAATAAACAAACCGTTCAAATCAAAACAGCATCAGAGACGTATTTTGTCAAACCTGAAGGGCTTCAACTTGCAGAGGAATTAAAGTCTTTATCCATTGGACCTGGACAGTTCAACTCGTATGTATCGCCCGCATCTGCTGGCTCGTATGAGTATTTACTTTCTTTCCTTGGAAAAGAGGAATCTGTGCTTAAGCAAAAAATGCAAACGCTGAGCTCGATCAAAAGTGATCAAGGCGGTACGATTGAGCGATTGACCACAGAGAAAACTGACTATGTCATTCAAAATGGTCAAGCAAATGCTATTGTCTTTCATGAGGTGATGCCGATCTCTCCTTCGACACTTGGACTGACAGAACAGAAGGTTTGGATGAATGAGAAACAAACGAAATTCGCAGTAAAGGGCGAAAGCAATCTGTTTGTCATTGATAATGAACAGCATACACTGACGATTTCAGTGATGAAATAAAAAGCTGCCGATTAAGGCAGCTTTCAGCGTGTAGACAAACCCTCGCATTCGTTGTCAGGTCTGCGCGCTGGTGCTCACGAATATTCAATTCGCTCCGCGCCAGTGCTCGCCCTTCCTAGACTTCAAAGGTTTTCTATCACGCTGAAAAGAAGACAAAGTGCTAAAATAAAAATCATTTTAGCACTTTGTCAACAATCTAAAGCTGCCGATTCCGGCAGCTTTTTTTAATTCGCTTCTTCTTTTTCGAGAAGCTGTTTCATAAATGGAATGAGTTTCTTTTTTAGATCCTCATCTTGAAGGGCAAACTCGAGAGTCGTCTCGATGAATCCTTGCTTCTCACCAACATCGTATCGTTTTCCTTCAAAATCATAGGCGAATACACGCTGGATATCATTCAGCTTTTGGATGGCATCTGTCAGTTGAATTTCCCCGCCTGCACCAATTTCTTGCTGATCAAGGTACATAAAAATCTCTGGTGTGAAAATGTATCGTCCTAAGATGGCTAGATTGGATGGTGCTGTACCTTGCGGCGGCTTTTCTACAAAGTTTTTCACTTGGTAGCGGCGTCCTTCTTGTGTAAGAGGGTCGATGATCCCGTAGCGATGCGTATCGCTGTCTGCTACCTGCTGAACACCGATCACAGATGAAAGGGTCTTTTCGTATTCATCCATCAGCTGGCGAAGCCCAGGTGTTTGAGCTTGAACAATATCATCGCCTAATAAAACGGCGAATGGCTCATCACCGATAAAATTGCGTGCGCACCAAACAGCGTGTCCAAGTCCTTTAGGTTCCTTTTGACGTATGTAATGAATGTCAGCAATGTTAGAGGATTTTCTCACCTTCTCTAGAAGCTCGCTCTTCCCTTTTTCCTCTAGGTTGCGCTCTAGCTCTGGTGCAAAATCAAAATGATCCTCAATGGCTCTTTTTCCTTTTCCAGTGACGATAATAATGTCTTCAATTCCTGATTCAACAGCTTCTTCAATAATATATTGAATGGTTGGTTTATCAACGATTGGCAGCATTTCTTTAGGCATAGCTTTTGTTGCAGGGAGGAAACGTGTCCCAAGACCTGCAGCTGGTATAATGGCTTTACGTACTTTTTTCAATGAACTTTGCACCTTCCTTACATAGATAACCGATTTAATCACTCAATGTTTGTTCTTGGTCGTCTGTTTAAAGTGTAACTTACAAATCATAGGAAAGACAAATGATTTCACTAAAATGAATTTTAGATAATTCATATTTTATATGTTAAATGTAAAGGAAAGAGAAATTTAACGTTAATTCAATGTAAATTTCTTTTTTTATACCATTAAATTTATCCTCCAAATTGTGTATAATTGAAAGTACTATACTAGGAAAGAGGATTAAACAAGTGAAAAAACTAAATGTAATGACTATTTTCGGTACTAGACCTGAAGCGATCAAAATGGCACCACTTGTCCTTGAATTAAATAAACATCCACTGATAAATTCGATTGTCACTGTGACAGCCCAGCACAGAGAAATGCTTGATCAAGTTCTTGAGGCTTTTTCAATTACGCCAGATCATGATTTAAACATCATGAAGCAGCGCCAGACATTATCTGAAATCACATCAAATGCACTGTTAAAGCTAGACCAATTATTCCAAGAAGAAAAACCTGATATTGTCCTTGTCCATGGGGATACTACAACAACCTTTGCAGGAAGCTTGGCAGCATTTTATCACCAAATTTCAGTTGGGCACGTCGAAGCAGGATTGAGAACACACAATAAGTATTCGCCGTTCCCAGAGGAATTGAACCGTCAAATGACAGGCACTATTGCCGATATTCATTTCTCTCCTACAGAGGAAGCGAAGCAGAATCTTTTAATTGAAAATAAAAAAGAAGAGACCATTTGTGTGACAGGGAATACAGCGATTGATGCCCTGCAAACTACAGTTACTGAGCATTATCAGCACCCTATTTTAGAGAAAATAGGCACGGATAAAATGATTTTGTTAACGGCCCACCGCAGAGAGAATCTCGGCCAGCCGATGAAAAATATGTTTAGAGCCATTAGACGTGTTGTAGAAGAGTTTGAAGATGTTCAGGTCGTTTATCCTGTTCATTTAAACCCTGCCGTACGTGATGCAGCTCAGACAGAATTTAGCGGTCTCGATCGTGTACACTTAATTGAACCGCTTGAAGTCGTTGATTTCCATAACTTTGCTGCCGCTTCGCACTTTATCTTAACGGATTCTGGCGGTGTACAAGAGGAGGCGCCTTCTCTAGGGAAGCCAGTTTTAGTGCTCCGTGATACAACAGAACGTCCAGAAGGCGTGAAAGCCGGCACACTTAAGCTTGCAGGTACGGATGAAGAGACCATTTACAAAATGGCTAAAGAGCTGCTAGTAGATCAGAAGGAGTATGACAGCATGTCGAAGGCGTCTAACCCTTATGGTGACGGACAAGCATCGAGACGAATTGTCGAGGAGCTCCTCCATCGATTTGGATTAAGTGAAGAAAAACCTGCCCCATTTAAATCATAAAAAAAGAAGACAAAGAGCTAAAATAAAAACCATTTTAGCCCTTTGTCAACAATCTGAAGACTACAGTCATGTAGTCTTTTTTTACTGCTCCAAACTGTCCTTCAATTCCTTCTTCACTTTAGCCAAACTGCTATCATCAAGCTGATAATAATAGATATTATTGATGCGTGCTCCCGTTCCTTTCAGCTCGTGCTGCTTCACACGCTGTCTTGCGTCACGGTAGTCATTCATCATCGTCCACATATCATCAAATGACATGTTGGTCTTCATATTGTTTTCCACGACTTTGAACATATCGCCGAACTTCGTAATAGATGAAATGTTTGCCCCTTTAGCAATGATGCCTTCAATGACTTGACGCTGCCTTTGCTGACGTCCGAAGTCACCCTTTGGATCTTGTTTTCTCATTCTTGTGTAGGCAAGGGCTTGATCGCCATTTAGATTAATTTCTCCTGTACCAAATGAATGACCATCATAGCTGAAAGCAAATGTGCTGTTCACTGTAATACCGCCAACTGTATCGACAATATCCTTAAAGCTTTCCATATTGACTTTTACGAAGTAATCAACAGGTACATCAAGCAATTCCTCTACAGTATCAGCTGCCATTTGTGTGCCGCCGAATGCATAGGAGTGGTTAATTTTATCCATTGTGCCTTTTCCGACAATTTTCGTATACGTATCACGCGGGATACTCACCATCTCAGTCGTTTTGGTTTTTGGGTTAACGGTCATGTATATTAATGTATCCGCACGGCCTCGGTCATTTTTTCTTTCGTCAACACCCATGACTAAAATAGAAATCGGGTCTTTCTTATTTAAATCGACATCTTTGTCACGCTTATCTGACTTCTTTAAATTCTCCTGAATGCCTGCCACGGTTGATGCTGCTGTATTCCAAAGATGATATGCATATCCGCCAGTTGCTAATACGAATAAGCCAATAATCGATAAAATAATCCAAAGAACCTTTTTTTTCTTTCGTTTTCTTTCAGCTCTCATAATGTCCCTCACCTTTTCTATGATTCTTCCATGATTATAGGTTTACGAATCTTGATAAACAAGTTATTTTTTTACTCTGAACCTAGATATAGACGTTGTAACAAAAAAAAGGTTTCAAAAAACCTTAAATTTACCTTAAAATATTAAGTTATAAGACGATACAAAGACATGAGGTGAAAAAAATGAAGAAAATCGTCGTTTTACCGTTCTTAATACTACTACTTGGTATCGTGCTCACAGCATGTGGAACGGCTGAGCAGTCCTCTGGAGAAAACAAGACAAGCAGTTCAACTCCTCAGGTGCTGGAAGAAAAAGCTGAATTTATTGGAATGGCTGATGCACATACAGTCGAAGTGAAAAAAGTGAATACGACCTTAAGCTATGAATTTACGGATAATTTTAAAGATGTGTTAAATGAATTCAAACCAGGAGACAAAGTAGAAATCTCTTACTTTATCAATGACAGTGGTCAAAAGGAAATTCAAAAGATTGAAAAACAGAAGTAAAAAAGATGGGCGGGATGAACAAAATTGAAGAAAACAGGCGTTACACTTATTGTTCTCATGACAATGACTCTACTAATCGCACCCTTTCAGTCTGCCATGGCTAGCTCGACAATTTCAGTGAAATTGTCTAATTATATCGGAAATAAAAAAACGATGGATCTATCCACAGCTGGAGAATACAAGCTGTCAGGATCGAATGTGGCTGTCACGAAAAGATATGATGGCAAAAATCGATACGAAGTTGCCAATAGCATCGCGTCTGCCGGCTGGAAGAATCCATCAACAGTTGTCATTGTGAGCCGTGATGCATTTGATCATGCCATTTCTGTATCACCGTTAGCTTACAAACTAGGCGCACCCATTTTGTATACAAACATTGAAAAACTAACAAAAACAACTGAAAACCAGCTGAAGAAAATGAAGCCGGATAACATCCTGATCGTTGGTAACACGAAAAGCATTTCAACAGCTGCTGAGAAATCTATTAAAAAGTATGGGAAAGTCAGACGCATTAGTGGAAAAGACAAGTTTGAAATCTCCCAAAAAATTGCTAAAGAAATGGGTAACTATAAGCAAGCTGTCGTTGTCGGTGGAAACTCATTTATGAATGGGATTGCGATTGCATCCTATGCATCGAGAAAGGGATACCCAATCCTGTTAACAAAAAAAGATTCCATTCCGTCTTACAAGCTGCCAAGCAAAGTCATCATCATCGGCAGTACGAAAAGTACGGGACAAAAAGTAGAGAATCAAATTAAAAAAACGTCACAGGTAACAAGAATCAGTGGTGCCAATCGCTATGAACTCTCTGTGAATATAATGAAGAAATTAAATATCAATGCAGATAAAGTTTATTTGGCAAAAGCCTCTAGCTATATTTATGCTATGCCGCTGTCTCAATTGGCTGCAAAGTCTAATAGTACTGTTGTGTATGTGAAACCGGATTCTGTCACAGCGTCACTAAAAAAACTGCTGAAAGAAAAGGGTACATATGCTTATCACCTTGCTGGTAGCACAAGTGCGATTAAAGATAGCTTGAAGAACTCATTAGCCAAACAAGTCTATCTGAAAAAAAATCAAAACTACCAATTGAATATTTCTAACGGAAAAATTTCATTAAAAGGCATAAAGACGTATAACAATGTAAGAGTTGTTCCTGAGAAATATTCAACGAAAAATATCCTTCAAATTGCAGGGAAGCCTTACCTAGGCAGCGTCAACTTTGCAATTGAATCAGGTTATATCAGGCCGACTCTCGAAAATATTCCATTTGAAGACTATCTAAAAGGCGTGGTACCAAATGAAATGCCTGCAAGCTGGCATGTTGAAGCGCTAAAAGCACAGGCAGTGGCCGCTAGAACGTATTCGGTGAAAAGTATTGGAAAAGTCGTACCTGATACAACTGCCTTCCAAGTATATGGAGGATATAACTGGTACACAAATTCGACAAAAGCTGTCGATGCCACAAAAGGGAAAGTACTGAAATACAACAATCAGCTCATTTCAGCCACCTATTATTCTAGTAATGGCGGATATACAGAGGCAAGTGAAGAAGTGTGGGCAAATGCACTGCCGTACTTAGTGGCCAAAAAGGATACAAAAGATCCGATCAATGCATGGACATTAAAACTCTCTAAAAAACAGCTAGGCACAACATTGACTGCTAGTACAGCAGCATCTCAGTGGTCTAAGGCAAAAGAGACAAATGCAGCGGATCTTGCTGGTCTCAAATCATGGCTGCTCAAAAACAAAGAAACAGCTGCATCTGATATGAAGATTGCATCCATCTCAAGCCTGACGTTCTCAGGAAAAACAAAAGGACAACGTGCGAAGACGGTATCAATCAAGCTGACATATCATCTGAAAAATAAAACAGGCACGTATGCAGTAAACAAAAGTACAACGGCAAGTATGAAGATGACCGAGTTTAGATCCATCATGGGCGCAACAAAGGTGAAGAGCACATTTGCGTCAGTCAAAAACAATACAAATGACTTTACGATTTCAGGAAAAGGATATGGTCACGGCATTGGCATGAGCCAATACGGTGCCAAAGCTAGAGCAGAATCTGGAAACTCATATTCTTCCATACTTTCGTTCTACTATCCAGGTACAAAACTAACAAACTATTAAAGGGTTAAAGGAGGACATAGATGATGCGCTCAATCATGAAAACAGCCATCCTCAGCCTCATCGCCATTTTCGTTATTGTTCCAACAGCTTCAGCAGATAATTCAGTCTCACGAATTGATGGCGGAAGCAGATATGCTGTAGCAGCAAACGTAGCGAAAAAGGGATGGGGAACTGCAAGTACAGTCGTAATAGTAGGGAAAACTGCGTATGCAGATGCCACAGCAGGGATTCCACTTGCACACCAAAAAAATGGACCAGTTCTTTATACAAACAGTAAGAGTCTTTCAGGTGATACGAAAAAAGCCCTAAAGGCTTTAAAAACAAAGACAGTGATCGTTTTAGGCAGTACATCAAGTGTGTCAAATAACGTAATCAATGAAGTGAAGAAGATGGGCATCTCTACACAACGTATTTCAGGAAAAAATCGATATGAGCTATCTGCAAATATCGCGAAGAAAATGAAAAAGCCAGCAGGCGTCGTTGTCGTTGAAGGTTCCTTCTACGCTCATGGGATTGCAATTGCACCGGTAGCAGCACAAAAAGGTTTCCCGATTCTCTACACAGATAAAAAGGGACTTCGTTCTGAAATCGCATCTGTTGCAAAAGCAAGCAATGTCAAACAAACCATTGTAGTCGGCGGAGAAAATTACGTCACAAAAGCAGCTTATAATCAATTGAAATCTCCAACACGAATTAAAGGCTCCACTCGTTATGACGTTGCCGCTAATATTGTGAAAAAGTATAATATGAGCACGAACAATACCTATGTAGGAAGAGGGTTTGGCTACGCCACTTCATCTTCTGCTGCAGGGATCGCAGCGAAGCAAAACAAAGCATTGCTTCTAACGAATGAAAAAACATTACCAAAAGTAACAAGAGCAACCATTAGCAGTAAAAAAATCACCAAATTCACTGTCGTAGGCAGTGCAAATACGGTGACACCAACTGTTGTGAATCAATTGAAAAACCCTGTCGTCGGGAAAAAAGTATTCATTGACCCAGGTCATGGCGCACATGATTCAGGAGCTGTAGGCTACGGGTTATATGAAAAGAACTTGAATTTAGATGTAGCTAAGCGTTTAAATACGAAATTAAACAACGCGGGTGCACTTGTTACGATGTCAAGAACATCAGACACATTTGACAGTCTTCAAACACGAGTGAGCAAAGGTGCGTCAGCAAATGCAGATATCTTCATTAGTGTCCATGCAAACTCAAATGATAACAGCAGTGCAAATGGAACAGAAACGTATTATGACAAAACATATGCGTCTGCAAACAGCTTGAAGCTTGCGCAAAACATTCAGCCGAAAATGGTCAGTGCACTTGGTACAAGAGACCGTGGTGTGAAAACAGCTGGATTCTACGTGATTAAATATTCTAAAATGCCGAGTGTTCTTTTAGAAACTGGTTTTGTGTCAAGTCCAGTTGATTCAAACATCTTGAAATCGGCTACGTATAAAGATCGTTTAGCGTCAGGCATTTCAAGCGGTGTGTCAGGTTACTTTAGATAAGAAAATACAAACATGAGGGGTGCCTCAGATACTCCTCTTAGGCTGCTCGAGAACGTCTCTCGGCAGCCTTTTTTCAAAAGTCTATGAAGTGATCGGGTCATCAATAATGTGTCAAGTTAAAAATACATTTCATTTCTAGTTATCTTTGTTATAATTGAAACATAAAAGGTGAATGGTTTACGCATGAATCTAAGCGACAGCCAATCGACAAATCATGAAGAGGTGACAATTTTGAAAAAATTAATCACAATGCCGTTTCTAGTATTGCTTCTAGGTGTACTACTCACAGCATGCGGCACAACAAATCAATCAAGCGACAACAATAAGGATGACAGCAAAAAGGAAACAACCGAAGCAGCTGATCAAAAGAAAGAAAATGCTTCAGAGAAAAAGGAAAAAACAGAAGATCAGTCATCAAATGAAAAAGCAGATGATCAAAGCAAAGAAACAGTTGCTCCAAAAGAAGAGCAATCTGGTCAATCTGATGAAGACGCAAAAGACAGCTCAAGTAAAGAAATCACAAAAGAAGAACCTACTAAGGAACAATCAAAAACTGATTCTAAAACAAAGAAAGAATCAACAACAAATAAGAAAAATGAAGTCACCAAGGAAGGCACATATGTCGGCTTGGCTGATGGACATACCATTGCTGTGAACATTGATGGCAAAGAAGTCGCTATTCAATTCGGAAATACGTTTTCTAAACAAGTGAACAGCTTAAAAGAAGAATCAAAAGTGAAAGTCACTTATACAAAAGATGCAAACGGAACCCTTCGATTAAAAACGATCGAATCCGTTAAAGCAAAATAAAAAAAGACCCAGAGACCCGCAGAATTGCGGGTCTTTTTTACGTTGAAAAGGGCATAACTTGATATAAGTGCACATTCTTAACACAGTTTTACAAGACTTAACAGCGCATTTACATTTGCTTAATGTTGCTCTGCTAAACTGACCTTCATAGAACATCTCTTTACACAACAACTACTTTGAATGGTGAGGTGCAGGTCAGTGAGTGCAGAGAAAGCGATGAATCTTTATAGAGAATATGAAGTGAGACGAAACCACTCTTTTGCCTTAACAGAACATATGGTTCGTTATTTATTTGCAAAACGTTTCATAGATTTAATGTTCTCGTTCATCGGATTGATGTTGAGTACGCCAATCATTTTGCTGTTTGCTCTTTTGATTAAGCTGGAAACACCGGGACCAGCCTTTTATATGCAGGAGAGGGTCGGGAAAGACGGTGTTTACTTTAAATTATGGAAGCTCAGATCGATGAGAACCGATGCTGAAAGCGGAGGAGCGAAATGGGCACAAAAAAACGACCCACGTATCACCAAAGTGGGAGCCTTCATTCGTAAAACAAGAATCGATGAACTCCCTCAATTCATCAACGTGTTAAAAGGAGAAATGAGTATCGTAGGTCCGCGTCCGGAAAGACCGATGTTTACCGCAGAATTTAATCGGACGATTCCAGGTTTTACGAAAAGATTAACGGTCAAGCCGGGACTGACAGGTCTTGCTCAAGTAAATGGAGGATATGAAATGAGTCCAAGTGAAAAATTAACACATGACTTACAGTATATTCAAAACTTGACATTTTCTCTCGACACGAAGATTATGGTAAAAACGTTAAAAGTCATCATGACGGGTGACGGAGCCAGATAAGTAAAGTAGGGAAGAGAAATGGCAAGTATGAAAAAACACATGCTGGGCGGGGCAAAATGGACAAGCTTGTCCGCATTTATCATTACGATCATCCAAATTGCACAGTTCGCCTTTTTAGGGAACGTGATGTCACTGAAAGAGTTTGGACTCGTTGGCATGATCACAACTGTCACAATATTTACGCAGATTTTACTTGATCTAGGGATCGGGGCAGCGATCATCCAAAAGGAACAAACAACAGAACGTCAATTATCCACATTATATTGGATCAACTTACTCACTGGCATTATCTTATTCTGTTTACTCATTCTAGTAAGCCCAATGATTGCCGCCTTTTATAACCGGCCAGAGCTGGAGGGGTTGCTCAAACTATTATCGATCATGTTTCTGATTGCACCCATTGGCCAGCAATACCAATACATGATGCAAAAGGACTTAGCCTTTAAAACATTAAGTGCCATTGAAGCCATTGCAACTATGATATCGCTGTTTGTTTTACTCGCTTTGGCCTTCTTCATCAATCCGATTGTAGCCTATGTCATTTCTCAAGTGCTTCTGCAATCTGGAAAAGGGCTTATGTATGCCGCAGCTTATTGGAAGAAGTGGCGCCCAGCACCTGTTTTTGCATTAGGAGAAGTGAAAGAATTTTTCTCATTCGGTGCATTCCAGCTCGCATCCAGACTAGTCAATCGAGCAGGATCGAACATAGACATGATTTTAATCGGCCGGTTTCTCGGAGCAGAAGCGTTAGGTATTTATAGCTTGGCGTATCAAATCGTGACGATCCCCGTGCTGAAGATTAACCCGATTGTGACGAGAGTGGCTTTCCCGGTTTTCGCAAAAAGTCAGCGTGATCACTCCATGCTGCGAGAGGGCTTCCTCAGTATGACGAATATGCTCGCATTGATTAGCTTTCCGTTATTAATCGGTCTTGCTGCCGTATCAGATAGCTTTATAGAAGTAGTGTTTGGCGAGAAATGGCTCGTAGCTGTTCCGGTTCTTAATATATTATGCATTGTCGGACTTCTGCGTGTACTGATGAATCCAAACGGGTCAATACTTCTTGCCAAAGGGAGAGCGGACTTAGCCTTTTATTGGGATACGGGGATGCTTCTTGTGTATGGATGCGCCTTATATGTAGGTGTCAGCACAGGCAGTCTGCTCACAGTAGCTTGGGTTTACTCAGGTGTCAGCCTGCTCAACTTCATTGTCGGCAGATGGCTCATGGCGTATGTCATTCAGCTAGATATGAAGGTTTATTTAAAATCACTTGGCAAGCCTGCTGCTATGACGCTATTGATGGCCGCCTGTGCGGTAGCCCTGCATCAAGGCATGAAGCTGACGTCAGCCGACATTTTACTTCAATTAGGATTGACGATTTGTGTCAGCGCAGCATTGTATGGCTTGCTGCTCATCAAAATGTATCCGCAGGTGGCAGGCAAATTATTGAGAAGAGGTCGTTCGTCATGAAGGTGCTGTGGCTGACAAGTGTATATCCTAGTGAAAAACATCCAAGTGAAGGCGTATTCCATGAAACGCAAGTGCAGGAGCTGCTCAAACAAGGAATACAAGTGACCGTCATCTGTCCCAACCCGGTCAATCCACCGGTTTTGCGGATGCTGAAGGCGTCCTATCGGCAGAAAAAAGATCTGCCCGAGCAGGAAGTGAGAAACGGAGTGACCGTATACAGGCCGCCCTATACAGCGCTCCCTGGACAGCTGAAATGGGCACAGCCGAGTAAACGAATAGCTTCTACTGTTCTCAGCGCCATGCAGCGTTATCAACTGTCACCAGATTTTATCCATGCGCACTTTGCGATGCCATCTGGCGGAGCGGCGGCTGTGATTCAGAAAGAAACGCAAATTCCTTATCTTTTGACCTTACATGGCAGTGATGTGAACGTGTATCCGGGCTATAGCAAAGGGGCACATGCAGCCTTTGAAACGGCGGTGAAACAGGCATCTGCTGTTCTGACGGTGAGCGAGGAGCTTGCTAAAAAGACAAATGACATGACAAAGGTAGAAGCGAAATGCCTCCCGCTCGGTATTCCGCTCCAGTCATTTTCTAAAACGGAAGAAGATCAACAAGTCATCAGGAAAAAGTTAGGCTTACCCCTTCACGACAAGCTCGTTGTATTCGTCGGGCGATTAGTCAAAGAGAAGGGCTTACTTGAATTAGCTGATGCTGTCAGCGGCTTGGATGGTGTGAAAGCAGTTTTTGTTGGAAAAGGCCCCCTTGCAAAGGAGCTCACAGAACGGGCTGGAGCATCTATTCTACTCCCAGGGCAGGTGCCGAATGAGCAGGTGAAAGACTACTTAATCGCATCCGACCTGTTTGCACTTCCTTCTTATAGTGAAGGGATGCCTACCGTCGTCCTAGAGGCGCTCGCTTTAAAAGTACCTGTCATTGCGACACGAGTTGGCGGTCTCCCAACCTTATTTTCTAGCTATCAACACCTGCTCATTGAACCACGTTCGACAAGTCAGCTGAAAAAGGCCATTCACGCCTACCTTTATGAAAACAGATGGAATGAGCAAGTGAAAAGCGATCTTCATCAAATCGTTCATACAGAATATTCATCAGCAAATAATACGAAGCAGCTCATACAGCAATATGAAAAGGTGCTTCATCAATCAAGATCCATCGTTTAAACAAGATGAAATGTGCAAAGAATGATAGATAGATAAACAGCTTGGAACGGACAATATGCTTTTACTGAGAGGATGAAAAATGTTGAAGAAAATTGCTGTGATTGGAACAGGGTATGTCGGGTTAGTATCGGGTACTTGTTTTGCTGATATCGGAAATCGTGTCATCTGCTGTGACATCGATGAATCAAAAATCAACAGCTTAAAAAGTGGTGTCGTTCCCATTTATGAACCGGGTTTAAAGGAATTGATTGAAAAGAATACGGAAGAAGGAAGACTGTTTTTTACAACCAATATTCCTGCTGCTATCCGGGAATCAGAGATTATCTATATTGCTGTAGGGACACCGATGACAGCACAGGGGGAAGCAGATTTAACGTACGTGAAAGCTGTCGCTCAAACAATTGGTGAACATCTAAATGGCTATAAAATCATCGTCAATAAAAGCACAGTGCCCGTTGGAACAGGCCGGCTCGTTCAAGCCATTGTCGAAAAAGCATCGCGCAGTAAATATCCTTTTGATGTCGTATCCAATCCAGAGTTTCTCAGAGAAGGATCTGCCATCCAAGACACGATGAATATGGAGCGGGCAGTAATCGGCTCGACAAGCACCCATGCGTCGACCATCATCAAAAGATTGCATGATCCGTTTCAAACAGAGGTTGTGGAGACCAATTTAGAAAGTGCTGAAATGATTAAGTATGCTGCAAATGCCATGCTTGCCACAAAAATCTCATTCATCAATGACATTGCAAATATTTGCGAGCGGGTGGGCGCTGATGTTGAAAAAGTTAGCGAAGGCGTTGGATTAGACAGCCGTATCGGGCATAAATTTTTAAAAGCGGGCATTGGATTTGGTGGGTCTTGTTTCCCGAAAGACACGATGGCTCTTCTCAAAATTGCCGAAACAGCCGGCTACCGGTTCAAGCTGATCGAGTCCGTGATTGAAACGAACAATCACCAAAGAGCGCACCTTGTCAGCAAATTGATGAGTGTATTCGGTGATATTAGAGGAAAAACCATCTCTGTTTTAGGTCTCGCATTCAAACCGAATACGAATGATATGCGTTCTGCGCCTGCATTAGACATTATCCCAATGCTAAGAGAGCTGGGTGCCTTTGTGAAGGCCTATGATCCGGTTGCTTATGTAGAAGCAGAACGAGAGCTTGGCCCGCAAGCTGTCTTCAGTAATGACCTGTATGAAACAGTAAAAGATACGGATGCTTGCCTCATCCTAACAGAATGGGATGACGTACAGAAGATGGATAAAGATCAAATCCAGCAGCTGCTTCGTTCACCGATTGTAATTGATGGAAGGAATTTGTTTGATCCAGCAGAAATGAAAGAGAGAGGATTTATTTACCAGTCTATCGGCCGCCCAGGCGTATGGGAAGCAGAATTGGTATCAAAGGCACAATAACAGGGGGAGCTTGGATGAAGAAAGTATTGGTTACTGGGGGAAGCGGATTTATTGGATCACACACGGTAGAGGCTTTACTAGAAAAAGGTTACGAGCCCATCGTTCTTGATAACTTTTCAACTGGATCTCGGGGAAATATTGCCCACCTTTCCGTTCAATGCATTGAGGCAGATGTCACAAAATCAGAAACGGTCGATTTGATCAAACAAATAAGACCGGATTATATCATTCACCTTGCAGCGCAGGTGAGTGTCGCCGTGTCTGTTCAGAATTTCGTTTATGACGAAGAGGTCAATATCAAAGGGTCCCTGCAAGTCATGAAAGCAGCTGCTGAAACGGGGGTGGAGAAGGTGGTATTTGCCTCATCGGCAGCTGTCTATGGAGATCCAGTGTATCTGCCAGTGGATACCGCTCACCGGCTAAAGCCTGGTTCGCCTTATGGTTTAGCGAAACTCACAGTAGAGCGATACTTAGAAATGGCAAAATCACTGTATGATGTGGACTATTGTATTCTTCGGTATAGCAATGTTTATGGTCCGCGACAAGACGCACTTGGCGAAGGCGGGGTTGTCTCTATTTTCTCTGATAAGTTTGCAAAGGATGAGGCTCCTTTCATTTTCGGAGACGGAGAACAAACAAGAGATTTCATCTATGTAGGTGATCTAGCAGCGGCTAATGTTGCGGCTTTAACAGCTCAATCAAACGTTTGTTTAAATATCTCATGTGGTGATTCAATCACTGTGAATGAGCTGTTTCAAACGATGAAGCGAGTGACGAGGTCACATCTTGAACCAATTTACAAGCCGCAGCGTGCAGGAGATATTGTGCATAGTACATTGGCAAATGAGGAAACGAAACAAGTCTTAGCATGGGAGCCTGTTGTGAGTTTACAGGAAGGTTTGGCTCGTACCATTTCCTACTATGAACAGGAAGTCAAGGCTTAATCCCTCAAATCGGATGGGTTGCTTAGGAGGAAAATGGGTATGAGTGTGAAACAAACAGCATGGCAAATCATGATTGGATGTATATTGTTTGCAGCAGGGATCGGGCTTGTACAAATGGCAGCCGCCCAGCCCGTCGGGTTAAAGAAGATGGTGGCTGTTCCGGTTATACTTCTGATCCTGTCGGCTGCTCTTGTGTTGATGAAGCTGTACATGAATGGTGAGCAAATCTTCATGTCAGTCATCTATCTTTTGATTACATTGACCTTTCTCAACAACGCTTTCTTTTCTATTAGTGCAGGATTCTTTAGTCTTTTTCTCTACCGTATCATGCTCATCGCCGCCTTTGCTTTATTTATATGGCGGATGAGAGATCAGGGGACGTACATATCGCAGTGGCAGCAGATTCGTGTCAAAGGAATTCTTGGTTTTTTCGCTGTATGGTTTCTTTACGGTCTCATCTCACTGCTTTGGGCTCATTCGGTCACAGACGGCCTGAAATATATGTCCCTTCTTGCAATGGGGATGGGATTTGTCTTTCTAGTCGTCATGTATATTCAGCGAATGGATCAAGTGGTGACCTTTTATAGCATTTGGCTGGTCATGACTGTGTTTGTGATGGGGATTGGGTTCTATAATCATTTTACATTGAACCATTTACCGAATACCTCATTGTATCTAGGGCCAGCGTATAAACAGCACTATCCTACATCTGTCTTTTTTAATCAGAATGACTTTGCAACGTTTTTATCGATTAGTTTCTTCTTATATCTAGCATGCATGCGTCAAATGAAGAACGGTTACATCAAAGCGTTTGGATTATTAGGTGCAATCGCCGCGATGTATCTCATTTTGTTAACCGAATCCCGCGCTAGTCTGCTTGGTATATTTGCAGGAGTGGCGATCTATGTGTGGCTGCTGCTGCCGCGTTTTCTCAAAAAGTGGTCAATCATTGCAGCAAGCGGAATTGTCGTCATCGGTATCGCTGTCTTTTCAGCCAAGATTTATTCAGTTTTTTATGACTTGTTTCTCGCTTCTCAGGTCGCGCATTCTTTTAGTGAACCACTCCCGTCTAACATCGCGAGAGCGAATTTAATCAAAAATGCTTGGCACTTCTTTACGAATTCATACGGATTCGGAGTTGGAGCGGGGAATGTGTCTTACTACTTAGCTCACTTTTCGATCTTTGACACAGACCAGGTCGTAGAAGTGCACAATTGGCTGCTGGAATTGATGACGAACTTTGGATTTGCAGTCATGCTGGGCTATATCTCTGTATACGCCTATCTCATGTTCACACTGTACAAACAATACCAATGGGCTGACACAAGATCGGCAAAAATGATCATTGAGGGGTTGTTTGCAGCCATGCTGAGCTTTCTCGTTTCAAGTATCAGTCCTAGCTCCGTCTCGAATTTATATTTCCATTGGGTATTTTTAGGACTGGTGATCGCAGCGGTGAATATGTTGAAAAACAAACAACGACTCAAGCTATGGTAAACCGTGTGTGATGCTGCGTTTGTATGGCTACACTAGTGAAAGAGCAAATACGTCAATGTTGGGAGAATGAACATGTCTGGTTTCATATCTAGGATAGGGAAGCGAATCAAAAAGTACATCGTATGGCTCATACTGCTGCCTGTCGTATTAGGCGCTTTTGGTTTCTTTTTTGCTAAAGGAACTACGCAGCAGTCTAGTTACACAGCTGCTGTTACCCTCACTCTCGGTAAATATGATGATGGGGTGTATAACAACATGGCAGAAGTGACATCTCTATTAAAAAGCGATGCATTTCTAAATGAAGCACTCAGTGATGTGAAAGAAGAAGAAAGACAGGATGTGAAAACTCGTCTCATCCTTACCAATCAATCAGATACACAATTACAGCTGTCTTTCACGGATGCCGATAAGGATCGTGCTTTGGCTGTCGTGAAGCAAGTGTCGGATACATTTCTCAAGCAAGATAAAGCATTATTTACAAAAAGGCAGCAGGTGATTGAAAGTAGATTAGCTGCTCTTGAAGACGAATCGGTCAGCAATGATTCCAAAGTCGATAAAGAACGATTCTTATATGAATTGGAGTCAACAAAGCTTGGAATGAAGCAGGCAAAAATTGTTGATCCTGCACAAGTACTTGATGAAGGCAATAAAGGCATGTCAGCTAAAAAACGGGCACTTCTTGGGCTTGTCATTGGCTTTAGCATCTCGCTCATGTTTGTCGTCTTACCCGAAGTGTTCAAAGAATCTTAATAATGAACTGGAGATGAGTCTTAGGTGAACAATCAACCGTTAGTATCCATCATTACACCTGCGTATAATGCGGAACGTTATTTAACGGATACAGTTCATTCCGTCCTTGCCCAAACCTATTCCAATTGGGAGCTGATCATTGCAGATGATTGTTCTACAGATGGAACTCGAAAGCTATTAGGGGATTTAAGTCAAGCGGACGACAGAATCAACGTCATTTATTTAGAGGAAAATGGGGGAGCTGCCATTGCTAGAAACGCAGCCATCAAACAGGCAAAAGGACGCTTTATCGCTTTTTTAGACAGCGATGATATGTGGAAAGAGACGAAGCTTGAAAAACAGGTAGACTTCATGCTGACAAATGATTATGCCTTTACATTTACGGCATATGACATCATTGCAGAAAACGGAGAACCATTAGAAAAAACCGTCACTGCGCCAGCGAGATTGGACTATAATGAAGCCCTGAAAAACACCATTATCGGCTGTTTAACGGTCATGCTTGATCTTCAAAAGGTAGGACATGTGGAAATGCCGAACATTCGCACAAGGCAGGATTTAGCTACATGGCTGTCTATATTAAAAAGAGGATTTACAGCCTATGGTATGAGTGAACCGCTCAGTGAATATCGCATCGTTGGGAACTCCATCTCTAGTAACAAGTGGAAAGCAGCGAAAAAAACGTGGTTTGTCTACAGAGAAATTGAGCAGCTTCATTTTGTCAAAGCGTCTTGGTGTTTTATGCACTATGCGACAAATGCTGTGAAGAAGCGCTTATAAACAGAAGGGAAAAAAGGTGATAAAGGTGAAAGCAGACTCGATCATACATGTTGTCGTAGCGACGGGAGAATGGGGACAGGACGGACTGAGGTACAGACGGCATCGGCTGGCCGAATTTCTAGCATCTGATCCAGAAACAAAAGAGGTCATCTGGGTATGCCCGTCATCATCTCGTCATACAGCTCTCTTTCAGCCCATAACAGATCGAATGAAGCAATTGACCATTCCTGATGTGCTCAAGAGCAAATTATTTCGCTTTGGTCGATATCAAGACATGTTCTATATTCATAAATTATCCCCTCTCCTTGAACATTTGCGGCATGAGGAGAAGAAGGGGATCGCTGTTTGTTTATGGTATACGTTTCCGGGCTTTCCGCTCTTATCTTCTTTATTTGAATGGAAACATATTGTCTATGATTGCAGTGACCTGTGGGGAGAGCCGATAAGCGGCAACCATAACATCCTTTCTTATATGAGGCAGCGTGTCATTGTCAAAGCAGAAAATCGAATCATTAAATACGCACACAGCATTACATGCTCTTCTCAATATTTACACGATCAAATCAAAAAACGTCTTATGGGAGAACCGAAAGATGTGTTTACGGTGGAAAATGGCGTCGAATACGATGTGTTTGCGAAAAGCAATCTTCCGTGCAAAGAAGATGTGCTGGAAGGAAGAGAAGGGACTGTGCTTGGTTTTATCGGAGGAATCAAGCCAAAGCTCGATTTTGACATGATGGCTGAAGCTGCTCGCATGCGGCCTGATTGGACATTTTTATTTGTCGGTCCGGATGGAACGAATGGAGATCCATCTTTTCAGCATGCACTCAAACTGCCTAATGTGATTTGGACAGGTGCTGTTGCCCCAGAAGAAGTGCCTGCTTATATGAAGCTGATTGATGTAGGTATGATGCCATATAAACAATCCCCTTATAATCAAGCGGTGTTCCCTCTCAAGCTTTATGAATTTTTAGCCGCTGGAATACCGGTTGTCGGTTTAAATCTCCCATCAACGGAAAGGCTAAAAGAGAAGGATGTGTATGAATATTTAGAGGGCGATGATCCTGCGCTCTTCGTAGAAGCCTGCCTGAAAGTGATCAGCAAAAAAGACGACACGAGCTATAGACATCTAAGACAAAGCCGAGCGAAGAAAAAAGATTGGCATGCGCTGTTCACAAACATGGTGGAACTAACGAATATTAAAGAAAACGCATAATTCATTCGGGATTGTGCGTTTTTATTTGTTTCTTCCTCACAGGGGGAGCTTGTGATCATCCTCTATTCAATTGTATAATGGAAAGAGCGGCCAATATACAAAATACAGATTTCAATTTAGAAGGAGACTGACCTATGGATTACGAACGCGCCTTATTAGCGTTTTTTGTCTCTCTGGCTACAGTTTTAATTGTGACACCAATCGTCAAAAAGTTTGCAATTAAGATTGGTGCAGTGGACCAGCCGAATAAACGAAAAGTTCATGATAAAGTAATGCCTCGAATGGGTGGTTTGGCAATTTTTATTGGAGTAGCGGCTGGAGCATTAGCAGGCGGGCTGTTTCTACATAATAAAATTACAGCAATTTCAGTTGGTGCCGTACTCATCGTCATTTTAGGTATATTTGATGATAAATATAATTTAAGTGCAAGATTTAAATTTCTCGTACAAGTCCTAGTTGCTTGTTTGATTGTGAGCACGGGCTTAAAAATGGACTTCTTCTCTGTTCCTTTTTTAACAGATCGAATTGAGTTAGGCTGGATGGCATATCCCCTCACCGTGCTATGGATTGTGGGTATCACAAATGCCATTAATTTAATTGACGGCCTTGATGGACTAGCTGCCGGTATTTCTGTCATCGGTTTATCAACGATTGCAGTGATGGCATTTTCTGCTGATAAGATTCTGATTCTTTCTTTATCTCTTGTCGTCATTGGCAGTACGATCGGCTTTCTCTTTTACAACTTCCATCCGGCGAAGATTTTTATGGGAGATACCGGTTCGCTATTTTTAGGCTATATGATTTCGGTGCTGTCACTTTTAGGGTTATACAAAAGTGTCACTTTGTTTAGTGTTGTTGTTCCTGTGATCATTCTAGGTGTTCCTATATTTGATACGACCTTTGCAATCATTAGACGCATATTAAACAAACAGCCGATTTCATCACCGGACAAATCCCATATTCATCATAGACTAATGGCCTTTGGCTTGTCCCATCGCATGGCTGTCATCGTGATTTACATGATTGGCCTAGTCTTTAGCTTAAGTGCGATTTTGCTGACAAGCGCGACCATTTGGTTATCGCTGATCATTATCTTTTTACTGGTGATGTTTATGCAAGTGATTGCGGAAGTCACGGGTTTGGTCAACGAAGAGTTCAAACCATTTACGAAATTCTATAAACGAATGGTGAAAAGACAATAATAAAACAGCCCGTTCCTAGGAACTGGGCTGTTTTATTATTGTCCTGATGTGCTGGAAGGATTAGTTGTATCACTTGATCCTGTTTCACCAGAGGATGGATTTGTTTCAGTCGAAGGTTCAGTAGGAAGCTTTAAATGCGTCCGTAATGCATTTTGTACGTTAGCTAGATTGGTTTGATCTGGCTCAAAGTAATACGTTCGATTTGGCCCTAAATAAAGATCCGACCCTTTAATAGAAAGTGTTTCTGTGTCGTCTCCCTTAAACCCGCTGTAGATTTGCTGAAGCGCTAGACCTTCTGTGATACGGAAGTTGGTCGTAATATGATCACTGACTTCTTTAGCGATATTATCCACGTTCGCGATGTTATTTGCCTTCGACATTTGATCAATCATTGCACGTAAAATTTGTTTCTGACGATCATTACGTCCGAAATCACCGCGTGGATCTTGTTTTCTCATCCGCGCGTAAGCAAGTGCTTCTTCCCCGTTTAAATGCATATTGCCTTTTTTGAAATAAATCTTTTTCGATTTTTTCACATCACTTTTTTCATTGAAGTCAAATGGAACATCGATATCAATTCCACCGACTTCATCAATGACATCCTTGAATCCGTCAAAATCAACGGTCGCATATTTATCAATCGGAATATTCAAGAATTGTTCGACAGTTTCAATCGTTTCGTCTTTACCGCCTTTAGCATATGCTGCATTGATCTTTTCTTTACTTCCTGTCGTGTCACTTGCAAGCTGTACGCGTGTGTCACGGGGGATACTAACCATTTTCATCGTTTTGTCTTGAGGGTTAATTGTTGCGACAATAAGTGAATCTGAACGGCCATGATCACCATCTGTGGCATAATCCTCAATTCCGACAAAAAGTACAGAGAAGGGTTTCTTTTTAATATCAATGACCGCATCACGAAGCTTCGATTTCTCTCCGCGGTTTAGTTCGTCATATGTTTTGTCAGCGGCTTGAAGTGTATTGACTATTTTATAGACTGCAAATCCGCCCATGCAGATGATAAGAAGCAAAAATAAAACCAGGATACGTTTGAAAATTTTCTTCTTCTTACTCTTTTTCTTTCGTACACGCACTTTTACTCGTTGTGCCATTCATCTGTCTCCTTTATCGGACCAATGTCCTTTTCTAAATAAATCAGTTCGCCTTCTTTTGTAACACTCTTTCCATTTGTCAGCTCAGTCATCCATTCAATGAACTGCTCTGTTTGTGTTTCTTCTACATACGTCTCAAAAATAACATCTTCTGCATAATGAATTTCTTTTAGCTGAAAAGATGAGGCTCTAAGCTCATTCTCTACCTTTCCAAGCCATGTATAATCTATTGTTGTGTGCATCGTACGCATTAAACAGCGCTCTACCATCCCAACATGGTTGATGGCTTCTGATACAGATTTTCCGTAGGCACGAATCAAACCACCGGCGCCTAGCTTAATACCGCCGAAATAACGAGTGACTACTACGACTGTATCTTTCAGCTTCCGTTTTTTTAACACTTCAAGCATTGGCACACCTGCTGTACCACTTGGTTCACCATCATCATTCGCTTTTTGAATCAGGTCATGTTCTCCAATGAGATAGGCAGAACAATTATGTGTGGCATTCCAATGTTGTTTTTTAATGGATTGTATAAATGCTTGTGCTTCTTCTTCTGAGACAGCACGCTGTATATGACAAATAAAACGTGATTTTTCAATGACGATCTCATGCTCGCCACGACTTTTTACTGTAAGATAGCGATGCAGCAAAAGACATACCCTCCTGAAAAGCAAATTGTAAGACTAGAGAAAATTTGCATTGATTTTAGAATTTTACAGCGTATTTTGTTATGATGATAGGGGTAGAAAAAGGGTCGTCATAAAAACTTCATGATTTATACGCATTCTTTCATTATAATTCGACATAAAATGCAGATCAATGACATTTATAATAAAAAAAGATGACATCACTGTTACGGGAGGGAAAAGCCATGACAACACCTAAAATGGATCCGAAATTATTGGATTCAATCATCATGAAAATGCTAAGTACAGTTGATGGCAGCAAGGACGAAGTATTTAGGATAGGCGAACAGTCCCGTCAACAATATGAAAGCCTTGTAGAAGAGCTGAAGCAAATCAAGCAACAAGTAAACGAAGTAATTGATTTTGGGGATAAACTAGAAGTCCATACGAGACATGCTAGAAATCGCTTATCTGAGGTCAGCAGAAACTTCAACAAATTTAGCGAAGAAGAAATACGGGAGGCCTACGAAAAAGCACATAATCTGCAAGTGGAACTCACTATGATCCAGCAGCGCGAAAAGCAGCTGAGAGAAAGAAGAGACGATCTGGAAAGACGATTGTTAAGCCTACAAGACGTCATTGAACGCTCTGAAACGCTTGTGAGTCAGATCACAGTTGTTCTCAACTATCTCAATCAGGACTTACGTCAAGTTGGCGTGTTACTTGAAGATGCTCAAGCAAAACAAGATTTTGGACTTAGAATTATTGAAGCCCAAGAAGAAGAACGCAAAAGGGTATCCCGTGAAATTCACGACGGTCCGGCCCAAATGCTGGCAAACGTAATGATGCGTTCCGAATTAATTGAACGTATTTTCAGAGACCGTGGGACAGAAGAAGGCTTTAAAGAAATTAGAAGTCTCAGACAGAATGTGCGAAATGCTCTGTACGAAGTGAGAAGAATCATTTATGATTTAAGACCAATGGCTTTAGATGATTTGGGTCTCATTCCGACGCTAAGAAAATATTTAAACACAATCGAAGAGTATGATGGAAAAACCAAGATCACGTTCCAATGCCTAGGGGATACAGAAAGCGAAAGAATTGCTTCTCAATTTGAAGTGGCACTGTTTAGACTAGCTCAAGAAGCTGTCACAAATTCACTGAAGCATTCCGAAGCTGAAGAAATCTCTGTAAAAGTAGAAGTCACGAAAGACTTTGTCACGTTAATTATCAAAGACGATGGAAAAGGCTTTGATATGAAAGATGTGAAAACAAACAAAAACAAATCCTTCGGTTTACTTGGCATGAAAGAACGCGTAGACTTACTTGAAGGTAAAATGACCATAGACTCAAAAATAGGTCTAGGGACATTCATCATGATTCGCGTGCCATTAACATTGCAAAATAAAATTGTAAAATAGAGACAAAAGACATATTGACCATAAAGTTCAGGTGTAGAACAATAAACATGGGGAGGCGTAGCTTGTGACTAAAGTAAATATTGTAATTATTGATGATCACCAATTATTCCGTGAAGGTGTCAAACGGATTTTAGATTTTGAACCTACTTTTGAAGTAGTTGCAGAAGGAGACGACGGAGACGAAGCTGCACGTATCGTAGAACACTATCATCCGGATGTTGTCATTATGGACATTAATATGCCGAATGTAAATGGTGTAGAGGCTACAAAGCAGCTAGTTGAGCTTTATCCCGAATCAAAAGTCATTATTCTATCTATTCATGATGATGAAAACTATGTGACACATGCATTGAAAACAGGAGCAAGAGGCTACCTGTTAAAAGAAATGGATGCAGACACGCTCATTGAAGCAGTGAAAGTCGTAGCTGACGGAGGATCTTATTTACATCCGAAAGTTACTCATAACTTAGTAAATGAATTCCGACGCCTAGCGACTAGTGGCGTTTCAGCACATCCACAGCATGAAGTATATCCTGAAATTCGCAGACCACTTCATATCTTAACGAGACGTGAGTGCGAAGTACTTCAAATGTTAGCTGACGGAAAGAGCAATAGAGGAATTGGTGAGTCGCTCTTTATTAGTGAGAAAACAGTCAAAAACCACGTGAGTAACATTTTACAAAAAATGAATGTAAACGACCGTACACAAGCTGTTGTTGTAGCAATTAAGAACGGCTGGGTAGAAATGAGATAATATTCCGGACAAGTACTCCTTTTTCGCCTGTTTTTGATTCTCTCACATGTTAATTTGAGAGAAATGATAGGTAGATAAGGAGTCTTTTTCGGATATAACGGGCTTGCCTATTGATT
This sequence comes from Bacillus sp. FSL K6-4563, assembly GCF_038630405.1. NCBI lineage: Bacteria > Bacillati > Bacillota > Bacilli > Caryophanales > Bacillaceae > Bacillus > Bacillus sp. FSL K6-4563. Next base: position 3,184,727 of record NZ_CP152030.1, on the reverse strand, counting down.
AGGCAGGCTTTTTTGATTACTATTATAAATCTAATGAATAACAATGATCATTCTTTGAAAATAAAAAAGAGCAACTTAACGGATAAGGAAGGTATTTAAGAATGAAAATAGCCGTTGTAACAGACAGTACTGCTTATATACCACAAGAGCTGCGTGATAAACATCATATTCATATGATCCCTCTGAATGTCATCTTTGGCAATGAATCATACCGTGAAGAAATAGAAATGGATTGGAAGACATATTATGAAGAAGTCAAAAAGCATAAAGACCTTCCAACCACCTCTCAGCCTGCTTTCGGTGAACTAATAGAATTATATGAAAAACTAAGTGAAACATATGATGCCGTGATTAGTATTCACCTTTCTAGCGGAATTAGTGGAACATATAATAGTGCAGCCTCAGCAAATGACCTAGTTGACGGAATTGACATTTATCCGTTTGATACAGAAACTAGCTGTATGGCACAAGGTTTTTATGTGATAGAAGCTGCTGAGAAAATCCAAGCTGGTGCTTCTCCAGAAGAAGTGTTAGCCCATCTCAATTACCTGAAAGAGAATCAGAGAGCTTATTTTATGGTAGACGATTTAACTCATTTACAAAGAGGCGGCAGATTAAATGGTGCTCAGGCTTTTATTGGGAGCCTCTTAAAGGTAAAGCCTATACTGCATTTTGACAACAAGCTAATTGTCCCTTTTGAGAAGATTCGTACACGGAAAAAAGCCATTTCACGTATGTTTGAACTATTTGATGAAGATGCATCGCGTGGTGTCCCGATGAGAGCAACCGTGATACATGGTAATAGAGAAGAAGAAGTAGACGATTTAATTGCGCACTTATCAGAAAAATATCCTCATGTTGAATTTTATAAAAGTTATTTTGGTGCCGTAATCGGCACTCATCTAGGCGAAGGCTCTTTAGCTCTTGGCTGGCTGATTAGATAAATCCTAAAAACCTCTTTTCTCTTAGAAAAGGGGTTTTGTTTTTCTTTTTTAGCTGTTGGACGAAAGGTCATGTCTTTGCGCATAATAGGCAAACATCAGTTGAAAGGTGTTTGTTGAAATTGAACATGGACAAAGCAATGGAACTAGGGCAACACCTGCAGTCACGCCACCTGCTTACTGCTGAAACAAGATGCTCACAGTCTGATTTGGATTGGCTGGAGGAGAAAGGGTTAGTTATCCGAACACCTGCTATTGAGAGGAAAGCAAATGGTCTTATTTGCTGCAGATGTGGTGTATCAAAAAATCGGTACTTTGCCCACTCTTCGTGTGACAAGTGTCAAAAAGATTGTGTGTATTGTAGATCATGCATCATGATGGGGAAAACAACGGAATGTGGCTTTCTTTATGAATGGACGGGTCCACAAATGGAAGAAGCATGTCACTCGGAATTAACATGGCAGGGAAACCTGTCTAAAGGACAAAAAAGAGCGTCAGAGAAATTGATCGAAGCGATAAAAAACAAATCTGATCTACTCATCTGGGCAGTTTGCGGGGCAGGGAAAACAGAGGTGCTTTTTCATGGAATAGAATATGCCTTACATCAAGGAATGAGTGTCTGCATTGCGACACCTAGAACCGATGTTGTCCTTGAACTAGAGCCGCGGCTTAAAAAAGCTTTTCAAGGAATGAAAATAGCTGTTCTTTATGGAGGAAGTCCTCAAAGGTTCCAAATAGCACCGTTAGTAATCGCTACAACTCACCAGTTGATGAGATATAAACATGCATTTGATGTGCTCATTATAGATGAAGTCGACGCCTTCCCTTATTCAATCGATGAACGTCTCCAATTTGCTGTTTTAAAGGCAATGAGAAAGAAAGGGGTTAGGGTTTATTTAAGTGCGACGCCGTCTAAGAAAATGATAAGAGATGTATCTCGTGGACAACTAGAAGCCATAAAAATTCCTCTGCGCTTTCACCAACAACCTTTACCGGTCCCATCCTTTCAATGGATTGGACATTGGAAGAAGAAATTAAAAAAGAATCAGCTCCCACCTAAAGTAATGAATTTGATGCAGAAACATATTACAAAAAAGAGAAGGGTTTTACTTTTTGTTCCTTCTATTTCTACTATGAAGAAGGTAACGAAGGTTCTTAGAAAGCACCACTTAAATGTAGAAGGGGTGTCTGCTGATGATCCAGATAGGAAACAAAAGGTCCAGCAATTCAGAGATTACAAATACGATGTACTAGTTACAACCACAATTCTAGAAAGAGGTGTAACCATTTCAAATGTGCAAGTGGGGGTACTAGGTGCAGAATCTACTATCTTTACAGAAAGTGCACTTGTTCAGATTTCTGGTAGAGCAGGTAGACATCCCGATTTTTTTAAAGGAGATGTTTTCTTTTTTCATTTTGGTTTAACGAGAAGTATGAAACAAGCAAAGAAGCATATTGTAAAAATGAATGATACAGCTGAAAAAGAGTTCTCCGAAAAATAATGTAGGTTCAACTAAATTTCATGGTACAGTTATATTCACAATACACAAATGGCAGGAGAGACAAATATGCTACTCAATGCAAAAGAAACACTACTCAAGGAAATCCTCTATCAATATCTCAACCAATTAAACATGATTTGTCACTGTGAAAAGTGTATAGAAGATGTATTAGCGATTTCACTAAATCAAGTGAAGCCTCAGTATATAACAGATATCAATAAAATATCTTACAGTAAATCTGAGATGGTGGACAAACAGAAAAATACGGCCATGCTGGTCATTCTGACAGAAGCCGCTTCAAAGGTCTCCACATTTCCAAGATGCGAAAATCGTCTGTCGATAAATAAGGATAACAATTGATCTGCCTCATTTGTGAGGGACATTTTGTCGCTTCTTTTACATGGAAATCATTACTTCTATTAAATGATGATCGTCTATGTATAGCATGTAAGCATCACCTAGAAAAAATTCAACGCCCGATTTGTCCAGCCTGCGGGAGAGCACAGTCGAACGATCAATTATGTCAAGACTGTTCCATGTGGAAAGAACGCCCTGATTCTACTACAGTACTTGTGAAAAATAGGTCTGTCTATGCTTACAACGATTTGATGAAAGATGTCCTTTCCCGCTTTAAATTTCGAGGTGATACAGCTTTAGCTGAGCTTTTTAAACAAGATGTCCGAGCAGTATTTAAGCGCTCTTTTTCAATGAAAGAACCTGTCCTGATCCCGATTCCTTTAAGTAAAGAAAGACTAAAGGAAAGAGGGTTTAATCAGTCCGTCATACTTGCTTCCTTGATTGGTGAGCCGATCCTTCAGCCACTTGTAAAAATACATCAAAGCAAACAGTCCAAGAAAAAGAAAAATGAACGTTTAGATCAAAAAGGAATGTTTCAAATCACGCAGACAGATGCGATCGTTCAAAGGGAAGTTATCTTAATTGACGACATTTATACAACAGGGGCCACCATTTATGATGCGGCGAGAATTTTAAAAGAAGCAGGTGCCAAAAGTGTTTCCTCTTTTACGTTGATCCGTAGTTAAAATTCAGGATAATTAACCGATAATAAGAAGAGAAAATAACGTAAGGGGTTTTGGTTATGAATCAATTGGCAAACTGCCCGCAATGTAATCAGCTGTTTTTAAAAACGACCATCCAAACGGTTTGTAACAAATGCTTTGAAGAAGAAGAACGTTCTTTTGATATCGTTTATAAATTCTTGCGAAAGCAAAGTAATAGACAATCAACCATTGCTGAAATAGTAGATGCAACAGAAGTTGATGAAGAATTAATCTTGAAATTTATCCGTTTGAAAAGACTTCAAATTAGCCAATTTCCGAATATCAACTATCCTTGTGAAAGATGTGGCCAACCGATCAGAAAAAACAAGCTGTGCAGTCAATGTGAACAGGACATTCAGTCGCAAATGAGTCAAATGAACCAAGAAGAAGAGCGTAAAAGGGAGATTGAATCTAGGAAAAAAGACACCTATTATGCCATTAATCCTAAAAACGATTGATTCCCTAAACTAAGTTGCAGTTTGGTCGATAAAATGGATAGAATCAAGACAGACTGTAACGGAAAGCGAGAGGAATCCCGTGAAAATTAATCGATATGGAACACAACCAGTAAATCCTTACAAGAAAACATATGAGAAACAAACGTTGCAATCAAATCAAGCAAAATCAACTGATAAAGTCGAAATTTCTAAAAAGGCAATCGAAATGCAAAAGGTGCCGAATATCATGAAAGAACGCCAAGATAAAATAGACCAAATTAAAAAAAGCATTGAAGCTGGAACATATCAAGTAGATACAAAGGGCATTGCTGATAAAATGCTGAATTTTTATAAACAACAATAACAAAAGGGAGTAGCGTGAATGTCAGTTAAAATAATCATTGAAGAGCTGCATCGTCTCTATGGATTGCATGAACAGCTTTTGAAGCTGTCGAAAGATAAAACAGAAATGCTGAAAAGTAATGAGATTGATGCTCTTTCAGAGGTTCTGAATTTAGAGCAAAAATATATTCAGGCCATTTCTCAATTAGAAGAAAAAAGAATTGAAGCGACAGTTCAATTTTTACAAAATGATGAACCGCCAACCATCACCGCGTGTATCGAAAAGGCTGAAGGTTTGGATCAAGAAGAGCTCATTTCGTTATATGACAAATTAAAAGACATCATGGTGGAACTGAAAGATGTAAATGAACTGAACAAACAGCTCATTCAGCAGTCGCTTCAATTTATTTCACTGACATTCGATCTCGTTAACCCTAATAAAGAAAATATGAATTACGGACAAAATGGTCTTGAGAGTTCAAAGCCTAAACAGCAGAGGGCTTTGTTTGATTCAAAGGCGTAAACAAGGAGGATACCAATGGGTTCTACATTCATGGGACTAGAAACGGCAAAAAGAGGAATCACAGCCCAGCGTGCAGGGCTTTATGTCACATCAAACAACGTCTCCAATGCAAATACAGATGGCTACTCAAGACAAAGAGTTACCTTTAAAGCAGATAATCCTTATCCAGTCATTTCAGTTTATGACGGCAAGACGTATGGCCAAATGGGGACAGGAGTTCAAGTTGGAACCGTTGAAAGAATTCGAGACAGCTTTTTAGATCTGCAATTCAGAGATCATAACAATAACTTGTCCTACTACTCAACAAAATCTGATGCCCTTTCGCAAATGGAGGGAGTCATGAATGATTTGACGGATGAAGGCTTAAACAGAGCTTTTGATAACCTTTGGAAATCATTGCAGGTCCTATCCGAAACCAAAAATGCCGATACAGCGTCTGCGCGTACAGTTGTTAAAACAAGTGCACAGGCTTTAGTAGATCAATTCCGTCTACTTAATTCTTCTTTAACAACGATACAGAAGAATTTAAAAACAGAACTCGATTCAACAGCCAAAAATGTGAACACGATTTTATCTCAAATAGATGAAGTGAACAAACAAATTGCAGCAGTTGAACCAAACGGGTATCTTCCAAATGATCTATATGATACGCGTGATGCGTTGGTAGATCAATTATCTTCACTTGTTGATATTAAAGTGAGCTACAATCCATCTGGCGGGAATGCACTCAAAATTGCAGAAGGAACTGTCAACATCGACATTATCGGTGCAAATGGACAATCTGCTGGAACGATTTTGAATGGCATTACGAACGAAAAATCTGAACTGCAAATCTCCTATGATAATACAACGGGACTTGTTAACTCACTTCAATTCGGAACAACAACCATTGCAGCAGATCAGCTTCAAGTGAATGGTAAAGTAAAAGCACTTGTTGAGGCTTATGGCTACATGTCAAATGGTGCTGAAAAAGGCATGTATCCAGACATGCTTGCAGAGCTTGATGAAGTAGCACAAGTCTTCATGGATACATTTAATGATGTGCATAAGCAGGGGTACACATTAAATGGCACAAGTGGACAAGACTTTTTTGATATCGAGAATAATAATGATCTGAATAAAGGTTTAGCTGCTCGTATCAAAGTGAGTGATGTTATTTTAGCATCAACAGATAATATTGCAGCATCTCTCAATCAAACAAAAGGTGACGGTTCGAATGCTACGAAATTAGCTGGTATTCAAGACTTAAAGGTACCAATCGGCGGCAATACAACGACGATCCAGGATTACTACCAAAATGTCATTGCTGAGATGGGAATTCAAGGGAAAAAGAACATAACGCTAGAAAGCAGTTCAGCCGCTCTTGTCAATTCAGCCAATGAGCGTAGAATGTCGACGAGTGCTGTTTCCATTGATGAAGAAATGACGAATATGATCCAATTTCAGCATGCATATAATGCAGCTGCGAGAGTTGTGACATTACAAGATGAAATATTGGATAAAGTAATAAACGGCATGGGTGTCGTAGGAAGGTAGGTATAACTGATGCGAGTCACACAAGGTATGATTTCTCAAAACTCACTTCGTAATATTAGTAAAAGTTATGAAAAACTTTCTAAAATAAATGAGCAAGCACAAACAGGGAGACGTTTCACAAAAACGTCTGATGATCCCGTTGCAGCAGTAAAAAGCCTTCAATATAGCACAGCAATGTTTCGAAATGATCAATATCAAAAAAACTTAAATGAAGCACAGAACTGGATTGATACATCTGAAACAAGTGTCACTGAAATCATTGATATTATGTCAAATGTACGAGATAAAGTGCTTGATGCGGCTAATGGAACAAAGCAGCCAGAAGATTTAGCAGCTGTCGGCGTGGAAATTGGTCAGATGAAGAAACAAATCATTGACGCGATGAACACTCAGATGTTAGGTAAGTTCGTATTTAATGGAACAAATACAAATGTCAAACCAGTTGTTGAGAACGCAGATGGTACGTTTACGTTTAACTTTGAAAACTATACAGATGCAAATTCTGTTAAGTCGAACATTTCTGATGGTATCACTTTAAATGTGAACTCAAATCCAATTTCAGCGTTTGGTGGACAGACTGCCAGCGGTCAAAATGTCATTGAAATGCTGACGGATTTAGAAAACTCATTGAAAAATGGAACGTTCGCAAATTCTGATGATGCGTTAGGAAGTATCGATCAGTTTAAAGAAGTGATGAGTGCTGAGCGCTCGGACTTAGGAGCCCGTTCAAATCGTGTTGACTTAGTAGGCAGTCGCTTGACTTCACAATTCGAAGTACTGAAAAATGCCAAATCAGATAATGAAGATGTAGAAAGTGAAAAAGCAATTATTGATCTTCTTCAACAAGAGACTGTGAATAGAGCTGCTTTAGCAACGACGGCTAAAGTTATTCAGCCATCCCTTGTCGATTTCTTAAGATAATAAAAAGCATCCGTTGGGTGCTTTTTTGCATCATGGAGGTGAACCTATATGCAAATCCCTAGATTGTTAATGCAACAAACCTATGCAAAGCTGCAAATGTCGACAACTCCTTCTCGGCAAGAAGTAGAGCAGCCAAGAGCAGACCTTGAGATTCAGCAGCCCAGAGCCGTCATGAATATGACAAGGACACCGTCAAAGTTAACAATAGATCAAACCGAAGCATTTGCCGATATGGATATCAAGTCAATTTTTAGGCGTTCTGAAGAATGGGCAGCTGAGGGGAAACGTGCTGTTGGAGAGGGAATGGGCCGAAGAGCGGAAGAAGGCAGTGAACTCATCAAGATCGAGAATGGTGGGAATGCAATTGCCGAGTTTGCCAAAATCAATGGCACTCCTCCAGCCAAACAATTCAATATTGGTGTGATCCCTTCATTCTTTAGTGTGAAAATTCACTATCAGCCATCTGAGCTTCAAATTGAAGTGGAGCCTCAAAAAGCTATTATAGAGGCAACGCCTCATAAACCAATCGTTAACTACCAGCCAGGTAAGGTCAATATTGATATGTTACAATACCCAGATTTAAAAATAGAAGTTGACGAAATGGGCCAAAATGGTGATAAGGTATAGTTAAGAAAAATGAAAAAGGTCGTGAATTATGATCATTCAAACAAAATACCATGGTGAAGTGACAATCAAAGAGGAGCAAATCATCAACTTCTCTAATGGAATACCAGGATTTCTGGATCAAAAACAGTTTGTCATTTTACCTTTATCAGAAGAGTCTCCATTTTTAGTTCTTCAATCATTGAAAAACGCAGAGTTAGGCTTTATTGTCAGCAGTCCGTTTTTATTCTTCAATCAATATGAATTCGATCTAGACGAAACGGTCGTAGATATTCTAGAAGTAGAAGATGCCAATGATGTGGAAGTCATGGTGATCTTAACAATGGAATCTTCTATTGAAAAAACGACAGCCAATTTAAGAGCGCCTATTATTGTGAACCGGAAAAACATGAAAGCCAAGCAGGTGATTTTGCATGATTCATCCTATCATACAAAACATTTGTTAGAGGTGGCATCCTCATGTTAGTTCTCTCGCGTAAATTAAACCAGTCGATTCAAATTGGCGATGATATTGAAGTCAAGATTATTTCGATCGAAGGCGATCAAGTGAAAATCGGGATTGAAGCTCCTAAGCACATTGATATTCACAGGAAAGAAGTGTACCTGTCTATTCAAGAAGAGAACAGTCGTGCTGCGAGTTTATCCGTAGATCTCCTCTCTCAATTATCCTCACAAAAAAAGTGAGGATTTTTTTATCTGATTCAGCTATCCTTCTCCACGTTTCTGTGTGGATGTTCACCATCTATATGAAACTTTAACAAATCGGTCCATCTATATTTAATTTGAAAATTCCAAGCCGATATAAAAGGTAGATTAAAGCACAGGAGCTGAATAACTATGTCTGTTGGTAAGTTGACATCGCTAGAGCCAATTATCGATGCATTTCAAACCCGTGTTTCTAATAACCAGAATGACAATGCAAACTCTGATTTACAAGCAAATGGCAAGGTCGTTTCAAAAGAAGAAATTGAAAAAACGCTTCAAGGCGCAAACAAGCTGATTGAACCCACTCAATTTCATCTGCAATTTGAATTACATGAAAAACTCAATGAATATTATGTCAAAGTCGTAGATAACCAAACAGAAGAAGTCATTAGAGAAATTCCTTCCAAGGAATGGCTTGATTTCTATGCGGCAATGACAGAAATTGTCGGTTTATTTGTAGATAAAAGAATGTAAGTGAAGGGAGAACATAAAAAATGGTCAATCGAATTACTGGATTTTCAAATGTGTTTGATATTGATGAAATCGTATCAAAACTCATGAAAACTGAGCAAGCACCACTTGATAAAATGACACGCCAGAAACAAACACTTGAATGGCAAAGAGACAGCTATCGCGAGGTTAACTCGAAAATCAAAGAATTAGATGATTTGATCAACAGTTTAAACTTAACGCGTCCAAGTACATATGGCGCAAAAAAGGTGACAAGCTCTAATGAATCTGCTGTCACAGCAACTGGGTCAACAAATGCGACCTCTGGCTCTATTCATGTCACTCAACTAGCGACAGCTTCCGTCTTCAAATCTTCTGGTACATCTGGATTTACACCAGCAAACGGCACGTTTACTTTTGAGGTGACGACACCAGATTCGACAAAACCGAAAATGGTGACGATCAATACTTCTGATACCGATACAATTGATAACATTGTGTCAAAGCTAAACAACGCGCAATTAGGTGTGACGGCTTACAAAGGCCAAATCTTTGATGGAACGAACTACGTGGATACAATTGCTCTTACTTCTCGGACAACTGGTGAGGGTGTCAGTATTAAAGCAGCTGATGGCAATTCGGCTTCATTTTTAACGCAATTAGGATTCCAAGTAGATGGAGATAACAAATTAGTTGCGACCACTCAAGGACAGAAGGCACAATACGAGATTAACGGTCTGAAAATGGAAAATAACAACAACACATTCACACAGGCTGATATTACGTACGAACTTAAAGGAACAACGGATCAGCCTGTCAGCTTAAACGTTTCAACAGATGTGGATGCAATCTTTGATAAAATTAAACAATTTGTTGATAAATACAATGAGCTCGTTGAGCAAATTAATGGTAAAGTCAATGAAAAGAAAAACAGAGACTATCAACCATTAACGGCTGAAGAGAAAAAAGGGATGTCTGAAAAAGAAATAGAGCTATGGGAAACGACCGCGAAGTCTGGCTTGCTGAGAAGTGATTCCATTTTACGAGCTGGTGCCTCTAAAATAAGAAGTGATTTTTATGCTAATATTACGACAAGTGATGCGAATAAAATTCACCTCACACAAATTGGTATTGAGACATCATCCAAGTATAAAGATGGTGGAAAGCTGGAATTTAGTAAGGATATAAATGGAGTAGAGAAATTAAGAAAAGCCATTGAAGAAGACCCGGAGAAAGTCAGACAAATGTTCATCTCGGGTAGTTTAAATGTGGATTCAAAAGATAAAGACAAAGCACAGCAGCAATATCAAGAACAAGGAATCATTTATCGTGTCAAAAATTCCTTAACTGCCTTCACGAAGAGCATTCAAACAAAGGCGGGAAGCACAACGATGGAATTAAAGGAATACGGACTTGGTAAGGACCTTGATTCTTTGACCAAACGAATGGGTACGTTCCAAGACCGTTTGAAGATGGTTGAAGCCCGTTACTACAAAAAGTTTAACGCCATGGATAGCGCGATTCAAAAGCTAAACAACCAATCTGGCTATCTTTCTCAACTGCTTGGACAATAATTGGAGGTTTATAACATATGGCAATTCAGAACCCTTATGCCGCCTATCAGAAAAATTCTATTGAGACTGCAACACCTGCCGAGTTGACGCTTATGCTTTATGAAGGCTGCTTAAAGTTCATTAGATTAGCGAAGTATGCCATTCAAAAAGAGGATGCAGAAACGAGAAATGTGAACCTGAAAAAGGCTCAAAACATCATTCAAGAATTAAATGTCACCTTAAATCGTTCTTATGACGTATCAAATAGTATGGCAAGTATGTATGATTACATTTATCGCAGACTGATTGAAGCCAATCTTCAAAATGACGAAGAGATGTTGAATGAAGTAGAGCAATACGTAACTGATTTTCGTGATGCGTGGAAGGAAGTTATTCAAACTGATCGAAAAGGGCGTCACCACTCTATCGGGGGATCTCTATGAGTATTGTGGACCAGCTGCATGACCAAACATTAAAAATGGCAGCCGAAATAACGGCAAATCCGCAAAGTGACACCTTGGTTGAAGACTTTGATGCCTTTTTAATTGAGAGAGACGAATTAATGAGAGATATTCAGCATGAGCTGACGGATCAAGAAAAAGAAAAAATCAAAGAAATCATCCAAACAGATCAACAGATGGCGAAGCAATTAACTGTGATCCAAAATGGGATCAAAGCAGATATTCAAGCCATTCAAAAAAAGAAAACGAAACAGCTGAATTATCAAAATCCATACCAGCCTATGACGAGTGACGGCGTATATTACGATAAACGGAAATAATTAGGTGAGACCTGTGGCGTATCGTTCAGATGACTATATTTTATTAACCACATATTATGAACTTCTATTTACGATAGAAGAGAGTCTAAAATATTTAGATGAAATTGAGAAGGATTTTGCTAAAACAGAAGGGGATCGGATCTTTAATGATCTGATCCATGCCTTCTTTCATTTAGAGACAACACATCCCCTTCTGCTTTCAATTATAGAAAATGAGCACTTTGCCAAAACGATTCGTTCGTTTGATCAAATTTTTTTAAGTTTTGATATACTAGCTTTCTATACATTCCCTTCAATACACTTCCAATCATTCCTTAAAGCATATTTTATACCTGAATATAGAAAGTGGATGGATGAAATACATGCCTGTATGAGGCCGTATGTCATTCATTAATTTTTGTTCAATTCAGACTTTCGGAGGAAATTATGAGACTAAAAAATCAATTTTTGTTTGGGCTTATTGTCATATGTGTATTGTTTGTCAGTATTTTAGGATTCTCAAGCTTTATCTATTACAAAACAGATCAATCCTATAAGACGCTTCTTAGCAAAGAAGTAAAGCTTTATCAAACCTCACTGGAATTAGAGGCGCTTTTGCAAAAACAGGAAGCACAAATTAAAACATATGTTGTCGTGCAAGATGCTGAAAATTTACAGAAAATTGAGCAAACATATGAAGAGATTAATAAGAAAACAACGGAAGCTACAAAAATGAGCTCTGTCAAACAAGCAAAAAATCTATTAGATCAAATCTCAGAAAAGAATTATCTCTACTACACCTCAACGAACCGACTATTTAATTCATTGAATATGCAAAATCAAAAAGAATTCAACACACGCCTCAATCAAGAATTACAACCTATCGAACAAGAAATACATACCTTTACAAAAGAATTTGCTCAAACTCAGTTGAAGCAACGTGACCAAAAAATCAATCAGCTCAACCAAGACAGTAATCAATTACTATTCACTCTCATTCTAGTTAGTGCGGTCATTATTGTTGGCTTTTTGTTGATTGGGACAAGATTCGTTTATCGTATGACAAAGCCGATTGTGTCTGTCACAAATGCTGCGAGAAGGATGGCAGATGGTGACCTTACACTTGAAGAGATTGAAGTGACCTCTAAAAATGAGATTGGTCAACTCGGTACTGCTTTTAATCAAATGACAAAGCATTTGCGTCAGCTCATTTTACAGGTGCAACATGGATCAAGACAATTAGCTGATTCTGCTGCTCAGTTTGAGGAAACGATTCATCAAACCATATCTGCCAGTGAGCAGACATCTAGCTCGATTGAACAGGTCAGTGAAGCTTCACGTGAACAATCAAACGCGGTCGGAAAAGTAGCTTCTGCCATTCAAGAAGTCTCGACTGGTATGCAAAATGCAGCTGAACACACATCCGATGTTTCGGGTCACTCAATTTCAGTGACTGAAAAGGCTGAAGAGGGTGCAGCGCTTATTCAGCAATTCGTAAAACAAATGAGCTCTATCAAAGCGTCTGTGAACGAGCACCATTCCACAATGGCTCATGTACAAGCCCAGTTTACAGGCATTGAAGATTTGTTAGGTCATATCCATGCCATCGCTGATCAAACGAATTTGCTTGCTTTAAATGCTGCTATTGAAGCGGCAAGAGCAGGAGAGCATGGGAGAGGCTTTGCGGTGGTAGCAGATGAAGTGAGGAAACTGGCGGAAGAATCTAGTCAGCTGACAGATCAAATTAGTCAATTGCTCGCGAACGTGAACAAAGATACTGAAAAATCATCACATTCGATGACAAAGGTTGAGCAGGATGTAGCAGAAGGTGTGAAAGTATCGCAATTGTCAGAACAGAGCTTTCATGAAATCCTGGAATCTATTCGTGATATTTCGATGAAAGCAGAGGAACTTTCAGCTACTGCAGAGGAGATTTCAGCTAGTACAGAGGAAATATCTCAGACGGTTGGGGTCATTGAAGAAGGAGCCAAACGCAATTCAGAAGAGACGGAGTACATGTCTGCGGCTGTTGAAGAATCATTGGCAGCAAATGAAGAAATGAAAGCAGCGGCGGAGGATTTAAAAACCTTATCTCAATCGCTGAAAACATCAATATCATCTTTCACCATTTAAATGTGCGCTGGTCTTTTTCAAGAATGAGCCGAATATATATTCATCACCTATCAAGTAACAGTTGATGCACCGCAAAATTCGACAAATTTCAATAAAAATTCACATTTTTTTTACGTTTGAGCAGGAGAAAAGGAGGGAAAAGTAGAAATAGGTTTACATATCCTTAATTTTAAAGGAGGCGTTCTTTACATGAATTACAATGTCAGAGGAGAAAACATCGACGTAACACCTGCACTAAGAGATCATGTCGAGAAAAAAATTGGAAAGCTGGAGCGTTATTTTGAGACAGACGTAGATGCTTCAGTCAACGTGAACTTGAAGTTTTACAATGATCAAGAATCTAAAGTTGAGGTTACCATTCCAATGACTGATCTAGCACTTCGAGCTGAGGTGCATAATGAAGATATGTACAATGCAGTAGACCTAGCAGCCAGTAAATTAGAACGTCAAATTCGAAAACACAAAACAAAAGTAAACCGTAAATTCCGCGAACAAGGTGCCAAAAAGCACTTATTTGCTGGAGGAAATGGGACGGCTGATGTAGCTGTTCAAGATGACGAAGAAATTGATGAAACAGAAATCGTCAGACAAAAACGTTTCAATTTAAAACCGATGGATAGCGAAGAGGCCATCCTTCAAATGAACATGTTAGGTCATAGTTTCTTCGTCTTCACAAATGCTGAGACAAATTTGACCAATGTGGTCTATCGCCGAAATGATGGAAAATATGGACTGATTGAGCCGAACGCTTAATCAGATCTAAAAACAACCTAAAAAAAGTAAACCCGTTCCCTCCATGAGGGGCGGGTTTTTTGTGCGAAATCATTGCAAATTCTTTGGAAATGAAGGAAGGTATGGTATGATAAATGCAGGTAAATATGGACCTGTCAATCTTTTGGACATGCCGAAAAATTGCATGAAATAGAGGAGCGTTATTATATGCTTGGAATCTTAAACAAAGTGTTTGATCCTACGAAACGTACGATCAGCAAATATGAAAAAAAAGCAAATGAAATTGAAGCTCTTGCTCAAGATTTTGAGAAATTATCTGACGAGGCTTTACGAAATAAAACGAACGAATTTAAAGAAAAACTTGAAAAAGGACAATCCGTGGATGACCTGTTGGTTGAAGCATTTGCAACGGTTCGCGAGGCATCACGCCGCGTGACAGGAATGTTCCCATTTAAGGTGCAGCTCATGGGGGGGATCGCGCTTCATGAAGGCAACATCTCTGAGATGAAAACAGGTGAAGGTAAAACGTTGACTTCAACAATGCCTGTTTATTTAAATGCTCTTTCTGGAAAAGGCGTCCACATTGTGACAGTCAACGAATATTTGGCAAGCCGTGATGCAGAGGAAATGGGCAAGATTTTTGAGTTTCTTGGCTTAACGGTTGGCTTAAACTTAAACAGCTTAGACAAAGATGAAAAAAGAGAAGCATATGCTGCTGATATTACGTATTCTACAAACAATGAACTTGGCTTTGACTATTTACGAGATAACATGGTGCTTTACAAAGAGCAAATGGTTCAAAGACCGCTTCATTATGCCGTGATTGATGAGGTTGACTCCATCTTAGTTGATGAAGCGAGAACACCTCTTATTATTTCTGGACAAGCTGCGAAATCTACAAAGCTTTACGTTCAAGCCAATGCATTTGTTCGTACATTAAAAATAGAAGATGATTTCACATACGATATTAAAACAAAAAGTGTACAGCTGACAGAAAGTGGAATGACGAAGGCGGAAAAAGCATTCGGCATCGAAAACTTATTTGATGTCAAACATGTCGCACTGAACCATCACATCGCCCAGGCGCTAAAGGCACATGTTGCGATGCAAAAAGATGTGGATTATGTCGTTGAAGAAGGTCAAGTCGTTATTGTTGACTCGTTCACAGGACGTCTAATGAAAGGACGCCGTTATAGTGAAGGTCTGCATCAAGCCATTGAGGCAAAAGAAGGTCTCGAAGTGCAGAACGAAAGCATGACCCTTGCAACGATTACGTTCCAGAACTACTTCCGCATGTATGAAAAGCTTTCTGGTATGACGGGTACAGCGAAAACGGAAGAAGAAGAATTTCGTAACATTTACAACATGCAGGTTGTGACAATCCCGACCAATCAACCAGTGGTTCGTGATGACAGACCTGATTTAATTTACCGCACAATGGAAGGTAAATTTAAAGCAGTGGCTGAAGATGTTGCGCAGCGCTATATGACAGGGCAACCAGTGCTTGTCGGAACAGTAGCGGTTGAGACGTCTGAGCTTATTTCTAAGCTGCTTAAAAATAAAGGGATTCCTCATCAAGTGTTAAATGCGAAAAACCATGAGCGTGAGGCACAAATTATTGAAGAGGCTGGTCAAAAGGGTGCCGTCACCATTGCGACCAACATGGCAGGACGTGGTACGGACATCAAGCTTGGCGAAGGCGTCAAAGAGCTTGGCGGTCTAGCTGTAATTGGGACAGAGCGTCATGAATCACGGCGTATTGATAACCAGCTGCGTGGACGTTCTGGTCGTCAAGGAGACCCAGGGATTACCCAATTCTATCTCTCCATGGAAGATGAATTGATGCGCCGATTTGGTGCAGAGCGTACGATGGCCATGCTTGACCGCTTTGGCATGGATGACACTACGCCTATCCAAAGTAAAATGGTGTCTAAAGCCGTTGAATCATCTCAAAAACGCGTTGAGGGGAACAACTTTGATTCCCGTAAACAGCTTCTGCAATATGACGATGTGCTTCGTCAGCAGCGTGAAGTGATTTACAAGCAGCGCTTTGAAGTCATTGATTCTGATAACTTAAAATCGATTGTGATCAATATGATTCAGTCTTCAATTGAGCGCGCTGTTGGTTCTTATACGCCGAAAGAAGAGCTTCCAGAAGAGTGGAAACTAGATGGTCTTGTTGAATTAATCAACACGAACTATTTAGATGAAGGAGCCATTTCGGTCAAGGATATTTACGGTAAAGAAGCAGATGAAATCACCTCCTTCATTATGGATCGTATTAAAGAAAAATACGATGCAAAAGAAGAAACATATGGCGACGAACAAATGCGAGAATTTGAAAAAGTCATCGTTCTTCGTGCGGTGGATTCAAAGTGGATGGATCATATCGATGCAATGGATCAACTGCGTCAAGGGATTCATTTACGTGCGTATGCACAAACAAATCCGCTTCGTGAGTATCAAATGGAAGGATTTGCGATGTTTGAGCACATGGTCGCTTCAATCGAAGATGATGTGGCCAAATATGTCTTAAAATCAGAAATCCAAAACAACTTAGAACGTGAAGAAGTCGTTCAAGGTCAAACAACAGCTCATCAGCCTCAAGAGGGTGATGAGGAGAAGACAGTCAAAAAGAAGCCAGTACGTAAAGTCGTAGACATTGGTCGAAACTCACCATGTCACTGTGGAAGCGGCAAGAAATATAAAAATTGTCATGGGAAGACAGAATAAGTAATGGAAAGAGGTGAAAACCTCTTTCTATTCATGTCAGCCCTACATCTATGAGGTGAAGGATATGGAATTAGTAGAAATTAGACAAGAGCTTGAAAATATGGCTAGCAGGCTAGCTGATTTTAGGGGGTCTCTTTGACCTCGAAACAAAAGAAGCCAAAATTGCAGAACTCGAAGCGACCATGTCAGAGGCTGATTTTTGGAATGATCAGCAAAAGGCACAAGGCGTCATCAATGAAGCCAATGCACTAAAGGATAATGTGAATTCATACCATGAGCTCAGTGAATCTCATGAAGAGCTGCAAATGACACATGACCTGTTAAAGGAAGATTATGACGAGGAGCTTCATGTAGAGCTTGAGAAAGAGCTGAAGAACTTAACTAAGCAATTTAACGACTTTGAACTGCAGCTTCTCTTAAGTGAACCATATGATAAAAACAATGCCATCCTTGAGCTTCACCCAGGCGCAGGCGGTACTGAATCACAGGACTGGGGTTCTATGCTTCTGAGAATGTATACTCGCTGGGCAGAGCGCAGAGGCTTTAAGGTTGAAACGCTTGATTACCTTCCTGGTGATGAAGCAGGAATTAAGTCTGTGACATTGCTCATCAAAGGGCATAACGCATACGGGTACTTAAAGGCAGAAAAAGGGGTCCATCGTTTGGTTCGTATTTCTCCTTTTGATTCATCTGGCCGTAGACATACTTCTTTCGTTTCCTGTGATGTCATGCCTGAGTTCAATGAAGAAATCGATATTGATATTCGAACAGAAGATATCAAAGTGGATACGTATCGAGCAAGCGGTGCAGGTGGACAGCACGTCAATACGACTGACTCTGCCGTTCGTATCACACACATTCCAACCAATGTCGTGGTGACATGCCAAACAGAAAGATCACAAATCAAAAACAGAGAACGTGCGATGAAAATGCTGAAATCGAAACTTTATCAAAGACGGATCGAAGAACAGCAGGCTGAATTGGATGAAATTAGAGGAGAGCAGAAAGAAATTGGCTGGGGAAGCCAAATTCGCTCTTATGTATTCCATCCGTATTCTCTTGTGAAAGACCATCGAACCAATACGGAGATGGGAAATGTTCAAGCGGTCATGGATGGAGATTTAGATTCATTTATCGATGCTTACTTACGTTCGAAATTATCATAAAAACTCGGCTTCTTGCCGGGTTTTTTTTATTGTGAGAAAATATAATGAATATAAAGGAATACATACGCCATACTGACTCTATATCCTTTGTATGATGAAATTAGCAAATAAAGGGGGAAATATTTTGGGATTAACAACATTACAAGAGACGTGGGATTTAGATGCCTTTTTTAAAGGAGGCAGCGCTTCACCAGAATTTAAAACATACTTGCAACACATTCAGCAGCTATTAGATGAATTACGACAAAAGGTCGATGCCTTTTCAAAAGAAGATACACACATTGAAAGCAAATTAACGTTTGTCCTTGACACGTATGAAACCACATATAAAAAACTGTCTCAAGCAGGTTCATTTGTTTCCTGTCTTCAATCTCAAAATACAAAGGATATGAAGGCTGGCAGTCTTCGAGGTACGATTGCTAAGCTGGAAGCTGATTTAGGTACCATTCTTGCGCTGTTTGATCAGGCGCTTGCTGCCATCTCTCCTGGAAAATGGGAGGATCTCATGAATTCAGAGGCCTTTTCAGATGTTCGCTACATATTAAATGAACGCAGAGAACGCGTGAAGGATCAATTGCCTGTTGAACAAGAAACATTGATTCAAAAGCTAGCCGTAGATGGCTACCATGCATGGGATGAGCTTTATTCTAGCTTAGTGAATAAGATTACGATTCCATTTGAACAACATGGTGAAACGCAGATGATCTCTGTCGGCCAAGCGGAAAATGTGATGGATGATTCAGACCGTGAAGTCAGAAAGGCTGTTTATCATAACCTAGAGCATGCATGGACGCAGGACGAACATCTATTTGCAAGCACGCTCAATCATTTGGCAGGTTTTCGTTTGCAAGTATATGAAGCAAGAGGCTGGGATCATATCTTAAAAGAGCCGCTTGATATTTGCCGGATGAAACAAGAAACCCTTGATGCCATGTGGTCTGTGATTGATGAACATAAGCAGCCATTCATTGATTATTTACATCGAAAGGCTGACATGCTTGGAGTGGATAAGCTAAGCTGGTTTGATGTTGGGGCTCCTATTGGCAGTGAGACCAAGATTTATCCGTATCAGGAAGCAGCTGCTTTTATTGTGAAGCATTTCGCTGGATTTGGAGAAGAGCTTGCTGCTTTTACAGAAAAGGCCTTTAATGAGCGTTGGGTAGAAGCTGAGGATCGCCCGAACAAACGAGTAGGCGGTTTTTGTACAAATTTCCCTGACAGCGGAGAGTCCCGCATTTTTATGACCTTCTCAGGCAGTCCATCCAATGTGGCGACACTTGCGCATGAGCTTGGTCATTCGTTCCATCAGGAAGTGATGCAGGATGTTCGCATTCTTAATCGCAAATATGCGATGAATGTAGCTGAAACGGCGTCGACATTCGCAGAAATGATTGTGGCTGATGCTTCATTGAAAGAAGCGGCAAATGAAGAGGAGCGCCTCAGCTTGTTAGAGGATAAGCTGCAGCGGAGTGTAGCATTTTTCATGAACATTCAATCTCGGTTCTTATTTGAACAGCGTTTTTATGAAGAGCGTAAACAAGGAGAAGTGCCGGCGGATCGGTTGAATGAGCTGATGGTAGAAGCGCAGAAAGAAGCCTTTGGTGACTCTTTAGATGAATACCATCCGCATTTCTGGGCGTCTAAGTTGCATTTCCATATCACAGGTGTACCGTTTTATAATTTCCCGTACACATTCGGCTACATGTTCTCACTAGGAATTTATGCAAAGGCCTTGCAGGCTGGTACTTCGTTTGAAGAAAAGTACATTGCATTATTAAAGGACACAGCTTCAATGTCAGTAGAAGATTTGGCCTTTAAGCACTTAGGTGTCGATCTTACCCAAAAAGACTTTTGGGAGGAAGCCATTAGCCTCGCTGTAGAAGACGCTGAAGAGTTTTTAGAAGCGACGAAAAAGTGAAAATGAAAAGCCCCCATTACGGAAGCTTTAGATTGTTGACAAAGGGTTAAAATGATCTTTATTTTAGCCCTTTGTCTTCTTTATGGAGCTTTTTTGCTGGTTTTAGCCATCCAAGCATCGTCTGAACGATATCCTTTTGCTGTGTGAGGGCTGGAATGTCCGCTGGCTGATCACCTTTTTGTTTACCGTACATGCCAAACTGAGCATGGTTCCCGCCTTTTACTTCATGATAAACGGTTTGAGACGGCAAATTTGTTTTCGATTGCTTGATTTTCTCTTGTGTCGCAAGTCCATCCTTTTCACCTGATATAGAGAGTACGTTCAAGGAGGATGATTTCAGCTCATCTGATGCTGGATAAGACGCAAGGAAAAAAAGACCGTCGAGCTGGCGCTGGTTTTTTTCTGCAAACATAGCGGCGGCTGTTCCGCCTAGTGAATGACCGCCAATATACCAGTGTTTGATCGTTTGATGATCTTTTATGATATCTTGTGCTTTATTTGTATGAAAAATCGCAAACGAAAATGGCATGTCAGGGATAAAGACAGAATAGCCTTTTTTCATCAATTCATTCCCAATATAGGCGTACGAAAGTGGTTCTACCTTTGCTCCTGGATAGAGAATGATGCCCGTATCGCTTTTAGTTGATGCAAATGTATATACGTCGTTTTTATGTTCCACTTGCTCGATGTTCACTTGCTTTTTTAAAGCGGCAGATGGTCCGTATGTAAAGCGGCTCCATGTATAGAAAGCACCAAAAGCCAAAATGATCAGTGCAAGTAATGAAATGCCTGTGATCTTCAGTATTTTCTTCATCGCATGTCCCTTCTTTCTCATGTACATATTAAATATACCATCATTTGCTCCTATGCCAAACGGCAAGCACGCTGATCCGTTTGTGTGATAAAGTATTAATCCATTAGCACTGCATTTGGCTGTTATTTACATTCATAATTGGAGGGCTTAAAATAGGTGTGCATTCAGAAGTAACGGAGGAAGACAGACATGAAGCAGGGACATTCACAATTATGGATTGAAGCAAAAAATTACTTGTTCATTTTAATTGGATCAGCCATTGTGGCGATTGGATTTAATACGTTATTATTACCGAATCAGATTGCCGCAGGTGGTGTGAGCGGGATTAGTACGATTATGCAGTCATTCGGCTTTGAGGCGGCATATGTGCAGTGGGGGCTCAACATTCCGCTGTTTATCGCTGGCTTTTATTTATTAGGCGGTACATTTGGCGTGAAAACGCTCGTTGGCTCTATTTTCTTACCTTTGATGGTGTTTGTCACAAGGCATATTGCACCTGTGACACATGAAGCACTCTTAGCAGCTATTTTTGGCGGAGTGGTGATTGGGATCGGCATAGGGCTCGTGTTCCTTGGAAATGGGTCAACAGGTGGAACGGCGCTCGCTGCCAAAATCATCAATAAATATACAGGCCTCACGCTTGGTACCTGTTTAGCAATGATGGATGGCCTAATCGTTCTGGCTGCGATGACTGTTTTCGGGATTGAAGAGGGACTGTACGCTGTCATTGGTGTGTTTATTTCAAGTAAAACGATTGATGTCGTACAGGCCGGCTTCAGTCATTCGAAAATGGCGATGATCATTACAGGGCATGAGGATGAAGTCAGACAGGCAGTTTTTGATCAAATTGACCGTGGTGTCACAAAAATCTCAGCAGTCGGAGGATATACCGATCATGACCGTCCAATTCTAATGTGTGTCGTTGGACAGTCACAATTCACAAAGTTGAAACAAGTGGTGAAAGCAATCGATGCATCAGCATTTGTCATCGTAATGGATGCAAAAGAGGTGCTTGGTGAGGGTTTTAAAAGGGCTTAAACAAGGATATAATAGCGTTGACCAAATGATTGTAAGGGAGGGAAATTGATGCAAAAGAGCGGATTAATGATGCTGTTTGCAGCGATGATTCTTGTTCTTGCGGCTTGTGGAGGAAATTCAAGCAGCAGTGACAGTGACAAAGAAGGCAGCAAAAGTGCTTCAACTGTGAGCAGTGGTGAGGAAATTTATCAGCAAAACTGTATTGGCTGTCATGGGAAAGACCTATCTGGCGGAGGCGGACCAAGCCTGAAAGAAGTAGGGAAGAAATATAATGAAAGCCAAATTGCAGATATTGCACAGAATGGTAAAGGCTCTATGCCAAGCGGAATGGTAGATGAGAAGCAAGCAAAAGAAGTAGCAAAATGGCTTGCAGAGAAAAAATAAAACCTTTGTCTAATCGACAAGGTTTTTTTGTTTTTATATGTAGAAAAAGACTTTTGGATAGTATGAAAACGTATTATATTAAGTTTTATTTAAAAAATAAGGGTAAAAAGACATGTTTTTCGGTTTTAAATGTTGTTTTTACCTTTTAACGATAAGTTTTGAAATATAAATGTAATACCATTGCGTCGATTCATGACGTATAATTGGAGTTGTTGAAATTTAGACGATTCAATTTTTTCATCTTTTTGGATGAAAAGGACATAAATTGCTTGTACGTATCGAAGGGTATGTGCGTGACCATACATAACGTTTTTTGACGATAAGTGTCAAAACATCATGATAAGCTGTTAGTCAGCAATAAGAAAAGATTAGGTGATTACATGATTGAAATGAAGGAAGTCTACAAGATCTATTCTAACGGTGTAAAGGCGATCAATGGAATCAATGTCTCTATCCACCCAGGAGAGTTTGTGTATGTTGTTGGTCCCAGTGGTGCTGGTAAATCCACTTTCATCAAAATGATGTATCGTGAAGAGAAGCCAACCAAAGGGAAAATCTTAATTAATAGCAAAGATTTAGGCTCGATTAAGGAAAAAGAAATCCCTTACTTAAGAAGAGAAATTGGCGTAGTATTCCAAGATTTCAAACTACTTCCAACCCTCACAGTGTTTGAGAACGTGGCATTTGCTCTTGAAGTCATTGGGGAACAGCCTCATATCATTAAGAAAAAAGTGCTGGATGTACTTGATTTGGTACAGCTCAAGCACAAAGCACGACAATTTCCTGACCAGCTGTCTGGCGGTGAGCAGCAGCGTGTATCTATCGCTCGTTCGATCGTGAATAGTCCTGAGGTAGTCATTGCAGACGAGCCAACAGGAAACCTTGATCCAGACACATCTTGGGAAATCATGAAGACACTCGAAGAGATTAATAACCGAGGAACAACAGTCGTCATGGCGACACATAACAAAGAGATTGTAAACAGCATGAAGAAACGCGTCATCGCAATCGAAGATGGAATGATTGTGCGTGACGAAGCAAGAGGGGAGTACGGCATTTATGATTAAAACTCTCTCGCGGCATTTACGTGAGAGCTTCCGTTCACTTGGAAGAAACACGTGGATGACATTTGCATCAATTAGTGCGGTCACTGTCACATTGATTTTAGTTGGGGTTTTTCTTGTGATTATGCTCAACTTGAACAACATGGCATCGAACGCTGAAAAAGAAGTAGAAGTAAAAGTGTTAATCGAATTAACGGCGAATCAAAAGCAGCAGGATGAATTAAAAGCAGAAATTGATAAGATTCCTGAAATCAGTGATGTCAAGTACTCATCTAAAGATGACGAACTAAAAGCGCTGATTAAAAGCTTTGGTGAAAATGGACAATCCATGGGACTTGTTGATCAAGAAAACCCATTAAACGATGCGTTTATTGTGAAAACATCAGATCCACACGATACACCAAAAGTAGCGAAGAAATTAGAAAACCTAAAAGGTACGTATAAAGTAACCTACGGAAAAGAAGAAGTCAGCCGACTCTTTAATGTGGTTGGAGTGGCGCGGAATGTAGGGATTGCGCTCATTATTGGGCTTTTATTTACAGCCATGTTCTTGATCTCTAATACGATCAAAATTACGATTTTTGCTAGACGTAAAGAAATCGAGATTATGAAGCTCGTAGGTGCAACGAACTGGTTTATCCGCTGGCCATTCTTCATTGAAGGATTACTGCTTGGTGTATTTGGTTCCATTATACCGATTGCTCTACTGCTTGGCACATATCAATATGCAGTGGGCTGGGTGGCACCGAGAGTACAAGGCTCATTTATTTCCATGCTTCCATATAACCCGTTTGTCTATCAAGTTTCACTGGTCCTTCTTTTGATCGGTGCAATCATTGGTGTATGGGGAAGCTTGACGTCCATCCGTAAATTCTTAAAAGTATAAATCTATTTTTGATGGCAGCACTCGAGAGTTTGATAGAAGGTGTGACCGGTTGAACCGATTCATCCGGTCGACTCTTCATGCAGGCAGTTGTCATAGGAGGGGAATATCGTTTTGAAAAGAAAGCTGATGATGGCTGGAATGGCAGCGTTTATTGGAACAACGTGGCTATATATTCCAGGGAACGAGAATCGTGCATTCGCATACGAAGACCTAGATCAAAAACGTCAACAAATCGAAGAGAAAACATCAAAGACTGAATCAACTTTGAAGAAAAAGAAATCAGAGCTAGCTAAGCTTGAAAAGAAAGAATCCAAGCTCAAAAAAGAAATTGAAAAGATTGACCACAAGGTAAGTGCTGCAACTGAAAAAGTCGCAGAAAAAGAAAAAGAAGTCAAACAAACGAAGCAAGAGATCAAGAAACTAAAAAAAGACATTCAAGTCATCAATGATCGAATTGAAAAAAGAAAAGCTATTTTCAAAGATCGAATTCGTTCGATGCAAAAAAGCGGCGGTACGATCAACTATTTAGATGTGCTGCTGGGTGCTCGCAGCTTTAGTGATTTTGTCGGTCGTGTTGGAGCTGTTACAACCATTGTTGAAGCAGACAAAGACATGATTACAGAACATGAAAATGATTTAAAGCTGGTGGAGCAAAAAGAAGCAGAGCTAAATAATCAGCTAAGTGGACTTGAAACATCTCTGAAAGAGCTAGAAGAGTTGAAAAAGGATTTGTCTAAACAGCAAAAAGAAAAAGAAAAAATCTTAGGGAATGTAACAGATAAAAAGAACCATGCCCATGATGAATTAGGCAAACTTGAAAATGAACAAGAAATTTTAGCGAACCAAAAAGCGGCTGTGAAGTCTGAGGAAGCACGCCGCCAAAAGGAAGAAGCAAAGAAAGCAGAACAAGCAGCTGCTGAAAAAAGTGCACCTACACCTCAAAGTGGCGGTTCAGATCAAATATCTGATACACCAGCAAGCAGCTCAGGCTTTATTAAACCAGCTGCTGGCCGATTCTCATCTGGCTTTGGCGGACGTTCTGGCGGAAACCACTTCGGATTAGATATTGCAGCAAAAGGCACAGTATCTGTCGTCGCAGCTGCATCTGGAACAGTCACGAACTCAAGCTACTCATCGAGCTACGGGAATGTGATATTCATTACGCATAATATCAATGGACAGACCTATCAAACGGTATATGCCCACCTATCTACAAGAAGTGTGTCCACAGGGCAGAGAGTCGAGCAAGGACAATTCCTTGGATATATGGGTAATACAGGCCAGTCACATGGTCAGCATCTCCATTTTGAAATTCATAAAGGATTATGGAATGGCGCAAAATCAAATGCAGTCAATCCAGCGCAATATATTCGCTAATCAAAAAGCCGATAACATCACGTTATCGGCTTTTCTTATTCTAAATAAAATTAAAATAACAGCAGTAAACCGGCAATAATAGGTGTTAACAGTACAGCCGATTTCAATAAAAGCTTCGGTGCAAGGCGTGTAAATTTTGCGCCAATATATGCGCCTAATACTGTTCCGATTAAAATTTGAATGAGCAAGATAAAATCAACATAGCCCTCTGTAATATATCCAATTCCACCACCGATGGAAATTGGAATAATGACAAGCATCGTCGTGCCAACTGCCTGTCGAATGGAAAGTCTCAGTAAAATCAAAAGTCCTACTTGGATAAATGGTGCGGACCCGATACCAAACATACCTGACAGCAATCCGGATACAAGTCCTAAAATAATACCCCTTATGAGCAGCTGACGTGAAGAAAGCGGCTGCTGCTCAGCTTCTTCCTTCAGAACAAATAATTTGATCATCATAAACACAGCGGATAAAAAGAGCATGCCAGCTGTTAAATAGTGCAGATTTCCTTCTGGAATAAAAGGAGCAATCTTAGCTCCTGCAAAGGAAGCCACACAAGCCAAAGCTCCGACGATCAAACCAGATTTCAGCTGAATATTCCCTTCCCTGTAGTGGCTGTATGCACCTGATAACGTCGTAAATGCCATTGCGGCTAAAGATGTCCCAAGTGCGGTATGGATAGGGATATCAAAAATTAACGTAAGCAATGCGATGACAAAACCAGCACCGCCTGCTCCTACAAATCCTAATAAAATTCCTAATAATAGCATCGTCAATATAATATACATAGCGAAGACTCCTTCTCGATCATAACAAAATAAAAATTACACCTAATAAAATAATTAGTCAAGCCTTCGCAGCAGAATGTCTTTACATGAAATCCCTTCTTCTGGCATATAATAACTCAGGTCATCAGGAAGAGTTGAAGAAGGAGGCCAAATATGAAAAAACAAATCGCATCTATTATGGCAAGTGTCATTCTATTAATCAGTGCAGGGGTGATGACGCATAAAGAGGGAACTCATGCGGAGTCACCGCAAGCAGCTGCTGCAATGGCTGGACAAGCTCAATCAAGTGATAAGGCGAAAGAGAATGGGATGGAGAAAATTGAGAAAGCCTATGACCTTATTTCGAATGAATATGTAGAGGAAGTGGATCGCCAAAAGCTGCTTGAAGGCGCCATTCAAGGAATGCTTTCAACTTTAAATGATCCGTATTCAGTATACATGGACAAGCAAACCGCCAAGCAATTTTCTGATTCGCTTGATTCTTCTTTTGAGGGAATTGGGGCAGAAGTGGGGATGGATGAAGGAAAAATCATTATCGTCTCTGCCTTTAAAAAATCCCCTGCAGCAAAAGCAGGTCTAAAACCGAAAGATGAAATTATCAGCATTGATGGTGAGTCGATGAAAGAAAAAAGCTTAAACGATGCTGTACTGAAAATAAGAGGGAAAAAAGGAACATCCGTCGCTCTGAAAATCAGACGAAATGGGATTGAAAAAGAGTTAACATTCCATATCAAACGAGAAGAAATCCCACTTGAAACCGTGACTTCCTCTGTGAAAGAGGTAAATGGTCATAAAACAGGCTATATCGCGATCTCAAGCTTTTCAGAAGATACTGCGAAGGATTTCACATCAAGCCTGAAACAGCTCGAGAAAAAGGGCATAGAAGGTCTTGTGCTTGATGTGAGAGGAAACCCTGGCGGCTATCTGCAAAGTGTAGAAGACATTTTGAAGCATTTTATTACAAAAGATCAGCCTTATATTCAAATTGCAGAACGGAACGGCGACAGGAAACGCTATTTTTCAAAGCGGAAAGAACAGAAGCCTTACCCAGTTAATGTCTTAATTGATAAAGGCAGTGCATCCGCTTCTGAAATACTTGCTGGTGCTATGAAAGAAGCCGGAAAATATGAAGTCGTCGGTGATGTCTCCTTTGGGAAAGGCACTGTGCAGCAGGCGGTTCCAATGGGTGACGGCAGTAACATTAAATTAACGTTGTATAAATGGCTCACGCCAAAAGGGAATTGGATTCACAAAAAAGGTGTCGTACCAACGATTGCGATTCATCAGCCAGATTACTTTACTGTAGGACCGCTTCAGCTGAAAGAACCGCTTCAGCTTGATATGAACAATGAAGAAGTGAGACAAGCACAGACGCTATTAAAGGGATTGTCATTCGACCCCGGCAGAGTAGACGGCTACTTTGATGAAGAAACGAAAAAGGCGGTATTAGCCTTCCAAAGCACATACAATCTCGATAAATCAGGTGTAATTGATCTGAATACAGCGAAAATGATGAACAAAATGGTGGATGAAGTGAAATCCTATGAAAAAAATGATCTTCAACTGCAGACTGCACTAAAAGCACTATATCTTAAAAAATAAAGAGGCGAATAAATGCCTCTTTTTTTTGGTTCATAAGTGTCACAAACATGTAATAGTTTATTCTTAAAAATAAATTATATCGAGAAATATATTCATTTATTTTACAAAAAACATAACATTCCTTCGATTTTACCCGATAACATATTTATATAAGAGACTTTCTGTTGATTTAAACATGTCATGAAAATGAAACTTTTGAAAGTTGTATGTTACATAAATAATTCTTACAATATAAAGTAGCACTCATTTTAAATATTTTATTTTTTGCGGATATTCAGCTTGAGCATTAAGCTGTACCGAGGTTTGCGCTTTTCTTAAAAGAACTAGTAAATGGGGGTACACAATTGAAAAGGGCAAGTATTGTGAGAGAGAAAAAATATTACGAGTTGGTAGAGGAGCTTAAGAGTCGTTCGAAAGATGTGACGTTTTCCGCTACAAAGGCATTAAGTCTGCTCATGCTGTTAAGCAGGTACTTGGTCAATTACACAACGGTAGAATCAGTCGACGAAATCGATGAAGACTGTGCTGAGATATACTTCAATTATTTAATGGATAATCATAAGAGACTTGGTATAAACTTAACCGACATCAAGAGGTCGATGCAGCTGCTCGGCGGCATACTAGATGTAGATGTCAATCACTACTTAAAAGATTTTTCACTGTCCAATGTCACACTTTGGATGAATCAGGAGAAATAAACCTGGTGTCAAGCATCGATTTATTTGATAGAATAAGAGAAAATGCTTGACTTGGGCGGTGAACGATAATGAGCTCGGAGTGGATGGGAGCTGGATTAAAAGCGGTCGGTCTGTTTTTAATCCACCCTCTTTTTTATTTCATGATATTAATCAGCCTGTTACATGGCTACATCCGCGTAAAGCGGGAGAGAAAAGCGTTTCAAACAAGAATAGAAGATGTATACGATGAACTTAAATTTACATATTCAAAAGGATGGATTCTAGGGATTTGCCTATCCGTCATTTCAGTAGGCTTAGGGATTGCCCTCCCACCTGGATTCATCGTGCTGATTGCAGCGATGACCATCGTTTGCTCTTTATTCTTTAAGGCGAGTGCGCTTTCGTCTGCATACACACTCGGTTTCAGCTTTATTGCGGCACTTGGACTGATGTATTTCCAAGTGAGCCATTCATGGTTGCCGCAGCTCTCAATGATGAATACATCAGCCGTTGTTATTCTGCTAGGACTTTTATTAATGACCGAGGGGATTCTAGCCTATCGAACGGCGCATTTACGAACATCGCCTGCAATGGTGATGAGTGCGAGAGGACTTTTGATTGGCCAGCAGCGGGCAAATCGTCTGTGGCTTTTACCGCTTGTTTTGCTGATGCCGGCAGGTGAATTTACTTCTTCTCTGCCATGGTGGCCGGTGCTTCAAGTACACGATCAAAGCTTTTCATTTATTTTGATTCCATACATCATCGGTTTCGGGCAGCGGATTCAAGGATCGCTGCCAATTGTCAGCATTCAAATTACGGCACGGCGTATTCTCATGCTTGGACTCGCTGTTGCTTTACTAGGTGCTGCAAGTATTTGGTTTACACCGATTGCATGGGCAGCTGTATTGATAGCGATTGCCGGAAGGGCATTCCTCTCATGGAAACAGAGAGTCAACGACAATGCGGCTCCATTCTACTTCTCTAAGCGTAATCAAGGGCTAATGGTGCTCGGAATCATTCCGAATACACCTGCAGCTGATTTAAAGCTTGAGATCGGAGAAGTCATTACAAAGGTGAATGGAATTGAAGTCAAAACCGTTTCGGAATTTTACGAAGCCCTTCAAACCAATCGTGCTCTGACAAAGCTTGAGATCATTGGCTTGAATGGTCAGACAAGGTTTGAGAAACGCGCTTCTTACGAAGGGGAGCATCATCAGCTTGGCATCCTGTTTGTGAAGGATGATCCACAGCAAGAATCAACGGCGATTTCATCATAAAAAAAAGCTGCTAGAGATGGCAGCTTTTTTCTTTTGGACGCGCTTCTTTTCCATAGGATTCGCCCCATTCACGCATAGCGAAGATGATAGGCTTTAACGTATCTCCTAAAGAAGTGA
Source organism: Bacillus sp. FSL K6-4563 (assembly GCF_038630405.1). Classification (NCBI taxonomy): domain Bacteria; kingdom Bacillati; phylum Bacillota; class Bacilli; order Caryophanales; family Bacillaceae; genus Bacillus; species Bacillus sp. FSL K6-4563. The sequence goes on along the minus strand of NZ_CP152030.1, from coordinate 3,154,663 downwards.
GTGAATATTCGACACGAGGAGGGACCTCCTCATAGACTTCTCTGTGAACAACGCCGTCTTGTTCTAGCTCGCGCAATTGCAGCGTAAGAACACGCTGAGAAATCCTTGGCAGAAGCCGGCGTAATTCGTTGTATCGTTTTGGACCGCAAGTCAAATGATAAAGGATCACTCCTTTCCATTTTCCTCCTATTACACTCGTTGTGGTGGAAACGGGACAGCCATGATTGACAATACTGACTGGATTGGATGGTGCACTCATCTTTACACTCCTTTCTAAGGCGAAATGGGTGATAAACGAACATGATTGTACCTAACGAACAAAAATGTGCGTACTTGAATCAAAGGAAGTTTTTCTTTTACCATAGAGGTATCACATCACACATTCGGGTTGTTTGTTTTCTTATCATAACAATTTCTATATGGGAATGGAAAGAAATTGGATTGGTGAAACTTCACACCCTAATCGTTCACTAGAAAGGATGAATACCATGCGAGACAAAGAGCAATTAAAAAAAGAAATCATTGAGGCGTATGAATTCCGTCATGCGACAAAAGAGTTTGACCCGGCGAAAAAGATTCCAGAAGATGACTTTGCGTTCATTTTAGAGACAGGAAGACTCTCTGTCGGATTTGAGCCTTGGAAGTTCCTCGTCGTTCAAAATGAAGCATTTAGAGAGAAATTAAAAGAATGTACATGGGGTGCGCAAAAGCAACTTCCAACTGCCAGCCATTTTGTGATCATTTTGGCAAGAACAGACGCCCGGTATGATTCACCATATGCAGAATACATCAACAAGGAAATCAAAGGAATGACAGACGAAACGTTTGAGATGGTAAAAGAACGCTACAAACAATTCCAAGAGAATGATCTTCATTTGATGGAAACTGACCGTACGCTCTTCGATTGGGCTTCCAAACAAACGTATATTGCCCTTGGAAATATGATGACAGCCGCGGCACAAATCGGCATTGATTCATGCCCTGTTGAGGGATTCAGCTACGATGAAATTCATCGTATACTTGAGGAAGAAGGATTACTTGAAAATGGTCAGTACGACATCTCTGTCATGGCTGCCTTTGGGTATCGAGTCATTGAGCCAAAGCGCGGCAAAACGCGTCGTCCAATGGATGAAGTAGCCGTTTGGATTCGTTAAAAGAAAATGTCTGAAAAAGGCTGTTGACAATTGCGTGGTTAGTCAGTATATTTAAAAAATAAAATCTTTTATAAATAGACAAATTGACTATAAAACGCTTTGACTTGAGAATAGTAAATGAATATCCGTTTTTTAAGAGAGCTGCGGGTTGGTGCAACGCAGTAAAACGGATCATTGAACTCGCTCAAGGAGCGGCAAGACTGAATGAATAGTAAGTCTTTACGTGTGACCTCCGTTATCGGGTTTCAAGTTGGATTCAGCTATGTCTGAGTCAATAAGAGTGGTAACGCGGTTGCAAGGTCAGTCGTCTCTTCAAGGAGATGACTGGCCTTTTTATATGCTTTTATCTTATATTTGTCTGAAGATTCAAATTTAAAGGAGCTATAGAAAATGGAAAAGGAACATGTGCAGTTAAAACGAACAATGACGTCAAGGCATATTATGATGCTCGCACTTGGCGGTGCCATCGGTGCTGGTCTGTTTAAAGGAAGCAGTTCTGCCATTGATATCGCGGGTCCTGCTGTCATTTTGGCATATATGATTGGTGGTCTTATTTTATTATTTATTATGCAAGGACTTGCCGAAATGACAGTTGCACGACCTGGCGCTAGAACATTCCGTGATTTAATTGAACCTGTGTTAGGCAAATACCCAGCCTATTTCCTAGACTGGATCTATTGGAAAATGTGGGTGTTGAACATTGCAGCAGAAGCGATCGTGTCTGCAATCTTTATTCAGTACTGGTTCCCACAAGTACCGATTTGGACACTTGTGTTAATCATTTCACTTGTTGTGACATTGATCAATGTTTGTTCAGTCAAAATGTTTGCTGAAACAGAGTACTGGTTAGCTTCTATTAAAATTGCTGTCATTCTTTTATTTATTATCATTGGGTTAACGATGCTGTTTGTCTCATTCGGACAGCATGCAGCACCGGGATTATCTAACTTAACCGAACACGGAGGATTTTTCCCGAATGGAACAGGCGGCTTAATTGCGGCAATGCTGGTGGTCGTGTATTCATATGGCGGAACTGAAATGATTGGGGTTACATTAGCAGAAACGAAAAACCCTGAAAAAGTCATCCCAAAAGCCATTCAAAGTACATTTGTACGAATCATCGGTTTTTATGTACTTCCGTTCTTCATCATCGTCAGCTTAATTCCTTGGAATCAAGTAAACAATGAACAAGTGAGCCCATTCGTCACGGTGTTTGCAACGATTGGTGTGCCATATGCAAGTGATATCATGAACGGGATTATTTTATTAGCGATCTTGTCTTCTATGAACTCTGGTCTGTATGCTTCTTCAAGGGTACTATTTACACAGGCAATGGATGGCCGTATATGGAAGGGCTTTTCGAAGCTGTCGAAACAGCAGGTGCCAGTCAGAGCGATTCTAGTATGTACATCTACTTTGTATGCAGCCGTATTAATCTCTCTTTTTGTAGGAAGTCAAACCTTTAATTATTTAATGGGATCTTTAAGCTACACGGTCTTATTCATCTGGTTTATTATTGCTGTCGGGCATTTAAAGTCTCGAAGCGTAGCAGCACCAGGAGGATATCGCGTCAAGCTGTATCCTTTCACAACATGGTTTTCTGTCATTGCAATCATTGCCATTTTTATCGGCGTAGTATCAACAACTCCGATTGTCCAAACCTTGGTCACAATGGGTATCTATCTCATCATTACGCTTTCTTTCTTCATCAATAGAAAACGGTTTGAAACAGCTGTTTAATTTAAAAGCGTGCAGGACTCTTGAAGAAGGTCTCGCACGCTTTTTTAAATGCAGTTTTATTGTTTGAACGAAAGCAATCGACTATCCTTTTGAAAGGAATTGATGCATAAAAGTAGATGATCAAAAAGGGGCTGAAAATAGTTGTTCAAATTTAGGCGACTGATGCGTATATTTGGATGAAACGAATGACCTTACCTAAAAAATCTAATTGATTATATCGTATGCAGGTCTTCATCGATTGGAGTATTTGGCAGCTGGATGATGGCTGTCGTACCGTATCCTGGCTCAGATTGAATATCGAACGTGCCATGATGTTTTTTCATGATTTGATAGACAATAGCTAGTCCAAGACCTGAGCCGCCATCTTTTCTCGTACGTGCCTTATTTACTCGGTAAAATCGCTCAGAAACATGTGGAAGGTCTTCTTTTGGAATGCCGTTGCCCTCATCTGTCACTCTCAATTCAGCTTTATGTTGGTGAACTAGTAATTCAATCGAGACCGATTTTCCAGAGGGAGTGTAATGAATGGCATTGTCCAGTAAATTACGAACCACTTGTTGCAGCCGATCGCTATCGCCATACACAATACAATCCTCATCAAGTGTCCGTTTCAGATAAATGCTCTTTTGATTAGCGATAAATGCCATTTGATCAAGAACGTCATGAATCAGCTGAGCAAAGACGATTGGCTCCATCGTTAGTGGATAAGAATCTCCTTCTAGCTGTGCAAGGTCTAAAAGATCATTCACAAGCCGGCTTAAACGTGCGGCCTCATCCTGGATGATGTGCATTCCTTTTTTTTGATCAATGATCCCTTCTTCAATACCTTCAGCATATCCTTTCATATAACTTAGCGGAGTTCGAAGTTCGTGAGAGACATTCGCAAGAAATTCCCTGCGGTGCTGCTCAACCTTTTCAAGGGTAGAAGACAGTTTGTTAAAAGAGCGGCTCAGCTGGTTTAATTCATCTCCGTTTTTGGTCACAGCCATCCGTTTTGAAAAATCACCAGATTCCATTTCCATCGCAATTTCTTTCATTTGATTAATTGTCCGAACGACTTTATTGGAGCTTTTATATCCGATAAAGAAAATCAGGAGCAGAATTAATAAAATGGATATGCCAAGTGTCAATCTGATTTGGACAAAGGGTTCATATACATCCGATAAGGGCATGGATAGAAAAATTGTCCCTGATAGCTCATCTTTGCTTGAAAAAACAGGGATGGCGATGCCAAGAATATCTTGATGAAACTGTGAGTGTTCTCTAATCAACACGACGGTTTCCCCTTGAAGGAGCTTTTGGCGTTCCTTAAACGTAATGAGGTTATCATTTGTGTTCGTATCAAAAGGAAGACCACTTGAAAGCTCCATTGGGTCATCTGTAAAAATAATGTTCGCCTGACTCGAGTCGTTAGCCCATTTTATTCTATCGGTAAAATACGTATCTTTCCCGTGTTGATGATAGATTTGTGCCAGCTTTTCACCTTGTAAACTTAAGGAATCAATCTGCTTATCAACATATAAGTGCTGGTATAAGTAATAGGTGAGGGCAAGAGCTGAGGCAGCAACGATTCCGGTCACTACAAGGATTAAGAAGAGCACTTTCTTTTTAATCGATAAAGGCTTCATTCTTCCTCCTCAAACTTATAGCCGACACCCCAAACGGTTTTTATATGCCGTTCCGCTCCCTTTAATTTCAGTCTCAGCGTTTTGATATGTGTATCGACTGTTCGTAATGAGCCACTAGTAGAATGTGATTCCCACAATTTTTGATAGAGCTGTTCTCGTGAAAACACTTGGCCTTGATTGAGTAAAAGAAACATGAGCAAATCGAATTCTCTTCTAGTTAAATTAATGGGCTCCTGATGGATATAGACTTGTCTACCATCCTGATCAATCTCTATGTCACCAAACTGTATGCGGCTGCGCTTTAGCGAAAGACCTCTAATTCGTCTCAAAGTTGTTTCAATTCTTGCTGCAAGCTCACGTAGACTGAAAGGCTTCATGATGTAGTCATCCGCACCAATTTCTAGGCCTCTAATTCGATCCTCCTCATAACTTCTAGCTGTTAAGAATAAGATGGGGATTTGAGATGTTTGCCTGATACGCTGGCAGACTTCAAATCCATCCATATCAGGCATCATGATATCTAGTACTACAAGGTCAACGGGTTCCTTTTCAAGCTGACGTAAGGCATCCATTCCATTACTAGCTGTGATGATGTGAAAGCCTTGTCTTTTTAAGAAGGATCCGATTAACTCAAGCATATCGAACTCATCGTCTACAATTAAAATATGCATTTGTTCTTTCATTTCTTTTCCTCCAACACGATAGCATAAGGTCCTGATGGGACATTCAGTCGATTTTTCATCATGAATGTATGTTTATCGATAATTGATACTGAATTGTCATCTAAGTTACTCACATATATTGATGTGGTATCAGCGGTGATATAATTCGGATTTTGACCAGTTTCAACAGAAGCAAGCTGCTTATTCGTCTCTGTATCTACTTTGTATAGCGTATGATCTCCATGACAAAGTACATATAAAGTAGAAGAATTTTTCTCTGAAAAGAATGCAACAGGCATAACGCCTAGTTTTATTTCTCGCTGCTTTTTACCTGTTTGAGGGTCGTAAGCAAAAATGCTCTTATTTAAGGTGCCTGGTTTTCCGTGACCACCGATCCAAATGGACTGTCCATCAAAATGAATACCAGATGGTCGTTCAAGTACAGAGAACGTACGTATATGTTTTTCCTTCTCAATATCTATAACAGAGACAGTATGACTTTCTGCATTTAAAACAAATAAAGTACCTGACGGAGAAAGTGTCATAGAAGAAGGTAACTTTCCGGTCTTCACAGTTGCTTTTATTTTTTTACGCTGCGTATCAATAAAATAAACGACGTTTTTCTGCGAATCTGCTGCAATTAAGGTGTGAGAAGCTGCATCATATGTAAGGGAAGTCAGCCCTTTATTCACATCCATATAATCTGTTGCTGTACCTTTTTTTAAATTAATTTCGATAAGCGATTCTCCTTCTTTACTAGTTGCGATGATGACGTCTTTGTTGATTTGGATAAGATCAGTGAGCGGATGTTTTAAATCAACGGAAGAGATCATTTTATTCTTTTGTAAATCAACTATTGAAAAGGAGGCTTTTTTTAATTGAGAGATGACCGCGATCGATTGAGAGCTGTCAGGTGGAGTAAATTGCTGGTCTTTTCCACAGCCTGACAGGAATAACAATAGAGCTGATAAATAGATCACAACATATTTTACACGTTCCATTCTTCCGCTCCTTTGCGTCCTCTATTTTCAAAAAGCATACCACAAAAATTGTGAAAAAAAATCGAAGTTATCAATGCTGAAAGAGATGAAAAACAGATTTTAGGTGAATGAATGAGGACAATTCGATTTAAAGTTCCTTTTTTGTCTAGTCATGTGGCATTTTTTCCTCTTTAAAAAAGGATTTTCAATATTTGATTCCTGTGCCAGCTATAGCTTACAGTGATAAAAATAATGAAAACTCCCCCGCTCTAAATCGCCATAGAGCGCAGGGAGTGATTAGGCAGAATGTCCAGATGATGGAGAGGTAGATTTCGTTTTGACGCGTTGGGATAAAAGGAAGCCAAGGATTCCTGCGCCCATTAATACAATAAATAAAGATTGAAAACCACTCATGATACCAATCAATGTCGACGAAATGATACTGCCAAAATATCGAAAGGTTGAGAAAATACCAGATGCCGAACCAGTTAAGCTTTGATCAACAGCTGTTAAAGAAGCCATCTGCATACTTGTCATACCAATCCCTGATGAAATTCCACCTGCGACTAGTGTCACGATAAGCAGTGGTAAGGTTGGGTACTGACTCAGTGTAATTAACATGATGCTTGATAAAGTAAGGCAGAGAAATGAAAAGCGAATCATTTTTTTCGCGCCTTTTTTTGGATGGAGTCTTGCGCCTAATAAACCGCTAAGAGACATACAAAGAGAAAATATCGATAGAATCATACCGCTTTGTGTATGAGAAAGCGCAAGTTGTTGTTCCATAAACAGCGGCATAATGAGAAGGATGGCATACATCACAAAATTACTTAGCATGATCGACAGATTCGCATTTGTAAATGAACTGTTTTTAAATAGGGATAAATCGATAATTGGATTCTTTACTTTCCGTACATGTTTAAAGAATAAAGGAATGACAATCAATGCTAGAATGCCATAAATTAAATATTCATTTAGTAGCTGGCTTTTTGAGCATAGAATGATTGTGGCAATTCCGATGGTTAAATACAATGAACCGATCATATCTACCCTTGCATGTATGCGTGTATGCTTTATGTTTGGAATGAGCAAGACGCCGGTGACTAGTGTAAGAAACAGAAATGGAATATTTACTAAGAATATGGAATGCCAATCAAAACTCTGAATGAGAATCGATCCAATAAATGGCCCAAGTGCGGCACCAATACCAGCACCAAATCCAAAGTAACCCATTGTTTTAGATAGCTTTTCGGGTGAGACTGTTGCACGAATCAAAGCAATGCTATTCGGTGTTAAAATAGCCCCGCCAGCTGCTTGAATGGAGCGAAAGATGATGAGAAATGCTAGATTAGGTGCTAAAGCACAGCCAATCGAGCCGATTAAAAAGAGTGTCACTCCGGTTAAATACATGCGGCGGTGTCCATATATATCTCCTAACTTACCAGCGATAGGCTGTGTGACCGCCATGACAATAAGATAAATCGTGACAACCCAAGTAATGTTTGAAATGGATTGATCATAATAAGTTGATATGGATGATAAAGCGACTGCGATCATCGTTGAGTTGACCGGAACTAGTATAGCTCCAAGTAACAAAGAATAGATGATCAAATTCTCTTTTTGCAATTTCAATGTGTATACCACCTTTTGTAAAAAAGAAGAATTCCACCCTTTAAGCGGGAGAAATTCCTCTCATGAAAATGTGTGTGTATGTCTCAATAAAATCATCTTTTTGTGTTAATACGAGCTGGAAGTCTTGCTCAAGCTGCTGAATAAAAAAACCGAAATACGTACTAATGAAAATGTCTGCATAAATGTCTTCTTTTCCTTTTAAGACATGCTGCAAAGCACTCATCTTTTTGAAGTATTGTATCAGCATTTCCCTTAGTTCTTGAGGATAAATTTTTTCATGACTGGTCAGATCTTTAAACATAGCCGGTTCTCGCATGCTGATATAAATGAATTCTTTTTTTGAAGTTAAATGTTCAAGGATATAAGAACCGAGAAACTTTAAATCGGTGTATAAATCCTCTTTAAATTCTGCTTCTAAGGTTTTCGTCGGCGTTGATTTCATTTTCATAATGGCAGCAATAACGCCGCGTTTGTTTTTAAAGTTGCGGAAAATTGTTGCTTCACTGACATTCGCTTTTGTGGCTATTTCTTTTGTTGTGGTTTTTTGATAGCCCTTTTCAGTCAATAAATCCATTGTTGCACGAATGATTCGTTGATTTGTAGATTTTAACAAGCATACTCACCTCAGGTTATGAATGTGTTTGCAACAAAGTAAGTATACCGATAAAACCTATGACCGCCAATATGATCCAAAACGATAAAGTTAGACACGTGCATGCTGTTTTAATATCTGAATGCGTCCATTGCTTCCATCTACTGTCACAAGGTCACCTGATTGAAGTGTTTCAGTCGCTATTCGGGTTCCTAGGACAGCTGGCATCATATACTCTCTAGCGATAATAGCTGAATGAGACAAAATGCCTCCAGCATCGGTGATGACTGCTTTTGCATCTCTAAATAAGCTCGTCCATAAAGGTGTGGTTGTTTTGCAAACTAAAATATCATCCTTTCGAAATTGAGAGAATTCCTCAGCACATGTAATGACTTTTACTCTTCCAGAAACAATGCCGCTAGATGCGCCAATTCCATAGATCATATCGCTTGTATTGTTTTCATTTTCTCTTAATGAACCGAGCATTCTTTCTACTTGCTGCAATTCAGCTTCAGTTGGGGTACCCATATAAGCTGGTGGTTGGATGGCTTCATTATCTTTCATGTCAATTTTTCTTTGTGCGATGACCGTATCAAATGATGTAGAGGTTGTGAGCGCTGTGTGTACCTCCTCATCGTAGAGGTACCATAGATCTTCTGGATGAGGAATCGCTCCTTTTTGTACAAGAAGTTCACCAATTTTTAATAGATATACCCTGGCTTTAGCATCTAACATGGCATCAATGTAGAAGTGGTGATCGTCACGGATATTAGCAGCCTGTAGAGCAAATTGATAAAGTGTCTCAAATTTCGTTTTAAACGCTTCATCCTTCACTTGGCTCATAAAATGTTCATATGTCTCTTGTCTTTTGATGACGGCTTGTGCAAATTCTTCATCAAAATCACATTGGTGTTGAATGTTGTTTCTGATGATATCTAGTATAAACTCAGGGTTTTCCGCCCATGTCTCCTCCGTAAGATCATGACTTTTAACAGATCGCCAGCCATAGACTTGAAGAAATTCCTCTAATTCCGAAATGAAGTGTCTGCCTTTTTCCGATTGAGTGAGTGCATCAAGCAGCTCTGGGTTCTTTTCATGCTTCATAAACGCTTGATGAAGTTCAGTATCTTGAAGGACACTCTTTGCAAAATCAGATAGCTTCTTGTCTGTTTCAAGAGATTTGTTCATCACGCCTATCATCATCTCATGCAGCAGGATCACTTGTGATTGATCACCAGTATACGTCACAAGCATGTCTTCAATCATAGTCGATAAAATGACTTGAGGTATGACAATATCAAAATGATCATCGTATGCTTGTATATAAAAAGTCTTTAATTTTTCGAAGCCGACGATGGCGTCTTCAATGGTCATCGGTTCCTTCATTTGGCGATCGAGTTTTTCATAAAAGGGAAAGAAATTTTTCTCTAAAATCTCATACATACGTTCACTTAAATGTGGAAATAACTCAAATATGCTCTCATCAAAAACTGGTGCAGTTTCTGCACTCGCTTCAGGCAGGGACGGTGATGAATACAGGTGACCTCTATAAAGCTTGATATCTTTAATATTCAGATCAGGCACTTGATATTTTTCACCATTTTTCTTCATACCGCTTTTTAATGCTGGGATGATCAGACTTGAAAAGAGAGGACTTGTTGGGCCCGGCATATGATCGTCCATTGAGATCCAGAAATCCTGCAGCTCGTCTGGCTGCATTTGAAAAGAAGCGCCCGCTGTCTCATCTGCTGCTTTTGAGAGGGCTGCAGTAATCGGCCTGGCTTGAAGTAAATAAAATGTGCCATTTGCTATTCCAAATTCGATATCGACGCTATGACCATAAAGTGTTTCTACTTGTTTGGTGATTTGCGTGATTTCTACTAATTGGTCATCATTCAGGCAAAACTGACCAGCCATTTCCTCAGTTACTGATTGTTCAATGACACCTTCTTGATAAGGTACAATTTGCAGTTCTTTCGTTCCAAGTGATTTTTCAATAGAAAGTGTCTCTTTGTCTACAATAAATGTGTCTGGTGTCACAATCCCGGAGACGATTGCTTCTCCTAGTCCGTAGCTTGCTGTGAGCATCATTTCATTTGTTTTTCCTGTTACGGGATTTTCACTAAAGATGACACCGGAGACGTCAGAATGGATCAATCCTTGAACGACAACAGCCATGAGCGGCATCTCTTCCTCGTTTTCACCCATCTCTTCCTTATATTCTGTCACTCTTGCTTCAAAATAAGAAGACCAGCATTCTTTGACAGCCTGTAAGAATTCTTCATTTGTTTTGATATTTAAATAGGTCTCGTACTGTCCTGCAAATGAGGCGCCTTCGAGATCTTCAGCAACAGAAGAGGATCGAACTGCAACTGAGGGATAAGTCTTCCGCAATGATTGAAAGGACGAAAGGAGTTCTGCTTCCATTTGAGAAGGGAACGATGCTTTTTTGATTTTGTCAGCAAGGTTTTGTTCAGTTTGGTGCAGGTTGTGATATGAAAGAAAGCTTGAAAAGCTGTTGGTTTTGATAATAAATCCATCTGGGACTGGCAGGCCGTGATTGTTTAATTTGATTAAATTCAGGCCTTTTGCCCCTGCGAGTGCTGCGGATTCTTCAGCCGCATGAAATAAAACTGAATACATGGGAATGCCCCCTTATCCAAATAGCCAATGGTTTGTCTATCTCTCTATTGTTTTTAAAATGATAGTGCGCACTATCATTTTAATCATAGGATTTATTGGATGTTACTGTCAAAGACGGAAAGACCTATCTTTACAAAGGGGACATTCTCACTAATTTCCTTCTATATCTATAACAAAAGTCTCCGAACAGAAAGAAAAATAGGTGAAATTGAAAACTGTGAATTGTTCAATATGCCAATCTTTACTATAATCAAGGGAGTAGACCAAGAAGAGGGAGGGTTTTTGTGATTACAAAAGCCATATTTGCACTTGTTTTTCCTTTCCTGCTCGTTATTTTATTTTCAAAGGTTACTTATAATCATTATGTGGGCATTGCATTAACAGCAGCGCTTTTATTTGCCTCGTACATGAAGGGCTATACAGAAACCTACTTTATTGTGGGATTAGATATCATTTCTTTAGTAGCTGGGGCATTATATATGGCTAAAAAAGAAATTGAAAAGAGAGAAAAGGCTGAAAAAAATCATTGATATCATCATCAAGAGCATGTTAGGCAGAAAGATGACGTTTTATAAGCTGTGCTTACGAATTCTAGTGAGTGCAGCTTTCTTTTGTTCTCTTTTTCTGCTCATCGAATATCTCTCACCAAAATGTTCCATACTGAAAGGAAGGTTTTCGCAAGAGGGTTATTTGGTATTGAAGAGAGGGTATGACTGTATTGGAAATAAAAATCAAGTAAGAGCCGAACTTTAGTTCGTATTTTTGTGTTCTTTTATGATAATATATTCATTAGATAGATTTCGTAACGAAACGGAGGCTTTGATGTGAGTGACCGCTTTGAATTAGTTTCTAACTATCAGCCCCAAGGAGATCAGCCGAAGGCAATTGAAAAGCTTGTTGAGGGTATCCATCAGGGGAAACAGCATCAAACGCTGTTAGGTGCTACAGGTACGGGAAAGACCTTTACTGTATCCAACCTGATCAAAGAAGTGAACAAACCGACACTTGTCATTGCGCATAACAAGACACTTGCCGGTCAGCTATACAGCGAGTTCAAGGAATTTTTTCCGAATAATGCTGTCGAATATTTTGTGAGTTACTATGATTATTACCAACCAGAGGCGTATGTGCCTCAGACTGATACATTTATTGAAAAGGATGCCAGCATCAATGATGAGATTGATAAGCTGAGACACTCCGCTACGTCCTCGTTATTTGAGCGGAGAGATGTCATCATCATTGCCAGTGTCTCCTGTATTTATGGCTTAGGTTCGCCAGAGGAATATCGAGAGCTTGTGCTGTCTTTACGTACTGAAATGGAGATTGAGCGCAATCAGCTTCTTCGTAAGCTGGTGGACATTCAGTATTCTCGTAATGATATAGATTTTCAGCGCGGAACCTTCCGAGTACGAGGAGACGTCGTTGAAATTTTCCCTGCTTCACGTGATGAGCATTGTATCAGAGTGGAGTTTTTCGGTGATGAAATTGAACGTATTCGTGAAGTGGATGCACTGACTGGAGAAATACTCGGTGATCGTGAGCATGTGGCTATTTTCCCAGCATCTCACTTCGTCACAAGAGAAGAAAAAATGGAAAAAGCAATTATTAATATTGAACAAGAGCTTGAAGAGCAGCTCGAAAAACTTCGAGATAATGAAAAATTGCTAGAAGCGCAGCGTCTTGAGCAGCGGACAAGATATGACCTTGAGATGATGAGAGAAATGGGCTTTTGTTCAGGAATCGAGAACTACTCAAGGCACCTAACCTTGCGTCCTCCTGGTTCAACACCTTACACATTGCTTGATTATTTCCCAGATGATTTTATGATTGTTGTCGATGAGTCACATGTGACAATACCGCAAATACGCGCGATGTACAACGGGGACCAAGCAAGAAAGCAAGTGTTGGTTGATCACGGATTCCGTCTGCCTTCAGCACTTGATAACAGACCGCTCACCTTTGATGAGTTTGAAAAGCATATTAATCATATTGTACATGTATCTGCCACTCCTGGTCCTTACGAGCTTGAGAAAACCCCAGAGGTTGTGGAACAAATTATTCGTCCAACAGGTTTACTTGATCCAATCATTGAAGTGCGTCCGATTGAAGGGCAAATTGATGACTTAATTGGAGAAATTCATGCGCGGGTTGAGAAAAATGAACGTGTGCTTGTGACGACGCTGACGAAGAAAATGTCTGAGGATCTTACAGATTACTTAAAAGAGATCGGAATCAAGGTCAATTATCTGCATTCAGAAATTAAGACCCTTGAGCGGATTGAGATTATTCGCGATTTACGTCTCGGAAAATATGATGTGCTTGTGGGAATCAACCTTCTTCGTGAAGGACTGGATATTCCAGAGGTCTCGCTCGTGACGATTTTAGATGCAGATAAAGAAGGCTTCTTACGCTCTGAAAGATCCCTCATCCAGACGATAGGCCGTGCAGCGAGAAATTCGGAAGGCCGGGTCATTATGTATGCAGATAAAATGACCAAATCAATGGATATTGCGATTCAAGAAACGAAGCGAAGACGAGAGCAGCAAGAGGCGTATAATGAGAAATATGGAATTACTCCACAAACCATCCATAAGAAAATCAGAGATGCCATTAAAGCAACAAAGATACATGAAGAATCGGAAGAATATGAAACAAATGCAGCACCAAAGCTGTCAAAAATGAGCAAAAAAGAACGAGAAAAAGTGATCGAAAAGGTCGAGATGGAAATGAAAGATGCAGCAAAAGCGCTTGATTTTGAAAAAGCAGCAGAATTAAGAGATCTATTGCTAGAGCTAAAAGCGGAAGGATGATTGCCTGATGGCTATGGAACGAATAGAGGTGAAAGGTGCTAGAGCCCACAACCTTAAAAATATTGATGTGAATATCCCGCGTGACCAGCTAGTGGTCATCACGGGTTTATCTGGTTCAGGAAAATCGTCTCTTGCCTTTGATACCATTTATGCAGAGGGTCAGCGCAGGTACGTTGAATCTCTTTCAGCGTATGCGCGCCAATTTCTCGGTCAAATGGATAAACCGGATGTAGATGCCATTGAAGGTCTTTCTCCGGCGATTAGTATTGATCAGAAGACGACGAGCCGGAACCCTAGATCAACAGTTGGAACCGTTACTGAAATCTATGATTATTTACGACTCTTGTATGCTCGAGTTGGGAAACCTATTTGTCCGATACATGGGATTGAAATTACGTCCCAAACGATTGAGCAGATGACAGATCGTATTTTAGAATATCCAGAAAGAACGAAATTGCAAGTGCTAGCGCCGGTCGTATCTGGCCGCAAAGGAACACATGTTAAAGTACTTGAGCAAATTCGAAAGCAGGGCTATGTTCGAGTAAGAGTCGATGGAGAGATGGAAGATCTGTCAGAAGAGATCGAGCTTGAAAAGAACAAGAAGCATTCCATTGAAGTCGTGATTGATCGAATCGTGGTGAAGGAAGGCGTTGCGGCTCGGCTGTCTGACTCCCTTGAAACGGCGCTGCGACTAGGTGAAGGCCGTGTGATGATTGACGTGATTGGACAAGAAGAGCTGTTATTCAGTGAACATCATGCCTGTCCGCACTGCGGATTTTCTATTGGTGAGCTTGAGCCAAGAATGTTTTCATTCAATAGTCCTTTTGGTGCCTGTCCGAGCTGTGATGGGCTTGGCTCTAAACTAGAAGTTGACCCTGAGCTTGTCATTCCTAATAAGGATTTGACGTTACGACAGCATGCCATTGCCCCTTGGGAGCCGCAGAGCTCACAATACTATCCTCAGCTTCTTGAGGCAGTATGTACACATTACGGCATCGACATGGACATTCCAGTGAAAGATATACCGTCGCATTTATTCGATAAAATTTTATATGGCAGCGGCTCTGAACGGATTTATTTCAAATATGAAAATGATTTTGGTCAGGTACGTGAAAATGAAATTGAATTTGAAGGTGTTCTTCGTAACATTGAACGACGCTATAAAGAAACCAGCTCTGATTATATTCGTGAGCAAATGGAGAAATATATGGCGAACCAGCCATGTCCGACATGTAAAGGATATCGTCTGAAAAAAGAGACGCTTGCGGTTCTGATCAATGGCAAACATATTGGAGAAATCACTGATTTGTCTGTATCTGATGCCCTTGATTTATATGGTGAAATCGAGTTGTCTGAGAAAGATTTGCAGATTGCTCAGCTCATCTTACGTGAAATCAAAGAGCGCTTGTCCTTCTTAAATAATGTGGGATTAGATTACCTCACATTGAGCCGCTCGGCTGGCACACTATCCGGAGGAGAGGCGCAGCGGATTCGTCTGGCGACTCAAATCGGGTCAAGGCTGACAGGTGTTCTTTATATATTAGATGAACCATCTATTGGTCTGCATCAGCGTGATAATGACCGATTGATCGGGACATTGAAAAACATGCGCGACATCGGGAATACCCTCATTGTCGTAGAGCATGATGAAGATACGATGCTAGCCGCTGATTATTTGATTGATATTGGACCTGGAGCAGGAGTTCATGGAGGAGAAGTGATTTCAGCTGGAACGCCGGAAGAAGTCATGAAGGACAAGAAATCTTTAACAGGACAATATTTATCTGGAGAGAAATTTATCCCGCTGCCGATCGAAAGAAGAAAGCCTGACGGCCGCTATATTGAGATCAAAGGTGCAAAAGAAAACAACCTGAAAAACGTCAATGCGAAGTTCCCTCTAGGCGTCTTTACAGCTGTGACCGGTGTGTCTGGTTCAGGGAAAAGTACGCTTGTGAATGAAATTCTATTAAAATCACTTGCGCAAAAACTGCACAGAGCGAAGGCGAAGCCAGGACAGCACAAAGAAATCAAAGGAATGGATCATTTAGATAAGGTGATTGATATTGATCAATCTCCAATCGGCCGTACGCCAAGATCCAACCCTGCCACGTATACAGGTGTATTTGACGATGTGCGAGATGTGTTTGCACAAACCAATGAAGCAAAGGTACGAGGGTATAAAAAAGGGAGATTCAGCTTTAACGTCAAAGGTGGACGCTGTGAGGCATGTCGCGGAGATGGCATCATTAAAATCGAAATGCACTTTTTACCTGATGTGTATGTGCCTTGTGAGGTGTGCCACGGGAAACGGTATAACCGCGAGACACTTGAGGTCACATATAAAGGGAAGAACATTGCTGATGTGCTTGAAATGACCGTGGAGGACGCACTCCAATTTTTCGAGAACATCCCGAAAATTAAGCGGAAGCTTCAAACGATTTTTGATGTTGGACTAGGGTACATTACACTTGGACAGCCTGCGACGACATTGTCCGGGGGAGAGGCCCAGCGTGTGAAATTGGCATCTGAGCTTCACCGCCGTTCAAACGGAAGGTCTCTTTATATTTTAGACGAGCCGACAACAGGTCTGCATGTGGATGATATTGCCCGTTTATTAAAAGTGCTTCAGCGTTTGGTCGAAAACGGAGATACGGTGCTAGTGATTGAGCATAACCTTGATATTATCAAAGCTGCTGATTACCTCGTTGATCTCGGACCAGAGGGCGGTGCTGGCGGCGGAACGATCATTGCCTCTGGGACTCCTGAGCAAATTGCAAAAGAAAAAGCTTCTTACACTGGTCGATACTTAAAGCCTATTTTAGAGCGTGACCGTAAACGAATGAAACAGTTGGTCAAAGAAACAGAAAGTGTGACTTCATCATAAAAAACCCCCTCTTTTAAGAGGGGGCTTTGTTTTATTGCGCATCTTCCTTTGGCATTAAATGACTGAGCTGCGTTAAATCCTTTAAAATATGCGTGCTGCTGCTGTCGAGCAGTACTTTTAAATAACGGATATCACCATACTGTGGATGAGACGGATGAATGGTCTCAAGCTCCCTGATCATATCGCTGTTCATGCTTTTTTGTTTCTGTATAAGGTCTAAAAGCGTTTGAGCCGTGTGGTTAGTATTATGATGATCTGTCAAAATAATTACCCCCTATAATGATAATCACCATCTTTTCAACATATTTTAAAGGGTAATCCGTGAAGAATCTACACTTAGGTGCAAAAAGATGTAATTTGTGTCTAAGGTCATATGTAAATCGAATGATTTTGAAACTTTTGATACGCAATAAACGTATGAGTTAGAAAGGAATTTTCATCATGAAGGAGCGAATATATATGAATAGAGATCAGTCGATCATTGCATCAATTTGTTATTTCAGTGTATTTTTTATGCCGTTTATTGTACCGATCGTGGCATATTTTGTAGTCGACCAAAAGGAACCGAAACGGCACGCGTTGCGAGCATTATGGTCACATGTTTTGCCAGTCGCAGCGTGCGTGTTGCTGGTTTTTGGGTCTATCCCATTTTTATTGTCGACACAGGCAAGTGACTCACTCATGCCAGTGATCACGATGCTCATCTTGTCCTTTTTAGTCGCTATTGGCTTTTTGATCTCTGTCATTTGGAATATCATTCAAGGTATTAAAGTACTTCAATCCATCAAATCGTAGGAGGGGCTTTGTATGAATGAAAAAGAACGCATTTTAAAATTAGTAGAAGACGGGACATTATCTGCAAAAGAAGCGATTATGCTGCTTGAAAAACTGGAGGGAAATCCGTCTGTTTCATTAGAAAAATCAACGGTTGATCACACCTTTCATGAAGAAAAAGCAGGCACGGAGAGCAAAGGAACTGGTACAGAAAATCTTGGTGCAAAGTTGTTTGGCTGGTTAGATTCTGCGGTGAAAAAGGTGAAAGACGTAGATCTTGATTTGAACTTTGGACAGTCGATCGACGTTGAGCACATTTTTCAGTTCAAAGACGCTTCGCTCTCTCATTTAGATATTCAATTGGCGAACGGCAGTCTCAATGTGATGCCTTGGGACGATGGTGATATTCGAGCAGAATGCCATGCGAAAATCTACCGTGCAGAAGACGGAGAGCAGGCAAGACAGCAATTTCTCAATCAATTGGACTGCGGCCTCGAAGGGGATAAATTTTTTATCCGGACCGAAAAGAAGACAATGAAAGTCAATGTCACTTTATATGTGCCACGTATCCAATACGATAAAATCAAGGTTAAGCTGTTTAATGGTCCGATCCGCGGGGAAAAGCTAAAGACAAAAGAACTTACTGCGAAAACCACCAATGGTGTTGTCTCTTTTGCCTCTTTACAGGCGGAAAAGGTTGGAATTGAAACAGCAAACGGACAAATTAAACTGGCGGATCACGAGTGTGGTATGATTGAAGTAGAAACCATTAATGGGCTTATTGACCTGCGCGGGAAAAGTGAGTCAATTGATGCCCAAAGCTTTAACGGAAACATTGCTGTTCAGCTGTCGGATGAGAAGTGCCGTTCCATTTATGCGAAAACGACAACAGGCAGTGTGGACGTCCAGATCCCGCGTGCTTGTGCAGTGACCGCTGAGCTGAAAAGCAATCTTGGGTCTATTTCTCACGATTTGCTTGATGCAGAGATGATTAAAGAGAAAAATGAGACATTACAAAAAGAGAAAATGATCAAAGCCAACCAACAGGCAGTGAACAGTATATCCATTTTTGCAGAAACAAAAACAGGTTCAATACAAGTAAAGCACCAATCAGACAAGGAGTGATTCTACATGAAGAAGCTTTATCGTTCAGCAACAGATAAAAAAATAGCGGGTGTTGTTGGTGGACTTGCCGAATACTTAAGGGTCGATGCATCTCTGCTTCGCATTTTAACGGTCATCATCGGATTTATGACAGCATTTATGCCGATTTTCTTGGTTTACTTCATCTGGTATTTTGTTGTTCCGGAAGAAGGCACTAACTAAATGCTTAGATGGATCGTCAGTATTTTAGTCAATGCATTACTTTTAATCGTCATTGCTGGATATTTTGATTCAGGCATTCTGCCAGGGCTTGGGAGCGTATATATTGAAGGGTTTGGCGCAGCCATTGTGGCAAGTATCATTTTATCCTTGCTCAATATTTTAGTGAAGCCGTTTTTGATCATTTTAACGCTTCCAGTAACCGTTCTTACACTAGGATTGTTCTTATTTGTGATTAATGCCATCACACTTATGATGACATCAAGTTTTATGGGCGATAGTTTTAATATTGATGGGTTTGGAACGGCCATTTGGATGGCTGTCATCTTATCCATTTTCCATCTGTTGATACAAAAAGGAATTGTGGAGCCGTTAGCGAAAAAAAGCTAACGGTTTTTTTTGACCCATTTTGTATCGTTTCTCCGTTTCATCTGACATAAAAACTTCCTTCAGGAGACACAATATCCGAAGGGAGGCGGTGCACGATGGTGAACGTGAGCAGACAAATCATGCTTTTATGTTTTTTTATCATTCTTTTTTGTTTCAATCAGCCTGCTTCAGCAGGGCCTTTTATTCAAACACAGGTCAATATACCGGACAAGCCTTTTTCTCCTTTTATCTTTGATCCCTTTCATGTGGATGTCCGTCCAGTTCTAGGGGAAAAAAGCCGTGATCTCCATTTTCGTGCGTCGATTACGGATCCGGAACAAATTTTGTCTGCGAACTTGTATTATAAACAAAGTGATGAGCTAGGGTACCGTTTGATCCCAATGGAACGGCTGCCAGGTATGAAGCCAGAATTTACAGCGAAAATTCCGCCAGATCAATTATGGAATTCAACCGTTCGTTACTATACAGAGTTTCTTACGCAAAAGTCCGTGATCAAAACGGCAGAACAATCTGTCCACTTAAATGGATTTGAAGAGGATCTTTCGCGCATTCCGGACTTAGTCATCACAGAAATTGTTGTCAATTCAAAAAATCGCAAAGGCAAAGATGCATTTGAATTTATTGAGGTATATAACACAACACATGAGCCTATCTCTCTTAAACATTATCAGCTTCGCTACCGCAATCCTGCACAAGGAACCGAAATGGATGATGTGTATTCCTTTCACACAAATCCAGTCACTCTTTCACCTGGAAAACCGTATGTTTTCTGGCTGAGGAAAAAAGGACAGGAGCATTTAACTGTAGCGGACTTCAATGCCATGTACAAAAGTCAATTAAAAGAGGGAGAGCATGTATCTGTCATCGAAAGCAAAGGGCTTTCCAACTCTAAATCTCGTCTTGTTTCCATTACAACGAATATAGGGGAGGAGATTTCTTCAGCAGCATTTCGCTTAAAGCCTTCATGGTTTAGTGAGCATAAATCTTTGCTGTTCAAATATCCAATGGACGGTACTTCGCAAATGAAGCTAATCTCGAAAATTGAAGAAGAGCCTACGCCTGGCAAAGTGCTAAAAGCACAAATTCCATCTGAGAAAAAAGAAATTTCTCAAGATATCCATAAACCTGTGATTGAAGATATGACAGTGAGGAAACCAGTGAAACCAACTGAAAGCATAGAGATTAAAGCAGATGTACGGGATGATCAGGTCGTCAAAACCGTCAAGCTTCGCTATCGAACAAATCGGAAAGATGATTTTAAGGAAATACTGCTTCAAAAAGATCATAACGACCGATTATTTCATCATATTATTTACTCACCTGAGTTGATTGGTAAAGAACAATTGGAATATCAGCTTGAAGCGTCAGACGGTGAAAATTCAGCAATGACGATGAAAAAAATGATTGATGTGGAGCAAGTTAGCAAAGCTCATGGCCTTCGATTCAATGTAGAAGAAGGAGATACGGTTTCAGGATTATTTCCATTAAAAGCAACGTCTGATCAGAAAAAAAGCATTGAATTATTGATAGATGGAAAGCGGAATCAGCAAGTGTTTTCTGCCCTTGAAGCAGATCCATATATTGCATTTGATGTCAAAGGGACAAATTTATATTTTAAAAATGGTGTGTCCATAGGTAAGCACTTACTTTCTATTTTTGATGATTCGACAAAAGTGTATCGTACCTATACAATGCCAATACCAGAAGCAGAGATGAAAAAAGCAGGTCTCCAATCGATCTCCTTCCATGCAGGAACAAAATCTTCTCCAGTTGATCGGTTGCCTGGTGAGAATCACGATGATTTTGAACTAAAAAACGTCCGAATGATTTTATCGAATGGAACTCAAATTCCTCCAATCAATGCAAAGCCGGAAAAAGAATGGAGAATGGGAGACAGCGGTAACGCCAAAAAGGTCAGAACATTTCAATTTGAAATACCAAAAGAAGCTTATGTTTCAACGTTTATGAAGTGGGATACAAGAAGGTTGAAAGAGGGGCCGCACCTGATTGAGGCCAAAACATCAGACGAGCATGCATCTGTACATGTGATGGTTGATAATACGGGTCCAAAAATTAAAACCAACGTCCAAACAAAGGATCCATATAAAGGAGCTTTTACGTTAAAAGCAAAGGTAACGGATCGTTGGAGTAGCATAGAAGAGATGAAAGCATATGTAGATGGCAAGCCAATTTCCTTGCCATACCAGACGTCCTCTAGCGAATTAAACCCGGGGGAGCACACGTTAACAATTAAAGCAAAAGATGCCGCAGGAAACATGTCAACGTTGAAAAAGGAATTCAAGACGGTACATGAACACCCTGAGCCACCAGAGCGTGTAGCAGATAAGACGAAAATGAAATCGTCAAAGCAAACTGTGCTCACCAAGGACCCAACGAATGATAAGCTGGATTATTCCTTTTACCGTGCGTATCAATATACATCGTTGCATCCATCAATGAACATTTTGAAATATGCAGCGGAGACAGAACCGCCAAAGAGCTTTAACGAAAAAGGAGAAATGATCTTTTCTCATGAAGAAAGGAATCGCATTGCATTTGCTGATGGTAAGTCAGTTGAAACGAAGGATTTACATCGTTTTCCCTATCATCGTTTTCAAATCAAGGTTCATCAAGATGTACGTGAAAAGGATGTCGTCGAAGCGATATGGAAAGGGAGTTCATTGACAGGGAGAAAGGTGACCATGTATGCATGGAATCATCAGCAAGAAAAGTGGGATAAAATTACTCATCATTTTGCTAAGGATCAAAAGGAATTTTACCTGAAAGGACTGCTGTCCGTCAGACAGTACATGAAGAATCATACGTTTGATTTGCTTGTACAGGATGAAATCAGTAAAGCGCAAAAGCCATATAAGATGGTTTGGATGTCTGACACACAATATTATGCAAAGAGCTATCCTCATATCTTTAAACAAATGGTCGAGTGGATCAGAGACCAGAGAGAAAAGTTAAACATTCAATATGTGTTCCATACAGGTGACATTGTGGATGATTCAAAAGATAAACAATGGCAACGAGCCGATACGTTTATGCGCGTGTTAGATGAGCATCAGATTCCTTATGGTGTTTTAGCAGGAAATCATGATGTTCGACATAAGGACGGTTTTTATGCGGAATATGGGAAATATTTCGGTGAGAAACGCTTTGCAAATAAACCGTACTATGGTGAATCCTATCAAAACAATCGAGGTCATTATGATCTCATCTCTGCCGGTGGCAATGATTATATGATGGTATACATGGGCTGGGGGATTAAGCAAGATGAAATTGATTGGTTGAACCGTGTGATTTCTGAGCATCCAGACCGTATCGTCATTTTAAATTTCCATGAGTATTTGTTGGTCAGTGGCAACCGCAGTCCGATTGGCGACCTCATCTTCCACCAGGTAGTGAAACGCCATCCCAATATAGTGGCGGTATTTAGCGGTCACTATCACGGAGCGAGCAGGAAAGTAGATGAGCTTGACGATGACAAGGATGGTAAAGTAGACCGGAAAGTATATCAAATACTCGCCGATTATCAGTCAGGGCCTGAAGGTGGACAAGGGTTTATGCGATTGATAACAGCCGATCAAGAAAAAAACCAGCTTCATTTTACGACATACTCACCTTACATGAATCAAGAGCATTTCTACGATCCTAAAACGTATGGAGATCAGGATGAATTTTCAATCGATGTGGATTTGACGCCGAAAATGAAATCTGTCAAAACCAACTATTTTGAACTCAATGTGTACACAAATGTTTTGTTAGGAGAGGCGCGCGGCGTAAAAAGCGGCAAAAAAGCAAGCTTTGAGTGGAAAGGCTTAAAGCCAAACGAAGACTATTATTGGTACACCGTAGCAAAAGATCGTTTTCAAGGAAAAGCGATTTCACCGATATGGAAAATTCATACAAAAAATGATCGTGAAGAAACATTTCTTAGGAAATAAAAACAGTGCTCCTTTTATAAGGGCACTGTTTATCTTTCCATTGTATGAATGAGCTTGTAACGATCTCCTCTATAAACGGAAAGAACATATTCAAACGGAATATCATTCTGAAAATAAGTCGTTCTTGCGATTGAGAGCACGGGATCGCCTGTTGAAATAGACAGCACATGTGCTTCTTCATTTGAAGCCACATTCGATTCAAGCTCTTGTTTTGCATGAGCAATTGTAAGGCCTGTTTGAGTCTCTATATATTCATATATAGAGCCAGTTAAATGTTCCCTTGTTAAATCTCCTGCAAATGCTTCAGGGATATAGCTCGTTTCAATCGCCATCGGTTCATCATTTGCGAGGCGTATCCGTTTGAGTTCAAATATAGCATCGCCATTTGACAGTTGTAAGACAGGCAGCAAGTGATCTGGACAGACGGTTTTTGTGAAATCAATCAGCTGGCTTGAAGCTTTAAGACCACGCTGACGCATATCCTCTGTAAAGCTTGTTAAGCCTTGAAGCGGCTGTTCAAATTTTTTTCGACTCACAAAGGTGCCTTTTCCTTTTTGTCGATACAAATATCCTTCGTTCACAAGGTTCGATAAGGCTTGTCTGACAGTCATTCGACTTATACCAAAGCGCTCGGCATATTCTCTTTCAGAAGGAATGAGTGTATCAGGTGCTAATGTTCCATCCTCAATCTGTTTTTTCAAGTTCTCCATAATCTGATGGTACATCGGAATAGGTGACTGCTTATCAATAAACATGTGAAAATCCTCTCGTGTTTAGCTTTAGCGTAGTGAACCAGCTTCTCGATCAATCAAAATCGTCACATCTTCATGAAGTTTCAGAGCAGATGCTGGGAAGTCTGGGTGTATCTCAGTCTGTTCTAAATATTGTATCACTTTCGCTTTTGATTTTCCTGATGCAAGAAGGAGAATCTTTTTACTAGAAAGAATGCTTGCAATGCCCATGGTGATGGCATGTGTAGGCACTTCATCAATAGAAGAAAAGTATCTTGCATTGGCCTGCCGTGTGTTTTCATCTAGTTGCACGACATGAGTCTTTGAGTTAAATGGGGTACCGGGCTCGTTAAACCCAATATGTCCATTTTGACCGATTCCAAGAAGCTGAAGGTCGATGCCGCCTATATCTTGAATGAGCTGATCATATCTTAAGCATTCTTTTTCTAAATCAGGTGCAGCGCCATTTGGAAGAAAATACTGATCCTGTGGAAGATCAATATGATCAAATAAATGACGTTTCATATAGGTCATATAACTATTTTCATGATCTGGATCAAGGCCTGCATATTCATCTAAATTGACTGTTTTTGTTTGTTTGAAAGACAATTGTTGTGATTGATGAAGGTGAATTAACTCTTGATACGTATCAAGAGGTGTACCGCCCGTTGCCAGGCCGAGTACGGCATCTGGTTTAGAAGCGATTGTGCGCGCGATCAGGGCTGCTGCTTCTTTTCCTAATTGTTCTTTATCTTCAAATTCAATGATGTTCATTAGTGGTTGGCCTCCTTTTTCTCAAAGACGATTTGTCCATGGCAGATCGTCATCATTAGTTCACCAGACTCATCCCAGATCACAAGGTCTGCTTGTTTTCCAACTTCAATCGAACCAAGCTGCTGATCAAGTCCTAGCTGAATGGCTGCATTAGTTGAGGTCATCTTTGCGATCTCTGTCCATTCGCAATGTGTGATCTGTTTCATCCGTTTGACGCCATCTTTCATTCGCAGAATCGATCCTGCAAGTGTACCATCTGCCAGTAAAGCTTGTTCGCCGCTCACTGTGACTGTTTGACCCCCAAATTCATACGTGCCATTTCCAAGTCCTTTTGCGCGCATCGAGTCTGTGATCATCATTAAACGATCACTTCCTTTTGCCAAATACGCAAGCTTGATGGAAAGTGGGTGGGAGTGTATCCCATCCGTAATCAGCTCAGTATGGAGATCCTCGTTTGTAAGAGCAGCTCCTACAGCGTTTGGTTCACGATGCTGAAACGAACTCAGTGCATTATAAAGATGCGTGACATGGCGTGCACCATGCTTTGCTGCTAATTCAATCATGTCATGATGGGCATTCGTATGTCCAATAGAAGGAATAATGTTTTTTTCTTGCAACAAGGAAAGAAAAGCAAAGTCAGGGTCTTCCTCAGGTGCGAACGTGACAATTCGAATAAGCCGTTCAGAAGCATCCAACCATTTTTCAAAAAGAGGGCGATCGGGCTGCTGTATCCATTGAACAGGCTGTGCCCCTGCTTTATCTTTAGAAATAAAAGGACCTTCAAGATGGATACCTAAACATTGTGCCTGAACGCCTGCTTGTTCTTCATTGTATTGTTTCCACTTGGCGACATTTTTAAGTGCTTGCTCTATCTCATGATGGTTTTGAGTGATGGTTGTGGCTAAAAAACTTGTCGTTCCTTCTAACGGTAAGTTGTCAGCGAGTGTATTCATGGCTTCTGATGTCGCATCCATCATATCTGCTCCATATCCGCCATGGATGTGAATATCAATCATTCCGGGAAGTAAATAAAAGTTTTCCCGGGAAATATATACTTTTTCATAATTTCCTGTCGGTGGTGTTGTTGAAATATAGTCAATCTTGCCGTCGCGTAAACCGACAAAACCGTTTGCAATCATTTCAGTCTTTGTCACAATATGAATATTGGAGAGCAATAAAGAGCTGCTCATGATTGTGCCCCCTTTAGTCATTGTCTTTGACTTAGTTTACCCTTTTTAAGTATAGTTGTCTATACCAGTAAATGAACGGAAACAGGATCAGGATAAAATACTGTTTTGGGATCATCATTGAAAGTGATAAAATAGAGCTGTATTTCTGAATCGCCTGTGATAAAAGGAGGAAGAAGCGTGCCGAAAGTTCGTACGAAGGACATAATGGAACAATTTCATCTTGAACTGGTAAGTGGGGAAGAAGGGATTAATCGTCCCATTACAATCAGTGATCTTTCCAGACCAGGTATTGAAATGGCTGGTTATTTTACATATTACCCAAAAGAAAGAGTTCAACTTTTAGGGAAAACAGAGCTTTCTTTTTTTGAACAGCTCCCAGAACGCGAACGAAAGCAGAGAATGATGTCTCTTTGTACTGATATTACCCCTGCAATTATTTTGTCACGAGATCGTGAAGTGCCGAAGGAATTAATTGAAGCTTCAAATGAAAATGGTGTACCTGTGTTACGTTCAAGCCTAAAAACGACAAGACTTTCGAGTCGTTTGACCAACTTTTTAGAAAGCAAGCTTGCACCTACGACCGCGATTCATGGCGTACTTGTTGATGTATATGGTGTAGGTGTATTGTTAATTGGAAAAAGCGGAGTAGGAAAAAGTGAAACAGCCTTAGAATTAGTGAAGAGAGGACACAGGCTGGTCGCAGATGATTGCGTGGAAATCCGTCAAGAGGATCAGGATACGCTAGTCGGAAGCGCACCAGAGCTGATTGAACATCTTTTAGAAATCCGCGGGTTAGGCATCATTAATGTGATGACCTTATTTGGAGCTGGGGCTGTCAGAAGCTATAAGAGAATTACGATTGTCATGAACCTTGAGCTTTGGGAACAAGGCAAACAGTACGATCGTTTAGGACTTGAAGAAGAGAAAATGCGAATCATCGATACAGATGTACCGAAGCTGACCATTCCTGTCCGCCCTGGTCGAAACTTAGCGGTTATCATTGAGGTGGCTGCGATGAACTTCAGGTTAAAACGCATGGGACATAATGCGGCGGAACAATTTACAAGTAAACTAGCCGATGTCATTGAAGACAATGGCCAAGATGAATAGGAGTTGTCTATATGAACGAAGCGATTCAGCCAATTGATCCGATTGCTTTTCAGCTCGGACCTCTTTCGGTTCATTGGTATGGTGTGATCATTGGGGTCGGAGCCTTACTAGGACTCTGGCTCGCACTGAGAGAATGTGAGAAAAGAGGAATCAATAAAGATACGTTTATTGATTTAATCTTATTTGCCATTCCAATAGCGATTATTTGTGCACGAATTTATTATGTATCCTTCGAATGGGATTACTATCAGCAGCACCCAAATGAAATCATTAAGATTTGGCATGGCGGAATTGCCATCCATGGCGGGCTGATAGGTGCTGTGCTGACAGCGATCGTCTTCACAAAAGTGAAAAAGGTGTCCTTCTGGAAAATAGCGGATGTAGCAGCACCTAGTATTTTACTAGCGCAGGCCATTGGACGCTGGGGGAACTTTATTAATCAGGAAGCGCATGGTGAGGCTGTTTCAAGAGCCTTTTTAGAGAATTTGCATTTGCCTGAGTTTATCATTAATCAAATGTATATTGATGGGACGTATTATCACCCAACGTTCTTATACGAATCATTATGGAATCTTGCCGGTGTTGTGATCTTGATTTTATTACGTAGAACATCGATGCGCAGAGGCGAAATCTTCTTGTCTTATTTAATTTGGTATTCAATCGGTCGTTTCTTCATAGAAGGTATGAGAACGGACAGTTTGATGCTGACAGAACATCTTCGAATCGCTCAAATGATTTCGATTGCCATTTTTGTAGTGGCTGTTCTGCTGCTGATCTTTAGAAGAATAAAAGGTCACGCATCGATCCCGTATAAAGAGAACAACTCATCGAATTAAAGCAGGGGGATCAGAAGGATGCAGGAGACATGGAAAAACGGCTTAAAAGCAGGGCTATCGACAACTTGGACACTTGGAAAAGTCATCTTTCCGGTTACCATTCTCGTCAGTATCTTGCAGCATACGCCTGTTATGGATTGGATCATTCAATTCATACGGCCATTTATGGGATTGTTTGGTCTTTCAGGAGAAGCAGCCATTCCGCTTGTGTTAGGAAATGTGCTGAACTTGTATGCGGGCATAGCGGCCATTTTGACTCTAGATCTTCCTGTGAAGGAAGTGTTTATTTTGGCCGTGATGCTGTCCTTTTGTCACAACCTGATCATCGAATCGACTGTGGCAGCAAAGGTTGGACTGAGAGTGTCTGTCATTTTGCTGGTCAGAATCAGTCTTGCTGTTGTTTCGGCTATTGTTATTCATCTCGTTTGGCAGGGAGGCCAGGAGCCGGCACAATATGGACTGCTGACAGCAGCCCAAACGGCTGATGTGCCTTCCAGCTGGTACATGATCGTCCTTGTCGCTTTACAAAAAGCCGTACTCGGTGTGCTCCAGCTCGCCTGTATCGTCATCCCTCTCATGATCATCATTCAATTCATGAGAGATTTAGGATGGCTCCATACGCTGTCTAAGTGGCTGTCTCCATTTACGAGAATGCTTGGAATGAAAGAAAATACGTCGATGACGATGGTCGCTGGGTTAACCATTGGTCTAGCATACGGAGCTGGCGTGATGATGAAGGCAGTGGAAGAGGACGGCGTGAGTAAAAAGGATTTAACCCTTGCTTTCATTTTCCTTGTTGCCTGCCATGCAGTAGTCGAAGACACGCTGATATTTATTCCACTTGGGATTCCTGTGTGGCCGCTTCTTGTCATCCGTCTGATATCTGCTATTTTATTAACAGCTGCCATTAGCTATATTTGGCGAAAGCGCGAGCTCGCAGTTGTTAGAAAGGAAGCCATATGAACGAATCAACTGTTAACACCGTGCTATTTGATTTAGATGGCACATTAATCAATACGAATGAATTAATTATTGCTTCATTTCAACATACGCTTGATCATTATTACCCTGATCAGTACAGCCGTGAAGAGATCCTCCATTTCATTGGTCCGTCATTATTTGATACATTCTCTGCGATGGACCCTGATCTAACGGATGACATGATTCAGATGTACCGTACGTTTAATCATGAACAGCATGATCTGCTCGTGACTGAATATGAGACTGTTATAGATACATTGAAGGTTTTGCAGGATCGAGGATTTAAGCTTGGAATTGTCACAACAAAGGTACGTGACACAGTGTTAATGGGATTGAAGCTGACCGGTTTAGAGCCATTCTTTGAGGTGATTGTGACGCTCGATGATGTCCAAAATGAGAAGCCGCATCCGGAGCCAGTCCAGCTGGCATTATCCAAGCTTGGCAGTGATCCACATGAAGCGGTGATGGTCGGCGATAATTATCACGATATTTTGTCTGGTCAAGCGGCAGGGACAAAAACAGCAGGTGTTGCTTGGTCAATTAAGGGAGAAGAGGCCCTTTTAAAGCATCGCCCTGATTTTATGCTAAAGAAAATGAGTGATCTTCTGGCGATTGTTGGAGCTGATTGAGTTGAGAAAAACAGATCGATATCCTGTAAAAGGGGTCAATTCGTTACGACAAGTCTATCGGACGGTCCCCTTTTTCAAAGTGGTGAAAAACTTTATTTTCATTCAAATCGCACGGTACACGCCTTTTATGGGAATGAAAAATTGGATATACCGAACCTTTCTTCGTATGAAGGTTGGCGAAGATACAGCGTTTGCCTTAATGGTCATGGTGGATCTCATGTTTCCTGAGAAAATCACGGTCGGTCGAAATTCGGTGATTGGCTATAACACAACCATTTTGACCCATGAGTATTTGATTAAAGAATACAGACTTGGGGAAGTCTATATTGGGGATGAAGTCTTAATTGGAGCCAATTCCACCATTTTACCTGGTGTGACCATTGGGGATGGGGCGATCGTGTCCGCTGGTACACTTGTTCATAAGGATGTTCCAGCAGGCTCATTTGTTGGAGGAAATCCAATGCGCATGATTTATACGAAAGAAGAAATGAATGCACGTCAATCTACGTCTGCTGAGTAGCTCGGCAGACTTTTTTGTTGACAATATGTTATGGTGTAACTATAATGATTACAACAGAGGTGAGAAAACATGAAAATCAGCAGCAGATTTACTGTCGCTGTCCATATTCTGGCCTTGCTATCACTTGAAAAAGGATCATTACAGACATCGGAGGATATCGCGGGAAGTGTAAATACAAACCCAGTGGTCATCCGCCGTATTATGAGTAAATTAAAAAAAGCAGGCCTAATCTCAACGAGTCTTGGCAAAGGCGGTTCTCAGCTGAACCGCAGTGAAGACGATATCACGCTGCTTGATGTGTATAAAGCGGTTGAGGTGGTGGATGAGGGAGAATTGTTTCAAATCCATGAAAGCCCAAATCCTGACTGTCCGATCGGTGCAAATATCCAGGCTGTGCTTGAGTTAATCTTGTGCCGCGCTCAAAGTGCGATGGAGCAAGTGCTTGCTGAGATCAAATTAAGTGAACTAACGCAGGTGTTAATCAAAAAAATTGGATGATCTATTCAATTTTTTTTACCTCTGTTGTAACTAAATCGGTTACACCTTTGTTTATTAAATAAAATCATTTTACAGGAGGAATTCATATGAAAATCGGCATTATTGGCGCTACAGGTAAAGCAGGACAGGAAATTGTAAAAGAGGCTCAATCAAGAGGACATGAGGTAACAGCCATCGTTCGAGATGCGAAAAAAGTGACAGATTCATCCGTAGCTGTTATTGAGAAGGATGTGTTTCATTTACAAGCAGAAGACATCAAAGGCTTTGATGTCATCGTCAATGCATTTGGCGCACCTGCTGGACAAGAGCACCTTCACGTAGAGGCAGGGAAAAAGCTGATTGATATTTTGAAAGAGGTACCCGGTACCCGTTTAATCGTTGTGGGCGGAGCGGGCAGTCTTTTTGTTGATGAAGCCAAAACAACAAGACTTGTTGACACACCGGAATTTCCAAAGGAGTATGTGCCTACTGCTTCACAGCAAGGTGAAAACTTAAAAGACCTTCAACAAACCGAAGGATTAAAATGGACTTTCCTCAGCCCTGCTGCATTCTTTGATCCAGCTGGCAAACGCACAGGTTCTTATGTGAAAGGGAAGGACCAACTGATTGTTAATTCTAAAGGTGACAGCTATGTGAGCTATGCCGACTACGCCATTGCGCTTGTCGATGAAATTGAGCAGGCTGCCCATGTTGGAGAACGTTTTACCGTTGTATCTGAAGCAGAATAAGTGATTCGTTGCCACTAAAAACGATGAGTGAGGAGTTTAACGTATGAATGATCAAGAATTGTCTCTCATTTATGTATGGGATGCGTATTGTGGCTGGTGTTATGGGTTTTCTAACAGTATCCGTACTTTGCATGAGAATCATCCTGAAATGTCACTGACGCTCGTATCTGGCGGCTTATTTGTAGGAGAAAGAAGTCTTCCAATAAAGGAATATCCACATATATCAGAAGCAAATCAACGGATCAATCAGCTAACTGGCGTTGAGTTTGGTGAACGTTATCAGAAGCTGCTAGCAAACGGGACATTTCTCTTAGACTCTGAGGCTGCAGCCATTGGGTTTTCAGCATTAAGATCCGTTGCTCCAGATCGTGCATTGTACTTGGCTGCATCGATGCAAAAGGCTTTTTATCAAGACGGAAAAAGCCTGAGCGATGATGAAACGTATCAGGAGATCGCTCTGGCACATCATCTTGATCCTAAAGCCGTCATTGAACGAATGAAAACAAAAGAAGTCATCAATGCTGCGTATGCCGACTTTGCGAAGGTTCATCAACTTCAAGTGAATGGATACCCTACCCTTTTATTAAAAAAAGGGAATGAATACTTCAGTGTAGGCGGAGGAGCGATGACAGCTGAAAAGCTTGAGGAGCGCCTGAAGGAAATCATAGAAGCATCATCATGAAAAACCCATCCTCTATTCGGATAGAGGATGGGTTTTCATGTTTTCAAAGAGAAATTGTTCTATGCTTTAATGATAATCGCCTGCCTGCCCATCTGTTCCCAAGAATCTTCAAACTGATCGCGATCGACTTTTTGATTCTTTTCTCCGTATGGGTTATTTAAGTAGACATGCTCCTTGTCATAGCCTGTGATGACCACGCTATGCATATTAAAGCTTACATCTATTTTGCCATTTGGTGTATTCCATGTTTCGATGTTATCTATTTTGTCAAAGGTGGATGTGGTAATCACCCAAACAGGATACCCTTTTTCAAGTGATTGATAGATGGCCTTTTTGACAGGTTTTCCGCTTAAGTCGACGACTTGAGCGCCCGCATATTTTTTCGCAAGCTGATAAATAGGTTCATGGTATACACCGAGACCTGGTCCATTCTCCATATCGCCTACAAACCCGTCATGTGGGTCTCCTTTTAAGCCATTTTCATAATTGAGTGGAACACGTTTAATTTCATTTGCCAATGTGTCTTTCGTCACTTGCTTGTAGCCGCTGTAATGAAGAAGCATCGCTAAGCTTGTGACTTCGCATCCATTATAAAGCTTTGGGGCATCCATTTGATTGTAGAGGATGACATCCATGGCTTTTTTGCTTCCTTTTAAGGAAGAATAGGTGGTGTCTGTTTTTTTCGTTGATCGTGTTTCTTCAGCTGCGAGTGCCGTATCATTTTCTTTTTCTTTGGCTGCTTCGTGTGGTGAAGCTGTTTTCTTGACTTGGTCGATTTGTGTCACGTATATAAAGCCGAAATAAACAAGGCAAGCGCACAACAAAGTTAAGATTAATGTCTGGATGAACTTCACTGTAATCTCCTGTTTTATTCAATATTTTTATGTATTATAGCACGTTCTTTCACCCAACATGCAGAAAAGAGATAGGTGTCACTTGAATGTAATAATTCCACAAATTTTTCATGAAAATAGAGAGAAAATAAAAATGATTGATTTAATTACTTTATTTTGTTAGCATATTATCATATTAGCGAACTAAAGGATTCGGAATTTTTTGTTTTAATGTGTTGGAGGTGCAGAAGAACATGTTTATGTTTGAGAAACCATATGGTATGCGGGATTCATTACCAGGATTGTATGAGACGAAGAAAAAAGTGAGACATTCCTTAACAGAGGTCATGAACGGTTGGGGTTACCGGTTGATGGAGACACCAACGCTTGAATTTTACGATACAGTCGGTGTTCAATCGGCGATTACAGATACACAGCTCTTTAAGCTTTTAGATCAGAACGGGCAAACCCTTGTACTCAGACCTGATATGACGGGACCTATTGCGAGAGTGGCAGCATCAAAGCTTCATGAACAGGCGTATCCGCTTCGCGTTGGGTATGCGGCCAATGTGTTCCGGGCACAGGAAAGAGAAGGCGGAAGGCCATCAGAATTTGAGCAGGTCGGAATTGAGTTAATTGGAGACGGTTCGATTAGTGCAGATGCTGAAGTGATCGCGCTTGTCGTATTCGCATTAAAAAATGCTGGGCTCAAATCCTTCAAAATCGCGATTGGGCATGTCGCTTTAGCAGAGACGTTATTTGTAGATGTACTGGGAAATACAGAGCGTGCAAACGTTCTTCGCCGATTTTTATATGAAAAGAATTATGTAGGGTACCGTCAGCATGTGAAGCAATTGCCACTCTCCTCCATCGATAAAACGAGGCTGTTACAGCTTTTAGAGTTAAGAGGCGGCCAGGAAGTCAC
Source organism: Bacillus sp. FSL K6-4563 (assembly GCF_038630405.1). Classification (NCBI taxonomy): domain Bacteria; kingdom Bacillati; phylum Bacillota; class Bacilli; order Caryophanales; family Bacillaceae; genus Bacillus; species Bacillus sp. FSL K6-4563. The sequence continues at coordinate 3,121,061 of NZ_CP152030.1, read as the reverse complement.
AGAGCGGGCAGAGGAAATCGTCGTTTCACAAGAAGGAAAAGAGGTGCTTACGCAGTTAAAGTCGCTTTGGGAGACACTTGAAGATTACGACTGTACAGAATATATCCGTCTAGATTTAAGCATGGTGAGTCATATGAGCTACTACACGGGTATTTTGTTTGAAGTATTTGCAGATCATGTTGGGTCAGTCATCGGAAGTGGCGGCAGATATGACCAATTGCTTGCTCATTTTGATGCACCTGCACCAGCTACAGGATTCGGACTTCGATTAGACCGTCTGCTTGAAGCGCTTGATGCAAAAGAAATCAATGAGCCGCAGGAGGCAGTGATTTTTAGTAAAGAACAACGGCTGGAGGCTTTTGCTTTTGCAGAAAAGGAGCGGTCAAAAGGGAAAAAGATCGTCTTGCAAGACTTAGCAGGGATTGAAAATATTGACGCGATGACCAAGGCATTTGAGCAGGTGACTTATTTTATCGGCGCTAGAAAGGGAGAACAAAATGGGTAAAGTATTGACGATGGCGATGCCAAAGGGCCGAATATTTGAAGAAGCCGCAGGGCTGTTAAGGCAGGCAGGATATCAACTGCCAGAGGAATTCGAGGATTCAAGAAAGTTAATCATCGATGTACCGGAAGAAAACCTCCGCTTTATTTTAGCGAAGCCAATGGATGTGACGACTTATGTAGAGCACGGTGTAGCAGATGTTGGCATTGCAGGAAAGGATGTCATGCTCGAAGAAGCTCGTGATGTGTACGAGGTGCTTGATTTAAACATCAGTAAATGCCATTTAGCGGTTGCCGGATTGCCGGGAGCTAGCTGGGGCGGTGTCGCACCGCGTGTGGCAACAAAGTACCCAAATGTTGCATCTTCCTATTTTAGAGAGCAAGGGGAGCAGGTGGAGATCATTAAGCTGAATGGTTCCATTGAATTAGCACCGCTCATCGGACTCGCCGATCGTATTGTAGACATTGTCTCTACAGGTCAAACACTCAAGGAAAACGGACTTGTTGAAACGGAGCATATTTGTGATATTACATCACGGTTTATTGTCAATCCTGTGAGCTATCGGATGAAGGATGCGGTGATCGATGAAATGGCGCAGCGCCTTGCAAGAATCATTGAAGGGGAGGAAACATCATGAACATCACCTATATACAAGAAGGTGAGACAGAGACACTCTCGCTCAAACGGACTTTAGATACAGGCACGGAAGAGCAGCGCCTGGCTGTTCAGCGGATTATACAAGAAGTGAGGCTAAATGGTGATCAAGCGGTACAGTCTTTTACAAAGCAATTTGATGGGGTGCTGCTTGAAGATCCGCTTGTCACAGATGAGGAAATGACAAAAGCCTCCGAACGTTTGGACCCAGCCATGATTCATGTGATCCAAACGGCTATCCGTCATATTCGCACATACCATGAGCGTCAGCTGACATCCTCTTGGTTTTATCACCAGCAGGATGGCTCGATGCTCGGACAAAAGGTGACACCACTTGAGGCAGTTGGTGTGTATGTCCCCGGCGGAACAGCTGCTTATCCATCATCTGTTTTGATGAATGTGATTCCCGCGCTTGTCGCTGGTGTTCAGCGAATTGTCCTTGTGACACCCCCAGGGAAAAACGGCTACCTCTCTGACGCTGTACTCGTTGCTGCGAAGGAGCTCGGCATTACAGAGATGTATAAAATGGGCGGTGCACAGGCGATTGCGGCACTTGCCTATGGAACAGAAAGCATCCAGCCTGTTGATAAAATCACAGGTCCAGGCAACATCTATGTCGCACTGGCAAAGCGGGAAGTATTTGGTCAGGTAGACATTGATATGATTGCCGGTCCTAGTGAAATTGCGGTTCTAGCAGATGACACGGCCATAGCATATGAGGTGGCGGCCGATCTACTTTCTCAGGCAGAGCATGATGCGCTAGCATCTAGTATTTTGGTGACCCCGTCTAAGACACTTGCTGAAAATGTGCGAGCTGAGGTGCAAGCGCAGCTGGACACCTTGCCAAGAAAATCAATCGCTGCACAATCCATACAACATCATGGCCGTATATACGTGACAGATTCCATGGAACGTGCAGTAGACGTCGTCAATCAGTTAGCGCCAGAGCATTTAGAGGTGCTGACAGCATATCCAGAATCATTTCTTGGTCAAATCAAGCATGCAGGGGCGATTTTTTTAGGGCGTTATAGCCCTGAGCCGGTGGGAGATTATTTTGCAGGACCGAATCACGTGCTGCCAACCAACGGAACAGCCAGATTTTCTAGCCCGCTTGGTGTGACCGATTTTCAAAAGAAAACAAGCATTATTTCATATAGTCAAGAAGCCTTTGAGACACACAGGGATAGCATTGCGGCTTTTGCTAGGTTAGAGGGGCTCGAAGCACATGCAAGGTCGATTGAATCGAGAAAGCGGGGGGAATCGTCATGAGACAGGCGGAAACAGCGAGACAAACAAATGAAACGAATATTTCGTTATCGTTAGAGATTGATGGGGAAGGAACAGCGGATATTCAAACAGATGTCCCTTTTATGACACACATGCTCGATCTATTTACGAAGCATGGACACTTTAATTTGACCGTCGATGCGAAAGGAGATACGGATGTTGATGATCACCACACAACGGAAGATATCGGCATCGTGCTTGGGCAAATGTTTAAGGAAGCGTTAGGTGATAAAAAGGGAATCAAGCGATATGGCTCCAGTTTTGTTCCAATGGATGAAACGCTTGCCCAGGTCGTGGTCGACTTAAGCAATCGTCCTCATTTAGAAATGAGAGCGGCCTTTCCAAGTCAAAAGGTCGGTACCTTTGATACAGAGCTCATACATGAGTTTCTTTGGAAGTTTGCGTTAGAAGCTCGTATAAATCTTCATGTAATTGTTCACTATGGAACCAATACACACCATATAATTGAAGCTATTTTTAAAGCAATGGCACGTGCTTTAGATGAAGCAACAACCATTGATCCACGTGTGAAAGGGATTCCTTCAACAAAGGGGATGCTCTAATGATCGGAGTCATTGATTACGGAATGGGAAATTTGTTCAGCGTATCAAAAGCACTGGAACGAGCAGGTGCCCGTTATATCGTCTCCTCTGATGTGGAGGAGCTCAAAAAGGCAGATGCTTATATTTTGCCTGGGGTCGGTTCGTTTCGTGATGCGATGCAGCTGTTAAAACAGACAGGGCTTGAGGCGTTTATCCACCAAGTAGTGCAGGAAGGAAAGCTGCTATTTGGCATTTGTCTTGGGATGCAGCTGTTATTTGAAGAAAGTGAAGAGGCAGGGCGTACGAAAGGTTTGGGGCTGCTAAAAGGGCGTGTCGTTCTTCTAAAGGATCGTGACCAGGGTGGGCAAAGGCTGAAGGTGCCTCATATGGGGTGGAATGAGCTCACATTTCATCAGCCCTCCCCATTGTTTGACGGGGTACCGGAAGGATTTGCGTACTTTGTTCACTCTTATTATGTGAGGGATATGAATCCAGAAGAGCAATTAGCAAGCGCAGACTATGGCGTTCAAGTACCAGCAGTTGTTGGCATGGGAAATGTGCTAGGCGCACAGTTTCACCCTGAAAAAAGCAGTACAACGGGCATGGCGCTGCTCAAACAATTTATTCAATTAGCAAACGAACAGAGGGTGAACAAATGAGTGACTTTACATTGTATCCAGCGATTGATATGAGAAATGGCAAATGTGTACGGCTCGTGCAAGGAGATTATGATCAAGAAACCATTTATGGAGATTCGCCGCTCGATATGGCGACGCGATTTGCAAATGAAGGAGCAAAGTGGATTCATCTCGTTGACCTAGATGGTGCCAAAGCGGGGAGTCGCGTCAATCATGAGCATGTGCTGGCGATTGCTTCATCCTTAGATGTAAATGTACAAATTGGTGGTGGCATTCGGACAGAAGAAGACGTTGCCTTTTATATAAACAATGGTGTAGCTAGAGTCATCCTTGGCAGCTCGGCTGTTTCTAACCCTGCCTTTGTGAAAAAAATGCTTGCGCAATATGGGGAGAAAATAGCGATTGGCATTGATGCGCGAAATGGATTCGTATCGACTGAGGGGTGGCTTGAAACGTCGAAAGTGAAGGCAGAGGATCTCGGCAAAGAATTGGCAAAGGAAGGCGCGGAGGTCTTTATTTTCACAGATATTCAAATGGACGGCATGCTGGCTGGGCCCAATGTGGAAAGTACAATTCGCTTAGCAGAAGCTACTGGCAAACAAGTTATTGCCTCAGGCGGTATCAGTTCGGTAGCCGATCTCCAAAAGCTGTCAGCACAAAAACAGTCAGGCGTTTCTGGTGCAATCATTGGAAAGGCACTTTATACGGAGCGGTTTACTTTAGCTGAAGCAATTGAAGGGCTTGACCGCGTATGATGACAAAACGAATCATCCCATGTCTCGATGTGAAGGAAGGTCGTGTGGTCAAAGGGGTGCAATTCCTCGGCTTAAAGGATGCCGGTGATCCGGTAGAATTAGCGCAGATGTATGATGAGGAAGGGGCGGATGAACTCGTCTTTCTTGATATTTCTGCCTCTCATGAAGGCCGGAAAACGATGGTGGATATGGTCAAGCAAGTGGCGTCCACTCTTGCCATCCCTTTTACGGTAGGCGGCGGAATTAACCACCTTGATGACATGAAGCGCATATTAAGAGCGGGTGCAGACAAAGTATCTGTGAACACAGCGGCAGTTTTAAGACCAGAACTGATTTCTGAAGGCGCCGATTTTTTTGGTTCTCAGTGCATCGTCGTTGCAATAGATGCAAAGTACGATGAAGAGAAAAAAGCGTACATGGTTTATACACACGGAGGGCGCCGTCAAACGGATATAGAGGTTAGCGATTGGGCAAAAGAAGCCGTGCTGAGGGGGGCAGGAGAGATCTTGCTGACAAGTATGGATGCCGACGGTGAGAAAAAGGGCTTTGATCATCGATTAACAAAGCTTGTGTCAGAAGCTGTCACCGTACCTGTCATTGCCTCGGGAGGTGCTGGCAATGCTCAGCATATGCTGGAGGCATTTACAAAAGGAGAAGCGGATGCAGCTTTAGCAGCTTCCATTTTTCATTATAAAGAGACTTCAATTCAAGAGGTAAAGACATACTTGAGAGAACACGGGGTGAAGGTCAGATGAAACAGGGAAACGAATTATCCTTTAATGAGGCAGGCCTGATACCTGCGATTGTACAGGATGCTCAAAGTAAGGAAGTATTGACATTGGCGTATATGAATCAAGAATCCTATGAAAAAACACTAGAGACAGGGGAAACATGGTTTTACAGCCGATCAAGAAACGAGCTTTGGCACAAAGGCGCCACATCTGGACATACTCAGCGAGTCACATCCATTCGATATGACTGTGACAAGGATGCTCTGCTTATTCTTGTCTCACCAAGTGGACCAGCGTGCCACACTGGCAGCTATAGCTGCTTTTCGGAAGAAGGCGTGAAGCGTCAAACGGAAGAGCAGGATCGTTTTGCCATTTTAAATGAACTTGAACAGGTGATTGCGAAACGTCAGGCAGAAATGCCAGAAGGCGCTTATACAACCTATCTATTTGAAAAAGGGGTCGATAAAATCCTGAAAAAGGTAGGGGAAGAAGCGTCAGAGGTCATCATTGCCGCGAAAAACCGGGATCAAGAAGAATTGAAATGGGAAACAGCCGATCTTCTGTATCACCTGCTTGTGTTATTACGTGAACAGCAATTGCCACTTGATGATGTATTAAAAGTATTAAAAAAACGTCATCAAGGCGAGTGAAAAGCCGGGGACACCTCCGGCTTTTTATTTCCTAAGTGAAAAACAAATCCTTCCTTTTCTTTTGTTCTATGTGACGACTCTTGAAGTATGTTATACTACACACGGTACACTGTTCGAAATGGAGGGTATCAGTGAGTAAATACACTTCTCAAAATAATCACACACAAGTCGTCCAGCTATTCCAAGATGGGCATTACTTTTTTCATAAAGGTCTAAAAGCTTATAGAGAAAGAAATCTATCTAAAGCGAGTAAGCTCATACAGCGGGCTATCGTACTTGAGCCTGAAAATGTAGAAATGCTGTCACAGCTTGCTATTATTTATACTGAAATGGGTCATTTCCAACAATCAAATGAACTGCTTGATTTCATCCTTGAACATATTGATGAAAATATGTTTGAGTGTCACTATTTTAAAGCCAATAATTATGCGAATCTAGGACTCTTTCAAGAGGCATATAAGTCAGCGACTGCCTATGCTTCATTAGAAGAGAACGGGGAATTTGCAGATGAAAATGATGACCTTCTCGACCTGCTCGATATGAGTGACGAAGAGAACGAAGATTTTCCTTACGATCAGGATGACCTGATTGTGAAGCAGGATCAAGCAAATCACTTACTGGAAAGCGGCAGGCTTGATGAAGCCATTGAGATGCTGGAACAGATGATTGTTGAGTATCCAGAATTTTGGTCAGCGTATAACAATCTCGCATTGGCCTATTTTTATTCTGGTCAAATCCATCAGGCAAAAGAGATGCTGAACCGGGTTCTACATGAAAATCCGGGTAATCTGCATGCCCTTTGCAACCAGCTAGTCTTCTATCATTATGAAAAAGAAGAAGAAAAGGTCAATACGTTAGCAAAGCAATTAACGCACGTGTATCCAATATTAAGTGAACAGCGTTATAAGCTTGGCGCAACATTTGCCCTAGTTGGAGAATTTGAATGGGCATTTAAATGGCTTTATTCTTTGTACAAAACAGGCTTTCAAGGAGATAGTACATTTTTATACTGGCTCGCAAGCGCAGCTTATTATACAGGTCACAAAACGCTTGCACAGACGGTTTGGGATAAGATGGTCGAAGAAGATATCGATGCAGATGAAATCAAGCCATGGCAGGATAAACCTGAGGAGACTGAGCCAATGGTCTCCATTGAGGAGCGGCTGACGGCGTACTATGTAAGCAAACAAAAAGGAGAACGTGACGTTCTTCAATCTGTCCTTGATGCACGCGCAGCGAAAACAGCTTTTGAACAGCAATTCATTGAACTGCTCTTATACGAAGATGAAATGGAAGAACGGTCTTTTTCAGAAGATGCGGTTTTCGCAAAACAGGCGGCATCCAGCTTGGAAGAAGCTGTTCAGCCTGACAGCCATATGCCTTATTTTTGGTTATTCCATATTATTCAGCAGGCACGTGCTTCTGGCGTAGATAAGAAAAATGCGCCTGCATGGGCAGCAGCATCCTATTATTTATGGATGCAGGAGCAAGAAGAATCTATGAGCAAAAAAGAGATTGCAGCCTCTTTTCAAATCAGTGTTCAAACACTGTCTAAATATGAACAAGTCATTTGTACATTAATTGATTAAATAGGTAAATAGATTTAGAAGATTGCAGCATGGCCGAAAAGGTCATGCTTTTTTCTTGGATAAAAAGGTGGGATTTGCAAGGATTTGGCGAAGTATGACAATCACGACATGTTTTTGAAACATAAATGTAATAAAAATATTAGCTCATTTTGTCGATGTCTCATGTATAATGAAAATCGTGGATTAAAACAAAGACATATATTTAGATATTTTACTATACATAATGAAACACCTAGTGATAGAAACAATCTGGTCAACATCTGACTGATCAATCAGGAAGAAAGACATAGATAGCACAGATTGGTCGCAGAGAATTTGCTGCTTTCTCATGTCGCTTGGAAATTGTCAAAGGAGGAACTATTCGTGAAAAAGTTTATTACTTTCGGTTTAGCTTCGGTCATCGGAGCGAGCAGTTTATTTATCCCATTTACTCATGAAGCAAACGCACAGAACTTTGAACAAAAGAAACAAGAGCTGGACAGCAAGCAATCTGAGGTCAACAAAAACCTTCAAAAGAAAAAAGATGAGCTTTCAAAGCTTGAAGCAAAACAAGAGGCACTTGCACTAAAGCTAAAAGAAATTGACGAGAAAGCTTTAAAAACAAGTGATCAAATCGAAGAAAAACAAAAAGAAAATGAACAAACGAAAAAAGAAATCAATGCACTGAAAAAAGACATTGCTGATACTGAAAAACGTATTGAAGATCGAAACAAATTCTTGAAAAAGCGTGTACGTGCGCTTCAAGAAAGCGGCGGTTCTACGAAATACATAGATGTATTACTAGGAGCGAAAAGCTTTAGCGATTTCATCAGCCGTGCAGGTGCAGTATCTACACTCATCAACGCAGACAGCGAAATCATTAAAGAGCAAGAAAAAGACAAAGCTGAGCTCCAAAAGTCTGAAAACGAATTAAACACAAAGCTTGAAGATGTTCAAAAGACACTTACAAAGCTTGAAACACTTCAAACAGACTTGAATAAACAGCTTGATGAAAAAGACAAGCTATTCAAGCAAGTGAAAAAGCAAAAAGGAAGTGCTTCTTCTCAAATTAGCGAGTTAAACAGTGAGGCTAACAGCATTGCATCTGAAAAAGACGCAACAATCACTGCTCAAAAACAAGCTGAAAAAGAAGCAAGAGAAGCAGCTCAAAAAGCAAAAGAAGAAAAAGTACAAAGACAACAGCAGCGTCAAGCTAGTGTTCAAGCAGAAGACAACAGCTCAACGAACGACAGCAGCTCGTCTTCAAATAACAGTAACAGTGGATCTTCAAACAACAACGATAATAACAACAGCAGTTCACCAAGCAAGAAGCCATCTACTGGCGGTGGATCACCTGTCAGCAGTAACGTAGGCGGAATCGAAGGTGCAATCAGCACAGGTTCTTCCATTGTTGGACAATCTCCATATAAATGGGCTGGTGGCAGATCACAAGCTGATATTGACGCACGTCGTTTTGACTGTTCTTCATTCGTTCGCTGGGCATTTGCATCAGCAGGCATCAACCTTGGACCAGTTGGCGGTACAACAACAGATACGCTTGTAGGTAAAGGAAGAGCTGTAAGTGCATCTGACATGAAACGCGGAGACCTTGTGTTCTTTGATACGTATAAAGTAAATGGACACGTTGGTATTTACTTAGGAAACGGTACATTCTTGAACGATAACAGCTCTCGCGGTGTTTCAGTTGACTCTATGAGCAATGTTTACTGGAAAAAAGCATTCAATGGCGTTGTAAGAAGAGTCGTTGAATAAATCATTACTTACTATATAACCGTAAACAGGCTTCCTTAAACAGCAGTTTAAGGAAGCTTTTTCTTTTTTTGAACATATGAGCAAATGATTCGCTTATTATCCGCAGATTTAATAGGATATGGGTAAGGAATAAAAATAAGAGTGGAATGGATGCTTTCTGTCATGAATGGAAGCATCACCCAAGGGCATTCTAATAAGAAATGCTAGCAGCAATTGAAGAGGGAGTGACAGTTGTGTCAGAAGAAAAAATCTACGATACGATCATCATTGGAGCGGGACCTGCCGGAATGACAGCCGCTGTTTATACATCTCGTGGAAATCTTTCAACATTGATGATTGAAAGAGGGATTCCAGGCGGTCAAATGGCTAATACGGAAGATGTCGAGAACTATCCTGGCTTTGAAAGCATTTTAGGGCCAGAACTTTCAAATAAAATGTTTGACCATGCGAAGAAATTCGGTGCTGAGTATGCATATGGCGATATCAAAGAAATCGTAGACGGTGAAGAGTACAAAATCGTCAAAGCCGGTTCAAAAGAATACAAAGGACGCTCTGTCATTATTGCAGCAGGTGCGGAATACAAAAAAATCGGTGCACCAGGTGAAAAAGAACTTGGCGGTCGAGGCGTCTCTTACTGTGCAGTATGTGACGGTGCTTTCTTTAAAAACAAAGAGCTCGTCGTCATTGGTGGAGGAGACTCTGCGGTAGAAGAGGGTGTGTACCTGACACGCTTTGCGTCAAAAGTAACGATCGTTCATAGACGCGACAAGCTTCGTGCCCAAAGCATTTTACAAGCACGTGCTTTTGATAATGAAAAAATCGACTTCATGTGGAACAAAACCGTTAAACAAATTAATGAAGAAAACGGTAAAGTCGGCAGTGTGACTTTGATTGATACGGTGACTGGTGAAGAAGAAGACTTTAAAACAGATGGCGCCTTTATCTATATCGGAATGCTGCCACTGTCTAAACCATTTGAAAATCTCGGCATTACAAATAAAGAAGGCTACATCGAAACAAACGAAAGAATGGAAACGAGAGTGGAAGGCATTTTCGCCGCTGGTGACATTCGTGAAAAAACACTCCGTCAAATTGTGACAGCAACAGGTGACGGAAGTATTGCCGCACAAAGCGCACAGCATTATGTAGAAGAGCTTGCTGAAAAACTCAAAGCAACGAAATAAAAGGCTGTCGTAAATCCTTAATATAGCGTCATGGGCTTTTAACTGGAATGTAACACGGGTGAAACAATTTTCCGTTATGATAAAACTAGTAATTGACCCCCTTTTATAAGGAATACATGTTTGGCACGGATGAGAATCCGTGTCCTTTTTTTTGCTTAAAATCAGAAATTCATGAGATGTTCACAAATGACGCATGGAGAACCATTGGTTGCTGTAAAATAAAGAGTAGAGAAATTGCCCGCGACTCCTTTCAGACGAAATTCGGTCTGTTTTCGGTGAAGAAGGGGCATGTTCATTGTGGACGTCAGGATGAACCTGTATAATAAGTTAAAGACATAAAAGAGTAGGTGACAGCTGATGCAACGAGTAACCAATTGTGTGCTGCATCACGAAGATCAAGTTCTCTTGCTGCAAAAGCCAAGACGAGGCTGGTGGGTAGCGCCGGGCGGAAAAATGGAAAGCGGAGAATCGGTCAAGGATTCAGTCGTTCGAGAGTATAGAGAAGAAACAGGAATTTATATTTTAAATCCACAGTTAAAAGGTGTTTTTACCTTTATCATAAAAGAAGGCGATCAAATCGTTCAAGAGTGGATGATGTTCACCTTTATGGCAGATTCATTTACTGGAAAAAACGTGACAGAGTCAGAGGAAGGCATTTTAAAGTGGCATGAAGTAAAGGATGTGCCGCATTTACCAATGGCACCAGGGGATTCCCATATTCTTGATTTCATGCTAAAGGGAAAAGGACTTCTTCACGGTACTTTTACGTATACACCTGATTTTGAATTGATTGCTTATCGGTTAGATCCTCAAGGAGACTAATACATGAACCGTTTTTATAAAGAAGGAGAGGAAGCAGGCATGAATACGCACAAACAAGAAGATATTCAGCTTGTGATTATTACAGGAATGTCAGGTGCGGGGAAAACCGTTGCCATTCAAAGCTTTGAAGATTTAGGTTACTTCTGTGTAGATAACTTGCCGCCATCACTTTTACCAAAGTTCCTAGAACTCATGAAGGAATCGAATTCGAAGATGAGTAAGGTTGCCCTTGTGATGGATTTGCGCGGACGAGAATTCTTTGACAGCTTGATTGCAGCCTTAGATGAAATGAGTGATCTTGGCTGGATCACACCAAGAATATTATTTCTAGATGCAAACGATAAGGTGCTTGTCTCAAGATACAAAGAAACGAGACGTTCGCATCCTCTTGCGACTACAGGTTTGCCGCTCGAAGGAATCGCAATGGAACGCGATCTGTTAGAAGAGTTAAAAGGTCGGGCTCAAATGATTTTTGATACATCGGATTTAAAACCAAAACAGCTTCGAGAAAAAATTGTCGCGCACTTTGCCACGACCCAAGGGCAGGTGTTTACAGTGAATGTGATGTCCTTCGGTTTTAAATACGGTCTGCCGATTGATGCTGATCTTGTATTTGATGTGAGATTTCTGCCGAATCCTTACTATATTGAGAGCATGCGTCCACAGACTGGAAATGATGAAGAAGTGCGCTCCTATGTAATGAAATGGAGCGAGACACAAAAATTCACAGAGAAATTAATTGACCTTCTCAGCTTTATGCTTCCGTCCTATAAACGAGAAGGAAAAAGCCAGCTTGTGATCGCTATTGGCTGTACAGGCGGGCAGCACCGATCAGTGACGCTAGCGAACTACTTATCGGAGTATTTTAAAAATGACTACTACACTCATGTCACTCACCGGGACATAGAAAAGAGAAGCAGAAAATAGATGACGACACTTCCAAAGGTGGTCATTCTTGGCGGGGGCACTGGCTTATCTGTTTTGCTCAGAGGGCTAAAAACAAAGCCAGTGGACATTACCGCTATTGTAACGGTTGCTGATGACGGAGGCAGCTCAGGCAGACTGCGGCATGATTTGAATATTCCGCCCCCAGGCGATATTCGAAATGTCCTTGCAGCTCTCTCTGATGTTGAACCGCTTGTAGAAGACTTATTTCAGCACCGTTTTAACAAAGGGAATGACTTAACAGGCCACTCTCTTGGCAACCTCATTCTTGCGGCCATGACAAATATAACCGGTGATTTTTTTCATGCCGTCACAGAAATGAGCAAGGTCTTAAATGTGAGAGGAAAAGTCTTGCCAGCAGCGAATTCAAGTGTTGTTCTTCATGCTGAATTAGAAAATGGGCAAGTGGTAACAGGAGAATCAAAAATCCCAACATACGGTGAGCGAATTAAACGAGTGTTCCTCACACCTGATACGATTGAGCCGCTCCCAGAATCGATTCAAGTCATTCGTGAAGCCGATTTGATCGTCATTGGACCTGGCAGCTTGTATACAAGTATCTTGCCAAACTTGCTTGTACCGCATATTGGCGAAGAAGTGATTCGTTCTAAGGCGAAAAAAGTGTATATTTGCAATGTCATGACGCAGCCAGGGGAAACGCTTTCCTACAGTGCAGCTGATCATGTGCAGGCATTAAACGATCATATGGTTCGTCCATTTATTGATACCATTTTTGTAAACAATAAAGAAATTCCAGAAGAGATCAAAGCAAAATATGCAGAAGAACAGGCACAGCCTGTACAGTTCGACACAGATGTACTCAAGGCAATGGGACTGGAAGTCATCCCTGGGGAAATCATTACATACGACCAGCATGTGATTCGTCACGACACGCTGAAAGTAGCCGCGCTGCTTGTCGACCTGCTGCATAAGAAAAAATAGGAATGGGGGTGGCAAGGATGTCATTTGCATCCGAAACAAAAAAAGAGCTGACTAATCTGGACGTGAAGGACTGCTGCACAAAAGCAGAGCTTTCTGCCCTCATCCGTATGAACGGTTCATTATCTTTCTCTAATCGAAAATTAATTCTAGATATACAAACAGAGAACGCAGCTATCGCAAGACGGATTTATACGCTGCTAAAAAAGAAATATGATGTCACAGTCGAGCTGCTCGTTCGTAAGAAAATGAGATTAAAAAAGAATAATGTGTATATTGTCAGACTGGTAGAACGAGCGAAAACCATTTTAGAGGATTTGAAAATATTAGGTGAGCAATTTGTATTTGAGCGTAATATTTCAGAAGAGCTTGTAAAGAAAAGATGTTGTAAGCGCTCCTATATGAGAGGTGCTTTTTTAGCAGGCGGTTCTGTGAATAATCCAGAAACGTCTTCCTATCACCTTGAGATTTTTTCCCTATATAAAGAACACAATGATGCCCTTTGTGAGCTCATGAACCAATTTCATCTCAACAGTAAAACACTTGAGCGTAAAAAAGGCTACATCACATATATGAAAGAAGCCGAAAAAATTACTGAATTCTTAAGTGTTGTAGGTGCGCATAATTCACTTCTTCGCTTCGAAGACGTTCGGATCGTCCGTGATATGCGGAATTCCGTGAACCGGCTCGTCAATTGTGAAACAGCAAACTTGAATAAAACGATTGGTGCATCCCTGCGCCAGGTCGAGAACATTCAATTCATTGATGAAAAAATTGGACTTGATGCCCTGCCAGATAAGCTGCGAGAAATTGCAAAGCTGCGAGTCGACTATCAAGAGGTCACGCTAAAGGAATTGGGAGAAATGGTGGAAAGCGGCAAGATCAGCAAATCAGGCATTAATCACCGCTTAAGAAAGCTAGATCAAATTGCAGAACAATTACGAAACGGACAAGCTGTTACACTTAAATAGGAGAATGAAAAAGGGAGGCAGATCATATGGTGGAAAAAACGGTCACCATCCAGTTGAAAACAGGCTTGCAGGCACGTCCCGCTGCTTTGTTCGTACAGGAAGCGAATCGCTTTGGGGCTGAAATTTTTCTAGAGAAGGACGGAAAAAGAGTCAATGCGAAGAGCATTATGGGTCTCATGAGCCTTGCGATCAGCTCTGGGATCACTGTCAAACTGATAGCAGATGGTGCGGATGAACAAGAAGCCATTGATGCGTTAACTGATTTTATCAATCAAGAAAACTGAGTCTCTTCACAGACTCAGTTTTTTTAGAAGGGAATGAACATGATGCAATCAGCATTTTTACAGAAGATCGGATACGAAGGACAGTCTATCACCTTTGATGACCTGCCTGCATTATTAAAAAAGATGGCCTACACCTTTCCATTTGAAAATAGATCTGTGCTGAACAAACAATCCTATGCCTTGAATCAAGAAGGATTGAAGCAGCATCTTCTTGAAGGAGGCAGAGGAGGTCTTTGTTACGATCTCAATCCTCTTTTATATTATGTGTTAAAAGAGGCAGGACTCGCTGTACAGCTCGTTCAAGGGACCGTGTATAACAAGGAAGCGGGCACATGGGCAATCGATGGCACGCACGTAGCCATGACGTTGAATCATCACAACGAACGCTTCCTTATTGATGCGGGTTTTGGTGTGAATTTACCTCTCCAGCCTGTACCCTTTACTGAAGAATGGGTGGAAGGAGCGTCTATTCGGTTTCGAGTCAAAGAAGAGAAAACCGAAAAAGGTACGCACCTTGTCCAATTAGATAGAGGAGAAGGCGCTGAGACAGGCTATGCATTTACATTGGAAGAGGTGAGTGAGCCTACATTGGTCCAAATGAGAAAGCAGATTTATGAAAATGAAGCCTCTCCTTTTAACAAAAGACCGCTTGCATCAAAGCTCACACCGACAGGACGTGTAATCGTCACCGAGGATCATGTCACCATACATGAACATGAAGAAGTGTCGAAAAAACCGCTGCCTCTGCCTTTTGAGGAATACGTCAAAATCCTGCTGCCATAAGTAGCATCAAAAAAACAGCCCTGCGTCAAATGGGGCTGTTTTTTGATTGATTATCGAATACGTGTGAATGTAGCGTAATGGTCTGTTGTTTTGTAAATGAGCCAGTCACTTGAATACACGAGGCGATCAGCATTGCGGAAGCCTGAGACGTAGTTGATATCTGCCTCACGCCATGTGCGGCCGCTTGCTGAAGGAAGACGTCCCTCCCGGTTAGAGAAAACATCTCCACCGATGCTTTTGCCTGGTGCAACCTCTGCTAGATTTCCCTTTGATGCCACCCATCCAAGAGCACTTGCTTGTGATTTTGTGATGTAGTTATCAGGCAGTCGTTTGTAGCGAATCAAATAATCCGCTACACCATCAAACGTATTAATGACGGCAAGGGTATGAACATCTGATGTCAGTTGAACAGAAGGTGTTTCATTTGTGGCGGTCGGTGTAAGTGGTGTTTCGGCATAGGCTTGCTGCGGAATAAAACCAGAAAACAGAATAGCAGCGATCAGAGCAAACATAGTAAAAACCGAACTGATTTTTTTCATCTTCATCCTCCTATTAAGGAAATCGGAAGCTGTCCTCTTGATGCTTGTCTACCTCATATTATAGCACCCGAATATGAAGGAAATGTAAAGAAACAGGATCTTTGCTAAAATGAGGCTTTTTTCCTGATATCCTTCTATTGAAATAAATAAAAAGACGCAGCTCTGAATCCTGCGTCTTTTCCGATTAAGATGAAGCAAGCTCCTTCACAATATCTACAGGGGCTTTGTCATCAATTCCATGAATCACATTATGAATGGCTCGTTTCAGCATAAGATCCCGTGTTGTTTCAGTAGCGGAACCGATGTGGGGAACAAGGGTGACATTGTTCATTTCTTTGAAAGGATGATTCTCCTGAAGCGGTTCCTGTTCAAACACATCAAGACCTGCGCCTTTGATCCATCCCTCTTGAAGCGCTTGAATGAGGCTTTTTTCGTCCACTGTTTTCCCGCGGGAGATGTTTACAAATAAAGCCGTTTGCTTCATTAACTTCAATTCTCGTTCGCCAATCATATGATACGTTTCATCGGTCAGCGGTGTAATCAACACAATGATATCAGCTTGCTTTAGCAGGTCATCAAGTGTGCAATATAAAGCGCCATATGCTGATTCAGCCTTTTCATTCCGGCTGCGGTTATGATACAGAACATTCATATCAAAACCATGTGCAGCTCGTTTGGCGACTTGCTCTCCGATTCGTCCCATGCCAATAATGCCAAGCGTTTGATGATGGACATCGATGCCAAAGATATCCTCTTCCTGTACAAATTTCGTCCATTTCCCCTCACGGATAAAACGATCAAGCTCGGCAATTCTTCGCGCAGAGGAAAGAATGAGTGAAAATGCAAGGTCAGCCACAGTGTGGTCGAGTGTATGAGGCGTGTGTGTACCAATTACGCCTCTTTGCCTCATCAATTCTATATCGAAATTGTCATAGCCGACAGAGTTGTTGCTCACTACTTTGAGTTTTGGTGCGTGATCTAATAGCTCTTGATCGATTTTCGTTCCAGACGTTAAAAGACCATCAGCATGCTGCAATTTTTGAAACAAAATATCTTTTGGAATGGGGTCCTTGGATTGCCAAACCTCGTATGTACAATGTTCCTTTAGTATTTCCTCAAATGAAGCAGGTAATGGTTTGGCGACAAAAATGTGTGGTTTCATTGTCAACTCGCTCCTTTCACATGATCATCTTGCTCCTTTTATTATAAAGCAACCATTTCGGCTGAACACGTTTGAAGGTTATCTGCTCAATATTTAATATACTAAAATAACGGAAAAGAGAGACATTTTCTTAGTGAAAAAGGGTATTCATATGCCATCTGATTCATTTTTTACTTAGATGAAAATCAGCTAATGGGAGTTGTGATATATGAAAAAGCCGGTTTTTCTGAGAGATTATCTGACAAACTGGAAAATAGATCGAGATTTTTTGATAGAAAAATGATTATATTTGAAACATATTAAACGGGAAGGTCGTTTTCTACTAAACCATTTCATCGTCTTTTGGCGAGTAGAGAACGATAGATTGAAAGGAAGACCGCGTCCCCCTTGCGATGAAGCGTAAATGAGAGAAAATGATCACATTTCTTCTCATCGTTTTCTCATTTTTTTCTTTTTTTTCTATCATTTTTCATCTTTATGCTTGAGAACACACGAAAGAAAAGGAGGACAGGCAGGAGCTTACGTGACTTATAAAAAGATGGGAGATGGCAGGATGGGATCAAAATTAGAACAGATTCTTCAGCACAATTCAAAGTTCGTACAAGAGAGACATTATGAGCCTTACAAAGCGGGGAAATTTCCTGAAAAGAAACTCGTCATATTAACTTGTATGGATACACGTCTTTTGGAATTATTGCCGCAATCCATGGGGCTACGTAACGGTGATGCGAAGATCATTAAAAATGCGGGCGCCATCGTAACACATCCTTTTGGCAGTGTGATGCGGAGTATTCTGCTAGCAATCTATGAGCTAAAGGCAGAAGAGGTATGCATTGTAGGACATCATGAATGCGGAATGGCAGGTCTTGCGGCAGATCCTTTACTTGAAAAGGCGAAAGCGCGTGGCATTGAAGAGAAATGTTTGAGCATTGTGAAAAACTCAGGAGTTGATTTAAAGGGATGGCTGACAGGCTTTGATTCGGTTGAAGAGAGTGTGTCCCAAAGTGTGAAATTGGTTAAAGAGCATCCATTGATGCCAAGTGATGTGGCTGTTCATGGACTTGTCATTCATCCAGCAACGGGAAAGCTGGATGTCGTTGTGAAAGATAATCAGATTGATGCGCAGTATACCTAAATCATCTACACATACTTGAAGGAGGCCAACACATACCATGCGTTTTTATGGAAGATTTGAAGGATATGATTCATCAAAATTTAGACGTGATTTAATCGCTGGGCTTGTCGTGGGCGTTGTGGCAATTCCTTTAGGCATGGCTTTTGCCATTGCATCTGGTGTCGGACCAGAATATGGATTATACACAGTCATCGTTGCCGGCATTTTGATTTCATTGTTTGGTGGTTCAAAGTATCAGATCGGCGGGCCGACTGGGGCGTTTGTTCCGATTTTATTTGGTATCGTCAGCCAATACGGTATCGAAAACTTACTCATTGCCGGTTTTATGGCAGGGTGTATGCTTGTATTATTCGGGATATTCAAACTAGGGAAGCTCATGAAATTTATTCCTCGTCCGGTTATCATCGGCTTTACTGCTGGCATTGCTGTCATTATTTTTTCAGGACAGATTGCCAATTTCCTCGGATTAAAGGGTGTTGAAAAGCATGAAAGCTTTTTCCTCAATATGAGAGAAATTGTGGTCCATCTCGGTACCGCAAACAGTCTTGCCATCATCACAGCTGTTATTGGGCTTATTGTGATATTGGTGGCACAAAAATACATTCCCAAAATACCTGGTGCTCTATTAGGTCTATTGGCTTCAACGTTTCTAGCTGTTCTCTTTTTCCAAGGACAAGTTGAAACGATCGGCTCGGCATATGGGGAAATTCCTCGTCAGCTGCCAAGCTTTGCTTTTCCTGAATTAACGATTGAAAAAATGATCTACCTCCTCCCTCCAGCGATTGTCATTGCGCTTTTAGGCGGAGTAGAATCGATCTTGTCCGCAATGGTTGCTGATAATATGAAAGGCTCTAAGCATGATAGCAACAAGGAGCTTGTCGGACAAGGGATCGCCAATATGGCGGCACCGCTGTTCGGAGGAATACCGGCGACTGGGGCGATTGCCCGTACGGCAACAAACATCAAAAATGGCGGAGCAAGCCCGATTTCAGGTGTTGTGCATGGCGTCGTCGTGCTGCTCATCTTAATGCTCTTTGCGCCATATGCGTCGATGATTCCACTTGCTGCGATGGCACCGATTTTAATGTTTGTGGCTTGGAATATGAGTGAGAAAAAAGAGTTTATCAATATTGTAAAAGTGAAAAATGCGGATTCCCTTGTACTTGTTGTGACCTTCCTGCTGACGGTCATCGGTGATTTGATTATTGGCGTCACCGCAGGTCTCATTTTAGCCTTTATCGCTTTCATCAAAAAAATGAGCCAGACGACCAGCATTCATCCAAACGTTGCGGTTCCCCAGATGGAAACAGCAGCTGCTTTAGAAAAACAGACAGACCAGCAAGGCATCAGTATGTACGCCATTGAAGGGCCGCTGTTTTTCGGGACAACAGATTCACTCGAAAATTCGATTCTTGACCATGTTCAGACAAAGCCGAAAACCCTCATTCTGCTCATGAATAAAGTCAATTATATGGACACATCAGCAGAAGCGGTGCTGATGAATATCTCCAATCGGTTAAAGCATCATAATGGTAAGCTGATGATTGTCGGACTTCAATCACAGCCGAAAGAGCTTTTGCACAGAACAGGTCTTTTCCATCATATTGGAAAACAGCATTTCTTTGAACGAACAGATGATATCTCACCACAGCAGCTATAAAGGTGGAAAAAAGCACGTGACGATGTGGTCACGTGCTTTTCAGTTCTGAAAAACGCTTTGTGAGTTTCTGTTGATGAGAGGAGAAAATCTCTTCTACTGTGACATCATAGAGATCGGCTAAAATAAGTAGATTCGCTAACACATCTCCCATTTCTTCAACGAGTTCTTTCTTCAACTCAGATGATTTTTGTTTTTGCTCGTCAGGCCGGTCACGTCCGATCTCGATGGCTCTAACAGCGCGAGCGAGTTCTCCTGTTTCTTCCATCAGGAACCCTAACCGGATAAACGGTCCGTATTCTGTCCAATTTCTCTTTTTGTAAAAATCCTTGATCCATTTCTCCATCTCATTTGTTTGCATTCTCTTTATACAGCTCCTTATATGGTGTGCACCTTTTGATTTTACACTATATATAGATGAAGCGGCTGTTTTTTTAAAAACAATTATAGTAGAATGAGTGGGTGAAGAAATCATAGAGAGAGATGGAGCTGTTTTGATGAAAACGATTTGTGTGTTTGCTGGTTCGAATCCAGGCGTGAAGGACGTGTACAAAGAAAAGGCTGTAGAGCTGGGGACTTATATGGCAGAGCATGACATCCGTCTTGTATACGGCGGTTCACGAATTGGATTGATGGGTGCCATTGCAGATGAGGTCTTAAGACATGGCGGGCAAGTCATTGGAGTTATGCCTAAGGGGCTTTTTAGAGGAGAAGTTGTACATCAAGAGCTGACAGAATTAATCGAGGTAACAGGAATGCATGAACGAAAAGCGAAAATGAGTGAGCTGGCTGATGGATTTATTGCGATGCCAGGCGGCTTTGGTACATATGAAGAATTATTTGAGGTGCTATGCTGGGCACAAATCGGCATTCACCAAAAGCCAATCGGCTTGTATCAAGTGAATGACTATTTCAATCCGCTCATTGACATGGTGAAGTTTAGTGTACAGGAAGGTTTCTCGAATGAATCACACCTCCAATTGTTACATGCCTCCAGCGAACCGGAGGAATTAATCACGCAGATGGCTTCTTATCAAACACCATCTCTTCAGCAGAAATGGACGGAGCTGTCTTAAAGTAAAGCGTATTTCAACCACAAAAAACCGTCTGTTCAAGGAGCAGACGGTTTGTTTTGTCATATTATTTTTGTTCTTCTGCATTACGGGTCAAGACTTTGTCAATGAGTCCGTATTGAAGTGCTTCTTCCGCTGTTTTGAAGTTGTCACGATCTGTATCGCGCTCAATGACTTCAATTGGCTGACCAGTACGTTCAGCAAGTACTTGGTTCAGTTTATCGCGTAAAGAAAGGATTCGTTTTGCCGCAATTTCAATTTCTGTTGCTTGACCTTGGGCACCACCTAGTGGTTGGTGAATCATGACTTCACTGTTTGGAAGAGCATAACGCTTACCTTTTTCACCAGCAGCAAGCAGGAACGCACCCATAGATGCAGCCATACCAATACAAATGGTTGATACCTTTGGTTTAATAAATTGCATCGTATCGTAAATGGCCATACCAGCTGTGATTGAACCGCCAGGGCTGTTAATGTAGATAGAAATATCTTTTTCTGGATCTTCAGCTTCTAAGAAAAGCAGCTGGGACACGATGGAGTTGGCAACATTGTCATCGATCGCAGAACCAAGCATGATAATACGGTCTTTTAAAAGACGAGAATAAATGTCGTAAGCTCTTTCCCCACGATTTGTTTGTTCAATGACTGTAGGTATTAAATTCATAATGTTCCTCCTTCACCTTTTAGGTAAGTATGTAATTCAATGATACATTTTTGGTCAATAAAGGTCAAACAAAACGCAATCAAAAAATTCGACAGCCACATGTTATTTTTCCCAAAATTTATTTATCTTAAACCATGGAAAAGTTTTAAAAAAATATGGTAAAACTTTCTGTTATGAGGTAATATTACCTATGTTATTATTATATATAGTCGGAAAGAAGGAAGAATAGTGGATAATCTTTTGGAGAAAAGTAGTTTGACTGATCAACAGCGTATTGTTGTATCAACCGAACTTCAAGCCAAAAAAAAGTCGAAATTAGTTGTATTTATTTTGTGGTGGTTCCTTGGAGCTATTGCTATTCATCGTTTTTATCTTGATGAAAAAAAAGGTTATGCAGTGACCATGCTTCTACTAGGATGGTTGACATTTTTCATTTGGCCATTTATTGATGGGATCATTTGTCTTGTCAAAACAGTGGATGAAGTAAATGAAAACATAGAACGAAAAATTATTGCGTCTGTTAAAAGTGCATAAATTGATATGTCTGCATCTTTTCGGTGCAGGCTTCTTTGAAGTCATCAGAATATTATTGCTTTCTTGCAGCATTTCCCTTATAATTTGATATGCTGACGTTCAAAAACATATCGTGCGCTCGTAGCTCAGTCGGATAGAGCGGTGGTTTCCGGTACCACGTCTGCCGGGGGTTCGAATCCCTCCGAGCGCGTCTATAGTATCCGATTGATCATTTGTGAAAGAACCTGAAAACCCTTTGAAATAAAGGGTTTTTTATTTTTTATGAGTGGTATTGTGTGAGTAAATTGAGAGGAACCTCACTATTTATCATCGTTTAAGTGAAGTAGTTCATTTTGTACCAAAAAGCACGGAGTAAAATTGTTAAAAAGACAAATTTTCTTTATGATAGTGATTAAGTAAAGTTAATCTATAATTGGAGTCTAAAATCATTGAATCAACAATATTCTCAAAGCTTGTTCAACTAAAAGGGCAGAATCCTTTAATAAGGAGGGCACTCATGAATTGTGAAAGTGTTTTACATCAAATTGAAGTAGCTGTTAAAACATTAATAGAAATAGTAAGTCAATTAGAAGAAGATGATTTACAAAAAAAACCAACACCTCATAAGCAGTCTATCGGAGAGTTGCTGGAACACATTGCGATCATTTGTGAAGCGGATTGGCGTATTGCTAATGAGGCTACCCAAGAAGAGATGGAAAAGTTTTATGCTAATGTATCATATAGAACTTTAAAGTCGATAGAAAATGGCTTAATGACTAATTTTCATTCATTAAAAAATAATTATATGAAATTATCGGACACAGAACTACTGTCTCGTACCACTTCATATTGGGGTGTAACATATACAAGGTATGAATGGTTGTTAGAAATATTAGCACATGTATATCATCATAGGGGACAATTACATGCTATGCTTGTTCACTGTTACAATAAAGACCTCAAAATTTTAATGTTTGAATAATGTTCTTCAACTTCAATCAATGAATTTATCTATGCAGATCCGATCTCAATTGAAAAACAGTCTGCTGCGTTTAAACAAATGCTGCTCAAAAAATAATAGAAAAAGGACAAAGCACTTAACTTGGGGCTTTGTCTTTTTTCTTCTAGTCATCTCTTAAAATACTAGCCATAAGACTCATTTCTTCCCTTTACAGGCGTATTTGTTGAGCCTGCTGGCTGTATATGATTAACATGGAAGAGAATTGACAATGAGGAGGGATTTCTTGTGGCGAAGATTTTATTGATTACATTTCCCGCTGAAGGGCATGTGAATCCTATGTTAGGGATCATCAAAGCTTGGGCGGATCGTGGAGATGAAGTGCATGCGGTCACAACTGTACATTATGAGGAACGAATCAAACGCTTAGGCGCTCACGTACATAAACATCCAGACTATATTCGGACATTACACGTGGATGAAGGAAATCTCGATTCCATGCAGCCATTCTTTCATGCCATGCTGCAAACATCATTTGATATTTTAGAGGTGGTGGAAACACTTTCTCAGCAGCATTCATTTGATTTTGTCTATTTTGATATGTTTGGGGCAGGGGAGCTTGTTCGAGATTATTTACAAATTCCAGGGATCGGTTCAAACCCATCCTTTGTGCTGCAAGAGGCGCATTTTGATACACCGCTATACAGAAAAGATGAGAAAGCCGATCATCTGTTAGAGAACATACAAGAGCGTTTTGGCGTTCAGCCAACACGTTTGATGCAATTCATGAAAAATCGCGGAGAACTGAATATCGTGTATACAAGTGAATATTTCCAGCCGTCTGTCGATGCAGTAAACGACTCATTTGTTTTCATTGGACCGAGCTTTCTAAAAAGGGCAGATCAGCATGATTTCCCGCTGGAAGCACTTGAGCAAGATAAAGTCGTCTTTATTTCGATGGGCACCGTTCTTGGGGATACAGAGGCATTTTTTAATATGTGTATAGATGCCTTTGCCGACTTTGATGGAAAAGTGGTGCTCGCAACAGGTGAAAAAGTGGATCGGTCTCTTTTGAAAGAAGCACCCTCTCATTTTCTGATCGAGTCTTATGTGCCGCAGCTTGAAGTGCTTGAGCTGACAGATGTGTTTGTGACGCATGGCGGAATGAACAGTGTCAATGAAGGCATTCATTATCACGTTCCGATGGTTGTCATTCCTGTCGACAAAGATCAGCCGATGGTCGCACAAAGACTGACCGAGCTATCTGCTGCCCGTGCACTTGATAAAGAACAGCTGACAGCAAAGCAGCTAAGAGAAACCGTGGAATCTGTTCTGGGAAGTAACACATACCGTGCTGGAATCGAAAAAATTGAAGAAAGCTTCCAAACAGCAGGTGGAACAGATAAAGCATTGCGGACGATTGATCAATGGATGCAGACGAAACAGACTCAATCATGAGTCTGTCAGCGTGTAGGCAAACCCTCGTATTTGGTGTCTGACGTGCGTGAAAGTGGAATTCGCTCTGCTTCGGTACCAGTCCTTCCAAGACTTCAAAGGTTTTCTATTACGCTGAAATGAATGGACTCACCTGTGCCATTTCAGCTTGACAAAAAATAACCAATCTTTTATTGTAAACGTAACAAACGACGGAAGGGTGACCCAATGCAATGAAGTACTAATCCTATGACCTGTAAGCAAAATGAAAAAACGAAGGCAGTGAGCAAACGATTGGTTTGCCATGTTTGCTGCGTTTTCATTTTTTAGCTTCGGAATAGGATGGTACAGCTTGGGAATCAAAGAATGAGGAGATTGATACGGGGGATGTGTGTGTTCAAATAGGAACGGCACGTCATCCGGGATTGATCCGCTTATTTTTGTACACCATTTTGCCTCCTATTCTGAGAATGGGAGGCTTTTTCATGTCTCCTGATACGAAAGGAGTGGGTTGGATGTTAGTAAAAGCCAATCAGTTAAAGGTGTTTCGAAAAGATCGATTGTTATTTGATATTGAGGAACTTACCATCCATCAAAGTGACCGCATTGGACTTGTCGGGGCAAATGGAAGCGGGAAAACGACGTTATTGCATGTGCTCGCGGGGCAAGAGACACCAGAAAGTGGCACGTTTGCTGCCACAACGACCTGCACACTGCTTCCTCAGCTAAAACAAGCGGATGGCATACAGAGTGGTGGTGAGATGACCCAGACTTATATTGAAAGCGCGTTAAACCGTCCTTCTGCCCTTTTATTAGCAGATGAACCAACGACTCATTTAGATACAGAGCACATTGAGTGGCTGGAAGAGAAGCTGCACAATTATCAAGGAGCCCTCATTGTCGTTTCACATGATCGTGCTTTTTTAGATGCGGTATGTATGGAGATTTGGGAGCTGGATCATGGACGGCTCAATCAATACAAAGGCAACTACACGCAATTTGCACATCAAAAAGAGCTGGCGCATCGTCAGCAGGTGGAAGCGTACGAAGCTTATACCCAAAAGAAAAAACAGTTAGAGCATGCGCTAGAAAAGAAAAAGAAAAAAGCCGACAAAGCTACAAAGCCATCCCAAAAGCTGAAATCCTCAGGGCCAAAAATTGCAAAGCCCTACTATGCAAATAAGCAAAAAAAGCTGCAAAAAACAGCCAAATCGATTGAAACAAGGATGGAGAAATTAGAAAAGGTTGAGAAAGTAAAAGACATTCAGCCCATTCAAATGACGCAGCATACAATGAAGGAAGTAGCGAGCCGTACCATTTTGCGAGTGAAAAATGTAGATGGCAAGGCGGGCGATCAATTGCTTTGGAAACAGGCGAATGTGGAAGTGAGAGGCGGGGACAAGGTCGCCATCATTGGCAAGAATGGGAGCGGGAAAACGACATTTCTCCGAATGCTGGTAAATGGACATCCCGGAGTTTCTCGCTCAGAAGCTGTCAAGCTCGGCTATTTTCGTCAAGATCTTTCAGGATTAAAGGTAGATGAATCGATTTTACAAAATGCGCTGAAAGAGGCAGTTCAAGATGAGACAGTGGTACGAACGGTTTTAGCGAGACTTGGGTTTCGAGGGGATGACGTGTATAAACCTGTCGGGGTGTTAAGCGGAGGAGAAAGGGTGAAGACCATGCTGGCGTCTTTGCTTGTCAGCGATGCCAATGTTCTCATGCTGGATGAACCGACGAACTTTCTAGATCTGGCGGCAGTTGAAGCGCTTGAAGGTCTATTGAAGGATTACCCGGGTACGGTTGTGTTCGTTTCCCATGATCGCAGACTGATTGAGAATGTGGCGACTCGCATTTTCCATGTTCATGAAAAGCGTATTGAAGCTTTTTGTGGAACATATGAAGCGTATAAACAAAAAGGCGACAAACCAGCTGTTACCCAAAGAGAAGAGGAGCTTCTGTTAATTGATTTACAGCTGTCTGAAGTGCTCAGCCGGTTAAGTATTGAGCCGTCTCAGGAGCTGGAGGAGACATTTCAAGCATTATTGAAACAAAAGAAATCTTTGGAGTCATAAAGAAAACCCCTGTGTTTATTGCACAGGGGCTTGTTCATGTCGTTCTTTTTTTAATTGATCAAGCTCACTGACTGTGACGAGCTGATAGCCTTGTTTGGTGAGTTCATGAATGATCTTCACTGCTGCTTGAGCTGAGCTGTCATAAATATCGTGCATCAACACCGTTCTGCCATCTGCTGCATGTGAAAGAACGTGGTTTGTGATCTGCTGGCTGTTGCGAATTTTCCAATCCTCAGGATCAACATCCCATAAAGAGACCTTCATCCCAACTGCTTGATTGATGTCTTGATTTGTCCCACCATATGGCGGTCTAAAGTGCGTAGGTGCATACCCGCTCGCTTTCTCAATCAGCTTCTGAGTGTCCTTCACTTGTTTCACCGCCTCCTTTAAAGGCAGTCTTGTTAATAAAGGATGACTGTAAGAATGGTTTCCGATTTCATTCCCGCCTTTTAGAATATCAGCAAGCATATTAGGATAATACTGCACCCTGCTGCCTAATACGAAAAAGGTCGCATGTCCTTTATTTTCCTTCAGTGCTTCTAAAATCTTTGAGGTGGTCGCTGGATTCGGACCATCATCAAATGTGAGGGCGATGGCTTTTTTATTTGGATCAAGCTTTGATTTTTGCGGCAGCTTGACGGCTTTTCTTTTCGGATTTGGTTCTTTCATTTCATTTTGATTTTTGGTTTTATTCATATATTCTGGCTTCATTATATCTTTCAGCAGCGTCTTTTTAATCGCAAGTGTTTGGGGACCAAGATCCTCGCCGGCTACTTGAGATGCTGGGAAATAAAATTCTACATATTTCTCTTTCAAGGCAAATTGACTGAAGTTTTGAGCAGTAGGGGCTGTTCCCTTCTGAAGGAGCGTCTGATCCTTAGATAAGGTTTTGTCCTTTTGAAGCTCCGAATATGTAATGTAGGATAATTTCTTCAAAAAGTTGGTTTTAGGTAGAAATAAATCTTTTGTGTCAAGAAAGGTTTTTTTCTGAAAATCATAGTTGATCGTGAGATGATTGGTGGTCCCATTTTGCTGACCTGTATAGGTATAAGTCGTAAAGCGAATAGCAGCCGACTGCTTCGCATAATGCACCATATCATAATCAATATTCAGTTCAAAGCGTTTGTTTTCATCGACGTCCTTGGCTTCACTAAACGTCTTTTTGAAATGCTCTAAAGCTGAATTGGCATAGCTTTGAATCTTGTCATCTAGCTCTTTTTGATGAAAAAGAGGATAGTTGACTGCATATCTCATAAATTTCCCGTCATTTACGAGAGTGACGATTTCGACGTTTTTATAGTTCGTATCCTGCTTTACATTTTTCTTCTCGGTACCACTTGCTTGTTGATTCTGAAAGAAAGCAACGACTCCAATGACGATCGCAAGTGCAAATAGGCCGATACTCCATTTTCCCTTTAATGACACAACGTTCAAATCTCCTCTCAAGACGGGTCATTCTTTATCAGTTTGACATCTGTTTGTAATATTTTTATAACATTTGACTTACTTTTGTCATTTTAGAGGATATTCAGGCGGAATGTCAACTATTTTCCTATTAAACTATGAGAAAAAATGATAGGTCATTTCAAACGAGCAAAGACTGTCATCTGCATACCTTCATTAATTAAAAAATAAGGTGTACATTGATTTTTGAGAGGCAGGCAGATATAATTTTGATGATTATGATTCTCATTTTCAAACAGACTTTTAATGAAGAAAAGGATGACACCGATTTTGCAGGATAAGCGAACACCTCAACAAAAACGATCATCATATATTCTGTTCTTTTTGATATTTTTTCTCGCCGTCCTTAGTTTGGCTGTTGCCATGTTTTTGGCTGTGTCATATGGTGCCAAAACATTGTCTCTGCAAACGGTTTGGACAGCTGTATTTGACTATCAGTCAGATGTCACAGAGCAGCAGATCATCCATGAGTTAAGACTTCCTCGTGTTTTAGGAGCAGCTCTTGTTGGAGCGGCATTTGCCGTAGCGGGTGCGCTCATGCAGGGGATTACAAGAAACCCGCTGGCCGATGCGGGGATTTTGGGCATCAATGGCGGTGCGATGTTTGTAGTCGCTCTTTGTTTTGCTTTTTTCCCAGGAATCCCTTATTCGGCACTTATGTTGTTTTCCTTTATCGGTGCGGTGCTCAGTACGCTGCTGATCTTTGCGATTGGTGCGGCTGGCGGCGTTTTGACACCGCTGCGCTTAACTGTAGCAGGAGCCGTTGTGGCTGCATTGCTTCATGCACTTAGCTCTGGAATCGCGATTTATTTTGACTTAAGCCAGGACCTTGCGTTTTGGTATGCAGGCGGAGTGGCTGGTGTGAAATGGCCGCAGCTGACAATTCTTGCTCCGGTCATTCTCATAGTGATCGTATGGGCGATGCTATTAGGACGGTCACTGTCGCTACTGTCGCTTGGTGAAGATGTAGCGGCAAATTTAGGGGTGAAAACGCGACAAGTGCGAATACTAGGAATGGTAGCTGCTGTATTATTAGCAGGGGTTTCTGTGTCAGCAGTCGGCTCCATTGGGTTTGTCGGTCTTGTCATCCCGCATATCGCACGAAAGCTGGTTGGTGTAAACTATCGTTTCGTCATTCCGATGTCAGCGATATTAGGCGCGGTGCTGCTTGTCTTTGCTGACCTTGCCAGCCGCACCGTTAATCCGCCGCGAGAGCTTGCCATTGGCGTGATGGTGGCACTTGTCGGTGTTCCTTTCTTCTTGTATATTGCCAGAAAAGAAGGGAGGAACCTGTCATGAGAGAGAAACAGCGGGCTCTTGTTGTGACAGTCGTTTTGCTTTGTTTAAGTGAGGCTGTTGTGCTGTATAGCTTAAATACCGGTACGCTAAAACTAAATCCTCTTGTAGTCGTCAAAACGTTATTCGGCTTTGGAGATTTTCAAAGTGAAACGGTGCTGTTTGACTATCGTCTGCCTCGAATCGTGGTAACGATGCTAGCGGGAATTGGTCTTGGTATTGCGGGAGGCATTTTGCAAAGTTTATCTCGTAACCCGCTGGCCGATCCAGGGATTATTGGACTGAATGCAGGCGCCGCATTTGGCTTAATCGTGTTTGTGACGTATTTCCACGCACTAGAAGGCAATCCCTCTCTTCTGATTCCGCTCTTTACATTTGGCGGAGGGTTACTTGCGGCAGCGGTCATTGTGCTTTTGGCGTATGACCGGCAGGAAGGGATCGTTCCCATCCGGCTGATTTTAGTAGGAATTGCAGTTGCAGCGGGATTCAGTGCTTTGACATTATTTTTGTCATTGAAGCTAGATGAAGATACTTACACATTTGCTTCAAGATGGCTTGTCGGAAATGTCTGGGGGAGAGATTGGATTCATGTGTTAGCGCTTCTGCCTTGGATTGTATGCCTTGTGCCGCTTACGCTGATGCAGTCAAGCACGCTCAATGCGTTGACATTAGGAGATGCTGTCGCCTCAAGTGTAGGTGTACGTGTTCAGCGTCAGCGTCTCCTTTTGCTGACCTTAGCTGTTGGCCTGGCAAGTGCAAGTGTTTCGATGACAGGTGGTATTGGTTTTATTGGACTTGTCGCCCCGCATTTGGCAAGGCGGCTTGTCGGCTCGCTTCATCAATACTTTTTACCGGTTAGTGCGCTGCTTGGCTTGTTGATTTTGGTCAGTGCCGATACAATTGGACGTTCCATCTTTGCCCCAAATGCCATACCAGCGGGTGTCGTTGTGGCTTTTATCGGCGCTCCTTATTTTCTCTATTTATTAGCAAAAACGAAATAAACAAGAAAGAGGAACTCATCATGAAAAAATTACTTGTGCTTGGTTTAACGCTCTGTTTTATTTTGCTTGCCGCTTGTGGTCAACAGGAAACAAAGAATACAACAACTCAAAATGATCATGGAACACCGAAAATTGCTTCCTTGTCTATTCATTTAACGAATGACTTATTAGCACTCGGTATCAAGCCAGCAGGCTCTGTTGTAGGAGGGGATTTAAAAGATTTTCTTCCACATGCCAAAAAGCAGCTGAGTGGTACGAAGAAGCTGGGCATCGCAGCCGATCCTGATATGGAGTCGCTGCTTGCATTACAACCAGATGTTATTTATGTCGATGAAGAACTAGCTGGACAAGATTTATCGAAATATAAGAAAATCGCCAAAACGGAAGTGTTTGATTTAAATAACGGCACTTGGCGTGATCATTTGAAAAAAATCGGCAAGCTCGTCAATAAAGAGAAAGAAGCCGATCAATATATTCAGGATTACAATCAAGAAGCAAAAGAAGTCAAATCGCTCATCAAACAAAAGATTGGAAACGGAAAAGTAATGGCGATCCGTGTGACGGCAAAGGAGCTTCGAGTATTTAGCATGAAGCGCCCAATGGGTCCAATTTTGTACGAGGATTTAGGCCTCACACCTGTCGATGGGGTGAAGAAACTGGACAGCAAACGGCCATTTGAAGTGATTTCTCAAGAGGTTCTTCCTGACTATGATGCAGATGCTATCTTTGTCGTCGTGAACCGTGATGATAAAGCGCAGCAGGCATTCAAGCAATTAGAAAAGACGCCGATTTGGAAGGGTCTAAAAGCTGTGAAGAACAATCAAGTCTATCCGATTGCCGATCAGCCATGGCTCGATTACTCAGCACTAGGCAATAAAATGGCATTGGATGAAGCGAAAGAGATGTTTTCTACATCAAAATAAGATGAAATCAGGCATCATTCCTTATATAGGCATGATGTCTCTTTTTTTGATCCGGTCTTCTATTCTTTCGGTTTTTGCATACATATGAGAGAGAACGAGCCGTACCGCCCGTGAAGGGGAAGAAAGGGAGGGGTTACAGTTGGAAGTTCAAAAAATTAGTGCAGGTACAATCGCAAGGCTTGTGCTGCTTTTGCTCGCGCTTGTCAACAGTGCGCTAACCGCTGCGGGAAAAAGCCCAATACCTATTGATGAAGAAGGTATTCAGCAATTCATCACGTTAGTCTTTCTTGGAATTACATCTCTCTGGGCCTATTGGAAAAACAATGATATAACGAAAAAAGCACGAACAAAAAAAGCAGAATAAGAGGAAAAAGAGCCTTTTCATGATAAAAGGCTCTTTTTCAGCGAAGCGTCAAACGCCTCTCCCCGCAATTTGACTCTTCCTGAAAGGCTTACGCCCGTCGTTCTCCCATGTTGGCGAGGAATGCTTTTACTTCCTCAATGCTTAAGCCGATAGCTTTCGCCTCACTCATCAGACGCTTCCACTCTGTTATATTCGAATCCGTCAACTTTCTATGAGTGACATGTAACGTCTTTTCTTCCTGCTCCTTTCGGTACGTTTGGAGCAGCTGATAGAGTTCTTCTTTTGGCATGCCGGATTGGACGGCATTGACGATATGCTCCCGCCATTCGTGTTCACCACTCTCAGAGTCATGAAACATCAACGTCTCTGCATCAAATAGCTCTTGTAAATCAATCTCTAGCGAAGAGGATACCTTTTTTAAAAACTGGACAGATGGATTTCTGTGGACACCACGCTCAATTTTACTCAAATACGATTTAGAAACATGGGCATCTTCAGCCAGCTGCTGAATGGAGTATCCTTTCCTCTTTCGGTAAATGCGTATCACCTTTCCTATCATTCGATTAATGATCTCCCTTCTCCCTGGCGAATCGTACTGCGACCTTTTTGTTCATTATAAGAAATAAATTGTTCTTTATAAAATTCAAAAACGTAAGAATCAGGAAGTAAACAAAAGAAAACGAACGATTTCGTTCTTTAAAAAGAACTATAAGACCTATTATGACATTTTTCTTTGCGGGTATTATCTTTTATAATCCAATCATTAACAAAAAGAAACCATATATAACCTTTTTATGATGGAATCGGGAGGTATCTATGAATGAGAATATAGGTTTTAAGCAGCTGTTTTCTGTCATTAAAGAGAAAATGGCCCTTCTGATCCTGATTGTCCTGATCGTAACGGGCATTTCAGCCTACTATCAGTTCTATGTCTCGACTCCTGTATATCAGGCAACCACTCAAATTCTTGTTCATAAACGCAGCAATGACGCACAAGCGAACTTAAACGATATTCAGATGAACCTTCAATATACACGTACCTTTCAAGTTTTATTAAAAAGTCCGATCGTTATTGAAAAAGTAAAAGAAACACTCAATCTCACAGAATCAGCTGAAGGATTAAAACACAAAATTGCCACAAGTACAGAAAATGAGTCTGAGGTCATCAATATTTCTGTGCAAGATGAGGATCGCGCAAAGGCAGTTGCCATCGCGAATACTGCAACAGAGGTGCTGCAAGAAGAAATCAAAAAAACCATGAATATGGATCGCATTAATGTTTTGTCTGAAGCCAAGCTGTCCAATACGATTCTCATGAATTCAAGAAAATTCGTTCATATCGTACTGGCACTAGGCGCCTCTTTATTAGGGGGGGTAACACTCATTTTCTTAATGAACCTACTCGATGATACTGTAAAAAGAACACATCAAATAAGAGAAGAGATCGGATTGCCGTCGCTCGGCAGCGTCTATCAGATGCAGGCAGACAGGAGGGCAAAAAAAGACAAGCAGTCCGTCATAACGGGAGGACAGAACATTGATCTTTAAGAGAAAGAAAAGAGAAAAGAGAGATTTATCCTGTATTTCTGTATTAGATCCTCACTCTGTCATAGCAGAACAATTTCGTACGATCCGAACGAACATCGAATTCACATCAATCCAAACAAGGCTGAAATCCATATTGGTGACATCCTCCTTGCCGAAGGAAGGGAAATCATTTACGGCTGCAAATCTAGCAGCTGTTTTTGCACAGCAGAAAAAGCGGGTGCTGCTAATGGATGCTGATTTGAGAAAGCCGGCTGTTCATGAATATTTTGACCTGAGTCATCACACGGGCTTGACCAATGTGCTATTAAATAATTGCAGCTTGGAGGAAGCTATTTTACCCACACCTATTGAACATTTAGAGCTGCTTCCGAGCGGAACCATTCCGCCGAATCCAGCTGAGCTGCTCTCCTCATCTGTCATGAAGCAGCTGTTTTATGAAATTGAACAGCAATATGACATGGTGATTGTTGATTCTGCGCCGCTTCTGCCAGTAGCCGATGCAAAGATCCTGGCGAACCGGACAGATGGAAGCATTCTTGTTGTCTTAAGCGGCAAAACCAAGATAGCTGCGGTCAAGAAATCAAAAGAAGTGTTAGACGGGACAACAGGTAAACTGCTTGGGGCTATGCTAAATGGCAAGAAAGAGAAAAAGGGAAGGCTGTATATGTATTAACAAGATTGATAGGTGATGTCTCCTAATCTTTAACAATGGAGGCACTCGATCCTGCTGTGGGCATGACCAATGCCTTAGATGCTCGTCATCAATAGTGGGATGTGAGGACGGGTTTGATGCCCATTTTACGTAAGAATAGTGATGTTTTAAAAAGGGGGAGGAGCGTTGACTTACGCCCAAAGATTATCAATCATCGTGGCACTAGATTCATATCTCATCTTAGTGGCTGTCTTTTTTGGTTTTCAATTTGTCCAAGAAGCGGCGTTAACTGTTTATACATTTGAAATGCTCGTCATTTCTTCGCTCAGTCTACTCATTGGGCACCATTTGTTTTCGTATATTTTTCACGTGTACAAGCAAGTATGGGCTTATACAGGGGTAAGAGAGCTATTTTCTTTAATGAAGACCTTTGTATGTTCTTTTTTATTTTCAATGGCAATGCTGTACCTTTTCGTGCAGACATGGCCCTTCCGTTTTTTATTCATCGTGTGGCTTTTTCACGTATTATTCATCGGTGCATCTCGAATGGCGTCCCGGCTATTACATGATGGGGCAAAGCGGCTGCAGGTAGAAAAGGAGCGAGCCTTAATCATTGGCGCCGGATCAGCTGGGACCATCATCGTTCGTCAGCTTCAGCAATCGAGTGATGTACATATTGAACCAGTCGCCTTCATAGATGATGACAAGACGAAGCATAGGCTTGAAATCATGGGACTGCCTGTTCTAGGGGGAAAAGAACAGATTCAAACAGCTGTTGTGATGATGGATATTCAAAAGATCATCATCGCCATTCCGTCCAAAAGCAGCCATACCTTAAAAGGGCTTTATAAAGAATGCGTAGCGACTGGAATTAAAACGCAGATCATGCCGGAGATGGAGCAGATTTTAAAAGGAACCCATGCGCTAAATCAATTGCGAGATGTACAGCCAGAGGATTTATTAGGTAGAGAACCGATTCAATTAGATTCAAGCCGTCTATCTGTCCATTTAAAGGGGAAAACCATCATGGTCACAGGGGCGGGCGGATCGATTGGATCAGAAATCTGTCGTCAAATTTGTGTGTTTGCTCCTCAAGCGATTGTGCTTGTGGGACATGGAGAATTTAGCATTCATTCTATTTTACTAGAGCTGAAAGAAATGTATGGGGACACCATCAGTCTCTATCCGCAAATTGCGGATATCCAAGATAAACAGAAAATGAGTGAAATCGTTGGTCAATTTCAGCCGGATATGATTTATCATGCTGCGGCACATAAGCACGTCCCGCTCATGGAGATCAGTCCAAAAGAAGCAGTAAAAAACAATATTATCGGGACAAAAAATGTCGCAGAAGCTGCACATGAGCATGGCATTGAAACATTCGTCCTCATTTCCTCTGATAAAGCGGTCAATCCTGCCAATGTGATGGGCGCCACAAAGCGATTTGCTGAAATGCTGATCATGCAAATGGGGGCAAGCAGTGACACAAAATTTGTCGCGGTTCGGTTTGGAAATGTACTCGGAAGCAGGGGAAGCGTCATTCCAATTTTTAAGAAACAGATTGAACAAGGCGGGCCGGTCACGGTCACACACCCAGCCATGACAAGATATTTTATGACCATTCCAGAGGCATCGAGACTTGTCATTCAGGCGGGTGCCTTGGCAGAAGGAAGACAGATTTTCGTATTAGATATGGGGGAGCCAGTGAAAATTGTTGACCTCGCAGAAAACCTCATTCACCTCTCAGGCTACACCACAGACCAGATTCCGATTACGTTCACAGGCATTCGCCCTGGGGAGAAAATGTATGAGGAACTACTCAACCAGCATGAAAAAGCACAGGAACAAATTTTCCCGAAAATTCATATCGGCCATGCGCTGGATGGGGATCCATATGTGCTGAACCGCTTTATCCATGAATTTGACATCATGAGTGAAGAGCAAATGAGAGAAGCATTATTTGCTGCCATCGAATCGCATGATTTGTTGTCTGAACAGATGAAAAGAGAGGGGGAAGCGCTTGCTGATGAAGAAAAAAGTCTTGTTTTGCGCAACGGTTGATTATCATTTTAAGGCATTTCACCTTCCGTATTTCCGGTGGTTTCAGGAACAAGGATGGGAAGTGCATACAGCGGCAAATGGTCAGCTGGAGCTTCCCTATGTGGATCAAGCGCACTCGATTCCGATTCAGCGCTCTCCTTTTCATGTGCACAACCGGCTTGCGTATGTCGAGCTGAAGAAGCTGTTAGCGAAAGAGCACTACGACTTCATCCATTGTCACACACCAATGGGCAGTGTGATTGGTAGACTTGCAGCCAAAAGCGCGCGCAGAAAAGGGACGAAGGTACTTTACACAGCACATGGCTTTCACTTTTGGCAAGGAGCGCCGCTTCAAAACTGGTTGCTCTATTATCCGATTGAGCGATGGCTCGCCCGTCATACAGACGCTCTGATCACCATTAATGGAGAAGATTTTAAAAGAGCTGATCGTCTATCAAAAGAGCGGACATCTGTTTATTACGTTCCTGGTATGGGTGTGGATATGAAACGATTTGCACCAGTTAATGAAAAAGAGAAGCAGCATCTTCGTGCAGTCCATGGCTTTTCTTTAGAAGATTTTATTGTGCTGTGCGCTGGCGAATTAAATGCGAATAAAAACCAAGGAATGCTCATCAAAGCATGTGCCCAGCTATATAGGAAAATACCAAATGTGAAGATCGTGTTTGTCGGGGAAGGGGCAATGAGGCCGATGTATGAAAAGTTGGTTCACGAACTCCATCTTGAAAAGCATGTCCACTTTGCTGGTTTTTGCAAACAAATCGAGGAATGGATGCATTTGAGTGATGTATGTGTGTCGACTAGTTTAAGAGAAGGGCTCGGCATGAATCTGCTTGAAGCGATGTCTGCGGAAAAGCCGGTCATTGCAACAGAGAATAGAGGACACTGTGAGTTGATCAGACATGGCGTGAATGGTTTTTTAGTCAAACCGCATGATGTGAATGACTTGGCTGAATATTTGCACCAGCTTTATCACAAAAGAGATCAGCTGCCCCTCATGGGAAAAGCGGGGCGCTCCTTAGCCCATGCATTTGCACAGGAGCAGACGGTGAGTGCTATGGAAGAAATTTATACAACCTTTATGGATCAAGCAAAGAAGGTGATGTGAGCATGCATAAGCCAAAGGTGTCTATCATCATGGGCGTCTATAATTGCCAAGACACAGTAGAAGAAAGTATTGACTCCATTCTTCATCAAACATATGACAACTGGGAGTTCATCATATGTGATGACGCATCAACAGACGGCACCTATGAAAAAGTGCTGTCCTATACAAAACGAGAACCTGAAAGAATTCGCCTTATCCGCAATGAGCATAATCAAAGGCTCGCTGCCAGTCTGAATCGCTGTCTAGCTGAAGCGAGGGGAGACTTGATTGCAAGGCAGGATGGCGACGATATATCAGTACTTGATCGTTTAGAAAAACAGGTGGATTTCCTTGAATCACATCCTGAATATGATGTGGTCGGGACGGCGATGACCGTGTTTGATGAATTGGGTACAAAAGGTGTACGTGCACTGATTTCAGAGCCTGATCGAAAAGTGCTGGCAAGAGGGACGCCTTTTTGTCATGGAACCATTATGATGAGGGCTGCTGCGTACAAGGCTTTAAATGGATATCGCTCTGTGAAAACAACGAGACGGATGGAAGATATTGATCTGTGGATCCGTTTTTTTGCTACGGGGAGAAAAGGCTTTAATTTACAAGAGCCGTTATACCTTGTGAGAGAGGATGAAGCGGCTTTTCAGCGTCGTAAGTTTCAATATTCGATAGATAATGCCTGGCTCGTTTTAAAAGCATGCTGGTTATTAAAATTGCCGCCGGTTCATTATTTGTTTGCGTTAAAGCCGGTGGTCCGTGCCTGTTTATCACCGAAGATCATGAAATTTTATCATCAGCGGAAGCTGGAGGCGTCTTTGTTGAAAAGGAGGCGGATTCGGGATGAGTGAGCCAAAGCGTGTACTTCATATTGTGGGCGGGATGAACCGCGGCGGAGCTGAAACGATGATCATGAACATCTATCGTGCGCTCGATAGAAATGTTCTTCAATTTGACTTTATTACCCACCGGAAGGATGTCTGTGATTATGATGAGGAAATTCAGAGGCTCGGAGGACGTATCTTTTACGTCCCGAGTATTGGAGCGTCCTCTCCTTTGGCATTTGTCAGAACATTGACAAAGACGATCAAACGAACAGGACCGTATCAAGCAGTGCATGCACATACAGATTTTCAAACAGGCTTCTCTGCCCTTGCTGCGAAATTGGCGGGTGTGAAGGTGCGGATTTGTCATTCGCATAATACAGCTTGGAAACAGTCGCCAAATTGGGTAGACCATTTGATGCTCAAAGGGTTTCGCCGGCTGATTTTTGCATTTTCTACAAAGCTTGTTGCATGCGGTGAGGATGCCGGCTCCTTTTTATTTGGGCAGAAAAAAATGAAGAATGGACAGGTTGAGGTGCTGCCGAATGGGATCGATTTATCCCTTTTCTTTCAGCCTGATCCAGAAGAAAAGGTGAAGATCAAAAAGCAGCTGGGTCTTCAGGAAAAGAGTATGGTGATAGGTCATATTGGCCGTTTTCATGAACAAAAAAATCACGTTTTTTTTATGGAATTGGCACAGACCTTAAAGAAGCAGGGGGTTTCATTTCAGCTTGTCCTTGTAGGGGATGGACCGCTGAGGCAGGTGGTTGAATCATATGCGGAAAAGGCCGGTTTGTTAGACAACATTGTCTTTACAGGCGTTGTATCGGACGTTCCAGACTATATGAAAGCATTTGATGTATTTGTGATGCCTTCCTTGTTTGAAGGCCTTCCACTCGTTTTAGTGGAAGCACAGGCATCTGGATTGCCTTGTGTGATTTCAGATCATATTACAGAGGAAGTAGATTTAGGCTGCGGTCTTGTGAAAAGAATGTCGCTGCGGGATTCCGCGCATGAATGGATGAAGGCGGTGCTTGAAGCGTATCATGCAGAGCCTCCTCTTCAAGAGACCATTACGTACCAGCTTGAACAAAGAGGATTTGATGTCAAACAGAACATCACACGTGTGATGAATGGATATGGACTGTAAGGAAGGAATGGCAGATGGCGGTATATTTGGTGAACATGATCATGGTCTATTTATGGTCGAGCTTTGCCGCATTTTACGGTAAGCGTGATGATACCATTCAAAGCGGATGGCGGCCTAACAAGATTCTCGTGTTATTTCCGTTTTTGTTTCTTTGTATTGTCGCTGGTATTCGGTACAAAGTAGGAACCGATTTTGTCACATATGGACAGATGTATGAGTTCTCCATCAATTATGAAAAGCCTTGGCATATCTTCGGATTTGGTGTGGACAAGGCGGCTACTGACCCAGGATTTACGTTTATTTTATGGATGCTCAATCAACTGTCCCATGATCCGCAAATCATGTATATCTCGGTTGGGGCGATCACCTATTTTTTTATCATCAAGACGCTCATTCAATATGGTCGTCCCTTTGAGCTGAGTATGCTGCTTTTTCTCGGCACCTTTCATTATTACGCTTCGTTTAATGGCATGCGTCAGTATATGGTGGCGGCGGTTCTTTTTTATGCCATCCGTCTTGTGATCAATGGTCAGTGGAAATTATATTTTCCGCTTGTCCTCGTATGTTCATTGTTTCATTCATCAGCTCTTATCATGATTCCTGTGTATTTTATCGTGAGAACAAAATCGTGGTCATGGATGATGCTGGTCTTATGCATGATTTTCTTAGGGTTAACCGCTCTTTATGACCGCTTTATTTCCGTGTTTGTCGTAATGCTGCAAGGCAGTTCGTATGGGCATTACGAGGAATGGCTCACAACGAATACAAATGGAATGAATGTGACAAAAATCGGTGTATTGATTTTGCCGCTTTTGCTTGCGTTCTTTTATCGAAAACGGCTTCGTGAGCTGACGCCTGAGAGTGATTACGTTGTGAACTTTTGTTTGCTCGGTTTCTTGTTTGGCATCCTTGCCACAAAGGATGTCATTTATGCAAGATTTCATATTTATTTTGGCTTGTATCAGCTTATTTTACTGCCGTATTTCACACGTATTTTTGATCAGCGGTCTAATGTTTTTATCTATGTAGGGATTGCTGTTTGCTATATTCTGTACAGCATCATGCTGATGCCGTTCGATTCATCTGTGTTACCGTACAGGACGATATTTACAAAGTAGATTTTGAGAAAGGTGGGGCATGTTGTAATGCCAGCTATCAGTCTATTGGTCGCAGTCTACAATACGAGTCAGTATGTGGAGCAATGCCTTCAATCAATTGCAGATCAAAGTTTTTCAAATATAGAGGTCATTCTCGTGAATGATGGATCTACAGATCGTAGCGGAGAATATCTTGAAGCATTTGCTTCGCAAGATCAGCGGTTTCGGGTCATTCATCAAACCAATCAAGGGTTAGGCGCTGTGAGGAACCGGGGCATCGAAGAAGCAAAGGGCACGTATATTGCCTTTGTTGATTCAGATGATATTCTAGCGCCTCATTACTGCGAAGCCTTGTATGAAAAAGCTGAAATGACCGGCGCAGATCTAGTTGTCAGTGAGTACTGGATTCAATTTGAACAGTCAAAGCGAACCATACCAACGACGTTGTTAGCCGAGCGGTCGGCCGAAAAAACGAGTTTAATTGAAGCATTATTGCATGGAGACATTACGGGGTTCTCATGGAATAAGCTGTATCGACGTGCCTTTATCGAAGAACATCACATTCGATTTCCGCTGCGGGGGGAACTTGAGAACATAGAAGATCAATATGTGACGCTGCGCTGTTTTTCTTTATCTCGCGGCATTGCCTTTGTTCATGAACCTCTTTATTACTACCGTGTTCATCTGTCTTCTATTGTGCAGCGATATCAGAAGCAGTATTTTCATCATGGACTAACCTTTTATCATGCGCAGCGCTTGTTTTTGACAGAATATGATGACATCTCTCTGTATGAAAAGGCACTTGATTTTTTTATTGTCAATCATACCCTTCATTGTATGCTCAACGAATGGAAGAGCCAAAATGCACTCTCTCTTCGGGAAAAGCTTGATCACATGCGGGAAATGGTGACACACGAGGCTTTTCAGCATGCTGTCAAACAAGTGGAACCATCGAAGCTCACCGCTCGAAAGCGAAT
Source organism: Bacillus sp. FSL K6-4563 (assembly GCF_038630405.1). Lineage (NCBI taxonomy): Bacteria > Bacillati > Bacillota > Bacilli > Caryophanales > Bacillaceae > Bacillus > Bacillus sp. FSL K6-4563. The sequence continues at coordinate 3,080,370 of NZ_CP152030.1, read as the reverse complement.
GATTTTATTCCTTGCGAAGTGCCGGCTGGTTTATCCGCTGTCTGCCGCCGCTTCTAGCTATCAAAAATGGATCGAATATCAAACAAGGAAATAGGGGTGATGAGATTGACATTGCAGCAATTGAAGGCGCACGCCGCAGAGTGGCTGCTCTTAAAGGTTAAATATCCGCTTGAATATCGACTGAGCCGCCAAAGCCTGCCAAAGCGGAGTCATCAGAAGAAAATCATTCTCACGCTGCTGCCAGGACATGATAATTTAGGGGATCATGCCATTGCCTATGCGAGTTATTGTTTTTTAAAAGAGCACTTTCCCGCCTACGACATCATGGAAGTGGACATGAAGGAGATTTATCGCCTCGCCCGTCCGTTAAAGCGTATGCGGCACCCAGAAGACATCGTCTGTATCATCGGTGGAGGCAATATGGGGGACTTATACCGTTATGAAGAATGGACGAGACAATTTATCATGAAAACCTTCAAGTCCTATCCGGTGATTCAATTGCCGGCCACTGCCCATTTTACAGAAACAAAGAGAGGAAAAAGAGAGGAACGCCGCGCCATTCAAACATACAAACACCATCCAAGGCTGCTTCTCATGGCAAGAGATCAAACAACCTACACTTGGATGAAGCAGCACTTCCCTGATCAAGATGTGTGGAAACAGCCTGATATGGTGCTGACATTAGATGAATCAAACAAGGAACAAAAACGTGAAGGGGTTCTACTTTGTTTGCGAGAGGATAAGGAAGCGTATCTCACTGAAAAGGAGCGGCGGGAGCTAAAGCAGCATATTCAAGAGACGTATGATCAAGTCGGTTTGATCACAACGACAATTGGCAAACGAGTGGATCGAACGACTCGCTTAGATGAATTATCTGCTTTATGGAAAGAGTTAAGTAAGGCTCAGGTCGTCGTGACAGACCGGCTTCACGGCATGATTTTTTGTGCGATTACGCAAACACCGTGTGTTGTCCTCAGGTCGTTTGATCATAAGGTGATGGAAGGATATGAATGGGTGGCTCATCTTCCGTTTTTGACGCTATTGAAAGAACCGAATGAGGCGTCTGTGAAAGAGGCGATTCATCAGCTGATGAAAACGAGCAGACAAAAGGGAGAGGAAGCTGGATGAAGGCTTTTACACGCTGCGTGAAATCAAAATGAATCGAGCGTTTCTTTACAATGCCAGTGCAAACATCATGACGTTTGTCTTGATGATGCTTATGTCTGTTTGTTTAACACCGTACATCGTTCATACACTTGGAGTCGAAGCATTCGGCTTAATCCATCTGACGCAAAATATGATCAACTATTTATCGGTTATTACGGCGTCATTAAGTGCTGTGGTGGTGCGTTTTTTTTCTGTGGCGGCTCATAAAGGAGAAATGGAGAAGGCGCAGCGCTATCTCTCATCTTATTTCGTCAGTTCCATTTTTTTATCGATTAGCCTTTTTTTGTTTTGTCTGTTCATGTCCAGCCAGCTTGTAGAGTGGCTTCATGTGCCTGATGATCTCGCCAAGGACACACAGACCGCCTTTATATTAGGGGGTCTATTATTTATGCTCAATTTTGTCATGTCCGGCATTGGGGCTGCGCCGTTTTATGCGAATAAGTTATATGTATCAAGTATTGGTCAGGCTATTCAAATGTTTTTGAGGGCAATGATGATTGTGCTGCTGTTTACATGGACGGCACCCGCCATCTGGCATATTCCACTTGCGGCTGTGATAGGAAGCATGGCGGCTATGGGAATTGGTATCTATTATTTTAAAAAGCTTATTCCTTGGTTTTCGTTTAAGTGGCGGCACGTTTCACTATCTTCTAGTCTTACACTTGTTCGATCAGGGGTCTGGCATTCTTTTGAGCAAATGGGGATTTTGCTATTTTTACAGATTGATTTATTGATGACGAATCTGCTCATTGGAGCGGAAGCGACGGGACAGTATGCGGCGATATTACAATTTCCATTATTATTACGCACACTCGCAGGGACATTGGCGGTTGTATTTGCCCCAACGATTACGAAATTTTACTCGAATCAAGATGAAAAAGGTCTCATTCAATATGCAGCCAGTGCCATTAAGTGGAGCGGATTATTTGTCGCGTTTCCGGCCGCTCTGCTAGGAGGACTTGCCGGTCCGCTCATGCTTTTATGGCTGGGACCTGCCTTTGAAGAGCTGAAATGGCTTCTCATGATTCATGCTGCTTATTTATGCTTGACCTTGATGTTTTTACCGCTGACATATGTGCCGACCGCTTTTAATCGATTGAAGGTTCCAGCGGTGGTCACGCTCATATTAGGTGTATCCAATGTACTTTTTGCCTATGGATTGACTCATACGCTTCAGCTTGGTTTATACGGCATTGCATCAGCGGGAGCGATTGTTTTATTGATCAAAAATATTGTGTTTCTGCCATTTTATACGGCCCGCATCACGAATCAGAAACGCACCATCTTTTACAAACATACGATGGTTCCACTTGCAGGAGCGCTCATGATTTGGGGCGTCTGTGCAGGAATTCAAGCGATTTATGACGTGACGTCCTGGTGGGAGCTGTTTTGTATTGGCGGTCTATGTTTCTTTCTTTATATGGGCTACTTGTATCAATTTGCAGGAACAAAACGAGAGCGGCAGCAGCTGGTGCATAAGGTAAAACAAGCTGTTTCCCGCTAGTGAGAAAAGGAGATTTCATGATGAAAAGAATGTTAGATGTGATGGTGGCATTGACGCTGCTCATCGCAGGCAGTCTTCTTTTTCTTCTGCTTTATGGATTGATTCGGTGGAAAATTGGGAGGCCTGTGTTGTTTCGGCAGAAGCGGCCTGGTCTGTATGGTCGGCCATTTATGCTATATAAATTTCGGACGATGACCGATGAGCGTGACGAGCACGGGGTGCTCCTGCCAGATCATCTTCGATTAACAAAAACCGGCGCCTTGATTCGCAAGCTCAGTCTTGATGAATTGCCGCAGCTAGTCAATGTCCTAAAAGGAGAGCTCAGTCTCGTTGGACCAAGGCCGCTTCTGATGGAATATCTACCGATGTATACAGAGGAGCAAGCAAGGCGCCATCTTGTCAAGCCTGGCATTACTGGATGGGCACAGGTGAATGGAAGGAACACGATCTCCTGGGAGGAGAAATTCTACTATGACCTCTGGTACGTCGAGCATCAATCATTTTGGCTTGATATGAAAATTTTATGGATGACCTTGCTGAAAGTCATCAAAACAGAGGGGGTGCAGCAGCCGCATCATGCCACAGCTGAAAAATTCAAAGGAACCGATATGTAAAGAGCAACCGATTGGTTTAATTGGTGCTGGTGGGCATAGCAAAGTCATTCAAGAAATGATTGCTGCCCATCCCGATTACTCATTATGTGCCGTATTAGATGATCAATTTGAAGAGACTACGACTCAAAGCAGTATCTTGTATGGACCGATCTCCGTGAGTCAACAGCTGAGAGAGACAATGCCACATATGAAATGGCTGATTGCGATCGGACAAAATGAGAGCAGACAGTTAGTAAAGGAACGCCTCTCCTTTGAAAACACGGCATTTTCCACACTCATCCATCCACAGGCGGTCGTAAGTCCATCAGCGGTCATTGGAAGAGGAGCTGTCGTAATGGCAAGGGCAGTAGTTCAAGCAGATGCAGTAATCGGTGAACATGCGATTATCAACACAGGATCTATCGTAGAGCATGACTGTATACTCGAATCATTTGTCCATCTGTCACCGGGAGCAGTGTTAACTGGCTGTGTGTCTGTACGAATGGGAACCCATATTGGGGCAGGTGCTGTTGTGATACCCGGGACATCAATCGGAAGCTGGACAATCATTGGCGCAGGAGCCGCAGTAACAAGAGATATACACGATCAGAAAGTCGCTGTAGGCATTCCTGCAATAGAAATCAAAGATCGGAGAGAGGGTGGGAAATGATGCAAGAAAGAAAACGGATTTACTTATCACCACCGCATATGAGCGGAAAAGAGTATTTGAAAATAGAGGAAGCTTTCAAGAGTAATTGGATTGCACCGCTTGGACCTCTTGTGAATGAATTTGAGCAGGCAGTCGCGCGCTATGCAGGAGTGAATGCAGGAGCGGCTTTATCTTCTGGAACAGCAGCAATTCACCTCGCATTAAAGCTTATTGGCGTTGAAAAAGGGGACATTGTCTTTTGTTCCACCCTCACATTTGTGGCAACTGCAAATCCGATTTTATATGAACAAGCCACGCCCGTTTTTATTGATTCTGAAAGGGATACATGGAATATGTGCCCGCTTGCTTTAGAGAAAGCCTTTGTGGAATCAAAACGACTTGGAAAAAGACCCCGTGCAGTCATTGTCGTGCATTTATATGGACAAAGCGCAAAAATGGACGAGATCCTGGCGTTGTGTGAAGCATATGATGTGCCAGTCATTGAGGATGCGGCTGAATCGTTAGGTGCTCTATATAAAGGAAAAAAAAGCGGCTCAATGGGCAGGTTCGGCATTTATTCGTTTAATGGCAATAAAATCATTACAACATCAGGCGGCGGAATGCTTGTGAGTAATGATGAAGCTGCGATCGAACGCTGCCGCTTTCTCGCTTCACAGGCAAGAGAGCGCGCGATGCATTATGAGCATCAAGAAATAGGATACAACTATCGCATGAGCAACCTGCTAGCAGGCGTCGGGATTGCTCAGATGGAAATATTGGACGAGCGTGTTGAACAAAAGCGCCGCATTTTCAAGCGGTATCAGGATGCGTTATCTAAAGTAGAGGGTCTTTATTTCATGTCTGAATATCAAGACACCAAGTCCAACCGCTGGCTGACGACATTGACCATTGATCGCGATAAAAGAACCTCTCCAGTGGACATCATTGCTGCACTAGAAGAAGAACAGATTGAAGCAAGGCGTGTATGGAAGCCGCTGCACCAACAGCCGCTCTTTCGTGATTGTCCCTTTTATTCAGCGGCGAAAGGCACTCCCGTATCTGAATTGTTATTTGAAACAGGGCTTTGTCTCCCCTCTGGAACAAGTATGACAGACGCTGAACAGGATCGTATCATTGACACACTTCGTCATGCCCTGCGAGAAAAAACCTTCACCTCTTCACAGGCTGCTCACTCGTAAGCAGCCTGCCTCTCTTTTTATCAAATTCATCAATTTGTGGAATAAATAGGTTTATTTATTGTCAATTCGTTTTAAATATGATATTGACAACGGGGTCCTTCCTCCTTAAAATGAAAATGATTATCAGCATCAATTAGGAGGAACATCTTATGTTTATTAGGAGTCAATTTTTTCCGAAAATTAAAATAAATACAGTCATCCCTTTCCTGCTTATCTTTTTATTAGTAGGCTGTTCTCAAGCAAACAATGGGGCAGATGGAAACAAGGATCATCCTGACATGATCACGATGGCTTGGCCGAGAGATATTGGCGAAATGAATCCGCACGTATACAACCCATCACAATTGTTCGCGCAATCAATGATTTATGAGCCATTGGTCAGCTATCAAAAGAATGGAAAGCTAAAACCTGAATTAGCGAAATCATGGGATGTGTCAAAGGATGGCAAGGTGTACACGTTCCATCTAAGAGACAAAGTGACATTTTCAGATGGATCTGAGTTTAATGCAAACATTGTGAAAAAGAACTTTGATTCCATCTTGAAAAACAAGGATATACATAGCTGGTTAGGTGTGATAAAAAAGATCAAAAAGACAGAAGCAGTAGACAAGAAAACATTTAAACTCACATTAACAGAGCCATATTATCCAACTGTTCAAGAATTAGCCGTTGTCCGCCCGGTTCGTTTCTTAGGCGAAGCAGGCTTCCCTAAAAACGGTGATACGTCAAAAGGAATTGAAAAACCAGTGGGAACAGGCCCTTGGGTATTAAAAACATATCAAAAAGATGACTATGCCATTTTCGAACGAAATGATCATTATTGGGGAGAAAAACCAAAGGTCAAAGAAATCAAAGTCAAGGTCATCCCAGATGCGGAAACGAGAGTCATGGCATTTGAAAAAGGTGATGTAGACGTCCTTTACGGAGAAGGAACCATTAGCCTGGATGCCTACAAACAGTTAGAGGCGAGCGGTAAGTATGAAACAAAAATGTCAGAGCCGGTAGCAACGAGACAGCTTGTCATGAACACAAAAGTGGATCAGCTGTCAGATGAGAAAGTGCGACATGCCCTTCAATATGCGATCAATAAGAAGTCAATGGTAGAAGGTGTTACCTCTGGCTTAGAGGATGAAGCAGATCACATATTGCCGACCAACATGCCTTACACATCTGATATTAAGGTGAAGTCGTTCCAATATGATGTAGACAAAGCGAAAGCATTGCTGGATGAAGCAGGCTGGACACTACCAAAAGGAAAAACCGTTCGTGAAAAAGATGGAAAAACGCTTGAATTTAGTATGATGTATGATTCAGCAGAATCGATTCAAAAAGCGATGGCTGAGACGCTTCAAGCAGAATGGGGTGCCATTGGCGTTGGTGTCAAACTTGAAGGTGTGGAGCTGGCAACACAGGTGCAGCGCTTTAAAGCTAATAAGTTTGATATGAACTTCTTTAGCAACTACGGAGCGCCATATGATCCGCATACATTTATGAACGTCGTCTCATCAGATGGTTTTGGATTCAAAGAAGCCATCTCAGCCTATCCAAATAAGGACAAGCTGATCAAAGAAATGAGCGAAATTCCATCAACAACCAATGAAAACAAACGAAAAGCACTTTATTCGTCTGTCTTATCTTCATTACAGGATCAAGGGGCAATTGTGCCAATCTCTTATTTTAAAAAGACAGCCGTTTATCAAAAAAATGTGAAGGACTTTGAGTTCCCAGCAAATCGCGACGAACATCCATTCACAGGTATTAAGCTGAAGTAATAGAAGGAAGGTTAGGAAATGGGCCGCTATATCGTCAAACGCATGCTATCAATCATCCCTGTATTTTTATTAGCCACTCTTTTCACGACTGGTATGATTCACCTTTCGCCAGTCGACCCGGCTGAGGCATATTTAGCGGCGGCTCATATCCAGCCAACGGATGAAATATTAGCGCAAAAACGAAGTGAATTTGGTTTAGACCAACCGTTTTATATGCAGTATCTTCACACCATTGAAAAAGTCATTCATCTTGATTTTGGCAAATCATATATGTCCAACCAGCCTGTGCTCAATGAGGTGATCTATAGAATACCAGCGACGATTCAATTGGCGCTGACTAGTCTACTGATTGCAATTTGTGTCAGCATTCCACTCGGCTTTTTCAGCGGCATGAGGAAAAATGGCGTCGTTGATCATGTGAGCCGGCTCATTTCTTTCTTAGGAGCATCTATCCCGACATTTGTCTTGGGGTATTTGCTCATCTTCTTTTTTTCGGTGAAGCTCGATCTTCTACCGGTTGAAGGGGTGGGAACATGGGAGCATCTCATTCTGCCGTCGGTCACACTTGCCGTCCCTTTAATTGCGATGTATACAAGGCTATTACGATCAAGTGTGAGTGAGGCGCTTCAAGAGCCGTTTGTTCAATATGCGAGAATTAGAGGATTAAAGGAACGGTCGATCATGTTCAAGCATGTATTGAGAATCGCGATATCGCCAATGCTGACAGGGCTTGGGGTGAATCTTGGCAAGCTGCTGACAGGAACCATTATCGTAGAGGCAGTTTTTTCATGGCCAGGGTTTGGGCGCTTCTTTATTGAAGCGATCTTTAACCGGGATCTGCCGGTCATTCAATTCTATGTCCTTATGGCAGCATGTATCTTTATTTTGAGCAGCTTGATTGTGGACTTACTTCAGCTGATCATTGACCCCCGTATTTCCAGAAAGGAAGGCCGCCAGTCATGATGACAAAAGGAAAATATCTCTTCTCTCATCAAAAGCTGATCTCGATCTGCGTGGTGCTCCTTGGTCTATTGCTGATTGTGACAATATGTGCGCCGTGGATCGCTCCACATGATCCGGCGGCTGTCAATCTAGCGATGAAGCTAAAGGGATCTTCGTGGGAGTATCCTCTTGGGACAGATCAATTAGGCCGATGCAATTTATCTCGAATTTTATATGGTGCACGTGTTTCACTAGGCTGTGCGTTATTAATCTTTCTCTCTTCTTTATTGATTGGGTTAATCGTTGGTTTGTTGTCAGGTTACAAAGGTGGCTGGATCGATCACGTCTTAATGAGAATCTGCGACGGGATCATGGCATTCCCGAACCTGGTGCTGATCCTCGGATTAGTCGGCATCTTCGGTCCTGGACTTTCTCAAGTAGTGCTTGCCTTGATGCTTGTGCAGTGGGTATACTATGCTCGCGTCTTCCGAGGAATGGTGCTGAGTTTAAAAGAACAGAACTTTATTGCCGCTGCGAAAATCAGCGGGACATCCCACTGGAACATCATGAGAAAGCATATGATTCCAAATGTCCTGCCGCCACTCGCGGTCATTGGCACACTTGAAATGGGCTGGGCGATTATGGACATTTCAGCGATGTCCTTTCTCGGATTAGGCGTTCAGCCTCCTATGCCTGAATGGGGAGCAATGATCCATGAAGGGAAATCGTATATTCAAACGAATCCTCAGTTGATGCTGTATCCAGGTCTTGTCATCATGGCTGTCGTCGTCCTCTTTAATTTACTAGGAGAAGCCCTTTCAGAGAAATATGGTATCAAACGCCGTGTGTAAAGGAATGATCAATGTGCAAGAGTCCATTTTACAAATAGAGAACCTGCATGTGCAGACGAAAACGCCTTATGGGACAACCTCTCTTATTCAGGACGTATCGTTTGAAGTAGGGCGAGGCCAAATCGTTGGATTAATAGGTGAGAGCGGCTGCGGGAAAACGGTGACAAGTATGTCGATCTTACATATGCTTGACCGAAAAACAACCGATGTCACTGGTAGCATCACACTTCAAGGACGAGAATTGATCGGTCTGAGTGAAAGGGATATACGTTCTATTCGGGGCAAGGACATCTCATATATCATGCAAAATCCAATGAACAGCTTTACGCCAGTATGGACGATCGGTCATCAGCTGATTGAAACCATCCGCCGGCATACTACTGTCAGTAAAAGGCAGGCAAAAGCGAAGGCAATAGATGCGTTAGCGCAGATGAATCTGCCGCAGCCAGACAAGCTGTTAAACAAGTATCCCTTTGAACTAAGCGGCGGCATGCTGCAGCGTGTCATGATTGCCATGGCTGCCTGTATGCACCCGCCTCTCCTCATAGCAGATGAACCAACAACTGCTTTAGATGTACACACGCAGAAGCTGGTGCTTGAGCATCTGAACCAAATTCGTCATGACTATGGAACTGCCATCTTGCTCATTACTCACGACCTTGGCGTCATTGCAGAAATGGCAGATCAGGTTGTTGTCATGAGACAGGGAGAAATGGTAGAAAAAGCAGAAGTCCTTGAGCTTTTTGAAAACCCCAAGCATGATTATACAAAGAAACTATTAGCAGCTCGTCCATCCATCCCAGCTGTTTGTCCGATTTGAGGTGAGAAGGCCCTTGCATTTATTAGAAGTGAAAGCAGTTAGTCATTCATACAACAGCCGGTCGTTTCTGATGAGAAAAAAAGGCGCAGACCAAGTCTTAAACGGCGTCAATTTAATCATTGAAGAAGGCACGTGCGTCGGATTACTGGGGCAAAGCGGCGCAGGGAAAAGCACGCTAGGTCGTATCATACTTGGTCTAGAGAAGCCAAAAGCCGGTCAGGTTCTTTTTGAAGGGCAGGATATATATTGTGCAGATCAAAGAACACGCAAACATTATCGCCGGCATGTGCAAGCGGTGTTTCAGGATTCGTACTCGGCGGTAAATCCAAGGTGGACAGTCGAACAAATTTTATCCGAGCCGCTTGAAAACTATGGAACCATGAGCCGAAAAGAACGCAAAAGCGTGCTGATCCATTGGCTGGAAAGAGTCGGGCTCAGTGAAAAGGACTTATCTAAATATCCGCACCAATTCAGCGGCGGTCAGCTGCAAAGAATCAACATTGCAAGAGCCTTATTACTGCAGCCAAAGCTCGTCGTACTGGATGAATCCGTCAGCAGCTTAGACATGGTCACACAGGGTGTCATTTTAGATTTATTAGTAGAATTAAAGAAGGAACTAGGTGTCGCTTACTTATTTATTACACATGATATGACGGCAGCCTATCACTTAAGTGATCAATTGGCGATATTAGATCAAGGTGAACTTGTTGCTCAATTTCGATCAAAGGATGATTTCTTTTCATCAGAAGAGAAAGCGGTGCAAAAGATGAGAGATGCAATGCTCGTAGACCATCCTTTGTCCCGAACAATTGGCAGACCGGTTCGATAAATCTTCATTACATCAATGCCTCTTTTAGAAGAGGCTCAGCGTGTAGACAAACCCTCGCATTCGTTGTCAGGTCTGCGCGCTGGTGCTCACGAATGTTCAATTCGCTCCGCAAAAGTAGCTGCCCTTCCTAGACTTCAAAGGTTTTCTATCACGCTGAAAAGAAGACAAAGTGCTAAAATAAAAATCATTTTAGCACTTTGTCAACAATCTAAGCCTCTTTTAGAAGAGGCTATTTTTCATGAAAGGCAGGTGGCATCGTGAACCATCGAGCGTATTTAGCTTTAGCCGTTCCTTTAACCATCTCAACGATGACCACTCCATTACTTGGAGCTGTTGATACAGCTGTTGTCGGTCAGCTTGCCAATCCCGCGTATATTGGAGGCGTCGCAGTTGGCAGTCTCATTTTCAGTACACTCTATTGGCTCTTTGGTTTTTTGCGGGTGAGTACATCTGCTTTTGCCGCTCAAGCAAATGGGGCGCAGAGTGAAGAGCAGGGCGTACTTGCTTTTCTAAGACCCTTTTTAATTGCCATCATTGTCGGCCTTTGTTTTATTGCCCTGCAATGGCCCATTATTCAATCTGCTTTTCTCGTGATCTCTCCGGCTGCGGATGTACGGCAATTTGCAGCAGATTATTTTCATATTCGGATTTGGGGTGCGCCGTTTACCTTGATGAATTATGTGATATTAGGCTGGCTGATGGGAATGGCAAAAATGAAAGAAGCCCTCTCTTTACAAATCTTGATCAATGTCATGAATATGGTCCTTGCCCTCCTGCTTGTTCATGTGTTTTCGTTTGCAGTCAAAGGGGTGGCAGCTGCGACATTGATATCTGAATTAACCGCCTTTGTGCTAGGCGCATGGATCATTATGAAGCATTCAAAAAACGGGTTCCAGGTGCCGTCTATTAAGAAAATTATGGATACACAGGCAGTTCAGAAAATGTTTCATGTGAATAAAGATTTGTTTATTCGGACGATTTGTCTCCTTGTCGTGATTAACATGTTTACAGCAAAAGGTGCTTCTTTTGGAACAGAAATGCTTGCGGCCAATGCCATCTTATTTCAAATTCACTACATCATGGCTTATTTGTTCGATGGTTTTGCCAATGCATCCAGCATCCTTGTGGGCAGATCAGTTGGTGCAAATGACCGCACCCTTTATGAGAGAACCTTAACCCTTTCAAGGCAGTGGGCACTTGTCATGGCATGCGTCATTGCGTCGGTTTATTTTCTCTTAAAAGAGCCGATCTTGGGCTTGTTTACAAATCTTCCCCGTCTTCTAGATGTGACATTAGGCTATGCAGACTGGCTCGTTCTCTATCCGTTTGCCGCTTGTTTCGGTTTGGTCATATACGGCGTATTTACAGGTGCGACAGAAATTGCCCCTGTCAGAAATTCGATGCTGTTTGCGATGATCTTGTTTATCGTTGTTCAAGCAGCGGTCACGCCTATTTGGCACAATCACGGATTATGGTTTGCTTTTATCATCTATACTGTAGGACGTTCTGGTTTTTTGATGATGTACAAATCAAGGCTGGATCGGAAGCTTTTTGCAAATGAAAAACACCCTTTGCCATCGTGACAAAGGGTGTTCTTTTTCGTTCATTCGCTTTCTTTTTTCACCTTTTGATACGCCTCATCAAGGTGCTGAATTCGCTTCAAAACCACAGCATTTTTGGTCAGCTGGTCTTGTACAAGCGTTGACACGACTGAGCGGTAATAGGCATTCATGGCATGAATCTTGTCTTCATTTTGATTCATGGCGATGTGTTGTTTCAAGTTGTCAACAAAGTATGGAACGGAAAAAAGTTCAGACATGGGAATCACTCCTATTTCGTATATACGGTCCGTCAATCTTCATGTAAAATGATGAGAGGGAGGGGAGACAATGAGCCTTAATCTGCAACAAGAACAAGTATTAAAGCAGGTGCTCACACCAGAACTCAGGCAGGCCATTACATTGCTCCAGCTGAATAGCACTGAGCTTGGCGAGTATCTTGACCAGTTAGCGCTTGAGAACCCTCTGATTGAGCGGAAAGACACGGACAGCTATCAACCAGTTTATCATAAAAAATCTCAAGACCGAATGACAGAGCCGTATCGAACGCATCAAAAAGAAAGCCTGCAAATGTATTTAAAGAAACAAGCCATTGATTTGAATCTAAGTGAAAAGAATCAAAGGATCTTTCATTTTATGATCGAGTCCATTGATTCCAATGGCTATTTAAATGAACCGGTTGACGAGATGGCAGCTGTCTTAAAGGTGTCAGTTGAAGAAGTTGAAGCCGTCCTTCATCAGCTTCAATCGCTAGAGCCTGCCGGTATTGGCGCAAGATCTTTACAAGAATGCATCCTGCTTCAGCTGAGAAGAAAAAAGGAGCGCTGGTATGAAGCCGAGCTGATCATCGATGAGCACTTCTTTCTCTTTGCAAGAAAAGCATGGAAGGAAATCGCGGCGAAAACAGGTATTTCCATGAAAACACTTCAAGCGGTACAAGATGAGGTGTCGCAGCTTGAACCAAGACCAGGCATCCATTTCTCATACGAAGAAGACCATGTGTATATAGAGCCGGATGTGACGATTACTGTCGTGCAGGACCACATCACATTTGAGCTGAATCAGCGCGCTTTCCCAGACGTTGAAATGAATGAAGGATACTTCGCTATGATTCAAGACCGAAAGCGGCATGAAGCATATGTGTATCTAAAGGAAAAAGAGCAGCAGTACAATTGGCTTGTCCAGGCGCTGAAGCAAAGAAAACAAACGATGACCCATGTCGTTCGTGAGATTATCTTACACCAGACAGATTTTTTCCTTACAGGGAAACATAAAATGAAACCGCTTACGATGAAGCGTATCGCAGATATATTGCAAGTGCATGAGTCAACAGTCAGCCGAACGGTGAAAGGGAAAATGGTGCAAACCCCTTATGGCCTCATGGAAATGAAGCAATTTTTCCAAGCAAAGCTAGAAGGACCCTCACTGGAAGAGGCGTCCAGCTACACAGTCAAGACGTACATCACAGAGCTGATCCAAACGGAAAATAAGAAAAAACCGTATTCAGATCAGCAAATGATGACGCAGCTACAGCAAACCTTTGGCATCCGAGTGTCGCGCAGAACCATTGCGAAATATCGTGAACAAATGAATCTTCCATCATCTACACTGCGGAAGCGCTATGATTAAAAAGAAGTACTTGCCAGAAACATGGCAGGTGCTTTTTTAGTTGAAAGCGAGGCATACAGAAGATTTTTTGAAAATTAAATCGGGGAGACGTGTGAACGGAAATTTTGGGGTAAAGTATAAGATAGGGCATGAGCCGAAAAGGGTAGACAACAGTGATGAGGTGAGACCAATTGAAATATAAACAAATCAAAACCAAAAAAATATATGAAGAAATTGCGGATGCATTAATCGAATCGATTCGCACTGGTGAGCTTCTTCCGGGAGAAAAATTAGATTCGGTTCAATCGCTCTCAGAAAGCTTTCAAGTCAGCCGTTCCGCTGTGAGAGAGGCGCTGTCTGCTCTCAAAGCGATCGGATTAATAGAGATGAAACAAGGGGAAGGCACATATGTGAAGCAGTTCGATCCTGAACAGCTCGCATTTTCTTTATCTCCTGCATTTTTAATGAAGCAGCATGATGTCAGGCAGCTCCTTGAAGTGAGAACCATTATTGAAACAGGTGCTGTCAAAAAGGCGGCGCTGCTTCGGACGGACGATGACCTACATCAGCTGCGTGATGCACTTGAACAAATGAAGCTGGCAGAAGCCCATGAAGAAATTGGTGAAGAGGCAGATCTTACCTTTCATCTCGCCTTAGCCAAAGCCTCGAAGAATGATGTATTAAAGGTGTTAATGAATCAAGTCTCATCCTTGTTAGTAGAAACGATGCGGGAAACGAGAAAAGTCGTGTTATTCTCAACGAAAGCCTCCATTCGGAAGCTTTACGAAGAACATGAACAAATTTACAAAGCCATCGTTGCAAGGCAGCCAGAAGAAGCAGAGAAAGCGATGCTTACGCATTTGAAAAATGTAGAAAATCTGCTCGGTGATGTGCTGCAAAAACCAGCAGAACAGTCAGATACACAATAAGCTGTGCCGAATGATGGCACAGCTCTATTATTGACGAGAAATATGTAGCTTTTTCATTCGATATTGCAGACTTTGCCTGCTCATGCCCAATAACTTTGCAGTCTGTGAAATATTATCGTCCATTTTTTCTAAGTAATGGACGATGTATTGTTTTTCGAATCGTTCCATTTGGGTTTGGAAATCAGTCGTCTGTTCTGGGCTTGTATACACAAAGGTGTCAGCAGCTGCGGTTTGCTGCAAAGAATTTGTTTGCAATTGCGCCTTAGGACGGACTTCCCCGTGCTTAAATCTAAAATGATAGGGAAGGTGATGCATGCTTAAGTCGTCTTCATCCATCATCATATTCATCCCCGCCTCAATCACATGCTCCAGTTCTCTTACATTGCCTGGCCAATGATACGCCTTAAAAAGGGCAAGTACCTCTTCATCAGCCGTCTTCACCTTCATTTGAAACAGCTCATTATATTTTTGAATAAAATGATTCACAAACGTAGGAATGTCCTCTTTTCGTTCAGAAAGCGGCGGAATAAATAAGGTGACAATACCGAGACGATAAAATAAATCCTTGCGCATGCGTCCACCTGCGATTGCATCCACAGGGTCCTCATTCATATTGGCAATCACTCTTACATCAACAGCAATTTCCTTTGTGCTTCCTAGCCTTCTCACACGTTTCTCCTGTAAGACGCGCAGTAGTTTTGCTTGAAGATGAGGATTTAGTGAGTTGATCTCATCTAAAAGCAAGGTTCCTCCTTGCGCCTGCTCAAATAAGCCAGGCTGATCAGCTGCTCCCGTAAAAGCCCCTTTTTGTGTACCAAAGAGCAGGCTTTCAATCAAATTATCAGGCAGTGCCGCACAATTTTGAGTAATAAAAGGTCCAGATGACCGGCTGCTGCCGTTATGAATGCTTTGAGCAAACAGCTCTTTCCCAGTCCCAGTTTCGCCAACAATGAGCACATAGGAAGAGGTGCGTGTCGCTCGTTTCGCATGCTCAATCACCTCTAAAAAGGTAGGGCTTTGTCCAATAATAGAATCGAAGGTAAAGCGGGTGCTTCCTTTTTTCTTCATATTGTGATGAATCAGCCGTTCCAGCTTGGTCACATCATTCGAAATTTCAACTGCCCCTTGAATGAGACCATCTCGAACGAGTGGGTATGTATGGTTAATCGTTGTGATTTCTTTTCCGTTGTAATTATGATACGTCTGCTTGGCATGTACGGTTTGTTTCCCGGTACGCAGCGCTTGGACAAGTGTACTGTGCATCTCATCTTGAAAGGCGAAGAAATCGAGTACATTTTTATGGAGAACATCTGAGCGTTTTAAAGACTCGATCTCCATCATTTTTTTATTATAAACAACCGTATGTCCATTCTCATCAATAGCATGAACCCCGACATCAATTAAATCGAGCATTTGTTTATATAAATCAATCTCATTTTCAAGCTTTGCGGCATGCAGATCTTTTTTCAATTGCGCCACCTCCTGACGTTACCTCTATTTTACATGAAAAATTTTGCGGTTTCCTCTAAAAAATTTGGCGTATGCAAAGAAACTTTGCGTAATTAATGAAGTAGACCCCATGATCAAGCGGTCAGAAAGTTGGCACGATCCTTGCATAACATATGGATGAAGATGAACCCAATTGAAAGAAGCTACCTTACAGAAGGAGGAATAGATGATGACGACACAGACAAATGAATTGATTCAACAAACAGAGCAATATGGAGCGGCAAACTATCATCCGCTGCCAATTGTCATTTCTGAGGCTGAGGGAGTGTGGGTGACAGACCCTGAAGGCAATCGATATATGGATATGCTGAGTGCGTATTCCGCAGTGAACCAAGGACATCGCCATCCCCGCATTATTGAAGCGCTCAAAAAACAGGCAGACCGCGTGACGCTCACCTCGAGAGCCTTTCATAATGATCAGCTTGGTCCTTGGTATGAAAAAATTTGCAAACTGACGAATAAAGACATGGCACTGCCAATGAATACAGGTGCTGAGGCTGTAGAAACCGCTGTAAAAGCAGCGAGACGCTGGGGCTATGATGTGAAAGGAATCGAAGAGAATCGTGCAGAAATCATTGCGTGTGTTGGCAATTTCCATGGGAGAACGATGACGGCTGTATCTCTTTCCTCAGAAGCAGAATACCAAAGAGGTTTCGGCCCAATGCTTCCTGGAATTAAGCTAATTCCTTACGGAGATATTGAAGCGTTACGTGAAGCGATCACACCACAGACAGCGGCTTTCCTCATTGAGCCGATTCAAGGAGAAGCGGGGATTGTCATGCCGCCAGAAGGCTTCTTGAAAGAAGCCAAAACGCTTTGTGAGCAAGAAAATGTGCTGTTCATTGCGGATGAGATTCAAGTGGGGTTAGCACGAACAGGTAAGATGTTTGCGTGTGATTGGGAAGACATTGAGCCAGATATGCTGATTCTTGGGAAAGCTTTAGGCGGCGGAGTATTCCCAATCTCGTGTGTTGTAGCAAACCGCGATATTTTAGGCGTGTTTAACCCTGGTTCTCATGGGTCTACCTTCGGAGGAAATCCTCTTGCGTGTGCAGTGTCGCTTGCTGCACTGGATGTTTTAATCGACGAAAAGCTTGCAGCACGCTCTATGGAGCTTGGTGAATACTTCAAAGACAAATTGGCACGCATTCAAAGTCCTGTGATTAAAGAAGTGCGCGGCCGCGGACTATTTATAGGCATGGAGCTGACAGAGGCAGCTAGACCTTATTGTGAAAAGCTGAAGCAAGCAGGTTTGTTATGTAAGGAAACTCATGAAACAGTCATCCGTTTTGCACCACCACTGACCATTTCAAAAGCAGATTTAGACTGGGCGATTGGTCATATTGAATCACTGTTTCAAGCTTAAATGGCAAAGGGGGAGGAAGCTTCACTTTCTCCCTTTCTTTTTCAACGAACAGCGAATTTTGTCAAAGGATGCTGAATAGAAGAGGGAAAGTGGGGAAGTGGATTTGATGCAAGAACAGCATAATGAACTAGAGCGTTCCATGAAAAGCAGACATCTCTTTATGATTGCCTTAGGCGGCGTCATCGGTACAGGGCTTTTCCTTGGGTCAGGGTTGATTATCCATCAGGCAGGACCGGGGGGAGCCATTCTATCGTTTATCATTGGCGGATTTTTAATGTATTTGGTCATGCTCTGTCTTGGAGAATTAGCAGTGGCGATGCCAACAGCCGGTTCCTTTCAGGAATATGCAACCAAATATATAGGCCCGTCCACAGGCTTTATGATCGGCTGGCTGTATTGGTTTAGCTGGGCGTGTACGATTGGTCTGGAGTTTACATCAGCAGGCATATTGCTCCAAAGGTGGTTTCCAGATATTCCGGTTTGGCTCTGGTGTCTAGCATTTAGCGTGATATTATTTGCCGTGAATGCCATCTCTGCTCGCAGCTTCGCTGAAACGGAGTTTTGGTTTTCAGCCATCAAGGTTGCGGCCATCCTATTGTTTATTATCATCGGAATTGGCGCAATTTTCGGAATGATTCATTTAAAAGGCGGAGAACCAGCCCCTTTATTTCGTCATTTGACGGATCATGGCGGACTATTTCCTAATGGTGTTTTTGCTATTTTATTAACCATGGTCACGGTCAATTTCTCCTTCCAAGGAACAGAACTTGTAGGGATCGCAGCAGGTGAGAGTGAAAGCCCTGAAAAAACATTGCCTCGATCAATACGGAATATTATTTGGAGAACGATGGTCTTTTTCGTTTTATCAATTGCGGTTCTAGCGGCACTTCTTCCATGGCAGACAGCAGGCGCTGTCGACAGTCCGTTTGTGGTCGTGCTGGACAAGGTCGGCATCCCATATGCTGCAGATATCATGAATTTTATTATCATCACAGCTGTCTTGTCTGTAGCAAACTCTGGATTATATGCATCATCACGTATGCTCTGGTCGCTTTCAAAGGACGGGAAAGGACCTGCCTTTACGAAAAAGCTGTCCAAGCGTAAAATCCCGATCAATGCATTATTGGTGACAATGGGTGTATCCGCTCTATCTCTGCTCACAAGTATTGTGGCACCAAAAACGGTGTATGTGTGGCTTATTTCGATTTCTGGAATGGTTCTTGTTGTGGTGTGGATGTCCATTTGTTTGTCTCAATATTTCTTTAGAAAGCAATTCATAAAAGACGGGGGAGATGTAAAAGATCTCGTCTTCCGTACACCGCTCTATCCATTTGTCCCACTAGCAGGCTTCATCGCATTTGGCATCGTGCTCATTAGCTTATTTTTTATCGAGGATCAGCGGATCGGTCTTTATTGCGGAATCCCGTTCATGGCTGCCTGCTACATCATTTATTATCTCAAAATCAAACCGAAGGAAGAGGCAAAGCGTTTCGCCGAAGAGGAAGGAATCCCAAAAACATAAAAGACGACTATATCAAAAAAGTGTGTATGCGGACCTCTTACGCATGCACACTTTCATTGATGAATTCATTCAATATAGAAGAAAATAAAATATTTCGAAAAGAAAAATCATAGCAAGAACCTTGATGACAAGCAGGCTATCGGTGAAAATGTGTCTATTTTTTGTCTAAATGTGTTTGTAATAGTTGAAAATGCAAGATGATCCTGTTAAAATAATTAAAGAAAGCAGGGATTGATTTTTTTTGGCTGTGGCGGGACGTTTTTTGTCACAGTGGGACGTTTTTAGTCCAACGTGAAAAGAAAGGGTCGTTAGCCATGAATCGTTTATTGGAAGCTCAAAAAAAATTATTGCCAGATCTTCTCATCGTTATGCAAAAACGCTACGACATTTTGCAGTACATCAGATTAGCTGAACCAATCGGCCGCAGAAGTCTTGCGACGAGTCTTGGTCTCAGTGAGCGCATCTTAAGAGCTGAAGTTCAGTTTTTAAAAGAACAAAATCTGCTGGATGTCAAAACGAGCGGCATGATGCTGACGAGTGAAGGCCACGCTTTGCTTGAAATGCTTGAAGGAATGATGAAAGACGTTTTAGGTTTAACCTTTTTGGAAAATACATTAAAGAGGAAGTTAGGCCTAGAAGAAGTCGTGATCGTTTCTGGTGACAGTGACGAATCCCCGTGGGTGAAGCAAGAGATGGGAAGAGCTGCTGTCCAATGTATGAAAAAAAGGTTTACTGGAAATAATATCGTCGCCGTCACTGGCGGAACGACGATGGAAGCCGTTGCCGAAATGATGACCCCTGATGCCAAAAACAGAGACATGATGTTTGTCCCTGCGAGAGGCGGTCTTGGGGAGAATGTAAAAAATCAGGCAAACACCATTTGTGCCCACATGGCTGAAAAAGCTTCCGGTACTTACAAACTGTTGTTTGTTCCAGGACAGCTGTCAGAAGGTGCTTACTCTTCCATTATTGAAGAGCCGTCAGTCAAAGAAGTGCTTCAAACGATTAAATCATCCACGATGCTCATTCATGGAATCGGTGAAGCAAAAACAATGGCGATGAGACGAAACACACCAGCTGAAGATTTAAAAAAGATTGATGAGCATGACGCAGTGACAGAGGCCTTTGGCTATTACTTTAATCGTGATGGTGAGGTCGTCCACAAAGTGCACTCCGTCGGCATGCAGCTAGATGATTTAGAAAGCATTCCACACATCATTGCTGTTGCAGGTGGATCATCAAAGGCAGGGGCCATTGAAGCTTATTTCAAAAAACCCCGCCGAACGGTTCTCGTCACAGACGAAGGAGCCGCAAAAGAGTTATTAAGGGAGTCAATTGATCCCTCAATATAAAACATTGTGACCTATAAAAGGAGGAAACATCATGGCAGTAAAAGTCGGTATTAACGGATTTGGACGTATTGGACGTAACGTATTTCGTGCAGCATTAAACAATCCTGAAGTTGAGGTAGTAGCGGTTAACGATCTAACAGACGCTAACATGCTTGCACACCTTTTACAATATGACTCTGTTCACGGAAAACTAGATGCAGAGGTTTCTGTAGACGGTACGAACTTAGTAGTGAACGGTAAAACAATCGAAGTATCAGCTGAGCGTGACCCTGCGAAATTAAGCTGGGGTAAACAAGGCGTAGAAATTGTTGTTGAATCTACTGGATTCTTCACAAAACGTGCAGACGCTGCAAAACACTTAGAAGCTGGCGCTAAAAAAGTCATCATCTCTGCTCCTGCTAACGAAGAAGATATCACAATCGTTATGGGTGTAAACGAAGACAAATACGATGCAGCTAGCCACGATGTCATCTCTAATGCATCTTGTACAACAAACTGCTTAGCTCCATTTGCAAAAGTACTTAACGATAAATTTGGTATCAAACGCGGTATGATGACAACTGTTCACTCATACACAAATGACCAACAAATTCTTGATCTTCCGCACAAAGACTACCGTCGTGCTCGTGCAGCTGCGGAAAATATCATCCCAACTTCTACAGGTGCTGCGAAAGCTGTTTCACTTGTATTGCCTGAACTTAAAGGTAAATTAAACGGTGGCGCTATGCGTGTTCCAACACCTAACGTTTCTTTAGTTGACCTTGTGGCTGAATTAAACCAAGATGTAACTGTTGAAGATGTAAATGCAGCACTTAAAGAAGCAGCTGAAGGAGAACTTAATGGAATCCTTGGCTACAGCGAAGAGCCATTAGTATCTGGTGACTACAATGGTAATGCAAACTCTTCAACAATTGATGCTCTTTCTACAATGGTAATGGAAGGCAGCATGGTGAAAGTCATTTCTTGGTACGATAACGAGAGTGGATATTCTCACCGCGTGGTTGACCTTGCAGCTTACATTGCAAAACAAGGTCTTTAATTTGTCACACTGAAGGAACTCACTTGGTTCTTTCCTATAGACACGATATAATGAAGACGGACAAGGGAAGGGGAAGCATCCCTTTCCCTTTTTCTCTGTTTTTATCCGTTCTGCACGATTTCTCGTTTTGATGAGGGCAAAATGGGAAAAGGATAAAGAGAGACTTGTCCAATGCGTAAGGAAACCAGAATAAAGGAGGATCTCCTGACGAGCATGAATAAGAAATCAGTAAAAGACATTGACGTAAAAGGTAAAGTTGTGTTCTGCCGCGTAGATTTTAACGTTCCAATGAAAGACGGAAAAGTGACGGATGATACTCGTATTCGCGCAGCATTACCAACGATTGAGTATTTAACAGGACAAGGCGCAAAGGTACTACTAGCTAGTCATTTGGGTCGTCCGAAGGGTCAAGTTACTGAAGAACTGCGTCTGACACCTGTAGCGAAACGTCTGCAAGAGCTTCTTGGACAAGAAGTGAAAAAAGCGAATGAAGCTTACGGCGACAACGTAAAAAAGCAAATCTCTGACTTAAAAGAAGGAGATGTGCTAGTGCTTGAAAACGTTCGTTTCTATCCTGGTGAAGAAAAGAACGATCCTGAACTATCAAAAGCATTTGCTGATTTAGCCGATGTGTATGTCAATGATGCATTCGGTGCTGCACACCGTGCACATGCATCCACTGCTGGTATTGCAGCATATCTTCCGGCTGTTTCTGGCTTCCTCATGCAAAAAGAGCTTGAGGTTCTAGGAAAAGCCATTTCAAACCCTGATCGCCCATTTACAGCGATTATTGGTGGCGCAAAAGTAAAGGATAAAATCGGTGTGATTGAAAGTCTTCTTGATAAAGTGGACAACCTCATCATCGGCGGCGGACTTGCTTACACATTTGTGAAAGCACTAGGCCACGAAGTAGGAAAATCTTTATTAGAAGAAGACAAAGTCGATTTAGCGAAATCCTTTATGGACCGTGCAAAAGAAAAAGGCGTGAACTTCCTGATTCCAACAGATGTTCTGGTAGCCGACGACTTTTCAAATGATGCGAATACAAGCATTGTGCCAATCTCTGAAATTCCAAGTGATCTAGAAGCACTTGATATTGGAACAGAGACAATAGGCAAGTACGCTGATGTTATTAAAAACAGCAAGCTTGTTGTTTGGAACGGACCAATGGGTGTATTTGAAATCGACGCATTCGCTAAAGGAACAAAAGCAATCGCAGAAGCACTGGCAGAAGCAAAAGATACATATTCTGTCATTGGCGGTGGAGATTCAGCAGCAGCTGTTGAGAAATTTGGTCTTGCTGATCAGATGAGCCATATTTCTACAGGCGGCGGCGCTTCACTTGAATTTATGGAAGGCAAAGAGCTTCCAGGTGTTACTGCATTAAACGATAAATAAGACCAAAACTGCTATAAGGAAGTGTCAATCATGAGAAAACCAATTATAGCTGGGAACTGGAAAATGAACAAAACACTTGGCGAAGCGGTTAGCTTCGTTGAAGAAGTCAAGTCATCCATTCCATCTCCTGACAAAGTGGAATCCATTGTCTGTGCGCCAGCCCTTTTCCTTGAAAAGCTAAACAGCCTTTCTAACGGAACAGACCTTAAAATTGGTGCACAAAACATGCACTTTGAAGAAAATGGTGCATTCACTGGTGAAATCAGCCCTGCTGCGCTAAAAGATCTTGGCATCGGCTACTCAGTGATCGGTCATTCAGAGCGCCGTGAATTCTTCGCTGAAACAGATGAAACAGTGAACAAAAAAGCACATGCTGCATTCAAGCATGGCATCGTTCCAATTATCTGTGTAGGTGAAACGCTTGAAGAGCGTGAAGCTGGCAAAACAAATGAACTTGTCGCTGATCAAGTGAAGAAAGCACTAGCTGGTTTAACAACTCAGCAAGTTTCTGAATCTGTTATTGCATATGAGCCAATCTGGGCGATCGGTACAGGGAAATCTTCTACAGCGAAAGATGCAAACGACGTTTGTGCGCATATCCGTCAAACGGTTGCAAGCGAATATGGTCAAGAAGCGGCAGACAGCCTTCGCATTCAATATGGCGGAAGCGTGAAACCTGCGAATATTAAAGAATATATGGCAGAATCCGATATTGACGGTGCTTTGGTAGGCGGCGCAAGCTTAGAACCTCAGTCTTTCGTTCAATTATTGGAGGAAGGTCAATATGAGTAAGAAACCAGCTGCATTAATCATCTTAGATGGATTCGGTTTAAGAGGCGAAACAGTTGGTAACGCTGTTGCCCAAGCAAAGAAACCGAACTTCGACCGCTACTGGAACGAATTCCCGCATCAAACCTTAACGGCTTCAGGTGAGGCAGTAGGCCTCCCACAAGGTCAAATGGGGAACTCTGAAGTTGGGCATTTGAACATCGGTGCAGGACGCATTGTGTATCAAAGCTTAACAAGAGTGAATGTTGCCATTCGTGATGGGGAATTTGAGAAAAACGAAACGTTCTTAGAGGCAATGACTTATGCAAAAGAGAATGACAAGGCCCTTCATTTATTCGGTCTCCTGTCAGACGGCGGTGTGCACAGCCACATCCAGCATCTTTTTGCCTTGCTGAAACTAGCGAAAAAAGAAGGCTTAACAAAAGTATACATTCATGGCTTCTTGGACGGACGTGATGTTGGTCAAAAGACAGCCAAAGTGTACTTAAAACAGCTTGAAGAACAAATCAAAGAAATCGGTGTCGGAGAAGTGGCAACACTTTCTGGACGCTATTACTCAATGGACCGTGACAAACGCTGGGATCGTGTGGAGAAAGCATATCGCGCGATGGCGTATGGTGAAGGCCCAAGTTATCAAAACATCTATGATGTCGTTGATGACTCCTATGAAAATGGAATCTACGATGAATTCGTTATTCCATCTGTCATCACGAGAGAAAATGGTGAGCCAGTTGCAAAAGTAAACGACGGCGATTCTGTGATTTTCTATAACTTCCGCCCAGACCGTGCAATCCAAATTTCGAACACCTTCACAAATGAAGATTTCCGCTCGTTTGATCGCGGAGAAGCACATCCGAAGCATTTACACTTCGTCTGCTTCACACACTTCAGTGAAACGGTTGATGGCTATGTTGCCTTCAAACCAGTGAATTTGGATAACACAGTAGGAGAAGTGCTAGCGCAAAATGGATTGAAACAGCTGCGGATTGCTGAAACAGAGAAATATCCTCACGTGACGTTCTTTATGAGCGGTGGACGTGAAGAAGAATTTCCTGGTGAAGACCGCATCTTGATCAATTCGCCAGATGTGGCAACCTATGACCTCAAGCCAGAAATGAGCGCTTATGAGGTAAAGGATGCACTAGTTGCAGACATCAATGCTGACAAGCATGATGCGATCATCCTGAACTTTGCTAACCCGGATATGGTTGGTCATTCAGGTATGCTTGAGCCAACAATCAAAGCCATTGAAGCAGTAGATGAATGCTTAGGAGCTGTTGTCGACGCAATCCTAGCAAAAGGCGGACATGCCATCATCACGGCAGACCACGGTAACGCAGACGTGCTGATTACTGAAGAAGGAAAGCCGCATACTGCACATACGACAAACCCTGTTCCAGTCATCGTAACGAAAAAAGGTGCAACGCTTAGAGAAGGCGGCATTCTAGCCGATCTATCTCCAACGCTTTTAGACTTACTTGGTCTTGAAAAACCAAAAGAGATGACAGGAACATCATTGATTCAGAAATAACAAATTGATTCAAAAGGAGAGAAATAACGATGCCATACATTGTTGACGTATATGCACGCGAAGTATTAGACTCTCGCGGTAACCCAACAGTTGAAGTAGAAGTTTACACAGAATCTGGCGGCTTTGGCCGTGCACTAGTACCAAGTGGTGCCTCTACTGGTGAATATGAAGCAGTAGAACTACGTGACGGAGACAATGACCGTTACCTTGGAAAAGGTGTTCTGACAGCTGTAAACAACGTAAACGAAATCATTGCACCAGAGCTTTTAGGCTTTGATGTAACTGAACAAGTAGCAATTGACAAAATGTTAATCGAACTTGACGGAACAGAAAACAAAGGGAAATTAGGCGCAAACGCAATCCTTGGCGTATCTATCGCTGTAGCACGTGCGGCTGCTGATTTCTTACAAATTCCACTTTACCAATACCTTGGTGGATTCAACTCCAAAACGCTTCCAGTGCCAATGATGAACATCGTCAACGGCGGAGAGCATGCGGATAACAACGTAGACATTCAAGAATTCATGATTATGCCTGTAGGTGCACCTAACTTCCGTGAAGCACTTCGCATGGGCGCACAAATCTTCCATAGCCTGAAATCTGTATTAAGTGCAAAAGGCTTAAACACAGCTGTAGGTGACGAAGGTGGATTCGCTCCAAACCTTGGTTCTAACGAAGAAGCACTTCAAACAATCGTTGAAGCGATTGAAAAAGCTGGTTTCAAACCAGGTGAAGAAGTGAAACTTGCAATGGATGCTGCATCTTCTGAGTTCTACAACAAAGAAGACGGTAAATATCATTTATCAGGCGAAGGTGTTGTGAAAACATCTGCTGAAATGGTTGACTGGTATGAAGATATGGTATCGAAATACCCAATCATCTCGATCGAAGACGGCCTTGATGAAAACGACTGGGAAGGTCACAAACTATTAACTGAGCGCCTTGGCAGCAAGGTTCAGCTAGTAGGAGATGACTTGTTTGTGACAAACACGAAGAAGCTTTCTGAAGGAATCAAAAACGGCGTTGGTAACTCAATCCTAATCAAAGTAAACCAAATCGGTACATTAACTGAAACATTTGATGCAATCGAAATGGCAAAACGTGCAGGATACACAGCTGTTATCTCTCACCGCTCTGGTGAAACAGAAGACAGCACAATTGCAGACATCGCTGTTGCAACAAACGCTGGACAAATCAAAACAGGTGCTCCGTCTCGTACGGACCGTGTGGCGAAATACAACCAATTACTTCGCATCGAAGATCAATTGGCTGAAACAGCACAATATCACGGCATTGCAACATTCTATAACTTGAATAAATAATGCCAGCAACGCGCTGCGTTCCGCTCTTATAAAAGAGTGGGCACAGCGTTTTTTTGTGTTGAATGAGATCCCGCAGCTGTTTCAATAGTCACATCCTATTTTTGTAAAAAGTCGTCCTTCAGTCAGAGGGAAAGTGAGAAGATCCACCATTTATAAGCAATAGATCATGAAAAATCGACTAAAAATATGATCTGAAATGAACTTATGCTTTCTGTAAGGGGGTGGTATCATTTTACATATATTAGGGGGTGATGAGATGCTGAATCCTTTTAGCCTTCGTTTTCCAGTAGGTGTGTATATGTATATTCTCCACCTACTGGCGGCATATGATGAAAGGAAGCAACGAATTCTAACTTCTAAGAATGTACAGAAAAACGCATTTTGGATTTATGTCCTTGCCGCTATATTGGGCATTATTTCACTTGGAGCATTGATTTGGGCATGTAAGACCTTTGGACAGGGCTCCAAATTTTTAGGAGAGTTCAAATTATTAGGCATGTACGTTAAAATCCAATGCGGGTTCTAACAGGGATGAGAACAGATGCAAGGTCATCTGTTCCATCTGAAACAAACGGAGGGATATGATGCTGTCATTACAATTACAAGAAAAAACGTATAGCCGCACCTTCTCTCTCCGTAATATTCAAATGAACGTGGAGAAAGGCCGGACGATGCTTCTTTTAGGGCATAATGGTGCAGGAAAGACAACGATGATTCAAGCTATGTTTGGGCTGACGCCATTTACTGGATACGTTTCCTTACATGGTGAACAGCTGAACCTTCAATCCTCAGCTCATATTTCCCTTTTGAAAAAACATGTTTCCTATATTTCTGACGATCATGCGTTGTTCGATTATTTAACACCGAGGGAATACTTTCAATTACTTCAGCTGCCACATGAGCAAGATGCCACACGTGAAGAGACATTCACCGATTTGTTTGAGCTGAGTCCGTATATGGATCAGCCAATCGCTCAGCTGTCCCATGGCAATCAAAAAAAAACACAGATCATT
Organism: Bacillus sp. FSL K6-4563; assembly: GCF_038630405.1. Classification (NCBI taxonomy): domain Bacteria; kingdom Bacillati; phylum Bacillota; class Bacilli; order Caryophanales; family Bacillaceae; genus Bacillus; species Bacillus sp. FSL K6-4563. The sequence goes on along the minus strand of NZ_CP152030.1, from coordinate 3,053,107 downwards.
TCGCAGCTTCTCAGACCATGTGATTATTATGTGTTCGACGAGCCAACGAACGGACTTGATCCAGATATGATGATCATCTTAAAAAAGGTGCTCATGAAGCTGAGAGATCAAGGCGCTGGCATCCTGATATCAACTCATCATTTGAGCTTTGGTGATACATTATATGATCATCTCATGATCTTAAGAAATGGTGACGTGAAGCTGAATATGTCCCGCCAAGAAACGAATGAGACATTTCCTCATCAGGCACTTGAAGAGATTTATAAAGATGTAAATCGAGATTACTATATGCAGGTGGAGAGGTTACTCAATGATTTGGACACGACACGTTCTTCATAAAATCGAATGGGGCATGCTGACAACGAAAGGAAAGCAGCTTGGAAAAAAGTATCCTTTGCAGCTTCTCGCAGCTGCCGTTTTTCTCTTGCTCATCTATGCAATATACGTTGTCATCAGCCTGCGCTTTTACATGCAGGCAGGTGAAAGTGAGCCAGCTGCGCTATACCTCCAATTTGTCAAAATGTCGCTCTTACTATTAGGAGCAGGGATTGTGTTATCCCGCAATAAACTGAAGCGCCAAGAATATCAATTCTACTTTTTGAACAGTGCGATACAAAGTGTACCCTTTGTCCTTTGTGCGTATTTCTTTCCAGTGCTTTTTTGCTTCCTCATGGCTGGATTGCTTTTTTTACCGATTGTATTAGGTCTTTTTATCACGGGTGTCACCCCATCTCTGTATTGGATCATCGCTGTTTGCATCACATGCGGCATATTGGCACTTTATACGCTCTCTTCATGGATGCTAATGAGGATCGGTGTAAGTTATTTCGTATCAAAAACAAAGGAGCATTTACTGCTACAAACAATCGGCTTTGCGGCACTTCAAGTACTCATATTTCTTCTTTTTCAAAAAGCAGTGGAGATGATCCATGTATGGCCGGCTGTCTATCTGACGTTGCTGGTAATTCTTCTAAGCTCTGGCTGGCTATGGGTAAAGGGCTTAGCAGCTTGCTATGTTCATCAAATGTTTTTGCAGCTGAAAACAGAGGTAAAGTCATTTTCTTACCAGAAAATTAGGACGTACTCTTCCTTTCTGACGCATGTGCGGCAGGAAATGGTCTATTTCATCCGATCAACTGTTTTTAAAGAACAAGGCATTTTGTTCCTCTTTCTCGTTTGTTTGACGATTGGGCTGCCATTTGTTTTTACACCGGAAGAAACTGGCTGGCTGTATGCCTTTATTGTGCAGTTTGCGTTAAAGGAAATATTGATCATGCTTCCGCTGATGATTGGCAGAGAATATCATATCAATCAACGGGCCATCTTTATGTTAAATACATCAAAGGGTGCGTATATATTGCCAAGAATTTTATTTTATTACACAATCAATTTACTCATTTATTTTGTGTATATTGGCCTTGCTTATTTGGTGATCGGTATTGAAAGTGAAGGTCATGGCTTGGCGAGTTTGTCCATTTTATTCATGACCGTCATGGCAGCCTGTACGGGGTTTGTCGTGAAAATCAGTGATTTTAATAAACTGTTTGTCATCGTGATGATGATTGCTGTATTCAGCTTCATCGATATGCTTTTATTAGAGTGGCTGTCAGCTCATATGTTTCTTCTTGCCACCGCTTATCTGCTTGGGTCACTTGCCTTTTTCAGTTGTATATATGCTGTGATGTTAAAAAGGCCGATATTGCGATGATGGGGCTTGTCATTAGTTTACTAGCGGTTGTGCTCATTCATGAACTCGGTCATATGCTGATGATCATGGTGTGTAACAAAGTCGAAAAAAGGCCGCTCTTTGATTTTGTGGTAACGATTGATTGGAAGCATGTGGTGATTATTCATGAGACATTTGCCCGGCCGAGCTTTAATCTGATGGTGGCACTTGCAGGTCCGCTGTTTCCGGTACTCTGCTCAATTGTGCTTTTATTAACGTGGAAGCATTCGGTGAGTCATCAGCTGCTGTTTTTTTCTTTACTGAACACTGTGATGCTGCATCCAGCTTGCCCAGACGGGAAAAATATCACAGTCAGTTTAAAAGAGATGAAGGAGAGAAAGAGATGATCAAAGTATTTCATTCGTTTTCTAGCGGCTTAACACTTGCGATGCTGTATATATTTGCTGTGTTTATGACCCCTGTCTTTTTACTACTGTTAGAGGTCAATCATATCGAGTCAAGTCCAACGCTGTTTGGCATGCCATTTTATATCATGAAAATTGAAGAGTATCAATTCAGCTCTGAGGCGACGCTTTTTGGATGCGTTGTCTGCTTTTTAGCCGGCGCTGTGCTTTACTTTTTCATTCAATATGTGATTCATGCTATGAAGAAACGAAGAGCATAAAAAAAGCAGGCTGAACAAATAGTCAGTCTGCTTGAAATGTGAGAGACAGCCGTACCATATCCATACACTGAATCCCGTTTTCATAAATTGGTTCATCATAATGCTTAAGGAAGAAATCGCGATCGATCGACGTTAGACGGAAGCCGCATTTTTGATAAAGTGCGAGCTGCTGAATACTCGAGTTGCCTGTGCCGATTTCAATCGTATGAAAACCAGTGGCTTTCGCTTCAGCGATCGCATGGCGGATCAGCTGCTTCCCAATTCCCCTTCCTTGCCATGACTCCTTCACAGCCACATTCATGATTTCCACTGAATGCTGAGAGAGCGATGATAGCACATAGACACCAATCACATCCTCTTCATGAAAAGCGGCATAACAAGAGCTGGATTGCACATAAGCAAGAACCTTTTCCTTTGAAGGATCAGCTAATAGTAAAAGATCCATTGGGAGAGATTCATCATGAGATAATCGCCGAATCTGTATCACATTTTTTCATCCTTTCTATTCTTTAATATACCCTTGTTTCACGCCCCAATCATATTGGTCCTGTACCCACTGAGATGGAGGATGATGAGTGACATTCGGGTCTTTTTTCACAGTTGGTTTTCTTGTACCCTGAGCGGTCTGCTTATTTGCTTGAGCAGTGGCTTTTGCTGCTGCCAGCTCTTTTTGAAGCTGGTCGACTTTTATCTCAAGCGCTTTACGCTGTTTGACCTCTTTTTCATAGGCTTTCTTTTCTTTTTTGAGCTTTTTTGTGACGGTGGCTATTTGCTTTTTTTGTTCATCGTTTTTATGCTTCATATCTGTTTGATCTGATGTTAACTGCGAGAGCTTCAGATCGCTCGTTTTGCTTTCTTGCTGATGTGTTTTCTCTGCTTTTAAGATGGTCTGCTGCTGCCAAACAATCCAGCCACCTAAGGCAATAACTGCTACAGAAAGAAGAATGATCGTCATTGTTTTCTTCATGTGTGAACCCCTTTCTTTAAACCTCTATTATCATCGGTTAAAGATATACAGGTTTTAACATCACAAGGGAATATTCACATCAGAATGGCAGACACTATGAAAAAAGGAGGGTGTCTGTTGATTTCCTTTATGATTCATGTTGTCGTCTCATTATTTGCTGTATCAAACCCCATAGGAAACGTACCTCTTTTCATCACCTTAACAGAGGGCTATACAGAGAAAGAGCGCTCCCAGACAGCCAAAAAAGCCATCGTGGTCTCTTTTATTATTTTGATTGCCTTTCTATTGGCAGGCAGGCTCATTTTCAAACTGTTTGGAATTGATATTCATGCACTCCGCATCGCTGGCGGTATTTTTATTTTTGGTATCGCTTACAATTTACTGAATGCAAAAGAATCACACGTCCAAAATCCTCATTCGGAGGAAAAGGCAGAAAGCAAAGAGAAGGCAGATATCTCCGTTACGCCGCTCGCCATTCCGATCATCGCTGGTCCCGGTACAATCGCTTCAGTGATGAGTTTAACCCCGGGAAGTCAAGGGATGCTCCACATGTTTGCGATTCTAATCGGCATTGTCATCGTTCTTGCCATGACGTATTATGCCTTTCATTATTCAAGTTTTATTATGCGAAAAATGGGGAAAACAGAGATGAATGTCGTGACGCGTTTGATGGGATTAATTCTGGCTGTAGTGGCAGTTGAAATGATCGGCGCAGGCTTAAAAGGGATGTTTCCGATGTTTATGTCATAAGTGTATATAAAAAAGCTGTTTTTTTCTACAATGATGTAAAATAAAACAGCTTTTTTTAAGGTTTCGGCACATGCTTAAATACTTCTTCACTTTCAAAGAACTCAATTAAGCGGCTAATCCAATCATAGTAATCAAGACTTTCCTTGATTTCTGAAAGAAGCAGATTGATTTTATCCTCTGTTTCTTCTGGTAAATCTTCCTGTTCAAGCAGCTCTTGCAATTCCTTGCACGTTTTCTTATGTGCTTTACGGTTTTTACTGACAACACGTGTCCAATTGGCTGCAAACAATGAAATAAACGTTTGGTATTGATCTTGCTCAACGTCATAAAGATCTTTACGTATTCCTTTTTCATAAACCTTTTCCGCAATATTTAAATCGAGCATTTCTCGAACGACTTGACTCATCCTCGTTTTGCTCATGCCGGTCGCCTCTGATAGCTCTTCCAGCGTCATTGGTTTACGGTTCATGTGAATGATACCAAGCACTCTACCCACTGTAGAAGAAAGACCAAAGGCATTCATGTTCTCTGCAGCTTTTTCAATATAATGATCCTGTGCTTTTTGAATGGCGCCTAGCGCTTGCTTGTCCACTCCCCGCTTCATCCCTTCACGACTGACAATTTGTAACACAATATATCATATACCTGTTTGTTGATGAAAACAATAAATATTGAGTAATTGCTAGTAATTTGGAGGAAAAAGGAGAGATATCTAGGTATTACGGCGTTAACTGAAAATTTTATATAAATGTTATGCAATACAAACACATCATAAACTTTTTATTTTATAAAGTTTGCACTATAATTAATAAGGTGTAAATTTTCTGAATATATAGATCCAACTAATTGGAGGTGTCTCATTTGCTGAAACTAGAGAATGTATCTAAGACGTATAAAGGCGGAAAAAAAGCTGTCAAAAATATTGATTTAGACATAGCAAAAGGAGAATTTATTTGTTTTATTGGACCGAGTGGCTGTGGTAAGACCACAACCATGAAGATGATCAACCGACTCATCGAACCTTCCTCAGGAAATATTTTTATCGAGGGAGAAAATATCATGAAAAAAGATCCAGTTCAATTAAGAAGAGAAATCGGTTATGTGATTCAGCAAATTGGACTGTTCCCCCATATGACCATCGCGCAAAACATCTCACTTGTGCCGAAGCTCTTAAAATGGCCGGAAGAAAAACGGAAAGAGCGAGCACGTGAACTGCTGAAGCTCGTCGACATGGGCCCAGAATTTTTAGAGCGCTATCCTCATGAACTTAGTGGAGGACAGCAGCAGCGTATCGGAGTTCTTCGCGCACTAGCAGCAGAACCCCCTCTGATCCTCATGGACGAACCATTTGGTGCACTTGATCCAATTACACGAGATACATTGCAGGAAGAATTTAAGAAGCTGCAAAAAACGTTAAATAAAACCATCGTATTCGTCACACATGACATGGATGAAGCAATTAAACTGGCTGACCGAATTGTGATTTTAAAAGATGGAGAGATTGTTCAAGTAGGCACACCAGAAGATATTTTACGTAACCCAGCCAACGAGTTCGTTGAAGAATTCATTGGAAAAGAACGCCTGCTTCAGTCAAATCCGAATATGGAACGTGTAGAACAAATGATGAACACGTCACCAGTCACCATTACAGTCGAACAAACGTTGACTGATGCCATCTACATCATGAGAGAAAAGCGGGTCGATTCCTTGCTTGTAGTAGACGAACATGATGTGTTAAAAGGCTATATCGATATTGAAACAATTGATGCGAACCGCAGAAAAGCGGCTTTCGTTGGTGAGATCCTAAATACAGAGTTCTATACTGTACAAGAAGGCGCACTTCTCAGAGACACCGTTCGGAAAATCTTAATACGCGGTATTAAATATGTACCGGTTGTCGATGCCAAAGGGCATTTAAAAGGCATTGTGACACGGGCAAGTCTTGTAGATGTTGTGTACGACTCCATTTGGGGAGACGATACGCCAGCGTCTGCCATTGAAATGAACTAAGGGAGGTGGACACATGGATCAAATCATCGATTTTCTAGAGAAAAATGGTGGGGAACTCCTCACAAAAATGTGGGAGCATTTATATATTTCCTTAATTGCTGTCGTGCTAGGAATTATCGTTGCCGTTCCTTTAGGCGTCGTTCTCACGCGAATGAAACGAGGCGCAGGCTTTGTCATCGGTGTCGTGAATATCTTTCAAACACTCCCTAGTTTAGCGATTCTTGCATTTTTTATTCCTATTTTGGGGGTTGGGAAAATACCTGCAATCGTTGCTCTCTTTTTCTATTCGGTATTGCCTATTTTGAGAAATACGTATGCCGGCGTCCAAGGTGTGAACAAAAATCTGCTTGAATCCGGTAAAGGGATCGGCATGACCACCTGGGAGCAAATTCGTCTTGTGGAACTTCCGCTTGCTGTACCGATCATTATGGCAGGTGTCCGAACGTCAACGATTTATTTAATTGGTTGGACAACACTTGCTGCTTTTATCGGTGGAGGCGGTCTTGGTGACTACATTTTGATTGGACTTCAGCTATACCAGCCGGAATACATTATTGCAGGCGCCATCCCAGTCACTATTTTAGCGGTCATCATTGACTTTACATTGATGAAGCTGGAGAAAAAAGTAACACCAGAAGGCTTAAAAGGATTGAAGGAAGTTTCATAAGGAGTTGGCTTATGTGAAGAATCGAAAAACAAAATGGATCAGCGCACTGCTTGCTGGATGCTTGCTATTGATAAGCGGCTGTTCACTTCCTGGACTAGCCGGCTCCTCAGGCAATACGCTGCGGGTGGGAGCACAAAACTTTACCGAATCAGAAATCATGGCCTATATGGTTAGCGAGATCATCGAACATTACACAGATAAAAAGACAACCATTGTGAAAAACTTAGGCTCTAATACCGTACAGCAGAAAGCAATGGAAAATGGGGATATCGACATTTCGGCGACAAGATATACAGGGACAGATTTGACAAGTACGCTTGGAATGGATGCGGAAAAAGACCCGGAGCGTGCAATGGAAATCGTCCAAAAAGAATTTAAGAAACGCTATGATTACAAATGGTTTGATTCCTATGGCTTTGACAATACGTATGCCTTTGCCGTGACGCAAAAGATGGCGAAGGAAAACAAGTTAGAAACGGTCTCTGACTTGAAAAAGAATGCGAAGAATTACCGGTTCGGTGTCGATAATATATGGCTCAAAAAGAAAGGCGACGGTTATGAAGGATTCGTGAAAACATACGGAATTGAATTTGGAAGCACGTATCCAATGCAGATTGGTTTAGTGTACGATGCATTAAAAAATGAAAAAATGGATATTGTGCTTGCCTATTCAACAGATGGGCGAATCAAAGCCTATGACCTCAAAATTTTAAAAGATGATAAGCGGTTTTTCCCGCCATATGATGCATCGCCCGTTGTCCCGGAAAAAGTTTTAAAAGAGAACCCAGGGCTTGATAAGGTGATCAACAGACTGATCGGAAAAATTAATACAGAACAAATGCAAGAGCTGAACTATCAAGTCGACGGAGAGCTTCAAGAACCAGCCACCGTTGCGAAGAATTTCCTGAAAAAGCACAATTACTTTGAGTAAGATGGGGAGGTGTCACGGCTGATGGACACACTGCAGCAATTATGGACGTATTATCAGCAGAACGGTTCATATGTGTTAGAAGAATTTTATCGGCATTTTCTCATGTCAGCGTATGGGGTGCTGTTTGCGGCAATAGTCGGAATTCCAGTAGGCATCTTTGTGGCGCATTACCGTAAGCTAAGCAATTGGATCTTCGCCATTACCAACGTCATTCAAACCATACCGGCGTTAGCAATGCTTTCCGTGTTGATGCTCGTGTTAGGACTTGGCGCAAATACAGTCATCTTATCACTCTTTCTGTATTCGCTTCTGCCGATCATCCGCAACACGTATACAGGAATTGTCAGCATTGAACATGCTTATTTAGAATCGGGTAAAGCGATGGGCATGACGAAATGGCAAGTGCTGAGAATGGTTGAATTACCGCTTGCTTTATCGGTTATTATGGCTGGTTTAAGAACTGCGCTGGTCATCGCCATCGGCATTACAGCGATTGGGACATTTGTTGGCGCAGGAGGTCTAGGTGATATCATCATCAGAGGATCAAACGCCACAAACGGAACAGCCATCATTTTAGCAGGTGCTATTCCAACTGCCCTCATGGCCATTATCGCTGACCTAGTCATGGGCTGGCTTGAACGCTATTTAAGCCCAACGAACAAGAAAAAAGAAAGAAAAGCATTAGCTGAAAAAAACATGACATCTGCTTAAGCGGTTGAAAAGACAAAACCTCCCTTACATCTGTAAGGGAGGTTGTTTTATAATGATCAGGCAGTTCAGTTCACATGCGGTTATTTTATGATTCGAGCGTGATCCATTCAGTGGACCACTTCGAAATTTCCTCAAAAACGGGTGCAAGGGAACGCCCCATATCAGTTAAAGAATATTCAATACGCACGGGTGTTTCAGCAAAAACCTCCCGTTTTACAATGCCTGCTGCTTCCAGCTCTTTTAATCTCTCAGATAATACTCTTCCGCTTAAATTTGTCAGAGCGGCCTCAATTTCACTAAAGCGCTGCGGACTTGAGAGAAGCTGAAAAACAATCAGTGCAACCCAGCGTTTACTCAATAACTCAACTGCTTTTTCAAACCGCGGGCATATGTCAGATTGATTCATCTTTCTTCACTCCAATCTGAACTCATTATACCGTAAATTTGTCATAAATCAGCTCTAAAAGCTTGTCAATGATCAAAACATTCTATGATGACGAACGGCTGTTTAATATAAATAACAGATATCGGTTAAGATCTTCTATTTCTTTTTTCGAAAGAGTTGACCAAATGTCTCCATCAAATAGCTCGAGATCACCAAGTTCATATTGCGTTGCGGCTTCCTTTATTTTGGATAATGCCGTTTCCTCTTCCTTCAGCTGATGGACAGAAGAGGCTTCCTCAATATAGCCCGCAGCCTGCATCATTTCCTCATAAGGGACCTTTAATGCACCGGCTAGTTTTTTTATCGTAGGAGGCTTCGGAATGCCGCGTTTCCCATTTTCAATACGAGAAATACCAGCAGCACTGACCTCTGAATACATCGCTAATTGGTTCACTGACAGCTTCTTTTCCTCACGTAATGCTCTTAAGTATGCACCAAAGTTCATCAAGGCAAAACCTCACATGGTTATAGATTAGATATGTCTATTTTACTTGATTTGTTGACTATTGGCAACAAGTATACCATGAAAATATTGACATTAGTTAATAGTGAATGTATCTTAAGGTTATGCCCCGCTATTTGTTCGTCTTTTTTTGGTTGATGAGCGTGAGAAAGTATTCATTCAGCTGGCTGATGTCTTGTGCGGATAACCTTTCCCATAGGTCTCCGTCAAAAATGGGAAGATGTTCTACATCCTTTTGAAGCGCCGTTTGGTAGATTTTTAACATGGATTCATATTTTGGTTTCATTTCATGAACTTGTTCCTGTTCAATATGACCGGCAAGCAGCATTAAATCCTCATAAGGCACCTTCAAGGCGTGTGCTAATTTTTTTATGGTTAAAGGCTTCGGCACACCACGCTTTCCATTTTCGATACGAGAAATACCAGCAGCGCTTACACCTGAATACATGGCGAGTTGATTGACAGACATTTTTCTATTTTCTCTTAAAATGCGTAATTGTTCACCAAAGTGATTCATGACATCGAACCTCACATTTCAGTATATGACTTATTTTAGTATGATCATTGACCAAAGGAAATAGCAGAGGGGTAAAAGTGTTGACTTAAGTTAATGAATCTGTTTCATGTGAGCACCTACACGTTGTACATATTGATTCCATAGGAGGTTGTAATGATGGTCGAAAAGATTCAGATCAGGCGAACTTATGTCATGCAGTATATGATCGAAAACGATATGTCTTTAAATCAGCTCGCTGATGAAATTGGCATTTCTCCTGCCACACTCAGCAGGGTATTAAATGGTCATCGGAAACCAGGCCAGCTTGTCATTGGCAAAATGATTCATTACTTTGATAAAAAATTTGAAGATCTATTTTACTATGAAAATGTTGACAAAAGTCAATGAATGAAATGATCAAGGAGGCAATGTCGTTGAAAAGAACTGGGATGGTCAGACATATTGATTCACTAGGCAGAATTGTTCTGCCTTCAGAAATGCGCAAGGTACTCAATATTAAAGAAGAGCAGCTTTTAGAAATTTTCATTGAAGATCAAACTATTATGCTGAAAAAATATGATGCAGATAAGAGCTGCCTGTTAACTGGACAAGTGACGAAGTATAACAAAAGCTATGGAAATGGGAAAGTGATGCTGAGTCCTGAAGGAGCTGAACGTTTGTTAGTAGAATTAAAACAGCTATTGAAAGAAGAAGCAACCCGTTAAAAACATGTTTTTAACCGAAAATTGCATATAAAAAATGCTGCATACTACTCTTTGGAATGAAATTGAATCAAAATAACGAGTAAAGTCCAGAATATAGAGGGAATCTTTATTTTGATGTTTCGTGACATGCACCTTGTTTTCATGTAAAATAAAGTTATGTGTACCAGTTTGTCTGGAGGTGTTTTCATGCACGCATTTGTTATCACATTACTCGTAATTGTCAGTATCGCACTTATCATCGTTGTATTGTTACAATCTAGTAAAAGTGCTGGACTGTCAGGCGCTATTTCAGGTGGAGCCGAGCAGCTTTTCGGTAAGCAAAAAGCGAGAGGTCTTGACTTGATACTTCACCGTTTAACGGTTATTTTGTCAGTGCTTTTCTTCATCTTAACACTTGCATTGGCATATTTAGGCGTATAAAGCGCGAGTAACAGAAGGTCTGATCTTTTTTCAGACCTTTTTTTATTATCAGCACTCTTTTGTGTTTGTTTCATACATACAAGTGGAAAATATAAACCATATCGGAAGGAAAGGAAGTCACATCATGAAAGTTGTTACACCAAAACCATTTACGTTTAAAGGTGGAGAAAAGGCGGTGCTTCTTCTTCACGGTTTTACTGGGAATACAGCCGATGTTCGAATGCTAGGCCGTTATTTGAACGAAAGAGGGTATACGTGTCATGCACCACAATATAAAGGACACGGCGTGCCGCCAGAAGAGCTTGTCCATTTTGGACCGGATGACTGGTGGAAGGATGTACAAGAAGCCTATCAATTCTTAAAGGATGAAGGCTATGAGGAAATTGCAGTTTGCGGACTATCCCTCGGAGGAGTTTTTTCATTGAAATTAGGTTACACTGTACCTGTAAAGGGAATTGTACCTATGTGTGCACCTATGTACATAAAAAGTGAAGAAGTCATGTACCAGGGTGTACTAGAATATGCCCGTAACTATAAGAAATTCGAGGGTAAGTCAGAGGACCAAATTGAACAGGAAATGGAAGAGTTCAAGAAAACGCCAATGGATACACTTAAGAGTCTGCAAGAACTCATTGCAGATGTCAGAAACAATGTCGACATGATTTATTCACCTACTTTTGTTGTTCAGGCACGTCACGATCATATGATTAATACAGACAGTGCGAATATCATTTACAACGAAGTAGAGACAGATCAAAAGCATTTGAAATGGTATGAAGAATCAGGCCATGCGATCACGCTTGATAAAGAGCGCGAGAAGGTTCATCAGGATGTATATGCATTCTTAGAATCACTTGATTGGTCAGTTTAAATATATAGGGGGTTAGAGTGTGCAAAAAGAAGAATTTATGAATGAATTACTCGCTTTTATGAAAGATGAAGCGTATAAACCGTTAACCGTTCAAGAGCTGGAAGTGATGATGGAGATTACCAATCCAGATGATTATAAAGAGCTCGTCAAAGCACTTGTGATGCTGGAAGATCAAGGACTCATCGTTCGCACGCGCAGCGATCGCTACGGTGTACCGGAAAAAATGAACTTGGTAAAAGGAAAGCTGTCTGCTCATGCAAAAGGCTTTGCATTTGTGACACCAGAAGAGTTTGGACAGGATGATATTTTCATTCCGCCTAATGAGCTAGGCACAGCGATGAATGGTGATACAGTCATGGTTCGTGTCAGCCACAAATCAAACGGCACAAAAAAAGAAGGGACTGTCATCCGAATTCTGGAGCGTAATACTCAGACGGTTGTCGGTACCTATACAGAAACGAAAAGCTTTGGCTTTGTCATTCCTGATGATAAAAAAATCACAACCGATATCTTCATCCCGAAATCCGCTAAAAATGGAGCGGTCGAAGGGCATAAAGTGGTCGTGACGCTGACTAGCTACCCAGAAGGAAGAATGAGTGCAGAGGGCGAAGTCACTGAAATCCTTGGTCATAAAAATGACCCTGGCATTGATATACTATCAATCATTCATAAACACGGCCTGCCAGGTGAGTTCCCAGAAGAAGCGCTCCAGCAGGCAGTAGACACACCTGAAACGATTGATGAAAAAGACCTAGAAGGCAGACGTGACTTACGCAATGAAACGATTGTAACCATTGACGGAGCAGATGCGAAGGACTTAGATGATGCCGTTACGGTGCAAAAGCTGGATGATGGCAAATATAAGCTAGGGGTGCATATTGCAGATGTCTCTCATTATGTCACAGAGAACTCTCCGATTGATCAGGAAGCTTATGAGCGTGGAACGAGTGTATATCTCGTAGACCGCGTCATTCCGATGATCCCGCACCGCCTGTCAAACGGTATTTGCTCGTTGAATCCGAAGGTCGATCGTCTCACGCTGTCTTGTGAAATGGTCATTGATCGAAATGGGAAGGTCGTCAAACACGAGATTTTCCAAAGTGTGATCAAAACGACGGAAAGAATGACCTATACTGATGTGAATAAGATTTTAGTCGATCAAGACGAAGAGCTTATAGACAAATACGAGCCGCTTGTGCCAATGTTCCAAGAAATGGAGAAGCTTGCAGAGATCCTTCGCGACAAACGGATGGAGCGCGGGGCAGTAGACTTTGACTTCAAGGAAGCAAAAGTGCTTGTAGATGATGAAGGCGCAGCAAAAGACGTTGTCGTTCGTGAGCGTTCTGTCGCAGAGAAATTAATTGAAGAATTCATGCTTGTTGCAAACGAAACGGTTGCAGAGCATTTCCACTGGTTGAATGTACCTTTCATTTATCGAATTCACGAAGAACCAAATCCTGAGAAGCTTCAGCGCTTTTTAGAGTTCGTGACAACGTTTGGTTACATTGTGAAAGGAACGTCGACAAACATTCACCCGCGTGCACTTCAAAGTGTACTTGATGCTGTGAGGGATCAACCAGAAGAAGTTGTGATACAAACCGTGATGCTTCGTTCGATGAAACAGGCGAAATATGATCCAGAAAGCATCGGCCATTTTGGTTTATCAACGGAATTCTATACACATTTCACATCACCGATCCGCCGTTATCCGGATTTAATCGTGCATAGACTAATTAGAACCTATTTGATTCAGAAAAAGACAGACGAAGCAACTCTAGAAAAGTGGGGGCAGCTGCTTCCTGAAATTGCAGATCATGCGTCTACAATGGAGCGCCGCTCAGTTGATGCAGAGCGTGAAACAGATGATCTCAAGAAGGCAGAATTTATGCTTGATAAAATCGGTGAAGAGTTTGATGGCATGATTAGTTCCGTGACGAACTTCGGACTATTTGTTGAACTGCCGAATACAATTGAAGGTCTTGTTCATGTCAGCTACATGACAGACGACTACTATCGCTTTGATGAGCAGCACTTTGCCATGATCGGTGAACGCACAGGAAATGTCTACCGTATCGGTGATGAAATCACAGTCAAAGTGGTGAATGTCAATAAAGATGAGCACTCGATTGATTTTGAAATCGTCGGCATGAAAGGCACCCGCCGTAAATCGCCGAAAGATTTTAAGTTTAAAAAACGGACAGATTCACCAGCGAAAAAAGGGCACGGTGGCCAAAATGCCTCTGGGGATAAAGCCAAAGAGGATAAAGGCGGAAGTGACTGGTTCACAGGCCGTAAGAAGAAGAAAAAGAAAAAACGCGTATTTGATAACGCACCAAAACAAAAGCGTAAAAAGAAAAAGTAACGTGACAAAAAGCAAATAAGGCATCACGCTCTATTTGCTTTTTGACCACATAGCGTCAGCGTTGTCTAAAGCTGGATTGTTTGATAAAATAATCCGTACGATTTGGACCGTGTTTGTGTCAAAAGGAGGGTGTACGCCAATGCCAAAGGGAGAGGGAAAGGTTGTTTCCCAAAACAAAAAAGCAAATCATGACTATTTTATTGAAGAAACGTATGAAGCTGGCCTTGTGTTACAAGGAACTGAGATCAAATCGATTCGTGCAGGAAAAGTGAATTTAAAAGATTCCTTTGCCAAAATCGAACGAGGAGAAGTGTTCCTTCACAACATGCACGTGAGCCCATACGAGCAGGGGAACCGTTATAACCATGATCCGCTGAGAACGAGAAAGCTGCTGCTTCATCGCAAGCAAATCAGTAAATTGATTGGTGCGACAAAGGAAGAAGGTTACTCACTCGTGCCTCTGAAACTCTATTTAAAAAATGGCTTTGCCAAAGTGTTGATCGGAATTGGTAAAGGGAAAAAGAAATACGATAAACGTGAAGATCTGAAGAAAAAAGATGCAAAACGCGAAATCGACCGTGCCTTCCGTGATCGACAAAAGCAATTCTAGCCCGGGACAGATTGCTTGCTGCTAGCATCAACACTATGCTACAATATGATATGCAGTAAACAGTCACCGCTTTTTTACAGAAACCACCAGTTGTTTCAAGCGATGAGACTGTTATAATAGTTATATACGGAAGCAGTTAAGCTGAACGTTTCCATCCCGTATATCCCTTTTACAAGGGGACGTTACGGATTCGACAGGGGCGGTTCGAGCTTGAGCTGCGAGCCGAGAGGCGATCTCGTTAACACGCACTAAATGTAACTGGCAAAACTAAAAGTTTTAACCAAAACTTAGCACTAGCTGCCTAATAAGTGCAGCGAGCTCTTCCTG
Organism: Bacillus sp. FSL K6-4563; assembly: GCF_038630405.1. Lineage (NCBI taxonomy): Bacteria > Bacillati > Bacillota > Bacilli > Caryophanales > Bacillaceae > Bacillus > Bacillus sp. FSL K6-4563. Next base: position 3,038,001 of record NZ_CP152030.1, on the reverse strand, counting down.
ACATCGCCTATGTGTCTGTGAGGAGCCCAATGAAGTAGGCTACGCTTACGTTTTTGTCTGAGGACGTAAGAAGAGATCCATCAGACTAGCTCTCCAAGCGCCCGTCAGCAGGCATGAGGATGAGTGAACACGAAATATGTTGACTACGCTCGTAGACGCTTAAGTAATCGATGTCTCTGGACGTGGGTTCGACTCCCACCGTCTCCATCAAAACTTTTAGAATGCAGTCGTATCAAGGGTTTGAAAGCCCTTGATGCGGGACTGGCAACATGTTCTTCTAAACGATTGGTTAGCACAAAAGGATTTTATTAAAAACTTTAATAAAAAAAGACGCTATTTTTAGCGTCTTTTTTTATTTAGTCATATTATTATAACCTAAATTTTTATTCGGAGTCTCCTTGTTTACAGGTATTAAGAATTAAAAATTTGATCATATTTATCAATTATTTACTTATCTAGAGAATATTATCCTGTTTCTTCATCATTTTTGTGTTAAAATAAAATTTATGTGTTTTAATTTAACTTTTATAGGAGGTATTTGTAAAGGTGTCGATGAATGTATTTTTTAAAAGAGTTTCAATTTTGACAGTAATTATCTTCACGATTAGTTCATTATCTACTCTAACTAGTTTCGCAGAGTCAGATATTGAGGAACAACCTGTGTTAGAGGGAGTTCTAGTAGGTGAAACAGTAGAGGGTATAAATTCAAATGATGTTAAATTGAGTAGGGAAGTTTTATCTGAAGAGTTCGATCTTGAAGAAGAGGTTAGAAATATGCCTTCGATAGATGAAATGACGAAAGATGAGAGAAAACTTTTTGATAAAATAGTAGAAGAACAAACAGAGCTATCAAATGTTACTGAGAAGGAAATATTTAAAAAAGAACTAACAAATTTCTTCGATAAAGAATCTGATACATATAATGATTTGTCAGCAGCACAAGAAGAGTTAGTGGAAGAAATAAATGATTCAACTCTATTAGAAAATGAGAATTTAGCATTTGCTAAAGAGGTATTTGCTTCTTCCTTTGGGGTTAAAGAAGTTGAAGCTGCTAAAAAGAAAAAATCATCTGGTATAAAGGTTGGTGTATCTGTGAGGTTTGCAGGTGCAGTTTTCAATGCTGTGATTGGTTTTGCTGTTGGGGGTGGCGTTGGTGTTATACAATCATTTATTATTAAAAAAGGCAAAGCAGAAGCTAAAAGAATATTCACTAAAACCGTAACAAGTAGATTAAAGGCGTGGGGAGCTAAAAAATTAGCGGTTTCTATTGGTGTTGCTGTCGCAATTGCTCTAAATTATTTGGATATTGGAACCCAAATTGCTAAACAATTAGATAAAAGGGATAAACGCCCTAATAATGGCTGGGTGGATATTTATTAGGAGGAATTTTGTGAAAAGTATAATGAAGTATGCTGTTATGATTCTCTTTATCAGTGTATTTTTCTATTATTACAATATGTTTGTACCTAAAAACTTTTTGTACATTATCATTGCACTTCCTATTTGTCTTATTGCTATTAACATTATTGATAAGTTATTTACTAATAAGTGATTATGAAAAATAAGCAAGCTTCTGCTTGCTTATTTTTTGTAAGGTAATTCAATTGACCATTTACACTAGTTAGTTGTCTATTTAACTAATAATTAAACTTGCAAAATAAGTACTAACATAGTCTCATTTTTGTATAGTTTTCAAGAACGTGTCTTCTGAGAAGACACCACCAACCGAACAAACAAAGGAAAAACGACAACCACCGCAATCATCATCAAAAATCCATCCGGCACAAGTTCCACAAACGTTGTTTGGATCACATAAATCGCAATCAGCAGTAAATAACTGATCAAAAATAACAATCCAGAACTTCTCTTTTCAAACGGTTTCTTCAAAAGAATCAGTATAAACAGCCCTGTCATGATCATCCAAAAAGTCATATTTCTTTTGAGTCTCCTCTCCATTCATCCCCACATTGTACAGATATTTCTCCGAGCGCAACATACTTCTATCTTAAATTAAGCAAAAAGTAGTGAAAATATAAGAGATCACGAACAGATAACGCCTGAAATGTTACAAAAAACCTCCACCCAAATCAAAATCACATCTTCCCATTTGTGACTTCCTCATATATAGTAAGATTAGACTAGTTCTAAATAACTGAAATTGGGGCGTTTACATGGATTCGATTGTTTTACATTTTATTGTGATCATGAGTGTTTCTGGCATTCTGTCCGTGATATTATCAATCATTGCTCATGCGAACCGCCACCGGTATATTGGCTGTCAATTGTTTATGTACATGTCTGGAGCAACTGCGATTTATATCTTTGGGCACACATTTGAATTATTGGCAAGTACACCTAGGGAGATTATGTTCTGGGTTTGTTTTCAATACATAGGTCTTCCGTTCATCGCGCCATTCAGTCTGATGATTGTGCTGCAATTTACTGGATTCCATCAATATTTTACAAAGCGCCGCGTGCTTCTCATCTTACTGATTCCAACTCTCACCACCATTATGGTGTTCACCAACTCTTTTCATTCACTCTTTTATCGAAGCATCACGATGAATCCAGTAGACGGATTTTTATTGGCTGACTTTACGATTGGCTATTGGTATATCATTCATGGCGTCTATACATTTGGCTGTTCGATGCTCGCTATTTTTATGCTGGTTTGGTTTTTGCGGGTTACAAAAAAAGAGTATTTAAAGCAGATCCTTATTTTGCTAGTGGGCATGTTACTGCCAATCACGACATCTTTTATCTATTTATTAGGCGTGACACCTCTTCATATTGACCCGGTCCCTGTGGTGATGTTTTTAACCAATGCGCTCTACTTATGGGCGATTATGTCGTTCCAGCTCTTTAAGCTCTCTCCCATTGCGATGGAGCGTGTGTTTGAGCATATGTCTGAAGGGGTTCTCATTTTAGATCGATACCGGACACTCATAGATTACAACCCCGCTGCTGCATCGATCATTCCAGCACTTTCTAATAAAAAGGGAATTGGCTATAAAATAGACGATATTTTCTCAGGGATCATCAAAGATACCGCGTTCTTCCAGTGGCTGCGTTCTCCGCAGGATCATTCGCAATATGATTTAATGTGGAAAAAGGAAGAAGATCAGTCCAGCTATTATCTTCTGACCGCTTCATCGTTATTTAATAGAAGAGGAGAGATCGAGGGAAGGCAAATTGTGATCAGTGATGTAACAGAGCAGCGTTTATTGCAGGAAGAGCTGGAGCGTCGTGCGTATATTGATGGATTGACGAATATCTTCAATCGGTCTTCATTTATTGAACGAACGCAGATGATCCTGGAAGAGGATGCGCAGGATACGGCTGTTATGCTGTTTGATATTGATTTCTTTAAACAAATCAATGACACACACGGACATCATATTGGAGACGAGGCACTGCGTCATGTTGTCACCATTTGTCAGCAGCATTTACAAATGGACGATTTATTCGGACGATATGGCGGAGAAGAGTTTGCTATTTGTCTGCCGCATCATTCTTTCGAAGAGGCATGTCATATTGCGGAGCAAATTAGACATTCATTTGAGATGAGTTTCTTTGAGAATGATGAGGAAAAAGTGCGAGTAACAGCGAGCTTTGGAATTGCTCATACAGTTTATGATCCCAATGTATTAGAAACTCTTCTATTTGAAGCGGACCAGGCCTTGTATATGTCAAAACGCCAAGGACGGAACCGGATTTATGCGTCCACTGGAGCGGACTATATGCTTTATGAAGAGAATTGACCTACCGCTTGCTTCTCATTGACGGTTGTCCTGACATTCGATATGATAAACATAACATTTGAACGGTTTCCTAAAGGGGAGTAGCTTTTACGGTTTGGTCGTCATTACAGAAGCAGCGATTGCTTCTCGGCCATTCCGGCATGAACAATGTTAGCCAGACCTTTGCCTATCACACATGAGGCAAAGGTCTGGCTATTTTTAAGGTCTTTTTAAGTCTGTGTGATAGGGAAGCTGAACAAATGATGCTTTTAATCCCACAGATGAAAGGATGATCGATCTTGAAAAAATATGTGATAGCTTTCCTATTTTCCGGAACGCTTGTATTAAGCGGGTGCTCCAGCTTACTTGATCAAGTCAACGATACAACGACATATGTCACTGAGGCAAATGACTATGTCACAGACATTCAGCAATTTACAGAGGACTTTCCAAAGCTTGCTGAAGAAGCTGTCCAAAACGCCGCCAAAAAGGCAGAATTAACGCAGCAGCTTGAATCATTGAAGGCAGACATTCAAGATTTTAATGAGGTCACAGCGCCAAAAATGGCAGAAGACCTGCATGCGCAAATCATTGAAAAAAATAAAGTGCTGTCAGAGGAAATTCAGACGTATTTACAGCAATTGAAAGCAGACAACATCGACGTTGCCGCCATGCTTGAGGACCAGCAAGGATTGATTAAGCAGCTTCAGCAATCCGTCAATCTATTGCAGGACATTGAACAATTAACAAACTAAAGCAAACACTATAGAGTGTATTCAGCATATCTTTGCCTTTTCCGGTGGAGATATGCTTTAATTTAGGTAAAGACAAGTCATAATGGAAAAAAAGGTGATCACATGACAGAACATGAAGAAAGACATATGGCTTCGCCAAGAGCAGAGAAGGATAAAGATCAATTGATCAATCGGTTGAAACGAGTGGAAGGACAAGTGCGCGGGATTCAGCAAATGATTGAAAACGATCGTTACTGTATAGATGTTGTCAATCAAATCTCCGCTGTCAATGCGGCTTTGAAAAAGGTCAGTCTTCAATTGATGGAAAAGCATACCCATCATTGTGTAGCAGATGCAATCAAGAGCGGCAATGGGGATGAAGCCATTGAAGAGTTAATGACGGTCTTTACGAAACTGACAAAATCGTAGCATTTATATGTTTACATTGATACCCTACTAGGGTATAGTAAGGTGTAGAAAATGATTGATGGAGGCGATGAGAAGTGGAGCAAGCAACACTTCAAGTGCAGGGCATGTCTTGCGGACATTGCGTGAAAGCAGTCGAAGGAAATGTAGGAGAACTAGCAGGTGTTGAATCTGTGAAAGTCCATTTAGACAAAGGAGAGGTGGAAGTTTCATTTCACCCAGATCAAGTCACGTTGCACCGTATCTCTGATGTAATTGAAGAACAGGGATATGATGTCGTATAAATGAAAATACGTGCTGCATAACAGCACGTATTTTTTTCAAAATATAATACCCCCATGGTGTATATGGAGAGGTGAGGTTAATGAAGAAGGAAATCGACTTTCAAATTACGGGGATGACCTGTGCTGCCTGTGCAGGACGCATCGAAAAGGGATTGAACAGGCTGGAAGGTGTGGAGGATGCCAATGTGAATTTGGCGCTGGAAACATCTCATATTGTGTATGAAGCAGAACAACTCACACCAGAGGATCTCAAGCAAAAAATTCAATCTCTCGGCTACGATGTGGTGATGGAGCAAGCAGAATTTGATATAGAAGGAATGACGTGTGCAGCGTGTGCCAACCGAATCGAGAAAAAAATTAACCGGATGGATGGTGTCGATCACGGATCTGTGAACTTTGCGCTGGAGACCCTTCAGGTCACGTATCACCCAGGCCAAACGTCTACAAGTGATATAAAGGAAGCGGTTCAGTCCATTGGGTATTCTTTAATTGAACCAGCTGCAGATGAAGCAGAGGAAGGAAAAAAAGATCATCGCCAAGCAGCAATAGAGAAGCAGACGGCACGCTTTCTATTCTCAATGATCCTGTCACTGCCACTTCTTTGGGCAATGGTCAGTCATTTTTCTTTCACGTCTTTTATTTGGCTGCCTGAAGCGTTCATGAATCCTTGGGTTCAACTGGCGTTTTCAGCGCCCGTTCAGTTCATTGTCGGCTGGTCCTTCTATGTAGGTGCGTATAAAGCGTTACGTAATAAAAGTGCCAACATGGATGTTCTTGTCGCACTTGGGACATCAGCTGCGTTTTTCTATAGTTTATATGAAAGCATTCAGTCAGCGGTTCAAGGCACACATGAGGCAGCCCTCTATTATGAAACAAGTGCTGTACTCATTACGTTGATCGTGCTCGGAAAATTAATGGAAGCAAGAGCAAAAGGGAGATCATCAGAAGCGATTCAAAAGCTGATGGGCCTACAAGCGAAAGAAGCGGTCATCGAGCGAGATGGGAAAGAGATGACCGTCCCTATTTCCGAAGTGAAAGTAAATGACCTTGTGTTTATCAAACCGGGAGAGAAAGTGCCGGTAGATGGAGAGATCGTGGAGGGAACAACCGCAATTGACGAGTCCATGATTACGGGCGAAAGTTTGCCTGTTGATAAAACGGCAGGTGATGCGGTCATTGGGGCAACCATTAATAAAAATGGGTTTGTGAAAGTGAAAGCGACAAAGGTTGGAAAAGAGACCGCCCTTTCACAGATTATTAAAGTCGTAGAACAGGCACAGGGCTCAAAAGCACCGATTCAAAGGATGGCCGATCAAATATCAGGGATATTCGTTCCCATCGTTGTAGGAATTGCAGTGCTCACCTTCATGATCTGGTTTTTCTTTGTTGATCCAGGGAATGTGACTTCAGCACTTGAAACGTTTATCGCAGTCATCGTCATCGCATGTCCGTGTGCACTCGGTCTTGCTACACCAACCTCTATTATGGCGGGTAGCGGCCGTGCGGCTGAATCAGGCATTCTGTTTAAAGGCGGAGAGCATTTAGAAGTGACCCAATCTCTCGACACGGTGGTTTTAGATAAAACAGGGACTGTGACAAAAGGGGAGCCGAGTCTGACAGATGTAATAGCGTCTGCCAATTGGACAGAAAATACGCTCCTACAGTTAGCAGGATCAGCTGAACAACAGTCGGAACACCCGCTTGCCAGAGCGATCACAGATGGAATGAAGGAACAAGGTCTAGAAGCGGTCGAGATTGAAGCCTTCCAAGCTGACCCAGGTCATGGAATTGAAGCAAAGGCGGCAGGGCGCAAGCTTTTGATTGGAACGCGTAAGCTATTACAGAAACATCATATCCCATATGATCAAGTCGAAGCATCCGTCACAACGCTGGAGCAGCAAGGGAAAACGGCAATGCTCGTCGCGATTGACGGCGAAGTCGCTGGCATTGTCGCGGTCGCAGATACGATCAAATCATCTTCACCTCAAGCGATCAAGCGTCTGAAAGAGCAAGGGATTCATGTCGTGATGATGACAGGTGATAACAAGATGACAGCAGAGGCGATTGCGAAACAGGCGGGCATTGATCATGTCATTGCTGAAGTCCTGCCTGAGGAAAAGGCGGCTCACATCGCGGCGCTTCAGGAACAAGGAAAGAAAGTCGCCATGGTCGGAGATGGTATTAATGATGCCCCGGCCCTTGCGACAGCGAATATTGGGATGGCAGTTGGAACTGGGACAGATGTCGCCATGGAAGCAGCAGATATCACACTCATGACAGGAGACCTCCATGCCATTGCTGATGCGCTTGAATTTAGTCAAAAAACGATGAGAAACATCAAGCAAAATCTATTTTGGGCGCTTGCTTATAATTGTATTGGGATACCGATAGCTGCTTTAGGACTTCTTGCGCCATGGCTTGCAGGAGCAGCAATGGCCTTTAGCTCCGTGTCGGTTGTATTGAACGCGCTCAGATTGCAGCGATTGAAACCGGTTAGAGAGGGAGTGGCACAATGAAGCTGAATGTCAAATGGATTTGGACGATTAGTGCATTGTTCTACGTTGCTCTTGTCCTTATTGGATATGTGATATACGATAGATTTTATCCACAACAAGATACACCAAGTGAACAAATGCAAAATCATTAGGACTTCGCCCAAAAGCGGAGTCTTTTTTTAACAATTTTGTGGAAAAACCCACCTTTTAAAAGATTTTTCATAAAAAATTCACTTCTTTTTGTTCCTTTTTGTCGTTTTTTGTAGGTTCATCGTTAAGATGCGATTAAGCAACAAAGAAAGCGTTATCAAAAAAAGGGGGTTCACGTATGAAAAAGTTAGGGTTAGCTTCACAAATACTCATTGCACTTGTTCTGGGTGTTATCGTGGGAGCGCTGTTTTATCAAAATGAAACCGTTATTAATGTGTTAACGCCGATTGGCGATATATTCATCCATTTAATTAAAATGATCGTTCTTCCAATTGTTATTGCTGCGTTGATTGTAGCAGTAGCTGGTGTAGGGGATATGAAAACCATCGGAAGACTCGGTGGGAAAACGATTCTTTACTTCGAAATTGTGACAACGATTGCATTAGCAGTAGGACTGCTTGCAGCAAACGTCTTCCATCCTGGTACAGGAATTGATATGAGCAACATGGAAAAAGGCGATATCTCTAAATATGAAGAGACATCGAAAGCTTCTTCCGAAAAAGCAAGTTTCTCTGAAACGATTGTGCATCTAGTGCCAACAAACGTTTTCCAATCCATTGCAGAAGGTGATCTATTACCAACGATCTTCTTTACCGTCTTATTCGGATTAGGAATTGCCGCAGTAGGAGACAAAGGGAAACCAGTGTTAGGATTCTTTGAGGGTATACTCGAAGCCATGTTCTGGGTGACCAATAAAGTGATGAAATTTGCACCATTTGGTGTATTCGCGCTCATCAGTGTGACGGTGATCAAATTCGGGGTCGGAGCGCTTCTCCCGCTAGGTAAGCTGGTACTTGTCGTTTACGGCACAATGGCATTCTTCGTGATTGTCGTACTTGGCATTATCGCAAAATTAGCTGGAACAAGCGTCTTTACACTATTTAGAGTGCTAAAAGAAGAAATCATTCTTGCATTCTCAACAGCAAGTTCAGAAGCTGTACTGCCTAGACTAATGGATAAAATGGAGAAGTTCGGCTGCCCGAAAGCGATCACGTCGTTCGTTATCCCAACAGGCTACACCTTTAACTTAGATGGAAGTGCCATCTATCAATCCATTGCCGCCATATTTGTTGCACAAATGTACGGCATGCCACTTTCCATCTATGAGCAAATTACGTTACTATTAATCTTGATGCTGACATCTAAAGGAATGGCTGGTGTACCAGGTGCATCAATCGTTGTTGTCATCACAACACTTGGTGCAATGGGACTGCCGCTTGAAGGACTTGCCTTCATCGTTGGGATCGACCGTATTCTTGACATGGTTCGTACAACTGTTAACGTATTTGGTAACTCACTTGCAGCCATTGTCATGTCTAAGTGGGAAAAAGTTTTTGATCAAGAGAAATCGAAGAAGTATATTGAGGAATTAAAACAACAAACAAAAGCAGCGTAAAAGGAGATCTTTTCAAATGACGAAGCTACAGGACAAGCAAGTTCGAATCGAACGAGACTTTCTAGGTGAAAAGGAAGTAGACACTCAAGCGTATTATGGAATTCAAACATTACGTGCAGTAGAGAACTTTCCAATTACTGGCTACCATGTTCATGAGGAACTCATCAAAGCATTAGGGATTGTCAAAAAGGCAGCCGCACTTGCAAATATGGATACAAAGCGACTATATTCTGGTCTTGGAGAAAAAATTGTTCAAGCCGCAGATGAGGTTATTGAAGGAAAATGGAACAATCAATTTATTGTCGATCCAATTCAAGGCGGGGCTGGCACTTCAATGAATATGAATGCCAATGAAGTCATTGCAAACAGAGCGCTTGAACTACTAGGAAAGGAAAAAGGCGCTTATACTGAGCTAAGTCCAAACACGCATGTGAACATGTCGCAGTCAACAAACGACGTTTTCCCAACAGCGATTCATATTTCAACATTGAATATGATTGAAAAACTACTTTATACGATGGAAAACATGCATCAAGTTATGACAGAAAAAGCGCAAGAATTCGATCATGTCATCAAAATGGGACGTACGCATCTTCAGGACGCTGTTCCAATCAGACTTGGTCAAGAGTTTAGTGCTTATGCAAAGGTTCTTGCTCGTGATATTAAACGTATCAAGCAGTCTAAACAGCATTTATATGAAGTCAATATGGGTGCAACAGCAGTCGGAACTGGCTTGAATGCTGATCCTAAATATATTCGCCAGGTGGTTGGCTATCTATCTGACATTAGCGGATTACCGTTAGTTGGAGCTGAAGATTTAGTCGATGCCACGCAAAATACGGATGCTTATACAGAAGTATCAGCTGCACTGAAAGTATGTATGATGAATATGTCTAAAATGGCGAACGATATTCGCTTGATGGCATCAGGTCCAAGAGCAGGCTTTGGTGAGCTTCACTTGCCGCCAAGACAGCCAGGTTCATCTATCATGCCAGGGAAAGTCAACCCAGTGATGCCTGAGGTCATGAACCAAGTGGCATTCCAAGTTATCGGAAATGACCACACGATCTGTCTTGCATCAGAGGCTGGTCAGCTTGAGCTGAACGTGATGGAACCAGTTCTTGTGTTCAACTTGCTTCAATCTCTCAGCATCATGAAAAATGTATTTGAATCCTTCGTAGACAACTGCTTGCGTGACCTAAAAGCAGATGAATCTAGATTAAAAGAATATGTAGAAAAAAGTGCTGGTGTCATGACAGCGGTGAATCCGCATATTGGTTATGAAGCTGCTGCACGAATTGCCAGAGAAGCGATTCTTACAGGCGTATCTGTACGTGAGCTTTGTCTGCAAAATGATGTTTTATCAGAGGAAGAGCTTGATGTCATCTTGAATCCTTTTGAAATGACTAAACCAGGTATTGCTGGCGCATCACTTTTAGAAAAGGATCGTTTAGAAGATTAAGCAGCATCATGAGAAGCGCACACCGACAAAGTTCCGGTGTGCGCTTTTTCATGGATGTTTGTTTTTCTCAAGCCCACATAGTATACTATCGTCAATTATTAGGGATGTGACTGCGTTTGAATCTACTGAAAAAATGGCTGAATACAGAGCCTTATTTAATTGTGATGCTCATTGTACTGACACCGATTGGCGGAGAGTTTAAATTTTATCCATTTGAGGACAGCTTTCGGGTCAGCTTTGGAACCGTTGTCTTTTTCTTTATCCTGCTTCAAATGAAAAAATTCCCGGCATGGGCAAGCGGTATCATTGCAGGGGTTTCTGTTTTTGCGTTTCGCGTGCTTCTTGATACAGCCGTCACAGGTCATCTTCCACTGGAAGAGGCAATTTCATTCAGATTTCCTCCCCTGCTTTATTACGTCGTCTACGGCACGCTCTTTTATTTATTAAAGGTCAGACGTTTCCGCGATCAGCCTTGGCTGATTGGAGCCACAGGTATCATCATGGAGCTATGCGCGAGCGTTGTTGAAATGATTGCACTTCGTGGCACCATCGATGAAATTTTAACGATGCGGACGCTGTTTCAACTTTTCGTGTTGGCGATTTTCAGAAGCTTTTTCGTGTTGGCTTGTTATACAATGATTCGATTATATGAAGAGCAGGCGAGAGAGCGTCAGATGAAAAAGGAAAAGGAACATCTGCTCATGCTCCTGTCTAATCTTTACACGGAATCTACATACTTTCATAAAACACTTGCACATGCTGAGCACATTACAGCGACATCCTATCAATTGTATCAATCCCTGCATCACGCAAAGGATGCGGAATCTTTGGATTTGAAAAAACTCGGAAAAACAGCCCTGCAAATCGCTGGAGAGGTGCACGAGATCAAAAAGGATAACCAGCGGATTTTTTCTGCATTATCAAAGCTGATTCATGAAGAAAATTTCCAGGCGTATGCAAGTCCTGCGCATATTGCTGGGCTCGTGATTCGTATTCATGAAAATTACGCAGAATCTCTTAAAAAAAACATTGTCTTTCATTATGATGAAGATGGGCAGCATCCCGTCTATCACGTGTATACCATTCTATCTTTGTTAAATAATATCGTTTCCAATGCTGTCGAAGCCATTCCGGTGGATGGAGAGGTATCACTCTCTATTTCCCATAAAGAGAACCATGTGATCTTTCAAATTAGTGACAACGGGCCTGGCATTAAAGAGCGTAATCATCATGTGATTTTTAAACCCGGTTTTACTTTAAAATACGATCAGGCTGGGAATCCATCAAGCGGTATCGGTCTTTCCTATGTAAAGGATACAGCGGAGAAGCTTGGCGGAAGTGTTGAGATGAAGAGTATTCCAAATAAACAAACGACTTTCACGTTAACGATACCAATGGATCAAGTTAGTAGAAAAGAGGGGATTGGGAGATGAGATTTTTTATTGTGGATGATGATGAAGCCGTGCGTTCTTCACTCGCTCAGCTCATTGAAGATGAAGAGCTTGGCTTCGTCGCGGGAGAAGCAGAGGATGGCGCAGAGTTAACGGCAAGCTACTTAAATGATTTGCACATTGATATCTTATGTATTGATCTATTGATGCCGGAACGAGACGGACTTGAAACGATTCGAGCCATTAAGGATGAGTTTCATGGCAAATACTTAATGCTGTCACAGGTAGAAACAAAGGAATTAATCGGCCAGGCGTATACGCTTGGTGTCGAGTATTATGTGACAAAGCCAATCAATCGTGTAGAGGTCTTAAGTGTGCTCCACCTCATGATTGAGCGGCTTCATTTAGAGCATTCAATTGAAAATATTCAGCACTCACTCAAATCCGTCATGCAGTTTCAGCAGCGCGGTCAGACGAAAACGAAGCAGCGTGGGAAAAGTCTTGCAGAGGCAGGCCAGTTCTTGCTTGCAGAGCTTGGAATTGTGGGCGAAAAGGGATCTAAAGATTTATTAGATATGATCCTCTTCACAGATCAGTATTTAGCGCTACATACCGAACATCATGATTCATTTCCTTCTTTAAAGGTCATTTTCACGGGTGTCACCGAGGATAAATTAAATGAGCCTTACACATCGGCAGACATTGCAAGAGAAGCGAAAGCAGCGGAACAGCGGGTGAGGCGTGCGATCAATCAATCCTTGAAACACATCGCTTCACTTGGGTTAACTGATTTTTCTCATCCGACCTTTGAAAATTACGCTTCTAAATTCTTTGATTTCACCATCGTGCGAAAGAAAATGAGTGAATTAACAAAAGAGACGAGCGGTAGAGAAGAACATACCCGTATCAATGTGAAGAAATTTGTACAGGTGCTCTACTACGAAGCAAAACGTATTTTTATGGAAGATTAAAAAAAGACATGCTCCCTCATGAGGGAGACATGTCTTTTTTGGTGATGGATTGCAGGTGCATCTGCAGTACGAAGCGTATGAGCTGAGGCGGTAAGCGATGAGGCTGCAAGATTCCATTCAATGCAAGCCCATTGATGACCGCATAAAGCCGCTCAGTTTCGACTAAAAGATCGATATGATCAAGCAAGAGCCCATCCTCTTTTAATTTCATTAAACAATATTGGGTCATTTGGAAAAGCTCGTCATACATCTTTGCATTGAGCGGCTGTAAATCAGGTTCAGTCATCGACTTGACTGTAAAAGCCTGCCACACCTCCATTTCAAATCTTCGTTCTTCATCAAGTGGGAGAACCTGCTCCAATAACGCGAAGACATTTTCTTCCGTTGAACCGTTCAGCTGAAGTCCTGTCATCCGCTCTTTGACTCTTTCCTGAATCAATGTCATAGAGAAAAGAAATAGCTCCTGCTGTGTGGAGAAATAATGACGCATAGAGCCCGCTGAAATGCCAGCTTCTACCGCTACTTTTCGTACAGAAGCGTTTTCCAATCCATCCTGTTTAATCACTCTCATGGCAGCTTGAGCGACTTTTTGTTTTTGTTTATAGTGATCGACGATTTTTGGCATACATTGATTTTAGCACAGCTATTGTTTTTTTAAAACAGTTGTGTTATTTTTTATTTAATACAATCGTATTAAAAAGGATGTGGTGAATATTGATCGGGTTATTGATTGTGGCATGTGAAATTGGCTTTTGGCTGTTTATTCTGGTGGGGTTAACACTTCGTTATGTGTTTAGACAGAAAAAGTGGGGCGCCTTCTTCCTCATTTGTACACCGATTTTGGATCTCATACTTCTTGCAGCGACGTATATGGATTTAAGAGAGGGGGCTGTGGCAAGTGTCATTCACGGGCTCGCAGCTGTTTATATTGGGGTGAGTCTCGCTTTTGGACATCAAATGGTGAAATGGGCAGATGTCCGGTTTGCTTATCGATTTGCAGGAGGCCCTAAGCCGAAGGGAAGACCAAAGTACGGGAAGGAACGGTCTGTATATGAAATAGTCGGCTGGACGCGGCATCTCGTCTCTTATGTCATCGGAGCCGGTCTACTATTTGGGTTATCTTATCTCATCCAAGCACCAGAACGAACGGAAGCACTGATGCAGCTAGCGAGAGTATGGGGAATGGTCTTAGCCATTGATTTCGTCATTAGCATCAGCTATGTGATCTGGCCGAAAAAACACCCGCAAAATATAGCCAGCTAATAAAAAAGACAGGCGAACTCACTCCGCCTGTCTTTTCTTATGATGAAAGCCCTTTGTAAATGATGTCAATATTCCATTTCATCATCTTATAGTAGCTGTCCCCATCTTCACCTTTCTTTCCAATGGAGTCAGTAAATACTTTTCCTTTAATCGGAACACCAGTTTCTTCAGATAGGCTTTCAAGGCTGCGTGGATCGACACTTGTTTCAAGAAAGAGCGCAGGCACTTGATGATCTTTGACGAAATGAATGATGCGCTTCATTTGTCCAGGTGTTCCTTCATTTTCTGTGTTGATCTCCCAAATGTAGCCTGCCTTTAGTCCATAGGCATCTGCAAAATACTTGAAGGCTCCCTCACTTGTCACAAGACGCTTTTTGTCTTTCGGCAGCTGGTCGAACTTGTCTTTTGCTTCATCATGAAGCGCTTGAAGCTTTTTGATATAGTCTTCTGCATTTTTTTCGTAATCCTCTTGATGCTCAGGGTCCGCTTTAATAAGTGCATCTCTGGCATTTTTAGCATACAGAATCCCATTTTCGACATTTAGCCAAGCATGTGGGTCCTGCTGGCTTTCGAGGCCTTTTGAAGATAAATGTTTTACTTTGACGCCTTTACTCATTTCGGCTACAGGTGCATCATCCCCATCCTTACCACTCGATTCGAGCAGCTTTTGAAACCAGCCATTCCCTGTTTCAAGGTTTAAACCATTATATAGAACAAGGTCTGCATCCGTTGTATGCTGAACATCCTTTGGTAGTGGATCAAATTCATGTGGGTCTGTACCAATGGGAACAATGCTGTGAATAGAGACATGATCTCCGCCTACTTCCTTCACAATGTCATAAAGAATGGAGTAGGTTGTGACGACTTTTAATGTGCCGTCATCTTTGCCGGAATTATTTTGTTTTGTAGAACAGCCTGTGATGACCATAAGGGCAATGAATACTGCGGTCAAACGGATTGCAAATACCTTCTTCATATATGTCCTCCTTTTACATAGACGCTTCCTTTTTTAGCTGCGTTCGTTTTCGTTTAGATCTTAATGATCTCCATAGAATTCCTTGCTTTGGTGAAAGGATAAAGGCACTCCCGAATAAAATGGTCGCAACTAGCACGATAGAAGCGCCAGACGACAAGTTATACGTAAAACTAAGCCCAAGACCGGCAACGGCAGAAACTGCCCCGAAAAATGCAGATAAATAAATCATAATCCATAGCCGGTCTGTTAAGAGATACGCAGTGGCTGCCGGCGTAATAAGCATGGCAACGACAAGAATAATCCCAACAGTTTGTAGTGAAGCAACGGTCACAAGGGTCAACAAGGTCATGAGAAAATAATGGATCATTCGATTCGGTAAACCGTAAACCGAAGAAATCACCGGATCAAATGAACTAATGAGCAATTCTTTGTAGAAAATGATGACGGCCAGCAGGATAAAAATGCCGATGCCAAGCGTAATCCACATATCAGATGATCGAACAGCTAGAACGTTTCCAAACAAGATATGATATAAATCGCTGGAACTTTTCAAAAATGTGATCAAGATGATCCCGATTGAGAAAAAAGCGGTGAAGACAATGCCAATCGCAGAGTCATTTTTAATGCGGCTGTTTTGACTCACGTATCCGATCCCAATCGCTGTTAATACGCCAGTTAAGACGGCTCCGAAGAAAAAGTTAATTCCCAGCATATAAGAGATGGCGACACCTGGCAGCACAGCATGCGATATGGCGTCTCCCATCAAGGCCATGCCCCGTAAAATGATAAAGCAGCCAATGACCCCGCAAATAATGCCTACCATCACGGATGTAAATAATGCTTTTTGTAAAAACGCATATTCAAAGAGTCCGGTTAAAAATTCCATTACACGTCTCCTCCTGCTGATTTTAAGAATGGTAGCTGCGTTTCATATGCCTCCAGCATGACCTCTGGGCGAAGGATATCGTGTACAGGTCCAGCTTTGATGAGTTTTTTATTTAACAGAACGAGATGGCTGAAGTAATCATCGGCTTTACTTAAATCATGATGGACCACCAAAATGGTTTTTCCTTCATCCCGTAATTCCTTCAAAATGCGAATCATCGTTTCTTCACTTGCCATATCAATTCCAACAAATGGTTCATCCAAACAGAAGAGCTGTGCGTTTTGCGCAAGTGCTCTTGCAAGGAAGACACGCTGCTGCTGACCGCCGGATAACTCACCAATTTGTCTTTTGGCAAAGTCCTGCATGCCGACTTTTTCTAAACAGTGGTACGCATATGCCCGGTCTTCTTTTTTTGGACGTTTGATCAGGCCAAGCTTCGGATATGTTCCAAGTAGGACGGTATCCAGCACATGAATAGGAAACGTCCAGTCTAGATCATTTCTCTGAGGTACATAGGCGATCAGTTTTCTAACTTGTTTAAAGGGCTGTTCAAAAAAGCGAATATCCCCTTGATCTTTTTCAATTAAATCCAAGCATGCCTTGAGTAAAGTCGATTTACCGGCACCATTTGGACCTATGATTCCTGTCATCGTTCCTTCCTGTATGGAAAGAGAGATGTTCTCTAAAGCATCCTGCCCGTGATATGAGACATGAAGACGGTCGATTGTTAAAGCATTTGGCATCTCTTGCGGCCCCTTTCGATCATCATTGCACTTCCTAAAGATATATGCATACATTAAATAATTTTGACTAAAGGATGAAATGATTCTCTAACGCTAATTTGTTTCCTTGAGGAAACTTTTATTTCATTCTAAGCGTCTGTCCTTCTTTTGTAAAGAGAAAAAACTGCACTTATTCTGTCAGAGATCAAACGATCGTTTTTATGTTATGTGGTGAGCGGGGGACATGAGCTTGGTTTATTGAAAATCCGTGTGACAGAATGGGACACAAAAAACCAATTATTTCTTCATAAATGATTGACAGAAGATAAGAAATCCTCATATAATAAGGGTAATCCAATATATGAATATATGCTCATATATAAAGTTTTTAATTTTTAATAGGTTGAATCGATCCAGGGAACGTTACTTATCATATAGAAAAAGGTGAGAACATGAAAAAGATGAAGGATGAATACGTATTAAGCGGTCTTGATTGCGGCAACTGTGCACGGAAAATAGAAACAGGAGTCAGCAAAATGGATGGAGTGGAAGCTTGCTCTGTTAACTTTGCGACAGGCACCTTGACTGTGACGCATGCAGATAAGCAAGAAACGATGACAAAGCGTATTGAAAAAACTGTTCAGTCCATTGAACCTCATGTGAGTGTATCACCGAAAGAAGAAGGACATCATCACGATCATGATCACGGGACGAAAAATTTAAAAACGATTGTGCTGAAATTAATTGGCGGTGCAGTCATTGGAACAGCCGCTTTCTTTATACCTGAAGATGGTGTATTAAAGTTCCTTATGTTCTTCGCAGCATATTTACTAGTCGGCGGTGATGTGGTTTTTAAAGCGCTGAAAAATATCGTGCGAGGCCAAGTATTTGATGAGAACTTTTTAATGACCATTGCAACAGTTGGCGCTTTTGTGATTCAGCAATATCCAGAGGCACTGGCAGTGATGCTCTTTTACCAAATTGGAGAGCTCTTCCAAGGGGCGGCAGTGAACCGTTCAAGACGTTCAATTAGTGAATTAATGAATATACGTCCAGAATACGCGAATCTAAAAGTCGGAAATGAAACGAAAAAAGTGAATCCAGAAGAAGTAAAAGCCGGTGACCGTATTGTCGTGAAGCCTGGTGAAAAAATTCCGCTGGATGGGCTCGTTATTGAGGGCTTCTCGCTTGTTGATACATCCGCATTAACAGGGGAGTCGGTGCCGCGGGATGTAGAAGCGGGAAAAGAAGTTCTTGCAGGATTTGTGAATCAAAACGGTATACTTGAAATTGAAGTTCAAAAAGAGTTAAGCGAATCGGCTGTGACGAAAATTTTAGATTTGGTTGAGAATGCAAGCAGCCGAAAAGCACAGACAGAAAATTTCATTACAAAATTTGCGAAATATTATACACCGGCTGTCGTCGTACTCGCCTTATTGCTTGCCTTTGTGCCGCCGCTTCTTATTCCATCAGCACAATTGTCTGATTGGGTGTACCGGGCACTTGTCTTTCTCGTGATCTCTTGTCCTTGTGCTCTTGTTGTATCCATTCCATTAGGATTTTTCGGGGGGATTGGGGCAGCGTCTAAACGAGGCATCCTTGTCAAAGGCAGTAACTATTTAGAAGCATTGAATTCTGTGAAATATGCGGTATTTGATAAGACGGGCACGCTTACAAAAGGAAACTTTACAGTGACCAATATTGCCACAGCCAGTGACAAGTGGTCAGAAGAAGAGCTGCTTTCTTTTGCAGCACTAGCAGAAGCCCATTCCTCTCACCCTATTGCAGAATCGATTAAAGCGGCATATAGCTCACCGCTTGATGAAAGCCAGATCGAAGCTTATGAGGATATCGCGGGACATGGAATTAAAGCGACCATCAGCGGTTCTCACGTCTTAGCGGGAAATCACCGCCTGATGGAGCGAGAAGACATTGCGTATGAAAAAGAAAAAAGAAGCGGAACCGTTGTGTACATGGCAATTAACGGTGAGTTTGCCGGATCAATCTTGATCGCAGATGAATTAAAGGACGATGCAATCGAAGCCGTTTCTGCTCTAAAGGCGTCTGGTATTCAAACCGTCATGCTCACTGGTGATGCTAAGCAAGTCGGAACGGCGGTCGCTAAGCAAATTGGCATTGATGAAGTACATGCAGAATTATTACCGCAGGACAAAGTAACGAAATTAGAAGAAATTGATCAGAAAAAAGCGCCTCAAGAAAAGCTATTATTTGTTGGGGACGGCATTAATGATACACCGGTATTAGCAAGAGCAGACATAGGAATTGCAATGGGCGGGCTTGGTTCAGATGCAGCTGTCGAAGCGGCTGATATCGTCATCATGACGGACCAGCCATCAAAGGTAGCAGAAGCCATCGCTGTCGCAAAACGAACAAGAAGGATTGTCTGGCAGAATATCGCATTTGCCCTTGGTGTCAAAGGCGTTTTCCTATTACTCGGAGCATTCGGAATTGCGACGATGTGGGAAGCCGTCTTCTCGGATGTCGGTGTCACCGTACTCGCTGTTTTAAATGCGATGAGGGTCATGAAATAAAATTGTAAGGAAAATTTCATGAATACCATCTTTCATAATGGACCCCCTCTTGTTAAAATAGAAGAAGTTGGATAATGGCATTTTTCTAAGCTATTATCCTTTTTCTTTTTTAAAAGGAATGAAAAAGATAAGGTAGGTGCTTATGTGAGTAAGAAAAATAATCAATCTTCATCCATTAAATTTGCTGTCATTTTAACCATCATCGCAGCTCTTCTCATCGGTATATTTGTTGTGATTGGAAACAAGAACAGCCAAGAAGCACAAACAGTTGACAGTAAGCCTTCGATTAAAGGACAGCCTGTCATAGGAGACAAAGATGCAGCGGTGCAAATTGTCGAGTTTGGGGACTACAAATGTCCGTCATGTAAATCATTCGAAACAGACATTTTCCCAAAACTGAAAGCAGACTACATAGATAAAGGCGATGTATCATTTTCATTTATTAACTTGCCACTGCCTGTTCATGGAGATGGCGCAGTGTTAGCAGCACTAGCTTCTGAAGAAGTATGGAAAGAAGATCCAAAAAACTTCTGGGCATTCCATGAAGCTGTCTATCAAGCACAGCCAGATAGTGAAGCAGAATGGGTTACGCCTGCTAAGCTGACTGAATTAGCGAAAAAGACAACAAAAATTGATACGGACAAACTCAAAGATAACCTATCAAAGAAAACGTATCAGCCGCAGCTGAACACAGACGATCAGCTTGTGAACAAATACAAAGTGAATTCAACACCAACGATTTTCATTAACAATAAACAAGTTCAAAACTTCTATGACTATGATGAAATCAAAGAATTAATTGATCAAGAGCTTAAAGGGAAGAAATCATGAAGAATAAGCTTATTTACTTGTACAGTGCTTGGATTGTCTCGATCGTTGCGACGATGAGCAGCCTGTATTTAAGTGAAATCAAAAAGTTTATTCCATGCGATATGTGCTGGTTCCAGCGTATTTTCATGTACCCGCTCGTGCTTTTACTTGGAATTGCTACGTTCCGGGGTGATGTCAAAGTGAAGTATTACGTACTGCCTTTAGCTGTAATCGGTGCTGGCTTTTCCATCTATCATTATATGGAACAAAAGATCCCAGGCTTTGCGTCGATTCGCCCTTGCCTCAGCGGTATTCCTTGTTCTGTTGATTATTTGAACTGGTTTGGTTTTATCACCATTCCGCTATTAGCACTTATTGCATTTATTCTGATTATCATCAGTATGCTGCTGTTAAATGCAAAAGAAGATTGAGAGATAGCCTGCTTTTTAGCGGGCTATTTTTTATTTTTGCAAAAAGATAAAATTTAAAGAAAATTTGTATTGCTTTTCGCTTATGTCAGATATACATTAAGGGAGTAGTGTTAGATGATCAGATCATGTAAGGAGATAAGCGGAAAATGGCATGGGAAGTCTTAAGTATCATTGGTATTATCGCGTTCGCCATTAGTGGTGCGATAGTGGCAATGGAGGAAGAGTACGATATTCTTGGTGTGTACATTTTAGGGATTGTGACAGCATTTGGCGGTGGAGCGATTCGGAATCTATTAATCGGTCTTCCGGTGTCTGCTTTATGGTCACAGGGCAAGATGTTTACCATTGCTCTTGTATCCATTACGATTGTGTTTCTTTTTCCAAAGCTTTTGCTCAAGCACTGGAGCACATGGGGGAATTTCTCGGATGCGATTGGCTTAGCAGCGTTTGCGATTCAAGGTGCATTATTTGCTGTGCAAAGAGAGCTTCCGCTCAGTGCGGTCATTGTGGCAGCCATTCTGACTGGAAGCGGTGGCGGAATTGTGCGTGATTTATTGGCAGGGCGAAAGCCGCTTGTGCTAAAAGCGGAGATTTACGCAGTCTGGGCAGCACTTGGCGGCTTACTCGTAGGACTCGGTTTAGCACAAGGAGAGATTGCTTTGTATTTGCTGTTTCTCATCCTCGTCGTATGCAGGGTTTGTTCCTATCTATTCAAATGGCGGCTTCCCGCTAGGTCTTATTTTTTAAATAAAGGGTAAAACGAGAAAAGAGCGATTTCGCTCTTTTTTTTGTGTTTGAAACGAGCTGGATGTCAGCAGGTAATGGAGTTTTCGTGTAAAATAAAAGCAGGGTCTTTTTGTTCATCATTGGAACAATACATATGATGAAAATTTTGTCAGCTGGCTGAATATCTGGATTCAGCCTTTTTTTGCCTAGATGGATTGTTATGTGTTGGTTTCACATTTTGCGGAATACTAAAGAAGCTTCTATGATCGGACGGATGAATCAACTCGAAATGAACACATCTTTGCATGTAAGCAAAACTTGACGAAAAAATGAAAATAGGAGGGACACGTACTAGTGGAGATTTTTTTGGCAGTGCTCGTACTACTTGCACTCATTGCATCATCTAATATTATCAATCGTTTTGTCCCCTTTATTCCAGTCCCGTTAATTCAAGTGGGCTTAGGAATACTGGTGGCAGCTTTTCCTTCAGGTTTACATATTTCTTTAAATCCTGAACTATTCTTCGTTTTATTCATTGCACCGCTGTTATTTAATGACGGGAAGCGTACCCCAAGGGACGAGCTGTGGAAATTAAGAGCGCCGATTCTTCTGTTAGCCCTAGGGTTAGTCTTTGCGACAGTCATTGTCGCGGGATATACCATCCATTGGATGATCCCAAGCATACCACTTCCAGCCGCATTTGCGCTTGCAGCGATTTTATCACCGACAGATGTGGTAGCAGTCAGTGCACTTTCCAGCCGTGTGAATATGCCAAAGGGCATCATGAGACTGCTGGAAGGCGAGGGATTGATGAACGATGCATCAGGACTTGTCGCCTTTAAATTTGCCATTGCAGCAACAGTAACTGGCGCTTTTTCAATTGCTGAGGCATCCTTTAGCTTTGTCCTGATTGCCGCAGGTGGTCTATTGACTGGATTTATTCTATCCTTTTTTATCATTCGTTTTCGCTATTTTCTCCGCCGTTTAGGAATGGACGATGTCACGATGCATATCATTCTGCAAATCCTTACACCATTTGTCATCTATTTAGCAGCTGAAGAAATTGGTGTATCCGGTATTTTAGCCGTTGTTGCTGGCGGTGTGACACACGCTATTGAGCAGGATCGAATGGAAGCAAATTTAGCCAAACTGCAAATTGCTTCATCAAACACATGGAATATTATTTTATTTATTTTAAACGGACTTGTTTTCGTTATTCTTGGATTGCAGATTCCTGATGTATCGACAGTGATTTTCCAGGATGAAGCGTTTAATAATATGCAGGTCATCAGTTACATCTTAATCATCACGCTGTGTCTCATGATCCTGAGATTCTTATGGGTATGGCTCTTCTGGGCAGGTAACTGGAGTGTAACGAAAAAGCAGAATGTGAAAAAACCGAAGCTGCGTGCTTCGATGCTGATGACATTCTCTGGTGTTCGTGGTGCTGTCACTTTAGCTGGTGCCTTCTCAATCCCATTTACGCTTGCGGACGGATCACCATTCCCCGAGCGGCATTTGATTATTTTCCTCGCAGCAGGCGTCATTTTATGTACACTCATTTTAGCTAGTGTATTATTGCCTCTTTTATCTGAGAAAAAAGACAAACAAATTGCCGTGGATTTGGATACAAAGGTTCAGCATGCGAAACGGAAGCTGCTGAGAAGTGCCATTAAAACCTTAAGAGAAGGAATGAATGAAGACAACAGGGAAGTGTCTCTAGCACTCATTAATGATTACCGAATGAAGCTGCGTAATATCCAGCGTGAGCCGTACCAATTCGGGATGAGAAGACAGGAACGAAAGATCAGATTGCATGGAATTAAAGCAGAACAAATGAAGCTTCAGCAATTAATTGATGAAGAGAAATTAGATAAAGAAGAAGCCTATGAGTTGCAGGAGAGATTTCATGAGCTGGAAATGCTGTATTCAAACTCCTTCAAAATTCGTTTTTCAAAAGTGAAGTTCCTGCGCTTGCTTCAATGGCTTCAATTATGGCGACCGAATCAGCTCGTTTCCAGCGGTATTTTAGAAAACGAAGACTCGTACAAGCAAATCCGTAAGAAAACGGCAGAGGCTGCTGTGGACTCGATCAAACAGCATATGACCGATGAAAATAAACAAACATGTCACCAAGTGATTGGCTTTTACAACCAAGTCATTTATCGATGTGAACACGGTCCAAGCTTCTTTCAGCAAAAAGACCGTTCGTTTGACCGGAAGAAAAAAGAGCTTAACTTCCAAGCTGTACAGACGATTCGAAATGAAATTCAAACTTTGTATGAAAATGGTGAAATCAATCGTGATATTGCCCATCATCTAAGGGAGTATATCAATGATATGGAAGCTGTTCTCCTGACCAACACGTAATGTTGTTATCTTTTTCCCTATGTTTTATGATGAAGAAAGAGAACAAGCAGGGGGAGATCAATGATGGCGTATTATGGAGCAATTGAAGCTGGCGGTACAAAGTTTTGTTGTGCAATTGGCAATGAGCACGGGGATATTCTCGAAGAAATGACAATTCCTACAGAGCACCCAGAAAAAACATTACAAAAGCTCATGCCATTTTTCGAGCAGCATGACATTGAAGCATTAGGGGTCGGCTCCTTTGGACCGATTTGTATCCAAAAGGACGACCCTTCTTACGGTTATATCATGAACACGCCGAAAGTAGAGTGGAAGCATTACCCGTTCATCCCAGAGCTAGAGAAGCAATTAGAAGTCCCAGTAGCTTTTACAACAGATGTAAATGCGGCAGCCTTAGGTGAATTAACAAAAGGAGCAGCCAAAGGGCTGAATAGCTGTATGTATATCACGGTCGGTACGGGTATCGGTGCTGGCGCTGTTGTAAAAAACGAGCTTCTTCATGGTCATTCGCATCCAGAAATGGGGCATATCCTTGTCAGGCAGCATGAATCAGACGTATTTGAAGGAGTCTGCCCAGCGCATGGGACGTGTTTAGAAGGACTGGCAGCTGGACCAGCGATTGAGAAAAGATGGGGGAAATCTGCTAAAGAGCTTACGGAGGAAAAATCAGTTTGGGCACTTGAAGCCGATTATTTGGCGCAGGCGCTGATGCAGTACTCCCTCATTTTAAGCCCAGAGCGCATCATTATGGGCGGGGGCGTCATGAAGCAAAAACAGCTGTTTCCATTAATTCGAGAGAAGCTTGCTGCGTATCTCAATGATTATGTAGACCTGCCGCCGCTTGATACATACATTGTCTCTCCTGGACTTGAGGACAAGGCCGGCATGACAGGTGCTTTGCTGTTAGCCATCGAAGCGAAGAAAAACGCCTGATAATAGAGTTTTAATGGACAACGTGAGATAATGAAAAAGATGGAATCTATGAAAAAGGTGGTTGTTAAAATGGTTAAAAGCTTGAATGATACCGTAACACTGAATAACGGAGTGGAAATGCCTTGGTTTGGTTTAGGTGTATTCAAAGTGGAGGACGGCAATCAAGTGGTAGATGCCGTAAAAGCAGCCATACGCAACGGATACCGCAGTATTGATACGGCTGCCGTTTATAAAAATGAGACAGGCGTAGGCAAAGCAATTAAAGAATCTGGCGTGAAACGAGAAGATTTGTTCATTACGTCTAAAGTATGGAATACGGATCAAGGCTATGACAAAGCGCTGGCTGCATTTGACGCAAGCTTAAATCGATTAGGTCTTGATTACTTAGACCTCTATTTGATTCATTGGCCTGGCCCAAATGCAGAAACATTTAAAGACACATGGCGTGCGCTTGAGAAGCTTTACAAGGATGGGAAAGTGAGAGCCATTGGCGTCAGCAACTTCTACATTCAGCATTTAGAAGAGCTATTAAAAGATGCTGAAGTTGTTCCAGCCGTGAACCAAGTTGAATTTCATCCGAAACTGACACTTGTCGAACTGCGTCAATACGCAAAAGAAAAAGGCATTCAAATTGAAGCGTGGTCTCCGCTCATGCAAGGAAAGCTATTAGATCATGACGTATTAAAGGACATGGCTGCACGCTACAACAAATCTGTTGCTCAGGTCATCTTGCGCTGGGATCTGCAAAGCGGCGTCGTGACGATTCCTAAATCAATCAACGAAGAACGCATTAAACAAAATGCAGATATTTTTGATTTCGAACTAACAAAAGAAGACATGGAAAAAATTGATGCATTAAACAATAACGAGCGCGTCGGCTCTAATCCTGAGACGATGACGGTTGGGTTTGAATAAATGAAAAAATCCTCTTTCTCACGTGAGAAAGGGGATTTTTTTACGTACTACTTCTACGCACAGCCAAAAGCATAATAAAAGATAAGATCACAATACAGATCGTCCACGCCCAAGCAAGCTCCATGCGTCCAGAATCAATCGCCACATAAATAGCGGTTGGGAGTGTTTGGGTTTTTCCTGGGATGTTGCCGGCAAACATTAAGGTCGCTCCGAATTCACCAAGGGCTCTTGCAAAGCTAAGGATGCTGCCTGACAAGAGGGATGGAAGGGCAAGAGGTACCGTAATATAGGCAAAGACTTGGAATGAATGAGCACCATCTACTTTTGCAGCCCCTTCAATATCTGACTCAATTGTAGAAAAGCCCGCCTTTGCTGATTGATACATGAGCGGGAATGCCACGACTGTCGAAGCAATGACCGCTGCCCACCATGTGAAAATGACCGGCTGATGGAAGATCCATTCAATCGCGCCCCCTATTACACTATGCTTTCCGAATACGACGAGCAATAAAAAGCCAACGACTGTTGGCGGGAGAACGAGCGGCATCATCAGGAGCGTTTCCACAAGCATTTTCCCTTTAAAAGTTGTTCGCGCCATCCAGAAGCCAATCGTTGTGCCAAAGACAGTGGCCAACAGCCCGCTGACGATAGCCACTTGCACGGACAGCCAAATGGGTGATAGAAAGTCTTCAGTCAGCATAGGCATTACGACACTTGAAAGCCGTATTTCTTAAAAATGGATGTGGCTTTATCAGATTGAAGAAATTGAAAAAAGGCTTTGGCTTCCGTAAGATGATTTGTCCCTTTGACAATCCCTACTGGATATATAACCGGGGAGTGCATGTCCGAATTTGCTTCAGCTGCAATCTTTACTTTTTTAGAAACGAGGGCGTCTGTTTTATACACAACACCTGCTTCGACATTTCCAGTTTCAACGTAGCTTAAAACTTGCCGTACATCTTTGGCATAGACAGCATTCTTTTTCACTTGATCCCATATATTCAGTTTTGTGAAAATCTCTTTGCCATATGTACCAGCAGGAACCGATTCAGGTGTGCCAAGAGCGATCTTTCCTTTTACGTGCTGGACGTCTTGAAAGCTTTTAATAGAGGAAGAGCCATCTTTTGGCACAATAAGGACTAGCTCATTTTGTATGGCGTCCTTGATATATTCTCGGTCAATGTCTCCAGATTGAACAAGTTTATTGAAGGGCTCTTCAGCTGCTGAGAAAAAGAGATCCGCTTTTGCTCCTTGAGCGATTTGCTGCTTCAATGCGCCGGATGATCCGAAGTTATTCGTTAATGTCACATGTGGATGCTGTTTGTGAAAGGAGGCTTCAATTTCCTTTAGTGCATCCTGAAGACTTGCCGCTGCTGAAATCACAAGCTCTGTTTTTTTATTCGAATTAGATGGCTTCATCTCTGTTTGGCATCCACTCAGAAGCAAACATATGGAGATGAAGGCTAAGAATATATACTTCATGTTCACACCTCTTATCATTCAATATCATGTAGTTCCCTTTATTATAAGCAAACTTATTTGAGCATTCATAGGCTTTCAATAAAAAGAGAAAAGAAAAAGCCGCCAAATGGCGACTTTCAGCGTGACGACTAAGGAGATCGTTTTATCCTGTTTACTGCTGATAAAAACGCAGCAAATTCCCATTGATCACCTTGTCTGATAAGGAGAGCTCTTTATTGGCTTTTTCGATATAAGGCTGACATACCTCATCCTGCTTCACGGGTTCTTTTGTTTTTTGATCATAGCAGGTGTTTTTTGTATAGAGATAATCATCTGTAATAAAGTTACCGTTTCTCAGAACAGCGAAAGGCGTCCGTTCATTTGAAAATAAATCATTGCCGAATTGAATGGAATCCTTCGTTTCAATCCCTAGTAAGTGAAGAAGTGTCGGCTTGACGTCCATTTGACCAGCTGTTTCAGAAATCGTCTGCGGTGCTTGGTCCGTGACACCAGGAATGTAAATCAAAAACGGAACACGCTGCAGTTTGACCGCATCAAACGGTGTGATTTCCTCTTGATTGAGTAGCTGTGCCATTGCCTCATGATGTGCCTCAGAGATGCCATAATGGTCACCCATGAGGACAAACATCGTATTGTTATACAATCCTTCTTCTTTCATACGGTCAAAAAACATCTTAATCGCTTCATCTTGATAGCGGACGGTCGTCACATAGCGGTTTAAGATGGTACTGGACGAATCATATTCATCAATAAACTGATCCTTCGGGTCAATTTCAAATGGAAAATGATTGGTCAAAGTAATAAACGTACTGTAATAAGGCTGCTTCAACTTTTTTAAATAATCAATGGATTGATCAAAGAAGTCGATATCCTTTAAGCCCCAGCCAGTGGAATTCCGTTCATTGACATGATATGAATCGACATCATAAAAACGATCAATTCCTAGAGATTCATACATTACATCACGATTCCAAAACGTTTTATTATTCGCATGAAATTGGACGGATTGATAGTTTTCCTTTTTCAACTGCTTGTATAACGTATCATATTCATTATCACTCGCTGTGAAAAAGACAGCGCCGCTGCTAGAAGGATAGAGGGAATTCGCGACAATAAACTCTGAATCGGACGTCTTCCCCTGCTCTGTCTGCTGATAAAATTCATCAAAATAAAAACTCTTTTTAGCCAATTGATTTAAAAAGGGAGTGATATATTGTCCATTTACCTTTTGATTCATGACAAATTGCTGCGTGGATTCAAGTGAAATGAACACAACGTTCTTGCCTTTAGCAAGTCCGAAGTACTCTTCGTTTGGTGCGCTGTAATCAGCCTTTGTGTAGTTTGCTACAGTAGAAAGCGTATCTTCATCTGCAAAAGCCTTTTGTCCAATGCGTGCCGTTTGGGCAGCACCGTCGTAAAGATGGAATTGGAACAGCCCGAGGTTTCTGACAATGACTTCACGATCATAAGAGCTTGTCAGAAATCGAGGGTGATCCATCATAGCTGAGCTGACATGAAACAATAGGAAGCTGCAGCAGATCGCATAATATGTTTTGATCGTCTTGTATGACGCTTTTGGGGCTAATGGTTTGCGCTTGAGCAGCCAAGCAAGTACGACAAAATCAACGAGCATCAGCACAAAGAGCGGGTGGAATAATTCCGTCATACTGCTGCCCATATCTCCCATGTTCTTCGCTTGGAATAGCACGGGAATGGTAATGAAATCAATGTAAAAACCATAAAAGATCGTATTCGATATAAGAATCGCCGTAAGAATAAAATTTGCAGTCAATAAAAAAACCTTTTGTTTGGTTTCATTTAAAAAAAGAGCTATCCCAAACAAAGGGAGTAGAAAGCTAAGTGGATTGATCAAAAGCAGCCATTCATGAAACAGATTGGCCGTTCGTATGTGAAAACCTAGTTGATAAATGATGTATGTTTTCATCCACATGAAGAGGATGGAATACACTAAAAACCAGTGATTTTTGAAAAACGCTTTCATTTATGTATCTCCTCATCATTCTGTATTCAGCTGCAAGGCAAAAACACTTATCTTAAACCTACTAAAAAAATGAGGAATGATCAATTCATATCTTATTTTTTTCGCAAAACTCTTTTTTATTCTGTTAGAACTGAATGGGGATAGATATGCCGCAAATGACGGCGATGTAATAGCAGGTGACGACAGTGAGAGCAGCTAGTACGACTTGTTCTCCTGTGCTGCCTGTTTTGACATAGAAGGGGAGACGCACTTTAATGGAAGCTGGAAATAAAAATTTAATGCCGTTTACTGTTCCAGCATCAAGGATAAGGTGGCTCGTCATTCCAACTAGTAAACCGATACTTAGGCTGTCATTTGGTATGTATGTTGTCGCGAGAAAATAAATGATCAGCAGAAATAATAAACTGTGAGTGAACGTGCGATGACCGAATACGCTGCTGATCATTGCTGAGAGCAGCGGAAATTTTCTACCGATTTTACTTTTTGTATGGCAAAGGTCGGGGATCAAAGCACCTGCTGATCCAGCTGCAGCCATGATGACTGGGTCGAATCCGTAGTAGTAGGCGACGGCTGTTGAGGCGGCGATTCCGCCCATAATGTGTGTTTTTCCTGTCATGATGCGTACTCCTGTTCTATCTTTTGTTCAAGTACCCACTATATCAAGGGTGAATTCATTCAGCAAGGCTTATTTCTAAAGAAAAAGAGGACAAAAGGGTTGGCTGATTGGAAAAACATTCTATAATAAGGGGGAAGTCATGTTGATACTAACGATAAGGATGCGATTCGGATGGGTAATGCAGACATTTTAAAAGAAATTGTTCTTGTACATTATGAAGTCAGCCGTAAATTAAACCGCAAGTTACTTGAGTTAGAAAAAGACATCACGCCTCCGCAGATATATGCTCTTTCTATTTTGATACAAGGCAAAGTATCACATGCCGAAGAGCTGAAACAAAGACTCTCTTTAAACCCAGGTGCAGCCTCCATTGCACTCAATAAATTATGTGAGCAGGGCTATATTCAGAGAGAACGGGACAAAGACGACCCCTCGCTCGTCCGATTAGAAGCCACCGAAAAAGGGAAGGCGATTTATGAGAAGCATACACGTCTTTTCGGAAAGGTGATTCAGCATATGATGTCAGACTTCACAAAGGAAGACTTAAAGACCTTTTTGACGTACCTGCAAAAAATGAGACAGACCTTTCATGATGATTGAGCCTTTCCACTTTGTATAATGCGGCGCACTGTAGCACAAATTAAACAGGCAACCGCATTTTATGAAAAGGGAGGAAACAGCGATGTCATTTTTCCAAAAGGATAAAAAGGCGAAAAGCGAGAAAGACCACAAGCAAGTAGATCAGCTGTTAGAAGAAGCAAGCAAAGAGCTAGCAGGCGATCCGCTTCAGGAAGCTGTACAAAAGAAGAAAAACAATGATCAATAAGCAGGTATAGGGCAGAGAAAAGAATCTCTGCCCTTTTTCTATGTTTTACCCTTTGACAGAAGTGAGAATGTTTGATAACCTTCGTGTAGTAAAAATGAATAGAAATCCTCACGCTATGTCTCAGTGAGGTAGAGGTTGCGCGGATGATGAGTCACTCATGGGAGAGATGGAATCGAAGATCATGAGAAAAAAGGCATCAGCGCCGAAGTGTAGAGAGAGCTCCAACTTTCTTTATGCTGGGTCTGCATTGAATAAATGCAGGACTGCCACGTCTTTGAAGCGTGGAGGGCTATCCGGAGATCAAGGTGTATGTTTTGAAAAGCATGGACTGTTGTTCAGGCTTTTTTTTATGTTCTGAGTACCGAAGATAAGGGTATGCTGTTAAGAAAGTGACCCATAATGAACATAAAGAATACAAGTCATTGCTTCACAAATATATCAATGAAGATAATGCCGGGTCTGGTCCGAAGTGAATATAACGGAGGTACGGAAATGGAACAGACAAAAAAATGGGGTTTTTGGTTATTGACGGCTTTTGTCGTCGGAAATATGGTAGGTTCAGGCATCTTTATGCTGCCAAGTACGCTTGCCCAGCATGCGAGTCCTTTAGGTGTGACGATGGCATGGCTTGTCACAGGTGGCGGTGTGCTGATGATTGCACTTGTTTTTGGGCATTTGTCCATTCATAAGCCGCAGCTAACGGCAGGACCACAAAGTTATGCAAGAGCACTTTTTAACGATCCGAAAAAGGGGAAAGCAGCCGGTTTTACAATGGTTTGGGGATATTGGGTAGCAAGCTGGATTAGTAATGTCGCGATTATTACAAGTCTTGCCGGTTATTTAACGACATTTTTCCCAATTCTCACAGTGAAGACGGAGATTTTCACCTTTGGTAAAGAAGCGATCACACTTGGTCAGCTGACAACGTTTATTGTATGTACCATTCTTCTTTGGGGAACACATACGATCTTAATTACAAGCTTAAGTGCTGCAAGTAAATTAAACTTTATTACAACCTTTTCAAAGGTACTTGGATTCGTCCTTTTTATTGTTGCGGGATTATTTGCATTCCAAACGGCATTATTTGAACATTATTACTTCCCAGTTGCAGCAGAAGGCGAAGGAATGCTCGGACTTGGAGGCCAAATTCATCATGCGGCCATTTCCACACTATGGGCATTTATTGGCATCGAATCTGCTGTCATTTTATCAGGAAGAGCGTCCTCGCAGCGCGATGTGAAACGTGCAACGATTACAGGTCTTTTAATTGCACTTTCTATCTACATGGTTATTACTTTGATTACAATGGGCGTCCTACCGCACGATCAGTTGCAAGGCTCAGATAAACCATTCGTAGACGTGCTTCAGCTTATTATTGGACCGGCTGGTGGAATTGTGATGGCATTGCTTGCGATTATTTGTTTATTTGGCTCGATGCTTGGCTGGATCTTACTTGGTTCAGAAGTACCATACCAAGCAGCAAAGGCTGGCGATTTCCCGGCAGTATTTGCAAAAACAAACAAAAAAGGCAGTCCTGTTTTTGCTTTAACGGTTACAAATATCATGTCACAGCTGTTTATTTTCTCAGTGATGTCTCGTACGATTAATGAAGCTTTTACCTTTTTAACGACATCAGCGACACTTGCGTATCTCATTCCGTATATTGTGTCTTCGATCTATAGTTTTAAAGTCATCATGCAAGGTGACACGTATGATCTTCAAAAAGGGAAGCGAACAAGAGACGGAATCATTGCGCTTGTTGCGATGGGGTATTCCGCTTGGGTCATTATTTCAGGAACAGCTGATTTGAAAACATTTGGACTTGGCATCGGTCTGTTCTTAGTAGGTATTTTGCTTTATCCATTCATGTCAAAAGGATTTGCCAAAGGAACGGAATAAGGGAAACGTTTCTCCACATATGGAGAAACGTTTTTTTATGATGCAGATGTTAATCGGTCCACAATAAACTCAAGCTGTCCTTCTAATGAAACTGGGTCATTAAAGAAGTAACCGACAGGGTCGATTTCAAATACGTGTTTATTTTGTACAGCAGGAAGTGATGCCCAAATGCTGCTTTCATACACCTGGTCTCCTTTACTTTTTGACCCGCTCCATGGACTAGTGAAAATATAGTCGCCTGCGTATTCTGGCAGCTTTTCAAGGGAAATGTTTGCATAGCCGACGCCGCTGTCGATGGCATCTTTTTTAACTGCCTTTGGCGCACGTAATTTCAGCTCATCATAAATAATTTCGCCTCCGCGTGCAAAGGTGTTTCCAAAGATATAGATCCCTTTATCAAAAGGTGACACGATTGAAACGGTTTTACTGCCGACCGCTTTTGTTACTTTAGGCTTAATCTCAGCTATTTTGGTATCCCATTTTGTGATCCATTCTGCTGCTTTTTTCGGTGTACCTGTCATTTTACCGAATTCTTTTAGTTGATCTTTAAAGGAATATTGATTGTATTTAATGGCAACGGTTGGCGCAATTTTTTTGTATTGATCAAATTTTTCGTCTTCTCCCCAAGCAATAATCATATCTGGATTCAAAGCGGCGACCTTTTCGACAGAAGGGGTTGTTCCAAGGTTTTTGACACCATCCGTTTTGCCTTTATAGAAAGGGTTTTTAAAGATGGGTGCCGTTGCAGCAATTGGCGTCTTGTCAAGTGTCACGAGGTCTCCATAGTAGCTTTCTGCCAGAAGCACAATTCGTTTTGGATCTTTAGGGAGTTTGACTTCACCTTTCACATCCTGATAGGTGATTGTGTCATCCTGGTTGGCACCAGATTTTTTATTTGAAGTGCTGCCGCAAGCAGCTGTAAAAAGCATGAGAATGGCTAAGGATATCAAAAGAAATCCAGATCGGTTTTTCACAAAGATTCTCTCCTATTCACTCGTACATGATAATGATTATCAATTTCAATTATATCGTAACATGATGGGATGAAAAATGCATCGGCTATTTTAGGGCCTAAAGAAAAATGGTAAATTTCTCACGGTTTTTTGATGAAAATAAAGAAAATGTTCAGAACAATGATTTCAAAAAGAAAAGAAAGTGATATACTAGACTTCGAGATTGATAATCATTATCACTAATGAGGAATAGATTTGAACGGAAAGGAAGAGACTGGTTTTGGGCTCACAATCGAATAAACAGCTGCCGGCCAAAGACAATGCAATGGATATTGTCACGAAACCCTTTGGAACAGCAGTTGTTGTCATCATAGGAATTATCGCTTTAGCATTTGGTCTTTTTTTATCGGTATCATTAGGAGCAGCAAATATTCATCTTCACACGGTATGGGAAGCCATTTTTCAATTTGATCCACAACAAACTTCACATCAAATCATCCGGGAATTGAGGCTGCCGCGTACAGTTGGGGCTGCACTCGTCGGTGCCTTTTTAGCCGTATCGGGGGCTATTATGCAAGGCATGACAAGAAATGCGCTTGCGTCTCCTGAAATTATGGGTGTGACAAATGGCTCTGCATTTGCGATTGCCATTGCGTTTGCTTTTTTCCCAGGACAATCTTCTTTTACATTAATTCTTTGGTCATTTGTTGGTGCGGCACTCGCTGCCTCTATTGTGTTTGGTGTCGGTACTCTTTCAAAAGGTGGATTGACCCCAGTGAAGCTCGCACTAGCTGGTACGGCTGTTGGGGCACTTTTAAGCTCCATCTCCTCAGCAATTGCCATCCGGTTTGACGTCGCTCAAGACATGAGCTTTTGGTATGCTGGCGGCGTGGCTGGTGTGAATTGGAGCAATATTAAGGTCATCATTCCAGTTGCGGTTGCGGGGCTGATCATCGCAATGATTCTTGCCCGCTCGATCACTGTTCTCAGCTTAGGTGATGAATTGGCAAAAGGGCTTGGACAGTACACGAAAACTGTCAAGGTACTTGGAATATTGGTCGTCATTCTTCTAACAGGTGCTGCTGTCTCAGTGGCCGGTACTATTGGCTTTATCGGGCTTGTGATTCCTCATGTCACTCGTTTCTTGGTCGGAGTTGACTATCGATGGATTATCCCATGCTCAGCTATTTTAGGGGCGGTTCTGTTAATTTATGCAGACATTGCTGCAAGGCTGGTCAATGCCCCATTTGAAACGCCAGTCGGTGCCATTACTGCAATTATAGGCGTTCCTTTCTTCTTATATTTAGCTAGACGTGAAAGGAGCGGGATTTAGATGGAAATGGTGCAGCAGGCAAAGAAAAAGAAATACAAACGAACGATGCTCATGATCTTTTTGGCGATCGTGGCTGTGTTCCTTATTAGTTTAAATACCGGAGAAATTCGCATTTCTCCGATGGATACATTGAAAACATTTTTTGGATTCGGAAGTGAAATGGATGAGCTTGTATTATTCGAGTTCAGACTTCCAAGAATGGTCATCGCTTTACTTGTTGGCGCTTCTATCGCTGTATCAGGAGCGATTTGGCAAGGTGTTTCTCAAAACGGTTTAGCCGATCCAGGCATTCTTGGTGTCAATGCGGGCGCAGGCTTTGCAGTGGTTTTGTTTATTTTTGCTTTCCAAGGTACGATGTCAAACCTAGGTGATTTTACGATCTTTGTACTGCCGCTCTTCGCTTTTGTAGGTGCAGGCTTTGCTGCATTTCTCATCTATGTGTTAGCGTGGAAAAAAGGCATCACACCTGTTCGATTGATTTTAACGGGTATTGGCGTGAATGCTGCGTTTTCAGCAGCAATTGTGGTTATTCAATTAAAAATGAGCCCAAATGATTTTAACCAAGCCATCGTGTGGTTATCAGGAAGCATTTGGGGATCGAGCTGGACGTATGTCCTATCAGTTCTGCCATGGATGCTTATTTTCCTTGTGTTAGCGTTTGTGAGAGCACGTTACTTAAATATCATGAATTTAGGTGACCAGCTGTCCTATGCATTAGGGATTTCAGTTCATAAAGAAAGAAGCTTTTTTATGCTGATTGCTGTTGCATTAGCAGGTGCTAGTGTCGCTGTTGCAGGTAGTATCTCGTTCTTAGGGTTAGCCGCACCGCACTTGGCGAGAAAGCTTGTTGGACCAAAGCATCAAGGAATGATACCAGCCTCCGCGTTGATTGGCGCATTGTTATTATTACTGGCAGATACACTTGGCCGCGTCATACTTGCACCATCAGAGGTGCCAGTTGGTCTTGTCGTTTCGGCTTTAGGCGCACCTTACTTCATTTACTTATTGATGAAAACGAACTAAGAAGGAAGGAGAGTACAACATATGAAATCGCTCGAAACAGAAAAGCTTTGTATTGGCTATAATGACCGTTTGATTGTAGACGATTTAAATATCAGTATCCCAAAAGGCAAGGTGACGACATTGATTGGACCGAATGGGTGCGGGAAATCAACGATTTTAAAAACAATGTCCCGTATCATGAAGTCCAGTCAAGGAGCTGTTTACTTAAAAGGCCAGGCCATCCATCAAACGCCAACAAAAGAAATTTCAAAACAAATGGCGATCTTACCGCAGACTCCCGAAGCACCAAGCGGGCTGACAGTGTATGAGCTTGTGTCATATGGACGATTCCCGCATCAAAATGGATTTGGACGCTTATCAAATGAAGATAAACGAATCATCAGATGGGCACTTGAAGAAACGGGTATGATTGCTTTTCATGACCGGCCAATTGAAGCACTTTCTGGTGGACAGCGTCAGCGTGTATGGATTGCGATGGCACTTGCCCAGGAAACAGAACTGCTTCTATTGGATGAGCCGACGACGTATTTGGACCTTGCACATCAGCTCGAAATTCTTCAGCTGTTAGAACGGTTAAACAGAGAGCAGGGACGAACTGTGTTGATGGTCATTCATGATTTGAATCATGCGGCACGTTTTTCTCATTACATGATTGCCCTCAATCAAGGAAAAGTTATCAAAGATGGGTCGCCTCATGAGGTCATGACCAAAGAGGTGCTTGGTCAGGTATTCCACATTGATGCAGAAATCGTACTTGACCCTAGAACGAATAAGCCGATCTGTTTAACATATGACTTAATGAATCATGAAAGAAAGCTAGAAGCTGTGAATGGATAATAGAAGTAAAAGGAACTCGGTGGAATAGCCGAGTTTTTTTGCGTCTCTGAAACTTCCTAGTGCTGCCATTTTCTCCAGTTGATATTTTTTCGCTTTTATGCAGAAAAGAGGTACTTTTTTACTTTAGACAATGGTAATATACGGTTAGAGATCATAGCTAGAAAGGAAAGAGATGCGTGGAAACAGCAAAAATATTGATTGCAGATGACGAAGAAGCAATTGTCAAAATGGTTGAACGCGTATTAAAAAAAGAAGGATTCAAGCATATATATAAAGCCTACCATGCAGATGAAGCATTAGATATTGTCAAAAACGAGGACATCCACCTCTTACTTCTAGACGTGATGATGCCCGGTAAGTCTGGTTTTGATGTTCTTCCTGAAATGAGAAAATATACGAAAGCGCCCATTTTCTATTTAACCGCAAGAACGTCTGATGTAGATAAACTGACCGGCTTTGCTCAAGGAGCAGATGATTACATCACAAAGCCATTTAACCCGCTAGAGCTAGTGGCTAGAATTAAGGCTCACTTAAACCGAACATATATCTCTTTAAAGGAAGACCACGATGAGGCTCAAAGTCAATACGAATATGCCCATTTCTCCTATCATCCTCATTCAGCCGAATTGAAAGTAAGAGGAGAGGTGACTGCATGCTCAGCTCAGCTTCTCTCCTTGCTGAAGTACTTTTGTGATCATCCGAATGTGGTTCTTTCAAAAGATCAAATCTATGAGAAAGTATGGGGCGTCCCATCATATGGTGATAACAACACCGTGATGGTTCATATCCGAAAGCTGAGAGAAAAGATTGAGTTAGATCCGAGTCAGCCAGAATATATTGTGACGATCCGTGGTATGGGCTATAAATTTATACCGCACCCAGCAAAGGTTCTTAAATAATTTATGAATCTACGAGCAAAACTCTTCTTTCACTTTGTCGGACAAATGTTTATTGTGATTGCCATTTTGATCATCGGAAATACGTTCTCTGATAATTTATATTTAAAAAAATACTATGAGAACATGGCTGAAACCGGTTTAACAAAAGCTGATGGAGATACACTCATGAGCTGGCTTTATTTTAATGAGGATGGAAAAATGGAAGCCGATGATCAGCTGAAACAAGCAGTGAGAAAACGAGACGGCTGGCTGCAAGTCATTGATTCAAAAAAGGATAACGTCTATAGCTATCACCGCCCTAAGTCCATTCCAACTTCCTATCAAAAGGATGAAATGATCAAGATCTTTGAAAAAAGGCAATATAAAGATTACAAGATGTACTTCTGGCCAATTGAAATTGATCAAAAAAGCTTTATCGTGCTATACGGGTTCAAAACAAACAGCACAAAGGTCGCCAATTATCTGAAGCAGCACGAGAAAGACTTGGCTGCATTATCTCAATATTCGGTTGAAACGAAAGAATTCTTGAAGAGAATGAATGGATCAGTGCATCTGTTCAATGATGAAGGGAAATATTTACAAGGTATTCGAGCTAATACCAATTTGAAACATGAGGTAACAGATGTTGAACTGCTCAAGTATCAATCAAAGCCTTGGGAGTTTAGAAGTGACCTGTCTTATATCAGAGTGAATAAAAACCTGTATATCATTATTTCTGTACCAAATAAAGTATACAGCCCAGATGGATTATACGATAAAGAAACAGATGCTTTAAATCAATATACAACCATCTTAATTGCAGGTCTTGCGCTTACGATTATTATCGTCATGACAATATGGTACTCGTATCGCTATGGTCTGCCAATCTATCACATTATCCGCTGGCTGATTTTCTTATCTAGAAATAAATTACAGGAACCAACAAATAGAAAAGGAATTCCAATCAGTAAAAATAAAAAAGGTCGTATTAAGCGGGAATACCGATTATTTGAGGATATCCTAAAAACAATGGATCAGCTCACGCTTACATTAAAAGAGAATGAAGCAAACCGAAGAAAAATTCAAACCACAAGGGAAGAATGGATTGCAGGATTGTCACATGATTTGAAAACACCCCTTAGTACGATTTATGGCTACGGGCTCATGCTTGAATCTGATCAATA
Organism: Bacillus sp. FSL K6-4563; assembly: GCF_038630405.1. NCBI lineage: Bacteria > Bacillati > Bacillota > Bacilli > Caryophanales > Bacillaceae > Bacillus > Bacillus sp. FSL K6-4563. The sequence continues at coordinate 2,999,275 of NZ_CP152030.1, read as the reverse complement.
TCAATGGTCCAAGGAAGAAGTCATGGAAATGGGACAGGTGATTCGTGAGAAATCAGAATACATGTCGACCTTGATTGAAGATTTAAACCTCACGTATCGACTAAAAAATGGCGCATTGCCTATTAATCGAAAACCAGTCGAGCTTGGTGAATTCTTAGCATCCATTATGGACGAGTTTTCAAGGAGCTCATTTTCAGAAGATTTCCCTTCCTCCTTCGAAGATCAAACTGATGGTGTCATGTTTGAGATCGACAAAGCCTGGTTCAGACGAGTGATTGAGAACCTGCTAGCGAATGCAGTCAAGCATAACCAAAAAGGAACTCATATTACAGCTACCTTATCTGAAACAAATGAGGAAGTTCGGATCGAAATGAAAGACAACGGATGCGGAATGGCACAAGAAACGGTCGATCACTTATTTAACCGCTACTATAGAGGGACAAATACGAACGATCCAACGAATGGAACAGGACTCGGGCTGGCGATTGCAAAAGAGCTTGTCTTGCTGCATGACGGTGATATTCAAGTGGAAAGTGAACAAGGTGCTGGAACAACTATTGCGATTATCCTAAAAAAATCACCTCCTGTAAAATAGCCAAAAAACGATTTTCCTTTCAAAAGGAGATCGTTTTTTCCTGTTTTAGGATTGAAATCAACTTTGTAAACGATTACAATTAAATTGTTAACGTGAACAAAATAATTTCATACGATAAGAGGGATGGGGGAATTTGATGAAAGCCTTTTTAGATGAGCAGTTTTTACTAAACAGTCCAACGGCGGAAAAGTTATACCATGAGTTTGCAAAGGACCTTCCAATCATAGATTACCATTGTCATTTAAGTCCTAAAGACATCTATGAAAATAAAACCTTCCGAAATATCACCGAGGCATGGCTTTATGGAGATCATTACAAATGGCGTGCCATGAGAGCAAACGGCATCCCTGAAACGCACGTCACGGGGGATGCATCTGATGATGATAAATTTTTGGCGTGGGCAAAGACCGTCCCTATGACCATAGGAAATCCGCTCTATCACTGGACTCATCTAGAGCTGAGAAGGTATTTCGGAGTCGAAGACCTATTAAATGAAAAAAATGCAGACATCATTTGGCAGAAAGTCAATGAAAAGCTGCAAGGAGAGGGATTTGGGGCGAGAGACTTCATCATGAAATCAAACGTTGAAACCGTTGTCACAACAGATGATCCGGTCGATTCTCTTCAATATCATCAAAAACTGCGGGAAGAGGGATTCTCTGTACAAGTGCTTCCAGGGTTTCGACCTGATAAAGCACTCGATATAGCGAATGATCTGTTTGAAAAATATGTTCATGAGCTGGCAGAGGCTTCAGCTATCCCAATACAATCCTACCAAGACTTCTTACATGCCCTCCGTGCGAGAATTGATTTTTTTCATGATCACGGCTGCTTGATCTCAGATCATGCCATTAATGAAATGACATATGAAGAAACGACACAAGAAGAAGTGGAGACCATCTTTCATAAAAGAATGTCTGGTCATCCATTGACGGAAAAAGAGAAGATCAAATTTAAAACAGAGACATTCATTATGCTAGGTCAGGCTTACTGTGAGCGTGGCTGGGCAATGCAGCTTCATATCAATGCACTTAGAAACAACAATACGAAAATGTTTGAGAGGCTCGGACCAGATACGGGATACGATGCGATGAATGACGAAGACATTGCAAAGCCGCTTTGCCGAATATTAGATCGTTTAGAACAAGAAGATGCATTGCCAAACACGATTCTTTATTCCTTGAATCCAAGGGACAATGTAGTGATATCAACATTGGCTGGAAGCTTTCAAGACGGGAAGACACCGGGGAAGATGCAGCACGGCACAGCCTGGTGGTTTAATGATACGAAGCAAGGAATGACAGAGCAGATGATGGCTCTTTCCAGTATCGGACTGATCAGCCGTTTTATCGGGATGCTGACAGATTCACGAAGCTTTTTGTCCTATACAAGGCATGAATATTTCCGAAGACTGCTTTGTGATATCATCGGGGATTGGGTAGAAAAAGGAGAAGTCCCCTATGACCTTGAGCTGTTAGGGGAGATCGTGAAAGGAATCAGCTATGAAAATGCCAAGCAATATTTTCAATTTGACCGGGCAAAGCAGCTCCATCATCAAAGTAAAATCACATGAGGAAAAAGGTGAGAAAATGAAAGCGGTTTTATGATAAGATGGAAAAAAATCATAAAAGGCGGAATAGCATGACAGTCACAATTAAAGACATAGCAAAATTGGCAAATGTCTCTCATACCACAGTATCAAGGGCTTTGAATAACAGTCCTTTTATTAAAGAGAAGACAAAACAAAAGATTTTGTCGATTGCAAAACAGCTGAACTATTCACCAAATGTCCATGCCAGAGGCCTTGTATCACAAAAATCGTTTACAATCGGTCTGTTTTTCACGAGTTTAACAGAAGGCACATCCTCAAGCTTCTTTGTGGATGCGTTAAAAGGTGTCAATAGCGTCATGACAGAGCATTACAATCTGTTTGTTAGGGGTATTGACGATTTTCACGATTACACAACCATTCATAAACAGCGCTACGATGGCATTTTGCTGATGAGCCAAAGCGAGCACGATGAAGCGTTTATCCATCATGTCAAGAAACAGGGCATTCCAATCATTGTGCTGAACCGTCGTGTAGAAAGTAATGAAGTGATGAATATATTAGCAGATGATAGTCAAGGAGCATACCAGGCAGCGCACTATTTCATTCAGCAAGGCCATCAACAAATCGCCATCATTGAAGGAAAAGAAGGCTTTAAATCGACTCAGGAGAGAAAAGCTGGCTTTCTCCAAGCGTTAATTGATCACCATATTCCTATGAAAAAAGAATATATGATCACGGGTGACTACCATATGAAAAGCGGCTATGAATCAATGGAATCTCTGCTGACCCTTGATCATCCGCCAACAGCGCTTTTTTGCTCTAACGATGACATGGCCATTGGTGCGATGAATGCTTTATATGCAAAGGGCAAGACGTGTCCAGGCGATATCTCTATTATTGGTTTTGATGATATTGCATTTTCATCCTATACCACGCCTGCACTGACAACGGTGAAAAAGCCAATCGAAAAAATGTGTGCACTTGGAGCAGAAGCCATCCTATCCGTCATAAACGGTGAAGAGCAGGAAAAAGATCATATGGAAAAAATGTATGTCCACACAGAGCTGATGATCAGAGATTCAGTCAAAAAGGTGCAGTAATCGGCATCTTTTATAGAAGAATGTTCACGTGTGCATAAATTACAGAGAGGGGAATCCATTTGAAACGTTTATCAAAAGCCCTATACCCGGTGCCTGAGTATCCGGAAACGATTTTGCAGATTGGTGAAGGGAATTTTATGCGAGGCTTTATTAATTGGCACATCCAAAAGCTGAACGACTGCACAGATTTTAAAGGAAGAGCTGTTGTTGTTCCCCCGAGAAAAGGATCTGTTGCAGCTTTAAATGAACAAGATGGCTTATACACATTATGTATACAGGGCTATCATGACCAGCAAGAAATGAATGAGCGGATGGTCATTCAATCGATCAGCAGAGGAATCAGTACGTATACGGATTATGATGTTTTTTTACAAGTAGCTGAAAATCCCGATCTCCGCTTTGTCTTCTCCAACACGACAGAGGCAGGGCTTATGTTCAGAAAGGCGGATCGCTTGGAGGATCGACCGCAAGCGAGTTTTCCAGGAAAGCTGACGGCGTTCCTATATCACAGGTTTAAAGCATTTGCTGGAGATGAACAAAAAGGGCTGATCATCCTTCCATGTGAACTGGTCGAACATAACGGTGATCGCTTGAAGGAATATGTGATAGACATGGCAACTGAGTGGGACCTGCCGCTTGCGTTTATCACATGGATCAAGGAAGCCAATACGTTTTGTAATACGCTTGTGGATCGGATCGTTCCTGGGTTTTCTAAGGAAGCAGCTGAAATTGTTCAAAAGGAAGAGGGATATATCGACGAGTTGCTTGTCACGGCAGAATACTATCACCTCTTTGTTATTGAAGCACCTGTCTTCGTACAAAAAGAGCTTCCCTTTCAAGAAGCAGGTTTAAATGTCCTTTTTGTAGAGGATATTGCGCCTTATCGCATGAGCAAGGTACGGATTTTAAACGGTGCCCATACAGCGATGGTGCCAATCGCTTACTCATGCGGGGTAGAAACTGTAAAAGAGGCTGTGGATGATGAGGATGTTGGCCCGTTCATCCGGCGGATGCTGGAGGAGGAAATACTGCCAGGGCTTGAGCTTTCTCGAGGTGAGCTTCTTCTTTATACACAATCGGTTTGGGATCGATTTTGCAATCCATTTGTGAAGCATCAATTGCTGGATATTGCGCTTAATGGTGTATCTAAGTTTCGAACCCGTATTCTTCCGTCATTGCTCGATTATGTTGAGCAAAAGAAACAGCTGCCAATGAAACTCGTGTTTTCACTCAGCAGCCTCATTTATTTTTACAGAGCACATGCAGAAAAGATAAAGGATGATGAGACTGTACTGGCATTCATGAAGGAAGCATTTGAAGAAGAGAACCAATCTAATGAAGCGATCGCAGCAAAGATTCTATCATGTGAAAAATTATGGGGGAGAAATTTAACGGATATAAATGATTTGGTTCACGCTGTAGCTGATCAGCTTACCCTCATAAAGGAGCAAGGGATGAGAGCGGCTGTTCAACGAATGCTGCAGCATCAATATGAAAGTCAGGGGGAGAAGGCATGAAAGATTTTATTGTGATTCACCCTTCAGATAATGTCGGTATTGCTTTAAAAGTGCTTGAACAAGGGGAGGAGCTACATCATCAAGATCATTCCGTTATTTTAAAAGAGACCATCGCCAAAGGTCATAAGTTTGCATTGGCTGATATCAAGCAAAGAGAGAATATCATGAAATACGGTTACCCCATTGGGCATGCAACGACTGCCATTTCTGCTGGAGAATGGGTGCATACACATAACATCAAAACCAATCTATCAGGCAAGCTCGATTATGAATACGAGCCTTCATTTACAAATAACCCCTATGAAAAAACGAATCTTACATTTAAAGGATATAAACGAAAAAATGGGGAAAGCGGGATTCGCAATGAGCTTTGGATTGTCCCAACCGTTGGATGCGTAAATGGCATCGCCGATCAAATCATTCAAATTTTTACCGCTGAAATGGGCGGAAGCATCCATCCGTTTGAAACAGCTCTTGTATTAAAGCACAATTATGGATGCTCACAGCTTGGGGACGATCATGAGAATACAAAAATCATTTTACAAAATGCCGTGAAGCATCCCAATGCTGGAGGAGTGCTCGTCCTCGGACTTGGTTGTGAAAATAACGACATTGAAGATTTTCAGTCTACATTAGGTGAATATGACCATGAGAGGGTGAAATTTTTAAGAAGCCAAGAAGTAGGAGATGAGATTGAGGCGGGAGTCGCTTTACTCAAGGGAATTTATGAGGCAGCGAAAGAAGATCACCGTGAAGAAATCCCGTTATCTGAGCTGAAAATCGGCTTGAAGTGCGGGGGATCAGATGGATTCTCCGGCATTACCGGAAATCCGCTTTTAGGAAGGCTGTCCGATTTTATTGTTGCTCAAGGCGGCACGACAGTGTTAACAGAAGTGCCCGAAATGTTTGGAGCTGAAACGATTTTAATGGAGAGAGCGGAATCAGAAGCGACCTTCGACAATATTGTGCAAATGATCAATGACTTTAAACAATACTTCATGGATCATCGACAGCCAGTATATGAAAATCCTTCCCCGGGAAATAAAGCAGGTGGAATTTCGACATTAGAGGATAAATCTCTCGGTTGTACACAAAAAGCAGGAACTTCTGACATTCAAGATGTATTGAAATATGGGGAATTGCTGAAGCGAAAGGGTCTAAATTTATTAAGTGCACCGGGAAATGATTTGGTTGCTTCATCTGCTCTTGCCGCTTCTGGCTGTCAGTTGGTTCTTTTTACAACAGGCAGAGGGACACCATTCGGCACGTTTGTCCCAACAATGAAGGTCTCGACGAATACAGCCTTATATGAAACAAAAAAACATTGGATTGACTTTAATGCGGGAGAATTGCTTGAAGATGTACCAGAAGATGTTGTGTTAGAAAAATTCATTTCAACTGTCATTGATGTGGCAAGCGGAAAGCTATTAAATCATGAAAAAAACAATTTTAGAGAGTTGGCTATTTTCAAAACAGGTGTCACACTTTAAGGCGACGGGGGGATGAAAATGTGTCTAGAAGACGGGATTTAATGTATATCACAGCAGGAACGGTACTCACAGGAATCGGGCTCACACGTTTAGCAAGACAAGGGAAGAAAGACAAAGAAGCAAATGGAATCGATCAAGTGTTAAAACAGATAAAAGCACCACTGTTCCCTGATCGTGAATTTAATGTGGTTCATTATGGTGCAGATGCGAAAGGAATCGAGCTTTCAACAGATGCTATCCAGTCTGCCATTGATGATGCGCACCGTTTGAAAGGGGGGCGTGTGCACATTCCAGAAGGGACGTTTCTGACAGGTGCGCTAGAATTGAAGAGTCATGTAGAATTGCATTTGCATGAGAAAGCGTATGTGTCATTCAGCCAAAACCCAAAGGATTATCTGCCACTTGTCCTGACAAGATATGAAGGGGTTGAGCTTTATAATTATTCACCTCTCATTTATGCACACCATGCAGAAAACATTGCCATTACAGGAGCTGGAACGCTTGATGGCAGGGGAGATGAGCATCATTGGTGGCCTTGGAAATATGGTACGAATGGTCAGCCTTCTCAAGATCGGGATCGTCAGCTTCTATTTGACATGGCTGAAAAGAGAATACCAGTAGAAGAAAGAGTGTTTGGAGAAGGCCATTATTTAAGATCAAGCTTTATCCAGCCCTACCAATGTCAGCAAGTTCTTATTGAGGGAGTGACAGTGAAGGATTCACCGATGTGGCAAATTCACCCTGTACTAAGTGAACTTGTGATTGTCCGTGGAGTTCATATTATCGGGCATGGACCAAACACAGATGGTGTCAATCCGGAGTCTTGCCGGAATGTGCTCATTGAAGATTGTTATTTTGATAATGGCGACGATTGTATTGCCATCAAATCTGGAAGGAACGAGGACGGACGGAGAATAGGGATTCCATCTGAAAACATTGTTATTCGTAGAAATGAGATGCGTGATGGACACGGCGGAGTGACGATTGGGAGTGAAATCTCTGGCGGGGTAAGGTATATCTATGCAGAGAATAATGTCATGGATAGTCCGAACCTTGACCGGGCACTGCGGATTAAAACCAACTCTGTCAGAGGCGGTACCATTGAACATATTTACTTTAAAAACAACACAGTCAAAAGCTTAAAGCATGAAGTGGTCTGTATCGACATGATGTATGAGGAAGGGGATGCGGGTCCACATCGTCCTGTTGTACGTCATATTCAAGTGGAAGGACTGAAAAGCAGCGGCGGACGATATGGTGTGAAAATAGCCGCCTACTCACATTCCCCCGTGACAAACTTCAACATGAAAAATTGTGTCATAGACCATGTGACGTATCCACTTTCTTTGGAGAATGCAGTAGCGCCTTCTTTTCAGAAAGTTGTCATCAATGGGGAACAAATTAATAAATAGATGGGCGTAAAACAGTCTTATTAGAGGCTGTTTTTCTTTTATCAGAACGAAAAAGACGCTTTTAGAAATCACATATACAACCTAACTGCACTGTAGTATAATATTCCCGAAATTAGAAAAGAATTGACGGAAGAGCTTTCGTCAAGCAGTACATAAATCAGGGGGTTCATTCATGAAAAAGTTAACGGCCATTTGGCTATCGCTATTGCTTGTGATGGGTGTTTTAGCAGGATGTGCAGGTGCTGAAACAGACCATAAAGCAAAGAGTTCACAAAATAACGAAACAGCGGCTGCGGCATTTCCTGTCTCGATTAAAGATGCAGCTGGTAAAACAGTCGAAATCAAAGAACAGCCTAAACGTATTGTCTCATTAATTCCAAGTAATACAGAGGTTGCCTATGCGCTTGGTCTTGGAGATAAAATGGTTGGACGATCTGATTTTGACAATTATCCAAAGGAAGTTGAAAAGGTAGAGAAGATTGGCGGACTTGAATTCAATGTCGAGAAGGTGATTTCCTTAAAGCCTGATCTTGTACTAGCTCATGCCTCGCAGATGGGATCAAAAGAGGGATTTAAACAGCTAGAGGATGCAGGAATTCAAGTACTGACTGTAAATGATGCCACTTCCTTTAAGGATGTGTACAAATCGATCAATACGATCGGTGAAGCAACAGGTGCAAAAGAAGCATCAACAAAGCTTGTAGACGAGATGAAAGCAAAATTGAATCACATCAAGAAACAAGCAGAGGCGATCTCGAAAGACAAACAAAAAACAGTCTTTGTTGAAGTTTCAGGTACGCCTGAAATTTATACAACAGGTACTCATACATTTATGGATGAAATGCTTTCTGTTATCCATGCGAAAAATGCTGCTGGTGATCAAACTGGCTGGGTGCAAATGACAGAAGAATCGATTATCAAACGAAACCCTGACGTAATCGTCACAATTGATGGTTCCAGCTTAGCTGATCTGAAAAAGAGAGACGGCTGGAATGCGATCAAAGCAGTGAAGGAAAAACAAGTCTTTCAATTGAATACGGATCTCGCATCAAGACCGGGACCGCGATTGGTTGAAGGAGTCGAGGCTCTTGCGAAAAGCATCTATCCTGACAAGTTCAAATAAATTCATCATCGCATACACACTAAGTGCTTTACTTCTTGTGGTGAGCATTGGAATGGGAATCTCCTTTGGAAGCTTAGGGATTCCCATTCCTTCTATTCTCCGTATATTTGTTCATGAACTATTCGGTGTGCAGATAGGCACAATAGATTCAATTGATCGCAATATTATGATGAATATCCGGCTGCCGAGAGTGATATTAGCGGCATTAGTCGGAGCAGCGTTGGCGTTATCTGGTGCAGCATTTCAAGGTTTATTAAAAAATCCTCTTGCTGACCCATATACACTGGGTGTATCACAAGGGGCATCAGTTGGAGCCGTCGCGACCCTATTTTTCAGTTTGCAGCTCCCTTTGCTCGGCAGTTTCACACTGCCTTTTTTCAGTATGACAACAGCGCTTGTGACCCTATGTCTCGTCCTCTTTTTTGCGCGTCTTGTCCATCGGGGGATGAGCATCTCCTCTTTAATTTTAACAGGGGTGATTTTCAGTTCTTTTTTGGGAGCGCTTATATCATTGATGATTGCCTTAACGGGTGATGATTTAAAAGAGATTATTCATTGGCTTCTTGGCAGTGTGTCCATGAGGGGCTGGCGCTATATTGTGCTTTTCCTTCCTTTCTTTCTGATTGGGACCTTTGCATTAATGCTGATGGGGCGAGATTTGAATGTCATGACGTATGGCGAGGAGAAGGCAAAGCTATTAGGTGTACATGTGAAAAGGAGCAAATATATCGTGCTGCTTGCTGGATCGATTCTGACTGGTAGTGCAGTAGCAGTGTCAGGGACAATTGGGTTTGTGGGACTTGTGATTCCGCATTTTATTCGCCTCTTAGCGATCACAGACCACCGGCACCTCCTGCCTTTGTCTATGCTGAATGGCGCTTCCTTTCTCGTTTTAGCAGACGTGTTATCACGTACGATCATTGAGCCGACTGAATTACCGATCGGCATCATCACAGCGTTAATTGGTGCCCCTGTATTCGGCATCATCCTCATCCGTAAATACAGAGGAGGGACGCATCTATGATTCAAGTGAAGGAAATCAAAGGTGGATATGGAGAGAAAGAGGTCATACGTGGCATCAGTTTTGAGGTAAATCAAGGGGAATTTCTCGGTATACTTGGTCCAAATGGAAGCGGGAAGTCGACCTTGCTTAAAATGATCTCTGGGTTGCTGGAACCTGATAGTGGTGAAGTACGCCTGAGCGGTCAACTGATTCAATCCTATCGTCCAAAGGCGCTTGCGCAAAAAATGGCTGTTCTACCGCAGAAAACGGACCAAGCCTTCTCATTTACAGTGGAAGAAACGGTTCAATTCGGTCGTTATCCATATCAAAAAGGATGGCTACAATCTGTTACCCAAGAGGATATGCGAATCGTAAACAAAGTAATGGAACAAACGGATGTTGCACAGTTTAAGAATCAATCTATTCATGAGCTAAGCGGGGGAGAACAGCAGCGTGTGTACTTGGCACAGGCATTAGCCCAGCAGCCTGAATATTTATTGCTGGATGAACCAACCAGTTTTCTTGATTTGGCCTATCAAAAGGATTTGCTTGATTTAATTAAAGAAGAGACCACTTCCTCTAGGCTAACGGTGATCGGTGTGTTTCATGATGTGAACATCGCCAGTTTGTATTGTGACCGGCTGCTGCTGCTTGATGAAGGAAAGACGGAAATAGTAGGGCTGCCGCATCACGTCTTGACGCCGGAGCGAATCAACCGTGTGTATGAAACAGATGTAACACCGCTCCAACACCCGCGAAGGGCAAATCCTCAGCTGATCATTGAACCTGCGGGGGCTTCTGTAGCATCAAATGCAAAGTTAGCGGATGGGTGGAAAACGTATGGAGGAGAAGGAATGACGTTTTCCCTCAAACAGCCGCTCCGCATCCTTTCCTCACATCAGAAAAAGGGCGGCTTCTTTTGGAAAAGGTCTCTCGGAACGGGAAGTGACATGCTTCGTGACGAGTTGGATGATCGTGAGGGACTATTGTTTTATAACCTAACGAGTGGACCAAAACAATTTGCTGCTGAAGACACAGACGACGACATGGTGCTTTACGGTATGCGTCATCAAGAAGAGCTGACCATTTGGCTTGTATTGAAAGAGTCTATATCAGACGGATCGTCTGTTCAGCTTATGGGGCAGCTTGTCCACATGATAAAACAGGAGACGAGCATGTCCATTCATCATCTTTGTATCGCTGCTGCGGGTATGCAGGAAACAGAAGGTGATGAGCATTTACACGAAAGATTAAAGCAGAAAGTGCACCTTCTTCTTTATTCATTGAATGCCATTTAAAAGTGAACCAAATGGTTCGCTTTTTGTTTATGATGCGATCACAGTACTTTAGTTAAACAAATACATCCTTTTCACTTCAGGATATACTAAAAGGACAAAGCAAAAGAAAAGGAGGAACACCAATGAAACTTTATACAAAAACAGGGGATCAAGGTCAAACAGGCTTGATCGGCGGGAGAGCCGATAAGGATGATGTGAGAGTAGAGGCGTACGGCACGTTAGATGAGGCGAATAGCTTCATTGGACTCGCACATGCACACTTACGTCAGCATGGCGAATTGTTTCAAGACATTTTGTCAGAGCTGATTGTGATACAGCACGAGCTGTTTGACTGCGGCGGTGATTTGGCAGCAGTCAAACCACCGAAAGAAGGTAAATTAACTGAAGCGTCTGTAGCAGTCCTTGAGCAAAGAATGGATGTCTATGTAGAAGAAGCCGCGCCTCTCACGAAGTTTATTTTACCGGGCGGCCAGGAAGGTGCAGCTCTCTTACATGTGGCGCGGACAGTCGTCAGAAGAGCAGAGCGGCATATGGTGACGCTTGCGAAGCAGGAGGAGATTCCAGCAGTTGCGCTCACATATGTAAACCGGCTCTCTGACTATTTATTTGCAGCCGCCCGAATCGTGAATCATCGGCTCGGTGAAGCGGATGTTGAATATGAACGAAGTGCTAACGTGTTTCGTTCTAAATAAGAAAAAGCACTCTTCGAATGAGAAGAGTGCTAAACGTTTTCCTTCTGTAAGCGCAGAAGGGATTACAAGTCTTGCTTGTTCAATGAACGCTTTATTTCGTATACAAATGCTTCATCAGCTCTTTGTTTTTTTGAATAAATATGTCATTATGCGAAGAAACCATTCCACGAGCGCTTGCATCAGGCATTACATATTGCTTGGCTTGGTTTACCGCATTCGCAGCATCCTGGAAAGCGCCAGCAATCAAATGCAATTTTCCTTCATGATGCAAAATATCGCCTGCAGCGTAAATGCCTCGGACTGACGTCTCACTCAGTGGAGTTCCTGCAATCCAGTAATCCTTCTGCTCTAGTTTAATGGTACTATTCGCAAGTAATTCTTTGTCTCGCTCGTATCCATGATTGATAATGACTTCATCTATGGCTAGATCAAATAAGGCATCGTCCTGATTATTTTTGAGGACAACCGTTTTAATCCGCTCATGATCGTCTGCTGCGATGAGCTTTTCAATCGATGTATGAAGCAGGAATTGGACAGAGCTGTTTTTAAGGTGCGATATTTGGGCTTCGTGTCCTTTTAAGGCTTCTTTCCGATAGGTCAAATACACTTGCTTGGCAATAGGCTCCAGCTCATTCGCCCAGTCAATGGCTGAATTACCACCTCCTGAGATCAACACGGTTTTATCTTTAAAGCGAGCAAGGGATTTGACCGTATAATGCAAATTTTGAACCTCGAATCGTTCTGCACCCTCAATATCCAATTTAATCGGCTTGAGGATACCTCCTCCAACAGCTAAAATGACGGTTTTGGAGTAATGTTTTTGATTTGACGCGGTGTGGAGAACAAAGTGACCTCTTTCGTCTTGAGAAAGAGAGGTAACCTTTTCTCCGAGTACGACCTTTGGTTCAAACGTCAGTCCTTGAGCAACAATTTGATCAATTAGCTGCGAGCCTGGAACAGGTGTTAGTCCTCCTATATCCCAGATCATCTTTTCCGGATAAACATGAACCTTCCCTCCAAGGAATGGCTGGAATTCAATCAGCTTCGTTTTCATTTCACGCAATCCGCTATAAAAAGCGGAAAACAATCCAGCAGGTCCTCCGCCAATAATCGTTACATCATATACTTCCATGTCCTGCATCGTACACTTCGCCTCGCTTCTTTTGCTTCATTTATTTTTTAAAATGACGATGGGGCATCGTTTTGGAACAGCCACATGATTTCAGCAGTCTCATTTATTTTCTAATTGCTGCTGCAAGGCTTCTAAAAATTGGATGCGGCTATAAGCAGGTCCTCCTTCAAGGAGTGGGTGAACCACATTGATATAAACCTGATCCTTTTTAAAGGCCGTCATGTTTTGAATAACAGGATTCTTTTTCATGTCATCAAATGCTTGTTGTGCCTCTTGATTTTCATCCGTAGAAAATTGTACAAATAAATAATCCGGATTCATTTCCCCTAGCTGCTCGACAGAGATTGCTTCTTGCGTTTTTGCTAAGCTAACCGGTTGAGGAACTGTGAGATCCAATTCTTTATACAAGACAGGATTGAAATACACATCTTCTGGATATACGAAGGCTTGTGCTCCCCGAATTCGAATGATGGCTACTTTTTTATCCTTGAGCTTCTCCTTTAACGATGCTTTTGCGTCTTTGACATCTGTTTTGTATTGAGTGAGGATTTTGTTTGCTTTCTTCTGTTTCCCTGTTAAATCGGCCATTAGCTCTAAATTAGCCTCCCAATTTGTCGCGATATGGGATATTGGAATGGTCGGAGCAATTTTCTCTAACTTGTTTAATACGACTTGTTGAAATTTAGAGGAGCCTAAAATAACGTCAGGTTTCAATTTTAATATTTTCTCAAAATTCGGCTGCTGTTTTTCACCGATTGATTCGGAATCGCTTGTGATTGAAGCAAATATTTCCGGGAATTTCCCTCCTACTGATATTGCCCCTGCTGGATGAACATCAAGTACAACGGCATCTTCCATTGCTTCCATCGCCCCAGTAATGACGATTTTTTCGGTTTTTTTCGGGAGGGTATACTTTTTCCCAAGATACTCTATTGTTTTCGTAGCAGTATCTCCTGAATCTTCAATTCCGGCATTTTTGCTTCCGGAGACTGTAGTTGATTGCTTAGGCTTGTCTCCTCCGCCGCATGCCGCCATGATCAGCATCAATAAGGAAATGAAGCCGATGATCATTAATTTTTTATTCATCTTTCTAAAACTCCTCTCAAACTGTCTATTGTGGTCGTGCTTTATTTCATCCCCAGATGCTCACGCAAGGTGGACCCTGTATATTCACTCCTAAACAAGCCATGTTGGACGAGTAAGGGGACCAATTCGTCAAAAAATAATTCTAGTGATTGTACTGAGCCCGGAAGAGCAATGAATCCGTCTAAAGCACCCGTTTCAAACCATCTGGTTATTTCTCTCTGTGCATCATGAGCTGTTCCCACGATCACCCAGTGTGCAGATTCAATGACCTCAGGCCTAGAGAGTAGTTCTCTTACGGTAGGCTGCGTTTGTACAATCAACCTGCGCAGCAAATCAGCATGGGTTTGACTGCGTACCTGCTCATCAATTCCTTGCAGCATATCGGTAGGAACGGGTTGATCTAAGGGGAGGTGACGAATATCGAGACCTAGAATCGATTGAATCGCTGCATAACCTTGTGCAGTGCTTAGATGGGAATGCGCCTCTCGATACATTTCATGTGCCTCGTCACGTGTTTTTCCTAAAAAAAAGTACAAGCCAGGCAGCACACGGATATCATCCGCCTGGCGGCCATGCTTGCATGCTCTTCTCCTCATGTCTTTCCGTAATTCAATGCCTGAGGCAATATCTGGGGTTGCTGCAAACATCGCATCTGCGGTTGAAGCGGCAAAATCCCGCCCCATTTCCGAAGCACCTGCCTGAAACAAAGGAATGGTTCCTGACGGATGGGCCGGCACATTGAGCGGACCCTTAATATGAAAGAAATGCCCCTCATGTTGAATAGAAGAAATTCTCTCCCTGTCAGTAAACTGTCCTGTCGTCCGATTGATGAGCAGCGCCTCATTTGGATAGCTCTCCCAAAGCTTGCGTACAACATCCGTAAATTCCATCGCCTTCTTATATCGTTCTTCTGAGGTTGGCATGGGTGAATGGCTAAAATTTTCGGCTCCGTCGATCGAAGTGACAATATTCCAGCCGGCACGCCCATTGCTGATCCAATGCAAGGACTGAAGCTGTCTCGCCACTACATAGGGAGGGTTGAACGTAGTCGAGGCGGTTGAAACAAGTCCGATTCGATCCGTCTCATGAGCAATCGAAGCAAGCAGAACCGTTGGGTCAAGACCGCCAAAGCCAGGGGAGTGATCCAATGACTCTATGTTGAGCACGAGTGCATCCGGCTTAAAAAGAAAGTCAAGCTTGGCCATCTCTGCAATCTTTGCCAGCTCGACGTAGAAGTTGGTTGAGAATAAGTGTTCTACCATGCTGCTCGGATGCCGCCATCCTTTTCCCTTCAGCCAGGTCGCTGACAAGGACAACCCAATACAAAGCTGCCTTTTTTTGTTCATATCATCTGCCTCCCTGTCGTTGCTGAGTCACTTTGTATATCCTCAGCAATAATTGATATTGATAATCATTATCATCGACTAGTATAGCAAGGACCTCGTGAAATGCGAATACACAAATAACGAATATCATATGCATTATTATCTAATCAGGGCTGACAAAAGAGGGATGATCTATTTCTGAGGAGTTAGGCTGATTGTTTCATAGAGAGCTGAAGAAACTCTTTAAGGAATGAGGCTAGCATCCATTGTTTTGAGGAGAAATACTACAGATTTATTTAGCGGTATATGCGCTAGGCGGCACTCCGAATTTCTTTTTAAATAGTCTGCTAAAATATAGCGGATTGGGATAGCCGACAGTCATAGAAACATCACGGATGGGAATATTACCTGCTTTTAGTATTTCACGCGCTCTTTCCATACGATACTGGATGACATAGTCAATTGGGTGAAGTCCGGTATATTTATGGAAAAAGTATGAGAAGCTTTTAGGATTCATATCGCACAGTTCAGCGAGATCCTGGAGTGTTAATGGATTCATATATTGCCCTCTAATATAAGCGACGGCTTCCTCGATGATCCTTTCATTAGGAGAGCTCTCTTTCTGCTTACAGCCCATTAGCATTTGATATAGGATGCGCAAAAATAATTCCTTGACTCGAAGTTTTCCCATCCCGCCAGGTGCATGAACATTTTGGTGGAGCATGGTGAGTAATTCAATGATTCTCGGATTTGCTCCCGTTTCCAGCTTGAAAGCAGTGTCACAGTCAGATTCCTTATCACAATTCAAATGATAGAAAAGTGAATGGTACTCGTATTCTGATTGACTGATCACCTGCAGGGCCAGCTGGCATCCTGGTGTTACATGCATGACGGACCCTGGCTGCAAATCGTAGCTCTTCCCATTGATATTCAGTCTAGCTTCCCCGCGAATGCTTAAAAGAAAGCCAGCACTTTCTGTCTTAAACTCACTTAATGTACTATGGGGCTGGATAACTAAACGATAGATTTCTTGTATGTGAAAAGAATGACTAGCAAATAGATCAGCTAGTTGATCTCTATTTATCAATGTACGACACCTGCCTTTGACTTGATCTAAATACCACTTATTCTGTGATTCTACCATACGTTTAGCACCCACAAGAGCTAAAAATAGCAAATAAGTTAGCGGCTTTGTCCACAATCTGGACACTCTTCTTTTCGAAGAGTGTTTTTTGTTTGATTCTACCGCTCAGTCTGAGCGAAGTTACGACTCTGGTCGCAATGAAAGATCAATCTGCGACACGTTTTGCCAGCTTTCTTTTTTGACTATAGTAAAAGCAAGGAGTAAGAAAGGAGGCATGAAGATGAAAATAACAAGTAAAACCATCATCGGTTCGATTTTAATGTTTGTCGGTCTATCCATCTTCTTCGGTGGCTCACTAGGAGGGCTGATCCCAATTCTGATTGGGGCGTGGCTCATCTATGTAGGTGTAAAGAAATATGAAAAAGGCAGTAAAACCTTCGGCGTCATTCTAGCAGTCATTGGTGTCATGTTCGTTGTGCAAGCTCTGCCATTTATCCTTGGAATCGCACTATCTGGGGGGCTTCTCTACTTCGGCTGGACGATGATCAATGGTAAACAGGCAAAAGAATCATCAAGTAGATCATATATGGAGCCAAACACGTCACCGAAAATGGAAGAACCTATGCATACGTCATTTGATCAAGAATGGGAAGATTTTTTAAAGAAAAAATAAGAGGAGGAAATTCAAATGGTATTCAGAAGAATGAGAGATATGTTTGTTGCAACGGTCAATGAGGGCTTAGATAAAATGGAGAATCCACGTGTCATGCTGAATCAGTACGTTCGTGATATGGAGGACGATATTGCCAAAGCGAAACATGCGATCATCAAACAGCAAACGATTCAACAAGGCTTCCTGCGCAAAGCAGAAGAGACGGAAGCATTTGCTGATAAAAGAAAGAAGCAGGCTGAGCTGGCATTTCATGCAGGAGAAGAAGAATTAGCACGAAAAGCGCTCACAGAAATGAAGTATTTTGAAGAAAAGCATCAGGAATATCAGGAAGCTTATCAGCAATCTGTGAAACAATTAAAAGAGCTGAAAGAGCAATTGCAACAGTTAGAAACGAAGCTGCGTGATATTAAAGACAAGAAGCAGGCACTCATAGCAAGAGCAAATGCCGCACAGGCAAAGCAGCATATGAACGAATCTATGAATAAAGTAGATAGTGAAAGTGCATATAAAGAATTTCTTCGAATGGAGAACCGTATCGAAGAAATGGAGACAAAAGCGGGCAGCTATACACAATTTGAGGATCAAGGAGCATATGCTCATCTAGACTATGCTGATGAGGTTGAAAAAGAATGGCAGAAGCTCAAGCTGGAGAAGAAGCCTGAGCAGCAGCAAGCAAACTAAGAAATCAATGGCAGATCGGAAGAAAAGCAGGATTTTTCTTCCGATATTTGATTTCTTTCTGTTTCGCTTTTCCTTATAATGAAAAGGTCAGAAGATAAAGGGATGGTATGAATGAAGCGGTTAATCGGTCTAATTTGTATACTTGTAGGTGTCTTTTTAATGATTGGGATGCTTTTCAAAAACGAAAATCTCTTTCATTTGAGTTTCTCCCGTGAAAAAGCAGTCACAACAGCTTCAGCGAAAAAAGATGAAATTGATCAATTAGATATTTCTCTTTCTGGATTTCGCGTGAAGGTAAAACCTGAAAATCGTTCCGATATTTCCGTGATGGTCGTAGGTGGAAAAGGGAAAATGTATGCGGAACAAACAGGCAGTACATTTAAAATCCGTGCTGAAAATAAAGGATTCTTGTTTTTCACTTCATTTGAAAAAGGAGAACTCTTAGTCAAAATGCCAACAGATTATCATAAAAATGTGAAGATTACGGGTGGAAGCGGGGTCAGTGAGATGGACGGCGAAGGGAAGCTGGCACTTGAAGATGTGATCCTCAAATCAACAAGCGGAAACCTCAATGCCGAGAATTTCTCAGCAAACAATGTCGAAATCAAAGCGACATCTGGCAGACTCTCTGTGTCTCACATCGATGCGAAAAATAGCGATATTGGAGCAACCTCAGGGCGTGCCGATATTAAAGATGTCAAAGGCGAAATGCAGCTAGAAATGACAAGTGGTAGATTGACGGCAAGTTTTGATACCATTGAATCACCTGTCTCTTTTCACATGACATCAGGCAGCGCAAAATTTAACCTGCCGGATGAAGGAGATTTTAATGTCCAAGTGAAAAAAACAAGTGGAAGTGTCGATCACACCTATCACTTTGATCAAGCAGATAGTGAAGGTCGAGGCTTTACAGGCACGCGGGGAAAAGGGACACACTTAGTCGATATTGAAATGACAAGCGGAAACTTAAAGCTGCGGTAATGAACGAAACAAAGGAAGGAGGCGAGTCAACTGCGTTTTTCAAGGAATCAAATTTTAGGCATCATTGTCGTGATTTTTGGTATTAATCTATTTCTCAAAATTATTGGGATCGGAGCCGATTTGTTTTGGCCTGTGTTTTTTGCGCTTGCGGGCTATTGGCTGCACTCAAGATCCAAACGTTGGCTCGGTTCAGTTTCCTATATTTTTGCCGGCTTTCTCTTTTTAAAATTCCTGCTCAATATTACATTTAGTCTCACAGGATATTTATTTGCGGCCTTTTTGATATATGCCGGCTATCGCTTATTGAAAAACAAACCTGTTTTTGATGTCGATAAAAAGGAAGCACCGGAGAGCGATAAGCCTTCATTGAAAGTCAATCTTGAAAAAGAGGGCGAGCAAAAGAAAACAAAGAGCCAGACAAAGCCGCGCAAGGAGCATGACTTTTTTATCGGTGAAGTCAGGCTGATGAAAAAGCCGTTTCAATTAAGTGATTTGACGATTTCAGGGTTTATCGGGGATGTCAAAATCGACTTATCAAAGGCCATCATCGCAGAAGAAGAGAGCACGATCGTGATAAGCGGGCTCATCGGAGATGTGGATATTTTCGTACCGCAGGATATTGAAGTATGTGTGAGTGCTTCAGCTGCCATTGGTGATATGAAAATTATTGATGAAAAAAGAAGCGGATTCGGCAGTAAAGTGTATGTGATGACAGACAATTACGATGAGAGCAAACGAAAAGTGAAAATCTCCATCTCTTTACTGATCGGAGATGTGGATGTGAGATACTTATGAGGAAACTCCATCTAGGTATCCAGTGGCAATCTATTCGTCTTGGAGTAGGGATCTCGCTTGGTGTTGTCATCATGACGATGCTGCCCATGTTTTTTTATTATCAGCTTGATCCGATGATTCTCCTCTCTACCCGCTGGTTTGGCATCCCGTTTTTTTGTATTTTACTGATCATTAGTCTTGCCATTGGGTTTTCTGCCTCACATGTATTTGGCTATCAGCATAAAAAGCGTCTTGATCAGCTTGTAGAGTCGATTTTAAAGTTTGAAAATGGGAACTTTGCATACAGACTGCCGTCTCTTGGCGACGATGAAATTGGCTTAGCGGCTGATCAATTAAATGAAATGGCGAAACGAGTGGAAGGTCAAGTAGCCTCTTTGCAAAAGCTCTCGAATGAGCGGGCAGAATGGCAGGTGCAAATGAAAAAGTCGGTCGTCTCAGAAGAACGTCAGCGTTTAGCACGAGAACTGCATGATGCGGTTAGCCAGCAGTTATTTGCGATCTCGATGATGACCTCTGCGATTCTTGAAGTCATGAAGGAAAAGGATGAAAAGATTTTAAAGCAAATGCGCCTAGTCGAACGAATGGCTGGCGATGCACAAAATGAAATGCGTGCGCTTTTGCTTCATCTCAGACCGATCACCCTTGAAGGAAAAGACTTGAAAAAGGGCTTGATTGAGCTCCTAAATGAATTTCAAGCAAAACAGCCGATTGATATTGATTGGGAAATAGAAGATGATGTTCCGCTCTCAAAAGGAGTAGAGGATCACCTCTTCCGAATTGTACAGGAAGCCCTGTCAAATGTATTCAGGCATGCAAAGGCGACAAAGGTGACGGTTCGTCTGCTCATTCGAAATCGGCAGGTGCAGCTGAAGATTATCGACAATGGGATCGGCTTTCAAACCGATCATGTGAAGACGGCCTCCTACGGACTGGAATCAATTCGTGAAAGAACAAGTGAAGTAGGCGGTGTCGCAGAGATTATGTCATTTGAGGGAAAAGGAACACAAATTGATGTGAAGGTTCCCATTTTTGATGAAGGAAAAGGAGAGAACGTTCGATGATTCGAGTGCTTTTAATCGACGATCACGAAATGGTGAGAATGGGGCTTGCTGCTTTTTTAGAGGCACAGGCTGATATTGAAGTCATTGGTGAAGCGTCAGATGGACAAAAAGGTGTAGAGCTCGCAGTTGAATTAAGGCCAGATGTCATTTTAATGGATCTTGTCATGGAAGGCATGGATGGCATCGAAGCAACGAAAAGAATTTGTCAGGAAATTGAAGATGCTCGAATTATCGTTCTGACGAGCTTTATTGACGATGATAAAGTTTATCCAGTGATTGAAGCAGGTGCTTTAAGTTATTTATTAAAAACATCCAAGGCAGGAGAAATTGCAGATGCCATTCGGTCTGCAAGTATCGGCGAACCAAGACTAGAATCAAAAGTAGCTGGAAAGGTGATGAATAAACTTCGTCATTCCTCAAATGGATCGATCCTTCATGATGCATTAACAGCAAGGGAAATGGAAATCTTGAAGCTGATTGCCGATGGGAAATCGAATAAGGTCATTGCTGAGGAACTATTTATTACAATTAAAACAGTGAAGACACATATTACAAACATTCTTTCCAAACTCGATGTAGAAGACCGGACGCAAGCGGCTGTGTATGCGCATCGTCATAAGCTGATTCAATAAAATAAAAAAACAGCTTTCAAAAGAAAGCTGCTAGAACATGCGTAAATTTAGTCCTTCTGTCCTGTGATCGGACGTTCGGATAGTTGATGGAGCTCAGGAACTGGAAAAGCCTCCTGCTCCTTGGCCGATTTGTCTTCTAGGGCTTTCTTCATCTCGGATAATAGCTTTACGCTCTCCTTTGCCAATGCTGCCTTTTTCTCTTGCAAACCAATGATCTGTGAAAGTCCGACGAATATACCGCCTCCAACAAGAAGGAGCGCAGGGGTTTGTCCATAATAAATCACGATCAAAAATGTGCTCGAAAAGCTGTCGGCTTCAATGAAGAAATCTTCTTTTGATTGCATGAATACAACGACTAACAGGAGTATTCCTAGAATCAAAAATAGAATGCCGGCCGAAAGTAAAGCTCGTTTCATGATTGACACCCTTTTTTCTTACCATTTTAACATACTCTATAAGGATTGTGTTGCGCCCTTAGTCCCGAAGTCACGGATTTTCACATTTGCTTTGTAACGAATATCTGATTCACTAAAAATCTCATCCCAATGTTTTGCCTCTTTTCGAAAATCCTTCGGGTAGGCAATACTTGCCTTTTGATAGAATCCGCAAATATCTGCTTTGATCTCGTGCTGTAATTCACCGATGAAATCTTTAACGCTTGTCTCTATTCGACGCTTGACAACGCCTTCAATTTCTCTGAGATACTTTTCATTAAAAGCGTTTTCACGTTCATTCCAATCCTCAGACAATCGTCCATCAAGCTCCACTGACACATCAAATTGATATTTTCCGTTGGCTGATTTATTGGTTTTAATATGGTGCTTGAGTTTGAAAATCTCAAAAGAGTAGATGCTGTGTTCATATTCAAATTCAATGACTCCACCCAGTCCGTCTCCAGTTAACAGATTGTATGACTGTACTGCTAACGGAGAGATATTGGTGAGAAATCGCTTATTCTTAATAATAGAGGCTCCATCGATCATTAATTTTCCTTGATCGACGCTGACTTTCGGAATAGCGAAAGATACATTGTTTTGCATGGCAGAAGAAATATCTCCTAATGAGCTAGTCTTAAACATGCGAATGGTCGATTTTCTATTCTCAGAAAGATCGTATAAGATCGTAGAGGCTGGCTGTCCGTCGTCATTGATTTTCAGCATGTCTCCAGGATTCTTAGAGGTCATAAAGACGAGGCCTCCTCTCCTCGTTTCATTGTCTCGAATGAATTGATTAATGACGAGGTCGAAATCATTCTCATTGATGAGTTCCTCAGAAAACAAAAACACCCGTAGCTGCTGTGCGAAAATGCGATGGCTTTTCAGCGCCGTTGTGCGGAATATTTGATGCACAGAATCCCCGTTTGTTTCAATGATTTTCGTAGGGTCTTTGATGTTTGATTCCTGAGAGATCTTTTGAGGAACGAGGACTTGCATAGATACCTTTAATTTATTCCCTTGGTCCCCTTTGTCTACTGCAAATCCAATCGCCATGTTAAGCTCCTCAATATTTGTGCTATCCCAGCATCCACTTAATAGAACTAGCGTCAAAAGAGCAACAGCTGCTTTCTTTTTCATGTTGTGTTCCGCCTCCTTTTGAAAAATACGATGATAAATAAGAGAAACGGGAGAATGCCGAACAGCAGGAAAAAGAGGTTGTTCACATAGGTTAAATAATTTCGCACTGTATCGACATCCTTTGGAAAAATCGCTGCAAAGTAAATCACAATTCCCATTAAAACAAGGACCACTTTTTTAGGAAACTTGGTCAGTTTAGACACCCCGATTGCAGCAAAAAATGTATATCCGACAAAGCTTGTATAAAGCTGAATCAGCCAAACGATAAGCAAAAAGGAGTCAATTCGTTCAATAAAAATCCCCTGAATATCAAATGATTGAAATAAGGCAATGGTCGGCCAAGTCAAAGTCGCCGTTTCTTTAACAGTCAGCGCACCAATCACCATCATATAAGTGAAAATATAAATAATCGCAGGAATCAAAAAGCCGACTGTCCCATAAGCAAAGGTGTGTTTTTGTGTGTTCAGATAAGCAGGCATAAACAGTATCATTTCAATGCCGACAAACGATATGGCAGATGCATTCAAGGAATTGAAGACAGGGGAGAACCCCTCTCCTAAAACGGGACGGAGGTTATCTAACTTAAATTCTTGGAGACTAAGCCCATAAGCGACAAATAAGATGATGAGCGTCACAATCAGTATAAAAGGGAAAAGCCGGGCTAAATCACCAATTCCGCCAATCACCAAATAAAACCCAACTACAATAAAGCTGATCATTGTCACGGCTACTGGCGTGTTTTGAAGCAGAAAGAATTTGACCATTTCTGACATAGCCCGTACTTCATAGCTGGCAACGCCAAGAAAATAAATAATAATCAAAAGATTGGCAAGCGCGCCAATCCATTTTCCAAGTCCCTCATTCGTATAATCATAATATGAGGAGAAGGGGACTTTTTTCATCATCAGGACATTTGCAAAAATAAACACAATGTAAATGACACTCATAAGTAAGAGTGCAATCCAGCCATCAGGTGTAGCCGCAGCCTGAGCCATTGAACGTGGCAGAATCATCATACTTGCGCCTAGTGTTGTATTTGCAATAATGGCACTTGCCTGATAGCTTGATATCGACTCTTTATGATTGACCATCTCGTTCTCCTTTCTGTTGATTTTTTAAGGGCAATCGAATAATGGAATTGTCCTCGTTTTTATAGCTGAACACAAAATCTGGTGAGAAATACGGTGTGCCAAAACTTTTTTGCCGTGTGAGATGAGTAAGGAGTACGAGCATAAACAGCACAATCCCGTATAAACCAAAGGTAGCCGCAGCAAACATGGACACAAAGCGGAGCACACGAAAGGACATGCCCATCCCGTATTGAGGAACAGTAAAGGACGCAAGGGCCATCACACTGACGATAATCACCATGATTGAGCTCACAATATGAGCCTGAACGGCTGCCTGCCCAATGACAACCCCGCCAACAAGTCCGATCGTTTGACCGAGCGGGTTTGGCAGCCTTAAGCCGGCTTCCCGTAGAAGCTCAATCGTCATCTCCATGATGAGTGCCTCCACAATAGGCGGAAAGGGGACATTTTCTCTTGTACTTGAGATCGAAATAGCCAGAGTTGTTGGTAAAAGTCCCTGATGGAACGACACAAGCGCAATATAAATGGCTGATAAAAATAATGTCAGAAAGATCGAGGTAAACCGCAGCATACGAATGAGAGAGGCGGCGATCCATCTTTCATAATAATCATCCGGTGATTGCATAATCGTCGCGAGCGAAGCAGGTACAATTAACACAAAAGGTGAATGATCGACAAAAATGGCGACCCGGCCATTATTTAAAGCAGACGCGACTTTATCCGGCCGTTCTGTGTTTTGAATTTGCGGGAAAGGAGAGTACACATTGTCTTCAATGAGCTCCTCAAGAACACCAGAGTCCTGTATATCATCAATGGTGACTTGCTTGAGCCGTTTTTTTACCTCTTTTAAAACAGAGGTTTCAACGATACCGTCAATGTACATGATGGTCACTTGGGTGTATTTTTTTTCCCCGATCTTCATGTTTACTGTTTTGAGGTCAGGGTTTTTCAAGCGCTGTCGCACGAGAGCTAAGTTCGTGTTTAAATCTTCAATGAAGCCAACTTTCGGCCCTCTTACGACTGTTTCAGATGTAGAATCCCCTAAACTGCGTTTCTTCGTTCCATGCGTTTCTAAAATATACGCATGCTGAAATCCATTAATCAGCACCACGCAATGCCCTTCAAAAATCGCATCGACCAATTCTTCAGAGGTCTTCACCGAACGTGTCGTCATCATGGATAAATTAGATTCCAACTTCTCTTTTGTAAGAGAGGTATGATCTTGGAGAAGCAGCTTTAAAAAGGTTTGAATCTCCATCTTTTCGTTCATTTCTTTTATGTATAAATAGTAAACAACCTGCCCGTGAGGCAGCGTTTTTTTCTCATGGACCAAATCATCCATTTCCTTTAATTGCGGGAGAATGACGGAGAGATTATCGTATAAGTGTTCTTTCAATGGAGTCTGATTCAAAAGGATCACCCGCCTCAAATAACTTTTTCTTAGCATTACCTGCTTGAAAAAACAATATTCTGTGTTACATTATTTTGTGGTAAAAGAAAGAATGAGGGTTTTGGAGGAAACAAGATGGCACAAATTCGTTTAGCAGGAACAAAAGAGGAGATTGACCGTATTCTACAGTCGTTTGACAAGCATTATGAAGTGACATATACATCAAAGGATTACGGAAAAACGAACCCAAAATACAAATATTCGAAAGATGTCCGCGTTTATATTGAACTAAAATTAAAATAAAGATAAAATTTTAATTGAAAACGCTTAAAGGATTTTGGTTTTTTGTATAGAATAGAGTTGAGTGTATAAAGCTATGGAGGGATACATAATGACAGAATTTAGAATCGAAAAAGATACAATGGGCGAAATCAAGGTGCCAAAGGACAAGTTCTGGGGTGCACAAACACAACGAAGCAAAGAAAATTTCAAAATCGGTTCTGAGAAAATGCCAAAGGAAGTTGTGAATGCGTTTGCAATTTTGAAACGTAGCACAGCGATTGCCAACGAACGTCTTGGCAACCTTGAGAGCGAAAAAGCAGAAGCAATTGCTGCTGTATGTGATGACATCATCAGCGGAAAGTATGACGAGCATTTCCCGCTTGTTGTATGGCAAACAGGTAGCGGGACACAAAGTAACATGAATATGAACGAAGTCGTTGCAAATAGAGCAACTGCTTACTTGAAAGATAAAAATAGTGAGTTCAGCATTCATCCGAATGATGACGTCAATCGTAGCCAAAGCTCAAATGACACATTCCCAACTGCTATGCACGTGGCAGCTGTTTTAGCTGTGTACAAAAAATTATTGCCTGCGATTGATCAATTAAGAGCGACTCTTGATGAGAAGGCAAAAGCATATCAAGAGATTGTTAAAATCGGTCGTACGCATTTGCAAGACGCAACTCCACTGACAGTAGGTCAAGAAATTAGCGGCTGGGTGTACATGCTGGACCGTTCAAAAGAAATGATTCTAGAATCAACTGAAAAAATGAGAGAGCTTGCGATTGGCGGAACAGCTGTTGGTACAGGAATTAACGCACATCCTGAGTTTGGTCAATATGTCGCTGAGGAAATCAGCAAGCTGACAGGTCAAAATTTCAATTCTTCACCAAACAAATTCCATGCGCTGACAAGCCATGATGAAATTACGTATGCACACGGTGCCCTAAAAGCACTTGCAGCTGATTTAATGAAAATTGCCAACGATGTGAGATGGCTGGCAAGTGGTCCTCGCTGCGGAATTGGTGAATTGATCATTCCTGAAAATGAGCCAGGAAGCTCCATTATGCCAGGTAAAGTCAACCCAACTCAAAGTGAAGCCTTAACAATGATCGCAGCACAAATCATGGGGAATGACGCAACAATCGGTTTTGCCGCGAGCCAAGGAAACTTTGAGCTGAACGTATTTAAGCCGGTCATCATCTATAACTTCTTGCAATCAGTTGAATTACTTGCTGACGGCATGAACTCATTCCATGACAAGTGTGCAGTTGGAATCGAACCAAACCTAGAAACAATCGAGAAAAACTTGAACGATTCATTGATGCTTGTGACGGCACTTAACCCGCACATCGGATATGAAAATGCAGCGAAAATTGCAAAACTTGCTCACAAAGAAGGATTAACGTTAAAAGAAGCAGCACTTCAATTAGAGCTGTTAACAGAAGAGCAGTTTGAAGAGTTTGTGAAACCAGAAGAAATGGTGACACCGAAAGCAAAATAAAAACCAGGGGCGGCTGCCCTTGGTTTTTTTCATTGAACGTGATGTGGACAAAAATGAAACCAAGGTTCTACAAATGATCCTCTTTCAAAATACGCAAAAGTGACTCAGATACGGATTGGAGCGGTGCGAACAATTTCAGTTGATGCAGCATACCTTTCACGATGACTTGTCTAGGTTTTTGTTTGTTTAATTCATTTTCTAGAATGCCGAGTGCTTCAAATAAATCAGGCTCGTCTTTCACTTCATAGTGTGCTTCAGCTTGCTCTCTTAATTCTTTTAAAAGAGATTCTGTCAGCGGGTCGAATGACCGTTCATAAATAGGACCAAACCAATCGCTCGCTTGATCTACAGAGATGAGCGGAAGATCATGTCGCGCCATCATACCGCCCATCAAATCATCGATACGGTGAATCATCGTTGCGGCTAGCTCCTCAGCCTCCAGCTGAAAATCATATAAAATCGCAAGCTCGAAATAAACGTGGCTCATGCCCTCAATTGTCAAACAAAGATCAGCCATATAAGGAATCGCTGCATCTCCATATACCTGCTTAATGTTATCAATGTGAAGCTGAATGGTGGCAAGTCTGATTTGTTTTGCGAGCTGCTGCGTTTCTTCATTCATTGGCAGTGCTCGATCGCTCAGCTGCATTTTAATAAAATCCTTTTGCTGCAAAATATTATCGTAGTAGACAGTAAGCTGCTTGCGGTAGGCTTCCTTTGGTGTGCCGCCCTCTGTTTGAACCTCGTGGATCCGGGTAAATACCTTATCGTAATAGTAATGTAAGATTGAAATGAGCAGTGCTTCCTTTGATTTAAAATAAAGATAAAAAGCACCCTTTGACATGTGGCATTCATCCGCAATTTCCTGAACAGACGTTGTATTGTAGCCTTTACTGGCAAACAATTTCATGCCAGCCTCAATGATCATTTTCTCTTTCTTTTTCAATATGAATGTCATCCTTTCTTACCGAGAGACAAATGTCTTAGGAAACGTGCGCAAAGAGATGTGACTTATCGGTCATAAACGACGAAAGTTTTCAAAAATTAATCAGATTGTAACTTGTTTTTTACAGTGTAATTCTTTATATTATAAAGTAAGGTGACCAACTGGTCAAAAAATGTGAAAGGATGATGTTCCATGAGAGAAATCGATGATATGATAAGACGCTTGCGAACAAAAGGAATTCAAGTAGAAAAAGTCAAAATGCCGAAAGAGACAACCATTGAAAAGAAATGGATGTATCAAGCTGGCAAGAAAATCAAAGCCACATACCGTGATTTCAATGGGTATTCATTCATCTAAAAAAGACTGCGGTCAAAAACCTACAGTCTCTTCTTTGGTACCGTGATCGTATAACGTACACCTAGATCATCATTTTCAATTGATATAGACGCTTGATGCATGGAGAGAATTTTTTTGACAATGCTTAATCCAATACCGAATTCGCCCTTTTTTCCCTTACTAAAAGGTTCGTATAGGCTGGATAGCATATGTTCTTCAATTGGAGGACCGTCATTACGAATGACAATGCGTATTTGATCCTCTTCCTGTTTCATTTGAATATCAATTTTCCTTTTTGCGTAGCGAAGTTGATTTTCTAGGACATTTTCAAATAATTTGCTCCATTGTTCTGGATCGCCTTCAAGAGCAGCCTCATCATCTAAGTCCACGTTCCACTGTAATTCATTTTTCGACCAGCGTATTCGGTCGACCACTTCCAGCATCGTATTACTGAGTAGGAAGGAAGCATGTGCAGGGTGTTGATTTGATAAATAATCAAGCTTTGTTAAGTACAGCAAATCCTTGATTTTCTTCTCAAGCTTTTCCGCTTCACCTTCAATGACTTCCACTGTTTGTTCAAGATCTCCCTTAGGAAAAATACCATCTTTAATCGACTGCGTATAGCCGCGGATGACCATGACAGGTGTCTTTAAGTCATGTGATATATTTTGCAAAAGAGTCCGTTCTGTTTCATCCTTTTGAATGAGTTTTTGTCTCATTTCTTCAATGGTATGACCAAGCTTTCCAATTTCATCTTGCCGGTCAACGATGACAGGATCGTCCCAGTCCTCTTGTGCAATCCGCTTCACGTGTTTTTCAAACGCAACGATTGGACGGGATAAGTAGCGGGCAAGCCAAATCGATGGAATCCAGCTTAATAAAATAACGGTGCCCAAGATAAAGATCAGCTGTTTAAACAGCGTAAAGGACAGGTCATCTCGATAAGAGTCTGGCGCATAAGACAAAAGAATATATTGTGTATTGCCTGTTGATACTTTTTTGATGACAAAAAAGATGTGCTGGCCATTCACCTCTTCAGAATAGCGTTTCGTTGCGCTTTTTTGTTTTTTCACAAAGGCTTGGATTTTCTCAATAAAGGCGTGCGGGAAAAACTGCCTCATTTGGTTTAATTCATCTGACGGAATCAGAATGTGTTGCACCGAGCGGTTTTCCGGTGTCGACTTTGGCGAGCCGTCTCGGTTCAACGGATATTCTGTGAGCACCTGCTGTTCATTTTCGATATTTTTATAAATTTCATTCGTGAAAAAATTTCGTAATGTATTGGAAAATAGGATGATCAGAACAATCGAGATGGTGAGCAAAATACCAGAGATGACGATCCAAATTTGAAAAGCGAGTGGTTTGTTCTTCATCCTTTTAGCATCCTATAGCCAAATCCATAGATGGTCTCGACCTTTAAGTCGGGCATTTTTTTGCGTAATCGTCTGACAAGGTCATCGACCACACGATCTGTCCCGAAGTAATCGTGTCCCCAAATTTTGATGAGGATATCTTCACGAGAAAAAGCATGTCCTTGATGATGTGTAAATAAAAGCAGCAAGTCAAATTCCTTAGAAGTTAAGTTAATCAGCTGATCTCCTTCATACACCTCTCTTATATCCTCATGAATGACATATGAGGAGACGGGTGTGACACTTTGCTGCTGCGGAGTATCGCTGTTTTTGTACACAAGCTCAAGCAGCTTTTGCACTCGAATGATCAGCTCGCGCGGAAGAAATGGTTTCGCAATATAATCACTGCTTCCCAGCTCTAAACCGAGGACACGATCAATATCAGCGTCGCGTGCTGAAATGAAAATGACCGGTACGTCAGGTGATGCGGCTTTGATTTCTTTAATCAGTGTGTAGCCATCTGTATCAGGCAGCATGATATCTAAAATCCATAGATGCGGCGGCTTATTCATTGCTTCGCGTGCCGCTTCTCCGGTTAAAAAAGAGGAGACATTCCAATTTTCACTTTCTAAATATTTGGTTAAAAGTTCGTTTAAGTTTTGTTCATCTTCCACTAAATAAATGGTGTACGACAAAGTCTTCCACATCCTCTCAACGTCATTATAACGGGATACAAAGGCGGCATGTCAACAATCACATGCTTTTTTCACAATTTCACATATTCTTCTCATTATTATCCCATAATGTTTGTTTATGATAAGCTCAAGGGAAAAAAGGGCATAGACAAAAGGCAGATCAATAGGTGCTTTTCACGAATGTGCGCACCTTGCTTTTTTTCTATGAATAAGTATTATATAATTTGACATATTGTCATGTAGTATTTTCAATGATGTTGCCATTAAGAGGACATGAGTCCGATCTACACATATGAATCAAGCAAGTCATGAACATGATGTAAAGGAGTGTAAGCGATGGATTTCCGAAGAGAAGATGAAGAGAAGAAGTTGAATCAACAAGAAGATGTACATCAAGAAAATGAGAAACAAATAGACGAACCTGAAAAAGAAAAGGAACTCGTTTTTCAACCTCATGAAAACGAAGCTTCTGCCACTCAGGAGAGTGTGACAAACCATTCTCCTCAAATGGAGGATGACCGTGTGTCGAAAAAGGAGAAAAAGCGGAAAGCAGCATGGCTCAGTCCGATCCTTGGAGGAATTATTGGCGGAGGCCTTGTGCTTGGCATTACACCGCTTTTGCCGCAGTCACAGAACACAGCAGCAAACACTCAAACGCAAACAGCGTCAAGTGAACCGGCAGCCTCTGAAAATTTCTCAACAAAACAAATCACCAATGCCACGAATGTCTCTGATATGGTAGAAGATTTAGAGCCAACCATTGTGGGAGTCTCAAACTATCAATCTACCCAAAATTCGTTTGGCCTTAGCGGTGATTCAACAGAAGCTGAAGCTGGAACGGGTTCTGGTGTCATCTTTAAAAAAGATGGCAAAAAAGCGTACATTATTACAAATAACCACGTAGTCGAGGGTGCCAATAAATTGAAGGTCACACTTTATGACGGAAAAACAAAAGACGCGAAGCTTGTCGGCAGTGACGTGATGACAGATTTAGCTGTTGTCGAAATCAATGCAGACGGCATTGATAAAGTGGCGAGCTTTGGTGATTCTTCTAAGCTCCGTGCTGGAGACAAAGTGATCGCAATTGGGAACCCTCTTGGTGCCCAGTTCTCTGGTACTGTGACAGAAGGGATTATTAGTGGTCTTGATCGTACAGTTGAAGCGAACACATCATCTGGTACGGTGGAAATGAATGTACTGCAAACAGATGCAGCGATCAATCCAGGAAACAGCGGGGGACCGCTTATCAATACAGATGGTCAAGTCATTGGTATCAACAGCTTAAAAATTAGCGAAAGCGGTGTGGAATCACTCGGCTTTGCGATTCCAAGTAACGATGTCAAACCGATTGTAGATGAGCTGTTGAAAAACGGAAAGGTTGAACGTCCTTATCTTGGCGTACAAATGATTGACCTTGAGCAAGTGCCTGAAACGTATCAAGAAAATACGCTCGGCCTATTTGATAAACAAATCGGCAAAGGGATTTACGTAAAGGATGTATCAAAAGGATCACCTGCACAAAAAGCAGGCTTGAAGTCTGGAGATGTCATCATCAAGTTTAAAGGAAAAAACGTAGCGAATAGCTCTCAGCTGAAAGAAATTTTGTACAAAGAAACAAAAGTCGGCGATAAAACGACAATGACTGTTATTCGTGAAGGGAAAAACAAGAACCTAGACATTACCCTAGGACAGTCTGAAACTGAATAAATGAAAAAACAGGTGGACGTTAAAGGTCTACCTGTTTTTTTATGCTTATTTTTTTGAAGAGAGTGTACGTAATATGATCTTTTCCCACATGCTCCAAGGCAGGAGCTGCTTTGCTGTGAATGAAAGCCGCACTCCTTTCCCAATCGGATATCTCAGCTTTTTCAGCCGCTTCTTCTCGGCTAATCGAATCACAAGCTCTGCGACTTCACGCGGGTCCCCGTAGTTTGATTTCTGGGCATTGATATGGGCCATCATTTTTTGATAGAGGTGAATGTATTTCGAGCCTTCCTCTGGCTGCAACATGTGCTCGTTCATAGACGTGTTCCAAATATTCGTTTGGAAAGAGCCTGGCTCGATCAAGGCTGCCTGTATACCGAACGATGCCAGTTCAATGCGCAAGCTCTCTGTGTAGCCCTCTAAAGCAAACTTGGAGGATACATAAGGAGAAAGTGCGGGCATTCCCATTAATCCGCTGATGCTGCTCATATTGAATATCTTTGCACCATTTGTCATCAGCGGAAGGACGGCTTGTGTCACTTCCATGACTCCGAAAACATTGACATCAAATTGCTGGCGGTACGTGTCAACAGGAACCTCTTCAGCAAAACCCGCATAGGCTGTTCCAGCATTGTTGACAAGCAAGGTAATGGGGGCGTAAGTATGCAACTTTTTCTGAAATGCTTGAATTGACTGCGTGTCTGTCACATCTAATGCTTCAATATGTATCGCTTCGGCTAACGAGGCTTGCTCGATTTCTTCAGCAAGCTTTTTCGCATTGGCTTCCTGCCTGACACCTGCAATCACTGTATAGCCTTGCTTGGCGAGACCAGTCGTGATGAGCTTGCCAAAGCCGCTATTGGCACCAGTTACAATGGCTGTCCTTTTCATCATCTCGTACCTCCTTTTTGTTTCAATTTACCATAGACCGCTCTTTTATTGAATAACGAAAAGAAGGATGGAGAAGAATAAAAAGCGATGATAAGAAATAGGAGGAAGCGCATGATGTGTTGGAAGAAGGCGGGACAAATAGGAGTGCTGCTTTTTATGCTGTCTGGCTGCCAATCGATTGAGCCGCTCCAGCAAACAAAGGAAGCAGAAGCAGAGAGTCTCTCAGCGATTCAAATGAAGGAACTTCCATTTGAGCATCTCCACCTGCATGTTCAATACGGGCAGAAAAGCGAATTATACGAAGCCACCTATCGTCAGGCGAAAGGAAAAGAAGAAGCACTGATTCGTGATCATATGAACGGTGTCCGCTATGAAGGTGAAGAAGCTTTACGCGAGATGAAGATGAAGCTAAATGATATGTCGATTCCTAGTGCGAAGATCAATGAAACGTATGTCAATGAGCTATTAGCTGCTTTTAATTTAGACGATGATTATCAGCGAATTCAGGTCGATATGAAGCTTGAAGATGGGACCAAACGTACATTCCAAAAGAAGAAGTAAAACGGAACTTTCTCATTTTTTAATTGAAAATGATTTTCAAAATCACTTAAATCTGATACACTAAATTGAGATAAGTGATCTTTTGCGTCTATATATAGACGATATTTCATATAAAAAATTTGCATGAGAAAAGGAGCGTTTGAGCGGAATGAGTGCCATTTCTACTGAAGGTTTAAGCTTAGGCTACGGAGAAACAATGATCATAGATGAACTAAATGTATCAATCCCTAAGGGTGAAATCACAGTATTTATTGGCAGCAATGGATGCGGTAAATCCACGCTACTTCGCTCTTTGGCCCGTCTCATGAAGCCAATGGGTGGGTCTGTCCTGCTTGAAGGTCATTCCATTGCCAAATTACCAACAAAGGAAGTAGCGAAACAGCTCGCTATTCTTCCGCAAGGACCAGAAGCGCCAGAAGGATTAACCGTGCATCAGCTAGTGAAGCAAGGCAGATATCCTTATCAAAATTGGCTGAAGCAGTGGTCAAAGCAAGACGAAGAAGCAGTGAATCGTGCACTGAAGTCAACAAAGATGGAAGACCTCGCTGATCGAACGGTCGATTCATTATCAGGTGGACAAAGGCAGCGTGCATGGATTGCGATGACGTTAGCGCAGGAGACGGATATCATTTTGTTAGATGAGCCGACGACGTATTTAGATATGACGCATCAAATTGAAATTCTCGACCTTCTGTTTGACTTAAATGAAAAAGAGCAGCGCACGATCGTCATGGTACTTCATGACCTGAATCTCGCATGTAGATATGCTCATCACCTTGTAGCGATTAAAGACAAGACGATTTATGCAGAAGGAAGACCAGAAACGGTCATTAATTGTGATCTTGTGAAAAATGTTTTCGATATGAACTGCCAAGTGACAACAGATCCTTTATTCGGAACTCCATTATGTATTCCGCATGGAAGAGGACGCTGTATTGTGCAGCAAGCGCAAGCGGAGACATTTCTCGCTGCAAGATAATCATATGTCAAAAGCCTGACATCTGTTACGTACAGAGTCAGGCTTTTTTCTGAAAAAAGGAGCGGAAGATCAATGGGAAATGAACTAGATGAAAAGCTGGAAGGCTTGCTTGAGAAATATACTGAGCTACTGCTTGGCGAATCAACAGACGCACTGAAACAAGATGTGAAACAATGGGTGATCTACTCTCATATCGCAAAAAGCATGCCGCCTCTAGCAAAGCATTTTAATGAATCGTATCCAGAGGCTAAGGAAGAAATCAAAGAAACCATTCAGCGAATCAAACAAATGAACGAAGCTCATCGAGCGAATCAAGATCGTTAAAAAAACTGCCAGCTACATACTGGCAGTTTTTCTTTATGACATCTGTGATGGTCCGTATGGAGATTGTTCTGTCAGTGTTTGCTGAAATTTCTGGTGCGCCTGCTGGAGCTTTTGCTGTTCAGCGGCTTCAACAGAATACCAGCCGTATTGGAACATGACATCATATAAATGTCTTTGTGTTTTCTGAGTTTCTAGCGCAATTCGCTGAATATCTTGGTAAAGAGATTCATGACTGAATTCATTGAGCGCTGTGTTATATCCACTTGTCATATATTTCTCAGTCGACAGCAGATCTGTGATAAAATCACGATCATTCATGTTTGTTGTCGTGGGAACCGGAGTTTGAGGATTCCCGATTTTTTGTTGGTTTTGTTGTTCCATGTTTTTTTCCTCCTATTGCATAAAGCCAGTAGACTGGCCTTGCCCTGAGCTGCCTAAATGCTGAAGAATTTGTGTGTAATGCTGATGGTGCATTTGGCCCACTTGGTTTAATTCTTGTTTCAATGTTTGGTCCTGGCAATGCTCGGCCATAAAGTGAGCCTTTTTCATAGCGATCAAGTTCCAATTCAGCATATCCTCTAAGTACAAGGAATCCTTTACTGAAATGACTTGCGGGGGCATATTCATTTGCTGATTGTTCAAGGTGTGTTCCTCCTTACAATTTTGTTTCCTTACTGATTCTTTTTATATTGCTGATTTTGACTGGTCTTTTTTCCGCCTAGGTCTGCTTCCTGTGATGGACCTGCGTTTCCTTTTACACTTGCAGCACTTACGCCTGCTTTCGATGGATTTTTCTTCAAACGAGACATGTGGACATCACCTCCATTCTTACAATGCCCTCTCCTCTTTAATTCATACGCCGTAAAATAAGGCACATGAGAATGTGTAAAATTTTGAAATCCGCTCTTGAACTGTTTCGGAAAATCTTTTAAGATAAAGAAAGAGGCATTGCTTTTTTTTGGACAAAAAATGAATGACTGTTCATTCAAAATGTTTAGGGGGATATTTATGGGCAAACATATTCGCAAGGCAGCTGTCATTGGTTCAGGTGTCATGGGCTCAGGCATTGCTGCGCATCTAGCCAATATCGGGATACCAGTCACATTGCTAGATATTGTGCCAAACGAACTGACAAAGGAAGAAACGGCAAAAAAGCGAACGCTTGATCACCCTAGTGTTCGGAATAGATTAAGTCAAGAAGCGATGAAAAAATTATTAAAGCAAAAGCCAGCACCTCTTACTTCAGCAAAAAACCTATCATACATCACACCGGGAAATCTCACAGACCACCTTTCCTTATTACATGACGCTGACTGGATTATTGAAGTCGTTACTGAAAAGCTCAGCATCAAAAAGCACGTATTCTCTCTCATCGACGAACACCGCAAAGAAGGCAGTATCGTATCAAGTAATACATCCGGAATTTCGGTTGAAAAAATGGCAGAAGGCCGATCAGAGGATTTTAAACGCCACTTCTTAGGCACACATTTTTTTAACCCAGCTCGTTATTTAAAGCTTTTAGAAATCATTCCTATTCAAGAAACAGATCCAGAAGTACTTCAATTTATGAAAACGTTTGGCGAGGATGTACTTGGGAAAGGCGTCGTTGAAGCGAAAGATACGCCGAACTTTATTGCCAATCGTATTGGTACTTATGGACTCCTTGTGACAGTGCGTGAAATGCTTGAAAACAAATACACCATTGGAGAGGTGGATTCGGTCACAGGACCCCTCATTGGAAGACCGAAAAGTGCGACCTTCCGTACACTTGATGTCGTAGGGATCGACACGTTTTTCCATGTAGCCCGCAACGTATATGACCAAGTAGAAGGAAAGGAAAAAGATATTTTCCAGCTGCCTGAGTTTATTGAAAGAATGCTTGAAAAGGGATGGATTGGCAGCAAGGCAGGGCAAGGATTTTATCAAAAAAATGGGAAGACCATTTTAGAACTTGACCCTGTGACGCTCACATACGGAGAACGAACGAAGCTGAAAGATCCAGGCATTGAGATGGCGAAGCAGCAAAAGGGAACGAAAGCGAAATTGAAAGCGCTTATTTATCAAGATGGTCGTGCAGGACAATTGCTCTGGAACATGACGGCACCTGTGCTCCTTTACTCAGCTCAGTTAACAGGCGAAATTGCGGATGATATTCAGTCCATCGATAACGCAATGAAATGGGGATTTGGCTGGCAGCACGGTCCATTTGAGCTATGGGATGCAATTGGTGTGAAAAAAGCAGTCGAGCGCATGGAAGCAGAAGGTCACAGCATCCCGCAGTGGGTGCAAGACATGCTGTCAGAAGGACACGACACATTCTATCAAGAAAATGCTGATGGAGAGCGTGCGTTTTATCACAATGGGGCTTACGAACAGGAAAAAGGAAACGACAAGAATATTTCCTTAGCGAAATTGAAAAAGAAGAACGGCGTGATTTTCAAAAATGCTGGTGCGAGCTTGATTGATATCGGTGATGATGTCGCCTTGCTCGAATTTCACTCCAAAAGCAATGCCATTGGACTAGATGTCATTGACATGATCAATCGCGCTGTCGATGAGGTGGAACAGAATTATAGAGGGCTTGTCATCGGAAACCAAGGGAAGAACTTCTGTGTTGGTGCCAACCTTGCTCTCATTTTAATGGAGGCTCAGGACGATAATTTCTTTGAAATTGACTTTGTGATCCGCCGCTTCCAGCAGGCAATGATGAAGGTGAAATATAGCGACCGTCCAGTCGTTGCTGCTCCGTTTGGTATGACACTTGGAGGCGGAACAGAGGTTTGTCTGCCGGCAGCAGCTATTCAGGCGTCGAGTGAAGCATACATGGGTCTTGTCGAAGCGGGAGTTGGACTGATTCCAGGCGGCGGTGGAAACAAAGAATTATACCTTCGCCATCTGCAAGGATCAGCGAAGCCATCGCAGACCGCTATACAAGACGCCACGATGAAAACATTTGAAACAATTGCAATGGCGAAAGTATCCACTTCGGCAGAGGAAGCGCGGGATATGAACATGCTGCGCGCGAGTGACCGAATCAGCATGAACGGAGACCACCTGATCTATGATGCGAAACAACTCGTGCTCTCTCTTGATGAATCGGGTTATCGTGCGCCGCTTACGCAAAAGGTGCCCGTCATGGGAGAAACAGGCTATGCAGCGATGATATTGGCTGCTGAAAATATGAGACTGTCTGGATACATTTCAGAGCATGACATGACCATAGTTAAAAAATTAGCTCATGTTATTTCCGGCGGGAAACTGCCATTTGGAACAGAGGTAGAGGAGCAATACTTATTAGAGCTTGAAAGGGAAGCCTTTTTAAGTCTTGTAGGAGAAGTGAAATCACAAGCACGCATGCAGCACATGCTCGTCAAAGGAAAACCTTTACGTAACTAAGGGGGAGTCAAAATGAGAGAAGCAGTCATTGTCGCTGGCGCGAGAACACCAGTAGGGAAGGCGAAAAAAGGATCGTTAAAACATGTTCGACCTGATGATATGGGCGCGTTGTGTGTAAAAGAAACATTAAAGCGTGCTGGTGATTACGACGGACAGATAGATGATTTGATCATCGGATGTGCAACACCAGAAGCAGAGCAGGGGTTAAATGTGGCTCGGAATATTGGGGCGTTAGCAGGACTTCCGTATACAGTACCTGCCATCACCATCAACCGCTACTGCTCATCTGGTCTTCAGTCAATCGCTTATGCAGGTGAGCGGATTATGCTCGGTCAGGCAGAAACGATCTTAGCTGGAGGAGTCGAATCGATGTCACAGGTGCCGATGATGGGTCATTCCATTCGTCCGAATGCTCAATTGGCAGAACAAGCGCCTGAATACTATATGAGCATGGGGCACACGGCAGAGCAGGTGGCGCAAAAGTATCAGGTCACACGTCAAGATCAGGACGCCTTTGCGGTAAGAAGTCATCAAAAGGCAGCCAAAGCATTACAGGAAGGAAAATTTTCAGATGAAATTGTCTCCGTTGATGTAACAGAGCGGCGGGTAGGGGAGCAATATCAATTAGAAGAACATCAATTTAAGTTTTCACAGGATGAAGGCGTGAGAGCAGGGACAACGGAAGAGATTCTTTCTACTTTGCGTCCGGCTTTCTCGACAAAAGGCACGGTGACCGCAGGAAACTCTTCACAAACAAGTGACGGTGCTGCGTGTGTGATGATGATGGATCGTGAGAAAGCATCCTCACTTTCCCTTCGTCCGCTCGCCAAGTTTCGGGCGTTTGCTGTTGGCGGTGTACCGCCTGAGGTGATGGGAATCGGTCCAATTGAAGCCATTCCGCGTGCGCTGAAAATCGCTGGACTTGAGCTGAAGGATATCGGGCTGTTTGAATTAAACGAAGCGTTTGCCTCTCAGGCCATTCAAGTTATTCGTCATTTAGGGATTGATGAAGAGAAAGTGAATGTCAATGGCGGGGCAATCGCGCTAGGACATCCGCTCGGCTGTACAGGAACAAAACTGACACTGTCACTCATTCATGAAATGAAGCGGCGAAACGAGCAATTTGGCATCGTCACAATGTGTATCGGCGGGGGCATGGGAGCAGCAGGAATTTTTGAATTGATCTAAAGGGGGAAAACAGAATGAAAGCAATGGAAGAGGTAAAAAAGGGTGGAAGCTTCTTAATTGATGAGACGAATTATGAGCATATCTTTACACCAGAGGATTTCTCTGATGAGCATCAAATGATTGGAAAGACAACAGAGGATTATATTTTACAAGACGTTGTTCCATATATAGATCAAATTGAAAACCATGAATTTGAGCATTCTGTCAGGCTTCTCAAAAAGGCTGGAGAGCTTGGGCTGCTAGGAGCTGACGTGCCTGAAGAATTCGGCGGGCTCGGATTAGATAAAATCAGTTCAGCCATTATTACCGAGAAATTTTCCAGAGCAGGGAGCTTCTCGCTTTCCTATGGCGCCCATGTCGGCATTGGGTCTCTGCCAATCGTGCTGTTTGGAAATCAAGCGCAAAAGGAAACATATCTTCCTGGACTCGCTTCTGGAGAAACAATTGCAGCGTACGCCCTCACTGAGCCAGGATCAGGCTCTGACGCCCTTGGAGCAAAGACAACTGCGGTCTTAAATGAAGCCGGAACTCATTATGTGCTGAATGGGGAAAAACAGTGGATCACAAACTCCGCATTTGCCGACGTCTTTGTCGTATATGCGAAAATTGATGGTGAACACTTCTCTGCTTTTATCGTAGAAAAGGATTTTCCAGGTGTCAAAACGGGACCTGAAGAGAAAAAGATGGGCATTAAAGGTTCATCGACAAGAACGTTAATTCTCGAAGATGCTCAAGTGCCGAAGGAGAATTTACTAGGTGAGGCTGGCAGAGGTCATGTCATTGCCTTTAACATTTTGAATATCGGACGCTACAAGCTGGCTGTCGGAACAGTTGGTGCGTCAAAACGTGTCATTCAATTATCGGCAGAATATGCAAACCAACGTAAGCAATTCCAAACGCCAATTTCTCGATTTAGCTTAATTGGTGAAAAAGTAGCCAACATGTCGGCAAAGCTCTATGCGATGGAAAGTGCTGTTTACCGCACAGTCGGATTATTTGAACAGCGCATGGGTCTATTAAGTGAAGAAGAGCAAAAGGATGGCAAACAAATTGCCCAGTCCATTGCAGAATATGCGATTGAATGCTCTCTTTGTAAAGTACTTGGCTCTGAAACTTTAGACTATATAGCGGATGAGGGCTTGCAGATTCACGGCGGATATGGATTCATGCAAGAATACGAGGTCGAAAGAGCCTATCGTGACTCGCGGATTAACCGTATTTTTGAAGGGACTAACGAAATCAACCGTCTGCTTGTACCAGGCACATTCTTGAAGAAAGCGATGAAGGGAGAGCTTCCGCTGCTTCAAAAGGCGCAAACCTTACAGGAAGAGCTCATGATGATGATGCCGGAAGAGCCAGGTGATCAGCCGCTCGATCAAGAAAAATACTTGCTCGCCCATGCGAAAAAGATCGCCTTAATGGTATCTGGAATGGCGGCGATGAAGTATGGAAAAGCATTAGACAAAGAGCAAGAGATTCTTGTGAACATAGCGGATATCGTCAATGAAATTTTTGCTGCTGAATCGGCGATTCTGCGTACTGAAAAGGCAATCGCTGCATCAGGGCTAGATAAGAATACTCAAAAGCTTGCTTACACACAAATTTTCACGCAGGAAGCCTTCTTAAAAATTGAAGCTCATGCAAAAGAATCCTTGATCGCGATGGAAGAAGGAGATGCACTCCGCATGAGTCTGTCAGCTCTTCGCAAACTGACAAGATTCACCCCGATCAATGTCATCGCCAAAAAGCGCGAAGTGGCGAAACGAATCTTTGAAGCAGAGAAATATATCGTATAAGACGGCTGAAAAGGTGCGGGTATCACTCCGCACCTTTTTGTAAGCATACATTTAGGTTTTTAAAATATTTTGTGATAAAATGTTCTCACTACTTGCAGGAGGTGAAAATAGTGGCTTTAGATTTTTATGAATACCCATCTTGCGGTACATGCCGAAAAGCAAAAAAATGGCTGGAAGAACACAATAAAGATATCAACAGCATACATATCGTCGAAGAGACGCCTGATAAAGAAACATTAAAAGCGCTTTACGAAAAAAGTGGCTTAGAGCTGAAGAAGTTCTTTAATACAAGCGGACAGAAATACCGAGAGCTACAGCTGAAAGATCAACTTCCTGCAATGTCAGAAGGCGAGCAGCTAGAATTACTCGCATCTAACGGAATGCTGATCAAGCGCCCGATTACAACAGACGGTAAACGAGTCACAGTTGGATTTAATGAAGATACATTTAAAAGCGTCTGGAAATGATGTAACTTTCATTCAGATTGTGGTATCTTCAATATAGATTGAAAGAAAAGACTGGAGGGGTATTGAATGAGCACACCAAAAGATTTACGTTATTCAGAAGAACATGAATGGGTCAAAGTAGAAGGAGATAAGGTGCGTATCGGTATTACGCATTTTGCTCAATCTGAGCTAGGCGATATCGTGTTCGTTGAGCTTCCTGAAGTAGGAGACAAAATTACAGCGGACGAGCCTTTCGGAAGTGTAGAATCAGTGAAAACAGTTTCTGAGCTTTACGCACCGATCAACGGTACAATCGTCGAAGTGAACGATGAGCTGGATGACAGCCCTGAATTCGTCAACGACTCTCCATACGAAAAAGCATGGATGATCGTGGTAGAGCCAGCTGATACATCTGAAATTGAGAACTTGATGACTGCTGAGCAATATGAAGAAATGACAAAAGAAGACTAATTCACGTGAAATTGGACACTCTACCTTTATGGGGGGGTGTCCAATTTGTCTTTTCAAAAAGAACATGTGGATATAACAGATCATGTCACTGGACGATTCAAAGAAAGCGGCATGGTGCTGTATCATCAAAATGAAGAGATTGGCACGATGATTAGTGAAAACCAATATGAGTTAAAATCAGGTTATTCCTATGAGCAAAATCGTTTTTATCGTCTGACGGATACATTGACCCACGGAACAGAAAAATATGTAGACTGTGATGATGAAAATGGCTGGTGCTAATCACAGATGAGGCTGCAGTGAGCATAAGCTGCAGTCTTTTTAGTGCAAGCGCCCAATCTTTACAACCTGAATGAAAAATTGTAATCTAAGGGAGAAGTGAACAACGTCAAAAGGGCCGGGTGATCGTGATGAATGTAGAGGTAGAAAAGGTCATCATTGTAGAAGGTAAAACAGACAAACAAAAGCTAAAAGAAGTCATAAGTGAACCTGTTACCATCATTTGCACCAATGGCACGATCAGTACATCGAAGCTGGATCAGCTCGTAGACGAATTATTGGGGAAAGACGTTTACATATTAGCAGACAGTGACGATGCAGGCGACAAACTGCGGAAGCAATTTCGAAAAGAATTCCCTGAAGCATTTCATCTTTTTGTCGACAGAACGTACCGCGAAGTGGCCGCTTCACCGTCAGCCCACATTGCATCTATCCTATTAGCTGCAAACATTGATGTTCATTCGAAATATTTATGAGGGTGGACGTATATGAAAGAGATTGAAGAATACGAATTCAAGGAGATAAAGGACGATTTATTTCTTTTATACTTATATACACCGTTTTGCGGAACATGTCAGCTGGCAAAGAAAATGCTGGCTGTCGTAGACACCATGCAGCCGGATGTACCTTTTTATGAAAATAACTTAAACTACTCACCAGGCTTTGCGAAGGCTTTTGAGATCGAAAGCGTTCCTTGCTTTCTACTGTTTAAAAAAGGTGAGCTGGTGCAAAAAGGCTATGCCTTTCACTCCGTACCATATCTTCATGAAATGATTGAAACCGCTAAATAAAGCGGTTTTTTGTCATATTTCAAGCAATTCATCTGAAAATTTGTCGAGTTATTTATAAAGGACAAGCGAATGTTTGTAGAGAAATGTTATGTATAACCAAATGACAGGGAGGTTATACATGTGGAAAAAGTGAAAACCCATGGAAACACAGGGCAGCGATTATTGCTAAAACCGCTGCTCTCATCATCATCCTTGAAGATTACATTTGAGGCGGAAACTGACTCTTGTACATTGATTGTGGATGAGCGTGGTGAAGTGAAGAAACTACCTGCAATTGAGTTATCGGATCTCATCTTTTATGGTGAGAGAAAAGAAATACTTCAATTATTAGATGGAGATATGTCCTTACAGCAGTTAATTAGCAGGGGACAAGTGAAAGTAAAAGGGTCATTCCGTGCGCTCCTAAGACTAGAGGCGGTACTTTGGCTGACGAACGGTTTTTTTCGAAAAATGATAACTTAGTCGTTTACTTGGAAATTAGCGATTTACAGCGTTGACATATCTCGGGTGGCATGATATTCTACGTTAGTAAAAACATGAACATCACATAAAACAACATATTTTCTCTTATTAAGAGAGGTGGAGGGACGTGCCCTATGAAACCCGGCAACCGTCAGCATAGCTGAAATTGGTGCCAATTCACTCAAAGCCGCAATGCTTTGAAAGATGAGAGAAAGGCGTATTGAACATAAAAGGCCTTTCTGCTTGCATTGCAGTTAGGTCTTTTTTACTGACCTCACGTCAGGCGCGAAGCATTACAGCAGGAAGAATAAATAACGTATGTGATGGCAACCTATAGATTCAGCAAGAAAGCAGGTGAACAGACTGTGATCCATTTACAGAATGTATCAAAAACGTACCACTCAAAAAGCGGAAATGTTGATGCCGTGAAAGACGTCAACTTGGATATTGGTAAAGGTGAAATATTCGGAATTATCGGGTATAGCGGTGCCGGAAAAAGCTCGCTTATTCGCCTATTAAACGGTCTGGAGCTGCCAACAGCAGGAATTGTTGAAGTGGCAGGCAACCGGATCAATGAAGTATCGAATGCGAAACTTCGGAAAGCAAGACAAGAAATCAGCATGATTTTCCAGCACTTTAACCTACTTTGGTCAAGAACAGTGAGACAAAATATTATGTTCCCGCTTGAGATCGCAGGTGTACCTACATCGAAACGGAGAGAGCGTGCGAATGAACTGATTAAATTAGTCGGTCTAGAAGGAAAAGAAAATGCGTATCCGTCTCAGCTTAGCGGCGGACAAAAGCAGCGTGTGGGGATTGCGAGAG
Source organism: Bacillus sp. FSL K6-4563 (assembly GCF_038630405.1). Lineage (NCBI taxonomy): Bacteria > Bacillati > Bacillota > Bacilli > Caryophanales > Bacillaceae > Bacillus > Bacillus sp. FSL K6-4563. Next base: position 2,954,760 of record NZ_CP152030.1, on the reverse strand, counting down.
CATTAGCAAATGATCCAAAGGTTCTTCTTTGTGACGAAGCAACATCAGCGCTTGATCCGCAAACAACGGATTCTATCCTTGATCTTTTAGCGGATATCAATAAACGTTTAGGGCTGACAATTGTGCTCATCACACACGAAATGCACGTCATTCGCAAAATTTGTCATCGCGTCGCGGTCATGGAAAATGGACGCATTGTCGAAGAAGGCGAAGTATTACGCGTCTTCAGACAGCCGAAGGAAGAGATGACGAAGCGATTTGTACAGCAGCTTGCTGAACCAGAGGAAGCGAAAGAAACAATCGAGCACGTCTTAGAGCGTGTAAAAGAAGGTCAGGTCGTACGGTTGTCCTTTATTGGCGATTCTGCCGAGCAACCGCTCATCACTGAAATCATTCGATCCTTCAAGGTCGATGTAAACATCCTTCAAGGAAAGATTTCTCAAACGCAGGAAGGCGCGTTTGGAACACTCTTTATCCATATTAATGGAGAAGAGACCGAGGTTGAAAAAGCCATCGCCTATATCCAAAGTAAACAGGTTGAAATTGAGGTGATGACACATGTTTGAGAAATGGTTTCCGAACGTTGACCTAGATGTGATTTGGAATGCAACGGGTGAAACGGTGTACATGACACTCATTTCATTGGCATTTGCTTTTGCAATCGGGATTATCCTAGGACTCCTGCTCTTCCTTACAGGAAAAGGCGGTCTTTGGGAAAATAAACCGATCAATGCTGTCATCGGTGCAGTCGTCAACATTTTCAGATCGATTCCTTTTATCATCTTAATTATTCTTTTATTAGGGTTCACGAAATTCTTAATGCATACAATTCTAGGTCCAAATGCAGCACTCCCTGCCCTTGTCATTGGGTCAGCTCCATTCTATGCACGTCTTGTCGAAATTGCACTGCGTGAGGTAGACAAAGGAGTCATTGAAGCAGCACGGTCAATGGGAGCGAAAACGTCGACCATCATTTTCAAAGTATTGCTGCCAGAATCATTGCCAGCCCTCATTTCAGGTATTACCGTAACAGCGATTGCTTTAATTGGCTCAACTGCGATTGCAGGTGCAATTGGAGCAGGCGGACTTGGTGACCTTGCTTATGTGGAAGGATACCAATCTGGTAATACAGATGTCACACTTGTTGCCACTGTGTTTATTCTCATCATCGTCTTTATTATTCAAATAATCGGTGATTTGATTACAAATAAAATTGATAAACGATAAGGGAGGATTTATTCATGAAGAAATTGATTTTAAGTGCACTATTTCTAGCATTTGCAGGCATCTTAGCTGCATGCGGTTCATCTAATAACGCAAGTGATAGCAAAACCATTACGGTTGCCGCTTCAAAAACACCACATGCCGAAATTCTTGAAGAAGCAAAACCACTTCTAAAAGAAAAAGGCTACGATCTAAAAGTGAAAGTACTTAGTGATTATAAAATGTACAACAAAGCGTTAGCTGAAAAAGAAGTGGATGCAAACTTTTTCCAACATATCCCTTACTTAAATGAAGAAAATAAATCAAACAAAGATTACAACCTAGTTAGTGCTGGTGCGGTTCACCTTGAGCCTTTCGGTATCTACTCTAAGAAATACAAATCAGTAAAAGATATTCCAAACGGCGGAACGATCATCATGACAAACAACGTGGCTGAACAAGGCCGTATGCTTGCACTATTGCAAAATGCTGGTGTCATTAAGATTGATCCTAAAGTTGATACAATCAACGCAACAGTAAAGAACATCAAAGAAAACCCGAAGAACCTAAAGTTCAAAAAAATCGCTCCTGAACTAACAGCGAAAGCTTATGAAAACAGTGAAGGCGATGCTGTGTTTATTAACGTCAACTATGCGATTCAAAATAAATTGAATCCGAAAAAAGATTCAATTGAACTTGAGCAAACAAAGAACAACCCATATGCAAACATCGTGGCGGTTCGCAAAGGTGAAGAAAAATCAGATAAGATCAAGACATTAATGGAAGTTCTTCACTCTGATAAAATCAAAGAATTCATCGACAAAAAATTTGACGGTGCTGTACTACCGGTATCTGAATAACAATGTGTTAACCTCGCTTTCATCAAAGCGAGGTTTTTTTGTGTATTTTTTCAAATCTCGCTCATAATAAAAATGTACAAATGACCTGAAGGGATGGAATGAAGATGAATGAACAGCATATGAGCGGATCCATGCAGCAATCACTGACTGATTATAAAACGGCAATGGGTGAATTTCAGAAGAAAATGCCGGTGTTTGGGAAGAAATTCAATGAATTCACGGAGCAGTGCTTTCAGAGCGATTCATTAACGCAAAAGGAAAAACAAATGATTGCCCTTGGCATCAGTATTCATGCACAGGATGAATACTGCATGATTTATCATACAAAGGGAGCGCTCGACCAAGGCGCGACAGAAGAGAATTTGCTAGAGGTCGTCAGTGTGGCGGCAGCGTTCGGCGGCGGTGCTGCACTAAGTCAAGGCATCACAGTTGTTCAGCAATGTATTGACGAATTTGGAGGACAGACGCATTAAGGGAAGGATAAGATGGCATTTATCCATATCAGGGAGTTGAGTCCTTCTCAGCCGATTGTGTGAGAAAATATGCCAGCATAGCGCGTCATATCCCTTTTGAGTGAAGCCACATGTCTTTGATACAATGAAGCTACACTCAAAGAAGGGAATGGTTTATTATTTGTTCGGACCATAGTACACTGGGATTGGATTATACCGCCGAGATGGAAAAGGCCATGCATAAGGCTCATGGCATGAGCTATGCAGAGTACGAAAGAGACCATGACTTACGGATGAAAGTGGAATATAAACGAGAGCAGTCCTATCGAGATGAGAAAAGACAGCTCGCAAAAATGAATATACGAGGCTATTAAATAGCTAAGGGGCGGGGAGAACAGATTCCCGTCCTTTCTTTATGAAAACAGTCTTTTCGACATAAATCCTTTTATCTACCGGCTTTTTTTGTTAGAATTTTGAGAGCATCCTCTCACGCATATCGTGAATGTGTTGTATTCAGTTTTAATTTGTTATAAAATTAGAATGAGAATAAATTGAGAATAATGATTATTTTGGAGGTATCGATATATGACTGCTTCGACATTAACAATTAAGGACTTGCACGTTGAGATTGAAGGGAAAGAAATCTTAAAGGGTGTAAACCTCGAGATAAAAGGTGGAGAATTCCACGCAGTAATGGGACCAAACGGTACAGGTAAATCAACTTTATCTGCTGCCATTATGGGTCACCCTAAATATGAAGTAACAAAAGGTAGCATTTTGCTTGATGGCGAAGATGTACTTGAAATGGAAGTAGATGAGCGCGCTCAAGCAGGTCTTTTCCTTGCGATGCAATACCCATCTGAAATTAGTGGTGTGACAAATGCGGACTTCCTTCGTTCTGCTATTAACGCTCGCAGAGAAGAAGGCGATGAAATCTCTCTAATGAAATTCATCCGCAAAATGGACGAAAACATGGAGTTCCTTGAAATGGACCCAGACATGGCGCAACGCTACCTAAACGAAGGTTTCTCAGGCGGAGAGAAAAAACGCAATGAAATTCTTCAATTAATGATGATTGAACCTAAAATTGCGATCCTTGATGAAATCGATTCTGGTCTTGATATCGATGCGTTGAAAGTGGTTTCTAAAGGAATTAACAGAATGCGCGGCGAAAGCTTCGGCTGCTTAATGATCACTCACTATCAGCGTCTACTGAACTACATCACACCAGATCACGTTCATGTCATGATGCAAGGACGTATCGTGAAATCTGGCGGACCAGAGCTTGCACAACGTCTAGAAGCAGAAGGCTATGACTGGATTAAAAAAGAGTTAGGAATTGAAGACGAAACTGTTGGTCAAGAAGCGTAAGCGTTAGGAGGATTATTGATGACATTAGAAACGAAATTATCAGTAGATCAAGATTATGTCAAAAGCTTCTCCGAGAAGCATCAGGAACCGGCATGGATGAGTTCCCTTCGCTTACAGGCTCTTGAAAAAGCAGAAGACCTTCCAATGCCAAAGCCTGACAAAACGAATATTTCTAAATGGAATTTAACCAATTTCAAACAGCACACAGTCGAAAGTGCGCCATTTGGATCATTAGAAGAGCTTCCTGAAGAAGTGAAATCTCTCATTGATTTAGAGGACACGGATAAGACAGTCTACATTCAGCGTGATCAAACGCCAGCATACTTGTCTCTTTCAACAGAAGCGAAAGACAAAGGCGTGATCTTCACTGATCTTCATACAGCGCTTCGCGAACATGGTGATCTAGTGAAGAAATACTTCATGACGGATGCAGTGAAAGTAGATGAGCATAAACTAACAGCATTACATGCTGCTTTAGTCAATGGCGGAGCTTTCCTCTATGTACCAAAAAATGTAGAACTTGAAGCGCCAATTCAAGCCATCTACCTGCATGAAAATGACGACACGACTTTGTTCAATCATGTCATCGTCGTAGCAGACGATCATAGTGCAGTGACATATGTAGAAAACTACATTAGTACAGCAAAACCTGAAGAAGCAATCTTCAATATCGTGTCCGAAGTGTTCACGGGAGCTAATGCCCGCGTCACATACGGCGCAGTAGATAACCTTTCAGAAGGTGTCACAGTCTATGTGAACAGACGCGGTATGGCAAGTGGCCGTGACAGTAAAATCGAATGGGCGCTTGGCCTTATGAATGATGGAGACGTCGTGTCTGAAAACATCACAAAGCTTATGGGCGACGGGACATTCGGTGATACAAAATCAGTTGTTGTCGGCCGCGGGAATCAAACGGAAAACTTTACAACAAGCATCATCCACTTCGGTAAAAACTCTGAGGGGTATATCTTGAAGCATGGTGTGATGAAGGATCAAGCATCCTCTATCTTTAACGGAATTGGTAAAATCGAGCATGGCGCAACGAAGTCAAATGCCGAGCAGGAATCACGTGTTCTCATGCTGAGTGAGAAAGCACGCGGTGATGCAAACCCAATTCTATTAATTGATGAAGATGATGTAACAGCAGGGCATGCTGCTTCTGTTGGACGTGTCGATCCAATTCAACTCTATTACCTCATGAGCCGCGGGATTTCCAAAGAAGATGCAGAAAGACTTGTGATTTATGGCTTCTTAAATCCAGTCGTCAAAGAACTGCCGATTGAAGGAGTTAAAAAGCAGCTCGTTTCTGTGATTGAAAGGAAAGTAAAATAATGAATATCAAAGACGTTCGTGAGCAATTTCCAATCCTTCATCAGCAAGTGAACGGACATGATTTGGTGTATTTGGACAGTGCAGCGACTTCTCAAAAACCAAGAGTGGTCATGGATGCAATGAATGAGTATTACCGGTCTTACAACTCGAACGTCCACCGGGGTGTTCATACCCTTGGCACAAAAGCAACGGACGCATACGAGGGTGCGAGAGAGAAAGTTCGTGCATTCATCCGTGCTTCATCTGTCCAAGAAATTATTTTTACTAGAGGGACAACAACTGCACTAAACACAGTGGCGATCAGCTATGCTAGAGCAAACCTCAAAGAAGGCGATGAGATTGTCATTACGCACATGGAGCACCATGCAAATATCATCCCTTGGCAGCAAGCAGCAAAAGCAACTGGCGCCACATTGAAATATATTCCGTTACAGGAAGACGGCACGCTATCGCTGGAAGATGTGAAGCAAACAATCACACATCAAACGAAAATCGTCGCTGTCACACATGTTTCAAACGTATTAGGAACCATCAACCCGATTAAAGAAATCGCCAAAATAGCCCATGATCATGGGGCAATCATTGTCGTCGATGGTGCGCAAAGCACGCCGCACATGCAAATTGACGTTCAGGATCTAGACTGTGACTTTTTCGCATTCTCTGGGCATAAAATGTGTGGACCGACTGGCATCGGTGTACTTTACGGGAAGAAGGACCTTTTGAATAATATGGAGCCTGCTGAGTTTGGCGGTGAAATGATCGACTTTGTGGATCTGTATGATTCTACTTGGAAAGAGCTCCCGTGGAAATTTGAAGCGGGAACACCGATTATTGCCGGAGCAGTTGGACTAGGAAAAGCGATTGATTTCTTAAATGACATTGGTATGGAGGAAGTCAGCCGTTACGAGCATCAGCTTGCCACTTATGCGCTTGAGCGCTTCAAGGAGCTTGAAGGTGCGACTGTTTATGGACCGCAGCACCGAGCTGGGCTTGTGACGTTTAATTTAGATGACGTCCATCCGCATGATGCGTCGACTGTTCTGGATACGGAAGGTGTCGCCATTCGTGCTGGACACCACTGTGCACAGCCGCTCATGAAATGGCTTGGTGTATCAGCGACTGCAAGAGCAAGCTTCTATCTGTACAATACAGAAGAAGAGATTGACAAACTCATTGCAGCGCTCCGTAAGACAAAGGAGTATTTTACGAATGTCTTTTAATGTAAACTTAGACACACTGTATAGACAAGTGATTATGGATCATTATAAAAATCCGAGAAACAAAGGTGTGTTAAACGACAGCATTGTCGTCGATATGAACAACCCAACGTGTGGTGACCGCATTCGTCTCACGATGAAAATCGAAGACGAAAAAGTCATGGATGCGAAATTTGAAGGAGAAGGATGCTCCATTTCGATGGCATCTGCCTCTATGATGACGCAGGCGATTAAAGGGAAAGATATTGAAACAGCTTTGAAAATGTCTCAGATTTTCTCCGATATGATGCTAGGAAAAGAATACGACGATTCCATTGATCTTGGTGACATTGAGGCGCTGCAGGGAGTGGCAAAATTCCCTGCCCGCATCAAATGTGCAACATTATCCTGGAAGGCGCTTGAAAAAGGCGCATCTGCCGAAGATAACGGCAAATCATAAGATTGGAGTGAAAATGGATGGCTAAAAAAATGCCAGATGTTGGTGAATATAAATACGGCTTTTCTGATAAAGACGTTTCCATTTTCCGTTCAGAGCGCGGACTGACAAAAGAGATCGTTGAAGAAATTTCTCGTATGAAAGAAGAGCCTCAGTGGATGCTCGACTTCCGTTTGAAATCTCTTGAGCTCTTTTACAACATGCCGATGCCACAATGGGGCGGAGATTTAAATGCATTAAACTTTGATGAAATTACGTACTACGTAAAGCCATCAGAGCGCTCTGAGCGTTCTTGGGATGAAGTACCAGAAGAAATCAAAGAAACCTTTGATAAGCTTGGTATCCCTGAAGCAGAGCAAAAGTACTTAGCAGGTGTATCTGCTCAGTATGAATCTGAAGTTGTGTATCACAACATGAAGCAAGACCTTGAAGATCTAGGCATTGTGTTTAAAGATACAGACAGCGCATTAAAAGAGAACGAAGACATCTTCCGTGAGCACTGGGCAAAAGTCATTCCTCCGACTGACAACAAATTTGCTGCGCTTAACTCGGCTGTATGGTCTGGTGGTTCATTTATCTACGTACCGAAGGGCGTCAAAGTAGATACACCACTTCAAGCATACTTCCGTATCAACTCTGAAAACATGGGTCAGTTCGAGCGTACACTGATCATCGTTGATGAAGGCGCACATGTGCATTACGTAGAAGGCTGTACAGCACCAGTTTACACAACAAACTCACTTCACAGTGCGGTTGTTGAAATCGTCGTGAAAAAAGGCGGCTACTGCCGTTATACAACGATTCAAAACTGGGCAAACAACGTTTTCAACCTTGTGACGAAACGTACAGTATGTGAAGAAAATGCGACAATGGAATGGATTGATGGAAACATCGGTTCTAAGCTGACAATGAAATACCCAGCAGTCATCTTAAAAGGTGAAGGCGCACGTGGTATGACATTAAGTATTGCCCTAGCAGGTAAAGGTCAGCACCAAGATGCAGGTGCAAAAATGATTCACCTTGCACCAAACACATCTTCAACGATCGTATCGAAATCGATTTCCAAACAAGGCGGTAAAGTCACATACCGCGGAATCGTTCACTTCGGACGTAAAGCAGAAGGTGCACGCTCAAACATCGAGTGTGACACACTCATCATGGATAACAAATCAACATCTGATACGATTCCTTACAATGAAATCTTAAACGACAACATTTCATTAGAGCACGAAGCCAAGGTTTCAAAAGTATCAGAAGAGCAGCTATTCTACTTGATGAGCCGCGGAATTTCTGAAGAAGAAGCAACAGAAATGATCGTCATGGGCTTCATCGAACCATTCACAAAAGAACTACCAATGGAATATGCCGTTGAAATGAACCGTTTGATTAAGTTTGAAATGGAAGGTTCAATCGGTTAATAAAAAAAGACCAAAAACGTGATATCAAACGTTTTTGGTCTTTTTGTTTTGCTTACATCCCGCTAGGCTGGTAAAACGCATCAAAGGCTTTAGACAAATCGTCAGTTGCAGATGTCAAGATCGTTTCTTCCTCTAAAATCGCTGTTCCTTGTGCTCGGACAATATGAAATTGTTGAAAGCCCATCAAGTTTTGGAATATTTCTTTTAGGTAGTAATGTGAAAATTCCAGAGGTGTGTATCGATCGTTATTTGTGAAAATTGAGCCACTTGCTTGAAGCAAAAGTACACGATAATCGTCAGTCATCAGACCAACTGAACCATTTTCTGTATATTTAAACGTTTCTCTCGCAATAAAAATATTATCTATATAATCTTTCATACGTGACGTCACATTGAAATTATGAACAGGTGACACAATGACGATTCGATGATGTGCTTTGAATTGAGCCAATAAAGCAGATGAAGCAGCAGCGATGTTTTCTTCGGTAGCTGTTAATGTTTGTTCAGATGCTTGCTTATTCCAAATACGTAACAGCTGGTCTTTTTCGATACGAGGAATTTCAGTTTCATGTAAATGTAAAATGGTTGGTTCATCATGAGGGTATCTTTCTTTAAACTGTTCTAAAAATAGTGTTTGCAGTTTGTTTGAATAACTTTCTCGATGAGTGAAATCAGGGTGCGCGTTAATGATTAATGTTTGCATATACATGCTCCTTTTCTTTTGATAAACTGAGTATAAAATATAAAGGTGACAAAACATGTCACCTTTTTTAAAAGGAAATTCAAATGAAAAAATCAGAACGATTAAACCAAGAGCTTATTTTTTTAAGTGATAAATACTCATTTCAATTAAAGGATTTAGAAACCGAATTTGGCATATCGAAACGTACGGCTTTGAGAGATATGGAAGAGCTAGAGTCCATGGGCTTAGCTTTTTACGTTGAAAATGGCAGACATGGAGGATATCGACTGGTGAAACAATCTCCAATGGTCCCTATTTATTTCAATACCGATGAAGTTCAAGCTATTTTTTTCGCGCTTAAAGCGCTAGACCTGGTGTCAGCAACACCATTTAAAAAGTCCTACTCACAAATTCGGCAAAAGCTGTTTGCCACAATGTCTGATGAGAGAAAACAAATGATCACAGAGACTTTGGATGTGATTCATTACTATAATGTCGCACCAGTTAGTGAACAAAATCATTTGGAATTGATTTTACAGGCGATGATGGAAGATCAAATCGTGAAGATGACGTACACGCAATATGAAAATAAAAGGATCAGGCTGCAATTTCTTGAGTTGTTTTATCGAAATGGGATTTGGTTCACCAAAGCATATGATGTTCAAAATAAAAAGTGGGACATCTATAGATGTGACTTTATGAAGGACTTGATCATTGAAGAAGGCAGAGACACCTTTACGAAGGAAGAATTAAAAGCACTGCAGCTCGAGTACGAAAAAACTTATCATGACATCTCATTTAAATGTCGATTAACGGAACAAGGAAAAGAAAAGTTTTTGAAGAATCATTACCCGAATATGAGATTGGAGATCATTGATGATACTCCATATATTATGGGTGGGTACAACCAAGAAGAATTATCGTATATGACTCACTATTTGATCTCATTTGGGAAGCATGTGAAAATTGAATACCCAGATGAATTAAAAGAGAGTTATTTGACTCAATTACAAGAAATGATTGAGCAGTATTGAAAGTGAACGGATTGTCTCTGAATCACAAACTTAACATATTAAAAAAGGCGAACTGTAGCCATTCGCCTTTTTTCTTTTACTTCGCCGCATGAAATGTATTGGTTTTCGATCTGTCATTGACCTTCCCATACGTCAGCTGACGCCAAATAAATTCCATCGGTCCATACTTAAACCGCTTTAACCAAAACGTACTGAAAAGCACAAGGAAGACATACACGCCAATAGCCATGAAAAACGTACCAGCCGGCTGAAGATGATCGACAAGCCCCGCTCCATACTTTAGAAATAGCAAGGTTCCAATGATCGAGTGAAGCAAGTAACAGGTCAGGGACATCCGTCCGACTTTTGTAAAGACCATCAAAGCACCTCGCAGCTGAGGAACGTGCAGAAACAGCATCGCAAGTGTACTCATATAAAACATACTGCCAGTTAGTCCTCCGTTTTGTTCAAGGGCAGTGGCAATGTTCACCCAGAGTGTATGTTCAAAAGGATTGATCGCTACTATGATCGTACTGCTTTGAGTGATGAGAAAAGCGATTGTACAGATGATCCAAATGCGATTCCAAATTGCTTTTTTCGCCTCCATGTTTTTGAAAAACTCCATTTTCACAAAATACACACCAAGTAAAAACATGAAGAACATGGAATAGACAGTGAAAAATGAACTGGAAGCCATTGTCACCATATCTGCCCACCGGTCACCAATAGATGCTAAATAAGTCAGACTGTTGTGGCTGATTAATTCAAAATCGGCAAAGTCCGGCTTGCCTGATGATCCTGAACTGATGGTATTGAGCAGCATTGTGAAAAAGGGTGTGAGCAATTGAATCACAAAGAGTGTGATCAGCCAGTTTCGGATGGTTTTGGCTGTGCGTTTGTAAAAGAAAAGCAATAAAAAGCCAGCAACTGCATAATAGGCCAAAATATCACCAATCCAAACAAAAGTTAAATGCAGAAGGCCAAACCCTAAGAGAATGGTTAATCTGCGGGCAAACAGCTTGTTCGGACTGTCCACCTTCTGAGCAGCTCGATCCATAAAAATCATAAACCCAACCCCGAATAGGAAGGAGAACAACGTAATGAATTTCCCAGAGGCAAACCAATTCACTAAGTTATGAAAGACATCATTTGATTCCATATCGAACCCCTTCGCCGAATCCACGATTAAAAAGTAATTGACCAAAATAATTCCCATTAAGGCAAATCCCCGTACGATGTCTAAGAAATGAACCCGATCCTTCAAATTCATCGCGTGTGCTACTTTGTTTGTATTCATATCCATGCTCCTTTTCTTGTTATGATAAAAATGTCATTCGAATCAATTCATCGATCCCTACAATGAATCAATATACGGTCCAATTCTTAACAATTTATGAAGATCCAATATTTTGAAAATAAATGTGACGAATTGATGGCAGAGGGGCAAATTCATAAACTGTTAAGGTTTATGCTGTATCTTTTCACATAGCTAGATGATATATAGTAAAGACATAAAAGAAAGTACATCACGTATCATGAGGTGAGAGAGACATGACGCATCGAATATTAATCGTAGAAGATGATCAAGATATTGGAGACCTTTTGCAGGAATCCCTTACACGTGCTGGATATGAGGTGCAAAGAGCGATGAATGGCGAGCAAGCATTGAAGTTTGTGGACGATTCGCTCGATTTGGTGATTTTGGATGTGATGATGCCAGGCATATCAGGCATTGAAACGTGCCAGCAGATGAGAGCCTCTTCTAATGTCCCGATTCTATTTCTAACAGCCAAATCAAGTACATTCGATAAAACCGAAGGCTTACTTGCCGGCGGGGATGATTATATGACAAAACCTTTTTCACAAGAGGAGCTTCATGCTAGAGTGATTGCACAATTACGCAGGTACACCGTCTATCAGGAAAAGAAGGAACAGGAAGAAACGTTTCTTGTTGGGGGCAAGCTGAGGGTGAGCGAAGAATTTAATGAAGTGTGGAAAGGAAATCAACAACTCAAGCTGTCTGATTTAGAATATCGTATGTTGAAGCTGCTCATGAGCAGGCGAAACAAAATCTTTTCAGCCCAAAATATTTATGAGAGTGTATGGGGACAGCCTTATTTCTATTGTTCCAACAATACGGTGATGGTGCATATTCGAAAGCTGCGTGCCAAAATTGAAGATGATCCTGCACGTCCTGTATATATCAAAACAGAATGGGGAAGAGGATACCGATTTGGCACATCGTAAATATACACTAGCCAAAAAGCTAGCACTATTGATTTTGACAGCTACGGTCGTGAGTGGACTTGTCTTTTTGACGCTGCAAAAGATCACCAATGACCTCATTGATGGATACTTGAGTTCGGACGAGTATTACGAGGAGGAGTCAGCCAGGTATATTCAAAAATTCAGCCACTATGTGTCTGAGAATGAGCTGTCTTCAACAGACCGAAAAGCGTTTGGTGAGTGGGTAAAAAAAGAGAATTACATTAATTTGACCATCTTCAAGGATGAAGTGCTGCAATATGACTCCATCTATTCGGCTGCTGATGAATCGGCGTATGGAAAAGAAAAGGTGACCCAGTACGCTGAGCATCATTCGTATCCAGTTCAGTTTAGCGACGGTGAAGGTCGCGTCATGGTGGATGGTTTCTATTCATCTCGCTACCACGATCTTGCCTTTACACTCGAGCTGCTCGGGGCGACGCTTATTTTTCTCCTCATTGTTCTGCTTGGCATTCGCAAAAGTTTACGCTATCTGCAAACGATTCACCAAGACATTCATATTCTTGAAGGCGGCGAGCTAGACTATGAGATGACGGTAAAAGGGCATGATGAATTAGCGATGATTGCCAAAAGTATTGAGGATCTTCGTAAAGCTTTTCTGGACAAGCTCCAAGCCATTGACGAGTTGCAAGAAGAGAGTCGCAGTCTGGTGACCGAAATGTCACACGATATGAGAACACCGCTGACGTCGCTCATGATGAACCTGGAGTTTGCGAAAAAAGAGGAGGCTGGAGCGGATCCCCGTAAAGATCAATATATAGCAAGTGCTTATGAGAAAGCATTGCAATTGAAAAATCTGTCTGATAATCTGTTTGCCTATTTTCTACTTGATAAAGAACAAGAACCTGAGCTTGAGACCGTTGCAGTCAAAGAGGTCATTTACGATCTTTTATCAGATCAGGTGGCGATCTTGCAGCAAGAGACATTCAAGGTTCATCTTTTAGGAGAGCTTCCTGACAGCTATATCAACGTGAATGTCGAGGAACTTGGCCGAGTGTTTGATAATCTGATGTCCAACATACTGAAATACGCCGATCCGAAAAAAGACATCAATTTCACCTTTCTATCCGATCAAGAAATGTTTGAGATCCATGTCAGCAATGCGATAAAAGAGACAAATGGCACGCAGGAAAGCACTGGACTTGGTGAACGAAGCATAAAACGAATGATGACCCGCATGCACGGGCAGTTTGAAAAGATGGAAAAGAACGATGTTTACTACATCGTGCTGCGCTTCTGGCACATCAAAATATAGATGACAAATGAATAACATGGAATGGAGAGACAATCTAATGAAACGATTCAACAACTTCCAAAAAGTACCCGATCTCTTGCAAGGTCTTCTGAATATCTGTCTGTTCTTTCTAGCCCTTGCTTTAAGCGTCCTCTTAATTAGTGAAACTTGGTATATTGTCCAATTTGTCTACAAGAATGTGGTCAACAAAGGAGAAAGCTATTATGAAATGCTTGGTGAGCTGCTGATCTTCTTTATGTACTTTGAGTTTATTGCCTTAATTATTAAGTACTTTAAATCAAACTTTCATTTTCCGCTTCGCTATTTTATTTATATTGGCATCACAGCCGTCATCCGTTTGATTATCATCGATCATAAAGAGGCTGTATCGACCTTCTGGTGGGCGCTGACCATTCTAGCCATGACCGTTGCACTCTTTATCGCCAGTAAACGACATGCTGTTCAGGAGCATGAAGAAGTGAAGTGAGGGAAGAAGACGAACGGTTGCCGTTCGTCTTTTTTTTGTTTGATCAAGGTGGCTCACTCATCGTATTGCACACCTCTATAAACATCACGCTAACGCTTGCTTACAGGATTTTTTGAGAGCTCTGAAAAAGTGCTTAGCATGAAAGAAAATTTAAATCTAATCTTGAAATAATACTCAATGTTGAGTATTGTGTAAATAGATATTGAATAGGAGGAATCTGATGACGGACTTATATATATTAGGATTAATATCGATGAAACCGATGTCAGGGTATGATGTTGAGCAGAATTTAAAAAATACAATGGTCGATAGATGGGGAGGAATTCTAGTTGGCTCAATCTATTATGCGCTAAATAAATTAGAAAAAGGAAACTATATAAAAGTTTGTGAAACTAGGACGGTAGGGAAAAAGAGTACTAAAATTTACAAGATTACAGAACTTGGAAAAGAACACAAGAAAGAATGTGTGATGAAATGTCTTGTAGAATCTCAAAATACTTATCCAACTCAACTTTTTGCTGGACTAATGTTTGCTGACGAAATTGAAAAACAAGAAGCTGTTAAATCATTAAATATTCAAATTGAAGCGCAAAAAAGACATTTAGCAGAAATAAAAAAGGGTGAAGAAGAAAAAGAGAAACAAATGAATCTACCTCCTTTAACAAGACTAACGTTTGATTACATTTATGAAATGGAAGAAATGAAAATGAAGTATCTTTATGAAGCTATTCATTTAATTAAGACGAGGGAGTTAACCGATGAATAAAATCGATCATATTGTTATCAATGTTGATGAGAAATATCAAAAAGACAAAAAAATGATAGATATGATACAACAAAATGGTTTTCCGTATGCACCTAAAAAAGGTAAAAGAACAAAAGGCTTTAAAATAAGCAATCTTTGGATTGGAAAGGAGTATCTTGAATTAGTGAATATAACACAGAAGGATGGCGGTGGCTGGAAAAAAGATTGGACAGAGTTGTATAATCGAGGCACAAGAGGAGCAATATGCTTAATGATTGATGTATCAGATATTGATTATTTACATCAATCGCTTTTAGACAAAGCATTTGATGTACAAACGCCAGAAAGAATCGAATATAAATTATTTGGACTACTTAAAATTTCATCACGATGGAGAAACATGTACTTACCTTATTTTGAAAAAGAGGCCTTTCAAATTGGATTTCAGCAATTAGATAACGAAGAAATTTCTGAAAAATTTCAAAAGAAAATGATCCCCAATAGTATCAGTCATAAGATAATGGGGATGACCAAAATTATAATCAATGGCAAGTGGACTGAATTAGACTACAATATGATTGAGAATACCTTTCGTAATACTCAAAAAGAAGGCAATGCATTAAAAATAAAACTTAATAATGGAAGCGATATAATTTTTGTTAAAAACAATGATTTTTCCCTTTACGTAGAAATGGATAATCACAGTTTTCAATCTAAGTCTATAACAAAAATAGAAAATGTATATTTAGTAAACAATTAGATTCAATACATACAGCTCATCATAAAACACGGACAATACATAAAAATGAAATCAATGGATTTGTTCATGAAAAGCTGTGAAGTAAATGACGTCTTTCCTGTCTTCCCTATCTCCGATGCAAAAAAAGCGTTAAAATAAATTGTTGCCATTATTCAAAGCAAGACCTTCCCTTTGTGGGAGATTACTTAATAGAATGTAGTCATGAGAATGGCCAGTATCGCTTGCCATTCTCGTTTCTGTTTGAAGGAGCGAAAAAATTGACAGACACTAAGACCGAACCATTCTCATTTGCAATTATGAAGCAGGCAGCTCCTGTTCATATTCCAGAAAGACAATTCATGCCATCACACGACGGCACAAGCCTTGCGTATTATCCGTTTTTAGCAGAAAAAAAGAACGAGGCAAATGTCATCTTGATCCATGGCGGAGGCGCTCACAGCCTAGCTGGTTATGAGCATATTGCCGATACGCTGCAACATGATTTTCATGTGAATACGTTTTTAATCGATTTAAGAGGTCACGGCCATTCGGAAGGGAAAAAGGGTGATACACCTAGTGTCACAGATGTGTGGCACGATATTTCGCAGTTTGTGGATACGGTCAAACAGCAGCATAAAGGAGCTGTTTATCTTTGCGGGCATTCATCTGGAGCGGGATTACTGCTAAACTACCTATCTTGGCCGAAAAAAAGAGAAGTAGATGGTTACTTTTTTATTGCCCCTGAATTTGGCTATCAATCAGGCACAGCAAGGCCTGATCAAATCCCTTTTGCGAGCGTTCAAGTATGGAAATTCGTTTTGTCTGCCATGACAAAAGGATTGTTGATGAGTCATTCTGAAGCCGTGCGTTTTCATTATCCGGCATGGGCAGTTGAGCAAGACCCGCTTTTGTTGACAGCCATCACCGTCAATCTAGCACTTGCCTTAACCCCATCTGTACCTAAAAAACAATTTGCGATGATGGATCGGCCATATGCGATGTTAGTAGGAAGTGATGATGAGCTGTATGATATAGAAAAATTTCCTGCCTATCATGAGCTGCCTGATGAAACGATTAGAAAACAATCAGTCTATGAAGTGATGGATGGACATACCCATTTGTCGGTGTTACTAGAAGCGGGAAAACGAATTGGAAGGACCATCCAAATGTGGAATCGTTCTATTTAGTATGAACAACTAGTCAACACTCTCCCTTTTTCTTAAAAATTTACATTGACACCATCCTTTTCTATGATAAAATCATAGTGTGATAATGAGAATCGTTATCAAACGATATGACTACATATAGAATGGATAGGTGAGGTACATGTTCAAAAAATCTTTTTGGTCGCTATTAGTTGTGCTCTCCATCGTTTTACTTGCAGCTTGCGGCAGCAATAGCAGTGAAGGCAAGTCAAACAGTAAAGAAAAAGCAAGAACCGTTGAAAGCGCTATCGGTTCAACTGAAATTAAAGGATCGCCTAAACGTGTGGTGACGCTGTACCAAGGAGCAACAGATGCAGCAGTCGCGATGGGCATTAAACCAGTGGGTGTTGTAGAATCTTGGCTTGAAGCACCTACGTATAAATATTTAAGAGATGACTTAAAGGATGTCAAAATTGTTGGGCAGGAAATACAGCCGAACTTAGAGGAAATTGAAAAACTTAACCCAGATTTGATCATTGCATCAAAAGTCCGCCACGAGCAAATTTTTGATCAGCTGAAAGAAATCGCTCCAACTGTTGCAACAGAAACAGTGTTCACATTTAAAGATACAGTGAAATTAATGGGTGAAGCGTTAAACCAGCAAGACAAATCAAAAGAATTGCTAACGAAGTGGGATGACCGCGTCGCTGACTTCAAAGAAAAAGCGAAAAAAGACATCAAAAACTGGCCAATGAGTGTGTCTGTAGTGAACTTCCGTGCAGATCATGCTAGAATCTATCAAACTGGATTCGCAGGGTCCATTTTAACAGAGCTAGGCTTTGAAGGACCTAAGAATGTCAAAGATAAAAAGCAAGACATCATTACACTGACAGACAAAGAGAGCATTCCGCAAATGGATGCAGATGTGATCTATTACTTCATGGATGATCAGGATAAAGCCGTTGAAAAAGCATATAAAGAGTGGACGAGTCATCCTTTATGGAAGCAGCTTGACGCAGTGAAAGCGAAACAAGTGCATAAAGTCGATGAAATTACTTGGAACATGGGCGGCGGTATTATTGCTGCAAACATGATGCTTGATGATATTGATGATCGTCTCGGAATTGATAAATAAGGATAACAGAGGAGAAAATGTGAAAAACCATTTTCTCCTTTTTCCATAACAGATTGAAAGCGGGAATCAGATGAGAAGTTTATTAAAAAAGGATTCGAGCAAGGCGCTGCTGTTTGCTGGATTCGTCGTATTGATGGTGGTCTTTTTTATACTCAGCATTTCTCTTGGGCAAACCTCGATTTCCCTCAAAGCCACCATCCATGCGTTTCTTCATTTTGATGAATCGGATCCAAACAGTGTCATTGTCATGACATCCAGATTATCAAGAGCTTTAATTGCAACAGTTGTTGGATCAAGTCTAGCCATTTCAGGTGCACTGATGCAGGCATTAACGAGAAATCCGCTTGCAGCGCCAGATTTGTTAGGAATTAATGCAGGTGGACTATTTTTTATCGTCATTTCAATTGTTTTCTTTTCAACAGAGTCATTAACAGGCTATATGTGGACAGCCTTTCTAGGTGCGGCAATTGCAGGGATGCTCGTTTTTCTCTTGGGCTCCATTGGAAGAGATGGATTGACACCGGTCAAAATTGTCCTTGCAGGTGCGGCGATATCTGCACTGTTTGCGTCCTTTACACAAGGTCTTTTAATCGTGAATGAACAGTCGATTCAAAGCATCCTGTTTTGGATGGCGGGTTCAGTGTCTGGAAGAAGCATTGATATGCTGCTGCCTGTTTTGCCTTATATTTTAGGTGCGACAGTTGTCGCGCTGCTTCTTGGACGCTCCATCAATGTCCTTTTGTCAGGAGATGATATTGCGAAGGGACTTGGTCAACGTACGCTGGCGCTGAAAATCACGATGGGAGTTCTCGTCGTCTTTTTAGCGGGTGGTTCCGTCGCTGTCGCAGGATCGATTGGATTTGTTGGTTTTCTAGTGCCGCATATTGTGAAAAAGCTTGTCGGACCTGACCACCGCTGGGTACTGCCGTATTGTGCCGTAGTGGGGGCGTCGCTTTTACTTGTCGCAGACCTTGCGGCTCGTTTTCTGATCATGCCGCAGGAAGTACCGATTGGTGTCATGACGGCGGTAGCAGGAGCGCCTCTATTTGTTTATCTCGTGCGCAAGGGGTTGAAGACAGGTGGCTAAAACATATACAGTGCGTTCAAAGGGCGGGCGCATTTCATTTCAATTTTCAAAGCGGACGTTTTTGATTTTACTTTTATTGACGGCCATTGCTTTTGGGTTATTTATTCTCAGTCTCTGTATGGGCAGCCGATTTATTTCGCCTGTGGATGTGCTTCTTCATATAATCGGTCAGGGAGAGGGAAATACCTTTGTGCTCAATACACTGAGGATTCCAAGAACACTGCTGGCTGTCTTAGTAGGGGCCGCACTTGCGGTATCAGGGCTCATTTTGCAAGGATTAATCCGCAATCCGCTTGCATCGCCTGACATCATTGGGATTACGAGTGGTGCTTCGTTCGGTGCGATTATGTTTATTGTCTTTTGGATGGGCACTGTGCCTATTGCATATCAATCCTTATGGGCGATTGCAGGTGCGTTTGCTGTCTCGTGTCTGATTTATTTGCTTTCATGGAAAAAAGGGGTCAAGCCGATCACACTTGTCCTAATGGGCATTGGGATTTCTGCCATTATGAAGGCGTGTGTGACGTTTACTCTTGTTCTTAGTGATACGATGACAACGACAAAGTCATATATCTGGCTGACAGGCAGTTTATATGGTTCTACGATGAAGGACGTCACGTCGATGCTTCCTTGGATCATGATCATTTTACCGATTGTCATGGTGTTAGCAAGAACGATGAATGTGAAGGAGCTTGGAGATGATCTTGCAACAGGTCTCGGGGTAAAAGTGCAGGCAAAACGGTTATTCTTTCTGCTGATGAGTGTGACATTGGCAGGGATTGCTGTTGCCTTTGCTGGCGGTATTGAATTTGTTGGACTGATGGCGCCGCATGTTGCACGGATGATCATCGGCCGTTCCTTCATTGCGCTGGTCCCGGCATCTGCGCTTGTTGGAAGTATTCTCGTGATGCTCGCAGATTTAGTCGCTAGAACGGCTTTTCTACCGTTAGATGTACCAGCAGGTGTATTCACAGCTGCAATTGGGGCACCGTTCTTTATTTATTTGTTATACCAGCAGAGAAATCGATAAACGAAAGATGGAGGTTTTGATATGAGGCCAGAGTGGGTTGAGAGAGAATTACTTGATTTCGGGGTACACATCACAAATGGACCAATGACATCTGATCGCACACTTGCTGCGCTTTTTTCAGAAGCATCTGTCCTGCGTTTATTAGAGGCTGAAAAGGAAGCTATGCATGCACCGAATGTGGCGGTAGCAGCGTCGATGTTTTCAAAGCGTTATGCCTACTTAGCGGTCAGTTCCTCTTTGTACATGATGACGCTGTATGACGGTGTTTATCAGTTTCCACCAGAGGCATGTGTCTTTAGAGAGGATCGGAAAATCGAAATTGATGAGTCATTGTGTTCGTTTGTTCCATTAGAAGGAGATCGGAATGAATGGAGAGAGCAGGTTGTGCATGCGCTGTTTACGGAGTGTGTCACACCTCTTTTAGATGTACTGAAGCGTACGTCAAGACTTCCGTATACCATTTTGTGGGAGAATATAGCAGTTCGCATCAATTCTCTTTATCGCAGCATGATGCGAGAGGCTGAAGACCCTGCGGTGAAGCAGCGCGTGCGAGAGGATTATCTGTATCTGAAGCAAGCAGCTGGTGATGTATTTGGAGCAAAACAAAATCCATTTCATCACAGCTTAAACTTAGATGACAGTTTACTAGAAACATCCAACCGAAAGACTTGCTGTATGTATTATAAGCTCGAGAAAAAATCTGAGAGTCTCGATTATTGTCTTGTCTGTCCGCTAAAATAAAAAAACACCTTATACTGAAGGTGTTTTTTTATTGGTTTAAATAGTTAGGTGTAAAATTAAATAAAGTTTTTTTGTTATTTCATCATCTCATATTTTATGGAAGGAACTCATATGAAAAAAATTATAATATGTATCATTTTTATGATGACAATCATCGTGGGCTTGTTTTTTATTCAACCACTTAAAAACCAAATTTCTTTTCTTACAGTAAAAAATACAAATCTGACTGAATTAAAGGTAGGACATTTGAAGTTGGGGTTGAAAAAGGAAAAAAGCAGTGAAAATGAATGGATGAAAACTTCAAATTCAAATTATTTTAAAGTGAATAGAAGAAAAGAAATAGTGGCAATTTCTTTAGAAAATAATCAAAGTAATATAAACAACACAATAAATATTCATTCAACTAAGAAAGATATATATGATTATTTTGGTGAAAATACATACGGTAGAGACGATGACCAAGGATATAACATAATAGGTTATAAGGATTCGGAGCATGATATCAAAATAGAATTTTTCTACTTAGATAAAAATTTAGAGAGAATAATCATTAGTGAATTTAAGGAATAACGGAATATCCAGAATGTGTATGAGCGGTGAAGTCATTTTATTTTAAAAGGCACTGCTTGTTCGTAGCAGTGCCTTTCTTTTTTATTCCCAAATCGCACTTGCCCATTCTGGGTGATCGATAAAGGGATTGCGGTTGTTCTGATACGTTTCATAAATAATCTCGTTGCGGTTTCGTTCGATTTGATCGACAGGATCTTGTTTGTGCCACTTGAGAAGTACGGACATTTTGCCGTGAAGAGGGGCGCTACCATTATTCACTTTGTCGTTTAATTCTAAATCTGGAAAGCGGTCATCGCCCTCGTACCGCACCGCCATATAAAAGAGCATTCTTGCCACATCCCCTTTCACCCGGCTGTGAGGTTCGAATGAGTCGCTATCGTAAAAATTGCCCGGCGCTCCCTTGTATTCATTTCCGCCCAGATCAAAATCTAAATTTCCTCGTGTGCTATTCGTTTGCACGTCTGTTGCTCGCAGATGATGGAGATCTGTACCAGGGCCCTGGCTTGTCCCAAAATTGCCGTGTGACTTAGCCCACACATGCTCCCGGTTCCACTGGCCAACATTTCCGCCATTCGATTGCTTTGAGCGGGAGACACCGCTATAGAGCAAGAGCACGTTGTTTGGATTTTTTGGATCTTCATCTGTTTTCTTTAAGGCATCCCAAACTTGGCTGTAGGATAGCTGCTTATGATCATCAATAATATCGTGTAAAGCTTTCTTTAAAGCGGGTCCTAATTTGCCATTAGCAGATTGATAATAGGAATCGATTTGACTTGTAGCGGTTGTTTTCGCTTGTTGTGTAGATGTTTCGTTTTGAAGCTGTAACGGGGAAAATGTGATGGTTTGGCTCGGTTCATTCAAAGTAAAGCTTTGAGCATTCGCAGTTTGCGGCAGCGGGGCGGCTAACGTACCGAATATCATGATTCCGGCAGCCACAGTTCCAAATAAGGTTCTCTTCATTCGATTTCCTCCTTGATAGGGAATGTATTCTCTTTATTTCTATCATAATGTCAGAAAGAAATAAATGGATTTCTCGTAAATTTTATGTAATGAGTTCATAGGAAAAGAGATTGCTATTTTATCAGCATTACTGTATAAGTGGGCATATAGGATGACAGCAAGGGAAAGGATGGATAACGTGAAAGAACTGCAAATACCTTCAAGAACGATTATGACACCAGGACCTGTTGAAGTAGATCCCAGGGTGCTCCGTGTAATGAGTACGCCAATTCTCGGTCAATTTGATCCAGCATTTACACATATCATGAATGAGACGATGACCTTATTGCGGTCCCTTTTCCAAACAGAAAATGAATGGGCTTTTCCAATTGACGGCACGTCTCGTTCAGGGCTTGAAGCTGTGCTTGCCAGTGTCATTGAGCCGGGAGATTCGATGCTTGTGCCTGTCTTTGGCCGGTTCGGTCATCTTCTCATTGAAATAGGACAGCGCTATGGTGCTGAGGTACATACAATGGAATGTGAATGGGGAACCGTTTTTGACCCTAGCGATATCATTCAGGAAATGAAGCAGGTCAAGCCTAAAATCGTTGCGATGGTCCATGGTGAAACATCCACCGGGCGGTTGCAGCCACTTGAGCAAATTGGTGAAGCGTGCCGGGCACTGGATGCATTGTTCATTGTAGACGCTGTAGCAACCATTGGCGGGGTTCAGGTGAAAGTGGATGAATGGAAGATTGATGCGGCGATTGGCGGTACGCAGAAGTGCTTGTCTGTTCCATCAGGTATGTCCCCTATCACGTATAATGACCGGGTTGCAGCTGTCGTTGAATCGAGAAAGAAAGTGGAAAAGGGAATTGCGACACAGGATGAATTGCAGGAGCAAATGGATATTTCTCCAATTAAAAGCAATTACTTTGATCTCAGCCAGCTTCAGGATTATTGGAGCCCTAGGCGATTAAATCATCATACAGAAGCGACAACGATGCTCTATGCACTTCGAGAAGGGGTTCGTGTTGTGCTGGAAGAAGGTCTGTCTGAGCGTTTCCAAAGGCATGCATTTCACGAGAAAGCCTTGATGAAAGGCCTTGAAGCGATGGGATTTGAATTGTTCGGTGATCCACATTGTAAAATGCCAGTTGTGACATGTATTGAGATTCCAAGTGGTATGGATGGAGAAGCGGTACGTGCCGATCTGCTTAAGCATTTTGGTATCGAAATTGCCAGCTCCTTTGGACCGCTAGCCGGACGTATATGGAGAATTGGCACAATGGGCTATAGCTGCCGAAAAGAAAATGTGCTGTTTGTGTTAGCAGGGCTAGAAGCAATTTTAATCAAGCATGGTGCATCCATCCATTGCGGCGCAGGGCTTCAGGCGGCTCTTTCTATCTATGAACAAGGTGAATAAAGTCATAAGGATACTCGCTATTTGCGGGTATTTTTTATTTGGAAAAGAAAACTAAATTTTGAAAAACTAGACTTATAGACAGTGATATCGCTATACTGAAGAAGTTCTGATCATTTTTGTCATCATTTTCATTTATTTTGCAGAAAGAGGTTTTTTGATATGAAGAAAATGGGCAGATTATATATTTTGATGCTCAATATTTTTATTGCCATGCTTGGCTTTGGCCTCATTGTCCCTGTCATGCCAAGTTACATTGAAGCCTTTGGCGCAACAGGAAAAACACTCGGTTTTCTTGTCGCTGCAACAGGTCTCACACAGTTTGCTTTATCGCCGGTCGCAGGCGCATTGACCGATCGATTTGGACGTAGAAAATTGATCATTGCGGGGATTGCCGGCTTTACGATTGCCCAGTTTATTTTTGCATTTGCTGATCAGCTTTGGATGCTGTTTGTGTCTCGGTTTTTAGGTGGTGCTGCCGGGGCTTTACTCATGCCAGCCATGTTTGCATACATCGCTGATATCACAAGTGAGAAGGATCGAGGGAAAGGAATGGGGCTATTTAGTGCTGCAATGACGTTAGGCTTTGTCATTGGACCAGGCGTAGGCGGCTATTTGGTCGAGTACGGAATCGCTTTTCCTTTTCTCATCGCAGGTTCCTTTGCAGCTCTTTCTACCCTATTGTCCATCCTATTTTTACCTGAAACATTAACAAAGGAAAAGCAGGAAGAAGCGAGGTTAAACAAAGACATTCATTTCAACCCGTTTGTACAAATGCTGCAAGCTTTAAAGACATCCTACGGTTTTTTGTTTATATTGGCGTTTGTCCTCAATTTTGGCATCATTCATTTTGAATCGATTTTCGGCTTATATGTAGACCAAAAACATGGATTTACACCGAAGGATATTGCGTTTGTGATTACGGTTGCGGGTCTTGCAGGCGTGCTTGTCCAAGGTGCGTTGGTGAATGCCTCTGTGAAACGATTTGGTGAAATGCGCGTCGTGCGTTATGCACTGCTAGGAGCGGCTTTGATGCTCATCGTCTGCCGTGTTGCGCCGTCCTTTTGGCTGATCTTTGCAGGCTCTATTTTATTTTTGTCGGCTACATCATTTGTTCGTCCAGCCCTCAATACATTGCTGTCCAAAATGGCAGGTAATCAGCAAGGAGTAGCGGGTGGCCTCAATACATCCTTTATGAGCCTTGCCAATATTGTCGGACCGAGCCTTGCGGGCATTTTATTTGATGTGAATATCGAGTTTCCTTTTATGCTCGGAACACTGGTGCTTTGCATAAGCTTCATTGCATCCATCGTGTGGGGGAAAAAAGTGCAGCATCCTTCGACAGTTTCTTAAAATTTGTTTATAAAAAACCGATCAGTACGGCTTGATCGGTTTTTTGATGCGCATCATCTCTTATATTTCACGACAGGTGATTTTTCTTTATGAAGCGCACGAATCATGGCATCATCTACATGCAAATGCTCTTTCACTAATTGAGGAGGTGTTAAGGCCATCCACTGATTCAACGAAATATCTGCAAAGCGATCACTTTTAAACATTTCTAAAAACCAAAGGCTCGTTTGGCCGATATTTTGGATGTAATGTCCCATACCAAAAGGAACATATCCGACATCACCTGCTCTGTAATTAAAGGTGCGGGCAGTGCCCCCGGCTCCAAAGACCGTCATTTTGGCTGTACCGGTTAAATAGTATTGCCACTCATCATTATTAGGGTGCCAGTGCATTTCTCTCATGCCGCCAGGCTTTACTTCAACAAGCGCAGCTGCAATGGTTTTTGAAACAGGGAAGTTTCGTGAATCGACAATGCGGACAGTTCCCCCAGAGGTCGTCAGCGGTTTTTGGCGAAGCAGCTGGTACGTAAATGGCGGCTCGATGCTTCCGTATGGATCAGATACCGTTTGGCTTTCTATTGATGCTGGCGGAGAGCCTTGAAACATGTAGCGCTGCTTATTCGGAATATGGTCAAACAGCTTCTCAGGAACGCCAAAATTGTCGGAGAGAATGTTTTTCGGTGTATGGGCAAACCAGTCTGTGATGGTGAACGTATCAAATTCAGAAAAAGCGCCATCATCAAAGACTAAAAGAAATTCACACCCGTCCTCAAGTCCTTGAATGGAGTGCGGAATACCTGGGGGGAAATACCATAAATCTCCTTCTGCTACATCAGCGATCATATTTCGCCCTTCTGCATCTACAGAGGTGATGCGGGCTTTTCCTAAAATCATATACGCCCATTCAGCCTGCTTATGCCAATGGAGCTCTCGCACTCCGCCTCGAGTCAGCCGCATGTTGACACCCGCAATCGTTGTGGAAACAGGCAGCTCTCGCTTCGTAATTTCTCTCGACCAGCCGCCATGATTTAAATGCATATGTGTATCGGAATATGAAAATTTTAAATTAGGAATGATTCCGGCATCGGTTTTAGGTGGAACAAGCATATCTGGGTTCTCGATATCTCGAAGGACGTCCCGCGGGCCTAGATCGGTGGCACCAGCACCATCCTCTCGAATGGGCTGCGGGATGTGACGCAGCTCATCATCCATTTATCATCCCTCCTCTTGTATCATTTTTCTCCTCCAAACTATATGAAACTTCGGAAGAAAACATTCACTCAGGATGGGGTGAAAGAAGCATGTGAATACGTAATGCTAAGCGCAGCCTTAATGTGGTTTCAGGGTCTTTTAAGCTGATCCGCAGCAGCTCCTCACACTTCTCCAATCGATAAATGACCGTGTTGCGATGAATAGACAAACGTTTCGCTGTTTCTGAAATGTGGCAATGCGTTTCTAAATAGACAGATAAGGTGTGGAGGAGATTTTGACCGGCTTCATATAACGGGTGAAGGTGCATCTGGTGAAACGTGACTAAATCCTTTCTTGGAATAAGCTTTAATAAATCTGGCACATCCTTTGCCTGATAGAAGTGTATATATTCCGACTGCGCCGAGAGATGTCCGGCTTGAAGCGCTTCTAATGCTTCTCTGTACCCCTCAGACAGGTAATTGATGCGACAACTAGTCAAGCTCGCGCCAAAGGAAATGGTGTGATTCACTTGAATGCTAACGAGCATCTGCAGCTGTTTCAAAAAAGAAAGGAGTCTGTCACTCATCTCTGACCAACTGCCCGTCTCTTCCATTAATACAATGCTCATATCACCTTTGACAAATAAAAAGGAAGGGAAAGGAGAGCTTGGAAGTGCGCTGTCGAGCAGATCAACGACTTGTTCTAACATCAGTTGCTGCTTCAAAAAATGAGTGGTCTCATGACACTGATCAAGCTGACAGATCATACATAGATAGCTGCTATCTACATTTAATCCAAACGCCTTCGCAATGTTTGCAGCGTCTTGCTGAGAATACGATGAACCCTCTATCCATCTGCGAAATCCTTCATTTCTGGCACGCTTGGCCGTTTGCTGGGCAGAATATTGTCTCATTCGCGCAATCGAGATTTCGTGTACTGCTTGTTCAATGATGACTTGCAGTGTTTCATCCAGCGGAAGGATGAAGGAAGGAATGACCACATACTCACATGTTTGTTCGGTTAGATCAATCGGAAAGACAGAAAAGGTTTGCTTCGTATCTATTATTGAAAAATAATGGGGTGTCCGGCTTTTGAAAAAGGGGAGAATGCGAATCCAATCTGGGCTCGTGATGATGATGTGCGAGTTGCAGAGAAGGCGCCCATGCTGGTTACACAAATAGACAGGCTTGTGAATCCTTTCGGCGATTTTTTGCAATGCTTCAAACTGGTTATCGTCTAAGTTCATATCCACTAAGTCTCCTTTATTGAGAACTTTAGTTCTTGGTGAAGATGAATAAATAAATGGACAATCACTGTTCACTTCTCTGATATGCATTTTATGTTATCAGCTCAAATCATTTAAGATAGAAAGTTGTCAACTAATATTACAAACAAACAGAGTTCTTGATAAAATCACGCACCACCAGTCATCTTCATTCAGAATTACCGGCAAATATGATATGTTGTAGACAGAAGAATTTCTTTCAGAAAGATGGGTATGACAAGAGAAAAAGGCTTTCATGTGAGGAAGCCGTCTATACATGAGAGTGGCAAGAGGTGAGAAACATGATTTATATCGGATTAACTGGCTGGGGTGACCATGACAGTCTTTATCCGCCGAAAATCGGCAGCGCGCAAAAGCTGTTTCACTATTCGTCTACGTTTCCCATTGTGGAGCTGGATGCCAGCTTTTATGCAGTTCAGCCTGAACGTAATCATGAAAAGTGGATCAAGGATACGCCAGATACCTTTCAATTTGTCGTGAAAGCATATCAAGGAATGACCGGTCATCAGAGAGGCGAAATTCCGTTTGCTTCGAAGGAAGAGATGTTTGACGCATTTATTCTTTCATTGACTCCGCTTATTCGTGAAGGGAAACTAGCCATGGTTCTATTTCAATTTCCACCATGGTTTGATTGCAAAAAAGAGCACGTCCTTTATTTAAGATGGTGTAAAGAGAAGATGGGGGACATTCCGTGTGCCCTCGAGTTCCGTAACCGCACATGGTTCTCAGATGAATTTTATGAGCAGACCTTGTCCTTTATGGAAAAAGAAGGCTGGATTCATTCTGTCTGTGATGAGCCGCAAGTTGGAGAAGGCTCCATTCCGCCAGTCATACAAGCTACACACCGTGATAAAACATTGGTCCGTTTTCACGGAAGAAATAAACAGGGCTGGCTTCACCCAGCAGACCATGAGAATTGGCGTGAAGTGCGATACTTATATTTATATAACGAAGCTGAATTAAAAGAGTGGAAAAAGAATCTCGACATCCTGCATCAGCAATCAAAAGATGTGTATGTCGTGTTTAATAATAACTCCGGCGGAGATGCAGCGGCGAATGGTCAGCAGATGATTGATTTGCTGGATATTACGTATTCAAGCCTTTCTCCGAAGCAGTTAGATTTATTTAGTTAAATGAGAGCTGCGGCTTTCAACTTGAATGAGACGGTTCAGTGACAACTTGAGGGAGAGATCAACATGCTGCAGAAGCTATGGTTATATCATACAAACGACTTGCACAGCCACTTTGAGAACTGGCCCAAAATCGCAGCTTATATTGAGGAAAAGCGTCAAGTTCACGATCAGATGCTCTTGTTTGATATTGGCGATCATATGGACCGAGTGAACCTTGTGTCAGAAGCTGATTATGGAAAGGTAAACGTCAAGCTTCTCAATCAACTTGGCTATGATGGGGTCACGATTGGGAATAATGAAGGCATTACGCTGCCTCATGATCAGCTCGATCAATTATACGAGCATGCACAATTTCCAGTGATCCTGTCTAATTTATTTGAGAAAGGCAAAAGGCCAGCGTGGGCAAAGCCCTATCATATAATCCAAATGGAAAACGGACTGAAAATATGTCTCTTAGGCGTGACCATTGCGTATACACCTGTCTATGAAAAGCTGGGCTGGGAGATTACAGATCCGTTTGACAGCATACGGGACATGCTGCAGGAAGTGAAGGGACAAGCGGATATCATTGTGCTCTTATCCCATCTTGGTATCATCCATGATCGGGAGGTCGCCCGTGATTTTCCTGACATCGATATTATCCTAGGCTCACACACGCATCATTTGTTAGAACAGGGTGAAATGGACAATGGCGTACTGCTTGCATGCGCTGAAAAGTATGGGCATTATATTGGCTGTGTCGAGCTGACCGTTGACACAGCGAGCAAAGAGTTAATCGAGAAAAAAGCAACGGTGCAGTCAGTGGAGCAGCTGATCAGTGAATCAGATGAAGCGATCACAACCTTACAGCAAGCAGGGAGAAGAGCGAAAGCCCTCATGCAGGAAAAAGTAACCGCGATTGAGTCAAGGTTAGAAACGAAGTGGTTTGATGAATCCCCGCTTCCGCAGCTCTTAACAGATGCCATTAAAGATTGGTGCGGGGCAGATATCGGCATGATGAATGCAGGTATGGTGCTTGATTCATTAGAGGCAGGAATCGTGACTAGAGAAGAAGTCCACCGAATCTGCCCGCACCCAATTAATCCAATTCGGGTGACGCTTACCGGTCAACAGCTCATCGAAACCGTTCGGCGTGCCTGTGAAGAAAAAATGGAACAGCTACGCATCAAGGGCTTCGGCTTTAGAGGCGAGCTGATGGGGAAAATGCTGTATAGCGGCCTCACCTATACAGTAGAAGAAGGTGAAACCAAACGAGTAAAGGATGTTTTTGTGCATGATCAATTGATCAGAAAAGACGCCTTATATACGGTTGGCACAGTCGATATGTATACATTAGGCTCTCTATTTCCTCATATCCGTGATCATGAACACATTGAATATTTCATGCCAGAATTTTTACGTGATGTGCTTACTTGGCGCCTGAAGGAAGCCACATGAAATCCGCTTTAGCCTAACAACACTCGCCCTCTTGTCACATAGATTGTGATGAGAGGAGTGAAGGGATTTGGTGAATTTAACACCTATTAATATTGATGGACATTCCTTTACAGCCGTCACCGTCAAACTGCCGAAGACGAATTTTATGGCAGTGACAAATGAACATGGGTATATTATGTGCGGTGCACTGGATGTCGGGCTCTTAAATGAAAAGCTTGCAGATAGAGGTATTATCGCAGGGAGAGCAGTTGGTGTGAGAACGATAGAGCAATTGCTTGATGCCCCTTTAGAATCTGTGACATACGCTGCAGAAGCGTTAGGCATTACAGTTGGAACCATTGGAAGAGACGCCTTATTAAAAATGGTGAAATAAAATGAAGAGATGATTCCTATCCCCCCGCCTGTCTGCATACACTTGTAATGGAGAAGGGGGGATTTTTTATTGAGAATGAACCGCCGCTATCGCCCCTATAAAAAGGGCCCTTTGCCATTCCGATACGTCATGCTGCTTGCGATCTTATTCTTTGTACTCTCAACCGTCATAAGTCTATTTTTTATTAACCGCTCCATTAAACCAACCCTTATTCACATTGCTGAACTAGAAACAGAGCGTATCGCCAATCATCTGATTCAATATTCCGTCCAAGACTTTGCAGAAGATCAGGAGAATATGAAGGATATGGTGGTCATGAATACAAGTGAGAACGGAAAAGTAACGACCATCGATTTTAATGCGCAAGCAACATCGAAAGCAATGGCTGACCTGTCACGTCATCTTCAAAAAAATTTAGAGGACATTGAAAAGGGGAATTTTCAAAAAGAGGCAAAAGAAGCATTAAAGGATCAAACAGATGGACATGACGGCATTATATATAACATTCCGCTTGGGCAAGCGTCCGGAAATGCACTCATCGCCAACCTAGGACCAAAAGTGCCTGTACGGTTTAGTCTCATTGGCGATCCGCATACGGACGTTGAAAAAAACATTAAGCCTTATGGCATCAACAATGCCTTGATTGATATTAGTGTTCTAATCGAGGTCAAGGTGAGAGTCATCATCCCGTTTGCATCTGAAACAATCGTGGTCAAAAACTCAGTACCCGTCTCCATCCAAGCTGTTCAAGGAGACGTACCAGATTATTACAATGGCAGCGGAACGAACTCAGGCGCCCCATCGATTGTTCTCCCAGAGAAAAAGGAGAAGAAAGAATAACAGCCCAAGGAATGATTGGGCTGTTTTTTGATGTGCAGTCATTGGAAATAAAAACCTCATTCACTACTTGATTCCATATAGATGAATGTGTCATGATCAATTTTAATTGTTATTAGGGGGGGAGCTTTATGAAGAAACTTTATGTAAGTGGTATTTGTTTTTTGGTTTTTGCTATAGTATTTAGTGCTAAATATATCACAGCATCCATTTTACTGGTCAGAAATGAAAGCTTAAGTATCGATATTTTTAGAGGTATGTTTGACATGATTCCATTGGAAGTAACCGTTGTGTATTTCATTTTTCTCATCATGGGAATTCTATTTTTAATTTTAGGTTTGAAGGAGAAAAATGAGCAGTAACTTGCTTAGACATGAAAAAGGAGAAGGGTGCGAAAACGCTAAACTTCTCCTTTTCTTTAATGTCGTTTTCGCTCAGCTCTTTCCCACGCCCTTAAATGAGGGTATGGATCAAAAGACCATTCAGTTCTGCCGTTGTCTTTATACATGCCATAGTGAAGATGCGGCGGAAATTTTCCTGCTGTGCCTGGGGGGCCATAACCGGAGCTTCCGACAGATCCAATGACCTGTCCGGGTTCAACAATTTGACCTGTTTTGAGTCCTTTTGCAAAGCCATTTAAATGAGCGAAGTAATGATAATGGTTATGAATATCTCGAATCCCAATCCGCCAGCCGCCAAAGCGGTTCCAGCCTTTCATTTCAATCACACCATACGATGTCGCACGAACGGGAAGTCCATAATGGGCAAATAAATCCGTACCCTCATGAATTCTTCTGCCTCCAAATCCTCTTGCATCTCCCCATGTACTCCGGTAGCTGTAGTCAGCTCCGACTGGAAGAGGGAAAGCGTGCTTTCCGAGGTCAAGATGGCCATAGTGCTGATATAGCTTCATAAAAGATGAAATGATTCCAACGGTTTGATCTCGTCCATAATAGTCCCATAAAGCAATTTTTAATTGATCAATGCTGTTGCCGTAATGAAGCAAGTATTGAGCAAACGTGAATAATACATCCTCATCGTCATCGCTGTTCGCTTTTCCATCCCCGTTTCCATCAAGTCCAATTCCATCAAACACTTTAATGCTTAAAGGAGAGGTATCCTGCTTATTCGGGTTTTCAGGGCCGATCCACATTTCCCGGGGAATGTAGATGCCAATGACGCCTTTTTGTTTCGGTAAATCTCTTCTGCTTTTTCGAATATTGTGCTCATACTGATCAACCGCAGCAAGTACATACCATGGAACTTGTGTCGTGATGGCGACTTTTTCGTAAAGTGCCATTCGCTGCTTCAGTACATCTGGCTGCTTGCCTTCCCCCTGTGCATGAACAGGTAAAGGAAGCATTGAAAGAGCGATCATGATGGCTAAAACCACTTTCACAAACGTCCATCTCCTTTCATCAAGCATCGTCTTCTACCGTTTAGTGTGGTTAGATCACCCTATTTCATAAGAAGAAAATGTTAGTAATTTTCTTGTGATTTTTTAGGAGGCTTTTGGGTATTTTTGCAGCTCATTCCCTTGTTGTTCAATCTGTACTATGTTAAAGTGTCTAAAGAAAAGGCTTTAGGCCGAAGATTCAATTTTTTGCAGCTTCTTAGCTGCATCCATCGTATATAGCAGGAAGATTTTTGTAGATGCACCTTTAACGAATTCATATGGAGATGATGGAATTGGCAAAGAAGGAAGAGCACGTAAGAAAACCGGACTGGCTTAAAATTAAGCTGAATACGAATGAAAACTATACCGGTTTGAAAAAAATGATGCGGGAAAACAACCTGAATACCGTTTGTGAGGAAGCAAAATGTCCGAATATTCATGAATGCTGGGCAGTGAGAAGAACCGCTACATTTATGATCCTTGGATCTGTTTGTACGCGCGCATGCCGTTTCTGTGCGGTGAAAACTGGACTTCCAACTGAGCTAGACCTGCAAGAGCCAGAACGCGTGGCAGATTCAGTGGCTTTGATGAACTTAAAGCATGCTGTCATAACAGCGGTTGCAAGGGATGACCAAAAGGATGGCGGAGCAGGTGTGTTTGCTGAAACCGTTCGTGCCATTAGAAGAAAAAGCCCATTTACGACAATTGAAGTTCTCCCTTCAGATATGGGCGGCAATTATGATAATTTGAAGACGTTAATGGACACACGTCCTGACATTTTAAATCACAATATTGAAACAGTTCGCAGATTAACGCCAAGGGTTCGTGCGCGTGCTACATATGATCGTTCATTAGAATTCTTGCGCCGTGCAAAAGAAATGCAGCCCGACATTCCAACGAAATCAAGCATTATGATTGGACTCGGTGAAACGAAGGAAGAAATCATTGAAGTCATGGATGATCTTCTTGCTAACAACGTCGATATTATGGCGATTGGTCAGTATTTACAGCCTTCGAAAAAACATCTAAAAGTTCAAAAATACTATCATCCGGATGAGTTTGCAGAGCTGAAAGAAATTGCGATGTCAAAAGGCTTCAGCCATTGTGAAGCTGGACCGCTTGTGCGCTCTTCCTACCATGCAGATGAACAAGTAAATGAAGCGTCTAAAAAGCGTCAGGCGCAAGCATAACAAGAAAACGCCAGAGCTCTCTGGCGTTTTTTCTCGTGTTAATTTTGGCCGTAAGGGGCATTTCTTCTCATGGTACGGTCGGAATTCGTCATACCATTTGCATCTTCTTTCGTAGAAATATCTCCACCTTGAGGGGAATACTTCATTTGTTGAATTGTTTTGGTTAAGATTTGATCAAAATCACGTGAATTGGTTTGAAGACGTGAAAAATTGGCAATGGATTGAAAGTGCTCTGGATTATCAGAGACGTATACATGATAATAACGAGGGAGAACAGAAACCGCCGTTTTCTTTACTTGATCGGCAGATTCATCCCGGTTTTTGTTGCCTGTTCGATACACAATCAGTGCATCCTCATCTGTCACAAGTGTGGCTGCATCTTTGATGTTTGGCAGCTGCACAGTTAAACTTGTAATGACGTGGGCAAGATGCTCGCGATTTAAAGCAGGTGTTCTTTCTTTCTGATCCGTTACTTGCTGGTGCTGATAACGAACATACCCTGCTCTGTTTGTGTCTGCTTCTGGCATGTTGGAATTATTTCCTTCATGACGATCCGACAGACGGATGGTTTTACTTGAAGAATCTTCATCCACTTGCCGGTTCATACCTGATTGAAAGCCGCACCCGCCTAAAAGCATGCTGAGAAGAATCGCGGCTGTCAGTTGTTTCTTCATAAAAGTGACCTCCTTTTTTCTTTAGCTTCGGCTAAATCGGAAAAAACATGCTTTAGCAATTGATGGAGTTCTTCCAATGAATTATCATTAAAGATGGATCGTTTAAAAAGAGGTGAGAAGATGATCGTCATTCAGAATGCTACTTTTGATCTTGTAAGAGATATTAAAGACGGTTTTGATGAAGAAGCGTTTAAAGCAAGGTACTCAGATATTTTAAATAAGTATGATTATATTGTGGGGGACTGGGGCTACAATCAGCTGAGATTGAAGGGGTTCTTTGATGACCAAAACCAAAAGGCCACATTTGATACAAAAATCAGCACACTCGATGAATACATTTATGAATACTGTAATTTTGGCTGTGCCTATTTTGTCTTAAAACGAATCAGAAAATAACGCAAAGGGGAGCGTCATGATGTATTTCGTAGATAGGAAAAAGATTGAAAAGACATTACGTTTTTTCGAGGAGCAATATGAGTTGATGCGCAGTCATCAAACATGGACAAGTCCACTAGAGAAAAAAGCGCTGGAACGAATTGTCCATTTGCTCGTCGAATGTATTCTTGATACGGGAAATGACATGATTGATGGCTTTATTATGCGTGATCCAGGAAGCTATGATGACATCATGGATATTCTTGTTGATGAAAAGGTTGTACCAGAAGAGGAAGGCAGTCAGCTGAAAAAGCTTGTCTCGTGCCGCAAAACACTTGTACAGCAATACCAAGAAGTGGTTCATCACGACTTGCTGCAGGTGATCAGCGAGGTTGAGCATGCGCTACAGGTTTTCCCAAACCGCATCCGTACCTACTTAGAGCAGGAGCTAGGCCCAGTATCAGCGTTTAAATAATCCATTGGAGTTGTGAACATCATGAAATACAAAGGCTATTTAATTGATTTAGACGGAACCATGTATAAAGGAACAGAAAAGATCGAAGAAGCAGGTCAATTTGTTCAAAAGTTAAATGAGCTAAACATTCCCTACTTGTTTGTCACGAATAACTCGTCACGCACGCCAAAGCAGGTAGCAGAAAAACTTGTTTCATTCAATATCCCAGCAACTGAAGAACAAGTCTTTACAACAAGTATGGCAACAGCCAATTATATTGCCGAACAAAAGAAAGACGCGTCTGTTTACGTCATCGGTGAAGAAGGAATCAAGCAGGCCATTGAAGAAAAAGGGCTGACGTTTGGTCAGGAAAACGCTGATTTCGTTGTTGTTGGAATTGATCGCAGCATTACATATGAAAAATTCGCAGTCGGTGCGATTGCCATTCGTCAAGGCGCACAATTTGTCTCAACAAATGGAGACATTGCCATTCCAACTGAAAGAGGGCTTTTGCCAGGCAACGGCTCGTTAACATCTGTATTAACCGTCACCACTACAGTCCAGCCAACATTTATCGGAAAACCAGAATCCATCATCATGGAACAAGCCATGCGAGTGCTCGGGACGGATGTGTCTGAGACGCTCATGGTAGGCGATAACTATGATACGGATATTATGGCAGGGATGAATGCAGGAATGGACACATTGCTCGTTCATACAGGCGTGACAACAAAAGAGCTGCTTCACAAATATGACAAACAGCCAACCTATGTCATTGATTCATTATCTGAGTGGATTGAACGATTATCATAAAAAAAGAGGACAAGCGTTATGCGCGCGTCCTCTTTTTTGCTTTATTCCACATTTCTCGCACTATGTGCCAGCCTGCTTGATGCTGCAGCAGCAATGGCGCCGACAATGTCATCTAAAAAGGTGTGGCACTCTCCTGTGGATTTGTCGTTGAGTGTCCCGAGAATTCCTGGTTTTTCTTTATCGATATATCCGTAATTCGTAAAGCCGATCGAACCATAAATATTGACGATAGCAAACGATAAAATTTCATCAACACCATACAGGCTTTCGTCTGTTTCTAGAATAGACTGAAGCGGCTCGGTCAGTTTTTTTTGCTCGGCGAGTACGTCTAGTTCGACGCCTGTTAATATCGCATTTTGGACTTCTCGTTTTGCGATGACACGCTCCACATTGTGGATGCATTCTGTCATGTCTAAGCCAGGATGATATTTTTCCTGTAAAAAGTAGACAAGGTCTGCTATATCTTGAATGGATACGCCTCGTTCTTGTAAACGGCGTCTTGCTGTTTTTTCTACTTCGTTCATCTCATGATGATGCGGCATATATTCCTCACCCAATCCTCGTAATTTGTCCACAACGTGTAAAAAGCTTCGGATAGTAAATAGTATTCATAAATCCCTCAACCTGCGACTACGATATGGTAAGAGATCGATCATATGAACGCAGGTGAAAATATGAAAGAAACCATTTATCACACATTTGGTATTGATGTGCGTCAACTTATGCCATATGGCAGTTATCAGAGCTTTCAAACGTCGGAGGCTCTCTTTATCATTGTTCCTGTGTCTCATTTGCGAGAAGAAGAACTCACAGAGCTGTTTCATATCAGTCAGTATTTACTGAATGCCGGAGACCCATACGTTGCTGTGTTTGAATTAACAAATGAAGAGAAGCCCACCTTTACTCACGGAAAGGAACTGTATGCTTTACTAAAGGCAGCACCGCCGATCTCAAGCCGCTCGTTTCAACAGGCGTCAGAGCTGGCGGCCTTTCATGTCAGGGGAAGAGGATTTCCATATGAGGTGTCTGAAACAAAACGTGTGGGAGCGTGGAAGGAATTATGGGCAAAACGGTTAGATCAGCTTGAAGGCTTTTGGATGCAGCAAATGCACCAAAAACCACTAGAACGGTTTGAAAAAAAATTCATCGAATCCTTTCCTTATTATCTTGGATTAACGGAAAACGCCATTCAATATTTAGTGGATACTGAGCTGGATGATGAACCGAAAGAATGTGACTCAGGCACTGTCTGTCACCAACGTTTTTCGCGGAGGACGTGGCCGCATGAGCAGCCGCTTCGTTTACCTGTAGATTGGGTCTTTGATCATCCAACCCGGGATATTGCCGAATACTTAAGAGAAACCTTTGTCCAGCATAAGGAAGATTTAATTGAGGAGGGCTTCTCTTTTCTACAGCAATATGAGCAGGTGACACCACTTTCTTCCTTTTCTAAGCGTTTGTTATACAGCCGCCTGTTGTTCCCGCTTCATTACTTTGAAATTGTGGAAGGCTACTACATGTCGGGAGAAAATGAAAAATCATATTATGAAGAACGGCTAGATTACGTCTTAAATGATGCCAATCGCTATGAATACTTTCTCAAGGTCTTTCAAGAAATGAGTGCCATGCGAAGCGGCGGGAGCCTCATTCCACCTGTTGGCTGGATCACAGGTCCACTGATTTGAAGTTTCAGTGAACAGATGAAACGTCTCTTTTCTCTTGAGGCGTTTTTCGTTATGCTTAAAGAAATCAATCAAAGGAGTGTTCTTCTTGACGAAACCTTATGTCTATATCACAAGAAAGCTGGATGAAGCATCACTTACACCACTAAAAGAAGTCGCTCATATCGAGATGTGGCCAAGCGAAGATGAGCCATGTCCACGAGAAGAATTAGAAAAACAAGCAGCGAAAGCGGATGCGCTTCTCACCATGCTGTCAGATCAAGTAGATGAAGCCCTTTTATCAAAGGCTCCACATGTTAAGGTGATCGCAAACCTTGCTGTGGGTTATGACAATATTGATCTTGAAGCCGCTAATAAGCGCAACATCAACATTTGTCATACGCCTGATGTATTAACGGAATCCACGGCTGATTTAGCCTTTGCCCTTCTGATGACGTCAGCTAGACGGATTGTCGAGGCGAGTGATTGGATTAAGGAAGGAAATTGGACAGGCTGGGGACCGCTTCTTCTTGCAGGAGCTGATGTTCATCACAAAACCCTTGGAATTGTCGGCATGGGCAGTATCGGAACAGCGCTTGCCAAGCGGGCAGCAGGCTTTGACATGAAGGTGCTGTACCATAACCGGTCAAGAAAGCCAGAGGCAGAAGCGCAGCTCGGCGTGACCTATGCGGCTTTTGAGGACTTGCTCACGCAGTCTGATTTCATCGTCTGCCTGACGCCGTTAACCCCAGAAACGAAAGACATGTTTAATGAAAAGGCATTTGATCTGATGAAGAACTCTGCTTATTTCATTAACGTATCAAGAGGACAGACGGTGGATGAGGATGCTTTATATGAGGCAGTCACGACAGGAAAAATTGCCGGCGCTGGTCTGGATGTATTTAGACAGGAGCCTGTCAGCCCATCTCATCCGTTAACAACATTACGTAACGTCACGGTTCTCCCTCATATTGGAAGTGCAAGTGTCGAAACGAGAAAAACGATGATGCGTTTATGTGCTGATAATATTGCGCTTGTCCTACAAGGTCAGCAAGCCAAAACGCCGGTTCGTTCATCATTTCAGGCTCCCTGAGTTTCGGGAGCTTTTCTGACAAAAATATTTTGAAAATATAGAATCTTGATATAAATAGCTGTTAAGCGGTTTCATTCTAACAATCTCATATTTTATTACCTTGTCAAAATGAGGATACCCCTTTATAATGTGTGTACATTGAATGTCTGTGTTAGGTTAACAAATGTCTTTTTAGAGAGGACATTGACGGAGAAAGGTGGAATTTCAGGTGAAGGCAATTCGAGTTGGACTATTAGGATTAGGAACAGTGGGAAGCGGTGTCGTCAAGATTATCCAAGATCATCAGGATAAATTAATGCACCAGATCGGCTGTCCGGTATTAATACAAAAAGTGCTTGTGAGCAATCCCGATAAAAAGAGAGATGTGGATGTGGCAAGAGAAGTCTTCACAACTGAAGTATACGATGTGATTAGAGATCCAGAGGTCGACGTCATTATTGAAGTGATGGGCGGCATTGAAGAGACAAAACAATATTTAATAGATGCGTTAAATGAAAAGAAGCATGTCATTACCGCCAATAAAGATTTAATGGCACTTTACGGAACAGAACTTTTACATGTGGCGAAAGAAAATGGCTGTGATCTTTATTATGAAGCAAGTGTCGCCGGAGGAATTCCGATCCTGCGTACGCTGGAGGAAGGATTGGCCTCTGACAGAATTACGAAAATGATGGGAATTGTGAACGGCACAACCAATTTTATATTAACGAAAATGAACGTCGATAAAAGCGCATATGAGGATGTCTTAAAAGAAGCGCAGGATCTTGGCTTTGCAGAAGCAGACCCAACAGCTGATGTAGAAGGACTGGATGCAGCAAGGAAAATGGCGATTCTTGCAAGACTCGGTTTTTCCATGAATGTGGAATTAGACGATGTGAAGGTGAGAGGCATCTCTGACGTTTCTGATGAAGACATTAATTTCAGTAAACGATTTGGCTACACAATGAAGCTGATCGGAATAGCCCAGCGGGACGGAGAGAAAGTGGAAGTCAGTGTCCAGCCAACCTTACTCCCTGATCACCATCCGTTATCATCAGTCAACAATGAATTCAATGCGGTGTATGTCTATGGGAGTGCTGTAGGGGAAACGATGTTTTACGGACCTGGAGCTGGAAGTCTGCCAACGGCAACCGCTGTGGTATCAGACTTAGTCGCAGTCATGAAAAACATGCGCCTTGGCGTGAACGGAAGCGGATTTATCGCACCGGAGTTTGAGAAAAAGATCAAATCACCGTCGGAAGTATTTGCTCAGCAATTTTTAAGAATTCATGTTAGAGATCAAGTCGGGGCATTTTCCCGCATTACATCTATTTTTTCTGAAAGAGGCATCAGCTTTGAAAAGATCCTTCAGCTTCCTGTGAAAGGGCATGATGAGCTGGCTGAAATTGTGATTATTACACACCGGACCTCAGAAGAAGATTTCTCAAATATCCTGCAAAAATTAAACGATCTCGACGTGGTGGTTCAAGTGAAGAGCACGTACCGAGTAGAAGGGAACGGTTTAAGCTGATGAAGTGGAATGGACTTATTGAAGAATTCCAAGAATTCTTACCAGTAAACGAATCAACACCAAAACTAACATTAAATGAAGGGAATACACCGCTGATCCACCTTGCCAAGCTTTCGGAAAAGCTAGGGATTGAGCTTCATGTGAAAACAGAAGGCGTCAATCCAACAGGCTCTTTCAAGGACCGCGGGATGGTCATGGCTGTTGCAAAGGCAAAAGAAGAAGGCAATGATACGGTCATGTGTGCTTCGACAGGGAATACTTCTGCAGCGGCAGCGGCTTATGCTGCTCGTGCTGATATGAAATGTATCGTCATCATTCCAGACGGAAAAATTGCCTTTGGCAAGCTTGCACAGGCTGTGATGTACGGAGCAGAGATCATTGCAATTGACGGTAACTTTGATGATGCACTGAAAATCGTCCGCAGCATCTGTGAAAAATCGCCGATTGCCCTTGTTAACTCTGTCAATCCGTACCGAATTGAAGGACAAAAAACGGCGGCATTTGAAATCTGTGAGCAGCTAGGCTCGGCCCCGGACGTACTGGCGATTCCTGTTGGAAATGCGGGGAATATTACCGCCTACTGGAAAGGCTTCAAGGAATACCATGAGAAAAAAGGAACTGGACTGCCTGTTATGCGCGGCTTTGAAGCAGAAGGCGCAGCAGCGATCGTGCGAAATGAAGTGATTGAACAGCCAGAAACAGTGGCAACTG
The DNA here is from genome assembly GCF_038630405.1 of Bacillus sp. FSL K6-4563. Classification (NCBI taxonomy): domain Bacteria; kingdom Bacillati; phylum Bacillota; class Bacilli; order Caryophanales; family Bacillaceae; genus Bacillus; species Bacillus sp. FSL K6-4563. Next base: position 2,913,730 of record NZ_CP152030.1, on the reverse strand, counting down.
CCATCCGTATCGGAAATCCTGCAAGCTGGAAACAAGCTGTGGCAGCGGCAGATGAATCAAACGGAAAGATTGATGAAGTGACAGACGAAGAAATTCTCCATGCATATCAATTGATTGCTCGTGAAGAAGGTGTGTTTGCAGAGCCAGGCTCATGTGCGTCTATCGCAGGTGTGCTAAAGCAGGTGAAATCCGGAGAAATCAAGCCAGGCAGTAAAGTTGTTGCGGTATTAACAGGCAACGGATTGAAAGATCCGAATACGGCCATTGATATTTCACAAATTAAGCCGGTCACACTTGATGCAGATGAAGATCAAATTCTTGAACACTTAGAAAAGGCCGCGCGCGTATGAGTAAAGCCTCCATGCTTTTTTCAATCACAGTACCGGGAAGCACTGCCAATTTAGGACCAGGCTTTGATTCAGTTGGAATGGCGCTCAGCCGCTATTTAAAGCTATCGGTCTATGACCATGATAGCTGGCTGTTTGAAGCAGAATCAGATGTCGTGTCTGGAATTCCATCAGGCACCGACAACCTCATTTATCAAACAGCCAAAAAGGTCGCAGATCACTTTGGAAAAACACTCCCGCCTGTTTATGTCAAAGTGTGGAGTGATATTCCATTGGCACGGGGGCTGGGCAGCAGTGCTGCTGCAATTGTGGCAGCCATTGAGCTAGCCAATCAGCTTCTCGAATTAAATATGCCGGATGATCAAAAGCTCTTTTTTGCAAGTGAGGTAGAAGGTCATCCAGATAATGCGGGTGCTTCTTTATTCGGAGGTTTACTGATTGGTCTTCATGAAGAAGACAAGACACATGCTGTCAAAGTGAAGCATGTGGATATAGATGTTGTTGTCGTGATTCCTTTTTATGAAGTACTGACAAAGGACGCCCGTGATGTCCTGCCAGAGGATTTTTCCTATAAACATGCTGTCAGTGCGAGTGCTGTGAGCAACGTGCTTGTTGCCGCCTTAATGACGCAAAACTGGCCGCTTGTTGGAGAAATGATGAATAAGGATTTATTTCATCAGCCTTACCGCACAATGCTCGTCCCAGAGCTGTCGAAGGTAGAGCATGTCGCTTCGCTAAAAGGAGCGTATGGAACGGCATTAAGCGGTGCTGGTCCGACAATCTTAACCTTAGTTGAAAAAGGGAAGGGAGAAGCGCTGAAAAAGCAGCTTGCCCAAAACTTCCCGCATTGCGAAGTAGATTTGCTGACAGTACCAGTAGAAGGTGTTGTCGTGGAGCATGATCCAGTCAATCAAGTAAAGAACGTGCTGTAAAAATGCACATTCCAGCGTGTAGGCAAACCCTCGCATTCGGTGTCAGTCCTGCGTGCTGGTGCTCACGAATATTAATTCGCTCCGCTCCAGTACTCGTCCTTCCTAGACTGCAAAGGTTTTCTATCACGCTGAAAAGAAGAAAAAGAGCTAAAATAAAGATTATTTTAGCCCTTTTTCAATAACCTGAGAACGTGCTGTAAAAATGCACGTTCTTTTTTTATCCTTGTTTTTATAGGATAAAGCAGGGATTATTATTTAGAGGATCGAACTATTTTTTATGCATAAAAGGAGGAGATACATTCATGAAGAAACTGATGACAGCAGAAGATTTAACGAAGATTGTTTCTGTTTCTCATCCGGTTTATTCACCAGATGGAAAAAAGGCGGTTTTTACAAAGGTCACGGTGAATGACAAAAAGGATGATTACAATATCCATTTATGGGTTCGAGATGAAGAGACAGAGGAGCTGTCACAATGGACATTTGAGGATGGAAAGCATCATCAGCCAGTGTGGTCAAAAGACAGCAGGCAGCTTGCGTTTATTTTGCAAAAGCCAAAGGAAGCTCCCCAGCTTGCACTGATTCAGAGCGAGGGAGGCGGTGTGCGTACCTTAACGGCGATTCCATACGGAGTATCTCATCCTGTCTTTTCACCAAATGGAGCGTTCATTTATGCGGCTGTGTCACTGAAACAAACAGAGTCTATACATGATGAAAAAAAGGAAGAGCGAGATGATTTCGCTCCTGCGGTATATGATGATTTAACCTATAAAGCAGATGGCAGAGGTTTTTTAGATGGGCGTTCTACGCAGATCATTCAAGTGGATGCTCACTCAGAAGAGGTAGAGGCTGTCACAAGCGGGCAGCATCATCATGTGAATCACACGCTCTCTCCGTGCGGGAAATGGCTTGCCTATATTCAATCAAATCCTCAGAAACCTTACATAAGTGACGTGTGCCTCCGATCATTAGAGGATGGTACGACAAAGAAAATCACACAATCATCAGGCGCTTATTCTACCATGTCTTTTGCTCCTAATGGAGAAAGCCTCGTGTATATCGGACATGAGCGCGAATTTCAAAATGCTACTTTCCCAGCATTATGGCTGTATGATCTGAAGGAGGGAAATGTCGTTCAGTTGTCAGAAATGCTCGATATGTATGTGGGCAACTGTATGGCAGGGGATAGCGTTATGGGCGAAGCCAATCAGCTTCCGCAGTGGACAAAGGATAGCCAGGGATTTTATGCACTTGTTTCTGATCAAGGCAGTACAGGGATTTATTATTTCTCTGTTGAAGGTTTAGCCTATCCTGTTCGATTAGAGGCAGAACATATCACAAACTTCAGCCTTCATCCAGATGAATCCAAATTGCTGCTGAGCCGACTGTCACCCGTTTCACCAAGTGAGCTGTATGAGCTGACATTAGGGGAGGCGGATCTAAAGCAAATCACGTTCGAGCATGATGAATTCCTCAAGGAGCATGTCCTATCGGTACCAGAGCCATTTTCGTTTCAGTCAAAAGAAGGCGACGAGGTGCATGGCTGGTTTATGAAGCCCTCCCAAATGGAAGAGGGGAAGACTTATCCGCTTATTTTAGAAATTCATGGCGGACCACATGCCATGTATGGTTATACGTATTTTCATGAATTTCAAATGCTCGCCGCTGAAGGCTATGCCATCGTATATATCAATCCTCATGGCAGTCATGGATACGGACAAATGTTTACCGACCGTGTGAGAGGGAGCTATGGTGACGTTGATTATGAGGATGTCATGCTGGCTGTTGATCATGTGCTGAAAGCCTATGATTTCCTTGATGAGACAAGACTTGGAGTGACAGGCGGCAGCTATGGCGGTTTTATGACCAACTGGATTGTCGGACAGACCGACCGTTTTCGCGCAGCCGTCACACAGCGGTCCATTTCAAACTGGATTAGCTTTTATGGCATCAGTGATATCGGTTATTATTTCACAAGGTGGCAGATGGATGGGGATATTTATGATTCAGCCGATAAGCTATGGGATCGTTCGCCGCTAAAGTATGTGAAGCAGGTAAATACGCCGCTTCTCATCCTACACAGCGACGAAGACTATCGCTGCCCAGTCGATCAAGCAGAACAGCTTTTTGTAGCACTGAAGGAGCTTGGGAAAGACACAAGGCTCGTCAAATTCCCGAAAGCATCTCATGATTTATCCAGAAGCGGCCATCCGGGGCAGCGTATTCAAAGACTGACCTTTATAAAGGATTGGTTTAGCGAGAAGTTAAGCTAATAAAAAACGACCCAAATTCGGGTCGTTTTCATGTCATATATGAATTAGAAAACCTGTTCAACTTCTACAACGCCAGGCACTTCTTCTAATAATGCGCGCTCAATACCGGCTTTCAATGTAATGGTTGAACTTGGGCAGCTGCCGCATGCACCAAGAAGACGTAATTTCACAATGCCATCTTCAATGTCTACAAGCTCACAGTCTCCACCATCACGTAATAGAAATGGACGAAGTTTGTCTAGTACTTCCTGTACTTGGTCTTTCATTTCGACTTCAGTCATTAGATACAATCGCTCCTTTCACAACATATCACCATTATATTCATCTGGACGATAAAAATCTATTGATTGGTTTCAAAGTTTCCTTCTCATTATAGCACAATCTCATCTTGAAACAAAAAGTGATTTTGACTTTTTTCATACAGAAAATTCAGCTAAAATAAAGAAAGAATAGGGGGCTTGTCAAATGAATCAAACCGTCGATCTTTATGTATATGGAAGAGATGTACTTTGCGCTAGCTGCGTGAATCTGCCTTCATCAAAAGACACATTTGAGTGGTTAGATGCAGCGTTAAAACGAAAATATCCGAATCAGCCGTTTCGCATCACATATATTGATATTGCGCACCCACCAGAAAACGAACACCAAAAGGAATTGTCTGAACGAATTCTTGATGATGAATTCTTTTATCCGCTTGTCTTAGTGGAGGATCAAATTGTCGGAGAGGGCAATCCAAAATTAAAAGACATTTATCAAGAAATGGAGAAATACGGTTACACGGAGAGCAGTGAATAAACTGTTCTTTTTTTGAGAAAATAAACAGAACAAACGTTCCTTTTCGGGTTGAAAAAGAACGTTTGTTCGATTATAATGAAATGAAAGGAGCGTGAGCATCATGAATTATTTACTGAAACAATCTCTTCAACAGCAAATACCAATTGAGATGATTTATATGAAGAAAAACGGAGAGTGCACGAAGCGTAAAATCATTGTCCACCGTCAAACAGACCAGCTCATCCAAGCGTATTGTTTATCAAAAAAGACGATGAGAACGTTTCGTAAAGACTGCATCCTTGCCCTTGCTCCGATCAAATGGACCCGTTCATCGGCACATGCCGTTTCATAGAAAAAAGCTCCCTCGACGAGAAGGAGCTTTGAGATAAAATTCACATGATGTTAGCCATTGTGATGCTTATACATCCAAAGGAGTCCGGATTTTAGAAGTCTTGGTACACGGCCAATAAGTGGACGATCTGCTACTAAGCCAAAGCCGGCTTTTTTCCCTAAAGAGCCTAAGACACCTTTTAGCTTAAACTGAGGATAAGCCTCAGGAAGCGGCTCGTTTTTCCAGCGTTTTTGCAGAGATTGGACAATTTGTTCTGCCTGCGCCTCGGCAAGCTGTGCACTTGGGGCATGCGGAAGACTTGCGCAATCACCCACGACATAGACGTGCTCATTTCCAGGGAGATTGTGATGAGGTGTTAATACGACGCGGCCTTGTGCGTCTTTTTCAACATCCATCTCCCGTACCACTTTGCTTGGCTGAATGCCTGCTGTCCATACGATGACCTCTGCTTCAATGGCGTCATCATGGTTGTAAACAACACCTTCTTCAACCTTCGTAATATTGGCACAGTTAATGATCTTTACGTCATTTTCTTCAAACCACTTTTGCACATATAAACTTAATCTTTTTGGGAAGCTTGATAGAATCAGCTCTCCGCGGTCAAAAAGAATAATGTTTAAATCAGCACGGCTTTCTCTTAATTCACTGGCTAGCTCTACCCCGCTAAGTCCAGCACCGACGATACCAACCGTTGCACCTGCACCCAAATTGTTTAATTTGTTATACGTATGTCTTGACTGATCAATGGTTTGAATACTGTATGTATGTTCTTTCGCACCAGGGACATTATGATACTTGTCCTCACAGCCGAGTCCAATCACCGTGTCGTCATAAGGAATGGGTTCACGGTCGCTGAATAAGATCTGTTTGTTTTCAATATCAATTTTTTCTACTTCCCCATATTGAATATCCAGCTTCGGATGCTCTGGAAAAGATACTCGAATGTGATGATCAGAGATCGTTCCAGCAGCGAGTGCATAATATTCTGTTTTTAAACAGTGGTAAGGATTTCGATCAATTAATGTGATAGTAACATCATCAGGTAATTGATTTGGCAATAAGCGGTGGAGAACCCGCATATTCCCGTAACCTCCGCCGATCAAGACTAAATTTTTCATGACGATTCTCCTTTTCCCCGTAGACATTGAAAAACACTTATACTAAAAAACTTTAAGTTAAAATACCAAATAAAATTATATCGAATTTACTGTGAAACCACAATAATTGTTTCAAAATAACCTACATATTCATTAGTTAGTCCTAAATAGTAAAACATTTTACGAGGAATAGGCGTAACGATACAGGTGAAGCTCATGTTTTGACTAATAGAAGGAATTTCGGTAGGATGGTAAAGCAATGTGAGGTGAAGCAAAGTGTTCCCACTGATCGAATTTTGTGTAAGTAATCTTGCACAAGGGTCTCAAGAAGCAAAAGAGAAGCTTGATAAAGACCCAAACCTAGACGTTATGGAATACGGCTGTTTAAGCTACTGCGGCAAATGTATGGACTCCCCATTTGCACTCGTGAATGGAGAATTTGTTTCCGGAGAAAATGCAGAGCAGCTAGTTGAGCGTATTTATGCTTTTATAGAGGAAAATGAGATGTTTTAAATGCACCACATGGGTCATGAGGTGCATTTTTTTCATATTTTAAGTTTCCATTTTTAAGGAGAATGAATAGAAAGCGCATCCAATATGTTATGCTAATAAAATATCATTAAAATGAAGCATCACACGAGAGAAAATGAGGCATATGCATAATAAAAGCCCCTTGCCATGGCAGCAAAGAGCTTTTATGTATGAAAAACGGGGGATGATAAGATTGTCTCCTGAATCGACTCCTTTTATACTATAAAGAAACAACATTTTTGGAGGAAGCTCATGACATCATTTCAATTCACGAAAATGCATGGATTAGGAAATAATTATATTTACGTCAATCAGATGAAGGAACAGCTTCCAGAAGAGCAGCTATCAGAGATAGCGATCCAGGTTTCTTCTGTTTATACAGGAATCGGTTCAGACGGAATGATCCTTATTTGCCCATCAGATGTTGCACCTGTGAAAATGCGTATTTTCAACAATGATGGATCAGAGGGAAAAAACTGCGGCAACGGTCTGCGCTGCGTCGCAAAATATGTGTATGAGCATCAAATCGTAACTGACACAACGTTCCAGATTGAGACATTGTCAGGACTCGTTGAAGCGACCGTTCATGTACAGGATGATCACGTTCATTTAGTAACAGTAGATATGGGGAAACCTCGTTTTGAAAAAGAAGCGATGCCGATGCTAGGTGAACCAACAAGCACTACGATTAATGAACCGCTTGATTTTGGCACGACAACCTTAAATGGAACGGCCGTTTCAATGGGAAACCCGCACATCGTGTTTTATTTAGTGGACATTGAAAAAGCACCGCTTGATACACTTGGGCCAATCATCGAAAAACACGACATGTTCCCAGAAGGCGTCAATGTAGAATTTGTAGAAGTGGTTAGTGAAACAGAACTGCATTTTCGTGTGTGGGAAAGAGGGTCTGGCATTACTCAAGCCTGCGGAACGGGAGCTTGCGCGGCTGCCGTATCCACGATTGTGAATGGACAGGCGAAAAAGGAAACAGACATGACGGTTCACTTAGCAGGCGGAGATCTCATCATTCGCTGGAAAGACAACGACCATGTGCTCATGACAGGGCCTGCTGAAACGATTTGTGACGGCACATTTTATCTGTAAACCATTTATTTGAGAAAAGGCACCATCACGTTTATAATTGAAAAGAAACATCCAGTCAAAAGGAGGGATGATCATGAGTACACCAGTAACCATTACAGAAGCTGCTGCACTGCAGATTAAAGATATGATGAAAGAACATGAAGAAGAAAATGCGTTCCTACGAGTTGGCGTAAAAGGCGGCGGCTGTAGCGGTCTTTCATACGGAATGGGCTTTGACCATGAAGTTTCAGAGAAAGACACGCAGTTCGAACAGCAAGGCATCCAGGTCCTTGTCGACTCCGAAAGCCTTGATATCATGAACGGCACTATCATTGATTTCAAACAATCACTAATGGGCGGCGGTTTCACCATCGACAATCCGAATGCGATTGCTTCATGCGGATGTGGTTCTTCTTTCAGAACAGCCACGAATACCGGTACGCCGGAAGATTGCTAACAACTGATCGTTGATTAAGATAAGCCTTCTTTTTCGTTTGTTTTTGTAAACAACACGATCGAGGAGGCTTTTTTATTGAGGAAAATCAACCATAAAAAGAGACACTCACCCATTGTCTCTTTCTCATATTGCTTCTTCTATTTTCAACAGCTCTTTATCCAAGACATCCACCAGCTCTTGGGTGCTAAACATATAGATCACCATTTCTTTATTGCCATCTTCCACATGGACTTCAATCACAATTTTAATATTTGCTGGTTTTTCATGATACATTACTTCAAAAGTACCCACTTTTTTCGTTTCATTGTTTTTATTCATTTTTTGGACTTTAGAGAGTATCTGTTTGATTTCTTGATCACTCAAACCAGAATCTAAAATTGAAGTGGACACATGCTTTAAAAAAGGTTCTAGTTGATCAACATCAATATTCAGTCCTGCTGCGAACTGCGCATAATGTTTGTTATAGTCTTTTGCAAACAGCTCAACTGAGCCACCAATCATCAGTAACAAGATCAAACTGATCATGAAACGCTTTAACATCTTTCCACCTATCCTTCATTATGATCTTCTTCTTTTCCTATATCGGTTGATCACATAAAACCTTCATTCTCTCTTCAACAATTTATAAATCGCTCAATTTTGTTACAGCTTGCTCTCACAACTGGCTATTTCCACCCGAAAAGAGTATCATGAGAACCAAACATAAACTGTAGGTAGAAAAGAGGTTGCTAAGGTTTGAGTGAACAAATCAATTGCAGGAACTGTCATGAACTGATTCCGTATCGGTCCAAAACGTGTCCAGCTTGCGGGATTGAGAAGCCGCTTCCGAAAAAGGAACGTGTGAAGGATCGGGTGATTTTGGTTGTGGCAGGGATTGTTGTGGTGCTGCTTGCTGCAATGGTACTTGGAATGGCGAATGCCTATATTGGGATTTTTAAATAAACGAAAAAGGAGTTCCGCTAGTGGGAACTCCTTTTTTTGATTTCGCTTATTTGTTTTCAAATAAGCTTGTGGAATGAAGAGGCTGTACACGGGCTTTCGGGTCCATGTAGGCTTTCGCATTGTTGACAGCCGTTGGTGCTTCACCAAATCCGCTGGCAATCAATTTGACTTTTCCTTCATACGTACAAATGTCTCCTGCCGCATAGAAGCCTTCGATGTTTGTTTCCATTGTGGATTTCACGACGATCGAGTTCTTTTCGATTTCAAGACCCCATTGCTTAATTGGCCCAAGAGAGGAAACAAAACCGAAGTTGACGATCACGTCGTCCACATCAAGCACTTGTTTTTTGTCGCCTTTGACTTCTTCTAGCACAATCTGTTCAATGCGGTCTTCACCAATGAGCTCGGTTGGAACAAATGGCGTCACGACATTGACTTTCGAATTGTGCAGGTTTTCTACACTGTGCTCATGCGCACGGAATTTATCGCGGCGGTGAATAATGGAAACCTCTTTTGCGATAGGTTCAAGCATCAGTGCCCAGTCCACCGCAGAGTCTCCGCCGCCAAGAACAGCGACACGTCTGCCAGCAAATTGATTCAAATCATTAATGAAGTAATGCAGGTTGCTTCCTTCAAATGATTCTGCTGCATCTAGTTCAAGCTTTCTCGGTTGGAATGCACCGTTACCAGCTGTGATGATGATCGTTTTAGAATAATGAACCTCTTGATTTGTCACAAGTTTAAAGATACCATCTGCCTGTTTTTCAACTGTTTCAACTGCTTGCTCTAAGCAAATGGTTTGATCAAATTTATCCATTTGTTCCTTTAAGTTATCAATTAATTCTTGTGCGCGGATTTTTGGAAAACCAGCCACATCATAAATGTATTTTTCAGGGTAAAGAGCGGATAATTGACCGCCGAGCTGAGGAAGGCTTTCAATGATTTTCACACTTGCCTGTCTCATGCCACCGTAAAACGCAGTAAACAATCCTACTGGGCCGCCCCCGATAACGGTAATGTCATATACCTTAGAATCTTCTTGCATTCCTTTAATCCTCCCAAATGAAAATTGTTATCACTATATCATATCATACCACACATCGTCGTTTGACTTGTTTTGAAAAACTTGTCGTTTTTTGATGTCGAAGCTTTGAAAAAGAGGAAAAAGTGAGAAAGACCGTTTATCATAAGGATTTTCAGTTTAAAGCCTTGAAAATTGAATCAGAACTCGCTATTATTGTTAAGGGAACTAAATATTAATTTTTTATGAATTTTTGTCGGATACGGTCAAATGCTTTCGTTTTATGTAGGTGAAAGTTCAGATTTTCACATACTTATTTTTTTGTTTAAATTTCATAAAATGCCGCAAAGCGGTTGAGAATAACGATATGTAATTCTTTATCCGTTTTACAGCAAATTTAAAAAAGGTGGATGTGATTCCAGTGAATAAACCGAAAATCGTTGTATTAGGTGCAGGTTATGGCGGATTAATGACTGTAACAAGATTAACAAAACAGCTTGGCACAAATGATGCGGACATTACTCTTGTGAACAAGCATAATTATCATTACGAAACAACATGGTTACATGAAGCAAGTGCAGGTACACTTCATCATGACCGCTGTCGTTATCAAATCAAAGATGTGATTAACAGTTCCCGTGTCAACTTTGTACAAGCAACAGTTGAAAGCATTAATAAGGAAGAGAAGAAAGTCGTGACATCAGATGGCGAACTTTCTTACGACTACCTTGTTGTTGCGCTTGGTGCTGTTCCTGAAACATTTGGTATTGCAGGACTGAAAGAATACGCATTCTCAATCTCTAACATCAACTCTGCTCGTCAGCTTCGTGAGCATATTGAGCTTCAATTTGCGACGTATAATACGGAAGCTGAAAAACGTCCAGAGCGCTTGACAATCGTTGTCGGCGGTGCGGGCTTTACAGGTATTGAGTTCCTTGGTGAGCTTGGAAACCGTGTGCCTGAGCTTTGCAAAGAGTATGATATTGATCAAAAAGATGTGCGCATCATCTGTGTAGAAGCTGCACCAACAGCTCTTCCAGGATTCGATCCTGCATTGATCGACTATGCAATGAACTACCTTCAAGGTAAAGGCGTTGAGTTCAAAATTGGTACAGCGATCAAAGAATGTACGCCAGAAGGCATCATTGTTGGAAAAGACGATGATACTGAAGAAATCAAAGCTGAAACTGTTGTTTGGGCTGCTGGTGTACGCGGTAACCCAATCGTTGAAGAAGCTGGATTTGAAAACATGCGCGGACGCGTAAAAGTATCTCCAGATCTTCGTGTACCAGAAAATGATGATGTATTCATCATCGGTGACTGTTCATTGATCATCAATGAAGAAATCAACCGTCCATACCCACCAACTGCACAAATCGCTATGCAGCAAGGTGAAACAGTAGCGAAAAACCTTGCAGCACTAGTGAAAGGTGGTTCTCTTGAAAGCTTTAAGCCAGACATCAAAGGAACAGTTGCTTCACTTGGTGAACACGACGCTGTAGGTGTTGCGTTTGGTAAAAAACTTCAAGGAACAAAAGCTTCAGCAATGAAGAAAATCATCGACAACCGCTCTTTATTCATGGTTGGCGGACCAGGACTTGTTCTGAAAAAAGGAAAATTCAAGTTCTTCTAAACCGATATAGACAAAAACGTGTATCCTCGTGATACACGTTTTTTTTGACATATTTTCTTACTTGGTTATCGGCAGTAAAGTATGGTATGATAAATTATCAGAAAATTTAGATTAAGGGAGTGAGCAATATGAATGCACATACAAAAGAAAAGAAGTCCACCTGTCAATATTGTTCGGGGAAAGGATATTTTCAGCTATTGCTCGGCGGATCTGAAACATGTGAGGAATGTAAAGGGACAGGAAAGAAGCTTTAATCCATCTGCTTTTTCCATTGATTGACTTCATCTCTATTTCCAAGTTAAACTAATGATGGGATATTTGGGGGTGGAGATGAAGTGATCAGTTTACCAGTCGTTATTATTTCCGTTATTTTATTTTTCGTGTTATTCTTCGGCATTGGCTTTTTGCTCAATATGCTGCTGAGAATGTCATGGATTATGGCTATTTTATATCCAATTGTATGCCTTTTCATTATCAACAATCAAAAGATGATTGCTTATGTCAGAGAACCGGGCATCGCTTTTTCAGGAATAGGGGACCGCATTGTCTCTCTCGCAGCGGCTGATATCATTATTTTGTTAAGCGGTCTGATTGGTGCAATTGCATCAGGTTTTGTCATTAATGCACTTCGAAAAAGAGGGTATCAAATGTTTTAACTCACTTGTAGATAGGCAAGTGGGTTTTTTTGTTTCTCCTTTGCATAGTTTCCATTTTGTTTGGAAACAAATAGATGGGTAGAGGAGTGACAAATAAAGATGAAAACATGGATGAAACGATTGTTCATGACAGCCCTTTTTATGCTTGCTCTTTTGACAAGCTTTACGGGCATATCTGGAGTTGAACCAAGTGATGTAGCTGCCTGGGTGAAAGAGACTGATCCTGGCAAGCAAGTATCTTCTTTTTTCCAACAGCAAAAAAGAGAAACGATGGCACTCAAAAGTGATGACTTGCGGGCTATTTCTCTCGAAGAAGCGTTCAATTGGAACGATTACCCGAAGCAAAAGGTTGTCGCCACAGGCTATACAGCAGGTGTGGAATCAACAGGTAAAACGAAGGAACACCATGCATATGGCATTACATATTCAGGCGTCAAAGTGAAACGTGATTTATATTCAACTGTGGCTGCGGACCCATCAGTCTTTCCGATTGGAACAGTGCTCTTTATCCCAAACTATGGCTACGGAGTGGTCGCAGATACGGGAAAAGCCATTAAAGGTCATAAGCTTGATTTATACTATGAAACCGTAGATGATGTGTATAGAGAATGGGGTAAAAAAGTGCTCGATGTGTATATCATTAAAAAGGGCGAAGGAACGTTAACGGAAAAAGACTTAAACCAGCTTAATGAAGCAAAATCAATGCAAGTATTCCGTCAGCAGTTTCAAGCCAATAAAGAATAAAAAAGCTTTGGACAAGTTTTAGGTCCAAAGCTTTTTTCGCTTCTACATGAAGTAATAATCTAAGATAAGTGTCAGCAAGATCCCTGTTAAGCCGCCAAAGAAAACTTCAATCGGCTTATGACCAAGAAGCTCTTTCAATTTCTTTTGCTTTTCTTTTTCTTCCGCACTCGGGAAATTCTTTGCTTCAGAAACAAATCGGTTAAAATCTGTTACCAGCTTGTTCAGTACAGTTGCCTGTTCTCCTGCCTGTCTGCGCACACCTGTCGCATCGAACATGGTAATAATCGCAAAGATGGCGGAAATCGCAAAGATTGATGTATTTAGCCCGTGCTCTAAAGCCACTGCTGTTGAGAGTGCTGTTACGGCTGCGGAGTGTGAACTTGGCATTCCGCCTGTGCTTGTAATGAGCGACCAATCTAGTCGTCTAGAAATGATAAATTGAATCGGTACTTTTACAAATTGAGCAAAAAAGATGGCTGCAAGGCTGGCAAGCAGCGGAAAATTCGTCAGTACGCTCATGAACAAGAAACATCCTCTCTGTAAGAAAAAATATCGTGCAAAATGGTGGACTGTGTACCCTAGTATGATGAAAAAATGATAGCAGATTCAAATGCTGCCAAGTCCATGTTCAATTATAACATTAAAGAAAGTAGATGTGGAACGAGGAGACGCGGACGGGCTGTACAAGTTTTCATCGCTTTTTCATGATGCCCTTCCGCGTGTGAAAATATAAATGTTCATCAAGTAAAGACAGACTGGCAATGATCGTATAGACCCGCAAATTTTGATATAATAGAAGTTCCAATGTGAAAAATGGAGTTCATTGAAGGAGCGTGTGATAAATATGTTTTTCTCGACAAATGAATGGCAACATAAAGATACACTGGCGATCGGACTTTTTCAAAAGAGCCAATTATCAGGAAAAGCAAAGGAAATGGATGAATTACTTGAAGGACGAATCACTGAATTATTAAAAGAAGGCGATATTTCATCTAAACGAAATCAGCTTTCGAAGTTTTTCCCATCCCCTGAAACAGGCATCAAACGCATTTATTTTGTCGGGCTTGGGAAGGAATCAGATTACACGTTTGAAGAGGCAAAAGAAGGATTTGCCCATTTATTTAAAAAGCTTCATCAAGATAAAAAGCAAGCGGTTTCGGTCTTTCTGGACACGTTTATTGGAAAGGATCTGCCTGCCCAAGATGCAGCCCATGCCCTTTCTGAAAGCTGCCTTTTAGCTACATATGAATTACAAGATTTTAAACATAAAACAAATGAGCCGGATCGCTTCATCGAATTTGTTTATGCAATGACGGATCATGATACGACTGAAATTCAGGCAAGTCTGAAAGTGGGCGAGGTCTACGGACAGTCCGTCAATTCGGCTCGTACCCTTGTGAATATGCCGCCGAACATGCTCACATCCTCTGATCTGGCTTCGTACGCGGCAGAGCTTGCGTATAAATACGAATTTGAGATTGAAATTTTAGATAAAGAACAAATGGAAGAGCTCGGGATGGGCGGGATTCTAGCTGTCAATAGAGGCTCAACAGAACCACCAAAGCTCATCGTTCTGAAATATCAAGGCAAGGAAGAATGGACGGACGTGATTGGGCTTGTCGGTAAAGGCATCACATATGATACTGGTGGCTATTCGTTAAAGCCAAGAGCCAGTATGGTTGGGATGAAAACTGATATGGGCGGCTCAGCCTCTGTTTTAGGTGCTATGGAAATCATCGGTGAACTGCGCCCAGAGCAAAATGTCATTGCTGTCATTGCCTCGACAGACAATATGATCTCGGCTGACGCTATGAAGCCGGATGACGTCATTGTGTCGCTTAGCGGTAAAACAATCGAAGTGCTGAATACGGATGCAGAAGGCCGTCTTGTTTTAGCAGATGGGGTGACATATGCGAAGCAGCACGGTGCCTCTGTTCTTGTAGACGTGGCGACATTAACAGGCGGAGTCATTGTGGCACTTGGAAATGAGACAACAGGCGTCATGACAAATAACGATGAACTGTATGCCCAGTTTAAAGAGGCATCAGAAGAATGCGGTGAAATGATTTGGCAGCTGCCAATCACTGAAAAAGATAAAAAGCGCGTACGAAACAGCAAAATGGCAGATCTCAATAACTCACCAGGACGTGATGGACATGCGATCATGGCAGGAGCTTTCATCGGTGAATTTGCTGAGGATACGCCTTGGGTTCACTTGGATATTGCAGGAACAGCCACAACAGAAAAGCCTTCATGCTTTGGGCCAACAGGGGCGACAGGTGTGATGGTACGGTCATTGGCCACATTTGTGGAACGATTTGAAGGAAAGAAATAAAGGATGAGGCTCTGCCAAATGGCAGGGCCTTTTTTATGTAGGTCAAACGCCATTTGACGTAGTATTTTTTCTATGGTAACATACGTTGGTACTTTAATTATCTACTACATTAGTAAACTAAAGGATTTCGGGGGTTTCACCATGAATGCAGTTGTTTTAGCGGTTGTTTTAATGTTGATATTAAGCTTGCTGCGGGTCAATGTCGTGATTGCGCTGGCACTTGGTGCTTTAGCTGGCGGACTTGCAGGTGGATTAGGCCTGGGAGGAACAGTGGAAGCCTTTACTGACGGGCTCGGAGGAAATGCGACAGTGGCGATTAGTTATGCGCTTTTAGGGGCATTTGCTGCGGCGCTGACAAAAACGGGTCTTCCAGATGCCATGGTTGAAGGAGCAGTGAAGCTTTTAGGAAAAGAAGGCGACTCAAGAAGAAAAACATTATCAAAAGTACTGATCATTCTTGTGATTTTGATCGTATCTTGTTTTTCACAAAACGTCGTTCCTGTTCATATTGCCTTTATTCCAGTCTTAATTCCGCCATTATTAAAAGTGTTTAACGAGCTTCAAATTGACCGTAGACTGCTAGCGTGTGTCATGACCTTCGGACTCACTGCACCATATATTTTACTTCCAGTCGGTTTTGGACAGATTTTCCACGGAATGCTCCGTGACAATATGAAGGATGCAGGTCTAGCTGTGAATTTAGCAGATATTCCATATGCCATGCTGATCCCTGTTGGGGGGATGGTACTAGGATTGATCGTCTCTCTATTCATGTATCGTAAGCCAAAAGTATATGAGGATCGCGATATTACAGATGTAGAGAAATCAGCCTATACGACAAAAAGTCTATTCTTTGCCGGTCTTGCCATTCTCGTGTCCTTGATTGTCCAGCTTTATCTGTCTCAAAGCCTTGGCGTGGAAGGAATGATCTTCGGTGCACTTGCAGGACTGCTTGTCTTGTTTGTAACCGGAATGATGAAACGCGATGAAGCAGATCAACTGATTACATCTGGAATGAACATGATGGCATTTATCGGTTTTGTCATGCTTGTTGCGGCTGGATTTGCCAACGTTTTAACCAAAACAGGAGACATTGAAACGCTTGTTAAAGCATCTTCTCAATTTATCGGCAACAGCCAAAGTCTCGCGGCCATTTTAATGCTGCTTGTGGGTCTGCTTGTGACAATGGGGATCGGATCATCATTTGCCACGATTCCGATTATTACGACCATCTTTGTTCCACTTTGTTTACACCTTGGATTTAGTCCAATGGCGACCATTGCCATTATTGGTTCAGCTGCGGCTGTTGGGGATGCAGGTTCACCTGCAAGTGACAGTACGCTTGGACCGACATCTGGATTGAACATGGATGGACAGCATCACCACATTTGGGGTACATGTGTCCCGACTTTTATCTATTATAATATCCCGCTTGTTCTATTCGGCTGGCTTGCAGCGATTATCCTGTAAGATGAAAAGCTTGTAGAGAAAACGATGATGTTTTTTCTATAAGCTTTTTTGTTGTTCACAAGCGAAAAAATAATTAGGACTAAAGTATGAATTAAATGAATCTTTCTTCCTCTATCTTACGTATATATGCTGATAAAAACGAAAAGGGGAAGATGAGAGATGTCATTTTTTAAAAAGCTAGCGGCAAGTGCAGGGATTGGTGCGGCAAAGGTAGATACCATTTTGGAGAAAAACACTTATTATCCTGGACAAGAGGTAAGGGGAACTGTCCATGCAAAAGGCGGGAAAATCTCTCAGGACATCCGCTATATCAATGTCAAGATTGAAACACAGTATGTGATTGTGAAAGATGATGAAGAGCGTAGAAAATATGCGAACATCTATACTTTACGGGTGACGGATTCTTTTACCATCCAGCCTGGCGAAAAGCATGAATTTCCGTTCTCATTTATTCTTCCTATTGATACCCCGATGACGATCGGAAAAGTAGAAATTGCCGTAGAGACGGACCTTGATATCCAAGGCGGAATTGATAAATCGGACTATGATCGCATTTTCGTTGAAGCACATCCTTGGGTGAAAAATGTGCTAGAAGCCACTAGAAATCTTGGCTTCCACTTGAACGAAGCAGACTGTGAACAAGCACCTTACTTCCAGCGTCGTCTTCCATTTGTTCAAGAATTTGAGTTTATTCCGACATCAGATGACTATCGTTATATGCTTGATGAATTAGAGCTGATTTTTCTGATAGATGAAGGTGGATTAGACATTGTTTTCGAAGTCGACCGCAGAGCAAGAGGACTCAGAGGGTGGCTTGAGGAGATGTATCATGATGGAGAACAGCTTGTGCGCTACCGCTTCAGTCCATCAGATCTTGAAGATGTAGAAGTGCTTGAAGGGATGCTAGAAGGAATCATCGACCAATACGCTGAATAAATGATGAAAAAAGAGCCTAAATGAAGATAGGCTCTTTTCTCTATGTTCAACTTGTAGATGATGTCTGCACTTATGATGCGGCTTGTTGTTTTCGAAAGGACGTGGCTTTTGAAACAGAGCGATAAATTTTAGGTGCCAGCATCGCAAGTAATATCGTCAATGCGTAATCTTTCACCATAAACCAGATCATAAAGAACCACGTGGTTTGATAAGAAATCGGGGCATTCAGCCACACATTTAATGCGAGGTACGTATAAGTCGTTCCGATCACATACATGACGGTCGTACCTGCAATAGCTGCAAGTAAAAAGCGGCCAAATCCAGGATGTTTTCTTTTTTCTAAAATGAATCCAGCTAGCCAGGCAGCAGGAATATACGATAAGACAAAACCACCGCTTTTGCCTAAAATCACCCCAAAGCCTGCTGAAAACTGTGCGAATACAGGTGCGCCAGCAATTCCGACCAAGGCATATACAATCATCGCTAAAGCACCAAGCCGTCTGCCGAGCAAAAGACCAGCAAGTACACAAAAAAATGGCTGCATCGTAAGTGGAATTCCGCCGACTTGTAAAAACGGCACAATGGATGTGATATTCGCTCCAATCGCCATGAGTGCAGCAAACATTCCGACTAGCACAAAATCAGCGGTTCTTGTTTTCTGTTGCATGATGTTTCCCCCTGTCTTATCTGTACAAATAGATTAAGGGGATGAAGGTTATTTGTCAACCTGTTTTTAATATTGGTTAACAATAAAACCCGCCCATCAAAAGGGCGGGTCTGTATTAAGCTTCTGTCATAGAAGACGCATCGATCGCTTGATGAACAGGTACATAATCATAGCCGAGATCACGAGCGACGGCTTCATAAGTGATATGTCCGTTCATGACATTGACACCTTCTGCAATGGCTTTGTTTTCTTGAATGGCCTTTGCAGCGCCTTTATGAGCAATTTGCAGTGCGTATGGAACGGTGACATTCGTTAAAGCAACAGTCGATGTCCGTGGAACGGCTCCAGGCATATTGGCGACAGCATAATGTAAAATACCGTGTTTTTCATAAGTAGGCTGATCATGTGTTGTGATATGATCGATTGTTTCGACAATGCCGCCTTGGTCAATGGCTACGTCTACGATGACGGAACCAGGCTTCATTTGCTTCACCATTTCTTCCGTCACAAGCGTCGGCGCTTTGGCACCTGGGATCAGCACCGCACAAATGAGAAGGTCTGCCTCGCTGACTGAATCGGCGATGTTGACAGGGTTAGACATTAACGTTTTCATTTGATGACCAAATTGATCGTCCAGCTGACGTAAGCGTTCTGCGTTTACGTCAATCAGAGTGACATCTGCGCCAAGTCCAATCGCCATTTTCGCTGCGTTTGTTCCAACAACACCGCCGCCTATAATCGTGACCTTCCCTCTTGATACCCCTGGTACGCCTGCGAGCAAGATGCCTTTACCGCCTTTTGGCTTTTCTAAAAATTGTGCACCGATTTGGGCGGCCATTCTGCCTGCCACCTCAGACATAGGTGTTAAGAGAGGGAGTGATTTTCCGTCCGTTACTGTTTCATAAGCAATAGCTGTAACGCCTTTTTGTTTTAACGCTTCAGCCAAGGAGGGCTCTGCGGCAAGATGCAGGTACGTAAATAAGATGAGTCCTTCTCTGAAATATGAATATTCCTCAGGTAATGGTTCTTTTACCTTCATGATCATATCAGAAGATGCCCACACATCTTTCGCTTGATCAAGAATTTCTGCACCAACAGATACATAATCGTCATCAGTGAATCCGCTTCCAAAACCAGCGTTTGTTTCAATCAAAATCTGATGTCCAGCTGAAAGTAATTGAGAAGCTGCTCCTGGTGTTAATGCCACTCGGTTTTCATTGTTCTTAATCTCTTTCGGAATGCCGATGATCATGTTTATTCCTCCCATGCTTATCTATTCATATTGTATGTCTAGTGTATCCTGAATGTTTAAAAAATGCTTCGGTTGAAATAAAAAATAAAAAAACGCCTCTTTGTGAAATTTCACAAATGGACGTTTTTTAGCTTCATATCAAGGTATATGGTCATTTTCTCATTCATGTTTTTTAAATCGATTTCTGCAATGTCCGTAATGCGTTTTAATCTGTAATTCAATGTATTGATGTGGATGTTTAATTGCTTTGCGGCAATATTGGCATTGCTGTCACAGTCAATAAACCGTTCAAGGGTTTCGACTAGGTTGGAATGATGCCTCAGGTCGTAATCTTCCAGCTTTGATAAAGAGTAACTGGAGTAAGATGAGCCCCTTCGTTTTTCAGCGAGGACATCTAAATATTGATAAATACCAAGCTCAGAAAAACTGTGTAAACGTTCGGTTTCAACAGGGAAGCGCTCTTTTGTTTTTAATACAGCGAGTGCTTCTTTATAGGATGGCTGAATATGAGAGATGTTATCGTAAATTCCACCAATCGCTGCTTGAACGTGATGGATATGATAACGATCAGACAGCTGCTGCAGCATGCCGCTTGTGAATTGTTTAATATCCTGCAGCGGGTGCTCTGTTTTTGGTGAGACAAGAATAATGAATTCGTGAAAATCAACAGTCGTTAACAGCACTTGGACTTGCTGTGTTGTTTCAAGCAGATAAGATAGCTTTTTTTCTGTGTCCTCTGTGAGTTCGTCACGAAGTCGGAAGATGATGATGGCATACGTGTCTGGACATCTGATGCCGAGTCTTAAAAATAGGTCGAGCATCTCATCCTTTTCATGAATATGACCTGTGAGCATCTTCCAAAAAAGCTCCTGATTGCGTTCTTCTGTTTTCGTTTTGCGAATTTGTAAGTTAAGTAATTTGTTTTTAACAGCATGTGCTGCCATCTTCAAAAGGTCTATTTCTTCTTCTGAAAAAGGCTGTGTGGATTCAATCGCCCAGATAAATCCGAGTACTTCTTTGTCCTTCCAGATTGAAATGGCAACCCTGCTAGATAAACCCACCTCTGCAATTTGAGGGACACGAAGCGGTTCGTCTGTTTTAAGGAGTGTAGGAATGATGCCGTCCTTCCAAAGCCGATTAATGACCTTTTCCGGTACACGGCGGGAGATAATGGTTGAAGTTCTGGCGGGATCAGTAAAATCATTATGTGTGCTATAAGCGAGCAATCGATGATGCGTATCTTCTATAGTAATAGGGCAATTGAGCACATCACTAATTTGGTCTGCCACATCCTCTAAACGATCAAGACTATACTTAAATGGATCTGTCTTTTTTTTCATAAAAACCCCTGCTTTTTCGAATATTTCACGTACTTACATTATGAAGAGAAAGCGGTACGTAAATCAATAACAAAATGCCATAAATTTAAAAAAGAGATCGCTATGAGAAGCGAGCGTATCATGCTGAAAGAAGGCGAAAAAGAAATAGTACAATAATAACGTAGTAATAAATCAATAGGCGGAAAGATTCAGTGAAGTGTGTCTACACTTATTAAGAATATATGACCAAAAAAATGTTAAATACTAGATAAAAAGCGAAAATACAGTAATTCTATAGACTCATTTTGTAAAATAAAAACAGATTTGTTTGACTGTGTATCATTTCTGTTTTTATAATAATAACGTCAAAAAATAAGTGGATTAGCCCATTATATGGCGGCTATGCACGGGAGGTAATGAGGAATATGTCAGGAATTATTCGCGTAACCCCAGAAGAACTAAGAGCGACCGCTAAGCAATATGGTGTTGAAAGTCAAGAAGTGTTAAACCAAGTTGATCGTCTAAATAGAATGATCTCAGATTTAAAAGGAATGTGGGAAGGTGCTTCTAGTGAAGCATTTGCTGATCAATACGAGCAGTTAAAGCCTTCATTCATCAAAATGTCTGATCTATTAACAGATGTCAGCAATCAGCTTGATCAAACGGCAAATACACTTGAAAGCACTGACCAAGACATCGCTAGCCAAATCCGCGGCTAATCAAAGGGATTTCCTTTCTAAGTGTGAAAAGCAGAAAAAGCGCCGAGTCTGTCAATGGATGCCGGCGCTCTTTCTATTTTGTGAGGTGGAAATTTGTGTATATCGATATTACCATCGACTTAAAAAATTATGATGGCAGTGTGTTTGATTTGAGACTATCAAATTATTTACATATTAAACAAGTCATCCATATCGCCTGGCAGGCAAAACAAATCTCACTTCCTAAGCGAGAAGGCGGCTGGGTGCGAGTAGTCAATAAGAAAGCTGTGTTTTCAGGCGAATATAAGCTGTCAGACTGTGGAATCACCACAGGAGACAGGCTGGAAATACTATGAAAGGACTTTTGTAAATGGCAGATAAAAAGAGTTCCTATTTAGAAGAACAATTAGAAGCAGTGATGAAAAAAGAGGGCGTAACCTACAGCTTCATTTTTCAAAGAGAGACCATTAAACTCTTAGACGGTTTAGAAGCGGCACCGATCAAAGACATCAACCCTTCATTCAAAAAAGAGATTCAATTAACTGAAGATGAGGTCATTATTTCGATTCAACCGCCTCCTGCCTATCAGGAATTTCGTTTCATCCATGCGAAGGATGAAAAAAGCAAATGGATTTTTTCATACCAGCTTGTCGATGCAGTGTGCAAACACGACGTGAAGCGGCTGCATCCTATTGTTTCTCCTGAAAACATTGTTTTTCATCAAGGCTTAGCTCCTGCATTTTTGCATTACGGCGTCAAAGAAAGCATCCCGCCATATGAAACGGATGAGCATCGTCTGTTAAAAGAGGTCAAAGCCGTCATTCTTCGAGTGGTGGACCATGAATATCAGTTTCAAGAATATGTGGCTTACAGCGAGACACTGAAATTATCTGAACTGGCAAAAGAGATCAGCGAAACGCAGTCTCTGGAAGAATTGTCTGCCCTGATTCAGCAAAAGATCGAAGCGATTGAAACGAAAGAGAAAACGCTATTGACCATTCCGAAAAAGAAATGGAAGGTCGAACGATATATCGGACTAGGTCTGCTTGTCCTATTAATCCCTGCATTGGTGTACACCATTTACACCTTCTTTTTTGCGATGCCGAAACAAGAAGCGTATGTCGAGGCAAACAAATATTATCTCAACAAACAGTACAGCCAAGTGGTGGATACGTTAGAAAAATATTCAGCCAATCAAATGCCGGTCTCTCTTCAATATGAACTGGCCATTTCGTATGTACAAACAAATCAAGGCAACCTGTTACTCGATCAGCATAAAAAAGAAATCACAGATACATACACATTACAGACTGATCCGCAATATTTCCTTTTCTGGATTCATATTGGACAAGGCAATAGCAAGGAAGCACTTGATATTGCACGGGTACTTGGAGACGACCGGTACATATTTACGGCACTCGTCGCCTACCGCAACGACATTCAAAACGATGACAGTCTTTCTGCGGAAGAAAAACAAAAACAGCTAGATCCGATCATTAAGGAAATGGCGAAATATGAAGAAAAAGAAACAACGGAGACAAGCACCAATGAATCCTCGGGCGCAAGTCAAACAGATGAAACAGCTGAACAAAAAGAGCAGTCAAAAGCCGATCAAGAGAAAAAAGAGAAAGAATCTGAAGCGAAAAAGAAAACCTCTCAGACGAAAAAAGATGAGAAAAAATAATTCTTTCGATACAACTGACAGTTGGTGCTGTCCCATGAGGAGGTGGAGCGTTTGAGTCTTCTTTGGGTTTTTTATGAGGAGGATTATCAAACCGTCCGTTTAGACGAGCAGTTCAATCGAGAAGCTGTGATTGGACCTGAAATAGAGCATACGGTGACAATCCCTTCACTTTCGTTTGATGAAGGGGTCATCCGTTTAACTCCTGATGAACCGAATGATGGCTTTTCCATTTATCAGGGTGAAGAGAAGAAAGGCACATTACTTCCACATGAACCATATAAGCTTGGTACACTGACACTTGTTTTAATGGAAGCACATCATGATCAACACATTTATTACCTAGGAAATAGAGTCGAGCTGTCTTTTTCACGTGAGAACAAAGGTGATATTGATGTGTGGAAAGAACAAGCGCATTCCATGTTTCAAGATGCGAGCCAATTTACTTTGGAGAAAATCGAAGGAACTTGGTATGTCATGCCTCAGGACGAAACGATTTATGTGAACGGGCAAAAAATTCACGGTCCAGAGACAATTGATGCTGGAGATGAGCTGTTCTGGAACTTTCTAACGGTGACATTGAAAGAGGATGATTTATTGCAGGTGACTGCATATGAACCATTTCAAACACGTTTGGAAAAAACAAGAGCACCAAGCACAGAAACAAAACAAAAATATCCTTTATATAGACGAACACCGCGTTTAATTTATGATCTGCCAGATGACCGGGTTTCCTTTAGCTTTCCTTCGCAGGAGAGTGAAAATAACAGCAGAGGGCTTTGGCTTGTTGTCCTCCCGCCACTTGTGATGCTTCTTGTGATGGGAATTGTCGCTCTTGTCCAGCCGCGCGGGATCTTTATTGTCGTGTCGATGGCGATGTTTATCATGACGTTAATCACATCGTCTGTTCAATACTTTAAAGAGAAATCACAACGCAAAAGAAGGGAAGAGAAACGGCAGCGAGTCTATTCTCTTTACTTAGAAAATAAACGAAAAGAGCTGCAAGAGCTCTACGACCGCCAGCAATATATTTTGACGTATCATTATCCGTCATTTGAACAAATGAAGTATTTAACGTCAGAAATTAGCGGCCGAATTTGGGAAAAAACACTGATGAGTGATGATTTCTTGCAGCTGCGTCTTGGGACGGGCGCAGTCCCGTCAAGCTATGAACTATCGATGAGCGGCGGCGATATGGCCAATCGTGATATCGATGAATTAATGGAACAAACGCAGCACATGCAACAGGTCTATCGTGAAGTAAAGGATGTACCCATCACATTCGGTCTTGCCGATGGCCCAACTGGATTGATTGGAAAGCCAGCCATTGTGAAAAAGGAGCTTCATCAGCTTGTCGGACAGCTTGCTTTCTCGCATAGCTATCATGATTTAAGATTTGTGTTTATTTTTCATGAGCAAGAGTATGAGAATTGGGAATGGATGAAATGGCTTCCGCATTTCCAGCTGCCTCATACATACGGCAAAGGGTTTATTTACAACGAACAAACACGCGATCAGCTGTTGTCCTCGATTTATGAAATTTTACGTGAGCGTGATCTAGAAGAAGAAAAAGAGAAGAAGATCTTTACGCCTCACTTTGTGTTTATCGTGACAAATCATGAGCTCATTGCGGAACATGTGATTTTAGAATATTTAGAAGGCAGCCGAACTGACCTTGGCATCTCCATTATTTTTGCTGCTGAAACAAAGGAAAGCTTAGCTGAAAATATCTCTACGCTTGTCCGTTATATTAACGAGGAAGAAGGAGATATTCTCATTCAGCACAAGAAAGCCGTCCGAATTCCATTTCAGCTTGATACACATGAGCGAGGGGACAATGAGCTATTTGCCAGAACGCTGAGAACATTAGATCATCAAGTTGGCATGACCAATTCGATTCCTGAAACGGTCTCCTTCCTTGATCTTTTTCATGCCAAACAGGTAGACGAGATTGGCATTCGTGAAAAGTGGCTCACATCAGAAACGGCCAAATCACTCTCTGTGCCAATCGGTTATAAAGGGAAAAATGACATTGTGGATCTGAACCTGCACGAAAAAGCACATGGCCCGCACGGCCTGTTGGCGGGAACAACAGGATCAGGGAAAAGTGAATTTTTACAGACGTACATTTTATCGCTCGCTGTACACTTTCACCCGCATGAAGTCGCTTTCCTATTGATTGACTATAAAGGAGGCGGAATGGCGCAGCCGTTCCGGAATATTCCACATTTACTTGGCACGATCACCAATATTGAAGGCAGTAAGAACTTTAGTGAAAGGGCGCTTGCCTCAATTAAAAGTGAATTGAAGAAAAGACAACGCTTGTTTGATCAATATCATGTGAATCACATCAATGATTATACGAAGCTCTATAAGGAGAAAAAAGCTGAACAGGCAATGCCTCATTTATTCTTAATCTCTGATGAGTTCGCTGAATTAAAAAGTGAAGAGCCGGACTTTATTAGAGAGCTTGTCAGTGCTGCACGTATCGGCCGAAGCCTTGGGGTTCATCTTATTTTGGCTACCCAAAAGCCAGGCGGGGTCATTGATGATCAGATTTGGAGTAACTCCCGCTTTAAGGTCGCACTAAAAGTACAAGATGCGTCAGACAGTAAGGAAATATTGAAAAATAGTGATGCGGCGTCTATTACCGTTACAGGCCGCGGCTACTTACAAGTGGGGAACAATGAAATCTATGAATTGTTCCAATCAGCTTGGAGCGGTGCGCCTTATATGGAAGATGGCTACGGATCAGAAGATGATATTGCCATTGTGACTGATACTGGACTTATTCCGTTATCAGGGGTAAGCACAGAGCCGGCTGTGAAAAAAGAGACAGTGTCGGAGATTTCTGCTGTTGTGGATGAAATTGAACGTATGCAGCAGGAGCTTGGGATTGAGAAGCTCCCAAGTCCTTGGCTTCCACCGCTCGAAGAACGGATTCCAAAATCACGTTACGCGTCGAGTGAAGAGCATGTCTTCCATTTTGCGCTTGTCGATGAGCCAGATCAGCAAAGCCAGCATCCACTTTCTTATCAAATGATGGAGGATGGGAACATTGGGATCTTTGGTTCCTCTGGCTACGGAAAATCACTTGCTGCAACAACACTACTCATGAGCTTTGCGGAGAGATATTCACCTGAAGAATGGCATGCGTATATTTATGACTTCGGAAATGGAACATTGCTTCCGTTGGCCAAGCTGCCGCACACGGCGGATTATTTCTTAATGGATCAAATGAGAAAGATTCAAAAGTCGATGACGCGTCTGCGGGAAGAGGTTGAATACCGCAAGCGTTTATTCAGGCAGCAAGAAATGAGTCATATCAAAATGTACAACGCCTTAAATGAGAAAAAGCTCCCATTCATTTTCATCGTGATCGACAACTTTGACATTGTCAAAGACGAAATGCATGAACTTGAATCTGAATTTATCCAGCTGAGCCGTGACGGACAATCATTAGGAATTTACTTCTTAATTACAGCGACTCGGGTAAACGCAGTCCGTCAATCTCTTATGAACAACTTGAAAACAAAGGTCGTTCATTACTTAATGGATCAAGGAGAGGCGTACTCGATTATTGGCAGACCGAAATTTAGCTTAGAGCCGATTCCAGGACGAGTTATTATCAACAAAGAAGAGCTTTACTTTGCACAAATGTTCCTACCAGTTGAAGGAGATAACGACCTCGAGCTGTTTGAGCATTTGAAACAAGAGATCCAGCTTCTTCATGATCGCTTTGCATCAGCTGAAAAACCAAAACCTGTACCAATGCTTCCTGATAAACTAACCATTTGGGAGCTAGAGAGTCGCTTAGAAGAACAAAAACAGCCGTATGACATTCCAGTCGGACTAGATGAGGAATCTGTTGCTCCTGTTTACTTTGACTTGAAGAAGAATAAACACTGCCTCATCATCGGTCAAACGCAGCGAGGGAAAACAAACGTGACAAAACTGATGCTTGATCAGCTTTTAGCAGCAAAACCTGAGAAGCTAGCCGTCTTTGATTCGATTGATCGGGGTCTCTCTCATTATGCAAAAGAAGAGAACATTGATTACCTTGAAACAAAAGATGATATCACCGAATGGGCAGAGGAAATAGACCGTTTATTCAAGGTGCGGGAAGAGATGTACGTCGAAGCTGTGCGCCGGGGAGAGACTGATCAGTTGTCGTTCCCTCAAATTGTGCTTGTGGTTGATGGGATCACGCGTTTTCAGCAGACAATCGACCCGCGTCTTCAAGATCAATTGGCTGATTTCATGAAATCATATGCGCACCTAGGCTTTAGCCTGATCGCATCAGGAAATCATACCGAATTCAGTAAAGGCTATGATGCACTCACAAACGAAATCAAACAAGTTCGTCATGCCATGTTACTCATGAAAAAATCAGAGCAAAACATCATACCGCTTCCGTATGCAAGACAAGAACCAGATATTCAGCCAGGCTTCGGGTATTTGGTTGAGAACGGGAAAGAGAAGAAAATTCAGGTTCCTTTATGTGCGGTAGAAAGGAAGAGTGTTCAATGACAGAGCAGCAAAAAAGCTCCATCAAAATCGTATCGACGATGATATTGATTCTTGTTCTGCCGGTTTTATTTTTCCACCTCATTGGAGATGACCCGGCAAAACAAAAAAAGAATGCCACACGTAATATTGCTGTGGTCAATGAGGATATGGGAGCGAGCGAAAGTGAAAACACCGCTCGTTTCGGACAAGATGTCGTCGCCGCATTATCAGAGCGTCCAGATTATACATGGACCGTAGTGAACCGCAGTGCGGCGGAAAATGGACTGAAAAGCAGAAAGTATGACGCTGTCCTCTATATCCCGTCTGATTTCTCTAAAAATGTGCTGAGCTATGATAAAGACCATCCTGAAAAGGCATCCATTCAATTTTCCATTCAAGATCAGCTCAATTCAGTCAATAAAGAGAAAGTGCAAAGAGAGCTGGAAAATGCGCAAAAGAAAATGAATGAACAGATGTCGACATTATACTGGAGTTTTGTATCACAGGAAATCGGCAATGTCAGAGAAGAGTTTGAGCATATTGTCGGCAAAGAAGTCGAATTCCAAAACACGATGTATAACTTCTATAAGCCAAACTCAAACAAACTATCAGACGCCGTTCAGCAGCAGAAGAAACAAATAGAAGAATTAAAAAATGCGATGACCGACTCGCAGAAACAGTATAAAGACGGTCTGAGTACAACAGAAGAAGCAAAGAACCAGTTAAAGGACTTTGTGAAAGTAGTCGATCAATACCAGCAGTATCAAGACAAACAAAAGGACCTCTTGATCAAAGCGCAATCGACAAACCAAAAACAAATCCAGCAGGGGCTCAAACAGCTCGCTGATATCCAAAACCAAAATGCCCGCAGCTTTAGTGATCAAATGGGCGGACTCAAAACAGACATCAACGGGGTACAAAGTCAGCTGAACACAACGGACAGCGCCATCCAATCTGTTCAAAAGTCAAGAGAAGAAGCCATTCCTAAGCAATCAACGGGATTAACGGATCTTGTGATAGCGTCTCAGAAGGAACTAATTAAAAACTATGAAGAGAGTTACTTAGAATACTATCGAAATAAGATATCATCCTTGCAGACAAAGCTATTGGCAAAAAGGCAAGAGTTGATGGACGAGCCTGAGCCGCCAGTTGATTCTGAAGATGACGGGCCATCAGATCAAGATAATGAAAACCCAGAAGAGATTGGGATTAACCTAGATGAAGAAACAAATGAGCTCTCACAAATTTCAATAGAAATGAACGACCTTGCGGATCAATTAGGAGAACAGGAGACACCTCCTTCGACCGGAGATGGGGAAGAAGGTGAAGCGGGCGAAAATCCTGCTCAGCCAGATACCGGCAACAAGAATTCATCGCAGGATGACCTAAAAGCACTCTCAACCCGCTTAGATGAAGTGAAAAAGAAAATTCAAGAAAAAGCTTCCGCTCATAATGACGAATTGAAAGACAAAGTGAGTCAAATGAGTAAAGAGCTTGAGAAACTTACGAAAAAAGTAGAAAAGCTTGAAAAGATGTTCCTATGGTTACAAGATCGATATAATGTGATTCCAAATGAAATCAAAAATCAGGAATCCACTATTTTAAGCAAAGTAAAAGAGCTGAAGCGCAGAAACTCACCGATTGGTGAAGCTTTTAATGACAATCTTTTTGAGAAAAAGTTCGAAACAAAATCAACAAGAACTAAAAAATTAATGGAGTATTCCAATCAACTCTCTCAGCTAGAGCTGATGATCGCAAATGTCTATCAACCATCTAATAACTCTTCTTTATATGACGCAAAAGAAGAGAATATCCAGTCCATCCTCTCCATCAAAAAAGAGGAAACAGAAAACTGGGATACGCTCAAAAAACAAATGCTGACGTCAAACGATGATGTGTCTACTTTTATTGATGAGATGCAGAAGTTTTCAGATGGCTATGCAGAATACATTTCGACTCAGCAGGCAAGCATGGAACAGGAATTAAACACAATTTCTGAAAGTGCGGACAATGTTGCGGAGCAAATGGCTGATCAAGGAGATGCAGTGTATACGGCAGACCTTGCAGGCAGTTCTATTGTTGTCAGTGCACAGGATTCAATTGGTCAGGAAGTGCTTCGACTTTCTGAAAATATGAGTTCGTTAACCGACCGCCAAAAAGGGGTGGCGGATTATACGAATAACATTGAAGAGAGTGTGACAACAGTTCAAGAAAAAGCGGATACGCTGAATGAAAACTGGAGCAAGAATGTTCATTCCACGAAGCTTGTTCAGCAAGATTTGAAAGGTATTTTAGGAAACACATTAAGCGATCAAGGCAACAGCAACTATGTGTATAATCACTTAGCCAATCCGCTGAAAATTAGCGGTGATGTACCAGAAGAAAAAACGCAGACTGTACCGCCAGTGGTCATTTTGGTCATTGTGATGATCAGTAGTTTGTTAATTGGCTTTTTCAGCTCGTATTATGCGGCAGCTCCGATGCTGGTTAAAGGTGCACTGTTTGGCATTTTAAATCTATTAGTCGGACTCATGATCAGCCTGTTCGGACTGAACATTTACAAGCTTGCAGATGATCAAGCGATTCAGTGGTCCATTTTCACGATTTTACTATTAGTGGCTTGTTCCGCCTTTATTCGCACGGCGTTCCTTTTCGGCTCTATTGCCGGATGGATGGCAGCAACGGCGCTTATTTTCTTCTTTGTCGCACCATTAATTGATTTGGTGATGCCGAATTTCCATTTCACAAATCCAGTGACAGACGTGTACCTGTCCATCCAATATGGAAATGGAGATCACTTTGGAATGGGTGTTACAGGATTAGTGATTTTAACTGTCCTCTTCATGGCCATCCCGCTTGTGACAAAGCTATGGAAAGATAAAACGGAGGAACGTGATGTGACTCATGAGGCTTAATCTGTTCGTGAAAGGGATGGCACTTGGTGTCATGTCCCTTTTTCTCCTCATTCCTGCTGCTTTCGCTGCTGGTGAAGATACGGATACAAATGTCAAGCCGAATGAATATCAAGAAAAAGAACTCAATATTAACTCAAGTATATTGAGGGATCAAACGAAATACGAACAAAGCAAAAAGACATCAACAGTTAAAACAGACATTCATTTTGCTGAACCGCCTAAAACTCCGGGAGGGTCTCTTTCTCCGCAGCTTTTCAGTGATCTAAAAGAGAATCCGCCCAAAACATCAGCTCACATGATGGAAGAGATGAATATCTCTTTTCGTGATGCCGCTGTATCGGCACCTTCTGGAGATGATTATGAGAAGCAGTCATCCGCACTGCTTCCGATCATCTTTGGTTTCTTAATCGTCTTTGGCATCGTTGTGATGGTCATTCTAATTCCAAAGGTGAATGTGAAGGCTGAAAAGAAATAGCCTGTCTCTTTAAAAAGAGGCAGGTTTTTCTTTATGCAGATTGCTTGAAGTCGTACCGTTTCACTACGTAAAATAGAGTTATCGAGGGAGGAGATTGTCATTCGAGTTTCAATCGTTACAGGCGGATCAAAAGGATTTGGCCTAGCACTTGTGAACCGGCTGCTTTCAAGCGGAGATCATGTGTACACGGCAGCAAGAAGTGCATCACCAATTTCTCATCCGAAGCTTACACATACACAGGTCGACCTGACAGATGAGCAAGCAGCAGCCAAATGGCTTCGAGATTGTCTCACGCCGCAAACACTGACAGCAGCTGATGACATCTTATTCGTCAATAATGCAGGCATGGTGACACCAATCAAGCGTGTGGGGCAAGGCGGACAGGATACGCTTCATCAGCATTATACGCTGAATCTTGTGATTCCTGTTTTGCTGAGCCATGTGTTTGTTAAGCAGACTCAATCATTTAATGGAAAGAAAACGATTGTTCACCTTTCTTCTGGAGCGGCGAAAAATCCATATAAAGGCTGGAGTGCGTATTGCAGCTCAAAGGCAGGACTTGATATGTTTATGAGGACTTTGCATGAGGAACAGCAGGACGAGGCGTATCCAATCAACACGTTTTCATTTTCCCCAGGCACGATTGATACAGATATGCAAGGAGAGATTCGGAAATCATCAAAACAGGACTTCGAACAAATTGAACGTTTTCAGCAATTATATGAAACAGGTACTTTGAAGAGTCCAGATGAAGTCGCAAGTATTTTGCTCGATCTATTAGCGGATGATCCAGCTGGCGGCTGCGTATACGATGCACGTGACTATGGAAAAAAGCAGTCATAACGACTGCTTTTTTCCGTCTTGTACAAGCAAAACCGGCTAATTTGACATAAGCTAATCTTGAGACTCATAGAAAATATAACAGAACATTTGAGTTTCTTTTCAGAATATGTTAGGATGCTAAAAATATAGATAAGGAGGGGTTTCCATGAGAAAGGTTACATTAATGGATGTTTACACCCATCCAGTTGCTCAAAAGTATTTAAATCGTTCAGGAAAAGCCCATGCGATTGCTTGTGCTTATCACGCATTCAAGCTGGCGATGAAGGCTGGAATTAACCCAGATCTTGCTGTGAAAGCAGCACTCTTGCATGACATTGGCCATTATGAATGGTATACAGCCGGCGGAGAGTGGGATTACGAGACATATAGACGAAATGATATTCATGCCATTAAAGGTGCAGAGCGGGCACATAAACTGCTCATACGACTAGGAGAGGAACCAAAAGCAGCCAAAGATATTGCACTTGCGATTCTGCTTCATACAGATTCCTATTTGCCAGAGGGCGACCTTCATAAGGACACACTTCAACAAATTGTGAAGAAAGCAGATGAAATGGATGAAGAGCCTGGCGGACACCACCATTACAGACAAATAGACGAATCACTCGCAATGAAAAAAATTGCCGATTTGGATCAGAAAGTGCAGCAGGCACTTCAGCCCATGAAACGCTCTGTTTAATATGGAATGTCTCCATGAATCGTTCCGTGCTGATCGACATACAATGTTCGAATAACGGTACGGTTAAACGCAGATGTCCCTGACGTAGTGAGTCCAGTGTATTGCACCGTGACGGAATAAGCACCTTCTTTTTTCAATTGAATAGCTGATGAGGTACTTGTTTTCAGTGGATGATCCTTTTGTGCGTCTTTAAAGTAATTGGTTTCCACTGATTTGCTTAACCGCTTAATCAGACCGCTTGAATGGGTCGATGCACCTCCTGATTTCGATGCAGCTTCTTTAATTTCTTCATTTAACGGTGAATCAAAGGATACAAGCAGCAGATAAGGAGCTCTTTTTCCTGAGTTCGATTGAATCGTCCATTTTCCAGGAACGGGTTTATTGATTTTCACATGGTGTGAATATGCGCCTTCATATGGGAAAGATGCTTCCGATGTCTTAAGGTTTGTTAAGACATCTCCATTTGGGGCAATGATTTCGGGCTGCGTCTCCTGCCTTTCATTTAACCACTGGATCGATAAGCCATTCGTTCCTTCCTCTACATAGAACGCTTCTGTTTGATCCTTTTCACTTTCTCCACCTTTCACATAAACATCTGTATTGAGCTCAGCAGAAACGGGCTCTTGTTCCTCTTTATGTTTATTTCCAGCGCTCGCGGCATTTGCCAGCAGCTGATGCTGGAACACAGGAAACATACTTGTGCCGTTTTTGATTGAATAGTGATCCCATTTTCCTGTTAAAATATTGTTTGCATATGATAGTTTTGTGCTGTTTACCGTGACGGCACCATCATTTGTACCAAAGCTCTTTAAATACATGCCGCCTAAATACAGCGCACCGCCAAATGTTCCCCATTCCGAGCCAGAGTAGGTGACATATTTATTGGGAAACGCCTCAAGCTGGTCGGTTTCACTTCGAAAAGCCGCCATCAGACCGGTTTGCAAAGAATAAAGCGCGTCGCTTTTTTGTCCAAGAATTTCCGCAAGCCAGCTTCCGCCCTTGCTATACGCTAGATCCGCAAGCGGTGTCCCGTTATGAGGAGAGCCGAGAGTAATGACTTTTTCCACATAGGGATGGGCTTTGAAATACACCAGTGCGGACTGTGTATCGACCCCTCCTTTACTATGACCAATCACAATGAGTTTTCTACCAAACGCATCATAGATTTCTTTGAGCTTTTCCGCTAATAGTTTGCCGTTCTTTTTCATGTCCTGATCTGGGTGCAAATCTATGAATGCGCTTTCGTATCCGTTCAAAACAGCCTGCTTTGCCATATCGTTTCGATTGGACCAAGTGGAGGAGGAGCTGTTAATGCCATGAACAAAAACAAGTGGTGGTTTTGATCCGTCTTTTTGAACGGGCTCTTCGCCTTTAAACCACTTTCCTGGCGTCCCTGGTGGGTCTCCAATTGTCCCTGCATGCGCATAACATGCAGAGGATAGAAAGAGCATGACAGCAACAATACAGATGAGTTTTTTCAAGACAATTCACCTCTTCAAATGTTTTAAATGGTTGGCAGCACCAATCTATTATACTTCTAAAAAATGTAAAAACGTATCAATTGTTAAAATATGGTATTAATGTTGTGGGATTGCCCTGAGTGACATTCACATGGGTTCATGCATACGCTGTGGGTAAATACACAAGTAAAGGGGCGGGTAGTATGGCACAACAAGGAAGTCCACAGCTTGTTTCATTAGTTGATCCATATGTTTATCAAACATTGCAGAAAGTGGTCGGTATGAGATTAATTGTGCAAACAGTGAAAGATACGGTCCGTGGGAAATTGAAGGAAGTCATGCCGGATCATATTGTGATAGAAGCGGGGGCGAAATCAGTTTTTTATGTGCGGATCCAGCAAATCGTGTCGGTGATGCCTGATCACAGTGAAAGAGTGTAACAAGCAGACGCATAGGTGTCTGCTTTTTTTCATGCTTATAGAATGTATATCTAGAAAAAGTGCATGATATACCAATTGTTCTTTTTTTTTCAAAAAATGAGGTTCTAAAAACAAGAAGCAGTTGACAGAAGGTGGGTTGAATAGTAGTTTTTTAATAAGATCAATATGTAACAGGAGGAGCATCTTTGTTAAAATCTAAAGTTCATTTTTGGACATTCCAAATATTACTTGTTTTACTCATTGTGTATGTATCAACAAAGGTTTCGTTTTTATTTCAGCCGATTATTTTATTTGCGTCAACACTGTTTGTTCCTATCTTGCTGGCAGGTATTCTCTTTTTCATTTTTAATCCAATTGTGCGATTCTTGTCCAAGAAGATTCCTAGGTCACTCGCCATCCTGATTATTTATCTCCTGTTCATCGGACTCATCACATTCATCGTCAATGCTGCCGGACCTGTCATTGTCACGCAGTTAGGCGGACTTGTCAAAAGCTTCCCTGGATATGTGACGGACATGCAGAAATTTATCAATGACTTTTCGCATTCTAAAACATTTACTTGGATGATGAGCCAAGATTATGTGTCTGTCTCAAAGTTTGAACAGACGGTCGTTTCGACATTAAAGGCATTACCGGAAAACATTGCTTCAAGCATGTCTGCGGTGTTTGGCGTGATTGCGAATATTGCCTTAGCCGTCATCACAGTTCCATTTATTTTATTTTATATGCTGAAAGACGGGCATAAGTTTCCGGACAAGCTCGTTCAGTTCTTACCAATGCCTTACCGCAAGGAAGGGCTCAAGATCTTCAAAGAATTAAACGACACGCTCGCAGCCTACATACAGGGGCAGATTATTGTCTGTTTGTTTGTCGGAGTCGCTTGTTTTATTGGATACTTATTAATTGGTGTGAAATATGCGCTTATTCTCGGTATTATCATTGCGGTCACCAATGTGATTCCATACCTTGGACCATATCTTGGAGCGGCACCAGCTGTGCTTATTGCCTTTCTTGATTCGCCTGGAAAAGCAGTGGTGACAGTGATTGTGATTCTTGTCGTGCAGCAAATTGACGGAAATGTCATTTCTCCATTGATCATTGGGAAACGCCTGAACACACATCCTTTGACCATTATCCTGTTATTAATTGGGGCAGGAAGCTTTGGTGGCATCCTTGGCATGATCTTTGCGGTTCCTGTCTATGCACTGCTCAAAGCCATCACCCTGAATATTGTCAGATTGGTTCAGCTGCGTCAGCGGTCTCGTAAAGAACAGCATTTAAACGTCTAAGGCAGGGCAAATGCACAACTTTTCCCTTTCTGCATAAGATGATTGACATAAGCAGATAGGGGGAGATTCTGATGCCTGCCATCGTTGGACCTATTCATATCGAGTCATTAGGAGGAAATGGTGCAGCTACTTTTGGTGATGTACTGGCCATTGCTCCTTTAGCTGTAGACCACTCGACTGGCGGGGCTGGAGCCTTTAATTCAGGTGATTATATGTCTCTTACAAGTGATCCAAATGCGACGATGCTTTGGGACTTCACATTGTTTGGCCAGCCTCAATCATTTAATGCATAGAAAGACAGCTGGTGATGACATATCAGCTGTCTTTTTTATTTGTGATACACGTATTGTTGAGCTGGGCATATGATGTAGATAGAAAAGGTGGTGGAGCAATGCCAGCGATTGTTGGACCTATTCATATAGATCGTGTGTACGGAAATGGGGCGGCACATTTCGGTGATGTTTTTGCTATTTCACCAAAAAGTGTTGATCACTCCGCCGGTGGTTCAGGTACCTATAATGCAGGGGACCTCGTCCAATTTTTTAACAGTCCAAACGTCACATTTGTTTGGGATTCAAATCTGATTAGTCAGCAAAAGAGCTTCAATGCGTAGCCAGCTTTGAAAGGGTATTCCTTTTCTGAAGCTGTCTTTTTTTATGGTACAATGGATATGGATGTAAGAAGAAAAAAGAGGTGTGAACAGAGTTAAATGAAAATTAGAAAAGCACACATCACAAGCCGGCAGCCAAAGACCTACAATGTATATTTACATGAAAATAAAAAAGAATATAAAACGCTTGTTGCCGTACCTGATATTGAATGGAGTATTTCCATTGCGTACGAGGACGAAAAAGAGCAGCTGATCCATACGCTTGAGCAATCCTTAATGGAAAGAGCAGAAACAGACGAAGCCCGTGAACTTGCACTAAAGATTGTGCACTGGGTCACAGAAATGTAAATTTTAAAACCAGGAGTGAAAACAGCGATGAAAGAAGAATCCGTAGACTTTTATTTGCAGCAAGGGATATTTGGACATGCTGAAACAAAACCCGATGAACGAAGAATGTTTCTCGGTTCATTAAGGG
Organism: Bacillus sp. FSL K6-4563; assembly: GCF_038630405.1. Taxonomy (NCBI): domain Bacteria; kingdom Bacillati; phylum Bacillota; class Bacilli; order Caryophanales; family Bacillaceae; genus Bacillus; species Bacillus sp. FSL K6-4563. Next base: position 2,876,832 of record NZ_CP152030.1, on the reverse strand, counting down.
AACGAGCGCTTCTTGCCCTGACAAAGGGACAGGTATCACGAAATAAACCGTATCAAGAGGTCGAACAAATATTAAAGGCCAACCGTCAGGCCACTGTTCTTTTAAATGGTGAGTTGTCCTATGCTTCTTATTCTCAATATGTGAAAATGGCTAATGCCGCTGGATGTTCCTTTAAAGTGGTGAATCATCATGAGGCACATTCTCCTTTTGGTCTTGTGATAGAGCTGCCGAATGCGGTCAATCAAGAGCACATCTATATAGAAGATGAGTTGTTTCAAAAGGCTTTTTCTCACGAATCTGTTGAATAGGTTTCCCTAGTGAAATGAATAAGCTATAATGAGTCAAAAGAGCATATGGGAGAGATGCGGATGGGCAAAGCATTGATTTGTATTGATTATACCGTTGATTTTGTTGCAGACGATGGAAAATTGACATGCGGAAAGCCTGGACAGGCGATTGAGCCTAAGATCACAGAGATCACTTCTTCGTTTATTGATGAAGGGCACTTTGTCGTCTTTGCAGTCGATCATCATGAGGAGCAAGACCTTTATCATCCAGAGACAAAGTTATTTCCGCCCCATAATATTCGCGGGACAAAGGGAATTGAACTTTATGGCAAACTAAGTTCACTATTTCACACGTCAAAGCATTTAAAACATGTCTACTATATGGAAAAAACAAGATACTCTGCTTTTGCAGGCACTCAATTAGAAATGAAACTGCGCGAGCGTGGCATCACTGAACTTCATTTAGCCGGCGTATGTACCGATATTTGTGTACTTCATACAGCTGTTGATGCGTACAATAAAGGCTTTGAACTTGTGATTCACGAGAATGCTGTAGCGAGTTTTAATGAAGCGGGGCACGAGTGGGCACTTTCTCACTTTGAGCAGTCGCTTGGTGCGAAAGTGGTTAAGTAAGGGAAGGAGAATGGAAGTTGGAGCATCGGTTTATTGACGACAGTTTATCACTACATACAGACCTTTATCAAATTAACATGGCAGAAACGTATTGGAGAGACGGCATTCATGAGAAGAAGGCAGTGTTTGAACTCTTCTTCAGAAAGCTTCCATTTGACAATGGCTTCGCTGTATTTGCTGGTTTAGAGAAAGCGATTGAGTATTTATCGGACTTCTCCTTTACCGAAAGTGATCTAGCGTATTTAAAAGACGAACTCGGTTATAAAAGCGATTTCATTGATTATTTAAGCGGGTTATCCTTTACAGGCTCCCTTCATTCAATGCGGGAAGGCGAAATTGTCTTTGCAAATGAACCAATTATGCGTATCGAGGCAACGCTTGTCGAAGCGCAGCTAATCGAAACCGCTTTGCTGAATATTGTGAACTTCCAGACGCTGATTGCAACAAAGGCAGCTCGGATTAAAGGAATCATTGAAGACGAGACAGCACTAGAATTTGGAACAAGACGTGCACATGAAATGGATGCAGCAATGTGGGGAGCAAGGGCGGCACTCATCGGCGGTTTTCAGGCGACAAGTAATGTTCGTGCTGGGAAGCGCTTCAACATCCCAGTGTCAGGAACACATGCTCACGCACTTGTACAAGCATACCGTGATGAATATACGGCATTTAAAAAATACGCTGAAACCCATACAGACTGTGTCTTTTTAGTCGATACGTATGATACCGTGAGATCCGGTATTCCGAATGCCATTAAGGTAGCGAAAGAATTCGGAGACAAGATCAACTTTATTGGTGTCAGACTTGATAGTGGTGACCTTGCCTACTTGTCTAAAAAAGCTAGAACGATGCTGGATGAAGCTGGATTCCATGACGCAAAAATCATTGCATCAAGTGATCTCGATGAACATACCATCATGAATTTAAAAGCACAGGGTGCCAAAATTGATGTGTGGGGTGTTGGAACAAAACTGATCACAGCATTTGATCAGCCAGCTCTCGGTGCAGTGTATAAGCTTGTGTCCATTGAAGAAAACGGCAAAATGAATGATACCATCAAAATTTCGTCCAACCCAGAGAAAGTGACAACACCAGGACGTAAACGTGTGTACCGCATTATCAACCAATTGAATCATCACTCAGAGGGTGACTACATTGCGCTCGAAGAGGAAGATGTTCATAGTGAGGATAAGCTAAAAATGTTCCACCCTGTGCATACATTTATCAGCAAATTTGTCACAAACTTTGTGGCGAAGGATCTACATGTCCCGATTTTCGAACAAGGAAAACTTGTATATGACAATCCGGATATTCAAACGATTCAAGCCTATGTGCAGGATAGCCTCGGACTTTTCTGGGAGGAATATAAACGAATCAGCAAACCAGAAGAATATCCAGTCGATTTGAGTCAAAAATGCTGGGATAACAAGATGCAGTTTATCCATGACGTGAAAAATAAAATTAAACTAGAGCTTTATGAAAGCTAACGTTGGAAGAAAGGAGATCATCCAGTCAGGTGATCTCTTTTTTTATTTTTTGACCGATTCAAATTGAACCATAAGCGCAATCATTTGGTATACTGAAAGCACATCTTGTTTGTCATTGCATAAAGGAGGATTGGAGCAGTTGAGGGTGTTTGTTGCGAGACAGCCTATTTTTAACAGAAAAGAACAAGTCGTATCATACGAGCTACTTTATAGAGATAGTGAAACCAATACATATAGCGCTGAAGATGGTGACAAAGCGACAACGGACCTCATTATTAACAGTTTTTTAAATATCGGCATCGAAACATTGACAGAAGGCAAAAGATGCTACATTAATTTCACCGAAAGCTTACTTTCGTCTGATCTGCTCACCTATTTTGATCCGCATCAGCTTGTGATCGAGATATTAGAAAATGTCCCGATTACCCCGGCACTTATTATGAGATGTAAGGAATTAAAAAAATGGGGATATACGATTGCACTTGATGATTTTTTTCTAAGCGGATCACATTTCAGTGACAAGTTGCTTGACGAACTCCTCTATTGCATTGATATTTTAAAAATTGACTTTCTAAAGACCACTTCGGAAGAACGTAGAAAAATTCTACATACCTATAAAAAATATCGACTTCGTTTCCTTGCAGAAAAGGTGGAAACGCGAAGAGAATATGAAGAAGCGCTAGAAGCCGGCTTCCATTTGTTTCAAGGGTATTTCTTTAGTGAGCCGCATGTTATATCAGGACGAGCATTATCGACCAGCTTCCATGCGTACCACCAGCTATTAAATGAGCTGAGCAAGGAACAGCCGAATATCCAGGTCGTGACACATTTTATTGAAAGTGACCTTTCGCTATCATACCAATTATTAAAAATGCTCAATTCAGGCGGCATGAGACGTCTTTATCAAATCAAAAGTATCCGGCAGGCGATTATTCTGCTTGGTTTTAATGAAATTAGGCGTTGGATCTTTATTCTTTCATTTAAAGAATTGAATGTTCAAGCCAACTCAAGCCAAAAAGAAATTATTAAAATGTCCTTCATTCGGGCGAAAACGTGTGAACTGATTGCGAGTCGTACCGAACGAGAGCACCCAGCCTCTTATATGCTGACAGGCATGTTTTCTCTCATTGATACACTTGTCAGGGCAGATATCACAGAACTTGTAAAAGAGCTGCCGCTTTCTGATGAAGTGGGCGAGGCACTGCTTGGCTATGAAAATGATTATTCATTTGTACTCGGTGTAGCCAAACGGATTGAACGAAATGAATGGGATGATGAGATGTTAGATGGGAATCTCCCGAAGCAAGAAGCCTACGGATGTTATATAGAAGCCATTGAATGGTGTCATAAAATGTTTGAATCTTAAAAGCCGCCCACGTCAGAGCGGCTTTTTTTGTTATGCCCACTGCAAAAGAAGAAACAGTCTGCTAGAGGCGAGAGACAAGTAGATACGAATGCCTTCTGGACTAAAGCGGATGTCAATACCACTTTTCACACCGATTTGTTTCAGCATTCTGATGACACTTGTCGAATCAGAGCGCTCAGCAGCCTCCATGATCCGCTGTGCAAACGAAAGCGAGCTGGAAATTTGCTGTGTAATAAGTGAAGCATCAGCAACAAGTCGGGCTGATTCCTTTGCGGCTCGTTGAAACGAGTGGGCATCTACTGGAGGAAAAGTCATAGGCGTGCGCGGATATGCACGGCTCATTGCGGGACCCTGCAAAGCAGGATAAGGAACATAGTAAAACACATCGTCACCTCTTCTCTCATTGACGTGAAATTGGACGGATATCTGTTCTAAATGTATGTAGAAAATCAGAATAAAGAATCAAAATGATCTTTCTATCTTTATAAATCCAACATAAAAATAGGTACTTTTGCGGTAAATTTCGGTGAATGTCGCCAAAAAATTGCGGTGTCCACAATGGGGTCTGTCGTCTGACCTATAACACGCAAAACCGAGGTTACAGAAGGGATCGTATGTTCTATTGTGAGAGAAGTGTGACGAATGATGCTTATTCTTGTCGCAAAAATGACGCAGTTCCTTTGAAATTAAGATAAAAGTATGATTTGAAAAGTCAGAAAATGATGAAAAAAGACCTATTGAATTTTGCGGTATCACGCACACATTTTGTGCATACTTTTCGGTGAAAAAATACTCAATTACATTTACACTGTTAGTAACAGATCAAATACTTATGACCCAATCACCATACACAAATACATTGATCTTCCAAAAAAGGAGAGTGGAATCGATGGAAAAGTATGAAATCGAAGAACTTAAACAATTATTATGGAAACTTGAAAACGAAATTAGAGAAACAACGGCTTCTCTTCATAACATTAACAAAAGCATTGATCAATACGACAAATATGAATATGTGAAAATTTCTTAAAGACTTGATAATCATCAAGTCTTTTTTTTATCCAAATACATACAAAAAAAGGATATATTATTATATAATTGTTAAATAGTGATGTCAGTGGACATTTGCTCATGTCTTTTTAGTAAAATAAAAGGCGGAAGGGTGAGGGACAAGACCGAGTATGCTAAACTATCTAGAGAATACAAAAATCAAGCAGAATATGTCTGATTTTATTCAACATGCAGTCAGGCAGAAAGATTTACAACAACTGCTTCTAGAATTTACAGATATAAAGAATGAATTTCCCTTTGGGCAATTGGCTTACAAGCATTATGAGGCATTTGGCGGACAAGACAAGCAAGCGATTACACAATTGGCAGCAGGGATTGAACTTCTCATCTTATCAGCCGATATATTAGATGATATCGAAGATCAGGATAAAGATTCGTATCCTTGGATGAAGCGTCAGAGCGGAATTGCGATTAATGCGGCGAATGTTCTTTTTACATTGAGTTTTGAAGTCTTTTCAATGCTCGACCATGCAACAGAGCTGTTAAACAATGTATATTCCTATTCCATTCAGTCAATGCAAGGGCAGCATATGGATATGACACTGGAGCCGAAGAATGAGCAGGATTGTTTAGATATCATGAAGTCAAAAGCAGGATCACTGTTTGTGTTACCCTGTGTGTTAGGGGTTATTTTGGCAACAGGTTCTTTTGAAAAGAATGTAGAAGAATATGCGTATTATCTAGGTATGGCAGAACAGCTTGAAAATGACTATTTAGGTCTTTTTAATAAAGAGAATATTGATTTTAAAAGAATGCAAACACTACCGCTTGTCTATTTAAAAAATGAATTTAACCCATCCAGTTCAGGCTTGTTCAGTTATTTTCAATCAGAGAATAAGAGCATAGGTTCTGAAGAATTCAAGGATAAATTAAAAGAATCTGGTGTTCAACAATATGTATTTATTATGAGAAACCTCCTCAGAAATAAGTTTAAAGAATCATTCAAGAAACTACATTTAGAGGCTTCTAAAAAGGAAAAGCTGTTACTCTTTTTAATTGGAGATGGAGAAGATGAACATTCAGAAACTGGTTAGTTATCTAGTGGGAAACCCCTCGGCGTTAAAGCAAGTTGCTAATGGAAATGCATCGTTACTTCACGTTGATCAAGTGACTGCGAGTATTATTGTTGAAGGTTTTCAGAAAGAAGATACCATTAGATCAAAAAAATGGAGAGATGCTGGTGATTATTGAGGCTCTATGCAAAAATTTTACTCGAAATTAACTGTTATTTTAATCATCCTTAGCTTCATTTATGTGATTTATATTTCTTACATCAATGTGTTTAATATCTTTGTAGGAGCAGTCGTTTCGGTGAATAGTGACGGACAACTTGAAATAGAGGATGTTGTTGATTTTACAGACAGTTATTATGCTGGTGTTAGAAAAGGCGATATCATCCTTGAAGTGAACGGTAATAAAGAACCAACCGAAGAAGTAAGAAGAGGTTATTTAGCAAACGTCAAAAGTTTAGTTGTTGATAGACATGGTGATGAAATTGTCATAGAGAATGTGAGGTTATTAAGTCAAGAAAATCTATTTATCTATTTAATACCGATCATTTTTTATTCAATCTGTCTATTTTGTATATTTATGATTTTAAAAATCAACAAATCTAGGAAAAAAGAGTCTGCATATATTCTTGCCCTTTTTTTATTGGCTGTTGCTGTAGCATATGTCAGTTCTGGTGGTTCTGGTAAAGGTGAGTATATTAGTGGTTTTATCGTCATTTCTACGATGACTTGTGTACCTCCTTTATATATGCACTTTATGTATCAGTATTTGAAGGAATTGGGTACGAAAATTATTAGTGTACGTGTGCTTCTTTCTTTGTATGCAGTTCCATTTATAAATCTTGTTTTAGAAATTTATTTTAAAAATATGGTTTTAGCTGCTTTCAACTTACTTTCGTTTTTTGCACTTGCATTTATTACGATTATTATCACATTCAGATCAGCTAAAAGGTGGAAAGGCACGGAAATTGGTAATGTCCTTAGTGCATTTGGACTTGTCTTAATCACGTCATTCAGTCCTTTTATGCTGTTCTTTATCATTCCATATTTTTTTCATAAGTATTTTATTTCGCCTTATATTCTTGCTTCGTTTGCATTATTAATTCCGTTTTTCTTAGTCTATCAATTTATGTCAAATAAATTGTATAATGTGGATTTCTTTATGGGGAGGATCAAATATTACTGCCTTTTAGCCATTACACCAACTATAGTAGTGGTTATCATATTTGATTTCATTCAAAAACCTAGTGCTAACTTTTATACAGTGAAGTTTACGATTATCACGTATATTCTTATGTTGACAGTCTTTTACTTTAAAGAAATCATCGATTTTCGCTTTCGCCTGAAGCGTTTTTCAGAGAAGCATAATTATCAGGACAGTGTGTTTAAATTTACGCAGCTCATTCGCGAGGCATCATCACTTCACCAAGTGTTATATCATTTGAAATACACCATTTTAGAAGTGCTAGTTGTTAATAAAGCCTTTGTGCTTGAAGTGAAGCCAGATGGACAAATAGAAGAGATTGATGAATCTTCAGGAGATAGTGAGCTATGGAAAAAGTATGTAGACCAATTTCAAGAATTATTAGGTGAAGTTGGAAAAATCGTCGGGCTTGATAAAGGGTTCATGATGAAAATTGGCGAGCGGGGCGGTCACTCTTTTGTGATTTGCTGTTTATCTAATTTACGGATACCAAAATTGACGCGTGATGAGATTTCTTGGCTGAAAACATTGGCATTTTATACAAGTGTCAGTTTAGAAAATGTCGTCAAGATTGAAGAATTGATGGAGCATCTTGAAGATTTGAAGCAGCGTGAAGCGAATCCAGCTTGGCTGAAAAAAGTCATGTTTGCGATGGAAGAAAAGCAGCGATCAGATTTAGCAAGAGATCTTCATGATTCTGTGCTGCAGGATTTGATATCACTGAAAAGGCAGTCAGAGATGTTTTTAACGAATTTCCAAAATGACCAATGCCCGACTTCTATTGAACAATCGCTTATCTCATGGAATGAGCAAATGTCTAAGGTGATTCAAACGACGAGAGAAACGTGTCATGAACTTCGGCCGCAGCTGCTGTACGATTTAGGTTTAGTGAAGGCGATATCGAAGCTGACTTCTCAAATTCAGGAGGAAGCACCATTTCATATTCGGCTGAATACGACACGCTTTGATAAGGAGCTGGACATTGATATTGACTCCCAGCTCAATATTTACCGAATTGTTCAGGAGCTGTTATCCAATGCCTTGAAACATTCTCAAGCCAGCCAAGTGCTCGTAATGCTGATTTGTATTAAAGATCAGGTTGTTCTTCACTACGAGGATGATGGAGTTGGGTTTGACGCAAGACATCTTGATCAGCACACCATGAGCATGGGCCTTTCTGGCATCAGAGAACGAGTCAAGGCGTTAAATGGGAAGCTTCACATTCACACAGCACCTGAAAAAGGGCTGAAGGTGAAAATTGAAATGGAATTGTAACGATTTATTAAGGAATAAGACTTGGCATCTGCCAAGTCTTTTATATAAAATGGAAGTGAGTGATTTAAAGGGAGGAAGACATGAAGAAGATATTGGTCATTGATGATCATCCGGCTGTCATGGAAGGGACAAAAAGCATATTAGAATCAGATCAGCAGCTATCAGTCGATTGTTTAAGTCCTGATGCAGAAGCCGCCTTTTTAAAGACGCATGACTTTTCCATCTATGATGTGATTTTGATGGATTTAAATCTCGGGGATATCAATGGAATGGACATTGCGAAACAAATTCTAGAAACCAACCAACAAGTGAAAATCATCATTTATACAGGGTATGAAGTAGATGATTATTTTGAAGAGGCCATTCGGGCTGGATTGCACGGTGCAATTAGTAAAACAGAGACAAAAGACAAAATTATTGAATACATACACCGCACATTGCAAGGAGAAGTTGTCATTCAGCTATCCTATTTAAAGAAATTAATTTCACAGCAGCAAGAAAAGCCAGAACAGGCGCAGGAGACCGATCACGAGCTGTTAACAGAGCGAGAGTGTTTGATCCTCAGAGAAGTGGAAAAAGGATACACGAACCAAGAGATTGCCGATGTGCTGCATTTGAGCAAACGCTCGATTGAATACAGCTTGACGTCCATCTTTAATAAGCTGAATGTTGGCTCTCGAACCGAAGCGGTGTTAATTGCAAAATCTGAAAGTGTGCTGTAAACGTGTGAAGGGAGAGAACCCTGATGGAAGTGAGTGGATCAAATACACTGCTTGAGGCACTGGGGATTGAGATTGTAGAGTGTAATGAGTCTCGATGCGTAGCGACAATGCCAGTTGATCACAGAACAAAACAGCCATTTGGACTGCTGCACGGAGGAGCTTCTGCTGCTCTAGCAGAAACAGTGGCAAGCATGGGAGCTGCGGCTCATTTAGACTTAACTCAGCAAGTTTGCTCAGGGATTGAAATCAATGCCAATCACTTAAAATCTGTACGTGATGGAGTAGTGACAGCGACGGCTGTTCCTGTACATGTCGGGCGCCGTACAATGGTATTTCAAATTGATATTAAAGATGATCGAGACCGGCACATCTGTACGTCAAGATGCACACTTGCTGTCATTGATCGCATATAAAAAAGCTCCCGGTGCAGCGGAAGCTTTTTTAGGTTGGATTGATTCATAAAAAGGTTTTTCCATAGAAATAAAAGAAAGGACCCCACATGTGAGGTCCTTCTTTCGGTTTATAAGTACGAGTCTTCTTTGCGTTTAATCACGAAGTTACGAAAACCACCATAATCATCTTGTACACTTCGTTTGTCCATCTTGACACCAGTATTGTAGGCGGCTCTTCCGATCAAGTGTGCGCCGACCGGAGCTGTTAAAAAGATAAAGACAATCCCAAGTAGAATCTTCGCAGAAATAATGCCTGCAAGAAACCATTCGTGAAAGAATACCCCAACTAATATGAGGACAACACCAAGTGTCGATGCTTTTGATGCAGCATGCATACGTGTATAAACATCCGGCAGGCGAAGAACGCCAATGGCTGAAATGAGACAAAGGATGGCGCCGAGCAGGATAAAGAAAATGACAATAGCTTTAGCGATGACGATCATTTTCAATCACTTCCCCTTTCTCAAGGAATTTGGAAAAAGCGACAGTGCCGATAAAGGCAAGGATACCGAGCAGTAAAATAATTTCAAAGAACGTTGTCGTTTTCAGCAAAATAGAAACGATAGCTGTCATCCCAATTAAATTGATTCCTATCGCATCAAGCGCACTTACACGATCAGGAATAGAGGGACCTTTGATAACCCGTATCACAAAAAGAAAGGTGGACAGTGCAAGAATGCCAAGTGAAATTTGTAATATGAGCTCCATTACTTACCGCTCACCTCCTGAATCGCTTTTTCAAATGAAACCCGGATATCGTGAATGGCTTTTTCTGCATCTTCAATATCCATCGCATGAATGTATAAAATGGAACGATCATCAGAAATATCAATGACGAGTGTGCCTGGTGTCAATGTAATCATATTAGCCAGTATGGTGATTTCCCAATCCGTTTTCAAGTCTGTACGAAAGGCGAAAATACCGGGCTTAATGGTGAGCTTTGGAGATAATACGGTCTTTAATACACTTAAATTGGCAAGAAGCAGCTCTCGAATAAATATCATGACGAGCTTGAAAATCGCAAACAGGGCATAGCCGTAAAAACGCTGCGGGAAAAACCGCCGAAGCATAAAAATGGCGACCATCCCTAGTACAAAGCCTGATACAAAGTCTGCGGCTCTGTATGTATCATTCATAAACATCCATGTAAAGGCGAGGAGAGCGTTTAGTAATATTTGAAAGGCCATGTTCATCTACTCCTTCAGCACAGCTTGAATATATTTTTCTGGTGTTGAGAGCATTTCCGCTGCTTGATTGATATAAGGGGCAATGAACTCTGTCCCTAACCCAATGGCAAGCGACAAGATCACAAGCAGTACGCCAGGGTACACCATTCCTTTAATCGACGGTTTCCTTCTTCGCATATCTTGATCCTCGCCCCAAAATGCGAGTATGAAGATCCTCATAATCGAATACAGGACAAGAAGGCTGGACATTAAGACAAGGATAGAAAAGGTCATGTGTCCAGCAGAAAATCCACCTTCTACAATCTTTAGCTTTCCAACAAACCCACTCAGAGGAGGAATTCCTGCTAGGGATAAAGCCGAAATGAAAAACATCCACCCTAGTAAAGGCTGAGATTGAATCAGTCCGCCCATCTTTTTCAAGTGGTTTGTGCCAGCGTATACAAAGAGTGCACCTGCCAGCATAAATAAAGCGCCTTTAATCACCATGTCATGAATGAGATAATAAATGGCCCCTTGGAGTGAGGCGGGTGTATTGGCTGCAATCCCAAACAAAATGACCCCAACTGCTGTGACAATGTTATAGATGACGATCTTTTGCACATCAGAATAGGCAATAGAGCCAATCACACCGAATATCACCGTTAGTGCGGCAAACCAAGCCATGAGTGTATGTGTAAACCCTGTATCATGTATAAAAATTAACGTAAAGACTCTGGCAATCGCATATAAGCCAACCTTTGTCAGCAGTGCACCAAATAGAGCAGAAATAGCCGCTGGCGGTGCATGATATGATCCTGGCAGCCAGAAATAAAGCGGGAAGATCCCAGCTTTTAAGCCAAATACAATGAGAAACAGAATAGAAATGACAGTGATTAATCCTGTTTGCCCTGATTCAGCTATTTTCACACTTAAATCAGCCATATTCAAAGTGCCCGTGACTGCATATAAGCAAGCGACACCGACAATAAATAATGCCGACGAGATGATATTAAATACAATATATTTGAGTGATTCTCGAAGCTGAGGCTTTGATCCGCCTAACACAATGAGCATATAAGACGCCATTAGCAGCAACTCAAAAAAGACAAACAGGTTAAAAATATCGCCTGTTAAAAAGGCCCCACTTACGCCAGCTAACAAAAATTGTACGCCAGAGTAATAGAAAAGTCGCTCCTTTTCCTTCCCAATTGTTTGAAAGGAGAATAGAACTGTCACTAGCCCAACAACGGAAGCGGTGAGCACAAGGAGCGCAGCAAACTGATCGGCCACAAGGGCAATCCCAAATGGTGCTTTCCAGCCTCCTAAATAGAGAGTTTGAATCCCATTAGTAAAGATGGTTTGGACTAAATACACATTACAGACAATGGCTAAGAGCGAAGCAAACACACTAAAGCCTCTCGACAGCATGATGTTCTTATTCATAAAGATCAATAGTGTAGCAGCTAATAATGGAATTAAAATTGGCAGGATCACGAGATTATTCATGCTGATCATTTCCTCTCATTTGATCCATGTCATCTGTTCGCAGCTCTTGGAAGGCACGGAAGGCCATGACAAGTAAAAAGGATGTCACACCAAAAGCAATGACAATGGCTGTTAAAATTAATGCTTGTGGTAATGGATCTACATAGGATGTGAGCCCCTCTTTTAAAATAGGTGGAGCTCCTTTTTTTAAGCCGCCCATTGTCAAAAGAAGCAAATGGACGCCGTGACTTAAAACAGCAGTACCGACGATGACCCGTAGAAGGCTTTTTGAAAGCATTAAATAGGTCGCCGCCATAAAAATAATACCGACGATAATAGACATTAGAAATTCCATTATTCCTTCTCTCCAATCGTTTGAATAATGGTCATGGTGACACCGACAACAACTAAATATACACCGATATCAAACAGTACGGCTGTCGCCAGTTCTGTTTTCCCTAAAAACGGCAGTTGAAAATAATCAAATGCATGGGATAGAAAAGGTGCACCGAATAGAAAGGATCCCATACCCGTCAGGATCGCGACGAGCAGCCCGGTCGCTGCAACATAAATAAAGTTAAAGGGCAGAATACGTCTCACTGTTTTCAGATCGTAGGCTAAAAGCAGAAGGACGACAGCACTGGCACTCATCAGGCCGCCAATGAACCCCCCGCCAGGATTGTTATGTCCCGCAAGAAATAAGTGAAGGGAAAAAAGCAAGATGATGAATGCTGTGATTTTTGTTGTGACTTGTAAGAGCATATCATTCGTATCAATCTTCCTCATCGCCGCACGCCTCTCTTCCGTTTTCCTTGTGCCTGTGCCTTTAATAATCCATAAATACCGAGTGCCGCAATGGCAAGTACGGTAATTTCAAAGAGTGTATCAAAGCCCCTGAAATCTACAAGAATGACATTGACAATGTTGTCGCCGCCAGCAAGTTTATAGCTGTTTTCAATAAAGTAAGTTGAAATGGACTCAAGTGACTGCTGACTTGTGGAAGCAAAAGCAAGACAAGTGACAGTGAGACCAACACCTATTGAAATGATCAAATTGGTTAATTTGAATTTTCTCGTTTTTTGCTTCAAGCTCAGCTTCGGTAAATGATAGAAGCAAAGTAAAAACAGTGCGACAGAAATCGTTTCAATAATCAGCTGTGTCAGGGCAAGGTCAGGTGCCCTGAAAATCACGAAGAATAATGACAGCGTGTATCCCATGACACCTAGAGCAATAATGGCAGTTAAGCGTGAGCGGGCGAATACGGTCGTGACCGTCGCCGCCACCATCACAAGTGAAAGAATGGCTTCATACGTGCCAATTGGCGCAGCTTTTTCTGTTTCAAATGAGAAAGCTTGCTGATAGAACATCACGCTGCCAAGTACAATAATCATGAACCCAAACACATAGACAAGGTAATCACGAAGGAAACCGGTCATATAACTGTTTGTCAGGCGGTATGAACCTTTTTCTAAACCGATTAGAGAACGATCATATAACGTGTTAAATGACCATTTTTCCTTAAATATATTGTACATTGGACGCCATTTTGACAACGTTAAATAGCCGATTGTACCAAGTACAACAACACCTATCGTCATATAGAGCTCTGGCTGGAAACCGTGCCACGCTTCAATTTTTACTGCAAAACGGCTTCCTGTTTCAATGGCTTCCGGGATGATCGCAGCAATCGCGGGTTCAATGACCGAGTAGGCAAGAATATTAGGGAAAAAGAAGAAAGTGACCACAAGTGCAGCGAGAATGATTGGCGGGATGAGCATGCCAATTGGTGCTTCATGCGGCTTTTTCTCTAATTGATCTAACTGAAGATTGCCTCTAAATGTTTTAAAGAGAAGCATCATACTGTAAATGAACGTAAAGACACTAGCGAGCCAAGCAATTGCTGGAAAAATAGCGCCCCATGTCGAAATATCTGTAAAGTTGATCTCAGAAATACGTAACATACTTGTGAAAAACAGCTCTTTACTTAAGAAGCCGTTAAATGGCGGTAGTCCAGCCATTGAAAATGTACCGATTAGCGTAATCGTAAAGGTAATCGGCATGATGGTCATTAAACCACCTAATTTCCGAATGTCACGAGTACCTGTTTCGTGATCGATAATACCTGCTGCCATAAAGAGACTGCCTTTAAACGTAGCATGGTTAATGAGGTGAAAAATAGCAGCAAGAACGGCTGCGCCAAAAAAGGCAGAGTTGTTTTCATGAATCGCAGCTGCGCCGACGCCAAGCATGAGCATAATCATGCCGAGCTGACTAACTGTCGAGTAGGCCAGAATGGCTTTCAAATCATTTTGCCGGACGGCATGGAATGATCCCCAGAATAATGTGATAAGTCCGACAATGGATATGGTCCAGAACCACACCTCTGATATAGCAAAGATCGGACTGAAGCGGGCAACAAGATAAATACCAGCTTTCACCATCGTAGCAGAATGCAGATAACTGCTCACAGGGGTAGGTGCTTCCATTGCATCAGGCAGCCAGATATAGAATGGGAATTGCGCTGATTTCGTAAAGGCACCTAGTAAGATCAGGATCATGGCAGGGATAAAGTAAGGTGATGCCATAATGAGCTGAAGCTGATTGACTGCTTCACGAATACTGAATGAATCAGTGATCAGGTAGATGAGGATGAAGCCACCAAGCATAGCTAATCCGCCAAAAACAGTAATAAGCAGTGATTTGGTTGCCCCATATCTAGAGCGCTCCCTCTTATACCAATACCCAATTAAGAGGAAGGAAGAAATACTCGTTAGCTCCCAAAACAAGTACAGAACCACCATATTGTCAGAGAGAACCACACCAAGCATAGCGGTCATAAACATTAACAAATACGTATAGAAAGAGCCAAGCTGTTCTTTTTCTTTTGATAAGTAGAAAATACTGTACAAGACCACAAGTGCGCCAATACCTGTAATTAATAATGCAAATAACAAGCTAAGGCCATCAACATATACAGTAAAATTCATCCCTAAAGATGGAATCCATTCAGCTTGTGAGAAAAGCGTTCGTCCATTCGAGGTAATGTGTAACATTTGGATGAAATAGGTGAATAAAAGAATCGGCAAGATGAGAACAAACCACCCTGTATGTATACGCCTTACATATTTAAAAAGGAAAGGTACAACAAAGGCGAGTAAAAAAGGTGATAGGATGGCGAAGTGAATAAGCTGCAAGAAAATGAACCTCCTTTGATCAATATAAATTCACGTTCTAAAGAACTGGTAATTAAAATTATATCTTAAATACAGCCATAGTGCATTGGTTTGAAACGATTTCGAGCAAACTGTATTTGTTTTGGGTTCTTTTGACCACAAAAATAATTTTATCAAAAATGAAACTCATTGTATATTGTTTTGTTTTTCGTACATGCTTTTCTTAAAGGAGCTGATTAAATGAAACGAAAGATCGCCATCAGCTTAAGCATATTCTGCACGATTTTAGGAGGAGCATTCTTGATTGACCGAAATGATCAAAAAAGGTGGCAGGACGGCAGTGAATGGCCGCTATTTTCTGAGCACCTTTTCCGCATGAGCTATCAGGAAACTAAGCTGTATCCTTTTCAGCCTAGGGAATATTTACGAATTGTATTAGCTGATGAATAAAATCATATAGGATAAAAGAAATATAAAAAAGCATGTGCCTATGAGAGGGCACATGCTTTTGATGTTTCAATGTTTTAAGTAAACATTCTAAGTAAGATTGTTGCGCAGATCACAGTTGCTGCTCCGCCAAGACGTGTAGATACTTGTGCGAAAGGCATGAGACCCATTCTTCCAGAAGCTGAAAGGATCGCAACGTCACCAGTACCGCCAAGTCCGCTGTGACAGCCTGTCACAATCGCAGATTCTACAGGGTACATGTTCATCAATTTCCCAACGAAGTAACCAGAACCCACCATTCCAAGAACGACAGCGATACATACACAAACGAATGGAATAGAAATCACTGTTGCTACATCATCAAGTGGAATGTATAGAATCCCTAGACCGACCATAAGCGGCCATGTAAAGCTTCTTGATACAAACTTGTAGAACTGCTGTGAGCCATCTTGCAGATGCTGAGGCATCACGTTTAAGTATTTGATTAAAGCGGCAAGAACAATCATTAAGATTGGACCTGGAATATGAACAAAGCTTTCTAATAAACCACCAAAAATGAACGTTGTACAAGCCACGAGTACACCAGCACCCATTAACCCAAAATCAACTTTTGGATCCATATCAGGCTGTTCAAAAATTTCATTTGCCTCTTTAGATTTTACAAGACGACCATTCCCGTTTAGTTCAGGACGTTTTTCACCAAGCTTCTTCATTGCGCCAGCACAGATAATGGCAATGACGTTCCCAATGACGGCAGCAGGAATTAATTGAGAGATTAATGACTCTGCTGATACACCAAGAATTTGTGAATAAGCAATAGATAATGGCAAAATCCCTTCTCCAACACCACCGGCAATAATCGGAACAATAATAAAGAAGAACGAATGATGCGGTGTGTAACCAACTAAAAGACCAACAAGAATTCCGGCAGTCACAGCTGCAATTGTACCTGCAACAAGAGGAACAAACATACGAATAAGGCCTTGTACTAAAACAGTTCGCTGCATCCCAAGAATACTACCTACTACAAGAGCAGAAATATAGAAGTAAAGGAAGTTCGACGTCTTCATAAGAGACGTAACCGCTTCCAACGAGTTCGGATTCAGAACATGAAAAAAGACCAGGAACGATGGTACGAATAAAGAAAGAATCGCCGGTCCACCAATATCTTTTAATATCGGAATACGTTGTCCTATATCTCCAAGGAAAATCCCCAAAATCATAATAACAGCGAAACCACCAAGCATATTTGCTGGAATTTTATTAAAATAAGCGGCAGTTAAAATAATCGCTGCAAGTACTAAATACACAGGTAAGTCAATAACACCAATTTTCCAAGACATGATCTTACGGAAAACGCTTTTATTATTGTCAGAATCGTCTGTAATCGATTTCAATTGTTGTGTATTAGCCACATAAACACCCCCAAATGCTATTTGTCTCAATTGTAGAAGATTCTGTGACACTCATCTATTTATTAAACTAAATTAAGTGTAATAAAAGTAAAATAAACAGGAGTTTTTATGTTTTTATCATACAAAAATCCCCTGAAGGTAGTTTATCCTTCAGGGGATTGATCATGCATCGTTATTATCGTTTTCCTTTTAAATAAGGTGTCCCAAGTGCTTTCGGTGCATCTGCTCGGCCGATGAAGCCAGTGAGTGCTAGGATGGTCAGCACATATGGTGCAATGAGCATATACACGTTCGGTATATCTTGGAAGAGCGGCAGGAGAGAGCCAATAATGCTTAAACTTTGAGCAAATCCAAAGAATAAAGCAGCGCCCATTGCGCCGAATGGGTGCCATTTACCGAAGACAAGTGCAGCTAGTGCGATGAAGCCTTGTCCAGTAATGGTTGCATGTGAGAAATCAAGAGCGATGGTTGACGCATAAACAGCTCCGCCAAGACCACCAAACAGTCCACTAATAAAGACACCGATATAGCGCATCCGGTACACTTTGATTCCCATTGTATCAGCAGCCATTGGATGTTCTCCGACTGCACGAAGACGAAGACCAAACGGCATTTTAAATAAAACAAACCAAGCAACAACCGCAAGCGCTAATGCGAGTATGGACGTATAATAAACATCTTTAAAGAAGATATCGCCAATTATCGGAATGTCACTTAAAAGGGGAATATCACCTTTATAGAAAGGCTCTGTAATTTTATCTGTTTGAGCTTTCCCGTAAATGAGTTTCACGACAAACAGCGTAGCGCCAAGTGCCAGCATGTTAATCGCAACACCACTGACCGTTTGATCTGCACGGAATGTAATGGTCGCAACTGCATGAATGAGAGAGAACAATCCGCCAATCGCCATTCCAACGAGGAGCCCAAGCCACGGGGTCAAGGCGCCAAATGTATCAGCAAAAAACAAGTTAAAGATAATACTGGAAAATGCTCCGACGACCATCAAACCTTCAAGACCGATATTCACAACACCTGATCTTTCTGAAAAGACGCCTCCAAGAGCGGTTAAAATAAGTGGTGCAGCATAGACAAGTGTTGCTGGGACGATGATTTCAAGAATTTGCAGAAATCCCACTTATTTCCCCCCCTTTTTCTTCATTTGGTTCATCACAAGACGGATAATATAGCTTGAGGCGACGAAAAGAATAATGATCGCAATGACAATATCAACGACCTCAGTTGGTACGCCAGATTCAAGTGGCATATTTAAAGCGCCGACCTTCAATCCACCAAGCAGCAGTGCAGCAAGAACTACACCAACAGCAGTATTTCCACCTAATAAAGCGACGGCGATTCCGTCAAAACCTACACCGGTAAACGAGCCTTTAATTGATGCATATTCAAATGTACCAAGACCTTCCATTGCGCCTGCAAGACCTGCAAAAGCACCTGAAATGAGCATCGCATAAATGATATTGCGGCGAACATTCATACCGGCATAATGGGATGCCTGCTGGTTCATTCCAACAGCCCGCAATTCAAAGCCTTTAGAGGTTTTTTGAATAATGACCCACATCACGACCGCAGCTATAATGGCAACAAAAATACCATTATGCATCCGGGAGAAATCGGTGATTTGTTCAAAGAAACCAGAGCGAAGCGAGGCAGTGGCATCGATTTTTTCTGTTTTATCTTTATTATTTGTTAAGACATTTGAAATCAAATAGTTCGTCACATGAAGGGCAATGTAGTTCATCATGATCGTGACAATCACTTCATGAACATAAAAACGAGCCTTTAAAAACCCAGGAATAAAGCCCCATAATGCACCAGCAGCAGCTGCGGTGATGAGTGCAAGTGGCAGATGGATGTACATAGGTGCATGGACAGTTGTACCGATCCATACAGCAGCTACCCAGCCAATCAGCATTTGACCTTCTACACCGATATTAAAGAGACCTGTCCGAAATGCAAAAGCAACAGCAAGCCCTGATAAAATGTAAGGTGTCACTTGTCTGATGGTTTCTCCCATATAATAGGTTTCACCGAAGACGCCATTCCAAAGGGCGCCATAGCCTTCGATGACACTATAACCGCTTGCCAGCATAATAATGGCCCCAACAAAAAGACCAAGTACAATGGCTATAAGCGGAATAAGCAGATTTGTTAAGCGATTAGACATTTGCTTCTTTCCCCACTTCCTGTTGCGTACTTCCAGCCATTAATAGACCAAGCTCTTGCTCTGTTGTTTCTTTTGGATCAACGATGGCAATAATGCTACCTTCGAATATAACAGCAATCTTATCACTGACATTCATAATTTCATCAAGCTCAAATGAGATGAGGAGGACGGCTTTGCCTGTGTCCCTTTGCTCAATGAGGCGCTTATGAACAAATTCAATCGCACCAACATCAAGTCCACGTGTCGGTTGAGCGGCAATTAATAAATCGGGATTGCGGTCAACTTCACGGCCAATAATGGCTTTTTGCTGATTCCCGCCTGACAGGGCGCGTGCCTCTGTATATTCACTCGGTGTTCTTACGTCATACTCGGCAATGATTTGCTTTGCCTTTTGGTATATATTTTTCATATTCATCAAGCCAAATTTTGAGTATGGACGCTGGTAATACGTTTGTAACGAAATATTCTCTCCTATTGAAAAATCAAGCACCAGTCCGTGTTTATGACGGTCTTGAGGAATGTGTCCAATTCCAGATTCGGTCACCTTACGAGGCGGAAGATTTTGAATGGCTTTCCCGTTTAGCATGATCGTGCCAGATTCTGATTTTTTTAGACCAGTAATGGCTTCAATCAATTCAGATTGACCATTGCCATCGACTCCAGCAATACCGACAATTTCTCCAGACTTAACTGAGAGGTTGAGATGTTTGACCGCTTCAATTCCTCGTGCATCTTTTACCGTAAGATCCTGAATTTGAAGCACTTCTTCAGCAGGAGATGCTTCTTTTTTGTCTGTTTTAAATGAAACTTCACGGCCGACCATCAGGCTTGCAAGCTCATCTTTGTTTGTGCTTTCCACATCAAGTGTACGAATGCCTTGGCCTTTTCGGATAATGGTGACGCGGTGACAGGCATCCATAATTTCTTTCAGCTTATGGGTAATTAAAATAATGGATTTGCCTTCATTGATTAAGTTTTTCATAATTTGTATGAGTTCTTTAATTTCTTGAGGTGTTAAGACGGCTGTTGGTTCGTCGAAGATCAAAATATCAGCGCCGCGGTAAAGAGTTTTTAAAATTTCTGCACGCTGCTGCATGCCAACAGAGATGTCAGATACTTTGGCGGCAGGGTCTATTTTTAAACCATAGCGGTCAGAAAGCTCTTGTACTTGCTGTATGGCTTGTTCTTTGTCGATCTTTCCAAATTTCTTGGGCTCTTTTCCTAAAATGATGTTTTCAGCGACGGTGAAGGTATCGACAAGCATAAAGTGCTGATGCACCATACCGATGCCTAAATCACTAGCATCATTCGGGCTAGAGATGGTCACAGGTTTTCCGTGAACCTTGATTTCACCTTTTTCAGGCTGGTAAAGACCGAAAAGCACGTTCATGAGCGTTGATTTTCCAGCGCCGTTTTCACCAAGCAGCGCATGAATTTCGCCCTTTTTCAGCTGCAACGTAATGTTATCGTTTGCTACAATGCCAGGGAATTCTTTGCGTATATTCAACATTTCAATGACATAATCCACAGGTTTAACCGCTCCTTTTTTAGGGTGCTGATGAAGATAAAAACTAGCAAAAGAAAAGC
Source organism: Bacillus sp. FSL K6-4563 (assembly GCF_038630405.1). Classification (NCBI taxonomy): domain Bacteria; kingdom Bacillati; phylum Bacillota; class Bacilli; order Caryophanales; family Bacillaceae; genus Bacillus; species Bacillus sp. FSL K6-4563. The sequence goes on along the minus strand of NZ_CP152030.1, from coordinate 2,855,870 downwards.
TGCAAAACGAGGCTGCAGCTTTTCTTTTACCACCTTTTACGAATAAAGAGGAGGTAAAGGAGAAACAAGGGGATAAGGCGCGCTTATCCCGATGTTCAAATTAAGCTTTAAAATCTTTTAGTTCATCACGTGTTGCAGGGATTTTAATTTCGCCCTTGATGATTTTTTGTTTCCATTCTTCTACTTTCTTCAATACATCTTTATTAAGGTTGTCCTGAGATGGAGAAATGTCAAGAGCGCCTTCTTTCAGACCATATGTGATCACTTCGCCGCCAGGGAACTTACCTTCTTTAGCTTTCGTTGTTAAGTCTTGTACCGCTTTGTCTACTTTCTTAACCATAGAAGTAAGGGTGACACTTTGTTTTGTTCCAGGTACTTTTCCTTCGTCATACTGGTCTTTATCTACACCGATGACCCAAACTTTACGGTTAGGATCCGCTTTTTTCAGGTTTTTCGCTTCTGTGAAAACACCAGTTCCAGTGCCGCCAGCAGCATGATAAATGATGTCGACGCCGGATTTGTACATGCTTTCAGCTGTTGCTTTCCCGATGTCTGCCTTATCGAATGCACCAGCATATTTCACTTCAACTTTTGCTTTCGGGTTAGCTGCTTCAACGCCTGCACGGAAACCAACTTCGAATTTTCTGACTAATTCAGAATCAACGCCGCCAACAAAACCAATTTTATTTGATTTTGTAGAAAGAGCAGCCGCAACACCCACAAGGAATGATCCTTCATTTTCGTTGAACACAATGCTGGCTACGTTGTCTTTTTTCACGACAGCATCAACGATGGCAAAGTGGTTTTTCTTACGCTGATCTGCAATTTCACTAATAGAATCTTGCATTAAGAAACCAATTCCGTAAATAAGGTCGAATTTCTCACGAGCAAGTGTGTTTAAGTTTGTTGTATAGTCAGCGTCTGATTTAGATTGTAAGTAATCAAAGCCGTTTTTACCTTTTTTTAGATTGTTGTCTTTTCCAAATGCTTGTAAACCTTCCCAAGCTGATTGGTTAAACGATTTGTCATCGACACCACCGACATCAGTTACCATTGCAACAGTGAATTGATCTTTATCTTTTTTGCTTTCACCGCTGTTTGAGCCAGAGTTGCCGCATGCTCCAAGGATGGTTCCTGCTGCTACGACTAAGGACAATGCTAGTCCAATTTTGCGCTTCTTCAAAACATAACCCCCTATAAAATTTAAAAGTTTCAGAAAAGTCTCGCGAAAAAAGACCGACCTATCTCTTCTCACCCTTCTGAATAGGGTATTTTATCCTGCTTTCTCCTGAAACTTATGGAGGACAGGAGAGAAGATGTAAGACATCAGACTTATATCTCGTTGAACTAATCAATCATAATTTATCATTTCCAATCCAATAAATAAATAGAAATTTGTTTTATTTTAAAAAAAATGTTAAAAGGCTAAATTCGATGTCTTTTTATGTGCTGAAATATGATATAATGCCGCTTTTGTGATGTGATCTACTACAGTGGAACCACTGATATCAAGGGGTTTGTCACATCGTGTTCCATAAAAAAACATCTGGCCTCTGTATAAGGTCAGATGTGTAAAATTATAGATATTGCTGAATTAAATTCATATTTGTTGTACTGAGTTTATATTGGAAAACAGGGCGTCCAATTGTCCCGTATGCCATTTCAACATCAACTACTTCGATGTCCTCAAGGAATTTCAAGTATTTTCTAATAGAGACTTGAGAGATTTCTGTATGATTCGCTAGGTCTTCGGTCGTGAAAGCCTGATGACCGAATGATTGAATACTTGTCCAGATGAGTTTGAGTGTGCTTTTGGTCAGGCCTTTTGGCAGAAGGACTTTTTCCGTCTCTGCTTTTTTATGAAAGAGTTTCGCATCTAAATCATTTTGCGAGATGCTGTTCATCGTTTGGTACAAGGCGTGTTTTCGTTTATATTCTGAGAGCGCTGATTGGAAACGTTCAAATTCAAACGGCTTGATCAAATAATCAACAGCCCCGTTTCGCATCGTTTGCTGGATCACGTCGACTTCATTGGCAGCTGAAATGACAATGACATCAACCGAATGATTTTGCTTGCGAATTTCTGATAATAGGGCAAGGCCATTTTGTCCAGGCATATAAATATCGAGCAGTACAAGGTGAATGGTTTCTGTTTTTAAGATGTCCAGTGCCTGCTGAAAAGAGGTGGCAATCCCTTTTAATTCAAAGCCGTCGATTTGGGTCAGGTAGCGTTTGTTCAGCTCCCCAACCATTGGGTCGTCTTCTACTATTAACACATTAATCATGTGAATCCTCCTTTTGTTTATACGGAATACGGAGACTAAAGGTCGTTCCTTCTCCTTTTTCACTCGTGACAATCAGATGACCGTTCAATTTTTTGATGCTTTGATCAACGAAGTAGAGACCGAATCCTCTGTCTTCTCCTTTAGTTGAAAAGCCTTGATCAAACATGATGTCTTGTTCTTTTTTTGTGAGACCAACACCTGTGTCTGTAATTTCAATATGAAGCTGCTCCTGAACGTATCGGAATGAGATCGAGATGTTTTTCGTCTCAGTATGAGAAACAGCATCGAGTGCGTTATTTAACAGGTTGCCAATGACGGTAATGAGATCATGCGTCACTGCCGGGTCCTCTGAATTTGGGACTTGTGTGCTGCATATGACTTCTAAGGTCGCGCCTTGTTCCCTGATATAGCTTTGTTTTCCTAGTAAGAATCCTGCTAAAACAGAGTTTTTCACATGGTTGATGATTTCATTTGTTTCCGTCTGCTGATAGATCGCAATATCTTTGATATAAGTGCCAAGGTCATCGTAGTTTTTGAGCTGAACCAATCCTAAAATGACATGAAGCTTGTTCATAAATTCATGTGACTGGGCACGGAGGGCATTTGCATACATTTTGACTCCGCTCAGCTGCTCAGCCAAGTGTTTGACTTCTGTTTTGTCACGGAAGGTGGCGATTGCTCCAACGATCTCGCCCTTTACCGTAATCGGGACTTCGTTAAATACGAGCTCCAGTCCGTTCATTCTCACGTCGCGGTCAAGCAGCGGCTTGCGTGTTTCAATGACTTGCTTTAGACCGCTTGAAGGGAGGAGCACCTGAACATCTTGTTCTCTAGGATCAACCATAATGCCCATATTATGAAAGAGTCGTTTCGCTTCAGCATTGGCGAGCTTGATTTTACCGTGCTGATCGACGGCAAGAATCCCTTCTTTTGTTGATTCTAGCATGGCGCTTCGTTCTTTTAATAATGTAGCAATCTCATCTGGCTCTAGTCCAAACATAATTTTCTTCACTTTTCTTGCCACAATGAGTGCTCCAATGATACCAGAAAGAAGACTAAGCGATATGACGAAGTAGAGTGGAAGTAAGCTTTGATGAATAATCAAGTCAATTTCCTTTAACGTAATCCCTACTGCCACAGCCCCGAGCTGCTTCCCATTTTGATCATAAACCGGAACAAAAGCACGCATGGATCTGCCAAGTGTTCCAGAAGCCGTACTAATATGCTCTTTACCCTGTAATGCTAGTTTTTCATCACCGCCAGCAAACCGCTTTCCGATCTTCTGCGGATTTGGATGGGTTTTGCGAATGCCGTTCATATCCATCACGACAACGAATTCGGTTTTGGTGATTCGCTGAACACTTGTTGTATATTGACGCAGTGCTGAATACGATTGATTTTCTTCTAATGATTTCGCTGTGATTGGAGCCTCTGCGACCATTTTGGCAGTGGAGAGGGCGATGTCACGTTCCTGCTGATGAATGTTTTTAGCTGTTTCTGACCAGATCGTAAAGAAAGTGATACAAAGGGAGATCAGGACAACGATACAAACAAAAATCGTCAGTCGTGTTTGCAATCTTAATGTTTTTTTCACGAGTATACCCCTAACGCACGATTTTTTCGTAATAGTAATACTTTAACGGGAAAATGTAAGTTTGTGAAGGAATGTACGTGCAAAATCACAAATTTGATTTTGCTACCAGTTTACTTTGAAAGCATCTTGTCAATCCGTTTTAAGTGAGCCATAATAAATGTGAGCTTATGAGAAAGGATCTATTTATGAAAAATACATATTTGACTGGATATTTTCCGCTGATTTCGATTTTACTATTCAGCTCTGCTTTTTCGATTTTCACAGTAGGGATTATGACTGATTTCTTGACTCAAGCAGGTATTTTAAAAGGAATGCTGGAATTCTTCTCGGAACAGGGCATCCGGCTTGCTCTTTTTGCTGCTTTTGCACTTGTTTATTTTATGATTTTATCTGCCTTGAAACTGATTGCAGATACGGTGTTAGAGCTGGCGCTACTCTTTTTCGCGAAAGATCCTGAAGGAGAGAACTTAAAGAAAATTCGGATTGCATCCGTTGTTTATTTATTTGCCAGCTTGCTTGCATTTCTGCTGACGCAGCAGCTGATTTTGCTTGTCGGACTATTTGTTTTAGCAGGTCTTGTTTATTTTATCTGGGTAGTAGTCCGCATTTATCAATCGCTTTCCATGCTGAATTTAATTGGATTTATGATGTTTATTTTGCTGTTTTGGGCCACGTTTTTAATCGGCATTTTGTACTTATTTATTAAGCTTTATAACAGTGTTATGGCAAGTCTGCCTTCATAAACAGACAAAGAAAGCATCCTCCGATAGTGGAGGATGCTTTTTTTATGATAGAAACCGTTTTTGAATATCAGGTGTAGGCATCATACAAGATGTTTTTTGACCGAACCATTTGTAGCGATTTTTCGCTATCCGCTCATAAAACCAATCACGGATAGGGCGCGGAATGGCAAGGAATAAATAACTCCATCTGTAGATTCCTTTTAAATGCCGCGTGGCTTTTAAGATGCCTGTCGACTTCGTATAAAGGGTGCCTTTTTCAATATAAATGAATGAATTAAACTCATCTAAAGGCAAACCGTTTTCTTTTAAAATGCGCTGCCCTGTCTCTGATTGTAATGAAGCAAACATCATTCGCTCATTTGGATCACGCTTAATCACAAACTGAACAGCGCCGCTGCACACGTTGCAGACACCATCAAATAAAATCAAATGGGATGGATGTGTTGAATGCATTGCAATCAAACCTCCTGTTTACCTGGCGTATTGCATCGTATTTTTCCAAATACGTAAGTGCGGACTTGAGCTGTAAATAGATTCAACCGTTCCTCTATCTCTTCCAACCCATACACCCATTGTATATTGATCTGTCAGTCCAACAAACCAAATGTCTTTGTAGTCATTGGATGTTCCTGTTTTACCACCAATGTAAGGGGAACTGAAATTCGCTTTTTTCCCTGTTCCGCTTTTTACAACGGAGGCAAGCAGTTTACGCATGGTGTCATTTGTCCGCTGAGAATACACTTGCTTCGGTGACTCTTTCCACTTGTAAAGTGTCTTGCCGTTTAAGTCTGTCACCTTTGTGATCGAATGATTTTGCGTGTAAGCACCTTGGTTGCCAAAGACGGTATACGCATCTGTTATTTCTAGCGGCGAGAAGCCCTTCGTAAATCCGCCAAGTGCAGAAGGAAGGCGGTAATCATCCGCTACGATATGCTCGAATGAGAATTTCTCTAAATAGCTAAAGCCTTTTTTGACACCAACTGTATCTAGCATTCGGATCGCAGGGGTATTGTAAGAGTTTTTAAAGGCTGTTTCAAGTGTGACGGTTCCATACGTTTTATGATTATAGTTCTGCGGACAGTATCCGCTGCTACAAAACTTGCCGGCACTAATTTTGCTTGAAGCTGTTGCACCGGTTTGGTCGATGTAAGGACCATAGTCTAAAAGCGGCTTAATCGCAGAACCAGGCTGTCTTTGCGCTTGATAGGCGTAGTTGAAATCAAACTTTTTATAGTTCTTGCCTCCAGCAAGTGCGACAATTTGATGCGTTTCATGATTAATGACCGCTGATCCGCCTTCTACACCTTGGTAAGGTAGCTGCGCATTGAGCTGATAGACGGCTCGTTGCTGTAAGGAAGGATCAAGTGCTGTATAAATTTTGACCCCATCCTGAAGCAGGGCACTGACCTTTTCAGATAATTCTTTTTGAATGGCTTTTTTTGCTCCATCTGTTTTGGCCTTCTTCAAGCGTTTTGTAAAGCCTTCCTGATCTGACACAAGATCGGTAAATTCCTCATTGGCATATGTCACATAGTCAGGGTAAAGGTTTTTCTTTTCACTTAAGGACAGGTTGATTTTTTGTTTGATGGCTTTTTTGTATTGCTTTTTGGTGATGACGCCGTCTTTCTTTAAAATGCCAAGCAGTCGTTCTTGGCGTTTCTTTGTGTGTTTGAATTGCTTCAATGGGTCATACAGCGTTGGGTTGTTTGGAATCGCAGAGATAAATGCCATCTGTGCAAGCGTTAAAGAACTAAGTGGCTTATCAAAATAGTAATTAGCCGCAGAACCGACACCGTAAACACCATTACTGAAATAAATCGTATTTAAATAGCTTTCGAGTATTTCATCTTTCGAGAATTTCCGCTCTAATTCATAGGAATAGAGCAGCTCTGTAAACTTTCGGGTGAACGAACGTTCATGGCTTAAATATAAATTACGAGATAATTGCTGTGTGATCGTACTTGCGCCTTGGCTGATGCCATGGTTTTTCACATTTGAGGCAAGGGCACGAACAACTCCCATAAAGTCAATGCCTTTATGGTCATAAAAGTTACGGTCCTCTGAGCGGAGGAACAGCTCCTTCACATGATCAGGAATTTTATCATACGTGACGAACACTCGGTTTTCATCGTTTGATACGATTTCGGAGATGAGGGAACCATCCCGATCATACATATAACTGTTTTGGGAAAAATCTATCTTTTCCAGCTTGATTTTTTGATCAAGCACTTCGTTCACAGGCTTCACACTTGCAGCTTCTTCCTTTGATAGATAAAAAGTCAGAACAAATAATGGAATGAGGGCAGCAAGTAATAACCAACCAATCATTGCACGAAACATGAGGTCACTCACTTTCTTCAATTTTCTAGCCATATCGTACCATTCTTTTGCGAATACGAGAAGGTTATTTTTAGAAAAGAATGGGCTTGAAGTCTAGTGAATAAGGCTTCTACACAAGAAAAAAGAGTATCTGATGCTGGATCAGACACTCCTTTCTTTTGCCTTCGACTGTGAGCGGACTGCCCATAAAAATAATGCGCCAAATAGAAAAATGCCGGCGGTGACATAAAAGACAGCTGGAATCCCGTAATGACTCGCCACAATGCCGCCAATTACCGGACCGACAACATTCCCAAGAAAACGGAAGCTGACATTGTATCCAAGCACTTCCCCTTGCATAGAGGCAGGTGCTTTGATCCGAATATATGCCGTCGTACATGGAATAATCCCGCCAAGTGCCATCCCGTATAGAAAACGGAAAAGTACTAACATCGCATAGGAATCCGCCATTGCTTGCGGGATGAATAAAATAGAGGAGAGGATGAGAAGGGCAAGCAGCACCTTGTCGTGACCAATTCGATCTCCGAGATCTCCCCATTTTCGTGTAAAGAGCAGGTTGCCAAGCCCAGTTGCAGAGAACGCAAGACCTGCATAAAATGCGAGATTAACAGGACCGTGTAAATCATGAATGTATAAAGCCAAAAGTGGCTGAATGCTAAAGTTCCCTACTTGTGTAATAAACGTTAAAAGCATCGTGACGACAAGCAAAGGCTGTTTGAAAATATGAACGAGCACATCCTTCCGTGAGTAAGAAACGCGCCTCGCTTCTTTTGAACGGATGGGATGTTCTTTCACTCCGAAAATAATCACAATTGCTGACACATAAATGACAGCCGCTGTGAGGAAAAACGTATAAATAAATCCGACGCTGTCTGCCATGAATCCGCCCATTAATGGACCAAACAATCCTCCGGCGACATTACTCATCTGCATCGTTCCAAGGGTTTTACCTGCAGTTGCCTTTTCCGTCTGTGCAGAGATGAGTGCCATTGAAGTCGAGATAAAACCTGTGACAAGCCCCATGAAGAGCCGCAGGGCGAATAGCTGATAAACGGTTTGCACAAGCCCCATTAATAGAATACTTGTTGCGATCCCAATCCCGTTAATGAGCAAAATCTTTTTATAGCCATGCCGATCTCCAATCCGTCCCCAAATCGGAGAAATCAGAAAGGCCGTTAAAAACGTGACGCCAAAGACATAGCCGCTCCATCTTTGGACAAATTCATTTGAATAACTGCTATCAAGAGATTCTATGTAAAGTGATAAAAAAGGGACGATCATTGTAATGCTGGCAGATACAAAAAAGTTCACAAACCACATGATGTACAAGTTTTTCTTCCTGTTTGTGATAGAGACCACCTTCTTTATTTATTTCGTGTTCCTTAATAATTATAAAGGAAACTAAACGATCTTTCATCTGATGAATAGGTTGGGCATAGTGAATCTGCATTATTTTCAAGAAAATGAAGTGATTTCAAGGTCCGTCTTAATATAATGGTATCAGAATGAAAAACTGATGAAAAAGTGAGGTGAGACTGGTGGAACAGAAGACGGTGCTTGTGGTCGATTTTGAATTTACGATGCCTGATGGAAAGTATCATCCGCAAAATTTTTTTCCTGAAATTATTGAAGCTGGGGTAGTGAAAGCGGCAAGTGAAACGATCATAGACACGTTCTCTAGCTACGTCAAACCGAAAAAGTTCCCGAAGCTGACGAAGCGCTGTAAATCGTTCCTCGGTATTACGCAGCAGGATGTAGAGAGCGGAATTTCCTTTGAGGCATTTATCGAGAAGCTTGTGTCGCTAGATGGGGGAGAGGATTGTGAGATTATTACATGGGGCAATATGGACATGAAAGTGCTGAAGCAAAACTGTATGCTCAATCACATTGCCTTTCCTTTTAAGGGGAAGCTGAGGGACCTTGCCTTTGAATATAAAACCTTTTTTGGTGATCGCACACTGACAGGGCTTCGCAAGGCGGCAAAGGAATACGGCAGTGAAGGAGCTGGTAAGCATCATAAAGCACTAGATGATGCCATGACGACTTATCAGCTGTTAACCCTTTTTGAAAAAGACAGAGCCTATGTGGAAAATCCGCAAACAACCAAAATTGGTGAGCTGATCGATTTCTCACATTTTTTTGAATCGGCTGATTAGCGGGCGTCTTCTGGAAAATAATCTTTTTCGAGAGAAGATAGGCATGCTCTTGATTTTTCCGCCCATTTGGATTCATCCGCATGGAGCGCTTGTTTTAATTTTTCTACAGCTTCTTTTAGTGATACTTGATAATCTGGTATAACGCCATCATAAGGCTTCACCATATGATGAGGGATATTCGTCTGTTCACGATAGGCCAAAGCCCGTCTTTCTTGGAAAAAAGGCACGTCTGCTTCTTTTGGGTGATGCAGGTCGCCTTGAGTGGGATGTGTCAGAACGGCTTTTACTTGAACGAGATAGGCCGATGGTTTCACTGCTGTCACTTCCCCAATGTAAACACCTGTTTTATAAAATCCTTTCACAACTTGTCCAATTTGAATGTCTGTCATGTGAAATTCCTCCATTTCCTTCTCGTAGGAAGGTATTTCATTTCTTTTAGCCAATATAGTGAAGTAAACGAGCAAAAGGGGGAATGGCGAATGTTGTCGTTCATCGCACTCTTTCTACTGTATTTTCCTGAAGATAAAAGGGAGTACATCCCAGCGGCAATCACCACTGTGATTTTCTTTATGGCTGCATTTATTTGCTTTCGTCTGATCGTTCGTGCGTCTAAGAAGCAGGAGCGGATAGATGAAAAAAAGACAAAAAAAATGGATTGATCATTTTCTTCTTGTATCTTCAGGAAACTTCACGGTAACGGTTGTACCAGACTGCAGCGAGCTTTTGAAACGAATGGTTCCATGGTGATTTTCAATGATAGAAAATGTCACGGTCAGCCCAAGTCCAGTCCCTTTATTTTTCAATGTGTAATAGGGTTCGCCAAGCTTTTTCATTTGGCTTTCTGTCATTCCTACACCGTTATCTACGAAATAAATGCATATTTTATGATTTTCTTTTGAAGCAAAAAGTTCAATTTTCCCTTCGTGTTCTGGGGCTGCTTCAATCGCATTTTTGATTAAATTAATCATGACTTGCTTAATCTTCGTTTCATCACCTTGAATGTATAAGTCTGGTTCAATGGATTGATGAATCGTGACCGATTTGAAATTCGCATAGGATGTCATTAGTGATGCACATTCCTCGAGTAATTTAGATAGGTTGAGAGATTCAATTTGATAATAATTTTGTTTCGCAATGTCAAGATAACTCGTAATAATATCCTGCGCCCTGTCTAACTCGGACAGAACGAGATTTTTATAATCTTTATTGGTTGACGTCTCTTTTGTATTGTCACTAGAAAAGAGCAATTGGATAAAGCCTCTCACCACTGTCAGCGGATTACGTACTTCATGGGCAACGCTTGCAGCGAGTTCACTTACAATGGTCAGCTTTTCTGATTGGACGAGCTGTGTTCTCATTTGCGCATTTTCTTTCACGAATTCAATGGAATAGATACTTAGCACGAGAAAGAATATGTAGTAAAGAGTTGAGAAAAATAACTCAAGTAACTTCTGCTGCATAATAAAGGCCGGGCTGTATTCCATTAAGCTGACCGCAAATAGTCCAATGTAAATAAAGAATCCTTTGGATAAACCGATAAGCACTCCATACATCAGCTTTTTCAGCTTCGAATATTGACGCCATTTTCGGTAGAACAGAAATGGGATGAAAAAGTAAATCGGTACGACAATGAGTCCAACCCATAAAAAAGAGCCATACATCACGAATTTGACCATGGAACTTATCAAGATGGCGACGATCCCAGCTGTGTAGCCTCCGTATAAAATGGCAAGTACAAGAGGGATGGATTGAAGGCCAGTCTGCAAGTCTAAAATCGAACCAACTGGATACATAATACATAGTGCTGAAGAGATGGATGCGAATACTGTGATGAGCAGTTTATTCGTTTTTGGGAAATGAGCAGGGGTCCGGCTTAGCCATAGCGCGTGATATAAAAAGATTGGAAATAGAATAAAAGATACATGGAGCAGAAAATCCTTGAACATTTCCATTTAAATGCTCTCCTCGTAAATAATAGTAATTCCTCTCATTATATCATTTCATGTACAAAGTAGATATGATAAAAGGAGGGTTTTTTTCTTTAAAAAGAACACCCGTGAGGATGTTCTTTCGATCATATAGGTCTTAATCTGATGATTGCGTAAACGCTTGATGAAGGCGTTTCAATCCTTCTTTGACTGTTGAAGTAGGACAGCCGAGATTCATCCGAATAAAGCCGTCTCCTTCGAGTCCGTACACGTGACCAAGCTCTAGGATCACTTTGCCCTTTTTTAGCAAATTGCGTTTCAATTCCGCTTGACTGAATTGATAATCCCGAATGTCCAGCCATAATAAATAAGAAGCATCTGGTTTCATATAACGCATGTTTGGAAGATGTTCGTCAATATAGTCCATTGCCATTTTCATATTGCTTTCGAGATAAAGAACAAGTGCATCAAGCCACTCGTCGCCATGGCGGTAGGCTGCTTCCATCGCAGGGATCGCAAAAGCATTCAGTTTGGCCAGTCCGTTTCTTTGCATTTCATTGTTGAAAAGGGTTCTTTTTTCTTCATCGGAAATGATAATGGCAGATGCTTGGAGGCCAGCTAAATTAAATGTTTTACTTGGTGCAATGCACGTCACTGTGATATGTGCTATGTCGTCAGAAAGACTAGCAAATGGTACATGCTGCTTTCCGTATAGCATCAAATCAGAATGAATCTCATCTGAAACGACTGTGACACCGTGCTTGATACAGAGGTCTCCAACTTGCTTTAATTCCTCTTTTGACCACGCTCTTCCGGACGGATTATGCGGATGACAGAGGAACATGAGCTTCGATTCAGGTCTGCTTAATTTTTTCTCTAAATCATCAAAATCCATGACATAGCGGTTGTTTTCTATTTTTAAAGGATTGGTTGAGACTGTTCGTCCATTTTGTTCAATCATTTGATAAAAAGGTGTATACACAGGGGACTGTATGACGACTTCGTCACTTGGTTTTGTATAGGCTTGGACTGCAAAACTAAGTGCCGTGACAATTCCAGGTGTGAAGGTGACGTCTTCTGTCTGAATCGACCACCCGTGTCTTCTTTTGAGCCATTCTGCTACTGCCTGCTGCGTATCCTGATCTTGAAAGGCATAGCCAAATACGCCATGATCCAATCGCTTTTTTAATGCATCAAGGACGACCTGCGGCGCTTTAAAATCCATATCGGCTACCCACATTGGCAGCGCATCTGTTGTAAGGAATAAAGACTCTGCTTGATCCCATTTCACTGATTTTGAACCTTTACGTATGATCTGTTCGTCGAAATTCATGAAACCCACCTCTAGCCGTTTTTCAACCATTGTTGGTTGTGCTAAAATAAACATCACAAAATTTATTATAAGCGGTGATACCGATGAAAGATAGTCAAGCTGTAGAAGAGATGATTCAACTCATTAAGGCATGGGACCCTTTTCAATATGGGGAGGACTTTTATGAAACGGAGCCTGCTGACGTCATCAGTGCATTATACGACGCAGAAGACTCTTTATCTTTAGCAAAAGACATTCAAGCCATTTATCATCACTCATTTGAGCAGCTCCTGCCTTTTGAGAGCTGTCAACATATAGCGAATCAGCTTTTCGTCATACGAGACAGCAGCTCCTGCACACGCTAAGACAGGCTGAAATGTCCGATTTGATCAGACACAAAGACCGGATTTTCCTCAGGAACGAGGTGCCCGGTTTTTTTTAATGCGTGCAAGGTCGAGTTTGGCAGATCCTTGTGTAGCCTCTCTCCTATTTGGATGGGAACGATTCGATCTTCCTCACCCCAAATGAGCAGCACGGGTGTCTCCATTTTCTTTAGGACATCCGAGGTCAAATCCCCTTCCCGGTGCCGAATCAAGCGGAAAATCCCTCGGAAAATTTGATCATCAGAAAAAGGCTTTAAATATCCATCCACCATCTCTTGATCAATGATGGAATGATCATGCACAACAGCCGTTAAATTTTTCATGATGCCTTGCTTCAAGAGCTTTCTTTTAAGATAGAGATAAAAATAAGGAATATATGTGCTGTAAACAACTGATCTCTTTGATTTATTTAAATATCCTGAGCTGCACAAAAGGATCGCCTTTTCAAATAGGTCTGGCCGTTCAGATGCGGCATATAAAGCAATTTGGCCGCCCATCGAATGACCCACAAGGATCGCATGCTGAATCTGTAAGTAACCAGCTAGCTCGATAATGATCTTTGCCATGTTGCGATAGCTGTAAATAAACGTATTCGACTTCTCGGACTGTCCAAATGGCGGCAGATCGATCGCTATTAAATTGAAGTCTTGTTTCAGAAGCGGGATGAGCTTTCGATAGCTGAAGGTAGAAGAGAAAAGACCATGAATTAAGATCAATGTTTTCTTCCCCTGATTTGGATAGTGCTCGTAATAGATGTCTAAACCGAATTTACTTTTCATATAAGCTGGCTGAACAATGTCCATACTCATCACTCCGATACTTGATACTCTCTGTTAGGTGACTGTATTGTACCCTAAAAAGTGGATTTTAAGCTATGGTTAGCATCTTTTCCCTGCTTAGCATAATGGGAAAAACGTGCTATAATGTTCAGAAGATTTTTTAAAACTAGCTTTTTACAATCTGAGGTGTGAAATCAAATGAAACTAACAGAAAAAGAAACTGAAATATTAGAGATTTTAGATGAAAACAGCCGTGCCGATTTAAATACAATTGCAAAAATGGCAGGCGTGACAACAGAAGAAGCAGAAGCGATTATTCAAAAACTTGAAGATCAAAAAGTCATTATTGATTACTCAACCATGATTGACTGGCGTAAAGTAGATGGTCATGAAGGCGTCACAGCCATGATTGATGTCAAAGTGACACCAAAAAGAGGCGTCGGATTTGATGAAATTGCTGAACGTATTTATCGCTTTCAGGAAGTGGAGTCTGTCTATCTCATGTCAGGTGTTTACGATCTATCTGTTGTGATCCGCGGAAGATCTATGTCTGATATTGCCCGCTTCGTGTCTGAAAAATTATCGACACTTGATTCCGTTGTTTCAACAACTACCCACTTTATTTTGAAGAGATATAAACATGATGGGAAAGTGTTTGAAACAGGAGACGATGACAAAAGAATCGTGGTGTCACCTTAAATGAAAAAGTCTTATTTATCTGAAACGGTGCAAAGCATTCAGCCGTCAGGTATTCGGAAATTCTTTGATTTGGCAGCCACAATGGAAGGGGTCATTTCCCTTGGTGTTGGCGAGCCAGATTTCGTGACAGCTTGGAATGTCAGAGAAGCAAGTATTATGTCATTAGAACAAGGACTTACCTCTTATACGGCGAATGCAGGGTTATTATCTTTGCGAAAAGAATTGAGCAACTATTTATATAAGCGGTTTCACATTGACTACAGTCCTGAAGAAGAACTGATTATCACAGTTGGCGGAAGCCAGGCACTTGATTTGGCGTTTCGTGCGATTTTAAACAGCGGGGATGAAGTGATCATTCCAGAGCCTTGTTTCGTAGCATACGGGGCACTTACGACACTTGCAGGCGGAGTGCCTGTCTATTTAAGTACATCCGCTGAAAAAGATTTCAAAGCAGACTCTACGGATCTTCGCACGAAGCTGACGCCTAAGACAAAAGCGATCCTGCTTTGCTCACCGTCAAATCCAACTGGTTCTGTCTATTCAAAGGAAGAGCTTGAAGATATTGCTCAATTTGCAAAAGAGCATGACCTTCTCATTATCACAGATGAGATTTACGCAGAGCTGACGTACGATGAAGCTTTTACAAGCGTTGCGGCAATTCAAGATATGAAGGAAAGAACGATCCTCATTTCAGGCTTTTCAAAAGGGTTTGCTATGACTGGCTGGCGCTTAGGATATGTGGCAGCACCACCTGTACTGCGCGATGCCATGCTGAAAATACACCAATATTCTATGATGTGCGCGCCCTCTATGGCACAATATGCAGCAGAAGAAGCCTTGAAAAACGGGCTTGAAGATGTAGAGAAAATGAAGAAAAGCTACAGAAGGCGGCGAAATTTGTTTGTCGGCTCTTTGAATGAACTGGGGCTCACATGTCACCAGCCAAACGGTGCATTTTACGCTTTCCCGTCCATTAAAACGACGGGCATGACGTCAGAACAATTTGCTGAGGAGCTGCTCCTAAGTGAAAAAGTAGCCGTAGTCCCTGGTAATGTCTTCGGACCGAGTGGTGAAGGTCATATTCGTTGTTCATATGCTTCGTCTCTTGACCATCTTCAGGAATCACTTTCAAGAATCCAGCGCTTTTTGCAGGAACGACAAGTGAAAGAAGAAGCACCTGCTATCATCAAATAAAAAAAGGCATCAATCCATTAGGACCCATGCCTCTCAAATTAGGGGGGAATACTAGAAAGCATTCTTGTTTTCAGGTATTCCCCCTTTTGAACTGATCTAAACCCAATTAAAAAATATTTTGCGTAAAAGACCGTTCTGTGATATAGTTTTTAATTGCGTATAAACGAATATTAAAACATTTATTTAGGAGTTGTTATCATGGCGACAAAGTTTGAAGTAGGCAGTGTTTACACTGGTAAAGTAACAGGATTACAAGCGTATGGTGCGTTTGTTGCATTAGATGAAGAAACTCAAGGACTTGTGCATATTTCTGAAGTAACACATGGTTTCGTAAAAGACATCAACGAGCATCTTTCAATTGGTGACGAAGTTCAAGTGAAAGTTCTTTCTGTTGATGAAAAAGCTGGTAAAATCAGCCTTTCTATCCGTGCTACACAAGAAGCACCTGAAAGAAAAGAAAGCAAACCAAAGAAACAAAGACCACAGCAAGTGAAAGAAGAAGCTGCTACACCACAAGGTTTCAATACACTTAAAGATAAACTTGAAGAGTGGATTGAGCAATCTAACCGTAAAGATTTGATCAAGAAATAAAAAAAAGCACCGCTTCAAACGGTGCCTTTGGCTGCCTCGTATAGGCGGCCTTTTTTATGTCTTTTTGTTTAGCGAACCTCTGGATTCGGCTCGTCACGGCGAACAGCTTCTTCGCTTGGCTTGAACAATAGACCAAGGTTAACAAGACCTGCAATTCCAACAAGACCATAAATAATACGTGATAATGCAGAGCCTTGTCCGCCAAAGATCGCTGCTACTAAGTCAAATTGAAAAAAGCCGATTAGTCCCCAGTTAATAGCACCGATAATCGTGAGCACGAGGGCAATACGCTGAATAGCACTCATCGTGATTCCTCCTTTCGCTACAGCATCAATACATTTATATTTTGCAGATTTTTAGCCAAACTATGCGTAAGAAAATGGATTAAAGCAAATTACTTTACTTTTGGAATGATTGAGGCGCATAATGTAGCGCGAGGAGGAGATCAAATGGATCGATTTACTTATTGGAACCCAACGAAATTAATATTTGGAAAGGGAGAAGTTTCAGCCCTTTCAGATGAACTCAAACACTACGGAAAAAACGTATTACTTGTATATGGTGGAGGCAGTATTAAACGAAACGGCCTTTATGACCAAGTTGTCAGCATCCTAAAAGAATCAGGAGCTGCAATCACTGAACTTGCTGGTGTTGAGCCAAACCCGCGCTTAACAACGGTAAGAAAAGGGGTTGAGCTTTGCAAAGAGAACAACGTTGACTTTATTTTGGCAGTTGGCGGCGGCAGTGTTATTGATGCAACGAAAGCGATCGCAGCCGGAGCCAAGTACGATGGAGATGCTTGGGATATCGTGACGCGTAAGCATGTCCCAATGGAAGCAATTCCGTTCGGTACGGTGTTAACCCTTGCTGCAACAGGTTCTGAAATGAACTCTGGATCAGTGATCACAAACTGGGAAACAAATGAGAAATATGGCTGGGGAAGTCCAGCAGTTTTCCCTAAATTCTCTATTCTTGATCCAGTGAACACGTTCACTGTGCCAAAAAACCATACGATTTATGGCATGGTTGATATGATGTCTCACGTGTTCGAACAATATTTCCATCACACGGAAAATACACCTTATCAAGACCGTATGTGTGAAGGGCTTCTTCGTACGGTCATTGAAACAGCTCCGAAGCTGATCAACGATCTTGAGAACTATGAGCTGCGTGAAACGATCTTATTCACTGGGACCATTGCGCTCAATGGTATGCTGTCAATGGGAGCACGCGGTGACTGGGCATCTCACAACATCGAGCATGCGGTATCTGCTATCTATGATATCCCTCATGCAGGCGGACTTGCGATCTTGTTCCCGAACTGGATGAAGCATGTCATTCAGGAAAACCCAGGCCGCTTTAAACAATTAGCGGTACGCGTATTCGATGTGGATCCTGCGGGCAAAACAGACGAAGAAGTGGGCTTAGAAGGAATCGACAAATTGTCAGCTTTCTGGACAAGTCTTGGCGCACCGAACCGTTTAGCGGACTATGATATCAACGATGAGAAAATTGATTTAATCGCAGATCGTGCAATGGCACGCGGTGAATTTGGTCAATTTAAAAAGCTAAACAAAGAAGATGTTCTAGCTATTTTGAATGCTTCTTTATAATCAAACAAAAAAAAGATAATTGCTTTCGAGCAGTTATCTTTTTTTGAGTTCGACGTGTACATATGTTAAAGTAGTCTTTCATGTTTTTGGATATATACGCTGTAAGGAGATGTATCAACAGATGGAAAATTTTATTTATTATAATCCAACGAAATTAATGTTTGGAAAAGGACAACTAGACGGACTAAAAAGCGAACTCGCTCGTTATGGAAAACGAGTGTTACTTGTATATGGTGGAGGCAGCATTAAGAAAAATGGTCTTTATGATAATGTGATCAGCGCGTTAAATGAAGCAGAAGCTGACGTATTTGAGCTGTCAGGTGTTGAACCAAACCCGCGCCTCACCACAGTGAAAAAAGGAATCGACATCTGCCAAAATGAAAAAATTGATTTCCTATTAGCTGTTGGCGGCGGCAGTGTGATCGACTGTACAAAAGCGATTGCAGCCGGAGCGGAATATGACGGAGATGTGTGGGACATTATCTCAAAGAAAACAACCGCTCAAAAAGCATTGCCGTTTGGCACAGTGCTCACACTTGCGGCAACTGGTTCAGAAATGAATCCAGACTCTGTCATCACAAACTGGGAAACAAATGAAAAATATGTGTGGGGCAGTTCAGTCACTCATCCTGCTTTTTCAATTTTAGACCCTGAGCATACTTATTCAGTGCCAGAAAACCAGACGGTGTACGGCATGGTCGATATGATGAGCCACGTCTTCGAGCAATACTTCCATAATGTGAAAAACACGCCTTTACAGGATCGAATGTGTTTTGCTGTTCTTCAAACAGTCATTGAGACAGCACCAAAACTGCTTGAAGACTTACAAAACTATGAGCACCGTGAAACGATCCTTTACGCAGGAACGATCGCTTTAAATGGAACGCTGCAAATGGGTTACTTTGGCGACTGGGCGTCCCATACGATTGAGCATGCAGTATCGGCTGTCTATGACATTCCGCATGCAGGCGGACTTGCGATCCTCTTCCCAAATTGGATGCGTCATACACTCGATCACAATGTGGATCGCTTTAAAAATCTCATGCTAAACATGTTTGACATCGAGACAGAGGGAAAATCTGATCGTGATATCGCATTAGAAGGAATCGACAAGCTGTCAGCCTTCTGGACAAGCCTCGGTGCACCAAGCCGTCTAGCAGATTATGACATTGGTGAAGATCAGCTGGACAAAATTGCCGACATTGCGGCGAAAGAAATGGAATACGGTGGTTTTGGTAACTTTATGAAACTTGATCGTGATGACATTCTTTCTATTTTGAAAGCTTCTTTATAATCCTTCGTGCCGTTTCTCTCTATGAGAAACGGCTTTTTGCTATGGAGTGACGATCACTTGATTTCAATAGCTAGTTCCGCTAAAGTGAAAGGGATAGAACTAACGTAATGGAGGGCTTACAAGCGATGACACATATTCAATTTGACTACTCAAAAGCGTTACCTTTCTTTCAAGAGCATGAGCTTACATATTTAAAAGATTTTGTGAAGGTGGCCCATCATAATATTCATGAACAAACGGGTACAGGCAGTGATTATTTAGGCTGGGTTGACTTGCCGAAGCAATATGATCGCGAAGAATTTGCCCGCATTAAAAAAAGTGCAGATAAAATTAAGTCAGACTCTGATGTCTTACTTGTTGTCGGAATCGGCGGTTCATATCTCGGCGCACGTGCGGCGATTGAATTTTTGAACCACTCTTTCTATAACACGCTGCCAAAAGGCAAACGCAAGACGCCGCAAATCATCTTTATTGGAAACAACATCAGTTCTTCTTATTTAACTGATGTAATGGATCTATTGGAAGATGCAGATTTCTCTATTAACGTCATTTCAAAATCTGGTACAACAACAGAGCCAGCGATTGCGTTCCGCATCTTTAAAAAGCTCCTCATTGAAAAATACGGTGCCGAAGAAGCGAAAAAACGTATTTATGCAACAACGGACAAGGCACGCGGTGCATTGAAAACATTAGCAACAGAAGAAGGCTACGAATCATTTATCATCCCTGATGATGTAGGTGGACGTTATTCAGTCTTAACAGCAGTGGGTCTATTGCCAATCGCTGTGAGCGGTGCAGACATTGATCAGATGATGGAAGGTGCGGCAAAAGCAAGCGAAGACTTCGCTTCATCTGAGCTTTCTGAGAATGCGGCATACCAATATGCTGTCGTCCGTAATGTCCTTTACAATAAAGGCAGAACGATTGAAATGCTGATTAACTATGAGCCAGGATTGCAATACTTTGCAGAATGGTGGAAACAATTATTCGGTGAAAGTGAAGGGAAAGATGAAAAAGGAATCTACCCTTCATCTGCGAACTTCTCAACAGATCTTCATTCACTTGGTCAATATGTCCAAGAAGGAAGAAGAGACTTGTTTGAAACAATCGTTAATGTAGACAAGCCTCGTCATGAGCTTGTCATTGAAGCAGAAGAACAAGACCTTGATGGCTTGAACTATCTAGCAGGAAAAACGGTTGATTTCGTCAATAAAAAAGCATTTGAAGGAACGATGCTTGCTCATACAGATGGAAAAGTACCGAATTTGATCGTCACAATTCCTGAGATGGATGCTTATACATTCGGATATCTCGTTTACTTCTTTGAGAAAGCATGCGCGATGTCTGGATATCTACTAGGCGTTAATCCATTTGACCAGCCTGGCGTAGAAGCTTATAAAGTGAATATGTTTGCTTTATTAGGAAAACCAGGCTTCGAAGAGAAAAAAGCCGAGCTTGAAAGCCGACTGAAACAATCGTAAGAATAAAAAGCACACCTTTCAGCGTGATAGAAAACCTTTGAAGTCTAGGAAGGGCGAGCACTGGCGCGGAGCGAATTTAACATTCGTGAGCACCAAGCGCGCAGACCTGACAACGAATGCAAGGGTTTGTCTACACGCTGAGCACACCTTTGAAGGGTGTGCCTTTTTTATTTTCGCACGGTTCCTGTGCAAGCCTCCTTACGCTCTGTACATAGAATAATGAGTAGAGGAGGGTGAAACATGAGAACGAATCATATTTACATTCACGATATTTCTGGCCAGGCAATCGTCAACTTTGGCAATGTCGGACGCATTTGTCCTATGAGTGCTACGAAGGAAACATCAGGGTCCGGCAGTGCGAACGAGACGAATCAATCATCCAATCAAAGCTTATTTGATGCCACTTTTTCAAACAATGTACAAATCACGAGAGATAGATGTATGAATTCCTCTCTTTAACGAAACCTATTAGACAAAAAGGAGGGTTTCGTATGATTCATGTACCATCCAGGCTGACTGGTGAAAGCTTTTCACTTTACCATTTAGAAGAGACGATGAAGCCGCTCGGCTATGTCATTAATGGTAACTGGGATTACGATCACGGATACTTTGATTATAAAATTGATAATCGTGATGGCTATACCTTTCTCAGAGTTCCTTTTACAGCCGAAAAGGGCCAGCTGGATCAGCCAGGCGTTGTGGTGAAACTGGGAGATCCATTTCTCTTAAAGCATGTCTATCAAGATAAGTTAGATGATCATGCGATGGTTGGAAATGTGGGAGCATCCTTTAACCAATTCCAAGAACCAAAAGAGAAAGATGGAGATGTATCAAAAGCTTATACTGAGATTGGCTTTTCGCTCGTCAAGGAATTAGAAGACGCACTGCTTTAAAGGCTGATTAGTTCATCCTCTGGATGAAGCTCATAATCAAAGGGAGGATTCATCATGGGTCCTTCTTTTTTTTGTACACCGACAATGATCACATGATGCTCTAAAAAATGATGGAGCGCTGTTAAGAATGTTTCTCCGGCTAACGAAGCTGGAACCGGTATGATGGTGATCTGTTTATGCAAGGTCATATGTCGTTTTTTCTTTAACGCTTTGAACTGTTCCTTTAAAAGAAAATGCTCGACCATTAAATGATTGACTGCATCAGAGGTATGAATGACTTGATTGGCGCCAGCCCGCTCGGCATTTTTCACGTAACGATCTGTTAAAATTTCAATTAAACAGTATAGAGAAGGGTTTAATCCTTTTGCTGCAAGTAATGTTAAAACACTCTGCATATCAGCTGTCACTTCATTCTCGTGCTGATCTGCGGTAATCATCAGTGCATCTGCACCTGAAATATTGGCTTTGCGAAGTGTGCCATCTTCGGTGCCATGCCCTTTAATAAAATGAACATTCTCTAGAAGCGGCCCTTCCTTCAAGGAATCATCAATTAGCACAATCGGCATAGCTGGATCAATCGTTTGAAACGATTGAAGCAATTTGTTCGTTTTCTCATTCCAGCCAACGATAATGAGATGTCCTTTTCCTTTAAAGGCGACCTTCCCTTCTACATAATGGTGCTGCTTGCTGAACACAGCGGCAGCGAGTGTGGCAAAATAAGCCGTGACAAAGCTTGCCCCGATCAGAATCAGCGCCATACCTGCGATTTGCCCGGGCATGGTTTGCGGCACAAAATCACCGTAGCCGACCGTCGCGACTGTAATGAGAGCCCACCAGATCCCATCAAAGATCGTATGATACTGCTTCGGTTCAAGCAAGACGATTAATTGTCCAAAAAAAAGAAGCAAGAAACAGATGATGATGGCAATTCGAAGATAGAGAGGCCACCTTAGCCAAGCGATAAAGATACGATTTGATTTCATCGAACTCTTCCTTTCAGGAGACTGCTAATGTCAGTATGCCCGATTGCGGAAACATTTTTTCATCTTCGTCATGTATTGAAACAGAACCCATATCTTAAAATAAGGGAGAAGAAGGAGGGAATTCGAATGTCGTTCGTTCAAAAGACCGTACTTCTTTTTATTGGCGCGCACTTTTTATCATCAGCTGTCATCTTACTAGTGTTTGACTTAAATGCCGTGAATCATTTTATGAATGATTTTTCATGGCTGCACTTTTTTCAAAACCTATACGGAACGGTGACCTTTTATACAGCATGCTTAGGTGTGTTCTTCTTTTTCATTGGCGTGGTGATCCCCCTTAAAAAGACCTAGTGCTTTTTTCTGTACACGTTACATAAAAGTCATTAAAATTGTAAATAAATATATAAAATAAAAAGGAAGCTGATGAGCATGCTGTTTTTTTATTTTTTAACTTTTGCCGCATTGGGATTATCATTTTGGGCACAATTTAAAGTGAAGAATAATTTTGAAAAGTATTCAAAGGTTGAAGCATCCAGTATGAAAACAGGTGCGGAAACCGCTCGACATATTTTAGATCGCAACGGGTTATACGACGTGCCTGTTGAACCGGTAAGAGGAACTTTGACTGATCATTACGACCCGACGCAGCGTGTGGTTCGCTTATCTGAACCTGTGTACTACGGCCATTCCATTTCGGCCATTTCAGTCGCATCACACGAGGTTGGACATGCCTTGCAGCATCAGGAATCCTATGGTGCGCTTGTCTTGAGACATAAGATCTTTCCTGTTGTGAACTTTGCATCTGGTGTTGCCCCGCTTCTTTTCCTTGGTGGAATCTTACTTGGCAGCCTTAACTTAATCGGGCTTGGGATCATTTTGTTCTCAGCGGCTGTGTTCTTTCAGCTTGTGACATTGCCTGTCGAGTTTAATGCAAGTTCTCGTGCGAAAGATATCATAGTTTCAGAAGGAATCATTAGAAGCAGTGAAGAAAGAGGCGTGAACAAGGTGTTAAATGCTGCCGCTCTTACGTACGTCGCAGCAGCCCTTGTCTCCTTGTTTGAATTGCTCCGTTTTGTAATGATCTTCCTAAATGGCCGTAATGATTAATTGATGCCAGAGGAGGTGAGCCCTTACCATTGTTAGGTAAGGGTTTTTTTGTATATTTTAAACGTATTTTTAGTCATATTACTCATTGCTGCGACAGCATTTTTTGTTGTCACTGAATTTGCGATTGTGAAAATTAGAGGGTCTAAAATCAATCAACTGATTGAGAGCGGAGATAAGAGAGCCATTCACGTACAAAAGCTTATATCAAATCTCGACGAATATTTATCCGCCTGTCAACTCGGCATTACCATTACCGCTTTAGGCTTAGGGTGGCTAGGCGAGCCGACGGTGGAGCATTTTCTGCATCCACTGTTTGAGGATTTGGGGCTTCATTCCGCATTAACCGACATCCTATCGTTTATCATCGCATTTGTGATCATTACGTTTTTACATGTCGTTGTGGGAGAACTGGCGCCTAAAACGATTGCCATTCAAAAGGCAGAGGCGGTCAGCCTTGTGACAGCAAAGCCACTCATCTTTTTCTATAAAGTCATGTACCCGTTTATTAAAGCATTAAATGGATCTGCGCGAGGCATTGTGAAATTATTCGGTTTTCATTCTGTCAAAGAACATGAAGTGGCGATCAGTGAGGAAGAATTGCGTCTCATTTTATCTGAAAGCTATGAAAAGGGTGAGATTAACCAATCTGAGTACAAATATGTGAATAAAATTTTTGAATTTGATAACCGAGTGGCGAGAGAGATCATGATTCCTCGTACAGAAATTTCAGCCATAGAGATTGAACAGACGCTTGAAGACGTGACACATTATATGCTGAACGAAAGATACACACGCTACCCCGTCATTAAAGAAGACAAAGATCATGTGATTGGTGTCATCAATAGCAAAGATGTGTTTAAGGCGAGTTTCCTGAATCAAGATGTGACGATTGAAGACTTAATGCGTCCTGTGATACGGGTGATTGAAAGTACGCCTGTTCAAGAATTGCTCATTTTGATGCAAAAGGAACGAATTCATATGTCAGTGCTCGTAGACGAATATGGAGGAACAGCCGGGCTTGTCACAGTAGAGGACATATTAGAGGAAATCGTGGGCGAAATTCGAGATGAATATGATCAGGATGAAACACCTCATATCGTCAAAAAAGGTGACTTCCACTATGTAATGGATGGGAAAGCCTTGATTGATGAAGTAAATGATTTATTGGATTTAGCCATTGAGAATGATGATGTTGATACAATTGCTGGCTGGATGATGACACATAAATTTGATATTGAGATTGGAGATACGATTGAAGCAGAAGGCTGTGAATTTACCATCATGGATGCAGAAGACCATCATATTCGGACCATTGACATCAAAAAGGTCCACTTTTCCTAAAAACCTCGTAACACTTGACGAGGTTTTTTTACTTGGTAAACTTTAGGTGAGATAATGCCTTCCACCGATCAACAGTGATTGATTCCACATAAAAAGGGTATGGTTTGATAGAAATGACAAAAAGGAGCCGCTCATATGAAAAAAATCAATGTACAAACAAATAGACGCGATGAGATGATCGACGTGACGAATGAGGTCCATCAATATGTTAAGGAAACAGGTATTCAAAACGGAAGTGTCATCGTCTACTGTCCCCATACGACAGCAGGGATGACCATTAATGAAAATGCAGACCCAGATGTGAAACGAGATATGCTCCGGAGGCTTGACGAAGTCTTTCCGTGGGAACATCCGAAGGACCGCCATATGGAAGGAAATACAGCCGCACATATGAAAGCGAGCTATATGGGTGCCTCGCAGCATGTTCTCATCCATCATGGTGATCTTGTCCTTGGCACATGGCAGGGAATCTATTTCTGTGAGTTTGACGGGCCGAGACATCGCCATTTTTATATACAGGTATCATCAAACGAGTAAGAGATGGGGGAAATAAATGGGAGATATGACGAAATTACTGCAAATCAAATATGGGATTATTCAAGCGCCAATGGCAGGAGGTGCCGTGACACCGCAGTTGGCAGCCGCTGTTTCACAATGCGGAGGACTTGGCAGTTTGGCAAGTGGATATGTGCAGCCTGACCATTTGAGGCAGCAGATTAAACAGGTCAAACAGCTGACAACGTGCCTGTTTCAGGTCAATGTATTTGTACCAGAGCCAATTTCTGAAGTCAAAAAAGAGGATGTGGCTTTTTGGGAGAAGAGATTGCCAGCACGACCAGTAGCTGATAGACTGCCGAGCGAAGAGGAATTGTGGAATGATTTTGAACAGAAAATCAACATTCTTTTGGAAGAAGACGTACCGGTCGTTTCCTTTACCTTCTCTTGTCCAAATGAACAAACGATACATCGCTTAAAACAAAAGGGGATCTTTTTGATCGGAACCGCCACAACAAAAGAGGAAGCACAGCTTTTAGAGGAAAAAGGGATGGATGCCATTGTTCTGCAAGGAAGTGAAGCAGGGGGTCACCGAGGTACCTTTTTACCTGCAAAAGAAGATGCCCTGATGGGACTCTTTAGCCTGATCTCTGACGTCAAGACGCTCTGTCATGTGCCATTGATCGCCGCAGGCGGGATTACAGATCGAACAGGTGTGGAAGCCGCTCTAGCGCTTGGAGCGGATGCGGTGCAAATCGGCACACGATTTTTAGCCAGTCAGGAAAGTGCTGCGGCAGACGTATACAAAAAGGCGATTTTACAGGCAGAAAGCAGTGAAACAAAGATCACAAGGCTTTTTTCTGGAAAAAGAGCAAGAGGTATTGTGAATCAGTGGATGGAGGAAGAAAGACAGAATGAAGATAGGGTTCTTCCTTATCCGGTTCAGCATGTATGGACGACACCGATGCGAAAAGCAGCAGCAGCTGCGGGAAACCCTGATCAAATGGCTCTTTGGGCGGGACAGGGCGTCGGTCGTATTCACTCGATTTTAACCGTTGAGGAAATCATGCATGAACTGACGCACATATAAAATCATGTTGGGTGGTGTGAAAGGGTGGACATTTTAAAACATTCATACCGAAAAAAAGGACAAATTGAATTTTGGTTTGATGAATTTCCGCACTCTCCTGCCGTCCTTACGCCCATTCGTCATTACTATTTTGTTCGTTATGTAAAATGGAGCCGGCACGATCCGCCGGTCACAAGAAAAGACTTAGAAAAAATGGAGCTCCTTGCGAACACGATGCTTGGCACGCTGCAAGATTATCGAAAGCGCAAGGCATACAAAAGCCCCTTGTCATAACCACTAGACAAGAGGCTTTTTTTAGCTGCCAAACATTTGCCTGAGATAAATCACATCCATCCGAGTAGTCTGCGGCAATAGATAAGCAGATTGAACAGCACCTGGCCGCCTTCTCTTATTCAATTTATCGATAATTTCTGCCGCTGTTAAAATCCCTAGTCCATGTCCGTAATATTGATCTTCACCTAAGTAAATCACATTTTCCCCGCGCCATTGTGACTGCTGATAGCTAAATTCTGGATTCTCGAAATATAAGCAATCCCCATAGATAAAATCATTCCCGCGCTCTGTATAAATCGACAATGTATCATAATGCCAGTCATACAGGGTTAGACTGCGAAGCCTTCGGTTAAACTTCTCGTCTCCTACTGTTTGCAAGACGCCCATATAAAACACGATGACAATGGCGGTGGCACATTCAAATGCATATTGTGAGCCATTTTCAAAAATGTCTTTAATGCCTCTAGATGGTTCGACTTGATAGCGCAGCTCTAATGCCCCTGCTTCCGATACGCGCCAAAAGGCGTCATTTGCACGGGACCTTTGAAAGATGGCAAATGAGGCACCACTTTTATGCAAATCTCTTGCAGCATTCATAATGTTCGATCTCAATGTGACCTCAAATAACAAATCAGATGCTTGCCTGTAGCGGAACGTATCATTTGAGGCTTGTAACTGCATCAAAATGATCCGCTTTTGTCCTTCTAGCTGAAATGAAGCCAGCTGCTCATTTGTCACTGGCTGTCCTGAAAGGATAATCATATGAAAAGCGCCCCCTTTTGTATTAGCGTATGCAGGGTGCTTGGGCAAGGAATCAATTTGTGGAAATAAACAAAAAGGCATCCTTTTTATTAGAAAAACATGAAAATAATATGAAGATGTCCGATATATAACATATCGTTTAAAAGGAGGAAAAACATGAAAAATGCACTAAAATGGTTGAAAAAACCATCGATTTCTAAGAGACTGATTATTTCATTCACTCTCGTTCTTGTCTTGCCAATTATTACACTCAGTACGATTTCATATCAGATTGCCAAAGAAGAATTAGATCATGAAATCATGTACGGAGCAAACACAAGAGTCCATGAACTGAATGACATGATTCAGCAAAAGCTTATGAATAAGGAAAACGCAGTAAAACTCTTTACTGAAACATCTACTGCTGCAGACTTTAAGAAGAACAACCAGGATGAACTGTATGAGCATTTCGAGATATACAGTAAAATCAATGAAGATGATGTGGTTGGATTTTATGCAGCAAGTAAAAAGCGTGATTTCATTCAGTTTCCTAAAGTAGACATGCCAAAAGGCTATGATCCAACAACGCGCGATTGGTATCAACTAGCTATGCAGGATAACAGTGGTAATCCAGTCGTTACCAATCCATACATCTCTGCCACAACAAACGGCATGGTTGTCACGATTGCCCAGCGTCTGAAGGACGGATCGGGAGCGATCGGAATTGACATTGATGTGCAAGACATTGTCGATAAAATAAAAGAGATTAAAATCGGACGTCAAGGATATCCAATTATTGCAAATAAAAACAAACAAATTGTGGCCCATCCAGAAGAAAAGTCAGGATCTAAGGTCACTGAAAATATTTCATCTATCCTTTACAGCGGAAAAGAAGGAACGTCAACTTATGAGAATAAAGGAGAACAAAAGCGTCTCGTTTTTGTGACTAATGATTTAACAGGTTGGAAAATTGCTGGAACGATGTTTGTATCAGAAACAGAAGAAGCAGCACAGCCAGTTTGGAATTCTGCCATTATTCTTTTAATTTCTTCCTTTATCCTTGGCGGTATTGCGATCTTCTTTATCGTTCGCTCCATCACAATTGGACTTCGAAAGCTTGTTGATTTCTCAGAAAAGGTGAGTGATGGTGATTTAACCGAAACCCTTGAAACCAAATCGAAGGATGAAATTGGAGATCTCACGAGAAGCTTTAGCAAAATGAGTGAATCCCTTCGTGACGTCATTCGAGCGGTACAGCAATCTGTCGACAATGTGGCTTCCGCTTCCGAGGAGCTGACGGCAAGTGCCAGCCAAACAAGTCAAGCAACCGAGCATATCACAATGTCGATTGAACAATTTTCAAACGGAAATGAAGCACAAAACGAGAAAGTCGAATCTAGTACGAATCAGCTTGTGGCAATGAATGAAGGATTACAAGGCATGTCACAAACGTCATCAGAAGTGGCTACTGTCTCACTTCAATCGACAGAGGCAGCTGGTCAAGGCGGCCGAATTGTTGAAAGCACAGCGAGCCAAATGAAACATATTGATACATCTGTACAAGAAGCAGAACAAGTCATGAAGCAATTAGAATATAAGTCTAAAGATATTACAAGCATTTTAAATGTCATTAACGGCATTGCAGATCAAACGAATCTTCTTGCGTTAAATGCAGCCATCGAAGCAGCAAGAGCAGGTGAATCAGGACGCGGCTTCTCTGTCGTGGCAGAAGAAGTGAGAAAATTAGCTGTCCAATCGGCAGACTCAGCGAAAGAAATAGAAAAGCTCATTCAAGAAATTGTGTTAGAAATTGCTAAATCTCAAGATATGTTCAAAACGGTCAATCGAGAAGTACATGCAGGACTTGGTATGACAGAAGAAGCAAAAGAAAGCTTCCAGAACATTTATGAGGCGGCAGAAGGAATGTCGAAAAAACTGACGCAATTAAACGATACAGCCATTGATCTATCGAGCGGTTCGAAGCTAGTTTCACAAGCTATGCAGGAGATGCGCCAAGTCTCTAGAGAAAGTGCTGCAAACATTCAGGACATTGCGGCTTCTGCTGAAGAGCAACTGGCATCTATGGAAGAAATATCATCTTCTTCAGTGACACTTTCTAACATGGCAGAGGAACTAAAAGAGCTCACAAGTCAATTTAAAATTGATTAAATAATGATGAAAAAATACCCAGAATTGTCTGGGTATTTTTTTTATATTTTAAACATCGTTTTCAGCCTGTAAAAATAAACCTTTCATCCGATAATAACTTTAGAGAAGTAAAGGGGGAAAGAGAAAATGGGGAAAATGATTCAATGGTTAAAAAAACCATCCATTTCAAAAAAATTAATTATTGCCTTTTTGGTAGTCCTTATCCTGCCAACCACTGCACTGACAATTAGTGCGTTTTTTACATCAAAGACAGAGCTAGACAAACAGATTATGGGCAGTGCGATGAGTCAAGTCAATGCATTTGATACTTTAATCAATGAGAATATAGGAAACAAAGCAGATGCTGTGGCTCTGTTTACAGACTCACTCAAAGCGTCTAATCTTCAAGAAAAAAATAGAAATGCGACCATCAAAGAATTGCAGCAATTTGGAAAAATTAATGAAAAAGATGTTTCTGCTATCTATGCAGGCTCCGAAAAGGGATTGTTTATGCAATATCCAGTTCAAAAGATGCCTGATGGCTACGATCCAAGAGAGCGTCCATGGTATCAAGAAGCGCTCAATGCAGAGAACGGTAAACAAGTCATCACAAAACCATACGTAGCAGCCTCCACAGGCAAAATGGTCATCACGATTACTCAAAAAATGAAAGATGGGTCAGGTGTTATTGGACTTGATATGGAAATTGACACCCTGATTCAAAAGTTAAAAGAAATCAAAATTGGGCAAAAAGGCTATGCCTTCATCATGGAGAAAGATAAAACAGTTTTAGCAGATCCGACCCAAAAGCCAGGAAGTCAGGTCAATGAGAATCTAGCAAATATTATTTATCAAAACAAAGAAGGAAACGGCAGCTACACACTCAAAGGAATAGATAAAAAGGTTGCGTATGTGACCAACGAATTAACCGGCTGGAAAATCGGTGGAACGATGCTCGTATCAGAAGTAGAAGATGCAGCAAAGCCCGTTTTCAATACAGCCATTATTGTGTTCAGTGTGACACTTATCGTAGCAGGTACCCTCATCTTCTTTATCGTCCGCTCTATATCTAAAAGATTATCCAACCTTGCCCGCTTCTCGAAAAAAGTCAGCGAAGGTGATTTGCGCGATAAGCTTCAGATCCAATCAGATGACGAAATCGGCCAAGTTGGGAAAGGCTTTAATACAATGATTGACTCATTAAGAACCCTCATTGGTGCCGTCCAAACCTCAGTCGAAAATGTCGCTTCTTCATCAGAAGAACTGACCGCCAGCGCAGGGCAAACAAGTAAAGCAACAGAGCATATTACACTAGCCATTGAACAATTCTCCAATGGAAATGAAAGTCAAAATGACAAAGTCGAATCCAGCTCAGAAGAGTTAGATGAAATGAACCGTGGCCTTCAGCACATGAATGAGTCGGCTGAGTCCATTACTGCTTCATCGATCAAATCAACAGGTATCGCAGGGGAAGGCGGGCAGCTTGTCGAAAAAACCGCTTCTCAAATGAATGTCATTGATCAGTCCGTGAAAAAAGCAGAGAATGTCATCAGCGCTCTTGAAAGTAAATCAAAAGACATTACACAAATTCTAGGTGTCATCAATGGTATCGCCGACCAAACGAATCTACTTGCGCTAAATGCAGCAATTGAGGCAGCAAGAGCTGGGGAATCTGGCAGAGGCTTCTCCGTTGTAGCAGAAGAAGTAAGAAAACTGGCTGTTCAATCAGCCAATTCGGCGAAAGAAATCGAGAATTTGATTAAAGAAATCGTTCAAGACATCGATGTATCACAGGAAGTATTCACTGCAGTGAATCGAGAAGTTCAATCAGGCCTAAGCTTCACTGAACAAACAAGAGTCAGCTTCCACAATATTTTCGAAATGACAAAAGAAATTTCTGACCAGCTTCAAACCATGAATCAAACAGTTGTCCAGCTTTCAAATGGCTCTGCACATGTGTCAGAGGCTGTCCGTGAGATTGCAGACGTCTCACGTGAAAGCTCCGCAAACATTCAAGACATTGCGGCTTCAGCGGAAGAACAGCTCGCATCTATGGAAGAAATCAGCTCCTCCTCTGCTACGCTTTCATCAATGGCAGAAGAATTGCGTGATTTGATCAGCAAATTTAAAGTCGAATAGACATAATGAAAAGAGCCCTTCAGCTAGAGGGCTCTTTTCTAATTGAATAAATCAAAAGAAATAGGTAATTTTACTTATTTTTATTTATTTTCGAACATTAAGTCTTGAAAAATAATTCATATTACCTAAGAATAGAAGGGGAATACCACAAATCATAATTCAAAAGGAGTAGAGTCATGAAAAAAATCAACTTTTTTAAGCACTTTACAATGTCGAAGAAATTAATTACTGCATTCTTAGCGATTCTCCTAGTGCCAATTCTCGTATTGGCAGCATTTTCTTATGAAGTGGCATCAAAGTCTCTCAATGATGAGATTATGTCTAGTGCTGCAAATGGTGTTCAGCAATTAAACGAACTCATTAATAAAGATGTACAGCCTAAAATTGATATCGTTTCTTATTTATCGAAATCGGTGAAAAAGAGTGAATTGGCTTCTAAAAACAAGGATTTACTCAAGGTGAAATTAGAGCAATTATCGGAAACAGATGAAGATGTAGTGGAGGTATTCATTGCAGATCAAAATGGTAGATTAACCGAATATTCCAAGATTCACAAAGGTAGTGAAGCGAGCGCAAAAAACGAACCGTGGTTTCAACAATCGATGGGAGATGAGAAACTCATCATATCAGATCCTTTTGTCGACAAGTCATCAGATGACCTGCTCATCACAATATCAGAGCGGTTAGCAGATGGATCTGGTGTGACTGGAATCAATATGCGCTTGAACACGATCGTGAAAGATACAAACAGTATCAAAATAGGCAAAGAAGGCTATGCGTTTGTCGCGACTCCAGATCAGCATTATATTGCCCATAAAACAGACAAGCCTGGGGCGAAATTGACAGGTGATTTCATCACAAAATTGTATGATAAAAAACAAGGCAGTTTCAAATATGAATACAATGGACAGACGAAGCAAATGTTTTTTGACACAAATGAAGCAACAGGCTGGAAGCTTGCTGGAACGATGTATGTTGGTGAAATCCAAGAAGCTGCACAGCCAGTACTCGATTTAACAATGATCATACTGGCAGTTGCGATTGCTATAGGCGGAATCGCGATTTATTTTATTATTAAATCGATCCGAAAGCCACTGATAGCACTCTCTGAATCGGCTGAGAAAATCAGTCAGGGTGATCTGACCCAGCACATTGAAGTTCGTACGCACGATGAAATCGGTAAGCTTGCGCAGAGCTTTAACGAGATGTCAGCTAAGCTGAAACAAGTCATTCAAGCTGTCCAGAATTCCATTGAAAATGTGGCCGCCTCTTCTGAAGAATTAACAGCAAGTGCGGGACAGACCGCTCAAGCGACTGAGCATATCACATCATCTATTGAACAGTTCTCAAACAGCAATGAACATCAAAATGATATGATCGAAAAAAGCTCAGTTCAGTTGAACGAAATGGATCGCAGCTTGTCCCATATGGTCGATACGACCTCTCATATGATGGAATCGTCGATTGATTCAAGCAAAACGGCTCAGGCCGGTGGAGAACTTGTTCAAAAAACAGCAGGGCAAATGCAAACCATCGAGCAGGCAGTGAAAGAAGCAGAGCTTGTGATTCAAGGCTTAGAGCAGAAATCAAAAGATATTACGAACATTCTGGGTGTCATTAACGGCATTGCCGACCAAACCAATCTCCTAGCTTTAAATGCTGCAATAGAAGCCGCTCGGGCAGGAGAAGCAGGTAGAGGTTTCTCTGTTGTTGCAGAAGAAGTTCGGAAGCTGGCAGAGCAATCAGGAAGCTCATCAAAGGAAATTGAAAGCCTGACGAACGAGATTGTAGAGGAAATTGAAAAATCACAGAACATGTTTAAACAAGTAGCAGGTGAAGTACAATCTGGATTAAATATTACAGATGAAACGAAAATCAGCTTTGAGAAAATCACCGATAAAACATCAGAAATGACAGAACAAATGAAACAAATGAACGGTACGGCCAAAGAACTCTCGCATGGCTCAAATGATATTTCACATGCGGTGAATCAAATCAAAGAGCTTTCACGAGAAAGCTCCGCAGGTTTCCAAGATATCGCAGCATCCGCAGAAGAACAGCTGGCATCTATGGAAGAAATCAGCTCATCCTCTGCTACGTTATCTCAGATGGCAGAAGAGCTAAGAGAGCTCATTAAACAATTTAAAATATAAGAGTATAGGGAAAGCACCTGACGTTTGGCGTCAGGTGTTTTTCCATTCAATGCATATAATTTGGGTATTTTGGTCTTATTTAGACTTTAATAAGTTAAAAAAGTAAAGAACATAGTAGTGCTTCCGATATATATACTATCTTACTAAAAGGAGTTTTCTTTTTTATGAAATTCATACAGTATTTCAGAAAGCCATCTATTTCAAAAAAGCTCGTATTCTCTTTCTTATTTATTCTCTTATGCCCAATCATTGTATTGGCATTCTCTTCATATCATACGGCGAGCACCTCCTTAAATGATCAAATCATGCAAAGTGCAAAGGAGAACGTCGAGCAGCTAGATAAAAATATTACGAAGGTTGTGAAAGTGAAAACAGACGCAGCCGATTTCTTTAGCAAATGGATCACGGAGAAAAAGCTTAAGCAAAAAGGCACGACAGATATTCAAGGACGGTTTGAGCAGTTCATGAGTATGAATGATGACACAGAAGGCATTTTTGTCGCTTCAAGTGATGGCAAAGTGTTTTCAAGATATCCTAACAAAAAAATGCCTGCTGACTATGTCGCAACGGAGCGGGATTGGTATAAAGACGGCTGGGAGAAAAACGGAGAGCTGTCTGTTTCAGCACCGTATCCAACAGCTTCCACAGGTACGCTTGTCGTCACCATCTCTAAAAAGTTAGAGGACGGATCAGGAGTCATTGCAATGAACTTAGACATTGCAAATCTAGTAAAAGAATCAAATAGCATAAATATCGGGAAACAAGGCTATGCCTTTATCGGAAGTCCGGATCGTACCTTTGTTGCCCATCCTACGAAAAAAGCGGGAACAAAACTATCTGGTGAATGGCTAGAAAAGCTTTATTCACAAGATGAAGGTTCTATGAGTTATATGTTTGAAGGAAAAGAAAAACAAATGGAATTCACCACAAACAAAGCGACTGGCTGGAAAATTGTCGGTACGATGTTTGTGACAGAAGTAGAAGAAGCTGCACAGCCAGTCTTTAACATGGCCGCTATCATTTTAGCTGGCGCGCTCATCATTGGCGGGATTCTGATCTTCTTGATCATCCGTTCCATTACAAAACCACTATCTATACTTGTCTCTTCTTCAAAGAAAATCAGTGAGGGAGATTTAACAGAAAAAATTGATGTCCGGTCAAAAGATGAAATTGGACAGCTAGGCACAAGCTTTAATGAAATGAGTGAGTCATTAAGAGATGTCATCCAAGCAGTACAAACATCTGTAGAAAACGTGGCTTCTTCATCTGAAGAACTGACAGCAAGCGCAGGTCAAACATCAAAAGCAACCGAACACATTACATCATCTATTGAAACATTCTCAAACGGCAACGAAAATCAAAGCGAAATGGTGGAGCAAAGTGCGGCTCATTTAAAACAAATGAATGAGGGACTGAACGAAGTCGCAGAAACATCTGATGTCATCACAGCGTCATCTATTCAATCAAGAACAGTCGCGGAATCAGGCGGACAGCTTGTGGAGCAAACCGTTGGCCAAATGAAGACGATCGATCATTCAGTGAAAGAAGCTGAAGGGGTGATCAACGGGCTAGAGCATAAATCAAAAGACATCACAAACATCCTAGGCGTGATTAACGGCATTGCGGATCAAACGAATTTACTTGCACTCAATGCTGCCATTGAAGCAGCACGTGCAGGTGAGTCAGGCAGAGGTTTCTCTGTTGTCGCAGAGGAAGTACGTAAACTTGCAGTTCAATCATCAGATTCAGCAAAAGAGATTGAAAAGCTTGTGAAAGAAATTGTATCTGAAATCGAAACATCTCAAAATATGTTCAAATCAGTGAATGAAGAAGTGAAGAATGGTCTTTCCATTACAGATCAAACGAAAGAAAGCTTCTCACAAATTAATCAGCAAACAGCGGAAATCGCTACAAGAATGAATGAAATGAATACAACAGTACGCGAGCTTTCAAAAGGATCTGAGCAAATTTCTAAAGCAGTGAATGAAATTGCAGATGTATCACGAGAGAGTTCAGCAAGCATCCAAGATATCGCTGCATCTGCTGAAGAGCAGCTTGCTTCTATGGAAGAGATTAGTTCTTCCTCTACGACTCTTTCCCAAATGGCGGAAGAATTACGTGATTTAATTAAAAAATTCAAGATCAGTGAATAAGATCAAGTGGTTCTCCTCAAGGGGAACCGCTTTTCTTTTTAAGCGGTCATCTCGTACAATAGAGGAAATTGAAAGAATAGGAGAGATGTTATGCGTTTATCAAATAAGAAGGTCATTGCGTTTGTCAGTGATGATTTTGAAGATTTAGAGCTATGGTATCCGGTTCTGCGTTTAAGAGAGGAGGGCGCAACCGTCCATCTCGTAGGAGAAAAAGCAGATCATGAGTACATCGGCAAGTATGGTGTGCCTGCCGTATCCGATGCAGATTTTTATTCCATTCAAGCGGATGAATATGATGCTGTGCTCGTCCCAGGCGGATGGGCGCCCGATAAACTGCGTCGTTATCCAGAAGTATTAGACATTGTCCGTACGTTTGATGAAAAGGCGAAACCAATCGGACAAATTTGCCATGCTGGCTGGGTGCTCATTTCAGCAGGCATCCTGCAAGGCAAAAAAGTAACGAGCACACCTGGTATTAAAGATGATATGACAAATGCTGGAGCAGACTGGTTTGATGAAGCAGTCGTCACAGATGGTCACCTCGTCTCGAGCAGACGTCCACCGGATCTTCCTCCCTATGTGAAAGCATTTGCGGATGTGTTAGCGGCAACATAAACAATGGACCCAAAATAAAAAAACAAAGGGCGAACTTGCACATCATGTTCGCCCCTTGTTTATCATTTCATGCCCATTCATTTTATCTATCGGCAGGAAACCTCACGCCCATTTGTTTTCTCGCCTCGTCCATGACGGACATGGTTTGAACAGATAAGGCAAATGTATTGACCGGAGACTGCCTCATTCCTTGCTGAATACACTCAATAAAATGACAGATTTCATAATACATGGCTGGCTGATCATCTTCGAGAGAGATGTCGGTATGGTGTCCTTGCCGATCATGGATCGTGATATGCGAAGGACGGTGGAATTGATCAATCACCATCGTCGCATCCTCTCCTTGAATTTCCGCAGATAAATGAGACGTTGAAATTTTAGAATGAAAAAGAAGTGCTTGATGTCCGTCATATTGCATAAGGACAGAGCCGCTCCCATCTACACCAGAAGAAAGCTTATAGCCTCTCGCGGTGATTTGATTCGGCAGACCAAATAAATAGAGCGCCGGGTAGACGAGATACACACCGATATCCATTAAAGAACCATTGGATAATTCAGGCTTAAAAGCATTTGGAATCTCGCCATTTCGGTAGGCATCGTATCTTGAGGAATATTTACAGTAATGAGCGACCACTTGCCGAATGGGTCCAAGCTGATCAAGATGCTGTTTGATTTGAAGGAAGTTGGGCAGAAATGTCGTTTTCATCGCTTCCATCAAACACACTTGATGTTTCTTCGCTGCAGCAATCATTTCTTCTACTTCTTTTCGGTGAGAGGCAAATGGTTTTTCGCATAATACGTGCTTTTGGTGCTCCATCATCAACATGGCCTGCTCTTTATGAAGGGCATTTGGACTCGCAATATACACGGCATCAAACGCATCACTTTCCGCCATTTGATGTAAGTTCGTAAAAACTGTATCAATACCGTATTTTTCGGCAAATGCCTGGCCTTTTTCAGCGGATCGTGAATAGACGGCTGTACATGTAAAATCAGCTACTCCTTCACCGGCCTGTAAGAATCGATCTGTAATCCAGTTCGTTCCGATGACAGCAAATCGAATCATGTCGTTCCCTCCTTCTACTTTCTCTGATTATACATCCTTTGAAAGCGT
Source organism: Bacillus sp. FSL K6-4563 (assembly GCF_038630405.1). NCBI lineage: Bacteria > Bacillati > Bacillota > Bacilli > Caryophanales > Bacillaceae > Bacillus > Bacillus sp. FSL K6-4563. The sequence continues at coordinate 2,818,233 of NZ_CP152030.1, read as the reverse complement.
TTGTATGAAAGAACATTCTTTTTATTGAAAAGCGGATGAAACCTTTATATAGGCTGATGCGTCTTACATAAAGGATATAAATGTACGAAAAGGGGTAGTTTCTTCCTTCATTCGGGTAATACTCTGATAGAAGGGAGAGGAGGAAACGACCATGAAGCGAATCCTGCATATAGGAAGTACATACGTCTTTGCGCTTTTATTCATAGCAGCCGGTATTTTTCATGTGATAGAGCCGAGCGGCTTTGCCCATATGATGCCAGGCTGGCCACATCCATATATAATGGTCTATGCGACGGCATGCCTAGAATGGCTGCTGGCTGTCTTGCTGCTTTTGCCAAATGTCAGGATCGGAGCAGCAAAAATCATTGCTGTCTATCTTGTCCTCATTTTCCCTGCAAACTTATTTGCTGCACGAGAGGGAATTCCATTTCCGGGTCAAGAAAGCACAGAGCAGTCTTTGCTATGGATAAGAATGATAGGACAGCCAATTCTGATTGTATGGGTGATGTCCATTGCGAAATGGGAAAAAAAGCTGAAACAATGACCAACATATCATGATCAGGTAGTGTACAATTTATTCATAAAATAGCCCGAGTTTGGAGGAACGATATGAATTCTATGCAAATGTGGAGCAGTCGATTTAGAAAATTTTTTCTTGATAACAAGTTTGTTCTCTTTTTACTCGTCCTGCTATTAATTGGATTGAATATCCTTGTTTTCATGAAAACATCCTTTATTTTCACACCGCTCATTGTACTCGTCAAAACCATCGCCTTACCGATTATTTTAACGGGGGTCGTGTATTATTTATTAAATCCAATTGTCAATTTGTTAGAGAAGTTTAGAGTCAAACGGATCTTTTCGATTTTGCTTTTATATATTGTCATTATTGGCATTATTACAGTGACGATTGTGTCTATTATTCCGTTTTTACAAGCGCAAATGATGAGTCTGTTTCATAACCTTCCGAAATATGTTGATACGGTAGAAGATCAGATTAGACAACTAACGGGAAGCAACTTCATTAATCAAGCGCAAAAAGCGATGAATTTTAACGTTTCTGAATTGGTGAGCAAAGCGTCAAGTCAAGCGACGAAAATTTTGGAAAGTACCTTTACCGGAGTGGGGACATTCCTAGGGGCGCTTACTGAAGTCATCATTTCAATCGTGACCGTTCCGTTCATTCTGTTTTATTTATTAAAAGACGGCAAAAAATTACCTGACTATTTCTTGAAATTTATTCCGAATAAGTTTAGAGAACATACACATATCGTGCTTCACGAAATGAACCATCGCCTGAGCTCTTATATTCTCGGACAGATCATTGTCAGCTTTTGTATAGGTGTTCTTCTTTTAATTGGTTATATGATCATTGGGTTAGACTATGCCTTTTTGTTAGCTATCATTGCGGCATGTACAAGTATCGTGCCTTACCTTGGTCCAACGATTGCCATTACACCAGCGATTGTGATTGCCCTTGTCACGTCACCAATTATGCTGTTAAAATTGATCATTGTTTGGACGGTTGTCCAGCTGATTGAAGGGAAATTCATTTCTCCACAGGTCATGGGGAAAAATCTTCACATCCATCCAATCACCATCATTTTTGTTCTTTTAACAGCAGGTAAACTGTTCAGCGTGGTCGGCATCATTGTCGCTATTCCGACGTACGCCGTGCTGAAAGTCATCACGACTCACTTATTTGATTGGTTTAAAATGCGATCCAATTTGTATAAAGAAGAAAAGGTTTGATGTCATAATCTTTTTTTGAAAAAAATATAGTATCATAAAGACGAGCTTTCGAAATAGGAAGCTTGTCTTTATGTGGACATAGATGGTTGCCTGTTCAAAAGATCAGAATTGAAAGGAAAGAAAATCATGAATCTATGGGATTTATTCGTGGCACTGGTTTTAGGAATTGTCGAAGGATTAACAGAGTATGCACCTGTCTCGTCTACAGGTCACATGATCATTGTCGATGATCTATGGTTAAAATCAAAGGAAATCATTACGCCAGAGGCGGCAAACACATTTAAAGTCGTGATTCAGTTAGGCTCTATTTTAGCTGTCATGATTGTGTTCAAGGATCGGATTTTGAACTTGTTAGGCTTAAAGAAAAATATCACTGAAGAACAAAAGCGCAGCGGGCATAAGCTGACCATTGCTCAAATTGCAGTAGGACTCGTCCCAGCCATCATTTTAGGATTCTTATTTGAAGATTATATTGATAAATACTTGTTTGACGTGAGAACAGTTGCTGTCGGTTTGATTTTAGGCGCAGTACTGATGCTTGTCGCTGACTGGATTAATAAACGTAAAACAGAAACAAGCTCTGTCGATAACATGACGTACAAACAGGCACTTTATATCGGACTGTTTCAATGTTTGGCATTATGGCCAGGCTTCTCGCGCTCAGGTTCGACGATCGCAGGCGGGGTTATTCTTGGTTTGAATCACCGTGCGGCAGCTGACTTTACATTTATTATGGCGATGCCGATTATGGCGGGGGCAAGCTTGTTAACACTGGTGAAAAATGCCGAATATTTAACAACAGACATGCTGCCATTCTTTATCGTCGGCTTTGTGAGTGCGTTTATTGTGGCTCTCTTTGTTGTTCGATTCTTCCTAAAACTGATCAATAAAATCAAGCTGGTGCCTTTTGCAATATACCGAATTATCCTAGGTGTGATTTTATTTATCCTATTCATGTAATGCTGAAAACTACTCTTATTAAAGAGTAGTTTTTTGTTGTTTCAACTATTTTAAACAGTAAAATCACCCTCTTATTTGGTAGAAAAAGAAGTTTTTTCATAAATTAGTGTTTAAGAGACAGGAGAAGGGGTAGTACATAAACATACCAATTAAAGGAGGAGTTAGGAATAATGAGAAAAACAAGCAAATTTTTTGTTAGTTCTGTGATCGCTACGTCAATGGTTGCTGCCCCTCTATCTCTTACGACTTTTGGTCAAACGGCTGAAGCTGCAACGACAACAGGTGTTGATGGAAGTGTCTCTATTGATCCAGTAGCCATTGCCGATAAAATTGAACAAGCAGTAAAATCATCTCAAAATCGTGACGGATTCGTTAAAAATGCGGCGTACAGCGCCTTCTATGAAGCAGGTCAAAACTATAACGTCGTTGTCCAAAACTTAAGCCAAGACCATGACTTTAGCGGACTGAACAATGTGGTTTACTATGATAGTGTTGAATATGATGGTATTACGTTTGGTATTTGGGTATTTGAAGATGGGACGTTCGTCAATAATGGTGACGGCGGCTATATTAACTGGACATTTGTCGGCAGCTTTGACCGTGAGGAAGGAAGCGGCACTGTCGACTTCCATAAAAGATTCTAATCTTATAGTTAAAAGTCTGCCGCTTCACCGGCAGACTTTTTTTATAACGCACATTCTTCTATGTCAAAACCTAAATCTTCAATGATATGATGATCCATTCGGACTTGCTGACCTTTTGTTGTCAAATAATCGCCTACGAAAATGGAATTTGCCGCATAAAGAGCAAGCGGCTGAAGCGTCCGTAAATTGAACTCTCTGCCTCCAGATACTCGAATTTCCTTGGTTGGATTGACAAACCTCATGAGTGCCAACACTTTCAATGCTTTGACCGGATGTGTTCGTTCTTGATGCTCAAGTGGTGTTCCCTCAATTGCATGAAGAAAGTTGACTGGAATAGAATCCGCATCAATGGCTCTGAGCGCAAAAGCCATTTCGACAATTTGCTGGTTGGTTTCACCCATTCCAATGATAACCCCTGAGCAAGGTGACATGCCCGACTGTTTGACCTCTTCAAGGGTCGACAAGCGGTCATGATATGTATGAGTTGTCGTAATGTGAGCATGATGATCTTGATGTGTATTGATATTGTGATTGTACCGATGAACCCCTGCTTCCTTCAGCCGCTTCGCTTTGTCTTCATTTAATAACCCAAGACATGCACACACCTTCAAAGGCATGGTCTCAGTGATCTCTTTTACTGCTGCCGTCACCTCATCTAATTCTCTGTGAGAAGGTGCTCTGCCGCTCGCGACAATACAATAAGTCCCCGCTTTTCTCTTGAGCGCCTCATGCGCGCCAGCCACAATCGTTTTTTGATCAAGCATTGTATATCGTTCAACCGGTGCTTTAGAAATGATCGACTGTGAACAATAACCACAGTTTTCAGGACAATAACCGCTTTTTGCGTTAAAAATCATATTTAATTTCACCTTATTTTGAAAAAAATGAAATCGTACTTGATAGGCTGCATGCATGATAGATAATAATTCTCTATCGTCAGCTTCAAGAATATCTAGACCTTCTTGCAGCGTGATCCGTTCATTTTTCAGCGCTTTCTCTGCTATCGCTTCCCAAGACAAAGATATGTGTTTTCCCATCATAAGCTCCTCTCATTATGTTAACTTATTTTTATTAAAAGTTAACATAATGGATAGTCGTTGGCAAGCATTGGATAAATGAAGTCTACAAAAATACTTGAAGACACACAAAAAGGCGATGATCATGAAGTCATCGCCTTTTTATATGTAAAGCCTTATAGCTTATCGAACAGTAATATAGTTAATCACAAGCTCGCCTAGTGAATTATAGTAGGAAACTGTGACAGAACCACGTTGTACGGCACGAATCCAAGTGAAGTTCGGAGCTGTTTGATCTAATTGAATGGCATATGTTGCGCCTGACACAGAAATTTGACTTGCTGGAAGAGAGACGGCGATTGAAGAACCTACAGTAAGCGTACGGTTCACTGTAATCACTTTATTCATAATAGGAGCTTTTGCTATAACTGGTTCTTTTGGCTGAGCAGCTGCATGAGCCCCTTCAGTTTGAGAGAACGTAAGAGCACCTAAAGCAGCTAAAGACAGTGTACAAGCTTTCATTAATTTTTTCATCGGTAACACTCCTTTTTTTGGTATATACATATATTAATAATAATAGCATTATATGTCAATTAAAATATGTGAAAAAAAGAGTATTTATGGTGAAATTTGTCACATATTATTCATGAGTCTTCTCTTTTTTCGGGAAAAAAGAGACATAAAAAAAGCTGGGCATATCCCAGCAATGTAAAGCTTTATGAAAAGAGATGATCAATCGTCGTCTCGCTGTTTTGGCTGACGGCCTTTTTGCTTCTCTTTTTCTTTAATGTAGTGAATAAAATCGATGGTTTGTCTTCGTGCTTCTTCGGAAAAATCGGAGGCAGCCTTAAACGCAATTTGCAAATCAGGATCGTCTGCAAGGTCGGCATCAGTTCCGCCTTTGTCCTTACCTGTGAGAAGATAGTCCGTTGAGACCCCGTATAACTCGGCGATTTTCACAATCATTTCACCGTCGGGCTTTCTCAAGCCATATTCCCAATTTGCATAAGTGGACATCGCCTTTAATCCGAGTTTTTTAGCAACCGTTGACTTGCTCCATCCATGCTTCTCTCTTAATTCAGTTAAAATCTTTCCAGTCAAATTATCCATTGGAAACACCTTTTTTCATGTTATGAGTAAATTTTATCATGAATTACACAAAAAAGATAAATAATTACACAAAAAGAATAAAAAATGATTGACTTACTCGTTTTGTGTATATTATCATAATGAATATAACTTACACATATTGAGTAAGAGGTGGAAAGATGAAACTTGAAAATTTACGAGAAGAACGCATTTTACAAGGAAAAACACAAACCTATATGGCGAAAAAGTTAGGGTATAAGTACACGAGCGGCTATGCAAATATAGAAATGGGCAGAACGAAGCCCAGCTTAGAAATAGCAAAGCATATTGCAGATTTGCTAAATAGGGGTGTTCAAGAGCTTTTTTTTGATCAAAAGTTACACGAAATGAGTAATTCTTTAAAGGAAGAGCACTTCTTTGAAAAGGAGAGACAAACAAAATGAATATTGAACATCCAATGGTAGCGCAGATGAATGACTTTGGATATCCAAAAAGCTACTGGTCATATGACATGACACGTTATGGGTATCAAGCCGAGATTGAGGAAAGTCTGGAGGGATTTGAAGAAGATGAAACATCAGATGACGTTTGATGCCAGAAAGGAAGCGCAGCTCTGTTTAGTCCAAGCTGGCGGCTGGATGACCTTTCATCACCAGAAACCGGTGTTTGTTTTTTCCACATCAGAAGACAAGCAAACATACATGACCCTCTTGGCGGAAAAGGTCGCTGAAGCAAAAAAGGAGGAATCAAGACGACATGAAACGATGGAGGAAAATCCTGACAATCCTCAAATGCTTGCTCAAAGCGAGTAAAAACGAACAAAACATCCGTCAGTGGGAAAAGGATGACGGGAGATCATAACATGGTCATCCATTTCATCATTGAGACAGAGTTATTGTTAACAAAAGATACATTGATAAAAAGAATACGAGCAGCTGCCAAAGCGCAATGCCCACATAAAATAAAAGACGCACTATCACTCGAGATTCGTTTATTTGACGACATGCCGCTTGACATAGCTGACTGTCAAATCAAGCGTACATACGCAGAAAAAGGTTTGATACGCCCAGTGAACGTCAGCATCTTTCAGCCACGACTACACCATATTCAAGAAGCACTTCATTCTATTGCGGATAGGGCCCCTCTACAGATCGTTGATTTAAGAGTTTCCCAGTTTTATAGTATGCGTCCAAGAATTGAAATCATTTTAAATACGATAGGTGATGGCACTAAGTCCTCATCAATTAAGGAGACAAGCATATGAACGAGCCAAAACAATTATTCATTCAAGAAAACCAGACATTTGTCGGTGAGATGGAAACAGGAAAAATTCAAGTCATCGTATTAGATGGGAATGTAGGAACAGCTTATCAGATAGATGTACCTGAACATGGAAAAACCATTATCCAAACGGCAAAAGGTCATTTTGCAAGAGTAGATCACGAGATTGGTTTTAAAATCAGCTAGATCACTGAACAGATCACAACATCATACGTCCAAGACGGAAAGCCTGCGGACACTGATCAAGACCCTATGAAAAGGGGACTGATTGGTGTCCGTTTTTTATTTTCTTAAAAAAGGGAGAGAGCCAATATGCAAGATTTACTCATTGAATACAAACGAGCATTAAAGGATGCTAGAAAACAATATGAACCATTTAAAGAAAAAGAAGAACATCAGCTGTCCGTTCAAGACAAGCATGATAAAAAAATGATCGCCAGTATGGTGAGCGATCTCGAATACGTAGTAGAATGGCTTCAAATTGGAAGAGAGCCAGGCGCACGCAGAGGATTAGACAGACGTTCAGTCTATCAGCGCACCATTCTAGCAAATCCAGAAGTGTTAGAGGCTTTATCACATGAATATACACTCATCCAAGAAAATGAAAAAGAATTCAGTAAGCGGGACAAGAAACGAATTGACGAAGCCTTGTCCGTTTTAACGGATCGAGAAAAGGACGTATTCTTCATGCACACAACACAAGGATTATCGTTTAGCGAGATTGCGATTATGCTGGATGTGAAAAAAGGAACTGTCCAAAAACATATGGAGAGAGCTCGGACAAAGATGTCCAAGAAAGTACAAGAACGCCTATTCGAAGCAGCTGAATAGGCGTTTTTTCTTTTACAAAATAAATGGAGCAACACTTGTCTTACAGTTGCCACCTATAGTTAGAAAGACCAAACGGAAGTTTGCTAGCCCTACACAAATGATTCCTTCACAGGAAATCGTTCGAATTAAAAGGAGGCGGCAGGTGAATGTAAATGAAAGATAAACGGATAGGAGCCAAGCAAGATTATATGAAAGGGATGACGTACCAGCAAATTGCTGATCATTACAATGTCTCGATCCATACCGTGAAATCTTGGAAAAGACGATACGGATGGCAAAGGCAAAAAGGTTCGTCAAAGCAGGCACACTCGATCTTCAATCAGTTTCTTTCAGATGAAACAATTGAAATCATGGAGAAAATGGGCGGGCGTACATCGCTTGATTTAATCTGGGATCAAATTCAAATTCAATATGCTGCCATTATTCGGGCGCAGCGAATCATGTATGTGTCAGATCAAGATGACATGATCAAAGAGCTGAAAAAGGCAGCATACATGCCTTCTTCATTAGAAGAAACAGTAGAAGGCATTCAGTCAGAACAAGAAATCAGCACAGAAGAATATTCGTTTCAATTTTCATGGGATCGGCATGCCACCTTTTTAAATGCCCAATCCCGTGCAATGGGAGAGCTCAGGCGTCTCATTAAACAGTTTGAAGAGCTTGCACATGCGAAGGATGAACGAAGATTAAGGCTAAAGCAAATTGAACTGACCATCGAAAAAACAAAAAAAGCAGTGCGCGAAGAAAAAGAGGAAGATCTTCACATCATGATCAAGCGAAAAGAGGATAACTCATGACGCCATTGATTGAAAAAGAAGTCAATCCTCACTTTGAACACTTTCTATTCGATTGGAATCAAAAGTTTCAATTTTTAGTAGGCGGCTACGGCTCCTCGAAAAGCTATCACATTGCGTTAAAACTCATTTTAAAGCTGCTGGAAGAAAAACGGACAGCACTTGTCATTCGAGAAGTATATGATACGCACCGCGAATCAACCTTTTCTCTCTTACAAGAGATCGTCAGCGATCTTGGCATCGATCATGTGGTGAAATGCCGCAGTTCGCCGCTTGCCTTGACGTTTCGAAATGGCAGCAGCATCTTATTCAAAGGGCTGGACAAGCCTGAGAAATTGAAATCGATTAACAACATCTCGATGATTTGGATTGAGGAGTGTTCAGAGGTTTCTTATGAAGGCTTTAAAGAGCTGCTTGGAAGGCTGAGGCACCCGTCCTTACCGCTTTATATGATGTTATCGACCAATCCTGTTGGTCAAGATAATTGGACGTACAGACATTTCTTTCGAGATGAACAGCTGAAGCGATTTGTCCTAGATGACGAAACCTTATACAAAAAACGCACCGTTGTGATCAAGGATACGTACTATCATCACTCCACAGCGGAAGATAACCTATTTCTCCCTAAAAGCTATGTGGAGCAGCTGGATGAGCTGAAAGAATACGACCCAGACCTCTATCGAATTGCGAGGAAGGGCTATTTCGGCATCAACGGCACAAAGGTTTTTCCTCAATTTGAGGTGAGAAGTCATTCTGATGTATTAGAAGCCATTCAGCAGATTGACCGGCCGCTAAAACGAGCAGGCATGGATTTTGGATTTGTTAAATCATACAATGCGCTCATTCGATTAGCCGTCGACCATGAAAAAAAGTACTTATATATTTACTGGGAATATTACGACCGCGGGAAAACAGATGATGAAACAGCTGTTGACCTAAAAGAGTTCATTGAATCAAAGGAACTCATCAAAGCCGATGCAGCCGAGCCTAAAACCATTCACTATTTTCGGCAGCGCGGATTTCAAATGGTGGCAGCACATAAGTTCCAAGGCTCGCGTTTGCAATATACGAAAAAGATCAAACGGTTTAAGAAAATCATTTGCTCTGATGCTTGTCCATACACAATCTATGAACTTCAATCACTGACCTATAAGGCAGATAAGGATGGACGTTTAGAGGAAGATGCATTTCAAATCGATCCGCATACATTATCAGCGATCTGGTATGCGCTGGATGATTATGAAGTGACGGACTTGAAACAGACCGCCTCGGAGCGTGTCCGTCCAAACAGAGAGAGGAGGTCCATACAATGAAACAATTGAAAGCAACGATTATGAAGGCAAACATGTCTGATCATACAAAACAAATGTATGCAGATGAATTTTCCTATGAAAAAGATGACATTGTGCCCCCGCCTTACAACATCAATGAATTAAAAAGCATGGCAGAATATTCAACCATTCTTCAGCAATGTATTGATGCGTACAAAACGAATATTTTGGGTTTTGGGTTTGGGGTGGAATATGCCTTTGACTTTAATGCAGAAGGTGTAAAACCGGCAAAAAAGAAAGCCGCAGAAAAGGAATGGACAAGACTTGAAGAGTTTACGAAGTACATGAACTATGATGAGTCCGCTGATGTGATTCTTGGCTATGTCCTCGAAGACCGAGAGAAAACGGGCAATGGCTTTTTAGAGGTGCTGAGAGATGGACAAGGAAAGCCGGCCGGAATCGAGTATTTAGATGCGCTCCATATCCGCATTTGCAAGCTTAGTGAGCCAGTCGACGTTGAATTCAGTTACACAGAAAATGGCGAATTAAGAACAATGAATCGAAAGAAACGATTCCGCAAATATGTGCAGGTGATCAACGAAAAGAAAGTTTTCTTCAAGGAGTATGGTGATCCGCGCATTTTGCACTGTGAAACAGGCAAGTACGATGACACCACACCAGAGCCGCTTCGCGCAACAGAAGTAATTCATTTTAAAATTGGCAGCGGAACGTATGGGATTCCCCGCTGGATTGGCAACATCGTCAATATGTACGGAGCACGCAAGGCAGAGGAACTGAACTATCTTTATTTTAAACAAGGACGGCATGTACCAGGTGCCATCATTGTCGAAAATGGGATGCTGTCAGAATCCTCTTATCAGCAGCTTCAAGATTATATGGACGATATTGAAGGATCTGATCATGCACATAAATTTCTATTGCTTGAAGTTGAAGGTCTGCCGACAGAAAAAGGGTTAACCGGAGAAGAAGATGTCTCAAATGTCAAAGTAAACTTCAAATCTCTAGCCGAGATCCTGCAAGAAGATGCGCTCTTTTTAGAATACGATGAAAAAACAAGAAACAAAATCCGCTCGGCGTTTCGCCTTCCGCCAATTTACACAGGTGAGTCTCAAGACTATAACAAAGCGACAGCAGATACCGCGCGTAAAACAACAGAAGAGCAAGTATTTCAGCCGGAACGACATCTCATCACAGGAAAACTCAATACGCTTTTCCTACCGGATCTTGATATGTGGCATGTCCGTTTTCTATTAAATGGTCCTGATTTTAGAGACCCATTAGAGATTGCCAAAGTACTGACACCATTTATTCAGGCGGGAGCAGTGTCACCAAACGATTTGCGCGATCTAGCAGGAAGAATCCTCGGAAAAACGCTAGAGGAATGGCCTGAGGAACTGTATCACCGCCCTTTAGAAAGCCGCATGAAATCAGCTGAAGAAAAGCCTCAACCAGAGCCGGACCAGCTGACGAAATAAACAGAAGCGGGTGCGCTTTTTTGAAAGGGGGTGAACATATGCCAAGAGAACTAAAAAACGCTAAAATTACGCATGTTTCCTACGTGGACAAAGCAGCGAACAAGAGGAAATTCTTTTTGATGAAAGCAAAGAAAAAGCAGCCTGACTTTCAAAAAGAGGTCAGTGTCCTGACAAAGGCAGAAGATGCTCATCGCCTCGTGTACGGTGTCGTGTATGAGCCGAATACGCCTGATGCACATCAAGACTTTATGACAGCGAAGGAAATTGAAAGAGCGGCACACGGCTTTATGAAGGATGCCCGTCATATTGACAAGCAGCATGATTTTCAAGATGGTGTTGGCGAAGTGGTTGAATCATATATTGCTCCGGCTGATGTTGAAGTGGGCGGGGAGCTGATTCGCAAAGGATCTTGGGTGCTTGTGACAAAGGCTTCCCAAGAGATTTGGGATCAAATTCAAAAAGGCCACATTACAGGCTACTCAATGGCCGGAACGGCGGACATCGTCGCCATAGAAGAACAAGATCAGTTTCTATCTCAAGACACAAATGAGAGAGGGCTTTTTTCTTTGCTGAAAAATTTCTTTTTAAAAGAGGAAGGTGAAAACATGTCACAACCATTTTGGAACATTTTAGACCATCTGCTGGAAACCTTACAGTCAAGTGATGGTGATGAGGCGGATGTAAGAGCGGCCTTAGAACAGCTCATTCCAATCATGCAGGACATCCTGAAGACAGAGGATGTACTTCAAACGATTGGTGAAAGGCAAGCAGACGTACAAAAAGAAGAGGCCGCTTTGACGACGGATCAAGTGCGAGAGCTCGAAAAAGCAAAAAAGGCCATCGAAAACGTCTTGCAGCAGGCTGAAAAGCAGGAAACAGAACAAACAGGGGAAGAACCTGTCCAAAAAGTGCTCGAGCAAGTCGTTGCACCGATTCGTCATCAGCTCTCTTCCTTAGAGAAATCAGCTAGCAGAGAAAAAGCAGCAATGCAGGAAGTGCTTCAGCAGCAGCTTTTGCCTATTTCAGAGCGGATTCACATGCTTGAAAAGGCAAGGGGCATATCAAAACAAACAATCCACGATACACAAAACGACACGACAAAACCCATATGGGATGGCTTACTATAAGCCGAAATAAGGAGGAAACAGTGTGAGAAATCAAGAGTTGATTCGTAAGGCTGAAATGACACTTGCCAGCTTAAAAACCGGCGGTCTCATGAACGCAACCCAATCCAACACATTCATTAGAATGATGCAAAACACACCAACCGTTTTAAATGATGCACGCATCATTCCGATGGAAAGTGATTCACAAAAAATCGAAAAAATCGGCTTTGGCCAGCGTATTTTGCGCCCGGCAGAGGAAGGCAAAGCGCTTGATGCGAAAGACCGTGTTGTCCCAGCGACAAGCACTGTCCAGCTAAATGCAAAAGAGGTCATTGCAGAAATTCATATGACCTACGACAGCATTGAAAACAATATTGAAAAAGACGGAATTCAGCAGACCATTATGCAAATGCTTGCTGAACGAGCGGCCGTTGATATTGAAGAGCTCATCGTCAATGGGGATACGACTTCAGCAGATCCGTTTTTAGCCCAAATGGATGGCGTCAGAAAACAAGCAGTATCTCATATTGTGGATGCCAATGGAGCGGAAATTAGCCGCCAAATGTTGAAACAAGCCTATAAAGCGATGCCGTCAAAATATTTACGTGTACCTCAGGATTTCCGTTTCTACACATCTCCAAGTTTAGAGGTGGAGTGGAAGGATCAAGTAGCAAACCGTCAGACAACTCTCGGAGATGCGGTGATTCAAGGCGGACTTTCTTCTGCATTCGGTGTGCCGGTCAAAGGTCTTGCCAATATGCAGCCATATGACGAAGCGGGAACAGACGTATCAGATATTTTGCTGACACACCCTAAAAATATTATCGTAGGTTTTTCTCGTCATATTCGAATTGAAGTAGAAAAAGATATTCGCAGACGTAAATTTATTATTGTCCTAACAGCGAAGCTAGACAGCAAATTTGAGGAAGAGGATGCTGTAGCAAAAGTGATGAAAGTGAAAGAGTAGGTGACATCAGGCCATGATTATTTCTCCTGAAGAACTGCAAGCCTATTCTGTATTTGAGCGTGTGAAAAATCGATCTGTAGAAAGACTGACAGCAGATATTATCGAAGCAGAAGCTGCGGTATTTCAAATCGTAGGTCATGATTTCTCAAGCGAAAAATATCAGCCACTCCCTGAAAAAGCAAGAATCGCATTATTAAAGATGGCCCAATATTTTGCCATGTTGAATGATGATGAATCTATGATGAAGGGCTTTACGTCAGAAAAAATGGGTGATTATTCATATGCGAAGGCAGCTGATCAAGTAAAAGGCAAACCTTATGTATATGCCCTGCTTGTCGATTACATTGAACCATCATTAACTCGCGGCAGTACCAAATTAAAGGTGAGATCATTATGAGTTATCAATCTCTCTTAACAGACCGCTGTGATCTATTTCACCTTGAACATCAGGAGGCTTCCCGAGGAAAATTCGGGATTCCAGCTGATGACTTACAAATGACTCTTTCCTATCCTGATGCGCCTAGCCTGACAGATCTGTCTTGTTATGTCATAGAAAAGAATCAGTCACTTGTACAAGAAGAGCCAAATACAGTGATTTATCAGTCCTATCTTGTCCATTTCCCTTTAGCAAGTGATATTCGCCTGCATGACAAAATGGTGTGGAACGGCGTCTCACTTAAGTTACAGCAGCCCAAAAAAGTGAAAAATCATCACATTGAAGTGATGGCAGTCAGGAAGGAAAATCTATGAAAATTGATGGACTTGACCGGCTGCTTTCACAGCTGGAAACAGCGTGTGCCGGCGGCTTAAAAGCAGAATATCAAGATTGGCTAGAGGACATGGGTCTAGAGCTTTTGGACATCATTCAGGATGAGTTAATCAAGGAGAATGCTGTCGATACAGGTCGGCTTCTAAGCTCCTTTACGCAAGGAGACAAGGAGAATCATTTTCTCATGTCAAAAGGTGGTCTCACACTTGAAGTGGGAACGAAGCTTGAATATGCCTCCTATGTCAATGACGGACATGCTACTTCTTCAAGTGGAGAGCGAAGATGGGTGCCTGGCAGATGGGCTGGCAGTCGCTTTGAATATGATCCGAATGCAAAGACAGGAATGATGCTTGCCTCTCAATGGGTAGATGGAAATGGCTACTGGGATCATGCTGTCATGCTCTATGAGCAAATGTTTGAACAGTCGCTGGATCGAAAGCTTCAAAGCTGGTTCGATCGACATTTTGGGAGGTGATGAAATGAATCAAGAAGTCGGGGCAATCATGCATTATATTTACACACACTTTCCTGTGACAATGTATGATCGACTTTTGCCAGAGCGTTTTCAAGTGCCATCCGTTTATGTGCCGCCCGTAACAGTCATCAGCGGTCCAGATACGGTATCTACATTTATGAAATCTTATTCGCTGCAAGTGAAAGTGTTTCATATGGATTCAGAAAAAGCACATGACGCGGCAGAAATAATTGTTGATGCATTGCTTGCTGATCGTCAAATGATTCAGATGATGAGTGAAGATGGAGAGGTGCTTGATGATTATGTCCGCATAAAAAGAGTGGAAACCAGAATGTTAGATCAAGGCGTAGCAGCGATTGTCCTGACGTGGGATAGCAGTTATTGGTATAACCGAGACAAACAAGCGAGCCTTGAAGACATCAACTTTTCAGATGGGGTGATCAAACGTGAGCAAGACTAAAAAAGCAGAGCCTGCTCAAACAGCTGGCGAAGAAAAAGAATTTGGCTTTTCATTTGAAGCCTTAAAGGAGCACAGTAAGGATCTTTTTGGGGTTAAACCAGAAATCCTTGAAGGTGCTCTTTTTTATATCAAACATCAACCAATTACAAAAACAGAAGCGAAAAAGCACATTGATGCTTTTTTGTCCAAGGAGGTTTAAAGGATGAACGGAGGCACATTTACACCAGGTACAGAGAAAAAGCGTCCTGGCATTTACTTTAATTTTAAAACAACAGCAGAGCAGCGAATTACTTTAGGCGATCGAGGTACGGTGGCACTTCCTCTTGTGATGAGCTGGGGAGAACCAAAAACCTTTATTTCCGTTTCCAATATGGAAGACTTAAATAAAAAGGTTGGACTCAACATTGATGACAAGTCTCTTCTTCTTTTCCGTGAAGCAAAGAAAAAAGCACAAACTGTCTTGCTTTACCGCCTAAACGAAGGGGTACAAGCCAAAGCGGAAATCGCAGAAAAATTTGTGGTCACAGCCAATTATGGCGGTCAAAAAGGAAATGAGATCACTATCCAAGTGGCAGAAAATGTACTCGACAGCACAAAACGTGACGTCATCACTTATCTTGGAACAGATATTGTCGATAAGCAGGTTGTCACGGATGTCAAAGATCTTGTAGAAAACAAATATGTTCAATTTTCTGGTGAAGGTGAAGCAGTTATCACGGCTGGTGTGGCACTAAGCGGCGGGAAAAACGGTGTGGCAAGTGTCGCAGATTATACAGCTTTCCTAGAAGCAGCAGAAACAGAATACTTTGATGTCATTGCGCTCCCAGTCGATAATAGTGAGCAATTAAAAGCAACCTTCGCTTCATTTATCGAGCGTCTACGTGATAAGCAAGGACGTAAGGTGCAAGGCGTTGTGGCGAACTATGCAGCTGACCAAGAAGGCATCATTAATGTGACAAGCGGTGTTGTGCTGGAAGATGGAACAGAACTAACACCTGCTCAAACAACAGCTTGGGTTGCAGGGGCAAGTGCAGGTGCAAACTTCAATCAGTCACTCACCTTTGTTGAATACGAAGGAGCAGTGGATACATTAGAACGCCTTGATAATGATCAAGTAGAATACCGATTATCACAAGGGGAGTTCCTCTTTACTTTTGATGCGAGAGACCGCACGGTGAGTGTTGAAAAAGATATTAACTCTTTAACAAGCTTCACAGCTGAAAAGAATCAGCAAATGGCGAAAAACAAAATCATTCGTGTGCTTGATGCCATCAACAATGATTTAACGTTTGAATTAAAAAATCTGATTAAATTACGCAAAGCCAATGGCAATGACATCCCAGCATCTGATGATGGAGTGCAGCTTGTGAAAACACTGATTACACAGTATCTCACACAGCTTCAAGATGGCAGCGGCATTACAGGCTTTAACTCAGAAACAGATATCGTGATCGGTCTTAATGAAGATCGTGATGGATTTATTATCGATCTAGCTGTTCAACCAGTAGATGCAGCAGAAAAATTCTATTTCAATGTGGAGGTGAAGTAAGATGGCTTTTAAAGCGCAAAATACAATTTCAGGTAAAGAGGGTCGTCTTTTCTTAGAAGGTGAGGAGCTTGCCTTTATCAAAACGTTTGAAGCAAACGTGGAGAAAAACAAATCAGAAGTCAACGTGATGGGCCGAAGAATGACGGGTCATAAAACAACTGGGGCAAATGGAACAGGAACGGCAACATTCTATAAAGTCACTTCACGTTTCGTACAACTCATGCTCAACTATGTGAAAAAAGGGGAAGATCCTTATTTCACTCTTCAAGCGGTGATTGATGATAAATCATCAGGCAGAGGCACAGAGCGTGTGACGTTATTCGATGTCAACTTTGATTCGGCTAAAATTGCTGGACTGGATGTCGATTCAGAAGCACTTGAAGAAGAAGTTCCTTTCACGTTTGAGGACTTTGATCTTCCTGAGAAGTTGAAAGATACATTTTAAAAAGAGATAAAAAAAGTAACATTTCTTTGTTGAGAAAATTATCGTTATGTTATAATGAATTCAAATTACGGATTCTGTAATTACACTTAACTGTAATCCTTAAACAATGTAGTAATTAAGAAAACGTGTTTACATGCAAAGCGATTTGCATACAATAAAAAGAAGCCAGGATGCGACAACATCCCGGCAATGTACAATGAGGCCCTCAAGGGGCTGGCTAATCAATTAGATAGTTTTAAGGATAGACTTTCCCTTCAACCGTCCAAAGCTCAAGGGGAGTCTATTTTTTGTCTATATACGTCAACAAAGTAAAGATAAACATCCCGAATAAAAGCATTAGGGAAATCGCTTCAAATGTTGACATTGGCATCACCCCCTTCCTATCGGGGATGAGCCAGACACCCTTGAGCAAGCCGTTCAATTGTACAATTAGATTATACATGAAAAGATTGGAAAGCACATTCAAAAAATGGATGTGCTTTTTTGCATTCAAAAAAACATAACAAAGGGAGTTTTTAAACATGAGCGAAAAACAAACATTTGATCTTTCATTTTTTATGCCAGGACAAACAGTAGAAGCGGAAGAGGTCAAAGTACCAATTTCTAAGCGTTTTGTTGATAAAAAAGGGAATGTCATCCCTTTTGTCTTTAAAGCCATTACAACTGAACGCATTGATGAACTGGAAAAAGAAAACACGACCTTCAAGAATGTCAAAGGCAGAGGCCGCGTGAAGGACTTAGACAGCCAGCGTTTCTACGCACGAATTGCCATTGAATCGACTATTTATCCAGATTTCCGCTCGAAGGAATTAAGAGAAGCCTACAGCACACAAGATCCAGTTGAAGTCGCAAAACGTGTGTTATCTGTCGGCGGTGAATACGCAAACTGGTTAAACAAAGCGATTGAAATCAACGGATTCGAAGACGAAATCGAAGATTTAGAAGACGCAGCAAAAAACTAATAAAAGATGGGGATAAGGAAGCCGTGTTTTTATATTACGCCATGCACGAGCTTCACTATTCCCCATCTGAACTCCTAGATTTATACGAATCACCAAGACCATTCAAAGCACTCCTATTTGGACTCATCAGCTACAAACTCGACATGCTAGAAAAAGAAGCAAAGAAAGGAGGGAAATAATTGGCGAAACTCACTGCACGATTTGAATTAGAAGACAAAGTATCGAAGAAGCTGCTGCGCATACAAAAACGATTTCAAACATTTGAGAAGCAGCTCAAACCATTTAGAAAACCGGTGAAAATAAACCTGGATATAGATGACAAGAAATTAAGAAACTTTAGTTTATCGCTTCGGAAAATGTCAGTGATTTCCATGAGACTGGATCAAGGAATCTATCGTGATCTTAAAGCATTAAACAATCAGTTAAATATGTTCCCGAATCACTTGGTCATATCCATTCAAGCGAAGGGATTAGATGTCATTAAATCGAGCATAAATCGTTTAAAGCAAGCGGGAACAAGCCCCATTATGCTGACGTTTAAACTAAACGATCAATTGTCAGGTAAAATGTCATCAATCAAAAAATCTATCTTTCAGCTCATGAACAGAACGTACTATATGAGATTAAACATGGTTGACCAAGCCACCGCTGCAATTCAACGAATCAAAAAGACGCTCAAAAGCTTGACGATGTCTAAACACGAAATCAGAGTGTCTGTTCAAGACAATGCAAAGAGTAAGTTGAAAAAACGAGATCAAGCAGAGTCGGTTGTGAAAGAACAAAACATAAAAAAAGAACCTGAGGCTGTTAGTCCGTCAGTGAAAACAGAAGATCCTAAACAGAGCTGGCTCCAGAACCTTGCCAATAAGGGATTAAGTGAAATTCAAAAATATGCAGGTGACGTTGCAGATAAAGTGAAGGAAAAATTGAGTCCTAGAAAGTTTTGGGATGAAAAAGCACTTCCTTGGGTTGAAAATAAAATAGAAGAGTACAAGCAAGATGTGATCGGAAGAATTAAAGAGAAAATTAAATTTAATCCTGAAGAAAAACTAGATCAATTGGTGAAGGCTGGATTAGATCGACTCTTAGGTGCAAGTGATCAATCAAGTGAAAGTACCACTCAGGCACCAACAACAGCACCAACAACAGCACCAACAACAGCACCAACATCAACACCAACATCAACACCATCAAATCCAGCTCCCAAAACGAAACCTCAGTCGCGAGGTGGAAAAGGCTTGTTTCGCAATAGTTGTTGCCCCTGCTGTGCAAGAGGTTTAAGCAGGGGAGGATCTACTAAAACTAAAAATCGAAATGGTCGCTCACCAAGACAGACAAGAAATCCAAATGCTACATCAAGGGCCGAAATGAATAGAAGACCTCCAAGTAGATTAGGGAAACTGAAAACAAATGCAGGTAAATTATTTGGAAAAATCCCTACTGGACTAAAGAAAGGTGCGGGTATCGCAGCTTCAGCTGGCGGACTTACGGGTTTAGTGAAAGGTAGCAAGGGGTTAAGTGGATTAGGGAATGCAATGAAAAGTATAGGTAAAGGGAGCGGAAAATTATTAAAGAAAGTACCTATTCTAGGAAGTGTACTTAGTGCAACAAATCTAATTGGTATGAACAAAGAGAATGCTGGTGAAAAGATTGGTACGACTGGAGGCGGCATCGCCGGCGGAATGGCAGGTGCTGCAGCAGGTGCAGCTATTGGAAGCGTAGTCCCAGGGGTAGGTACAGCCATCGGCGGTCTAGTAGGCGGCATTGCTGGAAGTATGGGCGGAGAATCTATCGGTGAAACAATTGGAAAATGGTTTGATGGCGGCGGATTTGAAAAGATTGGCCAAAAAGCCATCGAAATCAAAAATCAAATTGTCGAAGTTTGGTCAACAGTCGCGGCTTGGTTCACAGAAAATGTATGGACGCCACTAAGTGATACAGTCGCTACAGTAGCAACGACCATTTGGACAAATCTAGTCAATGCCTGGACATGGATTCAAGAAACATTTAGTGCAGTTGCAGGCTGGTTTATCGAAAACGTATGGACGCCACTAAGTGATACAGTCGTTACGGTAGCAACAACCATCTGGACAAATCTAGTCAATGCCTGGACATGGATTCAAGAAACATTTAGGGCAGTTGCAAGCTGGTTTATCGAAAACGTTTGGACACCGCTCAGCGACACAGTCGTTACGGTAGCAACAACCATCTGGACAAGTCTAGTCAATGCCTGGACATGGATACAAGAAACGTTCAGTGCAGTTGCAGGTTGGTTTATTGAAAACGTTTGGACACCACTGAGCAGTACAGTTGTTACAGTCGCTACAGGGATTTGGACAGCATTATCAAATGCATGGAAAAAGATACAATCAATCTTTGGAGCTTTATCGTCATGGTTTATGGAAAATGTGTGGAATCCACTTGTAGATACCGTAGGAACCATTAAAGACAGTTTCGGGAAAAAGTTCGAAGAAGCGTATAAAGTGGTGACAGATATATGGGATGGATTATCCAAATGGTTTGAGGACAACATTCAAAAGCCGATTGTAAAAGTAGCAGAAGCTATTGGTGATGGGTTTTCTAAAGCGTTTGGGTGGGTCAAAGATTTGTTTAATAAGGCTGGCGGTGGGGTTGATTTTGTATTGAAACATGTCTTTGGAGACCCTGATAAAAAAGCCACAGGCGGCTATATCACCCAGCCAACCTTATCATGGGTCGGTGAAGCAGGTAACGAATTTGTCATTCCAACTCAAAATAACCGAGGGCGCGGGAAGATGCTGCTTGCTCAGGCTGCTTCTCATCTTGGGATGTCTGTTATGCCAAGCGGAGCAGCTGGAAATCAAGTATCAAGCTCTCCAGCTCCTACAGCAGTAGCTTCATCATCTTCTGTCGGTTCAATAGACGGATCGGTCTCGATGACTGGGAACATTCAAGCCTCCAGCATAGGCGAGCAATTTAATAAGGATTTTGAACAAGGATTAAATCAAAAAATGATTACACTTGATCAATGGAAGCAAAAGAATATTCAGCAGCCTTTTGGTCAATTGACCTCAGACTCAAATAAGTATGGTCAGCAAACAGTTGCTGCTTTTGCGAATGGTCAGCAGATGACACCAACAGGAACAGATAGCTTTTTGCAAAGTCGTGTAAAAGCACCATACCAACAAGTGATGACAGCATCGCCAACTTGGGGTTCTGGAACGGTTAGTGGTTTTGCCACAGGTCAAAATGCCACTTCAGTTGGTACTAGCCAATACGTAGATCAGCACATCAAACAACCATTTCTACAAGCAAAACAAGAATCACCAGGCTGGGGCTCAGGAATGATGGATGCCTTTAACAGTGGCATGCGTTCAAAAGCAAGTGAAGTCACACAAGCCGCTAAAGAAATGGCGAAGAAAGTAGAGCAGGCGTTTAGAGAGGAATTAGATATTCATTCCCCTTCACGCGTCATGATGAGTCTTGGGAAATTCGCATCGATCGGTGTCGTCAAAGGACTCGACTCAGTTGATGTGAAAAAGTTTGCTGAAAATCAGGCTGGTTCATTAATCGGTGCCTTCAGCGGTATGGGGGCTTCAGGTCTTAGTGTTCAGCAATGGCTCATGGCAGCTCTCATGGCAACTGGCACATCGATGAACTGGCTTCCAGGACTTATGACCATTGCGCAGCATGAATCGAATGGAAATCCGAGAGCAATCAACTTATGGGATTCTAACGCCAAGAAGGGAACGCCTTCTAAAGGCTTAATGCAAACCATTGGAACGACGTTTAACTCCAATAAAGGCAAAGGCATGAATGACATTTGGAACCCAATTCATAATGCCGTAGCAGCCATTAACTACATTAAGGGCAGATATGGAACAGTCTTCAATACACCGGGATTACGAAGTATGAGAAGAGGCGGGCCTTATAAAGGCTACGCAAATGGTGGACTGATTACTCAGGAGCAGGTTGCTAGAGTCGGTGAAGGAAACAAACGCGAATGGATCATTCCTGAAGAAAGAGGCATACGCGGAAGGTATTTATTAACGCAGGCAGCCAAGGCACTTGGAATGCAAGTATATGATCCAGCAAATGCGTCTGCTCCTTTACCAGAATCACAAATGCAGCAAGTCACCTCAGCTCAGTCTTCTAGTCGTACAGCATCGTCAAGTAATAAACAAATCACCATTCAATTCAATGGGGATCAGCATTTCCATAATGGACAAGATCAGCAATCGCTAGTCGAAAAAATCAGACAAATGCTCGTAGATGAACTGGAAGTAGAGCTTCATACAGGAACGAAGGGGGTCGTGATTGATGGGTAAATCAGTGTATCAATTGTGGATTTCCCAAGGAAAGGACAAGTTGCGATTCCCTGTCCTTCCATCCGAACTTGAAATCACAAATAACGTACAAAATGAAACGGTAAAGGTTGCCTCTTTTGGAGAACTGACCTTTATTGATGTCCCATCGGCTAAGCAAGTATCATTCACTTCATTATTTCCTAAGAAATATTCGCCAATTGCTGAATATAAAAGCATTCCATCACCGGAGAATGCGATAGCGAAAATAGAACGAATGATGCGTTCAAAGAAGTCTGTGCGGTTGATTGTAACGGGGACAAAAATCAATATGACGTGCAGCATTGAAAGCTTCACCCATAAAGAAGGATCATATGATATTGGCGATCGTGAATTTACGATCGAGTTAAAGGAATACAAAACCGCATCACCTAGGAAAATTAAACGAAAGAAAAAAGCAAAACAAACAAAAAAGAAAAGGCCTTCAAAAACACCGCCAAAAATGTACACCGTCAAAAAAGGGGATACGCTATGGGCTATTTCAGGCAGGTTTTATGGCGACAGTACAAAATGGCGACGTATTTGGAATGCCAACAAATTAGCGATGATTAAACGTAGCAAACGCAATATTAAGCAGCCGGGGCATTGGATTTTCCCTGGACAAAGGTTAAAAATACCACAATAGGGGGGCTGGCATTGATCGAGCTTTTTGCTATCAGAAGCGGCACCATGTATGAGCTTGTCACAGAGAGTGTGACACTTCAGGGGCAAAGGTATCAAGCCCCTCGCTCTATTCAAGCAAATATTATCACAAAGCAAGGGAGTCAAACATATTACCGTGTCTCAGAAGGGGACACGGTTCTTTTTAAATGGAAAGGAAAAGAGCTGTTCAGAGGCATTGTGTTTTCTCGGACGCCTGTTGAAGGGAAACTGACCTTTACCGCATACGACATGCTTCAATATTTGGTGAAAAACCAAGATGTCTATGTTTTTTCAAAACAAAGAGCAGATCAAATCTTGAGACGGATTGGAGCTGACTTTCAAATTCCCATGACCTCCATCGCCAATACAGGTCATGTCATAAAATCACTAGTGTTTAAAAACGATACGAGCCTATATGACATGATTCTGAAAGCATTAAAAGAGACAAAGCGGCAAACCGGCAGAAACTATCAAATCTATTCTGCTAAAGGAAAGATGGGGCTGAGAGCTTGGCCAGATCCAGAGGACGTATGGGTCATTGAATCAGGTGTCAATCTCATTGGCTATCAGTACAGCACCTCGATTGAAGAAACAGCCACTCGTGTCAAGCTGCGCACGTCTGCGGATGAACAGGGGAAAAATAAGAAAAAAGGTAGCAAATCAGAGATTGTAGTGGTCGAACAGGATAAAGCAGGTCAGAGTAAATACGGTATTTTACAGCATGTTGAGACGGTTACAGGGCAAATCAACCAGCCGCAGCTGCAAAAAAGAGCCAAAGTACGGCTGGCAGAGAAAAAAGGCGTGAAACAAGAAGTCAAAAGCATCCAAGCGCTAGGCATTCCTGAACTGCAAAGCGGTCTTCCAATCTATTTGAAAATCCCAGAAATCAACGTAAAAAAAACGTACTGGATCGATCAAGACAAACATGAATTCAGTGGAGTGAAACACACCATGACAATTGATGTCGTTGAGAAAAATTCCATTCCAAAGGGTGATCAAGCGTGAGGTTAAGTGAAGCGATTAAACGATTAGCAGTGAATGCTGTAGACGCCGCCTCTCCAATTGATCTGGTGATTGGAGAAGTCACGGCAGTTTCTCCTGTAAGCATCCGGTTAAATGAAAACCATAAACTGATCATCCCGGAAGAATTACTGATTTGGCCAAAGCGCCTAAATAAGGGTGAGGATGATGAACTGAAAAGGGGAGACAGCATTATGGTGCTGGCAATGGCAGGAGGGCAATCCTTCTACATCATCGACAAATTGTAAGGGAGGTGATGAACGTGGCACTTTCACCAGAGGAAGAAATTGAGGAAACAGAAGAAGACGAAGAGGTGGAAACCTCGACGACGTATCGAATAGATGTTGAAACTGGCAGATTGACAGGTGAAACCATTTCAGGCATTGAAGCAATTCGTCAATTCGTTTATATGACACTTAGGACAGAGCGGTATGCACATCCTATTTACAGCCACGACATTGGCACTGAAATTCAGGAGCTCTTGACGGATACAGAAGCCACGGATGAATACAAAGAAATGGAGATTCCGAGGCTGCTAGAGGAAGCATTGATTGTGGACGAACGGATTGATCATATTGAAGAGATAGAGGTCACAAAGGAAAATGACTCGTTTCATGTCAAGCTAGCTATAGTCACAGATGAAGGCACATTAGAAATAGAGGAGGTGATGGAGAGCGATGTTTGAGGAACAAACGTACGAAGCATTAATGGAAAGAATGCTAGACAGACTGCCAGATGACATAGATAAAAGAGAAAACAGCGTCATTTGGAATGCCTTGGCACCTGCTGCTGCTGAACTGGCCCAGTCCTATATTTGGCTTGATCAAGTATTCGAGCTGGTCTTTGCAGATACAGCACAAGGAGAGTTTCTAGATCGGCGGGCCGCTGAAGTAGGAATTGAAAGAAAACCAGCGACTAAAGCGGTTTGGTCCGCAGCTATTAAGCCGGAGGATATCAACATCCCAGCTGGCTCACGGTTTTTTATTGAAGACGTCTATTTCCAATATTCGAACGATGGCACGCTAGAATGCGAGACACCTGGCAAAGTCGGCAATGGTCAATTAACAGATCAGGCGCTGCTTTCACTTGATACAATCCCGGGGCTTGAATCAATTATCATGAAAGATTTGGTAATACCCGGACAAGAGGAAGAAGATGACGCTTCGTTATATGATCGCTACTTAATACGTGCTAGGCGAGAGGCTGTCAGTGCCAACAAGGCGCATTATAAAAAATGGGCTGAGGAAGTGACAGGGGTTGGCAGAGCGAAGGTATTCCCGCTTTGGAATGGAGAAGGAACAGTCAAGATTGTCATCACAGACGGCAATCTAGATGTTGCATCAGATCTGCTTGTTAAAAGAGTACAGGAATATATCGACCCAGTACCAGGCGAAGGAGAAGGACAAGCGCCTATTGGTTCAAAAGCGACCGTCGAAAGCGCCAAATGGCTGGACATTGACATAGAAGTAGCCGTCGAACTTCAAATGGACTGGACCCTTGAAGGAGCGCAGAAAGAAATAGAAGAAAAGGTCAAAGCGCTGTTGAAATCAATTGCATTTGAAAAGAGTACCATTCGAATGTCCGCATTAAATGACATTCTGTACCATTCAGAAAGTGTATCAGATTATGCAAACGTGTTATTGAATGGGGAGTCAAAAAACTTAGTGTTACAGGACATTGAGATACCGCGTCTGAGGCAGGTGAAGGTTATTGAGCAAACAAGATGAAATGAGAAACTACTTGCCGCCATATTTTACAGAGATTTATGAAGTCGATCACCTGCTCAAAACAGAAGCGCCAGAGTTTGAGCAATTGGATGAATCCATTTTCGATTTAACGGATCAGTTCTTCCCTTTGACAGCGACATGGGGATTGAATAGATGGGAAAGAATGCTGAAGGTGCAGCGAGAATCAGATGATTCCATTGAACTTCGCAGAGCACGCTTACTCAATATGATGTCAAACATTCCACCGATCACGTATCTTTCTTTAGAGAAATCGGTGAATCGTTTTCTGAAAAATCCAAGTGCCATCATCCGTCTGACCACCAATCGCTACCATTTCGCCTTACGTGTGAATCTAGATGATCTGCAAAACACTAGATATATTGTAGAATTACTTGAAACGTTAAAGCCAGCTCATTTGGCTTATACATTCACTGCATTTCATCATACCGATGTACATGAAATAAATGATCATCACGGGAGGCTCACATTGCGAAGCAGAGTGGGTTTTTTCGATCATATTCCGATTTTACTCAATGGTGAATTTTTATTAAATGGGTCGTTTTATCTGAGCGGAACACGAGGGACAACCGATGTACCTGCTCGTTTTCGGCATTCGTTGAAGATGAGAATGCCGCTTCAGCATAAGTCAGAGAACACATACCGAATGAATTATGTCATGACTGGAGCGGTACATGAAACGAAGCAAGGAGCGGCATTGACTTTACGCATAAAAAATCAGCTCCAGCATCAAACCAAGAAGAAAATGACGTTCCGATTGCCAGTACATGTCCAAACTGAACAGGGCGGCAGCTTACTGATTAAGGATCATTACTGGATTCTCGACGGATCTGTTCCGCTCGACGGATCAAAAATGCTAGCAGCTACTTCTCAAAAAATAGAACTATAAGGAGGATCACAATGGCTGATCAATTAACCGTAACAACATTATATGCACGTCAACAAATGGCAAAGGCAAGAGCCGAGGGAACAAAACTCACAAAAGTCGTCAAAATGGCATTTGGAAATGGTGGGACGAAGGATGGGAAACCGATCTCACTAGACGGCACTGAACAAAAACTCAAAAAAGAACTCGTCCAAAAAGAGATTGATTCGTTTACCTTCATGGAACCAGCAAAAATCCGCTACACCTGCACGATCGCCGAAGGAGAACTTGCAGGAGAAGTCATCAACGAACTAGCACTTGTCGACGAAGCCGGCAAATTCACCGCCATCCGCACCATGACAGACAAACAAAAAGACGGCGACATCGAATTTGTTTTTGAGATTGATGATATTTATTAATGGAGGGGAATGAAATGGACATCAAATCACCTTTACCGTTTGAAACCTCTGACAAAGCACATGCCAACTTATTTAACCGGATGGTCGACACTCTAGTAGAGAATGACAATGCGCTCAGGCTACAAATAGAAGGAATCACAAATGAAAGCTTATTTAAACTAACAGGCGATCAAGCCATTCAAGATGCATCAGTCAGCGGTGAGGAATATCCTAATGGCATTACGTTCATGGATATTGGACAAGCGAATGATACCGGATATCCTACGAGATTTGGCTTTGTGAAAAATGAAAAATATAGTAACTTTCGATTTGTTCAATATTACTATGGGACTGGAAACGAAGCGGGCAGTTATTTTGATAGCACAGGTACGTGGTGCCGTCATTGGTGGACTGGATCTGGTTGGACCGACTGGCATAAGCTCTCTGGATTCTGTCATGCCAATATAGGTACAACTGGAAAACAGTTATTAACCAAAGGTGAGTATCAAAAAATCCTTTTTAATCGAAAGATAAAAGACAGTCATAACAATTTTGATATCAAAAATAATCGCTTCATCTGCCCTGAAAACGGAATGTATTCAGTGAATGCAGGTGTTTATATTGAAACCTTTCAACGATACGCAAACTTTGAATTATCGATCTATTTAAATGGAAAAAGGTATAAAAATATTGCACATCAAAGACAGAGCCCGACCAGCCCATCTGATACGTTGAGCTTTAGTATGGGACTTTATGGTGCTGCGAATGTACCGGCTAATAAAGGGGATTATTTAGAAATTTACATGTATGCAGGATATGATGGAGATGTTAGTCGTTATGTATCTGAAAATTCAGGCTGGTACAACTATTTTGATATTACAGAAGTAGGCGGCAGAAATTTCCTGAGAGGATAGGAGGATTCTATGATTTTATATGAAGCCATTAAGTATAAATACCCCGATGCGGATCCGCAAAAGGACTTTGAACTTAGAAATGATGGAGACGGTTCTTACATTAACGAGTGGCATCTAGATGTGCCAAAGCCAACGGCAAAAGAATTGAAAGAATGGTGGGACGAATCTCAAATCAATCCAAGGTATCAACCGCCTCTTCCGCTAGATTATCTAGCACAAGAAGTAGCCAAAGAAAAGCTCATGAGAAAACAGCTTGAACATCAATGTGATCATCTAACAA
This sequence comes from Bacillus sp. FSL K6-4563, assembly GCF_038630405.1. Lineage (NCBI taxonomy): Bacteria > Bacillati > Bacillota > Bacilli > Caryophanales > Bacillaceae > Bacillus > Bacillus sp. FSL K6-4563. Next base: position 2,790,159 of record NZ_CP152030.1, on the reverse strand, counting down.
ACGAAATAAAAGCGCTAAAAAATGAGATCCTTTTATATAAAGGAGAGCGTGAATCATGAATTATTGGGTGATGGCGTTGTATTTTAAATGGGTGACTCCTGAATTGGTCAAGCAAGCGGTGGAACTAGGCGATTGTTCAATGGAAGATTTAAAAACAGGATATGAGCAAAGGATGCTCACTCTAGAGCAGCTACAAGAAATGGAACCAAGCATCAAAGCAAGGGAGTGAAAACTGAATGGAAATAAAACAACCAAAACCTTTTGAAGTAAATGATAAAGCACATGCTGATTTGTTTAATGACATGGTCAAAGTACTTCTTGAAAATGATCATGGATTAATAGAGCAGTTCTTAAAACATACAAATGATGCGAGAGTACACGCATCTGAAACAGAAAAGAAGAAATGGAATCAATCTCAGTTATATAAAATGACGAATGATAACGGATCCCAATTGGTCAATATTCCAGCTGGCGGCAGTATTTATAACGGAATTAAATCGTTAGGTGCCTGCTCTTTCTATGCCCCAGGTGGTTCTGGAGTAGTCGATTCTCCTGCTATAGGTAATGCTGCATTAAGAGGCTTTCAGCTTGTGGGTCAAAATAATATTGGCGTAGGAATCGCGATTGACACATCAGGCAATGCATTTTGTTTTTCCTATCATGTGAATGACATTGCGATCAATTGGCTGCAAATACCTAGTCAAAACGAAAAAAACAAATGGGACGCAGGACAACTATCTAAAATTACCGCTGACGATGGAAGAGCATACGAAAGAATTAATGCAAACGATCCTAGTATTTTGGATAAACTCATCAAATTACCAGGCGTGCATTCTTGGTATATCCACGAAGCACATCCTGATTTGCCGACAAGAAGTTCTATGAGAGCCTTATCAGTCTTTAGTGAAAATACCTATGGCTGGATTATTGGGGCAAATAATACTGGTGATGTGTACATCAATCGATCCACGACAGATGTTACTGGTACTCAGCAAGAATGGAGCGGATGGAAGAGGTTGAACGAGCATCCGTTATTGAAGGCGAATGGAAATAGAATGCTTATCCCTACTGGTACAGATATATTAACACTGCCATCTGGCTTTTATTATGTCTCTGGAACGAACGCAGTGAATATGCCATCAACGACCGATGCTTCTTGGTTTAATGTAGATATTATAGAAACGGGAAATAACCGCAAAACATTTCATGTGAGTCGAAGCTATGATAATAGTCATTGGTACGGAACGACTCATACAGATGGGATTTTCAGAGGCTGGAAACGGATATTAACAGTGGAGGATATGTCAAATACTTCTTTTGTTGATTCGTATGATCAGAATAATTCTACAACTGTAGCATCTGAAAATATTCCAACAAAACTCCTTTTTGGAGATACAAGATCAGATGATTTGGGCGAATATGATCGTTCACGGTCTGAAATTTCTTTGAAAAATAGCGGCTTATATTTAATAAGACTTTATTTGACAAGTACGAATATTCCGGTTGGATCAGATAGTATTATCTCATGCTACGTGAATGGATCAGAATATCAACGCTTTGGAAATTGGAATCCAGTTATTTCATCCAGTGTCTATGTGATGTTCCTTCAACAAAAATTTAAAGCAGGAGATAAGTTAACATTTTATATTACTCCCAAAAATACTGGCAGAACCATCACTATTGGAACAGCTTACGTTACCTTATCTCAATTAAGATGGTAAAAAGTAAGTTACAATCCAGATCCGAAATGGACAAATTGGTGCAATGTGGGTAATTTATTTCGGGAAGAAGGTGATTCCAATGGAAGTAGATGTCGTCCAAAACTTAATGACACAAGGTCCTTTTGCCGTTCTCTTTTGCTGGGTTCTGTTCTATGTTCTCAACACAACAAAGGAACGAGAAAACAAGCTTAATGCACAAATCGAGGCGCAAAATGATGTGTTAGCAAAGTTTAGTGAGAAATATGATGTTGTGATCGACAAGCTCGACAAAATTGAACGGAATTTAAAATAGGAGGAAAAATCATGAAGACATTCGACAAAGGCACTGTGATTCGCACAGTGCTTCTTTTTATTGCGCTCATCAATCAAACGCTTGTCATGTTTGGACAGACGGTGCTGCCGATTAGTGAGGAGCAAGTACAAACCGCTGGTGAGGCACTATATGTAGCAGGTTCCACCATTTTTACGATGGTGACAGCCATTATCGCTTGGTTTAAAAACAATTATGTGACCTACAAAGGTCAATTACAAAAAGATACCCTGAAACAAAGAGGGCTAACAAAATAAATGTATAGTTGCGCTGGCTTCCTTCTTCATATATCCTAAAATTGGAGTTGGAGGGAAGCCAGTTGTTAGAAAAAGATTTAAAATTAAGTAATATAAAGGGCTTGTTGATTTTTCTAGTTGTTTTCGGACACTTAATAGAACTCAATAAGCAGAATTATTATCAGCTTTTTGTGTTTATTTACGCTTTTCATATGCCACTTTTTATTTTTATCAGTGGGTATTTAGCTAAAAGAATGAAAGTAAGTAAAATGATTAATCTATTTCTTTTATACTTTATATTTCAGTCGTTTTTTGACTGGTTTCTTTATTTTATAGGAGAATATAAAACCCTATCCTTTCATTATGGTAAGCCGCAATTTCATTTGTGGTATATCGTAAGTATGCTCTTTTGGTATGCACTAGCTTGGGGGTTATCAAAGTTAAGACTAAGTTTAATAGGGAAATTAAGTATCTTTATTATTATATTCATTGTCTGTTTTATTTCACGCCAGTACACAGGTGTGATCGTAAATACAGTGAAAGAGCTTTATCCGAATTTTACATCTTACACTCTTAGTTATCAAAGGACAATTTCATTTGCACCCTTCTTTTTTGCTGGCTTTTTTATGACAAAGGAAAGCTTGAATGCTGTTTATAAGATTATAAAACCCTCAATGGCAAAGGTGTTACTCATAGTAACGGGATCATTAACAATTTTATTGATTGAGTACACACCAAACTTAGAATGGCTGTTTCGTGGCAGCTTTGGAATAAAACGATTTTTGGCTCATGATGAAAGTTATTTAATGAAAATGCTCCTTCATTATCTCTTGTCAGCTTGGATATGTTTGCTTGTTCTTATCGCAGTAAATAGTAAGAAGAGCATTCTGACAAAGTGGGGGGATTATTCACTAGGAATTTTCTTGTTCCATCCTGTTTTTGTGTTTATATTAAGAAAGACTGAATTCATGAATGAATGGAGCGGAGATACTCAACTTGTTTTTTATTTCGCATTAGCATTTATCATTGTGAGCTGTCTAGGCTCCAATCTTTTTGCGGCAGTCAGTTGGTTCATCACTTCCCCATATAATACAATCAAAAAATTAACATCTTTATTAAAACCAAAAGCAGAAGAAAAAAATACAAATTTCTAAGTCCCTTAGCAGGGGCTTTTTTTAATGCTCAATACACTAATCAAAGGAGAAGAAAGAACATGGCTGAAAAAATTGGATTGCAAACTCTTATCGACCGTTCCATTAGAAATATGGGTTCCGGCATTCACAGGGTTGTAAAAAAAAGTGCGATTGAAATGATCAAGCAAGCATATAAAGAAGGTATCTTTGTTCAGATTACTTCTGGCTACCGTTCGTTTGCAGAACAAAACAAGCTTTACGCTCAAGGTCGTACCGCTCCTGGGAAGATTGTCACCAACGCTAAAGGTGGTCAATCAAATCACAACTATGGTTTAGCGATCGATTACGTTCTATTAAGTGCGGATGGAAAAAAAGCACTTTGGACAGTCAACGAAAAATGGCGTCGAGTAGCTCAAATCGGAAAATCACTAGGGTTTTCGTGGGGTGGAGACTGGAAGAGTTTTAAGGACTACCCACACCTTGAAATGATGGGCAGTTTGACTTTAACGCAGCTTCAAGCGGGTAAACGACCTTTCTTGGTGTCATTTATATCAAATAAAGTTTCTGAAAAGCCAATTAAGACAAAGTCTGTTGAAAAATTATTAGCAAATGGCTCGATAAAATCTAAAACAAGTACATCTAAAAAGTTAGATATCTTGCCATCTGGCATCTTAAAAATAACCAAGCCCTTAACAAAAGGATCACAAGTCATAGCCGTGCAAAAAGCCTTATCCTCCCTCTATTTCTACCCAGACAAAGGGGCAAAAAACAACGGAGTTGATGGCTATTATGGACCAAAAACAGCGAATGCGGTCAAGCGGTTCCAGCTCATGAATGGTCTAGCGGCAGACGGGATTTATGGTCCGAAGACGAAGAACAAAATGGAACAATTGCTAAAAAAGTAATCATTCATAAAGGGCTATCAGCAGGTGAATGGAATTTCCCTTGCTGATAGCTAGCAAAAAATGACATCATTTGTGATATAATCGACCGAATCACTATCATGAGGGGAGAGTAAAATGAAAAAGGAACTGTTCCAAGTCATCATGCTGTCAGTGCTGCTCATCTATTTCTTTTATCACGGAATGACGAGTGATTATCCTGTGTCTTACACAATCATTCTCATCACGGCTTATGTTTCTGTGATCGCGTACCGCACCATAAAGATATTAGGCTCAAGAAAAAACAAAGAACAAACAGAGCTGTAAGAAATATATACATAAAAAAACCATCCTTGATTTCTCAAGAATGGTTTTTCGTATGGAGCATAGCGGGATCGAACCGCTGACCTCTACGCTGCCAGCGTAGCGCTCTCCCAGCTGAGCTAATGCCCCGGGATGTGTTACGACTTAATTTATTATAATCAATCCTCCTGTAAAATTCAAGCTTTAAAACGCACACACATCGTCTATTTTTCTTTCTGATCAATCGGGATATAGTCAAAGATTTCCCCTGAATGAACAGAGTCTGCTAAGCGTCTCAGCCAGTCATAGTAGGCTTTTGAGCTTTCAAGCTGCTCTATGAGCTGCTGCGCTTCCTCTCTAATATGTTCCTCCAGCTGATCATCACGAGCCACCTCTTGAAGCCGCACTTGCGCTTCTTCTATCGCCGCTAAATTGACCTCGACCTCTCGTTCCCACTTTTGTGGAAAGAAGTTCATGAAAAACTTAAAAAAGTCTTTTTCAGCAACAAAGCTATGTTTTCTTCGTCCTCGGTGAAAGGTCTTTTTGACAATATTCATGTCTTGAAGCTTTTTCACACCTGTACTCATACTTGGCTTGCTCATTTGCAGCTCTTCACGCATTTCATCCAGCGTCATTTCCTCATTTAAATACATGGTCCCATAGAGAATACCAGCACTTCGTGTAATTCCATAGAGATCCATCGTTTCAGCTATGGAATCAATGACTAGATCTTTAGCAGCTAAAATACGTTCTTCTGCTTGCGGCTGTTCCTGCTTTTTCATCCTGTCCCTGCTTTCTATTAAGAGAATTCAATACGTTCAAAAAAATCTTTATGGACTATATGTTAACGAAAGAATGCAAAATGTCAAAAGAAAATGAAGCATATCTCCCTTTGACAGAAAAATTTGAACATGATACGTTAATTATGTTCAAAACGTTAAATTTTTATTTAACAAACTTATCGAAAAGAATCAGAGGAGGTTCCTTCTATGAGTCAAACACTATTTATAGATGGACAATGGGTTGGCGCCAAAAGTGGCGACACGCGGGATATCATTAATCCATTTAATCAAGAAGTGATCGCGACAGTCAGTGAAGGATCAAGAAATGACGCGCAGCTAGCCATTAAGGCAGCGAGAAAAGCCTTCGATCAAGGTGACTGGGCAAACTTGCCTGGACTTGAAAGAGGAAATATGGTGTTTAAGATTGCTGAATTGATTAGACGTGATCTTGATGAACTAGCCAAATTAGAATCGCTTGATACTGGTAAAACAGTAGAGGAAAGCAAAGCAGACATGGACGATATTGCGAACGTGTTCCAATATTACGCCGGTCTTGCCGACAAAGATGGCGGGGAAATCATTGCATCGCCAATTCCGAACTCTAAAAGCGAATTGGTCAGAGAGCCTGTCGGTGTATGCGGGCAAATTACTCCATGGAACTATCCATTGCTTCAAGCAAGCTGGAAAATCGCTCCTGCTCTAGCGGCGGGGAATACAATCGTATTAAAGCCAAGTGAAATTACACCACTCACCACGATCAAAGTATTCAAACTCATGGAAGAAGCAGGCATTCCAGCAGGGGTTGCGAACCTAGTCCTTGGGCCAGGTGCAACGGTTGGTGATGAGCTTGCTGTGAATGATCAAGTCGATTTGATTTCATTTACAGGCGGTATTGAAACAGGTAAGAAAATCATGCAGGGAGCCAGTGGGAATGTGAAGAAAATCGCCCTTGAGCTCGGCGGGAAAAATCCGAATATTGTGTTTCAAGATGCTGATTTAGACGTAGCGGTTGACCAGGCAATGAATGCTGTGTTTTTCCATGCGGGGCAAGTGTGTTCAGCAGGTTCACGTTTGCTAGTGGAAGAATCCATTCATGCTGAATTTTTAGAAGTACTGGTGAAGCGCACGAAAAAAATCAAGCTAGGCAACGGCTTTGATGAAGAAACCCAAAGCGGCCCGCTCATCTCAGCTGAGCATCGAGAAAAAGTAGAAAAATACGTCAGCATTGGGTTAGATGAAGGCGCCAAATTAGAAACAGGCGGAAAAAGACCGGACGCAGAGGAGCTTTCAAATGGGTTCTTCTACTTGCCAACGATATTCTCAGGCTGCACGTCAGAGATGCGGATTGTCCAGGAAGAAGTCTTTGGCCCAGTATTGACAGTTGAATCCTTTCGTACAGAGGAAGAAGTGATTGAGCTGGCAAACGATACGATTTATGGATTAGCAGGAGCCGTGTGGTCTACTGATATCAGCAAGGCCGAAAGAGTCGCTCGTCAATTAAGATTAGGCACAGTTTGGATCAATGACTTCCATCCTTATTTCGCTCAAGCACCTTGGGGTGGATATAAGCAATCAGGTCTAGGACGTGAATTAGGACGCACCGGTCTTGAGGAATATACGGAACTGAAGCATGTATATCGTAATACAAAACCTGAAGCGATTCGTTGGTTTCAATAAAAATCACACATTTGGAGGAGATTCTATATGACATTAAATATGAAAATTGAAAGCATGCAGAAATTCCATACATTTGAAATTCCGACTGTCATCAAACATGGCATCGGTGCAGTGAAACATGTTGGGGAAGAAGTAAAAGCATACGGTGTCTCAAAAGTATTACTTGTAACAGACCCAGGTATTTACCTGGCGGGCGTGGTAGACCCAGTGATTGCTTCATTAAAAGAATCGCAAATCGATGTGGTGCTATTTGATAAAGTAGAGCCAAACCCGCCAGTCCGTTTAGTGAATGAAGGCTCTGCGTTATATGAAAAAGAAGGCTGTAATGGATTAGTTGCAGTAGGCGGCGGAAGCTCAATGGATACAGCGAAGGCGATCGGTGTAGAAGCGACGCATGAAGGCTCAGTCCTTGATTACGAAGCGGCAGAGGGGAAAAAACCGCTTGAAAACAGAATCCCGCCTTTAACCACTATTCCGACAACAGCTGGTACAGGTTCAGAAGTCACGCAGTGGGCAGTGATTACAGATGAAGAAAGAGAATTCAAATTCAACACAGGTGGCCCGCTCATTGCAGCTCACCTCACAGTCATTGATCCAAAGCTACATGTATCCATGCCGCCTCATGTGACGGCAATGACTGGAATTGATGCACTTGCACACGCCATTGAATGCTATACAATGAAATTTGCTCAGCCTATTACAGATGCGGTCGCGCTCATGGCCATTGAATATGCAGCTCATTATATTCGCCGTGCCTTTGCCGATGGTGAGGACTTAGAAGCCAGGTATGGAATGGCACAAGCTGCAATGCTTGCCGGGCTTTCTTATGGAAGCGAATCAGCTGGAGCTGCACATGCGATGAGTCAAACACTCGGAGGCATTATTCCTGTAGCGCATGGTCAGTGTGTCGCAGCAATGATGGGACCGGTGATGGAGTATAACTGGAAAGGGTATCCCGAAAAATTTGCTCGTATTGCGCAAGCATTTGGAATTGATATTAGCCGAATGTCAACAGAGGAAGCCGCAAAAGCAGCAGTGAACTGGATGTATGATTTAGTGGAAGACCTAGAAGTTCCTTCATTAGAAGAACAAGGTGTATCAAAAGATATGATTGACCGTTTATCTAAAGAAGCAATGAAAGATCCGCAAACAATTGGAAACCCAAGAGATCTAAACGAAAAAGCGTACAACTGGATTTATGCTCGCTGTTTTGATCTAACACCTAAAACAGTGTAACAATGAAAAAAGGCTCCCAAAAGGGAGTCTTTTTTATGTCTTATAGCTGTTCTTTAATTTCTTTGATTTGATGGATATGGCGTTTTTCGTGTGCGCCGATAAAATCAAGATATTGCTTAAGCGATAACTCTTCAAACACAGGGTGTGCAATGACGCGTTTGAAATCATCCTCAGTAAACGTTGATAGAATTTGATTGAGCTGCTCACGGGCTGTATCGAGTTCATCTTTTAAATGTGTAGGTGTCACATGCTTGCGCTCAGGCTCAACAATACTAGGCGCAGTCGCTTTTCTAGAACGATCCTCTGCCATTTCCACCGGCTTTGGCTCATATTCTTTGATCGGTGCTTTTTTTCCCTCAGCAGCTAGATGTTTTGCTGCCACGAGGTCCATCTTCTTTAAATGATCTGCCACCTCTTGAATACTCCAAGTATCATCAGATAATTTTTGATTCAATTGCTCTTCGTTCAAACCTTGTAGCTCTTGCCACAATTCTTGTCTTGCATCATGTAATAAACTCATTTTCATCACCTCAAGATCAAATTTTAACACACTGGTACATGACAATCATTCTTGAGCTATCGGCGAATTCCTATGAAGAATTGTGAGGAAATTTGAAACCTTTACAAAAGTGGTTCGTATTACCTGTTAGAAGGAATACATTGGAGGTGAGCATGGTCTAAATGAAACAAAGGCTGTTCATTTCATGAAGAAAGGGTGAGGAAGATGGATGTGTTCGGGCTGCCACTTCAGACGCTGTATTTATACATATTGATGATATCAGGAATCCTGACACTTGTTTTCGTCTTTTTCGGCGATGTATTTGATGGATTGTTTGAAGCGATTCCTGTTCCATTCCTTCAACCAACATTAATCCTCGCATTTCTTACCTTTTTCTCGGCTGGAGGGTTTATCTCTGAAAAAACAGCAATTGTAGGAAGTGGACTTGGCGCAGTCTTATCTGCCATCCTCGCAGTGGTTCTTGTGACCTGTTTGAATGTATTTGTCTTAGTCCCGCTTTCCTCTGCTGAAGAATCTCTCTCATATACGGAGGCCGACTTAAAAGGAAGAACTGGGGAGATCATTGTATCTGTTCCAAAAGACGGGTTTGGAGAAGTGCTGTTAATTAGTAATAGCGGGAAAATCTCAAAGCCTGCCGTCAGCTTCGACGAAGAGGAGATTCCATATGGAACTCGGGTACTGGTCGTCGAAGTGAACAAAGGCGTCTTATCAGTTATACCAAATGAAGAAATCTAGGAGGGAATGCTATGCCAGGAACAACCATTTTGATAATCATTGGAATTGTGCTTGTGATTCTGATTGCACTTATTGGTGTATTTGTTTCGAAATACCGGACTGCAGGTCCAGATGAAGCGTTAATCGTCACAGGAAGTTACCTCGGAAGTAAAAATGTCCACGTGGATGAAGGTGGAAACAAGATTAAGATTGTAAGAGGCGGAGGTACCTTTGTACTCCCTGTTTTTCAACAAGCAGAGCCGCTCAGCTTACTATCTAGCAAGCTAGATGTTTCAACACCTGAAGTCTATACTGAACAAGGTGTACCAGTCATGGCGGACGGAACAGCCATCATTAAAATCGGCGGATCGATTGAAGAAATTGCTACTGCTGCAGAGCAATTTTTAGGTAAAACAAAAGAAGACCGCGAAAACGAAGCGAGAGAAGTTTTAGAAGGACACCTTCGCTCCATTTTAGGGTCAATGACAGTTGAAGAGATTTATAAAAACAGAGAGAAATTTTCTCAAGAAGTACAGCGTGTCGCTTCTCAAGATCTAGCGAAAATGGGTCTTGTCATTGTATCGTTTACAATCAAAGATGTCCGTGATAAAAATGGCTATTTAGAATCACTAGGTAAACCTAGAATTGCCCAAGTGAAACGCGATGCAGATATTGCAACAGCAGAAGCAGATAAAGAAACACGTATCAAACGTGCAGAAGCAGATAAAGATGCGAAGAAATCTGAGCTTGAGCGTGCCACTGAAATCGCTGAAGCAGAAAAGATCAATGAGCTGAAAAGAGCAGAATTCAGACGTGAACAAGATACAGCAAAAGCAAGTGCCGACCAAGCGTACGATCTTGAAACAGCACGTAACCGTCAGCACGTAACTGAACAAGAAATGCAAGTAAAAATCATTGAACGTCAGAAGCAAATTGAATTAGAAGAAAAAGAGATCCAGCGTCGTGAGCGTCAATACGATTCTGAAGTGAAAAAGAAAGCAGATGCGGATCGTTATGCGGTTGAGCAGTCAGCTGCAGCGGAAAAAGCGAAACGCCTCGCTGAAGCAGATGCCAAGAAATACAGCATTGAAGCAATGGCAAAAGCAGAAGCTGAGAAAGTCCGAATTGACGGGCTTGCCAAAGCGGAAGCTGATCGTGCAAAAGGGGAAACAGAGGCAGAAGTCATTAGACTGAAAGGACTTGCGGAAGCCGAAGCGAAAGAGAAAATCGCTGAAGCATTCGAACAGTATGGTCAGGCAGCGATTCTTGATATGATTGTGAAAATGCTTCCTGAATATGCGAAGCAAGTATCTGCACCACTTTCTAACATTGATAAAATTACGGTTGTGGATACGGGAGGTAACGGAGAAGGCAGCGGTGCCAATAAAGTCACTGGCTATGCTACAAACCTTATGTCCAGTCTGCAAGAAAGCCTGAAAGCATCCTCTGGAATTGATGTCAAAGAAATTATTGAGAACTTTTCCGGCAAAGGTAATGTGAAGCAAAGCATTCAGGAACTAACGAATGAAATCAAACAGCCAAGAAAAAAAGAGATCGCTGATACTCAAATAGAAGAATAAAATCAATTCAGCGTGATAGAAAACCTTTGAAGTCTAGGAAGGGTCGAGCACTGGCGCGGAGCGAATTGAACATTCGTGAGCACCAGCGCGCAGACCTGACAACGAATGCGAGGGTTTGTCTACACGCTGAGACACCTTCCATCAGAAGGTGTCTATTTGGCATGTGCCCGATATGGGCTCCTTTTTACATATGAAGAAAGATTTACGAGAATACCAGCAGATATCATCATGAACACTAGGGAGGAGCCACCATAACTAATGAAAGGAAGCGGAATGCCTGTGATCGGAAGAAGACCAAAGACAGCGCCTAAATTAAAGACTGCTTGGAGCATGATTTGAAACGTAAGCCCAATCGTTAACAGTTTTCCAAAAGGGTCATGTAAAGCCTGCACAATTCGCATTGCGCGATACATGATGAATAGATATGCACCTATCACAATCAAAATCCCCATAATGCCCAGCTCTTCACTGATAATGGCCATAATAAAATCCGTATGCGCTTCGGGAAGAAAGCCTAGCTTTTGAATACTCCCGCCTAAGCCATTCCCTATCAGCCCGCCGGAATTCATTGCGAGATACGAATGAATCAGCTGATAGCCATCCCCATCTTCATACTGAAAAGGATCACGAAAAGAAGTCAGCCGCTTCAAACGGTAAGGAGCAGTCACTGCAAAAAAAGTGATACATGCTACGGCAGTCGATCCTAGCAAAATGAGATGGCGCGTTTTCAACCCAGCGCATAATAAAATGATGCCACAGCTTAATAAAATAGACACAGCTGTGCCTAAATCAGGCTGCTTTAAGATTAATAAAAAAACAAGACTTAAAAGGATGAGTGGCGGCAGTACGCCTTTTTTAAAAGATGTAATGTACGCCTGTTTATTCGCGTACACATAGGCAAAATAGATCACCATCACTAGTTTCACAGCTTCAGAAGGTTGGAGCATAAGAGAGCCCAGCTGAATCCACCGCTGTGAATTGTTTTTGACAACACCAATTCCAGGAATCAGGACTAGGATGAGACATAGCAATGACAGCATGACAAGCCATTTCATCCATTTACGATAAATCTGATAAGGGAAAAGAGCGGCAATGAAAAAAAAGAATCCCCCAATCAGGAGCCATTGCCATTGTTTGATAAAGAAATAGCTACCCTTCTCATACTTCACTTCTCCTAAAGGATAACTTGCACTGTACACCATCAGTAAACCAAATAAGCAGAGGAACACAATCGTTCCAACAAGAACGAGGTCGACTCTTTTGAGATGAGATAGAAGGAATGCCATCATCTTCAATTCCAGTTGTCTCCAAACATATAGGATGATGACCTGATATTGACACTAAACACGAGGCCAATGGCGATCATGTTAGTGAGTAGCGCACTGCCTCCATAGCTGATAAAAGGAAGCGCGAGTCCTGTCACAGGCATTAAACCGATTGTCATCCCTACGTTTTGGAAAACTTGAAACACGATCAGCCCAACGACTCCTGCACATATGTACAAACCATAAAGCGTATTAGCATGCATAGCCACATGAATGATTCGGTAAATCATCATTAAGTACAAACACATCAAAAGGGAGGCGCCGATAAAACCAAACTCTTCACCAATGACGGCAAATATAAAATCAGTATGCGCTTCGGGGATATTACCGCCTTGTACTTGATGCCCCTTTGTAAAACCGCTTCCTGATAATTGACCTGATCCAATACCGAGCATCGATTGTTTCAGCTGATACCCGTATGTTGAATCAAATTCATCGGGGGAGAGCCAGCCATAAATGCGATCAAGCTGATGTGGCTTAATGATTTTTGTGAAATGCTCAAAGTGTTCGTTGTGTAAGTAGACCAAAAATGAAAGAAGTGCAATAAAAGAAGCCATTAATGCGGCCATCATCTTGCTAGAAATTCCTGACACAAGCATCAGTGTAAAGGCGATAGATAATATCACGAGCGCTGTCCCTAAATCAGGCTGAATTAAGATGAGGAAAAAAGGGACAACGGTCCAGCAAACGACTTTACTTGTAGGAATGATACTTTCTTTAAACGAAAATCGCTGATGCTTGTATTGGTTCAAGACAGCCGCTAGTAGCAGGATCACAAAAATTTTCATGAACTCTGATGGCTGAATTTTGATTGAACCGAAGCTGATCCATCTTTGGGATCCGTTTTGACTCGTTCCGAAAAAGTGCACAAGAATAATGAGAAAAATACCACCTGTAAATAACCGAAAAGATAAACGCTCAAGAAGTTCATAATCAAAGTATGCAGCAGCGGCCATAAGACCGAAACCGACGATATACCAGAAAATTTGTCTTTTGACGAAATAAAACATATCCTGCGATTCATACTGTCCTGATCCGCTATATACAGCTATTAGGCTGATGACAAATAAACAAATCACAGTGAGTAAAAGTACGAAGTCAATGCTGTACTGTTTTTTCATAGCGTCTTGTCCTGCTACCTATTTGTCAGCTGGTCTATGACGATTTTCACAGCCGCAGCATCATCAATATAGCCGATCGGAAAAATAAAATCTGGTATTAAGTCAACAGGCATAATGAAATAAAGGAGTGCGCTCCCCATCATCATTAATTCTCGAGAAGTACCTCGTCCGGTCATAAATAAGCTGTACATGTCTTTCAAATGCTGAAGGAATGGCCCGGCGCCGTTTACCGATTCCATCTTTTTCTCAAACTTTGCCGAGATCGTTTCTTTTCCCTCGTTTGTTTGGCTATAGGTCTCATATTCGTTTAGCTTTTGTTTCAATTTGGTCTGACTAAATGTACCGTCGTAGACCTCCTCATCTTTCAGTGTTTTTTCGATCTCTACGACCGTTTGTATGAACGTATCACTATGTACCTTTTCGTTTTTGATTGGAAACCCTGAAGCAGCTAATAGTTGATCTAATGATAGGTTCAGAGAATCTGAAAGCCGCTGCAGATGATTCAAAGTTGGTTTTCTTTTTCCATTCATGATTCGAGACAGTGTCGCTTTATCAATTTCTGTGTATGTGCTGAGCTCTCTTAAAGATAAAGAACGTTGTTGCAATCTTTCCTTTAAGAGAGACCCAAGCTCAGTTGTTTTAGAATCCATTTTACGCCATCCTTTGTATGATGTATCAACTCTTCTATAGAAGAAGTCGTACCCAATATAAAGGTGTGTTGACAAAATGTCAACGAATATCCTTTATTGATTGAATTTTAGGAAATAGGAATTTATCATAATAAAGATAGGATGAAAACAGTGAGAAGGAGTGGCGCGGATGAAGGTGAGACATGCTGTACAAAAAGATATTCCTAAAATTGCCGAAATACATGTGAAGAGCTGGCAGACGACTTATCAAGGCATTATTAATCAGGATTATTTGGATGGTTTAAATATAGAAGATCGAGAAGAGAGCTGGAGAAGAAGGTCACTTCAAGGGACGTTTGTCGCAGAAGATGACGAGGGGGTATTTGGTTTTGCTTCTTTTGGAAAACAACGTGATGAGCGCTATCCAACATATGATGGAGAACTTTATGCGATCTATTTATTGCAAGAGAAACAGAAATCAGGAGCAGGTATCGCTTTAATTACAGAAGGAGTGAGCTATTTAATAGAGAAAGGGTATCAGAATATCATGCTGTGGGTATTTGAACAAAATTCGGCAAAGCATTTTTATCAAAAGCTTCAACCTCATTTTGTCGTTACCAGCCAGTTCGAGCTGGCTGGCGAGAAGCATGATGAAATAGGGTATGGGTGGGAGCTGCCTGTATTAAATGACCATCTACACCGAATTAAATCGTCAGCTTCCAATAATAATGAGAGAAAAAAGTGAAAAGCATAGCTAAAAGCATATAAGAGATAAGAGGAGAAGCTTCTACTTTTCCTTTTATTCCTGCTATCTTTAAAGCTTCATAGAAACCTGCCAAAAAATAAGCAAGACTGAGAATATAACAGCACAGCATAATGGAGTAAGGGTTCATTGGCGTACCTCCAACATGAAATCTTCTACTATTAATAGATTCCATAGAGCGGCAATTTATGCATAAAAAAATAACCAGCTGAAATCAGCCAGTTATTTTTTGTGAGGAAAAACCAAACGAGATGCACTTGGTATGAGTATGCAAAGAACGATACTGCAAATAATAAATGAAGGAACCATATATGTGCTGTTATAAATTAAAGAGTAAACCCAACCCGGTGTTCCTTTTGGTGCATACTGAGAAAAGAAAACAACACCAGAAATAAAGAACGTCAACAGTCTAAAGAAACTTGCAACAAATACGGATAAGGTAATATAGATGAATTGCTGCTTTCGCTTTTGGTCCTGAATGGTTTTTTTAATCAATCCAGAAAAGAGGCCGCTTAGGGAAATGACAACAGATGCGACGAAATAATCGAGAAATCCTTGAACTGGTGTAGCGATAATAGGGCCATTCATCAGTTGAAGGCCTGCAATAAGCACACCAATGATAAACCCGGTTGATATTCCCCATCTAATAGACATAAGAATGACGGGTATCATAATCAGCGCAAGAGATCCGCCGTTCGGCATTCTTAAAAAGAGACCTGATAAGTAATCTAATACTAGTGCAAGTGAAGTCATAATTGCGATTTCCATCAGTCGTACCAATTGATTTGATTGCTGCATAAAAAAATCTCCCTTTTCATGAATTGAGCAAGGAGAGACCGTGTAAGGATGAGTATGTTATTCATAGAAAAACATATCGAGTTGAATACACCACATGTATTCAATTGAATCCACATTCCTACTTCAGTATTAACTGACAGGTTCAAAGGGTCAGAACAACGAGTGTTCACTCTCAGCACAAAGCTCCCCCTGCGGTTATTTAGTTTTCTTCTATTATAAATATACTAAAGACCTTCAGGATCAACAATAGAGAATTCCTGTGACAATTAATTTTTGTATGATTATATAGGAAGAGATAAGAAAAAATAAATTATTTAGAAAAAATACTTGTTTCCTTTCTCAAAAGGTGTTATATTTGTATTCGCCGCTAAAACAGCGCGGTTATTAAATAACATAAAGAAAAAAGTTGTTGACTTTATCTTGATAGAATGTTATATTAATAAAGTCGCCTCTGAGAGACGGCGAAGATGATCTTTGAAAACTAAACAAGACAAAACGTACCTGTTAATTCGAGTTTTTATAAAAAAATCCTATGAAACATCATAGGTAGTCAGTCAAACGCTGACGAGGCAGGAAATGATCACATGCTAAGTTCGCTACATCGTGTAGCAACGCATGTGTGATATGCATCCTGCATACCTCGGAGAGTTTGATCCTGGCTCAGGACGAACGCTGGCGGCGTGCCTAATACATGCAAGTCGAGCGGACAGAAGGGAGCTTGCTCCCGGATGTTAGCGGCGGACGGGTGAGTAACACGTGGGTAACCTGCCTGTAAGACTGGGATAACTCCGGGAAACCGGAGCTAATACCGGATAGTTCCTTGAACCGCATGGTTCAAGGATGAAAGACGGTTTCGGCTGTCACTTACAGATGGACCCGCGGCGCATTAGCTAGTTGGTGGGGTAATGGCTCACCAAGGCGACGATGCGTAGCCGACCTGAGAGGGTGATCGGCCACACTGGGACTGAGACACGGCCCAGACTCCTACGGGAGGCAGCAGTAGGGAATCT
The DNA here is from genome assembly GCF_038630405.1 of Bacillus sp. FSL K6-4563. Classification (NCBI taxonomy): domain Bacteria; kingdom Bacillati; phylum Bacillota; class Bacilli; order Caryophanales; family Bacillaceae; genus Bacillus; species Bacillus sp. FSL K6-4563. The sequence continues at coordinate 2,773,420 of NZ_CP152030.1, read as the reverse complement.
TCCGCAATGGACGAAAGTCTGACGGAGCAACGCCGCGTGAGTGATGAAGGTTTTCGGATCGTAAAGCTCTGTTGTTAGGGAAGAACAAGTGCGAGAGTAACTGCTCGCACCTTGACGGTACCTAACCAGAAAGCCACGGCTAACTACGTGCCAGCAGCCGCGGTAATACGTAGGTGGCAAGCGTTGTCCGGAATTATTGGGCGTAAAGGGCTCGCAGGCGGTTTCTTAAGTCTGATGTGAAAGCCCCCGGCTCAACCGGGGAGGGTCATTGGAAACTGGGAAACTTGAGTGCAGAAGAGGAGAGTGGAATTCCACGTGTAGCGGTGAAATGCGTAGAGATGTGGAGGAACACCAGTGGCGAAGGCGACTCTCTGGTCTGTAACTGACGCTGAGGAGCGAAAGCGTGGGGAGCGAACAGGATTAGATACCCTGGTAGTCCACGCCGTAAACGATGAGTGCTAAGTGTTAGGGGGTTTCCGCCCCTTAGTGCTGCAGCTAACGCATTAAGCACTCCGCCTGGGGAGTACGGTCGCAAGACTGAAACTCAAAGGAATTGACGGGGGCCCGCACAAGCGGTGGAGCATGTGGTTTAATTCGAAGCAACGCGAAGAACCTTACCAGGTCTTGACATCCTCTGACAACCCTAGAGATAGGGCTTTCCCTTCGGGGACAGAGTGACAGGTGGTGCATGGTTGTCGTCAGCTCGTGTCGTGAGATGTTGGGTTAAGTCCCGCAACGAGCGCAACCCTTGATCTTAGTTGCCAGCATTTAGTTGGGCACTCTAAGGTGACTGCCGGTGACAAACCGGAGGAAGGTGGGGATGACGTCAAATCATCATGCCCCTTATGACCTGGGCTACACACGTGCTACAATGGACAGAACAAAGGGCTGCGAGACCGCAAGGTTTAGCCAATCCCATAAATCTGTTCTCAGTTCGGATCGCAGTCTGCAACTCGACTGCGTGAAGCTGGAATCGCTAGTAATCGCGGATCAGCATGCCGCGGTGAATACGTTCCCGGGCCTTGTACACACCGCCCGTCACACCACGAGAGTTTGCAACACCCGAAGTCGGTGAGGTAACCTTTATGGAGCCAGCCGCCGAAGGTGGGGCAGATGATTGGGGTGAAGTCGTAACAAGGTAGCCGTATCGGAAGGTGCGGCTGGATCACCTCCTTTCTAAGGATATATGGAGCAGTGTGCGTTTTCGTCTTGTTTAGTTTTGAAGGATCATTCCTTCAAGACATGTCTCTAGCGAGACAGGATTGTTCTTTGAAAACTAGATAACAATAAGTAATACATTCACATTGAATGCAATGCAAAGTTCATCACACATAGTGATTCTTTCTAAAGTAAGAAATGGTTAAGTTAGAAAGGGCGCACGGTGGATGCCTTGGCACTAGGAGCCGATGAAGGACGGGACGAACACCGATATGCTTCGGGGAGCTGTAAGCAAGCTTTGATCCGGAGATTTCCGAATGGGGAAACCCACTGCTCGTAATGGAGTAGTATCCATACTTGAATACATAGAGTATGAGAAGGCATACCCGGGGAACTGAAACATCTAAGTACCCGGAGGAAGAGAAAGCAAATGCGATTCCCTGAGTAGCGGCGAGCGAAACGGGAACAGCCCAAACCAAGAGGCTTGCCTCTTGGGGTTGTAGGACACTCTATACGGAGTTACAAAGGAACGATATAAGCGAAGAGGTCTGGAAAGGCCCGCCAAAGAAGGTAACAGCCCTGTAACTGAAATGTTGTTCTCTCCAGAGTGGATCCTGAGTACGGCGGAACACGTGAAATTCCGTCGGAATCCGGGAGGACCATCTCCCAAGGCTAAATACTCCCTAGTGACCGATAGTGAACCAGTACCGTGAGGGAAAGGTGAAAAGCACCCCGGAAGGGGAGTGAAATAGATCCTGAAACCGTGTGCCTACAAGTAGTCAGAGCCCGTTAAAGGGTGATGGCGTGCCTTTTGTAGAATGAACCGGCGAGTTACGATCCCGTGCAAGGTTAAGCAGAAGATGCGGAGCCGCAGCGAAAGCGAGTCTGAATAGGGCGCATGAGTACGTGGTCGTAGACCCGAAACCAGGTGATCTACCCATGTCCAGGGTGAAGTTCAGGTAACACTGAATGGAGGCCCGAACCCACGCACGTTGAAAAGTGCGGGGATGAGGTGTGGGTAGGGGTGAAATGCCAATCGAACCTGGAGATAGCTGGTTCTCTCCGAAATAGCTTTAGGGCTAGCCTCAAGGTAAGAGTCTCGGAGGTAGAGCACTGATTGGACTAGGGGCCCCTACCGGGTTACCGAATTCAGTCAAACTCCGAATGCCGATGACTTATCCTTGGGAGTCAGACTGCGAGTGATAAGATCCGTAGTCGAAAGGGAAACAGCCCAGACCGCCAGCTAAGGTCCCAAAGTATACGTTAAGTGGAAAAGGATGTGGAGTTGCTTAGACAACCAGGATGTTGGCTTAGAAGCAGCCACCATTTAAAGAGTGCGTAATAGCTCACTGGTCGAGTGACTCTGCGCCGAAAATGTACCGGGGCTAAACGTATCACCGAAGCTGCGGACTGTTCTTACGAACAGTGGTAGGAGAGCGTTCTAAGTGCTGTGAAGTCAGACCGGAAGGACTGGTGGAGCGCTTAGAAGTGAGAATGCCGGTATGAGTAGCGAAAGACGGGTGAGAATCCCGTCCACCGAATGCCTAAGGTTTCCTGAGGAAGGCTCGTCCGCTCAGGGTTAGTCGGGACCTAAGCCGAGGCCGAAAGGCGTAGGCGATGGACAACAGGTTGATATTCCTGTACCACCTCCTCACCATTTGAGCAATGGGGGGACGCAGGAGGATAGGGTAAGCGCGGTATTGGATATCCGCGTCCAAGCAGTTAGGCTGGGAAATAGGCAAATCCGTTTCCCGTGAAGGCTGAGCTGTGATGGCGAGCGAAATTTAGTAGCGAAGTTCCTGATTCCACACTGCCAAGAAAAGCCTCTAGCGAGGTGAGAGGTGCCCGTACCGCAAACCGACACAGGTAGGCGAGGAGAGAATCCTAAGGTGATCGAGAGAACTCTCGTTAAGGAACTCGGCAAAATGACCCCGTAACTTCGGGAGAAGGGGTGCTTCTTAGGGTGTTAAAGCCCCGAGAAGCCGCAGTGAATAGGCCCAGGCGACTGTTTAGCAAAAACACAGGTCTCTGCGAAGCCGTAAGGCGAAGTATAGGGGCTGACGCCTGCCCGGTGCTGGAAGGTTAAGAGGAGCGCTTAGCGTAAGCGAAGGTGCGAATTGAAGCCCCAGTAAACGGCGGCCGTAACTATAACGGTCCTAAGGTAGCGAAATTCCTTGTCGGGTAAGTTCCGACCCGCACGAAAGGCGCAACGATCTGGGCACTGTCTCAACGAGAGACTCGGTGAAATTATAGTACCTGTGAAGATGCAGGTTACCCGCGACAGGACGGAAAGACCCCGTGGAGCTTTACTGCAGCCTGATATTGAATGTTGGTACAGCTTGTACAGGATAGGTAGGAGCCTTGGAAACCGGAGCGCTAGCTTCGGTGGAGGCATCGGTGGGATACTACCCTGGCTGTATTGACCTTCTAACCCGCTGCCCTTATCGGGCAGGGAGACAGTGTCAGGTGGGCAGTTTGACTGGGGCGGTCGCCTCCTAAAATGTAACGGAGGCGCCCAAAGGTTCCCTCAGAATGGTTGGAAATCATTCGCAGAGTGTAAAGGCACAAGGGAGCTTGACTGCGAGACCTACAAGTCGAGCAGGGACGAAAGTCGGGCTTAGTGATCCGGTGGTTCCGCATGGAAGGGCCATCGCTCAACGGATAAAAGCTACCCCGGGGATAACAGGCTTATCTCCCCCAAGAGTCCACATCGACGGGGAGGTTTGGCACCTCGATGTCGGCTCATCGCATCCTGGGGCTGTAGTCGGTCCCAAGGGTTGGGCTGTTCGCCCATTAAAGCGGTACGCGAGCTGGGTTCAGAACGTCGTGAGACAGTTCGGTCCCTATCCGTCGCGGGCGCAGGAAATTTGAGAGGAGCTGTCCTTAGTACGAGAGGACCGGGATGGACGCACCGCTGGTGTACCAGTTGTTCTGCCAAGGGCATCGCTGGGTAGCTATGTGCGGACGGGATAAGTGCTGAAAGCATCTAAGCATGAAGCCCCCCTCAAGATGAGATTTCCCATTCCGCAAGGAAGTAAGATCCCTGAAAGATGATCAGGTTGATAGGTCTGAGGTGGAAGCGTGGTGACACGTGGAGCTGACAGATACTAATAGATCGAGGACTTAACCTATATTCTAATGTGAAGTTTGAACATTGTTATCTAGTTTTGAGAGAACATTCTCTCCATCAGGTTTGGTGGCGATAGCGAAGAGGTCACACCCGTTCCCATACCGAACACGGAAGTTAAGCTCTTCAGCGCCGATGGTAGTTGGGGGTCTCCCCCTGTGAGAGTAGGACGCCGCCAAGCTTGTATAAGGATCAGTTCCATACGGAACTGGTCTTTTTTGTGCTTCTTGAGAAAATATGCTGCTGATTGCACTTGTTTGATGAACGTTTCGACACTCTAACTCATTTACAAGCATGTGAAACACATTAAAACAAAAGAGATCGAGCGTTTCAGTTAAACCAGTAGAGAGTTAGATTAATAAATGATAGAAGAGCTCTATATCGTTATTAGTAGATAATTCCATTTCGGACATACTGTATCTAATGTGAGATGTTCATATTTATAAAGGAATTGCCCGTTTTTAAAGAGAATATAGAGTGGAGAAGTTTAAGTGATGAACGTTAGATCACGCTGTTTGAATAGAGGAAATAAAGGTCATTTGTTAAAAGAAATACGTAATGAAAATTGAAATAAAATTTTTTTAATATAGCCTTTACAAATGATGAAAACCTGTATATAATAATCTTTGTCGGATCGAGAGATTCCTACATAGTGGAGGATTAGCTCAGCTGGGAGAGCATCTGCCTTACAAGCAGAGGGTCGGCGGTTCGAGCCCGTCATCCTCCACCATATTTATTCTTACATAATGTTAGGATAGATAAAGCCGGTGTAGCTCAACTGGTAGAGCAACTGACTTGTAATCAGTAGGTTGGGGGTTCAAGTCCTCTTGCCGGCACCAGTTTCATATGGTAAGATAGACAAGTCGCTTTTAAAGCGAGCCATTAGCTCAGTTGGTAGAGCATCTGACTTTTAATCAGAGGGTCGAAGGTTCGAGTCCTTCATGGCTCACCATGTTTCATGCGGGTGTGGCGGAATTGGCAGACGCGCTAGACTTAGGATCTAGTGTCTTTATGACGTGGGGGTTCAAGTCCCTTCACCCGCATTGCCAAATAAAATAAAGAAATCCTGTAATGCGGAAGTAGTTCAGTGGTAGAACACCACCTTGCCAAGGTGGGGGTCGCGGGTTCGAATCCCGTCTTCCGCTTATACCATCCACGCCGGGGTGGTGGAATTGGCAGACACACAGGACTTAAAATCCTGCGGTAGGTGACTACCGTGCCGGTTCAAGTCCGGCCCTCGGCATTATAAAATAAGCGCCCGTAGCTCAATTGGATAGAGCGTTTGACTACGGATCAAAAGGTTAGGGGTTCGACTCCTCTCGGGCGCGCCATTAAGATCGGGAAGTAGCTCAGCTTGGTAGAGCACTTGGTTTGGGACCAAGGGGTCGCAGGTTCGAATCCTGTCTTCCCGACCATCTTTTATGGGGCCTTAGCTCAGCTGGGAGAGCGCCTGCCTTGCACGCAGGAGGTCAGCGGTTCGATCCCGCTAGGCTCCACTTTTAAAAGATTATTTTGATCATGGCGGTGTAGCTCAGCTGGCTAGAGCGTACGGTTCATACCCGTGAGGTCGGGGGTTCGATCCCCTCCGCCGCTATAAAGGACCTTTAGCTCAGTTGGTTAGAGCAGACGGCTCATAACCGTCCGGTCGTAGGTTCGAGTCCTACAAGGTCCACCATCTATACGGAGGAATACCCAAGTCCGGCTGAAGGGATCGGTCTTGAAAACCGACAGGGGTGTCAAAGCCCGCGGGGGTTCGAATCCCTCTTCCTCCGCCATATTTTTCAAAAACTTATATCATCGCGGGGTGGAGCAGTTCGGTAGCTCGTCGGGCTCATAACCCGAAGGTCGCAGGTTCAAATCCTGCCCCCGCAACCAAATTATTTTATACACCAATAGGGAGTGCTCAATGTGTGCAACCAAAATGGTCCGGTAGTTCAGTTGGTTAGAATGCCTGCCTGTCACGCAGGAGGTCGCGGGTTCGAGTCCCGTCCGGACCGCCATTTTTAAAATGAATACTTGGCTCGGTAGCTCAGTTGGTAGAGCAACGGACTGAAAATCCGTGTGTCGGCGGTTCGATTCCGTCCCGAGCCACTTTTATAAAAAAATATTGATAGTATGGCGGTTGTGGCGAAGTGGTTAACGCACCAGATTGTGGCTCTGGCACTCGTGGGTTCGATTCCCATCAATCGCCCCATACATATATTTGCGGGTGTAGTTTAGTGGTAAAACCTCAGCCTTCCAAGCTGATGTCGTGGGTTCGATTCCCATCACCCGCTCCATTTGTATATCCATTCATGGGCCTGTAGCTCAGCTGGTTAGAGCGCACGCCTGATAAGCGTGAGGTCGGTGGTTCGAGTCCACTCAGGCCCACCATGATATTCCGCAGTAGCTCAGTGGTAGAGCTATCGGCTGTTAACCGATCGGTCGTAGGTTCGAGTCCTACCTGCGGAGCCAAATGGAGAAGTACTCAAGTGGCTGAAGAGGCGCCCCTGCTAAGGGTGTAGGTCGCGCGAGCGGCGCGAGGGTTCAAATCCCTCCTTCTCCGCCATTTATCTGGCCCGTTGGTCAAGCGGTTAAGACACCGCCCTTTCACGGCGGTAACACGGGTTCGAATCCCGTACGGGTCATGTTTAGAAAGAGGTCTTGTCAAAGATCTCTTTTTTATTTTCTTCAAAAAAGAAAGACCGCCATTATAGCGGTCTTTTTTTACATGTTCATGGAATAGATCGTATAAGACAAGTATGTTGCAAAGAAGCCCCATAAGACATAAGGAATTAGTAAAATTGGAACGACTTTGCTTAGTTTACGCGAGACGATAACAAGAGCAAGTGCTGTCAGCGCTACAAGCAGGCAGTCGATCGTAGCTGCGAATAAATCTTTTTGTGTAAATTGAAAAAAACTAAAGGCTTGATTAAATACGTAATTTAAAAGAAAAAGAATCCAAAAGGGTAAAGTGATTTTTTGAAATCCATATTTTCCATAAATGATCGCTGCGGACAACGAGATGAGAGCAAATAAGACAGCCCACACAGCGCCAATTACTCCACCACTCGGTGTCCATTCCGGTTTATTTAATGCATCATACCACTCTCTGTCAATCGGAAACAAGAATCCGGCAATAGAGAATAATGCGTATGTAATAAAGAAGACAACCACTGCCCAAATGATACTTTTTCTCGCCATTAAGAATCTCCTCCAATCAAATTCACTCTTAAAGTGATTTCCCAATCATTACATGATATAAACATGAAGCCCCCATTATGAGGGGACTAATGATTTTCTTCTGTATAAGGTTCTTCTTCGTACGGCTTCAAGTCACCAAATACGGTCATGACGCCTTCTTCGTCCAATGCCTCTTCATAGGCTTCGTGGGCTTTATTTGGATATACTTTGCTTGCTTTGCCCTCAATATCAGCAGCTGCGAATCCTTCATAGTCTTCGACATAATCTTCATCTTCTGATTGTGTATACACATCATCGTATGTCAATGGAGGAAATTCCATATCGGACGGAGTATCAGAGTTTCCGTAGCGTTCTACGTCTTGATATGCATCCTCTCCATCATAGGCTGCACTTTCTTCATTTTCGAATTGCCCTGATGGCGGACTTAATAAATCCTCTTCAATCGGACGGTTTTGTGAAACGGTTTGTTCTTTTGAATGCTCTGTGCATGTGACGGCACTAGGTAAGGCCTCTAAGCGTTCCTTTGGGATAGGGGATTTACAGACCTTGCATAGCCCATAAGAGCCGTCTGTGATGGCTTGAAGTGCTTCATTAACGTCTAACAGATGTTCATGTTCCAAACTGTTTAACGCAATATCTTTCCCGCGTTCGAACAGCTCTGTCCCTTGATCACCTGGGTGATTATCATAGGCTGACAGGTCTCCGACCGAATCATAAGGAAATGATACTTTTTGTTCATCGTCATGGCTTTTGGCTTCGAGTTCGTGCTTTTCATCGAGAAGTCGCTGCTTCAAATGATGTAATTCGTCTTTAGACAACAAAGCGATCATCCTTTCATATCAAACATAATATTAGTATGAGCAATTTTGTCTGTAAGACTAGTTCCAAATTGAAGCAATTCCTCATGAAAAAACGCCTGCGGCTGCAGGCGTTCTTTGTTACGCGATATAGTATTGTAAGATCAAAGCGATTGTCAGCAGGAAACCGAAAAATGTATTGGTTTGAGCTGTAGATTTCATGGCATTCATTAATTCAATTGGTTTTTCTTTTTGCTTAAATTCTTTGATAGCTGTATATGCTTTTGGGACACTGAGTAAAACAAGAAGACTCCAAAGGCCGACAATATCTGTGAAGATATAAACAAAAATAAGTACATAAGAGATCAAAAACATGGAAAGTAAAATGTTCACAGCAGCCTTTCGCCCAGCAAGAATAGCAAGTGTTTTTCGTCCATTTTCTTTATCGCCGTCTAAATCGCGGATATTGTTCGATAGTAAGATGGCACCAACTAAAATAGAAATTGGTAATGAGACGAGAACAGCTTTAGACGTCAGTGTGCCTGTTTGAATATAGAAACTGATCAGGATGATTCCTAGTCCCATAAAAGCACCTGACACAACTTCTCCAAACGGTGTATATGCAATAGGAACAGGACCGCCTGTATAGAAATAGCCTGCTGCCATACATATGAGTCCTATCAGTGCAATCCACCAGCTAGACATCATGCAAATGTACACCCCTAGTAGTAAAGAAAGCGCAAATAGTGCATAAGCAAGGCTGAGAACGGTTTTAGGTTTCACACCATTTCTGACAATGGCGCCGCCGATGCCGACAGATTTCTCGTTGTCCAATCCGCGAACATAATCAAAGTACTCATTAAACATGTTCGTTGCGATTTGGATAAACATAGATGCAAACAGCATAGCTAAAAATAGCCCAACATGTATTTGACCACTTGGAAGTGCGAGAACAGTTCCTAAAGTAACGGGAATAAATGCTGCTGTTAATGTATGCGGTCGTAGTAAATTCCACCAAATCCGCCAGTTCTTATCAGGCTTAATCGGTGAAAGCTGATCTGATATCGATTGATGCTGCATAAAATATACTCCTTTAAATAAAAAAATACGTACACGTCCAAATTCCAGTTTAGCAAAGTTCAAAAAGGTGTCAATATATTGATGCGATGAAACCTGAAAAAGATGTTTGCTAATCGTTGCCATATCGAGAGAAAGCTTGATCTTAGAACAAGACTTTCCATTTTTCTTATAGATGCTCTCGTTTCAAGAAGCAGGAGCGAAAAAATCTAGAAAGCGTGATATAATAAGGATTCTAGGTTTAAAAAGCTGTTTTCTTTACTAAGTTCATCTGTTAAGGTTTATAATAGAAAAGCAGGTCATTCGACATACTCGAATGTTCACGTATTTTTTCATTATGGTTTTATTTTTTTATGTTATTTCATGGATTTTGGAGGAATGTATCATGGTGACAACAGTGCAAAGTACTTTCCGGCAGGAAGCGCTTGCGACATTAGAAGAAGCGAATAACGTCAACCATGCTGTTTTGATAAGCTACTCCAGAAGAGTTGACGATCTGGATCCTCTTGCCTTTTTCCAAAGCGGCGAAGCGGATTTTTTAGGCGAGCGGTTTTTTTGGTCTGATCCAGAAAGCCAAATGATATTTTCTGGACTTGGCAGAGCGGCCGTTATTAAATCATCTGAGCAAGGCAAGGAACGATTTGATACAGTCCATCAAGAATGGGAACAGCTGAAGCAGCACATGTTCCATTTTCATGATGAGAAGGAGTTAAGGCAAGCGGCTGTTGGTCCGCTTTTATTTGGAGGATTCTCATTTGATCCGTATGAAGAGAAGGCGTGTCACTGGGAAGCTTTTGGCGAGGCTCATTTTTTTGTGCCATCGATGATGCTTACTGTCTCGAAAGAAGGCACGTTTCTGACGATCAATGAATGGAAGCAGGTGGACGGGAATGTTCATCAGCTCATTCAAGAATTAGAACAAAAAGCCTCTCATTACGAAACATTACCGCTCAGACATGGTGGACAAGCTGAACTTGTTCATATGGAAGAACGAGATGTGAAGGAATGGATGAAGGCGATCCAAGAAGCGACAGACCACATTCGTGCAAACGAATATGAAAAGGTTGTTTTAGCAAGAGAAGTCTTGCTTCACTATAAAAATCAAATTGAACTCGCTCCACTGTTATCAGAATTATTAAAGCATCAAACAACGAGTTATGTATTTGCGGTTGAACAGGGGAAACAAGCATTTGTCGGAGCTACGCCGGAACGCTTAGTGAAAAAAAGCGGCGGAGAGGTCTTTTCATCTTGTTTAGCAGGTTCGATTGTTCGTGGAAAAGATGAAGCGGAAGATCGAGCATTAGGCGAGGAACTGCTGCATGATGAGAAGAATTTGATTGAACATCAAATTGTTGTCAATATGATTGAGCAAGCATTTGAGGCTAATTGCCTTCGCGTGCATAAACCAAATCAACCTAGTCTTTATAAAACAAAAAACATTCAGCATTTGTTTACACCGATTGTAGGAGAAATTAAAAGCAGCTGTTCTCTCTTTTCATTAATTGAACAGCTCCATCCGACGCCAGCATTAGGCGGATATCCGAAGGAAAAGGCGGTTGAGGTCATTCGTGAAATCGAACCGTTGAAACGTGGCTGGTACGCAGCGCCGGTAGGGTGGATTGACTCTCAGGATAATGGAGAATTTGCTGTTGCCATTCGGTCAGGTCTTATTGAGGAAGACCATGTTCGTTTGTTCGCTGGCTGCGGCATTGTAGAGGATTCCCTTGCAAAGCAGGAGTACGAGGAAACGCAAGTGAAATTAAGACCAATGCTATCTGCCCTTGGAGGTCGTCCTATTGAATAATCAAATCATGACAACATATATTGGCAGATTGATGGATGAATTTGTCCAAGGTGGCGTACAAGAGGCAGTTGTCTGTCCAGGTTCTCGTTCGACCCCGCTTGCAATGCTGGCTCTAGCCCACCAAGACATCAATGTCCATGTATTAGTGGATGAACGGTCTGCTGCTTTTTATGCGCTTGGTCTTGCAAAAGCAAGTCAAACACCAGTGCTGCTTATTTGTACGTCAGGTACAGCAGCAGCTAACTTTTACCCAGCCATTGTAGAGGCACATTATTCCCGTGTCCCACTTATTGTTTTAACTGCTGATCGGCCGCACGAATTGAGGGAAGTTGGAGCACCTCAAGCGATTGATCAGCAATTCTTATTCGGTAAGTTTGTTAAATGGTTCACAGACTTAGCATTGCCAGAAGAAAGTCAGAAGATGTTACGCTATGTTCAGACGGCTGCGGCAAGAGCAAATCATATGTCGATGCAAGAGCCGAAGGGACCTGTACAAATCAATGTCCCTCTGAGAGAACCATTGCTTCCTGATTTGTCTATTGATCCTTTCGAGCGAGAAGAAACAGACCGGAAAAAAGTATTAGCTACAGGACAGGCTTTCCCAAATGATGATGCGATATATGAAATTGTGACGGTTATGAACCGTTCCAAAAAGGGACTGATTGTGTGTGGCGAGCTTCATACGGAGGAAGAGAAAGAGGCAGTATTACGTCTTTCAAAAGCCTTGCATATGCCGATTTTAGCGGACCCGCTTTCTCATTTGCGAAATGGTCATGAGCAAGCAGATCTTATTATTGATGCGTATGATTCTTTATTGAAAGATGAAGCATTGCAGCAGCACCTATTGCCGGATATGGTCATTCGTTTTGGACCGATGCCTGTGTCTAAGCCTTTATTCAAGTGGCTGGAAAAACATGCGGAAGTGAATCAGATTGTTGTTGATGCTGCCGGAGGTTTTCGAGATCCTGGGCTGAGTGCTTCATATGTCATTGAAAGTGATGTGGCAGCTTTTGTAGATGAAGTAGTCAATAGATCGGATCAACGTGAGGATACAAGTTTTCTAAAGCGCTGGCAGGATGCAAATTCATCATTCAGAACGCATGCTTCCCATTATTCTGATGAGGATCTGTCATTTGAGGGGAATGTGTACCGTCAGCTTCAGCATCTTTTGCCGAAGGAGAGTGTCCTTTTTATCGGGAATAGTATGCCGATTCGTGATGTGGATACATTTTTTGAAGCGCAATCGAAGCCTTTTCGAATGATGGCGAATCGAGGAGCAAATGGTATAGATGGTGTTGTGTCTACAGCACTTGGCACGTATGCAGCTTTGAAACAGCCGGTCACCTTAGTGATTGGAGATTTATCATTTTACCATGATATGAATGGTCTCCTTGCAGCGAAGTTAATGGACATTCCACTGACGGTTGTGTTGTTAAACAATGACGGAGGAGGCATCTTTTCTTTCCTTCCGCAGGCGTCTGAGGAACCGTATTATGAAAAACTCTTTGGTACACCGACTGGACTGAATTTTGAGTATGCTTCGAAGTTGTATGGGGGAACCTATGCGAAACCGTCAACGAAACAAGAATTACATGATGTCTACAAGGCGTATATAGAAGAGCCTGGACTTCATTTAATTGAAATTGAAACAGATCGGCATTCTCGTGTAAGCAAGCATCGTCAAATGATGGATGACATATTGGAAGAAGTGAAAAAAGAATGTCTTCTTTCATAATACGGATGCGTGATGGTGTGGCGTACGAGGTGGTGGATCAGAATCCATCAGGTGAGAATGCCACGCTATGCTTACACGGCTTCACTGGAAGCGCGGCTTCTTGGACATTCTTGAATGCTTATATGGGAAATACAAGATTGATTCAAGTTAGCCTGCTTGGACATGGCCGCACGGACTCACCAGAAAGTATAAGAAGATATGCGATGTCGCATCAGCTAGCAGATCTTGCAGAGATTTTAAACCAATTAAAGCTTCACAAAGTGAATATTCTCGGATATTCTATGGGAGGACGTATTGCTTTATCATTTGCCTCTCGTTATTCAGAGCGAGTCAACAAGTTGATTCTAGAGAGTACCTCTCCAGGGCTTCGCACGTTTAAAGAGCGGATGGCAAGACTCAAACATGATCATCAGCTGGCTCAGAAAATGAGACATGAAGGTTTAGTGAAGTTTGTGGATTTTTGGGAGAGTATTCCACTGTTTGCTTCTCAGAAAACTTTATCAGCTGACACGCAGGCTCAACTACGAGAGGAAAGGCTAAAAGCCAATCCACTTGGACTGGCTCGCAGCTTAGAAGGCATAGGAACAGGTTCGCAGCCCTCTGTTTGGAAGGGGTTAAAGCATATGAATTTACCTGTTTTGTTGATGTGCGGAGCGCTTGATGAAAAGTTCTGCAAGATCGCCACACGTATGCAGCAGGAGCTTGAAGGCAGTCAATTCATATTGGCTGAGCAGGCTGGGCATACAGTTCATGTGGAACAACCACATTTTTTTGGTAAAATAGTAAGTGAGTTTATTACGCAAGATTAGAGGAGGAACTATTGATGGCTATTGAATGGCAAACTGAGCGTCAATATGACGAAATTTTATATGAAACATGCAATGGGATTGCAAAGATCACGATTAATCGTCCACATGTACATAACGCGTTTACACCAAAGACTGTGAGTGAATTGATTGATGCATTTTCACGTGCTCGTGATAATTCGAATGTTGGTGTGATCGTACTTGCAGGTGCTGGCGGCAAAGCATTCTGTTCTGGTGGAGATCAAAAAGTACGCGGTCATGGCGGTTATGTAGGAGACGATCAAATTCCGCGTCTAAATGTACTCGACTTACAGCGTTTAATTCGTGTGATTCCAAAACCTGTTGTTGCGATGGTTGCTGGTTATGCAATCGGCGGCGGGCACGTTCTTCATATTGTATGTGACCTGACAATTGCAGCAGATAATGCGATTTTTGGACAAACTGGTCCAAAAGTAGGCAGCTTTGATGCTGGTTATGGCTCAGGCTACCTTGCACGTATTGTTGGTCATAAGAAAGCGAGAGAAATCTGGTACTTATGCCGTCAATACAATGCACAAGAAGCGCTTGATATGGGACTTGTTAATACTGTTGTACCATTAGAGCAGCTTGAAGAGGAAACAGTGAAGTGGTGCGAGGAGATGCTAGAAAAGAGCCCGACTGCTTTACGATTCTTGAAGGCTGCATTTAATGCAGATACGGATGGATTAGCTGGAATTCAACAATTTGCAGGAGATGCGACACTTCTTTATTACACAACAGATGAAGCAAAAGAAGGACGCGATTCCTTTAAGGAAAAACGCAAGCCGGACTTCGGTCAGTTCCCGCGTTTCCCTTGATTCAATCATAGCGATGAAAAACAGCTTAGTGCATCAGACTAAGCTGTTTTCTTTTACAAAAAGGAGGTGTCATGATGAAGCAACCGAATTGGCTGCTGCACCGTGCTTATTTAACACCAGAAAGAGTCGCACTCATTTATCAGGATAAACAGTGGACATTTCGCGATTTAGCTGATGAAGTCAATGAGCTTTCAAATAGACTTGCACAAGCATCATTAAAAAAAGGGGAAACGGTCGGGCTTTTGATGAACAACCAGCCTCAAATGGTGATGCTTGTTCATGCTTGTTTTTCATTAGGATTCAAAATCGTGCTATTGAACAATAAGTTAACAAAAGCTGAAAGGCGCTATCAACTTGAAGATGCAAAAGCAGCCGCTTTATTTACTGAACCTGTTTATGCAAGTGATCATAAGGGTGATCTACCCGTTTATATAATGGAGACTTTACCAGAAGCAGGTCACGACAATGGAAAGAAAATCGAAAGCGAATTTGATTTGAATGAAACAGCAACGATCATGTATACGTCTGGCACAACAGGACAACCAAAAGGGGTCGAGCAAACGTTTGGTAATCATTTTTATAGTGCTGTTTCCTCTGCACTCAATATGGGCCTCAGAGAGGATGACCGCTGGCTTATTGCACTGCCTCTTTTTCATATTAGCGGGTTATCCGCTTTATTTAAGTCTGTGATTTATGGGATGACTGTCGTACTTCATCAAAAGTTTGATGTCGATGAAGTAAAGGGTTCGATTGAACAGCATCGTGTGACGATGATATCTGTTGTTCAAACGATGTTATCCCGTTTATTAAGCAGGCTGGAAGAATGTCCGTCTTCTTTGCGCTGTCTGTTATTAGGCGGAGGACCTGCGCCTTTTGCGATGCTTCAAGAAAGCAAAGAGAAAGGCTTCCCTGTGTTTCAATCGTACGGCATGACAGAAACCTGTTCACAAATTGTGACCCTTGCGCCTGAATTTAGTGTAGAGAAGCTTGGATCAGCGGGAAAACCCCTTTTTGGATGTGAGCTGAAAATTCAAGATGGTACGCGCATTTGTCGTCCTTTTGAGCATGGCGAAATTATGGTGAAAGGGGCAAATGTCATGAAAGGGTACCTTTACCGCGAAGAGGCGACCGCGGCTGCTTTTGATCAAGGCTGGCTGAAAACGGGTGATATCGGCTATGTGGATGAGGAAGGATTTTTATTTGTGCTTGACCGCCGTTCAGATTTAATTATTTCTGGCGGTGAGAATATTTATCCTGCTGAAATTGAAGCGATCCTGTTAACACATCCGCATGTAAAGGAAGCCGGAGTGACGGGTATGTATGATGATAGATGGGGAGAGGTACCAGCTGCCTTTCTTGTCACAGACCATAAAATACCGGAGAACGAGCTCTATGCTTTATGTGAGTCGCATCTAGCAAAATATAAATGGCCTGCCGCTTTTCACTTTGTGGACGAGCTGCCAAGAAATGCGTCAAATAAATTGCAGAGGCACAGACTCAAGTCAAAGGGGTTTTTAGATGATTCAAATTGAACGAGTAATTTTATATCATGTCACGATGAAGCTCAAGCAGCCATTTACCACAAGTCTTGGGACCATCTCAGAGCGTGAGTTTATTATTGTCGAGGTAAAAGATCAAACGGGATTGACTGGATGGGGAGAGGTGTCAGCCTTTTCTTCTCCGTGGTATACAGAAGAAACCATTGAGACTTGTTACCATATGCTGAGAGCCTTTTTTATACCAAATGTGCTGACACGCACCTTTACACACCCTTCAGAAATACCAGACAGCCTGTACCAATTTAAAGGCAATAGGATGGCGAAAGCGGGAATTGAAGCGGCTGTTTGGGATATTTATGCGAAGCGTGAGAATAAGTCGTTACGAGATGTATTAGGCGGCACCAAGGATAGAATACCTTCTGGTGTTGTGGCGGGGTTAGGACCCATTGATGACATGCTGAAGCAAATACAGCAATTTGTGGACCAAGGTTATCAGCGGGTGAAGGTGAAAATTAAGCCGGGGCAGGATATCGGACTCCTTAAAAAAATTAGAGAGTCTTTCCCTCACCTTCCACTAATGGCGGATGCAAACTCTGCTTATGAATTAAAGGATATTAGCAAGCTCAAACAGCTCGATGACATTCGTTTATTAATGATTGAACAGCCATTAGCTGCAGATGATATCGTCGATCATCGCCATTTGCAAAAGCACTTAAAAACACCGATATGTTTGGATGAAAGTATTTGTTCCTTAGATGATGCTAGAAAAGCTGTAGAGCTTGGCAGCTGTCAAATTATTAATGTGAAGCCTTCACGAGTTGGAGGGCTGACAGAAGCCCTCAAAATCCATACATTCAGTAAGGAGCATCAAATTCCGTTATGGTGCGGAGGAATGATTGAAACAGGCATTTCCCGCGCGCAGAACGTGGCACTTGCTTCGCTTCCGCAATTTACAATTCCAGGTGATATTTCCGCTTCGTCAAAATATTGGGAGCAAGATATCATTTTTCCTGAAATCAAGGTTGAAAATGGTTTTATTGAGGTGCCTCGTTCCCCAGGAATGGGCGTAGAAGTGGATTATCAAGCGCTTCGTTCCTTTTCAGATAAAATTGACGTCTTTACAAAACATGATTTTGTGATGTGAAAATAAGGTATTCACCTTTTGCACATCCAATAAAATCTATATATAGTGAGAGAAAGTTTTTCCTTCCTGTCTCAACAAAAAAGAAAGAGCGGTGATCCGCTCTTTCTTACTCTTCTACCAGTTCGCTGTCATAAGCAAGCTGTCCAATATAGTGATTCATTTCACTGGGCATGTCTGCTGCATGGCCATATTCATAATCCCAAAGGTTTAAAAAGGAGTGAGCAGCCTGATAAAATGCGGCTTCGTCCGCGTCGTGAATTTCATAAAAAAACGTTTGAAGCAGCCGATCGTGTTTCAATGCGAAGCGCCTCCTTAAATGAGACTTAAAGATCTTGTGGTTTAAACGTTTTACAATCCGTTTCTTCACTTTTTTCAGCCGTATTTCCTGTGTGGCTGACGACATAGATTGCATCTGCCCCACAGCGGTTTCCAGCATTCCAATAGGAACAGTTATTGACTTCACAAAGGATTTTTTGACTCATACAGATGACCTCCTTTTGAGTATGTCTTTCTTCTATAATGTAACCGAAATGAACCTCATCCATTCACGTTAATCTTCCTGGCGAATATAGCGCTTATCCTTCATAAACAATTTCCAGAAGAAATAGAACCCAGGGAATAAGATGATAAAACCTACAATATACGTGATAAATAATGCTCTAAATGTCACAGGGTCTGTAAATCCAGACATGATTGTAATATCCGGATAGGCCATATAAGGCAAATGGGCACGTCCGTACACATAGCTTGCTAAAAAATATTGAATGGTAATCGCAATGACAGCTAAACGAGGCCGGCCTTTTCTATGCTTAAACCGACTATTTGGTAAAAATAGAGCCAGCCCTGCTAGCAAAAACATCAGGAGTGATACAAGAAGAATAGGGATGTTCTGCATCATTTTTGTGAACAGCCAATTTGCCTCGCTTCTTAATGTCAGCATGATGAAAAAGGCCATCATGAGTGAAAGCGGACCCGTAATGAGCGCTCCTCTTCTATAAATGCTGTAAGCTTCATCTTCATCAGCCACATTCGAGAAATCAGCTAAAAGCAATGACGAAAGAAAAAGGGTGCTGAAAATGGCAAAGCCGACAAAAGAATAGACATTTGCACTCGTAAAGACCAGTCCAAGATCTAATGAGTAGTTGTTGTTCTCCTCAAAGATAAATCCACCATGAGTAATCGGAAGAACCATGATCAGGATCGATGGAATAATAAAGCCGCTAATCCCTGAAATGTAAGTCACTGCTTTTCTGTATTTCTTAGGAAGAGAATGAGAAAACACGAGAAACCCGCTTCGCAGTGCAAGAAGCAATAATATAATGCTGCCGGGTATTAATAAAACAGTACCAAGGACAAAGGTCGCACCTGGAAACATACTAAACAATGCGACAACAATTGCCACAATGAATACGTTAGTTACTTCCCATGTTGGAGAAAGGTACTTATTTGCGATATTAGCGGCCTTTGTTTGTTCTTTATTCATATAAATCATGGACCAAAATCCTGCGCCGAAATCCATTGATGCCATCACTGCATAGATAAAAACGAACCCCCATAAGATGGTGATTGCAATGAGTGCATCAGTTGTCACATCCATTTGCATCTTGATCGCTCCTTTTTAAGATTCTGTTAACCGTAGGTCTTCTTCAATCGAATGTTTTCTAAAGTAGTACGTCAGCACAATCACAGTTGCTATGCCTAAGATGAGATAGACAATGGCAAAAAGGATAAAGAGCGTACCGATCGAGCCTGATGATGTGACGACCTCTGAGGTTTTGAGCATTCGATAAATGACCCATGGCTGACGGCCTGTACATGCAAAAATCCAGCCGAACTCAATGGCCAAAAGACTAAGGGGCCCGCCGAATAAGTAAAGAAAAAGGAGCCACTTCGGATAATGCTCGCGTTTTAAAATTTTACGGTAAAGCAGTGCTAACACCGCAAACAAAATGAGAACTGAGCCAATAATGACCATGCCGTTAAATAACGTGTGAATAAATAAAGGCGGCCACTCGTCACGAGGGAAATCATTTAAGCCTTTGACCACAGTATCAAAGCTATTTCCTGCCAGAAAGCTAAGCGCCCAAGGGATTTCAATTGCTCCTTTAATTTCCTTTGAATCAGCATCAGTGAAACCACCTATTGCGAGCGGCGCATGTGATTGTGTTTCAAATAAACCTTCAGCACCAGCTAATTTTTCTGGCTGATATTCATACAGAAGCTGAGCAGACTCATGACCATTTATGGCCGTAAGAAATGAGAAGAGGCCGCCTACAATAAGTCCAAGAAAAAGGGCTTTTCGATGAAACGTATAGAGTTTCTCATTCTTTCTTGTTTTAAGCATTTTAAAAGCTGCCACTGATGCAATCACAAAAGCACCTGTTGTAAAAGCAGACAGCACGACATGTGTCGCAGTTACGACAAAGCTTGGATTGAAAAAGGCCTTCCAGGGCTCGATATTCGTAATTTCTCCATTGACCATTTGAAAGCCAGCAGGAGTACCTTCAAACGCATGTACGTTTGTGATCAGAATCGCTGAAGCGGCTGCGCCAATCACGACAAAAATAACGGTAATGATGCGCATAGCAGGTGATAGGCGATCCGCTGCGTACACATAAATAGACATAAATAATGCTTCTATAAAGAACGCATAAATTTCAATCTGAAATGGCAGTGACATGACCTTTCCGATGACCTCCATAAAACCTGGCCATAGAAGAGCGAGCTGGGTACCAGCAATCGTGCCTGTTGGAATGGCAACGCCTAACAAGACAGCCTGTGCTTTCGTCCACCGTTTCGCCATGACAGCATAGTGTGGGTCCTTCGTTTTTTGGAAGATGAGTTCAGCTAACAAAATCATTAGAGGGATGCCAACACCAAGCGAGGCATAAATAATATGAAAGCCCATGGTTGTGCCGAACAGGCTTCTAGCTAAAACGAGATCAGTCAATTTTTTTCTCCGCCTTTCTTATCGCTTCTCTTTTTCATGATGTTATTATTCTCCACCATTTTTAGATTATTCTTCCTGACTAAGAAAGCTTGATTTTTGACAAGTTGTAAAAGAGGGAGTAGAATATAATTATAAAACGTAATAATTACGTTTTGATAACGAAAGGAGTTTTGACATTGAAAAGAGATATTCATCCAACCTCACATGAAGTTGTATTTATGGACGTAAACAGCGGTTACCGCTTTTTGAGTAAATCGACAAAGTCATCCAATGAGACAGTAGAATGGGAAGATGGGAAAACGTATCCTGTCATTAAAGTAGAAACAAGCTCTGATACGCATCCTTTTTATACAGGACGCCAAAAGTTCGGAGAAAAAGGCGGAAGAGCCGAGTTGTTTAAGAAAAAGTATCAAATGTAATATAAAAAGCACACCCTACAATGGTGTGCTTTTTTTACAGCAAAAAACCCCGAATAATCATCCGGGATTTTAACAATTAATCATTTAAAGCGGTTTTTAAGGTCTTTAGATTTTGTTTCATTAAGCTGACGTAGCTTTCGCCATTTTTGGCATCATCTTCAGTAATAGATTCTAGATTTTTAAGTGTGAGGCTTTTTGCCCCAATTTCACTGCGGATCGTATCTGAGACTTTGCTGCTGACGTTGTTTTCAAAAATCACATATTGAATGTGATGCTTTTCAGCTTTTTGTACAATGCTTTCGAGCTGCTTTTGTGAAGGCTCTTCAGAAGCGGATAACCCTAATACACTGATTTGTTCAATGCCGTAGCGCTTTTCCCAATAACCGTAGGCTGCGTGGGAAACAAGGATTTCTTTATGTTTTGCTTTAGATAACGTTGTGTTGAACTCTTGATCTAGCGATTGCAAATCCTTTTTTAGTTTTTCATAGTTTTTTGTGTATTCGTCTTTATGATCTGGATCTAATGAAACGAGTGTATCTTTAATGTTTTTTGCCATTTGCTGTGCATAAACAGGGTCTAACCATGCATGAGGATCTTTATCTCCGTGATCGTGTCCATCATGGTCATGATCTTCCCCTTCATGATCGTGATCATGGTCTTCGCCTTCTTCATGTGAATGCTCTTCTTTTGTCGATAACAATTTGATGCCTTCGGCTGCTTTGACTGTTTTCACGCCTTGGTCTTTTAACGTAGAAGCGGTTTTGTCAGCGAATGATTCAGCGCCTGTGCCGCTGTAGATGAAGGCGTCTCCTTCAGCCATTTCAACCATCGTTTTTGAACTTGGTTCAAAGCTGTGTGCATCTGCATTGGCAGGGTACACGCTTTGCGCATGAACATGAGAACCACCAATTTTTTCAGTGAAATCTTGAATCGGGAAAATTGTGGTGTAAACGGTTAGTTTTCCGTCTGCTTTCCCTTTTGAAGCATTTGTCCCCGCACTGCTTGAGCAAGCGGCAAGACCGATCGCAAATAAAGCAGCTGTTAACATATAAAAGATTTTTTTCATGTGAAAAATGTCTCCTCTCAATCTATTAGATAGAAATGATTACGATTTAATGTCCTGAGTTATTGTATCGTAATAATTACGATTTGAAAAGAGGAAAATAAAAAATTTTCAACAGCAGATGTTTCCTTTTAAAAAAATGCACTGCAAAACGTGACGAAATTTCTCACATTGTGCTATATTTATTTTTAAAAAAAGATAAAGGAATGGACAACGTATGAAACTTTTAGAAGAAATCATCGAATATAATCAACAATTTATTGAAGAAAAGAAATACGAAGAATTTACAACAACGAAGTTTCCACAGAAAAAAGCTGTCATTCTGTCATGTATGGATACAAGACTTGTCGAGTTGCTTCCACGTGCAATGAACATGAGAAATGGAGATATCAAGATCGTTAAAAGTGCTGGTGCTCTTGTGTCTCATCCATTTGGAAGTATTATGCGAAGCATTTTAGTGGCTGTTTATGAATTAAATGCTGACGAGGTTTATGTCATTGGGCATCATGATTGCGGTATGAGCAAAATAGACAGCCAAACACTTTTAAACAAAGCCATTGAGCGTGGTATCCCAGAAAAACGTATTGAAGTACTGGAATACTCAGGAATCGATTTTAAACAGTGGCTCAAAAGCTTTAGTTCGGTTGAAGAGAGCGTGAAGGACAGTGTGTCCGTTGTGAAAAATCACCCGCTTCTCCCATCAAATGTGCCTGTGCACGGTCTTGTCATTGATCCAGGAACTGGCAAGCTTGACGTAGTCGTCAACGGATATGAAGAAAAATAATTTATTTTTCCTTTTTTGGCGGGACAGGATCGATGCCGCCAGGATGGAGCGGATGACATTTTAAAATCCGTTTGATGGTGAGCCAGCCGCCTTTTAAAGCGCCATGCGTTTTGATCGCTTCTAGCCCGTAGTTTGAGCATGTTGGGTAAAACCGGCAGCTAGGCGGTGTAAGAGGGGAAATACACTTTTGATAAAAGCGTATGATGCCGATAAAAATTTGTTTCATAGAAGTTCCTCCTTGTCTGTCTTTCACAGTATAAGAAAAAAGGACAAGGAAGGAAAGTTTTATAAACTAAACTGGTCGGAGAAATATGTTATAATATAGGAAATTGCAATTATAGGAGTGGTGATTATGCCTTCAGTTGAAAGCTTTGAACTTGATCATAATGCTGTAAAAGCGCCATACGTTCGTCATTGTGGCGTTCATAAAGTGGGATCAGATGGAGAAGTCAATAAATTTGATATTCGTTTTTGTCAGCCAAACAAACAAGCAATGAAACCTGATACGATTCATACATTAGAGCATTTACTTGCGTTTAACATTAGAACACACTCAGAGAAATACGACCATTTTGATATCATTGATATTTCTCCAATGGGCTGCCAGACAGGCTACTATTTAGTGGTCAGTGGTGCACCAACTCCAAAAGAAATCGTTGAACTTCTTGATGCAACATTCAAGGATGCAGTTGAGGTAACAGAGATTCCTGCTGCAAACGAAGAGCAATGCGGTCAAGCGAAGCTTCATGACCTTGAAGGGGCAAAACGTTTGATGCGTTTCTGGCTTTCTCAAGATCAAGAAGAGCTTCTCAAAGTATTTGGTTAATCGATCATAAACCGGACATGATGATGTCCGGTTTTTTTGTATTCGATCATGAGATGTCAAAATAGGGGATATTTGTTAAAATGGACATGTCAGTAAAAGAAGGGGGAACTCGGGATGCGAAAAATGTTGGGAATGATATTGATGCTCTTGTTACTAAGTGCATGTGGGAACTCTGCAGCAAATAGTGGCGAAGGGGAGGTACCTGAGCTATTAGAAGTGAAGCTTACAGGACCTGAACAAGTGGAGAAAAATGAAAGCGTTATAGTAAAAGCAGCTGTCACATATGGTGATACGCCTGTTGATGATGCAGACGAAGTTCAATTTGAAGTGTGGAAAGATGGCGATAAGGATAACAGCAAGATGATTCAGCCAAAGAAAGAGAACAAAGGTGTATATGAATTGCATACAGCCTTTAAAAAAGATGGCCTTTATATCATACAAGTCCATGTGACAGCTAAACAGCAGCATAATATGCCAAAGACAAATATCCATGTAGGTGATGTGAAAAAAGAGAGTTCATCTACTGAAGAAGAAACCTCACATCATTAAGTGTCATTTTATTTCGGGTTAGGACGTTGGTTTGGTTCAGCATCCTGTGGTGAATCGACTTTATGCTTATATTCATAAGCCTTCGATGTTGTCCATAGTGATAAAAAGACAACGATTGAGATAATGATAAAGCTGATAATCCCAAGTAGCAGCATCTAACTCCCTCCTTATTTCCATATTAACATATATTTCATGCAGTCAAAATAGAAGAAATTCATGGCAGGTTTCAGTATAATAGGAAAAGGGTATTCTCATACTAAACGCAATTACATAAGGAGGAATAAACATGTCTGAAAAATTATTAAACGTCGTTAATAAACAAGTAGCTGATTGGACTGTGCTTTACGTAAAATTACATAACTATCACTGGTACGTAAAGGGAAAAGACTTCTTTACACTCCATGAGAAATTTGAGGAACTTTATACAGAAACAGCGACGTACATTGATGATTTGGCTGAGCGTATGCTTGCGTTAAATGGACAGCCTGTTGCGACAATGAAAGAATGCTTAGAAATTTCTAGCATTCAAGAAGCTGAAGGTAATGAATCAGCGGAGCAAATGGTGAAAAATCTATATGATGATTTCTCCAATATCGCTGAGGAATTAAAGCAAGGAATGGAGCTGGCTGGAGAAGTTGGCGATGAAACAACAGGTGATATGCTGCTTGCGATTCATCAATCTATTGAGAAACACAACTGGATGCTTAAAGCATTTTTGGGATAATACGTATGTGGAAGGAATGTCGATCATGAAGAGATCGACATTCCTTTTTTGTTGGAATCGGGACAGACAGCCCATTGAAATCATAGGGCTTTCAGCCGAAGAGAAAAGAGAAGGGAGGGGAGAAGATGTCTTCTATTGCAGGAATGATGAGTCAGCAAGTCGCGAGCATTCAAAAAACACTTAATATTAGTTTGTTGAATTCACAGCTTGCTACGAATACAGCACAAGCCATGGTCATGCTGGATCAAGTTCAGCAGCAGCCTCAAGCTGTTCAACCAAAGGATTCAGACGCTCGCTTTATTGATGTGAGAGTCTAAAGATGGAAGCCGCCGCACAAGGTGGCTTTTTTTCTTGTCATCACTCTCTCTGATTTAAAAGGCGACGCCTTTATTTTTTGTCGTCCAAGCTATTGCGAGGATCTGACATATACTATTGAGGTAAGGAGTTCCACTCTGAAAGGATGTTGATGCCAAGTGAGCAAAGATTTAGGCATCTTTTCGTTGTTTACAGTCAGTTTGTCAGCGATGGGCTTTCTGTTTGGTGGAGCAGGATATTTACTGATGATATTAGTAACACTCATGGCCATTGAATTAATTTGTTCAAGCCTAAGAGAATCTTTGACAGGACAGCTCACAATGAAACGTTTTTCTACACGGCTTGTTCGAAAGATTGTGACGGTCTCCTTAATATCCATGGCGCATTTCTTCGATGTCATGCTGAAGACAAATGGGATGATTAAGGATTTAGCGATCATCTTCTATATTATTTATGAATCTTACCAAATCGTCTCGACAGCCAATGCCCTCGGAATTCCCATTCCACAGTTGTTTATTGATGTGTTGGACATGTTAAAAAATAAATTGCGCAAAAAGCCGTAATTTCTTCATATCTGGTCATACTAAAGGAAAAAGGATGAATCAGATGACGAGACACACATATTATGTATCCGTACAGGATGGGTCGATATCTCAGCATAGAGATGCGGCGGCTTGGCAATTTCAAATAGAAGCAGACGATGATCAAATTTTGCAGCTGAGAGACTATTTCGATGAACAGTATATGACAGATTGGAAAGGCTTCTTTCGAGCGCATGTTCCGTATCTTGAATATCATTATGACAGTCCGAATGATGAAATGGATCGAAAAAGAAAAGAGATATACTCAATGATTTTCGAGCTCGGGAATGAAGAGACAAAGAACTTTATTGAAACAAATGGATTAATGAATTGAAAAAGCATGTAGAGATTTTCTACATGCTTTTATTTTCGCGGTTGTAAGATGCCTCCGATCAGATCACTAAGCCCGCCTCTATTCTCTTGCTGAGATGTCTGTGAATTAGTGAATTCATGGGAGGAGTTCTGGCTCTGAGGCTTATAACGGTTATCATCTAAACCAACCCGTAAGCCGGATGTACGCTCAGATGGCTGGATAATGACAATTTGGTCTTGTTCTTGGAACTCAAATAAGTAGGATTCACCAGATGTTTGTCCGATGAGGGTCTTCCAGTTCACATCTAATTTGACCTTCGGTGCTTTACCTGTCCAAGCGACGATGGCGTCAGGGTCTACACGGCAAGGGGCTTTTAAAATGAGCGGGTTTCCATTTGTTTTAATGGCGACCTGCGCCCCGTGGCCTTGATAGGAGAGCTTTGATGTAAACAGTCCTTTCTGTGATAAAATCCCTACGCCTACTGGTGTCACGCCGTAATGACATTCCTCAGTAAAGGCAAGTAAATCCTCACTTTCTACACTTACATGCTGCCAAGGACCGCTCGGCTCAAGGTTAATCACTGTCACGTGCTCGCTGGAATCAGCCAAATAACAAGTACCTTGTCCACTTACTTCCATCACCTCAAGGTTTTCACCTGTCAATTTTCTGCTGATATGGTTAAATACTTGACTGACCATATTTCCTTTGTTCGTACCGAGTAGTCGTTTGCGGTATTGAAACGTACCTTGATCGGCAATCATTGCGCCTTTTTTCGCAAAAAAGATTCCGCTGCCTTCTGCTTGTAAAGTGAGTTCTTCTATTGTGTTGAATTGAAATCCCATTGGTGCCGGCTCCTTTCCTGCGTCAAGATGTGAATCCATAGATGCGGCATAAATCATTTAAATCTAGCGTAGTTCCTTGTCCGGTGGCGATAATTTTCCATTCTTCCTCATCTCTTATGAGTTGGGCGCAAATGATGGAGGTACAATACGAATAATCTTCTGTTAATTGAAAGGTACAAATCTCTTGTTGTGATATTTGATCAGTCAGATGCACATAAGCGTTCGTCACTTGTCCAAAATGATGCTTGTGCTCGTGTGCATCATGTATCGTGGCTGTTACAACGATTTTATGAATATCAGGAGAGACTCTGCTTAATTGCATAATGATCATTTCATTGTCTCGATATCCGCCGCCAACTTGATGATCACCAAGATGGCGAACAGCTCCGTCTAAGCTCTGCTGCTGATGATAATAGATCAGATGGCTTGGAGACAACAGTTTGTCCTCTTCATTTAAGAGAAACACTTGCGTATCTAAATCAATTGGCTGGCCAGCCAAATCCCAGCCAAGCCCGATTTGAATTTGGTCGATATTTGGATTGTCTTTAGTTAAATCTAGCTTTTGCCCTTTGATGAGGTGTTTCTTGATCACCTCATGAGGGGCGTCATCTTTTTCAATTTTACTGGGCGTAAGCGATTGATCTTTTTCTTGTTTTGACCCATTTGTTATCCTCATGCTGTTTTCCTCCTTGTCGTAATAGGACAAACACTAATTGATTTACGTCATCAAGGGATAAAAGGTTTCATGATTAAAATAGGGTGAAGTTGGGGATGATAAAAAGGTTTTAGCAACAAGACCTCATTTTAAATACAGACGAAATGAAACCACTCGTTTGTTTCACTTTTGATAAAAATTCTTCAGAGAAATGTGATCTGTGGTATGATGTTTTACAAGAAGCAAGGACAGGATATGAGGGATTTTACATGCATGTATTTAAAGACTATTATCATAATACGGTCAAGCTCTCCTTTGAAGAGAAGCCTTTTTCAAGTCATCCAAAGCATGTTTGGGCTATCTGCCGTTACCAGGGGAAATGGCTGCTCACTGAACATGAGGATCGGGGCTATGAGTTTCCAGGAGGGAAAGTTGAGCCAAATGAAGAAGCAGACCAAGCCGCTATACGTGAGATTCAAGAAGAGACGGGTGCTGTTGTTCGTGAATTAACGTATATTGGTCAGTATCAGGTGCTAGGCAGAGAAAAGGTCATCGTAAAAAATATTTATTTCGCTGATATTGAAAGGCTAGTGAAGCAAGACACGTATTTTGAAACGAAAGGACCTGTTCTTTTCGCAGACTTGCCAAGATCCATCGCAAAAAATAAGAATTTCAGTTTTATTATGAAAGATGATGTGTTAAGACAAAGTCTTGCTTATTTAGAAAAGAACGGTTTGATTCGTTAAAAAAAGCGCAGGGAGATCATCCCTGTGCTTTTTATTTTTGGAGAAAACGGCGTTCGAGCCATTCCACAAGCTGGTACATGATGGTCGCAAACACAGCAATAATGAAAAGACTTAAGAACACGAGTGTAAAGTTGAAGACTTGAAAGCCGTAAATGATCATGTAGCCGAGCCCTTTTGAGGATACAAGAAATTCCCCTACAATGACCCCAACCCAAGAAAGACCAACATTCACTTTGATGGCAGAAATCATCGTTGGAATACTAGCTGGCAAAATGACCTCACGAAAGACGACGCTTTTTTTCGCGCCAAAGGTTTTCATCACCTTTAAATAATTCTCATCGACCTCTTGAAAGGCAGTGTAAATGACGATCGTCGTAATGATCACACTAATGATCGCACCCATGGCGACGATGCTGATCATACCAGGTCCAAGGGCAACAATTAAAATGGGGGCGAGGGCAACTTTCGGCATGGCATTTAAAATGACTAAATAAGGATCAAGAACGTTTGCTAATCGGGTGGACCACCATAAGGCGGCAGCGAGCAAAATGCCGCAAAAGGTACCAAGTAGAAAACCGAGCACCGTTTCAAATAATGTAATACTCATATGATTCATTAGAGAACCATCTTGAATTTTTTGCACAAACAATTGGCAGACCGCAGATGGCGAACTGAAAATAAGCGGATCAATGAACCTGAAATGACTGGCAAGCTCCCAAAGCGAAAAGAAGCTGGCGAATATGATGAGCTGATAGATACGTGTGATCCGTTTTTCCATTCGATATTTTTTGCGATAGGCTTCATGTAAAAGGTCACTGTGTTTCAACTGTTTTCAGCTCCTTCCAAATCGTTTGAAAGAGCTCTTGGAAATGCGGGGTCTGTCTCGCTTCAAATGGAGAGAGAGCCCTTATGTCGTCTGGAACGGTAAAGATTCGCTGGATAGAGCCTGGGTGCTTTGAGAATAAGAAAATGCGGTCACTCATCGCAATGGCTTCACCGATGTCATGTGTCACAAGAACCGCTGTTTTTTGATAGTCTTTTAATGTGTGAAAGACGAGATCTTCTAATGTGAGTTTGGTTTGGTAGTCTAGCGCTGAAAATGGCTCATCTAGTAAAAGCAGACCGGGATCAACTGCAAGCGTTCGGGCGAGAGCCGCACGCTGCCTCATTCCGCCAGACAGCTCCTTCGGATATTTTTCCTCGACTTCAGGCAGTCCAAGCTTTGGCAGTAAATCAAGGGCAGCTGAGACGGACTCATGTGAATCTTGTTTCGCAATTTTTAACCCGAGAATGACATTTTCCTTGATGGTCTTCCAAGGAAACAAATAATCTTGCTGGAGCATATAGCCGATTTGATGCTCCTGTTGATTTGGTTCTTTTCCTTCGATTAAAATTCGACCTTCAGAGGGCGGCGTAATTCCTGCGATGATAGACAGCAAGGTGGTTTTTCCGCAGCCGCTGGGACCAATAAATGAGATGAATTCACCTTGGTCTATCTCCATATTGATGTGCTGTATAGCTGTTGTTTTTTCTTTTAAAGAGAAGTACGTATGGGTCACATGGTCAATTTGAAGGAAAGACATGTGCTACCTCCTATTCTATTTGTGATCTGTGACCTTCTTTGCAATGGATGAATCGACAAGTTGTTTGTACGGAATAAATTCCGGCAATTCACCGCTCTCCTTCATGATTTCCTGCAATTTGTTCCATTCTTCTTCATTTAGAAGGGGATCCGTTGCATAGGAATCTTGCTGTTTGTAGCGTTTGATGGCAGTTGATAAGACATCAAGGTCTGTATCAGGAAAATGAGCTTGAATGGCCTTTGCAATCTCCTCAGGCTGCTTGGCTTCTACCCATTTCTGCGCTTTGTAAATGGCTCGGGTGAAGGCTTCAGCGGTCTCTTTGTTTTCCTCTAAGTAACTCTTCTTTGCCATGAAGGTGGTATATGGCACCTTGCCAGAAGCTTCTCCAAAGGAGGCGGTAATGTACCCTTTACCTTCTTTTTCGAGTAAGGAAGCGGTCGGTTCGAATAACTGTACAAAATCGCCAGTTCCAGAGGAGAACGCACCTGAAATGTTGGCAAAATCAATATTTTGAATCATACGAAGATCCTTTTTTACATCAATGCCTTCTTTTTTCAAGACATATTCACCGACCATTTGCGGCATGCCGCCTTTCCGCTGTCCTAAGAAATCTTTACCTTTTAATTGATCCCAAGAGAATTGGTTTACTTTCTCCCTTGAAACAAGAAATGTGCCGTCTGTTTGCGTCAGCTGTGCAAAGTTTATGACAGAATCCTTTGTGTCTTGAGCCTCTACATAGATAGAGGATTCAGACCCGGTCAGGGCGATATCAGCACCGCCTGATAAGAGAGCTGTCATCGTTTTATCGCCGCCCCAAGTGGTTTTTAGTTCAACCTCCAGGCCTTCTTCTTTGAAGAAATCCTCTGATAAGGCGACATATAGCGGAGCATAAAAGACCGAATGGGTCACCTCGGCTACTTGTACGGTCTGCTCCTGTTCTTTTTTACAGGCGACAAATGGAATAAAGAGCAGGACGACGACGATGAATGCCAGTCTGACTTTGATGGAACGATTCAAGAGTAATTCGCCTCCTTTGTTCTAGATCACTATTAAAGTATGTGAAAAGGGATTTTTGGTGAGTGCCTAGATGAAAATAAGAAGCGCATTGTTTATTTATAGAACGCGTCTTTTTTTCTATACTAGAGGCATGAAGACTTTCTTGAATTTGGCAGAAATAAAGGAGCGGTTTCGTGTATAGATTGAGTTGGGTATTTATTGGATGGTATTTAGTAGGTCTGATCTTAATGGTCTTTTTTGAAGTGCCAGCATGGCTTCAGTTTGCAAACGGAATCTTTCTTGTGCTGTATGCTTGCTGCGTCATAGAGATTGGGCGACAGATTTATGGCTCATGGGGATTTGTCATCAAAAGGGCAGTCATTGTCGGGGTGCTTACATTTACGGTGGAGTGGGTAGGGATCACAACGGGGTTCCCATTTGGGGCCTATGACTATTATCCGACGCTAGGTTTTCTAGTGGCGGGGGTGCCGTTAACCATTGCATTTGCTTGGGTTGGCGTGTTTTTAAACAGCCTTTTTTTATCCAGTCAGCAGTCAAAGTGGAGACGAGCCGTCGAAACGGGGATATGGATTGTGTTGCTTGACCTCATATTAGATCCAGTAGCAGCTGAGCGGAAGTTTTGGGTGTGGTATGACGGCGGTGGGTTTTATGGTATTCCTTTTGAGAATTTTGTGAGCTGGGGTATGATTGGAGCAGGACTTTCATTTCTTTTCCCGCTTGTCTCAATTGATCAAAAGGCACTCAGCTGGACGAGTCGTATTTATCAGGCGATGGTGTTCTTTTTTGGTCTTTTGGCATTAAAGGGCGGACTCGATGTCATTTTTTATTTAGCACTGATCATTGTCATTTTGTGTGAAGGAAGGGTTCGATTTGGAAGAAAGCGACAAAAGCCGATCGTTTAGACGTCTATTTTCACTTTATCTAGAGCGATATTTGCTCCATAAGCATTTCCGCTGTGTGATGATGAAAGGCTCGGTGGACCCGAAGGAAAACCTGCCTGTTCTTTATCTCGCCAATCATAGCTCATGGTGGGATGGACTGATCATTTTTCTTTTAACAGAAAAGGCGTCTGAACTTGATCACTACATGATGATGGAAGAGAAGCAGCTGAAGCAATATGCTTTTTTCCGTAAGCTTGGGGCGTTTCCGGTTCATAAAGAGAACCTGAGAAGCGTGAAACAAGCTTTAATGACAGCAAAAGAGAACATGCAGGATGGCGGAGCGGTATGGCTTTTTCCACAGGGGAAAATTATGCATCAGGACGTGAGACCGCTTGAACTGGAAGGCGGGGCTTCTTTTTTAGTGAGGCAATTTGAGCAAGTCGTGGTGAAGCCTGTAACCTTGCAGTATACATTTAATCAATATCAAAAGCCGATAGTTTCTGTTGTGTTCGGTGATGATGCCATCGTATCTGGAAGCTCCCTGCGAAGCAAGGATATGACGCGTATGCTTGGCGATCTGCTTGAAACGCAGTTAAACAGGCATCAAGCACAGGTCATTGCGGATCCTGATTTTTCAATAAACGAAGAATTTAAACAGATCACAAGGACAAGTCAGTCAACAAGTGATGCGTTTGATTCTTTTAAAAAGTGGGTGAGAACATGGCACTCTTCTTAACTGTAATC
Source organism: Bacillus sp. FSL K6-4563 (assembly GCF_038630405.1). Taxonomy (NCBI): domain Bacteria; kingdom Bacillati; phylum Bacillota; class Bacilli; order Caryophanales; family Bacillaceae; genus Bacillus; species Bacillus sp. FSL K6-4563. Next base: position 2,741,262 of record NZ_CP152030.1, on the reverse strand, counting down.
AGTGTGCTGTTGCTTTGTCAGTTTCTATTCACCATATGGAATATGAAGCAGTTTCCCGTGTTAAAGCCCGCTTCCTTTTCATCAGATGAACCCATTTCGTTATCGATACTGATTCCGGCTAGAAATGAGGAGAAACGGATAGAAGCCTGTCTTCAGTCGATCGTTAATCAACGTCTTTATCCGAAAGAGGTGATTGTACTTGATGATCATTCGACCGATCAGACAAGAGCGATTGTGGAGCGCTTCTCACAAACATATCCATGGATTCGTGTGCAGTCAGGCCGGCCGTTAAAGCCAGGCTGGCTAGGAAAATCATACGCCTGTTCTCAGCTCGCTGAGGTGGCGGCTTCTGATTGGCTGCTTTTTTTAGATGCGGATGTCCGGTTGAAACGGGGAGCAATTGAAGCTGTGTACGAGCAGTTATGCGCGCAAAAAACGGGCATGCTGTCAGGCTTCCCAGAGCAAAAAACAGGCACTTTCTTTGAGCATCTTGTCGTTCCCATGATGATGTTTACCATTGGCTGTCATCTACCTGTGAAGTGGGTCAGAAAATCAAAGAATCCGGCTTTTGCCGCCGCGCATGGAGGCTTTATTGCCATTGAAAAGAGTTGCTATCACAATATCGGCGGGCATGAAGCGATTAAGGATTCGCTAGTGGATGATATGGCATTGGCTAGACGGGTGAAGGAACAAGGCTTACCGTTCACACTAGCAAGCATTCATCCATTTGTGTATATGAGAATGTATGAGAGTGGACAAGAGGTTTGGAAAGGCTACCGGAAAAATTTGTTTCCAGGTGTGAATCGAAGCATTGCTTTGTTAAGCAGTGTCTTTTGTTTATACACCCTGCTTTATTTGGCTCCTGTCATTTGCTTGATGATGGCTTTGCTGCAGCTGAATGTGCTCAGTATATGCTTAGCCATTCTTTGCTACGGACTGGGTGTGTCGATCAAAGCGGCAATTGATATTGAGAACGGAAGAACATCTGCAATGGCCTTTTTATTACCGATCAGCATTTTAAGTCTGATCGCCATTGGCCTTGCTTCTATGAAAATCGGGCTGAAAAAAGAAGGGTATGAATGGAAAGGGAGAAGGTACGAATGAAAAAAGTGATCATCATCGGCGGCGGTCTTGGCGGATTATCAGCAGCGATCCGCTTACAGTCACGCGGAGTTCAGGTCACCATATTAGAAAAAGAAGCGGCTTTAGGCGGGAAATTGCAGCGTCATCAGGGGGCTGGCTACTCTTTTGATCTAGGACCGAGTACCATTACAATGAAGTCATACTTTGAGGAAGTATTTGCTTCCTGTCATAGACGGATGGAGGATTACGTCACATTTTATCCGATTTCTCCTCTGACCAAAAATGTTTTTTCAGATGGACATACGGTCGAATTTACGCCGAATATTGAGCAGATGGAATCACAAATTGCAGCATTCAGTCCTGAAGATGCGAAGCAATACCGTGCATTTTTACAGGAATCAAAGATGCTTTTTCAAAAGGCTGAGGATCAGTTTTTAAATCGCTTGTTATTGACGTGGAAGGATAAGGCGGATGTAAAGCTCGTGAAAGCCCTTCTTTCTGTCAAACCGTTTACAACCGTTCAACGCTTGCTGCGTCAATATTTCCATCATCCGCATACATTGGCGATGTTTGGACGGTATGCTACTTACATCGGCTCTTCTCCCTATCAGGCTCCGGCTATTTTTAATATGATGGCGTATTTAGAAGGGGAGAAAGGGATATATGGCATAAAGGGCGGTACATATCGTTTAGTTGAAGCATTTGAGACTTTGGCAAAGGAATTAGGCGTACAGATTCACCTGAATGAACAAGTCAACAAGATTCATGTGAAGGACCGGCGAATCAAAGGAGTAGAAACGGCTCACCAGATGTATGAAGCAGATCAAGTCATTGCCGGAGCGGACGCGCTGACTGTCTACCGCCATCTGATTGATGAAAAAGACCGCCCAAGCTTTTTAAATCAAAAGCTTACTGCCATTGAACCGTCACTATCTGGCTTTGTTCTCTTATTAGGTGTACCTAAAGTCTATGAACAGCTGTCCCATCACAATGTGTTTTTCCCAGAGAATTATGAGCAAGAATTCAAGGATATTTTTCAGAAAAAACAACTGCCTCAGGATCCAACGCTTTACATCTGTTATTCAGGTCATTCAGAACCAGCTTTAAGCGGAGGACCGGGAAGAAGCAACTTGTTTGTACTGGCGAATGCGCCTTATGTGACAAATGAACACGATTGGGACATGCTAAAGGAGACATACCCGCAGCATATGAAAACAAAATTAAAGGAAAAGGGTCTCTTTGATCTGGATAAGGTGGCCGAATATGAAGCGGTTCAAACTCCGCTTGATCTGCAGCAGAAAACGGGTGCATATCATGGAGCCATTTATGGTATGTCTTCCAACTCGTTCAAGCAGGCGTTCTTCCGCATCAATAATCAGTCAAAGGACATTGAAGGGCTATGGTTTGTTGGAGGAACGAGTCATCCAGGCGGCGGCACGCCGATGGTGACTAAATCAGGCCAGCTTGTAGCAGAAGCGATCATCAAGCATTTGACGTAAGAACAGATGAAAAGGAGAGAAATCAAGTGATTGTGGAAAAAAGAAGGTTTCCGTCCCCCCATCCGCATATTCACTTATTTACAGTGACCTATGAGGCAGATGGACTTCGGATCAAAGGGCTGCTCGCAGAACCGGCCGGAGAAGGTCTCTATGACGGCTTTTTGTATTTAAGAGGCGGCATAAAAAATGTGGGAATGGTCAGACCAGGCCGGATTGTGCAATTTGCCGCGCAGGGATTTGTTGTATTTGCGCCCTTTTACCGAGGAAATCAGGGAGGCGAAGGGAACGAAGACTTTGCCGGAGAGGACCGGAAAGATGCTTTTGCTGCCTTTCAGTTGTTAAAGCATCATAAAAAGGTGAAGCAGGAGCGTATTCATATCTTTGGTTTTTCGCGCGGAGGCATTATGGGCATTTGGACCGCTGTTGAAATGAAACAGGAGGCCGCTTCCTTTGTCACATGGGGAGGCGTTAGTGACATGAAACTGACTTATGAAGAGCGTGTGGATATGAGACGAATGATGAAGCGTGTGATTGGCGGCCCGCCTCATAAGGTGCCAGAGGCATATGAGAACAGAACCCCTTTAAATGATGTAGACAAAATTGAAGCGCCTGTTCTCATCATCCACGGAGAAGAGGATCAGAATGTATCCATTGAGCATGCGTATTTATTAGAAGATGCGCTGCGCCAGCACGGAAAGTCAGTGGAGACTTGGTATTTCCATGGATACAACCATTATTTTCCGCCGCAGCATAATCGGGAAATTGTCAGAAGGCTGACGACGTGGATGCACAGCCGGAAAAGCGGAAATGTGGTAAAATAAGCAGTATAACGAATTTTAGAAAGTAGGGGGATTTTCAATATGGGAATGCCTGTTGAATTTAATACAATGATTGTCACGAAGGGAAAAGAGACAAGAATTGAAGAGAATGTATTTAAGCTCATGAAGGAAGGGTACCGCATTTATCCATTAAATATTCCGCTTGAGGTGCGTAAAACGAAAGACGGAGAAAAAACAGGGACAGCACACGTTGAAAAGTTAGAGCTTACAGACAATGTGACAAAGGTCACTTACCGTCTCGTCTCATTACATTCAACAAACTAACAAAAAAAGCTGAGGGAATGATTCCCCTCAGCTTTTGTCATTTGATTATACGAGTGGTCCGCCTTTGGCTTCAATGTCACTTGCTGCGTGGCTGAATTTTTGGAAGTTCTTTTTAAATTCATTGGCAAGGAAGTGTGCTTTTTCTTGATAAGCCTCTTGGTCATCCCATGTTTTAGAAGGTTGAAGCACTTCATCTGGAACGCCAGGAATATGAAGCGGGATGTGTAATCCAAAGATGTCATCAGTGATCATTTCGGCGTTGTCGAGGTCGCCTTCGATCGCTGCTTGCACCATTGCTCTTGTATGCGCTAGGTTCATACGTTTGCCTGTACCATAGCCTCCGCCAGTCCAACCTGTATTCACAAGGAATACTTTTGCGCCGTGCTCATCAATTTTCTTGCCAAGCATTTCAGCATAGACGTGAGCTGGAAGCGGCAAGAATGGTGAACCGAAGCAAGTAGAGAATGTCGTTTCTGGTGATGTGACACCGCGCTCAGTTCCTGCTAATTTACTTGTGTAACCGCTCAAGAAATGGTACATCGCCTGTTCTTTTGTTAAACGGCTGATTGGAGGTAAAACGCCAAATGCATCAGCTGTTAAGAAGACAATGGCAGATGGGTGTCCTGCGATACTTGGCGTCACGATGTTATCAATCATTTCGATTGGGTAAGCAGCGCGTGTGTTTTCAGTAAAGAACGTGTCATCATAATCCGCTTCACGTGTTTCTTCATCAAGCACAACATTTTCAAGAACTGATCCGAAGCTGATGGCTTTGTAGATTTGCGGTTCTTTTTCTTCGCTTAAGTTCACACATTTCGCATAGCATCCGCCCTCAATATTGAAGACTCCTGAGCCAGACCAGCCGTGTTCATCGTCACCGATCAGCTTGCGGCTTGCGCTTGCAGAAAGCGTCGTTTTCCCAGTACCTGAAAGGCCGAAGAATAGTGCGACATCGCCTTCTTGACCGACGTTTGCTGAGCAGTGCATGGATAAAATATCTTGCTCAGGAAGCAGGTAGTTCATGACAGAGAAGATGGACTTTTTCATCTCTCCTGCATACTCTGTTCCACCGATCAGAATGGTACGTTTTTCAAAAGAAACGATAATAAACGTTTCAGAGTTTGTGCCATCTGTTTCAGGATCTGCTTTAAAATGCGGTGCAGATAAGATGGTGAACGGTTTTTCGTTTGAAGAAGGTGTTGATCCGTCAGGTCTGATGAATAGCTGCTTTGCAAAGAGATTGTGCCATGCAAATTCGTTTACCACTGTAATTGGCATACGGTATCTTTCATCTGCACCGGCAAATCCTTCAAAGACGAATAGTTCATCACGTTCTTTTAAGTATGACACAACCTTTGTATATAAACGGTCAAATGCTTCTTTAGAAATCGGCTGGTTGACTTGACCCCAATCAATTTTATGTTCAGAGCTTTCTTCTTTCACGATAAATTTATCTTTAGGCGAACGTCCTGTGTAGGCACCCGTTGTAGCACGGACAGCTCCTGTTGATGTTAAAACGCCTTCATCACGTGCCAAAATCTTTTCAACAAGTTTCGGAACAGATAAATTTTGGTGCGTATTTTCTAATGAGAGCAATGACTGCAAATCTTCTTTTAAATCCACTGAGTTCATAAAAAAACCCTTCCTTTACCGTTGAATTTGTTTTGTTTCGATTAGTATAACACATTAATAACAATAGTCTATACTATTTAAATATTTTTGTGTGTGTTTTTTCATTTCTGCTATGAAAATATGCTTTTTGGTGATGCTAATAACGTGGTGAAAAAAAGGGAAGATAATTCTGATGAAGCATTGACATGATGCAAGTATTTAAGATAAGATATCTTATTGAACGGATACTCTTATCCCGAGTTGGTGGAGGGACAGGCCCGATGAAGCCCAGCAACCGGTTTCTTATGAAAAGGCATGAATATGCTGAGAAACCAAGGTGCTAACCTGATGCAAGGTACAAGAACACCTTGAGCGATAAGAGTGAAAGGCATGCGATCTCAGACCCTTTCCTCGCAATGAAGGAAATGGTTTTTTTATTTTTGGGATATCATATGAACAAATTGCCAATAACATCTCTAATAGAAACGTTTTCAAATATAAGAGGGAACGAGTTCCGTATCATATTGGAGACCTCATCTTGGGATGATGTGGTCTTGTACAGGAGGAAATAGCCATTATGAGTCAAAATCGTCGTTTATTTACTTCAGAATCAGTGACGGAAGGACATCCGGATAAAATCTGTGATCAAATTTCAGACAGCATTTTGGATGAAATTTTAAAGAAAGATCCAAATGCACGTGTTGCCTGTGAAACTTCTGTTACAACGGGTCTCGTATTAGTAAGCGGAGAAATTACAACGTCTACTTATGTCGATATTCCAAAGACGGTGCGTGACACGATTAAGGAAATTGGCTACACGCGTGCGAAATATGGTTTTGATGCGGAAACATGTGCAGTGCTCACATCTATTGATGAACAGTCTGCTGATATTGCGCAAGGTGTAGACAAAGCGCTTGAAGCACGTGAAGGCACAATGACTGAAGAAGAACTTGATGCGATTGGTGCAGGTGACCAAGGATTGATGTTTGGTTTTGCCAACAACGAAACCGAAGAACTGATGCCGCTGCCGATTTCACTAGCGCATAAATTATCTCTCCGTTTAACTGAAGTACGCAAGGATCAAACACTTGCTTATCTACGTCCAGATGGAAAAACACAAGTAACAGTAGAATATGATGACCAAAATAAACCTGTTCGTATTGATACAGTGGTTATTTCAACGCAGCATGCACCAGAAGTAACGCTTGAACAAATTCAAAGCGACTTAAAAGAGCATGTCATCCGCCCTGTCGTTCCGAGTGAACTAATTGATGAACAGACAAAATACTTTATTAACCCAACTGGCCGTTTCGTGATCGGTGGACCTCAAGGGGATGCTGGTTTAACTGGACGTAAAATCATCGTTGATACGTATGGCGGATACGCTCGTCATGGCGGCGGTGCTTTCTCTGGGAAGGACGCAACAAAGGTTGACCGTTCTGCGGCATACGCTGCTCGTTACGTAGCGAAAAACATCGTAGCTGCTGGCCTTGCAGATTCTTGTGAAGTACAACTTGCTTATGCAATTGGTGTTGCACAGCCTGTATCGATTTCAATTGATACTTTCGGAACAGGAAAAGCTTCTGAAGAAAAATTAATTGAAGTGGTTCGTGCGAACTTCGATCTTCGTCCAGCTGGCATTATTAAAATGCTTGACCTGCGTCGTCCGATCTACAAACAAACAGCTGCATACGGACATTTCGGCCGTCATGATTTAGATCTTCCGTGGGAAAAAACGGATAAAGCCGATACGCTTCGCAAGGAAGCATTAGGACAATAACAACATATAAAACCGCTTATTTTAAGCGGTTTTCCTTTTGATTAAAAAAAATTCTACAAAAAGCGAAAAAATGTGAAACAAAATCGGACAAATAACTGTCTAATTATAGGTCTACTTTTAAGAAATAACATAACGTGGAGGCAATAATATGTGTGGGTTTGTTGGTGTGTTTAATCACCGTCCATTGTCCGAAACTACTGAGCAGGAAGAGTTAATTAAACAAATGAATCGTCTCATCGTTCACCGTGGTCCGGATGATGAGGGGTACTTTCATGATGAGCATGTAGGATTTGGATTTAGACGTTTAAGTATTATAGATGTTGAACACGGAAAGCAGCCGCTTTCTTATGAAGATGAAAAGTACTGGATTATTTTTAACGGGGAAATTTATAACTATGTGGAGCTGAAGGAAGAGCTTGTGAAAAAGGGCTATACGTTCAGCACAGATTCTGATACGGAAGTACTGCTTGCCACATACCGTCATTATAAAGAAGAAGCGGCTTCTAAGCTTCGCGGCATGTTTGCATTTTTAATTTGGGATAAAGAAGCGCAGCAATTATATGGCGCAAGAGATCCTTTTGGCATCAAACCGCTTTATTTCACACAAATGGATGAGCAAGTGTACTTTGCGTCTGAGCGCAAAAGCTTGATGGCTGTGAACGAGAACATTTTATTTGATGAGACTTCATTGCAGCAGTACATGTCGTTCCAATTCGTTCCTGAGCCAAATACGCTTGATCAAAAGGTGCATAAAGTTGAGCCTGGTCATCAGTTTATTTTACGCCCAGGACAGGAGATCGAATTTAAGACATACTGGAAAGTTCAATTCAAGCCTGAGCAAACACAAGAACAGAAGTTAATTGAAGAAGTACGAGATGCGATCTATGATTCTGTGAAAGTTCACATGAGAAGTGATGTACCTGTTGGTTCATTCCTATCAGGTGGTATTGATTCTTCCTTCATCGTGTCTGTCGCAAAGGAATTACACCCTGAGCTAAAGACATTCTCTGTTGGCTTCCAGCAGGATGGCTTTAGTGAAGTCGATGTCGCGAAGGAAACAGCTGACAAGCTAGGCTTACAAAACTTCAGCGCCGTCATTTCTCCAGAGGAATATATGAACGAGCTTCCGAAGATTGTCTGGCATTTAGACGATCCTTTAGCTGATCCGGCAGCGATTCCATTGTATTTCGTGGCAAAAGAAGCGAAGAAACAAGTGACGGTTGTTCTTTCAGGTGAAGGAGCGGACGAGCTGTTCGGTGGATATAATATTTACCGTGAGCCTCTTTCTCTTAAACCATTTGAATCTGTACCATCTATGCTGAAAAAGCTTCTTCTTCGTCTGGCTCGTTTAATGCCAGAAGGAATGAAAGGGAAGAGCTTTATCGTTCGCGGCTGTACGCCATTAGAGGAACGTTATATCGGTAATGCGAAAATCTTTGAAGAGCCAGTGAAGAAAAATCTCCTCAAACATTATGATCCAAGCATCACATATCGTGACATAACGAAGACATACTTCGAGGAAAGCGCAGGCTACAGTGATATTAACAAAATGCAATATGTTGATATCCATACGTGGATGCGCGGAGACATCTTATTAAAAGCAGACAAGATGACGATGGCGAATTCTCTTGAGCTTCGTGTTCCATTCCTTGATAAGGTCGTTTTTGAAGCGGCTTCTAAAATTCCAGAAGAGCTGAAAACAAAAGATGGCACAACGAAATATTTATTGCGTAAAGCAGCAGAAGGCATTGTGCCTGACCATGTGTTAAACCGTAAAAAGCTTGGTTTCCCTGTGCCAATTCGTCATTGGTTGAAAAATGAGATGAATGCTTGGGCAAAAGACATCATCAAAAACAGTCAAACAGATGAATACATTAACAAAGAGTATGTGCTTGATTTATTAAATGAGCATTGTGCTGGTAAAGCAGATCATAGCCGTAAGATTTGGACCGTCCTTATCTTTATGATTTGGCACAGCATTTATGTGGAGCGCAGCATTGATCCAGAGCAGTTGAATCATCAACCGAAAGAAGTTATCTTTAGTTAATGAAAAAAGGTTTTCAGCACAAAGCTGAAAACCTTTTTTGTTATGATAGAAAGCGGCGGAAAAGGGTAAAATAACAAGCGGTTCATAGTTATTGCTTAATATCCTGAAAAAAACATGATAAAGTGAAGATAACGCGTATGATGTTAACGGGGTATAAGGGAACGATAGTATTGTCCTTTTTCTACATATTCTCTACGGATTCTGTCCATGTCTTGGATATCTTCATCTGTTAACTGCCGGACGACCTTGACTGGACGGCCGAAAGCGAGTGATCCTTTTGGAATGACCTTTCCTTGAGGGACAAGACTACCTGCACCGATAAAGGCACCTTCGCCAATTTCTGCACCATCGAGAATGATAGACCCCATACCAATGAGGGCATTTTTTCGAATGATTGAGCTATGTAATGTGACTTGGTGTCCAATGGTAGCACCATCTTCTATAAGAAGTGTTTTTCCAGGACTTTGATGCAGACAGGATAAATCTTGAATATTGACGTTTTTTCCAATTCTCACAGGAGCGACATCGCCTCTGATGACGGTTTGGAACCACACGCTCGAATATTCTCCAATCGTGACATCTCCTGTAATGGTGGCGTTATCTGCGACAAAGACCGATTCATGAATCTCAGGTGTAAACTTATGATATGGATAAATCACTTTTTCGACTTCCTTTCTTAATACAACATTTGTGAGGTGTTTACTTTGTGGACTTGGCATGCTGAAAGACCAGTTGGTACAATTGTGATAGTACATGGTGCGAGTGAATATCACGGCCGATATAAATGGCTGATCGAAATGTGGCGAAATGCCGGCTATCACGTCGTCATGGGTGACCTGCCTGGGCAAGGGACATCGACACGTGCGCGTGGCCACATTCGTTCGTTTCAAGAATACATTGATACAGTAGATGAATGGATCGAACATGCGAAATCATTCAGGCTTCCTACTTTTTTACTTGGACACAGTATGGGCGGACTCATTTCAATTGAGTGGGTCAAGCAGTATACCCATACGAAGATTGATGGCCTTATTTTATCATCACCTTGTTTAGGTCTGCAATTTAAACCGAAGAAGCTAATGGATTTTGCATCAAAAGGTCTAAATGTGCTCGCACCGTCCTTTAAAGTCGAGTCAGGGCTGTCGATTGAACTAGCCACACGAAATCAGGCTGTGATTGAAGCAGACTCAAATGATTCCCTTTACGTAACAAAGGTGTCGGTTCGCTGGTACAGAGAGCTGATCAAAAATATTGATGCAGCCATGCAGCCTACGAATGTATTTAAATCGATTCCGCTCCTTTTAATGCAGGCGGGCGATGATAAGATCGTCGATAAAACGAGGGTGATCAAATGGTTCAATGGCATTGAATCAACCAATAAATCATATCGTGAATGGGAAGAGCTGTATCACGAAATTTTTAATGAACCGGAAAGAGAAGATGTGTTTAAGGCAGCAAGAGCCTTTACAGATCAATATATTTGATGGTGAGCTTTAAGTTAGGGGTGGATTGATTTGTCAGTACCAGAGCGTCCTTTTGCACTGATGACAAAGGTGTATAAAGATATTTTTCCGCTTGTTCATCAGGAGCTAAGAAAGTGGCGGGCTCATGCAGAAATGATTGAAAATGAAGAACTGCGTACGCAGGCGTTAGCGAGCATATCGAGTAAAACCTTCCACTGCGAAGGCGGAGGTATTTTATCTCTTCTAGCAGGTGAGGCGAAAGAAACGTGTATTGAATTCATTGTGGCGTATCAAACCATCAGTGATTACTTAGATAACCTGTGTGACCGCAGTACGTCGCTTGATCCAAAAGATTTTCATATGCTGCATCAAGCGATGAGAGATGCGCTTGATATTCATGCTGAGCTCAAGCCTTACTACCAATTCCGTGATGATCAAGAGGATCATGGGTATTTACACTCGCTTGTCCGCACATGCCAAGACGTGCTGTCGCGTCTTAAGCATTATCCGATCATTCAGCCATATTTACACACGCTGTGCGATTACTACAGTGATTTGCAAGTACATAAACACGTCGTTCCCCATGAGCGGGTTCCGCGGCTAGAATCGTGGTTCCGCCAATATGAAAAGGATTTGCCTAAGATGGAATGGTATGAATTTTCAGCTTGTGCAGGATCAACGTTAGGGATTTTCTGTCTTGTGGCGTATGCGTTGCAGCCGGACTTTACAGAAAAGCAGGCGAAGCAAATATACGAAAGCTATTTCCCTTATATTCAAGGTCTGCACATTTTACTTGATTATTTAATTGACCAAGAAGAAGACCGGCTGGGGGGAGATCTGAACTTTTGCTCCTACTATGCCTCTCATCATGAGATGATGGATAGACTTCAGCATTTTATTGAAAAAGCGGATGAGCAGCTGAAAGGCATTCCGCACGAAAACTTTCACAAATTAATTAACAGAGGATTATTGGCAGTCTATTTGTCCGATGAAAAAGTGACAGCCCAAAAAGAGATGAATAAGCTGGCAAAACGGCTGATCAAATCAAGCGGGAAAACATCGTTCTTTTTCTATATCAACGGAAGAGCTTACCGGACCTATCAGAAAATGCCTTGGATGAAATCCTCATAAAAAAGCTCAAATCCATTAGGATTTGAGCTTTAGCTTTTTTTCAATGGCGACCACAAAAGGCGGGTCGTTTTGAATATTCATGTATTGATATGATAAAACTTGTACCTCTTCATGAGGAAGTGATCTGCAATAGTCGAGAAGCACTTCTTTTTCTCTTTTCCCTTCGGGGTGTCCATGATAAATCACAAGGACGATCAGCCCTCCTGGTTTAAGCCAGTTGAGGAGCTGCTCAATGGCTTCAATGGTTGTATGGGCCTGAGTGGTGACGGCTTTATCGCCTCCGGGCAAGTACCCAAGGTTAAACACCGCGCCAGAGATATGTCCATAAACATCTCTTGGCAAGTGTTGAGCCAGTTTTTCATGACCATCGTGAATGAGATGAACATATGGATATCCCTCGCCAAGCCTTTTACGCGTCTGCTGTATGGCTTCTTCTTGTACGTCGAATGCGAAAACTTGTCCATCATGACCGACAAGATCAGCTAAATAGAGTGTATCGTGGCCATTTCCCATCGTTGCATCAATAACGATGTCGCCTTTTTGACAAGCCCGTTCTAACAGCTCTTTACTAAAAGGGAGCATGCGTTTCAAGATCATTTTGCTGCTTCTTCCAATCTGACGAAACGTTTGCCTTGGTAGCTGTTACGTCTTTCAAGCTCAGCATTAATGGCATTTAATACTTCCCATTTGTTTACACTCCACATTGGACCAACCATTAATTCAATCGGGCCATCGCCTGTAATACGATGAATAATCATTTCTGGCGGCAGGATCTCCAGCTGATCACAAACAAGCTGGACATATTCTTCCTGGCTTAGAAACTCCAATTTGCCTTTTTCATATTGCTTGACCATTGGGGTTCCTTTTAAAAGGTGAAGCAAATGAATTTTAATTCCTTGCACATCTAAATCAGCAACAGCTTTTGCTGTCTCCATCATCATGTCCCGATTTTCAAGAGGCAAGCCGTTGATGATATGCGAGCAGACACGAATGCCGTGTTTTCGCAGTTTTTCTACACCTTCTACGTAGCATTCATAATCATGGGCACGGTTAATAAGCATCGCTGTCCGTTCATGAACCGTTTGAAGACCAAGCTCTACCCAGAGATAAGTCCGCTCATTTAATTCAGCTAAATACTCCACCACGTCATCTGGCAGGCAGTCAGGTCTTGTCGCAATAGATAAGCCAACCACACCATCCAAATTCATCACGGTTTCAAATTTTTCCTTTAAAACAGGAAGCGGGGCGTGTGTGTTTGTATACGCCTGAAAATACGCCATATATTTTCCGTCTTTCCATTTAGTATGCATCCGGTCTTTGATTTCGTTAAATTGAGTGATGAGATCATCCGCACGGTTTCCTGCAAAATCACCAGATCCTGCGGCACTGCAAAATGTACAGCCTCCGTGGGCTACAGTACCATCACGGTTTGGGCAGTCAAAGCCGCCGTCTAAGGCCACTTTAAAAACTTTATGACCAAAGTGCTCTCGCAAATGATAGTTCCATGTGTGATAGCGTTTTTCGCTGTTTGAATATAAAAAAGGGTTATGCTGATCCAAGTCAGTAACCTCCTTGCGTAATAATAGGCATCCTTAAAGTTTAACAAAAATCATGAAGGAGGACAATTGAATCTGTCCAACATTTTCTTTAGTGAAAAAGCTTTACGTGGGCAAAATAGGCGGGAGCAATGATGAAATGGAGGGAATGCAAGATGGCAACAAGGCAGTCAATCGATGAATTTATCCAAAAAAGTACTGAAACCCTTGAGTTTGCAAATGAGCAATTTGATTTGAACTTACGCCAAGAGCATTATAATGAGGACGAATTTTCTAAGGCACAGCTTATGCTTGAAGATGCGGTGAACGAATTAGAAAAATTAAAAGATGTCGCCAATGACCAGCAAAGAGAGCGGTTAGACAGGGCACGTGTTCAAATGCAAAGCTTGCAAAATCAAATGATTTTAGGCATTTCTTACGACAACGAATGATGAACAGATCCTTTTTTAAAGGGTCTGTTTTTTATTTTTTGAAAGGCTATTGACTTTTTATTTAAGTGTCTATATTGTATTAAGTGTACTACATCAACTAATACACTAAAGACACTTAAAAAGTGAAGAAAGGTGTTTAACCATGAAAAAAGAAAAAAAACCAATCAATTTGAAGTGGATGGTGCTGGCTGTTGTGTTAGCATGTACATTTTTTTTCGTTCTCGTTTTCATTGGTTTTGAAGTTCAAAAAGATTTGATACTTAATTCAATCCCTTTAATGCAAGGGCATGAACAAGCAATAGGACTGCAAAAGCATGAATGAGGAAAGAGGGAGCCATCATGATTCAAATAGATCCACGAAGCGCTGCGCCAATATATGAACAAATCATTGAGCAACTCAAAATTTTATGTCTAAAAGGTGCAATGAAACCTGGTGACAAACTGCCCTCTGTCAGAGAGCTCGCCACTATTATCATCGCCAATCCTAACACCGTCAGTAAAGCATATAAGGAGCTTGAGCGGGAAGGGATTATTGAAACACTAAGAGGGCGCGGTACGTATGTAACAGAAGAGGCTCGGTTAAAGCTGAATGAAGGGAAGGTATTGGAGATGAAGGAGCAATTAAGACAACTCATTATAGAAGCTCATTATGCCGGTATTGATATTCAACAACTGAAGGAATGGATAGAAGAGATCGGCTCAAGTCTCGAGGGAGGAAATAAAGTTGATTGAGGTTAGAAATGTATCGAAGACATTAAATGGACGTGAAGTACTCAGCAACGTTTCCTTCAAAATAGGCGAAGGTGAGATCTTTGGTTTGCTTGGCAGGAATGGCTCTGGTAAAACAACACTTCTCCGCTTGATTCAGCAAATTCTTCTTCCAGATGAAGGAGAGATTTATTTTAAAGACGTGCTTGTGAAAGACCACCCGTTAGTAAAGCAAAATATTGTGTATATGCCAGTCGTCAATCCCTACTTTGATAGATACAATTACGGGCAGCTTGTCCAGCTGTTAAAGCATATTTATCCGAAGTTTGACGTGACATATGCCAATGAGCTTGTGAACCGCTATGAAATACCGGAAAAAGTAAAATACCGTGAACTATCGACAGGGTTAAAAAAGCAGCTGTCATTAATTTTAAGCTTTGCGATCAAGCCAGCCGTGATTCTGTTAGATGAACCGACAGATGGTATTGATGCCGTCACAAGAAATGATGTTCTTCAGCTCATGATCGACGAGGTAGCGGAACGTGAAACGTCGATTCTCATCACATCGCATCGATTAGAGGATATTGAGCGGATGTGTAACCGAATCGGGTTTTTAGAAGGAAACCAACTCACAAGTGTCATGGATCTAGATGAATTAAAGAATGATTATGTCAAAATCCAGATGGCTTTTGAAGAAGATATGAACTTGAGTATACGAAAAAATGGCGTTGCTATATTAGATCAAGCGGGCATTTTTTATACAGCGCTTGTTCTTAAAACAGATGTAGAGGCAAAAGAGTACTTGAAGTCGCTGCAGCCAAAAGTATGGCATGAACTGCCTGTTAATTTAGAAGAAGTATTCATTGCAAAGTTTGGAGGGAAACGGAGATGGTAAAGCGGCAATTATTATATAAGGAATGGAAGCAATCAGAGCTGACATTTATTTTAGTGATGCTGGTTGCAGTCTTTACGACGCCATTATCCTTTTTACTGGGATACTCGTCCTTTCAAACTTGTGTAAACGACCCCACATGTACAATCGGAGATCAATACTTTTATTATAATTTCAGTTCTGATATTTTTATCGCCCTTTCATGGCTTATGGGCTTGCTTTTTGCGATTATCCAGCTGGGATATGAAAGAAATAAAGGACAAATTGATTTTACTTTATCCTTGCCGTTTAGCAGAAGTACCATTTATCATACAAAGTTTTTCTTAGGTGCCGGAATCATAACGCTTGTTCATGTGTTGTCATATTTTCTCACTTACTTACTCATATTAGGCACTCAACCAAAAGAGACGTTTGACTTTAATAGTGGTTACTTCATTGCACTCGTATCAACCTTAATGATTTATAGTTTGTGTCTTGCAGCAGGTGCGTTAACAGGAAGCGCAATTAGTCAAGCCATTGTTACATTCAGTACAGCGATATTGCCATATTTATTAATTTGGCTTCCGATGTTTCATTTGGATTTTATTTTAAGAACGAATAGGCATTGGGTCGATGTCAGTTATGACTACTTTATTATGCCTATCGCCCCAATTACTTATATAACAGACCGTTTTCAATTTCGAGATATAGATAAATATCCACTTTGGTTCACTGGTGAAGAATTCATCATACCTATTGTGATGATGATTGTATTCTATCTTATTGGTTTGTTTAGCTTTATGAAGCATCCTATTGAACGAAATGGCCGTTTCTTCCTTTACTCAAAAATGGATAGACCGATTCAGATTTTGGTCATTGTCTTCGGTGTTCTAGGATTTGGATGGGTTGGATTTTCTTCTGACACTTCCATATTGGGTTATATCGTTGGCATGATCATCGGCGGCGTTGTAGGTGCACTAACAAGTTATTTCTTAATATATCGAAAAAGATAAACAGAGAGTAGGGGAGTAGAGATGATTCAGATTCAAGCGTTAGATCATGTGTTTAAAATTGGTAAAAAGGGCAGAGAGAATGAGATTCCTGTGCTGAAAGGGATTGACCTGTCCATCAAAAGAGGCGACATTGCATGTATAGTTGGGCGAAGTGGCTCGGGGAAATCTACCCTATTGAACTTAATTTCAGGATATATTACGCCAACGAGCGGACAAATTGTCATTGATGGTACCGATGTGACTGGGTTTAATGAAAAAGAATGGGCGGACTTCCGCTTAGATCACTTTGGTTTTATCTTTCAAAGCTTTCAATTGATCGGGAGCTTAACGACGTATGAAAATGTTGAACTTCCGCTCACTTTAAAAGGTGTGAAGCCGTCTGAACGAAAGGCGAAAGTAGAAGAAATGCTGAAACGAGTAGGTTTAGAACATCATGCAGGGCATTACCCGAATGAGTTGTCAGGCGGGCAGCAGCAGCGTGTGAGTATTGCAAGAGCCTTGATTTTAAATCCATCTATTATTTTAGCGGATGAACCAACAGGCAGTCTAGATTCAGAAACCGAAGGAGAAATTTTAGCCTTTATCCAGCAGCTTAATCGTGAAAAAGGAATCACATTTGTCATTATTACACATGACGATGAAGTCGCTTCAATCGCAGATACAACGTTCCAGCTTCATGATGGTGTATTAAAGAAAGGGGAACAATCCATTGAAATTTAGAGATCAGGTCAAATTTATTAGAAGAAACATGAAGAAAAATAGATTGCGTGTGTTTATGACCATTCTTGCGACGACAATGGCATGCTCTTTCTTAATCGTTTTAGCGTCTGTTGGTTTTGGTCTGCAAAAATCGGCGCAAGATGAAATCATGAAACAGCAAATCATCACAGAAGTGAAAGTGTTAGGCAAGGAAAAAGGTGACGTCAAGACAGATGATTTAAAGAAATATGATCATGTGAAATCTGTCGTCTCAAGAACGGCGCTCATTCCATTGGTAAACGTCGAGCTCGATGATCGCTCAGGTGAAACGCAGGCTGCTCTAACCGATATGAAAGAAGAAAAAGAAGCAGGGCTTGAGCTAGACCGAGGAAAAGTCCCAACATCAGCGAACGAAATTGTGGTCGGGTATCATCTGGCTGAACAACTGTGGACAAAAAAAGAACGCCAAGCCTATGAAAAAAAATTAAATCAGACATCAAATGGTGAAGAAACACCAAAAGAGCCTAAGGGCTACACGAAAGATATTTTAAATAAAGTGATTCAAGTCAAGGTACCAAAACTCAACGAAGAAAATGAAGTCGTCAAAGAAAAAACATTTGATTTCCGTGTAGTAGGTGTTTTGAAAAAGCCGAATCTGGAGTGGCAAGAGGATCATAAAATTTTTATTCCGAATGCGTATGAAAAGGAATTTGGTCAAGTACTCGATCTATCTCCTGAAGCAGGAAATGTCGAGAAAATGACTTCTGTTTATGCAGATAAATTCGACAATGTCGGTGCACTCACGAATAAGCTGACAGATGAGGGCTATCAAGTCATCTCTGTGACGAATCAGCTCGAAGGAATGGATATGTTCTTTACAGTCTTCAAAATTGGACTTATTTTTGTTGGATGTATTGCGGTCATTATTTCTGCAATTGGTATTTTTAATACGATGACAATGGCAGTAACAGAGCGGACACAAGAAATTGGGATTATGAAAGCCATTGGCGCGAATCCATCGATTATCAAGCGAATGTTCCTCATGGAAAGTGCTTACATTGGGGTGATTGGGTCGATCATCGGTATTATCATCTCATATATCATTAGTTTCGCCGTCAATTTAATCATTCCAGCCATTTTGTCGTCCATGTCAGAGGGAGGGGCAAGCGATCAATTCTCGATCACCTTCTCCTATATTCCGCTCAGCCTTGTAATTACAGCAACAGTGATTAGCGCAGGGGTAGCAATCCTTTCAGGGCTCAACCCAGCACGTAAAGCAACAAAAACGAATGTATTAGCAGCATTAAGAAGAGAAATCTAAAAAAAGAACCTCCTAAGGCACCCAATTGGGCTGACAGGAGGTTCTTTTTTCGTGATACATAGCTATTGCTTAGGTGCCCGGTACCCTGCACGCTCTGCCTCTTCTACAGAGCAGAATAGTTTGGTTACATTCTTTGTTCTAGAGTAGTATCTGCTGCTCGGTGTGTGATAAATACCGTTGACACTTCCTTTGATGTTACAGGCTGCAGATTCTTTTTTTGTTTCCTTCTGTGACTCATGACCGCCTGTGCTTTTTCCTTCATCTTTAGGAGCGGACCGCTGAACGGTAGAAGACTCCGTATCGCTGCTGCTTTTCTTGTTCTCTTTTTTGAGTGTTTCGTTGCTTGAGGCAAGCTTGTCTATTTTCTCTTCAAGCGCTTGAATGGTCTTTTCTTGCTTTTTGATTGTTTCTTTTTCTGAGGTGATGGTTTCTAGCTTTTTCGCTAGTTTTTCTTTATCCTTTGTTGCGTCCTCTAAAGAAGCGGTAAGCTCCTCTTTATCAGCTTTTAAGCGCGTTATGTCAGATGTGAGCTGCTTTTGATCCTTTAACAGCTGTTCTGAAGATGGATCTGCTTGTGCCTTCGGTGCATCTGTGGCAGCAAAAGGTAATGACATAATGGAAAAGATGAGACCCAAGATCAAGAAAGGATAAAATAGTTTCTTTGAAAAGATCTGCGCATTCTGGTGTTTGAGTAATAAGAAATTGACGGCATATCCTATGGCAAAACAAACACATAAAAGACCTATGATGAGTAACATCATCATCTAGTAGCCCCCCTACATCCTTTATTACACCTATCATACCTCATTTTTCCATTTTCAGGGGGCGTTTCAACTAAAAAAACCCTGTTTTACACAGGGTTTTCAGCTAATGGTAATCCTTTGATTGCTTCCTTAACCGTCAAATAAGTGATTGTATCCTGAAAATCTGTATCCAAGTCTTTCATTTTCATTGCAAGCTGCGGTTTGATCCCTGTGATGATCAGTTCGGTTCCGGTTAGATTAAGAAGACGATGCAGCTTGAAAATGCGTGCTGCAACGGAATCATCGACATCGATTAAACCAGAAAGATCGACAATTAAATAATCATCCTTTGAATCATCTAATATACAAGTTAACTTCGCGACAATGGCATCAAAGCGTTCTTCAGATAGTTTTCCAATGAGTGGCAGAGCAGATACACCATTTTTGATTGGGACGATTGGCGTCGAAAGAGAGGTGACTTCCTGTAAGGAATCTTCTAGGAGCTGTTCATATTCTTTCTGTTTCGTAATATCCTTTTGAAAGCCAATGAAAAATGTTTTATCATCTTGTTCAATGTATAGAGGATCTATATTGAGTTCATTCCAAAAAAAAGTACCGTCTTTTTTATAATTTTTTAGCTGTGTGGTAATAGGTGTTTTATTCTGTATTCCATGACGTATTAAATCGAGCTGCTTTTGATCTGTGTCTTTCCCTTGAAGGAATCGACAATTACGCCCAAGAATCTCATCTGGTTTGTATCCAGTCATGTGTGTAAAGCCATGATTCACATAAACGATAGGGTTATCCTCTAAAGAAGGGTCTGTAATGACAACACCGATCCGCGCATGATCTAGCGCTTTTTTTATGAGTTCAAGCTGTTTTTGTAAGCCGAAGATGTTCGAGCTGACCATATTACCCTCCTTTGTTGCTGCTATCAGACATATCAAATGGTTGTCTTTTCAACCAAAGGTATTCCTTACTAACGTAACATAACATATGTTCTGTTTCAACGATTGCAATGGCTTTGTTAAATTTGTCATCATAGTTTGTCCTCCATTAGAATATAGTAAGTAAGGAGACTTTTCTTTAGAAAAAGAAGGAATCAATTGCTCATAATTCATAAAATGACAAAAATAGTCAATATGGATTAGGTAAAAATGATTCCAATGCATCAAGATTGTTTTGGGTCATTCACATATAATGGAAGAAACAAGCTTTTTTTCTTCGTTAGAGAGAATAGACCTTTTACATGGATTATGACGGAACAGCAGAATGGCATTACAGGGGGCTGGACAGCCTGAAGTCGCTTTACTATTCTAAGGGCTTTAGGAAGGTGATGAAAATGCTGCAACAAGTCATTATTGCTTGCGCCATTGGAGGGGTCATGGGCATTCTCGGTCACGTAAAGAAAAAAGGCAGGCTAGAGAAGCCCAGAATGACAAAAAAGTTTATTTATTTAGGGTTTATTGAAGATTGGCTCGTTGGGATGATTGCCGCTACACTGCTTGTCTTATCCTCAAATCCCGATTCTAGTCTGCACTTGGTCATCTTATCAATTATTTCAGGTTACGGAGGAGAAGCAGTTCTGCGAAGCTTTGATTTTGTAAGAGAACAGCATTCACAGAATGCAGACTCCAACCGTCATAACCGATCTCCACACGAATAATATCCTCTACTTTACCCTGATCTAGGGTACATTCCCATTGTATACAAACCTGCTTGCACTTATGATCATAATTCTATAAAATACTACTTAGATGACGGTTACGATAAGAACAGTGAAGAGGAGTAGTAGGAAAGCAGTATTTGTCTTTAGAGAATTGACGGCTGGTGAAAGTCAATCAAATCTGCTTCTGAACTCGCCTCAGAGTTGCAGTTGCGTTAAAGCTTCTGTCGCATGTCTGCGTTAAAGATATTAAGTGAGCGTACAAACAGAAAGTTACGCTAACAAGGGTGGTACCGCGGGAACCAAAAAATCTCTCGTCCCTTTCCAGGGATGAGGGTTTTTTGTTGATTTTAGAAAAATCTGAATTCTCGCAGTGGTCATCTGAGCAGATACAGCCGTACATATTAAAGGAGGTTTTCACATTGAGTTTTCAGCATCGGGAAATTGAAAAGAAGTGGCAGGATTATTGGCTGACACATAAAACATTCGCCACATCTGACTCGGAAGATAAACCAAAGTTCTATGCACTTGATATGTTTCCATATCCATCAGGAGCAGGACTTCATGTCGGGCACCCTGAGGGCTACACAGCAACGGATATTTTATCACGCATGAAACGTATGCAGGGATATGATGTTCTTCATCCAATGGGATGGGACGCATTTGGTCTTCCAGCAGAACAGTATGCGCTAGATACAGGGAATGATCCGGCGGTCTTTACAGAAGAGAACATCAATAACTTCCGCCGCCAAATTCAATCACTAGGGTTCTCATATGATTGGGATCGAGAAATCAACACGACTGATCCAAATTATTATAAATGGACACAATGGATTTTCTTGAAATTGTACGAAAAGGGATTGGCGTATATCGATGAAGTACCAGTGAACTGGTGCCCAGCGCTTGGCACAGTCCTTGCAAACGAAGAAGTCATTGATGGAAAAAGTGAACGCGGAGGGCATCCGGTTGAAAGACGTCCGATGAAGCAATGGATGCTAAAGATTACGGCATATGCGGACAGGCTGTTAGAAGATTTAGAAGACATTGATTGGCCTGAAAGCATTAAAGATATGCAGCGTAACTGGATCGGACGTTCGGAAGGTGCACACGTTCATTTCGAAGTAGAAGGACATGATGAACAGTTTACTGTTTTCACAACGCGTCCTGATACATTGTTTGGGGCAACCTATGCGGTACTTGCACCAGAACATGCACTTGTTGAAAAAATGACAACAGCTGCTCAAAAAGAAGCAGTCGAAGCATATATGAAAGAAATTCAATCTAAGAGCGACTTAGAGCGGACAGATCTTGCAAAAACGAAGACGGGTATTTTCACAGGCGCTTATGCCATCAATCCATTAAATGGTGAAAAGATGCCGATCTGGATTGCAGATTACGTGCTGGCTACTTATGGAACAGGCGCGATTATGGCGGTACCTGCCCATGATGAGCGTGACTATGAATTCGCCAAAACATTTGATCTTCCAATCAAGGAAGTTGTCGAAGGCGGAGACATTGAAAAAGAAGCTTACACAGGTGATGGAAAACACATTAACTCTGATTTCCTCGATGGATTAGGAAAAGAAGAAGCGATTGAAAAAGTCATTGCATGGCTGGAAGAACATCAAAAAGGCGAAAAGAAAGTCACTTACCGTTTAAGAGACTGGCTATTTAGCCGCCAGCGTTATTGGGGTGAGCCAATTCCAATTATTCATTGGGAGGACGGAACGTCTTCAGCTGTTTCAGAGGAAGAGCTTCCACTCATTTTGCCTAAAACGACTGAGATTAAGCCAAGTGGCACAGGTGAATCACCTTTAGCCAATATTAAAGATTGGGTTGAGGTTGTCGATCCTGTCACAGGTAAAAAAGGACGCCGTGAAACCAATACAATGCCGCAATGGGCAGGCAGCTGCTGGTATTTCTTACGTTATATTGACCCGCATAACTCAGAAGAGCTTGCATCTCCTGAAAAGCTGAAGAAATGGCTTCCTGTTGATGTATATATTGGCGGAGCAGAACATGCTGTACTTCATCTTCTATATGCGCGCTTCTGGCATAAGTTCTTGTATGATATCGGTGTTGTTCCGACAAAAGAACCTTTCATGAAATTGTTCAACCAAGGAATGATTCTTGGGGAAAATAATGAAAAAATGAGTAAATCAAAAGGAAATGTCGTCAATCCAGATGATATCGTAGAATCTCATGGTGCGGATACATTACGCCTTTATGAAATGTTCATGGGACCTTTAGATGCATCAATCGCTTGGTCTGAAACAGGACTTGATGGTGCTCGCCGCTTCCTTGATCGTGTATGGCGTCTATTCACAAACGAAGATGGCACAATCAGTGATAAAGTAACGGAGCAAACTGGAGGCGCATTAGAACGCAGCTATCATGAAACCGTGATGAAGGTAACAGACCATTATGAAGGTCTGCGCTTCAATACAGGGATCTCACACTTAATGGTGTTTATCAATGATGCCTACAAGGCTGATACACTACCGAAAGAATATGCAGAAGGCTTTGTGAAACTACTTTCTCCAATTGCACCGCATGTAGCGGAAGAGCTTTGGAATAAACTTGGTCATGAAGGGTCTATTTCTTATGAAGCATGGCCGCAATATGACGAGTCAAAGCTTGTCGACGATGAAGTAGAAATTGTCGTACAATTGAATGGGAAAGTGAAAGCAAAATTAACTGTTCCTGCTGATGCAACTAAAGAACAGTTAGAAGAGCTTGCGAAAAATGATGCACGTGTAAAAGAACAGCTTGAAGGGAAAACCATTCGCAAAGTGATTGCGGTTCCTGGGAAGCTTGTCAATATTGTTGCGAATTAATGATGACACCCATCGGTATGAACCGGTGGGTGTTCTTTATTTCCCGGGACATAATTTTGTCGAAAACAAGGTGATTGCACGATCGATCTCGTATGTTAACAGATGATCAACAAAAGGAGGAGTGACGTCAATGGAAAAGGAAAGCAAACGTGAACAACTGCTCAGTCTGTTAGGAGAAATGCCAGAACGCCATCGCGTGGAGGCATATACGTTAAAGGTCGAGGATCGTGAATCGTACGTCATCGAAACACTCATTCTTTCAATCCATGGTGTAGAGGAAGTGCCCGCTTATTTTGTGAAGCCGAAGGATACGGTGAAAAAAAGACCAGTTGTGCTGTTTCAGCACTCTCATGGCGGGAACTACGTCGATGGGAAGGAAGAGCTCATCAAGGGTGCTCATTATTTGCAAGCGCCTTCATATGCGAAAGAGTTCACCTCAAAAGGCTATAGTGTTCTGGCTATTGATCATGCAGGATTTGGTGAGAGAAGAGGAAGAACCGAAAGTGAAATTTTTAAGGAAATGCTTTTAACAGGGAAAGTGATGTGGGGCATGATGCTGTATGAAAGTATGTGTGCAATTGATTATGTGCTGTCTCGACCTGATGTGCTGCCGGGCCGGTTAGCTATTTTTGGAATGTCAATGGGCGGGCTTCTTTCCTGGTGGACGGCTGCGCTTGATGAGAGGGTCAGTGTGTGTATTGATCTTTGCGCACAGGTCGATCACCACACATTAATTGAAACGAACAATTTAGACAGGCATGGCTTTTATTACTATGTACCAAGCTTAGCAAAGCACTTTACGGCAACTGATATTCAGGAAATGATTTTTCCAAGGCCGCATTTAAGCTTAGTTGGAAAACTTGATCCACTCACGCCTGCTGAAGGCGTCGCTCGCATTCAAAAGGGATTGAGCCAAACTTATCAAGCGGCTTCATTGAAAGAACGGTATCAGCTTGTTGGTCTTCATGCAGGTCATTTTGAAACAGCCGCTATGCGTCACGAGGCCACTCGATTCTTAAAAAAATGGCTGTAATCTATAAAGGCTTGGACATACTACGTCATTAGAAAGGAGGAGACACATGAAGAAGATCACGATCATTGGCGGGTGCGGTGTGATCGGCCGTATTTTAACAAAAACGCTCTCTTCTGAGTATGAGATCACCATTATTGATCAAACGGGCTGTGTAAAAGGAGACATTTTAGCAGATGCAACGAATGAACAGGAATTATATGAGGCGATTCCGCGAGATACAGATGTCATCATACACCTTTTAAACATGGAGATGACGCATGATGTGATGAATCATGAGGAGTTTGAAAAAATGAATGATATTTTTTGGAGGAGCTCTTATTCTATGTTTCGATCAGCTGCAAGTCTCGGCATACGAAAAGTCATTTTTGCAAGCAGCAATCACGTGACCGATCGTTATGAAAAAGATGGACGCTCCTTACTAGGGAGACATATTACAACAAACGATGTACCTGCGACTCAAAATGTCTATGGCATTTTAAAATTTGCTTCTGAACAGCTAGGCCGTTTGTTCCACGATCAAACGGGAATGTCTGTTATCAATTTACGGATTGGAACGGTTGTGACAGATGAGATGGAGGCATTACACGAGAAAGAACGGACGAAACGAACACTTCTTTCACACGAGGATCTAGCACGGATGATAAAGGCAGCGATTGAAACGACCGTTCCCTTTGGGACATATTATGCCGTATCAGAAAACGAAGAAAAGCCTTGGTCTACGGAAAACACGAAGCAGGAGTTAGACTATAGACCCGATGTAAATACGACGGAAATCCTTGAAGAAAATGATCGGGCATAGGGCATAATCATGTCATTAGCTGATGATCTTATTCTTTTGTTTCATGAGCATAAAAGCACGACTGACAGGATCGACCCAGTTGGACTGTCAAGATGATTATAGACGCTTTCTTCCCCCATTTGTTACATTTTAATCACGATATCGTCACAGGCTGCAGCTTATTTTCGGATAAAATGATAACGCTTACAAAGAAAGGGCGTGATGAACATAGATCGTTCTATTAAAGGCCGATTGTTCAACTTATTTAATTACTCTTTTCTACTCATGTTCGCATTAATATGTGTGCTTCCGTTCATCCATGTCATTGCAGCCTCTTTTGCTACAGTAGAAGAGGTCATCACGAAGAAGTTTATCTTGTTCCCGACCACGTTTTCTTTAGAGGCCTATCGGTATATTTTCTCTACGGATATTGTGTACCGCAGCCTTATCGTGTCCATTCTTGTGACACTCGTTGGAACAGCTGTCAGCATGTTTTTGTCCTCACTCATGGCATATGGGCTGTCTCGTCAGGAGCTAAAAGGCCGGAGAACATTGATGTTTCTCGTTGTCTTCACGATGCTATTTAGCGGAGGTATGATTCCGACGTTTATTGTTGTGAAAACACTTGGTCTACTTGATACCTATTGGTCACTGATTCTACCGGTTGCGATCAATGCGTTCAATTTGATCATCTTGAAAAACTTCTTTCAAAACATTCCCGCAAGCCTTGAGGAATCAGCGAAGATGGATGGCTGTAACGATTTAGGGATTTTCTTTAAAATTGTGCTGCCACTTTCTTTGCCAGCTATTGCGACCATTTCACTTTTTTATGCCGTGACGTATTGGAATACGTACATGACCGCCATCCTGTATTTAAATGATTCAGTGAAATGGCCGATTCAGGTACTTCTAAGGCAGATTGTCATTGTTTCGAGCGGAATGCAGGGAGATATGTCGGATATGGGATCATCCACACCACCGCCAGACCAAACGATTAAAATGGCTGTCATTGTGGTAGCCACCATTCCCGTTCTGCTTGTCTATCCATTTATTCAAAAGCATTTCAACAAAGGGGCATTACTAGGTTCTGTAAAAGGTTAAAAAGAAGGAACAACGGAGGGATCTTATGGGGAGAAAGAAATTATGGCTGATTGCGTTTGTTCTGTTATTTGCAGCAAGCGGTATTTTATCCGCATGTTCAAGCAAAGGAAGTTCATCGGATGAAAAGGTTGATTTAGACAAAAAAGTGAAGCTGACATGGATGGCCATTTTGTATCATCAGCAGCCGCCGAAAGATTCGGTTTTAAAAGAGATTGAGAAGCTTACAAATACAGAACTTGATATTACGTGGGTGCCTGATGCTGTGAAGGAAGACCGGTTAAATTCTGCCCTTGCAGCTGGGAATCTGCCGCAGATTGTGACGATTCAAGACATTAAGAATTCATCTGCTATTAATGCATTCAGATCAGGTATGTTCTGGGAAGTCGGTCCGTATTTGAAGGATTATCCAAATTTAAGTAAGATGAACGAACTGATCAATAAAAACGCCTCTATAGACGGTAAGCTTTATGGTATTTATAGAGAGAGACCACTTTCAAGACAAGGAATTGTCATTCGAAAGGATTGGCTTGAAAATTTAAATTTGGATACACCAAAAACGTTGGATGATCTTTATGAGGTAGCGAAAGCCTTTACTGAAAAAGATCCGAATCAAAACGGAAAAGCGGATACAATTGGCTTTACGGATCGGAACGATTTGATTTATGGGGCATTTAAAACACTTGGTTCATATGAGGGAATGCCAACAGACTGGAAAGAAGAAAACGGCAAATTCACACCAGACTTTATGACAGATGAGTACATGAATACGATGAAATATATGAAGAAACTGCGTGATAATGGCTATATCAACAAAGACTTCCCTGTGACAAGCAAAACACAGCAGCAGGAATTATTCTCACAAGGAAAAGCAGGAATCTATGTTGGAAATATGGTTGATGCTGTGAACTTGAGAGATGACGCGACAGATAAAAACATGAAAGTCGATATCTTGAACCGAATCAAAGGCCCAGATGGCAAAGAACGGGTGTGGGCATCAGGTGGTCATAATGGCATCTTCGCATTCCCTAAAACAAGCGTGAAATCAGAGGCAGAATTAAAGCGAATTTTGGCCTTCTTTGATCGCATTGCAGAAGAAGATGTCTATGGTCTCATGACGTACGGTATAGATGGTGAGCATTATAAGAAAGAAGAAGGGAATACATTTGTCAGGGAAGAAAGCCAAGTGAAAAGCTGGCAGACAGATGTACAGCCGCTTGTCAGTCTAGTAGGCATTGATAAACGCTACTTGAAAAATAAAGGGGATGCGGTTCGTACAAAATATGAAGAACTGGAAGAAGACAATCAAAAGATCATCGTGGCCAACCCTGCTGAAAGCCTGTATTCAGAAACAGCCTCAGAACGAGGAAATGAATTGAAAAAAATCATCGATGATGCGACCTATAAGTTCATTCTTGGAGACATCAGTGAAGATCAATTTAAGAAAGATGTAGAGAAGTGGAAATCAAATGGTGGCAATAAAATCATAGAAGAATATGAAGCTTCCTTTAAAAAATCAAAATAATCAACATCAACACCCCCTCACAGTTAAAGAGCGGGGGTGTTTCTATTAAAAGTCAAAGTTGTCTGGGTCTGGACCGATCCGTTTGTTTTCATTTAAGTCAGAAAGACGTTTCATATCCTCATCAGATAAGACAAAATCAAATATGTCTGCATTTTCTTTTAAACGATGCGCTTTCGTTGATTTTGGAATGGTGATGACGCCTTTTTGCACATCCCAGCGCAAAATAATTTGAGCAGGTGTTTTGCCGTATGTGTCCGAGAGTTCTTTGATCACCGGATGATGAAGCAGTTCCCCCTGCATGAGCGGTGACCAAGCTTCCATTTGAATGCCATGTGTGTTCAAATACGTATAGAGTGCTTCCTGCGTTAGTTTTGGGTGAAACTCGACTTGATTGATAGCTGGTATGATGTCTGCATCTTTTAATAGTTCGTCTAGATGATGCGGCTGGAAGTTGCTCACACCGATTGCTCTCACCTTTCCTTCACGATACAAGGTTTCAAGCGCACGCCAAGCGTCTTTATATTTGCCCTCAACCGGCCAATGGATTAAATATAGATCCAAATAGTCAAGCTGAAGTTTTTTCAAGCTTTCCTCATATGCTTGTAAAGTGGATTCATATCCTAAATCGGCATTCCACACTTTTGATGTCACAAAGAGGTCTTCGCGGCGCAGTCCTGTTTCTGCAAGACCAAGTTGTATGCCTCGTCCAACCCCTTCCTCATTGCCATAAATAGCCGCTGTATCAATACTGCGATAGCCTATTTGAATGGCTGTTTTGACGGCGTCTATTAATTCTGCACCATCTTCCACCTTGAATACACCGAGACCAAATCCTGGCATGTGGACTCCATTGTTTAATGTTTTTGTACTTTGTAAATGATTCATATTGAACACTCCTTAGATGGTTTGATTTTGTTCTTGTTGTTCGATTCGAAAACTAATCATCGTGAGAATCGCAGCGATGAGGACCATGATACCGCCGACCCAGCCTGTATGCACAAGCCCAAGAGTATCTGTCACGATGCCGCCTAAAAATGAGCCGATGGCGATACCAGCATTAAAGGCAGCGATATTCATAGCGGAAGCGACGTCGACTGCTCCTGGTGTGTATCTTTCTGCAAAATCAACGACAGCTACTTGAAGCCCTGGGACATTCATGAAAGCAAACAGTCCCATCAGCATGACGGTTGCGATGCCTAGCACCGTAAACCCAGCAGCCAAGCTAAGGATAAACAAAATGATGCTTTGGATGATAAACATGTAAATGAGTGCTTTCATTGGCTTCTCATTTGCAGCCTTTCCGCCAATGACATTTCCAGCTGCGATCGTGATCCCGTATAAAAGCAGGATCAATGCCACCGCCCCAGGCGCAAGACCTGTCACATGCTGTAAGAGAGGGGATAAATACGTAAAGACGACAAAGGTTCCTCCGTATCCTGTTGCTGTAATGACAAATAGAAGCAAGATTCTTTTTGTTTTTAATAAAACAGCTTGATCCTTAAATGATGTTTTCACGCCTTGCTTTAATTGAGATGGAACAAGAAAATAGTTAGATATTAGTGCGATCAGACCAATAATGACAATCACACCAAATGATGTCCGCCAGCCGAGCTCATGACCAAGAAATGTCCCAAAAGGCACGCCCGTCACAGTCGCTACTGTTAAACCAGTGAACATAAAGGCAATTGCGCTTGCCCGTTTTTCTTTCACTACAAGGCTTGCAGCGATCGTAGTGCCGATGGACATAAAGATTCCATGGGATAAGGCTGAAATGACCCGTCCGATTAATAGTACTGAAAAGGTCGGAGCCATCGTGGCGAGTGTATTTCCAATCAAAAAGACGAGCATAATGAGCAAAAGCAATGTTTTTCTTTTCATCGCTGAAGTCAGAGAAGTCAAAATAGGGGCGCCGAATGTCACACCAAGTGCATATAAAGAGACGGTCCAGCCCGCCTGGCTGACGCTCACTCCAAAGTCCTCTGAAATCATCGGCAAAAGACCGACACTAATAAACTCAGTGGTTCCTATAGCAAAAGCACTAATAGCTAGTGCGAGAAGGGCAAATTGGTTTTGTTTTTTCTTCATGAATCAGTTCACATCCTTCTGAGATGACATTTTGATAGACGAAGCCGATCGGCAAGAGTTATTATCTAACATGGATGACGAAAAAAAAAGTACGTACTTTTTTGTAATATAGGTACTAAAAAGTGCCTGTTCGTATAATGAGGAGTGAGGATTTAATGGAAAAGAAAAAATATAATATCTCCGTGGAAGCGACCCTTGAGGTCATTGGCGGGAAGTGGAAGTGTGTGATTTTATGTCATTTAACACATGGAAAAAAACGCACAAGTGAATTGAAGAGACTCATGCCAAACATCACACAAAAAATGCTCACGCAGCAGCTGAGAGAGCTTGAAAGTGATGGGGTGATTAACCGGATTGTGTATGAGCAAGTACCGCCTAAAGTGGAATATGAATTAAGTGAATACGGTCAGTCGCTCGAAAGAATTCTGAATGCGCTATGTGATTGGGGAGCAGCTCATATTGAACGTGTGTACGGAGAGCCGCTTTCAGTGCTAGAAGACAGCATTTTAAATGAACAATTTAAATAAAAAAGTCCCGCTTCCTCCTATGAGAGCGGGACTTTTTGTCTTATATGCCTTTTTTCTGGTCGCGGTATTTGCCAGGGGTCGTGCCTTCTAGTTTTTTGAAGGAACGGATGAAGTTTTGCGGGTTTTTATATTTCAGTTTTTCCGAAATTTCTTTGACGGACATATCGGTCTCCACGAGCCAGTTTTTGGCGACATGGTGTCTGTAGGATGAGAGATATTCACTAAAGGAGATATCCATTTCCTTTCTAAAGATACTGCTTAAATAATTTGGGTTGTAATGCAGGCGTGTGGCGATTTCATCCAATGTGAGATCTGAGTCGAATTCTTGATGAATGATATGGATGATCTTTTCTGAGATGTTTTTGTATTGTGATTCCTCGCGTGCACCTAGCTGGTCAATTATCGGCCGAATGATCTCATGTTTCAGCCATGCTTCGGTATCTTCAAACGTTTTAAATTCAAAAATCGTATCATACAGCATTTTATTGTCTTCGACCTCAAATAATTCAATGCCAAGCAAATGCATCAACTCAATCAAATTGTTTAAAAAACGGGCGAGGGCGATATGGTACTCGTGCGGTCCTGCATTTTTAGAGAAAATGGATTGCAGAAGCACATGTAAATAGTGATCTGCCTTGCCTTGGTCACCTGCTTTCATCGCATCAAATAAATCATGTTGAAGCTGCTTTGGAAAATGAGTTTTAAACGTTTTTCCTTGCTGGATATGTTCATATAAGATAATGGACTTTTTCTCTGCTTTGAGTCTGTATTTTAAGGCCTCTTTTCCTTCAATGTAAGCCTGTTTTGCCATCGTGAGCTCCTGAAACTGACGGCTGATTCCGATGCTGATCGATAAACCAAGCTCTTCCTCGATACGTAGCTGAGTCGTTTCCGCTAATTGGTTTAAATATTCAGTAAACTCTTCATCTGACTTTGAGTGATTTAGGATAATCGTCGTTTGATGCTGATTGACAACTGTTGGCTGAAGGTGCTCCTCTTGCGGAATAATCTGCTCAATTAGTCCATTGATCGCAAATAAAAGTAAGTCAGCATCCTTTTTTTCATAAGGTGTCCCTTTTAGCGTATCGATTTGGGTCACAAGCATGGATAAGTGAGACCAGCCCTGAGGGAATCCTAAACTTTGGAACCGGTTGTTAATTTCTTCTTCTGTCAGCTTTCCGAGCAATAGCCGCACCATAAAGTATTGCTGGAGGTGCGTGACTTGCTGCTCAATACGTTCCTCTAAATCATTGTTTTGATCCTTCATTTGTTTAATACTCGACTCAATCAACTCAAATTCATTTTGAAAAGGCTGCTTTTGCAAAAAGGATTCATTGCGTGCAAAGGACTCGTATAACAAGCGGATTGGTTTATAAAAATGTCTGGACCCAAACCATGAAAATAGCAATGAAAGCGCTAACAAAATAAAGCAGATAATAAAGGTGATCCACCCAATTGATTTCGTTTGTGCCTTGAGTTCTGGTATGGAAACAAAGGATAGGTACGTCCATTCGTTATAGTCTGATTTTTGAAACGTAATTTGATAGTTTAGTTCCTCGATCTTCATGTTAAATTGACCTGATCGTTTTTCACGCGATAGGACATGCTTGACGAACTCTTGATTTTTCAAGGATTCACCAATTTGTTCTTTGCGGTTATGTAACAGCACTTTTCCGTTAGTATCAATGACAAACATACTGTCAGATTGAGAGAAGTCAGGCATATTGTCAGCAATCGTGCAGCTCGGAATGCTGGCGACAGCGATCCCTTTTTTCTGGACACTGTTCATAGGGAGTTGTTTGATTAAGTTCACATTGTATTTGCAAAAGGAGGCCTTACCTTCCTTTGTCGCAACAAGTGGATTATTCTCTTCAAGTGCCCAGCTGGAATGACTCGGAATATTGAGGTAAGAGGTGAGCGCTTTCTCTTGGTCCCCGCTTGTGACATGATAAAGCCCCGAATTGTTCATGTACCAGTCTTCCATTTTACTGACGAGCGTAATATTGGAAAGATCGGTGTCAAAGGTTTGCAGGTAGTTCAGTTCCTGCTGTACTTGATTATAAAGCTGGAATTGGTCTGGATTTAAAGGTTCTGCCAGTGTTTGAAGGAGAGGCGGCGAACTGACATAGTGAGTGAGAGAGTGATCAACTGTCTTTAAAATATGCTCAATATTGGATTGCGTTTGTTTAACGCTGTCCAGCTTTTCATTTGAGATATTTTCGAGTGCTGTTTTTTGTGAATGCTGATAAGAAAAAATACCGACAATGATGACAGGAATCGTACTAAGCATGAAAAAAAACGTGACGAGCTTGTAATAAAATTTATATTGCCTTCTTTTCATAAAACCCCCCATTTCAAACGGAACAATCTTTTCCTCTTTATTTATTAATCCAAAAATTTGGTAGGTTTGTCAATAATCATTTTCTGAGATTAGGATCATTTTCTCATGTTTTATGTAACGTTTTGAGTAGCTTCCCCTAAGCAAATATGATCTGATGATATGATTGTAGACGGATTTTTCATCCTTAAGATACAGTTAACACATGCACCAGCATGAGGGGAGGCTTTATCTATGAAAACAGAGGATGTCACTGCCAAGGGTGTGCCTGCGGCAGCTTTGAAAAAAGAAAGAAGAAAGCGCTTACTTAATCAAATGCTTAGTCAAAAGTTTTTGTATGTCATGATTTTGCCAGGGCTCATTTATTTTCTTGTCTTTAAATATGTGCCGATGTGGGGGCTGATCATTGCCTTTCAAGATTACCAGCCGTTTCTCGGTATTCTTGGCAGTGAGTGGGTTGGCTTCAAACACTTTATTCGATTGTTTACAGAACCAACATTTTTCATCTTATTAAAAAATACACTGATTTTATTTGCCATGAATGTCGTGATTTTCTTTCCAATTCCGATCTTATTGGCCCTGCTTTTAAACGAGGTCAGATTGGCATTGTTTAAGAAATTTGTGCAGACGATGATATACATTCCTCACTTCATGTCATGGGTGATTGTCGTGTCCTTATCCTTTGTTTTGTTAACAGTAGATGGTGGGTTAATCAATGAATTGATTGCTTTCTTTGGAGGGGAAAAGATTAACTTCCTTCTTAGTCAGGAATGGTTTAGACCGATGTACATTTTACAAGTGATTTGGCGGGAAGCAGGCTGGTCGACGATCATTTACCTTGCGGCGATTACAGCGGTAGATCCGCAGCTATATGAAGCAGCGAAAATGGATGGAGCCGGCAGACTGAGACAAATGTGGCACATTACGCTTCCTGCCATTAAAAGTGTGATTGTCGTTCTGCTTATTTTGAAAATAGGTGACACATTAGAGCTTGGCTTTGAGCATGTCTATTTATTACTCAATGCAACGAACCGGGAAGTAGCAGAAATCTTTGATACGTACGTTTATACAGCTGGTCTTAAGCAAGGGCAATTCAGCTATAGTACCGCTGTTGGTCTATTTAAAGCAGCCGTTGGACTCATTTTGGTTATGCTGGCGAACCGTTTAGCGAAGAAATTTGGGGAAGAAGGTATTTACTAAAAAGGGAGATGAAAAAGAATGACATTATCGACTAAAAAGGGATCACCACTTGAGCATGCAGAGAAATTAGCACAAACAATTATGAAAGCGCATACACCAATCGAGCTACCTCCAGCTGGAAGATGGCATTATCATCAAGGCGTTTTTCTTTGCGGTGTGATGAAGCTATATGAGTCAACGGGGAACGAGACGTATTTCAATTATGTGAAAAGCTACGCAGATTCGCTCATTGATGAGTATGGAAACCTGTTATTTCGAAGAGATGAGCTTGATGCGATCCAAGCTGGGCTCATTTTATTCCCTCTTTATGAACGAACAGGAGAGAAGCGGTATGTGCTGGCAGCGGAGAAGCTCCGCGGGCTTTATCGCACATTGAATCGCACATCTGAGGGCGGATTTTGGCATAAAGACAATTATGCTTATCAAATGTGGCTGGATGGTCTCTACATGGGCGGACCTTTTGCCTTAAAGTATGCAAAGCTGAAAGATGAAGAGGAACTGGTGGATATGGTGATCCAGCAAGAGCATCTCATGAGAAAGCATACAAAAGATGAAAAAACAGGTCTGTATTATCACGCGTGGGACGAACGAAAAGTGATGCCATGGGCTGATCAAAAGACAGGCTGTTCTCCCGAGTTTTGGGCAAGGTCATTTGGCTGGTATGTCCTTGCATTAGCAGATATGATCGAGGATCTGCCAGAGCAGCATGAAGGGCGAAAGATGTGGAAGGAAACGCTGACAGACATGCTGGAGAGTGTAGCTAGGTACCAGGATCAAGACACAGGTCTCTGGCATCAAATCATTGATAAAGGTACTCATAGCGACAATTGGCTTGAAAGCTCTGGATCGTGTTTATTCATGTACGCCATGGCAAAAGCCATGAACGAAGGGTATGTCAGCCCCCGCTACACAGATCATGTGGTGAAAGCTTACCAAGGCTTAATTCAGCATAAGACGGCTGTGACAGAAAACGGTGATCTTACCATCAATGATATATGTATCGGAACATCCGCTGGATTTTATGATTACTACGTCGGTAGAGAAAGAAGCACAAATGATTTGCACGGGGCAGGCGCTTTTATTATGGCGTTAACTGAGCTAGAGAAGCTGCCTGTTTTTCAAAAGGCATGAAGAGGCAAAAAAGGGCTACAGCATGGCTCCTCAGCTTTATCGCTGCCTTTTGTTTGTCAGCCTGTCATGGGAAAACAAACGGTATCGATGTTCTGATTTTTTCTGACATGTCAAAGGGGATGAAGGATCAATTAGTCGAGAAGGCTTTTCAAACGGAACAAGAAACGTATAGCGTCCACATCTGCCCGGCGATTCCTGAAAAGCTTCTTGTTGAAATTACCGCCAAAGAGGGGGACATCATGCTTGTCCCTGAAGAAATGTTTCGAACATATGATGATCCTGAAAGCTTTCAGCTGCTTGAAGAGATGGGTATTGATGATCAAGCGGCAGGGCCATATACGATCGAGGATCAAAGGACAGGTAAAACGGTCGATTATGCGGTTCAAGTTAGTAAAGGCACGAAAAAGCTAAACGGCTATACCTTTCGATTACATCGAGATATGGTCGCTTTTATTCCCGTGTATGCAGACAAGTCTAAAGAGGCGCTGTCTCTCATGAAACAGCTTCGTGAAAATCGATAGAAAAAGGGGTGGGGCCTGTGAAACGGGTCGTGGTTTGCGGACTCAGTCATCGTGCGTTCAATATGTTTATTAAACCGCTCACAGAGGATTTCAATGAGCATTACAGGATTACAGGGCTTTTAGATATAGATCATCATCGGTATACCCTTTGTCAGGAGCGTTTTCCATCACTGCGGGGCGTCTCGTTTTTTCATGAAGAGGCATTTGACCAAATGGTGAAGGAAGCAAAGCCAGATATCGTCATTGTGGCAGGCAGGGATGACACACATGTCACCTATATTTTGCAAGCACTTGACCATGATCTCGATGTCATCACTGAAAAGCCATTGGTCACAACAGCAAAAGACGCCAAAAAAGTAATGGAAAAAGAAAAGGAAAGTAAAGGAAAGGTCACAGTCACTTTCAATTATCGCTACAATCCATTTCATCGAAAGATCAAAGAACTCATTTTAGAAGGAAAGATTGGTAGGGTCACATCTGTTGAACTGAGCTGGCTCATTGATACGTATCATGGCGCTAGTTATTTCAAAAGGTGGAACCGCACGCGGCAATTCTCTGGCGGACTATCCATTCATAAATCGACGCATCATTTTGATTTGGTCAATTGGTGGATCAATCAAAAGCCGAAGCAAGTATTTGCCTACGGGGCGCTGAACTATTACGGAGATAAAAGTCCTTGGAATCCTTTGCAGGGGGAAGAAAACAGGTATTGCGGAACATGTCATGTGAAGGATACATGTCATTATGAAGCAAGGTGGAATCCGAGGGTAGTACGCTCAAATGTCGAGGACGATCATATCGAATCCGGTCAGGAGCAAACGCAGCAATACACCAATTATCGCCCAGACGCCTGTATTTTTGATGAGGAAATTGACATTGAGGATACATATGTGGCATCAGTGGTATATGACCAAGGGGCTCTCTTCAGCTATTCGATTCAATTCTCAGCACCCTACGAAGGATACCGGCTTGCTATAAATGGGACGAAGGGGCGTATTGAAACAAATGAGTTTCATGTGCCATCAAGAATTCCTTTTCAATTCCCAGAACAGACGATTTCTTATTATCCGATGTTTGGAGCAAAAGAGACGATTGAAGTTGTGAAGCAGCCAGGAGGACATGGCGGCGGAGATCCTCTGCTTTTGGCCGATTTATTTATCGGGAAAGATCCTTTAATTCACTATGACATATCAGCAGGGGCAGAGGCTGGTGCTTATTCAATTGCACTTGGGGAAGGCATGTGGCGGTCTGTTGCAGAGAAGCGCCCAATTGACATAGAAGAGTTGCTTCATAAAGAGACGGTGTCATAAAAAAAGAGAGGAGGGGAAAGAGATGGATCATGATGGTTCAATGAGCAGAATGCTTCGAATGTGTGAGTGGGTGATGCGACTCGCCTATACAAATTTGCTATGGTTGCTGTTCACCATGCTGGGACTTGGGATCTTTGGATTGATGCCTGCGACCACTGCGTTATTTTCGGTGATGAGAAAGTGGATACAAGGGCATGAGCAAGTGAGCGTTTTCCGGACTTTTTGGAAGGTGTACCGTGAGGAGTTTGTACGCTCTAACTTGATTGGATTGGCGCTATTGATCATAGGAACGATTATATATGTAGACCTTGCGTATATTTATCCAACGAGCTGGTTTTTGCATGTGCTTCGTTTTGCCATTTATATCTTTGGATTTCTCTTTGTTGTGAGCTTGTTTTATATTTTTCCGCTGCTGGCTCATTATGATTGGAAAAAACGTCTCTATCTGAAATTCTCTCTTTTGCTTGGTATCTCATATTTGCAATATACACTCTGTATGCTCGTTTTCTCGGCTCTGCTGTTTGTTCTCTTTGCTTATTTGCCGGGAATCGTGCCGTTCTTTAGTGTGAGTATACTCGCCTATGGTCATATGTGGCTCGCCTATCAAGTATTCAAAAAAGTAGAGTTTGAAAGTGAGCAGCAGACAGCCGAAGTAAAGAAACGCCTGCCGTCTTTCCTGCAATCGAAGCGGGTGAATACACAGTAATGGGGTTCATTTGCTATAATGGTGTCACTGTGATTAAAAGGAGAGATGAGCGTCGTGTCAGTAAAAGAAATCTCAATAGAAGAATTAAAACAAAAGCTAGAGCAAGAAGAAGCCATTCAGCTTGTTGATGTGCGTGAGGACGAGGAAGTAGCAGAAGGAATGATTCCAGAAGCTGTCCACATCCGAATGGGAGATATCCCCGAGAAACTGGATGCATTCGATCAAACGCAGGAGTATTATATTATTTGCCGCTCTGGTAAACGTAGTGAAAATGTCTGCTATTTCCTAGAAGACCAAGGCTATCAAGCGACCAATGTCGTTGGCGGAATGCTTGCTTGGACAGGAGAAACAAAACCGAAGCTGTAAACAGAAGTCCTTTCATCTCATAGATGAAAGGCTTTTTTTGTTCATATGCCCGCCCTCATGTGCATAAAGATAGAGTAGCGAGAGAAGGGAGAGTGGCATATGTGCTAAAGGTAGCTGTCTTTGATGAAGAGCACGAAAAAGATTTGCAGAGCGAAATCAATCTTTTTTTAAAAGGAATGGATGACGACCAAATCATTGACATCAAGTACAATGTAGCAGTGATCTGTGAGCAAGGAGGAGAACAGCTCTACTGTTTTTCTGCCCTCATTTTATATAAAAAATAGGACCTATTTGAAGGGTCCTTTTACTTTGTTTAACTAGCGTCAATATATAAACGATGCTTGTTGCAGTGAACACATTGAAAGAGATAGCCTTGCAGATCTCCGCCGTTGACGAGCCATTGTTTTAGGTTTTCTTTCGTTAATCCTCCGCCGCTGCAAATGTCTTCGATATCTTCTGTGAGCTCTTCCTCTAAATGTTCTATCTCTTTCCAACCGACATACTGGACGATCGCGCAAA
Organism: Bacillus sp. FSL K6-4563; assembly: GCF_038630405.1. Taxonomy (NCBI): domain Bacteria; kingdom Bacillati; phylum Bacillota; class Bacilli; order Caryophanales; family Bacillaceae; genus Bacillus; species Bacillus sp. FSL K6-4563. The sequence goes on along the minus strand of NZ_CP152030.1, from coordinate 2,702,563 downwards.
AATCTCCGCAATGGCTTAACCAATATTCCTGCTGCCAGCCGCGATAACCTGGCGTTCTAAAGATCAGTTCATCTATATATTCCTCTTGCTCAACGTCATCACAGCTTGCATCGTCTTGAAAGGTGCCATCGTATTTTTTAGCGGCTGAACCATCTTTAATGCACCAAGGGCAAATTCCTTTCACATCTTCAACAGAATAAAATGGACCATGATACACATATTCTCTATCTTTTTCACAAACAGGACATGGCGTAGGCTCTTTTTTGATCACGTTTAACGAAACTGGATCTGGGTTGTACTTGAATGTAGGCAGCGTCATATAAACCTCCATTGTAGAAATGATTTCATTATTATTTTACAGGAATCCTCCTGCTTGCAACAATCTTAAATTGTCTATATAGAAAAAAGCCGTTCTTATGAGGAACGGCTTTCAGCGTGTAGACAAACCCTCGCATTCGGTGTCAGTCCTGCGCGTCGGTACTCACGAATGTTAAATTCGCTCCGTTCCGGTGCTCGTCCTTCCTAGACTGCAAAGGTTTTCTATCACGCTGAAAAGAAGACAAAGGGCTAAAATAAACATCATTTTAGCCCTTTGTCAACAATCTGAAAGCCGTTCTTATGAGGAACGGCTTTTTCGCTTGAGATTATGCTTTTTTTACTCTTGGACTTCGTGGTTTACTGACTTTATTGGCTTGCTTGATGGCTCTTCGTTCATCATTCAATGACTTGTACAGTGAGACAATCATCAAAATAATGACAACGGAGAACGGCAAGGCTGCGAGCTTGGCTGTATTTTGCAGGGCTTCAAGTCCCCCTGAAAATAAAAGTACGGCAGCAACAGAAGATTGGATGATGCCCCAGCTAACTTTGACACTGCCAGAAGGGTTCAATGATCCATAGGTTGTCTGCATTCCAAGCACAAATGTAGCTGAATCAGCCGATGTAATAAAGAATATAGCGATTAAAATAAGTGCTAGAATCGATGTGATCATCGCCAGCGGATATTCATTTAGTACACCGAAGAGCATTGTTTCTGTTGATAGACCCGCAACATCGACAATATTCTTTTGCTGTAAATCCATCGCAGATACACCGAAAATCGAGAACCATAGAAATACTAGGATAGAAGGAGCCACTAAGACACCTACTAAAAATTCTCGAATCGTTCGTCCGCGTGACACCCTTGCGATAAAGATTCCGACAAATGGTGCCCAAGAAATCCACCATGCCCAATAAAAGATTGTCCATCCATTAATCCATTCTCTCTTCTCAGGATCATTTGGAGATAGACGGAAGCTCATTTGAACGATGTTGGATAAGTATTGCCCAATTGAGTCAGTAAATGAATTTAAGATAAAAACAGTTGGACCTACCAAAAGTAAGAAAAACATCAGAACAGCTGCTAATACCATGTTGATATTACTTAAATATTTAATGCCTTTTCCAATCCCGCTTAGAGCAGATGCAAGGAAAAGCACCGTCACAATCATGATAATGATCAATTGTGTGCTAAAAGCATTCGGAATGTGAAACAGGTAATTCAATCCACCGTTTATTTGTGCCGCGCCTAATCCTAGGCTTGTCGCAACACCAACTACAGTTGCAAATACCGCAATACAATCGATGGTTTTTCCGATCCATCCATTCGTTTTATTTCCTAAAACCGGCTGCAACGTTGCACTGATTAAGCCAGGTGCATCTTTTCTAAATTTAAAGTAAGCAATACAAAGTGCAACAATGGCATAAATAGCCCATGCATGAAGCCCCCAATGGAAAAAAGTATATCGAAGGGAATCTCGGAATGCCTGCGCCGTTTCAGTATCACCCGTTGGTGACTGGATGGCATAGTGGCTGATCGGTTCAGCTGCTCCGTAAAAAACAAGACCAATTCCCATACCGGCACTAAATAGCATCGCAAACCAAGAAAATAAGCCGAATTCAGGCTCTTCCCCAGGTTTTCCTAGCGTAATCTTACCGATCGGGCTAAAAATAAAGAATAGACAAAAGCCGACGAGTAGTGACACCACTAACAAGTAATACCAGCCAAAGTCATTTGTAATGTATGTTTGAATTTGATCTGTGACATTTTGCAGTGTTTCTGGAGAAAAAGCTCCCCATATGACGGCAACAAATGTGATCGCAATCACAATCCAAAATACACTTGATACGTTTTTCACACCATCTCACTCTCCTGTTGTTCTACACGTTTAAGCAGAGGATTTACTTAATATCCCCTAACTCAACTAATTTCAAACAAAAAGAGGCGAGCTTCTCACTCGACCTCTACTTTACCGTAACATGTTTTGCTTCCATTAATCAACTATCGATATGTGAAGATGATTTTTCTTCAATTCGTTTACGAAGACGATAAACGTATTCTTTTAAACAAACAGCGAAGATGGTAAACGCCAACACAATGGCAACTTTTAATGGGGTAATGGACAGCTTTAAGAAAACAGCGGCTGTCAAACTAATCACAACTGCTAGGATAATCGGAAGTGCACGTCTTATCATGAAAATCTCTCCTTTGCTTCGAGTGCAGCATTCATACCAGCAAGTCTGCCAGTCACAAGTGCTGACGTGATATTGTATCCGCCTGTATAACCATGGATGTCTAGAATTTCTCCGCAGAAATAAAGACCGGGCATTTTTTTAGACGCCATTTTCTTCGGTTCAATTTCTTTCACAGAAACGCCGCCTCCTGTGACAAACGCTTTGTCCAAAGAGAGTGTACCATTGGCATGAACGATAAAATGTTTGCAATCATGGGCGAATGCGCGCAGTTTGTCCTTAGCAAGACCAGAAAAAGTGTCTTGCGTATCTATACCGTTCCTCTCTAACAAAAACAATAAATAGCGTTCTTGCATCCAAGACTTTAGGACATTTTTAATGGCTTTTTTTGGTTCATCTTTTAGGTCTCGATGAAGCTTTTGGAAAAGCTCTTCGTCATTAAGCTTCGGATATAAGTCTATTTGCAGACGGACGACCTGCTGCTTTTTCAATTCTTTCACCACAAATCCGCTGCATCTAAGAACAGCTGGGCCGGATAAGCCAAAGTGTGTAAAGATCATATCCATGACATGTGTGACGACAGGTTTTCCCTTTTTATTTAAAACGCTGACAGCCACACTTCTTAAAGAAAGCCCTTGGAGCACTTTTTCTTTTATAAAACGTTCATCTGATGTGACCGGTACTTCTGTTGGGAAGAGCTCTGTAATCGTATGACCAGCGGCTTCTGCCCATGCGTAGCCGTCACCAGTAGAACCAGTATGCGGCACACTTTTTCCGCCAACAGCAATCACAACGGATTTACTTGAAATTTTTTCATCATTATTTGTAACAATTCCGGCTGCTTGTCCGTCTTGATACAGAACTGTTTTAATCTTCTCATTCGTTCGAATGGTCACATTGAGGTTACGGAGCCTGTCTAAAAGGGCATCCACAACAGATTGTGCTTTGTTTGAGACAGGGAACATACGTCCATGGTCTTCTTCTTTAAGTTCAATGCCGAGGTTTTCAAAAAACGAAATAATATCCTCGTTATTGAACTCAGAAAATGCACTATATAAAAAACGGCCGTTTCCGGGAATATGCTTGATGATTTCTTCTACTGGAAGGCGATTGGTGACGTTACAGCGTCCACCGCCAGAAATGGCGAGCTTTCTGCCAAGTTTGGTTCCTTTGTCAATTAACAGAACAGTTGCACCGTGCTCTGCTGATGCAATAGCGGCCATCAGTCCAGAAGGTCCACCGCCAATGACAATGACATCATAATGTTTCATGTTACATTCCTCTTTCTACTTTCAGTCATTCATCTATTATAACGAAAATTGGGGAAGGCTGAAATATGAATTGATTGGTTTTGTGCCTTCTGTATTGGATTTGTTACCTGTGCGTCGAAATGATGTGGTAAAATAGTTGAGTTGAATATTCATTAGAAAAATGGTGGTTAAGCGCATGTCTAATAAACTGCTTCGTGGTACGTTGGTTTTAACGATAGGGACTTATCTCTCTCGTATTCTTGGTATGATTTATTTAATTCCATTTAGCGCAATGGTTGGAGCTACTGGTGGAGCGCTATTTCAATATGGATACAATCAGTATACGATCTTTTTAAGTATTGCTACGCTTGGTTTTCCAACAGCGGTATCAAAATTTGTTTCTAAATATAATGCAATTGGCGATTATGAGACAACGAGAAAAATGTTCAGGGCGGGTATGTCGGTCATGCTTGTCACCGGGATTATCGCTTTTTCTCTTTTATATTTGAGTGCACCAATTTTCGCCAAGATTCAGCTTGGCGGATCAAATGAAACAGGCGGTTTGACCGTCGACCAAGTGGTATATGTGATTCGGATGGTCAGTTTAGGTCTTTTGGTTGTACCAATTATGAGTCTCGTGCGAGGGTTCTTCCAAGGACACTCTATGATGGGACCGACAGCTGTTTCCCAAGTCATCGAGCAGCTTGTCAGAATCATCTTCCTATTAACAGCAACGTTTATTATTTTAAAAGTGCTTGACGGCGGTCTTGTCATCGCTGTCGGATATGCTACATTTGCAGCACTTATCGGCGCATTTGGCGGCTTATTCACGCTTTATTTATATTGGCTGAAGCGCAAGGATCGGCTCTTATCCATGCAGCCGAATACAGGTGCTTCCTCTGACTTATCTTATAAGCAAATGTTTACAGAGCTATTTAGCTATGCCGCACCGTATGTGTTTGTTGGACTGGCGATTCCAATTTATTCTTATATAGATACAAACACGATTAACAGAGCCATGATTGCATCAGGCCATCAGGATATTAGTACAGCGGTATTGTCTATTGTGACGTTATATTTACCGAAGCTCGTGATGATTCCTGTGTCCCTTGCAACAGCGTTTGGCTTAACCTTGATTCCAACGATTACGGAATCATTTACAGCTCGTAACTACAAGCTGCTCAATAGACAAATTGATCAGACGATGCAGGTTATATTATTTTTCGTGCTGCCTGCTTCATTTGGTATCTCGGCATTGGCTGGACCGGTTTATTGGTTTTTCTATCCGTCTGTTCATCCTGAGATTGGGATGTCTATTTTGTTCTGGTATGCACCTGTTGCGTTATTGTTTTCCTTATTCACCATTAATGCAGCGATTTTGCAGGGAATTAACAAACAAAAATTTGCCATCGTCAGTCTGTTGTTAGGGATCATCATTAAAACGGTTCTGAACATTCCGCTAATCAGCTGGCTGCAAGGAAATGGTTCTGTGCTTGCGACTGCGTTAGGCTATAGTGCGTCCATCTTGTATATGTTTATCATGATTAAGCGCCATGCCGGCTATTCGTTCCGCAGGATTTTCAAACGATTTATTCTCATTGGTATTTTGACTGCGATTATGGCTGTAGTGGCGTATGCGACATGTCAGCTTGTGAGCCAAGTGATTTCGTATGAAGGTGGAATTATTAACGCGGGTATCGTCATTTTGATTTCAATGATCACTGGCGGCGGTGTGTATCTGTTCTTGTCATATAAGGTAGGATTACTTGAGCGTGTACTCGGCAGCCGTATGCCCAAATTTTTAAGAAAAAAGAGTTAAGAAGAGGTGGAGTTTCATGAGGCTTGATAAATTGCTTGCTAGCAGCGGCTTTGGTTCAAGAAAAGATGTAAAGAAGCTGGTCAAGGCACGGGCAGTCACCGTGAATGGAGAACTGGCGAAGCAGGTGAAAGATCATGTTGATCCATCGAATGATAAAGTGCTCGTACACGGAGAGCGTGTAGAATATAAAGAATTCATTTACTTAATGATGAACAAACCAGATGGTGTCATCTCAGCTACTGAAGATTTGCGGGATGAAACGGTCGTCGATTTACTTGAGCCGGAGGATATCGCAAGGGAGCCATTTCCTGTTGGGAGACTAGACAAGGATACAGTCGGTCTTCTCCTCCTCACAAATGATGGACAGCTTGCTCATCAATTACTTTCTCCAAAAAAGCATGTGCCAAAAACGTACGAGGTTCATTTGAAATATCCATTAGGAGATCAAGACATCAAGCGTCTTGAAGAGGGTGTTGTCATTTTAGATGATTACCGCACGAAGCCGGCAAAGGTTGAAGTAGATGCGAATGAAAGTGAAGATACACGCATTCGTTTAACAATTACTGAAGGAAAGTACCATCAAGTGAAGCTGATGGCGCAAGCAGTGGGAAATGAAGTCATCTTTTTAAAAAGACGCTCGATGGGGGCTGTCTCTTTAGATGAAGATCTAGCGCCAGGGGAGTACCGTGAATTGACGGACGAAGAATTAGACAGCTTAATCAATCGACCATAAATGTAGAACAAAAGAAAAGAAGACAAAAGAAAAGAACCGGCATGTCGCCGGTTCTTTTTGTTATATGGACAGTTCATTATACGCTTAAGATGATATTTTTACTTTTTTTCTCGTTGTTTCCCATTTGCCTCTGCTTGGACTATGAACAAGATCGTTATAGGCAAGCACGTTTAAGTCTCTTTGAATGGTTCTAGGTGTGATCCCGAATTCATCAACCAGTTCTTGTGTCGTCACAAGACCTTTCTCTTGAATGAACATATAGACTGATTTTATTCGAGTCATCATACGGTTTGTTGAAGGTTTCAAAAAACCACTCCCTATCAATAAGATCGGATGGACTTGACTAACCACAACTTACTACACTAAAACTGCGAAATAAGGACATGCAACAATGGTAAATGTTCGTGTTTCTTAATGTTTTATTCTATTATACACGTTATTATGCATCTAGTTCCACCAAAAAGTCAACTTTACATGTTATTTAACTTGTCTTCATGAATCGAAACATGGTATATACCATGTTTTGAATTCGGTTACAACCCAATGGGCGTAAGGCGTATGGAGAATACTGTCACATTCAAACGTCCAAAAATGAAACACAGAAAATTTACAAAATAAAAAATTCACTCATCTTAAAAAGACACATCCCTTGTTAGAATGTGCCTTTTTTGTTTCTGTTATCCTTCTAAGAAAAAGAGCTGAATGAAAAATAAAATGGCAAAGATGAGAACAAGTACATGTACTTCTCTCCATTTCCCTTTTGCCAGTTTCACAAGTGGATATGAAATAAATCCAAGTGAAATTCCGGTTGAAATACTAGATGTCAGCGGCATGGAAAGGATCACTAGAAAAGCAGGGAATGCTTCGTCTAGCTCGTTCCAGCGAATGCGTGACACGGAGTTCATCATCAAGCACCCGACAATGATGAGAACAGGTGATGTGATGGATGGTAAAGAAGAAATGGCTTGAACGAGCGGGCCAAAAAACAATGCCACAATAAACAATGCAGCGACCGTTAAAGACGTTAGCCCGGTTCTTCCGCCAGCAGCAACCCCAGATGATGATTCAATATAAGCTGTCGTTGGGCTTGTTCCAAACATAGAACCGATCGTCGTTGCAGCAGAGTCAGCGAGCAGGGCTCTGCGTACCTTTGGCAGCTGCCCATTTTTCATGAGTCCTGCTTGTTCGGCCACTCCGATCATTGTGCCTGTTGTATCAAAAATCGTCACTAGTAAGAAGGAGAAGACGACAGCGTATAAATGATGAGAGAATACATCGCCGAAGGCAGCGAATGGGTTTGTAATCAGCATGCCTTCTGGTAGTGCAGGGATGTCCATCAGCATTTTCGGAAAATGAAGCTGGCCTGTTACGACCGCAATCAGTGTCGTCGCTAACATGCCGATAAACAGAGCGCCATTTACTTGAAGTACCATTAAAATAACAGAGATCATTAAGCCGACAAGCGTTAAAATGACAACAGGCGAGCTTAAGTTGCCAAGCTTCACTAAATTTTCTGGGTCAGCTGCGATAATCCCAGACTGACGGAGCCCGATAAAAGCAATAAAAAGCCCGATTCCGGCTGTAATGCCGTATTTTAAATTATCTGGAATGGCTTGAATCAGTTGTTTTCTAAGGGATGTTAACGATAAAATAACAAAGAGTATACCAGCAACAAATACCGCACTGAACGCTGTTTGATAGCTGATGCCGCCACCACCGACAACTGTAAAGGTGAAATAGACATTCAGCCCCATGCCTGGTGCAATCGCAATCGGATAGTTTGCAAATAGTGCCATCCAGAGCGTACCGACGACAGCAGCGATAATTGTTGCAGTAAAGACTTGGTCAAAAGGAATGCCTGCTTTTGAAAGAATTCCTGGGTTAACGGCAACAATATATACCATAGTAAAGAATGTCGTCATACCAGCGATTAATTCTCTCTTTATGTTGGTTTGGTTTTCTTTTAACTGAAACATAAAATCCTCCATTTACGAACATTATTACAAAACAATTAATATAATATTCGTTTTAAGGGTGGATTGCAACCTTTTTTCAAGGAGGAATGGAAAAATGAATTGGGAAGCTGAAGTCATACGAAAAAAAGACGATTTGATTGAGGACACACAATCTTTTTTACAAATTGAAAGTGTCCTTGATGAAGAAGGTGGAAAAGAAGGAAAGCCATTTGGTGAAAAAGTCGATCAGGCCCTTCAGTATATGCTGAAAAAAGGGGAAGACGAAGGATTCACAGTCAAGAATGTGGATGGCTATGCAGGTCATATTGAATATGGAGAAGGCGAAGACATTGTAGGTGTGCTATGCCATGTGGACGTTGTGCCTGCTGGTGACGGCTGGACAACCCCGCCATTTTCAGCGGACATAAGAGAAAATAAAATATTTGCACGAGGCGCCATTGATGATAAAGGGCCAACCATGGCGGCTTTCTACGCACTGAAGATGTTAAAAGATACGGGGATGAAGCTGTCAAAAAAGATTCGAATGATCATTGGAACAGATGAAGAAAGTGATTGGCGCTGTGTGGACCATTATTTCAAGCATGAGGCGATGCCGCAAATTGGATTTGCACCAGATGCTGATTTTCCGATTATTCATGCTGAAAAAGGGATCATTGATGCCATTGTGTCATTTACATATCAACATACAGAACAACATCAGCGCTATACGCTCAAGCAATTCACATCGGGTATGCGGCTGAATATGGTGCCGGATGAGGCAACTGCCACTGTGACAGCGGCACAAGAACACGATGCTGAATCATTAAAAACAGCTTTTGAAGCTTATCTTGCTGACAATCAATTATCAGGTGAGGTAAAGAATGTAGCGGATGGACTGCATTTCACATTAAAAGGTGAATCAGTTCATGCTATGGAGCCGGCGCATGGCATCAATGCGGGCATTCATATGGCCAATTTCCTATGTGGACAAGAATTAGATGAAGACGGGCTTGCTTTTACCTCTCAAATCAATGCTTTATTTGATCAGGATACAAGAGGGAAAAAGCTGGGGATTGCTTGCAAAGATGACATTAGCGGAGATTTGACCTTGAATGTTGGCACGATCCGCTATACACAAAGCGAGGAAGCGAAGCTAGGATTAAATGTCCGCTATCCAGTGACAGCAGACGGCAAGGACGTTAAAAAAGGGATCGAAGGCATCAAAGGGGCTACCCTTCTAAAATTTGATGACAGCCCCCCGCATCACGTCTCAAAAGATCACCCGCTTGTCAAAACATTGCAGCGGGTATATGAGGAACAAACGGGAGATCCAGCTCACCTGATTGCCATTGGTGGAGGAACGTATGCGAGATCTTTAGAAGCAGGCGTTGCCTTTGGTCCTCTCTTCCCTGGCAGACCAGATTGCGCACACCAGAAGGATGAATATATCGAAATCGATGATCTACTAAGAGCAACCGCTCTATATGCACAAGCCATGTATGAATTGGCAAAATAGAGAAAGAGAAGAGGGATTCACAGTGAAAAAAATGTTCTTATGCTCTTCATTCAAAGACAGCTATTCTCTCTTACCTGACTTTACGGGTGAATCATTAAAAGGAAAACGCGTGACATTTTTCCCAACAGCTAGTGCTGTGGAAGAAGTCACGCACTATGTGGAGGCAGCGAAAGAAGCCTTTCATCAACTCGGTATGCAGCTAGAAATCGTTCAAATAGCTGAGCAGTCTACCGAAGAAATCATAAAGATGATAAAACAAAATGATGTGGTGTACGTATCAGGAGGCAACACCTTCTATTTGCTGCAGGAATTGAGAAAGCACGGTCTCGATGACGTGCTAAAAGAAGAAATCAATAAAGGCAAGTTGTACATCGGCGAATCCGCAGGGAGTATCATTATGGCGCCAAGCATTGAATATATCTCCGTGATGGATGATCGGCAGAAGGCACCAGAGCTTTCATCTTATCAAGGATTCAATGAGATAAGCTACTGTCCGGTACCGCATATGTACAATACCTATTTAGGCGAGGCTGCGCAGCAAATCATGGAGCAGTATGAGCAGACGCTCGATTTATGCCCGCTTACTGATGAGCAGGCTTTACTCATCACAGGGGAGCAGGCTGAGGTGAAGTCCGACAAATCGTCCTAGCCTTGAAACAGCATGTAGACAAACCCTCGCATTCGGTGTCAGTCCTGCTCGCCGGTACTCACGAATGTCAAATTCGCTCCGTTCCGGTGCTCGCCCTTCCTAGGGCTGCAAAGGTTTTCTAACACGCTGAAAAGAAGATAAAGGGCTAAAATCAAGATCATTTTAGCCCTTTGTCAACAATCTGAAAGGAACAGGGATTCATGACCCTGTTCCTTTTTTAATCTTGAAAAACATCACTTGATAAGTATCGTTCGCCTGTATCTGCTGTCATACAGATCACGATTTGATCTGCCGGCAATTGCTTGGCTGTTTCAATCGCAGCATAGCAGGCTGCGCCAGAGGATGGACCAACTAAAATTCCTTCAAGCCGGGCAAGCTGACGTGTGATATTGTACGCATCTTCATCGCTTACTTGCACGATTTCATCATAGACATGCTCGTTTAAAATTTTGGGAATAAATCCTGGGCTTGTGCCAACAAGTTTATGTTTGCCAGGTGTCCCGCCAGATAAGACTGGAGATCCCTTCGGCTCTGCCACACGTATGGTCAAATGAGGGAAAGCCTTCTTTAATTCCTCTCCAGTGCCTGTAATGGTTCCGCCAGTTCCTGCTGTTGCGACAAAGGCTCCAAAGGGCTTGCCAAGTTGTTTGACAGCTTCCATGATTTCAACAGCCGTTGTGCCTCTATGGGCATCTGGATTCGCTCTATTATCAAATTGCATCGGGATAAAGCTATGAGGAATTTGAGCTGCCAGCTCCTCTGCCTTGCGAATACAGCCTGGCATTTTTTCTTCTCCTGGGGTTAAAACGACCTGCGCCCCGTAAGCCTTCAAAATATTGATTCGTTCCTTTGTCATCGTATCAGGCATCACAAGGATGGCTTGATACCCTCTAGCTGCTGCATTCATAGCTAAACCAATCCCTGTATTCCCACTCGTCGGTTCAATAATGGTCGCTCCTTTTGTAAGCTTTCCTTGCCTTTCAGCCTCGACGATCATATTGTAAGCAGCGCGGTCCTTCACACTGCCGCTAGGATTAAACGATTCCAGCTTTAAATAAACAGCTGCCGCATTGTCTGGCTGAAGCCGCTGTAATTGAACAAGTGGTGTATCGCCAATCAGCTCCGCTATATTTTGTGCAACCTTCATCATGTGACACCCTTTCTTCTCATTCCGCATTTCTTTAGTTATACTATCATCAATGGGGATTCGTAAAGTTTGTTATAAAAGGACAGGTGATATTGTGTCAGAAAACCGTCATTATTTTATTGGGGTTCACATCCCTGAACAACTTGCGCATCAAATCAAAAAAGACATTGATCAAAGAAGCGGACTGTCTTTTCAAAAATGGACAGCACCACATGATTATCATGTGACCTTGATCTTTTTAGGTGCCATTCCTGATGAGCGCTTAAAGAAGATCATCGAGCTGCTTGAGATCCTCTCAAAGGAAGCCACTGCATTTTCACTAGAGCTGAATGAGGTCGGACAGTTTGGCACGAAGGAACGCCCGAGAGTCTTTTTTGCAAAACCTAATGAAAGTGAACCACTCATGCAATTAAGAGAAAAGGTGAGAGAAGCCGTATTGTCAGCAGGACATCCTGTTGAAAAGAGACCGTTTCATCCGCATATGACGATTGCGCGCAAATGGAACGCGGATCACTCTTTTGCAGAACAAGCGCCTTTACGCAAAGAGCCATACGTGATAGAGGTTTCTTGTATGACTCTATATGAAATACGCCCGAGAGAAACCCCGCGTTATCACGCAATCAAACAATTTGCACTACATAAATGATTCTAAAAGTTGGAGTGAGCAGCAGATGGCGCAAATTATCAAAATTCAAGATTATATATCACGATATGAACAAGACCCGCATCACTACATCAATCAATTCATTCGATTGAAAAAGCAAAGGTGGGACGAGTTAAAAAAAGCTTCAAAAGAGAAGACGCAGCATTCATTTGACCAAATCTCTGAACAAGCGCCTGAACAAGAGGAGGAAAAGAGAAAGAAATTCTCCTTAAAGAGAAAGCAAAAAGAAGCCGATATGAAGAAGGAACGGGACCTGAGTCTTTTTAACGAGCCGACAGATATAGAGCAAGGTGTCTTTACAAACGTTCCTACAGATGAAACGAAGCTCATTCATTTTTTTAAGGATCATCTATATGATGTTCAATTAAAATGGGCGAGCTCGACGATTTCCAACATTTCGACCGTTTCCCATCACATTCGGTATGACGAAAAGCTGCGCATGCTTGCTAGGCAGCTTCCGGATTCATATTTTGTGATGTACAAACCGGTGCTGCTCATTCAAAAAGCAGAGATGGAATTATGTCCAGTCCTCATTACGCCGCTGGAAGTGATTTGTTTATCCTTCTTAGAGGCAGAGCCTGACAGCGTATATATCGGAACGAAAGAACGTTTTTGGGAAAAGCGGGCGAATGGGAAAGCGGTTCAGTCCGTTTTGAATCCTTGCGCAAGCCTTCTACGCTCTGGCACCGTCGTGTCAAAGATCTTACAGCAAAGCGGTGTCCATCTTCCTGTGAAAAAAATCCTGATCAGCCGTACCTCGTATATTGACTTACCGGAAGTTCCATACGGGATGGAGGTTGTCGATAAGAAGAAGGCGGAAGATTGGTTTGAAAAGCAGCGGAAAAATACTGCGCCGACAAAGCATCAGCAATTTAAGGCGACAAAAGCATTGCTTGCTTATGGTGAATCAGACAGCAAAAGAAGGCAGGAATGGCTCGATTAAAGGCATAATGGAAGGTCACGAAAAAAGAGACCTGAGTGGAGCTAATATATGAATGAATGGTACTTTATCGTTAATCCAGCAGCAGGACATGGAAAAGGACTTCGTACATGGAGGAGCATAGAGAAAGAACTACAAAGGGTGGAGATCTCATATCGATCGTTTCTCACCCAGCATGAAGGTCATGCAGAAGTATTGGCAAGACAAATTAGCGCCATGCAAGATGACAGGCTAAAGCGCCTGATTGTCATTGGCGGTGACGGAACCATTCATGAAGTCCTAAATGGCTTAAAGGAAATGGATCATGTGCAGCTAAGCTTTGTCCCCGCCGGTCATTGGAATGATGCGGCGAAGGGCCTTGGCATCCATCGTCAAGATGTCCTAAAAGAAGTGAGGAAGCAAAAAAGAATGCTCACCAAAACATTTTCACTCGGCTCCTTTCAAGATCACGCAGAAAGCGCACAATCCGTTCTCTTTCTCAATCATATTGGTGCTGGGTTTGATGCGCATGTGCTAAGGAAAACAGTGCATTTCAGAGGAAAAAAGTGGCTGAAACGACTGGGGCTTGGGTTTATCATCTACCCGCTGTCATTTCTCCATTCTTTATGGTCCTTTAAGCCGTTCGACCTTGCACTGTTTATTGAAAACGAGAAGAAGGTCTTTCGCCAAGTGTGGTTTGTGATTGTTTGTAATCACCCCTATTACGGAGGCGGGCTGGAAGCAGCGCCAGAAGTAAGCGCAAGGCAGCCAGGCTTTCAAACACTCGTTGTCACAGATTTGAATCCATTTAAAGTGCTCTTGTTTCTAAGTGCGATGGTGTTTCGCAAGCACCTTGGAATGAAGGGCGTTACCCTGTTTCAGCACGAAGAAGCGTACTTGGAGGCAGATGGAAAAATCTTATTTCATGCAGATGGAGAAGTGATTGGCGCAACGCCTGTTTTTGTGAAGGCGAGTGAGTACTCCTTAAAATTACGTGCTTAAATCACTTATCGTGAATGTCTTAGTCAAAGAACCATGAAAAAAGCCTTTCTTTTCATAAGGTTCTTGTCCTGATTTTCTAGTTTTGCTTGACGAGTATAAGAAGGTAACGATAAAATCTATAGGACGGCTATTGTTTAGCATCTCATTCTCAATAGCTGTCCTTTTTGTTTTTATGATCATATAAATAAAAAAAGAAACAGCCTATTGACCTTCAATCGGCTGAATTTTGTCGACTAAAAAAGCACGATTTAAAATATTTTAAGAAATGATGGGTTGAAAATTGATATGAACTGGTTGGGACAAATATTAGGTAGCGAATGGCACATCTCTCCTGCTGGAGGCGCTACGGGAGATGCGTACTTCGCAACACACAATGACCAAAAGCTATTTTTAAAACGCAATACGTCACCGTTTCTTGCGGTTTTGTCAGCTGAAGGCATTGTGCCGAAGCTTGTCTGGACAAAACGTATGGAAAATGGGGATGTCATCACTGCGCAGCACTGGCTGAGCGGCAGAGAGCTGAAGCCAAAGGACATGAATGACCGTCCTGTCGCAGAGCAGCTAAGAAAAATTCATACATCGAAAGAATTGCTTGATATGCTGAAGCGATTAGAGAAGCACTCTCTAGACCCAGCATCCATTCTGAAGCATTTAAAACAGTCCATATTTAAAGAGCAAATTGATTCGCGCGACGTCACACGTGCTATCCAGTACTTAGAGAAGCATGTGGAGGCAGTTCAATTTGAAGACAAGGTCGTGTGTCATTGTGACCTGAATCATAATAATTGGCTGCTGACAGATGAAAACCAGCTTTACTTGATCGATTGGGATGGGGCGATGATTGCTGACCCAGCCATTGATCTTGGACCACTTTTATACCATTATGTTGAAGAAGAGAACTGGGAAAGCTGGCTCTCAATGTACGGTGCCCCGCTGACAGACAATTTGCGAAAACGCATGGCTTGGTACGTCCTCGCTGAAACCGTATCGTTTGTCGTGTGGCATAAAAGAAAAGGGAATGAAAAAGCGCAGCAAGAAGTGCAAGCGGAGCTGAGCGCACTCTTACAGCGGTTAAACATTCATTAAGACAGAGGAATATTCTCGATCCACTCTGACAAATGCGATTGATGCGCCTCAATATGTGCATCGATTGAACTGACAGAAGTACCCTTTTGGCTGTAATCATGAATATCTGTTAATAATTGACGAATGTCGGCATCAAGGTCTTCTTTTGCCAGCATGAATTGAATCACGCGTCCCACCTGTTCATATTCTGCAACAGTCCCGCAGCAATCCAACTGGTGATCGGTTAAAATATCTTTGATTAATTGAAGCTGATGTTGACGGTTTAATCCCATACGTATGCTCCTTTTCTGCGTGTCATTTATGTGGTTAAACTGTGCATTCAGCGCCCAATTTATACATGCGGCAGACCAGCTCAAGCGAAGGGCTGGTCTTTTTCATATGCGCATAAAGATGCTGTCTTGCGGGTCTTTATGTTTCATGGTATCTTGATAAAATGTAAAGAAAATAGAGGTGTATCAAATTGAGAATGCGACATAAACCATGGGCTGATGATTACTTAGCTGAAAATGCTCATATTGCCTTAGCAAGCCCCGAGCAATATAAAGGGAAATGGCATGAGCTGTTTGGAAATGATCATCCAATCCATATTGAAGTTGGCACAGGAAAAGGGAGCTTTATCGCTGGAATGGGCAAGCTTCATCCTGATACCAACTATATTGGCATTGAATTATTTAAAAGTGTCATTGTGACAGCAGTAGATAAAATCAAAGAGACAGATGTTGAAAATGTAAAGCTCTTGAACATTAATGCGGAAACGCTGACAGATGTGTTTGCGGAAAATGAGATTGACCGAGTGTATTTGAATTTCTCTGATCCGTGGCCAAAAGCAAGACATGAAAAGCGCAGATTGACGTTTAAGGCCTTTTTAGAGCGATATGAACATATTCTCCGTCCAGGCGGTGAATTGCATTTCAAAACAGATAACCGCGGGTTATTTGAATATTCCTTAAAGAGCTTTTCTGCATATGGCCTTCTTTTAACGTATGTAAGCTTAGATTTACATAAGGACGGACTAGAAGGAAATGTGATGACGGAATACGAAGAGAAATTCTCGTCTATGGGACAACCTATCTATCGATCAGAAGTGAAATTTTCAGAATAACAAGTGACATCAAGCTGGCTGCAAAAAGAATTGCAGTCAGCTTTTTTCATGAAAAGATTGATGCATGCGATTTTCAGCTGTATTTGCTACGATAGAAAAAGGAGGGATGACAGCAATGGAGACAATGAACATAGGTGACATGGAACTGTTCTGGTTAAACGGGGGAGATACACACATGGACGGAGGTGCGATGTTTGGTGTGGTGCCAAAGCCGTTATGGTCAAAAAAATACCCGGTGAACGATCGCAATCAAATTGAACTGCGGTGTGACCCAATCCTCATACGGTGGAATGGTCTCCATTTTTTAGTGGATTCTGGCATCGGATCAGGGAAGCTGACGGATAAACAAAAACGCAATTACGGCGTAACAGAAGAGACAAAATTGGAAAAGTCACTCGCGGCACTCGGCCTGCAAACAGCAGATATTGATTACGTCTTAATGACACATCTTCACTTTGATCATGCAAGCGGATTAACAAAACTCGAAGGAGAAAAGCTCGTGTCTGTTTTTCCGCAAGCAAAAATCATCACATCCAAAATCGAATGGGATGAAATGAGGGCGCCTAACATCCGCTCAAGAAATACATATTGGAAAGAAAACTGGGAGCCTATAGCAGATCAAGTGGTGCCATTTGAAGAAAGCATCGAAGTAATAGAAGGCATTGAGCTGCATCATACAGGCGGTCATAGCAATGGCCATAGCATCTTAACGCTCACAAGTCAGGGTGAAACAGCGATTCATTTAGCTGACATTATGCCAACGCACGCTCATAAAAATCCATTATGGGTCTTGGCATATGATGATTACCCAATGACCTCAATTCCAGCTAAGCAAAAATGGCAGGCATTTGCAGAAGAAAAAAATGCGTGGTACTTGTTTTATCATGATGCGATTTACCGCGCTGTTAAGTGGGATGAAGATGGGCAAATCACACATGAAGTCAAAAGAGAAACAGGAAAATAAAAGATCATCTGCATGTTTTTTCGCCTTTCACACAAAATAACGACAAAATGAACTTGTGAAAGGAAGAGTGCAGGTGAACCAATTTTATCGTGTACATGGTGATGTCATTGAAACACCATTAAGAGGGATGGAAGTCATGTCCGTCCCTTATTTAAACAAAGGGGTTGCATTTACGAAGGAAGAGCGGGAAGAGCTTGGTTTAAAGGGCTTTCTACCACCTAAAGTTTTAACATTAGAGGATCAGGCAAAGCGTGCATATGAGCAGTTCAAGGCACAGCCAGATGAACTGGGGAAAAATGTGTATTTAACATCACTTCATGACAGAAACGAAGTGCTTTTTTACAAATTACTAAATGAGCACTTGGCAGAGATGCTGCCGATTGTCTATACACCGACAGTTGGAACAGCCATTCAGCGTTATAGCCACGAGTATCGAAAGCCAAGGGGGCTTTATTTATCAATTGATGACTTGGAAGGCATGGAAGAGATCTTTGCCTCTTACGGTGTGGATGAATCCATTGACTTAATCGTTGCGACAGATGCAGAAGGCATTTTAGGTATTGGAGACTGGGGTGTTGGCGGTATTGCCATTTCAGTCGGGAAACTTGCTGTTTATACAGCTGCAGCAGGCATTGATCCTAGCCGCGTGCTGGCCGTAGTGCTTGATGCGGGGACGAACCAAGAAAGTCTCTTGAATGATCCGCTTTATGTTGGAAATCAGCATTCTCGCGTTCGAGGCGAGCGTTATGATCAGTTTATCGATCAATATGTAGAGCTTGCCCGCGCAACCTTTCCAAATGCCCTCCTTCACTGGGAAGACTTTGGGACAAAAAATGCACGAGCCATATTGGAAAAATATAAGGAACGGATTTGTACATTTAATGATGACATTCAAGGGACTGGAGCTGTTTCACTTGCTGCGGTTATGGCATGTGCAAAAGCTTCGAAGGTTCCGCTGAAAGATCACCGAATCGTCATTTTCGGAGCGGGTACGGCAGGGATTGGTATAGCGGAGCAGATCCGTGATGCGATTGTCAGAGACGGAGTCAAAGAAGAGGAATCATATGATCATTTCTGGTGTATTGATAAAACAGGTTTACTTACAGATGATTCGCCTGACATTCAGCCATTTCAAAAGCCATATGCAAGACGTTCTGACGAAGTAAAGGATTATGCCCGTAACGGTCCTAAGCATTCCATTGATTTATTAGAGGTCGTCAAACAGGCAAAACCAACCATCTTAATTGGCACCTCGACAGTAGGAGGAGCATTTACAGAGGAAATTGTGAAAGAAATGGCGTCACACGTAGAGCGCCCAGCGATTTTACCGATGTCGAACCCGACACCTCTTTCAGAAGCAAAGCCTGAAGATCTCATTGAGTGGACAGAAGGACGCGCCCTCGTGACAACAGGAAGCCCATTTGATCCTGTCGAATATGGCGGCGTCACATATGAAATTGGGCAAGCAAATAATGCTCTTGTGTTCCCAGGGCTTGGCCTTGGAACGATTGTGTCTAAAGCACGCCTCATGACAGACAGCATGTTTGTTGCGAGTGCTGAAGCGATTGCCAGCATGGTCAATGTCGGAAAGCCGGGTGCAGCGATGCTGCCAAGTGTCGATCAGCTTCGAACCGTTTCAGCGACAGTAGCTGTTCGTGTGGCGCAAGCAGCGATCGATGAAGGAATTGCAGAGGAAACGCCTGATGACCTTATTCAGGCTGTACAGGACGCTATGTGGCATCCTGTGTACAAAAAAATCAAAGCCATATAAAAAAGAAGCTTCGCAAGGACACAACTTTGCGAAGCTTTCTTTATCAAGCCACAGAATCAATGACATCCACAATCATGCCTGTTTTGGCATCAATCATGACTTCGTACTGTTCAAGCTCGCCAAAGGCTGAGCGAGTAATGCCAGATTTGTACACATCAATCGTTTCACCATTTACGGTATATGGTTCTGGTACAGTATAAATCCAAGAGCCATCAATCGGGCCGCGCTGTTTAAAAGCGGATTTCACAATTTTTAATGCTTTTTCAGACGAGATATACGTAGGGAAAAATACTTTCTTTGCAACAATTGCAGCGGCTACGCCAATACTCGCACCAATCAGAACATGTTTTAACTTCAACGTGCTGCACCTCCGTATTGCTGTTTTTTCCATTATACAAAACTTGTCCATTGATGTTAAGGAATCCGAATACTTGAAAGCATATTCAAAATTTCTGGAGAGATACTTGGAAAACCGAAAGAATTCTTATAGTATAAAGTGAGTGTTATTTTTATAGGAATATATATGGTCATTACATAGAAACGAGGTAAATCGTAGAATGAATGAAGAAACATTGTCGCTTTTCCGAAATTTAACAGAATTACAAGGTACCCCAGGTAATGAGCACCATGTGCGTGCTTTTATGAAAAAGGAACTTGAGAAATATTCTGACGAACTCATTCAGGATCGTCTTGGCGGTGTGTTTGGGGTACGCAAGGGGCCAGAGAACGCACCTAAAATCATGGTGGCTGGTCATATGGATGAAGTGGGATTCATGGTTTCATCCATTACGAAAAACGGGATGATCCGCTTCCAAACACTCGGCGGCTGGTGGAGTCAAGTCATGCTGGCGCAGCGTGTCGATGTTCATACCGATCACGGGCCAATTCCTGGTGTCGTCTCTAGTACACCACCTCATCTTCTAACACCAGAACAAAAAAGCAAACCTGTGAAACCATCAGACATGCTCATTGATATTGGGGCAGACAGTGAAGAAGAGGCAAAAGAGCTTGGCATTCGTCCAGGACAGCAAATCGTGCCTGCAACAGTCTTTACCCCAATGGCGAATCCTAAAAAGATTTTAGCGAAGGCTTGGGATAACCGCTATGGCTGCGGACTTGCGATTGAATTATTAAAAGAAATAAAAGACGAACCACTTTCATGTCATCTGTATTCTGGTGCAACGGTTCAGGAAGAAGTAGGTCTTAGAGGGGCAGAAGTAGCTGCGAATATGATTCAGCCAGATCTGTTCTTTGCTTTAGATGCAAGCCCTGCAAACGATGTGACAGGTGACAAAACCCAATTCGGCCAGCTTGGAAAAGGTGCACTTCTGCGTATTTTTGATCGAACCATGATTACGCACCGCGGCATGAGAGATTTTGTGCTCGATACGGCTGAGTCAAACAGTATTCCATACCAATACTTCGTATCACCAGGTGGTACAGACGCTGGACGTGTGCATATTTCAAACCAAGGCGTGCCTTCTGCTGTCATTGGGGTATGTGCCCGCTACATTCACACAAGTCATTCAGTATTGCATGTGGATGATTATGCAGCGGCAAAAGAATTAATTGTCCGTCTTGTGAAAAACTGTGATCAAAGTACAGTGGATTCTATTTATCAACAGGTGTAAATGTAATCAAAAGGCTGCCTCTTTCAAGAGAGCAGCCTTTTTTTATTGCTGTTCAAACACGTAAGATAACGCTTTGATCGCTTGGTTCACGGTTTCCACAGTGATATTCGCTTTGTTTGATAGCTCCTTTAACGGATGGTGCAGTTCTTTTGGGCGGATCAAAATGAGAGGTTTCCCTTTAGCGATGGCAGCAGATGCATCCATCGCCGTGTTCCACTGTTTATATTTCTCACCAAAGCGGGCAATGACGACGTCTGCCTTGTTTAATAGGATCTCAGTACGAAAATTGTTCAAATCAGAAGCGGCATCATCTTTGAATATGGCATTCGGCTGCTCACCTAAAATGTCCTCACCAATGTGATCGGAGCGGTCATGATTCTCCATTGGACCAACAAATGTCACTGGCAGTTTCAACGATTGGCTTTTCTCCTTGATTTCATCGCGCCACTGGCTATGAATTTCTCCTGCTAAATAGACGGTTAATTGCATAACGATCTCCTCCTTTTGTACAAACTTAGTAAAGGTTTGCCCTGTTTCTTTTCATGTTACACAAGAAGTGCTTGATAAAGCAAAAAAAA
Source organism: Bacillus sp. FSL K6-4563 (assembly GCF_038630405.1). NCBI lineage: Bacteria > Bacillati > Bacillota > Bacilli > Caryophanales > Bacillaceae > Bacillus > Bacillus sp. FSL K6-4563. The sequence goes on along the minus strand of NZ_CP152030.1, from coordinate 2,681,266 downwards.
TATGATTATGATATTCATGGTAGAAACTATTTTTCATCGTAAGAATACTACATATAATGGGAAGGACAGGCCTCTTCGTCTTCCCTATGAGAAAGCAGGAAGACGACGTTGATGACTTATTTGAAAAGAAAGGGGATCTCCCTTTCGCCAAAAGTGTATTTCATTGAAGCACTCTCTTTTATGGCTTTAGGTCTATTTGCTACATTAGTAGTAGGTCTGATTTTAAAAACAGCAGGCGGTCTGTTATCACTTCCGCTCATCATCAAAATGGGAACACTCGCAATGGGGCTCATGGGACCAGCGATTGGCGTAGCCGTTGCATACCGGTTACAGGCATCTCCATTGATCATTTTTGCAAGTGTTGTCTCAGGCGTTGCAGGAGCAGAGCTTGGTGGACCTGCTGGAAGCTTTGTCGCAGCATTAATTGGTGTAGAACTCGGCAAACTGGTCAGTGGTGAGACAAAAATTGATATCATTTTGACACCGCTTGTCACCATCATCACTGGTTTTTCCACCGCCACTTTGATCGGTCCAGGGATTGAAGCCATGATGACAGGGCTTGGCAGGCTCATTATGTGGGGGACTGACCAAAGTCCGCTCATCATGGGCATGCTAGTAGCAACCATTGTTGGACTTGCCCTCAGCTCACCGATTTCAAGCGCTGCGCTTGCGCTCATGCTTGACTTAAGCGGAACAGCTGCTGGTGCTGCAACGATTGGCTGCTGCGCTCAAATGGTCGGTTTTGCCGCTGCAGGCTTTAGAGAAAATCGTTTTGGCGGTCTTGCAGCTGTCGGTATTGGCACGTCAAAATTGCAGCTGCCGAACATTGTGAAAAATCCCCTTATCCTTATTCCACCGACGATAGCGGGCCTCATTCTCGCGCCAATTGGTATTATTGGCTTTGGGATGGTCAATAATGCGGCAGGGGCAGGAATGGGAACGAGTGGCCTTGTTGGACAGCTCATGACACTGACCGTTATGGGATTTCATCCATCCGTTTTTCTAGCAATCGCTCTTTTGCATATCGTTGGCCCGGCAGTGATTAGTTTGGTAGTATCAGAATGGATGCGAAAGAAAGGCTATATACAATTCGGAGATTTAACCATACAAACTGGAGGAATGAAACATGAAAAAAATTGAATCTAACGAAGAATTACAAAAAGTAATTCAAGAAGACTTAACAGTATTGCTATTTTCAGCGGACTGGTGCCCGGACTGCACCTTTATCGAACCATTCTTACCAGAGCTTGAAGCAAACTACCCAGAATTTGAGTACTTCTATGTGGATAGAGATCAATTTATTGACACTTGCGCAGAGTGGGAAATTTACGGCATTCCAAGCTTTTTAGTTTTTAAAAATGGGCAAGAGATTAACCGCTTTGTCAGCAAGGATCGTAAAACGAAGGAAGAGATTGAAGCATTTTTAACAGATTCTCTTTCTAAATAATGAAAGGAGAGTCTAAATCATGGCAAAAATGACATCAAGACAGCTTGCGAACGAACTCAAAAGCCGTCTGACAAATGACAGCTGGTCACACCAGTTTGACCGAGAAAAAGATACGCTTCGTATTGAAGATAAACAAACAGGCAAAGGGATCACACTAGAGCTCCCGCCAATCATTGCAAAGTGGGAAGTAAAGCCTGATGAAACATTGGATGAGATCGTCTATTATGTGAAAGAGGCGCTAAGTGCCATGAAAGGCGAAGCGCAGCACATCTCAGGAAAAGAAAAGCAAATTTATCCCGTCATTCGATCCACTTCCTTTCCTGAGGCATCAAGTGACGAGATTCCGCTCGTGTTTGATGAGCATACAGCTGAAACGAGAATCTACTATGCACTTGACCTTGGAAGCACCTATAGATTAATTGATGAAAAGATGCTTCAAAAGGAAAACTGGACAAAAGAACGAATCAGGGAAACTGCAAGCTTCAATGTCCGCTCACTTGAAACTGTGGTGAAAATGGATGAAGTGGCAGGCAACCGGTTTTATTTCTTCCGTGCAAATGACGGATATGATGCCAGCAGACTTTTAAATGAATCGATTTTACAAGAATACGCGCAAAAAATAGAAGGACAGATGGCCATCTCTGTCCCCCATCAAGATGTATTCATCATTGCAGATATTCGCAATGAATCAGGCTATGATATTTTAGGACAGATGTCGATGAGCTTCTTCGCCAGCGGCACGGTTCCGATTACCGCATTGTCATTTTTATATGATGAGGGCAAGCTTGAACCGATCTTTATTCTTGCTAAAAGCAGACCAAAACAGCAGTAGAAGGGAATTTTGAAGAATGAACGTTTTTTATAATGCAGAAGGTGTAGGCGACACACTTCTTATTTCATTGAAAGATGTGACGAGAGAAGAAGTAGGTCATGAGACGTTTGGAGATGTCGTAAGAATCTTCAATCAAGAAACAAAAGAAACAACAGGCTTTAATATCTTCAATGCATCCACTTACATGAAAATTGAAGAAAACGGATCTGTACCGCTTTCTGAAACACTTGTTCAAGATATCAACGAAATTTTAAACCGCAACGGTGTCAGTGAAACGTTGACTGTGGATCTATCACCAAAATTTGTTGTCGGTTATGTAAAGGAAAAAGAAAAGCATCCGAATGCAGATAAATTAAACATTTGCCAAGTGGATGTTGGCGATGAAACATTACAAATCGTGTGCGGTGCCCCAAACGTTGATCAAGGGCAATATGTCGTGGTTGCGAAGGTTGGGGCGGTGATGCCAAGCGGTTTAATCATCAAAGATGCTGAGCTAAGAGGTGTTCCATCAAGCGGAATGATTTGTTCAGCAAAAGAACTAGATCTTCCAGACGCGCCTGCTGAAAAAGGGATTCTTGTTCTAGAAGGAAGCCATCAAGCTGGCGAACCCTTTCAAGCATAACCTCCCATAAACGGGCACATCAGAGCGAAGAATGTGTTATACCAAAAGTCACTAAGTACGTACTTAGTGACTTTTTTTCATCTACAGACAGCACAAATAGCAAAGACCGGCACTTTTCTCGCTTTTCTGCATGAAAAAGCAATGGTATACTAAAAATCGCCCAAGAAAACGTAAGGGGAGTTAAAGTGAGTGATAAATGATGAGTTGGTTAGATAAATTTTTTAGTGTATTTTTAGGAGAAGAAAAGAAAGAAGAAAAAGCTGTGAGACCTGAGGAAGGTCCAGTTGCACCAAAGCAGCCAGTTTTTGAACAGCATAAAGAATATAAAAAAATTGAAGATACAAAAGTCTATTATGAATATCCGACAGGCAACTTCCGCTTTCCGCTCGTTCCAGATGAACCTCAGCGTGACGGAGTAAAGCAGGAAAGAAGACGCCCAAAGCAAGGCCAGCCAAAGGCTAAGCAGAAGACCTATGAGTCAAAACAAACGGTTCAGCCTGACATTCATAAAAAGCCATTCAAACCAGAGCAAATTCCATCACCGATCTATGGCTATCATCAGGATATGCGTCCGAAACGAACAGAGTCGAAAGAAGAATCATCTTCTGTTCAAATGAAAGCAGCAGAAACAGCGCAGCGCGTCACCCTGTTATCAGAAGAGGCAGAGCGTGAACGAAATGTCAGACAGCAAATGAACATTCCATCAATACGGAAAGAAAATCGTATGGAAGAAACAGTTTCAGCGCCAGCAGAAGAAAGAGTGGACATGCAAACAGACGTGACCCCGCTTACTTTGCAAGAGGAGCTCGCTTATCACGATCACGTCCAATCGACGATGGAGCGTTTAAATGACGAGCCTTTCATTCAAACAGAGGAAAAAGAGCCAGCCTTTTCTGAGCCTCAAGACCATATTGAAGCTGACTTACATCATCAGCAAGCCGAAGTATATCACAAGCCGCCGGTAGAGTCTGAGCCTGTACCTGTACAGGATGTTTCCAGTGGAAACGAAGAAATACAGGACGAGCCGGTAGAACAGTTTGTAGATCATACGAAGGAAATAGAACCGTTGACATTCGAAACAGCGGAAGACACGCATTCCGCAATTGAAATGGAAGTAGACATGCCGGCAGAAGAAGTAGAGGTACTAGACGTCATCTCAGCAGAACCAGTCGAGGAAATAGCAGCTGATTCCTTAGAAGACCATCAAGAAGAAGTGCCAGCGGCAGCATTGGAAGAAACAGAGCCAGTTGCCGAGCATGATCTGCAAGAAGAGCAATTGATAGAAGAAGCGGAAATAGTAGAAGATCAAGTGATGCCAATAGAACAAGTAGCAGACGAACAGACCGCTACTGAACGAGTAGAATCTGTCATAGAGCAGCAAGAAAAGCAAGAACAAGTGCATGAAGTGATCGAAGAAAAATCGAAACAGGCATCTCCTCAGCCACAACGTACAAATGGACAAACCTCAACGGTTCCTTTTAACGTCATGATGTTAAAAAGTGATCAGCGCGTGCAAGGACAAAAGAAAGCAGCAGATGGCCAAGGATATGTGTTTCCAAGCCTCGCCCTTTTAGATGTACCTCCGGCTCAAAAAGGAGAGGACGGGACATGGGTGAAAGAGCGGGCAGAGCTGCTCAATGCCACGCTGAAAAATTTCAATGTCAGAGCAAGTGTGGTTCATGTCACGCAAGGCCCATCTGTGACAAGGTTTGAAGTACATCCAGAACCAGGGGTCAAAGTGAACAAAATCACGAACCTGTCAGATGATATTAAACTCAGTTTGTCCGCAAAGGATATTCGAATTGAAGCACCGATACCAGGAAAGAACACGATCGGGATCGAAGTGCCGAACCTTCACAGTAAAATGGTTTTCTTACGAGAGATGATCAGAAGCAGTGCATTTAGAGATAATCCATCTCCTTTAACAGCAGCACTCGGATTAGATATCTCAGGACAACCTGTTGTCGTTGATTTGCAAAAAATGCCGCATGGCTTAATTGCTGGAGCAACCGGTTCAGGAAAAAGTGTCTGCATCAATACCATTTTAGTGAGCTTAATGTTTAAAGCATCACCAGATGAAGTGAAAATGCTTTTAATCGACCCTAAAATGGTCGAATTAGCGCCGTATAATCATATTCCGCATCTCGTGAGTCCTGTTATTACCGATGCGAAGACAGCGACAGCTGCTCTGAAATGGGTAGTGGATGAAATGGAAAGACGCTACGAGCTGTTTGCGCACTCTGGTGTGAGAGAAATCAAACGATTCAATGAGCTTGTCAAAGAAAAACAAATGGGTGAAAAACTACCTTATCTTGTTGTAGTGATCGATGAGCTCGCTGATTTAATGATGGTCGCACCAAATGAAGTCGAAGAAAGTATTTGCCGAATCGCGCAGAAAGCAAGGGCATGCGGCATTCACTTATTGATTGCGACACAAAGACCTTCTGTTGATGTCATCACAGGTCTGATTAAAGCCAATATTCCAACAAGAATTGCATTCTCTGTCTCAAGTCAGGTAGATTCTAGAACGATCATCGACATGGCAGGTGCAGAAAAGCTTCTCGGAAAAGGAGACATGCTTTTCTTAGAAAATGGCTCCGGCAAGCCGACGAGGCTGCAAGGGAACTTTGTATCAGACCGCGAGATCGATCAAGTGGTGGCACATGTTAGAAAACAGCGTAAGCCGGTGTTCCTTTTCGAACAGGAGGAATTAATGCTCCAAGGCTCTGCGATTACAGATGAAGACGAATTGTTTATGGATGCCTGCCGTTTTGCCATTGAGCAGAATAGCGCTAGTACATCGAGTTTGCAGAGAAGATTTAGAATTGGCTACAATCGTGCAGCCAGATTGATCGACATGATGGAACGCGAGGGCATGATCTCTGGTGCAAAAGGCAGTAAGCCAAGGGAAGTCCTCATGACACTGAGTGACTTAGAACAGCTGATCTAAACAAACCACTTCATTTTTTTCATAAACATGGTATGATAGCACATAAGTGCAATTTTGGAATTGGACGCTTTTCGCATGCCTGTCAGAACGCTTTTTTATGTAAAATGAGCGAAAGCAGGTGTTAGAAATAGGAAAGTTGTCGGATACTAATCATAGTTAATATTGATTAGAATAGGAAGATCGGAAAAAAATCTTTATTTGGAGCTGCGATCTGTGAGCCGCTAGAGGCGAAAATCACAAGTTGCAAATTGAAATGAGCGTCATATACTGTAAGTCAGATAGACGTTTGTTGGAGGTACAATTATGACTGTTTATCATTTTGTTGGAATAAAAGGGACAGGTATGAGTCCACTGGCCCAAATTCTTCATGATACTGGGTATACTGTCCAAGGATCGGATATCGAAAAACATATCTTTACACAAAAAGCATTAGAAGAACGAAATATTAAAATTCTTCCATTTGACCCAGATAATATTCAGCCAGGGATGACCGTCATTGCAGGTAATGCATTTCCTGATACACACCCTGAGATTGAACGCGCCCTTTCTGAAGGGATTCCTGTCATTCGTTACCATAAATTCCTTGGAGAATACATGGATACATTCACAAACGTTGCGATTACTGGTGCTCATGGTAAAACGTCAACAACAGGACTGCTTGCCCATGTGATGCAATCAGCGAAACCAACTTCATACTTAATCGGCGATGGATCTGGTATGGGGAAAGAAAACAGCGAGTATTTTGTATTTGAAGCATGCGAATACCGCAGACACTTCCTCAGCTATCATCCAGACTATGCGATCATGACCAATATTGATTTTGATCATCCTGATTATTTCTCGGACATTGACGACGTGTTTGATGCGTTTCAAAACATGGCGCTTCAAGTGAAAAAAGCCATTATCGCTTGCGGTGATGACGAGCATCTGCCTAAGATTCAAGCGAAGGTACCTGTTGTATACTACGGTTTCAATGAAGAAAATGATTTCCAAGCACGCAATGTTGTGAAGAACACGGAAGGCACTACATTTGATGTATTTGTACGAAATACGTTTTATGATACCTTCTACATTCCTGCCTACGGAAATCATAATGTCCTTAATTCATTAGCTGTCATTGCATTATGTCACTATGAAGCCATTGATGTAGAGCTCATCAAAGGGGCACTAACGACATTTGGTGGTGTGAAACGCCGCTTCAATGAAAAAGTAGTCGGTGAGCAGGTTTTAATTGACGACTATGCCCATCACCCAACGGAGATTGAAGTCACCATTGAAGCAGCACGCCAAAAGTATCCAGACCGTGAGATTGTCGCTGTCTTCCAGCCGCATACCTTCACACGTACACAGCAATTCTTAAGTGAATTTGCTGACAGTTTGAAAAAAGCGGACTATGTATACCTATGTGATATTTTCGGTTCAGCCCGTGAAAACATCGGGAAGCTGAGTATCGAAGACTTACGAGAAAAAATCCCGCAGGCCCAATTGATTGCAGAAGAAGATACATCTGTGCTGAAAGCGCACAAAGATGGGATTCTGGTCTTTATGGGAGCAGGAGACATTCAAAAATATTTGCGTGCTTATGAAAAAGTCGCTGTATAAATACTTAAACGAAAAGTGCCGTTTTGATCGGCACTTTTTTTATTTTGAATAAAATGTGACAAAGCGACTAATTGTGTCAACATCTTCCGCTTTTTTTCGTTCGCTGTGGACAGGAATCAGCGAATAAGTGTAGAATTATTATTCAATCGGTCATTCTATGCGATGTTTGAATGATACAACGAGAGGGTAATGAATTGAATATGCCCGCAGCAAAGGAGGTATCAGATGATTATTATTCTATATCTAAGCGTTGCACTGATCGCAATTGCTTTCCTCATTCTTGTCATCTACTTGTCCAAAACATTAAAATCCTTACAGCTGACATTAAAGAATGTCGCATCAACTTTAGAAGGTCTTGAAGGTCAGATGCAAGGGATCACCACAGAGACAACACAGTTGCTACATAAGACGAATCAGCTTGCTGAAGATATTCAAGACAAATCGGCAAAACTCAACACAGTTGTGGATGCGGTGCAGGGAATTGGCGGCTCGATCAACCAATTTAATACAAGCATAAAGCAGGCAGCTGGTGCGGTTTCTTCATCCGTTGAACGAAATCAAGAAAAAGTCACGGATGTGGTAAGCTGGAGTAACGCAGCACTTGAAATTTATAAAAAATGGAAACAACGAAAACACCAAAAATAAACCATTTTCGCATAGGAGGAATAATCATGAGCAAAGACGGAATCAATAGCAAAGACTTTTTGATCGGAACACTTATTGGTGGAATTGTGGGTGCAACAACAGCTTTATTTTTAGCACCGAAGTCAGGGAAAGAGCTTCGCGATGATTTGAACACCCAAGCGAATGTTTTAAAAGAAAAAACAGATCGACTCACAACAGATGCAAAAGAAAGAGGCACTGAATATGTGACGATTGCGAAAGATAAAACGTCTGAATTGTCTCAAATGGTGGCAGAACAGTCAAACCAAATTTTAGACAAAGTGAAAGACATAAAAGAACGTGCAGCTGGAAAAGCTAATCATGTGAAAAGTGAAGCAGAAGATGCGGCAGCTGACATAGCAAGTGAAGCATCAGATGTAGCGGATGAAGCCAAAGTACGAGCACAAGAAGCGAAATCAGAAATTGAAGATGGCATTAAAGATGTCAAAGAAAAAGTAGAACAATCGACTAAAGGCTAACTCTTACTGCACAGAGTGAAGAAGGAGAACATCATGTCAAAACAACTCATTGAAACAGAAGAACAGTTTGATCAACTAACGAATCAAGATGGGACCTTTGTCTTTTTTAAGCACAGTTTGACATGTCCGATCAGTCAAGCGGCTTTTCAAGAGTTTGAAGCATTTGCGTCTGCACATGAAGACGTGCCAACTTATTTCTTGCAAATTCAAAACACAAGAGAGCTTTCATCCTATGTGACAGAAAAGTCAGGGGTAAAGCACGAAAGTCCCCAGGCACTCGTCTTTAGCGGTGGAAAAGTAAAATGGCATGCATCCCACTCAAGCATTACAAAAGAAGCGCTTGAACATAATGTGTAAAAGAAACGTCAGCAACTGCTGACGTTTCTTTTATAAAAAAGGTTTACTTCAATCAAAACTATGCTATAATCTTACACATAATACTTTATCGCTTAAAAGCGTTTGGGTAATAAAGAAAATTTTCGTGACAATTCCGAAATCTTTGTTTATAATAAACCCTATCATGAGAGAATGAAAAAAAAAAAAGCGAGAACAGGCAGAGGAAAGGATGACAAAAATGAGCAACAATGAACTAGAACAATTGAGACAGCAGGCAGATGAACTAAATCTTCAAATCTTAAAACTGATCAATGAAAGAGGAAGCATTGTAAAAGAAATTGGAAAGGCGAAAGAAGCGCAAGGTGTCAACCGTTATGATCCTGTCAGAGAGCGCACAATGCTGAACCAAATTCTTGAAGCAAATGATGGACCATTCGAAAACTCAACAATTCAGCATATTTTCAAAGAGATTTTCAAAGCAGGCCTAGAGCTTCAAGAAGATGACCACAGCAAAGCACTTCTTGTTTCTCGTAAGAAAAAATCGGAAAATACAATCGTGAACATCAATGGAGAAGCGATCGGTGATGGGAAACAGCGCTTCATCGTTGGACCATGTGCTGTTGAAAGCTACGAGCAAGTCGCAGAAGTGGCGGCAGCAGCGAAACAGCAAGGACTAAAACTACTTCGCGGAGGTGCATTTAAACCTCGCACAAGTCCATACGATTTCCAAGGACTCGGTGTAGACGGTCTTAAAATTCTAAAGCGTGTAGCGGATGAATACGGTCTTGCTGTCATTAGTGAAATCGTCAATCCTGCTCATATTGAAGAAGCGATTGAGCATATCGATGTCATCCAAATTGGTGCACGAAACATGCAAAACTTCGAGCTATTAAAAGCAGCAGGATCTGTGAAGAAACCAGTTCTTTTAAAACGTGGTCTTGCAGCGACTATTTCAGAATTCATCAATGCAGCTGAATACATCATCGCCCAAGGAAATGACCAAATCATCCTTTGCGAGCGCGGTATCCGCACATATGAAACAGCGACAAGAAATACACTAGATATTTCTGCTGTGCCAATTTTGAAACAAGAAACACATTTACCAGTCTTTGTTGATGTGACGCACTCAACTGGACGTAGAGATCTTCTCCTTCCAACAGCGAAAGCAGCTCTTGCGATTGGAGCAGACGGTGTCATGGCAGAAGTGCATCCAGATCCATCTGTTGCTCTATCTGACTCAGCGCAGCAAATGGACATTCCTCAATTCGAAAAATGGTTAGATGCGTTAAGACCACTTGTTAACATTCACGCGTAATCATAGATAGAAAGCCGCCGGATGACTGCCCGGCGGTTTTTCTATGGATAAAACATGATGGATATTGGGAATGAAAGGAAAAGAACACATTGCAAGCTTTAAAAGTGCTTGTTCACAATGTTTTCATTTTTAAAATTCAATAGAATCTGCTAAGATCATTGTCATAGCTGACGTTCTCGACGATTTTTCATGAAATATGATTCAATTTACAGGTAACAAGCTCATTAAAGTTTGTTTAATTTAGTTATAAAAAGAAAGGGAACGTTTTCATATGGTGAAAAAACGTGTATAATTTCATAAAAGAATGTCATTTTGATGTAGATTGAAAAATTATGTGTCTCTTTTCATCGTTTTAATGACAAATAGGATATTATTTTCCTCGTATCTGACATGTCTCTATCCAATTGGTGAATGCTATAGATATGAAGTGTATTTGAAGGAGTGATTTATGTGAATAATGTTACAATATATGATGTAGCAAGAGAAGCAAATGTAAGTATGGCAACGGTATCACGCGTAGTGAATGGGAATCCGAATGTAAAACCAACAACAAGAAAAAAGGTACTTGAAGCGATTGATCGCCTTGGCTATCGCCCGAATGCGGTGGCACGAGGCCTTGCAAGTAAAAAAACAACAACGGTGGGAGTCATCATCCCTGATATTTCGAGTATCTTCTATTCAGAGCTTGCTCGCGGAATTGAAGATATCGCCACGATGTATAAGTACAACATCATTTTGAGCAACTCAGATCAAAATACCGATAAAGAGCTTCATCTATTAAATACAATGCTAGGTAAACAAGTAGATGGGATTGTCTTTATGGGTGGAAATATCACAGATGTGCTTGTTGAAGAATTTAAGCGCTCTCCTGTGCCAATTGTTCTTGCTGCATCTGTTGAAGAGCAAGCTCAAACACCATCTGTCAACATCAACTACGAGCAAGCGATTTATGATTCAGTTCAGCTTTTAGTTGAAAAAGGACATAAGCGAATTGCCTTCGTATCTGGCCCAATGTCAGAACCGATTAACTCTATGAGAAAGCTTGCAGGCTATAAGCGTGCGCTCGAAGAAGCGGGCATCGCATTTGACGATGCGCTCGTCGCTGAAGGCGATTATTCGTATGATTCTGGAATTGAATCACTTGCTCACTTGCTTGAGCAGTCTGACAAGCCGACAGCTGTTATTGCGGCTACGGATGAAATGGCGCTAGGTGTCATTCATGGAGCACAAGATAGAGGCGTATCCATTCCTGACGATTTAGAAGTGATTGGCTTTGATAACACGAGACTTTCTCTCATGGTGCGTCCTCAGCTGACAACTGTTGTTCAGCCGACGTATGATATTGGTGCTGTCGCAATGAGACTGCTGACAAAGCTGATGAACAAAGAGCAAGTAGATGACCAAATTGTGGAACTTCCACACAGAATTGAAGAAAGACAATCAACAAAATAAAACGAAAAAGCAGGCTTACACATCAGTGAATGCCTGCTTTTCTTATGCATTTTTCTTTTCTCTTCTAACGGGCATCAGTGCTTTTTCTACAGTTTGAGCATTTTTTTCTGTGATTTCTGCTTTTCTTGGGATCGGTGGATATAAATCGTCAGGGTCTCTCCATGTGGATGGCAGGGTGACAGGAGATTGTTTATGCCAAGCCTGAACCCAGTCCTGAGGCAGTTCATTAGGCGGTGTAATACCTTTCATTTCAAGCCAAATTCGGCTCCACGCCCTTGGCACGACACGCCAAATATCATATCCTCCTCCGCCGACAGCGATCCATTTGCCATCACAATATTGATGCGCTAATTCATGGGCAAGTCTAGGAATTTCCTCATATATTTTCATGGTGGCAGATAAATGGGTTAACGGATCATAGTAGTGTGCGTCTGCGCCGTTTTGCGTCAAAATCACATCTGGTTTAAAAAAAGCAGCAATTTCCGTCACTGCTGTTCGGTATGCTTCAAGGAACGATTCGTCTTCTGTAAATGCATCAAGCGGAATATTGTAGGCGTAGCCATAGCCTTTATCATGACCTCTTTCCTGTACTTGTCCAGTTCCAGGGAACAAATAGCGTCCCGTTTCATGAATCGAGACCGTACATACCTCAGGGTCGTCATAGAAGCTGAATTGTACACCATCTCCATGATGGGCATCCGTATCAATATATAAAATTCTTGCACCATATGTCTTTTGAATATATTGAATCGCCACTGAGCTGTCATTATAAATACAGAAGCCAGATGCACGCCCTTTAAACCCGTGATGAAGTCCACCGCCAAGATTCAGTGCATGCTGCGAGTGTCCCATCATTACTTGGTCAACGGCTGTGAGTGTCCCGCCAACAAGGAGAGAAGCTGCCTCATGCATACCTGCAAACATCGGTGTATCCTCCGTGCCAAGACCGTAGCGCTCCCCCTCTGCTGTAGAGAGCTTTCCTTGACTAGCCCGCTGCACAGCTTGAATATAATCGGCTGTATGGACGAGCTTTAATTCCTCGAGGGTCGCCATACGCGGTGCGACGATCTCATCATCTGTTAACGCCTTCATTTTTTGAAGCAGGTCATATGTTAAGTAGACACGAAGCTGATTGAAGGGATGGTCTTGGTGAAACTGGTACGTTTGAAAAGAGGGTGAAAAAACAAAGGTCGCTTCCTTCATTTGATCGTCTGCTCCATAGGCCACAGCACCTTATAGCCTTTTGCACGAATCAGCTTCGTCACATGATCTGCATGCATGGTTTGAAGGCGGAAGACGAGCACTTTAGACGATTCATTTGCATGCGGATACACAAGCACACTCAGCATTTGAATATGCTGCTCTTTTAAAATGGTCGTAATGTCTGCAAGACCTTCTGTCATTTGGTCCACTTCAACCTCTAAGTGTGACCCAGGCTGATCTGCACCTGTCAGTCTGACAAACGTACGAAGCAAATCAGTCTTTGTGATAATGCCTACAAGCTTGCCGCGTCTCACTACTGGAAGGCAGCCAATTCCGTGTTCAAAAAAGACACTAGAAATCTCTTCAACGAAATCAAGCGGATGAGCAGTAATGGTCTCTAATACCATGATCTCTTCAACAGGCCGCTGAATAAAGAGCTTCCTTTTTTCTGTTTCAAATATACTTGGACTGGCATTTTTAATATCTCGATCTGTCACCATCCCAATGACAGAATCTTGATCAGATACGATCGGAATATGCCGAATGTGATGTGCACTCATTTTTTTTATGGCTTCTTCAATCGTATCGGTTTTTCGCAGCGTGATCACATCACGCTCCATAATTTGTTCAATCATCATTGTTTACCAATCCCCTTTGCCAAAAAAAGAATTGAACGTTAATACATAAAGCGTTGATGGAAGCGAAGACGATCGAAACGCTCAATCGAATCAGGACTCACGTTTTTCCCGATTCTGGCCATTAAACAATTGGCTGGATGTGAGCTGATCTCTGGCTCGTCTGTTGCAAACCAAACAAGACCGCCTGCGTTCATCATTTTCTCCATCATCTTGCGGTACTCCCACACGTTTTTCTTTGTCCCCTTTAAATCCCAATGCCAGTAATATTCAGTTGTAATGACGATATAATTCTCCATTTGCTCATCCATCATGCTCACATCAAGTAAATGCTTACCAAGTGAGCAGCCTCTAAATGGAGGAGCGACCTCAATCGCGCCAAGCTCGATTAAATTGTCCATGTTGCCCTCTGACCAGCGCTCAAGCGGATCAGGATACAAATACGTGACATAGCCGACAACAAGCTCATCCACTCTTGCAATGATAATACGTCCTTCTGGAAGGTCTGCTATTTCAACAAGTGCTTGTTTCTGTTCCTCTGGCGTGCGAAATGCCGTTAGGCCTTCATGAAACGTATAGTTCGCAAGCTCTGATGCAGGTACCGGACCTTCAATCAGGATGGTGCCTGTTTCTCGCTTAATGGTTTTTGAATAATAAGTTTTAGGATGCTCCACGTATCCACCGCCTCAAATTCTAGTGAGTCGTCTCTATTTTATCTTAAAACTTGCAAGAATTAAAACGGTTTCACTATAAGTTTTTTAAAAATTGAGAAAAAAAGTCATCTATACTATAATGGTCATTGTAAACGTATGCAAAGGGGGACTGTTTGATGAAAGTGGAAACGCTACCATCAGTAAAAGGGGACTATCATTTAAATGATTATGAGCAGGCATACAAAGAATTTTCATGGGAAGAAGCAAGAAAAAACTTCTCATGGTATGAAACAGGAAACATAAATGCAGCCTATGAAGCGATTGACAGACATGCGGACTCGTTTCGTAAGAACAAGGTCGCGCTTCACTACAAAGATTCACAGCGGGATGAAAAATATACGTTCAGAGATATGAAAATCAACACAAATAAAGCGGGAAATCTATTCAGAGAAAATGCGAATGTGCAAAAAGGGGATCGCGTATTTATCTTTATGCCAAGATCACCTGAGCTCTATTTTCTTCTGCTTGGCGCAGTCAAAATTGGTGCGATCGTTGGCCCGTTATTTGAGGCATTTATGGAAGGTGCGGTCAAAGACCGTTTAGAAAATAGTGAGGCGAAGGTCATTGTGACAACGCCGGATCTGCTTGAACGAATTCCATTTGCAGAGCTTCCGAAACTTGAATCTGTCATCATTGTCGGCGGTGAAAAGGAAGACGTCGATGGCGTTCGGACAATCCATTATGAAGAGGCTTTTGCGCAGGCGGCGAAGGACCTTGAAATCGAATGGATGGATGAAAAAGACGGCTTTCTGCTTCATTACACGTCAGGGTCGACAGGTACGCCAAAAGGTGTGCTGCATGTCCATGGCGCAATGGTACAGCAAGACCAGACTGGTAAATGGGTGCTTGATCTGAAAGAAGACGATGTCTACTGGTGTACAGCTGACCCAGGCTGGGTAACAGGCACAGTGTACGGCATTTTTTCACCGTGGTTAAATGGGGCGACGAATGTCATTTTAGGCGGCAGATTTAGCCCTGATACGTGGTATGAAACGATTGAATCACTAGGTGTGACCGTTTGGTACAGTGCACCGACCGCCTTTAGAATGCTAATGGGGGCAGGAGATGACCTCATTCAAAAATATGATCTCAGCTCGCTCCGTCATGTGTTAAGTGTAGGTGAGCCTCTTAATCCAGAAGTCATCCGCTGGGGAGACGCTGTATTTGGCAAACGAATTCATGATACTTGGTGGATGACGGAAACCGGTGCACAGCTGATTTGTAATTATCCATGCATGGACATTAAACCAGGTTCAATGGGGAAACCGATTCCAGGCGTAGAAGCTGCGATTGTGGATAATGCCGGAAATGAACTTCCGCCATATCGGATGGGCAACCTCGCCATCAAAAAAGGCTGGCCGTCTATGATGCATACGATCTGGAACAATCCTGAAAAATATGAATCTTACTTTATGCCGGGAGATTGGTATGTTTCAGGAGATTCAGCTTATATGGACGAAGACGGATACTTTTGGTTCCAGGGACGTGTCGATGATGTGATCATGACATCAGGAGAGCGGGTTGGTCCTTTTGAGGTGGAAAGCAAACTGGTCGAACATCCGGCCATTGCAGAGGCTGGTGTCATTGGAAAACCAGATCCGGTCCGCGGCGAAATTATTAAAGCATTCATTGCGCTTAGAAGCGGATATGAGCCGACAGATGAGCTGAAAGAAGAGATCCGTACGTTTGTGAAAAAAGGACTCGCTGCACATGCAGCACCGAGAGAAATCGAGTTTAAGGACAAACTGCCTAAGACGCGAAGCGGAAAAATTATGAGACGTGTGCTAAAGGCGTGGGAGCTGAATTTACCGGCTGGCGACCTATCGACAATGGAAGATTAATTTTTTTCATCAGTTGACTTGATATCAAAAGTATGTTTAAAATGACATTAGTTGAATATGTAAAGGTTTTGACTGAGATTCAGTAGAATCATCTTTCCCTGTCCAAGAGAGCTGACGGCTGGTGCGAGTCAGTACAAAGAGATATTCGAATTACCCTCACGAACCGCTTTTACGAAAAGGAGCATGTATGCTGTCCTGATTAGTGAAAGAACGGATCTATCCGTTATCAGTGTAAGTGAAAAGGCGTGATTTATGTCTTTTAAGCAGGGTGGTACCGCGATATATATCGTCCCTTCGTTCATTCGAAGGGGCGTTTTTTATGTTGAATTGTAAAAAAAGGAGAATTGGATATGAGTCAATTGATGGAAGAGTTATCGTTCAGAGGATTAATTCAGCAGCAAACAGATGAAGAAGGTTTAACAAAATTATTATCGGAAGAAAAAATCAAGCTTTACTCCGGTTTTGACCCAACAGCGGACAGCTTACACATTGGTCACCTATTGCCAATTTTAACATTACGCAGATTCCAGGAAGCAGGCCATCATCCGATTGCTCTTGTTGGCGGCGCAACTGGACTAATCGGCGACCCTAGCTTCAAAAAAGCAGAACGTTCACTAAACCCAGCAGAAATTGTTGAACAGTGGTCAGATAAAATCAAAGGACAGCTCTCTCAATTTCTTGATTTTGAAGCAGGTGAGAACCCAGCCGTTATCGTGAATAACTTCGACTGGATCAGCCAAATGAATGTCATCACGTTCCTTCGTGATATTGGAAAAAACTTCGGTGTGAACTTCATGCTGGCAAAAGATATCGTCAGCTCACGGATTGAGACAGGGATTTCGTACACAGAGTTCAGCTACGTCATCCTGCAATCTTTAGACTTCTTAAACCTTTACAAAAATGAAAACTGTAAGCTGCAAATTGGCGGTAGCGACCAGTGGGGAAATATCACATCTGGACTTGAGCTGATCCGTAAGTCTGAAGCAGAAGGGGCAAAAGCATTCGGTTTAACGATGCCGCTTGTCACGAAAGCAGACGGTACGAAGTTTGGTAAAACAGAAGGCGGCGCCATCTGGTTAGATAAAGAAAAAACGTCTCCATACGAGTTCTACCAATTCTGGATCAACACAGATGACCGTGACGTCGTGAAATACTTAAAATACTTTACGTTCTTATCAAAAGAAGAGATCGCATCGTACGAAGAAAAAGTGCAAACAGCACCTGAAAAACGTGAAGCACAGCGCCGTCTAGCAGAGGAAGTTACGACACTTGTACATGGCCGTGAATCACTAGAACAGGCAGTCAACATCTCAAATGCGCTATTCAAAGGCGAGATTAAATCTCTTTCAGCCGAAGAAGTCAAAGTAGGCTTTAAAGATGTTCCATCAATGGAGAAAAGTAGCACAGAAGAGTTAACACTTGTCGATGTACTAGTGGAATCAAAGCTGTCTCCATCAAAGCGTCAAGCACGTGAAGACATCACAAATGGTGCTGTCTCCATCAACGGAGAGAGACAAACAGATAAAGACTATGTCCTTTCAGCTGAAGATAGAATTGAAAACCAATTTACTGTTTTAAGAAGAGGGAAAAAGAAATACTTCCTCGTCACGTATAAATAAATCTTAAAGAAACAGCAAGTGCACCTCAAATGGTAGGATACATTGAGGTGCTTTTCTTTTTGAGAAGTAGGAATCAACATGAAGACTACTGCAAGTTCTTTGACTTCTTCATCCATATCACTCGTCACGAGAAAGATGATGCTGGCTGATTCAATAAAAGAGGCTCACCATTTTACAGGGGCGTTTTCTCTCATTCGCTTGCTTCTTGTTCAAGGAGTGAATCTTCGTTTGTATAAGCATGTTCTACTTTGCAAATTCGGGTGGTATAGGCTTCATACCAATCTACTTTCCCCTTTTTTTGAACACGCTGATGTGCTGTATGTGCTTTCCATTCTTTGATTGCTGTTAATGAATCCCAGTAAGATACAGTGATCCCAACACCATGTTCATCTCGTACACTTTCGATTCCAAGAAACCCGTCTAGATCTTTTGCTAATTCGTCCATTTTTTGAGCAGCAGCAGCGTATTCTTTCTGCTCGATATTTGTTCGTTTTGATGTAAAAATCACGGCATAGTAGGGTGGAGCAGGTGTTTGCGTCAATAGCATCTAGTAGAACCTCCTTTTGTCTATTCATATTATATATGAAAGAAAATAGATCTCGTAGTCTTTTAGTTTTGATTTACAAGAGACCAAGGTGCTTTTTGATTATTTATAGGGCTGTGAAATCATCTCATAAACATTACCTTGTTCACTTTTCTGACATATTTTTCTTGTATAAAATAGAGTTGTATAAGATGAATAAGGGGGAATGAAAGTGATTCTTTTTAAGAAAAGGAGTTTGCAAATTCTCGTTGCGCTTGCATTGGTGATTGGTTCAATGGCTTTTATCCAGCCGAAAGAGGTGAAGGCGGCTGAGCATAATCCGGTTGTGATGGTGCATGGCATTGGCGGTGCCTCTTATAACTTTGCTTCAATTAAAAGTTACTTGGTCACACAAGGCTGGGATCGAAACCAATTATATGCTATCGATTTCATAGACAAAACAGGTAATAACCGCAACAATGGTCCACGTCTATCCAGATTTGTCCAAGATGTGTTAGACAAAACGGGTGCCAAAAAAGTAGATATTGTAGGTCATAGTATGGGCGGGGCGAACACGTTATACTATATTAAGAATCTTGATGGCGGAGATAAAATTGAAAACGTTGTCACGATTGGTGGAGCAAACGGACTCGTTTCAAGCAGAGCATTACCAGGCACAGATCCAAATCAAAAAATACTTTACACATCTGTCTATAGCTCGGCAGATCTCATCGTCGTCAATAGCCTCTCTCGTTTAATTGGTGCAAGAAACGTCCTGATCCATGGCGTTGGCCATATCGGTCTATTAACCTCAAGCCAAGTGAAAGGCTATATTAAAGAAGGGCTGAACGGCGGAGGACAGAATACGAATTAAAAAATGAAAAAAGGCAGCAGGTATATGCTGTCTTTTTTGATGTCACGCGATATATGACAGCTGCAAGATGAAGATGATCAAATCAGTTCAAATAGGCGAGGTGCTGTCTAACTGTACATCGATTATTGGTATCTATTACATCATGACCAGTGTGTGATTTGTCTTTTTGATGCAAAAACAGACAAAACATTGTGCATAGCCGAATAAAAACATGTACAAAACGAATACCATTCCTTACACTACATGTAGTGAGTAAGAATTTTTGGAGGTGGGCGTTTGTGCAAACGAACCAAAAGGCTTTGATCATTGTTGATGTACAAAAGGCGTTTGAGCATGAAAAATGGGGAGAACGGAATAATCTAGAGGCAGAGAAGAATATCAACCGCCTATTAACATGTTGGAGAGAAGAAGGCTGGAAAGTGATTCATATTCAGCATACAGCTGACAATCCGGACTCTGTATTTCATCCGGCAAATGAAGGGCATCTTTTCAAAGAGATTGCCAGACCGCTAGAGGTAGAAACGGTCATCCAAAAGAAAGTCAACAGCAGCTTTATAGGCACAAACTTAGAGGAACAACTAAGATCAAACGAGATCGACACTGTTGTGATCGCAGGACTTACAACACCGCACTGCGTATCTACAACAACAAGAATGAGCGGAAACCTTGGCTTTGATACGTACCTAGTCTCAGATGCAACAGCCGCCTTTGGACTAACAGATCAAACCGGTACATATTTTGACCCAGAAACGATCCATCGGCTCTCACTTGCAACATTGCATGATGAATTTGCTACTGTCATGACAACAGAGCAATTGATTAGTGATTTGATGGAAAAATAAAAAATCACACTTGAGAGAAACATGGAACAAAAGATCCTCTAGAATTCTAGGGGATTTTTTTTATGATAGATTTTATGGATTTGAACAGTTTCTAGTCATCATGAAAAAAATAGACAAATTTAGCGCAAAATTCAATCAAATTTTCATAAAAGGCTTTTGTCTGAGTCTAGCAAATTATGTTTATTCTACGCTTATCTTTATTCTTTGGATATTTAACTTATCTGCACGTATTTATAGATGTAACATATCTATAATGATAAAGGAGATGAATAACTGATGGGTTGTGATAAGTATAAAAAATGCCCTAAATGTAAACAGAAACTATCAAAATCAAATTGTTGCATCATTTGTGAAACAAAAGTAATTGTAGGACGAAGAGGATTACGGGGATTACGAGGGGTTCGAGGAGCCACAGGAGCGACCGGTCCAACAGGTGCAACAGGCACGGGCACAGGAGCAACGGGAGCAACGGGTGCCGCAGGAGCTACAGGAGCCACAGGTCCAACAGGTGTAACAGGAGATACGGGAGCCACAGGAGCAACCGGTCCAACGGGTGCAACAGGAGATACGGGAGCCACAGGAGCGACCGGTGCAACAGGAGCAACGGGTGCCGCAGGAGCTACAGGAGCCACAGGTCCAACAGGTGTAACAGGAGATACGGGAGCAACAGGAGCAACCGGTCCAACGGGTGCAACAGGAGATACGGGAGCCACAGGAGCGACCGGTGCAACAGGAGCAACCGGTCCAACGGGTGCAACAGGAGATACGGAGCAACAGGAGCACCGGTCCAACGGGTGCAACAGGAGATACGGGAGCCACAGGAGCGACCGGTGCAACAGGAGCAACCGGTCCAACGGGTGCAACAGGAGATACGGGAGCAACAGGAGCAACCGGTGTAACGGGTGCCGCAGGAGCAACAGGCGCAACCGGTCCAACAGGTGCAACGGGAGATACGGGAGCCACAGGAGCGACCGGTGCAACAGGAGCAACCGGTCCAACGGGTGCAACAGGAGATACGGGAGCAACAGGAGCAACCGGTCCAACGGGTGCAACAGGAGATACGGGAGCAACAGGAGCGACCGGTGCAACAGGAGCAACGGGTGCCGCAGGAGCCACAGGTCCAACAGGTGTAACAGGAGATACGGGAGCTACAGGAGCAACGGGTGCCGCAGGTCCAACAGGTGTAACAGGAGATACGGGAGCCACAGGAGCAACCGGTCCAACGGGAGCCACAGGAGATACGGGAGCCACAGGAGCGACCGGTGCAACAGGAGCAACGGGTGCCGCAGGAGCAACAGGCGCAACCGGTCCAACAGGTGCAACGGGAGATACGGGAGCCACAGGAGCGACCGGTGCAACAGGAGCAACCGGTCCAACGGGTGCAACAGGAGATACGGGAGCAACAGGAGCAACCGGTCCAACGGGTGCAACAGGAGATACGGGAGCAACAGGAGCGACCGGTGCAACAGGAGCAACGGGTGCCGCAGGAGCCACAGGTCCAACAGGTGTAACAGGAGATACGGGAGCTACAGGAGCAACGGGTGCCGCAGGTCCAACAGGTGTAACAGGAGATACGGGAGCCACAGGAGCAACCGGTCCAACAGGAGCAACGGTGTGCCGCAGGAGCTACAGGAGCAACCGGTCCAACGGGTGTCAACAGGAGATACGGGAGCAACAGGAGCGACCGGTGCAACAGGAGCAACGGGTGCCGCAGGAGCCACAGGTCCAACAGGTGTAACAGGAGATACGGGAGCTACAGGAGCAACGGGTGCCGCAGGAGCTACAGGAGCCACAGGTCCAACAGGTGTAACAGGAGATACGGGAGCCACAGGAGCAACCGGTCCAACGGGTGCAACAGGAGATACGGGAGCCACAGGAGCGACCGGTGCAACAGGAGCAACGGGAGCAACAGGCGCAACCGGTCCAACAGGTGTAACAGGAGATACGGGAGCAACAGGTGCAACGGGTGCAACAGGAGATACGGGAGCTACAGGAGCGACCGGTGCAACGGGTGCCGCAGGAGCAACAGGCGCAACCGGTCCAACAGGTGCAACAGGAGATACGGGGGCTACAGGAGCGACCGGTGCAACGGGTGCAACCGGTGCAACAGGAGCAACCGGAGCAACAGGAGCAACCGGAGCAACCGGTCCAACAGGTGCAACAGGAGATACGGGAGCTACAGGAGCGACCGGTGCAACGGGTGCAACAGGAGCAACAGGCGCAACCGGTCCAACAGGTGTAACAGGAGATACGGGAGCAACAGGCGCAACCGGTCCAACAGGTGTAACAGGAGATACGGGAGCAACAGGAGTAACCGGTCCAACAGGTGCAACAGGAGCCACAGGAGCAGGGCTAGCTGAATTTGCATATGTATACAATCTAAGTGCTGAAACAGTAGCTTTAGAGGCCCCGGTGATTTTTGACTCAACTGGAATTATTACTTCTGGTATTACACATGCCCCTGGAACTTCTCAAATTATAGTCACCAATCCAGGAAACTACGAGGTCACTTTTTCAGTTTCTGGCGTAGAGCCAAATCAATTTACCCTATTTGTAAATGGAGGTCCTGTGACGAACACAGTTTATGGGTCAGGAGCTGGTACTCAACAGAATAACGGTCAGGCAATCCTCGCTCTAGCAGCGGGTGACACGCTTACTCTTGTAAACCATACTTCCGCAGCAGCAGTTACTCTTCAAACCCTAGCAGGAGGGACTCAAACAAACGTGAATGCTTCTATTATTATTAAAAAATTAGACTAACTTCAATGTGTAGAAATGCTTTTAGAAGTTTTGTCTGGTGCTCGTCTTGTGTATAGTCTGTTTTCTATATATGTTTTAAATTCATTTGTTCATAGGAGAATGCAAACAAAAAACCCTAGACCACCTTGAACAATCAAGGGATCTAGGGTTTGTTTGACCTCTCTTTGGAGAGTCATGAAATTAACGAGAGTAGAACTCAACGATTAGTTGTTCGCTGATTTCAGGCGCTAATTCAGAACGCTCTGGAAGACGAGTGAAAGTTCCTTCAAGCTTTTCAGCATCGAAAGTAAGGTATTCAGGAACGAAGCTGTTCACTTCAACTGATTCTTTCACAACTGCAAGGTTTTGAGATTTCTCACGAAGAGCTATCGTTTGACCTGGTTTCACAGAGAAAGATGGGATGTCTACACGGCTTCCATCAACAAGGATGTGACCATGGTTGACTAGCTGACGAGCTTGGCGGCGAGTACGAGCAAGGCCAAGACGGTATACTAGGTTGTCAAGGCGAGTTTCAAGAAGGATCATGAAGTTTTCACCTTGTTTACCAGGAAGTTTATCAGCTTTGTCAAATAGTGTACGGAATTGACGTTCGTTGACACCGTACATGTGACGAAGCTTTTGCTTCTCTTGTAATTGTAAACCGTATTCAGATAGTTTTTTGCGTTGTCCTGGACCATGTGGGCCTGGAGCGTAAGGGCGTTTTTCAAGTTCCTTACCTGTTCCGCTTAATGAAATGCCTAAACGGCGGGAAATCTTCCAACTTGGACCTGTATAGCGAGCCATAATGTGACTCCTCCTTATTTGTTTTTATTTGTGAAAAATAAAAACCGTCTGTTCTTTGTCTTTTCCGTCATTATGTTTTCATGCATCCTCGCTCCAGCAGCAGGGAGTTACAAGATGCACCTTCATATAGAAGGAACAAAATGATACAAAAAAGCCGAACAAAAAGGCTGCCATATTTCACACAAATTCTATTATATGACGCTGGATAGGAGAAGTCAACCTATTTAGAGGCAATGGCGATGCTTCGCGTCTGCGAAGAAAAATAAAAAAGCAGACAATTTGCCTGCTTTTTTGTAAGGTTACGCATTTGTAGAAGCGGATAATGCCTTTTGGAGTACCTCGGTAAATTGAATTAAGTAGGTTTCATCTACTTCACTGAAACGGTCTTTCACGGGGCTGTCAATGTCGAGCACCCCAATGATCTCTCCATTTACTTTGAGCGGCACGACAATTTCAGATTGTGATGCTGCATCACATGCGATATGTCCAGGGAATGCGTGCACATCAGCGATACGCTGGACGTCACCTGTTGCAAACGCAGTACCGCAAACGCCTTTTCCAGATGGGATACGCACACATGCAGGCAGTCCGTTAAACGGTCCGAGCACAAGCTCGCCGCCTTTAGCCAAATAAAACCCTGCCCAATTGACCTCTGGGAGTGAATGATACAATAGCGCCGCCGCATTTGCTAGGTTGGCAATTAGATCAGGCTCACCATCTGTAATGGCTTCGACCTGTTTAACGAGCAATTGATAGTTTTTTGATGGATCGCCAGACTGTTTTTCGACATGAAACATGAAAATCTCCTACTTTCTATCTCAAAAATACATAACTTGCGTCTCACATGTGGGATTTGTCGAGCAATTGTAAAAGGAACTTCCGCCTTCATCTTGAAGTATGTACACATGAAGAGGGGTGAGCGGATGAAAGCATCAACAACCGTGCAAACAAAAGACCGTATTATTGAAGCTGCCATCAGACTTTTTAACCAAAAAGGATTTTCTGGAACCTCTGTCCGTGAGATTGCGAAGGAAGCAAACGTCAACGTTGCCCACATTTCTTATTACTTTCAAGGAAAAGGAGGGCTGCTTGAGCAGCTCGTATCCGATTTTTATGAAGGCTATATTCACATGATTGAATCACATATCCATCACATGGAAACTCGTCATGCAAAAGAATGCTTACTACATGTGGTTTTTGATATTTTATCTTATCAGCACAAGCACCGTCAATTAACCCGTTTCGTTTATCGAGAGGTGACGATTGATTCGACGCTCATTAGAGAAATTATGTCGACCTATTTAACGAAAGAAAAATATTTGTTTCAGCTCATCATTGAAAAAGGAAAAAGCACCCATGTGATTTGTGAGCAGCTCTCCATCTCCTCTTTTATGATTCAGCTAAAATCACTACTCATGATGCCCTATTTACAGCCGCAATATTTAATGGAGGTGCTTTATTTAAATCCAAATGAGCCTTATTTCTATCAAATGTATTTTAAGGAACTGAGCCGCTCGCTTCATCATTTACTAGAACCCAAAAAGCCGGCATTAGATTCTCATTTAAAACTCATGATGTCTTCGAATTGATCATAAGCATATCCGAGATCTTCCGCTTGATGGGCATCAGACCCAAAAATGAGCGGAATTTTTTTCTGTTTTGCAAGATCAATCATCCATTGATCTAAATAGATACTTCTGGCATATGTTTTACGAAGACCTGATGTATTAAAATCTAAGGACATGCCTTTTTTTGCCGTTTCTTCAAGACAAAGGGTGATCTTTTGACAAAGTGCAGATGTCATCTCAAATGGGAAAAGCTGTTTGAATTTCTGAACAAGGGTGATATGACCGATTCTATTTGGCTTATAGCGACCTAAAGATGATAGAATAGAAGAATGAATTTGGTCATAGTAGCTTTGATAGACCTTTTCGATGCTGCCATAGAGGCTTATTAGCTGCTGGAAGGCATGCTCGTCAAAATCAAGGCAAATATAATCATCTCCAGCAGGAAGAAAGTGAACAGATAAAATGCTATCGTCTAGTTCTGGACCATAGCAGTCTAAAAAGGCACTTGTTTCCTCTTCATACTCTTTGATATAGTCAACCTCAAGCCCAGTTTTTACTATTAATTGGCCTTTGTATTCCTGTTTCAACTGATCCAATTTCGTTATATACGAGTCAAGTTCTTGGAGCTTCATGGCACTATCCTGCTCTGGTGTTGGATCTTGAAACGATGGAGGCAGAGGGGCATGCTCGGTAAAGGTTATGGAATCAAATCCCTTTTTGATGGCTTTTTCAATATAAGAATGAAAAGAATCAAGCGAGCCGTGAGGGCAAAACGGTGTATGTAGATGTGCATCTTGCTTCAGCATGTCGTCACCTCTTGTCGATATTTTGAAAAACGTCATGTTTATCAGCGAAAATAATGAAAAATCATGACCAAAAATGCTGGTTACATGGTATCATAATAACAATGAAAACGACAGCTTCCGCATACATAAAAGCAGGTCACATGGATACGTGTGATCAAATGATAGAAAGCGCTCAAATACTTTCTTGAAAAACATACATACAACCGTGAATGGATGGTATTGGAAAACATACGATCCTGTTTATAAAAAGACAAATGCAAAGCGGACACGAAAGGGTTCTCAGGTCTACTCGGGACACTTTTACCCTGACATCACTTAGATCACAACAAGGGGGCTCATTATGGAGTTTATCATCGGTTTAATTGTCATTTTGCTTGCTTTGTTTTCAGTCGGTTATTTCCTCAGAAAAAATATATATAAAGAGATTGACCGATTGGAAGCATGGAAAATTGAAATTTTAAACAGATCAATTGTAGAAGAAATTTCAAAAATCAAACACTTAAAAATGACCGGAGAAACAGAGCAATTTTTTGAAAGATGGCGTGCAGAGTGGGACGATATCGTCACAGCCCATCTTCCAAAGGTAGAGGAGCTATTATATGACGCAGAAGAGTATTCTGATAAATATCGATTCTCCAAAGCCAAGCAGGTTCTAACGCATATTGAGGATTTGCTGAGTGCTGCTGATTCGAACATTGAAGACATTTTAAAAGAAATTGCAGACCTTGTCACAAGCGAGGAGCAAAATCGCAAGGACATTGAAAAGGTCAAAGAGCAATATCAAACGGTTCGAAAAAATCTGCTTGCGTACAGCCATTTATATGGCACCCTTTATGACAAAATGGAGCAGGACTTAGATGAGGCCTGGGAAGGGATTAAGCAGTACGAGGAAGAAACAGAAAACGGAAACTACATGAAAGCAAGAAAGATTTTGCTTGAGCAAGACCGCAGACTCGACCAGCTTCAACTATATATCAATGATGTACCAAAGCTTATTGCAGACTGCAAACAAACCGTACCAGGTCAGCTGACGAAGCTGAAAGACGGATATCAAGAAATGTCAGAAAAAGGCTACAAGCTGGAGCACATTCAGATCACGAAAGAGATGGAGACTTTAAACAAACAGCTTGCGAGGGCAGAAAAATTGCTCATTGATGAACTCAATTTAGAAGAGGCATCAAGCATTCTGCAAATGATCGATGATGCGATTGAGACGCTGTATGATCAGCTGGAGGCGGAAGTAGAAGCAGGTCAGGAAATCAAAAGCAGAATGCCTGAGCTCACAGAAGCATTCGAAAAGCTCGAGCAAGATCATACACAAACAAAGGCAGAAACGGCTCTTGTGAAAGAAAGCTACAAGCTGACAGCAGGAGAACTCGATCAACAGAAAGCATTCGAAAAACGTTTAGAAGAAATTGAAAAGCTGATGAAACAAATCCGCGAGAAGCTTGATCGTGATCACGTGGCGTATTCATTATTAATGGATGAAATCAATCAGCTGGACACCTTTATCGAGGATGCAAAAGCATTGCATGACACATTTAAAGGTCATCTCCAATCGTTAAGAAAAGAAGAATTACAGGCGAGAGAAACACTGACTGAGCTTAAAACTATGCTGACAGATACAGTACGCCAGCTGCATAAAAGCAATATTCCAGGTGTACCTGCTGAGATGAAAGAGCGGGCTGAAAAAGCGCAGGAGATGATTCATCAAGTGCACGAGCAGCTGGAAAACCTGCCACTCAACATGCCGGCAGTAAATCAGCAATTAAAAGATGCCTCTGACACAGTCAAAAATGTTGTGGATGAGACAGAAGAAATGCTTGGTAAAGTGGATCAAATTGAACGAATCATTCAATATGGCAATCGTTTTAGAAGTCAAAACCACATTCTTTCAGAACAATTGAAAGAGGCTGAACGAAGATTTTACGCCTATGATTACAACGGATCATTTGATATAGCAGCAGCGGCTGTTGAAAAAGCATCACCCGGAGCTGTTCAAAAGCTGTTAGCTCAGCAAGAAAAAGAGTATCAGCATCAATAAAAAAGCTGAAGTCCTATCAATGGACTTCAGCTCAGCGTGTAGACAAACCCTCGCATTCGTTGTCAGTCCTGCGCGCTGGTGCTCACGAATGTCAAATTCGCTCCGCGCCAGTGCTCGTCCTTCCTAGACTTCAAAGGTTTTCTATCACGCTGAACGAAGACAAAGGGTTAAAATAAAGATCATTTTAACCCTTTGTCAACAATCTAAGCTGAAGTCCTATCAATGGACTTCAGCTTTTTTTATATTATGACGCTTGTTTTTGACGCTCTTCTGAAGCAGAAGAAGTGAAAAGAGAGATTACAAATCCGATCACGATTCCAAGTATTGCAGGGACAATCCAGCCTATGCCAAGGTCATATAAAGGCAGTATTGATTGGAAGACGTCTTTTATTGGATCGATTGGAAGTTTCGCTGCTGCTAAGCCGTCAAATAAGCTAACGCAACCTGTTAAAATTAAAGAGAGAGCATATACAGGTCTTCTATGTCCAAGCCACTTATCAGCAAGTGACAAAACAATGATCACAATCGCTAGCGGATAAATCGCAGTTAAAACTGGTACAGAGAAAGCGATAATATGAGCAAGTCCAAAATTCGAAATGATAAAACTGAATAATGTCACGAGTGTAACGACCATTTTATACGAAAGCTTAGGTAGTAACTTCGAGAAATACTCTCCGCATGATGTAACGAGGCCGATACTTGTTGTTAAACAAGCAACCGTAATCGCAGCACCCAACACAATATTTCCTAAGCTGCCAAATAGGAATTGAGAAGACTGAGCCAAGATTTTACTACCATCTCCAACAAAACCAATGGCATGTGTACTTGAAGCGCCTAAATAAGCAAGAGATAGATAAACAAATGTTAATCCGCAGGCTGCAATCAGACCTGCTTTGATACAAGCAGATGTCAGTGCCTTTTTACTTGTCACACCGCGTCCTTTAATGGCGTTGATGACAACAACCCCAAACACTATAGAAGCAAGAGCATCCATGGTTTTATAGCCCTCTAAAAATCCTTTGAAAAATGATCCGTTGCTATAGGATACATCAGGTGTGCCAATGACGCCCATAGGCGTTAAAATGGCTTTGACAATAATAATAAGAATGATCGTAAATTTAATCGGTGTTAACACTTTCCCTACACGATCTACAATCTTCGTTGGATTTAGAGCAAGATAATACGTAATACCAAAAAAGACAAGTGTGAATAAAAGAAGGGAGAGCCAAGCTGGTACACCTGCTAAAAAGGGTAATGCA
Source organism: Bacillus sp. FSL K6-4563 (assembly GCF_038630405.1). NCBI lineage: Bacteria > Bacillati > Bacillota > Bacilli > Caryophanales > Bacillaceae > Bacillus > Bacillus sp. FSL K6-4563. The sequence goes on along the minus strand of NZ_CP152030.1, from coordinate 2,652,098 downwards.
CCAATTTCATATGAAACCGTTCCTGTACGAGGAATAGCGAAAAGCGGCCCAATAGATAAATATAAAATGACGGTAAACGCTGTTCCAAAAGCTGGGTGAGCTTTATCAGCTAATCCTTTCGCATCTCGACCTGTTAAAGCGATCGCAATAATCCCTAGAAGAGGTAAACCGACACCTGTTAATAAAAATCCGCCCATTGCTTTCCATACATTTGTGCCAGCATATTGCCCAAGCTCTGGTGGATAAATCATATTTCCCGCGCCGAAGAATAGAGCAAATAACATAAAACCGATAATAACTGTATCTTTCGTCGACAATGTTGCCTTCATTGAATATAAAGCCTCCAATATTATGTTGAAATATTCTGTTAATTAGTTGCTAAAACCGTTCTTCATTAACATTCACTAATTATAAAGGATGTGCGTCTGATGTCAACATGTGTTTTCGTACAAAAGTCATGAATTTTTCTATTTTAGTATATGGAGGACAATAAAAAAACATCCCCTTCATCTTTGGAAGGGGATGTTTGAAGCATGATTATGATGCGAGCTGTTTAGGCGGGCTAGTCAACATAGAGATGAGTACGCCAATACCTGCGCCGATAATTGCTGGTACGACCCATCCAATGCCTAAATCGTAAAATGGAATGAATGCATCTAAGAAGGCAGGCAACCCACCGAGATTGATTTTGGCAGCTAATAATCCATCAATGATGGCAAAGAAACCAGTAAAGATGAGGGATACTACATAAATCACTCGTCTACCGTTAATCCAGCGGTCAAGGAATGACAATAAAATAATGACAATTGCCAGTGGATATATCGCTACGAGTACAGGGACCGATAGAGAGATGATTTGTGCCAGTCCAAGGTTTGCAACCAATGTGCTAAATAAAGAAACAATGAGTACGACTGTGCGATAAGAAAGTGCTGGGAAAAGCTTTGAAAAATATTCGCCGCATGATGAGACAAGCCCAACACTTGTTGTGAGACAAGCAAATAAAATGGCTACACCAAGGACAATGTTACCAGCAGAACCAAATAAAAAGTTTGCTGATAGTGAAAGCAGTTTGCCGCCTTCATTTGCCCCAACCATTCCGGTTGTATCAGGACTTGAAGCACCGACATAAGCAAGCGAGATATACACTAGTGCTAGTCCAGCTGCTGCAACAAGGCCAGCTTTTATACAGGCCGCCGCAAGAGATTTGCGCTCTGTGATACCTCTTTCTTTAACAGCTGTCACAACAACGATTCCAAATACGAGAGAAGCGAGAGCATCCATTGTTTTATAGCCCTCTAAAAACCCAGTGAAGAGAGGGTTTGCTTTATAAGTCGCATCAGGCGCACCGATTATTCCCATCGGTGTAGCTATGGCTTTAAATACAATAATTGCAATGACCGTTAATAAGATAGGTGTCAACACTTTGCCGATTCGATCAACAAGCTTTGAAGGGTTCAAAGCGAGCAGATACGTAATCGTGAAAAACACAAGGGTGAATAAGAAAAGCGGTACCCATGAAGAGGTTTGTGTTTCAGACAGAAACGGTGCTAAACCAATCTCGTAAGAAACCGTACCTGTTCGCGGGATAGCAAAAAATGGTCCTATGGATAAATACAGAATGACAGTGAAAATGGTTCCAAATATAGGATGGGCTTTATCCGCAAGACCTTTTGCACCGGTACCTGTAAGGGCAATAGCAATAACTCCTAGAAGCGGAAGACCAACTCCTGTGAGTAAAAATCCACCGATAGCAAGCCAAACATTCTCACCTGCATATTGTCCAAGGACAGGCGGGAAAATCATATTTCCTGCGCCAAAGAATAATGCAAAAAGCATTAAACCAATGGCTAATGTCTCTTTTATACTTAAACTATTTTTCAAAATAGTTCCTCCTTATCCAATGTAATGTGCTAAATTTAAATATTCTGACAATTTAGGTGTTTATGTGCCAATTGCACTATGCATGATATAGTGAAAATGAAAAGTTGTCAACTGCCATTTTCAGAAAATTCTCTGTCTGACTTCATTATGGTAACATATAAATGCATTTATTTTTAAAGCTTTTTGTAAGGAGTCCAAGTATGATTTATCTCGATAATAGTGCAACAACAAAACCGTACCCTGAGGTTTTACAAGTATATCAGCAAGTGAGTGAACGTTTTTTTGGGAATCCGTCTTCGCTACATCAGCTTGGAATTGATGCGAGCCGCTTGCTAAGTGAAACGAGAAAACAAATCCTTCACTATACAGGTTTGAAACAATATGAGGTTATTTTTACTTCTGGTGCAACAGAAGCAAATAACATCGCCATTAAAGGAGCAGCTCTCGCCAAAATGAATCGGGGGAAACATATTGTGACAACAGCAATTGAACACCCGTCTGTCATCGAATCGTTTGAACAGCTGAAGGCTTTATTTGGTTTTGACATCTCCTATATTCAAGTAAATGAGCATGGCCATGCAGATATGAATCATTTAAAAGAAGTGCTTCGCCCTGATACAGTGCTTGTCAGCATGATGCACGTCAATAACGAAACGGGTGCCACCCAGCCAATTGAAGAAGCTGCTGGCATGATTCGTGAGCATGCTGAAAATGCCCTATTTCATGTCGACGGGGTGCAGGGAATGTGCAGAGTAGCACTTAATAAACAACTGGATGTGGATCTTTTGACGATATCTGGCCATAAAATTCATGGCTTAAAAGGCACAGGAGCGCTCTTTTTAAAGAAAGGTGTAGTGCTTGCCCCTTTTATCACAGGAGGAGAGCAGGAATTAGGCCTACGTTCAGGTACCGAAAACCCTGCTGGTGCTGTCAGCTTAGCAAAAGCCATGAAACAATCATTCGAGCTGCAAAAAAAACATCATGATGAAATGTTAAACTTAAAAACGCAGCTGCAAAAGCAGCTTGGAGAAATAGAAGGTATTGTCATCAACACACCGCTGACGCAAAGTGCGCCGCACATTGTGAATTTTTCAGTACCAGGTATTCAAATTGAGGTCCTTCTTCATATGCTTGAAAAAGAAGGCATGTATGTTTCTACAACATCTGCCTGTTCAGCCAAGAAAAAAGAGCCAAGCCAAGTTCTCCTAGCGATGGGGAGGCCGGAAGAAGTGGCAAAAAGCAGTATGAGAATCAGTTTGACGTATGGACAAGGACCCGAACTAGCGCCGCAAATCATCACATCGATCGCACAAAGTGTGAAAAAATTAAAAGGAATGAGATAACAGCATGAAATATGATCATATTTTAGTCCGTTTTGGTGAAATTTCAACAAAAGGAAAAAATAGAAAGAAATTTATTGAAAAACTAAGGCAACATATCCGGTTTGTATTAAAAGACTTTGAAGCATTAAAGTATGCATCTGACAGAGACCGCATCACGATCATGCTGAACGGTGAAGACCCTGAACCGATTTCAGAACAGCTTAAAGGTGTATTTGGCATTCAGAGCTTTAGTCTGGCGGTGAAATGTGAGACAAATCTCGATGCCATCAAAGAAGCGGCACTCACAGCGGTACAGGAAGTATATGAACAAGGAAATACATTTAAGGTCTCAACGAAACGCTCTTATAAGCAATTTGAACTTGATTCAAATGAAATGAACCGGGAAATTGGCGGACATGTGCTGAAGAATACGGAAAACTTAACGGTCAATGTCAAACAGCCGGATGTACATTTGCGCATTGAAATAAGAGAACATGCGACATACATTACATTTAAAGATGTCAAGGGTGCAGGCGGACTGCCAGTGGGTTCAAGCGGAAGAGCGATGCTCATGCTTTCAGGCGGCTTTGACAGCCCAGTTGCCGGCTACCAAGCGATGAAACGCGGAATTCAAATTGAGGCCGTCCATTTCTTTAGTCCCCCATATACAAGTGAACGTGCCAAGCAAAAGGTCATTGATCTTACAGAATGCTTAGCTGCATATGGGGGCGAAGTGAAGCTTCACATCGTACCTTTCACAAAAATTCAAGAGCTGATTCACAAACAAGTACCTGAAAACTATACGATGACATCAACAAGAAGAATGATGCTGAAAATCGCAGATAAAATAAGAGAGAAGCGTGATGCTCTTGCGATTATTACCGGTGAAAGCCTTGGACAAGTCGCAAGTCAGACACTTGAAAGCATGTATGCCATTAACCATGTAACCAATACACCAATCATTCGCCCGCTTATTGCGGTTGATAAGAATGACATTATTGATGAAGCGAGACGAATTGGCACATACGATACAAGTATTCAACCTTTCGAGGATTGCTGTACGATCTTTACGCCGCCGTCTCCTAAAACAAAACCAAAGCTTGAGAAAGTAGAACGCTACGAAAGCTTTGCTGATTTCGAGCCAATGCTTGATGAGGCAGTGGATCAAATCGAAACGATTATCGTCACAAATGAGAAGAAAACGGCTGACGAATTCGCTGATTTATTCTAAAATAAAAATTTCATAATAATTACCATAAAATCAATCGCATGAAGTCATGTGTTTCTACACATTCTATATTCACAAGGAGGTGAGAACACATGGCTCAACAAAACAGACAAAGCAGTTCTAATCAATTAGTCGTTCCAGGCGCTGCACAAGCGATCGACCAAATGAAGTATGAAATCGCTTCAGAATTTGGTGTAAACCTTGGACCAGAAACAACAGCTCGCGCTAACGGATCAGTTGGTGGAGAAATCACTAAACGTCTTGTATCTTACGCTCAACAACATATGGGTGGCGGATCTTTCTAAGACACACAATTAAAAAGCTATGGCTTAGGAGCGGGATCATTCCCGCTCTTTTCTTTTTGTACATAAAAATAGTTTGAATATTTACAAAAAAGAAGACGGAATGAAAAAATTATGGCATAATACTAGGAGTAGGTCCTAATTCAAGCATTTTTCAGTTATGAATGTTAGAATAGGTAAATTGAAACATGTTTCGTTTCATAGAAAGAGGCTAAAAGGAGCTGTACCATGAAAAGAGAAGACTTAATTGCACCAGAACAATATAACTTAGTCAGTGAGATTGAAGCATTCAGTCATGACAAGGAGAAAAAGGCCCTGCACTGGCAGGATGGAAATGGCTACGAAGCACATGTGACGTATGCATCTTTAGTGGAAGAAGCAAATAAAATTGGTCATGTATTATTAAATGCAGGCTTTAAAAAAGGCGATAAAATCATTGTGATGGTGCCGCGCATGCTAGAGGCATACAGCATTTATTTAGCGATCTTGAAAACAGGAATGGTCGTCATTCCTTGTTCAGAAATGCTGCGTGCAAAAGATTTAGATTACCGAATTGAACATGCAGAAGCAAAGGGAGCGATCGTTTACTCTTCATTCATTCAATCGTTCGATGGAACCAATCAGCCAAACGATTTTAAAACATTCTCAATCGGTGAAAACGATCATGGCTGGACAAATATTCTTGCGGAAAAGGATCACCAATCAAGCGAGCTTCCAATGGCTCCAACAACACGCACAGACATGGCGTTCTTATCCTATACATCTGGTACAACAGGCAACCCAAAAGGGGTTGTTCATACACATGGCTGGGCATATGCACATTTACGCACCGCTGCCAAAGCATGGCTCTCCATTAATGAAGGAGATAAAGTGTGGGCGACAGCAGGACCAGGCTGGCAAAAATGGGTGTGGAGCCCACTCTTATCTGTGTTAGGAAGTGGAGCAGAAGGCTTTGTATACGGAGGGAAATTCAATCCAAATACATACTTAGAGCTGCTTCAAAAAAATGAAATCAATGTCCTATGCTGTACGCCGACAGAATACCGATTTATGGCGAAAGTAGATGACTTAAGTCAGTACGAGCTTCCAAAATTGCATAGTGCCGTTTCTGCGGGAGAGCCGCTGAACCGTGAAGTCATTGATACATTCAAAAAGCATTTCGATATAGAAGTGCGAGATGGCTATGGCCAAACAGAAAGCACGCTGCTCGTAGGGGTGCTAAAAGGAATGGACATCAAGCCGGGTAGTATGGGAAAACCAACCCCTGGCAACGAAGTCGAGATCATTGATGAAGACGGCAACGTATGCGCTCCTGGAGAAGTTGGTGACATTGCGGTTCATCTCGAAACGCCAGCGCTATTTAAGGAATACTACAAAGATGAAGAGCGTACAAAGGCGCAGCGCCGCGGGAATTACTTTATTACCGGTGACCGTGCGAAAAAAGACGAAGATGGGTACTTTTGGTTTGAAAGCCGTAGAGATGATATCATCGTCAGCTCAGGCTATACCATTGGACCGTTTGAAGTAGAAGATGCACTGATCAAACACGCAGCAGTCAAAGAATGTGCGGTTGTGGCTAGCCCTGATGAAATCAGAGGATCTATCGTCAAAGCATATGTCGTCCTGCGTGATGGAACTGCACAAAGTGACGAGCTAATCAAAGAGCTGCAAACGCATGTGAAAAACACAACAGCACCTTACAAATACCCAAGAGAAATCGAATTTATCGACGAGCTGCCAAAAACACCGTCAGCGAAAATTCGCCGTGTCGAGCTGAGAGAAAGAGAACTTGCACGAAAAGGATCTTGATGAATAAACGAAAAGCGTTTGGATGAAAGCATCCAGCGCTTTTTTTATGGAAAATCAAATATGCTGGAAGCGATCATGATGTTTTATGTTAAAATGTGAAGGAATTGCTGGAAAAGGAGAATGTTAGAAGATGTTCATTGCCATCATTCATGGAATTGTGCTTGCTTTTGGCCTCATTTTACCATTGGGCGCACAAAATGTATTTGTGTTTCAGCAAGGAGCGCTTCAGCCGCGATTATATCAGGCTTTACCTGTCGTTATCACTGCTGCTCTTTGTGACACACTTTTAATTGCGTTAGCTGTCATTGGGGTTTCTGTTGTGGTGTTCACCATTCCTGTGCTGCAAATGTGTCTTTATCTCATTGGGTTTTGTTTTTTAGTTTATATGGGATGGTCCGTGTGGAACACAAGCTCATCAACAGATGCTAAAGAGAAGCAGGAATTCATGCCTGCGAGAAAGCAAATTCTCTTTGCCTGTTCAGTTTCACTTTTAAATCCCCACGCCATTCTCGATACCATTGGTGTGATTGGAACAAATTCGCTTCAATATAACGGGTCAGAAAAATGGGCGTTTACAATCGCTTGTATCATCGTGTCCTGGTTATGGTTTATTGGGCTCGCTCTTTTAGGAAAAATGCTAGGGAAGTTAGATACAAACGGTAAGTGGATGAACCGTATCAATAAAGCTTCAGCGGTCATGATCTGGCTTGTCGCGTTATATATTGCGTATCAATTGATTGTATAAAAGTACATAGAGAAAAAAGAGAGAAGCGTTTGGGTAGATGAGAGCCCGCGCTTTTTTGTATTTTGAAGTTTAGCAACCTTTGCATGAGCGTAGCGCTCATGCTTTTTTCATCAGGTCATTTTTTGAAAATCGTTTGATTTAATAGGCGGAAAGCTTGTACGATATCATCCATTTGTTCTATATCCGAGGAAGTTAGGCTGTCTAATAGCATCCCTTCGATATGCTGAAAGGCTTCGTTCATATAGGTACGACCTTTGTCAGACAGCATGATCACATGCTTTCGCTTATCATCTTTGTCTTCCTTTTTATCTATGAATTGTTTCTCGTGTAGTTTTTTCAGTTCTCTACTGACATTCGGAAGAGACATGTGCTGACAGTCGGCAATTTCACTAGGCGTAAGAGGCTCGCTGACAGCTAGTTGCTCTAGTATTAAGTATTGTAAGGTCGTTAAGTTAGCTGGTTTGACTTTGTTCATCAGGTCATGTTTTAGTTCTGAAAAAGTAGAAGCAAATGCTACGAATTCCTTGAAGAAATGGGGATGCTTCATGTTTATCACCTCCTACGTAACATACCAAAATTATTATCAAAAAACAATTATCATTTGACAACTATATAACGGAGGTATATCCTTTAGTTATCAAATGATAATAAAAGGAGCTAACACATGAATGTACTCATTATTTATACCCACCCCCATCACAATAGTTTAAATGGTGCTTTTTTAAAAGAAATTATGAAAGGCACTGAAGAAAATCCACTAGTTCATGAAGTGAAAATCATCGATTTATACAAAGAAGAATTTGATCCCGTGCTGATTTTTAATAAAGAGAAAAAAAGGCGTGACATGCATAAGGACCCTGACATTCAGGTGTATCAGGAGAAGATCAAATGGGCGGACAAAATCGTGTTCGTATATCCTATTTGGTGGGGAAGACCTCCAGCCATGCTGCTTGGCTTTATTGACCGCATGTTTGCTGCGAATTTTGCTTATCGTCAAACAGGCGGGCTGTTTCCTGAAGGACTGTTAAAAGGAAAAAGTGCTGTTTGTGTATCGACGATGCAAGGGCCAACCAACTACCCTTTGTTCTTTTTGCAAAATGCACACAAGATCTTAATGAAACGAGCCCTTTTACACTATGTCGGAATCAAACCTGTGAAGTTCTTTGAGTTCGGTATGATGGAAAGCCCAAAAGGAAAACATGACGTCAAATTAAAACGTATTTACAACTATTTCAGAAAAATCAGCTCATAAAACAGTTAGCGAAGTCACTTTTCTTCTAATTCGATCCTTTTATGTTTTAAAATAACAGTGAGGGTGGGAGAACTCTTCCTCGTCATTTGAAAAGGGGGATATGGATGAAGAAAACATTGTTTAAAGATGCAGCGCTTTTAACTCTTGATCCAACTTTAGGTTTTTTAGAAAAAGGAGATTTATTAATTGAAGGGACACACATTTTAGAAGTCGGACCTTCAATTGAAGCAAATGATGCTGACATCGTCGATGCGTCCGACATGGTGATCATGCCAGGGCTTGTGGATACACATCGTCATGTGTGGCAGTCTGTCATCAGAGGCATAGGCACAGATTGGTCTTTACAGACATATTTGAGCAAAATCTATTATGGAAACTATGGTGCGATGAGACGCCCATCCGATGATCGAATCGCAAATTATTTAGGGGCATTAGAGGCATTAGATGCCGGAGTGACCACATTTCTAGACTGGACGATGATCAATTCAATGGATCATACAGAAGAACTCATCGGAGGATTAAAGGATGCGGGCATTCGAGCTGTTTTTGCTTTCGGTTCCTCTGGAGATGCTGAGTATTGGGATAGGGGGAGCACGCTCACCAATATGGAGGACGCAGCACGCGTGAAAAAAGCACATTTTCAATCATCAGATCAGCTTTTGACAATGGGGCTTGCGATTCGTGGACCAGAGTTTTCTTCATGGGAAACGTCAGTATTTGAAATTGAAACAGCCCGGTCGCTAGATGCTCTATGCAGTATGCACATTGGCTTTGGGAACTGGGGAGCGGAGGATCGTTCGATTGAGCGGCTTCACAAAGCAGGGTTACTTGGACCTGACCTCAACATGGTGCATATCAATGCAATTGATGCGGATCAAATGAAGATGCTGGCAGATAGCGGCAGCTCCATATCCATTACACCTGAAATTGAGATGATGATGGGTCACGGTTATCCTGTCACAGGACTTGCGATCGAACAAGGTGTTCTTCCAACGCTCGGTGTAGACGTGGTCACAGCGACAGGCGGAGATTTGTTTGCTCAAATGAAATTTGGACTTCAGGCAGAGCGCGCGCTCCAAAATCAATCATTGCTGATGGAGGGCATTATGCCAGGACCTGAACTTGGAATTTCTGCTCAACAAATGCTTGAAGCTGCAACGATCAATGGGGCTCGTGCGTTACAGCTTGACCATAAAATTGGGTCACTCACACCTGGAAAAGAAGCTGATTTCATCCTGATCGACCGGACAAGCATGAATCTTCTACCGATGACAGATCCTGCTGGAGCGGTTGTCCAAACGGCACACCCATCAAATGTTGATTCTGTCTATGTGGCTGGAAAAGCAGTGAAACGAAACGGAAAGCTTGTCGGTGTGAACCTAGAAGAGGTCAAACGGAAAGCTTATGCGGCAAGAGATCATATTCTATCGCATAAGTTTGAATCAACTCCATCATAAACAAATATATCCCCATAGGCAGCGGCCTATGGGGAATAAATTACAAGGATTCTTTAATGACCTTTTTGTAATACTGGACAGATAGGAATCCGAATATAGAATATAACACCGTATAAATCGACATGACGATGAGCATTGGTGTCCACAGTTCACCGCCGAATAAAAACCAGCCTGACTGTACGGCAAAGTAGCTGTGCAGCAATCCGATGATGAGCGGAATCCCAAAGTTAAATAGCTGTTTGAGTCGTATGCCTTTTAATAGATCTTTCTCTGTAAAGCCAAGCTTACGTAAGATCGTGTACGAGCTTTGTTCTTCTTCACTTTCATTCATCTGTTTGAAGTATAAAATACAGCCTGATGTGACAAGGAAGCTTAAACCTAAAAATCCAACCACAAACATCATCAGTCCCATTGTTTGCTTTTGCTGCTGAGCTGAAGCTAATTGAGACATGCTGTTGTCACTTAGTTTTAAAGATGTAAACACATCATTGGCTTGTTCAAGGTTTTGCTCGTCTTTTATATTGACCGCGTTATATTGGTTATTCTCAAGCTGCAGTTTAGAATCTTTCTGCTGGTCAAGTTGCTCAAAAACACTTTGACTTACGACGGCAACAGGCAGACCGCCAAAAGTGAACTTGTAAGAGATGATGTAATCTTTCTTCATATCAATGACTTTTAAATCAAGCGGTTTCTTGATAAGAAGTTTCACATCACCTGAGCTTTGAATCGGCATGAATTTCTTCAATAAATCACTGTAGCCGCTTAAAATGACTTCGTTGTTCTCCACATGAATATTAGGTGCATTTTTCTCACTGATCACAGACAGTGTCAAGACTCCTGGATCCTTCTTCAAACTTTCTAATTCCGAATCCATGATCTTCTTTGCGTCAAAATCCGCTTGAATGACCTTGAACTGCTTTTTTTCATATGCAATATGTTTGTCAGAAAGTGCACGAGCGAAGGTATTGGCTTCTTTCTCTGAGCCCATGACAAAATGTGATGGAATCTGTTGTTCAGCCGTTTTTTCTGCTGAGTAATAGGAAATGTAGCTTAAAGATAACAACCCGATGGCAAGAGCAGATACGGTTGTAATAATCGTTAAAAGCAGTGCATTTGATTTTAATCGGAACATAATAGATGACAAAGACAGGACTTCATGAATGGCGAGATAGCCATTTTTTCTTTTACGTACAATATTGGCAATGAAAGAAACAGAGCCTTTATAAAAAAGAAAGGTACCGATAATGACAGAGGCTAGAATATAAATCATGGCTGAAAATAACTCAAGCATGGACGTATATGAGCCGCTAAAAAGCTGAGAAGAAATATAATAGCCTGAGCTGATCAATACAATACCGAAAACCCCAATGATGATTTCAAACACAGAGATTTTTTTCACACGCTGCTCTGTAGAAGACGTGGTTCTAAACAAAGATAAAATTGTCTGTTTACTAATAAACCGTCTATTTCTTAACATAATTAATCCATAGATGATGAAAAAGACGATGAGTGTCTGCAAAAGGGCCATGCCTGAAAAATGCAGGTTGGCGATGGCGTTCACGCCGGTTACTTTAAATAACACCATCAACATGAGCTTTGAACCGATAAATCCAGCTATGATGCCAACAGCCATTGAGAACACATATAGGATAAAATTTTCTGCATTGAGCAGTTTGAAAATTTTTTGTTTCGTCATGCCAATGAGCTGCAGGAGACCTATTTCTTTCCCTCGGCGTTTAATAAAAATGCTGTTCGCATATAACAGGAAGATCCCAACAATGGCAATGAGTAGCACCGAAGCGGCTTTGATCGACGCACCGCCCTTAATGGACCCTTTTACATCATCAAGTGCTGGTGAGTACTGCAAGGTGACAAAAGAAAAATAGAGCGCCACACTAAACACGAGAGCAAACACATATAAATAGTAATTCTTTAAATTTTTCTTCAAGTTACGGAAGATGAGCTGATTAATGTTCATGCTTCACACCGCCTAAAACACCTTGCGTTTTCATAATATCCTCGAAAAACATTTTTCTCTCTAAAGCACCTTTATTTAGCTGAGTATAGATTTGTCCGTCCTTGATAAAAATGACGCGTCTTGAATAGCTGGCTGCGACAGGATCATGTGTCACCATGACAATGGTTGCTTTTCGTTTTTGATTGAAATCTTGCAGCTTATTGAGTAAATCAGATGCAGATTTGGAATCAAGCGCTCCAGTAGGTTCATCCGCAAAAATCAGACTCGGCTCATGAATGAAGGCACGAACTGCTGATGTCCGCTGCTTTTGTCCACCAGAGAGTTCATTCGGGTATTTGTCTCTTAGTTCATAGATACCCATGTCCTCCGCAAGCTGTTGAAAACGTTCGAAAGCTTCTTTCTTCGGCGTTTTGGAGATAGATAATGGCAAGAGGATGTTCTCTTTGACCGTGAGTGTATCAAGTAAGTTATAATCCTGAAAAACAAAGCCAAGCTGCTTTTTTCTGAATTCTGCGAGCTGCTGATCCTTCATTTGCGTCATCTCAGCATCTGCGATACGAATGGATCCGCTGGATACATGATCAATAGAGGACAATACGTTCAGAAGGGTTGTTTTCCCCGAGCCTGATGGCCCCATGATGCTGACGAATTCTCCGGCTTCAATGGTCAAGTCAATGCCACTCAGCACCTCTTGTTTGTTGAATTTATTTCCGTAGCTTTTATATATTTTGCGAGCTTCTAAAATGTTCATTTGTCGATCCCCTTTTCTATTTAATTGATACCTCTAGTATAAAAAGAAGCCCGCCGCACTTCCTTCGATTTGGCGAACAAAACAGACGAGCATGTGACATTGTTGTCACATGCTCGCAATATGCACAAAATCATTCTTTTTCGGAAAGATGAAGGTGAAGGTTGTGCCTTCTTGATCTATTGTGGAGTTGACCTCGATCTTGATATGAAGAGCGTCTGCTCCTTTTTTTGTTAAATAGAGTCCCATTCCTGTTGAGGCTGTGTCATTGTGATGTCTAGTTGAGGTAAAGCCTTTTTCAAAAATACGTGGAATGTCTCTTGGGTCAATTCCTCTGCCTTGATCTGTAATCGTCAGCATCACTTGGTCATCCATTTTCTTGCTTTCAATGGCAATATCGGACGAATGACTGTACTTGACTGCATTTGTGAGTACCTGCCTGATCATAAAGGATAACCATTTTGTATCACTTAATACGTGACGTTCTTCTAGCGTGAGTTCAAAGCCGATTCCTTTTTGCATGCACCATGATTGGAGCGCTTTGATTTCCTTCGCTATGATGCTTTGCAGGTCCAGCTGTTCAATAAATAAATCATTTTCGATATGACGTATTCTGCTTTGATGCAACTGGGCATCGAGTAATAAATGAATTCTGAGCCATTCGTACGTCATATTGGATTTCAGCGGCTGTTCTGTTAAACGGTCAATCATTAAGTGCATCGCTGTGAGAGGTGTTTTCACTTCATGTATCCATGAGAGCAATTCATCCTTCTCTTCTTCAAGGGCGATTTGCTGCTCTGCTGCCATTAGCCTGTAGCGGGCAATTTGCTCAGACGTCGCATCATGTACAAGCTGTTCAAATGGGGAAGATGGAGTGAGCCGCATTTGATGATCAATATGATCGTCCCATTCTTTCAGACGCTCATAATACGCCGTTTCTTTACGGTATCGGAAAAAGAGAAAGACGATCATGAAAAAAGTAGATAATAACACAATATAAAAAAGCGACGCCATTGGAATGGTCGTATCCAAATAAGCAACAAACAGAATGAGGAGCTGCAAACCAAGAAAGAACAGGATCCAGCTTCTTCGTTCTTTTAAAAATGCTTGCAGCATCATTGATCATCCTTTTCTTTTGCAAGATAGCCTTGGCCCACTTTTGTTTCAATGTAGGTGCCAAGGGAGATCTCATCTAGTTTTTTTCTAAGGCGATTGACGTTTACGGTCAGTGTGTTGTCACTGACAAACCGTTCATCCTCCCACAATGCTTGAATGAGTGATTCCCGGCTGACAATATGATTTTTATGCTGAATCAATTCCTTAAGAATAAACAGTTCATTTTTCGTTAATTCCACTTCACCGTGGTCATTTGTGACGGTGTTTTTTTCTAGATCAATCGTAGCGCCACACCATACCTTTAGGGTGGCAGGTTCTGCATTATAATCATGCACGCGGCGAAGAACAGCACTGACTTTGGCAATGAGCACGTCAAAGTGAAAGGGCTTTTGTACAAAATCATCGGCACCGAGCTGCATTGACATGACCATATCGGCAGGATGGTCACGAGAGGAGAGGAAGATGATTGGTACATTTGAATGATGCCGAATCATCCGGCACCAATGAAAGCCATCGTATTTTGGCAGCTGTATATCAATAATGACGAGATCAGGCTGAACAGAAGTGAATTCCTGCATCACCTGTTGAAAATCGTGAATCCCATAAACATCATAGGACCAGTTGACTAGACGTTCTTTGATTTCTTGGAAGAGGGTTGTATCGTCCTCAATGAGTAGAATTTTAAACAAAACCAGCACCACACTTTTTGTATTCGCTTGTATGTCATTGTAGCGGAAAAAAGATGTTGCCGCTAGAAGCAGATAAGAAAAAAGCAAGGGAAGGAGTCCCTTGCTTCTGTTTATTTACCTAAAAAGTGCTTTTTAAAGAATGATAGTTGATACTCGAGTGTGAGCGGATCATTAAAATAGAATTCTTCTGCATTTGCCACATACACACGATGTTTTTTCACAGCTGGTATGGACTTGTAAATTTCACTGTTTTGATAGGAATTGTCCATTTCGCTGTTTTTACTAATGATCATATAGTCTCCAGCAAATTCAGGGATGACCTCTTGCGAAACTGCATAGTAGCCAGCTTTTAATGCTTTTTCTTTCACTTTTTCAGGCATTTTTAGTTTCATTTCTTGGTAGAGAATTTCTGTGCCGCGGCCCCATGCATCTCCAAACACGTAAAGATCTTTTGTGCCGCTTTCAAATACAGAAACCGTCGCATCCTTACCGATTTTTGCTTTGATTTCTTTTCCAGCTTTAGCTGCGCGTTCTTTAAAATCTTTTACCCATGATTTGGCTTCTTTTTCTTTGTTTAATACTTTTCCAATTTCAATATGCTGCTGAAGGTAATCGACTTTGTTATACGTAAACAAGACGGTTGGTGCGATTTTTTTTAGTTTTTCTACATTTTTTGTATTGCTTAAGCCAATGATGACATCAGGCTTTAGCTTCATGATTTTTTCCACATTCTCATCCGACACTTCTTCCACATTTTTTAATTCCTTTTGGAAGCGTGGGTTCTTTTTTGACCAAGAGTCGATGCCGACCAGGTTCACACCAAGTGACATGACATTACCTGTGTAGGAACCAAGTACAACGACACGTTTTGGATGCGCTGGCAGCTTCACAGGGCCATTTTCAGATTCATATGTAATTTTGTCTGATGATGTTGATTGATTTCCTTTATTTGAGGAAGAGCTGCTGCTATTGCCACATGCGCTCAATGCAAGTACAAAGATGAGCATCAGAGGGAACAATATTTTCTTCATGAATGTAGACTCCTTTGAAATCGGCACATTAGCCGGGTATTTGATTGCATGAGTGATAATGATAATTATTATCACTTGGATATCATATCATAGAAGTGCGGTCTGTTGTCAATTACATTTTGATAGTTGGTGATAAAAAATAGGAGAGGAGATTTTTGGTAGAAAAAAAAGATCAAGGCAGCATGTGTCCTGATCTTTTTTCTTATTTAAACCAGCCTTTTTCTTTTGAGCGTGTAATGGCTTCAATGCGGTTTTTCACTTCTAGCTTATCTAAAATAATGGAAATGTAGTTTCGGACCGTGCCGCTTTTAATGCTGAGCTCCTTCGCAATTTCTTTTGTGTTTTTGCCGTCGGCGACGAGTTCAAGGACTGATTTCTCTCGATCTGTTAAAGGGTTTTCGTCACTATATAAGTCTTCCATTAATTCAGGGGCGTACACCTTTTTCCCTTTCATCACACTGCGAATGGCACTTGCCAGATCTTCACTTGGACTATCTTTCAGCATATAGCCGCTGACGCCAGCTTTGAGCGCCCTTTGGAAATAACCAGAGCGGGCAAAGGTCGTTAAAATAATGATTTTTACATCTGTTCCTTTGAGCTCTTCCGCTGCATCAAGTCCCGTTTTTCCTGGCATTTCAATATCCATTAAGCAAATATCAACAGGGTGTTTTTTGGCAAAATCGATGGCGTCCTGACCGTTCGTACCTTTTCCAACAACCGTCATATCGTCTTCTAAATCAAGAAGTGAACCGAGCGCACCGAGCAGCATTTGCTGATCTTCTGCGATAAAGATGTTGATCATTTCATCCCCTCCTTGTCTTTTGCTGCTGAATCATTTGGAATGCTCATGATCAGCTTTGTTCCGTCCTTTGTCTCAATACGCAGGCGCCCATTTGCAAATTCCAATCTTTCTCTAATTCCTAAAAGGCCATGCCCCTTCATTGGAGAGAGTGGATCATCGCCTTTAAATGTCCCGTCATCCTCAACGGTGATGATAGCTTCCTTTGATTTTTGATGAATGGTGACTTTGCAAACGGTCGCATCACTATGTTTGACGACATTTGTCACGGCCTCTTTGATGCACATGCTTACAATGTTTTCGTTAAGAAGAGAGATGTGTTTTGGCGCTTCCTTTTCATCATAAATCAATTCAATCCCCGCTGCTTCGAGAATTTGCTCGATGTTCGACATTTCATCCTTGATCCGAATACCTTTCATGGAGGAAACAATTTTCCGCACTTCATTGAGAGACGTTCTGGCTGTTTGCTGGATGCTTTTCAGTTCGGCGCGTGCCTGCTCTGGGTCTTTATAAACCAGTTTTCGGGCAAGATCACTCTTTAAACCGATGAGGGAAAGCTTTTGTCCAAGGGTATCATGCAGATCACGTGCAATGCGCTGCCTTTCTTCAATTTTTACAAGGTCAGCGATCCGTTCATTGGCATCTTCTAATTTCTCTTCGAGCCGTTCACGTTCCTTCCTGCTTCGAATGCTGAGAGGGAGGAGAATGGCACTAATGAGTGTAATGAGAACCAAGGGGATTTGCGTGAGAAACCAGCCCTTTTTTAAGATCAGACTGAAGTTTACAGCAATGGCGGCGCTCCCGACATGAATATAGTATAAGATATAGAAAGGTACTTTTCTTTTAATATGCCCATTGAAATAGGCGATGCAAAAAGCGAAATAAATGTAGCTGTAGAGCATGACATAGCCAGTAGAAATCGCAATCAAGAGAAGGCCTAATACATATAAAGACCAGCCTTTTGCGATAAAGGCAAAACGATAGACAGCGAAAAAGA
This sequence comes from Bacillus sp. FSL K6-4563, assembly GCF_038630405.1. Classification (NCBI taxonomy): domain Bacteria; kingdom Bacillati; phylum Bacillota; class Bacilli; order Caryophanales; family Bacillaceae; genus Bacillus; species Bacillus sp. FSL K6-4563. The sequence goes on along the minus strand of NZ_CP152030.1, from coordinate 2,634,744 downwards.
CAACGTTCAAAATAATGCCGATTACAATGCCTAAAGTCGAAGGAGCCTTAATGATAAAATAAAAGGGAAGGATGAAAAAAATGGCCCATATATAGGGAGAAATCCCATGTAATTTTTGAATTTTTAACTGTTTTTTCATCCGTGTGCCACCTTTTCCGTTTTCGTTCTTTTTCCTTACTTTATCAAATTCAACTTATGGTTGCATCCTGTAAATGACAACAAGCTCCTTCTAGTGTAAGAAAGAGCTTGCACCAATTATGCATTTTTCTTTAGAATGTCTCCTTTAATGACAGGTGCGGGCATCTTCTTAGATTGCCGTGCTTCTTTAAAGGTAACGAATGCTTTCGTTTCTTCATCCCAAAGTCTAAATTTCATTGACTCGATACTTGTTTTTAAAGTGATGGTTGGAACATTTTGAAGCGGCTCACTATGCTCATGTGCATGCTCCAAGTGATAATTTGGTACCCTCGGACTTAAATGATGGACATGGTGATAACCGATATTACCTGTTAACCACTGAAGAAGCTTTGGCAATTTGTAAAAAGAACTGCCTTCTACAGCTGCTTGCACATAATTCCAATTCTCATCTGCTTCAAAGTAAGAATCCTCAAACGTATGCTGCACATAAAACAGCCATACACCGATTGATCCAGAAATCAGAAAGATTGGACCTTGGACAAGTAACAAACCTTCCCAGCCAAAAAGAAGATAGGTAGCTCCTGCCAATAAAACAATTGATATGTTTGTGAAATACGTGTTCCAGCGCTCTTTTTTACGAGCATTTTTGACGTTGAAACGGTTTTTTAAGAGAAAAACAAAGATCGGTCCTAAAATAAACATGACAAAAGGATTGCGATAAAATCTGTAGCGAAATTTCGTCCATGCAGATGCTTCTTGATATTCTTTGACTGTCAGGAGCCAAATGTCACCAGTACCTCGTTTGTCTAAATTACTGCTTGTGGCATGGTGAATTGAATGATCTCTTTGCCATTGAAGATAAGGGAAAAGGGTGAGTACACCCGTTATGAAACCAAACAGGTGATTCAGCGGCTTCTGTTTAAAAAAGGATTGGTGGCAGCAGTCGTGAAAAATAATAAAGACACGTACTAAAAAACCAGCTGCAATAACCGCAAAGAAGAGGGTTAAAAGGTAGGAGATGTTCAGGCTATAATAGGCAAGAAACCAAAGCCCCAAAAATGGAATGAATGTATTAAAGAGTTGAATGATACTTTTTTTCGAATTAGCACCAGAGAATTGGCCAACTTGTTTTCTTAAAGTGGCTTGCTGCTGTGTGTTTGTTGAAGTCGTCATGAACGTTCAAGTCCTTTCCGTTTCTTTCTACTTCAAAGTATAGAAGGAAAGGTGTCATGCTCATAGTAGCACCCATCATGTATTCGATATGACATTTGTCATGTTGATTGCAGGAAAGGCTGATGGTATCAGGGTTTGTAAGCTTATTTTATTTTAAATAAAAAAGTAAAGGCGATTCGCCTTTACTTTTTTATGAACGTGCTTCATGAACTTTTAACTGCTTGCCTTTAATGGTTGTGTGGCGCATAGCGTTCAGCACAAGAGGGCCTTTGCCGTTTAAAATATCGACATATGTTTTCGTATCTTGAATGGTAATAATCCCAATGTCATCGAAGGCAACGCCTTCTATTTTGGCAATGGTCCCAACGAAATCAACGGCCCGCAGCTTTTTTTTCTTCCCGCCGTTAAAATAAAGCTTCATAATATCTTTCTCAACGCCCGCCTGTTTATTTTCCTTTTGAACTGGCGTTTCAATCTTTTCTTCAAAGCCTTCTACATGCTGCTCTGCATCTTCCTTTGTTGGATAAGGCTGCGTTTTGAAATCAATACCTGCTTCCTGCTTTAATTCATCAATTAGAGGTTTTGCATTTTTCGTCATAAACGCAATGGTTTTTCCGCTTTTTCCCGCTCTGCCTGTTCTTCCTGTTCGGTGAATATAGCGCTCTTTTTCATAGGGGAGGTCATAATGAATCACATGTGTCATGTCACTGACATCAATGCCCCGGGCTGCTATATCGGTTGCGATCAAATAACGGAATTCCCCGTTTTTGAATTCATCCATAACAGCGAAACGGTCTTCCTGTCTCATGCCTCCATGAATTTTGTCACAAGGCACATCCCAATCATCCAGCTTCATCGTGAGTTCATTGACTCGATCCTGTGTATTACAGAAAATAATGCAGCTATCTGGATTTTCAATGACGATCGTACGCTGAAGAAGAGAGAATTTCGCTTCTTCTTCCGTTTCAATCACGGTGTGGGTGATTTGTGGTACAGACGTTTCCGCGCGTGCAATTTCAATTACTTTTGGTGATTGTAAAAACTGTTCACTTAATTTCTTCATCTCATCAGACATGGTCGCTGAAAAGAGCATTGACATGCGCTTTGGCGGCAGATACTCAATAATAGAAGAAACTTGCTCAATAAATCCCATGTTCAGCATTTCATCCGCTTCATCTAACACGAAAAATTTAAGGTTTTCTAAGGAAAGAGTACCTTTCTCAAGGTGATCCAAGACTCGTCCTGGTGTTCCGCACACAATGTGGTTTTTTTGTGCAAGCTCTACTTTTTGGGCTTGAAAAGGGGCTTTTCCATAAATGGCTGCGGCTTTAATTCGTTTCAATCGTCCAAGGCTTGTAAGGTCCTGTTTTACCTGCATGGCGAGTTCTCGCGTTGGAACGAGGATGAGGGCTTGAGGTTTATTTTCAGCCCAATCGACCATTTCACAAATCGGCAGACCATAGGCTGCGGTCTTGCCACTGCCAGTCTGAGATTTGACGATCAGATCCTGCCTTGAAAAAGCAACGGATAATGTCTCGTGCTGAACAGGTGTAGGTGTATGGAAGTGAAGTGCTTTTAGCGCTTGTTTTAAATCATCGCTTAATGGATATTGATCAAATTGTTGTAATGTCATCGTGTTCTCCTTTTCGTACATTCATACTTGTGACATCATACCATAATCATGACCGTGAATGAAAAGACATGAAAAAAAGCCCCATAAAGGAGCTTTTTGATTAAAGGAATCTGCGTTTTACTTTTTCCCAGTAGGAGTTGTCTTTTAATTTTACCGTTTTAATGACTTTTCCTGAAAGGCCGATGTCGATTTGTTTGACGTGTTTTGTGCCAAGCGCTTCGTTATCAAGCCCGATAATCGGATGGTCGTTGCCGTCCTGCACAACCTTCAGCGTTAGCTTGCGGTCACTGCTTAAGATGAAAGGAGCGCCCAGTGTACGGTACGAGTTGTTGTTTAGCGATGCAAGCTCTGTAACTTGCATACAAGGGAGCATCGGATCAACCACGGCACCGTTTACCGATTTATTGTAGGCTGTTGAGCCAGTCGGAGTAGAAATAATCATTCCGTCTCCTCTAAATGTTTCAAAGTGGAAATCATCTATATACACATCGATCACAAATGTTTTAATAATGCTTGAGCGGATCGACAGTTCATTTAAGCAATGGAATTGGTTTGTACTGTCAACGCTTACATCAATGATCGGATATTTTCTCACTTCAATCTGTTCAGTGTTCATGGCATCAATCATTTTATCAAAATGTTCTAATGAAAAATCGCAGTATAGATGCGAATTCTCTGTTTTTGATACCCCTACATACAAGCAGTCATCCCGGAAGTTCGTTTTGCGGACTGCTTGAAGAAATGTGCCATCTCCGCCAATTGAAGCAATAATATGGGCATCCTCTGCACGCTTGACGACTTGAAAGCCTTGATCGGTAGCGAGCTTCTCCAGAGAAGAAATGTGTCCATCCAATTCATGATCTTTTTTGTAAAAGAAAAATACATTGCGACGATTGTCTGTCATTGACGTTCTCCCCTTCGTTGTCAAAAGTAGATTTAGAGTAATAAAGGGCTTACATATGAAGCCTTGCTCACATTTTACACTTTTTTCATATGAAAGTAAAAACATTAGAAAAACCTTCATGATGATGGCATTCATTTTTAGAAATGAGTCAATGTAAGGGATTTGAAAAGGGCAGAATTTGAGCATAATTGAATAGCTGTTTTCTTATGAAAGAGTGGATTAGGTGTTTTGTTGTGGTGAAGACCTAGCCTAATAGGTGCAGAGAGAGGATAAAAAAGCCAATTTTTCGTCACACGTATCTCTTGGCAGACGATGTAAAGTTGATCGTGAAAGAAGAGAGGTGCTATCATATGATGAAATGAAATGTAAAAAAACCACAATTCCTGTGAAACATTTCATGTGAATATTCGTATCAATGAAGAGAGACAAAAAGGAGGAGAAAAAGATGAATGCGAAAAGATGGGTAGCGTTAATCATTGCACTTGGAGTTTTCGGATTTTCAATTGTGATTAGTGTCACGACGGCTTTGTATGAAAGCTTCAATGACAATAAAATGAGCTATCAATTTGGGGATGAAATAGAAGAGAAGGTACTAGAGGATGGAAGCGGTGCTGGAAAAATAGCGGTTCTTGAGATTAATGGAACCATTCAAGATAATGGCGGCGCATCAAGTCTATTAGGCGGAGAAGGTTACGATCATCGTGCATTCCTCAAGGAACTAGAAAAAGCGAAAGATGATGCTTCAGTAAAAGGTGTACTGCTGCGCGTTAACTCTCCTGGCGGCGGTGTCTATGAAAGTGCAGAAATACATAAAAAATTAGAAGAAGTGAAAAAAGCGAAGAAGCCGATTTACGTCTCCATGGGCTCAATGGCAGCGTCTGGCGGCTACTATGTATCAACTCCAGCCAAGAAAATCTTTGCTTCACCTGAAACATTAACAGGTTCGTTAGGTGTGATCATGCAAAGTTTGAACTATTCAAAGCTGGCAGATAATTTAGGTATTAAATACGAAACAATTAAGAGCGGAAAATTCAAAGACATCATGTCACCAAATCGTGATATGACGAAAGATGAGCGCGACATCATGCAAAGCATGGTCGATAACTCGTATGAAGGATTTGTCAAAGTGATCTCTGAAGGACGCGGCATGTCAAAACAAGACGTGAAGAAAATTGCTGACGGCCGGGTCTATGACGGAACACAGGCGAAATCGAACGGATTAGTCGATGAGCTTGGATATTATGAAGATGCAATCAAAGCAATGAAGAAAAATGAAAAAGGGTTAAAAGGAGCGACAGTGATCAGCTATTCTCAAAGCTTTGGCTGGAACTCTCTCTTCAATATGAGCGCAAGCAAACTCTTTAAAAGTGAAATTGATTTTCTCAATCTAAAAGAAACACTGGCTGGCTCAAATGGGTCTAAACCGATGTATCTCTATTCAAAATAAAGGAGGGATCATAGATGGATTCTACATTCGATGAAGTAACCGAAAGCCGTAGCCAAGAAGAATCGAATCCGGCTCTTGCGAAACGTGCAGTGATTGAAGCACAGGCGTTTGCAGGCTTTTGGATTAGGTTTTGGGCGTTTATTCTTGATTGGCTCGTCGTCTGGGGTGTCAACCATTTGACGGTTTCTCCAATCTTTAGTCTGTTCGGCTGGTTCAAAGGAGGAGGATGGTTTTCTCCATTCTCCGTCACAACGACGATTGTATTCCTGCTTTATTTCGCCATCATGACGAAATTCTTTCAGCAAACACTTGGGAAAATGGTGTTTGGAATCAAAGTGGTCTCACTTCAGCCTGAGAAGAAGCTGGCATGGGATGTCATTTTCTTTAGAGAGATTGTAGGACGCTATATCAATACGCTCTTTGTTCTCTATGCTGTTGTTGGATTCACACCGAAAAAGCAAGGGGTTCATGATTACTTTGCTGATACGGTGGTCGTCCATGAACACCTATATGAAAAAACAGAAGCAAACGTATAATCAGAGGAGTTTGGCCGGGTACCGGTCAAACTCTTTTTTTTATGATTGGGTATAAAATCCAGAATGAGAGCCATAATCGTAGAGGAAGCATCATTTGTTATGAAGGAAGTGAGCACAGTGCTTTACGTTTGGATCGCAGCTTTTTTGTTCCTTGGAATCTTATTAATCTTCATGAAAGTGACCATTTCACTGGATTATTCACATGCAAATGACGATGATCATCTTGCACTGAAGATCATCACCTTATATGGAATCATCAGACTCAAAAAAGACATTCCGATGGTGAGGGTCAATCCAGAGGATCAAACGATTGATATACGTGAAAAGAAAATGGCGAGCGCCAAAACCCCTAGTCACGAAAAAGAATCCATACATAAAAAAGTGGGAAAACGTGATATGAAGCAAATCCTTCATCAAATGGAGCGCATCACAAAAGAGATCGTCGATTTAAACCGGATCATGCGTAAATTCTTCATTCGCATGAGAATTGTCTCGTTTCACTGGTCAACATGGATCGGCTTTCATGACGCTGCTTTGACAGGTGTAGCAGCTGGTGGTGTATGGTCAGTGAAAGGAGCACTACTTGCCTTTATGCAGGAGCATCTCACCTTTAAGCATAAACCGGTATATGAAGTCATTCCTGCCTTTCAGCACAATGTGTCACAGACCCAGTTTACATGTATAGCTTATTTTCGTATTGGACATGCTATGCTTGCAGCCATTCGTTTACTTGTTCATTGGTTAAAAGGAAGAAAGGCGAGAAAAAGTGCCTCTCTTCAAGCAACGAAGAATGAATCATCTGTTTAAGGAGGAACCCGAAAATGGCAGATCATCCAATCCAAGGTCTTATGAAGACAGCGATGGAAAACTTAAAAGAAATGATAGATGTGAATACGATCATCGGCGATCCAGTCGAAACCCCTGACGGCAGTGTCATCCTTACTGTGTCGAAGGTTGGTTTTGGATTTGCAGCCGGCGGCAGTGAATTTAACGGGAACCAAAAGAAAGAAAAACGTTCTGATGATCAAGAACGAAAAGAACCGAGACTCCCATTTGGCGGAGGAAGCGGCGGAGGTGTGTCTATTACACCAATCGCCTTCTTAATTGTCGGAACAAACGGCGTTCGAATGCTTCATTTGGATGAACATACACATCTGCTTGATAAAATATTGGATTCTGCTCCTCAAGCAATTGAACGTCTTCAGCACATGTTTAAGAAGGATGAACGGGAGAACCGTCATAAAGAACGAAAACTAGATGACATAGACCTTTAAAAAGTTAGCTGCGCTGCAGTTAACTTTTTTTTCAAAAGCGAAGATTAGGCTTTGCAGTTTTTTGCTTTCTCTACTATGATAGAACCATACATTTGATAAGGGAGGAATTGTTTTGGCATCGATCACATTTAAAGGGAGTTCTGTCACGCTTGTAGGAAATGAAGTAAAAGTAGGCGAGCAGGCTCCAGATTTCACGGTATTAACGAACTCACTAGGGGAAGTTTCACTTTCTGATTTAACAGGAAAAGTGACGATCATCTCAGTGATTCCTTCTATTGATACAGGTGTGTGTGACGCACAAACAAGACGTTTCAATGAAGAAGCAGCCGGTTTAGGTCCGGTCAATATCTATACAATTAGTGCAGACCTGCCATTTGCACAAGCACGCTGGTGCGGAGCAAACGGAATTGAAAATGTCGAAACATTATCTGATCACAGAGATATGTCATTTGGTGAAGCATTCGGTGTGTATATGAAAGAATTGCGTTTATTGGCGCGTGCAGTTTTCGTATTAGACCCTAATGGGAAAGTGGTTTACACTGAATACGTAAGCGAAGCAACGAATCACCCAAATTATGAAAAAGCCATTGAAGCTGCAAAATCACTGTTATAAAAGCAGCATCGACAAGAGCTCCGGCTTCATACTGGGGCTCTTTTCAATGAGAACATATAGCTTTTAACAAAGCGAGGAGAGAAAAGCATTGCAGAAAGATCAAGTAAGTACGATTTTCGAGCTGCTCGATACAGCTTCTATTCGATTAAAAAAGGACCAAAGCATTTCCTATATTGAGGCATTAGCTGAAGCAGGAGAAGCCTTTTTCCAAGCAAATGATCGAGACGGTTTACTAAAGGATTTAATAGAGAAAGCAGATTTTGCCTCTTATGATCATGAGCAGATTCGTAAAGCGTTTCAGCTCGCCGTATTGAAAGGACAAAAGGATATTTCCCATCCAAATCGTCAGATGACACCAGATACGATCGGGCTGTTTGTCAGCTACTTGGTGAATAAATTTTTAGAAGGACAAAAAGAGCTAGTTGTCTTTGATCCAGCAGCAGGAACAGGGAACTTACTGCTTGCTGTCTTAAATAATCTGACTGCAGAAACAAAGCGCGGCTTTGCGTCTGAAATTGATGATGTCCTCATTAAAATTGCATGGGCACAGGCGAACTTGGAAGAGAAGGAAGTCGAGCTTTTCCATCAAGACAGTCTTGAGCCGCTTTTGATCTCTCCAGTAGATGTCACTGTATGCAGTCTGCCAGTTGGTTATTATCCAAATGATGAGCGTGCAGCAGACTATGAATTAAAGGCAAAAGAAGGACATGCCTTTGCGCATTATTTATTTATTGAACAAAGCCTTCGTTATACAAAAGAAGGCGGCTTCTTGTTCTTCATCATTCCAAACGATTTGTTTGAAGGAAAAGAAAGCGTGCAATTAAAGGACTTTATCAAAGATCATGCATATATGAATGCATTAATTCAGCTGCCGGTCTCCATGTTCAAGGACAAAAAGCACGCCAAAAGCTTGTTTGTGATGCAAAAGAAAAAGGAAGGGCTCGAAGCACCAAAACGGATGCTGTTTGCCAATCTACCGTCTTTCTCACAAAAAGAATCAATGTTGGGTGTAATGAGAAAATTAGACCAATGGTTTATAGAAGAAAAAGAAACGAAAGAATAGCCAGAGTGATGTCTGGCTTTTTTATTATTCAGAAAATATCGACTTATCGATGTAAGCGATAACAGTTCGAAGGTGCACTTGAAATGCAAAGTTTTCAATGTTTAAATGAAAAAGTCAGATATTTTTCGGACTTATCGTTAAACTATAAAAGACCCGTCATACAGGTTGAATATAGCACCGGAAAAAACGTGAAACCTTATATAACAACTGAGTAAAAGGAGCGACAAGAATGTCTAAAATTATTGCAATCAACGCAGGAAGCTCATCTCTTAAATTCCAATTGTTCGACATGCCAGAAGAAACCGTTTTAACAAAAGGTCTTGTTGAAAGAATCGGAATGGACAACAGTATCTTCACGATTTCTGTAGATGGAGAAAAGAAAACAGAAGTCACAGATATTCCAGATCATGCAGTAGCGGTTAAAATGCTACTTGAAAAACTAATTGAATTTAACATCATCAAAGACTTTAATGAAATTGATGGCGTAGGACACCGTGTTGTTCACGGTGGAGAGAAATTCAGCGACTCTGTTCTTTTAACTGATGAAGTCATCAATGACATTGATCAGCTTTCAGAGCTAGCACCACTGCACAACCCTGCAAACGTTGTAGGAATCAAAGCATTCAAACAAATTCTGCCTGACGTACCAGCGATTGCTGTGTTCGATACAGCTTTCCACCAAACAATGCCAGAGCAGTCTTACCTATACAGCCTTCCGTACGACTACTACAAAAACTTTGGTATTCGTAAATACGGATTCCACGGGACAAGCCATAAGTTCGTAACAGAGCGTGCATCAGAGCTATTAGGCCGTCCTCTTGAAGAGCTTCGTCTGATCTCTTGTCACCTTGGAAATGGTGCGAGTATCGCAGCAGTTGAAGGCGGAAGATCAATCGATACTTCAATGGGCTTCACGCCGCTTGCGGGTGTTGCAATGGGAACACGTTCAGGTAACATTGACCCTGCCCTTATTCCATTTATTATGGAGAAAACAGGACATACAGCTGAAGAAGTACTTTCAACTTTGAATAAGAAGAGTGGTCTTTTAGGTGTGTCTGGTCTATCAAGTGACCTTCGTGATATTGAAGAAGCAACAGAAGAAGGAAACGACCGTGCAGAAGTAGCTCTTGATATTTTTGCAAGCCGTATTCATAAATATATCGGTTCTTATGCAGCGAGAATGAATGGCGTAGATGCGATCATCTTCACAGCTGGAATCGGTGAAAACAGTTCAGAAGTAAGAGCACGTGTCCTTCGTGGTCTAGAATTCATGGGCGTTTACTGGGATCCTTCTCTTAACAACATGAGAGGCGAAGAAGCATTCATCAGCTACCCGCACTCTCCTGTAAAAGTGATCGTTATTCCAACGAACGAAGAAGTCATGATTGCAAGAGACGTTATGCGCTTAGCGTAATCAAAATGAAGAAGCTCTTTTCCAATAAGGAAAAGAGCTTTTTTCTGTTAAAAGCAGCATGCTATAATGTTGTCCAATACGAAGCAAAAGGGAGCGGTGCGAAAATGGGCGTGACAGAACATAAACGTGAGGCGAAAGCGAGGCTTTATGTGAAAGTCATTACGGTCAGTGATACAAGAACGAAAGAAACAGATAAAAGCGGCCGTCTGATGATTGATTTGCTTAAAGAACAGGGACATCTCATTCTTGCATATGATATTGTAAAAGATGACATTGGAGCGATCCAAGACGCTGTGCTAGAGGGAACAAGCGAACCAAAAATAGATGCCGTCTTGTTAAACGGAGGCACAGGAATTGCCGCAAGGGATGTCACCATTGAAGCGATCACCCCGCTTTTCTCCAAGGAGCTGCCTGGCTTTGGCGAAATTTTCCGCATGCTAAGCTATACAGAAGACATCGGTTCAGCCGCTATGTTGTCCCGGGCAGCGGCAGGGGTCGTCAATCAAAAAGCCGTCTTTGCCACACCAGGCTCTACTGGAGCTGTTCGTTTAGCCATGACAAAACTCATCATTCCAGAGCTTCCTCACGTCTTACGAGAGCTTGAAAAGGATCAAAAATAGCCCAAAATGACTCTGCCAAGAAAATTTGGCGGAGTTTTTTTCATAAAGGGGTTGAAAAAACAATTTTTCCTTGTTACAGTGTATACATACTAAATGCATGTTTATAAATTAAAACTTATTTTTATGCAAAAAAACATTCACAGAATCAAAACAAGTGAGAGGAGCTTTTCAATCATGTCACAAAATAAAAAAGTCGTATTAGCATATTCCGGAGGTCTTGATACCTCTGTTGCAGTTAAATGGTTACAAGAGCAAGGATACGAAGTCGTCGCTTGCTGCCTAGACGTAGGTGAAGGAAAAGACTTAGCATTCGTTCAACAAAAAGCACTTCAAGTCGGAGCGGTTCAGTCTTACATGATTGACGCAAAAGAAGAATTCGCAGAGGAATTTGCACTAACTGCCTTACAAGCACACACGATGTATGAAGGGAAATATCCGCTTGTATCTGCATTATCTCGTCCACTTATTGCAAAAAAACTAGTGGAAGTCGCAGAGAAAGAAAATGCAGTAGCGGTTGCGCACGGATGTACTGGAAAAGGAAACGACCAAGTCCGTTTTGAAGTATCCATTAAAGCGTTGAATCCAGACCTAGAAGTTCTTGCACCAGTGCGTGAGTGGAAATGGTCTCGTGATGAAGAAATCGATTATGCACAAAAACATGGTATTCCAATTCCGATTAACTTAGACAGCCCATATTCAATCGACCAAAACCTTTGGGGCAGAAGTAACGAGTGCGGCATTTTAGAAGATCCTTGGGCTGCACCGCCAGAAGGAGCGTATGATTTAACGACGCCACTTGAAAAAACACCTGACACACCTGAAATCATTGAAATCACGTTTGAAAAAGGAAAACCAACAGCTATTGATGGTATTCAGTATTCCTTATCAGATCTTATTCTTCATTTAAATGAAGTCGCTGGTCAGCATGGGGTTGGCAGAATCGACCACGTTGAAAACCGTCTTGTAGGCATTAAATCTCGTGAAGTGTACGAATGCCCAGGTGCTGTCACACTTCTAAAAGCACATAAAGAGCTTGAAGACTTAACGCTAGTGAAGGAAGTCGCACACTTTAAGCCAATCGTTGAACAAAAAATGGCTGAATTAATATACAACGGATTATGGTTCTCACCTCTTAAAGGAGCACTAGATGCTTTCTTACAAGAAACACAACAGAACGTAACAGGTGTTGTACGTGTAAAACTATTTAAAGGCCATGCCATTGTTGAAGGACGTAAATCACCATATTCACTTTATGATGAAAATTTAGCAACTTACACAAAAGCAGATGAATTCGATCATGATGCAGCGGTAGGATTTATTAACCTTTGGGGCTTACCAACAAAAGTGAACAGCATCGTGAATAAAAAGGAGCAGGTTAAAGCATGAAAAAGCTTTGGGGAGGCCGATTTCAAAAAACACCAGAAAAATGGGTCGATGAGTTTGGCGCGTCCATTCATTTCGACAAACAATTAGTCAAAGAAGATCTGACCGGCTCCCTTGCTCATGCAAGTATGCTGAATACATGCGGTATCCTGGGCGATGACGAGGCCGCTGCCATTAAAGATGGATTGAATACGCTCATGAAAAAGGCAGAGGCAAATGAACTCGAATTCTCAGTGGATTATGAGGACATCCATTTAAACCTTGAAAAAATGCTCATTGATGAGATTGGTCCGCTTGGCGGCAAATTGCATACAGCGAGAAGCCGGAATGATCAGGTTGCCACTGATATGCATTTATATTTGAATAACCAAGTAGAGCATATCATTGAACTGATCTCTTCCTTTCAAACAGTGCTTGTGGAAAAAGCAGAACAGCACGTTGAAACAATCTTTCCAGGATATACGCACTTGCAGCGTGCACAGCCTATTTCCTTTGCGCATCATATGCTCGCCTATTTCTGGATGCTAGAGCGTGACAAAGCACGTTTTCAAGATTCTTTGAAACGAATTAACGTGTCTCCACTCGGATGCGGAGCGCTAGCAGGAACGACATTCCCAATTGATCGTGAATATACAGCTGAGCTGCTTGGTTTTGATCATATTTACGAAAACAGCCTTGATGGCGTAAGTGATCGGGATTTCATTTTAGAGTTCTTGTCTAACAGCAGCCTTGTCATGATGCATCTCTCACGTCTTTGTGAGGAAATCATTTTATGGTGCTCTCAAGAATTCAAATTCATTGAGCTTGATGACACATATGCAACAGGCAGCAGCATGATGCCGCAAAAGAAAAACCCGGATATGGCAGAATTGATCCGCGGGAAAACAGGCCGTGTATATGGCAACCTGATGGGGCTTCTCACCATTATGAAAGGCTTGCCGCTTACGTATAACAAAGACCTGCAAGAAGATAAAGAAGGCATGTTTGATACAGTCAAAACCATCGCCGGCAGCCTGCAAATCTTCACAGGCATGATTCAAACAATGACAGTGAACGAAGATGTCATGAAAAAAGCAACGAAAGAAGATTTCTCAAATGCGACCGAAGTGGCAGACTACCTTGCGAAAAAAGGCATGCCATTCCGTGAAGCACACGAAATCGTTGGCAAGCTCGTGTATACATGCATTCAAAAAGGCATCTACTTAAGTGATCTTCCGTTTGAGACATTTACAGAAGCGAGCGATCTTTTTGAAGAAGACATTTACACCGTTCTTGATCCTTATGTTGCTGTTGAAAAAAGAACAAGCGCAGGTGGAACTGGATTTAAACAAATTCAGCTCGCTTTAGAAAAAGCAAAAGCCTGCCTAGCATAACTGACCAAAACCATTCGTTTATACGGATGGTTTTTTGTAATGGAACAAGGAAATTGATCATCATTAGAGAAGTTGAAAGCATACCAGTGCCAAGCTAAAGAGGGAGTGACAGCAGTTCATGAAGAAAACGCTTCAGGCTTTGTTTGACCAGCCCATCGTCTCAGTTAAGACGTTAGGAGAACAGTACGACGGACGGGCCAATGATGTGTGGCTGATCTCCTTACAAGACAAAACGGAATATGTGGTGAAATCTCCTAAAATGACAAAAGCAGAAAGTGAATTTGTATATGGGATCAACATGATCTATGGGGTAAATGCCGATATGGGACAATAGCATCTCGATCAAATCAATGAAAAGCTGGCTCTGACGAATTCCTTTCATATTCCGGAAGTTGTTCGTAAAGTGAAGATGGCGGGGAGACATTATGATGTCATGGAAAAAGTAGAAAGAACACCTTTAACATCTTTTAAGGGACGTTCATCAGATTTCTATTTGAATTACGGGAGGAAACTAGCACATCTTCATTCACATCGAACTCACTCCTTCGGTACTATATACGGAGCAGAAAAGAGACATTTGAGTGAATTCCATGCTCTTTTAAAAAGGGCTGTGTCTAAACTTATAAGCCGCTATTACGCTGATCAGCCTGAATTTCAGTGCTATGGAGAAATGGTGCAGCAAAAGCTAGACCACCTCAGTACTCCTGATTCAGCCAGTCTCATTTTAATTGATTTAGATCCGTCGCAATATATTGAAAAGTATGATCAAGTGACGAGTCTAGTTGATACGGAATACGTCGTATTTGGACCAGCTGCGTTTGATTTTATTGCATTGGAATACCTTTTGACGAAAGAAGCTGCACACGATGTTCAGTTGGGCTATGAAGAGATTTGCCCGCTTCCTCGCCAGCTTTATGAGGTGAGAGAATGCTACCGTTTTGTTTCGCTGCTTCTTGATATTCATGACTCGTGGGATATCCAAAAGTGGATGAATCATCCTTCATTTTTTCATTCTAAATAGAAATAGCAGAAAGGGTTCATAAGTGCGCCAGATGCTGGTTTATAGTAAAGTAAAGATAACAAAAGAAACACATGAACTTGCAACCTTTGTTTTAGGAGGAGATTGTGTGCGACACGCATTAATAACAGCGGGTTCTAAGGGACTTGGCAGGAAAGTCACCGAGTCTTTACTGAATATGGGGTATTCTGTGACAGTCAATTATCGAAGTGATGATGAAGCTGTGCGCCAGATGAAAGAAGAATTGCAGCAATATGAAGAGAAGATTCAATTTGTCCAAGGCGATGTGACAAACAAAGAAGATTTAAAAAATATGGTCGAGCTGGCAGCCGAGCGATTTGGGCGGATCGATGCCTTGATTAACAATGCCGGACCTTATATTTTCGAACGAAAAAAACTAGCGGATTATTCCGAAGATGAATGGTATCAAATGATGGAAGGCAACCTATCTGCTGTGTTCCATTTGTTCCGTATGGTCATCCCAATGATGAGAAAGCAAGGCTTCGGCCGAATTGTCACATATGGCTTTCAAGGCGCAGACCATGCGCCGGGATGGATGCACAGATCAGCCTTCGGAGCAGCAAAAGTGGGGCTGGCGTCACTGACGAAAACCATTGCGATTGAAGAAGCCGAAAATGGCATCACAGCCAATATGGTTTGTCCAGGCAAAATCGTTGGTGACATGAAAGAATCGACAATAGAAGAAGCGCGCCAGATGAAAGACGATGAAACGCCGATTGGCAGGTCTGGTACTGGAGAAGATATCGGGCGCATCATTTCCTTTTTATGCGATGACCGCTCTGATCTGATTACAGGAACCGTTATTGAAGCAACAGGTGGTCTTAACGTCATTCACAGACATTAAGTTTTTCAGTTTTTTATACAGGGAATAGATGAAATGAGATCAAATTCGAAAGGTGGATATACTCACATGAAAGCTACATATCACGGACATTCAGTCGTACACATTGAAACAAACGGATACCATATTTGGATTGATCCATTTTTAAATGGAAATAAGCACACAGATATCAAACCGCAAGATGTCAAAGCGGATGTCATTTTGCTCACGCACGGGCATGGAGATCACATCGGTGACACCATTGAAATCGCCAAAAACAATGATGCGCTCGTTATTGCGCCATTCGAGCTTGCCACTTATTTAAGCTGGCAAGGGGTGAAAACGCACCCGCTTTCGATTGGGGGCGGACGTGAGTTTGAATTTGGTAAAGTGAAGCTCACTCAAGCGTTCCATGGTTCTGCTATCATTGATGAAGATGCAAAAACGATTATGTATACAGGCATGCCATCAGGTATTTTATTTACTGCAGAGGGCAAAACGATTTATCATGCCGGAGACACTGCACTCTTTTCAGATATGAAGCTGATCGGTGAGCTGAATCATATTGAGCTTGCATTCCTTCCGATCGGTGATAACTTCACGATGGGACCGGACGATGCAAGAATCGCAGCCGAATGGCTTCGGGCGAAGCAAGTCGTGCCAATTCACTACAGCACATTCCCGCCGATTGAGCAGGACCCACATGCATTTGCAGACAGCCTGCATGGCGGCGTCGGTCATGTGTTAAACAGCGGAGAATCGATAGAGATTTAATCAACATAGCAAAAAGCCGGCACTCAAATGCTGGCTTCCAGCGTGTAGACAAACCCTCGCATTCGGTGTCAGTCCTGCGTGCTGGTGCTCACGAATGTCAAATTCGCTCCACGCCAGTACTCGTCCTTCCTAGGGCTGCAAAGGTTTTCTATCACGCTGAAAAGAAGACAAAGGGCTAAAATCAAGATCATTTTAGCCCTTTGTCAACAACCTGAAAGTCGGCACTCAAATGCCGGCTTTTTTGTTTACATGTATCGCGCTGAAAAAAGACAAATTGCTATTAAAAGCCTCCTGCCCTTATAATGAAAGTTAGATGAAAACGCTGAAAACAAAAAGGGTGAACGGGATTGGCGACAAAGCATGAACAAATTTTATCGTATATTGATTCATTAGAAGTCGGAGAGAAAATTTCTGTCCGGCGTATTGCGAAAGAAATGAAAGTGAGTGAAGGGACCGCTTACCGGGCCATCAAGGATGCTGAAAATAAAGGATTCGTCAGTACCATTGAACGAGTTGGTACCATTCGAATTGAACAGAAGAAAAAAGAAAATATTGAAAAACTGACATATGCAGAAGTGGTCAATGTGATTGACGGACAGGTGCTTGGAGGACGAGCGGGCTTACATAAAACATTAAACAAATTTGTCATCGGAGCGATGGAGCTTGATGCGATGATGCGCTATACGGCAGCTGGAAACCTGCTAATTGTCGGAAACCGGATCAATGCCCACAGACAAGCATTAGAGGCAGGAGCAGCTGTGCTGGTCACGGGCGGCTTCTCAACAGATGATGAAATCATTCAGCTCGCAGATGAGCTTGAGCTGCCGATCTTATCGACAAGCTACGATACATTTACCGTAGCAGCTCTCATTAACCGGGCCATTTATGACCAACTCATAAAAAAAGAGATTGTGCTTGTGGAAGATATTTTAACGCCGATAGAACGAACAGTGTATTTATCACCAGAGGATAAGCTTGAAAAATGGTATGAAAAGAACTATGAAACTGGCCACGGACGCTTTCCGGTCGCAGACGACCAAATGAAAATTCACGGCATTCTCACCTCAAAGGATATCGCGGGGCATGACCGCTCCACACCGATTGAAAAGGTCATGACGAAAAACCCACTGACAGTCATTGGCAAAACCTCTGTCGCTTCTGCTGCTCAAATGATGGTATGGGAAGGCATTGAGGTGCTGCCTGTTGTAGATGATTATGCGAAACTGATTGGAATGATCAGTCGTCAGGACGTGCTGAAGGCGCTTCAAATGATTCAAAAGCAGCCGCAGGTCGGAGAAAAACTGGATGATGTTGTCTCAAGAGGGTTTAAAGAGACCGATACAGAAAAACCAAAGGCAGATGCCGTGTATCAATATGAGGTCACACCACAAATGACAAACCAGCTCGGAAACATTTCATATGGCGTGTTCACGCAAATTTTAATTGAATCCGCCAACCGCTTCTTAAAGTCTCATAAAAAAGGGGAGCTGATTGTCGAAAGTCTCTCTGTCTACTTCTTAAAACCGGTTCAAATGGAATCCACGATACAGATCAAGCCAAATATTTTAGAAGTAGGACGCAAGTTTGGAAAGCTGGAAGTGGAAGTTTATCATCAATCGAATATCGTCGGTAAAGCCATGCTGATGGTGCAGCTCATGGAGAGAGGATAATCTGCTGAAAAAGACAAAGGGCTAAAATAAACATCATTTTAGCCCTTCTCTCTTATTATGCGTGATCTTTTTCGCCTTCCTTTAAAAAGAGCGGAAGGTAATGCTTGTAGGCTTTATATCCAGCCCACGTACTGCCGATACCGACAGCAACAAAAATAAATCCAATGACAAATGCGAGTGACGAGCGGTTTAAAAATAATTGATTCACACCGAAGAGCAGGACAAAGCAGCCAAGTGCCATACTGGATTTCGCCGACCAGAATTTCTTTTCGACTGGGCGGTTCGTACGTACATTCTTTGCTTTGTAGTATAAATAAAACATGGCAGAACAAATAATAAACACAATCAAAACAAGCATGTGCCAAGCCTCCATTGTAAGTGGTTACAACCCTATTTTAAACGTAAATAGGCTTGCTTACTAGAATAAATTGTCTATTCCTCACTTTTCCGTCAGGATAGATTATGATTTAATAATAAAAAGAGTATCGGATAAGAAGGAGTTTTTATGAAAAAAGAACTGATTAGAACCATATCATTATATGACACCATCATCATTCATAGACATGTAAGACCAGATCCTGATGCCTATGGATCGCAGTGCGGCCTTACGGAAATCTTGCGTGCCACCTATCCAGAAAAAAATATTTATGCGACAGGAACCCCGGAGCCATCCCTTTCATTTTTATATGAACTTGATGAAGTGCCGGATGACGTGTACAAAGACGCCCTTGTCATTGTCTGCGATACAGCCAATCAAGCAAGAATTGACGATCAGCGCTATTCAATGGGCGATAAGCTGATGAAAATTGACCATCATCCAAATGAAGATCCTTATGGTGATTTGCTTTGGGTGGATACAGAGGCAAGCTCTGTGAGCGAAATGATTTATGAATTGTATTTAGAGGGGAAAGAAGAAGGATATCAGCTGAATACAAAGGCGGCAGAACTCATTTATGCCGGCATTGTAGGAGACACAGGCCGCTTCCTTTTCCCAAACACGACGAAAAAGACGCTCAAATATGCTGGAGAACTGATTGAATATCCATTTTCATCTTCAGACCTTTTCAATCAATTGTATGAGACGGATCTCAATGTCGTGAAATTAAATGGCTATATTTTTCAACATATTTCTTTGTCAGAGAATGGGGTCGCTTCTGTTTTCATTAAGCAGGATATTTTGGAATCGTTCCAAACGACAGCGCAGCAAGCCTCACAGCTTGTTGGGACACTTGGAAATATTGCAGGGATTAAGGCATGGGTCTTTTTTGTGGAAGAAAACGATCAGATTCGTGTTAGATTCCGCTCGAAAGGCGTCGTCATTAATACCATTGCGAAAAAATATCATGGCGGCGGCCACCCGCTTGCAGCTGGTGCGTCTATTTATGATTGGGCCGTGGCAGATGAGATTTTGCGTGATTTAGAAGAAGTATGTAAATCATCATCATGAGAGAGGGGGGCTTCAAGTCCCCTCTCTCTTTTTTTGTCATGGAGAAAAGGGTTACTTGCATACAGGGATAAACCAGCAGCCGATGTCAGTTGAATCTTCATAGGCTTGGAGATTTTGATGCTTTAATTCTTTTTTAATTAAATGAGCCATCATTTCTGTCTCAGCATAAGCACACATGCCGTCCTTGATCCGGCTTGCTTTGTCTCGTGCCATTTGACGATAGCTATAAACCTCCATTGTCCTCACCTCTTTCTGTTTTAGATCTCGTTCTACTTTTAGTGTATAAAAATTAAGGGGGAAAAGCGATCATTGAGGGCAGAAATTCATAAAAATTCCACATGATCATTTATTCAGCAAATGAAATGCGCACTTCAAGTGAAAGCTTTGTATAAATTGTCAGCTCTGTCACTTTGGCGCGGTATGCCTTTTCCCGAATGGTATATTCTTTGTTTTCGACCGTGCGTTTTAATAATTCCTTTGTTTTATAGACACTTTCAATATCCTTTGTAATAACCTCTGAGATATCCTCCTTGACCTGATCTTCAAATTTTAGCGTATCTGGCTCTGGGATTTTATATTGCTCACGATTGACGAGATGGACATCTACGCTTTGGATCAGCAGCCGCTTCTTATTATCCTCATTTAACTTATGCAAATCTTCCCGATAGAGTGTGATTTGTTCTTTCAGACTGTCCATATGGTGCTGCTGGCTTCTCAGCAGTGTCACCTGCTTTTCCTGAAAGGTTCCGTATGTAAAGAGGAAAATGAGCCAGCTCACAATCGCGCCAAACATCATCCCCGCAAAAAAACGCTGCCAGCCTGGACGTTTGTACAGCTCCGGCACCCTCATGATGACACATGCTCCTGTGTGAGCCACGTGATAATAAGATAACCCGTTTGCGCACCGCCCATGGCAGAGACAATTAATAAAATCTGCTTGAAAATATCACGCGTGTTCCCTTCAAAAATACCTCTTTCAAAGCTATAAACAGCATCAAACGTTCCGCCGATAGCTGCGACAAGCGCCCAAATCTTTAAACGGTTGGCAAGACTCGTAATAATGGATAAAGGCGGCTGACCGGACAAATAAGCACCAACACCGCCTATAATGGCACCACCCAAAATGACCCCAAGTGCAATAAAATAACAGCTAATAAAATTTGGAATAAAAGCTTCCTTCACATCCATTTTGTCCACCTCACTCTATTCAATATATGGTGCGTGCGGGACAAGTATGAACGGACAGAAAAGAAAGAACATTTGTTTCTCATCGCATCGCGTTTTATAATGAAAGAATGACTTTAGACGAAAGGAGTGGATTAAGCATGTCTTATGTTCATCTTCAGGTCCACAGTGGATACAGCTTATTAAGCAGTGCAGCAAAAGTAAAGGAGCTCGTGCTGAAAGCGAAAGAACTTGGCTGCAAGGCGCTCGCTCTTACCGATGACCATGTGATGTATGGAACGGTTGAATTTTATAAGGAATGTAAAAAACATGGCATCAAGCCGGTCATCGGTTTAACAGCTTCTGTCTTCATAGATGAACAAGAGACAGAGGCTTATCCCTTGGTACTCCTTGCCAAAAACAATGAAGGCTACCAAAATTTGATCAAGATCAGCAGTGTGCTGAAATCAAAATCAAAAGCTGGACTGAAAGAAAAATGGCTGAAAAGCTACCACCGCGGGCTCATTGCCATCACACCAGGCGTTTCTGGTTACATTGAAACGCTGCTTCAGCATGATCAGCTAGAAGAAGCGCATGATGCGGCGAAACAATTGAAACATATTTTCGGTGAGGGACATGTGTACATCGCACTTCAGCCATTTCAGCAAGACGAATCGCTCGCCGGTAAACTGAGGGACGTCTCAAAAAGTGCCGACATTCCTCTTGTTGCGACAGGAGATGTCCACTACATCAACATGGAAGACAAAACGGCCTATATGTGTTTAAAGGCTATTAAAGCAGGGCAGCAGCTGCCTGAGGTTGAGGAAGACCGAGCAGAAAAGCATTTCAGAACCTTTGAAGAAATGAAGGAATGGTATACGCAGGATACGGAGCTGCTATCAAGAACGGTGGAGATCGCAGACCGCTGTGAAGTCGATTTAAATCTTGGGCAGACAAAACTCCCATCCTATCCGACCCCTGATCAATCAACAGCAGATCAGTTTTTACGCAAAGTGTGTGTAGAAGGGATGAAGCAAAAAAAGATTGCTTCAAATGACGCGTATGTGAAAAGACTTGAGTACGAACTGAGCATTATCCAAAAAATGAATTTCAGTGATTATTTTCTCATCGTGTGGGATTTTATGAAGTATGCCCATGACCAAGGCATTGTCACAGGGCCGGGCCGGGGATCGGCAGCAGGTTCACTTGTTGCCTATGTACTGTTTATTACGGATGTTGATCCGCTCCGTCACGGCCTGTTATTTGAGCGTTTCTTAAATCCTGAGCGAATCAGTATGCCTGATATTGATATTGATTTCCCCGATACGAGAAGAGATGAAATCATTTCTTATGTAAAAGACAAATACGGAGACATGCATGTGGCGCAAATTGTCACGTTTGGAACACTTGCAGCAAAAGCAGCCTTAAGAGATGTCGGGCGTGTGATGGGGATTGATTCAAAGGCAGCGGACCGTCTTGCAAAGCTGATTCCATCAAAGCCAGGAACGACGCTGAAAGAAGCGCTAGCTGCATCTCCTGAATTAAAAGCAATGCTCCAGCAGTCCGAAGAGCTCAGGCAAGTCTTTCAAACTGCTTTAAAGGTAGAAGGCTTGCCAAGACATACCTCGACACATGCAGCCGGCGTTGTGCTGAGCGAGGAGCCGCTGACAGAGATTGTTCCTATTCAAGACGGTCATGATGGTGTGTATTTAACGCAGTATGCGATGAATTATTTAGAAGATCTTGGGCTTTTAAAGATGGATTTCTTAGGACTAAGAAACTTAACCTTAATTGAATCCATTAAAAACCAGATTGAAAGACAGGAAAACGTCCACATTAACTTTAGTGACATTTCATATGAAGATCAGAAAACATTTGAATTGTTATCAGCGGGAGATACGACTGGGATTTTCCAGCTTGAATCACAAGGGATGCGTCAGGTGCTGAGACGCCTTAAGCCCTCTAGTTTAGAAGACATCGTGGCAGTCAATGCCCTCTATCGCCCAGGTCCAATGGAGAATATCCCGCTTTTTATCGACCGAAAGCACGGCAGAGTCAAGGTCTCTTACCCGCATCCTGATTTATATGACATTTTAAAAGACACATATGGGGTCATCGTCTATCAGGAGCAAATTATGCTGATTGCAGCGAAGATGGCAGGCTTTCAGCTTGGCGAGGCAGATCTATTAAGAAGAGCTGTTTCGAAGAAGGATAAAAAGGTCCTTGATGAAGAGCGGAGCCATTTTGTTGAAGGATGCCTAAAAAAGGAGTATCCTGTTAACATTGCAAATGACGTTTATGACTTAATCGTCAAATTTGCAAACTATGGTTTTAATAGAAGCCATGCTGTTGCATATAGCATGATTGGCTTTCAGCTTGCTTACTTAAAAGCGCATTATCCGTTATATTTTATGTGCGGACTTTTAACGAGTGTGATTGGAAATGAAGACAAAGTCGCTCAATATTTCTATGAGGCAAAGGAAAAAGGGATATCTGTGTTGAAGCCTTCTATTAATAAGAGTGAATTTCCATTTACGGTTGAAAAAGGGGAGATCCGCTACAGCTTAAGAGCGATCAAAAATGTCGGAGTGTCAGCTGTAAAGGATATATACAGGGCAAGACAGGAAAAGCCGTTTGAAGATTTATTTGATTTTTGCGCAAGAGTATCAGCAAAGAGTGTCAACCGAAAAACGATTGAAGCGCTCATTTTTTCAGGGGCGATGGATGAGCTTTATCCAAATCGTGCTTCGTTATTGGCATCAATAGATATTGCATTAGACCACGTGTCATTTTTAAATCCAGATGATCAGCTCGACTTTCTAGGGGATACAACCTTCTCCATTAAGCCAAAATATGCGGAGATAGAAGAATTGCCGCTAGTCGATCTCCTGCAATTTGAAAAAGAGGCACTTGGACTATATTTATCAAATCATCCTGTACAAGCGTACCGAGATCGCTTAAGAGAGAATGGTGCAGTGGAAATCATCAGACTTTCTTCCTATATAAAGCGAAGGGTCTCAATGGGTGGTCTTTTGACAAAAGTGAAATCGATTCGAACAAAAAATGGACAATCGATGGCATTTGTCACATTTGGGGATGAAACGGGAGAAATGGAAGGCGTCGTCTTTCCAGAGCAATTTAGAAAGCTGTCCCCCTTACTTGAGGAGGGCGCCATGCTTTATGTTGAAGGCAGAATAGATGTCAGAAATGACAGCAGCCAGATCATCGTGCAAGAAGCCGTTCTGCTTGAAGAGATGGGCACACAAAGAAAAGAGTCTGTCTACATTCGAGTGAAAGAAGAAAATCATACGCAGGAGCTGCTAGAGCAAGTAAAGCGGGTGATCTCGATGCACAGCGGAGAAGCAGATGTCTATTTGTATTATGAGAAGCAAAAAAAGACAGTGAGACTTCCAGATGCATACAAAGTTCATGCAGATCATGCTGTCATTTTCCAGTTAAAAGAGCTACTCGGTGAACAAAACGTTGTGATTAAATGATGACAAATCGCCTGAATATGTTTTACAAATTCACCTATTGTGTTATCATTTTAAAGATTCTGTGTATTTAAAACTGCCAGTATGTGCTTATCAACTTAGCAATTCATTAAATCATTTTCCACTTGAAGGAGTGTTCATCACATGTCATTAAGAGAAGAAGCATTACATATGCACAAAGAGAATCAAGGCAAACTTGAATCAAAATCAAAAGTACAAGTGAAAAATGCGAAAGACTTGAGCTTGGCTTACTCACCTGGTGTTGCAGAACCATGTAAAGATATTTATGACGACACAAGCAAAGTGTATGATTATACAATGAAAGGCAATATGGTCGCTGTTGTCACAGACGGAAGTGCTGTTTTAGGGCTTGGAAATATTGGTGCAGAAGCATCTCTTCCAGTCATGGAAGGAAAAGCTGTATTATTCAAAAGCTTCGCTGGCGTTGATGCCTTCCCAATCGCGCTTGCGACAAACGATGTAGACAAAATCGTTGAAACAGTAAAGCTTCTTGAGCCAACGTTTGGCGGTGTCAACCTTGAAGATATTGCAGCTCCAAACTGCTTTATTATTGAAGAGCGCTTGAAAAAAGAGACAAACATTCCAGTGTTCCACGATGATCAGCACGGAACAGCGATTGTGACAGTAGCTGGACTTGTAAATGCACTGAAACTGTCTGGAAAATCAATGTCCTCTATCAAAGTGGTGGCAAACGGCGCTGGAGCAGCGGGAATTGCGATTATCAAGCTTCTATATCATTTCGGTGTACGTGATATCATCATGTGTGATACAAAAGGCGCAATTTACGAAGGCCGCCCGAACGGTATGAATGCAGTGAAAAACGAAGTGGCTAAATTCACGAACCAAGACCGTAAAGAAGGTTCGTTAGAAGAAGTGATTGAAGGCGCTGACGTCTTCATTGGGGTTTCAGTAGCAGGCGCTCTAACAAAAGAAATGGTTGGCAAAATGGCAAAAGATCCTGTCATCTTCGCAATGGCGAATCCTAATCCAGAGATCATGCCAGAAGATGCACATGCAGCAGGCGCAAGTGTTGTAGGAACAGGCCGTTCTGACTTCCCGAACCAAGTAAACAACGTACTGGCATTCCCAGGGATTTTCCGCGGAGCACTAGATGTACGTGCAACCCACATTAACGAAGAAATGAAAATTGCAGCCGTTGAAGCAATTGCTTCTCTTGTTTCAGATGATAAATTGTCAGCTGAATACGTCATCCCTGAACCATTTGATGCACGTGTAGCACCAGCGGTAGCAAAAGCAGTAGCAAAAGCAGCAATGGAAACTGGCGTTGCAAGAATCAAAGTCGACCCAGAAGAAGTCGCTGAAAAAACAAGAAAATTAACGATTATCGGCGAATAATCAATTGGAAAAGTGTGCACGTTCTTTCTGAAATTGGAGGAAAGACGTGCACC
The DNA here is from genome assembly GCF_038630405.1 of Bacillus sp. FSL K6-4563. Lineage (NCBI taxonomy): Bacteria > Bacillati > Bacillota > Bacilli > Caryophanales > Bacillaceae > Bacillus > Bacillus sp. FSL K6-4563. The sequence goes on along the minus strand of NZ_CP152030.1, from coordinate 2,609,335 downwards.
ATTTCCTCTCATACGCGAAAATTTTTTCATCCGGAATGATATTTTTTTGTAGACGTTCACAATTCACATATATCAACTGCTCAGCGCCCCAAACACATACTCATTTCTCATCAATTCCCCACTGAAAAAATTGAATGAAGGATGACAGCGTTTGACAAAAAAAGTACAATAGTTTCGGTACAGTTATGACATGTCCTATAATAGTGGATGTGCGTGTAAAGAAAAAACCCTTCAAAAAGGGAGGTAGTCATTTGTCAATCAAAAATATTTTCAGTAAAAAGAAAAAATATGCATCTGTACCCTCTGAACAGGCAAGTCAAGATGTGCCTGAAGGCATCATGACCAAATGTCCGCAATGTAAAAAAATAATGCTCACCAAAGAACTAGATAAAAATTTACGTGTTTGCATGAATTGCGGTAGACATTTGCAAATGAATGCAAAACAGCGTATTGACAGCCTTGTTGACGAAGGCACATTTGAAGAATTTAACGGGCACCTGATCTCAGAAAACCCGCTCGGATTCCCAGGCTACGAAGAAAAGCTTGAGAAAGACAGAGAAAAAACGTCTTTGAATGAAGCCATTGTCACAGGTCAAGGTGAAATTGAAGGCCAGCGTGCTGTGATCGCTGTCATGGATGCCACATTCCGTATGGGCAGCATGGGCTCAGTTGTTGGTGAAAAGATCACACTTGCGATCGAGAAAGCAAAAGCGGACAAGGTGCCATTTATCATCTTTACTGCATCTGGCGGAGCGAGAATGCAAGAGGGGATCCTCAGTCTTATGCAGATGGCAAAAACAAGCTCAGCATTAAAGTTGTTCAGCGAGGATCAAGGTTTGATTATCTCTGTGATGACGAACCCAACAACTGGCGGTGTATCAGCTAGTTTCGCGTCTCTTGGTGATTACAACTTTGCAGAACCTGGTGCTTTAATTGGGTTTGCAGGCCGTAGAATCATTGAACAAACCATTCGTGAAGACCTGCCAGAGGACTTCCAAACGGCTGAATTTTTAATGAAGCATGGTCAATTGGATGCTGTCATTCATCGTGCAGAGATGAAAGAAACACTAGGCAGAATCTTAGCATTACACAGCACAGGAGGTGAACGAGAGTGGCTGGAGAACTAGAATTTGAAAAACCTGTCATTGAACTTCGAGCGAAAATTGATGAACTGAAAAAGTTCACACAAAACTCAGAAATGGATTTAAGTGCAGAAATTGAGCGTCTTGAAACACGTCTGAGCAAACTTGAAGCAGACATTTATACAAATTTAAAACCGTGGGACAGAGTACAGATTGCTCGTCATGCGATGCGCCCAACAACTCTCGATTACATTCAAGAGCTGTTTGACAACTTTTTCGAGTGTCATGGTGACCGTTTTTATGGCGATGATGAAGCGATCGTTGGAGGAATTGCCACGTTTAAAGGGCTTCCTGTCACGGTGATTGGCCATCAGCGCGGTAAAGATACAAAAGAAAACTTGCGCCGTAATTTCGGAATGCCTCATCCAGAAGGCTACCGTAAAGCGCTGCGCTTGATGAAACAAGCAGATAAATTTAATCGCCCGATCATTTGCTTTATTGATACAAAAGGAGCTTATCCTGGTAAAGCAGCTGAAGAACGCGGGCAAAGTGAAGCAATTGCGAAAAACCTATTCGAAATGGCAGGACTTCGTGTACCGGTTGTCTGTATTGTCATTGGAGAAGGCGGAAGTGGCGGCGCACTAGGCTTAGGCGTAGGAAACCACCTATACATGCTAGAGAATTCAACGTATTCAGTGATTTCACCTGAAGGTGCAGCAGCACTGCTCTGGAAGGACTCATCACTTGCGAAAAAAGCTGCAGAATCAATGAAAATTACGGCTCCAGACCTAAAAGAATTAGATATTATAGATGATGTTATTAAAGAAGTGCAAGGTGGAGCACACCGAGACGTGAAACAACAAGCAGCCTACATTGAAAAAACATTAAAACAGTCACTTACATCTTTGCTCAAACTAACACCTGAAGAACTAGTCGAACAAAGATATCAAAAATACAAAGCAATCGGGAAAGTATCGGTTGAAAATCAATATATTGGGGTAAACTAAATAAACGTACAGCCTTTTTGGCTGGCGTTTATTTTTTTTTCATCCTTTTTCATGAAAACCGACCTCATGTAAGCGCTATTTGAAAATAATTTTCTTTTGTTTTCATAAAGTTTGAAACGTCTGAAAACCCTGATACGGTGGGCTTTAGAAGGCTGGATCTTCCTCGCTTTTGAAAGAATTGCTTTCATGATTTTCTTAACTTTTGTTTAAAAACGGTTTATTTAATTGTATAATAAGTACGGTTTTAGAAATACGTATTGAAAACATCTGGTTTTGCTCATGATTGTTTTCAAGCAGTGGAAATGGTATGTTTAATTCATATATGGTCTCTGAGGTGAAAAAGATGAAGCGTATAGGAGTTTTAACGAGCGGTGGGGATTCCCCAGGAATGAATGCAGCTGTGCGCGCAGTTGTAAGGAAAGCGATTTACCATAATGTTGAAGTTTACGGTATTTATAATGGATATTCAGGTCTAATTAACGGTAAAATTGAGAAACTTGAAATAGGTTCAGTTGGCGATATCATTCATCGTGGAGGAACAAAACTTTACACGGCAAGATGCCCTGAATTCAAGACAGTTGAAGGTCGTGAAAAAGGCATTGAGAACTTAAAAAAATTCGGTATTGAAGGACTTGTTGTGATTGGCGGAGACGGTTCATTCATGGGAGCGAAGAAATTAACTGAGCTCGGTTTTCCATGTGTAGGTGTCCCGGGTACAATTGACAACGATATCCCAGGTACTGATTTCACTATTGGCTTTGATACAGCACTGAATACAGTCATTGACGCCATTGATAAAATTCGTGATACAGCCACATCTCATGAACGTACATACGTAGTGGAAGTAATGGGAAGACATGCTGGTGATATTGCTCTTTGGTCAGGTCTTGCAGGCGGAGCCGAATCTATTTTGATTCCTGAAGCAGACTATGACATGGATGAAATTATCGCGAGATTAAGAAGAGGACACGAGCGCGGCAAGAAGCACAGTATCATCATCGTCGCAGAAGGCGTAGGCAGCGGTGTTGAATTTGGTAAGCGGATTGAAGAGGAGACAAGCCTTGAAACCCGTGTATCTGTCTTAGGACATATTCAGCGCGGAGGTTCTCCAAGCGCATTTGACCGAGTACTCGCAAGCCGTTTAGGAGCATACGCAGTAGAACTTCTTCTTGAAGGAAAAGGCGGACGCTGTGTGGGTATTCAAAGCAACGAACTCGTTCACCACGATATTTTAGATATCTTAGATAAAAAACATACAGTCGATCAAAATATGTACCGACTTTCACAAGAGCTCTCTATATAAAACGAGAAGACCTTAGGAGGAACAGTAATGAGAAAGACAAAAATCGTTTGTACAATCGGTCCAGCAAGTGAAACTATTGAAAAGCTGACTGAATTGATTGAAGCAGGAATGAATGTAGCCAGACTAAACTTCTCTCATGGAGATTTTGAAGAGCATGGTGCACGCATTGAAAACATTCGTAAAGCAGGTAAAACATTAGGCAAGGACATTGCGATCCTTCTTGATACAAAAGGTCCAGAGATCCGTACACGCACAGTTGAAAACGGCTCAATTGAGCTAGTCGCTGGTGCAGATCTTATCGTAAGTATGGAAGACATTGTTGGAAATACGGAAAAAATTAGTGTGACGTATGAAGAGTTAATTCATGATGTAGAAGTAGGCTCAACGATTCTATTAGATGATGGTCTTATTGGTTTAGAAGTGAAAGAAATTAACATGGACCGCAAAGAAATCGTCACAAAGGTCATGAATACAGGCACGCTCAAAAACAAAAAAGGTGTAAACGTACCAGGTGTAAGTGTGAACCTGCCAGGTATTACAGAAAAGGATGCCAATGATATTCTGTTCGGAGTTGAACAAGGCGTCGATTTCATCGCAGCTTCTTTTGTGAGACGAGCTTCTGATGTTCTTGAAATTCGTGAGCTTCTTGAAAAGAATAATGCGGCTGACATTCAAATCATTCCTAAGATTGAAAACCAAGAGGGTGTTGATAACATCGATGAAATCCTTGAGGTATCAGACGGTTTGATGGTTGCACGTGGAGATCTTGGTGTAGAGATCCCGGCAGAAGAAGTACCGCTTGTTCAAAAAATGCTGATCAAAAAATGCAATCGCTTAGGCAAACCAGTCATCACAGCGACCCAAATGCTTGATAGCATGCAGCGTAATCCTCGTCCAACTCGTGCGGAAGCAAGTGACGTGGCAAATGCCATTTTTGATGGCACAGATGCGATTATGCTTTCTGGTGAAACAGCAGCAGGAACATATCCAGTAGAAGCTGTACAAACGATGCATAACATTGCATCACGTTCAGAAGATGCACTCAACTATAAAGCCATTCTTTCTCGCAGAAGCGAAGAAGTAGATGTCAGCATTACAGATGCCATCGGTCAATCTGTTGCACATACAGCGATGAAGCTTGACGTTGCAGCGATTGTGACACCTACGGAAAGCGGTCATACAGCGAGAATGATTTCAAAATATAGACCAAAAGCACCAATCGTAGCAGTTACAGCAAACGAATCAGTTGCGAGAAAGCTATCTCTTGTATTCGGTGTATTTGCAAAGAGCGGCTCAAAAACGACGTCTACTGATGAAATGCTTGAGAATGCAGTCGAGAAATCGATTGAAACAGGCTACGTGAGACATGGCGATTTAATCGTTATTACAGCTGGTGTGCCAGTTGGTGAAACAGGTACAACAAACTTAATGAAAGTTTATGTTGTCGGTGACATCATTGCGAAAGGTCAAGGAATTGGCCGTAAATCTGCATTTGGACCGGTTGTCATTGCGCAAAGCGGAAAAGAAGCAGAGGAAAAAATGTATGATGGTGCAATTCTTGTTGCAAACTGTACAGACCGTGATATGATGGGTGCTTTAGAAAAAGCATCTGCCCTGATCACTGAAGAAGGCGGACTAACAAGCCATGCAGCAGTCGTTGGACTTAGCCTTGGCATTCCAGTGATTGTAGGTCTTGATGGTGCAACAACACTGCTAAAAGAAGGCGAAGAGATTACAGTAGATCCGGCACGCGGAGCGATCTACAAAGGCCGTGCAAGCGTCCTTTAATTGATACACACGAGGGGAGTTGTCTGACTCCTCTCTTTTTTTATGTTACACTAAAAAAGTAAAACAGCTTTCGGGTGAAAGATACCCCATGAGGTGATATGGCTTGAAAAAATATTTGCTACTATTATTGATTCTGTTCCCTGCCGTGGAAATCAGTTTATTTTTAATATCAAGTAAAATCATTGGCATTTTGCCAACGATGCTGATGATCGTACTCACGAGTGCATTAGGTGCTTATTTTGCAAGAAAACAAGGAATCGAAGCTTTTCAAAAAGTGCAAAGAGATTTACAATATGGCAAAATGCCAGGGGTAGCGATTGTCGATGGTTTTTGCATTCTAATCGGCGGTCTGCTGCTACTCATTCCCGGCTTCTTATCAGATATCATCGGTGCGCTGCTGCTCATTCCGATGACGAGAAAGCAAATCAAGCCGCTTTTTGAACGCTGGCTTAGAAACATGTCTAATCGCAGTCGCTATACAATTATTCGCTAAAGAGACCTTGAGCTGAAGGTCTCTTTTACTTTTGCATGCCGTACCTAATGTACTGATAGATATCCCTGAAAACACCTGCATTACGAAATGCTTGCCACACGACAAGGGAAGCAGGGCCAATGACGAGTCCGAGGAAACCCAACCATTTTAACCCGACAAATAGCGCCACAAGCGTGGCTAAAGGATTAAGCCCAATGGATTTGCTTAAGACTTTTGGCTCTGATATTTGTCTTTGAATGAGCACGACAATATACAAAATGCCGAGCCCGATGGCGAGTGAAAGGTTTCCTGTCATGGCGGAGTAAATGATCCACGGCAGAAAAACGGTGCCGCTCCCGATATAAGGAAGTAAATCGACAAACCCAATACATAAAGCAATGACAAGGGAGTGCTCGACTTTTAAGATGATCAGTCCAATGATGACAAGGCCGATGGTCATCGCAACAAGCAAAAGCTGCGCCTTCATAAAACCGGTAATGGCTTTTTTGATTTCAGTTAAAATGGCTCGTGTATGCTGCATCCATTTTGCGGGAAAGATACGAGAACCATATTTTTTTAATGTAAACCAATCTTTCGTGATAAAAAAAGTCGCCAATGCAGAAAACAAAAGGGTTGCGGCTGCATCAGGCAAAAGACCTAAAAAAGCCGGGATGAGCTCGAGTGTTTTTGAAAGAAAAGTCCCTATTTTTGCGGCAGCTTCATCGCCTAGCGCCTGTATTTGTCCCAAAATCGATTCCTTTTGACCAGCTTGAAGTGTATTAAATTGGGCGGTTACATCATGGTACAATGGCAGGATCTTATCTGTAAAAAACTGTTCCACAATCCCAATCATTTGATCAAGGTGACCAGGCAGAACCTTTGCCAAATAAGCACTTCCTGAAATGATTTCTGCTACTAAGAGTGTGATGAAACCGGCTGCTACTACTAAAAAGAGCAGTAGTACAATGACGACAACAAATCCTCTTGGCATTCCGGTGATCTCTTCTATTTTGCATACAGCAGGGTGAATGAGGCAGGATACAATAAGTGCAATCCAAAAAGGATATAAAAAAGGAAAAGACTGATATAAAAAGACAACCGTAAATACAGCAATGCCGATCATCATCAAACTTCGTAGAAAAATGGCCATATAGGTGTGATTCACACAATCCCCTCCAAAAAACAAGCATGTCCGATACTTCATTTTATTCAAAAAGATTAGTAATATGAAAAGGTCGCAATAAAAAGAAAGGAAGGGGCGGCGTATGTTTACTCAAGCAAATTTATTTTTGGTTCTTTTACTCGTTATAGCACTTATTGCAAAAAACAATTCATTAATTTTAGCGGTTTCTGTGCTCATTGGGATTAAGCTGATTGGTTTGGATCAAAAAATTTTCCCAGTTCTTCAGTCGAAGGGCATCAATTGGGGGGTCACCGTCATTACAATTGCTGTGCTTGTTCCTATTGCAACAGGTGACATTGGATTTAAGCAGCTTGGAGAAGCCATGAAATCCTCTTATGCTTGGATTGCACTTGGAGCGGGTATATTAGTAGCATTAATCGCAAAAAACGGTATTGTGCTACTCGAAAATGATCCGCATATCACAGCAGCGCTTGTGTTCGGGACGATTTTGGCAGTCAGCTTATTTAAAGGAGTAGCTGTCGGTCCGCTGATCGGAGCAGGAATTGCTTATTTGGCGATGCAGGCTGTGAAATTTTTCAGCGGTTGAAAAGAGAGTGGTTCATGCCACTTTCTTTTTTATTTTTTTCTTGCGTGAGCTTTTGCAAAAAAACATAATTAAATATAATAAAAGAAGCAAAATCCCTTTATTCCATGCCTGATATGGAAGACTGGAAAAAAAAATATCAAAAAAAATTATAGTTAAACATTTAACAAATGTCTGATTATTGTTTATAATGGGAATAGGCTTAATTTTGAACTCATTGATCACACAAGAGATATGAGGCTAAAAGCGCTCTAACCGTATAGGTAAATGTAAGCATTTTCTTTTCTGAACGTGCCGACTTATTCGGATTGGATAGCGCTTTCAAAAAGCGAGAATTCTGCAACGAAGGGGAATCTTTTTAAAAAGGGGAGATTGAACATGACAGCAACAAGAGGTCTTGAAGGTATCGTGGCAACAACTTCATCCGTAAGCTCAATTATTGATGATACTCTTACTTATGTAGGGTACAATATCGATGATTTAACTGAAAAAGCTACATTCGAAGAAATTGTCTACCTGTTATGGCACTTAAAGCTGCCGAATGAGCAAGAGCTGAGTGAGTTAAAACAGCAGCTCAACGAAAATGCTCACATTCCGCAAGAAATCATTGAGCACTTTAAATCGTATTCGCTGGATGGGGTTCATCCAATGTCTGCGATTCGTACAGCGGTATCCTTACTAGGATTACTTGATGACGAATCAGAGATTATGGACAAAGAAGCAAATTACAGAAAAGCCATTCGCTTACAGGCGAAAATTTCTGGACTAGTCGCTGCGTTTTCACGCATTCGTAAGGGACTTGAGCCTGTACAGCCAAAAGAAGAATACAGCTATGCTGCGAACTTCTTGTATATGCTAAATGGCGAAGAGCCGTCACCAGTAGAAATTGAGGCAATTGATAAGGCACTCATTCTACATGCGGATCATGAATTAAACGCATCGACATTTACAGCGCGTGTATGTGTTGCTACACTATCAGATATCTACTCTGGTGTAACAGCGGCTATCGGTGCGCTGAAAGGACCACTTCATGGCGGAGCCAACGAAGGCGTGATGAAGATGCTTTCAGAAATTGGCGAAGTTGAAAACGTAGATTCCTATATTCATGGTAAGCTAGAGAAGAAAGAAAAAATTATGGGCTTTGGCCACCGCGTATACCGTCAAGGTGACCCGCGTGCAAAGCATCTAAAAGAAATGAGCCAGCGTTTAACAAACCTGACTGGCGAGCCGAAATGGTATGAAATGTCTGTTCGTGCAGAGGAAATCGTGACATCAGAGAAGAATCTTCCACCAAATGTTGATTTTTATTCTGCATCTGTATATCACAGTCTAGGGATTGATCATGACTTGTTTACACCAATTTTCGTGATCAGCCGATTCTCTGGATGGATTGCTCACATTTTAGAGCAGTATGACAACAATCGTCTCATCCGTCCAAGAGCTGACTACATTGGACCTGATCTTCAAACGTTTGTTCCGATCAGTGAAAGAGACTAATGTTTATAGAATAAGCGGGGGCTGATCCTCACGAAGGCCAATCAGCCTCTAGATCAACAAAAAACGAATCACGTGAAAAACTTCTTCGCTTGCAGACATCAAGCCAAGAAGTTTCAAATATTCACTACATAACCTGGGAGGTAATATCATTGTCACAAGGCGAAAAAATTACAGTTACTGGCGGCGTATTGAATGTACCAAATAATCCAATCATCCCGTTTATTGAAGGGGACGGAATCGGTCCTGACATTTGGAAAGCAGCATCAAGAGTACTTGAAGCCGCTGTAGAAAAAGCATATAAAGGTGAAAAGCAAATCACTTGGAAAGAAGTATATGCCGGTGAGAAAGCTTACAATAAAACTGGAGAATGGCTTCCTGAGCAAACACTTGAAGACATTCGTGAATATTTAATCGCAATCAAAGGACCACTGACAACACCAATCGGCGGAGGAATCCGTTCGTTAAACGTGGCACTTAGACAAGAGCTTGATCTATTCACATGCTTACGTCCAGTTCGCTGGTTCAAAGGCGTACCGTCTCCTGTGAAACGTCCAGAAGACACAGATATGGTCATCTTCCGTGAGAATACAGAAGATATCTATGCTGGTATCGAGTATGCACAAGGATCAGACGAAGTGAAGAAGTTAATTGACTTCTTAAAAAACGAATTAGGTGTAAACAAAATCCGTTTCCCAGAAACATCAGGTATCGGAATCAAGCCAGTTTCTGAAGAAGGAACTTCTCGCCTTGTCAGAGCGGCTATCCAATATGCAATCGACCAAGGCCGTAAGTCTGTGACACTTGTTCACAAAGGAAACATCATGAAATTCACAGAAGGAGCCTTCAAAAACTGGGGCTACGAAGTGGCTGAAAAAGAGTTTGGCGACAAGGTCTTTACATGGGCACAATATGATCGTATTGTGGAACAAGATGGAAAAGATGCGGCAAACAAAGCGCAAAGTGAAGCAGAAGCTGCTGGCAAAATTATTGTCAAAGACAGCATTGCAGATATTTTCCTTCAACAAATCCTAACTCGTCCAGCTGAGTTCGATGTTGTGGCAACAATGAACTTAAACGGAGATTACATCTCTGATGCTCTTGCAGCACAAGTTGGTGGAATTGGTATCGCACCAGGTGCGAACATCAACTACGAAACAGGACACGCTATTTTTGAAGCGACTCACGGAACAGCACCAAAATATGCTGGTCTTGATAAAGTGAACCCATCTTCTGTTCTTCTATCAGGCGTGCTTTTACTTGAGCACCTTGGCTGGCAGGAAGCAGCTGATCTAGTGATTCAATCTGTTGAAAATACAATTGCATCAAAAGTCGTCACTTACGATTTTGCTAGATTAATGGATGGCGCAAAAGAAGTGAAATGTTCTGAGTTTGCTGACGAGCTCATCAAAAACTTGTCTTGATTCTTAAACTTTAAAGTTAAAGGGGAAAAAGGAAATGGCAAACAAGCGTAAAAAAGTATCTGTTATCGGAGCAGGCTTTACTGGAGCAACTACAGCATTTCTAACGGCTCAAAAAGAATTAGCGGACGTCGTATTAGTCGATATCCCGCAGCTTGAGAACCCAACAAAAGGGAAAGCACTTGATATGCTGGAAGCAAGTCCTGTTCAAGGCTTCGATGCAAACATTACAGGAACTTCTAACTACGAAGATACAGCCGGTTCTGATGTCGTGGTCATTACGGCGGGGATTGCAAGAAAGCCGGGAATGAGCCGTGACGATCTCGTGTCAACAAATGAAAAAATCATGCGCAGTGTGACACGCGAAATCGTTAAATATTCTCCAGAAACAATCATTGTTGTATTAACAAACCCTGTTGATGCAATGACGTATGCAGTTTATAAAGAATCAGGATTACCAAAAGAAAAAGTCATTGGACAATCGGGCATTCTTGATACAGCACGTTTCCGTACGTTCGTTGCTCAAGAATTAAACCTATCTGTTAAAGACGTGACGGGCTTTGTGCTTGGTGGGCATGGCGATGACATGGTTCCTCTTGTTCGTTACTCTTATGCAGGCGGTATCCCGCTTGAAACATTGATTCCTAAAGAGCGAATTGATGCAATTGTTGAAAGAACAAGAAAAGGCGGCGGCGAAATCGTGAACCTATTAGGTAACGGTAGTGCATATTATGCACCTGCTGCTTCACTAGTCGAAATGGTTGAGGCGATCCTTAAAGATCAGCGCCGCGTCATGCCGACGATTGCTTACCTTGAAGGTGAATATGGCTACGAAGGCATTTACCTAGGTGTACCAACAATCGTAGGTGGAAACGGCCTTGAGCAGATCATCGAGCTTGAGCTGACAGAAGAAGAAAGAAGTCAGCTTGACCGTTCTGTTGAATCAGTTAAGAATGTCATGAAAGTATTGTCTTAATATGAATAAAAAAGAAGGCTTCTCGTATGAGGAGTCTTCTTTTTGTTTACAAAACAAATCTTGTCGAAATTTTAAATTGTTCTCTTGTTAAGCTTTCGTTAAAATGAAAGAGAAAGCATGACTTCTCGCTTTTCACATAAGATACAAAAAACGGATGCAGGGGAAATCACTAATTGGAGGCACAACATGAATAAAAAAATATTAGTTGTGGATGATGAAGAATCGATTGTAACACTTCTAAGCTATAACCTTGAAAGAGCGGGCTATGATGTCGTCACAGCAAGAGACGGGGAAGAAGCACTTGAAAAAGCAGCAAGTGAACAGCCTGATCTCATTGTATTAGATTTAATGCTTCCGAAGATGGACGGCCTTGAAGTGTGCAAACAACTGAGAATTCAAAAAATGATGTTCCCTATTTTAATGCTGACAGCAAAGGACGATGAATTTGATAAGGTGCTAGGTCTTGAGCTTGGGGCCGATGATTACATGACAAAGCCATTCAGTCCTAGAGAAGTGGGTGCTCGGGTAAAAGCCATCTTGAGAAGAGCACAGCAATCTCAGCCTACCCCCACGCAAGAGGAGAAGGATGAGATCATTGCAGATCAAATCAAAATTGGTGAACTGCGTATTTTACCAGAACACTACGAAGTCTATTTCCAGGAAGAACGTCTAGAGCTGACGCCAAAAGAATTTGAACTGCTGCTTTATTTGGCGAAGCATAAAGGACGTGTCCTCACGCGTGATTTATTGCTAAGTGCCGTTTGGAATTATGACTTTGCAGGTGACACTCGTATTGTGGATGTCCATATTAGTCACTTGCGGGACAAAATTGAAAAGAACACAAAAAAACCAACATACATTAAAACGATTCGCGGCTTAGGCTACAAATTGGAGGAGCCAAAGTCAAATGAGTAAAATTAGAACCCGTCTGTTTTCGGGACTCATTTTTCTCCTTTTTATTGTGTTTGTGGCACTTGGTCTTTTCCTGGATCACATGTTCCATGTTTTCTATGAAACAAAATTAACGGAACGAATGGAAAAGGAATCGAGCTTTCTCCTGTCTTCTATGAATGGTGATGATTTAAAGGCGAAGCAAAACAAAGAGGTCCTCAATCAGGCAAAGCAGCATTTTGACATGAATGCGTCGATTGTGGATTTAAAGGGGAAGATCATACATACAACGGGTCAAGCAGAACAAAAGGCTGTCATTCAAAACACACTAAACAATGAACGTCTCCAAACAAAAGGAGTCGTTATTGACGATGAGAAGGATGCGCTTTTCCATTATGCTGTCCCGATCTTAAAACAAAACGAACCAGCGGGTTATTTATTTCTTCATGCGTCATACGAGCCTTTAAATGAAATTGACGGCCAGCTTTGGCTTGCATTAGCCTTTTGTCTTGGCTCGGCGATTATCATTATCGTTTTCTTTGGGTACCGCATGTCGATGAAATATGTGAAACCAATTGATTATGCGACAAAGGTAGCCAAACAGCTAGAACGCGGGAACTATGATACGAATAATTATGAAGAGCTGATGATTGAAACAAGTGAACTGAATACTTCCATGAAGCGTTTGGCAGGAAGTCTTCAAGAAATGACAAGTGCCGGTGAAATGCAGAGAGACCGGCTGCAAACGGTCATTGAAAATATTGGAGCGGGGATTATATTGATTGATAAGATGGGGTATATCCACCTTGTCAATCGAACCTTCCGCAAGCAGTTTAAGGTGCAAAAGCACATTTACATGCACAAGCTGTATCACGAAGCGTTTACCCATGAAGAGATTATCGAATTAATTGACGAAATTTTCATGACAGAAACGAAGGTGCGGAAGTTTTTACGTTTAGCCGTTGACATTGAACGACGCTACTTCCAAGTGGATGGTGTACCCATTTTAAGTACAGACGATGAATGGAAAGGAATTGTCCTCGTGTTTCATGACGTGACAGAAACGAAGCAGCTGGAGCAGATGCGAAAAGACTTTGTCGCCAATGTGTCTCATGAGTTAAAAACACCGATTACGTCGATTAAAGGATTTTCTGAAACTCTTCTTGATGGCGCGATTGATGACAAAGAAGCACTGACAGAATTCCTCTCTATCATTTTAAAAGAGAGTGTCCGTCTAGAAACATTGATTCAAGACTTACTTGATCTTTCTAAAATTGAGCAACAGCAATTCAAGCTGAATATTCAAGAAGCCAATGCGACAGAAATCATCCAAGAGATTCAAGTGCTGTTAAGTCAAAAGGCTACAGAAAAAGGCATTCAATTATATGTGCGTGTCCCAAAAGAACCGGTCTATGTCATGGCAGACCCGCTAAGGTTAAAGCAAATTTTTCTCAATCTCGTTAATAATGCCCTTACCTATACACCAGAGGGAGGAAGTGTCACCATCTCAGCAAGACCGCGAAAAGGTGCCTATGAATTTGATGTAGCAGATACAGGAATTGGTATGAAGAAAAGTGAGATTCCAAGAATATTTGAGAGATTTTATCGAATTGATAAAGATAGAAGCAGAAATTCAGGCGGTACAGGTCTTGGTCTTGCCATTGTCAAACACCTTGTGGAGGCGCATGAAGGAACAATTTCTGTCGGCAGCAAACAAGGTAAAGGAACGACTTTTACAGTGAGCCTGAAATCGACATAGAGAAAAAAGGAAAGTCACGTTAAAATTTACATGATCTTTACAATGAATTCATGTTTTGTTAAACATTCATTGATAGGATGAATAGGAACCCCTTCATCCAAGGAGCCAATTTTGGAAGGACGAAAACACTTGTTGTTTTCGTCCCTTTTTTATGCAGGCTCGACTATTTTCTTTTCAAAATAAACTTTGATAAAATGAAGATACAATGTGTGAAAGAGACGGCTGAGATGGCTCAGCCGATGGAGGATTAAAACATGACAGACAAAAAGAAATTAGTGTTAGTGGATGGAAACAGCCTCGCATATCGAGCCTTCTTTGCTTTGCCGCTATTATCAAATGATAAAGGCGTACATACAAATGCTATTTATGGCTTTGCGATGATTTTAATGAAAATGCTGGAGGACGAGAAGCCAACCCATATGCTCGTCGCATTTGATGCGGGAAAAACAACCTTCCGCCACGAGACATTTAAAGAATATAAAGGCGGAAGACAAAAAACCCCGCCAGAGCTATCAGAACAAATGCCATTCATCCGTGAACTATTAGATGCCTATCAGGTGAAAAGGTACGAGCTTCCTCAATATGAGGCAGATGATATTATCGGTACATTGGCTGTCGAGGCAGAAAAAAACGGCTTTGAAGTCAAAATCTTCTCAGGAGATAAAGACTTAACACAGCTCTCAACAGATCATACGACAGTCGCTATTACGAAAAAAGGCATCACAGAAGTAGAATACTACACACCTGCTCATATTGAAGAGAAATATGGCCTGCGACCAGATCAAATCATTGATATGAAAGGGCTGATGGGAGATTCCTCAGATAATATCCCAGGCGTCCCAGGTGTAGGTGAAAAAACAGCCATTAAATTGTTAAAGCAGTTTGAAACAGTTGAGAACCTGCTTGAACATATTGATGAAGTGAACGGGAAAAAGCTCAAAGAAAAGCTTGAAGAATATAAAGAACAAGCAGTCATGAGTAAAGAGCTGGCGACCATTCTCGTAGAAGCACCTATTGATGTGTCGAGCAAAGATCTTGCCTACGAAGGTCCACACATGGATCAAGTGATCTCTCTTTATAAAGAACTAGGCTTTCAAACCCTGCTAGAGCGTCTAGGAGAAGCACCAGAAACAGATGAACAGGTTGAAGTAGACGCATTAGAAGTGAAAAAAATGACAGCTGCAGGAGGCGACATGCTGACAGATCATGCAGCCCTTGTGGTAGAACAGCTTGGAGATAATTATCACGAAGCGGATTTGATCGGTTTTGCGATCCATAATGAAAATGGTGCGTTCTTTATGACGAAAGAAGATGCGCTTCAATCAGATGCATTTAAAGAATGGGTACAGGATGAAACGAAGAAAAAATGGGTCTTTGATTCAAAAAGAGCAGTTGTCGCTCTCAGATGGCATGATGTCGACCTAAAAGGTGTCGACAATGATGTTCTGCTCGCTTCCTACGTCGTCAACCCGCAGAAATCATACGAAGACGTCGCAAGTGTAGCGAAGGAATATGGTCTGAATATCGCTCTTTCTGATGAAAAAGTATACGGAAAAGGAGCAAAACAGGCGATTCCACCTGAAGATGAACTGAAGGGACATCTCGGACGAAAAGCAGCGGCGATCTCAGCCTTGCATGATTTAACATTAGAAGCATTAGAAAAAAATGATCAGCATGAACTATATGAAGATTTAGAGCTGCCGCTAGCACTCATCTTAGGCGAAATGGAATCTCTTGGAGTAAAGGTAGATATAAAGCGCCTAGAGAAAATGGGTGAAGAATTAACGAAAAAGCTCAAAGAATATGAAGAAACCATTCACCGCTTAGCAGGAGAAACGTTTAACATCAATTCTCCTAAACAGCTTGGTGTCATCCTTTTTGAAAAATTAGGTCTCCCGATTATCAAGAAGACAAAAACAGGCTATTCAACGTCTGCAGATGTGCTTGAAAAGCTTGAAGATAAGCATGAAATCATTCGATCCATTCTGCACTACAGGCAAATCGGAAAGCTGCAATCGACCTATGTAGAAGGGTTAATGAAAGTAACGCGCAAGGATACCCATAAAGTGCATACAAGGTTTAATCAAGCACTCACCCAAACAGGAAGATTAAGCTCAACAGATCCAAACCTTCAAAACATCCCGATTCGTTTAGAAGAAGGACGGAAGATTCGTCAAGCATTCGTTCCTTCAAAAGAAGGCTGGCTCATGTTTGCAGCTGACTATTCACAAATCGAGCTGCGTGTACTCGCTCATATTTCACAAGATGAGAATTTGATCGAAGCATTTACGAGGGACATGGACATTCACACGAAAACAGCGATGGATGTGTTCCATGTCTCAGAAGAAGAAGTGACTTCCGCTATGAGAAGACAAGCCAAGGCGGTAAATTTCGGTATTGTATACGGAATCAGCGACTATGGACTTTCTCAAAACCTTGGGATCACAAGAAAAGAAGCCGCCGCATTTATCGAGCGCTATTTAACAAGCTTTAAAGGCGTGAAAACCTATATGGAAGAAATCGTTCAGGAAGCGAAACAAAAAGGCTACGTCACGACGCTTCTTAAACGCAGACGGTATATCCCAGATATCACAAGCCGAAATTTTAATATCAAAAGCTTTGCAGAACGAACAGCCATGAACACACCGATCCAAGGCAGCGCAGCCGATATTATTAAAAAAGCGATGATTGATATGGCGCGAAGGCTCAAAGAAGAAAACCTGCAGACAAATCTTTTATTACAGGTGCACGATGAATTGATCTTTGAAGCGCCGAAAGAAGAAATCGCCATTCTTGAAAAGATTGTTCCTGAAGTCATGGAAAATGCACTTCAGCTTGATGTGCCGCTAAAAGTTGATTTTGCTTCAGGTCCATCTTGGTACGATGCGAAATAAATAATAGAGAGAGAAAAAGGAGCGAGGAGCATGCCGGAATTACCAGAAGTTGAAACCGTCCGGCGCACTCTCAAGCGGTTAGTCGAAGGAAAGACGATTGAAACGGTCGATATCAAATGGCCAAACATCATCAAACGTCCTGGGGAGCCGGAAGAGTTCGCAAGAAGATTGGTTGGAGAAACCATACAAACCATTGAAAGAAGAGGAAAGTTCCTCCTCTTTCATTTAGACCATTATGTGATGGTCTCCCATTTAAGGATGGAAGGGAAATATCGTGTACATGAAGCGCATGAGCCTTATGATAAACACGTACACGTCGTCTTTACGTTTACAGATGGGACGGAGCTTCGGTACCATGATGTGCGTAAATTTGGCACGATGCATTTATTTCAGCCGGGTGAAGAGGAAAGGGAACTCCCGCTATCACAGCTGGGATATGAACCATTCGATGAACAGTTTACTCCTGAGTATTTATGGGAGCAATTGAAAAAAACAACTCGCGTGGTCAAAACAGCACTGCTTGATCAAAAGATTGTCGTAGGACTTGGTAACATTTACGTAGATGAGGTCCTGTTTAAATCAGGGATTCATCCAGAAACGAAAGCGAATCAGCTCAGCCTGGAATCTTGCAAAGTGCTTCACAAACAGATCATCGATACGCTTCAGGTGGCGGTAGATGCGGGAGGAAGTACAATTCGTTCTTATATCAACTCACAAGGAGATATTGGCACATTTCAATTGCAGCTTCTTGTATATGACCGGCGGGGAGAGCCTTGCCAAACATGCGGAAGCATCATTGAGAAAACAGTAGTCGGAGGGCGCGGTACACACTTTTGTGTGACCTGCCAAAAACGTCCTCAATAAAGCTTAGCCATGAGCATGCTTCCTTTTTGCTATGCATACGATAAAAAACATTCATTTTTCAGCAAGGTGTAGACTGACACACAGCCCACCTGCTCTTCATATAGTGAAGAAGAGTCTAAGAACGCCTAGAGACTCTTGATCATCGTTGCATGAACAGAAAGGAAGAGTTCAGGTATGATTTCGATTTCGCTCCTGTTTTTAGCTATTGCAGTCAGCATCGACAGCTTTTCTGTAGGCTTTACGTATGGTCTCCGCAAAATGAGGATCCCATTTAAAGCCATCGTCATTATTGCATGCTGCTCAGGGATTGTGCTGCTCATTTCTATGCTGATTGGCAGCTTGCTGACGACATTTCTCCCTGTCTCAGTGACCGATAAACTGGGGGGAGGCATCTTAATTGCCATTGGTCTTTGGGTCCTGTATCAATTTTACAAACCAGCGAAAGAGCGTGATTTGCTTCTTCATGAAAAGACATTGCTTAATGTGGAAGTCCAATCGCTTGGGCTTGTCATTCACATTTTAAGAAAGCCAACAAGTGCAGATATTGACCGATCTGGGACGATTAATGGAATAGAAGCGGTACTTCTTGGAATTGCTTTATCCATTGATGCATTTGGCGCAGGGATTGGCGCAGCGATACTAGGCTTTTCTCCAATTGTCATGAGTATCACGGTCGCAGTGATGAGCTCACTTTTTGTATGTATCGGTCTGCGTGCCGGTCATTACTTGGCAAATTGGCGCTGGATCGATAAACTCGCATGCTTACCAGGGCTTCTGCTCATATTAATTGGGGTTTGGAAGCTGTAAAAGGAGGAAATCAATTGACGCTTGTCATTGGATTAACCGGCGGGATTGCTAGCGGAAAAAGCACAGTCTCGCAGATGATAAAAGAGCAGGGCATCCGGGTTGTGGACGCAGATGTGATTGCAAAAGAAGCGGTCGCCAAAGGAACACCCGCCCTTCATCATATCGTTCAAACCTTTGGTGAGGGTGTCCTCCTGCCAAATGGAGAGCTAGACCGGCAGCAGCTGGGAGCCATTATTTTTTCTAATGAAGAGAAAAGAAAGCAGCTAAATGCGATCGTTCACCCAGAAGTGCGAAAGGAAATGCTCAGGCAGCGAGATGAAGGAATCGACAGCCGAGAAACATTCGTTGTCCTGGATATCCCGCTTTTATTTGAGAGTCAGCTGGAAAGTCTCGTCGACCGCATTATTGTGGTGTATACAACACCAGAATTACAGCTATCACGACTCATAAATCGAAACGACCTTAGCGCGGAAGAAGCGCTGAATCGGATTCACTCTCAGCAGCCTCTTGAGGAAAAATGTAAGAAAGCAGACCGGGTGATAGAAAATACACAAGATCTTGCTTTTATTAGAAAGCAATTGCAGAACATATTAAATGAATGGGAACATACTGATAAGTAAGAGTACATACACGTACTCTTCTTTTTTTATGCTTTTTATATTTCTCATGAAAAGAACAGCCCTTTTTAGAAAATATACGTTTATATACTGGCAATTACAATCTAATGTGATATACTAATTTCATAAATAAATTTATTGAGTATAACACATAATAGAGGAGTGACCTGTTCATGAAGGTAAAAGCAGCGATCAATGGGTTTGGCAGAATTGGACGCATGGTCTTCAGAAAAGCAATGCTTGATGATCAAATTCAAATTGTAGCGGTGAACGCAAGCTATCCTGCCGAAACGCTAGCACATTTAATTAAATATGATACAAATCATGGACGTTACGAATGCGATGTGACAGCAGAAGATGACGCACTGATTGTAAATGGGAAAAGAGTGCTTTTGCTCAATAACAGAGACCCAAAGCAGCTTCCGTGGGGAGAGCTTGGGATTGATATCGTCATAGAAGCAACCGGAAAATTTAATTCAAAAGATCAAGCGATGGGCCATATAGATGCCGGAGCGAAAAAGGTCGTACTTACAGCTCCAGGTAAAAATGAAGACATTACAATTGTGATGGGTGTCAATGAGGATGATCTTGATCCTGAAAAGCACGTCGTTATTTCAAACGCATCTTGTACAACAAACTGTTTAGCACCAGTTGTCAAATTGTTAGATGATGAATTTGGCATCGACAACGGTTTAATGACAACGGTTCATGCGTATACAAATGATCAAAAAAATATCGATAACCCGCATAAGGATTTGCGCCGGGCAAGAGCATGTGCCCAGTCCATTATTCCAACGACGACGGGTGCCGCTAAAGCGCTTTCTTTAGTGCTGCCGCACATGAAAGGGAAATTGCATGGACTTGCACTTCGCGTGCCAGTTTCCAATGTATCGATGGTTGATCTTGTTGTCGACTTGAAAAAAGATGTCACAGCAGAAGAAGTCAATGCAGCCTTCTCAAATGCATCAAAAACTTCTCTTTCCGGTATTTTAGATTACACGGATGAGCCGCTTGTTTCTACAGACTTTAATACGAACCCTTATTCAGCTGTCGTAGATGGACTGACAACGATGGTGATGGGGGATAGAAAAGTAAAAGTTCTTGCATGGTATGACAATGAATGGGGTTATTCATGCAGAGTGGTGGATCTCGTGAAGTTTGTCGGATCGCAGATGAAAGAGCTTTCTGCTGTTTGAAATGAAGAAGACGAACGTCCCTTTTCAAGGAATGAGAGAAAATCCCATTGAAAACACAGCTTGCAAAATGGGTCTAAACAAAGTATACTATTTTTCGTGAACTTCTTGTTCGCAGACTCATTCGGGTATACTTAAAGGGTTAGGACCTCTTTGGACTAACTTTCCCCCGTGGTATATGTCCGGTCCGGCTGCTTAGAACTTCACTCTTTCATTCTTGTTTAAGGGGGGTCCATGATGGAAACAATCGGACGTCACGTTATCTCCGAGCTATGGGGATGCGACTGTGATAAACTGAACGACATGGATTTTATTGAAAAAACGTTTGTAAATGCAGCTTTGAAATCAGGAGCTGAAGTAAGAGAGGTTGCTTTTCACAAATTTGCACCTCAAGGAGTAAGTGGAGTTGTCATTATTTCTGAATCTCATCTGACAATTCACAGCTTTCCTGAACATGGTTATGCGAGCATAGATGTTTATACTTGCGGCGACCTAGATCCGAATATCGCAGCAGATCATATCGGAGATGAATTAGGTGCTGAAACAAGAGAAAACATTGAAATTCCTCGAGGCATGGGACCTGTACAAGTGAAACAGGCGCAAGCCAAAGCACTGTAAACATAAAAAAAGATCGCAATGGGAGCTGGCCAAAAGCATTGAAATGCCTTTGTGTTATGCTCCTTTTTATATTTGTTTGATAGAGAAAATCCAACATTCCCCAACTTGCCTATACTTTTGTTCTAGGAAAACAAAGGTTTTTTTTATAAAATAAAGAAGAGGCATTATGGCAAAGGGGATACGTAGATGATTTTAGGACAAAAGTTCAAACGGTTCATGTCAAACCATACAGAAACATCTGACGAGCATCCAGTGTCAGAACTGAAAAGCCATTACTACAAATCGACGGATGCGCAAGTTTTTCAAGCGCTGGAAGCCATGCTTTCTGGGCACGCTTCCTATCAAGTGACATCTGTTTCAGCAGAACGAGGTGAAATTAGCGCAAACATCAGTATGCCGAAAAAAGCCTTTCTCGTAGCGACTGTCATTTCAATTCGTCCTTTTGAAACAGCTGTCGATTTTAATGTGACAACAGAAACAGCCTTGCCAACAGATTTTGGCTATAGTGAGAAAACGGTTTTTTCCCTTTATGATGAATTAGACAAACAACTTCCAAGAATAGATCGGAGCTGATGAAATGAAATGTCCCACATGTCAGCACCTTGGCACAAGGGTGCTTGATTCAAGACCAGTAGATGAAGGGAAATCCATCCGTCGTAGAAGAGAGTGCGAAAGCTGCCAATATCGCTTTACGACGTTTGAGAAATTAGAAGAATTACCACTGATTGTGGTGAAAAAAGAAGGAATTCGAGAAGAATTCAGCCGCGAAAAGATGCTGAGAGGACTCATTAAAGCATGTGAAAAGCGACCTGTTGCTTTAAAGCAGCTGGAGGATGTCTGCTTTAATATTGAAAAAGAACTGCGTAATCAAGGCATGTCAGAAGTGAAAAGTGAGCTTGTAGGTGAAATGGTGATGGACGAGCTGGCAAAAATTGATGAAGTGTCTTACGTCAGGTTTGCCTCCGTTTACCGGCAGTTTAAAGATATCAACGTCTTTATTGATGAATTAAAAGATTTATTAAAGAAAGAACGCTAAAAAAGAGCTGAAGATTCTTCATGCTCTTTTTCCTGCGTAAAGCGTAAAACGCAAAAAGGGTGTACAATAGAAACAATTGCAATTCATGGGGAGGATCAGCATATGACAGAGCATTGGAAGGAAATGCTAGCCGTCGATCCGTATGTCGTCAAAAGCGCTTCATTGCTCGGTGACATCGATAGACAGCTCATCACTCTTTTATATCAGCCGCTTATAGGCATGTCCGCTTTCAGCTTATATATGACGCTGTGGGGAGAGCTGGAACAAAATCGTATGTGGGGGAAACCCGCACCTCATCGGCAGCTCATGGTCATGCTGCAAACGAATTTGAATGATATTTTTGAGGAACGTTTAAAGCTTGAAGCGATTGGTTTACTCCGCACATATGAACAGGAAACGGAAGAAGGCAGACTGTTTACATATGAGCTTGTGCCGCCGTTAAGACCAGATGAGTTTTTCCAAGATGGTATGCTGAATGTTCTGCTGTACCATCGTGTAGAGAAAGCGAAATATATGCAGCTTCGTGATTATTTCTCATATCCCGGTGTTCCGGCAGAGGCAAAGAACATCTCGCGGTCGTTTGAAGAAGTTTTTCACGTATTGCAGCCAGGTGAACGCAGGATGACAGAAGAAATCAATCAGGCGTCATCACTTGATCAGGGCTATGAATATGTGACCGTTGGATCGAGTCAGCCGGCTCCTCTCTCAGACGAATCCTTTGATTTCGATTTATTGTTAGCAGGCATGTCTGATATGATGATTCCAAGAAAGGCTTTGACAAAGCAGGTGAAAGAAACCATTAAGAAGTTAGCCGTTGTATACGGCATCACCCCGCTTCAAATGCAAAATATTGTAGCAGGCGCCTGTGGTTCGGATCAAATGATCTCAACAGAAGAGCTGAGAAAAGCGGCAAGAGACTGGTACCAAATTGAATACAGAGGCGAGCAGCCAAAACTCATTGATCAAAAACAGCCGAGACACTTGCGTCAAGATGCTTCAAAAGCGCCAGTGGCAGATACGACGGATGCCAAATTGATTGAAAAGCTTGATCATATTTCGCCTAGGGAGCTGCTAAAAGATATGGCTGACGGCATTGAGCCAACATATGCCGACTTAAGAATTGTCGAAGATATTATGCTTGAGCAACAGCTAGAGCCAGGTGTCATGAACGTTTTGATCTACTATACATTATTGAAAACAGATATGAAGCTGTCGAAAACATATATGCAAAAAATCGCCGCTCATTGGGTGAGAAAGAAAATTAAAACCGTAGCGGCGGCCATGAAAATGGCCAAAGAAGAGAACAGGCAAATGACAGAGTGGGCGCAGCAGAAAAAGCAGCGTAGCACATACGGATCAGGGAAAGTTGTCCGTGAAGAGAAGCTTCCTGACTGGATGAAAGAAACCGAAACGAAAGAACAGCCAGCAAAAGAACAAACAGACAGCCTGTCGACAGAAGACCTCGAACGAGAAAAAGAAAAACTGTTAGATCAGTTTAAAAATATGAAAAAGTACAATGCACATTAAGATGAGGTGAGATGAGGATGAAACCGATCGGTCGTTCATTTGAACAGCTAAAAGGGCGCGTAGATTTTCGTGTGAGATACAATCAGATTAAAGAGAGTGTGTTATCTGATGAAGATGTAAAAGCCTTTTTACAGGAGCACCAAGAAGACATACACGAAGACATGATCAATCGCAGCTTGAACCGGCTTTTTGAATATGTGCAGCAGTCGAAGGGCTGTTCATATTGCTTAGATGAAGAGAACGTCAATGCGATTTTAGACGGTTATCACCCGAAGCTTGTGATCAAAGGTCAGAGTATTGATATTGAATATTCCCCTTGTCCAGTCAAGCTGCGGCTCGATAGACAGAAAAAACAGCAAGAGCTCATGAAAAGCATGTACATTCCGCAAAATGTTCTTCAAGCGACGTTCGCTGATTTGAACGTTGTGGGAAGACAGGAAGTCATTCAAAAAGTAGGGCAATTCCTGCAAAGCTATGATGAGACGGGCAAAGGGAAGGGCTTATATTTACACGGAAAGTTTGGAGTAGGAAAAACGTATATTCTGGCAGCCATTGCGCAGCAGTTAGCGGAGAAGGAATACCCATCTCTCCTTGTGTACGTGCCTGAATTTGTGAGAGAGCTAAAAAATTCGTTAGCCGATCATACACTAGAATCAAAACTGAACATGGTCAAATCCACACCTATTTTAATGCTTGATGATATTGGGGCAGAGTCGATGACAAGCTGGGTTCGAGATGAACTACTCGGAACGATTTTACAATACCGTATGGCAGAGCAGCTGCCGACTTTCTTCTCTTCTAATTTCTCACCAAGTGAACTGAAGCATCACTTTACGTACTCACAGCGCGGGGAAAAAGAAGAGGTCAAAGCCGCTCGTTTAATGGAACGGATTCTCTATTTAGCAGAGACAGTCTTGCTCGAAGGAGAAAACCGCCGTCATTTATAAAAGCGTCTATCACCTGAAGGAGGAGCAAATGAAATGAACAAAAGAAAATGGCTGCTTTTTCTCGTGATTGCAGGTCTCGCTGTTTTACTTTGGTGGCTGAACAAACAGCATCTTCAGCTGGCGCCAAAAGATGTGAAAAATTGGGTGCTTCAATTTGGGATGCTGGCACCCTTTGTTTTTCTTTTCTTATCTCTTTTTCGCCCGTTTGTTCTCGTCCCTATTACGGTTTTTTCGCTGGCAGCAGGTTTGGCATTTGGCAGTGTTCTTGGGACGATTTATGCCCTCGTTGGTGCTACCGCCGGAGCAACATGCTCCTTCCTGCTTGCCACAACCTTTCGTGCAAAAAAGAAGGAAACACAATCAAGCAGCCGGAAGCTGAAAGCGGTGACGTCCCGCATTCAGGAGCATGGGTTTCTTTACATTTTGTTATTGCGAATTGCCCCAATCCATTTTGACTTTGTCAGCTATGCGGCAGCAGCTTCACGTGCAAATTATCGTGCATTTACGGCAGCTACCTTTTTAGGCTTAATACCGGGTACAGTTGCATTAAATGTCCTTGGCTCAAGCTTTGTCAGCGGCAATTATGCCGCTTTAGCAATCGTTTGTTTGATTTATCTAATCTTTATCTCAGTTCCGCTCATTTTAAAAAGAAAGATGCCTGATTTATTTTAGGCGTCTATTTTTTATGTTCTCCCCATATATATGTAACAGATGTCGTTAGGGGGGACAAACATGCTTGAAATAATCTTTGAAGATGAATATGATACCGCCGCTTTTTTACATCTTGCTGAACACTTGGACAGTCGGCATCACATGTCAATTCAACAAGGGAAAGACCGGCTTCTCATAGAGGCGAAGGAATCAAAGGAAGGACTTGAGTCCATTGTGCGGCCATTACTGGTTCACTTTTTTTTGGAATGCAAAGAAAATGAGCGCATGCGCAGCATTCTTGAAAACACGTATTTATTTAAAGATCCTGAAGAGCAGCACCAAATTCTTTCAATTGCCCACAGCATCATGAACGGGGATTTAGATGATATTCCCGGCATTCATCAAGAACCGTCAAGAGAAGCCCTGTTAACAAAGGAGCTCGAGACGATTTCTTTACAGCAAGGTATTTTTTCAATTGGTTCATTTATGACATTCAGACTGTCAGAGTATGACAGGAGGCTGAAGAACTATGTTGAAGTCTCCATTGAAGAATACAAAATGGAACAAGAATATCAAAACTTCATTCAATCGCTTCGAGACTATGTGATGGCAAAAGAACCGAAGCTCGAAAAAGTACATGTTGTGCATCAGGATCGCCTGATGATTTGGGAATTTCGGTACGCTTCTGAGCGTGATCAAAAACAATACATAGACAGACAGTTTGTAAGAGAGCATCCAATGTATATTGATTCGCAGCTGATTGCACCACTCGTATCCATAGCGCCCAAAAAGATTGACCTGTTTACAAATGATACAGGTCACTCGATGGTACAGACCATTCAAAATATTTTTCAAGAAAGGGTCGAGGTATTCCCGGCTCATTCATTTCAAGAACACAATGTTCAATTTGTCCATGACCATTTGGAACAGAAAAGTGAAAAGCTTTCTTGATTTTCACGAAAAAACGTTTTATAATACGGTGTAACTTCATACAAAGACCGTATTGATAAGGACATGAACAAATGAACACCCGCTTAAAGAGAGGGAAGCCGCGGCTGAAAGCTTCCTAGCAGAGGACCATTTGCTTTACCACCTTTGAACATCAGCTGTGAACGTTTTAGTAATGGCTGACGGGAATTCCCGTTATCGAACCACAAGCCGTGTTTGCTTATGAAAAAGTAAGCTGCAAATACGGGAAAAAGGGTGGAACCACGATTCCGTTTTATTCAACCTCGTCCCTTTCCAGGGGGCGGGGTTTTTATATTGCCAAAAAAAGGAGTGACCAGAGATGTCAGAACAAATTCAACTTACATTTCCAGATGGAGCAGTCAAGGAGTTTGACAAAACAGCTACAACAGAAGACATCGCGGCATCAATTAGCCCAGGCCTAAAGAAAAAAGCGCTTGCCGGTAAATTGAACGGCAAAGAAATAGATCTGCGTACGCCGCTACTAGAAAGTGGAACAATTGAGATCATCACAGATAAAAGTGATGAAGCACTCGACATTATGCGCCACAGCACAGCTCATTTGCTAGCACAGGCAATCAAACGCCTGTATGGAAAAGAGCATCACGTTCAGTTTGGCGTAGGTCCTGTGATTGAAAATGGCTTCTACTACGATGTGGACATCGATGTTGCCATCACACCGGAAGATTTACCAAAGATTGAAAAAGAAATGAAAAAAATCATTAACAGCAATCTGCCAATCGAGCGAATTGAAGTATCAAGAGAAGAAGCGAAAAAACGCTTTGAAGCGATTGGTGATCAATTAAAGCTTGAGCTGTTAGAGGCGATTCCAGAAGGTGAAGCTGTCACGATTTATGAGCAGGGTGAATTCTTTGACCTCTGCCGCGGCATTCACTTGCCATCAACAGGGAAAATCAAAGAGTTTAAACTGTTAAGCCTTGCAGGTGCATACTGGAGAGGTGACAGCAACAATCAAATGCTTCAGCGTATTTACGGTACAGCTTTCTTCAGCAAAGATGATCTAAATGAGCATCTACGCCTGCTTGAAGAAGCGAAAGAACGCGATCACCGTAAACTAGGAAAAGAGCTGAAACTGTTTGCGAACTCTCAAAAGGTAGGTCAAGGTCTACCGCTTTGGTTGCCAAAAGGCGCAACGATCCGCCGCGTTATTGAGCGTTACATTGTCGATAAAGAAGTACGCCTTGGTTATGAGCATGTGTATACACCAGTTCTTGCAAATGTTGAATTGTATAAAACATCAGGGCACTGGGCGCATTATCAAGAAGACATGTTCCCTGTGATGGAAATGGACAACGAAGATCTTGTTCTTCGTCCGATGAACTGTCCTCACCATATGATGATTTACAAAAACGAGCCGCATAGCTATCGCGAATTG
The DNA here is from genome assembly GCF_038630405.1 of Bacillus sp. FSL K6-4563. NCBI lineage: Bacteria > Bacillati > Bacillota > Bacilli > Caryophanales > Bacillaceae > Bacillus > Bacillus sp. FSL K6-4563. Next base: position 2,581,899 of record NZ_CP152030.1, on the reverse strand, counting down.
CCAATTCGTATTGCAGAGCTTGGTACAATGCACCGTTATGAAATGTCAGGTGCTTTATCCGGCCTTCAGCGTGTTCGCGGTATGACATTAAACGATGCCCATATCTTTGTACGTCCAGATCAAATCAAAGACGAATTCATTCGTACAGTTCGCCTAATTGAAGAAGTGTATCAAGACTTTGGCTTGAATGACTACACATTCCGCTTATCTTACCGTGATCCAGAAGATACTGAGAAGTATTTCGACGATGATGCAATGTGGAATAAAGCGCAATCGATGCTAAAGGATGCAATGGACGAGCTTGGTCATGACTATTATGAGGCAGAAGGCGAAGCGGCATTTTATGGTCCGAAGCTTGACGTTCAAGTGAAGACAGCTCTTGGAAAAGAAGAGACACTGTCTACTGTACAGCTTGATTTCTTACTTCCAGAGCGCTTCGATCTCACATATATCGGAGAAGATGGCAAGCACCATCGTCCAGTCGTGATTCATAGAGGTGTTGTTTCTACAATGGAGCGTTTTGTTGCCTTCTTAATTGAAGAATACAAAGGAGCCCTACCAACTTGGCTGGCACCTGTACAATTCCAAGTCATCCCGGTTTCACCTTCTGTCCATTTAGACTATGCGAAAAAAGTACAAGAACGTTTGCAGCTTGAAGGTCTTCGTGTAGAGCTTGACAGCCGTGATGAAAAAATCGGATACAAAATTAGAGAAGCGCAAATGCAAAAGATTCCGTACATGCTAGTCGTCGGAGATCAAGAAGCAGAAAATGGCGCAGTCAATGTAAGAAAATACGGAGAGCAAGATTCAGAAACAATGGATCTTGAAGCCTTTGTGAAACATGCAGTAGCAGAAGCGAAAAAATAATCTTTTTCAAGCGAAGCAGTCAGTGATCTTTCTCCTTAGATCACTGGCTTTTTCTTTTTGGGAAAAATTCTCCACTAGTGATCCAGTCCCTTGAATGATACGTTTAGATAGTATGAAAGTATGGGTAAGTATGTACTATTGGTTCGAGTTAAATTGGGGGTATGAAAGCGATGATGAAAACAACAAACACTTTATCATCACAAGTATTGGAGCGATCAGCAGTACTTCGTGCATTGGAACACTCACTGGCGATGATTGAATTTGATGTGACAGGTGAAGTGCTATGGGTCAATGATATTTTTGCAAAAGCCATGGGATATTCAAAGCAAGAGATGATTGGTTTAAAACATAGACAGTTTTGTCCTCCTCATATTGCAGAACACGCAAGCTATCAAATGTTTTGGAAGCGTTTGAAAGAGGGGCAAGTCTTTCAGGAAAAGGTGCAGCGGACGACGAAGAATGGTGACAATTTATGGCTTGAAGCGACATATACACCTGTCCGCAATGAAGAGGAACGCGTAGTGGGTGTTGTGAAAGTCGCAACAGACATAACAGAAAGAGAAAGCACGATGAAACAGGTCGTAGGCGATTTAAAGGACATGTCTGCGAAATTAATGGAGCGAGCAGAAGTGGGCATCCAGCATAGTCAAAGAGTCAATGTCTCCTTTGATCATATAGCAAACGAAACAGATCAAAATATGAGCTTACTAGAAGGATTAACAGAGCAGGTAGAGTCCATCAGTTCCATCGCTACAACGATTAACAGCATTTCCTCACAAACCCAGCTCCTTGCATTAAATGCGGCGATCGAAGCAGCCCATGCAGGTTCCTATGGAAATGGCTTTAGTGTAGTGGCGGCAGAAATTCGAAAGCTTGCAACTGATGCAAAAGAAGCGATCGTCAAAGTAGATCAATATGTAAAGGCGATTCATGCGGAAGTAGAGAAGGTCAGCAGCGGAACGAGCCGGGCCAAGACAACGGTGTTTACAAATCGCGATCTTGTAAAGCAGGCAAGTGAGGAATTTATGAATGTAGGAGAAGCAGCCCGCAGCTTAGACAAGCAAGCGCAAAGTCTAGCGGGAATTGTGTAGTTTGAGCACACAAAAAACACCCAATCTCGTTAGGAGAAGGGTGTTTTCTCGTTTGTTCTATTTTAATATATCAAACAATTCATGTAAGTCTTTGATTTCATAATCTGGCGTTACATCTGTTTCGTTCTTTTTGCCATGTCGATTGATCCAAACGGTTTGAATCCCGGCTCGAGATGCCCCAAGAATATCTGTTTTTGGATTATCTCCTACCATGATCACATCGTCTTTTGTTAGATTTAACAGCTGAAGGCAGTGCTCAAAGATGCTAGGGTCAGGTTTGCCTTTCCCGTAATCTCCTGAAATGACAATTTCATTAAAATAAGGTGCAAGCTCAGGAACACCGGCCAGTTTTTCCTTTTGAAGACTAGGATCTCCGTTTGTTAAAAGGAGCAATTCATAGCTGCCTTTCAGACGGTCTAAAACAGGGTACGTTTCTTCATAGACAAATGGGCGTTTTCTCCGCTCTGCTGCAAAGAAATCAGCCAAATATTGTCCAAATGCCTCATCGTCAATTCCTGCTTCTTTTAAGCCATTGGTCCAAGCGTTCTTGCGGTACTCTGGTGCAAGGGCATTCAATTTTTGAAAGCCTTCGCTAATCGGTTCACTAAAATTGGACCACAGTCCTTCGAAAGGATTAATTCCGATCATGACAGTATAATCATATGTTTCATAGGACGAATACAGCTTTCTTGCTTCTTCACGAACAATCTGTTCAAATGTTTCTGGATTCAGTCCATATTTCTTTTCCGCTTCGCGGCATGTTTCCTGAAAAGTGGTGTGAATGCTTTTTTCATCCCAAAGCAAAGTATCATCTAAATCGAAAATTACGGCTTTCATGATCTTCTCCCTTGTTATGTATGTGTTACCTTCAATTGCAAGTGACGGCTCAAGTTCATTTTACAATAGAAGATGAGGGCAATAAAGAAAAGATTTGAGAGATATTTGAACATTGACCGCACATGATAGAATAGAAAGACAGTAAATAATACATACATCAATTGAGGTGGCAGGTTTGCTTCATTTAATTATTATGATGATCGAGCGTGTTGGGATCATCGTTATTTTAGGGTTTGTGCTTGCCCATGTGAAGGGCTTTCGCAATCTATTGCTTCATAATGAAGGATTTCAAAAAAAGGCAGTCCTTGTCTTTATTTTTGCTTCTTTTAGTATTATCAGCAATTACACAGGAATTGAAATCCAGCAGCAGATGGTCATGAATCATGAGTTTTCCTATCATCTCGGCTCGTCAAGCTCAATTGCCAATACGAGAATCATGGGAATCGAAATGGGCGGATTAATAGGAGGGCCGTTTGTTGGCATTGGTGCAGGGCTTCTAGCTGGTATTCATCGCTATTCATTAGGAGGAAGCACGGCACTCAGCTGTGCGATTTCTTCGATTTTAGCCGGTGTGATTGCAGGTTATGTCGGCAGCAGGTTTAAGCGGAAGAATCGAATGGTGACACCTCGCCAAGCCGCACTTTTTGGTGTGGCAATGGAATCCTTGCAGATGATTATTATCCTTCTATTTGCAAAGCCATTTGTTGATGCTTGGGGGCTTGTGAGTATTATTGCCCTGCCGATGATTTTTGTGAATGGAATTGGCAGCTTTATCTTTTTATCGATTTTACAGTCAGTCATTCGGCAAGAAGAGCAGGCAAAGGCGATGCAGACACACCGTGTATTTTCAATCGCCGATCAAACGCTGCCTTTCTTCCGCCAAGGGTTAAATGAACAGTCATGTAAAAGCGTGGCGGAGATCATTCATCGATTAACAGAAACAGATGCGGTCTCCTTAACCGATACAGAAAAGATTTTAGCGCATGTTGGAGATGGGACAGATCATCATATTCCATCGAAAAGCCTCATTACAGGACTGTCGAAACAAGTATTGATGAGCGGCAAAATTATGAAGGCGCATTCGAAAGATGAAATCAATTGTTCAGTCACCCATTGCCCGCTTCAAGCGGCGATTGTGCTGCCCCTCACCTCCAATGGTCAAACGATCGGAACGTTAAAAATGTATTTCAATTCTCCGGTCGGATTAAGCAGGGTAGAGGAGGAGCTTGCAGAAGGCTTGGCGATGCTGTTTTCCACACAGCTTGAGCTTGGGGAGGCAGAAACCCAAAGCCGTCTGCTAAAAGATGCAGAGATCAAAGCACTTCAAGCGCAAGTGAATCCGCACTTTTTATTTAACGCCATTAATACCATCTCTGTCTTGTGCAGAACGAACGTAGAGATGGCTAGGAAGCTGCTGCTTCAGCTGAGTATATATTTTCGATCCAATTTGCAAGGCGCCCGCCAGCTGCTCATTCCACTTCATAAAGAAATTCAGCATGTAGAAGCATATTTGTCACTTGAACAAGCAAGGTTTCCAAATAAATACCACGTGACCTTTCAAATTGAAAAGGAGCTAGAGCAGGTGATGATTCCGCCATTTGTGCTTCAGGTGCTTGTTGAAAATGCAGTGAGACACGCATTTCCTAAACATCAAACGAGCTGTGAAGTCATCGTATCTGCTGTGATGAAAGATGGGCATGTTTATATGAAAGTGACGGATAATGGACAGGGAATCGAGAATGACAAGATGGCTCAGTTATTAAAAGCGCCTGTTGAATCCAAAGAAGGAACAGGTACGGCTCTTTTTAATTTAGATCAGCGGTTAAGAGGGATTTTTGGCAGACAAGCCGCTCTATCTATTCATAGCGGCCAAGGCACTGACATCTCATTTCGCATTCCAATGGACTATGTAAAAGAGGATGATTTTCGTTGATAAATGTATTAATCGTAGATGATGAAGTGTTAGCAAGAGACGAATTAAAATACTTATTACGCAGAACGAAAGAGGATGTTCAAATAGAGGAAGCAGAAAATATAGAATCAGCTTTTGACCGGATGGTGGATCATAAGCCGGACCTGCTCTTTTTAGACATTGATTTATCTGGTGAAAATGGATTTGATATTGCCAAAAGGCTCAACCGGATGTCTGATCCGCCAGCGATTGTATTTGCGACAGCCTTTGATCAGTATGCGCTGAAGGCGTTTGAGGTCAGTGCGCTCGATTATTTAACAAAACCATTTGATGAAGAACGGCTTTTGCAAACGATCCAAAAGTTTAAAAAGTGGAAATCTGTTGAGACGCAAGACCACCAGCTGTCAGATGAGAGAATACCCCATCAGCAAAAGCTAGCCATTTCAGTTGATGACTCAATTGTCATTCTGCAAGTAGAAGAGATCATGTATGTAGGGCTCAGTGAAGGGAAAAAGGTCGTGAAAACAAAGGATCACATGTATGAGGTCACAGAACCGCTTGTGGTCATTGAAAAGAAACTCCCTGAGGCTTACTTTATGAGGGTTCATCGAAGCTATATCGTGAACACCTCTCATATGAAAGAAGTACAGCCGTGGTTTAATTCGACGTATAATCTACATATGACAGACGGGTCGATTATTCCTGTCAGCCGCACTTACGCCAAAGAACTAAAGAAGTCGCTCCTGCTAGAGTAGGACGGCTTTTTTTAATTGTATTTCAATACTCGTTTTCTGCATTTCATTCATTGAATCCGGCGAGTTTGATTGTAAACGCTTCATTCATTTATTTCATGCCGTATACTGAGGGCAGTCGAAGAAAGAGGTGAAGGGGCATGAGTGCCACTAAAGTATACGGATTTCTATCTCAAGCATTTATCTTTGCAACCGTAATGTTCGTTTCTAATCTCATTTCAATGTATTTACCAATTCCGATGCCTGCATCTGTGATTGGTCTGGTTCTATTATTTGTTTTGCTGACAACGAAAATCGTCAAACTGGAGCAAGTGGAGCAATTAGGTACATCATTGACAGGGCTCATTAGCTTTCTATTTGTTCCCTCTGGTATCTCGGTTATTCAATCACTAGGTGTCATGCAAGAAGTAGGTGTGCAAGTCGTCGGTGTCATTATCATTGCAACGATTATGTTACTTGCAGCGACAGGGCTATTCACGCAGCTTCTCATGCAATTATCAGACAAACCACAGAAACGTAAAGAGACAAAGGAGAGCAAATCGACTCCTTCTCATTCTAATAAACCAGCTTCAAGTACGCATTAAAGGAGAGATGCAGGATGGGTACAAGTACAATGAGTCCTTATTTTGGTATAGTCGTCTCATTGGTCGCCTTTGGAATCGGTACATTCTTATTTAAAAAATCAAAAGGCTTCTTCTTATTTACACCACTTTTTGTCGCCATGGTGTTAGGTATTTTATTTTTGAAAATTGGCGGTTTTTCTTATGCAGATTATAATGAGGGCGGCAAGATTATCAAGTTTTTCTTAGAGCCTGCGACCATTGCTTTCGCTATTCCGCTTTATAAGCAGCGCGCATTGCTTAAAAAATATTGGTGGCAGATTTTATCCGCTATTTTTGTAGGATCACTTTGTTCCATTACAATTGTGTATGTCGTAGCAAAAGGCATTCATCTTGATGCGGCTGTAATGAAAAGTATGCTCCCACAGGCAGCGACGACAGCGATTGCTCTTCCGATTGCAAAGGATATTGGCGGAATTGCAGATATCACAGCCTTTGCGGTCATATTTAATGCAGTCATTGTGTATGCACTAGGTGCTTTCTTCTTAAAATGGTTTCGAATTAAAAATCCAGTGGCAAAAGGGCTTGCACTCGGTACATCAGGACATGCACTTGGCGTCTCTGTTGGGATTGAGATGGGTGAAGTGGAAGCGGCCATGGCAAGTATTGCTGTTGTGGTCGTAGGGGTTGTGACCGTCATCGTCATCCCAATCTTTATGCAATTGATTCTTTGATGACGTCATTGTTTTGAAAAGCCTTGCCCAATTCGTTTAATCATGCTAAAATGAAAAAGTTGTTTCAAGAGTTCGGTTACTTGACGGACAAATGAAAATTGTGTAGAATAATTAACGAATTGAATAGATATCACAAGCAGAAGCACCCGCTTCTCACCTGATTGACACGTGTTTGTAGTTGACAGGTTGACCGTACATTTATTTTTTCATGCAAATGTTCGCAGTGTGGGTGTTTTATATGCCCACACTTTTTGTTTGCCTGTAAAACATACAACGAAATGGTCAAAATGAATTGTGAACTCAATTCAAAATCTCATGGAGGTGGCTCACTATTAGCAAAGATCAATTAGTTAATGAAGGTATTCGTGCGCGTGAAGTTCGTTTGATCGGACAAAATGGCGATCAGCTGGGGATTAAAACCCGCCAGGAAGCTCTGGAAATTGCTACGAAAGCCAATCTTGACCTTGTGTTAGTTGCTGCAAATGCAAAACCACCTGTTTGCCGAATCATGGACTATGGTAAGTTCCGATTCGAACAGCAGAAGAAGGATAAAGAGGCACGTAAGAATCAAAAAATCATTAGCTTAAAAGAAGTTCGGTTGAGCCCGACAATTGATGAACATGATTTTAACACGAAGCTCCGTAATGCAATCAAATTCCTTGAAAAGGGCGATAAAGTGAAAGCTTCTATCCGCTTTAAAGGGCGTGCGATTACGCATAAAGAAATCGGACAGCGCGTGTTAGACCGTTTCTCTGAAGCTTGCGCTGAAGTAGCAACAGTAGAAACAAAACCTAAGATGGACGGACGTAGCATGTTCCTCATGCTTGCACCAAAAGTCGAAAAGTAAAGTAACAGAGGGAGGAAATATCCAATGCCAAAAATGAAAACTCACCGCGGATCTGCTAAACGTTTCAAAAAAACAGGTTCTGGTAAACTTAAACGTTCTCATGCGTACACAAGTCACCTGTTCGCTAACAAATCTACAAAGCAAAAACGTAAATTGCGTAAGAGCGCAATCGTAAGTGCTGGAGATTTCAAACGTATCAAACAACAACTTGCAAACATCAAGTAATTTGGAATAGGAATCATAGGAGGGAATTACAATGCCAAGAGTAAAAGGCGGAACTGTGTCGCGTCAGCGTCGTAAAAAGGTTCTTAAATTAGCAAAAGGTTATTTCGGTTCAAAACATAGATTATACAAAGTAGCAAACCAACAGGTGATGAAATCTGGAAACTACGCTTTCCGTGACCGTCGTCAGAAAAAACGTGACTTCCGTAAACTATGGATCACTCGTATCAATGCTGCAGCTCGTATGAACGGTCTTTCTTACAGCCGTTTAATGCATGGCCTAAAGCTTTCTGGTATCGAAGTAAACCGCAAAATGCTTGCTGACCTTGCTGTGAATGACCTAAGTGCATTCAATCAGCTTGCTGATGCTGCAAAAGCACAACTAGACAAGTAAGTCATATGAAAGATCATTCCGTCGAGGGGTGATCTTTTTTGCTCATCATGTGAGGTGAAATGAATGAATATCGCGTTGATTGTGCTGCTGATCTTGGTAAATGGCTATGGTTTCTTTCTCATGGGAGAGGACAAACGCCGGGCAAAAGCGCATAAATGGAGAATTTCAGAGGCGCACTTATGGAGTGCTGCCGTGCTTTTTGGGGCTTTCGGATCGTATCTAGGGATGCAGTATTTCCGTCATAAAACAAAGCATCCTGCCTTTCAAATTGGCATGCCAGTGTTAATCATGGTGCAGTTGATCATATTAGGATATATCAAGTTCATCTGAAAAAGGAGCAGACGCCATCAAGACGGCGTGTCTGCTCCTTTTTTTTGTTTGATTTTTTTAATGGGCTGATCCCAATCAATTTTTGTTTGAGGATAACGCTCGATAATGTTTTCCTCCAATTTTTCAAAGTCTTCTAATGTAAATTCACTTAGCTTCTCAGGTGACTCCGTCCAAACGTAAATGGAGTGGACAAATAGAGGATGATCCTTAGAAGGAACATGCTTCTCCCCTTCAAACAAGACACCTTTATAGACGAAATTAAAATTTTTACGTGCATTTTGTTGTTCGTCCATAAAATAAAAGCCTTCTTTTAATTGTGCTTGTTTCAGCTTTCTTCTCGGATTTGAGAAGAATTTTACCGCCATGTAGAAGATGTAGACAAGCAGTGCAACAAGAGCTAGTCTAATGAGGATTACAAACATGACAGGATGCACCTCCAATACCGTTATCTGATGTACTACGAATGAAAAGGCCAAAAGGTTTCAACTTTTTTTAAAAAAATATTTCGGAAAACGAAAAAATATTCATAAAAAGATCGTATTGAACGAAAAAGGTTTTGTATAATAAGAATGCACCATGAAGATAAAGGAGGATATATGGAATGACAAAGCTAGATCAAACATTAACTATGCTGAAAGACCTAACGGATGCAAAAGGGATTCCAGGAAATGAACGTGATGTCAAAAAAGTCATGCAGACATACATAGAATCATATGCAGATGAAGTCTCCAGTGACCGCCTTGGCAGCTTAATTGCTAAGAAGGAAGGAAACGCAAACGGACCTAAAATTATGCTTGCTGGTCACTTAGATGAAGTAGGATTCATGGTGACAAAAATTGATGACAAAGGCTACATTCGCTTCCAAACTGTCGGCGGATGGTGGTCACAGGTCATGCTCGCGCAGCGTGTGACGATTGTAACGAAAAAGGGAGACATAACAGGTGTGATTGGCTCAAAGCCGCCGCACGTCTTGTCACCTGAAGCTCGAAAAAAATCGATCGAGATGACAGATATGTTTATTGATATCGGTGCATCAAGCAAAGAACAGGCAATGGAGTGGGGCGTTCTGCCTGGAGATCAAATCGTCCCTTATTTTGAGTTTACAGTGATGAATGATGAAAAAATGCTCCTTGCAAAAGCATGGGACAACCGTATCGGCTGTGCAGTTGCGATTGATGTCATGAAGAACTTACACAATACTCAGCATGAGAATATTGCTTACAGTGTTGCAACTGTACAAGAGGAAGTTGGCCTGCGTGGTGCCAAAACAGCAGCGGCTACAATCCAGCCTGATATTGGATTTGCCATTGATGTTGGTGTAGCAGGAGACACACCGGGCATTACTGAAAAAGAAGCAACAAGCAAACTTGGCAAAGGACCAACGATTGTTGTATTTGATGCTTCTATGGTATCGCATAAAGGGCTTCGGGATTTTGTTGTCCAAACAGCGGATGAATTGAACATTCCGTACCAATATGACTCTATGCCTGGCGGCGGGACAGATGCTGGCGGTATCCATTTAACAGGTCATGGTGTGCCATCACTATCGATCGGGATACCAAGTAGATATATTCATACCCATGCAGCGATGATTCACCGAGATGATTATGAAAATGCAGTGAAGCTTTTAACAGAAGTGATCAAAAGACTTGATCAAAAAACGGTTGAGCAGATCACGTACGGTTCTTAAGTAAGAAAGCCTTTCCTCAGTATAGGGGAAGGGCTTTTTTTATTTCATTGAATTTCCCAGGAAATGAACTGTCATTTTAAGTTACGCCAAAAGAACTGTTTTTGAGAGAAGAAGAAAAAATATTCTAGTGAATAAGGCACATGTGATCTGGCTTTTATTTTTGTAAGATGAAAGCAATAAAAAGGACAGAGCCTAAAGAAAGCCCTGTCAAAAGAGAGTTTATGGAAGTAGGTGAAGCTACCTTAAGAATAAACATATTATTCTTATTTGTCAACTTGGTTTTAAAGGAGAGAAAAATCAATCAATTTATGTTATATTTGTAACAAATTGTTTGTGCAAAGGGGATGGTTAAATGAATGCGGTTACAATTGTCATAGCATCTATGTGTATTTTAGCGATTGCCTATCGTCTTTATGGCACATTTATGATGGTCAAGGTCTTAAAGGTGACAGACGATCATCCTACACCGGCTCACACATTAGAGGACGGGAAGGATTATGTGCCAACCAATAAATGGGTCACATTTGGGCATCACTTTGCTGCGATTGCAGCTGCAGGTCCGTTAGTGGGTCCGATTTTAGCTGCGCAATTCGGGTATTTACCGGGTCTCCTTTGGCTGTTAATTGGCGCAGTGATAGGCGGAGCTGTACATGATCTTGTCGTCTTATTTGCGTCGATGCGAAAAAAGGGGAAATCGTTATCAGAGGTAGCGAAGGAAGAGCTAGGACCTGTCGCAGGATTTTGTACAGGGCTTGCGATGCTGTTTATCATTACGATCACAATGGCAGGACTGTCTATGGTTGTGCTTCATGCGTTAGAACGTAACCCTTGGGGGACATTTGCAGTCGGAATCACGATTCCAATTGCGATGGGGGTTGGTCTTTATTATAAAAAGACAGGCAATTTAAAACTGGCGACAACTGCGGGATTTATTTTGCTGATGGTTGGTGTATTCCTTGGGCCGAATATTCAAGGAACGGCACTTGGCGATCTTTTAACACTTGATACAAAAACACTTGCTCTTGCCTTGCCGATCTATGCTTTTTTTGCTGCGGCATTGCCGGTTTGGCTGCTGCTCGCACCGAGGGACTATTTAAGCAGCTTTATGAAAATAGGTGTTTTTATCGCATTGATTGCTGGAATCTTTGTCGTCAATCCAACGATTCAATTCCCAGCCTTTACGGAGTTTGTGAATGGAGGAGGTCCTGTTTTAGCTGGTCCTGTCTGGCCTTTTATTTCAATAACCATTGCTTGCGGTGCCATATCTGGTTTCCACGCATTTGTTGGATCTGGGACAACACCTAAAATGCTTGACCGCTGGAGTGATATGAAGCCTGTCGCTTTTGGCGCAATGCTAGTAGAATGTCTAGTTGGAATTATGGCGTTAATTGCCGCTACCGCTCTTCATCCAGGCGATTATTTTGCGATAAACAGTACGCCAGAAGTGTTCAGAACACTCGGGATGAGTGTCGAGAACCTTCCGCAGCTGAGTAAGGAAATTGGTCTTGATTTAGAAGGAAGAACGGGTGGAGCTGTGACATTAGCTGTAGGGATGGCGTATATCTTTACGGGAATTCCGTTCTTTAGTCATTTGGCGTCTTATTTTTTCCAATTCGTCATTATGTTTGAGGCCGTCTTTATTTTAACCGCTATTGATGCAGGGACACGTGTGGCACGATATTTGATTCAAGACTTCTTTGGCGAAGCTTATAAACCGCTTAAACGAAATGACTGGGTCCCTGGGTCGGTGTTCGCAAGTGCGTTTGCTTGTTTTATGTGGGGGTACTTGCTTTACTCTGGAGACATCGGGTCCATTTGGGCACTATTTGGGGTATCAAACCAGTTAATGGCATCGGTCGGTCTCATCATAGGAGCAACCGTTGTCTTAAAAATTGCAGATAAAAGGCGATATATGCTGACTTGTTTAATTCCACTTGCTTACTTATATGTGACAGTGAATTATGCGGGCTATTGGATGGTAGCAAATGTATACCTTAATCCCGAGGCAGCAGGTTACAGCGTGCTGAATGCTGTGCTGTCAATCATTATGCTGATCTTAGGATTTGTGATTATTGTGTTTGCGATTAAAAAATGGGTCGACATTTGGCGTGATCCAGCGCTTCGGATGGAAACACCGATCACTGGCTAAATGAAAAAGCCGGTTTGCTATGATAAGCAAACCGGCTTCTTTTATTGCTGCTGATGAGGCTTTAAGCCTTGCTCTAATGTTTCAAGAATCTCGTTTTTCTCGTTTTCTGATGCTTCTTGCCATAGCACTTCGAACAACACGCCAAGGCCTGGCAGCATTTTTTCCTCACCGCTTTGAATGGCATCTAAAATCGTATGCTCAAGCTGCTCTTGATTATGGCCAGTGATGTTTTGAATGACTGCGCCTCTTAAATTAAAATCCATTGCCCACACTCCTTTTTTGATGGTAATAGCCCTATTCTGTCTCAAAGACAGGTTTATTATGTAGTGTGCATGAGATATAATAAATTCATGATATTTAAAGGAGTTAAAGTCGCTTGAAATATATAGAATCAGCTAAAAACACAAACATTAAACAGTGGAAAAAGCTCCATACGAAAAAAGAACGAACGAAAACGGGGCTGTTTCTCGTGGAGGGAATCCACTTAGTGGAAGAAGCATTGAAGAGCGGAGTTGTGAAAGAATTAATGGTCACATCGCCTGATAAGCTTCCTTTTCATATTGATCCGGACATTGAACTTTATGAACTGAGCGAGGAAGCCTTTTCTGCCATGACCGAAACGGAAACGCCTCAGCACATCGCGGCAGTTTGTACAGTTCCTGTATTTGAAGAAAAGAAGTATGAACGACTTCTTCTATTAGATGCAGTGCAGGACCCAGGGAATCTAGGCACACTCATTCGGACAGCAGATGCCGCTGGACTTGATGCTGTGATCTTAGGCGATGGAACAGTGGATGCGTTTAACGGAAAAACGCTCCGTTCCGCACAAGGGTCACATTTCCACCTGCCCATTTTAAAGCAAAGCCTTCAGCAGACCATACCAGCATGTAAGGAGCAAGGCATTCCTGTATACGGAAGTGCTCTAAACAATGCGAAAGCGTATAGAAGCGTAACGGCAGAAGGTTCGTTTGCATTAATTGTGGGCAATGAAGGCGCGGGTATAAACCCAGAGATTCTGCAAATGACAGACCATAATTTATATGTGCCAATGTATGGACAGGCAGAATCATTAAATGTGGCTGTTGCAGCAGCTGTTCTTGTCTATCATTTGCGTGGATAGTGTTGCAACATGCGCTTATTTTCACTATAATGAAACTAATATTTTAAAAACCATGATAGAGGAAGATTGTTTCAAGGAGCGGCCTTATAGGGAGAATGCATCGTAGACTGAAAGTGCATTTAAGGAATGCTGAAACAGGAATTCACCTCTGGAGTTGTCACCGGGACCGCAAGCTTTGCGTAAAGGTGAACCGGATTCGTTTGATTCCGTTATGTCAATGAAGCTTATTCGCACATGTATTTGTGCTTAACAAGGGTGGTACCGCGACCACAACTCGTCCCTTCTTTTCTAGAGGAGACGGGTTTTTTTATTGTCTTCAAACGATCAAACAGCCGTTTATCCAGACGGTTTTGTATATCAAAAGGAGGATTACACTCATGCAAGAAACGTTAAAACAGCTTGAATTAGAAGCGATAGCGAAGGTTGAAGCAGCTAGCTCGCTCAAAGAAGTCAATGACATTCGTGTTCAATATTTAGGGAAAAAAGGGCCGATCACAGAGGTGCTTCGCGGAATGGGCAAGCTTTCCGCAGAAGAAAGACCAAAAATGGGCGCACTCGCAAACGAAGTGAGAGAGCAGATTGCTGGTGCTATTGCTGAAAAAAATGAACAGCTAGAAAAAGAAGAAGTGAAGAAGAAACTTGCGTCACAAACGATCGATGTTACATTGCCAGCAAGCCCAATCAAAATGGGGGCAAGACATCCATTAACGATTGTTGTCGAAGATATTGAAGATTTATTTATTGGTATGGGCTATACCGTTGAGGAAGGTCCTGAGGTAGAAACGGATTATTATAACTTTGAAGCGCTGAATCTTCCAAAGGAGCATCCGGCACGTGATATGCAGGACAGCTTCTATATTACCGAGGATACACTACTCAGAACACAAACGTCACCAGTTCAAGCACGTACACTTGAAAAATATAAAGGACAAGGTCCTGTGAAGATCATCTGCCCTGGGAAAGTATATAGACGAGACAGTGATGACGCGACTCATTCACATCAATTTATGCAGATTGAAGGGCTTGTTGTCGATCACAATATTAGTATGAGTGATCTAAAAGGTACGCTAGAGACAGTGGCGAGAAAAATGTTTGGTGAAGATCGTGAAATTAGACTGCGTCCAAGCTTTTTCCCATTCACAGAACCATCTGTCGAAGTGGATGTGTCTTGCTTTAAATGCGGCGGGAAAGGCTGTTCTGTATGTAAAGGAACAGGCTGGATTGAAATTTTAGGAGCTGGGATGGTTCATCCAAATGTCCTGAAGATGAGCGGATTTGATCCAGAAACTTACCAAGGCTTTGCTTTTGGAATGGGTGTTGAACGGATTGCAATGCTCAAATACGGCATTGATGATATTCGCCATTTCTACACAAATGATATTAGATTCACAAAGCAATTCAAGCAGGACTAAGAGGAGGAAATCAACATGTTTGTTTCATATAAATGGTTAGAAGACTATGTCGATTTAGAAGGCATTCAGCCGGATGAATTAGCAGAAAAAATCACAAGAAGCGGAATTGAAGTGGAAGCCGTTGAATATAAAGGCGAAGGCATTAAAGGAGTTGTCATTGGACACGTCGTGGAGCGAGAACAGCACCCAAATGCTGACAAATTAAACAAATGTCTCGTGGATATCGGAGAAGACGAACCTGTTCAAATTATTTGCGGAGCTCCGAATGTGGATAAAGGACAATATGTGGCTGTCGCAACGGTTGGCGCAGTCCTTCCTGGGAATTTTAAAATTAAAAAAGCAAAGCTGCGCGGCGAAGAGTCTCATGGAATGATTTGTTCTCTGCAAGAATTAGGTGTAGAAAGCAAACTCGTACCAAAGGAATATGCAGAAGGTATTTTTGTTTTCCCAAATGACGTCAAACCCGGAGATGATGCCCTTCAGGCACTTCAATTAGACGATGCGGTACTTGAGCTTGGCTTAACGCCAAACCGTGCGGATGCCCTGAATATGCTAGGTGTCGCCTATGAGGTTGCAGCCATTTTAGGGAAAGACATCAAACTTCCTGATACAGCACATGACACGTCTTCAGAAAAAGCAGCAGATTATATTTCGGTGAAAATTGAAGATCAAGAAGCGAATCCACTTTATGCTGCGAAGATCATTAAAAATGTAAAGATTGGACCAGCACCGCTTTGGATTCAAACAAGATTGATGAATGCAGGCATTCGCCCAATTAACAACGTCGTCGATATTACGAACTTTGTACTGCTTGAATACGGTCAGCCGCTTCATGCATTTGATTATGACCGCTTTGGTTCAAAGCAAGTGGTCGTACGTAAAGCGACTGATAGCGAAAGCATTCAAACACTTGATGAGCAAGAACGTACACTTTCATCAAAGCATCTTGTGATCACTAATGGAACGAAAGCGCACGCTGTCGCAGGCGTCATGGGCGGTCTTGAATCAGAGGTGCGTGATGAAACGACAACAATTCTTTTAGAAGCGGCATATTTCAACGGTCAAACAGTCCGTCAAGCATCTAGAGACTTAGGGCTTCGCAGTGAATCAAGCACACGATTTGAAAAAGGACTTGATCCGCAGCGTACGAAATCTGCAGCCGAAAGAGCAGCGCAACTGATCAGTCTCTATGCAGGTGGTGAAGTGCTAAGCGGGACTGTGGAGGAAAACCACCTTGAAACAAGTATGAATGTCATCCAAGTATCTACTGAGCGTGTGAACAAGGTGCTTGGCATGAGCATTTCAAAAGAAGATATGATTCAAATTTTCAACAAACTGGGCTTTACAGTAGGCGAATCAAATGACGTTCTTGTTGTAACGGTTCCTTCTCGCAGAATGGATATTACGATTGAAGAAGATCTCATTGAAGAAGTTGCGAGATTATATGGCTACGATAATATCCCGTCTACACTGCCTGCGACAGCTGGTACAGTTGGCGGTCTTACGCCATATCAAGTGAAGCGCAGAAAGGTGAGACGCTTCTTAGAAGGCGCAGGTCTTTCTCAAGCGATCACGTATTCATTGACAAATCAGCATAAGTCTACTGCCCTTGCATTGAATCCAGCTTATAAAACAAGACTTTCCCTGCCAATGAGTGAGGAACGAAGTGTACTCAGACAAAGTCTTCTGCCAAACTTACTTGATTCAGTTGCATATAACTTGGCAAGACAAGCTGATTCCTTTGGTTTTTATGAAACGGGTTCTGTGTTCTTAGCAGAAGCTGAAGGAGCAAAACCGGTGGAAAAAGAGCATGTCGCTGGTGCGCTGACAGGCTTATGGCATAAAAATCTTTGGCAGGGCGAGAAAAAAGCCGTCGATTTTTATGTAGCGAAAGGAATTGCAGAAGGTCTATTTGAAAAGCTTGGTGTATCAGACCAAATCACATATGTTCAAGCAGAGCGTGAGGGTCTTCACCCAGGTCGAACAGCAGATGTTCATTTAAATGGAAAAGTCATTGGGTTTGTTGCTGCACTTCATCCAGTCATTGAAAAGGAATTAGATTTAAAAGAAACATATGTCTTCGAGTTTGATTTAACAGATGTGATGACATCTGAATCGAAGGATATGAAATATACAGCGATTCCGAGATTCCCTGCTGTGACAAGAGATATTGCACTTGTTGTAGATCAGAATATCTCAAGCGGACAGCTGGAGCGCGTCATCTATGAGGCAGGCGGGGATTTACTGACAGACCTATCCGTCTTTGATGTGTATGAAGGTGAACATATGGAAGAAGGCAAAAAATCTGTTGCATTCTCTCTCCAATATCTAAATCCGGAACAAACATTGACAGAGGAAGAAGTCACGGCTGTTCATACAAACGTATTGAAAGCATTAGAAGATACGTATCAAGCCGTCTTGCGCGGTTAAAGAAAAAAGAGCTAAGGCCATATGGGCCTAGCTCTTTTTTATAGCCATTTTTTCGCTTTTTGTGTGTTGGCAAAATGCAGTTTTGTAAATTGACGTAAAGCCTCTTCGCCGTGCAGCTTGATGAGCTTTGCAGCCGCCTTGTCCACATGAGGACCGGCTCCTTTTGGAATGTCAAACCCTGCTGCTTTAGATAACTTATCCATTTCAATTAAAAAAGCGTATCTTGCAATAATGGAAGCAGCAGCAACTGACAAATGAATGCCTTCTGCTTTTGTGCTAAAGTACGTCCGCTCCCGAATGATTTTTTTCCCAGCAAGATGCTTGAAATAAATACCTGGTTCTGCAAATTGGTCAATCAAAATAGCTTCAGGCTGCTTCCCGTCTAATTTCTCTAGCACAGAGGTGATGACTTGGTTATGAAGAAGCGCCTTCATTTTCCCTTGGCTCATGCCCTTTTCCTGCATCGCATTGTACTTTTCATTTCGGAGCACAAGAAGGCTGAACGGAATGGTTTTGATGAGATCTTTGGCAATATTGATAATCTGCGGGTCTTTTAGACCTTTTGAGTCTTTTACGCCAAGCTCTTTCATAAGAGCAAGCTGGCTGGCATCAACATAAGCGGCACAGACCGTCATCGGTCCAAAATAATCACCTGTTCCTACTTCATCTGAACCGATGACGGACATAGAAGCAATCCCTGACGGCGGACTATATTTTGTGACAGCCGGTGCTTTTGGGCTTTTCGTATCAGCTGCTTTTAAATGGCTGAATTGACTAGCTTCAGCTTCAGCCTTTTGTCCTTGAAACAGCACTTTTCCAGATCGATAGGCTGTAATTGTACAGCCAGAGACCTTTGCTTGAAAAAGGGCGCCTGGTGGTAACGTATCAGTTAAGTGGTGCGCATACGCGCTCTTCATTTTTTTAAGGTCTTCTGATGTTGCTTTTAAGACGGATTGGGGCACAGTGGATAACTCCTTTTTACCTTGATATCATTGATTTCTAAAGTGTACCATAACAGGGAAGGGCTCGTCTTTCCATTCAATGTCTAAACATGTTATGATAGAGACTAGGATTCTCGTGGAATGGAGGAGAAACGTTGTCTGACGGCGGTAAAACGAAAACAACAGTTGAGATTTACGGACAGTCCTATACGATCATCGGTCAAGAAACGAAGATGCATATGCGACACGTTGCTTCAATTGTTGATGATAAAATGAGAGAAATAAATGAAAAAAACCCATACCTTGATATAAACAAATTAGCTGTACTGACAGCAGTCAATGTCGTCCACGACTACATGAAATTAAAAGAGCAATACGAAAAACTAGAGATTCAGCTTAAAGAAAAGGAATGAAATTACCGTGATCGATATCATCATTTTGTTTTTGCTTCTTATGGGAACGCTTGTCGGTCTAAAACGCGGGTTTATTCTTCAATTTATTAAATTGATCAGCTTTGTTGTTTCTATCTTAGTGGCTTCCATGTTTTATCAGTCACTTGCACCACAGCTTACGTGGATTCCAGCACCTAATTTTAGCGGCGGTCAAGCGCAGCTCGCTTTCTTTAGTGGGAATCTAGAAACAGCTTACTATAATACCATTGCGTTTATCATTCTGTTTATCTTGACCAAAATCCTGCTCGCCATCATTGGCGGATTGCTCACAACCATTGCAAGTATACCTGTGATTAAGCAGGTCAACAAACTGCTTGGCGGTGTTTTAGGATTTCTTGAAACCTATCTATTTGTATTTATTCTCTTGTTTGTCGCTGCATTACTTCCAGTCGATGCACTGCAAACAATGTTGAGTAAATCCATATTAGCAGATGCGATCGTAAGCAACACCCCTTATCTGTCCGGTCTTGTCAAAGACTTATGGACGACGTATGGAGTTTAAAAACTTCTCCTTTCTTGGAGAAGTTTTTTCTCATTCCATGACAGAAAGTTGTAGGATGAAGGAAAAGTTTGTATATTTATAAAGGAAGATGCCAAAGCGGCTGGAGGATGAGAGATGAATAAAAAAGATATTATCAAACTTCTTGAAACAATTGCAATATATATGGAGCTAAAAGGAGATAATCCTTTTAAGATTTCTGCCTTTCGTAAAGCAGCAGCGGCACTGGAGCAAGATGACCGCAGCCTTTCTCAAATAGATGATCTATTAGCATTACCTGGCATTGGAAAAGGAACCTTTGCTGTGATCACTGAGTATATCGAAAAAGGACAATCAGAAACACTCGAACAATTAAAAACGGAAGTGCCCGAAGGACTTGTCCCGCTTTTGAAATTACCAGGACTCGGCGGGAAGAAGATCGCTAAGCTTTACCAAGAGCTTGGCGTCCATGATGCACAATCTCTAAAAGAAGCATGCGAAGCGGAAAAGGTACAAGCGCTTGCTGGCTTCGGCAAAAAAACAGAAGAAAAGATTCTCGCAGCGCTTGAGGAAGCAGGAAAGCAGCCGGAACGACTGCCAATTGGCTTTGCATTAGATGTGGCAGAGCGGATTGATTATGCCCTTGAAGAGATGAAAGGTATCATCCGTTTTTCAAGAGCCGGCAGTTTAAGACGTGCACGCGAAACCGTCAAAGATTTAGATTATATCATTGCAACAGACAATCCTGAGCAAGTTAGAGAGCAGCTCGTTGCACTTGATGATGTCAAAGATGTTATCGCAAGCGGTGATACGAAGGTATCTGTTGTGCTTGCCCTTGATTTTGAGATCAGTGTCGACTTCCGGCTTGTGACAGTAGACCAATTCGCAACTACACTGCACCATTTCACTGGCTCAAAAGATCACAATATTCGAATGCGTCAGCTTGCGAAGGAACGCGGAGAGCGCATTAGCGAATATGGTGTGGAAACAATTGAAACTGGAGAAGTAAAAACGTTTGAAGACGAAAGCGCTTTTTATGCACATTTTCAACTTCCGCTCATTCCGCCAGAAATTCGTGAAACCGGAGCGGAGATTGATACGTATAAAGAAAGTATGCAGTTTGTAGAACTGAAAGATATTAAAGGCGACCTTCATATGCACTCGACATGGAGTGACGGAGCATTCTCTATTCGTGAAATGGCGGAAGCATGTATTGCCAAAGGCTATGAATACATGGCGATTACAGACCACTCGCAATATTTAAAAGTAGCAAACGGTTTAACAAAAGAACGTTTGCGTCTGCAAGCAAAAGAAATTGATAAGATTAATCAGGAATTCGAGCATTTTCACATTTTCAAAGGGGTCGAAATGGATATCCTGCCGGATGGATCGTTAGATTATGATGATGACTTTTTAAAAAACATGGATTTTGTCATTGCGTCTATCCATTCTAGCTTCTCTCAGCCGGAAGAAGTCATTATGGAACGCCTTGAAAATGCCTTGCGTAATCAGCATGTCGATTTAATTGCACATCCAACAGGCCGTTTGATCGGCAGACGGGATGGCTATGCCTTAAATATAGACCAACTCATAGAGCTTGCGAAGAAAACGGGCACTGCACTTGAGCTCAACAGTAATCCGTCAAGACTTGATTTGAAAACAGAGCATTTAATGAAAGCAAATGAAGCGGGTGTGCACATCATGATCAATACAGATGCGCACAACATCGCCATGCTGGAACATATGGAAGTCGGTGTAACAGCTGCAAGAAAGGGCTGGACACCAAAAGTAAATGTCGTGAATACTTTTACTCTAAACGAGATCAAAAAGTTTTTAACGCGTGACAGGTAGTCGTTAGGAGGCTGGACCATGCTGCAACAAAAAGTGTTAGCATCATTAGAATTTCATAAAGTAAAAGAAAAAGTGATGTCCTATACCGCATCCACATTAGGAAAAGAAAGAGCGCAGGATTTAACACCTCTGACAGATATAGAAACCATTCAGCATTTGCTGGAAGAGGTAGCAGAAGCACAAGATGTGATCCGCTTAAAGGGATCAGCGCCATTTGGCGGGCTTACGGATATTAGACGCGCAGTGAAACGGGCAGAAATCGGCAGTACATTAAGTCCTTCTGAGCTGATGGAAATCGCAGGACTATTATATGCGGTGAAAAATATGAAGCACTTTCTCACGTCCATGTATGAAGATGGAGTAGATATACCGCGCCTTCATACATATGCTGAGACACTGATATTACTGCCTGAAATCAGAAAAGAAATCGAAAGCTGTATTGGTGATAATGGAGAAGTGCTTGATCATGCAACTCCTGCACTTCGTTCATTGCGTATTCAATTACGCTCACTAGAATCAAAGGTCCGCGATAAATTAGAATCGATGATTCGTTCACAATCGGCTTCGAAAATGCTGTCAGACACAATTGTCACCATTCGTAATGACCGGTTTGTTATTCCTGTGAAACAAGAGTACCGCTCGAATTACGGCGGAATTGTTCATGACCAATCTTCATCAGGGGCGACCCTTTTTATTGAGCCGCAAGTGGTCGTGGATGTAAATAACACCTTGCAGCAAACCCGTTTAAAAGAGAAGCAAGAGGTTGAAAAGATTCTGCAAATGCTGACAGAGAGCGTTTCAGAGCACATTGGGGAACTGCTTCACAATGTAAAGGAACTGCAGACGCTAGATTTTATTTTTGCTAAAGCTAAATATGCAAAGACAGAAAAAGCCACAAAACCTGCTGTGAATGATCAAGGAGAAATCTATTTAAAACGAGCAAGACATCCTCTATTGCCCCGGGATCAAGTTGTCGCAAATGATATTGAGCTCGGTAAAGATTTTTCAACGATCGTGATCACTGGACCAAATACAGGGGGAAAGACCGTTACTTTAAAAACGCTAGGTCTTCTGACGCTGATGACACAGGCGGGCCTCCATATTCCAGTTGAAGAAGGCTCTGAAGTGGCTGTGTTCGACCAAGTCTTTGCTGATATTGGAGACGAACAATCCATTGAACAAAGCTTGAGTACGTTCTCATCTCATATGGTCAATATTGTCGATATCTTAAAGCATTTGACTTCTAATTCTCTCGTCTTATTTGATGAATTAGGGGCAGGAACAGACCCAGCTGAAGGTGCGGCACTTGCGATGAGCATATTAGATGAAGTGCATCAAACGAATGCACGTGTCATCGCAACGACTCATTACCCCGAGCTGAAGGCATATGGGTATAACCGGGAAGGCGTCACAAATGCAAGCGTGGAGTTTGATATTGAAACCTTATCTCCAACGTACCGCCTGCTCATCGGTGTGCCTGGACGAAGTAACGCATTTGAAATTTCAAAGCGTCTTGGTTTGCCAGATCACCTTATAGACCGGGCAAAAGCAGATATGCATGCAGAGCATAATGAAGTAGACCAAATGATCGCTTCATTAGAAGATAGCAAGAAACAAGCAGAAGAAGAACTGCATGAGACAGAAGTCTATAGAAAAGAAGCAGAAAAGCTTCATAAAGAATTGCAAAGACAAATTCTTGAATGGAATGAGCAAAAGGATAAACTGCTTGAAGAAGCTGAACAGAAAGCGAAAGAGAAAATTGAACAAGCATCAAAAGAAGCAGAAGATATCATTCAAGAGCTCCGGTCGATAAAAAGTGAGCACCGCTCATTCAAAGAGCATGAACTCATCGATGCGCGAAAGCGTCTTGAAGAAGCTGTTCCTGAGTTTGACAGGAAAAAGAAGCCAGAGCCAGCGAAAAAAGCAGTAAGACAGCTGAAGTCAGGCGACGAAGTCAAAGTGCTTACCTTCGGGCAAAAAGGAACGTTGCTTGAACAAACAGGCGACAAAGAATGGAGTGTCCAAATGGGCATTCTGAAAATGAAGGTAAAAGAAAAAGACATGGAATTTATCAAATCAGCACCTGAATTTAAGCAAGAAAAAGCCATCACGGCAGTCAAAGGGAAAGATTATCATGTCTCGCTGGAACTCGATTTAAGAGGCGAGCGTTATGAAAATGCCTTAAGCAGAGTCGAAAAATATTTAGATGATGCTGTATTAGCTGGTTATCCGCGTGTGTCTATTATTCACGGTAAAGGAACTGGCGCCCTTAGAAAAGGGGTTCAGGAATTATTGAAACAGCATCGAAGTGTGAAAAATGCCCGTTTTGGCGAACAAGGTGAGGGAGGATCAGGCGTCACCATCGTCGAATTAAAGTAAAAAGGAGAAAACGCATGAAAGCCTTTTGGGAAAATGAACTTGTGGAAATTGCCGCCTATTATAGCGTGGCCGTCCTGTGTCTCGTCTTATTTCTAACCATTTTTGAACTCGTCACCTCCTATAAGAATTGGGAAGAGATTCAGCGGGGGAACTTAGCCGTTGCCATGGCAACAGGCGGGAAAATCTTTGGGATTGCGAATGTATTTCAGCATTCAATCGCTCAGCACAATTCCCTTCTTCAAATGATTGGATGGGGCGTATACGGCTTTGTGATGCTGCTTGTCAGCTATTTCATTTTTGAATTTTTAACACCACGTTTTAAAGTAGACAAAGAGATTGAAAATGATAATAGAGCGGTCGGGTTTATTTCACTCATCATTTCAGTTGGGCTGTCTTACGTAGTAGCAGCCGGCATTTAAGGAGACGACATGGAAAAGCTAGCAAAAGTATTAATCGTAGTTGCCTGCACTTTTGCGGTCATTGGTGCCGTTTATCTGTTCTTGTGAAATGAAAAAAACAGGCGTTAGAAAGCTGTCAGGGAATCCCTTGGCAGCTTTTATCTCATCAAAGGCGGCGAATGACATGAAGCACATTCTGCAAAAAGACGAACTGATCAAGCGCATTGATACTTGTCTTCAAATGACATCCCTTCCAAGAGACATATACAAACCGTATATTGCACGTCCATTTCAAACGTCAGGATTTTTTGATGATTTGAGTCCCTATATTCAAATCGATTCGAGTGGTTATATCCTCATACAATATGAACGAGGAATTCAAATGCTGCATAAAAGAACAAAAGTGGCGGATGAAGTCATTTACTGGATTTTAGAAGACACCATTTTTCTCACGGTTTACATCGACATGATGAGGAAGTATCAAGTCGACAACATCCAGACGCATTTACCGAATGATCCAAGTATCCATCAACAGATCGTGGATAGAGTCAACGAGTCATTTCGTACAATTGGCGGTTTATATGAACAGTGGCATCATGAAGGAAAAAGAGCTTCTATCGAAACACCGGCGAACAAGTAAACATGTGCAATTGAACCAAGCCCTATTAGAAAAAAGCAAACTGCCCTAAGGAAAAGTTTGCTATAATATAATAGTACGAAAGTTCAGGAAGGAGGGTTTTTATGCAGTCAGATAAACGTTGGCTTCTGCATTACCCGAATCAAATTCCCCACGAACTCACCATCCCAAATGAAACATTACAATCTTACTTATTCAGCTCCGCAGAGGCTGCACCTGAGCATACAGCCATTCATTTTCTAGGAAAGAACATCACCTATGAACAACTAAAAGAAGACGTATTGAAACTAGCCAGTCATCTGCTGAAAATTGGCGTGAAAAAAGGTGACAGAGTAGCGATCATGCTGCCGAACTGTCCTCAATCGGTCATTTCTTATTATGCTGTTTTAATAGCAGGCGGCATCGTTGTTCAAACAAACCCGCTTTATACGGAGAAGGAACTGGAATATCAAATGGAAGACAGCGGCGCCAAAGTGCTGATCACGCTAGATTTGTTGTATCCAAAGGCTTATAAAATGAAAGCGCTGACAAGTGTGGAGCACTTAATCGTCACCAAACTACAAGATTATTTACCATTCCCAAAAAACATACTGTTTCCTATTGTGCAAAGAAGAAAAAATAAAATGATCATACAAGTGGAGAAAAATGACACCATTCATCACTTCGCGCAGATTATGAAAGAATCGGAAGGTGAACAGCAGATACCCGCACTTGCCTTTGATCCGAAAGAGGATATCGCTGTTTTGCAATATACTGGCGGAACGACCGGGTTACCAAAAGGCGTCATGCTCACACATGAAAATATTTTAGCGAATACTGAAATGTGCGCTTCCTGGATGTATAAAACGACCAGGGGGAAAGAACGCATCCTCGGCATCATTCCGTTTTTTCATGTCTACGGAATGACGACCGTCTTAAATCTTGCTGTCAAAGAAGGGCATTCAATGATTCTACTTCCGCGATTTGACGCAGCTGATACCCTCAAAACGATTGAAAAACAGAAGCCGACGCTCTTTCCAGGTGCACCAACCATGTATATCGCCTTGCTGCATCATCCGAACATTGAAAAGTATGATCTATCGTCCATCACTGCATGTCTAAGCGGCTCAGCGGCACTTCCTGTTGAAGTCAAACAAAGCTTTGAAAAATTAACAGGAGGACGCTTAGTGGAGGGGTACGGACTTTCAGAAACCTCACCCGTCACTCATTCTAACTTTTTATGGGGAGCGAACAAAACAGGCAGCATTGGCTGTCCGTGGCCTAATACAGATGCCGGTATTTATTGCGAGGAAACCGGAGGCTTCAAAGAACCATATGAGCATGGAGAAATCATTGTCAAAGGGCCCCAGATCATGAAAGGATACTGGAATCAGCCAGAGGAGACAGAGGCTGTATTACGAGATGGCTGGTTTTTCACCGGAGATATAGGGTATATGGATGAGGACGGTTTTTTCTATATTGTCGACCGGAAAAAAGATGTCATCATTGCGAGCGGCTATAATATTTACCCAAGAGAAGTCGAAGAAGCCCTTTATGAGCATGAGCTTGTACAAGAAGTCGTCGTCGCAGGTATTCCAGATCCGTACAGAGGAGAAACAGTGAAAGCATTTATTGTACCGAAAAAGGATGCCTACTTAACAGAGGACGAACTTGATCGCTTTGTCAGGACGAGAATTGCCTCATTTAAAGTACCGCGCGTGTATGAATTTAAAGAGTCACTGCCTAAAACAGCCGTCGGGAAGATTTTGCGCAGAGTATTAATTGAAGAAGAAAAAAGAAAGCACGCTTCTTCATCTGAAACGCCTGCCGATCAACCGAAAACATAACGGCTTCATCATCCGGTCCACCGGCCGGATGATTTGAATGTTGACCGCCTCCTCTGGTATGCTAAAGGTGGAAAAGAAAGAAGAAGATCACTTGACAAATCGCCCGTTTCTTTTTAACATAAAGTTATGAATGAATACTCATTCAATCCAGAAAGGGACGAAGCACATTGAAGCAGAAAAGACCGAAGTACATGCAAATTATTGATGCAGCAGTTGTGGTGATTGCAGAGAACGGCTATCACCAATCACAAGTTTCAAAAATTGCGAAACAAGCAGGGGTAGCAGATGGAACCATTTATCTTTATTTCAAAAATAAAGAGGATATTTTGATCTCATTGTTCAAAGAAAAAATGGGACAATTCATCGAACGAATGGAAACAGATATTCAAAAGAAACCGTCGGCGAAAGAAAAGCTTCTACTGCTTATTGAGGAGCATTTTCGTATGCTTGCGCAAAATCATCATTTGGCTCTTGTGACACAGCTTGAACTCAGGCAGTCAAACCTTGAGCTGCGGCAAAAAATCAATGAGGTGCTGAAAGGGTATTTAAATATGCTCGAGTCGATATTAGCAGAAGGAAAGAAAACAGGAGAATTCAGACAAAATCTAGATGTCCGCTTAGCGAGACAAATGGTATTTGGGACGATTGATGAAACCGCTACAACATGGGTCATGAATGATCAAAAATATGATCTTCCTGCACTCGCAGAAAACGTACGTGATCTACTCTTAAACGGAATACATCAATCTTAAAGACATTTTGAAAAAGGATGATTGACATGGAAAAGATACTCACCTTACATCATGAAGGACAGACAGCACTTATCACGATTCAGCATCCACCAGCAAACGCCTTATCTTCTCAGCTACTCACCGAGCTTAATGACATGTTTGACCAGCTCGAACAAAATGAAGAAGTAAGAGCCATTGTGATCCACGGGGAAGGAAGATTTTTCTCAGCAGGTGCTGATATTAAGGAATTTACGACGTTACAGGAAGAATCTGACTATTCAAGCCTTGCAGACAGAGGGCAACAGGTCTTTGAACGGATTGAACAATGTCCAAAACCGGTCATTGCTTCAATTCACGGAGCGGCATTAGGCGGGGGCCTTGAGCTTGCCATGTCTTGTGATATCCGAATCGCCACAAAAGATGCGAAGCTTGGACTGCCGGAACTAAACCTAGGCATCATTCCAGGATTCGGCGGTACGCAGCGCCTGCCGCGCTATGTTGGTTCTGCTAAAGCGCTGGAAATGATGGGTACAGCTGAACCGATTACAGGTGAAGAAGCATTTGCCTGCGGACTTGTTTCAAAGTTGGCAGAAACAGAGGAAGAGGCGCTCGAAGCAGCCAAAACACTTGCGTCAAAATTTGCAACGAAAAGTCCAAAATCACTCGAGTATGTGCTGGATTTATTGAACGCAACAAAATTGTATTCATATGATGGCGGAATGAAGCTAGAAGCCAAAAAGTTCGGTGAGATTTTCCAATCGAATGATGCCAAAGAAGGCATACAAGCCTTTATCGAAAAGCGCAAGCCGAATTTTAAAGGGGAATAAAGGATTCAAACGAAACAAGGGGGAGAAATGGATGAATATATTTGTTTTGATGAAGCGTACGTTTGACACGGAAGAGAAGATTTCCATTCAGTCTGGTGCAATTCAAGAAGATGGAGCAGAGTTCATTATTAATCCTTATGACGAGTACGCCATAGAAGAAGCCATCCAGCTTCGCGACGAGCACGGGGGAGAAGTGACCGTTGTGACAGTTGGCAGTGAGGATGCGGAAAAGCAGCTGAGAACAGCGCTTGCTATGGGCTGCGATCAAGCCGTTTTATTAAATGTGGAAGACGACTTAGAAGAGTGGGATCAATATTCAGCTTCTACGATTCTTTACCATTATTTAAAAGACAAAGAGGCTTCCTTGATTTTAGCAGGGAATGTGGCAATTGACGGTGGCTCTGGACAGGTTGCCCCGCGTCTTGCTGAATTACTTGGGTTTTCATATGTCACAACGATTACAAGTATTCAAATTGACGGCGGCTCTGCTTCGATTGAACGAGATGCAGAAGGTGATGTGGAAGTCATTTCTGCTGAGCTCCCGCTTGTCGTCACTGCGCAGCAAGGTCTCAACGAGCCTCGCTATCCATCATTACCAGGCATTATGAAGGCAAAGAAAAAGCCTTTAGAAGAATTGGAACTGGATGATTTAGATCTGGATGAAGACGATGTGCCATATAAAATCAAAACAATTGAACGTTTCTTACCGGAGAAAAAAGAGGGTGGCAAGGTGCTGAGCGGTGAGCTTCAGGATCAAGTCAAAGAACTGACGGATTTATTAAGAAATGAAGCAAAGGTCATCTAAACATCCACTTTACGATATCACGAGAACAAGGGGGAACTTGAAAGATGAGTAAAAAAGTTGTTGTACTTGGAGAAAGTCGTGACGGTAAATTAAGAAATGTGACATTTGAAGCGATTGCTGCCGCTCATCAAGTGGCAGATGGCGGTGAAGTCATTGGCGTGTTAATAGGGGATGACGTCAAAGACCAAGCGAATGAACTGCTATACTATGGAGCGGATCATGTCATGATTGTGGAGCATCCGCACCTTTCATACTATACGTCAGATGGTTTTGCGCAGGCACTTCAAGCCATATTAGATCAGGTTGACCCAGATGCCGTCCTCTTTGGCCATACGTCTATCGGAAAAGACTTGTCGCCGAAAATAGCTGCACGCTTGCAGACTGGTTTAATTTCAGATGCGATTGATGTAAGCGTTACCGGAGAACATCTTGTTTTCACAAGACCGATTTACTCTGGAAAAGCCTTCGAAAAAGTGATTTCAACAGATCGTCTGCTTTTGGCCACCATACGCCCGAACAACGTGGCACCTCTTGAGCGGGATGCCTCACGAAACGGTGACATTACACCGGTTTCTGTCGATATTCAGAACCTGCGAACGATCGTGAAGGAAGTCATTAAAAAAACGTCAGAAGGTGTAGATTTATCTGAAGCAAAAGTTATCGTCGCCGGGGGACGCGGGGTCAAGAGTAAGGAAGGGTTTGAACCGCTGAATGAACTCGCTGAGACGCTGGGCGCAGCAGTCGGTGCCTCGCGTGGTGCCTGTGACGCAGACTACTGTGATTATGCCCTGCAAATTGGGCAAACAG
This sequence comes from Bacillus sp. FSL K6-4563, assembly GCF_038630405.1. Lineage (NCBI taxonomy): Bacteria > Bacillati > Bacillota > Bacilli > Caryophanales > Bacillaceae > Bacillus > Bacillus sp. FSL K6-4563. The sequence goes on along the minus strand of NZ_CP152030.1, from coordinate 2,552,420 downwards.
GCAAGGTCGTCACACCTGATCTCTATATTGCGTGCGGGATATCAGGAGCGATTCAGCATTTAGCCGGGATGTCTAACAGTAAAGTCATTGTGGCGATTAACAAAGACCCAGAAGCTGAGATCTTCAAAATTGCCGATTACGGAATCGTCGGTGACTTGTTTGAAGTGGTACCGCTTTTGAATGAAGAGTTAAAAAAGATGAATATCCACTCGTAACGCTCATACACTCAGAATGCCTAGGTATTCTGGGTTTTTTTGTATGTAATCAATACACAAAGGAGCGGTTGATAAGTGAAGGGAACAGTAAAAGTGAATGACGTGATCGGACGTATTTCTAAACACATCTATGGACATTTTCAAGAGCATTTAGGAAGAGGGATTTATGATGGGATTTGGGTCGGAAAAGATTCAGAGATCGATCATATTGAGGGGATTCGTACGGATGTGCTAAAAGCCCTTCAAGCATTACATATTCCGGTGCTTAGGTGGCCGGGCGGCTGCTTTGCAGACGAGTATCATTGGGCAAATGGTGTGGGAGATCTCAGCGAACGAAAGCCGATGGTGAACACTCATTGGGGTGGTACGGTTGAATCCAATGAATTTGGTACACATGAGTTTATGAAATTGTGTGAGCTGCTTGAATGTGAGCCTTATATTTGCGGAAATGTGGGAAGTGGGACTGTTCAAGAATTAGCAGACTGGGTCGAGTACATCACCTTTCCAAAGGGAACACCTATGTCTGATTGGCGCATTCAAAATGGAAAACAAGAACCTTGGGATTTGACCTATGTTGGTGTAGGAAACGAAAGCTGGGGCTGTGGCGGGAATATGACGCCTGAATACTATGCCGATTTATATAAACGATATCAAACGTATGTGAGAGAGTTTGCAGGTCAATCCATATACAAAATTGCGTGCGGAGCCAATTCAAATGATGTGAATTGGACAAAAGTATTAATGGAGCGCGCCGCACCTTGGATGGATGGACTCAGTTTGCATTACTACACTGTACCTGGTACGTGGGAGAAGAAAGGGTCAGCGACTGAATTTGATGAAGATGAATGGTTTATCACGTTGAAAAAAGCCTATGAGATGGAACGGCTTGTCGTGGATCATGGAGAGATCATGGATCGTTATGATCCAGACAAGCGAATTGGGATGATTATTGATGAATGGGGAACATGGTATGACCCAGAACCAGGGACGAATCCAGGATTTTTGTATCAGCAAAACACACTAAGGGACGCACTTGTTTGTGCCCTTCATTTTCATATCTTTCATCGTCATTGCCAGCGGATTCATATGGCGAATATTGCCCAGACGGTCAATGTTCTGCAAGCAATGGTGTTAACGGAAGACGAAAAGATGCTTCTGACACCTACGTATCATGTGTTTCACATGTTTCAAGTGCATCAAGAGGAAGAAGCACTTGAAGTGGAATTCGTGTCAACGCCTTATGAACGCAGAGGAGAAAAAATACCTCAGGTTAGCGTGTCAGCTTCGCGTTCGTCAGATAAGATGCATATTAGCTTCTGTCACCTGAATCCGCATGAACAAAACGAAGTATCCCTTGCCATTGAAGGTGTGGATGCAGAAACGAAAGTCACGGGCCGCGTGCTGACAGCAAACCGCATGAATGCGCACAACACATTTGATGACCCTCATGCTGTCCAGCCAGCAGAGTTTCAGCAATTTGCTGTAAAACCCGGTGAGTTGACCATAGGTCTGCCGCCAATGTCTGTGGTGATGATTACGATTGATCTCGCTTGATCGCATATTTAGATGTTTGATGAGCAGGATGTTGGGGCATCATACATTGTAAACGAAGCGGAAAGGGAGTTATTTATATGCTTAGAACGATTCTCATGATTATCGGTGCAATTGTTGTCATTGGTGCGATTGTACGGTTTGTTTTTTAATTCATTTCATAAAAAAAGATTCGTAAGCATTTCATTCGCAAGTCACATTGGTAGATGCTATACTAAAAATCATAATTTACATTGGAGGAATGAATAATGGCAATCGTAAAAGCTACTGACGCAACATTTTCACAAGAAACTGCAGAAGGTGTTGTTATTGCGGACTTTTGGGCACCATGGTGCGGACCTTGTAAAATGATTGCTCCAGTTCTTGAAGAACTTGATCAAGAAATGGGCGATAAAATGAAAATTGTAAAAATTGATGTAGACGATAACCAAGAAACTGCTGGTAAATACGGCGTGATGAGTATCCCAACACTTCTTGTTTTAAAAGACGGTGAAGTGGTAGAAACTTCTGTTGGTTTCAAACCAAAAGAAGCACTTGCTGAGCTTGTTAACAAACATCTATAAACCTGTCTATGCCCAATCGGCATACTCACTAAAGCGGTTCTCGTAAAGACGAGAGCCGCTTTTCTTTCAATATGGTATAAAACAAATGTTCGTGATACACTAGAAGGAGTGAAAGAGGAAAACAAGGACGGATGAAAATATGAACAAAATGATCAAAGAAAAGCTATCGGTCTTGCCAGATCAACCAGGCTGCTATTTAATGAAAGATCGACAAAATACAGTCATTTATGTGGGGAAGGCAAAGGTCTTAAAAAATAGAGTACGCTCTTATTTCACTGGATCTCATGACGCCAAAACGCAGCGGCTTGTCAGTGAAATTGAGGACTTTGAATACATTGTCACCTCTTCTAATATCGAGGCACTCATTTTAGAGCTAAATTTAATCAAAAAATACGACCCAAAATACAATGTCATGCTCAAGGATGACAAAACGTATCCTTTTATTAAAATTACGAATGAACGGCATCCTAAGCTGATCGTCACCCGTCATGTGAAAAAGGACAAAGGGAAATATTTCGGACCATACCCGAACGTACAGGCAGCACGTGAAACGAAAAAACTGCTCGACCGTTTATATCCTCTCAGAAAATGTGCCACCCTCCCTGATCGCGTCTGTTTATATTATCATCTTGGACAATGTCTCGCGCCATGTGTGTATGACATTTCTGAAGAAACGAATAAGCAGCTCGTGGACGAAATCATAAGGTTTCTAAACGGAGGACATCAGCAAATCAAAAAAGAACTCACCGAAAAGATGAATGAAGCCGCCGAACAATTAGAGTTCGAACGGGCAAAAGAACTCAGAGACCAAATCGCGTATATCGACTCTACGATGGAGAAGCAGAAAATGACGATGAGCGATTTATCAGATCGAGATGTTTTTGCATATGCCTATGACAAGGGCTGGATGTGTGTCCAGGTCTTCTTTATCAGGCAAGGGAAATTGATTGAACGTGATGTCAGCCTGTTTCCTATGTATCAAGACCCTGAGGAAGAGTTTCTCACATTTATGGGACAATTTTATGCAAAGAACAACCACTTTCTGCCGAAGGAAATTTTGGTGCCAGATAGCGTAGATCAAGAGATGATTGAACAGTTGCTTGAGACGAACGTTCATCAGCCGAAAAAAGGAAAGAAAAAGGATTTGCTTTTACTTGCCCATCAAAATGCCAAAATCGCCTTAAAAGAAAAATTTTCGCTCATTGAGCGTGATGAAGAGCGGTCCATTGGTGCAGTGAAGCAGCTTGGAGATGCACTAAATATTTATATGCCTTACCGGATTGAGGCATTTGATAACTCGAATATTCAAGGTGCAGACCCGGTTTCTGCCATGGTCGTCTTTCAGGACGGGAAGCCGTATAAAAAGGAATACCGAAAATACAAAATTAAAACCGTCACAGGTCCAGATGATTATGCATCGATGCGTGAAGTCATTAGAAGGCGATATACCCGCGTGTTAAAGGATGAGCTCCCGCTACCAGATTTGATTTTAATTGACGGAGGAAAGGGACAGATCAATGCAGCGATAGATGTGCTTGAAAATGAATTGAATCTGTCTGTTCCAGTAGCAGGTCTAGTCAAAGATGAAAAGCACCGGACGTCGAATCTGATGATGGGCGATACACTGGAAATTGTTGCACTAGAGCGAAATAGCCAGGCCTTCTATTTATTGCAGCGTATTCAAGATGAAGTGCACCGGTTCGCGATTAGCTTTCACCGGCAGCTGCGCGGAAAAAATGCATTTCAATCTATTTTAGACGATGTGCCAGGTATCGGAGAAAAGCGTAAAAAACAGCTTCTTAAACATTTTGGCTCTGTGAAAAAGATGAAAGAAGCCTCTATCCAAGACTTTCAGGAGGCTGGTATCCCGAAACAAACGGCCGAGCTTTTAATGGAAGCTTTAAAAAAATAGATTGTACTTTTTCCAAAAGTCTGTTAAGATTGTGACTAAATTTAATAAATGAACGTGTTGTTTGTTGAAGATAGAGGTGCGAACTTCAAGAGTAAGCCTTCAGAGATCGATGGGATCTAGGAAGAGGGCTGAAAGGGGAGCGTCGCCGAAGTGAATAAAATCCACTCATTTTATTCGCTGGCTGTACATTGAAGAAATGTAGGGCTGTCAAGAATGTATTTCTTGGAGGGCTATCTCATTGTTTGCATCGTTTGATGATGATTATAAAGCAATGGGAGATCTGTTCTCTCATTGCTTTTTTATTTGCAGTGAGCAGGCAGTCTCCAAAGCCGCTTCTTGCCTCTTCTCTCACACGTGATCTTTTGAAAAAGGGTGGTAGACATGGGACTAATTGTACAAAAATTTGGCGGAACGTCTGTTGGATCGACAGAAAAAATTCGCAATGCTGCAGAAAGGGTCATCGCTGAACGCGAGGCCGGACATGATGTGGTTGTGGTTGTGTCGGCAATGGGGAAATCAACGGATGTTCTAGTAGACCTAGCGAAAGAACTCACAGATCATCCGAGAAAAAGAGAAATGGATATGCTGCTCGCAACTGGAGAGCAAGTGACCATTTCCTTATTAACGATGGCGCTGCAAGCAAAAGGCTATGATGCGATTTCCTTTACAGGCTGGCAGGCTGGTATGAAAACAGAGCAGGTACACGGTAACGCAAGAATCGTCGATATTGATGAATCAAGAATAAAAGAGGAATTAAGTGCAGGAAAAGTAGTGGTTGTAGCAGGCTTCCAAGGAATTGCAGATGACCTGCATATTACAACACTTGGACGCGGTGGATCAGATACGACGGCTGTAGCACTTGCTGCCGCACTAAAAGCGGATAAATGTGATATTTACACAGATGTACCAGGAGTATTTACGACAGATCCGCGCTATGTACCGGCCGCGCGGAAGCTTGCAGGTATTTCATACGATGAGATGCTCGAACTGGCTAATTTAGGAGCTGGTGTCTTGCATCCGAGAGCTGTCGAATTTGCGAAAAATTATCAAGTCCCACTAGAAGTCCGTTCTAGTATTGAAAATGAATCGGGTACGTTAATTGAGGAGGAATCATCCATGGAACAAAATTTAGTCGTCAGAGGCATTGCATTTGAGGATCAGATTACACGCGTGACGGTGTGCGGTCTTTCAAGCGGTCTCACCACATTGTCGACCATCTTTACGACACTTGCGAAGCAAAATATCAATGTGGATATCATCATTCAGTCCGTCACAAGCACCAATCAGACGTCGATCTCTTTCTCTGTGAAAACGGATGATTTGTCTAAAACAGTTGAAGTGTTAGAAGAATATAAAGGAGCACTTGGCTACGAACAGATCGAGACAGAAAGCAAATTAGCCAAAGTATCTATCGTTGGATCTGGTATGGTTTCAAATCCAGGCGTAGCCGCTGAAATGTTCGCTGTGTTAGCGGAAAAAGACATACAAGTGAAAATGGTCAGTACGTCTGAAATCAAAGTCTCAACAGTGGTTGGCCGTGACGATATGGTCAAAGCAGTTGAAGCGTTGCACGATGCGTTTGATTTATCAAAGGTAGCTGCCCATTCTTAAACAGGCAGGGAGGTGTATCTCTTAAAAGAGTGCACCTCTTTTTTATATCCGAAACCCCCATACTAGAAAGGAAAACGTACGTAAACCCATTCACTAAGTATGCTATGATAGAAGAAGGCAAACAAAAAAGGCGTGACCTAAAGTCCGCGCCTTTCATAAAGAGTGTTAGCTAGGGTCTCTTAAATCCCATTTAACGGTTAAAATGACTTTATCAGCACGCTTTTTCACTTGTTCATAAGATTCAGCCACGTGCTCGTTCAGAAGCTGGATTTGTTCAGCAATAAAACCTGCTTCCATCTGAAAGCATGGCTCCTTTTGATAGGTAAGTCGATTTGATACAAGTGGTCCTTCGAGCTCAAACTCAATTTCCTGTTTTTTCGAATGGACCATCGTGAGAGTTCCCCATCCGGCATCATGGAAAAATTCGGGGATTTTCTCCCATGACTCTTGAGGGAATTTACGAGCAAGCAGCTTACCCGCAAAATACATCATAGATGAATGATCCTGACCCAAAATATCAGGCAGCAGAACTTCGCGTATCAGCTCGTAGGCAAATCCATTGACTTCAATTTCTTTTAGCTGTTCTAAGTTAGATTCGAATTTATTCATTGTACGGCTCCCCTCTTTCAACAATTTATTATAGCTTATGTGAGCATATGATGACAGAGTTTTCCCTGAAGTCTAAGAAATTCTTATTGTAGTAAAACGAATTTTGATTTAAAACTTTTAAATTTCGGAAAATTTTAATTTATGTACGCGGTTTCTTGACGCTTTTTTGACATAGGAGTAAAATGAAATTGTCAATAAATTTGAATAAAGTGCTTACAATTGAAAGAAGCGGGGGTAAGACAATTTTCAGCAATTGCACTTTTTACTAGGGGGTAAAGTAATGTCGGGGAACAAAGAATTTTTTTATCGGAGATTGCATTCTTTGCTTGGCGTCATTCCGGTCGGTCTATTTTTAATTCAGCACTTAGTGATTAACCACTTTGCGACGAATGGACCAGAGGCGTTTAACAAAGCTGCACACTTTATGGAACAGCTTCCATTCAGATATGCACTTGAGCTGTTCGTGATTTTCTTACCACTGATCTATCATGCTGTTTATGGGGTGTACATAGCCTTTACGGCACAAAACAACACGTCTCGCTTCAGTTACTTAAGAAACTGGTTGTTCAGACTGCAAAGGGTTTCAGGTATCATCACATTAATTTTTGTCACTTGGCATGTATGGGAAACACGAATTCAAGCGCAGCTTGGAGCTGAAGTGAACTATGACATGATGGCGAATATTTTAAGCTCTCCATTTATGCTAGGCTTCTATATTGTCGGCGTTTTATCTACTATTTTCCACTTTGCTAATGGCTTGTGGTCATTTGCTGTCAGCTGGGGAATTACTGTTTCACCACGCTCACAAAGAATCTCCACATATGTGACATTAGGTATATTTATAGCGCTTTCATATGTAGGGCTAAGAGCAATTTTCGCTTTTGTTTAAGAGGAAATAGATTAGTAGAAGAGGGAGAGGGGCTACAATGAGTAATTCTAGCATCATCGTTGTCGGAGGCGGCTTAGCTGGTCTTATGGCAACTATTAAAGCAGCAGAAGCGGGAACCGCTGTTAAACTATTTTCAATCGTACCTGTAAAACGTTCACATTCTGTATGTGCACAGGGCGGAATCAACGGAGCGGTGAATACAAAAGGTGAAGGGGATTCACCTTATGAACATTTTGATGATACGGTGTATGGCGGAGACTTCTTAGCCAACCAGCCGCCAGTTAAGGCAATGTGTGAAGCAGCGCCGTCCATTATCCACTTACTTGATCGGATGGGTGTGATGTTTAACAGAACACCAGAGGGATTACTGGACTTCCGCCGTTTCGGGGGAACACAGCACCACCGTACAGCATTTGCTGGAGCTACAACAGGTCAGCAGCTATTATATGCACTTGATGAGCAGGTTCGCCGCTATGAAGTAGCAGGACTTGTCACGAAATATGAAGGTTGGGAATTCCTTGGCGCTGTGTTAGATGACGAGGAAGTATGCCGAGGCATTGTCGCGCAGAACTTAACAACAATGGAAATTGAATCCTTCCGTTCAGATGCAGTGATCATGGCAACAGGCGGTCCTGGAATCGTGTTCGGAAAATCAACAAACTCCATGATTAACACTGGCTCTGCTGCATCTATCGTCTATCAGCAAGGGGCTCATTACGCAAATGGAGAATTCATTCAAATTCACCCAACAGCGATCCCTGGAGATGACAAGCTTCGTCTCATGAGTGAATCGGCTCGTGGTGAAGGCGGACGTGTTTGGACATATAAAGACGGGAAGCCTTGGTACTTCCTAGAAGAAAAATATCCAGCATACGGAAACCTTGTACCGCGTGATATTGCAACACGTGAGATCTTTGACGTATGTGTCGAGCAAAAGCTTGGCATCAACGGAGAGAACATGGTATATCTCGATCTTTCTCATAAAGATCCAAAAGAACTTGATATTAAACTTGGCGGCATCATTGAAATCTATGAAAAATTCATGGGTGATGACCCTCGTAAACTTCCAATGAAAATTTTCCCTGCGGTTCATTACTCAATGGGCGGATTATGGGTTGATTATGATCAAATGACAAATATCAAAGGTCTATTCGCTGCCGGTGAATGTGATTACTCTATGCACGGCGGAAACAGACTTGGTGCAAACTCACTTCTTTCAGCCATTTACGGCGGAATGGTCGCTGGACCAAATGCAGTGAAGTACATTAGCGGCCTTGAAAAGTCTGCGGAAGACCTATCTTCTGCAACATTTGACAGCGCTGTGAAGAAAGAGCAGGAGAAATGGGACAACATCCTCGGCATGGATGGAACAGAAAATGCGTACGTGCTTCATAAAGAGCTTGGAGAATGGATGACGGATAACGTCACAGTTGTTCGTTACAATGACAAACTCTTAAAAACAGATCAGAAGATCGAAGAACTAATGGAGCGCTACAAGCAGATCAACATTAATGATACAGCTTCATGGAGCAACCAAGGCGCTGCCTTCACACGTCAGCTTGACAACATGCTTCAGCTGGCAAGAGTCATTACGATCGGGGCTTACAACCGAAATGAAAGCCGAGGCGCACACTACAAACCGGACTTCCCAGAGAGAAACGATGAAGAGTTCCTAAAAACAACGATGGCTACGTTCAAAGGAAAAAATCAAAAGCCTGCATTCCACTATGAGGACGTCGATGTATCGTTAATTGCACCTCGTAAACGAGATTACTCGAAGAAAAAGGTGGAGAAATAAGATGAGTGAAAAAAACACGATTCAATTCATAATCACACGTCAAGATACAGCAGATGGAAAGCCTTATGATGAAGAATTCGAAATCCCTTACCGCCCAAATATGAACGTCATTTCCGCACTCATGGAAATTAGACGGAACCCAGTCAATAAACAAGGGAAAAAAACAACGGCGATCAACTGGGATATGAACTGTCTTGAAGAGGTGTGCGGAGCTTGTTCTATGGTCATTAATGGAAAACCGCGCCAATCATGTACAGCCTTGATTGACAAGTTAGACCAGCCGATTCGTCTTCAGCCGATGAAGACATTCCCGGTTGTGAGAGATTTGCAGGTTGATAGAAGCCGGATGTTCAATTCCTTGAAAAAGGTGAAGGCATGGGTACCGATTGATGGTACGTATGATCTTGGTCCTGGACCAAGAATGCCTGAGAAAAAACGTCAATGGGCATACGAGCTTTCTAAATGTATGACATGTGGTGTCTGCCTTGAAGCTTGTCCAAACGTGAATGATAAGTCTTCCTTTATGGGACCTGCACCGCTTTCGCAAGTTCGTCTATTTAACGCACATCCGACAGGTGCGATGAATAAGTCTGACCGTCTAGAAGAAATTATGGGGGACGGTGGTCTTGCGAACTGCGGGAACTCCCAAAACTGTGTGCAGTCTTGTCCGAAAGGAATCCCGCTGACAACGTCAATTGCTGCACTTAACCGAGATACAACTTTACAAGCATTCCGAAACTTCTTCGGAAGCGATCACGCAGAATAACATCACATTCAGTCCTCTTTGCCAATCATGATGAGTGTTTAAGAGGCTGGATGCAATATTGAAACAAACGCCTCTTCCAATACGGGAGAGGCGTTTTGTTTCCAAATGAGGAGATGATCAAGTGAGATTGCCATCATATATTGAAGAACCGTTTGAAGAGTGGAGGGCATCCTTTCGATTTTATGTCGAAACGACCGTTCGGTTTTCAGAAACGGATATGTTTGGCCACATGAACAATGTTACCCCTTTTGTGTATTTTGAAGAGGCGCGCATTGCCTTTTTTCAAAAAACAGGAATTGTTGATAAACGGATGAAACGTGTGCGAGAAACCATGACAGTCGTCGCTAACCTGCAATGTGATTACATCAAGCAGGTAGAGATTGGAGAGAGGCTTCGAGTGTATGTTAAGCCTGAGAAGGTCGGCTCAAGCTCACTCATTCTTCATTATTTAGGAGAAAATGAACAGCAGGAACCATGCTTTACAGGCTCAGTCACCATGGTGCAAATTAGTAAAGATACAGGCACATCTGTCCCATTTACTGAAGAAGAAAAAGAGACATTTAGGGCGCAGCGAAATGAGTAGCATGCTGGCTCATCAACGTGCACGCTTCATTTTGTTATAATAAAAGCATCATATCAAGAAGAAACAAGAGGAGAACATATGAAGATTTTTCAATATGACACCATTGATAGTACAAATAATGAAGCGAAAAGGCTCATGCAGCAAGGAGAAAAGCCCTCATTTGCTGTCTATGCACGCCAGCAGACAGAAGGAAGAGGCAGACTCGGCAGGCCGTGGGAAACACCTTTAGGGAATGTGGCAGTGACCATGACAGTCATGCCGCCAGAAGAACTCTCCACCCAGTCAACGATCGCCCCGCTAACAGCGCTAGCAATCTATGATGTGCTGAAACCACTCATAAGAGCGGACGATCAGCTGGCGATCAAATGGCCGAATGATATCCTCATTAATGAAGCAAAGGTATCCGGCACATTAATTGAAGCAGATCGCAGCGCCATTTATATCGGTGTTGGCATCAATGTAGAGACGAAGCCGGAGCATGTCCCGTACAAAACCATTTGCTTATCAGAGCTGACAGAGGTGAAAGCCGATCAGCTAGTGAAAAACCTGGCAGCGGCTTTTGAAAAATACCATACACGCTGGCAGAATGAAGGGTTTGAAGCACTCACTGCCCTTTATAATAAACGGTTATATCGTCTCAACAAGCCGCTTCGCATCTCGTTAGATCGTGAAAAACAAACATGGGAAGAAGGCATTTGCTACGGCGTTAACCGCTTTGGTCATCTTCAGCTAAAAGATGATAAAGGACAGATCAAAGCTCATTCTGCCGGAGATATTGATGCCCCGCTTCAACATTAAAAAAAGCAGACGTATTCTCGTCTGCTTCAGGCTTCTCTTTTAATATGAGGCTGCACAATATAATCTTGTTTCGTAAAGACAACCCCGTCTAGAATTTCTCTTGCGGTTCGAATGACTTTGACTCTGTTTTGAGAGATGTCAATTTCAGTTTGCATAATACCAGCAGGATGCCCAATACGAAGTGTGTCATCTTGCCCTTTAAACAGCTGAGCCGGAAGCGTTTCATCCAAGAAACAGCTGGCTGTCACGCAGACAGAGCCGGTAATGGCGAGTGCTTGGTGCGGTCTTTGCATCGATAGCATACGAACGATGATGTCCATATCGGCTGCTCTTCTCAAGATTTCATTAGTATCTACATAATCAGCAGGCTCGCTAATGAGCGCAAGCTTTGGAACAGCTGGAGACTGTAATGTCGCCATTTCTTTTGGTGCAAAGTGACACATTTCAGCAGCGATGGAACGAATTTCTTCTAAATCATCCAGTAATTCGTCTGTAAACTCTTCAGGCAATTCAGTTCCTTTTAATTGAATATCTTTGGCACGAACAAAGGCAATGGGATTTGCAATGTCAACGATCGAGATGGGAATCTCTCCAAACTTTGTTTGAATCGTATCAATTTTGTTTCCAGTCGGAAAGGTTTTACCTGTCACAGCGCCTTCAGGATTTTCAAAAGATAAATAAATGGGAGAACCTGTCCCTTTTACTCCTGGAATTTCTGCCTGTCCCTCAAATTTCACTTCTCCATTTTCGACTTCGACCTCTGCTGTAATGACTTTATTTGTGTTGGTATTGAGGATACGTACAGTCGTAATGGGCTCAACCGCTTGAACAAGTCCTTTAATGATGGCGTATGGTCCAACCGCTGATGAGATATTCCCGCAGTTCCCTTTAAAGTCGACATATCTCTCATTGATGCTGACTTGTGCAAACGTATAGTTCACATCCACATCTGGACGTGTGGCTTTATCGATAATGGCCACTTTGCTTGTTAAAGAATTACCGCCGCCGATTCCATCGACCTGCAACCGGTCAGGGCTGCCCATAATGTCTAGTAGGAATGCCTCGAGCTCATCGTGTTCAAATGGTGCATTGTTTGCTTGAATGAATACCCCTTTACTTGTACCGCCTCGCATGATTGTGATTGGAACTTTTCTCATTGCTCTCACCCTCAATTTTTAATGAACTGTTTATCTAATCAAAATGGTAAAGTATAATAAGAAATAAGTTAAATACATTATTTTAAGATGAATCAATAAATTTTTTTTATAACTAGTGAAAAAGGAGGGCACACAATGGATGAGAAAGACTGGCGGTTTTTAAAGGTGCTCTATGAAGAAAAGAACATCACAAAAGCGGCGGAAAAATTATTTGTCTCTCAGCCTGCCTTAAGCTATCGGTTGAAGCAGCTTGAAGAAGAGTTCGATATGAAGCTTTTCTTCAAAAGAAAACGAGGGATTGAATTTACGTCAGAAGGCGAGTACTTGGCTGCATACGCAAATGACATGCTCAAACAGCTTCAGCAAACGAAAGATGGCATGCTGAATATGCAAAAAAAGGTCAAAGGGACAATCCGGTTAGGGGTCTCAAGTAACTTTGCTCAGTATAAGCTCCCAGAAATTTTAAGAGAATTTTCTAAGCAGTATCCACATGTTCAATTCATGGTGAATACAGGCTGGAGCACAAAAGTCATGGATTTATTAGGTACATCAAGTGTCCATTTAGGGATTTTAAGAGGGGATTACGACTGGAATGGAGAGCGGTTTTTGCTCGATAAAGAGCGGCTTTGTATCATTTCAAAATCAGAAATCCAGCTGAAAGACCTCCCAAATCTGCCGCTCATTGACTATCATACAGATAGTTCATTAAAACGATTGATTAACAGATGGTGGCAGGAAACGTTCACCATGCCTCCACTTGTGACGATGGAGACAGACCGCCAGGATACATCAAAAGAGATGGTCAAGCATGGTTTAGGCTATGCCATTGTCCCAGAAATTTGCCTCAGACCAAGTGATGAGCTATTTGTAAAAGGTCTTTCGTATAAAGATGGACAGCCTGTTTTAAGAGATACATGGCTTATGTACCAGCCAGACTCCCTTCATTTATCTGTTGTGAAAGCATTCATTGAGTTTTTAAGAAGTCAGCAAGGCTGATTATAAAAGAAATTTATAGAATATACGAAAAAATCAATATTTTCATTATGAAAAAAGCTATTATATCCTTGAAATAGAAAGCGCTAACATATAGATCGCAAGTGCAAGGGGGCGCTTGCAGATCATGTAAAGAAGAGGATGGAGGGATATAAAGTGCTAGCTATTTTAGGGATCTTGATGGTCTTGACATTTACATTTCTCATTATGACAAAACGTATGCATCCGGTGGTGGCTCTAACCGTTGTACCTATCATATTTGCATTGATTGGTGGCTTTAACAAAGGATTAGGGGACATGATGCTTGATGGACTGAAAACTGTTGCACCATCAGCTGCTTTATTGTTATTTGCGATTTTATTCTTTGGTGTCATGCTGGATGCTGGATTATTTGATCCTCTGATTAAACTCATTTTACGTATTGTAAAAGGTGATCCTGTCAAAATTGCTTTTGGGGTAGCGATTTTGTCTATGCTTGTTGCTTTAGATGGTGATGGAACAACAACGTATATGATTACCGTATCAGCAATGCTACCACTTTTCTTAAGAATTGGGATGAACCCATTAATTTTAGGAACGATTTCATTATTGTCTTTAGGAATTATGAGCGGAATGACGCCTTGGGGCGGTCCGGCTACCCGTGCCATCGCGGCGCTTGGATTAGATGCTGGTGAATTTTTTATTCCATTAATTCCAACAATGGTTGGAGGCGGTCTTTTTATTCTTTTTACTGCGTATGTGCTTGGAAAAAAAGAGCGGAAACGAATTGGGGTTGCAGAGATTCAGTACAAAGAAGAGACCTCGATCTCCCCTGAATTGGCAGCGTCAATCGAAGATGGAGTAGAAGACATGAAAAGACCCAACCTCATTTGGGTGAACTTCTTCTTGACGATTGCGGTGATGGCGACACTTGTTTTAGATATCGTACCGATTCCAGTTCTCTTCTTAATTGGATTTGTCATCGCTCTCATGATCAACTATCCAAAGGTTGAAGATCAGCGCGAGAGAATTTTGTCGCATGCAGGAAATGCCTTAACGGTCATTACCCTTGTGTTTGCAGCTGGAATTTTCACAGGGATTTTTTCGGGAACAAAAATGGTGGAGTCCATTGCTAATTTGGTCATTTACATGATTCCAGATTCCTACAGCTCATTTTTTCCACTCATTGTCGCTTTGACGAGTATGCCATTTACATTTGTTCTTTCAAATGATGCGTATTATTTCGGGGTGCTTCCGATCTTGGCTGAAGCCGGTGCAGCATACGGGATTGATCCGGTGGAGATTGCACGTGCCTCTATTATAGGACAGCCTGTTCACTTGCTTAGCCCTCTTGTGGCTTCAACGCTGCTTCTTGTCAGTATGCTGAACAAAGATATTGGTGATTTGCAAAAATATGCACTGCTATGGACCGTGTTAACTGCCCTTTTTACAACATTGATCGCTTTGTTGACAGGTGCCATTTCTATCTTTTAAATATATGTATGAAAAGGACGATGTCTCAGGTAGGAGACTCGTCCTTTTTTGTGCGGATAAAAGCGTACAAAATGGACGCTCATATGCAGGAATTCTCAATTTTAACGTCACCTACCTCGGGCAGCCGGCATATGATATCTCGACTATACAGAATCCCATTCTATAGAGACTAGAGCTCTCACCTTAGCAAGGAGGGTTACAATACTTGAAGGAGAAAGAGTTTCAATCCAAGCCGCTATTAACCAAAAGAGAAAGAGAAGTATTCGAATTGCTCGTCCAAGATAAAACAACAAAAGAAATTGCAAGCGAGCTTTTTATTAGCGAAAAGACTGTTCGAAATCATATTTCGAATGCCATGCAAAAGCTAGGAGTCAAAGGTCGTTCACAGGCCGTAGTCGAGCTTCTGCGTATGGGTGAGCTAGAGCTCTAAAGTCAGCCGGTTTTCCTTCCATACAAGGGAGGAGCCGGTTATTTCTATATGGTTTCCATGAGTCTCTTCTTGCATTTTCTCTGAAAAACGAGGAAAATAGGAATGTACGTTTTAATCAAAGTGAGATGCTATAGTGAGGTATCAATGAAATGGAAACGAATGAGTTCGACCATGTAGCAGAGATTGAAAAATCATTGCGCCATATTGCTGCAATTATTAAGCAAAAAGGCAGAGAAATCCTGAATCAATATACGATTACACCTCCTCAATTTGTAGGGCTTCAGTGGCTTTATGAATTCGGAGATATGACAATAGGTGAGCTATCACAAAAGATGTATTTGGCTTGCAGTACAACCACCGACTTAATTGATCGAATGGAAAAAAGTGAACTTGTCGAACGAGTAAAAGATCCTTCTGACCGCCGCGTGGTTCGCATTCATTTATTGCCTGAAGGCGAGCGGATCATTCAAGAAGTGATTGTTAAACGCCAAGAATACGTCAGTGAACTTCTAGGGGCTTTCTCAGAAGAAGAAGCCATCGTTTTCAATCAATCCTTAACGAAACTACAGCAGCAAATGAAAAGAAAATGAGGCGATTTTGTTGGATCAACCAATTGGCGTCATTGATTCCGGCGTCGGCGGTTTAACCGTTGCAAAGGAAATCATGAGACAACTGCCAAAAGAAAAAATCATTTACGTAGGCGATACAAAACGGTGCCCGTATGGCCCTCGGAAAGAAGAAGAGGTTCTTCAATATACTTGGGAAATGGCACACTACTTATTAAGACATCATCATATTAAAATGCTCGTCATCGCATGCAACACAGCGACGGCGATCGCACTAGATGAAATCAAAGGAACGCTTGATATTCCGGTCATTGGCGTGATTCAGCCCGGCGCCCGCACAGCCATCAAGGTGACAAACAATCAGCAGATTGGTGTCATTGGTACAGCCAATACGATCAAAAGCGAGGCATACAAAGAAGCTTTGCTATCCCTAAAAGCAGGACTAGCGGTTCAAAGTCTGGCATGTCCGTTGCTTGTTCCCTTTGTGGAAAGCGGGACGTTTTTAGATCAGACAGCAGATGAAGTGGTGAAAGATTCCCTTGAACCGATGAAAGAAACTGGAATTGATACACTCATTCTTGGCTGCACACACTATCCGATTTTAAAAGAGTCGATTCAGCGCTTTATGGGCAGTGATGTGAGCATCATTTCATCAGGGGACGAGACAGCGAGAGAAGCAAGTACGATTCTTTCCTATAAAGGGCTGTTAAATACCTCTAAAGAAGCGCCTGTTCATACATTTTATACAACAGGGCAGCAGCAAAATTTTGAAAACATCGCTCGTGACTGGTTTGGCTACCTGCCAGGGAAGGTCGAAACCGTATCACTCGAACACGTCTATCAGCAATAACCCCCTTCTATTTGAAGTGGGTTATTTTTTTATGAAAAGGGTCTAATCCGCAGAGGGAGCTCGTATACATAGTAGTACAAACTACTAGAGGAGGGTGAAGTATGCTGAAAAAAGGATCTACAGCAGCTGTGACGTGTATCGCGTCAGCCATGCTTTTGTCAGGATGCGGATTGTTTCAAACAGACCAAGCGAAAACAGAGATTGACCCGCCACAAAACGTCACATATGTGAAAGATAATAAAGAAGATAAACAAACAGCCAAAGAAGGAAAAGAAGAGAAGCAGGCAGATACAGTCATGAGAGAATTATATTTAATTGATAAAAACGGGTATGTCGTCTCTCAATCCATTCCACTACCGAAAAACGAAGGAAGTGCCAAACAAACACTTGAATATCTCGTGGACGGAGGACCGATTTCGAACCTCATGCCAAATGGATTCCGGGCTGTTTTGCCGGCCGACACGAGCGTATCTGTCGATATTAAAGACGGAACGGCCGTAGTGGATTTTTCAAATGAATTCAAAAACTATAAAAAAGAAGACGAACAGCGCATCCTGCAATCTGTCACTTGGACGTTAACGCAGTTTGATTCTGTCGCCAAAGTCAAATTGAAAATGAATGGTCATGAACTAAAAGAAATGCCTGTGAACGGTACACCGATTTCAGATGATTTAAGCAGAGAAGACGGTATTAATATTCAGCACGAGGCTGCTGCTGATATGACATCGACAAAGCCAGTGACGGTTTATTACTTAGCTGAATCTGATGAACAGACGTATTATGTTCCGGTGACCAAAAGGGCGCCAAAAGATGAGGATGATCAAATTACAGCGGCCATTGATGAGCTCGTTTCTGGACCAAGCAAAAAAAGCCATTTGCTCACAGACTTTGATCAAGATGTAAAGCTGAATGATATCCCGAAAGTAAAAGACGGACATGTGACACTTGATTTCAACGAATCCATTTTCGGCAGCGCAGATGAAAAGAAAAAGGTGATTTCACAAAAAGTTCTTGATAGCATCGTGCTCACATTAACAGAGCTGCCGGATGTCAAAAGCGTATCCGTTAAGGTAAACGGCAAGGCTGAGCTTGTGAACGAAAAAGGAGCAGAGCTGACAAAGCCGGTTTCAAGACCAGAACAAGTGAATACAGGTAGTTTTTAACGGCACACATTGATATAATGGAGAAAAAGAGGCATGCATATTCGCTGCCTCTTTTTTATTCCAAGCGATTAGAACGAGCCGAGGTTGTCAAAGTTAGTAGGAGAACCCCGCTGGCATCCGCGCGGAATGTATATTGTAACGGAGGTAAATCATGAGATTAGATGAAAGACACTATGACGAATTAAGAAAAATTGAAATAGAGGCAGGCTACATTACGCATCCAGAAGGCTCTGTCTTAATCTCAGCGGGCAATACGAAGGTGATTTGTAACGCATCCATCGAAGACCGCGTACCTCCTTTTTTAAGAGGACAAGGAAAAGGCTGGATTACAGCAGAATATAGCATGCTTCCAAGAGCAACCGCTCAAAGAACCATTAGAGAATCATCTAAAGGAAAAGTGACAGGACGTACAATGGAAATTCAGCGATTAATTGGACGAGCACTCCGTGCAGTCGTTGACTTAGAAAAGCTTGGCGAGCGCACGATTTGGATTGACTGTGATGTCATTCAAGCAGACGGGGGCACACGCACAGCATCTATTACCGGTGCTTTTGTTGCCATGACGCTTGCGATTCAAAAGCTTCGAGCAGAAGGTGTCATCAAACAAAACCCGATCACTGATTATTTAGCGGCGATATCCGTCGGAATTGATTCTCAGCAAGGTCTTCTGTTAGATTTAAATTATGAAGAAGATTCTTCAGCTGAAGTAGATATGAATGTCATCATGACAGGTGCTGGACGCTTTGTTGAACTTCAAGGCACAGGCGAAGAAGCGACATTCTCAAGAGAACAGCTAAACGGACTACTTGATTTAGCCGAAAAGGGCATCAAAGAATTAATCGAAAAGCAAAAAGCAGTGACAGGAGAAGTCATCGAATAAAGAGAAGGGTTTGATCAGGATGAAAACAGCCATCATTGCAACGCACAATGCGGGCAAAGCGAAAGAATTCAAAGCCATTCTTGAGCCAAAAGGATTCACGGTCAAAACACTAGCAGACATCGGCTTTACTGAAGAGATTGAAGAAACAGGACAAACCTTCGAAGAAAATGCCATTATCAAAGCCGAGGCGATTCAAGCCAAAGCAGGTGAAATGGTCATTGCAGACGATTCCGGTTTGTCGATTGATTTTCTTGGCGGAAAACCTGGCGTCTATTCAGCGAGATACGCTGGTGAACATAAAAACGATGCTGAGAATGTAGAAAAAGTGCTGAGCGAACTTCAAGGCATTGAAAAAGAAGACCGCACAGCTAGATTCAGATGTGCCCTGGCTGTCAGCATACCGGGTAAAGAAACAAAGACGGTAGAAGGATCAGTAGAAGGCTTCATCGCAGAGGAACCAATCGGCGAAAACGGCTTCGGATACGACCCAATTTTCATCGTCAAAGACAAAGACCAGACGATGGCCGAGTTATCACCAGAGGAGAAAAACAAGATCAGCCATCGAGCGGTCGCGCTTCAAAAGCTTTCATCACTGCTAGACGCAAATGAATAAGGGGGAATGAAGCCATGAAGATACTCATCATTAGTGACAGTCATGGACTCACAGACGAACTTCAAACCATTGCCAAACGGCATGCGGCTGAAGTCGACATGATGATTCACTGCGGAGATTCAGAACTCGACACGAACCACCCAGCTCTCGAAGGATACAAAGTCGTCAAAGGAAATTGTGACTTTATGGGCGATTTTGAAGAAGAGCTCCTGCTTTCACTTGATGGAGGCGGAAAACTATTTCTCACTCACGGACATCTGCATGGCATCAAACAATCCTTGCTTCAAGTCTACTACCGTGCAGAAGAGCTAGGCGCAGACATTATCTGCTTTGGCCACTCGCACATCCCAGGCAGTGAGCTGCTAAGAGGAAAACTGCTCATTAACCCAGGCAGCGTGCACCTGCCAAGAGTACGTAAAGAGCGCAGCTACGCTATACTGACACTAGATGGAAGCGAAGCAAACGTACAGTTTTTCACAGACGAAGGTCAAGCCATACAAGACCTCGAAAACACTGTCACATTGGAAGGTATTTCATAAGGGTGCAGCATTTGCCCCTTATGAAAAAACTTTCGAAAAACCGTTGACTTTAAAGAACAATAGTAATATAATAAATATTGTCGCTGAGGTAATACACCACAGCACACTACATAACAACATGTCCCAGTAGCTCAGCTGGATAGAGCAACGCCCTTCTAAGGCGTCGGTCGGGAGTTCGAATCTCTCCTGGGACGTTAATAAATCGGGTGCTAAAGCCCATAAAATCAACCTCTTATATCGTTTAGTCAAACGGTCAGTATAACGGTCATGTAAGAAATTACTCCGTATATCGACTTACTAACGATATAGGAGGTTTTTTGTATGATCAAAAGAAAAGGTTTGTTTGATGTAAAAGTTGATGTGAGAAGTTTATTGGAAGATTTACCTGGTTCTACTTTAACCGATTCAATATCTAAACCAACAGTTGAAGAATAAAGGGCATGTTTTAGTGCGGTAACGTGACAAAACAATCAATGCTACTCGATAAGAATAATCTATAGCATGTTATATACTTGAGTGCTATCTAAGGAAAGATATCACCGCTTTTATACGGTTGTTTTCGATTAGCAAATTTGTTTCAAAAAGTACATATAACAATCTTTCTTTTGAATCTAAAAAAATTAGGCTTTTACATATAGGTATTAGTCTAAACCAGCAGGAAAATTAACCATATGTATATTTAGACAAATGGTCTTTTTATCAATGAGGAGGAGATATAAGTGAATAATAATTACGATCCTTACAGGCAGCAAGGAACGCGTGTATTTCACTACCAACCAGCTGGAGCGGGAACTGAATGGATTAATAAGAATGTTGATATTCTGATGAACGATGGTACATGTTTTGGTAATGTACGCTTTATAAGTGTAGACATGATTGCTTCTCCAACAGGTCTACCAGCTACACCTAATGACTTTCTTTGGACATTTGACCAATATCCTCCAGGTGGTGGTGCTCCAATTAGAAGAAGAGTTAGTCCTATAGATGTTGCTCAAATTAATCAACCCGGAACGTTATGTCAACCTAGTGGAGGACACGGCGGAGGACACGGCGGAGGACACGGCGGAGGACACGGCGGAGGACACGGCGGAGGACACGGCGGAGGACACGGCGGAGGACACGGTGGAGGACACGGCGGCTGGTATGGTGGCTGGTAAGCTAGATAACACGGTGAAGTCTAAATTTCATTTAATTATTTTATGAATCATTAAGTTTGCTTAAATCCTTAAAGTTTGGAGCTTTCACAAACAGACAGCGAGCTGCATAAACGACAGCTCCCAAGATGAGGAGTTAATTTTTCTTTTTTCTGTAGTCTTTTAATAAGCTTGAAACCACTAAACCCATCACACTGAAAGCTACAATATAAAATAAAACATTTGTTACAGGTGTATCAATTCTCCCTAAGATCATCACAAGGGCAATAATAGCGCCGGGTAAAGTAATTAATAACATTTTGGATGGCGTGCTTTGCTGTGTCACTTAATGACCTCCTGATTGATCCATTAAATAGGTATTTTAGTTGATTTTAACATATGGAAATTTCACGAACAACATAAGGGGATAGCAATCTACTTTAAGAGCGGACAAACGAAACTTGCTGATTTCATGGAAATTATTTCAATTAAACCTTTTGTGTAATAAAATGTATATGATTTATACAAAGGGGTGAGATGGCGGTGAAGCATTTTTTAACGGCAATCGTAGTGGCTATCATTGTGGGGATCATTGTATATGTTGCAGATGATCGTTTAAGCATGTTTCCGTTGATGCTGATTTTAGCAGTTGCGATCTATATCGTAAGCAGGATTAGCGAAGCATTAATTAAGAAATACTCAAAAGAAAATAGTTAATAACACAGCCCTTCATTGGAAGGGCGTTTTTTAATTAACCTTCCATTTATTTTTACTAATGAAAAAGACATCGCAAAGGGTAAATATTCAAAAGAGAGAATAATTTTTTCTCCAACTAAAAAAATTAAGATGTATAGTAGAAGGAAAAGATGAATCGAGTTTTAAGTAGGAACTTGCATTATCAAATGGACAGTTAGAAAGTGATTTACAGGGGGATCAGTTCTCCGGTTATAGAGTTGATACTGGAAATGGATGTTTTATGGATGATCATACTTTGAAATTTATCCTTAGAAAATTGACAGGTTAAATGGTGGAAAAGTACATAATCCCAAACGTCCCAGAAAAACAAAGAAAGGAATGGTCACTTGTACAACATCAATCCAACACACCTGTTATATAGAAATGGAGAGACAACAAGCAGTCAAGAGGGTGATCAATTATTCGCCAAACAGTTAGGCTATACCGAGATCACGAGCGGTCATATCGTTGCCTGCGATCCTTTTGTTTCAGAAGGGGACCAATCGTTTACGAGGAAGGTTGCTCTAGGAAAATATCCTATTCTACTTATAGTTAAGCGGTTGCAAAGCGGTGACGAACGCGTTGCCTATGCAATGATCAAGTTCACAAACGAGCAAGCAACAGAATGGGAGCTTGCCACAAGAGCAGGGCAGGAACTCAATCAATTGAAAGAAGACGAGTTCTTCGGCTACGGTGTAAATACGGGAATGGGTTGTTTCATGGATGCGGAAGCAGCACGATATTTACAAGCTTAAGAGGATAAGCGATATAAAGAGGACAATGATTTCTATCTTTATGAAGAATTTGCAGAAGCGCTTGAGCAAAACTACAAGCACACATGGGACTGGCTCGTCACCCGTTTTCATGACAAAGTGGACATTGCCATGTTTACAACAGGCTTCGGCGACGGGATGTATCCAAGCTTTTGGGGCTAGATCAAAACGGAGAGCCCGCTTGCCTTGTGACGGATTTTTTAATAATGGACTGAGAAGAAACTCATGAAATCATGGGTTTTTTATTGTGTTCTTTGATTATAGACTCAGGCAGTTTTTGATTGAACCTATTATTTTAAGCGACTCTTTAGTAAGTTACTTTTTCGATGTTTTTTCTATTAATTTCTCTTTAAAAAGATGAATTATTCTATACAAATTAAAAAACACTCCGATAATGAAGAAGTAAGATAATGAAAAGGGAGTGTTATTTTTGAAAAAATGGATCGTCATGATGTTACTAGTAATTCTTTCATTCACACAGGTATTTCAAGTTGCAAATGCTGCTAAGGATGAATGGAATCAATTAGCTGATTTGCCAACAGCAAGAATTGGAGCTGTAGCTAATGCAGTTGATGGGAAAATATATGTAATTGGAGGATTTAATGCTCTTAACGAAACATTAGAGTATGACCCTTCCGCTGATAAATGGACGAAAAGGAAAGATATGCCTAGCGGGAGAGGGGGAGCAGCATCTGTTGTTGTGGGGTCTAAAATTTATGTTCTAGCAGGAAATCACCAAAATTCCTTCAATAAATTTGAAGTGTACGATACAAAAAAAGACGAGTGGGAAGTTTTAACTGATATTCCTTTTGAAAGTCCTTCTAAAGGTGCTTATAATGTTCAAGCTGGTGTTATGGGAGATAAAATTTATGTATTAGGTGGCAATGAATTTTTTAGTTATGATCTAACAGAAAACAAATGGAAAAAGGAAGCTTCACCATCATTTAAAACACAAAGAGCAATTGGTCTAGTTTTGAAAGGGAAGTTCTATATTATTGGAGAAAACAATAATAGTGAAATTTTTGAATTTGATGCTTCTAATGATAGTTGGTCTGCAAAAAAAGGAGGATTTAAAAAAGTATATCTGAGTGGAGTTACTTATAAAGATAATATGATTTTACCAGGCATTTCACCTAATAGATTATATGTCTATAATGCTGAAAAAGAAGAAATGGTGAAAGTAGTTGTACCTAACAATGATATTCGTGTTGGTGCTTCATCAGTTATTATAGGGGATATGTTATATGTAATAGGAGGACGTCAATATAATATAAATTTGAATTATACCGATATTGCTGATAGAAACTACAAATCTGTCATCTCTATCTCCTTAAAAGACCTAGAATTTCCAAACAACACCGAAACCCCAGGCGACAAAGACCCTGAACCAACCACACCACCAAAAGACGATGCAACTGATGAAGACGGTAATGCCCTTCTCATCATCACAATGGTCAATGGTTTGCAAAAAGAGTATGACCTCTCCATGAAAGAAGTCAACGCTTTCCTATCCTGGTACAAGAAGCGTGATGCCGGAGAAGGACCAGGGTTTTATGAAATTGATGAGCATGACAACAATAAAGGTCCCTTTGAAAGTAAAAAGGATTATGTGGTGTTCAAAAACATTCTCATGTTCGAAGTCAATAAATATAAGAAGTAATTGAAATCAAAGCCATCTAGGCAAACTAGGTGGCTTTTGTGTTTATTCGACAGCTTTCACCAATTTTAAGGCAAATTTAAGCTCGGATTTTATTTCAAATGTATTAAATCTTTGTTACAATAAGACAGCTTTGCCAAAAGAGACGTTCCAAGGTTCGACATCTTTTTTCATGATTTCTTAAAATTTTTTATGTTTTGATATGAAACTCTTTTAATGATTCATGCGTCTCTATAAGTGTCAAAAGAAAAGAGGTTATCAATATGCTATTCAAAAAGCTATCAGAAAATAAGTCTGTAAAATGGATAGGATATACGAGCTTTTACTTACTTATTTTGCTATTATTGTTCTTTATTTACGGATTCCACACAGCTAATACGGGATCATTCATTTACAACGATTTTTAATTGGAGATTAAACTATGAAACTATTACACACGATTCAAGAATACCAACAAACGAAACCAACACAGCCAGCATTTGTTTCTCAACATGCTTCGATCACATATGATGAGCTTTGGCATCTATCAGACCAAATGGCTGGTGCCATAGATGCAGTCGCTACAGATAGTGCACCTGTCATTGTATACGGTCATATGGAGCCAGAGATGCTCATTTCTTTCTTAGGCAGTGTGAAATCAGGTAGACCATACATTCCGGTCGACATCTCAATCCCTGCTGAGCGTATCGTCTCAATTATTGAAAGCTCAAAAGCCAGTCTGTTGATTTGTGCAAATGAGCAGAATGTACTAGATGTAGAAGAACACATTGAAGTGAAAAGTGCGGCATCTCTTTTAGCTCTTGAAAAAGAAGCACCGCCATCCTCGCAGTGGGTTCAACAGGATGATGTCTTTTACATCATTTATACGTCTGGCAGTACCGGAAAACCGAAAGGCGTTCAGGTAACAGCCAATAATTTAGAAAGCTTTACAGAGTGGATGTGCCGAGACTTCCCAATTGGCGGGGGACGCACGTTCTTAAATCAAGCACCATTTTCTTTTGACTTATCAGTGATGGATTTGTATCCAGCGCTTCAATCAGGCGGCACGCTTTACTGTTTAGTGAAAGATCTAGTGAATAAGCCGAAGGATATGTTTGCAGCACTTGGTCAATCTGACGTTGAAGTGTGGACATCAACACCTTCCTTTGTGCAAATGTGCTTAATGGACCCTTCCTTTACAGGGGAGCTTTTACCAGAGTTGAAAGTTTTCTTGTTCTGCGGAGAGGCACTTCCTGTATCTGTAGCAAGTGCGCTCCTTGAGCGTTTTCCAAAGGCGCAGGTCTTTAATACGTATGGTCCGACTGAAGCAACTGTTGCGATCACATCGATTGAAGTCACGCAAGCGATTCTTGATCAGCACGATTCTTTACCAGTCGGCTACGCCAAACCGGATACAGATATCGTTATTTTAGATGAAGAAGGCAATGCACTTCCTGACGGTGAAAAAGGGGAAATTGTCATCGTGGGGCCAAGCGTCACGAGAGGCTACTTAGGTGAACAAGCCTTAACAGATAAAGTGTTCTTTGAATACGAAGGGCGCCCTGCTTACCGTACAGGTGATGCAGGTGTGACGCAGGATGGTTTGATTACATGCCACGGCCGTCTGGACTATCAAATTAAGCTGCATGGATACCGAATGGAGCTTGAAGAAATTGAATATCATGTGAGCGAGACAACGTATGTCAATGCTTGTGTGATTGTGCCGTTCCAGCCAAACGGTCATGTGGAGTACTTAATTGCAGCCATTGTTCCAGCAGCGCATTCTTTTGAAAAAGAATATCAGCTGACAAGTGCAATTAAGAAAGAAATGGCGGATTCACTGCCTGCGTACATGATTCCAAGAAAGTTTGTCTATCTTGAGCAGCTATACATGACGCCAAACGGGAAGGTTGACCGTAAAAGAATCGCGAAAGAGGTTCTTCTATGATTCCGTTTAGTTCATTCTTTTTCTTCATTCTAATTGGTGTTCTTCTTTTGCCGACGATCATTCTTGGTCTTCGCGGCAAAAGAATGCAGGGCTACAACATGTTTGCAACGGTTGTGGCACTCGCCCTTATTTTCTCTAAGGATGCACATGGCGCGCTGCTGCTTTTCTTGTTTACAGTGTGGCAAGTCTTGATCATCCGCCTGTACCTTTCGTACCGGTTGAAAGCGAATCAAGCGTCTGTTTTCTATATGGCAGTGGTGGCATCGATTTTGCCGCTTGTACTATCAAAGGTTTTACCGTTCTTTTTAACTCATCAGCCGCATCAACCGCCGCCAATGAACTGGCTGAGCTTTTTAGGGATCTCGTACTTAACATTTAAAGGTGTTCAGTTAATTATCGAGACAAGAGACGGCTTGATTAAGAAGAAAATGCCGATTCATCGTTTGGTCTATTTCATTGTCTTTTTCCCGACGATTTCATCAGGTCCGATTGATCGTTACCGCCGGTTTGAAAAGGATATGGATACGCCGCCTGAAAAGGAAGCGTACAGTGATCTTCTATACGCCGGTATTCATAAAATTTTTATCGGCTTCTTATACAAGTTCATTATTGGTTATCTGATTCACACGTATATTCTCATGAATATTCATCACATTAGCAGCAGTCACTTTGTTCAACAGTTAACATATATGTATGCGTACAGTATGTATTTGTTCTTTGACTTTGCTGGTTATACAGCATTTGCTGTTGGTGTGAGTTATATGATGGGCATTAAATCACCAGAAAACTTTAACAAACCGTTTATCAGTCGGAACATTAAAGACTTCTGGAATCGCTGGCACATGTCCCTGTCCTTCTGGTTCAGAGACTACGTGTTTATGAGATTTGTGTTCTTTATGACAAAAAAGAAGTGGATCAAGAACCGTATGGCTGTATCAAATATTGGGTACTTTGTCCTCTTTCTATTGATGGGTGCTTGGCATGGTCTAGCACTTCAATATATTATTTACGGACTATATCACGCAGTTGTGATGTCCGGTTACAATTTATTCGAGAAATGGAATAAAAAACACAAGTGGTGGCCGGATAATAAGGTCACAATGGTTGTGTCGATCATTATTACATTCCATGTGATTTGTTTCGGATTTTATATTTTTTCAGGAAAACCATTTCATCATTAATGATTAAGGGAGTAGAAAATTATGGAATTTAAAAATCAAGTATACGGTATTATTGCAGAGGTTTGTCAGGATGACGTTGTGAAAGAAAATCCAGAGATTGCAATTTTTGACGAAGGTCTTCTAGATTCATTTGGTACAGTAGAACTGCTTATGGCAATCGAAAGTCAACTTGGAATTACTGTTCCGATTACAGAGTTTGATCGTGATGTGTGGGATACACCGAATCACATTGCTGAGCAGCTGGCAGAGATGAAGTAATGAAAAAGCGTTTTTTTGGGCCGCTTATTTTAGCGGCTGTTCTATTCATTGGTGTTCTTCTTGTACCAAATGCATGGCTCTCACATCTGATCCCAAAAGACAAATTACAAAAGTCAGCCACAGAATTAGATCCGGGGATGTTCCAAGGGCTTTATTTACAAGACGAAATGCTAAAAGATCCAACTTATTTGCCGATCTATGGATCTTCTGAACTATCACGTTTTGATCCATATCACCCTTCGAATTTCTTTCATGAGAATCCTCAAGGGTTTACACCTTATCTTATTGGAAAAGGTGGATCGCAATCATTAATTCATGCGATGAACTTTGCAGCGCATATGGATGAATTAAAAGGGAAGAAGCTTGTGTTTATCGTGTCCCCGCAGTGGTTTGTGAAATGGGGATCTGACGAAAATCACTTTGCACCGAACTATTCAGCGCTTCAAGCACTGAATCTCGCTTATAATAAAGAAATTGATCCAGCTGTGAAAAAAGAACTGATCAAGAGAATCATGAAGTTTAAAGCAGTGAAGAACGACATGGTCATCACAGAGCTTTTTAAAGCAGAGCTTTCTGGGAACAAATTCGCTTATGGCGCGATTTCTCCTATTGCAAAAATGTATTATGGCATGCTTCAAAAGAAAGACATGTACTATACAATTGGATCGGGACATGAACGTAAGCTTCAACCGTCTCCATCAGTCAAAGGAAAAACATGGACTGAGCTTGAAAAAGAAGCAAGTGTCTTAGGTGCGGAAAAAGCAGGGAACAACCCGTTTTATATTAATCAAAAACTGTTTGACCGCAAGCTGAAACCGATCATGAAAAAGATGAAAGATTCCCGTGAAGGTCATTCTTATGCGGAATCACCAGAATACAAAGATTTTCAAATCATGCTGGATATTTTAAAACAGGCAGGGGCAAAGCCTTTGTTTGTGACGATTCCTGTTAACGGAAAATGGTATGATTATACCGGTTTTCCGAAAGAGGGACGTACAGAGTATTATGAGAAAATCAATCGTCAAATACGCGATAACGGGTATGAAGTCGCAGATTTGACTAAGCATGAGTACGATCCTTATTTCTTTAAAGATACGATTCATGTGTCTTATAAAGGATGGGTGTACATCGATAAGGCAATCGAAAAGTTTTACAAAGAGCAGTAGAATGCAGCAGCTTTCTGCTGCTTTTTGTTTGTCGAATTGGCGAATATCTTGTATAACGAAGGGAAAAGGTCTATGCTGTAAATGGAGGCGATATGATGAATCGTTCTGAGAAAAAAGAACTATTGAAGCGTTCAAAGAAGCATTTTAATGATCATGCCTTTTGGGAAAAGTTAAAAAAGACGGCACAAAAAGCTGGTGTCTCTCTTGTCTATGCTGTGCTATTACTTTACTATACATTGCAAAAACCTGAAGTACCTGTCAAAGCGAAGACCCTTATTATTGGGGCACTCGGATACTTTATCCTTCCAATTGACCTCATTCCCGATACATTGATTGGTGTAGGCTATACAGATGATTTAGGAGCGATCACATTTGCTCTGATTCAAGTAGCGGTCTACATTGATGATGATGTGAAAGGAAAAGCGCAGGACAGGCTGTCAAAATGGTTCGGTGAAAAAACCGATACGTCTCTGATTGATCAAAAGCTTGAAGATGGCGGGATGCCGTCTACACGCTGAAAAGAAGACAAAGGGCTAAAATCAAGATCATTTTAGCCCTTTGTCAACAATATGAAGCCTCCACAGTTGGAGGCTTTTTTTCATTATCCTAAAAATTTCACGCAAACTGGATGAGGGACTGAGATGTCTGATTGTAAGACAGTGAGTCGTCCTGTTTCTTTGTCGCGTTTGTATAACACTAGGTTGCTAGACTCTTGGTTTGAACCGACGAGGAATTCTTCAGTTGGATCAAGCACAAAGTCTCTAGGCCAGTTTCCTTCAGAAGAAGCAATCTCGACAAGACTTAATTGGCCGTCAGCGTCTGCTTTAAAAATCGCAATGCTGTCATGTCCGCGATTTCCTGCATAAACAAATTGGCCGTCTGAAGAGACGTGAATGGCACTGCCTTGATTGTTCTCTGTAAAGTCGCTTGGAATGGTTGCGATCGTTTGAATCTCTTCGAAATGACCATCTTCAAAGTAACGAAGCACAATCACCTCTGAGCTTAGCTCTGTCATCACATATGCCACAGGTTTCGTTGGATGGAATGTAATATGGCGAGGCCCGGTGCCTGGTTTTGTTTCAAATGTATGAGCAAGCTCAAGTTTGCCGTTTTCTTTCTTATACGTATAAATGCCATCTGTCCCAAGGTCAACAGCCACTGCAAATTGTTCATCTGGTGTCAGACCCATAAAGTGAGTGTGCGGTTTTTCCTGACGATCTTCGTTAGGGCCAGTTCCTTCATGCTGCGCCTGTGACAGCGTGCGAATCACTGAGCCATTTTCAGCATCGATTTCATACATCTCTGCTGTTCCTTTATGATAGTTTGCTGTAAAAGCTGTTTTTGTTTGACTGTCCACGCTGACGTGACAAGGAGAAGCGCCTTCGGCAAGTTCTTGGTTGATGAAACGAAGTGTGCCGGTTTCAGCATCGATTTGATAAGCAGCCACGCCGCCCTGTGATCCTTCTTTCACAACAGCATACACAAATTTTTGAGAATCTGAGACGGTTAAATATGTAGGATTTTCAAGTTCAGCAGCCACTTCTACTTGTTCGATCTGCTGCTTGTCCGTATTTAATGTAAAAGTATAAATGCCTTTACTGTCTCCCTTTGTATACGTTCCGATATAACCTCTGATGTTAGCCATGTATTGCCCTCCTTCTATAAGATGCTCTCATTCTATCATAAATTCATAGGAAAACGCTTTAGAAAGGCATACCGAAAGAAAATCAAAAGCGCTGGAATCTACCAGTCTTCATTCAAAACAATGTGAAAAAATATGACAAACGTTTTCTCAAATGAAAAGCGTTCAGGTAAAGTAAATCAATTGAAGAAAAAATACAAAAAATTTTAAGTTTTTTTCATTCCTTGTCTAGCAAAGGTGTAAGCGTATACATTTAATTTTGATTAGTCTAAATTGTCTAATAATTTTAAAAATGCTGTTGACACTGTATGGAAAGCGGCGTAAGATGGGTTCAACAAAAGCTAAACAAACACGCAGAGCAAGCGTGAGGCGCTTTAATATAAAGTGTCTGAAAATTCAACTACTTTTTGTTTGAAAGAGAGGGTGCTCACTGAAAATGGAAGACCAAAAGGAACAGTGGATCTTTTTAAACGATGAACTCGTGAAAAAAGAGGATGCGAAAATTTCAGTTTATGATCATGGCTTCTTATACGGTGACGGTGTGTTCGAAGGGATACGCGTGTATAACGGAAATATCTTTCGAATGAAAGAACATTTAGACCGCCTGTATGATTCCGCCAGATCGATTATGCTGAACATTCCATATTCACTTGAGGAACTCACGGAAAAAATGATTCATACAGTTGAAAGGAACGGACTGAAGGATGCCTATATCCGTCTTGTTGTCTCAAGAGGAGCTGGTGATCTTGGTTTAGATCCAAACAACTGCGGGAGAGCCAACACAGTGATCATTGTAGAGCCGCTGGCCATCTTTCCAAAGCACCTATATGAAACAGGTATTGATATTGTGACGGTACCGACGAGGCGAAATCGTCCCGATGTACTGAGTCCAAAAGTGAAATCATTAAATTATTTGAATAACATCCTTGTCCGAATCGAAGCCCATATGGCCGGTGTGAGTGAAGCACTGATGCTGAACGATCAAGGGTACGTGGCAGAAGGTTCTGCAGACAATGTGTTTATTTATAAAAAAGGTAAGCTCTATACACCGCCAGGTTATATCGGCGCTCTTGAAGGCATCACAAGAAATGCCATCATGGAGATTGCAGAAGACTTAGGCTATGAAGTGAAAGAAGAACCATTCACAAGGCACGATGTGTATACAGCAGAAGAAGTTTTTCTAACTGGAACAGCAGCCGAAGTGATTGCCGTTGTAAAGGTTGACGGCCGTACAATCGGTGAAGGGAAACCTGGGGTTCACACAAACAAACTTCTTGAACAATTCCGCAAGCGAGTCGTTGAAGAAGGAGAAAAAGTCGTTTTTACAGATAAAAACATTCACGCAAGCTAAATAGATATCGATAAACGTTGAAGAGGACTAGTAGTTTTAGAGTCAGTATCTACAGAGAGCCGGTGGTAGCTGGAAACCGGTGTTACTTTCTAAAGTGAACTCACCTCTGAGTGTCTGCTTGAAATGATAGTAGGGCAGACCGAGTGACATTGCTCACTCGTTACCAAAATGGATGAAAGATGTCCATGAGACGGCAGCAGATGTTGCCGTGAACAAGGGTGGTACCGCGAAAAACAAAGCTTTTTCGCCCCTTTGACCTAGTGAAAAGTAGTGTCATTGTGGGGTGAGAAGGCTTTTTTATATGGTTAAAATCTCGATCTTGAATAGAAAAGGGTGAAAAAACTTGACTGAAGCAAGACAAAGAGGAGGAAATCAAATGGGGACAAATGTACAAGTGGAGACGGAAACATCTAAAGCACCACAAACGATGAACGGTGCACTCATGCTAATTGAAGCACTCAAAAGAGAAAAAGTAGAAGTCATTTTCGGATATCCAGGCGGAGCGGTTTTACCGATCTACGATAAAATTTATGATTCTGGTTTATTTCATGTCCTGCCAAGGCATGAGCAGGGAGCGATTCATGCAGCAGAAGGATACGCTAGAGTATCTGGTAAACCGGGTGTTGTCATTGCTACATCAGGACCAGGAGCGACAAACCTAGTCACAGGAATTGCAGATGCGATGATTGATTCACTTCCTCTTGTTGTCTTCACAGGACAGGTGGCAACCTCAGTCATTGGATCAGACGCTTTCCAGGAAGCAGACGTGCTCGGCATCACAATGCCTATCACAAAGCACAGCTACCAGGTGAGAAATCCAGAGGAATTACCGGGCGTCATTAAAGAAGCGTTCCACATCGCAACGACAGGAAGACCTGGTCCAGTCTTGATTGATATTCCAAAAGATGTGGCAGGCATTGAAGGAACGTTTGAATACGATCAGCCAATTGATTTACCTGGTTATCAGCCAAAAGTAGAGCCAAACTATTTGCAAATTCGCAAATTAGTAGAAGCTGTCAGTAGAGCGAAGAAACCGGTCATTCTAGCAGGAGCTGGCGTTCTTCATGGCAAAGCATCTGAAGAGTTAAGGCAGTATGTAGAGCAGCAGCAAATTCCAGTCGCTCATACACTGCTAGGACTTGGCGGCTTCCCGGCAAAGCATCCTCTTTTCCTAGGGATGGCTGGTATGCATGGCACATATGCAGCGAACATGGCTCTTCATCAATGTGATTTGCTCATTTCAATTGGTGCGAGATTCGATGACAGGGTAACTGGCAATCTCAATCACTTTGCGAAACATGCGAAGGTAGCACATATCGATATCGACCCAGCAGAAATTGGCAAGAACATTCATACCCATATCCCGGTTGTTGGAGACAGTAAGCTAGTCCTTGAAGAGCTGATTAAGCAAGACGGGAAGCAAGGAGAGTCAGACGAATGGAAAAACCAACTAGATCAGTGGAAGGAAGAATATCCACTCTGGTACGTTGAAAACGAAGCAGAGGGCTTTAAACCTCAAAAGCTGATTGAATACATTCATCAATTCACAAAAGGTGAAGCCATTGTGGCAACTGATGTTGGACAGCATCAAATGTGGGCAGCGCAGTTCTATCCATTTGAAAATGCTGATAAGTGGGTCACATCTGGTGGCCTTGGTACAATGGGCTTCGGTTTACCGGCAGCCATCGGCGCTCAGCTGGCTGATCAAGAGGCAACGGTTGTGGCGATTTTAGGAGACGGAGGTTTCCAAATGACCTTGCAAGAACTTGCCGTTATCCGTGAGCTGAACCTTCCAGTGAAAGTGATTGTTCTAAATAATCACAGCCTTGGAATGGTAAGACAATGGCAAGAAATTTTCTACGAAGAACGCTACTCATATTCTAAATTTTCAGAGCAGCCAGACTTCGTTAAATTATCTGAAGCTTATGGCATTAAAGGAATCAGAATCTCAACAGACGAAGAGGCGAAAGAAAAGCTTGAAGAAGCGCTAACCTCTAGAGAGCCTGTTTTCATCGATGTCAATGTAGCGAGAGATGAAAAAGTATTCCCAATGGTAGCACCGGGGAAAGGACTTCATGAGATGGTGGGGGTGAAACCTTGAAAAGAATTATTGTGTTGACTGTATTAAATCGATCAGGCGTACTGAACCGAATCACTGGCCTTTTTACTAAACGACATTACAACATTGAAAGCATTACGGTCGGCCATTCTGAGATTCAAGATGTATCACGCATCACGTTCGTCGTCCATGTAGACCAAGAGAAAGACATCGAACAGCTAACAAAACAGCTGAACAAACAAATTGATGTTCTCAAAGTAACAGACATTACAAACCAATCAATCGTCCAGCGAGAGCTGGCTTTGATAAAAGTCGTTTCTGCACCAGCATCTAGAATGGAGATCACAGGGGTCATTGAACCATTTAGAGCTTCTATTGTAGATGTGAGCAGAGAGAGTGTCGTCATTCAGGTGACAGGTGAGTCTTCAAAAATTGAAGCACTCATTGAATTACTTAAGCCATACGGCATTAAAGAAGTCGCCAGAACTGGCACCACGGCCTTTGCGAGAGATAATCAGCAAAAGCCGCAACAAAATAAAACAATTTCAATTGTCTAAACAAAAGGAGAGAGTCAAATGGTAAAAGTATATTATAACGGTGATATTCAAGAAAACGTATTAAATGGTCAAAAGGTTGCCATCATTGGATATGGATCACAAGGTCATGCACATGCATTGAACTTAAAAGAAAGCGGCGTAGATGTCATCGTCGGCGTGAGAAAAGGCGGATCTTATACAAAAGCACAAGAAGACGGCCATCAAGTATTCACAGTAAAAGAAGCGGCAGCACAAGCAGACATCGTCATGGTACTACTTCCAGATGAGCAGCAAAAGAAAGTATATGACGAAGAAATCAAAGATCAATTAGAAGCAGGCAACTCACTTGTATTCGCACACGGATTCAACGTTCATTTCCATCAAATCGTTCCTCCAAGTGACGTAGATGTGTATCTTGTGGCTCCAAAAGGTCCAGGACATCTTGTGAGAAGAACATATGAGCAAGGCGCTGGTGTACCTGCACTATTTGCCATCTATCAAGATGTATCTGGTCAAGCGAAAGATAAAGCACTTGCTTATGCAAAAGCAATTGGTGGAGCAAGAGCGGGCGTTCTTGAAACAACATTTAAAGAAGAAACGGAAACGGATCTATTCGGTGAGCAAGCAGTCCTTTGCGGGGGTCTTACTTCACTAGTAAAAGCAGGATTTGAAACATTAACAGAAGCTGGTTATCAGCCAGAGCTTGCATACTTCGAGTGTCTACATGAACTGAAACTGATCGTTGACCTTATGTACGAAGAAGGATTAGAAGGCATGAGATATTCAATCTCTGATACAGCACAATGGGGTGACTTCGTATCAGGACCACGAGTTGTGGATGCAAACGTAAAAGAATCGATGAAAGCCGTCTTGACTGATATCCAAAACGGAACATTTGCAAAAGAATGGATTGTTGAAAACCAAGTGAATCGTCCACGTTTCAATGCGATCAATGCTAATGAAAATGAGCACCAAATTGAAATCGTTGGAAGAAAGCTTCGTGAAATGATGCCTTTCGTCAAACAAGGAAAGAAAAAGGAAGCGGTGAGCGTCGGTGCGGAAAATTAATTTTTTTGACACAACACTTCGAGATGGAGAGCAATCACCAGGAGTGAACTTAAATGCACAAGAAAAGCTAATCATTGCAAAGCAGCTTGAGCGCCTTGGGGTTAATATCATTGAAGCGGGTTTTCCCGCTTCATCCCGAGGGGATTTCTTAGGCGTACAAGAAATTGCTAGAACGATCAAAAATTGTTCAGTTGCTGGTCTTGCGAGATGTGTAAAAGGTGACATTGATGCTGCATGGGAAGCGTTAAAAGATGGAGTGGAACCAAGAATTCATATCTTTATCGCTACTTCTGATATTCACTTGGAGCATAAACTAAAGAAAACACGTGAAGAGGTCGTAGAACAGGCTGTCTCCATGGTGAAATACGCGAAGGAACGTTTTCCAGTTGTCCAGTGGTCAGCAGAAGATGCATGTCGTACAGATCTTGCTTTCTTAGCAGAAATTGTAGAGAAGGTCATTGACGCTGGAGCGAGTGTCATTAACTTGCCAGATACAGTTGGATACTTAGCGCCAAAAGAGTATGGCAATATCTTTAAATATATGAAGGAACATGTTCCAAATATCGACCGCGTCAACTTGTCTGCTCACTGTCATGATGATCTAGGGATGGCTGTAGCAAACTCACTTGCAGCCATTGAAAATGGAGCAAATCAAATTGAAACGGCTGTTAACGGAATTGGAGAACGTGCAGGAAATGCCGCTTTAGAAGAAATTGCAGTCGCTCTTCATATTCGAAAAGACTTCTACCAGGTCGAATCAACGATTCAATTGAATGAAATTAAGCGTACAAGTGATGTAGTGAGCAAATACTCAGGAATGATTGTACCGCGCAATAAAGCTGTCGTTGGTAACAACGCTTTTGCACATGAATCAGGTATTCACCAAGATGGTTTCCTCAAAGAAAAAACAACCTATGAAATCATATCTCCAGAGCTTGTCGGTGTGACAACAGATGTACTTGTCCTTGGGAAACACTCCGGAAGACATGCGTTTAAAGACCGCATGAAAACGTTAGGTTTTAAACTAACAGAACAAGAAATCAATAAGTTCTTCGAAACCTTCAAGAACTTGACGGAGAAGAAAAAAGAAATTACAGATGATGATTTGATTTCTATTATATTGGAAGAAAAAGTAGCAGACCGAAAAATTGGCTACGAATTTGAAAGTCTTCAAGTGCATTATGGAACAGAACAGATGCCGACAGCAACGGTCTCTCTGAAAAATCAAGAAACGCAAGAAGTTATTCAAGAAGCAGCTACAGGCGCAGGCAGTGTAGAAGCTGTGTACAACACACTGGAGCGCTGTATGGAGGAAAGAATTCATTTGCTAGACTACCGTATTCAATCAAATGGAAAAGGCAGAGATGCACTAGCGGAAGTATATGTCAATGTTTCAATAGAAGGAAAAGAAACAGCAGGACGCGGTGTAGCGCAAGATGTGCTGGAAGCATCGGCGAAAGCCTACGTCAATGCAGTAAACAGGCATTTAATCTTTAAATCAAATCTCATTGAAATTGAGAAACATCACGCGATCTCATAGGAAAGGAGGTAGGTCCTCATGAAAAAGAAAATTGCACTTTTGCCCGGCGATGGAATCGGACCGGAAGTTGTGACATCAGCGGTCGCTGTCCTCAAAGAGACAGCGGCTCAATTTAGGCACGAATTCGAATTCGAAACGGCGCTCATTGGCGGTATCGCAATAGATGAAAAAAATAATCCGCTCCCAAAAGAAACGGTTGATGTATGCAAGAGCGCTGATGCGATTTTATTAGGAGCAGTCGGCGGACCCAAATGGGATCAAAATCCACCAGAGCTTCGTCCGGAAAAAGGCTTACTCGCCATTCGTAAACAATTGGACTTATTTGCTAATATTCGTCCTGTCAAAGTGTTCGATAGCTTAAGCGAGGCGTCACCGTTAAAACAGGATCACATTAACGGAGTCGATTTTGTCATCGTTCGTGAATTAACAGGTGGTCTCTATTTTGGTGAACCAAGCGAGCGCTATACAGATGAAGAAGGAAAAGAAGCTGCGGTTGATACGCTTCTTTATACAAAGGAAGAGATTGTCCGTGTACTAAAAGAAGCATTCGACATGGCGTTAACGAGACGGAAAAAAGTAACGTCTGTGGATAAAGCGAATGTTCTGGCTTCTAGTAAACTATGGCGGGATGCGGTAGAAGAAGTGGCTTCTCAATATCCAGACGTTGAATTTGAGCACATGCTCGTTGATAATGCCGCCATGCAGCTGATTTATAAGCCTGCACAATTTGATGTCATTGTGACAGAGAATATGTTTGGTGACATCTTAAGTGACGAGGCTTCAATGATTACTGGATCACTCGGTATGCTGCCATCTGCTAGTCTATCAAGCACCGGCCTTCATTTATATGAGCCGATTCATGGATCAGCACCCGATATTGCGGGGCAAAACGTCGCAAACCCTCTGGCAACTATTTTGTCGGCAGCAAGCTTGCTTAGAACATCCTTTGCATTAGAAGATGAAGCGGCTGCCATAGAAGAAGCTGTGGAAGCTGTTCTTGCCTCTGGCAAAAGAACAAAGGATTTATCGGCAAAAGAGGGAACGTATCAAACAACTGAAGACATCACTCATGCAGTTGTAGACGCACTCAAGCAGCGCGCGAAAACAATTGTATAAATAGAATCTTGTGGAATTAGGTAGAGGGAGGAAAAGGGTTATGCCTCGAACAATCATCGAAAAAATATGGGATCAGCACGTTGTCAAAAGCGGCGAGGGGAAACCAGACCTTTTATATATTGATCTGCACTTGGTGCATGAAGTGACATCGCCTCAAGCGTTTGAAGGATTAAGACAAAAAGGGCGCAAGGTGAGAAGACCTCAAAATACGTTTGCGACGATGGATCACAACATCCCGACTGTGAATCGATTTGTGATCAAAGATGAGGTTGCTAAAAAACAAGTGAGTGCTCTAGAGCGCAACTGTGCTGAATTTGGTGTCCGTCTAGCTGACCTTCACAGTGTAGACCAAGGAATCGTCCATGTCGTTGGACCAGAGCTTGGTTTGACACTTCCGGGAAAAACAATCGTTTGCGGAGATAGTCATACATCCACTCATGGCGCATTTGGCGCACTTGCTTTTGGCATTGGTACAAGTGAGGTTGAACATGTACTATCCACACAAACACTTTGGCAGCAGCGTCCGAAAACATTAGAAATTAGAGTAGACGGAAAGCTGCAAAAAGGGGTAACGGCCAAAGATGTCATTTTAGCAGTCATTGGCGCGCATGGCGTGAAGTTCGGATCAGGTTATGTCATTGAATACACTGGGGAAGTATTCAGAAACATGACGATGGATGAACGTATGACCGTTTGTAATATGTCGATTGAAGCAGGCGCAAGAGCAGGGTTGATTGCACCTGATGAAGTCACCTTTGAATATTGCCGTGGCCGCAAATATGCACCGCAGGGAGAAGACTTCGAAGCAGCGATTAAAGAATGGGAAGAACTTAAAACAGATCCGGGTGCAACCTATGATAAAACGATTGTTTTAGATGGGAATGAGATTTCACCAATGGTCACATGGGGAATTAACCCAGGAATGGTGCTGCCTGTAGATGCATCCATCCCAGGACCTGAAGATTTTGCGCAAGAGGATGACCAAAAGGAAGCGGTCCGTGCGTACGAATACATGGGTGTTCATCCGCATCAGCGTATTGAAGATATTACGATTGAGCATGTGTTTATTGGCTCATGTACGAACTCAAGAATGACTGATTTACGCCAAGCAGCTTCTATGATAGAAGGACAAAAGGTAGCTGATCATGTCAGAGCGATTGTCGTGCCTGGCTCTCAAAGCGTCAAATTGCAAGCAGAAGAAGAAGGTCTTCATGAAATCTTCCTTGAAGCAGGATTTGAATGGAGAGAATCTGGCTGCAGTATGTGTCTAAGCATGAATAACGATGTGGTACCAGAAGGTGAACGCTGCGCATCCACATCAAACCGTAACTTTGAGGGTCGTCAAGGAAAAGGTGCGAGAACGCATCTTGTCAGCCCGGCAATGGCCGCAATGGCTGCAATACATGGCCGATTTGTCGATGTCAGGAAGTTTAATCAAGAGAAAACAGTCGTGTAAGGAGTTGTCATAGATGGAGCCTTTAGTCACACACAAAGGAAAAGCCGCTGTGCTTAACCGTATCAACGTAGATACAGATCAAATTATTCCGAAGCAATTTTTGAAGAGAATTGAACGAACAGGATATGGTCGGTTTGCCTTTTTCGACTGGCGGTATTTAGCCGATGGCAGCCCAAATCCTGATTTCGAACTGAATCAGCCGATTTATGAAGGTTCATCCATTTTGATCGCAGGAGAAAACTTTGGCTGCGGATCATCAAGGGAACATGCTCCTTGGGCACTTGATGATTATGGTTTCAAAATTGTCATCGCACCATCATTCGCAGATATTTTTCACCAAAACTGTTTTAAAAATGGGATGCTTCCGATTCGTCTTGATTATGATGTGTGGAAAACATTCGCTGCGTCATATGAGAACAAAGGGTATGAGATGACGGTTGATCTTGAAAAACAGCAAATAGAAGATCACGAAGGGAATATCACTCCTTTTGATGTGGATCCTCACTGGAGAGAAATGCTCCTGAATGGCTATGATGAAATCTCATTAACTTTACTACTAGAAGATGACATTCAAGCATTTGAAGATAAGCGCAGCAGCTGGCTGCGTGCGTAAACAACAAGAAGCCGTCCGCCCGAGGTGTGACGGCTTCTTTTTTGCATGAAAACCTCTCGTTACTTGTGTTTACTAACCTTCGTTGGTAAACTGATAAAAAATATGCGCCCGAAAGGAACGTAAGCATGAAACATGACAAGAAGAAAGATAATGTCATTTTGTTTCCTGGTCTGAAAGAAAGACTGATTGAAAAAGGAATGGCAGCATTAAAAGATAAACAGTATCAAGAGGCACTTCACTTGTTTTCAGAAGCAAAATCTTATGATGACGATGAAGAATCCGATATTCATCTCGGTATGGCGATTTGTTTTCTGGAGCTGGGCGAGCTGCAGGATGCAAAGCGTGTGTGTGAAAAGATGCTGCATGAAGGATATGGTCATTACTTCACCGTGCTTCAAGTGTATATGACAATATTAATTCAGCTGAAAGAATATGAAGAAGTGAAGCAGACAATTGAAGCAGTACTTGAGGAAAACCACCTTCCAGCAGAAAGCGCGGAGCATTTTTACAAGCTGCTCGAATTTAGTAGAAAAATGATCGAATCGCCTGAACAGATTTTAGATGAAGATGAAGAGGACGGCAGTGAAATCAATATAGATGATCTGCTCGAGCGTCCAGAGGAGCAGGTGCAGTTCATCCATTCGCTGAAAGACCGAAACATCACGCCGCACATGGGTCTATTAAATACGATCCTACAAAAGCCTGATGGAAACCCTTTGGTCAAATCATTGATTCTGCAGCTTCTGTCAGATCATGATGTGGCAAAGCCGGTTCATGTGACGAAGTTCGGTGATTCTTTAACGCTTGTTCCTTCTGAGGCTGTTAAACCAGAGCAAATGCCGCTGCTTCAGCAAGTCCTTCGAAAGCTCGATGATACACTCGGCAATGAGAACCCAACCCTTTATCAAGGCGTGGAAGAGTTATGGCGCCGGCACTTATTTGTCCTATATCCATTTCTTCCTAAATACACAGATCCGAATCTTTGGGCAGCAGCACTTCATAAAGTCGGCTATGAAATGCATGGGATCGAGATTGACCTCGAAGAATTGCATCTATTGTATGAATTTGATGAACGAGAGCTGAGAGAAGCTTGCACAATGCTGAAAGATATTGAAGAAATTTCTTATTTGTAATTTGTCGATTTAGTTGAAAGACGGACTTGTTATGTTATAATATAATGGTTGTATTTGTGCATATATCGTGCAGTTGTCGATTCCAATGGTTGAAAGACGATATGTATAATCAAGTCAAATGTTGTATACATAATACCGCTTCTTTAGCGGCGTGCGTGGTTTTTAATTGGACGAAGTCTTTATGATGCTTTAGAATGTAACAACGCACAATCTGAATAGATTTTTGGAGGGAAACACACATGTCAGTAAAATGGGAAAAACAAGAAGGTAACGAAGGCATCTTAACGGTAGAAGTTGATGCTGAAACATTTAACAAAGCACTTGATGATGCGTTTAAGAAAGTTGTTAAGCAAGTATCGATCCCTGGATTCCGTAAAGGGAAAGTACCACGTGGTCTTTTCGAACAGCGTTTTGGTGTAGAATCTCTTTATCAAGATGCATTAGATATTCTTCTTCCAGTTGAGTATCCAAAAGCAATCGACGAAGCTGGTATCGAGCCAGTTGACCGCCCTGAAATCGATGTTGAGAAAATCGAAAAAGGCGAAAGCTTAATCTTCACTGCAAAAGTAACAGTGAAGCCTGAAGTGAAACTTGGTGACTACAAAGGTCTTAACGTAGAAAAAGACGACGCTACTGTCACTGATGAAGATGTACAAGAAGAGTTAAAAGGCATGCAAAACCGTCAAGCTGAGCTTGTTATCAAAGAAGAAGGCGCAATCGAAAACGGCGATACAGTTGTTCTTGATTTCGAAGGATTCGTTGATGGAGAAGCATTCGAAGGCGGAAAAGCTGAGAACTACTCTCTTGAAGTAGGGTCTAATTCATTCATCCCTGGTTTTGAAGAGCAGTTAGTTGGTCTTGAAACTGGAGCTGAAAAAGACGTAGAAGTCACTTTCCCA
Organism: Bacillus sp. FSL K6-4563; assembly: GCF_038630405.1. NCBI lineage: Bacteria > Bacillati > Bacillota > Bacilli > Caryophanales > Bacillaceae > Bacillus > Bacillus sp. FSL K6-4563. Next base: position 2,510,218 of record NZ_CP152030.1, on the reverse strand, counting down.
GAAGAATACCATGCTGAAGACCTTGCAGGTAAACCAGCTGTATTCAAAGTGAAAATTCACGAAATCAAAGCAAAAGAACTTCCAGCACTTGACGATGAGTTCGCGAAAGATGTTGACGAAGAAGTAGAAACTCTTGCTGAACTAACTGAAAAAACAAAGAAACGTCTTGAAGAAGCGAAAGAAAACGAAGCAGAAGGTAAACTTCGTGAAGAGCTAGTTGAGAAAGCTTCTGAAAATGCGGAAGTTGACATCCCACAAGCGATGGTTGACACAGAGCTAGACCGTATGATGAAAGAATTCGAACAACGCCTTCAAATGCAAGGAATGAACCTTGAGCTTTACTTCCAATTCTCAGGACAAGATGAAAATGCGCTGAAAGAGCAAATGAAAGAAGATGCTGCTAAACGCGTAAAATCTAACCTAACACTTGAAGCAATTGCTGCTGCAGAAAACTTACAAGTGTCTGATGAAGAAGTAGAAGAAGAGCTTTCAAAAATGGCTGAAGCATACAACATGCCAATTGAAAATATTAAACAAGCGATCGGATCTACTGACGCAATGAAAGAAGATCTAAAAGTTCGTAAAGCAATTGATTTTCTTGTAGAAAACCGTTAATATGGTGCATAATAATAAAACAGGGCGCGAGTGACTCGTGCCTTGTTTTGTACAATTTTTGACTTATCATCGCTTCTTTTGGAAACGATAGTGTAAGTCGCATCTTTCTGTTATACATATCTCGATGTGCAGTGTTAGAAACACATCATTACCGTCTTTTAGGAAAGTATGGTAAAATGCATACATACTGGACCCAGAAAGGTAGCTGACTGTTAGCTACAGGCAAGTGAAGAAGAATAAGGGGTGAAAGAATGTTTAAATTCAACGAGGAAAAAGGTCAATTAAAATGCTCGTTTTGCGGAAAAACGCAAGATCAAGTGCGTAAACTGGTCGCAGGACCTGGCGTATATATATGTGATGAATGTATCGAGCTTTGCACGGAAATAGTTGAAGAAGAGCTCGGCACTGAGGAAGAAGTTGAATTCAAGGATGTTCCGAAGCCTCATGAAATTCGGGAGATTCTTGATGAATATGTCATCGGCCAAGAAAATGCGAAGAAATCCTTAGCTGTAGCGGTTTATAATCACTACAAACGGATCAATTCCAACAGCAAAATTGATGATGTTGAGCTTTCGAAAAGTAATATCTCTATGATTGGGCCAACAGGAAGCGGTAAAACATTACTTGCTCAAACGCTTGCTCGTATTTTAAATGTGCCATTTGCGATTGCAGATGCAACATCTTTAACTGAAGCAGGTTATGTTGGTGAAGACGTAGAGAATATTTTACTAAAGCTGATCCAAGCAGCCGATTATGATGTAGAAAAAGCAGAAAAAGGTATTATCTACATTGATGAAATCGATAAAGTAGCAAGAAAATCAGAAAACCCTTCTATCACTCGTGATGTATCTGGGGAAGGTGTTCAGCAAGCACTATTGAAAATTCTTGAAGGAACTGTCGCTAGTGTACCGCCTCAAGGTGGACGTAAGCATCCTCATCAAGAATTCATTCAAATCGATACAACAAATATCCTCTTTATTTGTGGTGGAGCCTTTGACGGCATTGAGCAAATCATCAAACGCCGCTTAGGTCAAAAAGTCATTGGATTCGGTGCGGAAAATAAAATCGAAGATCTTGAAAAAGAAGTTCTTTTATCAAAAGTACTCCCAGAAGACTTGCTTCGCTTCGGTTTAATCCCAGAATTCATCGGCCGTCTACCGGTTATTGCAAGCCTAGAGCCGTTAGATGAAAAAGCACTTGTAGAGATCTTGACGAAGCCTAAAAATGCACTCGTTAAGCAGTATACAAAAATGCTTGAGCTTGATGATGTAGAGCTAGAATTTGAAGAAGATGCTCTTAGCGAAATTGCGAAAAAAGCAATTGAGCGTAAAACAGGAGCTCGTGGTCTACGTTCAATCATTGAAGGCATCATGCTTGATGTGATGTTTGACCTTCCATCACGTGATGATATTGAAAAATGTGTAATCACTGGTGCAACAGTTGCTGATGGCGTGTCGCCGCGTCTTGTGTTAAAGGACGGCACAGTCGTTAATAAAGATACGAAAACATCTGCATAAGAGTAGTCTCACTCCTGAATCCTTTTGATTCAGGAGTTTTTTATTTATCGTGGAAGTTGTGTTTATTCCGTCCAGCTCTAGGAAATACTAGCAGACAGAAACCAATACATACGATAGATGAAGGAGGGAGCACCGATTGAGCTGGACAGGAATCGTTTTATTCATACAACTGTTCTTTGGTATCGTCATCGGGCTGTACTTTTGGAACTTACTGCGAAATCAGCGCACACAAAAGGTGACGATAGACAAAGAGTCAAAGAAAGAAATGGAGGCACTCAGAAAGATGCGGTCAATCAAGCTGAGTGAACCTTTATCAGAGAGAGTCCGGCCAAAGGGGTTTCAGGATATTGTAGGGCAGGAAGACGGCATTCGTGCACTAAAAGCGGCACTATGTGGGCCGAACCCACAGCATGTCATCGTCTACGGACCACCGGGAGTCGGTAAAACAGCCGCTGCCCGTCTTGTGATGGAAGAAGCGAAGCGTCACGCTGATTCTCCTTTTAAAAAAGATGCGGTCTTTGTAGAGCTCGATGCCACAACCGCGAGATTCGATGAACGAGGCATTGCAGATCCGCTTATTGGTTCCGTGCATGACCCAATTTACCAAGGGGCTGGAGCAATGGGACAGGCAGGCATTCCGCAGCCAAAACAAGGAGCCGTCACACATGCTCATGGCGGGGTTCTGTTTATCGATGAAATTGGCGAACTGCATCCGATCCAAATGAACAAAATGCTCAAAGTGCTGGAAGATCGGAAAGTCTTTTTAGACAGTGCCTACTACAGTGAAGAAAATACCCAAATCCCGAATCACATTCATGATATTTTCCAAAATGGACTTCCGGCCGATTTTCGATTGATAGGTGCCACGACAAGAACACCTGACGAAATTCCACCAGCGATCCGGTCAAGATGTCTCGAAATTTTCTTTAAAGACCTTGACCAGCATGAACTGAAAATCGTCGCTGCCAAGGCTGTCCAAAAAATTCAAAAGGTATTAAGTGATGAAGGGCTGAACCTGTTAACCTCCTATGTGAAAAATGGACGTGAAGCCGTCAACATGGTGCAGATTGCCGCTGGCATGGCGGTCACGGAAAATCGAAAAGACATCACGATCGAAGATGTAGAATGGGTTATTCATTCGAGCCAGCTGACACCAAGATATGAACAAAAAGTACCGGAAAAGCCAAAAGTGGGGGTAGTCAATGGACTGGCCGTTTATGGACCAAACAGCGGTGCCTTGCTTGAGATTGAAGTGAACATCTGTAAGGCGCTTGAGAAAGGCAGTATCAACATTACAGGCATTGCAGAAGAAGAAAGCATTGGCAATCAATCGAAATCCATTAGACGAAAAAGTATGGCCAAAGGGTCAGTTGAAAATGTATTAACGGTACTTCGAAATTTAGGCATTCGGACAAATGAATATGACATCCATATTAATTTTCCAGGCGGTGCCCCAATTGATGGACCGTCTGCTGGGATTGCCATGGCAACCGCAATCTTCTCAGCCATACATCAAATCCCGATTGATCATCTGACAGCCATGACGGGTGAAATCGGATTGCAAGGTCAGGTGAAGCCGATCGGTGGTGTGATACCGAAGATAAAGGCAGCGAAGCAGGCTGGTGCCACAACCGTCATTATTCCTTATGACAACCAGCAGTCGATCTTAAAAGAGATTGAAGGGGTCACCATTGTGCCTGTGAAGCACTTCCAAGAAGTGCTGGATCAGTGTTTGGTTAACCCGCCAGACGAGAAGAAAGATGGACTAGAAGAAGAAATGAAAAGAAAATCTGTTTAATCCCCATCACATATGGGGATTTTTTAGTGAAATAGATCTTTTTTTCTTTTTCAAGATAAAAAGAAAGGGTATACTACGGTAAGATCAACATTTCTCAAGTCTTTTACATTGTACAAGACTGAAACAGGTATATTATAATGATTCATACTAGTGACGGAGGTGTCAATCAACATGGCAGATGAAATCAAAAAGAATGTTCCGCTCCTTCCATTGCGAGGTTTGCTTGTTTATCCAACAATGGTCTTGCATTTGGACGTTGGACGCGAAAAGTCTGTTCAAGCATTAGAACAGGCGATGATGAACGATCATATGATTTTTCTAGCTACACAGCGGGAAATTTCAATAGATGAACCAGGTGAAGAGGAAATTTTCAAAGTCGGCACCTACACAAAAATTAAACAAATGCTGAAGCTGCCAAATGGAACGATTCGTGTACTCGTTGAAGGCCTAAATCGAGCGCAGATCGAATCATATGTCGAGCTGGAGGACTATACGTCCGTCGACATTAAAGAATTGACAGAAGAAGAATTAAAGGACGCAGAAGCAGAAGCCCTCATGCGTACATTGTTAGATCACTTTGATCAATACATAAAAATTTCAAAAAAAATCTCAGCTGAAACATATGCAACAGTGACGGACATTGAAGAACCGGGGAGAATGGCAGATATCGTTGCTTCTCACCTGCCGCTTAAATTAAAGGACAAACAAGAAGTACTGGAAACAGTAGATGTCAAAAAACGGCTGAACCGGGTCATCAGCTTAATTCACAATGAAAAAGAAGTGCTCGAGATTGAAAAGAAAATCGGGCAGCGCGTGAAACGTTCAATGGAACGAACGCAAAAAGAATATTATTTACGTGAACAAATGAAAGCCATTCAAAAGGAGCTTGGAGACAAAGAAGGGAAAACGGGCGAAGTCAGTTCTTTAATGTCTAAAATCGAAGAGTCGAGCATGCCGGATTCTGTTCGTGAAACGGCGCTAAAAGAATTGAATCGTTATGAAAAAATTCCTTCAAGCTCTGCTGAGAGCTCTGTGATTCGAAATTATATTGATTGGCTGATCGGCCTCCCGTGGGGCATCTATACAGAAGATCGTCTCGATTTAAAGCTTGCAAGTGAAATTTTAGATGATGAGCATCACGGGCTGGAAAAGGTCAAAGAACGGGTGCTTGAATATCTTGCTGTCCAGAAGCTGACCAATTCGTTAAAAGGACCGATTCTTTGCTTAGCAGGACCTCCTGGCGTAGGGAAAACGTCACTTGCCAAATCGATTGCCAAATCACTTGACCGAAAGTTTATCCGTATCTCCCTTGGCGGTGTGCGTGATGAGTCTGAGATTCGTGGACATAGAAGAACGTATGTAGGTGCGATGCCAGGCCGTATCATTCGCGGAATGAGCAAGGCAGGAACGATGAATCCGGTCTTCCTTTTAGATGAAATTGATAAAATGTCCTCTGATTTTAGAGGCGATCCATCTTCTGCGATGCTCGAAGTCTTAGATCCAGAGCAAAATCATAACTTCAGCGATCACTATATTGAAGAAACATTTGATTTATCTCAGGTGCTATTTATTGCCACTGCCAACAATTTAGCAACCATTCCAGGTCCACTTCGTGATAGAATGGAGATTATCACGATTGCAGGGTATACAGAGGTTGAAAAAGCAGAAATTGTGAAAGATCACCTTCTGCCGAAGCAGCTAAAGGAGCACGGATTAAAGAAAGGGAACTTGCAGCTCCGTGAAGCAGCGATTTATGATACGATTCGCTATTACACAAGAGAAGCTGGTGTTCGTGGATTAGAGCGTCAGCTTGCGGGGATATGCCGTAAAACGGCAAGAGCGATTGTGGCTGAAGACCGCAAACGCATCACGGTGACAGAAAAGAACTTATCTGAATTTCTCGGAAAAAGACTTTACCGTTATGGTCAGGCTGAAACGACAGACCAAGTGGGAGTTGTCACAGGACTTGCGTATACCACTGTTGGCGGAGACACCTTGTCAATTGAGGTATCACTTTCTCCGGGTAAAGGCAAGCTGTTGTTAACAGGTAAGCTTGGTGATGTCATGAGAGAATCTGCACAGGCGGCATTCAGTTATATTCGTTCGAAAGCAGATGAACTGAACATTGATCCTAATTTTAATGAAAAGCATGATATTCATATCCATGTTCCAGAGGGTGCGGTTCCAAAGGACGGGCCATCAGCTGGTATCACCATTGCGACGGCTCTTGTATCAGCCCTCACAGGACGACCTGTGTCAAAAGAGGTTGGTATGACAGGAGAGATTACGTTAAGAGGAAGAGTGCTTCCAATTGGCGGACTAAAAGAAAAAGCATTAGGCGCACATCGCGCAGGACTGAAAACCATTATTCTTCCAAAGGACAATGAGAAGGATATTGATGATATTCCTGAAAGTGTGAGAGAAGGACTAACCTTTATTCCAGTCTCGCATTTAGATGAGGTGCTTGAGAAAGCGTTGGTAGGAGAGGGAAGATGAAAGTAACAAAATCAGATATCGTCATCAGTGCGGTAAAACCAGAGCAGTACCCGAGCGGGGGACTGCCTGAAATCGCTCTTGCTGGACGATCAAATGTTGGGAAGTCCTCGTTCATCAACTCATTGATTAATCGTAAAAATTTAGCACGTACGTCTTCTAAACCAGGTAAGACTCAAACGCTTAATTTCTACATCATCAATGATATGCTCCATTTTGTGGACGTTCCAGGTTACGGCTTTGCTAAAGTATCAAAGACAGAGCGTGAAGCCTGGGGTAGAATGATCGAAACGTATATTACAATGCGTGAAGAATTAAAAGCAGTTGTCCAAATTGTGGACCTGCGTCATAAGCCATCAGTAGATGATGTGAACATGTATGAATTCCTGAAATATTACGGCGTTCCCGTGATCGTCATCGCAACAAAGGCGGACAAAATTCCAAAAGGCAAATGGGAAAAACATGCGAAAGTCGTCAAACAGACACTCGACATTGCCCCATCAGATGAACTAGTCCTATTCTCTTCTGAAACAAAAAAGGGAAAAGACGAAGCCTGGAATGCCATCCTTGCGAAGATTAATAACTAAAAAAAGGCATCTGTCATGAGCAGATGCCTTTTTATTGTATAAGTTATTTCCTTTTTAAAAATAATAAGAGGAGACTGACAGCAATCAGTACATAAGGCCAGTACAATTCAAAACCGGAAGTAGGGATCGAAAGGGAACTTAGCTGCTTTGTAATTTGCTGAAAGAAATAAAGGAACAGACCGAGTGCAATGAGAACAACACTTTCAATACGATATTCTTTTTTCTGAGATGATTTCACAAAAAGAGCAAGTCCAACGATGAATACGATCATCGTAAATGTGTCTGGCCAGTAGTCCAATTTTGGCTGAAGAATAAAGTGTAGCGAAAGGCCCGTCATCAGCATACCGATAAACACATGAGCGCTTTCTTGCTCCTTCTTTCCTTGATATAAGAAAGCAAGGCCAAAAAGCAGTACGAGTGTATACCATTTCTCTTGATCCTTCCAAATGTCAAATTGACCTCCTGAGAGAATGGCATATAGCGCTACAGCCAGCAAAGTGAGCGGTAGCAAAATGGATTTCTTCTTCAAAGATGTCACCTTCTTTTAAGCAGATCATTTGTCCGCACGCGCCAAATCTGGTAAATTGCTTGAAGTGATGATATGGCATAATGGGTGTCGAACATTTTTCTACTATATCACAACATTTTTGAAATCTGTTCACAATTTTCATCCAGTTAAAAATGAATATATGTTATAATCACTATAAATAATAAATTCTATATTGTAATTATTATAAATTAGACAGGGCGTTGGGGGTGCAAGCTGAAGTTATGCATATTCTTGTTGTGGGTTTAGATTATAAAACAGCCCCTGTTGAGATACGGGAACAGCTGAGCTTTGAACCGAGCGAGCTCGGAACAGCGATGTCCAAGCTTAAAGAAGAAAAAAGCATTCTAGAGAATATCGTCATCTCAACATGTAATCGAACAGAGATCTACGCAGTGGTAGATCAGCTTCATACTGGACGGTTTTATATAAAAAGATTTTTAGCTGATTGGTTCGGTTTAGAAAAGGAAGATGTCTCGCCGTATTTGAAGTTCTATGAAAATGATGGAGCGGTCGAGCATTTATTCCGTGTGGCCTGTGGACTTGATTCCATGGTGATTGGCGAAACACAAATACTTGGTCAAGTGCGCTCTAGCTTTAAAGTAGCTCAAGAGGAGAAGACCATTGGTACCGTTTTCAATTATTTATTCAAACAGGCGGTCACCGTTGCAAAACGCTCTCATGCGGAAACAGACATTGCGTCTAATGCCGTGTCTGTCAGCTATGCAGCTGTCGAGCTTGCGAAAAAAATCTTTGGACGTCTTTCTGATAAACATGTCCTGATTCTTGGTGCGGGTAAAATGGGCGAACTAGCGGCTCAAAACCTTCAAGGTCAAGGGATTGGTCAAGTAACGGTTATCAATCGAACGTATGAGAAAGCAAAAGAATTGGCGGGCCGTTTTTCAGGAGAGCCTAAAAGCTTAAACCAATTGGAAAAAACATTATCCGAAGCGGACATTTTAATTAGTTCCACTGGTGCGAAACAATTTGTCATTACAAAAGAAATGGTCGAAAGTGCGAATAAAAAGCGGAAGGGCAGACCTCTATTTATGGTGGATATTGCTGTCCCTCGTGATTTAGATCCAGCCATTTCTGAAGTAGAAGGTGCTTTTTTGTATGACATTGATGATCTTGAGGGCATCGTGGCAGCTAATTTAAAAGAACGCCGTGCGGTGGCTGAGCAGGTTGAGCTCCTCATTGAAGCAGAAATTGTGGAATTTAAGCAATGGCTGAATACGCTTGGTGTGGTTCCTGTCATTTCTGCACTTAGAGAAAAGGCGCTGACGATTCAAGCGGATACGATGCAGAGTATTGAGCGAAAGCTTCCGAATCTCACACACCGTGAAATGAAGCTATTAAATAAACATACGAAAAGCATTATCAATCAAATGCTGAAAGATCCTATCTTAAAGGCAAAAGAAATTGCCGCGGAGCCGAATGCAGAAGAAAAACTTTTACTGTTCAAAGAAATCTTTGATTTACAGGTTGAAGATGAAGAGCAAAAGGTGGAGCCGATGCAGGTGGAGCAAGGGTCATTTCAGCTGTTTAAACCAAATATGGCACAAGGCTTTGCTACAGTTGCCAGTGAGTGATTAAGCGATGATGGAATCCATTGTAGCGAGACTAGGCGAAGCGACGACCTTGATCTATGCACTAAGTGTCTTGTTCTATTTCATAGATTTTCTTCAACACAACCGGAAGGCTGGAAAAATGGCTTTCTGGTTGCTTTCTATTGTCTGGCTGCTGCAAACAGTCTACATGTTCTATATTATGATGGAAACAGACCGATTCCCTGTGTTGAATGTAGCAGAGGGGTTATATTTTTATACGTGGGTGCTTGTGACACTTTCACTTGTTCTCACAAAAATATTGCGTGTTGAATTTATCGTCTTTTTTACAAATGTCATCGGTTTTTCCTTGATGGCGATTCACACCTTTACACCATCTGATCTCCACTCAGCAGAACTAACGGGGAAGCTGACGAGTGAATTGCTTGTGATTCATATTACGATGGCGATTTTATCATACGGTGCCTTTTCACTTTCATTTGCTTTCTCTCTACTCTATCTCTTTCAATATCGTTTGCTGAAAAAGAAAAAATGGGGAAAATGGCTTCTGAGAATTGAAGATTTATCGAAGCTTGATCATATGGCATACGTATTAAACATTATTGGCGTGCCGATGCTCTTACTTAGTTTGATTCTTGGCATCATTTGGGCATATATTTCGTATGATACGTTGTACTGGACAGATACAAAGGTGCTTGGTTCGTTTATTATGCTGTTTTTATATGGTGTTTACTTATATATCAGATTGGTGAAAAATATGCAGGGCAAAGTCGTGGCACTGTGGAATGTCGGTTCATTCTTTGTGCTGATGATCAATTATTTTCTGCTTGGTAGCTTATCAACCTTTCATTGGTTTCAATAAATAATGATGAGTCTTAAGGGCATTGTCGGGAGGAAGACGAATTGCGTACAATTAAAGTAGGTTCTAGAAGAAGTAAGCTTGCAATTACACAAACAAAATGGGTCATTCAAAAGCTGTCTGAACTAAACCCTTCTTATTCTTTTGAAATAAAAGAGATTGTGACAAAGGGTGATCAAATTTTAGATGTGACCTTATCAAAGGTTGGCGGAAAAGGACTGTTTGTCAAAGAAATTGAACAGGCGATGCTGAATCACGACATCGATATGGCAGTTCACAGTATGAAGGATATGCCGGCTGCTCTTCCTGAAGGATTAGTCATTGGCTGTATTCCTGAGCGTGAAGATGTAAGGGACGCTCTGATTTCGAAGGATCATCTGCGTCTTCATGAGCTGCCGAAGGGTGCTATTGTGGGAACGAGCAGCTTACGGCGCAGTGCCCAGCTTCTTCAGGAAAGACCAGATCTGAACATTAAATGGATTAGAGGAAACATTGATACACGATTGGAAAAGCTGAAAAATGAAGAATATGATGCCATTATTCTAGCGGCTGCCGGTCTGTCCAGAATGGGATGGAGCAAAGAGGTCGTGTCTGAATTTTTATCTCCTGAGACTTGCCTGCCCGCAGTTGGTCAAGGCGCTTTGTCAATTGAGTGCCGCGGAGATGATGAAGAGCTATTGCAGCTTCTCGCTCAATTTACGAATGAATACACAAAGAAAACGGTTCTCGCTGAACGAGCCTTCCTCAAACAAATGGATGGCAGCTGTCAGGTGCCGATCGCTGGCTATGCAACGATAAATGAGCGCGATGAAATTGAACTGACGGGTCTTGTGGCATCTGCTGACGGACACACGATTATTCGAGAAACTGTATCAGGCTCTGACCCTGAGGCAATTGGAACAGCATGTGCGAAGCAGATGGCTGATAAGGGAGCAAAGGATTTAATCGACAAGGTGAAAAAGGATCTGTCCTCCCAATGACCATAGGCCAATCGCTTCACGGACAGACGGTGCTTGTCACTCGAAATGAACGTCAAGCGGGTGTGTTTCAGCAGAAGATTGAAGAGCTGAACGGCCATGCTGTTTTAACCTCTCTTATTCGGTTTGAGCCTACGCTCACAAATGAAAAAGCGCAGGCCTTTTTAAAGGACTTAGAAAATAGCCAATGGCTTGTTTTCACGAGTGTAAATGGGGCGTCTTTTTTTCTGAGCTACATAGAAGACCATCATTTACATAAGAGTTTATCCCATTTGAAAGTGGCTGCGGTAGGTGAGAAAACCTCTGCCTATCTTGAGCAGCACGGCTTGAAGGTGGATGTCGTACCAGAACGATTCATAGCGGAAGAGCTCGCAGATGCGCTGCTTGACCATGTGCGTCCGGGAGAGCGTGTGTTTGTAGCAAAAGGACACCTGTCTCGAGATGTCGTGAAGAAAACGCTTGTTCCACTTGGCATAGAAGTAAAGGAATGGATTTTATATGAAACGGTCAAGGATGAGGAAGGAATTGCCGCTCTCAAAACGGCAATGACGAAGCAATCATTTGATTTTATTACATTTACGAGCTCATCCACTGTCCATTCATTTATGCATGCCATGGAGGCAGATGCAGCGAAGCTAGCTGCTTCTGACACCTGTTTTGTGACGATCGGTCCTCTGACAAAAGAGGCGCTGCTTCAATACGGGATTTCTTCTGAAACCCCAGATACTTATACGATAGACGGAATGCTTGAATTGATGTGCCGTTTATCTGAAAGGAAGTTGAACCAATGATGAAATTTAACAGACACCGCAGACTGCGGACAAGTGCAGGAATGAGAGAATTAGTCAGAGAAACCTTTTTAAGACCATCTGATTTCATTTATCCGATCTTTTTTGTAGAGGGAGAAAATGTCCGAAAAGAAGTCTCTTCAATGCCGGGTGTTTATCACATTTCAGTGGACCTTGTAAAAGAAGAAGTCCAAGAGCTTGTCGACCTAGGCATCAAATCAATTATTGTATTTGGTGTTCCAGATCATAAAGACCATGTGGGCAGTGAAGCGTATCACGACCATGGCATTGTGCAAAGAGCGACGCTTGAGATCAAAAAGCATTTCCCAGAGCTCGTGGTCATTGCAGACACTTGCTTATGCCAATATACAGATCACGGACACTGCGGAATCGTTGAAGATGGAGAAGTTTTAAATGATGAATCTCTTCAGCTATTAGCGAAAACTGCTGTTAGCCAAGCGCGCGCAGGTGCAGATATCATTGCTCCTTCCAATATGATGGATGGATTTGTTATTGCCATTCGTGAGGCGCTTGATGAAGCTGGCTTTATTCATGTACCTGTCATGTCATATGCTGTGAAATATGCAAGTGCGTTTTACGGTCCGTTTCGTGACGCGGCGCATAGCACACCGCAGTTTGGAGATCGTAAAACATACCAAATGGACCCTGCAAACCGTTTAGAGGCACTAAGAGAAGCGCAATCTGACGTAGAAGAGGGAGCTGACTTCCTCATTGTGAAACCATCTCTTTCTTATTTAGACATTATGCGTGATGTGAAAAATGAATTTACACTCCCTATTGTTGCTTACAATGTGAGCGGAGAATATGCAATGGTCAAAGCCGCTGCTCAAAATGGGTGGATTTCTGAAAAAGAGCTTGTTCTTGAAATGCTGACAAGCATGAAACGTGCAGGAGCAGAACTCATCATTACGTATCATGCAAAAGATGCAGCAAAATGGCTCTCAGAATAAAGAACGGATAGACAGGAGGACGTTGAAATGGGACGTAGCTATGAAAAATCAAAGCAAGCATTTGAAGAAGCGCAGCATTTAATGCCTGGTGGTGTCAACAGCCCTGTACGTGCATTTAAATCAGTGAACACAGATCCGATTTTTATGGAACGAGGCAAAGGCGCCAAAATCTATGATATTGATGGAAATGAATACATCGATTATGTCTTATCATGGGGACCGCTTATTTTAGGGCATACGAATGACCGTGTGGTTGAAAGCATTCAGCGAGTGGCAGAAAAGGGGACAAGCTTTGGTGCTTCGACATTAGTTGAAAATGAATTAGCTAAGCTTGTATCAGAGCGGGTTCCTTCTATCGAAGTCATTCGTATGGTCAGCTCTGGTACAGAGGCAACCATGAGTGCACTTCGTCTGGCTCGAGGCTTTACAGGCAGAAATAAAATTGTGAAATTTGAAGGCTGCTATCATGGCCACGGTGATTCTTTGCTCATTAAAGCAGGTTCAGGTGTCGCAACGCTAGGGCTTCCAGATAGCCCAGGGGTACCTGAAGGAACTGCAAGCAACACGATCACAGTGCCGTACAATGATTTAGAAAGCATTCAAGTTGCCTTTCAGGAATTTGGAGACGATATTGCAGGTGTCATTGTCGAGCCGGTTGCAGGAAATATGGGGGTTGTCCCTCCGCAAGACGGTTTTTTACAAGGGCTGAGAGACATCACAGAGCAATACGGAGCTTTACTCATTTTTGATGAGGTCATGACCGGCTTCCGTGTGGATTATCACTGCGCGCAAGGCTACTTTGGCATCACACCTGATCTGACGTGTCTTGGTAAAGTGATCGGAGGCGGTCTTCCGGTCGGCGCTTATGGCGGAAGAGCGGATATTATGAGACAAATTGCGCCAAGCGGTCCAATTTATCAAGCAGGAACGTTATCTGGTAACCCACTTGCGATGACAGCAGGCTTAGAAACCTTAAAACAGCTGACACCTGAGTCTTATGAAGAGTTTAGACGAAAAGGAGACCGGCTGGAAGAAGGCATTTCAAATGCGGCGAAAGCACATGGAATTCCATTAACGTTTAACCGTGCGGGTTCGATGATTGGATTCTTCTTTACAAATGAAGAAGTGGTCAATTATGACAAAGCCAAAACAGCTGATCTCGCTTTATTTGCTGAATTTTACAAGGAAATGGCCGACCACGGCATCTTCCTTCCCCCTTCTCAATTCGAAGGACTATTCCTGTCAACAGCTCACACAGATGAAGACATCGAATATACGATTGAGACAGTGGAAAAAGTATTTCAAAAACTACGTCGATAAACGAAAGCCGATATGGAAACATATCGGCTTTTGATCATGACACAAGGCTTGCTTTCAGCCTTGTGTTCTTCCTTTCAGCGTGAATTGAAAACCTTTGAAGTCTAGGAAGGTCGAGCACAGGAGCGGAGCGAATTGATATTCGTGAGCACCTGCGCGCAGGACTGACAACGAATGCGAGGGTTTGTCTACACGCTGCGCCGATATGGAGACATATCGGTTTTTTTGTGTTGCTGAAAACCAATCATATTTTCACTGCCTCTCACATACATCTGTATTGACATCTAATTTTATTTTGAAGGATTAGATGAAAGGAGGACACCGACTTGTCTCAAAACAATCGATTACAGTTTTCAGTAGAAGAATCCATCTATTTCAAAAGCGGACAGGAAGTCAGTGAGCTGCTGTCTATTTCTCTCGATCCTGACATTCTCGTTCAAGAAGTGAATGATTATGTTTCGATTAGAGGTTCACTCGAGCTAACAGGAGAATACAACATAAATCAAGAGGAGCTATTGGGTGAATTGAGTTCCTATGCATCATACAGAGAAGCTGATGAGGTGAAGGTCAGAGAAGACGGGACGGCGGAGCTTCTGCATCAATTCCCAGTCGATATCACGATTCCTAAAAACAAAATCAGTCATTTAAATGATGTGTTTGTGTTTATTGATGCGTTTGATTACCAGCTGACAGAAAATCGTTTGCTCACCATTCAAGCTGATCTGGCGATTGAGGGTCTATTAGACGAGGAAATGCCTCAAGTGCCTGTAGAGGAGCCATATGAATTTGTTCATCGTTCTGAAGAAGAATATGGCGACGTGACCTACGATTATCAGCTGCAGCCAGAAGATGAAGAGCAAGAAGAGCTACAAGACTATGAACGTGAGATTGATGAGGATCAGGCTGTATTACAGCATGACACGCGCGCCGAAGAAGAAAAGCAGGAAGAAGAAATTGAGATAGAGCTGGTGAGTAGGGAAGAAGAAACCGAAGAACTGGAAGAATCGGAGAGCCAAGAAGAAGTGGCGCTTGGTTATCGCTCCTTACCAGAAGCTCAGGTGCAAGAACCGCCATTTTTTGAACCGCCTAAGCTCTTAGAAGAAGAGAAAAGGGAGGATACATTCTTTGAGGTGGAAGTGAGAAAAGATCCCGAAGCAGCTGAAGAGCTGGAAGAAACGGTTCAGCCGTATCCGGTATTTGAATCACCGGCTTATCACGTGGAAGAGGAGCAAGAGGCGCAGGATGACACGTACCAGCTCGGACGGTTATATGAACGAGAAGCGCCAAAAGTATATGAGTCAGCTCAAGAAGAAGAGGAGTTTGAAGAAGATGTGAGAGAAACGTCTGGCAGTGAAAACTCTCTTTATTTAACAAAGCTGTTTGCTAAGCAGGAGGAGGAAGATTTTTCTCGCATGAAAATATGTATAGTTCAGCAAGAAGATACGGTCGATCGTATTTGTGAGCGATATCAGTTGAATGTGCAGCAGCTTCTTCGCACAAACTCATTATCAGTGGATGCGGAGCTTGAAGAAGGGCAGATTCTTTATATTCCTGAATATCAAAAAAGCAATGCCTAACAAGAGATGACCGATCGAGAAAATGTGGTGAGTGAACGTGGATGAGATCCAATCTGTCCTATACGAATACGGGCTTGAGGCGGAATACGTTGAACCTGTCAGTCCTGCTGTCGTCAAAGTATATACAAAGCAGGGCGTATTTGCCTTAAAGCGAGTAAAAGCCAGTCGACATATGCAGTTTACAGAGCAAATGCTTGAACTAGAATCAAAGGGCTATCGCTCTTTTGTGCCGATTTATCGGACGAAGAGCGGTTCTTTTTTCTCAAGTCATCGTGAAAGCCAGTACGCATATTATCTCATGCCTTGGCTGACGAATGAAAAGAGAGAAGAGCAGGACGATAAACATGAATATTTATTTCAAGAGATTGCAAGACTTCATAAGCGGACTGAAGTGATGATGGATATCACAGAGCAAGAGATCGAAGCGCACTACACACAAATCAAGACCAAATGGGAAACAGAGAAAGACATGTATGAACGATTCATAGAGCGGGCAGAGCAAACTTGGTATATGTCGCCATTTGAACTGGCTGCTGCGATGTATTTTTCAGAGGCGATGTCTGCCAGCGAATTTGCCCTCGAACGACTAGAAGACTGGCATGAAGAAATGAAAGATAAAGAAACAACACGTGTTGTGTTAAATCATGGGCAGTTGTCGATTCATCACTTTTTGTATAATGATGTGGGTACAGGACATTTCACCAATTTTGAGCGGTCTAAAAAAACCGCCCCCATTTATGACCTTCTGACCTTTTACTATCGGACATTCAAAACCTATCCCACGTCTTGTCCTGAATGCACTTCCTTGTTTTATACGTACCAAAAAGGAAATCCTCTTCGGGAGGAAGAGCTTCATTTGTTTCTTAGTTACCTTGCTTATCCGCAAGGTCTGTTTGATACAGTTAAAACCTATGAAGCAGGCGGGCAGGATGAGATGGAAAGCTGTCAACAGCTGTTAAGAGCGTATTGGCAGATGAAAAATTCAGAGCCGACCGTCATGAAGATTCACGAGATTGAGCAGGCTAGACGGCTTGAAGAAGAACAAAGTGCCTCGTCATCAGCGGAATGACGAGGTTATTTTGTGTGTACATAAGCGCGAGTGTTTAAAACCAATCAAGGTGAAAGGCGCAGGCGAGAAAAATGAGAATACCTAGGATGAGGACGTCAAATGTTGTGGGGAAAATGATCGTACGAAACCCTTGAAATATCGCAATCGGGAGAACGACTTGGGAGGCCACTGCCCGAATTTGTCTCAGCCAGGGGGGAAGTGTGTAAGGATTGATCTTTTTCAAAGCAAACGCCCTCCTTCTTCATTTTGTTATTATCATATGGGCAAAGAGGAAAAGGGTGCTTGCCCAATTTGTATAAAGAAGAAGAAAAGCGGAAAAGATGATTGACGAAAACAAAAGGCATTTAGTAATATAAATAAAAGATGAGTATGTGCTGATGAACGTGATATATCGTAAGCGTGGATCAGGAAGAGTACAAGCAAGACCCTAAAGAGAGGGAGACCATGAGCTGAAAGGTTTCCTAGGATGCACTTGTTTGGAAGGTCGCCTGTGAGCTTAATTTCTTGAATGAACAAGTAGAGAAATTCGGGAGAACCCCGTTATCCTTTAGAGTGTATGGGACACGTCTATGTGTTCCATGAAAAAAGGTGGTACCGCGAAAAAGCTTTTTCGTCCTTTTATAAGGATGAAAAGGCTTTTTTATGTTTCATCAGCCGAAAAAATGTGGAGGTTACATAAATGGAAACAAATAATCAAGAAATGCCAACAAAGTACGACCCAAATGCGATTGAAAAAGACCGCTATACGTACTGGCTTGAAGGAAAATTCTTTGAAGCACAAAATGACAAAACGAAAGATCCATATACAGTCGTCATTCCTCCACCAAACGTGACAGGAAAACTGCACCTTGGGCATGCGTGGGATTCTACACTTCAAGACATCGTGACACGTATGAAGCGGATGCAGGGCTATGACGTTCTATGGCTTCCAGGAATGGATCATGCCGGTATTGCGACCCAAGCAAAGGTTGAGGCAAAGCTTCGCGAAGAAGGCGTAAGCCGTTATGACCTTGGCCGGGAGAAATTTGTGGAAGAAACGTGGAAATGGAAAGAAGAATATGCGGACTTTATTCGCAGTCAGTGGGCGAAAATGGGACTTGGTCTTGATTACTCACGTGAACGTTTTACATTAGATGAAGGTCTGAATAAAGCGGTACGCCAAGTGTTTGTTCAATTGTATGAAAAAGGGCTGATCTATCGCGGAGAGTACATCATTAACTGGGATCCAGCGACGAAAACGGCACTTTCTGATATTGAAGTCATTTATAAAGATGTTCAAGGCGCGTTTTATCACTTAAGATACCCACTTTCAGATGGCACGGGTTCAATTGAAATTGCGACGACAAGACCTGAAACAATGCTCGGAGATACAGCCGTTGCCGTGCATCCTGATGACGAACGTTATCAGCATTTAATTGGAAAAACAGTGGTCTTGCCAATTACAGGACGCGAGATTCCAATCGTTGCTGATGACTATGTCGATATAGAGTTTGGCTCAGGAGCTGTGAAAATTACACCTGCTCATGACCCGAATGACTTTGAGCTTGGAAACCGCCATGACCTAGAGCGTATTCTTGTCATGAATGAAGATGGCACAATGAATGCAAATGCACTGCAATACAAAGGAATGGACCGCTTTGAATGCCGTAAACAGCTTGTAAAAGACTTGCAAGAAGAGGGTATTTTGTTCAAAATTGAGGACCATATGCATTCAGTTGGTCATAGTGAGCGAAGCGGAGCTGTCGTTGAACCTTATTTATCTACTCAATGGTTTGTAAAAATGCAGCCACTGGCAGACGAAGCCATTAACCTTCAAAATGGGGACGACCAAGTTCAATTTGTTCCCGACCGCTTTGAAAAGACGTATTTACACTGGATGGAAAATATCCGTGACTGGTGTATTTCTCGTCAGCTATGGTGGGGACACCGCATTCCAGCTTGGTATCATAAAGAAACGAAAGAAGTATACGTTGGACTGGAAGCACCAGAAGATATAGAAAACTGGGAACAGGATAACGATGTGCTTGATACATGGTTTAGTTCAGCGCTTTGGCCTTTCTCGACAATGGGCTGGCCGGATGCAGATAGTGAAGACTTCAAGCGCTACTATCCAACAAACCTGCTTGTTACAGGCTATGACATCATTTTCTTCTGGGTCTCTCGCATGATCTTCCAAGGTCTTGAATTCACAGGAGAAAAACCGTTTAAAGACGTTCTGATTCATGGGCTGATCCGTGACGAGCAAGGACGTAAAATGAGTAAGTCGCTAGGTAACGGAATTGATCCAATGGAGGTCATCGACAAGTACGGTGCAGATTCATTAAGATATTTCTTAGCAACTGGAAGCTCACCAGGTCAGGATCTTCGCTTTAGCTTTGAAAAGGTTGAATCCACTTGGAACTTTGCGAACAAAATTTGGAACGCATCACGTTTTGCTTTAATGAACATGGATGGCTTAACGTATGATGAGCTTGATTTAACAGGAGAAAAATCAGTTGCTGACCAATGGATTTTAACTCGCTTAAATGAAACGATTGAAAGTGTCACACAGCTAGCTGACAAGTATGAATTTGGTGAAGTGGGCAGACATTTATACAACTTCATTTGGGATGATTTCTGTGATTGGTATATTGAGATGGCGAAGCTTCCGCTTTATGGAGAAGATGAAGCAGCGAAGAAAACGACTCGTTCGATCCTTGCGTACGTATTAGATCAGACGATGAGACTTCTTCATCCGTTCATGCCATTCTTAACAGAAGAAATCTGGCAGCATCTTCCGCACGAAGGTGAATCGATTACTGTAGCGGCTTGGCCTGAGGTGAAGCCGGAGCTTTCAAACGAACAAGCGTCTGCTGATATGAAGCTGCTTGTGGAACTCATCCGTTCTGTTCGTAACATCCGCAGTGAAGTGAATACGCCAATGAGCAAACAGGTGGAGCTTTACATTAAAGCTTCTACATCTGATGTGCAGGAACGCTTAGAGAAAAACCGTTTATATATCGAGCGTTTTACGAACCCAAGTGTACTTGAAATTGGCACAGATGTCCCAGCTAGTGATAAAGCGATGACGGCTGTTATTTCTGGAGCAGAGCTCATTCTGCCGCTTGAAGGCTTAATCAACTTAGATGAGGAAATCGCTCGTCTGCAAAAAGAGCTTGATAAGTTGACAAAAGAAGTAGAGCGCGTCCAGAAAAAGCTTGGCAACGAAGGCTTTATGAAAAAAGCGCCTGAAAGTGTCGTAGAAGAAGAGCGTGCGAAAGAACGTGACTATGTCGCAAAACGCGAAGCTGTTCAAAAGCGTATTGAAGAGCTGAAAGCATAAGGTTGAAAAGACGGCTCCTAACAAAATGGAGTCGTCTTTTTTGAAAATTTCGGATGAAATGAGAGATGACATTGTTTACAACCTATCATGAAGCCATTGAGTGGATTCACAGTAGACTGGCCTTTGGTGTAAAACCGGGTCTTGAAAGAATGAAGTGGCTGATGAACAAACTAAGCCATCCGGAACAACGCATAAAAGTGGTACATGTTGCAGGTACAAATGGAAAAGGTTCAACGATTGCGTTTACTCGTTCCGTTTTACAGGCAGCAGGCTATTCAGTCGGCACCTTCACCTCCCCGTTTATTTTAACGTTCAATGAACGAATCAGCGTGAACGGAGCACCTATACAGGATGAAGAATGGCTGAGTTTGGTGAATAAAATCAAGCCTTTTGTTGATGAGTTAGATCAAACAGAGCTTGGCGCAGCAACAGAGTTTGAAATCATTACCGCATGTGCATTTGCTTATTTTGCCGATGTGCAGCAAGTAGACTTTGTCCTATTAGAGACAGGGCTTGGCGGAAGACTTGATTCAACAAATGTTGCCGTACCTATCTTAACAGCGATTACATCGATTGGTCATGATCATATGGCGATTCTAGGTGATACACTTGAACAAATTGCATCTGAAAAAGCGGGCATTATCAAAGAGGGTATTCCGATGATCACCGCAGTTCATCAACCGGAAGCACTTGCGGTCATTCAAAATATCGCAAAAGAGAAGAAGACGGAATGCATTTCATTACAGGATACTTGTACCTTCAGTCATCAGCAGCCAACAGAAACAGGAGAACGATTTACGTTAAGCACATCAAAAAGGCAGTATCCGCAGCTTGAAACAGGGTTAATCGGAACGCATCAACAGCAAAATGCTTCCCTTGCTGTTCTTCTCATTGAATGGATGGAGCAAGAAGGCTATATTAGCGTGACAGAAGAGCAGGTATATGAAGGTATTCGGCATGCAGTTTGGGCTGGAAGATTTGAAAAAGTCAAAGACCATCCACCAGTTTATTTAGACGGCGCTCATAATGAAGAAGGAATCGACCGTTTAATTGAAACGGTACAAGCTCATTTTTCTAGTAAACAAGTGCATGTCTGTTTTAGTGCTTTAAAAGATAAGCCGTACAAGCAAATGATTCAAAAACTTGAAGCCATTAGTTCCTCTATCCATTTTGTTTCATTTGATTTTCCAAGAGCTGAATCAGCGGAAAAGCTTTATGCATGCAGTCAGTTAGAGGCAACATCGTATGATGATGACCCTCGTACAGTGCTTGAGTTCATTCAGAAAAAAAGTGATGATCCTTCAGCGGTGATCCTTGTGACAGGCTCTCTTTATTTTATTTCAGATTTACGAAATCGTATGATTGGATAACGAAAAGACGCAAATGGCTTTGATGCCTCCTGCGTCTTTTTCTTTTTATATGTAGAAGAGGGGAAAAATCATATTTTCACTAGATGCTTTGGTGGATAGGGTCATGGTAAAATCCGGTCTATCTTATTACCGGAAGGAGCACCACATATGATTGAGATTTTTCTGTTTCTTGCAGGCATCACGATGGGATCGTTCTTACATCTCACTGGCGAAAGGCTGCCAGTGAAGCGGTCTATTCTCTTCCCTCGCTCTCACTGCACAGCCTGTAAACAGCCGCTATCCCTGCATGAGATGATCCCGCTCGTTTCTTATGCTGTATGGAAGGGGTCTTGTAAACATTGCGGCATTCGGCTGTCTTGGCTCTATCCAACGATTGAAATGCTGTCAGGCGGTCTTTTTTTGTTCATTTATAGGATCGCTGGTGTTTCGTTTGAAAGTCTTTTCCTTGTGATTCTTTGTAGTTTATTCGTGATTGCTGTCGTGAGTGATCTTCTCTATATGAGGGTGCCGAACGAGCTGTTTCTCTTCTTTTTCCCTCTTTTCGTCATATACCGCACGTTGGAACCGCTTCTTATCTGGTGGGAAGGGGCGGCTTCTCTGATTTTTTGCATTCTTTTGTTTTCTAGTTTAGATTATTTTAAGCCGAATAGTCTGGGCGGAGCTGATATGAAGTTGTTCAGTGTGCTTGCGTTTTGCTTTGGCTTCAAGCCGTTCCTTCTCATGCTTTTTCTCTCATGTATCGCTGGAATGGTTTATGCAAAGGTCTTTTCCTTTCGAGTAAACGAGCCATTCCCTTTTGTTCCTTCGATCACTATTTCTTTTTTGCTGTATCTCTGTGGTGCTCCTGTCTTGTTTCTATTTGGATAGTCGAAGGGGTGAAAAAATTGGCGAACACTTTTTTGCCCTGCCGACAAAAGTCTTGTTCTTTTTTTTTACTGCTATGGTAAAGTGTGAAACAGAAAGAAGGACGGGTTAAATTCGCGCTGATTCATTGGACAGAAAGGTCTTTCTTACAAACATGTCAGAAAGCGGGGAATGACAGTGAAAAAGAGGCAGGCAAAAAAACAAGGGCTAAAGGTCAATATTAATGGCAAGGAAGAAATGGTGCATGAAGATGATCATCAGCCGCCAAAACAGCAAGAGGATCAAGTGACGTTTTCGAATTGGGAGGAAAAGAGACATTCTGAACAGGAGACAGCGGCTTCTCAGGAAGATTCGTCTAAACCGAAAGAAGAAGATTTCCAGTGGGATGATGCTGCTGATCATATTTATCATTCTGATCCAAAAGTCGTCACACCTTATCAAAAGAAAAAAAGCTCCTTTGATCAGAAGTTCGGTAAAAATCGCGGTCCCTTCAAGAGAGTGATGACAACGATTGTGTTTGCGGTCGTTCTTGGGACAGGCCTTGGGGTGTTTGCGCTTAGTTTAAGTCAAGATGGTACATCAAATCCTTCAGGTGGAGATATCAGTGTCTCGGCATCTGGTTCTGGAAATCAATCATCGATGAAAGCTGGTGGGGATGCGCCGAATGCAGGTACTACAGATGAATCAAAAGAGAACAAAGATGAAAAAAGTGCCTCTGGCAGTTTATCAACCTTTGTTGTACAGGCTGGGAAATTCTCTTCTGAAAAAGGAGCAGATGACTTAGTTGGCAGTTTAAAAGATGCAGGATATGCTGGGAAAAAGGTTTCCATGGATGATGGATATTATGTCATTGCCGGGCTTGCGACAGAGCAGGGGATGACAAGCGCTGTAGGGAAGAAATTGATTGATCAGCACTTTGAGGCGTGGGGAGGAAAGGAGCTCTCATTTCAAGTGCCGAATGAGCTGACTAGTTTAATAGAAAAGGCATCTGTATTATCATCCAAAGTGATTGCAGGCGATGAAGTGGATCAAAAGGAAGTCACGCAGCTAATTTCTGAGCTTGAAAGTGCCAAAACAGAGGATGCACCGGCTAAAAGCAGTTTGCTAAAAGCTGTGCAGCTCTTAAATGACCCAACTGCTGAAAATGGATGGAAATCTCAGCAGGCATTGCTTGATCAATTAAATACGTAAAATCATTTTTTAAGAAACGAAACTAGTCAAAAAATGACTAGTTTTTTTCTTTTGCATCCAACATAATGATGAAGGTACATGAAAAATGAATTTTCGTAAATTGTCGGTAAGATGTACATTTGCTAGGATGAATGGGTATCTTACTTCTTAGGCTAAACCCTGAAAGGATGAACAAACATGAACCAATTGATTCTCGCATCGCAATCACCTAGAAGAAAAGAATTGCTTGATCTAGCAGGGTTTTCTTATGACATTCAAGCAAGTCATTTAAAAGAAGAAATTAATCGAAACCTTTCCCCTGCTGAGAACGTCCAATGGTTGGCAGAACAAAAAGCAAATGATATTCAAAGATTAAATCCCAAAGCTGTGGTCATTGGTGCAGATACAATTGTTGCAATTGACGGCAAATGTCTTGGGAAACCAAAAGATAAGAAAGAAGCGGCTTTTATGCTTCAATTATTATCAGGAAAGACACATCAAGTCTTGACGGGTGTCACGGTTCAGTCAGAGAATAGAAAAGAAACATTTTATGAACAGACAGAAGTGACATTTTGGACGCTGACTCAAAATGAAATAGACCGCTATATCGATATGGGCGAACCCCTTGATAAAGCGGGAAGCTATGGCATTCAAGGGAAAGGCGCACTGTTTGTTCAAAAAATAGATGGTGATTATTTTTCCGTTGTCGGTCTACCTATTGCGAAAACAGTCAGAGTGCTTGAAACCTTTGGAATCACCCCTTTTTGAAGACAGGAAGGAATTCTAAAAGGAGTGGTCATCCTGAACGATTTCCCTATGCTGCTAAAGCATCTCCCTCATGATGAAAAACCGAGAGAACGATTTATCAAATACGGGCCCAGCAGTTTGTCAAATCATGAACTTGTTGCGATCCTTCTAAGAACAGGCACGAAAAAAGAATCAGTTCTCCAAATTTCTGCAAGACTTCTGCAAACATTTGGCGGTCTTCGCTCTGTAAAAGAAGCCTCAATTGAAGAAATGTCGAAGATTAGAGGAGTTGGAAAGGCGAAGGCGATTTCTCTTTTAGCTGCTTTAGAACTCGGCACTAGATTACACCATCAAACGACGGATAACCGCTATGTGATCCGCACACCAGAAGACGGAGCGAACTTTGTGATGGAAGATATGAGATTTTTGACACAGGAAAATTTCGTTTGTCTTTATCTCAATACAAAAAATCAAGTTCTTCATAAACATACCGTGTTTATTGGAAGCCTGAATTCATCGATCGTTCACCCGCGTGAAATTTTCAAAGAAGCCTTTAAACGATCGGCCGCTTCATTTATATGTGTGCACAACCATCCATCTGGAGATCCGACGCCCAGCAGGGAAGATATTGAAGTTACACAGCGACTTTTTGAATGTGGAAAGCTGATTGGAATACAGCTGCTTGATCATCTGGTCATAGGTGATCAAAAATTTGTGAGTTTGAAGGAAAAAGGGTATTTGTAACACTTTTTTTTTCAATGTTTTACGATATAATAGAGTTTATGAGTTTTTCCCTAAAGGGAATTTTGGTTTAAGAAAGGAAGATACATACATATGTTTGGAATTGGTACAAAAGACCTTGGAATAGATCTTGGAACAGCGAACACGCTTGTTTTTATTAAAGGAAAAGGCATTGTTGTAAGAGAACCTTCGGTCGTAGCTTTGGAAACTGATACGAAGTCTATAGTGGCGGTTGGAAATGACGCGAGAAACATGATTGGCCGTACACCTGGTAATATTGTGGCACTTCGCCCAATGAAAGACGGAGTCATTGCAGATTACGAGACGACAGCAACAATGATGAAATATTACATTAATCAAGCATTAAAAGGCAAAGGGCTTTTTGCTCGTAAACCTTACGTGATGGTATGTGTACCATCTGGTATTACAGCTGTAGAAGAGCGTGCAGTTATTGATGCAACAAGACAAGCTGGTGCACGTGACGCATACCCGATTGAAGAGCCATTTGCTGCGGCGATCGGTGCTAACCTGCCTGTATGGGAGCCAACAGGAAGTATGGTTGTTGACATTGGCGGCGGTACAACAGAGGTAGCCATTATTTCTCTTGGCGGTATTGTGACATCACAATCAATCCGCGTGGCAGGAGATGAAATGGATGATGCGATCAGCAGCTACATCCGTAAAACGTATAACCTGATGATCGGTGATCGTACGTCAGAAGCTATTAAAATGGAAATTGGTTCTGCGCAGCCTGATGTACATGATGAAATGGATATTCGGGGCCGTGACCTTTTAACTGGTCTGCCAAAAACAATCTCGATTACAGCAGATGAGATTGCAAAAGCGCTTCGTGATACAGTGGAAACAATTGTTGATGCGGTGAAAATGACACTTGAAAAAACTCCGCCTGAGCTGGCAGCAGATATTATGGACCGTGGAATCGTCTTAACTGGCGGCGGTGCATTGCTTCGTAATCTTGACAAAGTCATTAGTGATGAAACGAAGATGCCAGTCATTATTGCTGAAGATCCGCTTGACTGTGTGGCGATCGGAACAGGAAAAGCACTAGAGCATATTCATTTGTTCAAAGGAAAATCAAAAGATAATCGATAATCGGGCGTAAATAAAGAGGTGTAAGACATGCCGCAGTTTTTTATGAATAAAAGATTAATGTTGCTCCTTGTCTGTGTCATCGTACTGGTGGCCATGATTGGTTTTTCAGTGAAAAGCGGCAGAGGTGCTTCGTGGCCGGAAAAATTAGTGGGGGATACGACAGGCTTTTTTCAAGGTGTCTTTCATAAACCATCACAATTTATTGCCGGTATTTATGGGAACGTACAAGATTTAAAGAACACATACGATGAAAACGAACGTCTTCGAAAAAAACTTGATGGACAAACCCAATATGAGGCGAAACTTCAAGAACTAGAAGATGAGAACAAAAAGCTTCGCAAGCAGCTCGGTTATGTGAACTCTATTCGTGATTATACGCCAATTCTATCAACGGTTATCGCTAGAAACCCGTCCCTTTGGGATAGCTTTGTCATGATTGATAAAGGGAAAAAACAAGGCGTTGACAAAGATATGGCGGTCACAAATGAGAGTGGTGCGTTAATTGGGAAAATTGAAAGTGATAAGCTCAACAATTTTACTTCGACTGTAAGGTTGCTAAGCTCTACTGACCAAAATAATAGAATTTCAACGAAAATTTTTGCGAAAAAGGGCAAAGAAGAACTCAACGGAATTATTAACGGCTATGACAGTAAGAAAAAAATGCTGACAATGAATATTCTGAAATCTGATGCAGATGGAGATGTCAAAAAAGGAGATCTTGTTGAAACATCTGGAGCAGGGGGCGTATTCCCTCAAGGCTTGACGATTGGTAAGGTGAGTGAAATCGAGCCAGATCATTACGGCCTGACAAAAATCATTTATGTAGAACCAGCGGCTGAACTCAACAATTTAGACCGCGTGATTGTGGTGAATCGCAGCTCAAGTACGGCAGATGCATCTGAATTGACGAAGGAGGAAGGATCGTGAGACGTTTCCTTCTTGCTTTCGTCATGTTGTTTATCTTCGTATTTGACAGTATTTTTGTCGATCTAGTGAAGCTCCCATTTGTTTCAGACAATCAAATTTTAGCTCCTCATTTCATCTTACTCGCACTTGTATTTATGACGGCTTTTGTGAATCAAAAATATGGTGTGATTTTCGGTTTTATCTTTGGACTTTTATATGATATTTCGTATACAGGCATACTTGGTGTTCATATGTTTGGCTTTGGAGCGCTCTGCTATTTGCTAGCGAAAGCCTTTAAAGTTTTGCAAACAAATATGTTAGTGGTCGTCTTTCTGTCGATTATTGCTGTTTCCGTGATGGAGTTTTATGTATACGGCGTTCAAGCGACAATTCAACCAGGTATTATGCCGTTTAATACGTATGTCATCGAACGCTTTATTCCAACGATTCTTTTAAATACTGCTGCGTCTCTCATACTTGTTGTGCCGCTTAGGCTCTTTTTCATCAATATGAAACAAGGACTGATCGACGAATAAAAGCAGGAGTTTGTCCAAATACGGCGAAATGAGTATGTTGTTGAGGTGAGCATCTTGAAAACTCAAAAACAGCAATATGTGACAATAAAAGGTACAAAAAACGGATTAACATTACAGTTAAATGATGACTGTTCGTTTGATGACCTTCTTTCTGGCTTGCGAGAGGTTCTTTTACTTGAGCAATATACAGATGGAAGGGAAGGTCATAAGGTTAATGTGCATATTAAGCTTGGTTTTCGGTATTTAACAGAGGATCAGGAAATGCGTTTGACTGAAGCAGTCTCTGAAAATGAACATCTCGTCATTCACTCTATTGAAAGTGACGTCATGTCAACTGAAGAGGCGAGACGATTAAAAGCAGAGGCCGAAATTACCTCTGTAGCCAAAATTGTGCGCTCTGGACAGGTACTGTATGTTGAAGGAGATCTCTTATTAGTAGGAGATGTCAATCCTGGCGGAACGATTCGTGCAGGGGGAAATATTTTTGTGCTCGGCGCTTTAAAAGGCGTGGCACATGCTGGATGTAATGGGAATAAACAAGCTGTCATTGCGGCATCTCGTATGATTCCAACACAGCTTCGCATCGCACAAGTGTTTAACCGTGCACCAGATCAAAAAGAAGATGGAAATGAAATGGAATGTGCTTATTTAGATATAGATGGCAACATGATCATTGAACGCCTGCAGCAATTGGCTCATATAAGACCTAATCTGACAAGGCTTGAGGGAGGAATGTGAAATTGGGCGAGGCTATTGTGATTACCTCAGGAAAAGGCGGCGTTGGCAAAACAACAACATCTGCAAACTTAGGCACAGCACTAGCAATTCAAGGGAAAAAGGTGTGTCTAGTTGATACCGATATTGGCCTTCGGAATTTAGATGTCGTGATGGGGCTTGAGAACCGCATTATTTATGATCTAGTCGATGTAGTAGAAGGAAGATGTAAAATTCACCAAGCGCTTGTAAAAGATAAGCGTTTCGAGGATCTTTTGTATCTTTTACCCGCTGCTCAAACAAGCGATAAAACGGCTGTAGAACCAGAGCAGATCAAAGAATTAATTCAATCATTGAAACAAGACTTTGATTATGTCGTCATTGATTGCCCTGCTGGAATTGAGCAAGGCTTTAAAAATGCTGTATCTGGTGCAGATAAGGCAATTGTCGTGACGACGCCTGAGATCTCAGCTGTAAGAGATGCCGACCGTATCATCGGCTTGTTAGAACAAGAAGATATCGAACCACCTCGTTTGATTGTCAACCGTATTCGTACACACATGGCGAAAAGTGGCGATTCAATGGATGTGGATGAAGTTGTCCATCACTTATCGATTGATCTTCTTGGCATTGTCGCTGATGATGATGACGTGATTAAGGCTTCAAACAATGGTGAACCGATTGTCATGGATGCTAAAAATAAAGTCTCGATTGCGTATCGTAATATCGCCCGCCGCGTACTAGGCGAATCTGTTCCACTTCAATCATTTGAAGATGAAAACAAAGGAATGTTTGCGAAGCTGAAAGCATTTTTTGGTGTAAGAGCTTAATAAGCATTCAGGTAAAATGAGACCGATTCGATCAGAATCGGTCTTTTTGTTGCATATCAGATGAGGTCACCACATAAAATGTACAAACTGTTTGTATGTAAAGGGTGATCTCATGAAAAGTGTGGACGAGTACCGAAAGAAAATCGCGCAGCGCCGCAAAACGAAGCAGTCAGCTGCTCCATCTAAGAAGACGACTTTCAAGAAAAAAGAGGATATCCCTCCATGGGTCATGCTGACAGAGGAAGAAAAGCATTCAGGGTCGTCTTCCTTTGAATCGTCGTCTCATCAGCCGAAGAAATATCAGCATCCGCTATTTAACCCCAATGCCTTTGTGCTGAAATGTTTATTATCTGCGTCTCTTGTGTTGATTGTAGCCATTTCATTTAAAGGTCAGGCAGGGCCGTTTCAGCAGCTGAAGCCGATCATTACGCAGACCTTTGAGCAAGATTTTCAATTTGCTGCTGCCAATCGCTGGTTTGAGAAAACAGTTGGAAACCCCCTTGCCTTTTTAACCGACAAAAAGGAAGACCAAAAAGATGTACAAGCGAACCAAGAACTGGCCGTACCTGCTTCTGGAAAAGTACAGGAATCCTTTACGCAAAATGGAGCAGGTGTCAAAATCGAAACATCGGCTGAAGCGATTGACAGTATGAAGGAAGGCTATGTAGTAGAAGTGAAAAAGAAAAGTGACACAGGGCTGACAGTGGTCGTGCAGCATGCGGATAACACCTATAGCTGGTACGGTCAATTAAAGGAAGCCAATGTGGCCTTATACGATTTTGTCGACAAGGGTGAGAAAATTGGCCAGATCTCACTTGATGATCAAGGAAAGGGCACATATTACTTTGCCATTAAGCAAAATGAACAGTTTATCGATCCTATTCAGGTGATGACCTTTGAATAGATGGCTGGTCATGCTGACGAAAATTCACATTCATCCGCTGCTGTGGATTGTGATGGCGTTTGCGATCCTCTCTGGTCAAATCAAGCCGCTGCTTTGTCTGCTCATTATCGTCTTTGTCCATGAGCTTGGACATGCAGCGGCTGCTTGCTATTATCATTGGCGCATTCGGCGGATTTTTCTACTCCCGTTTGGCGGAGCGGTAGAAGTAGAAGAGCATGGGAACCGCCCGCTAAAGGAAGAGCTGGCGGTCATTTTATGCGGGCCGCTCCAGCATGTACCGCTCCAGCTTATGGCGTGGTTTTTCATGGAAGCTTCTCTTATTTCACACGACATTTTTACGATGTTCACTTTTTATAATATGGCGATTTTCCTTGTGAATCTTTTGCCGATTTGGCCGCTAGATGGCGGGAAATTATTCTTTTTGCTCTTATCAGCATATTACCCTTTCCAACGTGCACATGCCCTTGCCATAAAAGGCTCCCTTGTCTTTTTTAGTCTGTTGACAGGCGGATTACTTTTGTTTGCGCCGCTTCAATTCAACGGCTGGGTGCTGCTCACCTTTTTAGCCTATTCACTCGTGATGGAGTACCGGCAGCGGCATTATGTCAGGGTTCGTTTTTTACTAGAACGTTATTACGGTAAAAAAGAGCAAAAGGTAGAAAAGCTGATTCCGCTGAGAGCGAGCGCTGAGGAAAAAGTATATGAAGTCATGGCGCGATTCCAAAGAGGCTGTAAGCATCCGATTATTATTGAAAGAGATGGCGTGAAAATGAGCCAGCTTGACGAAAATGAACTGCTTCATGCATATTTTTCAGATCGAAGAACTACCTCCTCCATGGAAGAGCTTCTTTTGCCGTACTAGTGATGAAAATACGTTGACATTCTGCGTCTAATTTGATATATTTTTTAATGTTATGGATATGTAGCACCCGTGCTACAACCGCGCGAAGCAGGTGTAAAGAGCCTAAGGCCCCCTGTATTCGGCGAGTCTGAGTTTATTAGGAGGTGCAGAGATGTACGCAATTATCGAAACTGGTGGTAAACAAGTAAAAGTTGAAGAAGGTCAAACTGTTTATGTTGAAAAACTAGCTGCTGAAGCAGGTGAAACAGTAACTTTTGAAAACGTATTGTTTGTCGGCGGAGACACTGTCAAAGTGGGTAACCCTTCAGTTGCTGGAGCAACAGTAACGGCTAAAGTTGAAAAACAAGGTCGCGGTAAGAAAATTACTGTGTTCAAGTACAAACCGAAGAAAAACAACCACAAGAAACAAGGTCATCGTCAACCTTACACTAAAGTTGTTATCGAAAAAATCAACGCTTAAGGCGTGTGAGTGATATGATCAAAGCAACCATTACTCGGTCGGCAGCAGATGAAAGCATTACGTCTTTTCAGATGACTGGACATGCCGAGTTTGCTGAAAAAGGTCAGGATCTCGTTTGTGCAGGAGTATCTGCTGTTGTTTTCGGCTCAGTCAATTCAATTATTGCACTGACAGGATTGGACCCTCTGCTTGATATTGGCGAGGAAGGCGGCTATTTCTCTTTTGAATTGCCGGCTGATACAGATCCAGTATCTTTTGAAAAAGCCCAGCTGCTTTTAGAAGGCATGGTCGTTTCCTTAGAAACAATCGAACGAGATTATCACGATTATGTGAGAATATCTACAAAAAAATAGGAGGTGAACTTCATGCTTAGATTAGATCTTCAATTTTTCGCATCTAAAAAAGGGGTAGGTTCTACAAAGAACGGACGTGACTCTGAGTCTAAACGTTTAGGCGCTAAACGTGCTGATGGTCAATTCGTAACTGGTGGTTCTATCCTTTATCGTCAACGTGGAACGAAAATCTATCCAGGTGAAAACGTTGGACGCGGAGGCGACGACACTCTTTTCGCTAAAATCGACGGAACAGTTAAATTCGAACGTTTCGGTCGTGACCGTAAAAAAGTGAGCGTATATCCTGCGGCACAATAATTGCTAAAAACTCCGGTCATTGACTGGAGTTTTTTTCACTTTTTACAAGTAGTATCGAAGATGAAAAAGAGATGCACTCCATCAATATCAAAGAACGTTTGCTGACTTTGCCTCATTTTCTCCTATAGATCAGAAAAAACAACCTTTCCTCACATAACTAGTGTTTTTCTATGCTGTCTTCTCTGTTATAATTCAGGGAGACATATTGATGATAAGACTCCTAAAAGAGAGACCAAACGATTGGGAGTGCGATAATGGAAGAGATATCAAGTAAACAAAACGAAAAATTAACTCACGTTGCATTAACAAATGAATTGATCTATCTGCTCAGTCGTTCAAGACATGACTGGATGAATAAATTGCAGCTGATCAAGGGCAACTTGACATTAGAAAAATATGACCGTGTGTTTGAAATTATAGAAGAAATGGTCATTGAAGCACAGCATGAATCCAAACTCTCAAATTTAAAAATTCCCCAATTGGCCTATTACTTTCTAACATTTAATTGGGAGTCGCATTTTATCACCTTAGAATACGAAGTGCTTGGTGAAACCCGAGACTTATCAGCATATGAATCGCAGCTGCTAACGGTATCACAGGAGTTGTTTTCGATATTCGATCAATCAGTTTGCCAGAAAACTGAAAATCATTTAACGGTCACGTTCCAAACAGATCATGAAGAGAATGATGTGATCTTATATTTTGATTTCAAAGGAAAATTAACAAGTTTGGATGCGTTAAATGCGTTTCATGACGCAAACTATCCATGTATGAGTGTAGTTCAATTTCATGTGACAAGTCATGAGTCCATGATCGAGCTTTGTTTGAGGCAAGAATGAGATATGTGATGCAGAGAAACGGAGGAAGTTATGTTTGTAGATCAGGTTAAAGTGTATGTTAAAGGCGGTGACGGCGGAAACGGTATGGTGGCGTTTCGTCGTGAAAAATATGTGCCAAAAGGCGGGCCGGCTGGCGGCGATGGTGGAAATGGTGCAGATGTTGTATTTGAAGTAGACGAAGGACTCAGAACATTGATGGACTTTCGTTATAAGCGCCATTTTAAGGCGGATCGCGGCGAGCACGGAATGAGTAAAAACCAGCACGGCCGAAATGCGGAAGAAATGGTTGTCAAAGTTCCGCCCGGTACGGTTGTGACGGATGCAGAGACGGAACAGGTACTCGCAGACTTAACAGAGCATGGACAGCGGGCAGTCATTGCAAAAGGCGGACGAGGCGGACGTGGAAATTCACGTTTCGCAACACCGGCAAACCCTGCACCACAGCTTTCTGAAAATGGCGAGCCAGGTAAAGAGCGTGACGTCATCTTAGAATTAAAAGTACTTGCAGATGTTGGACTTGTTGGTTTCCCAAGTGTCGGGAAATCGACACTGCTTTCAATTGTCTCTTCTGCGAAACCGAAAATTGCGGATTATCATTTCACAACGCTTGTGCCGAACCTAGGAGTTGTCGAAACAGATGATAACCGAAGCTTCGTCATGGCGGATCTGCCAGGACTGATCGAAGGCGCGCACGAAGGTGTTGGCTTAGGTCATCAATTTTTACGCCACATTGAGCGGACACGTGTCATTGTCCATGTCATTGATATGTCAGCACTTGAAGGACGTGACCCGTACGAAGATTATGTGACGATTAATGAAGAGCTTGAGCAATACAATATGAGATTGACTGAGCGTCCACAAATCATTGTAGCGAACAAAATGGACATGCCAGATGCTGCTGACAATCTAGCGGCATTTAAAGAAAAATTAACGGATGACTATAAAGTGTTCCCAATTAGTGCGATCACAAGAGAAGGGCTTCGTGAGCTTTTATTTGAAATCGCCAATCAGCTTGAAACAACACCGGAATTCCCGCTTTATAATGAAGAGGAACTGTCTGATAACCGCGTAATGTACAGGTTTGATGAGGGAGATGCACCATTTGAGATCACAAGAGATCCTGACGGTACATTTGTCATAACGGGTAAAGCACTTGAGCGACTGTTTAAGATGACAGATTTCTCAAGAGATGAGTCCGTGAAACGATTCTCTAGACAATTGCGCGGAATGGGTGTCGATGATGCCTTGCGTGAGCGTGGTGCACAAGACGGCGACATCATTCGTCTGCTTGAATTTGAATTTGAATTTATTGATTGATCAAAAGGAGGGTCCAGTCCATGGGCTCTCCCGTTTTTAAAAGGGGAGAAAACAGGTGAAAGAAGAAACGTTCTATTTAGTAAGAGAGGATGTCCTTCCAGATGCGATGCGAAAAACGCTTGAAGTCAAAAAGCTTCTCGATCGCAAAAAAGCGGATTCAGTTGCCGATGCTGTTCAACAAGCGGATTTAAGCCGCAGTGCTTTTTATAAATACAGAGATGCTGTTTTTCCATTTTATACGATGGTGAAAGAGCAGATCATCACATTGTTTTTCCACCTTGAGGATCGGTCTGGGGCTTTGTCAAGACTGCTTCAAATTGTGGCTGACTCTGGCTGTAATGTGTTATCCATTCACCAAACGATTCCGCTGCAAGGAAGAGCGAATGTCACGCTATCCATTAGCACGGCTGGTATGGCAGATGATATCAATACAGTCATGAATCAATTAAGAAAACTTGAATTTGTCGAAAAAGTTGAAATTCTAGGTTCTGGGGCGTAAAAGGAGAGATCATAGCAGATGAAGCAATTAACTGTAGGTTATTTTGGACCAGAGGCAACATTTACTCATTTGGCCGTATGCTCTTGCTTTCCAGCAGATGCAATGCAGCGTGCCTATGCAACGATTCCGCAATGTATGGATGCTGTGTCAAAAGGCGAAGTCGATTTGGCGGTCGTTCCACTTGAAAATGCACTCGAAGGATCTGTAAACTTAACGATTGATTATTTAATTCATGAAGAAGCGCTGTCCATTGTTGGTGAAATGACAGCACCGATTCGGCAGCATTTGCTTGTCCACCCATCAAGAGCGGAAAGCTGGGAGACATTAGATGTGATCCAATCACATCCGCACGCGATTGCCCAGTGTCATCAATTTCTGAAAAAGCAGTACCCAGATATTCCGCATCGTCCAGTTGAATCAACAGGTTATGCAGCGAAATATATCAGTGAGCATCCGGATGAGGCTGCTGGGGCCATTGCGAATGAAATTGCCGCACAAACGTATGGTTTAACGATTGCAAAAAAAGACATTCATGATTATCCGCACAATCATACACGCTTTGTTATTTTACATAAAGATCCTAAAGCATCGTTCCCAATGAATGCAGGGTTCTCATCGAAGCCAAAAACGACCATTGTCGTCAGTCTGCCAAAGGATGACCAATCAGGTGCATTGCACCGCGTGTTATCTGCCTTTTCTTGGCGAAATCTCAACTTGTCAAAAATTGAATCTCGTCCAACAAAAACTGGTCTTGGACACTATTTATTTATTATAGATATAGAAAAAGAAATGGATGATGTCCTTGTCCCTGGTGCGATTCAGGAATTAGAAGCAATTGGCTGTGAAGTCAAATTGCTCGGCAGCTACCAAACATATGAACTAACGAATGAAAAATAGTGTCCCTTGCAGGACACTATTTTTTTAATCTTTAATTAAAAAGCCAGCATCATCGAGCGCTTGGATGGCTTGGTCAAGCTGCTTTTGACTGTAAGAAGTGAGTGTATGTAAATGCACACCGTCTGTTAGTTCTGACAAGTAGGAGGCGCCCGTGTTAGAAATATGATGAACGAAATCAGCTACTTGCTTGCGAGTGCTGACGCGAATCGAGGCCGTTAGTTCACCGTAAACAGGGTGCTCTATAATCACATCTTTTACCGTCACCCCAAAATCTACAATTAAGGTCAGTTCCTCTTCTGTACGAACAGGATCATGCTTGCAGGCGATGATTTGTTCAATTTCTCTTTCTGGCGCATGCTGAGATGCCATATACACATAGCCTTGACTTGTGGCAATAATGGGTTCGTTTTTTGCTTTCAATAGTGAGATATCTTGTACAATGACTTGTCGAGAGACAGCTGCCTTTTTAGCCAAAAAGCTCCCGGTGAGCGGTGAATCTGTTTCTTTCAGCCACTCTAAAATGGCGTTTCTTCTCTCTTCGCCAATGAGTTTCCTCTCTTGCTCCACGTCTTATGCTCCTTTCTTCTCCTTTTGCAATTGTTCAAATGTATGCAAAAGCTGATCGATGTCCTCTTTTGACGACTTCGATCCAAATGATAGTCGAATGAATTGAAGAGCATCACGGTCTGATACGTGCAATGCCTTCACAGCCGGGGAGGGATGATGATAACCAGAAGCACATGCGCTTCCAGTCGATATACAAATCCCATGCCGGTTACATGCTAACATTACATATTGTCCTTCAAACCCTTCAAAAAAACAACCAATAATATGAGGCAACATAAGGCGATTGCCATTGTTCTGAAGTGTACGAACAGGAAGCTGTCTCATTTTCAGCTGCTGAAGAAAATAATCACGAAGCTGCTCATTTTGCCGTTTTTGCTCATCTAGCTTAAGTATCAATTGTTCGCTCGCAGCAGCAAAAGCACCGATGCATGGAACGTTCACTGTTCCAGGGCGGAAGCCATTTTCCTGAACTGCACTTGAATATAAAGGCTTCCAAGGAACGTGAGCGCCCATATAGACAGCACCAGCGCCCTTAGGTGCATACACTTTATGGCTAGAGATGGATACGGCATCAACCCCAAGCTCCTTGATGGACACACGAACCTTTCCGAATGTTTGCACGGCATCTGTATGAAAAAGAATGTGCCTTTCTTTTAAAATGGGTGCTAATTCAGCGAGCGGCTGGATAATCCCTGTTTCTGAATTAGCATGCTGGATAGATACTAATCCTGTTTCAGGCAATAATGCATCTTTGAGAATGTCCTGAGTGATGATCCCATCTTGATTCGGTTCAATGATCGTAACCTTCGCGCCAAGACGCTCTAAGCTTTTAACCGCATGATGAACAGAAGGATGCTCTACAGAAGTTGTGATGACATGCTGCCTGTCTGCTGGCAGACCATTTGCCATCGATTGAATCGCAAGAAGATTGGATTCCGTTCCGCCGTTTGTAAAGTAGATGCCCTCTGGTTCGCCCTCAAGAATGGCAGCGATTGATTGTCTGCTGTAAGTCAGTATGTCATTTGCTCTTCCGCCTGCATCATGTAGACTGCTTGCATTCCCGTAGCAATCTTTACTTAGCTGCTGAAAAACATGCAGTGCCTCCTCCGAAACAGGTGTAGAAGCTGCGTAATCTAAATAAACCAATCCATCCATCTCCTATAAGAAAATTTTTTCTTGTATTTATTGTAGTGTTGTGTAATGATATGTGTCAAGACAGGTGTAAATGACAGGAGGGGCGATGGTGTCATCAATCAAAAAAATCATTGTGGTGGGATCAGGCATTGCAGCGCTTTCCTTTGCAAAAACCATTTCAGAAAGCTGCGAAGTCATCATGATGACAAAAAAACAATTTTCCTCTAGTAATTCCATGCTTGCACAAGGAGGAATCGCAGCTGCCTTTTCAGCACAGGATTCTGTTCATCAGCATGTACAAGACACATTAGCTGCCGGCTGTGATCACAATGATGAAAGGGCGGTACAAGAGATCGTACGTCTTGGAAAGCATATGGTGGAGCAGCTCGTAGAAGAAGGCTGTCCATTTGATCAAACGGAGACGGGCGTGCCGCAATTAGGTAAAGAGGGGGCGCATACGACTCATCGCATTTTGCATGCAGGAGGAGACCAAACAGGCAAAACCCTCGTGCAGTATTTAAAAAATCAGCTTGGCTCACATATTCATTTATATGAAAATTCCCATGTCGTTGATCTGCTCGTTCACGAAGGAACCTGCATAGGAGTGGTCTGGAAAGATGAGAAAGATCGCGTACATACCATGACCGCAGATGCCGTTGTTTTATCCACGGGCGGCTGCGGCTCCCTATATGAAACAAACACAAATGACCCTTCTGTAACAGGAGACGGACTGATGATGGCTTATCGAGCCGGAGCACAATTAGCTGATCTCGAATTTGTTCAATTCCATCCCACCCTCTTGACGATCGCTGGAAAAGCAGTCGGTCTCGTTTCAGAGGCAGTCCGAGGAGAGGGAGCCTATTTAGAAGATGAAACACGCAGGAGGATCATGAAAGGCATTCACCCACAAGCTGATTTAGCGCCTAGAGATATTGTTGCTAGAGCTATTTTTCATGAGCAGCAATTAGGTCATGAGCTGTATCTCAATATCAGCGAAATTCCACATTTCTCAGTTCGTTTTCCAGCCATTGCTGCAATGTGTGAGCGGGTAGGTGTCGATATGGCAAGCGGCAGGCTCCCAGTTTCCCCTGGTATGCATTTTTTAATGGGCGGAATCTGCGTGAATGAATATGGAGAAACGACGGTTCCATCTCTTTTTGCTATCGGAGAAGCGGCCTGTACAGGCTTACACGGAGCGAACCGATTGGCGAGTAATTCTCTCTTGGAAGGTCTCGTTTTAGGAAACAAAGCGGCACGGAGAATTGAACAAATAGCTAAACAGAAAAAAACAATCCCTTCTTTCTCTATTCAAGAAGTATGGTCCGTCCCAGAGATTTCAGAGGATCAGTTGAGACAATGGATGACGACATATGCCGCAATTGTAAGAGAAGAAAAAGGGCTAAAGACCTTGCTTCAAACATTACAGCAAGTCCCTTATCAGCAAATGAATGTGAAGAATATCACAAGTGAACAGATCGAATTAAGCAATCAATGGGCATTAGCGATTTGCCTTGTGAAGTCTGCATTACTTCGTACAGAAAGTAGAGGCGGTCATTATCGATTGGATTATCCAAATCGGAATGATGCATTATGGCGGGGCGTGCAAATTGTCCATGAAAAAGGCCACATTCACATGATGAAAAATGAAAGGATCGGTGCCAAATGGAACGTTTACAGTTAAAACAAATGCTGACTCATTTTTTCACAGAAGATATTGGTTTTGGAGATGTATCAGCTGATGGCATTTTTGGAGAAAAGAAAGGAACAGCCTATATCATCGCAAAACAATCGGGTGTATTGGCAGGTTCTCAAGTCATTGACATAGGGTACCGCCTGCTGAATGAACAGATTCAGACTGAGTTGTTCTTTAAAGAAGGTGATTGGATTCATTCAGGGGCAGTGCTGGCGAAAATAAAGGGACCAGTCAGCGACTTATTAAAAGGAGAACGGGTCATTTTAAATGTATTGCAGCGCATGACAGGTATCGCCACTTTAACACATGAAGCAGTGCAGCGATTAGCGGACCCGTCGATTACGATTTGTGATACGAGAAAAACGACGCCCGGCTTGCGTATGTTAGAGAAATACGCTGTGAAGACAGGTGGGGGAAAGAATCATCGCTTCGGCTTATCAGATGGGGTAATGATTAAAGATAATCATATCGCTGCATGCGGCTCTATTCATGAAGCAGTAGAGAAAGCAAGAGCATATGCCGGTCATATGGTGAAAATTGAAGTGGAAATTGAATCAGAAACGCAGCTAAAGGAAGCCATAGATGCAAAGGCCGATGTCATCATGTTTGACAACTGCTCTCCGGACGAAGTCAAACGTTTTAAACAAATGACGCCTGAGACAATTCTGACCGAGGCTTCAGGAGGCATCACACTAGAGACATTGCCAAGTTACAGAGGGACAGGTGTCGATCTTATTTCACTTGGTTTTCTGACACATTCTGCCCCAGCATTTGATTTTAGTATGAATATGGAATTCAGTCATAAAGGGGGAACAACTCATGTCACTGCTTGATGTACTTGCGAATCAACATGCAGCCATGATGCCAGAAGACTATAAACACCGCTCTGTTGATGAGATGAAGCAGCGTGTGTTAGACATTAAACGAGCCTTTGGATCAAAGCTTTTTATACCAGGGCATCATTATCAAAAGGATGAAGTCATCCAATTTGCAGATGCAACAGGAGATTCATTGCAGCTCGCACAAATAGCCGCGGACAACAAGGAAGCGGAGTACATTGTGTTCTGCGGTGTTCACTTCATGGCTGAAACAGCAGACATGCTGTCAAATAAGAATCAAAAGGTTCTATTGCCAGATATGAGAGCAGGCTGTTCAATGGCAGATATGGCAAACATGAAACAAACGGATAGAGCATGGGAGCAGCTCACTGGTCTGTTTGGGGAGACAATTCTTCCCCTTACGTATGTCAACTCAACAGCTGATATTAAAGCATTTGTCGGAAAGCATGGCGGGGCCACTGTGACATCATCAAACGCTAAAAAAGTGCTGGAGTGGGCGCTCACACAAAAAGAGCGCATTCTGTTTCTCCCTGATCAGCATTTAGGGCGTAATACGGCCTTTGATTTAGGCATTTCACTTGAAGAAATGGCTGTCTGGGATCAAATAGAAGAAAGGCTCATCACCGATCAGCCGCTTTCCCGCATCAAGATGATTTTATGGAAAGGCCATTGCTCTGTCCATGAGAAATTTACGGTGCGGAATATTGAAGAAACGAGAAAAAGAGACCGTGACATTCAAATTCTTGTCCATCCAGAGTGCACGCATGAAGTCGTCACGGCTTCTGATCTTGCCGGTTCAACGAAATTTATTATTGATACGATCAAGGAAGCACCAGCAGGAAGCAAGTGGGCGATTGGAACAGAGATGAATTTGGTCAAGCGGATCATAGATCAGCATCCAGATAAACAAATCGAATCCCTCAATCCGGATATGTGTCCATGTTTGACGATGAATCGGATCGATCTCCCTCATTTGTTATGGTCACTAGAAAGCATAGAGAAAGGTGATCCGGTCGGTTTGATTCAAGTCAATGAAGACACGACAAAAGACGCTTTACTTGCACTGAATAAAATGCTCGCCATTAAATAATGAATCAGCCCCTCCTATCAGAAAGCAAGTTTTTATCATATCGGCTTGTAAATAGGCATAAATTTATGGTGAAACATATTGTACTTCTGACATAACCGTTACGTTCACGTTTTGCATAGGAGGGGAAAACGTTGAAAATTCATATTGTGCAAAAAGGAGACTCCCTTTGGAAAATTTCAAAGAAATACGGAGTCGACTTTCAAGAATTGAAAAAACTAAATTCACAGCTCAGTAACCCAGATTTGATCATGCCGGGTATGAAGATCAAGATTCCATCTAGTGGTGTTCCTGTAAAAACAGATCATCAGAAAGCAAAAGAAATGCCAAAGCCGAAAGAACATCCGTATGTGAAAGAAAAGCCAAAAGATGTCGTGCAAGTGCAAGATACGAAGCCGAAAGAAAAGCCAAACGAACCTGTACCTTATGTACCGCCAGTGCCAAAGATCGAGCAGCCAGCTTTTCCACAAGTCGATGTGAATTATTATCAGACCAATCTGTACCAGCCATTCACGCCTCCTCCCAAAAAAGAACATCATGAGAAAAAAGATCACGTTCATGAAAAGAAAGATCATGTTCATGACAAAAAGGATCATAAAGATCATGTTCATTATGAGAATAAGGAGCATAAAGACAACAAGGACCATTTCCATCATGAGAATAAGGAGCATAAAGACAACAAGGACCATTTCCATCATGAAAATAAAGGTCATTTAAAAGATGAAGTGGCAAAGGGGTATGATCCGTTTATTCATATTCCGCATCAAAAGGAGGAGGGAAAAGATATGGAGCACAGCAATTACCCAAACCTTCCTAATTTCCCGCAAATGCCGAATGTAGGAGGCGCAGCGGTAGGGGGAATGGCTGAGAATAAGGAACATCATCACCATCACCAGCATCATGACGCATATGATCCTTATTATGGTCATGGTCATTACATGCCGGCAATGTATCCATATCCGCAGCAAATGGTGCCAGCATCGCCAATTTTACCAGGGTCAGGTCTTTGCTATCCTGTCCAGCCATATTATCACCATCACATGATGCCATATCCATACCCAGCGCAGCCGTATTATCCTGCGTATCAAGCGCCAGCTTATTACGGAGAACATTATGAACATCATGCAAACGATGGGCATCACTGGCACCACCATATGCATCCAAATGCCAATGCCAACGCCAATGTCAATGCGAACGTGAATCAAGGCTTTTATCCAAATGTTTCAAATGAAGCTTATGGCAAGGAAGACTGCGGATGTGATGATGGCATGAAGCAGCATCAGCCATGGCCAGGACATTACCCGAATCCTGTACCTTATGGCCAAATGGGGGCTTATCCAGCTCAGCCTTATATGCAGCCATATCCAGGTCAATCTGTTTTTGCAAGACCAGAGGAAGACGAAGAAGAGTAATAACAGAAGGAGCGATCTCAATCGTTCCTTTCAGCGTGTAGACAAACCCTCGCATTCTTTGTCAGGGCTGTGCTCCGGTGCTCACGAATGTCAAATTCGCTCCGCTCCTGTGCTCACCCTTCCTAGACTGCAAAGGTTTTCTATCACGCTGAAAAGAAGAAAAAGGGCTAAAATAAAGATCATTTTAGCAAACTGGAGGGAACGATCTCAATCGTTCCTTTTTTTGTTTATAACTGACAGCTTGATTTTTCCCCAAACTGTACATGCTAAAACAGAGCCTGTTTCGCGCTCATGAGATTGAATTTGTACAGGGGGTTTTTCGTTTGAGACAAAAATGGCAAAAAACGATCGCATTAGTGCTTCTTCCTATTGGGTTAACGGCATGTGGTACAAATGACAATGCAGGTGTAGATACACGTCATAATCAATCAGGTCAGCCAGTCGGATATCATTCGAATAACCGTGCGGATGACAATAACCAAGATCATCAAGGGCCAGTTTCTGAACTCATGGAGGGAATGAACGGTGGGAATACAACGAATGTTGATTATCGCACCCGCCCTCAAGCAGATGATCGAACGCCTCTCGCAGGTGGTGATGGACGCTACAGTCATGGAGATATGAACTATCATAACCAAATGTCGTTCTCTGGCTACGATAAACAAGAGAATGTGCAGCGTTCAAGAAAAATTGCCAATCGCGTCAATAAAATGAACCACGTTGCAGACTCACAGGTGATGGTAACAGATGAAAATGTGTATATTGCCATTAAATCAGATGGACGTCTGACGTCAGAGGGCGTATCACAAGTGGAAGAAGCAGCGACTCGTTATGCGGATGGAAGAGCTGTCCAAGTCATTAAAGACGAGGGAGCTTTCACACGCTTTAGAGATATGAGAAGAACACAATTTGAAACAGGTCAAACAGGCATGACTCGATAAGTTGAAGCATAAAAAAGGCTAAAGTTCCTCAAGAACTTTAGCCTTTTCTTAAAAATAAACCTTAATGCCTATATAGAATTCGTAAAAGAAATAACAGCCAAATCCAAGTAATAAAATACCAGCAATAATGGATGTCCATTTGATCATCGTTCGATTCATCACTTTTCTTGTTAAGGATACAAGGGTGAGAAGACCGATGTCATGAAGGAGAATCCCTGCCAAAATACCGCCTGATGCCAGTATAAATTCAGATGAATCTGTTTTTGTATATGCATCTGCCAGTACAGCTCCAAATACAGAAACCCAGAACACAAGGTTTCCAGGAGACACCGCGACAAGCAAGCCGTTTCTGTACGTTTTTGCGAAAGATTTATTGACTTTTTCGCCAGCTAAATGGATGTCTTG
The DNA here is from genome assembly GCF_038630405.1 of Bacillus sp. FSL K6-4563. NCBI lineage: Bacteria > Bacillati > Bacillota > Bacilli > Caryophanales > Bacillaceae > Bacillus > Bacillus sp. FSL K6-4563. The sequence continues at coordinate 2,466,716 of NZ_CP152030.1, read as the reverse complement.
ATCCGCATGTTTAATGGAATCGTATGCGAGCATCATTAAGAAGATAGCTCCGATCAGCCAGAGCGGGATTTGGACAAATGGCAGTGATAAAAACTGAGCAAATCCAGCATACAAAGCCAAGATTAGTAAGAGATCAATGGTCATGCCGCCTGCTCCTACAGTTAAACCATGAAAGAAGCCGTTTTTTAATCCTTGTTTAGTCATTTCAACCGTGATCGCTCCAACTGGTAGAGCGATTGAGAATCCTATGACGATAAATGTGAGAAATGTTTGCAATCGACTAGAACTTCCTTTAAAAAAGTCTGTATAAAAATTCTCCGTTTAGATTAATTATACATAATAGGAGAAAAGGATCAATGATTATTTCAGATTTTATCTAAATGTTTGAGGAGGATGATGTATATAAAGGTGTATATCAAGCTGGCTTTATCTCTTTTGTAGTGAAAAGGAACTATTTTCCTAAAACTCCTTTTTTTCATGGCATCTCTATGCTACACTGTTGTGGAAATGAATAAATGTGACTAGGGGTGCCCGCGGCTGGGCTGAGAGAGAAGTGTATGCTTCTTAACCCTTTGGACCTGATCTGGCTCGTACCAGCGTGGGGAAGTTGAAGATGATACATGTGTCTTATAAATGAGATTCATGTTTATTTCTAACGACGAAACCAGGTTCTGTTCATAGAGCCTGGTTTTTTTGCTGGTGCTGATTCCGTCCTGTCCTGTGACAAGAAGAGAAGGAGAGAACAGCAAATGAAAGAAAAGAAAAATACCCTAACAACTCAATCGTTATTATCAAGCTTTGATGGCAGCCGAAAGGTGTATGAGAAAGGGTCAAGACCTGACATTTTAGTGCCAAAAAGAGAGATTGCCCTCTCACAAACGGTGACGCAGGCAGGAAACATTCAAAATGAACCGATTCGTGTGTACGATACGAGTGGACCTTACACCGATGAGCGTGCCCATATCGATGTTACAAAGGGGCTTCATCGTCTGAGAGCGGCATGGATCGAAGAAAGAGGGGATACAGAAAGCTATGAAGGACGTCATGTAAAACCTGAAGATAACGGATATCGCTCCAAAGAGAAATCGTCACATCAGCATGTTCTTACTGATTTTCATCATGAGCCGCTTCGCGCAAAACAAGGTGCCTGTGTGACGCAAATGCATTATGCAAAAAAAGGTATTGTAACGCCTGAAATGGAGTTCATCGCGTTAAGAGAAGAGCTAAGCCCTGAGTTCGTGAGAGAGGAAGTAGCCAGCGGAAGAGCGGTCATTCCAGCGAATATTAACCATCCTGAAAGTGAACCGATGATTATCGGAAGGAATTTTCATGTCAAAATCAATGCGAACATTGGTAATTCAGCTGTGACATCATCCATTGATGAAGAGGTAGAAAAGATGACATGGGCCATCAGATGGGGTGCAGACACTATGATGGATCTGTCTACAGGAAAGGACATTCATACAACGAGAGAATGGATCATACGCAATTGCCCAGTCCCAGTAGGCACCGTTCCCATTTATCAGGCGCTTGAAAAAGTGAATGGCGTGGCAGAAGATTTGACGTGGGAAGTGTACAGAGACACGTTAATTGAACAAGCAGAGCAAGGAGTAGACTACTTCACGATTCATGCGGGCGTGCGATTAAGGTATATTCCGCTGACAGTCGATCGGGTGACCGGAATTGTTTCAAGAGGCGGTGCCATTATGGCAAGATGGTGTCTTGCCCATCATCAAGAAAATTTCCTTTATACCCACTTCGAAGACATTTGTGAGATTATGAAAACGTATGATATTGCTTTTTCACTTGGAGACGGACTCAGACCAGGCTCGATTGCTGATGCCAATGATGAAGCGCAGTTTGCAGAGCTGGAAACGTTAGGTGAATTGACAGAGATCGCTTGGAAACATGATGTACAGGTGATGATTGAAGGGCCTGGACATGTTCCGATGGATAAAATCAAAGAGAATGTAGACAAACAAATGGAGATTTGCAAAGAGGCACCATTTTATACATTAGGACCTCTTACAACAGATATTGCTCCGGGATATGATCATATTACATCTGCTATCGGCGCAGCTATGATCGGCTGGTATGGGACAGCGATGCTATGCTATGTGACGCCAAAAGAGCATTTAGGTCTGCCGAACAAAGAAGATGTAAGAGAAGGTGTGATTGCCTATAAAATTGCTGCACATGCTGCTGATCTAGCAAAAGGACATCCTGCTGCTCAAAAGCGCGATGATGCTTTATCGAAAGCAAGGTTTGAATTTAGATGGCGGGACCAATTCAACCTGTCACTTGACCCAGAAAGAGCGATGGCGTTCCATGATGAAACATTGCCTGCTGAAGGCGCTAAGACTGCCCATTTTTGCTCGATGTGCGGACCGAAGTTTTGCAGCATGAAAATTTCCCATGATATTCGCAATCAATCAGAAGAAGTGAAAAAAGAGATGGAGAAGAAGGCGAAGGAGTTTATCAGCCAAGGAAGTCAAATATATTCATCCTAAAAAAGAACCTCGCACGCATGTTGTGCGGGGTTTTATCAGATCGCGGATAAGGCTTTTCTTAAGAGGTGGAAAAATGCCTTTAATGCAACCCCTATCATGTCCAGACTCGGAATGAGGGCATCTGTTAAATGAAACACGACTGTTTGTCTTTCTGGAGATGTTCGTTTCTTTTTCCGTTTCATAAAGAAAACCTCCTTTTTAAAATAATATACTTCTTTGCAAAGAAGAGGGATAGAGATGTTGTTTGAATTTAAACAAAATTTAAACTTCTTGTGTTTGACAGGAAAGAAGGAGGGGAAACGAGTTGAGTAGAGAATGAATGAAAAGAGCCGATCTATTTGGCCAGCTAACAAGAGAGAGTGGAAGGTGATCTTATGATGAAAGTATTTAAGGTAACATTTCATATGAACAATGGGGAAGTGCTTGATTTCGAGCTAAAACGTCCAGCTACCTATGATGTGTATAAGAAAATTGAAGAAGCCAATCATTGGTTTAAGCTGAATAATGAAATCATTAACTTATTAAATGTGAATAGCATCCATGTTGAAACAGATTGACACAGAAAAGCCGCTCAGTGAGAGCGGCTTTCAGATTGTTGACAAAGGGCTAAAATGATCTTTATTTTAGCCCTTTGTCTTCTTTTCAGCGTGATAGAAAACCTTTGAAGTCTAGGAAGGACGAGCACTGGCGCGGAGCGAATTTGACATTCGTGAGCACCAGCGCGCAGGACTGACAAAGAATGCGAGGGTTTGTCTACACGCTGAAAGCCGCTCAGTGAGAGCGGCTTTCATTATGCAGAGAAATCATTCCGATTATTAAGCTGGCCGCGAGACAGCCAGTTCTTTTTATACAAATAAGCAATCACTTCAAGCCAAAGACGCGGTGCTTTTTTCGGGAAAAAAGGTTTTTGATAATAATCGTAAGCGGCTTTTAAGTCATCCCATTGGTGGCATGCTTTTGTTTGTGTGAAACGGGCAACGTCGATGACCCTGACCTGTCCTTCCTTCGTTAAGATCAGATTCCTTAGGTGGATATCAGAAGGGTTCAATCCTTTCTCGCGTGCTTCTTCTAGCGCATCATCGACTTGTTCAATCATTTGTTTTTTAATAGGAATCCCCTTTGTGAGGCATTCATAGAATGTATATCCTTTAATATATTCCATTAAAATATACTGATCCCCAGATTCATAAATCTCAGGGTAGTAAGACGAACCAGAGAGTTTTTCATAAATGGCGGCTTCTTTGCGGGCAATATGCTGATAAGAAGGGAAAAAGACTTTTAACGCCATTTTCTTGCCGTTTTTTTTGTATGAAAAGACATAGGCACTTCTTCCTTTGCCGCACAGCTCAAGCTCTGCCGGTTTAAAGGCAAGCTTATGAAGACGTTTATCCTCATGATACTGAATCGATTCGGCTAATCTTTTGACTTCTGACATTGACTTCACCTTCTTTGGTTTCAGTTTATGCGGCTGAAAAACGAATGATGAAAAAACCGAGCATTCGATAAAGCAATGGATTGTATAAAACATACCATTTACGAATGAAGGATACAACGAAAGACTCTTCCCATATATTCATGTCATCGATTTGGTTAATGTTTAGAAAAATGGGTCAAACTACATATGTCATGCATCGATCTCATGTTTTAAAGAGGTGTAAATAGTGAAAGTGAAGATGAAATGTTTCGTTACAGGACTTATCATGACAAGTGTGCTTTTTTTCGCTGCGGATATGGAAGGAAAAGAACACTTGCAAAAGCAGTCAAACTCGATCACCGTGCAGCTTGAAAAAGTCTATCTAGACGGAGATGTGAGTATTGAAAGACACCGGGCATCATTAGAAGACAAAGACACATTCTGGTCGCAGTATAAAGGCTGGACGCTAGTAGAGCAGAAAGAGGATTTTGCGCTTTTTAGAAAGCAAATTGATGATATCTCTCCATTAAGTAAAGCAAATGGATATATCGGATTATCAGAGGACGGTGTGATTTCTACGTTTCATGGAAGGCCTGACGGCTGGGCGGAGCCCATTCATCTCTTTTTTCAAATTGATACGTCCCGTTTAGAAAGTCATGTGGAGGAGCAGCTTGAGCAAGGCATTCCTTTTCGAACAAAGGATGAATTTGAGCATGTGCTTGAAGTCATGAAGCCTTACCGAAATGAAATATCGTTTTAAAGCGTATAACAGCTTGCTGGTGTGAAGGCCGCAAGCTGTTTTTCGTAGTGTCATCGTAAAAATGCATTGAGCGAACGTATGTTAACTTTTATTGCGGTTTTCTTCTCGATTTATGTTACAATGAAGAACAGTCAAAGAGGTGAAAACGGTGATAGAGTTTGTAAAAGGGACCATTGATTATGTGTGCCCGCAATATGTTGTCATAGAAAACGGCGGAGTGGGATATCAAGTCTATAGCCCAAACCCGTTTATCTATCAAATCAATAAACATGAAACGATTTATACGTATCATTACATAAAGGAAGACGCTTTTTCGTTATATGGATTTCAAACACGAGAAGAAAAAGCGCTGTTCACAAAACTGTTAAATGTCACAGGGATTGGGCCGAAGGGGGCTCTAGCGATTCTTGCTTCAGGTGATCCAGGCGCTGTCATTTCAGCGATAGAACGTGAAGATGAAGCGTTCCTGATTAAGTTCCCTGGTGTTGGCAAAAAGACAGCTCGCCAAATCATTCTCGATCTAAAAGGAAAGCTAGCTGATGTTGTGCCTGAAATGATTGGCAATCTATTTAATCACGAGGACCATATTCAGGTCGAAACGCAGCAAACGGCATTAGACGAAGCGCTTGAAGCCTTAAGTGTTCTCGGATACGGTGATCGCGAAATTAAAAAGGTTCTTCCATTATTAAAAGAAGAAAAGAATCTCACAACCGATCAATATGTGAAAAAAGCTTTACAAAAAATGTTGAAATAGGGTGATGTCTCATGGATGAACGGCTCGTCTCAACTGAAGCAGACAACCATGAATCAGCCATTGAGCAAAGTCTGCGGCCTCAGACACTTAGCCAATATATCGGTCAGCAAAAAGTAAAGGATAACCTCAGCGTGTTTATTGAAGCTGCCCGTATGAGGCAGGAAACACTCGATCATGTCCTTTTATACGGACCGCCCGGACTCGGGAAAACAACGCTCGCGTCGATTATTGCCAATGAAATGAATGTTCAGCTGCGTACAACATCTGGACCAGCGATTGAACGTCCTGGTGATTTGGCGGCGATTTTAACGTCTCTTGAGCCAGGTGATGTGTTGTTTATAGATGAAATTCATCGCTTGCAGCGCTCAATTGAGGAAGTGCTTTATCCAGCAATGGAGGATTTTTGTTTAGATATCGTCATTGGCAAAGGAGATACAGCGCGCTCTGTACGGCTTGATTTACCGCCATTTACACTTGTAGGTGCCACGACCCGCGTCGGGCTTTTAACAGCGCCGCTTCGTGACAGGTTTGGGGTACATGCAAGATTGGAATACTATGAGCAAAGAGATTTGGCTCACATTGTTTCAAGAACAGCAGAGCTGTTCGAGATTGGGATCGATCTTCGCTCAGCCGAAGAGATTGCAAGACGTTCCCGCGGTACGCCGAGGGTTGCCAATCGTCTACTCAGAAGAGTAAGAGATTTTGCGCAGGTGCTTGGGAATCACGCGATTACCGAGGACATTGCGGAAGATGCCCTTGAGCGCCTTCAAGTCGACAAGCTTGGTCTTGATCATATCGACCATAAGCTGCTTTTAAGTATGATTGAAAAATTTAGAGGCGGGCCTGTTGGGCTTGATACGATCTCAGCGACAATTGGAGAAGAATCACATACGATTGAAGATGTGTACGAACCGTATTTACTGCAAATTGGTTTCCTGCAAAGAACACCAAGAGGACGGGTCGTCACAAGAGAAGCGTATGAACATTTTCAAATGGAGGTTCCGATTCGTGACTGAATTCCCTAAAATATTGATGATTTTAGGTGGTGTCCTTTTTGCCGCAGGATTAGGTTTTCAATTGGTTGGTAAGCTTCCAGGTGATATTTTTGTAAAAAAAGGAAATGTGACGTTCTTTTTTCCTGTGATCACATGCATTGTCATTAGCATCGTGCTAACCATATTACTGAATATCTTTGGACGGATGAAATAACGTTAACTAGTTAACTACAGAATAGGTGAAGGAAATGAAGCTAGAACTATTTGATTTTGATTTACCAGAAAGATTGATTGCACAAGTACCGCTTGAAAAACGAGACGCATCAAGACTGATGGTCTTAAATAAACAAACGGGGGCAATCAAACACGATACATTCTCACAAATCACCGATTATTTTCAAACGGGTGATTGTCTCGTTTTAAATAATACGCGCGTTCTCCCGGCACGTTTGTTTGGAATGAAAGAGGATACAGGTGCAAAAGTTGAACTTCTTCTCTTAAAACAAGAGGAAGGCGACAAATGGGAGACACTTGTAAAACCAGCCAAACGGGTGAAAAAAGGAACAGTGATCACATTTGGTGATGGACGGCTTCAAGCGGTATGTACAGAAGAATTAGAACATGGCGGAAGAAAAGTTGAGTTTCAGTATACCGGCATTTTTTATGAAGTACTTGAATCCCTTGGTGAAATGCCGCTGCCTCCTTATATTAAAGAGCAGCTTGACGATCGTGAACGTTATCAAACGGTGTATTCGAAAGAGGTCGGCTCCGCTGCTGCTCCGACTGCTGGTCTTCACTTTACAAACGAGCTGCTGGATGCGCTGAAAGAAAAGGGTGTGCACATCGCATTCATTACACTGCACGTGGGGCTTGGTACTTTTCGTCCGGTCAGTGCAGATCGTATTGAAGAACACGAAATGCACGCGGAATTTTACGAAATGAATGAAGAAACAGCGGCAGAGCTTAATCGCGTTCGCAAAGAAGGCGGGCGGATTATTTCAGTGGGGACAACGTCAACGAGAACGCTAGAAACCATTGCAAGTGCGCATGACGGTGAATTCAAAGCGTCAAGCGGCTGGACGTCAATCTTTATTTACCCCGGCTACACATTCAAGGCAATTGATGGCATGATCACGAATTTCCATCTGCCAAAATCCTCGTTAATCATGCTTGTCAGCGCATTAGCTGGACGAGAGCATGTCCTAAAAGCGTACAATGAGGCTGTAAAAGAGGAATACCGATTCTTCAGCTTTGGCGATGCCATGCTGATTCAATAACATCATACAACAAAGACAGGAGGGCTCATTTTTGTCGCAATTACCGATACGTTATGAGTTCATTAAATCATGCAAACAAACAGGTGCACGACTAGGACGCGTTCATACACCGCACGGCTCCTTTGACACACCTGTATTTATGCCGGTAGGTACACTGGCTACAGTCAAAACGATGGCGCCTGAAGAACTAAAGGCAATGGAAGCAGGCATCATCTTAAGCAATACGTACCACCTATGGCTCCGTCCGGGTCATGACATTGTGAAAGAAGCAGGCGGCCTGCATAAATTTATGAACTGGGATCGAGCGATTTTGACCGACTCAGGCGGATTCCAAGTCTTCTCTTTGAGTGAATTTAGAAAAATTGAAGAAGAAGGCGTCCACTTCCGTAATCACTTAAATGGAGATAAGTTGTTCCTTTCTCCTGAGAAGGCCATGGACATTCAAAATGCGCTTGGCTCTGATATTATGATGGCATTTGATGAATGCCCGCCATATCCAGCAGAATACGATTACATGAAACGTTCTGTAGAGCGGACAAGCAGATGGGCAGAACGCTGTCTAGAAGCACATCAGCGTCCAGAGGATCAAGGGCTGTTTGGAATCATCCAAGGCGGAGAATACGAAGAGCTTCGTAAACAAAGTGCAAAAGATCTCGTGTCACTTGATTTCCCAGGCTACGCCATCGGAGGCTTATCTGTTGGGGAACCAAAAGATGTGATGAACCGTGTACTCGAGTTCACAACGCCATTGTTACCAGCAGACAAGCCAAGGTACTTAATGGGTGTCGGCTCACCAGATTCCTTAATTGACGGCGCCATTCGCGGTGTAGATATGTTTGACTGCGTATTGCCAACACGAATTGCTAGAAACGGTACGTTGATGACAAGCGAAGGACGTCTAGTTGTGAAAAATGCAAAATATGAGCGTGATTTCAGACCAATCGATGAAAATTGTGACTGCTACACATGTAAAAACTACACACGCGCTTATATTAGACATTTGATCAAAACAAATGAAACGTTCGGAATTCGATTAACAACTTATCATAATCTTCATTTTCTGTTAAAATTAATGGAGCAAGTGAGAGAAGCTATCCGTGAGGATCGTTTAGGTGATTTTAAAGAAGAGTTTTTTGAGCGTTACGGCTTTAACGAACCGAATGCGAAAAACTTTTAACGCATAAACGAAAAGGCTTTACAATGCTTTAGAAAGGGGTGAAATAGAATGGATGGTGGTATGGGTTCAATCATTATGATTGTTGTCATGTTTGCTGTGCTTTACTTCTTATTAATCCGTCCACAGCAAAAGCAACAAAAAGCTGTGCGTCAGATGCAGCAATCTTTATCAAAAGGCGATAAAATCGTCACAATCGGTGGTTTACACGGTGAAATCGACTACATTGATGAATCAAAAGTGGTCATCAAAACAAGCGAAAACAACCGTTTAACTTTCGATCGTCGTGCTATTAGAGAATTAGCTGACAAAGGCTAATCCTCCGATACATAGCCATAAAAAAAAGAGCGATATAGATCCGCTCTTTTTTTATTTGCCTCGAAGATTGACGCCAATCATTCCGCCGAGCATACAAATCCCTAGAAATGCCCCATGATAGATGAACTGCTCTGGTGAAAAGGTTTCTCCAAACCCTAAATATTGAAACAAAAATACAGTGAGGGAAAAGATCAGCGAAGTAATCGCACCAATGAACCAGCCGCGCTCCTTTGCCTTTCCTCCAGAAATGATCCCCCCTAATAAAAGTGCCACAAAGGACAAAATCATAATCATCCATTTAAACGATGATTCCTGCATACTTGTGAAGGTAAGCATGAGCGATACAAGTAAGCTTGTGACAATCATGACGATAAAAATGGCCATTAAGCCGGATAAAATCCCTTTTCCTATTTGTTTCGTTTCCTGCATGTGATTCGTCTCCTCTCCAATTGACCGAAGCTTGTCTTTTACTAAAATGTATTCACATAGAAGAAAAAATAGACATGTTTCTCACGATAAAAACAGAGGCTTTCTTTTCTACATAAATAAAGGGTTTTGACACAAGCTATGGTGGAGAAGGAGGGTTTACATCACATGCAGGACATCTTGATTATCTCCATGAGAACAATCATTTTATATTTTCTTATTTGGTTTATTTTTCGGTTAATGGGAAAGAGAGAAATTGGCGAATTGAGTATTTTAGATCTTGTCATTTTTATGATGATCGCAGAAATTGCGGTTCTCGCTATAGAAGAAGTCGAGGATCACATGTTACATACGGTATGGCCGATCCTGCTGTTAACCTTCATTCAAATCACACTTGCCTATCTCTCATTGAAATTCCAAGGTGTCCGGCGCTTTCTTGACGGCAAACCGGTCCTGCTCATCATTAATGGGAAAATTGACGAGGGTGCGATGAGAAAACAGCGATACAATTTTGATGACCTGCTCATTCAATTAAGAGAAAACAACATCGATAGCATTCAGGATGTGTCTTACGCCATTTTAGAGCCATCCGGAAAGCTTGCGGTTGTCGAAAAAGAAAACAAGCACACACACGGAGCGCTTGAGCTGCCACTTATTGCTGATGGCGTTGTACAGCACGATCATTTGAAGCAAATTAATCAAAATGAACAGTGGCTGAAAGATGAGCTTGCCAAAAGGGGCTATCATGAAATTGATCAGATTTCCTACTGCAGCTTTAATCAAAAGACATTTTATATTGATTTGAAAGATGAAGTGATCAAGAAGAAATGAGCTAAAGCAGTTTCCCTATAAACGGGATACGGCGAAGCTCTTCACGCTTCACTAGCCCTAGACAGATTAATAGAATGACATACAGCGCGCACGTAACAAAGATCAGCATCACAAGCTCAATCGGGGCAGAAAAGAGCCCGTTTACTTGAGATTTCAGCCAAAGGCTCACGGCCCCAGTGCCGATGATCACAAGAACGCATATCCCATATTCCTTCATTGGTAAATGAATAGGCAGTACTTTACCGACAGTTGCCGCATGAAGCAGCGTGACAAGGACGATGCCGATTAATATTGCAAGTGCTGCCCCCATAATGCCAAAGCCCGGCTGTGAAGCAAGAACAAAGATCATTCCTGTTTTCACAACAGCACCTATCAGACTATTCGTCATCGCCGCACCAGCTAAATTGAGTGCTTGCAAGACGGCTTGAAGCGGCCCTTGAAAATAATATAGAAGAAAAAATGGTGCCATGAATTTTACATAAATAGCCGCATGCGATGAACCATACATAAAGAGCGTTAAATCTTCTGCGTAAACGAAAAGAATAATACAGGAAATACCTCCGCTGAGTAGACAAAGACGCATCGCCTGCTTCAGCCTGTATTCGACCGTTTTGCGTTTGTTCTGCTCCATTCCTTCACTGATTGCTGGGACCAGTGCAGTGGAGAGAGAATACGTAATAAAGCTAGGCAGTGTCAAAAGGGTCAGCGCAAGACCAGTCAATTCCCCGTATTGTCTTGTCGCCTCGACGGCCGCATATCCAGCAATAGCAAGACTTTGCGCGACAACTATCGGCTCTAAAAACCACGAAATATTCCCGATAAAACGGCTGCCTGTTGTTGGCAGGGCAATACTCATCAGCTGCTTAAACGTGTCCTTACCGTCATGAATCGCCTTAAAAAATCGTTTTCGAATACGAATGGTCTTTTTATAACGAAAGGCAATCAGTAAATAAGCAAGTGAAATCATCTCTCCAATAACAGATGAAATCATCGCACCTGCTGCCGCATATTCAATCCCATAAGGAAGGAAAGCCGTTGTACATACTGCCACTAGAGAAATTCTTGCAACCTGTTCCAGTACTTGAGATATGGCAAGCGGGCTCATTTGCTGTCTGCCTTGAAAATATCCTCTTAGCACACTGGAAATGGCGATGACTGGGACAACGGGCGTAATGGCAAGCAGTGGATAGACCGTTCTAGGATCTGTCAGCATATTTTCTGCCATGATGGGTGCAAACCATAAAAAGAGCGGCGTGAATATCAGGCTGAGAGTCCCTGTTATCGCAAGAGACATGACAAGAATTCGTTTTGTTTTCTGTTTGTCACCCCGGGCTTCTGCTTCTGCGACAAGCTTGCTGATAGCGACAGGCAGTCCGAATTGTGTTAGCGTCACAGCGAGAAAAAAGGTAGGAGCAGCCATCATATAAAGCCCGACTCCTTCTTCGCCAATGAACCTTGCAATGACAATTCGATTGACAAAACCCAATATTCTCGTGATAAAACCTGCTAAAATTAAAATAATCGTGCCCTTTAAAAACGTTTGCTTCGTCAAATCAAAGATCACCTGCCTTCTCAAACGACATAGAATCATATACAATAAGATATGCGTGTATATCGTCCAAGCATGACAAGTCTCTCGATAAAAACTGAAAAGGGGGAGCGTCCCATTGACACAACATCCGGCTGCAATTTACAAAGACCATTTAAAGCCTTTTCTGTTCAGTAAGCTTGAAGAATTCATCGTTTTGGGCTATAAAGATGTAGATTTAGAGGAATTATGGTCATACTTAGAGAATAAGAAGTGGAAGAAAAAACAAGAGTATCCGATTCATGAAATGGTTGCAGATATTTTATCTGTGAAAATTGGCGAATTTATGAACTATGCAACCGTTCAGTCGTTTAAAACGTCTGCTTTTTTGGACAGTGAAGATGGCAAGAATATGCTAGATGAACTGTTGAAATAAGCCATCTTAATGGATTCAGGTGTTTAAGGAGGAAATACATAATGAAAAAAGGGCGCATTCTTGCGTTTTTCTTAGTGGTTCTGTTAATCGGAACTGGCGTAGGCTTACTAACAAAGCCTGTTGCGAAAGATATGACGCTAGGGCTGGATTTACAGGGTGGATTTGAGGTCCTGTATGATGTACATCCAGTGAAAAAAGAGGATAAAATCACAAATAGTGTCCTCGTCAGTACAGTGGAGGCTTTAAACCGAAGAGCCAATGTGCTAGGTGTAAGTGAGCCGAACATCTCGATTGAAGGCAACAATCGTATCCGTGTGCAGCTTGCGGGAGTAAAAGATCAAAACAGAGCTAGGGAGATTCTTTCCACTGAAGCACAGCTATCCTTCAGAGATACGAATGATAAAGAACTCCTTAACGGGGCTGACCTGGTCGAAAACAGTGCAAAACAAACATTCAGTCAAACGAATGAGCCAATTGTGACGGTTAAACTAAAGGATGCGAAAAAATTTGGTGACGTCACAAGAAAAGTAGCGGCGATGGCGCCGAATAACCAGCTTGTCATTTGGCTTGATTACCACAAAGGAGATTCCTTCAAAAAAGAAGTCTCAAAATCAAACCATAAGTATGTCTCTGCACCGAATGTGAATCAAGAAATTAACAGCAGTGACGTGCAAATTGAAGGGAAATTTACTGTCCAAGAGGCAAAGGACCTTGCAAGTATTTTAAATGCCGGGGCATTGCCAGTGAAATTAACAGAAAAATATTCAACATCTGTGAGTGCACAGTTTGGTGAACAAGCACTGGACGAAACAGTGTTCGCAGGAATTGTAGGAATCGCATTTATCTTCTTATTCATGCTGCTTTATTACCGATTACCTGGTCTTATCGCTGTCATCACACTTTCAGCTTATATTTACATTACGCTTCAAGTGTTTGATTGGATGGGTGCAGTCATGACGCTGCCTGGAATTGCGGCATTGATTCTAGGGGTAGGGATGGCTGTTGATGCCAACATTATTACTTATGAGCGGATCAAAGAAGAGCTCAAGCTCGGCAAATCAGTCCGTTCTGCTTTCAGATCAGGGAACCGCCGATCATTTGCAACCATCTTTGATGCAAACTTAACAAGTATTATTGCCGGCGGCGTGCTGTTCTTCTTCGGGACAAGCTCGGTAAAAGGATTTGCAACGATGCTCATCCTATCGATTTTAACTAGCTTTATCACAGCTGTCTTCCTATCAAGATTCCTTCTTGGTCTTCTTGTTGAAAGCCGCTATCTTGACCGTAGAAAAGGCTGGTTTGGTGTTCGTCAAAAAGACATTATGAACATTCATGAAACAACAGAAACCACCGAGCCAAAAACACCATTTGATAAGTGGGATTTCGTCAGCAAACGTAAAGGATTTATGATTTTCTCAGCTACTATCACCATTGCGGGAATCATTGTTCTTTCCATCTTCAAGCTGAATGCGGGAATTGACTTTACAAGTGGAACTAGAATTGATATCCAAAGTGATCACAAGCTGTCAACTGAACAAGTCGAGCAAGACTTTAAAAAGCTGGACCTTGAGACAGACAGTGTCGTGTTATCGGGTCAAAAAGAAAATCAGGCAGCAGCGAGATTTGTCGGTGTGCCGAACAAAGAAAAGATTGCTGAAGTGAAAGATTACTTCAAAGATAAATACGGAACGGAGCCGAACGTAAGTACAGTGTCTCCGACTGTTGGGAAAGAACTTGCCCGAAATGCATTATATGCTGTCATCATTGCTTCAATCGGGATCATTTTATATGTATCCGTTCGATTTGAATATAAAATGGCCATTGCAGCGATTATTTCACTGCTGTATGACGCGTTCTTTATCGTGGCCTTCTTTAGTATTACGCGTTTAGAGGTGGATGTCACCTTCATTGCGGCGATCCTCACAGTCATCGGATATTCGATCAACGACACGATTGTCACCTTTGACAGGGTTCGTGAACAAATGAAGAAGCGCAAACCAAAAACCATTGAAGATCTATCGTACATTGTGAACTTAAGTTTACAGCAAACCTTTACGCGATCTGTCAACACGGTATTAACCGTACTTGTCGTTGTAATTGCACTCCTTATCTTTGGATCAGCGTCAATTACAAACTTCTCCATCGCCTTACTTGTCGGTCTGTTAACAGGGGTGTACTCATCTCTATATATCGCAGCGCAAATTTGGCTCATGTGGAAAGGCCGTGAGATGAAAAAACCGGCGAAGATTGATACTGAGCAAGATATTTAATTGAGTGAGACTGCCCAAGCGGCAGTCTTTTTTCTTTAGTTTTTCCGGAAATCAGACGATTCGAAAAAACATTTCGGGTATCATTGATCTTGAAATGGTCTTTTGCTATAATGACATACGTTTAGACCAGTATAGAAAGCAAGTGTCCGTTTGAGGCATTTGGCTTTGGAGGGCTGTTATGAAGGTTCGGGAAACTGAACTGCCAGGTACCGGTCACAAAGCCGAAATGATCACAAGAAATAATGAGAAGCTTGCCATCATTACACACGATGACGGCAGGAGAGAGAAATGTATCATTTTCAAGAGGACGATCATGAAGAATCTATTTCAGGTATCTTGCTAAACGATGAAGAAGCAAGACAAATTGCAGCAATCTTAGGCGGCATGGTATATAAGCCGAAAGCGCTTGAAACTGTAGAAGTAGCCATTGATAAACTGATGATTGAATGGTTTAAGATTGAAAAGAATGCACCAGCTGTTCAGCAAACAATCGGTGACCTGAGTGTCCGCCAATATGATCAAGTAACAGTCATCGCTATCGTGAGAAAATCATATGAGAAAATGAATCCAGGACCTGAAACGGTCATTGAAGAAGGGGATACCCTTGTTATTTCTGGAGAAAGACAAGAAAAAAAGAATCTCATTTTAAAAAAACTCAGCAGCTAATTCATGCCCATGCTGTTAGATTTTCTTCCGCACTTTTCTTTCTGTGTTTAAAAAGGACTATGAAAAGGGAAGAATAAAAGAAAAAGCTTGGGGGATATGTAGATGAACAAACAACAATGGACCATCATACTCGCATTTATTTTCGTATTAATTGTCTCAGTATTTGCCGTAATCAATGTGCGGCCGGTGCAAGTTGACTACTTATTTGGATCGGCTGAATGGCCGCTGATCCTTGTCATTATTGGTTCTGTGCTCATGGGCGGACTCATTGTGGCTTTTGCAGGGATTTTCCAAATTATGAAACTAAAACGTGAACTAAAGGCATTAAAAGCTGAGCGTGCAGCCGCACCTGCACCTGCTGTTTCGAATAAAAAGATCGACAAAGACGTTCAAAAGAAACCGAATGTGACGCCTTTAAAAGAACAGCCAGCATCATTTAACCGGAAGGAAAAATAATCTTCCAGCACAATTTCATAAAATAAAAATTGAAACCCCTCAGGCCACTCTAGTATAATAGTGTGGTTGAGGGGTGAATTTATGTTATTATCCAAAATGCGCTGGGAATATGAACATCCAAGCGAAGAAAAAGTGAAATCACTCTCTGAAAATCTGAATATTTCAGCGCTGACTGCATCGCTTCTTGTAAAAAGAGGACTTGAAGAAGTAGAAGAAGCGAGGTCTTTTTTATTTGATCAAAAAGCCGAATTTCATGATCCATTTCTATTAAAAGGAATGAAAGAGGCAGTAGAGCGCATCAACAAAGCGATCGAAGAGCAGGAATCGATTGTGATCTTCGGAGACTATGATGCGGATGGTGTGACAAGTACGTCTGTGCTTTTACATACATTAAAAGAGTTGTCTGCGAAAGTAGACTTTTATATTCCAGATCGATTTAAAGAAGGCTATGGGCCTAATGAACAGGCTTTCCGATATATCAAAGAGCAAGGCGCATCGCTTGTCATCACCGTCGATACAGGCATTGCAGCTGTAAATGAAGCACGTATTGCAAAAGAAATAGGGTTAGACCTGATCATTACAGATCACCATGAACCAAGTGAGGAACTGCCTGAGGCACTTGCGATTGTTCATCCTAAGCAGCCAGGCTGTGAGTATCCCTTTAAAGAACTTGCCGGTGTAGGCGTAGCATTTAAAGTGGCGCATGCACTTCTTGGAAAGCTGCCAACTCAGCTGTTAGATCTTGCGGCAATTGGGACAATAGCGGATCTTGTGCCGCTTCATGATGAGAATAGATGGCTCGCTAAAAAAGGGCTTATGCAGCTTAGGCAGTCGAATAGACCAGGGCTGAAGGCGTTATTGAAAGAAGCAGGTGCTACTCTTGAAGAAGCAAATGAGGAAACGGTCGGCTTTCAAATTGCGCCAAGGCTGAATGCTGTAGGACGAATTGAACAGGCCGATCCAGCTGTTCATCTTCTCATGACAGAGGATAAGGATGAAGCAGAAGAACTCGCTCGTTTTGTACAAGAACTGAATAAAGAACGTCAAAAAATTGTGAGTACGATCACAGAAGAAGCCATTCAAATGGTGGAAGAGACAGGTGATGACCAGTCTGCAATCGTAGTAGCGAAAGCTGGCTGGAATCCGGGTGTTGTCGGAATTGTTGCCTCTAAATTGACGGATAAATTTTCTCGTCCGGCGATTGTGCTTGGAATAGATGAAGAGACGCAAATGGCAAAAGGATCAGCGCGGAGTATTCCTGGCTTCGATCTATTTTTCCATTTAAGCAAATGCCGTGACATTCTGCCGCATTTTGGCGGGCACCCGATGGCTGCGGGTATGACACTTCGAGCGGATGATGTTCCTTTACTAAGGGAAAGATTAAATCAATATGCGAATGAAACGTTGACAGAAGAAGATTTTATTCCGATTCAGCGGGTTGATGCTGTATGCAAGGTAGACGAGTTGACGGTTGAAGCAATTGAAGAAGTGGGGATGCTGTCACCATTTGGCATGCAGAATCCAAAGCCGTTCATCATGATTGAAGATGTGAGACTTGAAGAAATCCGAACAATTGGAGCAAATCAGAATCATATTAAAATGTCTCTGAAAGACGAAGAGAAGCTGCTTGACTGTGTCGGTTTTCATCAAGGTCAATTAAAAGAAGAAGTTGTCACAGGTAGCCGCATTTCCGTCATTGGTGAAATGTCCATCAATGAATGGAATAACCGGAAGAAACCACAGCTCATGCTAAAAGATGCCCGAGTAGATGAGTGGCAGCTGTTTGATTTGCGCGGCAAAAAGGATTGGGAAAAGACAATCTCCACGCTTGACCCAGAAAAATATGTGGTGGTCTGTTTTGACGAAGAAACAAAACAGGAAGTCAAAATCCCGATTCATCATGTCCATGCAGAAAATGTTTCAACATTCGATGTAGAAGGCAAGTATGTTGTCTTTGCAGATGTTCCAGCAGATGAACACTTACTAAGGCAGCTGTTAGAAAACCAAAAGCCAGCTAGAGTTTATACGGTTTTCCAAAGAAAAGAAGATCATTTCATGTCCTCTTTCCCTAGCCGTGATCAATTCAAATGGTTTTATGGATTCTTGTTAAAGCGAGGAAGTTTCCCTCTCAAGGAGCAAGGAATGGAGCTTGCGAAACATAGAGGCTGGACAAAAGATACAATGATTTTTATGACAAAGGTGTTTTTTGAACTCGGTTTTGTTAAAATAGAGAATGGTGTGCTGTCAATAGTACGTGATGCCCCTAAAAAAGATTTAACAGCATCAGCATCCTATACAGCAAAACAACGATTGATGGAACTCGATCAAACACTAACATATTCCTCAGCCAAAGAGCTGAAGGAATGGCTGAATAGCATGATGAGCGAAGTCTCACCTGTGCTTTGACGTACGAGGAGGAAAAGGAAAAGATGGATTTAAAACAATATGTGACAGTTGTACCTGACTACCCAAAGGAAGGTGTACAATTTAAAGATATTACAACGTTAATGGATAAAGGCGAAGTGTACCGTTATGCAACGGATCAAATCGTTGAATACGCGAAGGAAAGAGACATTGATCTCATTGTTGGACCTGAAGCGCGTGGATTCATTATTGGCTGCCCTGTAGCATACGCACTTGGTGTAGGTTTTGCACCGGTTCGTAAAGAAGGAAAGCTTCCTCGTGAAGTCGTTAAAGTCGAATACGGCTTAGAATATGGGAAAGATGTATTAACGATTCATAAAGATGCGATTCGTCCTGGTCAACGTGTATTGATTACAGATGACTTACTTGCGACTGGTGGAACAATTGAAGCGTCCATCAAGCTTGTAGAGGAATTGGGCGGCGTTGTGGCAGGAATTGCATTCTTGATTGAGCTGACGTATCTGGACGGCAGAAAGAAGCTTGACGGTTACGACATCTTGACGTTAATGCAATACTAATGGAGTTTTACGAAAAAAGCACTCGGTAAGAAGGGTGCTTTTTTCCTATCAAAAATCTTTTAGCGGACTTCTTCTCTTTACATCTATCGAATTTTTCTTGATAATAAACTACAATACAGTTTTCATTTAAAAAGGTGATTCCATGGCGAACGAACAAGTTTTAACGGCGCAGCAGGTCATTGACAAGGCAAGAGAATACCTGTCCGCTGAACATATTCAATTTATAGAGCGAGCATATGAATATGCTGAAAATGCACATAAGGAGCAATACCGGAAGTCTGGTGAGCCTTATATTATCCATCCAATTCAAGTGGCGGGGATTCTTGTTGACCTTGAAATGGACCCATCGACCATTGCAGGAGGTTTCCTGCACGATGTTGTCGAGGATACAGATGTGACATTACAGGATTTAAAAGAGCATTTTAACGAAGAAGTTGCGATGCTTGTTGATGGTGTAACAAAGCTCGGGAAGATTAAATATAAATCACAAGAAGAACAGCAGGCCGAAAACCATCGAAAAATGTTTGTGGCAATGGCGCAGGATATACGCGTCATCTTGATTAAACTGGCAGACCGTCTGCACAATATGAGAACGCTCAAACACCTTCCTCAGGAAAAGCAGCGTAGAATTTCAAATGAAACCCTTGAAATCTTTGCACCGCTTGCGCACAGATTAGGGATTTCAAAGATTAAGTGGGAGCTTGAAGATACAGCGCTCCGTTACTTAAATCCGCAGCAATATTACCGGATCGTGAATCTCATGAAGCGTAAACGAGCGGAACGTGAGGAATACTTGGACGAGGTTGTCAATGAAGTAAAAGATCGTGTGTCAGAGGTAAACATCAAGGCTGAATTTTCCGGAAGACCAAAGCATATTTATAGTATTTATCGCAAAATGGTCCTGCAAAATAAGCAGTTTAATGAAATTTATGATCTGCTGGCCGTTCGTATTTTGGTTGACAGCATTAAAGACTGCTATGCCGTGCTCGGGATTATCCATACATGCTGGAAGCCGATGCCAGGCAGGTTTAAGGATTATATTGCAATGCCAAAGCCGAACATGTACCAATCGCTTCATACAACAGTGATTGGGCCAAAAGGTGACCCGCTTGAAGTTCAAATCCGAACAGTGGAAATGCATGAAATTGCAGAGTACGGAATTGCTGCGCACTGGGCATACAAAGAAGGAAAAGAGTCAGCAGAATCAACGGAGGAAGCTGTCTTCCAGAAGAAGCTCTCTTGGTTTAGAGAAATCCTTGAATTCCAAAATGAATCGACAGATGCAGAAGAGTTTATGGAATCGTTAAAGATCGATCTCTTCTCTGATATGGTGTTTGTCTTTACTCCAAAAGGAGACGTCATTGAACTGCCATCGGGTTCCGTGCCGATTGACTTCTCTTACCGGATTCACTCGGAAATTGGGAACAAAACGATCGGTGCGAAGGTCAACGGAAAGATGGTCACGCTCGATCATAAATTGAAAACAGGTGACATTATTGAAATTCTGACATCAAAGCACAGCTATGGACCAAGTCAGGATTGGGTCAAACTTGCCCAAACCTCCCAAGCGAAGCACAAGATCAGACAGTTTTTCAAAAAACAGCGCCGTGAAGAAAATGTCGAAAAAGGCCGAGAACTCGTGGAGAAAGAAATCAAAAACCTTGAGTTTGATGTCAAAGACATCCTGACAGCTGAAAACCTGCAAAAAGTGGCTGACAAATTTAATTTTTCAAACGAAGAGGACATGTATGCAGCGGTTGGTTATAACGGAATTACTGCACTCCAAGTCGCCAATCGTTTAACTGAAAAAGAAAGAAAACAAAGAGATCAAGAAGAACAAGAAAAAACGGTTCAAGAAGTGACAGTAGAGCCAAAGACATATCACGGGAAGAAACGAGAAGCAGGTGTAAGAGTCAAAGGGATAGATAACCTGCTTGTCCGCTTATCTAAGTGCTGTAATCCTGTTCCCGGTGATAGCATTGTTGGTTTTATTACGAAAGGCCGAGGCGTATCTGTTCACCGTGATGACTGTCCGAACGTGAAGACAGGAGAAGCGCAAGAACGGTTAATTCCGGTAGAGTGGGAGCACGAACAGCCTGCTCGAAACCGTAAAGAATACAATGTGGAAATTGAAATACTAGGATATGATAGACGCGGCTTACTCAATGAGGTGCTTCAAGCAGTCAACGAAACAAAAACGAACATCTCGTCGGTTTCTGGTAAGTCTGACCGTAACAAAGTGGCGACGATCCATATGGCGATCTTTATCCAAAACATTAACCATTTGCACAAAGTGGTAGAACGCATTAAACAAATCAAAGACATCTACTCTGTTCGCCGATTCATGAATTAGAAAGGAAGTATATCGTCTATGAGGCTTGTTGTGCAGCGTGTGACAAGTGCATCTGTGAAGGTAGAAGAAGAGATCACAGGAGCCATCAATGAAGGATATATGGTACTCGTTGGTGTCACACACGAAGATACAGAAGAAGATGTGCATTATTTAGCTGATAAGCTTGCACATTTACGTATTTTTGAGGATGAAAACGGGAAAATGAATCATTCGTTATTGGATGTAAAAGGAAGCGTGCTGTCTGTTTCTCAGTTTACCCTTTATGGTGATACGAGAAAGGGCAGAAGGCCAAATTTTATGAAAGCAGCCAAGCCAGATGCTGCGAACGCCCTTTACGAATGTTTCAATAAAGCCCTTAGAGAAAAAGGCATTCATGTAGAAACTGGTCGCTTTGGCGCGATGATGGATGTGTCATTGACCAATTCAGGACCTGTCACCATCTGGATGGATAGCAAAGAATAGATTTATTTTAGACTGTAGATAAACTCATGCAGGAGTTTGTTTAGAGTCTTTTTCTTTTGCGACAAAACAAAAAAGAGGCACGGTGGCCTCTTTTTTCTAGCGGAAATATTGTTTTAATCCTTCTGTCATTCCTTCTGTGACTCGTTCTTGGTAAGAGGCGCTATAAATGATGGCTTCCTCCTGAGGATTGCTTAAATAGCCGAGTTCATATAAAAGAGAAGGACGTTTGTTTTCTCTTAACACAAAATAATCTCCGAATTTGACACCCTTATCAGGGATTTGAGAGCGTTTAGCGACTTCTGTATGAACGTTTGTCGCTAATTGCTGGTCTTTTGCTGCTTGATAATAATACGCCGTACTTCCTCTGACACTTGGGTCCATAAAACTATCATAATGAAGACTAATAAATGCATCTGCATTTCTGTAATGAGATGTCGCGACCCTCGATTGAAGGCTGATAAAAGTATCTTCACTTCTAGTTAAATAAACATTTGCTCCAGAAGCCCTTAATTTGCCTGCCAGTAAATTAGCGGTTTTGATGGTAATGTTCTTCTCAAACGCACCATCTGCGCCAATCGTACCGCTGTCTTTTCCGCCATGACCTGGATCAAGAACAATCGTTTTTCCTTTTAAAGAACCAGTTCCTGACGATGAATCCTGCTGTGGTCTTGGTGCCTCGCTGCTATTTTTATTCGTTTGAACGACCCAGCTTGCCACATAACCAGTTCCGCCGTTTGATAATGTCACCTCGTACCAGTCACCTTGCGTGCGAACAATTTGATAGGCAGCACCTTTTGTGGCTCTTTCTGCAATCTGAGCAGAGGTAGAAGCACTTTTTCGAATGTTGGTGCCATCGTAAACAATGTACGCTTTCTTTTGGGAAGCCGATGAAGATGAGTTCTTTTCACCCTCCGAACTCGCTCCATTGCTTGTGACGATGTAATAGCTTGCTGCCCAGCCTTTCACGCCTTTTGCCTCAATTTCATACCAGCCGTTCTGCTCGCGCAAAATGGTGATCTGTGTGTTGCGGGCAAGTGAAGCGACGACTTGTGCATTTGGTGCCGCCGATTGCCTTACATTCAAGCTCGATACGCCAACTGTGCCTGTCTGTTTAGAGCGAGAGGACTCGCCAGCGCTTGATTGAGAAGCTTTTTGGCCGCCTGACACATAATCAGAGTGAACCCAGCCTACTGCTTGTTTATACGAAATTTTTGTCCATTCGCCGCTTGTCTGCAGCTTTTTAGCCGAAGCGCCTTGCGGGAAAGTTCCGACGACTTGATAGGAAGTCCCTGGGCCCGTCCGTATGCGAAGATCAGAGGCTGTCGATGTAATGGAACTGCTCTCTGCTGAGCTTTGATTTTGTGTCTTCGGCTTAGCAGACTTTTGGCTGCCAGATGATGTTGTAATCAGCCATGAGACGACCCAGCCTTTTTGACCGTTCGATAGCCCGATCTGCACCCATTCTCCTTGTTTCGTGAGAATGGGATAGCTTTCTCCGCGCTTCACAACAGCTGCGATTCCATAGCTTAAACCAGGACCCGTTCTCACATTGATTTCATCTGTAGCGACCACAGCTTGATCTGTTTGTGCTGTAGCATGTGCCATAGGCAAAGTACTTGCGATTAGAACAAAACAGGTAAGAAGCATCATCATTTGATTGTGTTTTTTTAGATTCAAAACGGTGTTTTCCCCTCCCTTGTAAAACCGATGAATGTAAATTCGTTATGTAATGGACTAATTCCTTGCAGTTTCCCTAATAAAATTGAATCAATCTGTTTATACTAAATAAAAACGTGATAAAAGGATGTACAAACATGAGATTAAGCAGAAAATTAGGACGAGTGCAATATAATGGACATCGTGATATCGATCGCTGGCAGCACGACGAAATGGATCAACCAGGCTTCCTTGAAGAAACCGCATCTGAATACGGATGTACGTCAAAAGAAGAGCTGGAAAAGAAAAAGAGGCACGGCAAGGGTTGACAGAGTGGCAGCACCGACCTTATTATAATATAAATCAACACACTTGAAAATTTAAAATGTGGAACTGATGATAGAGAATAGTAGGGTAAATTGCGTGAGCAGAGAGGAATCGCCTTAGGCTGAAAGCGAATCCGCATGGCATTTATCACGAAAGAACACTCTGTAGGTTTCCTGCTGAACGCTCTAAAAATGAGTCAATAGGCGGAGAACGTGAATCTGCGTTAAGGATTTGAGCGGGAACATGGCTAGATCATGTTCCAACTAGGGTGGCACCACGGGTATAACTCTCGTCCCTACTATACACATAGTAGAGGCGGGGGTTTTTTATATGTCCACATAAAAAAATGAATGATGGTCGTAGGAGGACGAAAAATGAGTTTTAATATTCCAAGAGGCACACAGGATATTTTACCTGGAGAGTCAGAACGCTGGCAGTATGTTGAACAAATTGCAAGAGATACATGTGCGGCCTTTCAATACAAAGAAATCCGCACACCGATTTTTGAGCATACAGAGCTGTTTGCACGGGGAGTAGGCGAATCAACCGATATCGTTCAAAAAGAGATGTATACATTTGAAGATAAAAAGGGACGCAGCATCACCCTTCGTCCAGAGGGAACGGCATCAACCGTACGTTCTTATGTTGAAAATAAATTATTTGCACAGCCGGCGCAGCCAACAAAGCTGTATTACATCGGACCAATGTTCCGCTATGAACGTCCGCAAACGGGAAGATATCGTCAATTTTATCAGTTTGGGATTGAAGCGATCGGTTCAAAGGACCCAGCCATTGATGCAGAAGTTATTTCCCTTGCGATGAGTGTTTATGAGAAAGCAGGTCTTTCAAACTTAAAGCTCGTCATTAACAGCCTTGGTGACAAAGAGAGCCGTGCAGACTACCGCAAGGCACTTGTTGAGCACTTTGAGCCAAGAATCGATGAATTCTGTCATGACTGTCAAACCCGTTTACATCAAAATCCGCTGCGAATTCTTGATTGCAAAAAGGATCGTGACCACGAATTGATGGCAACGGCTCCATCCATTCAAGATTACTTAAATGATGAATCACGGACTTATTTTGAAAAGGTCAAACAATACTTAACAGATATAGGCGTTGAATATGTCGTCGATCCGAACTTAGTGCGCGGCCTTGATTACTACAATCACACGGCATTTGAAATCATGAGTAATGCTGAAGGCTTTGGTGCGATTACCACATTAGCCGGCGGAGGCCGATATGATGGACTTGTTGAAGGAATTGGCGGTCCTGAATCACCAGGAATCGGTTTTGCTATGAGTATTGAGCGTTTCCTATCAGCAATCGATGCTGAAGGGATTGATCTTCCATTGCAAGATGGCATTGATCTATACATTGCTGCACTCGGTGATGATGCGAAAGATTACGCTGTTTCATTATTAAATCGTCTAAGAAAAGAAGGCATTTCAAGTGAAATGGACTATACAGGGAAGAAATTAAAAGGACAATTTAAAGCGGCTGATCGATTAAAAGCCAAGTTTATTGCTGTCCTTGGTGAAGATGAGCTGGCGCAGCACATTGTGAATGTAAAAGATACGACAACGGGTGAACAAATTGAAGTGAAGCTTGATGAGCTGATTCAAATGATGAAGGCCCACAAGAAGGCGTAAAGAAGGAGTGGAATGTTTGTGTTTGGTAGAACTTTTTATTGTGGAGAAGTAACAGAAGACCAAATCGGTCAAACCGTTGTATTAAAAGGATGGGTTCAAAAAAGACGTGACCTTGGTGGATTAATCTTTATTGATCTGCGTGACCGTACAGGAATTGTACAAGCTGTCTTCAATCCAGACCTTTCAAAAGAGGCACTTGAGACAGCAGAATCGATTCGTAATGAATATGTCCTTGATATTAAAGGAACGGTTGTCGCAAGAGAAGAAGCAACAATTAATCCAAATCTAAAAACAGGGAAAATTGAAATACAAGTCGAAACCGTCAGCGTGTTAAATGAAGCGAAGACCCCTCCTTTTGTGATTTCAGATCAAGCGGACGAGGTATCAGAAGATGTGCGCCTTAAATACCGTTACTTAGACCTTCGCCGTCCTGCTATGTTTGAAACGATGAAAATGCGACACGAGGTTACAAGAGCATTCCGCCATTTCTTAGATGACAACGGCTTTCTAGATATTGAAACACCAATTTTAACAAAAAGTACGCCAGAGGGTGCACGTGACTATCTTGTTCCAAGCCGTGTACACGAAGGAGAGTTCTATGCCTTGCCTCAGTCCCCGCAATTATTTAAACAATTGCTGATGGTCTCAGGAATGGATCGTTACTATCAAATTGCCCGCTGCTTTAGAGATGAAGACTTGCGTGCTGACCGTCAGCCGGAATTCACACAAGTCGATATCGAAATGTCCTTTATGAGTCAAGAGGACATTATGACGCTTGCAGAAGAGATGATGGCAAAGGTGATGAAAGATGTCAAAGGCGTAGAGTTAACATTGCCATTACCTCGCATGACTTATGATGAAGCGATGAACTCTTATGGATCTGATAAACCAGATACACGTTTTGAGATGAAGCTTGTCAACATTTCAGACACGGTAAAAGACTCTGATTTCAAAGTCTTTAGCGGAGCTGTAAAAAATGGTGGAGCTGTGAAAGCCATCAATGTCAAAGGGGCTGCAGCGAATTACTCAAGAAAAGACATTGATGCCCTTGGTGCATTTGCTGCGAACTACGGTGCAAAAGGTCTAGCTTGGCTTAAAGCAGAAGGGACAGAATTAAAAGGGCCGATTGCTAAATTCTTTGACGAAGCAAAGCAAGCAGAATTAAAAGAGCAGCTTCAAGTCGAAGAAGGCGACCTTTTACTCTTTGTTGCAGATAAGACGTCTGTTGTCCATGACGCACTTGGTGCCCTTCGCTTAAAACTCGGCAAAGAGCTTGAACTCATCGATGAGTCTGTATTCAACTTCTTATGGGTTGTGGATTGGCCGCTGCTTGAAAAAGATGAAGAAGAAGGACGCTTCTATGCTGCCCATCATCCTTTCACAATGCCAGTACGCGACGATCTTGAATTAATTGAGACAAGCCCAGAAGACATGAAGGCACAGGCATACGATCTTGTCCTGAATGGCTATGAGCTTGGCGGAGGTTCGATTCGTATTTTTGAAAAGGACATTCAAGAAAAAATGTTTAGCTTACTTGGGTTTTCAAAAGAAGAGGCTTATGAACAATTCGGCTTCCTTCTAGATGCTTTTGAGCACGGTGTTCCTCCGCACGGCGGAATTGCGCTTGGTCTTGACCGCTTAGTGATGCTGCTTGCCGGCCGCTCTAACCTAAGAGACACGATTGCATTCCCGAAAACGGCAAGTGCGAGCTGCGTGCTAACAGATGCTCCAGGTCATGTGAGCGAAGCGCAGCTGGATGAGTTAAGTTTAGCCATTAAAACAAAAGCAAAACAGTAAAATAGACGCATGGATATAGGCATGTAAACGCTTGAAAAAGCGGCATGCCTATGATATGCTTTCTTCAATCAATAAATAAAGTCCTGATACGTACGGTGGTTACCTAGTTTTGACCGAACATTTTTTTATACGGGAGCTTGCCTTTCCTTTCTGCATAAATGCCTCTTTAGAGGACTTATAAAGTCAGGAAGAAAGCACCCACCTGCATGGTGCGGGGTTCAAAACGAAGGAAAAGCTGGCGGCGTTGTCGGGACTTTTTTGTGTTTTTTTCTTTTTCAGAAGGATGACGAAGAAGGTTGAATATGATATGATTCTTTCGATTCATTTTAAATAAAGGTGGAGTGAGGCACTTGTTACATCAGTTTTCAAGAAACGAGCTTGCCATTGGCAAGGAAGGCTTAGATATATTAAAAAACAGTACAGTTGCAGTGCTTGGTGTGGGCGGCGTTGGTTCATTTGCAGTTGAGGCACTCGCTCGTTCAGGCGTTGGCCGTATTGTTCTTGTTGATAAAGATGATATTGATATTACAAATGTAAATCGTCAGCTGCCAGCATTGCTTTCAACAGTTGGTCAGCCAAAGGTTGACTTAATGCAGGCGAGAATCGCTGATATTAATCCAGAATGTGAAGTTGTTGCACTCAAGATGTTTTATACAGAGGAAACATATGAGCAATTTTTTGAATATCCACTTGATTATGTCATCGATGCGTCAGATACGATTCACTATAAAATTCATTTAATGAAAGAGTGTCTGAAACGAGGTGTGAACATCATTTCGAGTATGGGAGCTGCAAACAAAACAGATCCGACCCGCTTCAAAATTGATGACATTTCAAAAACACATACCGACCCAATTGCAAAAGTCGTGAGAACGCGTCTACGCAAAGAAGGGATTCGTAAAGGAATTGAAGTCATTTTCTCTGATGAAAGTCCGATTGTCATCCGCGAAGATGTCAGAAAAGAAGTTGGAAATGATGAAGCGAAGATTCGCAAGGCACAAATGCCGCCATCATCCAACGCATTCGTCCCATCTGTTGCAGGACTGATCATGGGTGGTCATGTCATTATGCAGCTTTTAAAAGATATTCCAATTACACGTGTGAAGGATAAATAAACAGCCCACCTGCTAATAGGCAGGGGCCAGCGTGTAGACAAACCCTTGCATTCGGTGTCAGATCTGCGCTTCGGTGCTCACGAATGTTAAATTCGCTCCGCTCCGATGCTCGTCCTTCCTAGACTGCAAAGGTTTTCTATTACGCTGAAAAGAAGACAAAGGGCTAAAATCAAGATCATTTTAGCCCTTTGTCAACAATCTGACAGCCCACCTGCTAATAGGCAGGTGGGCTTTTTTATTTTTGGCGTTTTAAATTCTCATATACCTGTTTTAGTGCGCCTTCAAATTTACCTGTTTGCTTTGGTTCATAGTATTGCTTGTTTTTCAGAGGATCAGGTAAGTATTGCTGCTTCACCCAGCCGTTTTCATAATCGTGTGGGTATAAGTAATCGACGCCTCTGCCAAGTGCTGTGGCTCCTTTGTAGTGAGCATCCTTTAAATGAACAGGGATTTCACCAATTTTCCCTGAACGAATGTCACCAAGTGCCGCATCGATCGCCTTATATGCTGAGTTGGACTTAGGAGAAAGACACAGTTCAATGACTGCGTTAGCCAGCGGAATTCGTGCTTCCGGGAAGCCGACTCTTTCTGCTGTTTGAACAGCGCTTAACACACGAGGGCCTGCCTGCGGACTAGCTAAGCCAATATCTTCGTAAGCCATCACGAGTAATCTCCTTGAAATGCTTTCAAGGTCTCCTGCTTCAATCAGTCTGGCAAGGTAATGCAGCGCCGCATCTGCGTCAGAGCCTCTAATGGATTTTTGAAAAGCCGAGAGGACATCGTAATGAGCATCACCATTCTTATCATGTGAGAAGCTCTTTTTTTGTAAACATTCTTCTGCTGCGGCAAGAGTGATCATAATATGCCCAGCATCATCTGCTTTTGTCGATAAAACAGCTAGTTCTAAAGCATTTAAAGCAGAGCGTACGTCCCCGCCGCATCCATTGGAAAAATGATTCATCGCTTCATCGTCCACTGTCACCTCATAACCGCCAAGTCCGCGATGTTCATCCTGTAACGCTCTTGTTAATGCAGCTTTGATTTGCTCTGTTTCAAGCGGTTTTAGCTCAAATATTTGTGTCCGGCTTCGGATGGCAGGGTTGATCGCATGATAGGGGTTAGCTGTCGTTGCGCCAATTAAAATGATCATGCCATTTTCTAAATAAGGAAGAAGAAAATCCTGCTTTCCTTTATCAAGCCTGTGAACCTCATCTAAAATGAGGATGACCTGGCCGCTCATTTTCGCTTCAGCGGCGACAGCTTCCATATCCTTTTTGTTATGAATGACCGCATTCAACGTCCGAAACGCAATGCTTGTACTGCCAGCGATCGCCGTCGCAATCGATGTTTTTCCGATGCCCGGCGGTCCGTATAAAATCATCGAGGATAAATGTTTTGCCTCGACCATTCGTCTAATAATTTGACCTTCTCCAACGAGATGCTCCTGCCCAATGATGTCTTCAATATGACTTGGGCGCATCCGGTACGCTAAAGGTTTCATGATTATCTCTCCTAAAGCAATGTCTTGTTTGTATAGAGTACCGAAATTTCTTCAAATAGAAAAGGGATGCGTCCTCTTATAGCGCTCAGAACCGGCAAATGAAAGTTGGCTAAAAGTATGATATAATTGCTTTTGGTCTATATAAGCGTATATGAAATCAGAAAAATAATTGATGACATAGAAATAGAAAACGCAGAGGTGTTTAACTTGAAAATTTCTACTAAAGGCAGATATGGTCTGACGATCATGATCGAATTAGCCAAAAAACATGGCGAAGGCCCTACATCATTAAAATCAATCGCTCAAAACAATAATTTGTCTGAGCATTATTTAGAGCAGCTTGTATCACCACTTCGGAATGCCCGTCTTGTGAAAAGTATTCGCGGTGCATACGGCGGCTATGTTCTTGCACATGAACCAAACGAGATCACAGCCGGTGATATTATTCGTGTATTAGAAGGACCGATTAGTCCTGTCGAAGTCATTGAAAACGAAGAACCAGCAAAGCGTGCACTTTGGATTCGGATTCGTGATGCAGTAAAAGACGTACTGGACAATACAACTCTTGAAGACTTGGCAAGCTATAAAGATGACGAGGATCAAGAGGCGTATATGTTCTATATTTAGATCAGAGGTGTACCGGGAATGGAACGTATCTATTTAGATCATGCAGCCACAACGCCGATGGATCAGCGTATTGTGGACAAGATGATGCCTTACTTTACAGAGATATTTGGCAATCCCTCTAGCATTCATTCATATGGGCGCGAGGCAAGAAAGTGGCTCGATGAAGCAAGAGAAGTGATTGCAGGAGAATTACACTGTAAACCACAGGAGATCATCCTCACAAGTGGAGGAACAGAGGCGGACAACCTGGCGATTACAGGTGTGGCAATGGCAAGACAGCATGAAGGAAAACATATCATCACAGCAAAAACAGAGCATCATGCGGTGCTGCACACATGTGAACGCCTAGAGAAGCTAGGATTTGACGTGACATATTTAGATGTGGATGAAACTGGATTGATTCATCTTGAACAACTAAAACAAGCACTAAGAGGTGATACGATTCTTGTGACCATCATGTACGGCAATAATGAAACAGGTGTGATTCAGCCAATCAAAGACATTGGTGAGCTTTTACACAATCACACTGCTCATTTTCATACAGACGCCGTGCAGGCGTTTGGAACAATGCCAATCGATGTAGCAGACCTTCATATTGATCTCTTATCTGCTTCTGGCCATAAGCTAAATGGTCCAATGGGAACGGGCTTTTTATATGTAAACGAAGGCGTGAAACTTTCTCCGCAAATTTTCGGAGGAGAACAAGAAAGAAAACGCCGTGCTGGCACTGAAAATGTGGCAGGGATCGTCGGACTTGCAGAAGCTGTTCAATTAACGAAGCAAAATAGAAGAGAAAAAGCCATGCATTATGGTAAGCTCAAAGAAATCATGCTACAAGTATTCGAAGAGGAATCACTCGACTTCTCTATCAATGGGCACCCGGAAGAGACATTGCCGCACATTTTAAATGTTCATTTCCCGGGCGTTTCTATCGAATCGTTACTTGTGAATTTAGATATGGAAGGAATTGCTGTTTCAAGTGGGTCTGCATGTACGGCTGGATCCGTCCTTCCTTCACACGTGTTAAGCGCCATGTATGGCGAAGAAGCAGACAAGCTGACGTCCTCAGTCAGAATAAGCTTCGGTCTTGGGAATGAAGAGGATCATGTGAAGCAGGCGGCGCGCAAGATAGTAGCTGTTGTCAAACGATTAGCCAAATAAACGTTCCTCTTTTGTTCGTGTGTGAAAAATGAAACAGCCAGGCACCTGAAGAACGAAACGCACATGCTGTTTCATTGAAAATGGAGTTGATGAAGATGACAAAAAGACCAGAAGACACAAGAGTTGTGGTCGGTATGTCCGGTGGAGTCGATTCATCAGTTGCTGCTCTTATGTTAAAGGAGCAAGGCTATGATGTAATCGGCATATTTATGAAAAACTGGGATGACACAGATGAAAATGGTGTATGTACAGCAACGGAGGACTATGAGGATGTCATCCGCGTATGCAACCAAATTGGAATCCCTTATTATGCAGTGAATTTCGAGAAGCAATATTGGGACAAAGTGTTTCAATATTTCCTTGATGAATATAAAGCGGGCAGAACGCCAAACCCAGATGTCATGTGCAACAAAGAAATTAAGTTCAAAGCGTTCCTTGAGCACGCATTGTCACTCGGTGCGGATTATTTAGCAACAGGTCACTATGCGCGCGTCGACAGAACTGGCGATGAAGTTAAAATGCTAAGAGGTCTTGATGCCAACAAAGACCAAACGTATTTCTTAAATCAGCTGACTCAGGAACAGCTTGATAAAGTCATGTTTCCAATCGGTGATCTAGAGAAAAAAAGGGTTCGTGAATTGGCAAAAGAAGCAGAGCTCGCAACAGCAACGAAAAAAGATTCAACGGGTATTTGCTTTATTGGAGAAAGAAACTTTAAAACGTTCCTCAGTCAATATTTGCCTGCACAGCCTGGCGTGATGCAGACGATGGACGGAGAAGTTAAAGGGGAGCACGATGGACTGATGTATTACACGATCGGTCAGCGCCAAGGTCTTGGCATTGGCGGTAGCGGTGATCCTTGGTTTGTCGTTGGAAAAGACTTGGAACAAAATATCCTGTTTGTCGAACAAGGTTTCCATAATCCACTTTTATATTCTGAAAGCATTTCAGCCGTCAATATTAGCTGGACTCGTCCTCATATTGTCGGTGAAAACGGTGAATTAACCTGCACAGCTAAATTCAGATACCGTCAAGAAGATCACCATGTGAAGGTGAAGATGACAGGTGAGCAAGAAGCGATGGTCATCTTTGATGAACCCGTTCGTGCTGTCACACCAGGACAAGCGGTTGTCTTTTATGATGGCGACGAATGTCTCGGCGGCGGAACAATTGACGATGTCTTTAAGGACGGCCAAAAGCTGTCGTACGTGTAACATGTTTTCAAAACCTCAACGTCGCTGTTGAGGTTTTTTAATGAAAGGATGAGAGAGCGAATGAATCATAACGAAATCGGCATAGAAGCCTTAAATCAGGGGAACATCGAAAAAGCAGCAGAAGCTTTTACGAAAGCCATTGAAGAAAGCCCGAAAGACCCGGTTCCATATATTAACTTTGCGAACTTGCTTTCAAGCATCAATGAATTTGAACGTGCGTTAAACTTCTTTCAAAAAGCAATAGAACTAGATCACGCCGCAGCTGCAGCCTATTACGGGGCAGGAAATGTATACACATTAAAAGAAGACTTTATGAAAGCAAAAGACTATTTTGAACAAGCACTTCAAGCTGGGATGGAAAATAGTGATTTATTTTATATGCTGGGGCAAACGCTCATCAAATTAGAGCAGCCGAAGCTTGCGATGCCTTATCTTCAGCGTGCCATCGAACTGAATGAAGATGATAATGAAGCAAGATTTCAATTTGGCATGTGCTTAGCCAATGAACAATTGCTGGAAGAAGCGGTGACGACCTTTACCGAGGTGATCGCGCGTGATCCGCAGCATGCAGATGCCTTTTATAATTTAGGGGTTGCGTATGCATACTTAGAGAAAAAAGACGAAGCACTTGAGATGCTAGGAAAAGCGATTGACGTGCAGCCTGACCATATGCTGGCACTACATGCGCAAAAGCTAATTCAAGAGGCAGAATAGACGGAAGGAGGGAAGACCTGTGCAGGAACATCCAGATCAAATGAAGCTTGAGGACGAACCATTTTTAAAGGGGACAGTTCAAGCCGTTATTTTCCATAATGAAAGTAATTTATACTCGGTGTTAAAGGTGAAAGTCATTGAAACATCGGAAAACTTAGAGGAAAAAACAGCATCTGTCACAGGCTACTTCCCAGCACTTCATGAGGAAGAAACTTACACCTTCTATGGCAAAGTCACAAGTCACCCGAAATTTGGTGAACAGTTTCAGGCGACTCATTTTCAAAAGGAAGTACCGACAACAAAGCAAGGAATCATTCATTATCTCTCAAGTGATTTATTCGAAGGGATAGGGAAAAAGACGGCGGAAGAAATTGTGGGGCAGCTTGGCAGTCAGACGCTTCATAAAATTATGCGTGACCCAGCTGTTTTGTATGACGTTCCGCGCTTATCAAAAAAGAAGGCAGATAAGCTGGCCGCAGCGCTCCAGGAGCATCAAGGATTGGAACAAATCATGATCAGCCTGAATCAATATGGCTTTGGTCCACAGCTCAGCATGAAGATATATCAAGTGTACGAGAGTGAAACGCTGCAGAAGATTGAAGAAAACCCTTATCAGCTCGTCAAGGATGTCGAAGGGATCGGATTTATTAAGGCGGATGAACTTGGCGCTAGAACCGGCATCTCAGGAAATGATCCAGAGCGAATCCGTGCAGCCTTGCTTTATACAGTGGAGACAGCCAGCCTTCAGGACGGTCATACGTACATACAAACAAAGGATTTGATCGTCGAAACCCGAAAACTGCTCAATCAGACAGGCAATGAGTACAAAGTGACGGAAATGGACGTCGCCAATCAGATCATTGCACTTGGCGAAGGGAAAGAGATGATCATTGAAGATGAGCGCTGCTATCATCCGTCCTTATTTTATGCCGAGCAGAGTGTCGCCAAACGTATACAAAAAATCGTCTCCCAAACGGAATATGCAGACCAATTCCCTGAATCAGAATTCCTTCTAGCCCTTGGTGAGCTAGAGGAACGGCTGGGTGTCCAGTATGCACCGACACAAAAAGAAGCGATTCAAAAGGCGCTCATGTCCCCAATGCTGCTTTTAACAGGCGGACCTGGGACTGGGAAGACAACAGTCATTAAAGGGATTGTTGAGCTTTACAGCGATCTTCACGGTGTATCTCTTGATCCGAGTGATTACAAAAAAGATGAATCCTTTCCATTTGTGCTTGCGGCGCCAACTGGACGAGCAGCTAAACGAATGACAGAATCAACAGGGCTTCCAGCTGTGACGATTCACCGGCTGCTTGGTTGGAATGGGTCAGAGGGATTCTCGCATGATGAAGAACAGCCGATTGAAGGAAAGCTTGTCATTATTGATGAATCAAGTATGCTAGATATTTGGCTTGCGAATCACTTGTTTAAGGCCATTCCTGACCATATCCAAGTGATCATGGTGGGGGATGAACATCAGCTTCCGTCTGTCGGACCAGGCCAAGTGTTAAGAGACTTGCTTGCATCACAAGCTGTGCCAGCTGTTACCCTGACAGATATTTACCGTCAGGCAGACGGCTCCAGCATTGTTGAGCTTGCACATGATATGAAAAATGGCGTCCTGCCAAAGGATATTACCGCACGTTCAAAGGATCGATCTTTCATAAAATGCTCAGTTGATCAAATGAAAGAAGTGATTGAGAAAGTCGTCAGCAATGCTGCTCAAAAAGGCTATTCAGCTAAAGACATTCAAGTGCTTGCGCCCATGTATAAAGGAAAAGCAGGCATTAATGAGCTCAATAAAATGCTGCAGCACATTTTAAATCCTAAAAAACCAAAGGGCAGAGAAATCCCGTTTGGTGATGTGGTGTACCGGACCGGTGATAAAGTGCTTCAGCTTGTGAATCAGCCGGAGAACAATATTTTTAACGGTGATATTGGCGAAATTGTCTCGATTTTTTATGCGAAAGAAAACACGGAAAAAGAAGACATGGCTGTGATCTCCTTTGATGGGAATGAAATTACCTTTACAAAAAAGGATTTTCATCAATTTACACATGCCTATTGCTGCTCCATCCACAAATCACAAGGCAGTGAATTCCCCATCGTTGTGCTTCCAGTCGTGAGAAGCTACTACAGAATGCTTCGGCGAAATCTGCTGTACACAGCCATTACACGAAGTAAAAAGTTTTTAATTCTGTGCGGCGAGGAATCAGCACTGGAGTGGGGCGTGAAAAACAATGAGGATTCGCTCAGACAAACGTCCTTAACGATGCGGCTCGTGCAAACCGAAGAGGTTATGGATGCGGAGCTTGCAGCACTTCAAAAAGAACTGCCGTTTAGCGTGCATGATGCAAATATCGGTATGGAGGGAATCACTCCATTTGATTTTATGTATGAATAAAAGGCTTCCAGATGGGAGCCTTTTTTAGCATGAAAAGAAATCCTCATATTTGGTTCATGGAAGCCATTTCTTCGTATGAGTCTTGCAGTAAACGCACACGATAAGACTGTTCCGCAAAAGGTGGTTGAGCACATTTTGAGAACATGTCGAGAGCTTGAAGGAATGTCAATCTATACAGGTGAAACGTCTCATTCACTTGGTTCGATAAAAGATATTTGCTTATTAGCCGGAGGCAGCTGCGGAGGATATGTGTTAGATGGGAAAAAGAAAGACTGTGCACTCGTTCCATTCTCGGCTGGGGATCAGCTGACAGACAAAGGCTTATATGTGAGCTGCCTGGAGGGAATAGGCATGGATTCCTCCGCCCCATCCTTCTTATTTTCGAAATTGAAAAAGAAAATGATGCAGTCGCCTGATGGTGAAAATTTAGGCATTTTGGAAGATGTATACTTTTGCACAAATTCGGGCACAATCGTAGCATATGAACTCTCGGACGGCTTCTTTACAGAGCTATCAGGGATTCGAAAACAGCTTCAGGCTGCCGGAACCTTGATCAACGTTCAAAAGGAAGCACTTGTTCTAAACCGAACGTAAAGAGGTGCTGATTATGCTCATTTGCCCAAATTGCAAATGTAAAGACATCGGAAAAATTGGGGTCAATCAATATTATTGCTGGGGCTGTTTTATTGAATTGACGCTGTCAAAAGGCAAAATATCTACACACCAAGTGGAAGAAGACGGAACACTAAGCAGCTTAGATGATCTGTTTAGTGATGATGAACGTTCAATTCAACTATAAGTGTTAAGGGGGAATTTCGAATGGGCAAAATGACTTCTTCACTATTAACGCTTGGTGCAGGTGCACTCGCATATCACTTTGCAAGCCGATATGATATGCCATCAAAGCGGGATATGAAAAAGCTAAGAAAACGCGTTATGAGAATGATGTAAACAAAAAGACATCCGCCAAAAGCGGATGTCCTTTTTTATGCCTGCCTATATTCTAATCGGCGCGCGAGTAATGATAAGCTGAAATTGACGACAAAATACATCATCGCTGCTAATAGGAAAATGGGCAGTAAGTAAGATTGGCTCTGACCGTTTAATATTTGAGCGTGATGCAATAGCTCTGGAAGGGCAATGACAACAGCTAGTGACGTATCTTTTAAAAGAGAGATGAACTGACTAACAATTGGCGGTACCATACGGCGTAAAGCCTGCGGCATAATAATCATTTTTAACGTTTGGATATAGGTTAAACCTGAAGACCTGGCTGCTTCGATCTGCCCCTTATCAATTGATTTTAAACCGCTCCGAATAATTTCTGACAGCATCGCTGATTCAAATACGGTTAAAGCTGCGATAGCCGAGGCTGTAATGCTCAGCTTAATGCCGATTTCGGGCAGTGCAAAATATGTGAAAAAGATGATCAATAAGAGCGGCAGGTTTCGAATGGTTTCGACGACGACTGCAAGTATCTTTGATAAAACCGGAATCTGAGCGAACCGCAATGTGCCAATGACTAATCCAATGAGAAAGCTCAAAATGATGGAGATAAAAGCCACTTTTAAGGTGACAGCAAATCCTTCAAGTAAAAAGGCGAGATGATCAGGCTGGTAGGCACCTAGAAAATCCATGATGTTTCCTCCTTTCTAGTGGCTTCTTGCTAATCTTTTTTCTAAATAACCAACGCCTAAACTGAGCGGAATCGTTAATAGTAGATAGAACATGGCAACAAAGATGTAGACATCAAATGTCACAAATGTTCTAGAAGCGATGAGGTCTCCTTGATACATGAGATCAAACCCTGCAATGACACCTAAAATAGAGGAGTTTTTGACAAGGTTAATAAATTGATTCCCAAGAGGGGGAATGACAATTTTAATCGCTTGCGGCAGAATAATATACCGCATCGTCCCGCCATAGGATAGACCTGAAGCACGGGCTGCTTCCATTTGTCCAAGCGGTACAGCTTGTATCCCTGCGCGAATGGCTTCAGCAATAAAGGCAGAGGTATAAATGGCAAGGGCAATTGTGCCAGCGGTGAAGCCATCTGCTACAATGCCTAGCACGGGTAATCCAAAGAAGAAGACAAATGTAATCAATAATAACGGAATATTCCGAACAAACTCCACGTAAGCCGTTCCTAACCAGTTGAGCGGCCTAAGTGGCGCAATTCTCATAATGGCAATGAGTGTACCGATCAAAAAGCTTCCAATCAAAGCAATGACACTTGCACCAATGGTATATTTAAAGCCTTCTACATAAAGATGAAAATTTTCAATAAGAATGGAAAACCGTAGCAATCAGTTCACTTCCTTCCTGATCAACAGGTGAGCCAATGAGCGGCTCACCCTGAGAGAATCATTCTTCACACGTCAAACGGTCATTCTTTGATCCATTTTTGATGAATCTTGTCATACTCTCCATTGTCTTTTAAGGTTTTTAGGGCTTTATTGATCGCAGCTGTTAATTTCTGATCACCTTTTTTTACAGCAATACCATAAGGCTCATCTGTAAAGGTGCCGCCGACGACTTCGTAATTTGAATCCTCATCTGCCATACCAAATAAGATCGCATTATCTGTTGTCAGCACTTGCCCTTGGTTTGATTTTAAAGCTGTAAAAGCCTCCTGATAGTTCTCAAATTCTAATACAGACGCTTCAGGTGCTTTTTCGCGGATATTTTGAGAAGAAGTAGATCCTTTCACTGCAAGCACTTTCGTCCCTTTTTTAAGATCATCAATCGATTGAATGTCGCTTCCTTTTTTCACAAGCAATGATTGTCCTGCTTCAAAGTAAACATCTGAGAAATTGACTTCTTTTTTACGCTCTTCGGTAATCGTCATAGTTGCGACGATCGCATGAATATCTCCTTTTTGCAGTAGAGGAATTCTCGTTTTTGATGTCACTTCTTTGAATTCTGCTTTTCCTTCATCGCCGAGCATTTCCTTTGCGATGGCTTTTGCAATATCGATATCAAACCCTTCGATATCTCCGTTGCTAGGATTTTTTAGACCGAAGAGACGTGTATCATTCTTGACCCCGAATATGATTTTTTTGTCTTTTTGAATGGCTTCTAAAGAGCTTCCTTTTTTTGCATCAGTCGAGCCTTTTTCAGCAGATCCGCAAGCAGCCAATGCAGCAATACAGCAAGTCATAAAGAGTAGTAGGCCAAAGCGTTTCATTTTTTTCATCAAATCATTCCCCCTAGTGATTTAAAATACGGCTTAAAAAGAGCTGAGCGCGTTTCTCACGCGGTTTCTCATAAAATGCAGCCGGTGTTGACTCTTCAAGAATTCTGCCTTCATCAATAAAGACAATACGGTCGGCGACCTCTCGGGCAAATCCCATCTCATGTGTGACGACAACCATGGTCATTCCTTCTCGGGCGAGCTGCTTCATCACATCTAGTACCTCTCCGATCATCTCTGGGTCAAGAGCCGATGTCGGTTCGTCGAACAGCATGACCTCTGGCTTCATCGCAAGCCCTCTTGCAATCGCAACACGCTGCTGCTGTCCGCCTGAGAGTCTTGAAGGGTAGGCGTCAGCTTTATCAGGAATGCCGACTTTATGTAAATAAAATTCGGCTGTTTCCCTCGCTTCTTCCTTACTCACCTTTTTCACCTTCATTGGGGCAAGCATAATGTTTTCAAGCACCGTCTTATGCGGGTAGAGGTGAAAATGCTGAAACACCATCCCAATATTTTGCCTGACAAGATTGATGTTGGTCTTCGGATGCTGAACAGGCACTTCATTGACGAGTACCTTTCCCTCATCAATGCTTTCAAGACGATTGATGCATCTGAGCATCGTGCTTTTACCTGATCCTGAAGGACCGATGATCACGACAACCTCACCTTTTTGAATATGTAGGTTAATGTCTTTTAGTACATGGAACTGGCCATAATGCTTGTTGACTTCTTCGAATGTGATCATGAAGAACCTCCTCTTGTACATGATGGAATATTCAGTGTAGACATTTTAGTGACTTTGGATGGAGCTGTATGTTTCATGTGTATTCATTTTTAACAAAGTTAGGACAAATTTTATTTACATGGATAATTACAGAAGATGGATAAACAATAAGAAAAGAGGTGAAAAAGGTGAAGAAACGTCCGATCCAATTTCTGATATATGCCGCAGGGGTCCTGCTTGTCCTTGCATCCTTGCTCATTTTACTGCAGCTCGACGAGTTATGGAGGCCTATTTTTTTGTTGTTAAAGGCGGTTCTAATTCCGCTGCTCATTGCCATTTTTATTTCTTATCTGCTTTATCCGATAGTGGAAAAATTGCACGCGGGGGGCTTACCAAGGACTGTTAGTCTCTTATTGATTTATGTACTGTTTTTTGGCGGGATTGGGCTTGCGGTTTATAAAGGGGCGCCTGTCATGATCAAGCAGTTAAATGAGTTGTCAGAACAAATTCCTGTGCTTGCGGAAACGTATAATGGCGCTTTATCACATATTCATCATCATACAAGCCATTGGCCCGACGGACTTCACGACCGCTTGGATCGCTTAATTGTTCAATCGGAGACATATGCAGCTAACGGCGCGGAGCGAATGATTCTTAGCTGTAAAGTATTACTTGATTACGCATTAGTTGCAGCGCTCATTCCTTTTCTTGTTTTTTATATGGTGAAGGACATGAATACGATGAAGCGGGTTGCATGGTATTTGACGCCGCCATCATTTCGGAAGAGGGGACATGCGTTTGTGAAGGCAGTTGATGAATCGCTTGGTAATTATATTAGAGGGCAGCTGCTTGTCTGTTCATTAATTGGAGGTGCAGCAGCCATTGTGCTTTGGCTGTTTCATATCCCGTATCCGCTTGTCCTAGGTATGCTGATTGGCGCAACGAATGTCATTCCGTATTTTGGACCGATTATCGGTGCGGTTCCCGCTGTCTTTATTGCGTTTACCATCTCGGTTAAATCGGTTATTATTGTGCTGATTACAGTAGCGGTGCTGCAATTTTTAGAAAGCAACGTCCTCAGCCCGATCATCGTAGGAAGAAGTCTTCATATGCATCCTGTCGTCATTATGCTTGTCTTGCTAGCAGGAGGAGAGTTATTTGGTTTAATAGGCATGATTTTAGCCGTACCAACTGCCGCTATCATCAGAGTGATCATTGTGCAATATATCCTCATGAGACGAAGCGTTCATTGACAAGAGAAGCCGAGTTGTCTATAATAATTTCGATTCATACTACATACTGAATTCAATGACGGACCCGAGTACGTTAAAAAGCTGTTGCAGAGAGAGGCTTTATTTTGCTGAGAAAAGCCTTATCAGACCTTTAACGGAAGCTAGTCCCGAGTGCAGATAAACACTGCCGCTCTCTTCCGGCGTTATCGGATGTGAAGGTGATAGACGGAATAGGTCTATAATCAGGGTGGTACCGCGAGAGCATCTCGTCCCTGTGTAAGTCGTTTTGTGCTTGCATAGGGCGGGATGTTTTTTCGTTTGTGTGGAGATTGATGAATGATAAGGGAGGATTTTTTGAATGAAAACTTTAACTTCAGCTCAAGTACGCCAAATGTTTTTAGACTTTTTTAAAGAAAAAGGACATGCTGTAGAACTGAGTGCATCACTCGTACCGCATGATGATCCGACACTTTTGTGGATCAACAGCGGCGTGGCAACATTAAAGAAATACTTTGATGGCCGCGTCGTACCTGAAAATCCGCGTATTTGCAACGCGCAAAAATCGATACGTACAAATGATATTGAAAACGTAGGAAAAACGGCACGCCATCATACGTTCTTTGAAATGCTCGGCAACTTCTCTATTGGTGATTATTTTAAAGAAGAAGCGATCGAATGGGCGTGGGAATTCCTCACAAGTGACGAGTGGATTGGCTTTGACCCGAATTTGTTATCTGTCACTGTCCATCCAGAGGATGAAGAAGCGTATGTTCTATGGAGAGATAAAATCGGTGTACCTGAAGAACGTATTATTCGCCTTGAAGGCAACTTCTGGGATATTGGCGAGGGCCCAAGTGGACCGAATACAGAAATTTTCTATGACCGCGGTGAATCGTACGGTGACGACATGAACGATCCAGAATTATATCCTGGTGGAGAAAATGAGCGTTATCTAGAAGTGTGGAACCTAGTGTTCTCTGAATTTAACCATAATCCAGATGGGTCATACACGCCGCTGCCGAAAAAAAACATTGATACAGGGATGGGTCTTGAACGAATGGTATCTGTCATTCAAAACGTGCCAACGAATTTTGATACAGATCTATTCATGCCAATTATTCGTGCAGTTGAGACCATTTCTGGAGAAAGCTATGGCGAGACAAAGGAAAAGGATACAGCATTCAAAGTCATTGCGGACCACATCCGAACGGTTGCCTTTGCTGTAAGTGATGGAGCGCTTCCTTCCAATGAAGGCCGCGGGTATGTGTTAAGACGTTTGCTTCGCCGTGCCGTGCGTTATGCAAAAACCATTCACATCCATCGCCCGTTTATGTTTGACCTAGTTCCAGTTGTGGCGGAAATCATGAAGGATTTCTACCCAGATGTACAAGCGAAAGAAGAATTTATTGCGAAAGTCATCAAGAATGAAGAAGAACGCTTCCATGAAACACTGAACGAAGGCTTAGCTATTTTGTCAGAAGTCATCAAAAAAGAAAGAGACAAAGGCAGCACACAGATTTCAGGTGAAGATGTATTTAAGCTGTATGACACGTATGGATTCCCTGTCGAGCTCACAGAAGAATACGCAGAAGATGAGAACATGACAGTGGATCGAGAAGGCTTCCAGGCTGAGATGGAGAAGCAGCGTGAACGTGCAAGAAATGCGAGACAAGATGTCGGCAGTATGCAGGTTCAAGGTGGCGCTTTAGGAGATATTAAAGTAGAAAGCACATTTGTTGGCTACGAAAATCTAACGGCAGATGCCCATATTGTCGAATTGCTTCAAAACGGTGAAATTGTCACAGAAGCACATGAAGGCGATACAGTGCAAATTTTGTTAGATGAAACACCTTTCTATGCGGAAAGCGGCGGACAAGTGGCTGATAAAGGGACATTGAAAAGCGCTGAAGTGAACATTGACATCAAAGATGTGAAAAAGGCGCCAAATGGTCAGCATGTTCATGAGGGAGTAGTCGTAAGCGGTACAGCCAAAAAAGGACTTGAAGTCACTGCGGAAGTGGAATCAGCTCTTCGAAAAGGCATTGTGAAAAACCATACAGCGACACATCTTTTGCATCAGGCGCTAAAAGACGTTTTGGGCAGCCACGTGAACCAGGCAGGATCATTGGTGAATGAAAATAGACTTCGCTTTGACTTCTCTCACTTTGGACAAGTCACAAAAGAAGAATTGTCTCAGATTGAAAAAATTGTGAACGAAAAGATCTGGGAAGGCATCTCTGTTGCTATTGACCTGAAGCCGATTGCTGAAGCAAAAGAAATGGGTGCAATGGCGCTCTTTGGCGAGAAGTATGGTGATATTGTCCGAGTTGTCCAAGTAGGCGATTACAGCATCGAGCTATGCGGCGGCTGTCATGTGCAAAATACTGCGGAAATCGGGTTGTTTAAAATTGCATCTGAATCGGGTATTGGTGCTGGAACACGACGGATTGAGGCGGTGACTGGTAAAGGGGCATACGAAGAATTAAATGACCAGCTGACGATTTTAGAGCAGGCAGCGAGTGAGCTGAAGTCAAATACGAAGGATGTACCAAAACGTATCGCTTCATTGCAGGCAGATTTAAAAGAGGTTCAAAGAGAAAACGAATCTCTTCTTGCAAAATTAAGCCAGGCTGAAGCAGGCTCTATTTTAGAAAAAGTGACAGAAATCGGCGGAGTGAAAGTGTTAACTGAAAAAGTAAACGCGAAAGACATGAACCATTTAAGAACAATGGTTGATGACTTAAAAGCCAAATTAGGATCAGCTGTCATTGTGCTCGGAGCCGTTCAAAACGGAAAAGTAAACATTTCAGCAGGAGTGACAAAAGACGTCATCGAAAAAGGTCTGCATGCAGGGAAACTTGTGAAACAGGCAGCTGAAATCTGCGGCGGAGGCGGAGGCGGACGCCCAGACATGGCACAAGCAGGCGGAAAACAACCGGAAAAGCTAGAAGAAGCACTGGCAATTGTCGAAGAATCTGTCAAATCCGTTTTATAATCAGGCGATGTAGTGTAGAATAATGGTATTAGATGAGCGGTTAGAAAAAAGCTTGCTAGTAGAATGTTGGAAGAGAGGTGCAAGAAGCAGTGAGTTCATTTGATAAGACAATGAAGTTTAACTTCTCTGATGATTCAGCTGAAACCAATGTGAATGAAGTGCTCATTAAAGTACATGACGCACTCCAAGAAAAAGGATACAACCCGATCAATCAAATTGTCGGATACTTGCTGTCAGGCGACCCTGCTTATATTCCAAGACATCAGGATGCTCGCAACCTAATTCGTAAACTAGAACGAGACGAATTAATTGAGGAATTGGTTAAATCGTACTTAGAGACACATAAAGAGGCGTAAAACATGAGAATTTTAGGCTTAGATTTAGGCACGAAAACCCTTGGTGT
The DNA here is from genome assembly GCF_038630405.1 of Bacillus sp. FSL K6-4563. Lineage (NCBI taxonomy): Bacteria > Bacillati > Bacillota > Bacilli > Caryophanales > Bacillaceae > Bacillus > Bacillus sp. FSL K6-4563. Next base: position 2,422,432 of record NZ_CP152030.1, on the reverse strand, counting down.
TGCGATCAGTGATGAAATGGGCTGGACAGCGCAAGGGATTGAAACAATTAAAATTGATGAAGCAGGCGGAGACTTCGGTCTCAGCCGCCTGTCCGAGATCGTCTCGCAATATGGAACGGATAAAATTGTACTTGGTTTTCCGAAAAATATGAACGGTACGGTCGGTCCTAGAGGCGAAGCCAGCCAATCATTTGCGAAAGTGTTAGAAAACACGTACAATGTTCCTGTTGTGCTTTGGGACGAGCGCCTGTCGACAATGGCAGCGGAAAAAATGCTCATCTCTGCAGATGTGAGCAGACAAAAGCGTAAAAAAGTCATTGATAAAATGGCGGCTGTTATGATCCTGCAAGGGTACTTAGACAGCTTAAATTAAAATGAGGTGAATCAAATGGAACACGGAGAAAAGCAAATTACAATCGTTGATGATAATGGAAATGAACAGCTTTGCGAAGTACTATTTACTTTTGAAAGCGACCATTTTAACAAATCATATGTTCTTTACTACCCAATTTCTGAGCAAGACAATGAAGAAATTGAAATTCATGCATCAAGCTTCACGCCGAACGAAAACGGTGAAGATGGCGAGCTAGAGCCTATTGAAACGGATGAAGAGTGGGACATGATTGAAGAAACGTTAAATACGTTCTTAGATCAAGAAGAAGACGAAGAATAGAACGAATAAAAGGCCTGTGAACGGATCTTAGTGATCTTTCTTCACAGGTCTTTTTTTGCGATCAATATGTTAACTTTATTTTATTTTATGTTGACATAATAAACTGTACCTTTTACTCTATTTTTAACAATGTATTGAGTGAGGGGTATGGAAATTGAAAATTCAAGATATGATGCAAATGGCGCTAATGACTGCGGTTATCGGGATGTTAGGATTGATCCCGCCGATTTTACTTACGTTTACACCTGTACCCATCACATTGCAAACGGCAGGTCTTTTGCTTGCTGGGGGTCTGTTAAAGCCAAAACAGGCATTGATCAGTTTACTTCTGTTTCTCTTGGTTGTGGCAGCAGGCGCACCTCTTTTGTCAGGTGGCAGAGGCGGAATAGGGGTCTTTTTTGGTCCAAGCGGTGGATTTTTACTTGCTTATCCAGTGGCTGCCTTCATGATTAGTTTGTGGATCAACCGACTGAAAAAAATAACCGCTCTGCGTCTTTTTATGATCTTTGCGGTATGCAGTATCGGAATTTTGTATGTATGCGGCATTCCTTTTCAAGCGATGATGATGGATATCAAGGTCACTCAGGCAGCTCTTCTTAGTCTGATTTATATTCCAGGTGATCTCATCAAATCGGGCATATGTGCCGTTCTCACGGTGAAAATCATTTCGGCCATGTCATATCGAAAAAGGGATGTGCATAAAGGGAGGCGTGCAGTTTGAATAGAATAACGGAATGCTATGCATCACATGCAGAAATGAACCCAGATCATATCGCCATCATTGATGGACAAGAAAGGATCACTTATCAAGATTGGTATGAGCGTGTCCGGCTATCGGCGCAATGGTTACAACAAACGGCTCATGAGCAAAAAAGAGTCGCTTTTTTATTATCAAATGGTGCTTCTTTTCTCCAAATATTTGCTGGCGCTGCTTCTGCAGGGTGGACAGCTATCCCGCTTGATACGAGATGGAGCCGTGAGGAGTGTGTTGAAAAGCTTTTGTTAAGTGAGGCAGCTCTCGTCATTATCGAGGATCGATATTTAAATAGATTTGAAAAGTACAGCGAAGACATGCAGGTTCTTTCTTTATCTGAATGGAAGGAAAAAATGAGCCTCATCACACAAGGTCCATTTAACAAATGCGACAGCGAGATCGACCCTATCTTTTATATGGGATTTACGTCAGGATCAACGGGTTCACCTAAGGCCTTTATCAGGCGTCAGCAGTCATGGATCGAAAGCTTTCGAACGACAGCCGGTACATTTGGAATCACTCATCAAGATCATGTTCTGATAGCAGGTACACTCTTATCCTCTCACTTTTTATATGGTGCCATCAGTACATTATACTTTGGCGGCACAGTGACGCTTTTAGAAAAATTTACGCCAGTGAAAGCGAAAAAAACCTTACAGACAGGAGACATTACTGTGATGTATACTGTCCCGACAATGACAGAATCGTTGCTGGAAATAGACGCTTTTGCGAGAGACAATTCGCTTCTTGTCATATCATCTGGAGCAGATTGGGGCATTCCTTCAAAGAAACAACTCGTGACCAACTATCCGCATGTGACATTTTTTGATTTTTACGGCACATCAGAGCTAAGCTTTGTTTCCTACTTATCTTCAAATGACTTTCTACAAAAGCCTTCTTCTGTCGGACGGCTTTTCTCTCCCATTCAAATTGAAGTGAGGCGAGCTGATCAAACTGTCTGCCAGCCAAATGAGACAGGAAGAATTTATGTGAAGAGCCCGATGTCTTTTGCAGGCTACTTACATGAAGTGAAACCGCCGGAAGAGTGGATAACCGTTTATGATATGGGCTGGCTGGATGAAGACGGCTATTTGTATATGAGCGGCCGTGAAAATGGCATGATCGTCTATGGAGGGCTGAATATTTTTCCAGAGGAAATTGAGCGTGTGCTAAATGAACAGCCAGAGGTGAAGCGATCGGTTGTAGTTGGCGTTCCTGACCCATATTGGGGTGAAATCCCTGTTGCCATTATTGAACAAGGACAGCACACAAAGACGGTTCGGCAAGCTGTCAAAGAAAAACTTGCGGCCTACAAGGTGCCTAAAAAATGGCTTGTCATTGATCAAATAATTGAAACATCCGGCGGAAAAATAGCACGTGCCAGCATGAAAAAGTGGGCGGAGGAACAATTGTCATGCAAGCAGTAATCGTACAAGCAAAACGGACACCCTTCGGTGATAAAAACGGGATGCTGAAGGATTATCGTCCAGAGCAATTAGCTGCGCCTCTTATTCAGTATTTGTCTAAAGGGATGACACCGGACGACATCATATTAGGAAATGTTGTAGGAGGCGGCGGAAATATGGCCCGTCTGTCCTCATTAGAAGCAGGGCTTTCTTTAGGAGTGCCCGGTATGACGGTTGATAGGCAGTGTGCCTCTGGTCTAGAAGCAATCCGAACAGCTTGCGTCATGGTTCGATCAGGGGAAGGCTCAATGTATATCGCTGGCGGGACTGAGAGCATATCCAGATCACCAATGAAAGAAAGAGCACGCTTTTCTCCGGAGTGGATAGGAGATCCGTCTATGGGAGAAGCAGCAGAGCTAACGGCTTCTAGATTTTCCGTCACAAGAAAAGAACAAGATGACTATGCACTTTTAAGCTGGGAAAGAAGTATAGACGCAATCAAACGTGGTACATATTCTGAAGAAATCGTTTCGATTGACGGACTGAGCATAGATGAAGCGGCCGCGAAAATAAGACCGATGGCGAAACTGATCCAGCGGGCAAAGCCTATATTTTCACCGGGAAAAGGATCTGTGACTGCCGCCAATAGCTGCAAAGAAGCAGATGGTGCAGCAGCGGTCGTTGTGATGGAAAGAGCGCTAGCGGAGGCGAATGGATTTCAGCGAATGCTGCGATATGCCGGAAGTGCTGTTGCGGCGATGCATCCCGATTTTCCAGCTGCTGCACCGATTGATGCGATCAAAAAACTTCTAGATCAAGAGAAAATCAAGGCAGAGGATGTCGCACTGTTTGAAATCAATGAAGCTTTTGCTCTGAAAATAGCGCTGATTGCTCGTACGCTGGATATTCCTTATGACCGAATCAATAAAAGAGGCGGTGCACTTTGTCTTGGGCATCCATATAGCGCATCGGGCGCTGCGATGATGGTGAGACTATTTTACGAAGCGCGCACCTTACCGATTGGAAGCTATGTCATAGCTGCTATTGGGAGCGGTGGCGGCGTTGGTTTAGCCGTATTATGTCAAGTTCTGTCATGACATGCATGAGCAAGTAATTGCCGAACTCCGTCGAATCATGTACTATAAAAGCTAGATGTGAGGAGGGCCATGCATGTTTTCAGAACAAAAGAAACGACCATTTTTCAAAAGGAAAATGGGGATCGTCCTGTTATCTGTCCTTGCTGTCATCATCATTGCAGCATTATCAGGCTTTTTATATGTTAAATCAGCACTTGGACCGGTCGATCAAAAAAGCAAACAAACGATTAATATTCATATTCCTAATGGGACATCAGTCCGTGAGATTGCGGGCATTTTAAAAGAAAATGGGCTCATTTCGAATGACACGATTTTTACTTATTATGCAAAATACAAAAATGCGTCCGGCTTTAAAGCAGGATACTTTCATTTGAAACAAACGATGGACGCAGACACGCTGATTCAAAAGCTGACATCTGGAGGGACAGACTACGCCTTTCAGCTTGTGATTCCAGAAGGAAAACAGCTGTCTGATATTGCGGCAGTTATTGCAAACCAGACGAATTTTTCAGCGAAGGAAGTGGAAGCGAAGCTAGATGATCCAGCGTTTATTCAAACGTTAATGAAAAAATATCCGAAAACGGTGACTTCACAGGTAAATGGCAAACAGGTGAAACATCCGTTAGAAGGTTATTTATTCCCTGCGACGTATCCATTTTATCGTGAGGATGAATCACTCGAAACGATCATTGAAACAATGATTAAACAAACAGATCAATACGTGAAAACGTATGAAAAAGACATGAAAAAGAGAAACATGTCCATACATGATGTGTTAACGATGGCATCACTGATTGAAATGGAAGCAACGGAAAAGACGGATCGTGCAAAAATCTCCAGTGTTTTTTATAACCGGTTGAAAAAGGACATGCCGCTTCAAACCGATCCAACCGTTCTCTATGCACTAGGTGAGCATAAATCCCGTGTTTATTACAAAGACCTTAAGGTGAAATCGCCTTATAATACGTATAACAACAAGGGACTGCCGCCTGGACCTATTGCAAATGCTGGCGAATCTTCATGGAAAGCTGCACTGCATCCAGATAAAACAGATTATGTGTACTTCCTTGCGAAGAAAAATGGAGAAGTCGTCTTTACAAAAACGTTAAATGAGCACAACAAAGCGAAAGCCAAATACATCACAGGCAGCAATTAATGTACATGTGAATCGAAAAAGACTGTAGACAATACAAGATTGCCTGCAGTTTTTTTCGTTGGAATATCCATTTTATAGGTTCGCAATTACCACTTCTTTGTGGTAAAATATATCGGGTTGTTTTACTTAGATGAACGAAAGATTGACGAGAAAGAGAGCTGCAACAGGCAGGACTCTTCTTTTTCAGGTCATGAAGGAGCTAGACAAATAATGACTATCGAAGATGATCAAATGAATGATTATATTGAACATTTAATTCACCCAAGTCCTGATGCAATCGCTCAATTAGAGGCATATGCAAAAGAGCATCATGTGCCAATTATGGAAAAGGTGAGCATTGAACTTTTACTGCAGCTGCTGTCGATGAAAAAGTCGAAGAAAATTCTTGAGGTTGGGACAGCGATAGGCTACTCCGCCATTCGAATGGCGACAGCTCTACCAGCTGCTGAAATTTTTACGATTGAGCGAAATGCGAAACGCTATGAAGAAGCGACACGGAACATTGAGGAATTAAAGTTAAAAGAAAGAATACACGTGTTCTTTGGTGATGCCATGGAATCGGCTAAAACAGTCCAAACGATGGCGCCCTATGATGTGATCTTTATTGATGCCGCAAAAGGGCAGTACAAACGTTTTTTTGAGCTGTTTGAACCGATGCTTGCTCATGACGGAATGATTATTACAGACAACGTATTATTTAAAGGCTTAGTGGCAACGAACTATGAAGAAGAAATAGAAGATAAAAGAAAAAAACAATTAATTGGAAAAATTGATCGATACAATCAATGGCTTATGTCAAACCCCGATTTCCAAACGTGCATTATTCCAGTGGGAGACGGGATCGCCATTAGTACAAAAAGAGGTGACCAATCATGAAAAAACCAGAATTGCTTGTGACGCCAAGCAAGGTGTCAGATGTACTGCCATTAATCGAGGCGGGAGCTGATGCATTCTTAATAGGCGAACAAACATACGGTATTCGTCTTGCAGGCGAGTTTTCAAGAGAAGATGTGAAACAGACAGTTGAGCTTGCACATGCGCATCACAAAAAAGTGTATGTGGCGATGAATGCGATTTTTCATAATGATCGTGTGCAGCTGCTTGGAGATTACTTAACCTTTCTCGACGCATTAAACGTAGACGGCGTCGTCTTTGGAGACCCAGCTGTGATCATGGCCGCCAAAGAAGCAGGGGTAAGCCTGAATCTCCACTGGAGTACAGAAACGACTGGGACAAACTACTACACTTGTAACTACTGGGGCAGAAAAGGTGCAACGCGTGCTGTTCTTGCCAAAGAACTGAATATGGACAGTGTCATAGACATCAAAGAAAATGCCGAGGTGGAAATCGAAATTCAAGTCCATGGCATGACATGTATGTTCCAATCAAAACGTACGCTCATTGGCAACTACTTTGAATATCAGGGCAAACAAATGGACGTCGAAGGCAGAAATATGGAGGAAGGACTATTCCTTCATGATCAAGAGCGTCAAAACAAATACCCTATTTTCGAGGATGCAAACGGCACTCATATTATGAGTCCAAATGATGTGTGTATGATTGATGAATTAGAGGAATTTGTTGATGCAGGCATTGACTCATTTAAAATTGACGGAATTTTAAAGTCACTTTCTTATATGACAGAGGTGACGTCTCTATATAGAAAAGCAATTGATTTATTAGCGACTGACAAAGACGCGTATGAAGATCAGAAAGAGGACTGGGTGGAGCGGATTGAAGAGATTCAGCCAGTGAATCGTTCGATTGATACAGGGTTCTTCTTTAAAGAAACGGTTTATTAATATAAGAGGAGGCAGAGGAAATGGCACTATTGAAAGATGATATTTCTGAAATGATTGACGGGAAACGTGTCATTACAAAAAAACCAGAACTGCTTGCACCAGCAGGAAACTTGGAAAAACTGAAAATTGCTGTACATTACGGAGCAGACGCGGTCTTTATTGGCGGAAAAGAATTTGGGCTTCGCTCAAATGCCGATAACTTTTCAATTGAAGAAATGGCTGAAGGTGTTGCATTTGCAAAAAAATACGGTGCACGAATTTATGTGACGACAAATATCTTTGCCCACAACGAAAACATGGACGGGCTGGAGGAATACCTTCAAGGGATTGAAGGCGCTGGAGTAGCGGGCATTATTGTGGCTGACCCGCTGATCATTGAAACGTGTAAACGTGTCGCACCGAAGCTTGAAGTCCATTTAAGCACACAGCAATCTCTTTCGAACTGGAAAGCTGTTCAGTTTTGGAAAGAAGAAGGGCTTGAGCGTGTGGTGCTGGCTCGCGAGACAAGTGCGCTTGAAATTAGAGAAATGAAAGAAAAGGTCGATATTGAAATTGAAACGTTCATTCACGGTGCGATGTGTATTGCTTACTCTGGCCGCTGCGTGCTCAGTAACCATATGACGGCAAGAGATTCTAACCGCGGGGGCTGCTGCCAGTCCTGCCGCTGGGATTATGATCTTTATAAACTAGAAGGTTCTGAGGAAGCGCCATTATTTGGAGAGGAAGACGCATCATTTGCGATGAGTCCAAAAGACTTAAAGCTTGTCGAATCCATTCCTCAAATGATCGAAATGGGAATTGACAGCTTGAAAATCGAAGGGCGAATGAAATCAATTCATTATGTGGCAACTGTCGTGAGTGTGTATCGCAAAGTCATCGACGCCTATTGTGCGGACCCGGACAATTTTGTCATTGAGCAGGAATGGTTAGATGAATTAGATAAATGTGCAAACCGTGACACAGCACCAGCCTTTTTTGAAGGTGTACCAGGAACGGATGAGCAAATGTTTGGCATTCATGGAAAGAAAACGACTTTTGATTTCGCAGGTCTCGTTCTTCATTATGATGAAAAAGAACAAATCGTCACATTGCAGCAGCGTAACTTCTTTAAAGCTGGTGACGAAGTCGAATTTTTCGGACCAGAAATTGAGAATTTCACATGCAAAATTGAGACGATTTGGGATGAAAAAGGAAATGAACTAGATGCCGCTCGTCATCCGCTACAAATCGTCAAATTCAAGCTAGATCAAAAAGTATACCCAAGCAACATGATGAGAAAGGGGAAATAACAGGCACATGAGGAGTAAACCAGTTGTCATTGGGATTGCTGGCGGCTCAGGTTCAGGTAAAACGAGCGTCACCAATTCAATCTATGAAAAATTTAAAGGACATTCCATCCTCATGCTTCAGCAAGATTTATATTACAAAAATCAAAGTCATATGCCATTTGAAGAGCGTCTGCTTACGAACTATGATCATCCGCTCGCATTCGACAATGACCTGATGTTTGAGCATTTGGAACAGCTCTTAAAGTACGAATCCATTGAAAAACCAATATATGATTTCAAGCTCAACACACGTTCAGAAGAGACTGTCCATGTTGAACCAAAGGATGTTATCATTGTTGAAGGCATCTTTGCACTAGAAGACGAACGTCTAAGAGACTTAATGGATATTAAACTGTATGTCGATACAGATGCAGATCTTCGCATCATTCGCCGCATTTTACGCGATACGAAAGAAAGAGGCCGTTCAATCGATTCTGTGATTGAACAGTATGTATCTGTTGTCAGACCAATGCATAATCAATTCATTGAACCGACAAAGCGATACGCTGACATCATCATCCCAGAAGGCGGCCAAAACCATGTGGCGATTGACTTAATGGTGACAAAAATTCAAACGATTCTTCAAGATCGTTGATTTAATAGGGTGTAATCAAGTGAGCAAAGTGTAATTAGATGACTTTGCCCACTTTCTGCCCCAAATATTCTAAAAAATATCATTTGCTATTGCGTTAAACTGTATAACAGATTCTATTTTTGTTTCACGCATTACGTGCGAATAGACATCAAGAGTGGTTTTGGAGCTAGAGTGTCCCAAGCGCCTTTGTGCTTCTTTAAGGTCTATTCCTGCTGCAAATAGCAAAGACGCATATGTGTGTCTAAGATTGTGGGGTGTTATTTTTGTAACACCCGCCTTTTTTATATAGGTGGCCATTCTATAATTGAAGTTTCTAGCCGGTTCAGGCATTCCAGAATTATCAGCAAAAACGAAATCTTCATCTTTGTATAGTTCGCCCACATCATTCTTTACTTGTTCCTGAACGTTCTTTAAAATCCTTAATTGCATTATGACTTGAGGTGGCACAGGTACATTTCGAATAGACGATTCAGTTTTGGGACTGAGTAATTCATAATTACTCTTTAAATCTTTTTCTCTAAAAAGAGTGTATCTCACTTTAATCTCCGATTTTTTAAAGTCTACTTTATCCCATGTCAATGCAACTGTTTCACCTATCCTCAAACCCGAATAAATGAGCAGGAGAAACATAGCTAAATCTCTGGGACGCCCTTTTCTGCTGACAACTTGAAGGAACAGTTTTATTTCTTCTTTCTCCCAAAATTTCATATCCTTTAGATCTTCATCTAATTCCTCTACTTTTTTCTCCTTTGCCTTTTTCGGAAGATTCACGGCATGAATTGGATTTTCCTTAAAGTAAGAATCTCGCACAGCTTCACTGATCATCATATTAAAAACTTGATGAATATTAGTTAATGTGTTTTTAGCATACTCTGGTGCGATCTTATAAAACAAGCCCTAAAAAGGAAACGGCACCAAAAGGCGTTAAAATGACCGTAGTGAAGCCGAATGCTGACGGGTGGCTATGGGTCTATGATAAGCCGAACTGGTCAGCAAAGCACAAAAAAGTAAAGCCGGGTGAAGCATTTACGATTGATAAGTCCGTTACGGACAACGGGTCAAAAATGTATAAACTGAAATCAGGTCTTTATATCACAGCTGCATCTAAATATATTGAAGTTAAACAGAAGTAAACAGAGAAGCCCTTCCTTATTGGAGGGGCTTTTTTGTCTTTATTCAGTTACCACAAGTTCACCTATATATTTTCGAAAACAAGCAGCAAAAGGAGGTTTTCACCTATTATGTGTCATGATTCTTATTGCTTATTTTTACATAAATATTGGAAAGTGAAAGGATATTTGCGATAATAAATTGAAATCACGTTGAATAGTGATTAAAAGTCAGCGTGTGGACTGTTTGATTTTTCTCTGAATTAGGAGGTGAACTATAATGAATGGCATAGATATATTGGAGAATGTCTCGAAAATTGGTCAATTAATACTGTTGTTATCTGGTTATGCTCTTCATCGGAGATTGTCGAAATTAAAAAAGGAACGTCCTCTTACAAAGTACGAGAGTTTTCTGAAAGTATTCGTAATGCTTGGTATATATGCTTGGGCGCTATCATTCTTCCTTCTATTTATGTGGGGTTAACACCCAACTATTATGTGTCACGATATGTCGATTTTTGTAATAAGAGATTAACTCTCTATTAAAACCCTTTATTTTCTAAAAATGTATGATAAAGTTATTTTGAAAACTTAAAGGGGGTTTTAATATGAAGAGATTATTATTTTTCATGTTAGCATTAGTTCTGGCTGTAACTGCATTTGCGCCAGCTGCTGCCGCAAAGACACAAAGCACAAAGGGGTTAGAAGGTTTGACAGAAGAACAAATCGATAAGTCTTTAAAAGAAATTGAATACATTTTCACAAAGATTATCGTTTCTGAGAAAAAGGGCTTCGTTATTAATGACGAAGAGCTTGCAAAGTCACCTTACTCGGCTGAAGTGAAAGATGGAATGGTCGCTTTTGCAAAATACATGAATCAAGAAGTGACTACAAAAAGTAACACAGTAACTCGCTGTGTCGAGGATGCAATTGGTGTCGCTAAGGGCACATTAAAGCATCTGCAAAAATCAATTGAAAAGGGAGATTGGATATCTGTATTAGGCGCTCTTGCAGTTATGAATATAGCAATTAAGCCGCCTATATTATTCGCATTCATGCTAGTTTGTGGTGCACCAGTAGCTAAAATTGCTCCTGCTCAATATGAATAAGATTATTATGTGAAATTGGCCGTCCACCTGGGCGGCTTTTCTCTTTTATTTAAACCTCCATTCCTTCTTCTCTTTATCCCATTTTAATTTATTTCTTGATATAAGGTTCTTAACCGCCTTACGGATCGCCGGCTCATCTTTACCTGTTTTCCTCTTAAGGTCATCCATCGAGGGATTCTTTCTGAATCTGCTCATGTTATAGATGATTCGATAAAGTTTCCTTTCAAGATCGGTCACGGCGTACCTCTTGTAAAATAGAATATATGTTCGATTATAAACGGAAATAAATAGCCCTTCAAGTCGAAGGACTATTTCAGAATGGTTGATTTGCTTTTAATTATCATGTTATCCCCTGATCGTTCGTAGGAGAATTTGGCTGCGCTCTTATCGCTTTTGTATGGCACTTTCCAGAATACGGATAACTGCGAAATTGAGTCATTATCCGATCCAATCTTAGCAGCTAGATCTTCACTAAACATTTCCGTCATATTATAAGAGGTTTGAGCAGAATTCTTTGCATCAAATGACAAGTGAACAAGAGCAATTAATTTATTTGGCTCACTCGATCCCATATCTTCATTAATTTCAATTGAGGCAGTAGTGTAATTATCTTCTACAATAGATTCAATTTCATATTCAGCATCACTTTTCAAAGATTCTAATTCATCTTCTTCACCTGCTACTTCTGACTCGTATACCTGTTCGGAATCTGTTTCATTGTGCTTTGTCAGCAAACCACTTTCAAATTTAGAACTTAGTCGATCATCTTCAAATATTAAGTCTGCCGAGGCATCATTTTCAATTCCTTTTTCCCCTTCATATTCCCAAATGAAATAATTATCTTCTTTTATTTCTTCTGATCTAGCGGAACCACCAACAATTTTCTTAACTTCTTTAGGAGTCATACCTTCCTTTAATTGACTATATTTTTCAGGAGTTATTGATGCTATTTCTGAGCTTTCATATTTCCAAACAAATGAATTCAAAAATGATATTGATAACAATATAAGAAGACAAGTAATAAAAACGCCTTTTCCTATTTTCCTTGATTTTGAGAAAATTAATAGAATAAGTCCTACACAAATTCCTATAATCATTAAACCGGCAAATATTGAAATGAAAATTCCCATTTTGTTCCCCCTAAGAATGGTGCTCTTTTAAGTAAATAACCATTATGTAACAATAAAGGAATTTATGAATGGTTTTCAACGAAATCTTCAAATATGATGACCACTCTTCAAGATCAGTCATGATGAACTTCCTTAGATATCAAAACTTACTTCTTTTCCATAGACGATTGCATCAGGCTTGTTGTTGTCATTCTTTAATACATCTTCGGCTTTTATTCTAATAGCCCTCTCATTTTCATTTACAGGAATCCAGACCATGTTATTTTCCAATTTCGATTCTGGCAACATTTCTATAGATGATGGATTTGGTAATCCCATATATAAATTAAAATCTAAATTTACTTGGTGTTTTCCCTGAGTGACAGCAGTTCTAAATCCTCTCCAAGAGATTTGATCTTTACCTGTGTTTTCTGTTTCATAAAGGATTTGGGCATAAGTGAATTTATTTAGTTTCCCATCAAAATGTTCCTCCAATTCAGCTTTAAAATTATCAGTAAGATCGGTGACTGTAATAACTTTTATATTGTGGAAAACGATTTTCAAATCACCTATTCGGACCTTTTTATCACTTATATCTTTTACATTGTTTAAAGTGACTGTTCCGGTATCAGGGTCGTATAAACTGTCACCAACTTTATCTAATGTCTTTTTATTGCTCTTTTCTAAGTTGTTATTGGAATTATAGCTTTCACTCTCTGTGGTTGTTGTCCCGCTTTCTTTTGAAGTGTTGTTGCATCCACTTAACAATGTAATACATAATAATAGGAAGAAACACGATTTTATGTGATTCAATATAAACCCTCCATAACAATTATTTTCCATATTAGTTTACCATAATATCCATAATTGAAGTTTAAAAACAAAGGGTTTTTGAAGAGTATGAATCTAAAAACAGTATTCAAAAAGATTTCTGTTGCAAAATCTGTCTCTGCCCACAGATTGCCCACAAAAAAATATAATTGATCTAAAAATAATGAAAATAACAACATAGTGGAACAGGGAGAAACTCTGAAAGCATTGGGTTTTAGTTGATTTCGTTATCAATAAATAACATATCAAGACCATTGACTTAATGGTGACAAAAATTCAAACGATTCTTCAAAACCGAGCAGAGTAAATGGTGGAGGAGAAAAAAACCTTTACATTGTAAAGTCTTTTCAGCATCATAATAAAGAGAATAAATACCCTATTTCACTTGTTTCTAAAAGTAGAAGCTGCTTAAATATTTTAAGAAGTAACACTTTGAATGAAAGATTTGATATGATAGGAAAACAATGATGTGAAATAGATGTAGAAAAATGTCGTTTTCAATCTGAATATTGAAGTGGTTTCGATTTTGTAAAAGTATATTAAAAAAACGACAAACAAATCATCACAAATTTTCAAACAATTCTTGATCAAAAAGCAATTATGTAATAATATAGCATAGACATATCGTACACTGACCATATTATGTATTGGGAAGATGGAGAATGGATAAGCTATTCTTCTACATATGATCGAAATGGCGAACGAGGTACAGGAGCTTCCTGTGCCTTTCCACAGTTTGTGCGATAAGATAGATCATCTTTTGACCGCTGCGGATGGTCCTATCTGAGAAAAGGCATAATAGTTGCATCTAAAAGGGACGCCATGTAAGATGGACTTTTACAAATATGGGACAGAAGGAATGAGGGCATGAAGAAGTCCTCATTCTTGTATATTTCAGTCGTCACTCACGTGCAGAAAGTATGTATGATGAGGATTAATAGAAGGAGTGAATGATTCATGGCACAAGAGAAAGTATTTCCAATGACAGAAGAAGGAAAACGTAAATTAGAAGAAGAGCTTGAACATTTGAAAACGGTTAAACGTAAAGAGGTTGTAGAGCGTATTAAAATTGCTAGAAGCTTTGGAGACCTCTCTGAAAACTCGGAATATGATTCTGCTAAAGAAGAGCAAGCGTTTGTAGAAGGGCGTATCACTACGCTTGATAATATGATTCGCAATGCCAAAATTATCGAAGATGAAGGAAACTCAAATATTGTCTCACTTGGTAAAACAGTCACTTTCGTTGAATTACCAGACGGAGAAGAAGAGTCTTACACAATCGTTGGAAGTGCAGAAGCTGATCCGTTCGAAGGAAAGATTTCAAACGATTCACCAATTGCAAAAAGCCTATTAGGCAAACAAGTAGACGACAAAGTAACCGTTCAAACACCTGGCGGAGAAATGTTCGTCCAAATTGTAAAAATTTCATAATCACGTTTATACGATAAACACCTCGTCCACAATAGGGACGAGGTGTTTTTATGCGCAAAAAACGTAGAATTCAATGGACAGGTGCTATTATTTTTATACTGCTGCTTGGTCTTCTCATCAGACTGGCAGAAATTCAACTGTTTTTCACAGAATCTTTTTCAAAGCTTGATATCAATTTAATACAAGAAAGTGTCAAACAGCGTACAGAAGAAGTGGTCATTTCAGATGGCCGCGGTGAATTTTTAGATCGAAACGGCGAGGCGCTTCTCACAAAAGAACAGCCTGCGGTGATCTTATTTCCTTTCCTGCAATATGATCTTCCTCATTTAAAACAAACCGCCTCTATTCTTGAGATGGAAGAAGATGAACTCAAAAAACAGCTGACAGAAACCAAAAAACCTCTGATTCTCAAAGATGACATCACGAAAAAAAAGCTGAAAGACATCAATGATATGAAATATTCAGGTGTGTACGGCGTATATATGAAAGAGAAGGACAAAAAAAGACTTGCCCTCCACACATTAGGCTTCACGAGCGAGAATCCAGAATTGCTCAGAAAGCGTTATCCTGACAAAAAAGAGCTTTCCATCCGTACAGAAATCGGCACTTTTGGGCTGGAAAGTACCTTTGACGAATTTTTATTACCCGAGCAAGACACAAAATTGTTATATCATGTGGACGGAAGGGGAAACCCTTTGTTTGGGATGGACGTCAAATATACAGCAGAGGCTCATTCATTTTATCCTCTTCAAGTTCAAACAACAATTGATGAAAACATGCAAGCTGAAATGGAGAAGGTACTGAAAGACCAGGGCGTCGAAAAAGGCGGGGCCGTTCTGCTCGACATTGAAAGCAGCAGTGTGCTGGCGATGGCAAGTATGCCAAACGTCACAAGCAAAAACCGGCATGAAGCAAGAAATTACATGCTGACTGCCATGGCACCAGGCTCTGTCTTTAAAACCGCTGTACTTGCCGCAGCAATCGAAAAAAACCTCGACCAGCCACAAACGATGTATGACTGTCGAAAGAATTTATATGGAGAGCCAGAAGGAACGCAGGAAGTCCTGAATCTGTCTGAGAGCTTTTCGCAGAGCTGTAATTATACCTTTGCAACACTTGCTGACAAGCTGATCCAAACAGATGATCAAATCATTGAAAAGACGGCTGCAAAGCTTGGACTCATTGATCGAGCTGGCTGGGAAGGGGATGTCTATCATAAGCAGCATTTCAAACAGTTTGATCGTGAAGAAACCGGCAATGTGTGGGGGGATAAAAGAGACAAGCATGTTAAAAAGGCTATTGCCCAAACCGCAATAGGGCAAAAAAATGTCAAAACGACTCCTTTGCAAATGGCCAATATGATGGCGTCGATTGCAAGAGGCGGAGAACGAAAAGAAGTGAAAATCGCTGAAAAAGTGCTGTATCAAAACGGAACAACGATGCTAACCTTTCAAAACAAACGACCAGAAGGGGGCAGTATTGACCGCTATACAGCACAAAAACTGCAAAAGTACTTAAGGCAGGTGGTAACGTCTGACAAAGGAACAGGAAGAAGGTTTCAAGACCTTCCATTTGATGTGGCGGGGAAATCAGGCACTGCCCAAACTGGCAGTAAAGATAAAAAGGGGAATCCGCTTTATCATAAGTGGTTTGCTGGATACTTTCCGGTGGAAAAACCAAAATATGCTCTTGTCGTTGTTCACCTTGATGAGACAAGTGGCCGGGCTAAGACAAATGATGCGTTTTATGATATTGTAAAAAAGGTCAACGAAATTGAAAAGAAACAGACATAGAACATCCCTTCATGTCATGTTAAAATAGTAACGACTTAGGGAACAGAGGCAAAGGAGTGCAGAGATTTTGAGTAGAAATTCTCGATTTGAACATCGTGATAAGCGCAGAAAGGCCAATATGGTGCTTAACATATTAATTGGTATCGTTGTGGTGCTTATTTTGGTGGTCGCAACGAGTTTATTAATTTTTAATAAACCGAAAGACACAGATGTAGCGAAAGAACCATCTAAAACAGCGCCTGCAACAAGTGAAAATAAACAAAAATCAGATGAAGATGTGAAAGATCAAAAGAAAGACACATCCGATGATTCAGATGCAAAAAAAGATGACTCATCTGATCAAGACGACGATGCGAAGAAGTCAGATGATGAAAAAGAGCCTAATAAAGATGCGTTAAAAGACGCCAAAGAAACAGATGGCGGCAAAACGAGTGACGTAGACAAAACATACGAAAGCGATGACTGGGAGCCTGTAGGAACAGAGCAATCCGGTTCACATACAGCAACCTATGATTCTAACTCAAAAGACTGGAAAGAAATGATGAAAGCCATGTCCTATGCAACGGGAATTTCAGAAGATCAAATGACAGTTCTTTGGTTAGGAAATAACGGAGGCCCTCAAGATGCAAAGGGAACCATCCGTGACAAATCAACAGGCGAACGCTACCGCGTGGAAATCACATGGGTAGATGAAAAAGGCTGGAAACCTGTAAAGGTTGAAAAATTAAAATAAACATGAAAAAAAGATAGCAGCCATGCTATCTTTTTTTAGATATTCGCCTTAAAATGAACAACCGCTGTATACAAAATCCGGTCATCGATCACAGTCGTTTGATGACTGACAGAATGAACGGTCAGCAAGATTGCCTGATTATGTTCAATTTGTTTTTGGATCTTTTGTTCAAGTTCTTTTAAAGACGATGCTTCAAAGAATTCAATTTTATCCTTTAGAAAATCCAACTGGAAATCCATTTGATTCACCTCTCCATACTCTTCATTCATCTTAATCTCTCTCCTCTAAAAGAGCAAATATTTTTCTACCCCTCCCAGTATTTTTTAGTAGGAAAGAAACTGAACATGTGGTAGGATAGGAACTGTTCGACGGATTAAAACATACTATACGCATAGGAATAAATAGATAAAGTGGAGGGAAAGAAAATGGGACGTGAGTTTCTTTCTTTATTTGATCATTGGGCTGACTCTTATGACGACACGGTAAGTGGTCATGATGAGCAGTATGAAGAAGTGTTTCGCCGGTATCCGGTTATTTTAAAAGAAATTGTTCTGCGTGCAGGTCAAGATGTTCTTGAGTTTGGAAGCGGCACGGGGAATTTAACAGCGGCACTGCTCGCAGCTGATAAGAACGTATTTGGCGTTGAACCATCAGACGCCATGAAGAAAGCGGCTCTTCAAAAGGGAATACCCGATGTGATTCATGATGGGGATTTTTTATCATTTCCAGCGCCGCCATTTGAGCCGGATACAATCGTCAGTTCATATGCTTTCCACCATTTAACGGACGAAGAAAAAAAACAAGCCATTCACACCTATAGCAACATCCTTCACTCAGATGGTAAAATAGTCTTTGCTGATACAATGTTTCAAAATCAAGCAGCACATCAAGCTGAAATTGACAAAGCGAAAGCGTCAGGATTCGATCAGCTTGCTGAAGATTTAGAAACAGAATATTATCCATCCATCGATGTGCTAAAGCAAATCTTTGAAGAAGAAGGTTTTAGTACGTCCTTTCATCAAATGAATGATTTTGTTTGGATCGTAGAAGCGAAGAAAAGGGAATGAAAGGATGTTTTTGATTTGAAAATCGCAGTCATAGGTGCAATGGAAGAAGAAGTGACGATATTAAGAGATCAACTAAAGAATGCTACACAAGAAAACATCGCTGGGTGTGAATTCACAACAGGTGTTTATGAAGATAAAGAAGTGATTTTATTAAAATCAGGGATTGGAAAAGTGAATGCAGCGGTCAGCACAACACTTCTGCTTGACCGCTTTCAGCCGGATTATGTGATCAATACAGGATCAGCTGGCGGTTTCCATCACACATTAAATGTAGGGGATATTGTCATCTCTACTGATGTTAGACATCATGATGTGGATGTCACGATCTTTAATTACGAATACGGACAAGTACCAGGATTGCCAGCTGCTTTTGTTGCAGACGAAAAGCTTGTGAAGCTGGCAGAGGAATCGGCTTTAGAGATCGATCATATCCAAGTGGCAAAAGGAACGATTGCAACCGGAGATTCATTTATGAATGATCCGGATCGTGTAGCGTTTGTGAGAGAGAAGTTTCCAGAGCTATATGCGGTGGAAATGGAAGCCGCAGCCGTTGCACAAGTTTGCCAGCTCTTTGGAACGCCATTTGTTGTCGTTCGAGCGCTATCTGATATTGCAGGGAAAGAATCCAATGTCTCATTTGATCAATTTCTTGAACAAGCAGCGATTCACTCAACCGACCTTGTCTTGCGTATGATAAAGTAAACTCAATAAAAGAAGGGGATTCCCCCTTCTTTTCCATACAAAGGAAGGGAATCATATGGCTGTCATAAAGGATATTACAGAATTAATTGGCCGCACACCGCTTTTAAAACTGTCAGGAATCGGCATCCCGGAAGGTGTAGAGGTATATGCAAAGCTTGAAATGATGAATCCGGGTGGAAGTATTAAAGATCGTTTAGGTGATATGCTCATAAGAGAAGCATTGGCATCTGGCAAATTGCGCCCTGGTGGAACCATCATTGAAGCAACTGCTGGAAACACAGGAATTGGGCTTGCCCTCAGTGCAAGAAAGCATCAATTGCGGACCATTTTTTGCGTACCAGAACATTTTAGTCAAGAAAAACAACAGCTCATGAAAGCGCTCGGTGCAGAGATTATTCATACACCAAGAAAAGAGGGCATGAAGGGTGCGATTGATCGAGCCCTTGAACTAGAGGCAAGCCTTGACAATGCCTATTGCGTTTTACAATTTAAAAACCAAGTAAATCCATTGACTTACTATAAAACGCTTGGCCCAGAATTATGGTCCGATTTGCAAGGAAATATCGATGTATTCGTGGCAGGAGCGGGATCTGGCGGGACTTTTCAAGGGTGTGCTGCCTATTTAAAAGAGCAGCATCCTGCGTTAAAAACAGTTGTTGTCGAACCTGAAGGATCGATTTTAAATGGAGGAGATCCGGGTCCGCATAGAACGGAAGGAATCGGCCTTGAATTTATCCCAGATTATATGGAATCTGCTTTATTCGATGAGATATATACCGTCAGTGATGATGATGCTTTCCAAATGGTGAAAGTAGCTGCTGAAAAAGAAGGCGTTCTCATCGGGAGTTCTTCGGGTGCAGCGTTATTTGCCGCTTTAGAAGAAGCGAAGAAGGCAGCACCTGGGACAGTCATCGTCACCATTTTTCCTGACAGCAGTGAACGGTATTTAAGTAAAGGAATTTATGAGGGAGGAAAATAAAATGAAACGAAAAACAATGATGATACACAGCGGAACAACTGGTGATGAAAAAACGGGCGCTGTGTCTGTGCCGATATATCAAGTGAGCACATATAAGCAGCCGAAAGCAGGCGAACATACAGGATATGAATATTCAAGAACTGCGAATCCAACAAGAACGGCACTAGAAACCGTCATTCGTGACCTTGAAGGAGGAGCAAACGGCTACGCATTTGGTTCAGGAATGGCTGCCATTACGGCAGTGATGATGCTGTTTAACAGCGGAGATCATATTGTCCTGACAGATGACGTATACGGCGGAACGTACCGCGTCATCACAAAGGTACTCAACCGTATTGGCATTCAAGCGACCTTTGTTGACACAAGTGATCCTGAAGCAGTGAAAAAGGCGATTTTACCTGAAACAAAAGCGGTTTACATTGAATCACCAACCAATCCTTTACTGAAAATGACTGATCTCAAAGCGATCGGCCAATTGACAAAAGAAGCCAACATCTTAATGATTGTTGATAATACATTTTTCACACCTTATTTCCAAAGGCCGATTGAATATGGGGCGGACATTGTCCTGCATAGTGCCACTAAATATTTAGGCGGCCACAGTGATGTCGTAGGCGGGCTAGTTGTAACAGCGACGGAAGAGCTTGGGGAAGAACTGCATTTTGTTCAAAATTCTACTGGTGGAATTCTTGGACCGCAGGATTCATGGCTTCTCATGAGAGGAATCAAAACGCTTGGACTAAGAATGGAAGCACATCAGCAAAATGCACAGAAAATCGCTGAGTTTTTAGAACAACATCCAGCAGTCACACGTGTTTATTACCCAGGTCTTGATGCTCACCCTGGACATGAACTTGCAAAAACGCAAGCATCAGGCTACGGCGGCATGATCTCTTTTGACATTGGAAAAGAAGAACATGTCGATGTGTTTTTAAGTCAGCTTAAGCTGTTTACGATCGCAGAAAGCCTTGGAGCGGTTGAAAGCTTAATCTCTGTTCCTGCTCGAATGACTCATGCGTCCATTCCAAAAGACCGCCGCGAGGAGCTTGGCATCACTGATGGGCTAATTCGTATATCTGTCGGGATTGAAGATGTGGATGATTTACTGAATGATATGAAGCAGGGACTAAACGCACTAGTGAATGGATAGATTTACATGCCACTACCTTTCTTTTACTATGTTAAGCTATCAATAGACATGTTAAACAGGAAGGTGATTCAAGTGAAGAAAAAGTGGAGTGGTTTAGTGACAGATTACAAGCAGTACGCTTTTATTTTGCTTGCTGTCAGCACCTTTTTATATATTGGTACGATCATACCAAGCCAACACATCGAAGCATCTCCAAAAATGCTGATGATGGGAATTGATTGTATTTTCTTATTAGCAGCTTTTCTTTGTGTGAGACGCGCGATCTTTTTTCAAAAGAAACTGCAAGAACTAGATGAAGATTAATTCGAAAAGTCTCCTCATATACGTGAGGGGGCTTTTTTGATTGTATTGGACAATCGGACAAGAATAAATGTAGAAATTTAGTCAAACACACAAAAATCATCTATTTTACTAAAAACAGGTTTACAAAATGGTGCTTGCTGGATATACTAACAAAGTAATTAAAAACGTAAAGGAGGCTGAAGAATATGTTATTCGTATCTACTTGTGAACAATTCAACCAACAATTTCATCATGTCATCAGCCTGTGGAAGAGCTCGTGTCCTTCCTTTACCTTATACGGTGCACGCTTCAGAACTGTTTAAGTAAACGAGGATTTTACGTATCATCCATTGCAGGTTGGAAGACACTGTCTTTTGATCTGCATTTTTGTGTGCCCACAGGTCAACTGACAAAGAAGATCTGCGGGCTATTTCGCGTGCCGCGAACTGAAGGGAGGTGAGCGTATATGACAATCCATTTATTTTTTATCACATTGACGATCCGACGAAAATACAAAGACATTGAAACAGTTCTTTATGAACAACAAGTCGAAACATTGTATGAAGAAATGAAGCAGAAACAACTAAAGTACATGAACTAAAATACGAAAAGAAAAATGCGAAAAGGAGGAGATTGACATGTTTATGATGCTTGCAATACTTGATTGTTATACTATGGAGAAGGACCAGGTTTAGACACGCTCCACATTGATCATCTGCACATATGATATCCGTAAAAGGAGATTGTGAGGTGATCAACGAATGTCGATGTCACCATATATGAGGTTTCCGTCAGTGGGGCACGGATATACATCCATTCCGCATTCCTTAAAGCATGGATACGGCAATCCGTACCGAATGCAAAGAGAGCAAGAGGAAATGCTCAGACAATATATGTATCAGTACCGAGCTTATTGGTATTAAAGAAAAGGAGCAGGAAACGTTATCGTTTCCTGCTCCTTTTACATTAGCAAATCCAGCTTGCACCGATGATGATCAACAAAATGAACAGTACAACAAGCAATGCGAATCCGCCTGCAAAGCCGCCACCGTAACCACCGCAGCCTCCAGCATAACCTCCACCAAAGCCCATAATCTAGCACCACCTTTATCTAATCAAGATACATTCATAAAATATGCAGCTCATGCAGAAAACGAAATCAATCTGAGCACAATTAATGAAAACGCCTATTCGGATTAAATTTTTTGAAGTTCTGCGAAACATTTTCTGAAAAGATGCCGTCTAATCAATAACAAATGATTAGGACTAGGTCTTAAACTTTGTTAGGTGTGAGCCGATATGAAAAGTAAGAAAATTCGTAAATAGTTTTATTTACTGGTGCAAAGCAGGTGTTAACATTGATTCAAAGCTGGATTGGAAAACAAATGAGGGAACCAAAAGGCTTGTTCTCAAAATGGGTTGCCCGCTATATGGAAAAAAATCATCATAATATCAATGAATGGACGATTCAACTCTTAAATATACAAGAAAATGACCGGATTTTAGAAATCGGTACTGGAAGAGGCATGACATTATCGAAGGTAGCAGAGAAACTTGATCGCGGTAAAGTATATGGAGTGGATGCCTCTCGTCATATGATCAAATATGCAAAAAGAAAACATAAGAAGCTTGTGGAACAGGATAAAGCCGTTGTGACTCTTGGTAAAGCCGAGCATTTACCTTTTGAAGACAGATCATTCAATAAATTATTTACGGTGCAGACCATTTATTACTTGAAGGATATTGAGCAAGTCATGAAGGAAGTGTACCGCGTTCTTCAAGTGGATGGAGAAGTATTCTTATCATTCCAACAGCAGGAACTGATGAAGGAACAAAAGCGGTCACATTCTTTTTCATCGTATAGTGAACAAGAGATCAGCCGCCTATTTTCAGCGTATCACTTTAGAGAAGTTTCGGTTTATCACTATGATACATACATCTGTATCAAAGCGTTAAAATGATGAAAATATTTCCCAGGTAATGAACAAGCATTCTAAAAGAGGCTCTTCGTGAGAGGAGCTTCTTTGCGTGTCATTGAATCATGTTTGAACGAATTAAAAAAAGTCTCTTCACCAGAAGAGACTTTTGTATATGATGTAGGCGCCAGCCAGGTGTGTAAGGAATGATAGTATATATAAGGAATTTGTTTGTCGATTAAGGATACCTGTCTGGCTTATTTATTATATCGACACCGTTCTTCAAAAGTTTAGCTTTTTTTTCAATATTTTCTTTTTTATTTGACTGGAAGATACATTTTTCTCTCCGTGATAGACATTTTTCGCTTTTTTTTTATCAATTGTGCCAATTGGAGCAGGGAATTGCTTCAGAAGTAGAGAAAATTGTAGAGACTTCATTTTTAAACAAAAAGGGAGGAATGAAAATATGTCGGGAAACAAAGGTGTCGTTTATAAAGGAGCAGGAAATGTAGCAGTTGAGGATATTGGATACCCTGATTTGATTTTAAGAGATGGCCCGGGTGTACCGAAAGCCAATGTGGGGCGCAAATGTGAGCATGGCGTCATTTTAAAAGTAGTGACGACGAATATTTGCGGAAGTGACCAGCACATGGTGAGAGGTCGTACCACTGCGCCTGCAGGACTAGTCCTTGGTCATGAAATTACAGGTGAAGTCGTTGAGGTTGGACGAGATGTGGAGTTTATTCAAAAAGGAGACCTTGTGTCCGTTCCCTTTAATATTGCTTGTGGACGATGCGTCATGTGTAAGGAACAAAAAACCCATGTGTGCTTAAATGTAAACCCGGACCGTCCCGGCTCTGCCTATGGGTATGTCGATATGGGCGGATGGGTTGGCGGCCAATCCGAGTACGTCATGGTACCATATGCAGATTTTCAGCTGCTGAAATTTCCAGACAAAGATCAAGCGATGGAAAAAATACTTGATCTGACGATGCTTTCCGATATTTTCCCGACAGGTTTTCACGGTGCTTATACAGCTGGAGTAAAGCCTGGTTCGACCGTATATATTGCCGGTGCAGGGCCAGTAGGTCTTGCCGCAGCACATTCCGCTCAGCTCCTTGGCGCTTCTACGGTCATTGTCGGTGATTTGAATGAACAAAGGCTGGAGCAGGCCAGAAGCTTTGGCTGTGAGACGATCAATTTAAGAAAACATGATCGAATCGGCGAACAAATCACCAATATCTTAGGAGAGCCAGAAGTAGACTGTGCCGTCGATTGTGTCGGCTTTGAGGCTTCAGGTCATGGAGATCAAGGAGAAGCACCTGCAACCGTTTTAAATACAATTATGGATATTACCAAAGTTGGCGGTAAACTCGGAATCCCAGGGCTTTACGTCACAGAAGACCCAGGTGCAGTGGATGCTGATGCAAAAGTTGGATCACTGAAAGTGCGAATTGGACTCGGCTGGGCAAAAGCCCATACCTTTGTGACAGGCCAAACCCCTGTCATGCAATATCACCGCAGTCTAATGAAATCCATTTTAAGCGGAAGAGCACAAATCGCCAAAGCGGTGAATGCAACCGTCATTAACCTTGATCAAGCCCCTCAAGGATACAGCGACTTTGATTCCGGTGTAGCGAAGAAATTTGTCATTGACCCGCATGGGATGATTTCTAAATAATGAATCAATGAGAATAATCGAAAAAACTTACGGGAGATTATATCCTGTAAGTTTTTTTGTGTAAATAGACTTTTAAGATTCAGAGGTTTCCATTCTAAATATAAGAAACAAAACTTACACAGCCACTGATTAGCTTTGTTTAGTTATTTAGAATGATCAAATCTCTCAGTAAGTGTTATAACAGTCCTTCTTTTATTTAATCTAGAGTTGATCTCTGCTAGCCATGCAAGAGTATGTAGTCCTCTGTTAAATCCACAAATGCTTTTAAAGCAGGGGACATCCATTTGTTTTTATGCCAAAATAGTTGAATTTTCGTTGAGAAACAGGGTTCCATCCAATTGATTTTGATGATATTGCCTTCTGAAATTTCTCTTTTCACAGAAATTTCAGGAAGTACAGCAATTCCTAAGCCAGCCATTACACATTTTTTTATGGCTTCTACATCTGCTAATTCTAGTTTACTTCTCGGTTTTGCTCCCGCCTGTGTTAATGAATGTTCAAAGGCGTAGCGATAATCACAGTCTTCAGTTAACAACAATCTTTGCTCGTTCAAATCAATTGGATATACTTTTTGTTTTTTGCTCAAAGGATTTGTTGGGCAGCATACAATGGCCATCGGTTCATCTTTTAATTTTTTTACAAGTAAATGTGAGGATACTACAGGATTCATGGATAATAAAGCGACATCAATTTGTCCTTCTAATAATAGATTTAGAACATCCTTTTCTGCTATTCCTGGGCGGAAGATCAGTTCGACTTTTGGATACTTTGTTTGAAAGTCCGTTAAAATGTGAGGAAGCCGGTAGGTGCATTGTGTTTCAGATGCACATATTCTCAAAATGCCGCTTGGCTCATTCATTCCGCCAACAGCCTCTAATGCTTCCCCTGTTAAGCCTAAAATTTTATCCGTATAATGTTGAAATTGTTTGCCAGCTTCTGTTAAGATCACCCTTTTTCCAAGCCTTTCAAATAGAGGGGTTCCTAGCTCTTCTTCCAATGCAACAATATTTGCTGTGATGCTAGATTGAGCATAACCAAGCATTTGTGCAGTTTTTGTAAAGTTTAATACTTTTGATGCTGTTTGGAACATCATCAGTTGTTTGATCTCCAACTTCAAGCCTCCCTAAATCGGATCAGCCGATTGATATCATCAGAAAACCTCTATAGATTGATCATAACATTTTTACTATCATAAAAGTAAGCGCTTGCAAGTTGTGTTATTTCAAAATATTCAGATTTGCAAAGGGGAGATGGCTTTGTTTGATATGATTGTCAATTCAGTGAATGATTTTTTATGGACATATATTTTAGTAGTCATGTTAATCGGCATAGGAATCTACTTTACAGTGAGAATGAAATTTATGCAAATTGTCTTACTAAAAGAGATTTTCCGTTCTATTTTTGAAAAAGCGCCCAAAACCAAAAAGGGAAGTCATGAAATTTCATCTATGCAAGCTTTTTTTATTGGAGCTGCTACAAGAATTGGTACTGGAAATATGGCAGGCGTAGCCATTGCCATCACAGTGGGCGGTCCAGGAGCTATTTTCTGGATGTGGTTTGCGGCCGTTTTAGGGGGAGCTTCTGCGTTTGTTGAAAGTACACTAGCTCAAATCTATAAGATTAGAACAAATGATGGATTTAAAGGGGGACCAGGCTACTATATTCAAAAGCAATTCGGAATGAAGTGGCCAAGCAGGATTTTTGCCTTTTCTGTTATTCTTAGTTTCGGCTTAATTTTTAACGCTGTACAAACGAATACAATTACAAATGCCTTTCAATATTCATTTGGGATCAGCCCAATTGCCATGGGGCTATTTGTCACAATTTTTACTGCTTGCATCATTTTTGGTGGTGTCAAGCGAATCGCTAATTTTACACAAATCATTGTGCCAATTATGTCGGCATTTTATATCATTTTAGCACTTTATGTGATTGTCACAAATATCGGTGCTGTACCCGCGGCATTAACAAGTATTATGAAAAGTGCGTTTGGGTTAGAGCAAATCGTTGGGGGCGGGATTGGTGCTGCGATAATGAACGGTGTAAAACGTGGGCTCTTTTCCAATGAAGCAGGAATGGGAAGTGCTCCAAATGCCGCTGCTGCCGCTAATGTTTCGCATCCAGTAAAACAAGGGTTTGTTCAATTATTAGGTGTATTTTTTGATACATTAGTTGTTTGTAGCTGTACTGCCTTTATTATTATGCTATCGACAGTAGAAACAGCTGGTGAATTATCTGGTATCGAAATTACACAAGCAGCAATGGCACAGCATTTTGGATCTTGGGCTAGTATTTTCTTAGCATTTGCTATATTTACTTTTGCTTTTAGTTCTATTGTAGGTGGCTACTATTATGGTGAAGCCAATATCGGTTTTATCCATAACAGTGTAACAGCGCTATTGATGTATCGAATTATGGTATTAATGATGATCATGTTTGGGGCTATGGCCAACATACAAATCGTTTGGACGTTGGCCGACTTGTCGATGGCCATTATGGCAATTGTCAACTTGATTGCGATTGCAATTCTAGGCAAGTTCGCTTTTGCCGCTTTGGATGATTACATTCAACAAAGATTGTTAGGCAAAGATCCTGTCTTTTATGCATCTAGCATACCAGGTTTAAAAGAAATAGAATGGTGGGGAGCAGAAAAACAAACTGCTAACTCCATAAACACAAATGAAGGAGTAGAAAAATCATGATGAATTTTGAATATCATTGCCAAACAAAAATGATGATGGGGACTGGTCAATCAAAAGAAATCGGTTCTATAGTAGAAGATATTGTATTGCCGGGTGCCACAGTTATGCTGGTGACGGACTCTGGTGTGAAGAGCGCAGGGCTCGTTCAGCCTATTGAAGCGTATTTGCAGGAAGCTGGTTATCCTGTCGTTGTATTTGATCAAGTATCTCCAAATCCTAGAGATAGTGAATGTCTAGCTGGTGCAGAGCTCTTTAGAAAAGAACAAGCATCAGCGGTCATTGCGATTGGTGGCGGAAGTCCAATGGATACGGCGAAAGCGATTGCTTTATTAGGTCCAAATGGCGGCATTCCTGAAGATTATATATCAGGGAAGAAGGCGTATGCTAATCTATCTCCATTAATTTGTATCCCAACAACGGCTGGTACTGGTTCTGAGGTGACCCGTTCATCTGTCATTACGTTAGCTGCTTCACATAAAAAAATCACATTAAAGCATGGCTTGCTTCGGCCAACCATTGCGATTTTAGATCCTGCCCTTACATTGACGGTGCCAAAAGGCATAACAGCCGCAACAGGCGTGGATGCATTGGTACATGCTATTGAAGGCTATTCATGTAAAGTAACAAATCCTATTTCGAAAGCAATGGGTGCAAGTGCAATGGAGACAATTGTGAAATACTTACCCAAGGCATATGAAAATGGATCTGATCTAGAAGCGAGATATAAAATGCAGGAAGGGAGCTTACTAGCCGGCTTATGCTTCGGTTCAGCCGATGTCGCAGCCGTTCATTGCTTAGCAGAAGCACTTGGTAGTCTTTATGATACACCTCATGGTATCGCAAACGCGGTATTTTTGCCTTATGTTATGCAATTCAATGCAGTCGAAAATAAGGCATTACACGCAGAGCTTGCCAAAATAATGAGCTTTGCAGATAAAACGGATTCAGATGATGTGGCGATTCAAAAATTAATTGATGGCATGTATACATTCACAAAAAATTTAGGTATTCCAGCACTAAAAGATTTATCTTATGTAAAAGAAGAGGATTTTGAAAAAATGGCTGAATTAGCAGAACAAAACGGCTCTACATCAAGCAATGTTCGTACCGTTACAAAAGCCGACTACTTAGATATTTTAAAGGCTGCTTTTTAAAATCACCATATAGAAAAATAGAATCAATGAATTCCAAAGAAACACCCTCTTCATGACACGATCACTTGGAGGGTGTTCTTTTATGTTTCATGTGGCTAGGTATCGTCTATATATGAGTGGTATGATAGACGACAACATCTGATGGAGAAAGGGTTGGATAAACAATGAAATTTCACAATAAAACCGTTATCATCACAGGCGCAGCCAATGGAATTGGTGAAATGATCGCCTGGGGCTATGCAAAAGAAGGAGCACGAGTGGTGCTTGCGGATATAGATGAAGAAAAGGGTAAGCGCTTGGAGGAAGAGCTAAAAAAAGAATCATTAGAAGCTTATTTTAAGAAAACGGATGTGAGGCAAGAAAAGGAGATTCAGCAGTTCATGTCGTTTGCGGCGGAGCGCTGTAAAACGATTGATATTCTCATTAATAATGCTGGTGTCATGTGCACAGTATCGCCTTATGAATTAACGCTTGATGAGTGGGATCGTGTGTTACAGACGAACCTAAGAGGGACTTTTTTATGTGCAAGAGAAGCAGCACGTTATATAAAAGAGAATCCAAAAGGCGGTTCTATTGTGAACATTTCATCCACCCGCGCGACCATGTCAGAGCCTCATACAGAAGCATATGCCGCATCAAAAGGCGGAATATCTGCGCTGACTCATGCCTTAGCGGCTTCTTTTAGTTCGGATCATATCACGGTGAATAGCATTTCACCTGGATGGATTGAAACGAAGGATGAGGAGAATCTTCGAGAGATCGATCACCAGCAGCATCTTTCCAATCGAGTCGGCACGCCAAAGGATATTGTGAAGGCCTGCTTTTATTTAACCGATGAGGAGAATCAATTTGTGACCGGCACAGATTTAGTCGTTGATGGCGGCATGACCAGAAAGATGATCTATGCTGATTAACTTGAAAAAACATTGACGCTTTGATCAAGGCGCAGTACAATATGTAACAATTCAACTGAAGATCGTGATGAAATAAAGACATAGCGCAAATAGAGAAGAGTACATCATGAGCTGTCCCGCACAGAGAACTCCGTGAAGCTGAGAAGGAGCCGGGCAGCATGATGGAACCAAGCCTCTTAGCTCTGCACCGGATTCCTTCGGATGGTGGTGCAGCGATATTCTCCCGTTACAGAGATGGGTTCATGATGACCTGCTAAGGTTCATCTGGCAACAGATGAATAAACTGAGGTGGCAACGCGGAGTAAATCCCGTCCTCAAGACAGAAATGTCTTGGGGGCGGGATTTTTTTATGACAAATAGGAGGAAAAGTGATGAAAAAACATTGGCGGGATATGAGTTTACTGCTTGGAGCCATCGGAATTGCGAACATAGGAGAATGGATTTATATGATTGCTCTCCATCTGCTCATTTTTCAAGAAACGGGCTCTGTGCTGGCTGTAACAGCCGTCTATATGCTGAGACCGGCTGCGGCTCTTTTGACAAACAGCTGGTCTGGCAGTTTGATTGACAGGCTGAATCAGCGGAAAGTGATGATCAGCTTAGATATCACCCGGGCTATCCTGATCGCATGTGTACCCTTTGCGTTATTTTCAGGACATCTCCTTATCCTTTATGTGCTAGTGCTTCTCATTCAAATGGCACAAGCGATGTTTCATCCAGCGTCGATGGTCTATATGACAGGATTGATCCCGGCGAATAACCGAAAACGGTTTAATGCCTTTCGCTCATTATTACAATCGGGTGGGTTTTTACTTGGCCCCGCTGCAGCAGGTCTGCTTTTTTTAGTCGGTACACCTGTTTTTTCAATTTATATAAATGCGATCTGCTTGTTGGTATCTGCTCTGTTAACAATGTGTTTACCGAATTTGCTCAAACAAGATGCTGGCCAAAAGGGTTTTACCCTTTCAATGTTAAAAGAGGATGCGAGGCTTGTTCTTCGATTTAGTTTGACATCACGCCAAATTATGGCGGTGTATTTGTTATTTAGTGCCGCTATCACGGTACTTCCTACTGCCATTGACTCTCTTGAAACAGCCTTTGCAAAAGAAGTGCTTCTGCTAACTGATACACAATATGGTCTTCTTGTGAGTATAGCTGGGGCAGGCATTATCGCAGGCGCAGGTCTCAATTCGGTGATTGTGGAGAGGCTGCCTGTTTCGATCATGCTTGGGATTGGCAGTTTGTTGGTGGCATGTGGCTATCTCATTTATGCTTTTTCCAGCACATTGTTTATAGCCGCTGTTGGATTTTTTATATTAGCATTCTTTTTAGCATTTGCGAACACAGGTTTTATGACTTTCTATCAAACGAATATCCCGATAGAGGTGATGGGGAGGGTAGCCAGTTTTTATGCTTTAGTTGAAGCCATTCTAACGATCATGCTGACAGGTGTCTCTGGTGGGCTTGCACATGTTTTATCAATCCGAACCTCCGTTGTCACCGGGAGTCTATGTATGCTTCTTGTCTGTTTATTGCTATGTTTTGTCATCTTTCGTCCATTGACTGGCAAAAAGATAGTGCATCCTACTTAGAAAATTAAAAAAATTATGTTATGATTATTTAAGTAAGTTAATTAAATTGATGAGAAAAGGAGTCTTACACATGAAAGCACTACGCTGGCACGATCAAAAGGACATTCGACTAGAGGAAATTGATGAACCAAAAGTTGCTCCAGGAAAAGTGAAACTTAAAGTGAAATGGTGCGGCATTTGTGGTAGTGATTTACATGAATATCTAGGAGGACCTATCTTCATTCCAGTGAATGAACCTCATCCACTGACAAAAGAAAAAGCACCTATTACACTGGGGCATGAATTTTCTGGTGAGGTTGTTGAAGTAGGAGAAGACGTCAGCAATTACAAAGTAGGCGACCGAGTGGTTGTTGAGCCTATTTTTGCAACTCACGGACATCAAGGTGCTTACAACTTAGATGAAAACATGGGCTTTTTAGGACTTGCCGGAGGCGGCGGTGGATTCTCTGAATATGTATCTGTCGATGAAGAATTACTTCATTTATTACCAGACGAAATTTCATATGAGCAAGGGGCACTTGTAGAGCCTTCAGCAGTTGCTTTATATGCGGTTCGTTCTAGTAAAGTACAAGCTGGCGATACAGCGGCTGTGTTTGGTTGCGGACCAATTGGCTTGCTTGTTATTGAAGCATTAAAAGCAGCTGGTGCTACTGATATTTACGCAGTAGAATTATCTAAAGAACGCCAAGAAAAAGCGAAAGAGCTTGGAGCGATCATTGTTGATCCTTCTCAATATGAAGATGTTGTTCAAGAAATTGCACGCCGTACAAACGGTGGCGTCGATGTTTCTTTTGAAGTGACAGGTGTACCTGTTGTATTGAAGCAAGCAATCCAATCAACTAGAATTTCAGGTGAAACAGTCATTGTAAGCATTTGGGAAAAAGGCGCAGAAATTATGCCAAATGACATCGTCATTAAAGAACGTACAGTTAAAGGGATCATCGGCTATAGAGACGTATTCCCATCTGTATTAAACTTAATGAGAAAAGGCTATTTCTCTGCTGATACACTCGTTACGAAAAAAATCAAGCTTGACGATGTAATCGAGGATGGCTTCAATGCATTAATCAATGAAAAAGATCAAGTGAAAATTTTAGTTAGTGCTGAATAGTAAGACAACGAAGGGGAATGGCAAAAGCCATTCTCTTTTCTATTCATAGTGATCAATCAATGGAAAGAGCAGGACAATTTCCTTTAACACACTTAAAAAAAGGTGAATAAATGGATCAAAAAAAGTCGATCAGGTTCTCGTGCCTGATCGACTTTTTTATCGTCCAAGAGATCTTCCGTACACGCTGACTCGTTTCTCTAACAAGGCAAAAGCGAGTTCAAAGAAAATGCTCAGCAGCCAATAGATCAAAGCAGAGACGAGATACGTTTCTAAAAACTGATAGCCGTCGTTCGCAATGATTCGGGAAATCCCCATGATCTCAAGTACTCCAATCGTAAACGAAAGAGAGGTGGCTTTTAATAGCTGAATGAGCTGATTGCCTAAGTTCGGCAGGGCTACCACAAATGCCTGCGGCAAAATAATGCGCATCATCGCTTGGCGTGTCGTCATCCCCACAATTTTTGCCGCTTCAAGCTGTCCTTTGTCTACCGCAAGAAGTGCACTCCGAACGACCTCTGTTAAATGGGCGGCTGAATGAAGGCTGAATGTAATAAGGGCAACAGCTAATGGAGAGACCATATCTGGATGAAAGGTCAGCCCGAATGTACCGCTCACTTTGGTTAGAACAAAAGGAAGTCCATAAAAGAAAGTGAACAACTGAACAATAAGAGGCGTTCCTCTAAAAAAGGAGACATAGAGCGTCACAAGCTGCCTGAGTACAGGAATGCGGAAGAGACGAATGAAAGCAAAAACAGATCCAATCATCAGGCTTACAGCCATGGAAACGAGTGCAATCAATAAGGTAAAAGGAACGCCTTTTAGAATATGAGGTACTTGGTCAATCGCAAATTGAATATCAATGGTTTGCATCAAATCGCCTCCTTAACGTGACAGGCTGGTGCGGCCTTTTACAAATTTCCTTTCAAGCAGCATGGTGATCAGTTCAATACTCATGCAAATAAGCCAATACACAATCGCAATGATCACATACACCTCAAACATACCGATTCCGTAGTTATTTCCTAAAATGATCTTCACCTGTCCCATGATATCAATGAGTCCGATTGTAAAGGCAATTGCCGTGTCTTTGACGAGATCAATGGTGTAATTTCCGAGGTTCGGCAGTGCAATGAGGAAGGCCTGCGGGATAATGATCCTAATCAACGCTTGTGTATCTGTCATCCCAACAATGTAGGCGGCCTCCAGCTGATCCTTCCCGACAGATGAATACGCACTGCGAAAAACTTCAGATAAATAAGCGCCCGTATGTAAAGAAAACGTCATCATCACAAATAGCACACGATCCCAATGATTGATTTGAATCCCTGCCACAAGCAAAAGCTGAGGAAGTCCAAAATAAATCAAGAAAAGCTGAACAATTAAAGGCGTACTCCGTGTAAAAGATAAATAAATAACAGCCAATTGCTTCAGCACTGGAATTTGCTTGATACGAATACATGCAAATAGCAAGCCGATGATGATGGCAAAAAACAATGACACGATAATAATGAGAAAAGTGAGTGGCAGGCGTTCAAGCACCTGTAAAAAAATGCGTAGCCAATCTCCAGCTGTAAACGTCATGACGCTTCATTCCTTCCTTCATTTTGATCGCCTTGCTCTGAGATGTCATCAATATCTTGAAAGAAATCAATCCCAAACCACTTTTTCGCCAGCTTAGGCAGTGTTCCATCATCAATCATCTCTTGTGTGATCCGGTCCAAATCTTTTGCAAGCTGCTTCTCGCTTGGCTGTAAGACAAGATAGATAGGCTCCTTTGACACAATGCCGCCAACTTTGACCTTTAGGTTTAAATGTTTTTGAATGGTATCAAAGGTTGAAATGTTCATAAAAGCTGCATCGGACCGTCCGCTTTCAACGCGCTTTAAGTTAAGTTCATTTGAAGGACTCTCAATAGTCGTCAGCGGAATATCCGGATCATGCTCTTGATTATATTGATTTAATATCGAACGCAAGCCTCCGCTAGGGCTGACAGGAGCCAGCTTTTT
Organism: Bacillus sp. FSL K6-4563; assembly: GCF_038630405.1. NCBI lineage: Bacteria > Bacillati > Bacillota > Bacilli > Caryophanales > Bacillaceae > Bacillus > Bacillus sp. FSL K6-4563. The sequence continues at coordinate 2,388,250 of NZ_CP152030.1, read as the reverse complement.
AGATGTCATATCATCAAGCGATCGAATCTCTTTGTCTGATTCATTCACAATTAAACCTGTCATCGAATAACCATACGGAACCTTAGGGTAAAGGAAACGCTTTTCACGTTCAGGATTACTAAAAAACCAATTAGCCGCCATTTCAAACTTCCCTGCGCCTACACCAATTAAATTCGATTCTTCCTCGCCAAAAATGTAATCAAAATGTACGTGAGGAAGTCTATTTTCCACTTCATTTAAATAATCAATGTTATAGCCAATCGGTTCGTTTCGGTCATTTGTTGCTAAAAAGGGTGGATTGACCTCTGCACTCAGTGCGACTTTTACAATTTTTCTGCCATCGTCGGTCGTGGTTTTCACACTGCTGCAGCCCATCAGAGAAAGAAAAAGCAGAAGGACACCGGACATCATGAATGCTGTCTTTTGTTTCATTTGTCTTTCTCCGATTCTTGCCACATGCCGCGATGAATTCTTGATAAAAATTGTTTCGTTCGTTCATGCTGTGGCTTCAATAGGACGTCTTCTGGTGAGCCTTTTTCAACGATTTCGCCATCTGCCATAAAGATCACCGTATCCGCCACGTCCTTTGCAAAAGAAATTTCATGCGTCACAATGACCATTGTCATGCCTTGACTTGCAATATCTTTGATCATTTCTAGAATTTCTCCTACCATCTCTGGGTCCAGTGCCGACGTAGGTTCATCAAACAAAAGCACTGAAGGGTTCATCGCAAGTGCGCGGGCTATACCAATTCGCTGCTGCTGACCGCCGGATAATTCACTCGGAAATGCATCTTTTTTATGAAGCAGTCCAATCCGCGTTAAAAATTGCTCCCCGACCTTTTCAGCTTCTTTTTTAGACATGTTTTGAGACACGATCAATCCTTCTGTAATATTTTCAAGTGCTCGTTTATTCTGAAACAAGTGATAATGCTGAAACACCATGGAGGATTGCTGCCTGAGTTTTAGCAGATCTTTTTTATGATATCGTTCAAATTGAATCGTGGCTTCACCAACCGTCAGCTCACCTTTGTCTGGAATATCGAGGCTGTTTAAGCTGCGAAGAAGTGTTGTTTTTCCTGACCCGCTCGGTCCAATAATGGCGACCACTTCACCTTCTTGTACGGTGAAATCAATGCCTTTTAACACATGGGTCTGCCCATAAGATTTATGTAGATTAGTAGCTGAAATCATAAAAGCATCACGTTCCTTTGACATATGTACTTAATATTGATAAAATTTAACACATTAAATCCTATAAGTAAAGTGTGTTTTATTTATTCCGATTGGAAAAATCAGATATGATAGATTGTGAGATATAGAGGAGTTGGATACGTTTTGTCTAAAGCATTATTTGTCGATACCGATTTTCAAAAAACATGGCTCAATCAACTGGAATCTCTTCGTGAAACGATCGAACAAACGGCAAAAGAACATGATGAAGGCGCTTATTTTCCTGAAAAAAATATTGAATCATTAGTAGAGATGGGCTATACGACGTTGTCTCTTCCTGCTGAATACGGAGGCGGAGGTCAATCTGTCACGGATATGGTTCTGTTTCAAGAGACGCTCGGCAGTATGGACGGAGCAACTACTTTATCAATCGGCTGGCACCAAGGGGTTGTAGGCGAAATTTACGAAAAGAAACAATGGAATGAGCAGCAGCTACAATTCTTTGCGGAAGAAGTGAAGAAGGGCGCCCTTGTCAACCGTGCCGTGAGCGAGGCGCAGACAGGCAGTCCAACAAGAGGCGGGAAGCCTGGGACAACAGCCACTAGATCAGGTAATGAGTGGATCATCAATGGACGTAAAATTTTCACAACGATGTCACCAGCACTTACATACTTTTTAGTCGGCGTATGGATCGAGGAAAAAGAGGCCATGGGCTTCTTCTTAATTCATCGTGAGACAGAAGGTGTTTCAATAGAAGAAACGTGGAATGTTGTGGGCATGAGAGGAACTGAAAGTCATGATTTAATCTTAGATCAGGTGAAGGTTTCAGATGACATGCTTGTGGAGGTGCAAAAAGGGCCGCGGGGTGTTACGCTAAATCCTTGGATTGCACATATTCCTTCCTGCTATTTAGGGATTGCGCAAGCGGCAAGAGACTATGCTGTTCAGTATGCCATCACCCACTCACCGAACAGCATCAGTGGAACGATTAGTGATCTGCCAAATGTCCAAACACTGATTGGCGAAATCGACTTACTATTAAAGCAAGCACGCCACGTCATCTACTCAACGACCACTTTGTATGAAAAGCCAGAGAAAAGAGAGCTGTTAATCAATGAATTTGGTGCTGTAAAGCATACCGTCGTTAATCACAGTTTGCAAGTTGTCGATAAAGCTATGCGTTTAGTGGGTGCGAAAAGCTTAAGCCTAGACTGTCCACTGCAGCGCTACTATCGAGATATTCGTGCCGGGCTCCATAACCCGCCAATGGACGATATGACGATATCAAAAATGGCGAAACAGGCCATTCAAGAGAAAAAAGAGAGCTAATATATAGAGCAAAAAGCCGGATATAAACCGGCTTTTTTTATTTGAAAGAAAAGAGGACAAGCGTACCTTATATCCCATCGCTTAAGCATGCTACAATCATGGAAATCATGAGAAAAGGAGCGATTGTTTTGAAGAAAAAGTATATAAAATGGCTGTTTTCTAGCATCATGCTGATGGCACTTTGTATCAGCCAGCCTTCATCAACTGAAGCAAGATCACCAGCGTGGTCAGTAGATGAATTCTTTAAAAATCGGGAAGGCACGTTTGTGATTCAAGAAGTAAAAGAAAAGTCACCTTGAGTGTATAACAAAAAAAGAGCGAAAGAGCGCTTTGCACCTCAATCGACATTTAAGGTAACAAATGCCTTAATCGGACTCCAAACGGGCGCAGTGAGAGATGAATATGACATCAAATATTGGGATGGAGTAAAAAGAGAGATTGAGAGCTGGAACAGGGATCATACATTAGGATCTGGGATGAGAGATTCAGTCGTCTGGTACTATCAAGCCATGGCGCGTGACATTGGAGAAGAACGCATGAATCATTGGGTGAAAGCCATTCATTATGGGAACAAAGACATATCTGGCGGAATCGATCAATTTTGGTTAAGCAGTACCCTGCGAATTTCTCCAATCGAACAAGTTCGTTTCCTCAAACAGCTATATGAAGAGACTCTTCCATTTGACCTAACTGTCATAAGAACAGTCAAACGAATGATGGTACAAGAAGAAGAGAAACACGCCACCCTATACGGAAAAACAGGCTCGGGATCAGGTATCGGCTGGTACGTAGGCTTTATCAAACATGAAAATAAAACCTACATTTTCGCCACAAATATCGAAGGCACCGGCATAGAAGCAAAAGACATCACCTATCGCATTTTGAAAAAATATCATTTGATGGAAGCATCCGTTTAGGGTGCTTTTTTACAATTGAAAAAGGGGATATATTGATAAGTTGATGATATATGGTTTAGTTTGAAAGTATGGTATATTTATAGAAAAATATTGAAATTGACTAGAAATAAAATATCTCTTCTTAAGCAATTATTTAGGAGATACAAGAGGTAGAATTTTTAACAAAATTAAATTGAGTGTTTTGACCAAAGAATCTATCGCAGATATCGAAAAAGATACAACAAATAAGTTGATTAAAATCTCATTAGGAGGCTTATAAGAAGTGTATTTGAAAAATATACAATTAATGTCAGATGATGATGATGGGAACTTAGCAAGCCAATCCCTTTGTGTGACAGAAATGTTTTTATGGGAATTAGGGAAAAGAATTCAAACGAAAGATTGTGAGGCCATTGTTTTGATATGTGGCTCATTTAAAGACTACAAATTAATGAGTACCTCAAAAGAAGAACCTAACATGTTATTTTTAAAAAATACCTATGAGCTAGAAGTACCCCTCAGTTATAGTGAATTTGAAAATGCAGTAAATAAGAAAGAGATCTTAGCTGATACTTTAGAAAAAGCGATGCTCTATCTATGTGAACTGAAAAATTGGGACAGTCAGCTAGTCAAAGCGGCATTTCAAAAAATGAAAGAAAAGGAATACAAAGCGGAGATAAAAGGAAAACAAACCAAACTTAGTCCCGATAAAAAAAAGAAAGCATATCCTCTGATCGAGTTAGATCTAAAGCAGTTTACTCTCTATCTTGTCATTGAAGACAATAAAAGAAATATCTTATCTAAAAAATTAATTGCTAAAACCGATACTTATTTAGAAGAAATTTCTTATCACATGCGAGAGCTTAAGTGGCTAAATGATCATGAAGTGGCACTATTCAAACATACAAATAAACCTGTTTATACAAGTGTACGGTTATCGTGATAAAGCAAAATGAGAATAGCATAACACTTGTGGAAATCAAGAACGCAACTTACAAAGGAGTGTATGTTTTTAATGGGTTTTTGGGAAGAAGGACATAAGAAAAAGAACATCATTATTGGTGATGAAGATTAGATAATTTTGAAGAAGCATCTGAACCAGGGAGAAAATCATTACCAGAAATGATTGATTTAGACGATTTGATAGAAGAGTGGCTGCTGGGAATGATAGCAAATGGAATCAATCCTTCCATTTTCTATAATCGAAATGACTCGGTTTCAATTAAAATTCAAACATTAAAAGAAGAGATAGAGGAAGAATTAAAAAACTACTAGTTCGACAAGAGTGGAGGTATTTGTTTGAAACAGCTTGAAGACTTATTTATTCGTGCAGAAAAAGAATTCAAATTGTATCAGAATTTAGTAGACCATGTGTTTGACACAAATAAAGAGCTGCCACAACAAGTCTTCCGTAAGACATTTGATTGTTTTTTGTTTCAAGAGTTTGATTGGGCATTGAGTGATGATATTTTACCAACCATAAAAGAGTTATCAGCTGTTACACAAGATAGAGAATTTTTAACTGCAGTCCTTCAACCAGATCCAACCAAATATTATTTGAAGGAATTTGGTTATTATAATTGGCTGAAAGCGAGTGTGAACATTTCAGGTGAGGATTATGTAAATGCACTATGGACGCACCCAAAAGAGTCAATAGCGGATGATATCATAACGAATTCGTACATAGTGGTCTGGTTATCGCATTCTTTGCAGTGGGCGATTTGGGCAGATAGAGATATGGAAATTTGTATCATAGGAATGGTATCAACAAAAGATTCTGTGAAAAATAGGTTATTAAAAGAAGGGTGGAAACCAATGGATCACCCTGTTTTAGCAAATTGGTTTGAAGGATTATTGAAGGATCAAAAAACATTCAATGACTATTACACTCAAATGCTTTCTCATTATGCGTCATGTTACAAGCGGTGAGATGGAGTATCAACGACTAATGATAGAATTACCCGAAGATATGAAAGGAGCATAAAGTGAAACATTTGTTTATATCCGATCCAAAAGAATTTGAACATGTTCTATCGTTTGTTCATTCGCTCGTTCACAGGACAAAAACATTCCCTGATCAAGTGTTGAAAACGAACCCCCCTCATTATTTATTCGAAGAATTCCATTGGTTGTTATCAGATGATAGCTGGGAAATGTTAAAAGGTTTAGCTTTGAATCATCATGATGACTATATACTCATGGCTGTATTAGATGAGCAACAGAGCATAGATGACTATTATTTTAATTTTGGTTATTATCCTTGGGTGAAAATCCCGTTAAACCTCACGCCAAGTGATTACCTCGATCTCTTAACGGATTATCCGATAGAGAGTGTAAATGATAGCATGATGGATATTGCTTCACGTGTGATATGGTTTTCCCCTTCTGCGAAATGGATCATTTATGGCGAAAGAGGTTATGACATAGGAGTACTAGCGGTTCATCAATTAGAACAAATGAATAAACAATTGTTAAAAACGTGGAGAACTTTAGATGAGATTGTATTAGATTGGATTTCAGTTGTATTTCCGAATCAAAAACTTCCTGATGATTTTAAAAAGGAACTGATTCGAAATTATAAAACTAAATAATAAATTTTATTTATATCTACATGATCTGATTTTGATACTGTAGAATATTTTTAGTTTTGTTTGATGTTTTAAATCGATGAGGTGGAGCAAGTCATGAGAATCGTATTAGCAAAAGAGGAAAATTTATTCAAAGTAAATGAATTAATAAAGAAAATCAATTTAAACGTAGAAGAGTATCATTGGGTCATAAGTGATGTGACACTCACAATGGTTCATGGTCGGAATAATCAATTTCATTCAGAAGTCAGGCCGGATTATACGTATTTTTTATTTCTGAAGGGTGAACATTTCAAAAAATTCTTACATGACTATTCTTATTCTTTTATTTTCGCTGTTTTGACCGCATTGCCTCGTCATGTAGATCATTTGAATATCAGTTCAATACCTCAAATTGAAGATAATGAACGATATTGGAACGTGAATTATACACCCGTTATCCCCCAAGCTGTGTTTGAAATCGGTTTTTTTGATTCGACAGATGTTATTTTTACAAGAGATCAGAAAATCTTAAGCGAATTTCGAAAAAAAGCGGACTTTATTTCATTTGAAGAATATTTACAAACTCCGTGACATGATTCGTTAGGAGAAATGAGATGTTTAGTAGTTTAGAAAGATGGATCGAATGCAGCTACCGTCCTCATAGAATATGGAACCTGTACAATGAACTACTTGAAGAATTTGATACAAATGCAAATTGTCTATTTAACATAAAAGTCTAGATGAGATTTTAGAAACAATGAGAGATTGGGGAAAGGTCCATGAAAATCAGCCGTGATAAACAAGATTTATTCGATGATTTAAAACAACGTTATCAATACTTATTAGATTCAGCTTATCCAGATGAGATCGTCTCTTTTGAAGAAGAAACTGGTATATGTTCAGATGATTTTTATATGTTTTTTTCACTTGTTGCAGGCAGCTTAAGTTATGTGATCGATCATAAACGAATACCGAAAAAACAGTTAAACGTGCTACGTCAGTCATTTGAAGAGCAATATCCCCAAATCAAATCGTATCAACAGATCCTTGAATCGTACCCTTTATTGCATTCCTATGTTCAATACCATGAAGAAACAAGAAAACGAATGATTGCACTTATACAATAACCTCTTGGAGGACAAATGATGACATGGTTTTTAAATGAAAAAGTCCAGAAGCAAATCCCTGATTTCGATATCAGTCTTCTAAAGCAAATCAATGAATTTCACTACTTTAAAGAGTATAATGAACATTACGACTTGATCAACTGTATTGTTCTTTCTACACATCCCATATGAATCCCCGAATCTACAAGCAGACATTCATCTAAAATTCACCAATGTCGCTTCTGTTCAAATCAAAAATTTGGAGTTAACAAACGATGATTCAAGTCGTATCAAATGAATCGGGCTAGTCTCTCTACATATGTGCGAATGATACTTCCCCATCCCAACATAGAAAGGTGCAATGACATTGAATCGAATGATGAAATGGCTTTTATTTGCGGCAGTCATCGCTGGCTTATTGGTATGCGCATTCTTTGTGTTCCGTTTAAACCAGCCTAAGCCGACGACGAACATCCATTATGCAGACACACAAAACAAACAGCAAACACTCGATATGTACATGCCAAAGGGAAAAGATGAAGGCAAAAAGAAGAAGCATCCAGTCATGATCTATCTCCATGGCGGCGGCTGGACAGGCGGCGATAAGAATAGAGTCGCTTCAAAGGCTGATTATTTTACCGGTCAAGGGTATGTGTTTGTTTCGATGAATTATAGGCTTCACCCTGATGCCAACTATGAGCAGATGGCAGATGATACGGCAAACGCCATTAAATGGGTCAAGGATCATGCAGATGAGTATCTAATTGATTCATCAAAAATCAATGTCATGGGTCACTCAGCGGGCGGTCATTTAACGGCACTGGTGGCCACAGATTCGACTTACTTAAAACGTGTGGGGCTGTCGCCAAAAACGATCAATTCTATCGTGATTTTAGATGGGCCGTTAAACATCAATCAATTTATCCAAGCCATTCCATCGTATAAAAAAGTATTTGGTAAACAGGAGAAGAGCTGGACAAAGGCATCACCTGTCACTTATATGAATCAAGCGAATGTACCGCCTGTTTATTTGGTCACGGGGTGGGAAAATCCTGAGGTGTATCGATTTGCAGAAAAACTGAATCATGATAAAGGCTCTAAGTTTGTGTTTCGGGTCCATTCGCTGAGCCACAGTGATTTAAATAAATGGTTTGGATCAGACAGAGCGCCAAAAGAAGCGCAAAAAATGACAGAGTCTGTTATGACATTTGTGAACAAACAAAATCAATAACAAAGACTGTATGCTCGACAATCCATTTTGCCGCAGTATATGATAAAGCGTAAATGGTTTGTACCAAAGGAGTGTATGTTGTTGTCATCACGTATGGAAAATAAAGTGTTCAATTGCGAAAAAGAGCTGACGCTAAATATTATCGGCGGTAAGTGGAAAATGCTGATTTTATGGCACCTGGGCAGAGAAGGGACAAAACGATTTGGTGAGCTAAAGTCGTTAATGCCTGGGATTACGCAAAGAATGCTTGTCAATCAGCTAAGAGAATTAGAGGAAGATCACATTGTGCATCGGGAGGTTTATCCTGTCGTTCCGCCAAAGGTTGAGTATTCTCTGACAGAACTAGGAGAAAGCTTAATGCCGATTTTAGAGTCGATGTATGATTGGGGAAAACAGTATCTCGACAGCAATTTTTTAAAGGATGATAAATAGTAATACATGCAAAAGATACTGGTCGAAAGACAGTGTCTTTTTTGTAACCATATGCGAAAAAGTATAGTATGTAAAAAAAAAGTGCGTACTTGGATTGCTTCCATCCTGTTGTTATACTCATTTCATCGTTCAAGAAGCCCTATTCACGTAGCTCTTGAAGATGAGATGAAAAAACGGGAGTGAACGTTCATGAAATTACAATTAGCGTTAGATTTAGTGAATATACCAGAAGCGATTGAGCTGATCAAAGAAGTAGAAGGATCTATTGATGTAGTCGAAATTGGAACACCTGTTGTGATCAACGAAGGCTTGCGTGCCGTCAAAGAAGTCAAACAGGCATTTCCAAACTTACGTGTACTCGCTGATCTGAAAATTATGGATGCGGCCGGCTATGAAGTGCAGCAGGCATCCGAAGCTGGAGCAGATATCGTGACCATTCTTGCAGCGGCAGAAGATATGTCCATTCAAGGAGCGGTGAAAGAAGCGAAAGCAAGAGGGAAACAGATTTTAGTTGATATGATTGGTATCAAAGATATCGCTGGCCGGGCAAAAGAGCTGGATGAGCTTGGAGTCGATTACATTTGTGTGCACACAGGCTATGACCTGCAAGCGGTTGGACAAAACTCATTTGCTGACCTTATGACCATTAAACAAGTCGTCAAACAAGCGAAAACAGCCATTGCAGGCGGAATTAAGCTTGATACGTTACCTGAAGTCGTGAAATTAAACCCTGATTTGATCATTGTCGGCGGCGGTATCGCAAGCCAGGACAATAAAGCAGAAGTGGCCGCACAAATGAAGCAGCTGATCGCACAATCATGAAGACCAGTGACTATGTGAAAGCCATTTTGAATGAGCTTTCTGAGCACTCGCCCGCTATTCAAGACGATCAAGCAGAGCGGCTTGTCTCAAGCCTTTTAACTGTAAGAAAGGTCTTTGTGGCAGGTGCTGGCAGGTCTGGTTTGATGGGAAAATCATTTGCCATGAGACTCTCGCATATTGGAGTCAAGGCTTATGTGGTCGGTGAGACCAATACACCTTCCTTTACTGAAGAAGATCTCTTGATTGTGGGGAGCGGATCTGGCCGAACAGAGACTTTGCTTGTCCTTGCAAAAAAGGCGAAAGCAATTGGCGGAAAAGTGGCAGCTTTCACGCTTTCTGCTGAGTCACCTCTAGCTGATCTATCGGATAAAGTCATCTTACTGTCAGGTGCACCAAAGGATCAACAGGAAGGAAGTCATCATACCATTCAGCCAATGGGCTCGCTATTTGAGCAAGCGCTACTTCTGACATACGATGCGGTCATTTTACGTTTAATGGAAATAAAAGAACTCGACACTCATAAAATGTACGGTCACCATGCCAATTTAGAATAGTCATTTTCAAAGCCTTTCCTTTCTTAAAAGGAGAGGTTTTTTCATTTCAATCAAGATCAGAATCTTGACATAACCGATTTGTTGTAACTATAATTGTTACATCGTTAAAGAAAAAGCGTAAACACGGAAGGAAGATGAAGATGAAAGTACAAATCTGGTCAGATATCGCCTGTCCTTTTTGTTATATAGGAAAAAAACAACTAGAAACAGCGCTTGAACAATTCCCTCAAAAGGAACAGGTAGAAATCGAGTTTAAAAGCTTTGAGCTTGATCCACATGCACCTGCTCAGGTCGATTTTGATGTCCATGATATGCTCGTCAAAAAATATGGGATGAGCCGCAGCCAGGCCATGGCGATGAATGAGCAGGTGAAGCAGGCCGGCAAAGAGAAAGGAATCGATTTTCAATTTGATCCACTCGTGTTGACAAACACCTTTGATGCCCACCAGCTGGCGCAATATGCTGGTCAAATGGGAAAAGGCGATTTCGTCATGGGAGAGCTGTTTCAAGCTTATTTCACAGATGGAAAGCATGTTGGTGATCGTCAAACCCTTTTAGATATTGCAGAAAAAGCAGGTCTTGATTTGCAGGAAGTACAGCAAGTTCTAGGCGGCGAAGAGTTTGCAGATCATGTCCGAAAAGACGAACAAGAAGCGAGACAGCTTGGTATCAATGCTGTTCCGTTTTTCTTGATCAATGGCAAATATTCAGTGGCAGGTGCACAGCCAGCCGATACCTTCCTGCGTGCACTTGAAACGGCTTGGACAGAAGAAGCAGCTCAAGCTGAGAAAGAGGCTGCCAATTCATTTGAAGCAGCATGTGCAGATGGCGTATGCGCAGTGCCTGCCCCTAAAGAAGAGATCTAACCATATAAAAAATGAGCCTTCTCCAAAAAGGGCTCATTTTTTTCTTGCATTCATTTGTTTGATCGTTTCACCTGGAACCAATTCAGGTTCGTAAAAGGTTTGATGAGGGAGATTCTTCTTCCCTTGCACCTTTTTAATCATCCAGTCTGCTGCATCCCGGCCCATTTGCTCCTGAGGGTGCGTCAGTGTTGTCAGCTTCACATGGGCATTTTTCTGGGCAATATACGAATTATCCTGTCCAATAATGGAAAGATCCTCTGGAATGGACAGCCCGATGTCACTGCATACATTGGCAACTTCTAATCCAACCTCATCGTTATAGCAAACAATGGCAGTCAGCTCATGCTGATGCTTTAATAAGAAAGTTTTAATATCATCCCCCAAATGCTGCTTCGATTCTGTATCGAAAAAGAGTACGTGCTCAGGCAGGAAATTAAGCTTGGCTTCACCGAGCGCTTGAATATAGCCCTTCATTCGGTACTTTCCCTGTAAATCATCTGTTTTTGAGATCAGGCCGATTTGCTGATGTCCCGAGGTGATCAGCTCTTTTGTGGCTAAATAGCTGGACTTCACATCATCCAAACAGAGAAAAGGGACCTCTAACTGCTCATAATAGGCATTGATCATAATGAGCGGTACATCCTGTTCTTTAAAAGATAGGTAGTACGAGATGTTCGGGTTGTGTAAATTGCTTTTCGTCGGCTCGACAATGAGTCCGTCCACACCAAAGGACAGCATCATTTCGAGCGCTTTTTTCTCCTGTTCTACATCATTATTCGTACTCGCCAGTAACAAAGAATAGTTCTCTTCGTTTAATCGGCTTTCAATGCCTCGAATGATGGAAGGGAAAATGTAATCGGATATGTATGTCGTGATAACCCCAATCGTTCTCATATGCGTATGTCCAGCAGGCTTTGTTTGATATTGATTGGTCACAAATGTGCCTGAACCCTTTTCACTTCGCAAAAACCCTTCACTCGACAATTCTAAGATGGCCTTTCGAACCGTATGCCTGCTCACTTGATACATCTCCTGCAGGCTTGATTCAGTTGGAATACGTTCCCCGATCCGGTAATCCCCTGTGAGTATTTTGCTTTTTATATCATCGATAATGATCTGGTACTTCTTTTTCATCGTTTCACTTCTTTCTCAGTTGATCATCTACTCGGATTGAGAAGAAATTGTATGGACATATTTTAACATGGTTGTCGAATCAAAAACAGGCGCTTCCCCTTTTTGTCGTACCAGCTTTAGAAAAGTGCAGGTTTTTGTCATATTGTGTATGTACAACTATATTTATCATTGACATATGTACGTACAAATATTATATTGTGAATGTGCACAGAGAATCAATGAATCTAGAAAACGAAAATTGAAACCGTTATCATTCATGGAGGTGAACGCAGAATGAATCATGAAGAGACGACCAAAGCCTTAAAAGAAGGACGGACATCTTTAGGGATTGAATTTGGTTCAACACGAATTAAAGCCATTTTAATAGATGAAGCGTTTCAGCCAATTGCCCAAGGTGCATTTGAGTGGGAAAGTTCTCTCCAGGAAGGAATTTGGACGTACAACTTAATTGATATCATTACAGGTCTTCAAGTAGCGTACCGAGAGATGAAAGAGCAAGTCGAGCAAAGGTATGGCGTGACCATTCAAACCATTGGCTCAATTGGGGTATCAGCTATGATGCATGGCTATGTGGCATGTGATCATACAGGAGAGGTCCTCGTTCCGTTTCGCACATGGCGGAATGCAACAACCATTGAGGCGAGTCAAAAACTGACGGATGTCTTCCAATTTCATATTCCAGAAAGATGGAGCATTGCCCATTTGTATCAAGCCATATTAGAAGAGGAAAAACATCTTTCCCGTTTAGAATATATGACCACCCTATCAGGATACATTCACTGGCTGTTAACAGGAAAGCAGGCCATTGGAATTGGGGATGCGTCAGGCATGTTCCCAATTGATGAACAAACGAAAGATTACAATGAAGAAATGCTCCATCAATTTGAAGACTTGATCGCAGAAAAAGGCTATCCGTGGAAGCTCCGTCACCTTCTGCCGCGTGTTTATTTAGCCGGCGAGGAGGCTGGCGTGTTAACGGCAGCAGGAGCAGCCATTTTAGATCAAGGCAAACATTTGCGGCCAGGCATTCCATTTTGCCCCCCGGAAGGTGACGCCGGAACGGGCATGGTGGCAACAAACAGTGTAGAAAAACGGACAGGGAACATTTCAGTTGGGACATCTGTTTTTGCCATGATTGTGCTAGAGCAGGAGCTAAAGGGTGTGTATCCAGAAGTGGATATGGTCACAACGCCGGACGGACTGCCAGTCGCAATGGTTCATGCGAACAACTGTACAAGTGACTTAAATGCTTGGATGAATATCTTTAGAGAGGCATTTGACGCACTAGGCGTGCAAGTGTCGTCAGGAAAGGTATACGAAGCCTTATTGCAGCAGGCGTTAGAAGCAGATCGAGATGGCGGCGGACTCTTAAGCTATGGCTATTATTCTGGTGAAAATATTACAAGACTGCCAGAAGGAAGACCTCTTTTTGTCAGATCAGCTGAAAGCCGCTTTAATCTGGCTAACTTCATGCGTACCCATCTTTTTTCTGCTTTTGGCGCAATGAAAATAGGGATGGATCGCTTAAAAGAACAAGAACATGTTGTGATTGATCGTTTATTAGCACATGGAGGGTTATTTAAAACACCGCTCGTTGGTCAAAAAATGGTGGCGGCAGCGCTTGATACACCTGTATCAGTCGTTTCCACTGCGGGAGAAGGCGGTGCGTTTGGAATGGCTGTCCTCGCTTCCTATATGGTCCATCATCAAAAGCAAACATTGGCTGAATTTCTCACGCATCAAGTGTTTGCCCATACATCAGAAGAACTGATAGAACCCGATCCGCTTGATGTCAAAGGCTTTGGCGAATTTTTAAAGCGCTATCAAGACGGCCTTCCGATTGAAGAGGCGGCAGTATCACATCTGATGCCAAAGAAAGGAGTGACAACCGTATGCTAGAACGCTTAAAAGAAGAAGTATACGAAGCCAATTTAGATTTACCGAAATATGGACTTGTGAAATTCACATGGGGCAATGTCAGTGCGTGTGATCGTGACAGCGGTCTATTCGTTATTAAGCCTAGCGGTATAGCGTATGACCAATTATCAGCTAAAGACATGGTTGTGGTCGACTTTGACGGTGAAGTAGTGGAAGGGGAATACAGCCCTTCATCAGATACAGCAACACATGCTGTCCTTTACAAACACTTTGAGGAAATTGGTGGTATATCACATAGCCATTCCATGTGGGCAACCGTTTGGGCGCAGGCAGGTCTCGATTTACAGGCAATGGGCACAACACATGCCGATACATTTTACGGCGCTGTTCCGTGTGCTCGATTTCTGACAGAAGATGAAGTGAATCGTGGTTATGAGGTAGAAACGGGCCGGCTAATCATCGAAACGTTTGAGAAAAGAAACCTAGATGTGATGGCGGTGCCGGGTGTATTGCTGCAAGGCCACGGTCCATTTACGTGGGGGAAAGATGCAAAAAGTGCGGTCACAAACAGTGTGATTTTAGATGAAGTTGCCAAAATGAATTTGTTCGCAAAGCAATTAAATGAATACGCAGAACCTCTTCCGCAGCGAATTTTAGATAAACATTACTTAAGAAAACACGGCGAACATGCGTATTACGGACAAAAACCTTCAAGATAAAGAAAAGAGGGATATCTATGTTAACAAGTCAACATAAAGAATGCTGGTTTATTGTCGGATCACAGCATTTATACGGAGATGAAGCACTGCAGAAAGTAAAAGCAGATGCACAAAAAATGACGGATGCCTTAAATGAGAGCGGTTTACTTCCTTATCCAGTGATCTTGCAGGAGCTAGCTGTCAGCGCGGATCAAATCACAAAGCTGATGAAAGAGGTCAATTATCATGATGAAGTTGTCGGCGTCATGACGTGGATGCATACATTTTCACCGGCAAAAATGTGGATACGCGGGACCAATCTTTTGCAGAAGCCTCTTTTGCATCTTGTCACACAGTATTATGAAAAGATTCCGTGGGACACGATCGACATGGACTATATGAATCTTCATCAATCTGCCCATGGAGACAGAGAATATGGCTATATCAATGCACGTTTAAATAAACAAAACCAAATTGTTGCCGGTCATTGGTCTAAGCCGGATGTGCAGCAGCAAATCGCTGATTGGATGGACGTGGCAGCTGCCTATCATGAAAGCTTTCAGATCAAAGTGGCTAGGTTTGGTGACAACATGCGCCACGTGGCTGTAACAGAAGGTGATAAAATCGAAGCCCAGATTCAACTAGGGTGGACCGTTGATTACTTTGGCATAGGCGATCTTGTCGAATATGTGAGTGCAGTAGAAGAAGCAGAGGTAGATGCATTATTTGCAGAGTATTTAACGCAATATGATGTGGATTATGGAACGTATTCAGTTGAAGATTGGGAAAAAAGTGTTAAGGTGCAAGCGCGCTATGAAATCGCTATCAAACGCTTTTTAGATGAAGGCGGGTACAATGCCTTTACGACAAACTTTGAAGATTTACATGGAATGAAGCAGCTGCCAGGACTTGCGGTACAGCGGCTAATGGCAAAAGGATATGGCTTTGCCGGGGAAGGCGATTGGAAAACTGCTGCGCTGGACCGGTTATTAAAAGTGATGAGTCATCATCAATCCACTGGTTTTATGGAGGACTACACGTATGAAATGACCTCTGGACAGGAAGCAGTGCTGCAATCTCATATGTTAGAAGTAGATCCGGCGCTCGCCCATACGAAACCTGTCATTGTCGTATCTCCACTTGGAATCGGAAACAGGGAAGATCCAGCTCGCCTTGTGTTTGATGGAAAAGCAGGGGAAGGTGTTGTTGTTTCTATTGCTGACTTTGGAACTCATTTCAAATGGCTCATACAAGAAGTCGAAGCCTTTGAGCCGGAGGAAGCAGCACCTCATTTACCGGTTGCACGTGTGCTCTGGAAAATCAAGCCGAATTTTCAGGACGGCGTCAAAGCATGGATTAAGCAAGGCGGGGGTCATCATACAGTCGTATCCCTCAATTTAACGGTTGATCAAATTGTTCATTTTGCAAAACTTGTGAGTGCAGAATATGTGGTTTTATAGAAGGGTGAAAGGTCTTCTACTGAGTGCAGTAGAAGCACGGGATGAAATGAAAGCGGTTAATTAAGTGAGGGGGTCATCCACTTGGAGAAAAAAGTGTCAAGCAAATTTATTTTCTTTTTCGGATCCTTTGCAGGCATCTTATTCGGATATGATATTGGTATTATTGCAGGGGCAGAAGGACATATTCAGCAAGAATTTCAGCTCAGCCCATTATGGCTTGGAATTGTCGTCTCTTCATTAATGGGCGGGGCGATTATCGGCTCCATTTTAAGCGGTCTGTTAGGGGATAAATTTGGCCGCAGAAAGCTTATTTTGGTCTCATCCGTTATCTTTTTTGTCGGAGCGATCGGATCAGCTATCGCACCAGAAGAGATTTCATTAACCATTGCACGTATCTTTTTAGGGACAGCCGTAGGAACAGCTTCATCTTTGGTGCCGGCATACATGTCTGAAATTGCTCCTGCTAAAATTCGCGGGAAATTGTCCGGTCTCAATCAGCTCATGATCGTGAGCGGACTATTGCTGAGCTATATTGTCGCATTTGTGTTTGAACCTATTCCAGACAGCTGGCGCTGGATGCTCGGTAGTGCCGCTTTATTTGCCATCGTGCTTTATATTGGTATGCTGAAGCTCCCTGAATCTCCGAGATATTTAATTAAACACGGAATGCCTCATAAAGCACGGGAAGTATTAGGATCACTGCGCTCTTCTGATGAGGAAATCGAAGCAGAGATGCAGGAAATTTTAGAAGTCGCAAAAGAAGAACGCTCTGGTATTCGCGAATTGTTCCAAAAGAAATTTAGAATGGCTCTTTTCATAGGGGTTGGGATGGCGACCCTTCAGCAAATTCAAGGGGCGAACTCCATTGTGTATTATGCAACGAGTATTGCTCGGAATGTAGGGCTTGCACCTCAGGTTGCCGCAGGTTTTACAGTCATTGTCGGTGTCATTTTTGTCGTCACCACCGTGATCTTTTTACAATTTGTCGACCGGTTCGACCGCCGAACGATTCTCACCGTAGGGGGAACGGGCATGGCCCTTTCTTTCTTTGCACCAGCCGCATTAGGTGCACTTGGCGTGAGTGAAGGGATTTTAAACTGGGTGACATTGATTTCGCTTTGCTGCTTTATCTTGTGCTACGCCTTCTCATGGGCACCGATCACGTGGATCATCATCGGCGAAATCTTCCCGCTTTCTGTCAGAGGTATCGGCGCAGGTATTTCATCTGCCTTTAACTGGACGGGATCGTTAGCCGTTGGACTCGTGTTCCCTATCCTGGCAGATAAATTCAGCTTTGGGGTCATTTTCTCCTCATTTGGTGTCATCTGCTTAATCGGACTATTGTTCACCCGCTTTGTACTAGTTGAAACAAAAGGAAGAAGCTTAGAGCAAATCGAAACCGATATGGCAGCACGAGTATAAAGAAAACCCTCTATCCCATGTGGATAGAGGGTTTTTTACTCAAGCGTCTGTTTTAGCTCATCTGGCAATAAATCAATCAATTGATCATAAGAAGATAAATCCAGCACTTCAAGCAGCGCATAATATTTTGCATAAACCTCACTCAGCTGATCAGGATGATTCGTTTCATATCGATTCAAATGCAATTGAGTCAGTTCAAGTGCAATGTCCAGCTTGTTTCGTTCGATTGGTTGTGTCGTATTGATCATATCGTTCACCTCGTGTTTGATGATGAGTGGGAAGGTTATGGGGCGGTACCGCAGCTAACCTTATATTCATTTTTCTCGACCTTTTTCGAATAGCAGACAGAAGGTGTCATCCCTGTTTCACTTTTCCAAGCCTGCCAGTAAACATCATAAAGCTGGCCATACTCAGGATCTTTGTACTTCGTTTTTTTCAAAATAGCAAAATAGCTTTGGTAAGCGTATCCTTCTTGGTAAATTGATTTCCGGATAGCGCCTTTTTCGGTTGAATTTGTGAAGATCATAGGTGATAGCATTGGAAGAGCAATGATGATGACAATAAATGTCATGAATAAAAAGAGTTTATGTTTTGTTTTCATAGATGTCCTTTCTGCGCAAGATATCATTTGTATAATATGTTAAAAATGACCTTTTGTAAAGAAAGAGAAAACGAGATGAATAGTGGATTTTTTTAAAAATAGACAAGCATCTAATCACGAATGACGTCTCTTACATACGATAGAGTGTAAGTGAAAGACAAATTGAAGGGGTGTTGAGATGAGCCGGAATCGATTAGATGATTTTTTCTTTGGACCTCGCAGAGGAAACCATGGAGAAGATGAAACGGTTGTTTTCCCCACACGTCAAATTGTCAACACAAGAACGAATGAACAAACCATCAGAAAAATTCATCCAACGCATATCACAAACGTCAATAAAAACATCAAAAGAATTGAAAACTACTATCCTGTCACTGAGTCGACTCATAACGAGTATATCGTGAAAGAATACGATTGCGGCAGTGATATCAAAAACCCTTGCTGCCGTCCAGTGAAACGCTGCAAGTGGTAATGAAGGGGGAATCCTTTTATGGGATGCCTTTTTATTTTCAGAAGAAAAATTTTGATCAAAATCTCCTTTCAAGATAAAATTGGAAGTATGAATCATTCTGTTGGGGGCGATGTTCTGAATATTCGATTGTTAATTCCAGATGATGCTGAAGAATATGCCGCGTTGAGACTAGAAGCACTACGATGACATCCAGAGGGCTTTGCGATGAGTTATGAAGAAGAGCAAATCGGTACAATAGAAAAATACGCAGCTCGTTTTGCTTCGGTACAATTGATGTGGACCTTTGGCGCCTTTGATCAAGGGAAGCTAGTGGGAATGGTCACCCTCATCCAAGAAAACTTACAGAAATTAAAGCACCGAGCGAATGTGGCAGCGATGTATTATGTTACAGCGGGTGCCCGCGGAAAAGGAGTAGGCAAGACCTTGATGTACAGAAGTTCTTTCATTCGCCGGAGAACGACACGACATCGAGCAAATGTATTTATCAGTCGTGACGACCAATCACTCAGCCAAACGCCTGTATCGCTCTATTGGATTTGAGTCATACGCGCTTGAAGAAAAAGCACTAAAATGGCCAGATCATACATATGCAGATGAGGAAAAAATGGTTTTATTTTTATCATAGTCTGGAGGAGATAGAAGTGGATCAACAAGCCATGTGCATCACATTAGTAGCAGGACCCAATAGTGAGCTGGAATCTTTTGCACTGCGTGCAGCACTTGAAAACTTCGGCGCGAAAGTCGATATGCATTGGATTGGAAGACCGAATGACCTGATTCATGTGTTATCTGGTAGAAATAGAAGAGAAATAGATTACCTTCTTTTATCGTTTCACGGTGAAGAAGGAGCATTGATCATGCCTGAATTAGGGGAAGATGTATACGAAGATGAGGAGCCTAGAGGCGTTGCTTTTGGAGCGGATGAAATCAAGCAGTATGCTTCATTAAAGGGGATTCACGTCATTTCTACAGGTTGCACACTAGGTGAGAAAAAATTAGCAGATGCCTTCTTAGAAGCAGGTGCCATGTCCTATATAGCGCCGGATGATTACATTGATGGAGATGCGGCATTTATCTTTGTATTGACCTTGCTTTATGAGCGCTTAAACAATACAAAGACGGTCAGAGCGGCTTTTGATCGAGCGAGTTCGATTGATGAAGAAACGAGATTATTTCAACTATATATGCAAAAATAATGATAGGGCTGAGAAATCAAGCCCTTTTTCTATTCCTCTTTTAAAATGTGTCTAAAGTGTGACGATTATGTTTTTTGAAAACTAAATTAGGTTCGCACAAAGTCTATCCTACAAACACACGTCATCAAGGCATGACGCCATCACGAGAGGGGAATTATTGTGTCAATGAAATGGAAAATCAGTCTCGTCCTATGCGGACTTGCAATCATCATCGGAATTGCTGCATTTTATCATAATCAGCAGGCAAGTGGGACGGAGAAGAAGAAGGTAGAACCAGATGCGAGTTATAAAGAAGTTGAGATAGTCACCCTCGTGAATGACGGGAGATACATGAGATATGCTGTCAACTATCCGGTCTTTCATCAAGAAAAGCTAGATCAAGAGATGAAAAGATTTGCAGAAACAGCGCTAGACAAATTCAAAACATCATTTAGCGAAGCGAGCGATGTCGATGAAGAGAATCGATACGAATTAAATATAGATTACGAGATTATTCATTATGCCAAGCAAACTGCTGCGATTAAATTCAATACATATGAATTGAAAGGCGGAGTAAAAGGCGCACATCAAACGAAGATATTCAATTTTGATTTCAAGAAACAGCATTTTTTATCAATAGATGATTTATTTTTATCAAAGAAAGAAGATCTGCAAAAACTGTCTCAAATGACATTTGAGGAGTTAAAGAAAGATCGTTCTCTTGCTGAAAATGAGCATTTACTCAAGCAAGGAACGTCTCCTGCGGCAGAGCATTATCAGTATTTTGCCATCAAGGATCGTTTTATTGAATTCTACTTTCCAGTAGGGCAAATCGGATCAGACAAACAAGGCTCTCAAGTGCTGGCGATTAAAAAAACCCTGCTTAAAGGAATGCTAAAGCCTGAATATATTAATAAAGAAAAGAACAAAAATGAGAAAAAAGAACCGATCCCAAAAAGAAAGATCGTAAAACTGCCAAAACAGTCAGCGTTTAATCCAAATCAAAAAGCCATTGCCCTTACGTTCGATGATGGACCAAATCCATCAACGACCTCAAAAATTTTAACAGCTTTAAAAGAAAACAAAGGACATGCGACATTTTTTGTATTAGGCAGCAGGGTTCAATATTATCCCGATATGCTAAGTAAAATCAGAAAGGGTGGGAATGAAATCGGAAATCATTCCTATAGCCATCCTTTACTCACAAGACTGCCATTAAAACAAGCCGTCAAACAGGTAGAAGAGACCCAGCAAATCATTGAAAAAGCGAGCGGTTTTACACCGACTCACTTTAGACCGCCATATGGAGGAACAAACGGGCAAATCAACGCGGCTGTCAATATGAAAGTCACGCTTTGGGACGTAGATCCTGAAGACTGGAAATATCGCAACAGCCAGTACGTCGCGAGCTACATTCTCACACATGCGTCTAGCGGAGAAACCGTCTTAATGCACGACATCTATGACACCTCGGCAAATGCAGCTGTCACGATTATCAAGGAATTAACCAAACAAGGATATCAATTGTTGACAGTGTCAGAGCTTGAGCAGTGGAAGGAAGCGCGGGCGAAGAAAGGTGAATTGAATACGTAATGATCATGCGAATCTTAGTGGATTCGCATCTTTTTTTAAAGCCAATTATGAAAATAAAGGGAAATGATGTTAAAATGAGTGTGGAAAGGGAGGGCTTCGGATGGTATTGATGAGGTTGATCAGCCTATATATGCTGACAGCGTTTTGTTTGGGTTTTATCGTCAATTATGTACCTGGTTTGATGCTGCCCATCTATATTCTTGCGATGATCGGGCTCATTTTATGTCTCGTTCATATTGCGCTGCATTATATTCGTCGAATCAGATATATGTTGCTTCATGAAAAACGGTAAGAATTGTCTAATTGCTTTCTCTAAAAAACTTCCCTCTAAATGAGAGAAGTTTTTATTTTTTCGGTTTTTGATGTTCTAACAGTTGTATGATTTTCTCGTTTGACTCTTTCATTTGTCTTAATAAAGAAACGATATTCCCAGTAAACCCAATGAGGACAATAAGTAAAATGATGATGATCCACATGCTATGGCCTCCTACCTGCTCACGAATGCTGTTTTGCTTCCTTATCCATTACCTTGTCAAGGATACAGTATAATGAATGTATTGAAATGAACAGTTCGTGCTATTTATTCGACAATTGATGTAAACAGAGAATGATTGGGGAGATTTCTTTGAAACGAGTAGACGTAGTATCAGCTATTATTTATGATGAGGAAGAAAATATGTTAATGGTCAAAAATGTAAAGGGATATTGGGAACTTCCAGGCGGTACTGTAGAAAAAGGTGAACACCTGCAGCAGGCCGTGGTCCGTGAGGTGAAAGAAGAGACAGGGTATGTTTGCAAAGTAAATGAACTTCATTCGGTTCGATAAGTATTCTTTCACGATAAAATGCATCATGCACTCATCGTGACCTTCTTTGCGGAAATCATCGGCGGGCAGATGAACATTCTAGATCCGGATCATGATATTCTAAATTTGAAACCAAGGGTGATCAACCCTTGGTAGATGTATTTATTTCACCTCTGAATTATAAAGGTGGATCTTCAATCATAATTCTTTAACACGATTGCTGAATTATGTCCGCCAAAGCCAAAAGAATTTGATAGTCCATATTTCATTGGAAGATTTCGCGTTTTTGAGACAACATCTAAGTCGCAATCTGGATCTAAATTCTCTACATTAATAGTTGGAGGAATAATTCCTTGTCTCAAACTTTCCACTAAAGCAATTGCTTCTACTCCACCAGCAGCACCAAGCATGTGACCAGTCAATGATTTGTTTGCAGTTGTTGGAATTTTGCGGGAATGTTCACCAAACATTTTCTTAATAGCTAGAATTTCTGAACGATCACCTATTTGTGTACTTGTTGCATGAGCACTAATAACATCAATTTCACCTGTTGATATATTTGCACTTCTCAATGCTTTTTTCATTGCTAAGTAGGCACCCTTACCTTCTGGGTGTGATGCTACCATATGATGAGCATCTGAACTAGCTCCGTATCCCACTACTTCACATAATATCGGCGCATCTCTAAGAATAGCGTTTTCTAATGATTCTAATACTAAAATACCTGCGCCTTCACTCATAACAAAGCCATCTCTATCTGTATCGAACGGACGGCTGGCTCGACTTGGATCTTGGTTTTTTGTAGATAGTGCATGGGCGTTTCCAAAACTAGCCAAAGATAACTGTGTGATTGCAGCTTCTGCTCCACCGGCAAATATAATATCTGCCTCATCATTTCGGATAGCATTGAAAGCCTCACCAATAGAGGTGTTCCCGATTGAACAGGCCGTTACTGGTGATAATGACGGGCCTTGTGCCCCTAATCTAATACTTATTTGAGCCGCAGCTGCATTTGAAATCATCATTGGTACAAGGCTAGGGCTTACTCTTGCGGGACCTCGTTTATTTAATACATTCACATTATCAACAAGTGATTGTATACCTCCGATCCCTGAACCAACGTATACCCCTAAACGTTCAAGATCAACCTTATCTAACTGTAATTGTGATTTTTCTAATGCTTGTTCGGCTGCTGCTAAAGCAAACTGACTAAATCGATCTAAACGTTTGGCTTCTTTCCTCCCAAATATTCCATCTACATCGAAATCACGAACCATTCCAGCTATCTTTGTTTTATAATCAATAGTATCAAAAGAATCAATTAGAGATATTCCCGATTGACCTTTAACTAGTTGATTCCAAAAGCTATTTACATCATTTCCTAGAGGCGAAATAATTCCCATTCCAGTAATGACAACTCTTTTCATAATAATTCCCTCCTTATTTTTTATTAACTTTAACTTTTGTGTTATCCTATTACAGTTGTTGTTTATCCTAGTATAATTAGCACTATTTAAAAAGGAGATTTTAATGAAACCTGAAACAAGACTTCAAGCTTTATCAGAATTTCTAAAGAATCAACGTTCGAAAATTACTCCTCAAATGGTTGGTTTACCTGTAGGAACCCGCAGAAGAACACCAGGACTAAGAAGAGAGGAAGTGGCTCAACTAGCCGGTGTAAGTCTTACATGGTATACATGGTTAGAACAAGGTAGAGATATAAAAGTGTCTACTTCGGTATTAGATGCTATTTCTCGAGCATTACAATTAAATAACGATGAAAGGAGATATTTGTATGCTCTAGCGTTAGAGGAAGGAGTGAAACAACCCTTTATAAATGAGAAGGAGAAGGAAATCAGTCCGGCTTTAGTGAAAATTTTGCAGGAACTTCGTTATTGTCCAACAATTATATCAGATAGAAGAAGTCAGATTGTTGGGTGGAATCAAGCAGCAGCTAATGTATTTTTGGATTTTGAACAAATCACCCCAGCAGAAAGGAATATAATACGCTTACTATTCGCAAGAAAGGAATTTAAAAGTTTAGCAGTGAATTGGGAGCATTTTGTTAGAGGATATATCGCAATATTTAGAACGTATTATGGACAGTATGTGGCTGATGACTGGTATGAGCAATTTATACAAGAAATGGAACAGGCATATCCTGAGTTTCATAAAATTTGGAATGAAAATGAGATAAGCTCTGCTCCTGAAGTATTAATTGAGTTTCGTCATGCTAAGGTAGGTAAAATGTTGTTTAATCTTACTTCGTTACAAGTGCATGGAGATACTGATTTAAGATGCAGCGTCTATACTCCAGTTGAGAAAACTGAAACTGAGCTTAAGTTAAAACGTTTAATTGAAAGCTAACCATATAAAACATATGATGAATTCTAAATTCTTTACCGATCGTTCTGGAATTTGCTATGCTTGAAACACGTTAGATCTAACTGTTTTGCTACTCAAACGAGAGTGATTATTCTTTATTATTTTAGAATGAGGGAGGGATGAATGCATCAATGATTCTTAGTCCTTTCTCAGAATTAAGAGGTAATACGTTCTAAGGTGGGATTATGTCTAGAAATAAATTTGATAAAAAAGAGCATTAAGAAAACATTGGGGCTTTTCTGGGAACAGGGTTATGAAAAAACATTCATGCAAGACTTGGTGACATATGGGTGTTCATCGCAGAAGTATAATTCTTTACTTATCGTTCTAAAAAGGGTATTATGTAATCATGGTTTGTAATTCATGTGTTTATTTTAGAATGTTCATTCTATAATGGATGATGACTTTTGTTTTTGTTAGTATTGGTTCATGGATTTTTTTAAGGAGAATTAAAATGGCTAGAAGTAAAGAGTTTGACGAAAAAGAAGTATTAAGAAAAGCAATGGAGTTATTTTGGGAACAGGGCTATGAAAAAACATCCATGCAAGATTTGGTGGATCATATGGGGATACACCGTAGGAGTATATATGACACATTTGGCGACAAGCGTTCATTGTTTTTAGCTTCCCTTCATCATTATGAAGAGCTCATCGTTAATGAGATGGAAAGCATAATCAGCAGCACTTCATCCATTAAACAGACGATACGTGATGTTTTTATTTTCGTACTGAATTCCATTAAACAATACCCAAAAGGATGTCTATCAGTAAATGCAGCCATTGAATTATCTTTGTTGGACAAAGAAATTGGGCGCATCGTTACAAAAATGTTTAATCGTACTGAAGATATGTTTAATTCCCTTATAAAACAGGGTCAAACTAATGGAGAGCTATCAAAAGAAATCGATTCTGATAACATATCTCGTTTCTTACACAACAATTTGGTAGGTATAAGAGTACTAATAAAAACTGATTACAGTAAAAAAGAATTAGAAGGCATCATTTCTCTAGCACTTTCAGTGTTGGACTAGCTTTCTTTTTTTACCCTTTTTAGAATGTTCATTCTAAAATAAGCATGAAACAAACCATCATAATGCATAGTTATAAATCGTTTTTTAATTTCTAAGGAGGAACACAAAAATGAGAAATTTTAAAATACCAACAGAATCAGAATTTATTGAAGCAGAAGGAACTCGTTACGCATATAGGAGATTTGGTACAAAAGATGGTATACCAGTAGTATTTCTTGTTCACTTTAGAGGAACGTTGGAAAACTGGGATCCAGACATGCTTGAACCTATTGCAAATAAACGCCCAGTAATCTTATTTGACAATAAAGGGGTTGGTGAGACCGATGGACTAACGCCTACTACAATTGCTGATATGGCAAAAGATACAGCAACATTTATAAAAGCACTTGGATTAGAACAAGTCGACATTCTTGGTTTTTCCATTGGTGGCATGGTTGCACAAGAGCTAGCTTTACAAGAAGGAGATTTAGTAAGAAAAATGATTTTGGCAGGTACTTCACCTGAATCTGGTATTAATCCAAATCCAGAGATTTTTGAAAGAATGAATCGTCACGGCGGAACGGAAGAAGATGGAATAAATGATTTTATGTTCTTTTTCTACGAACAAACCGAAACAAGTAAATCAGCAGGAATAGCTTCACTACAAAGAATTTTTAATCAGAAAAAAGTAAATAGTTCGGAACAAGTAAAAGAGGCACAATTACAAGCTATTGCAAAATGGGCTAAACAAAAATCTAATCATGATTATGAATGGTTACAAAACATCAAACACCCTGTACTTGTTACTAATGGTGTTAATGATGTGATGGTACCGACTAAAAACAGTTATATCTTAGCAGAGAAATTACCCAAAGCACAGCTGATTATATATCCTGATTCTGGTCACGGGCATCTGTTTCAATATCCAGAACTATTTGCAGAACACGTAAATTTATTTCTTGATTCTAATTCTTATTAAAAAGGAGAGTATTCATATGAGCAAATTATTTGAAAAAGTTCGTATCGGAAACATTGAATTAAAAAATCGTATAGGTATGGCTCCGATGACTAGAAATAGAGCTTTACCAGATGGTACGCCGAGCGATTTAGTAGCTGAGTACTATGGTCAGCGTGCTTCAGTCGGTTTAATTATAAGCGAAGGAACCCAACCTTCAGATGATGGGCAAGGTTACACGAATACACCTGGTATTTATACAGAAAATCATATTAGAGGGTGGAAAAAAGTAACTTCTAAAGTTCATAGTGAAGGCGGTCATATTTTTATTCAGCTTATGCATGTAGGACGTGTATCACACCCTGATAACACACCTCACCACCGCCAAGCAGTTGCACCGTCAGCTATTGCACCTGGTGTAGAAATTTTCACGGCAGAAGGAATGAAAGAAATTCCAACACCAAGAGAACTGAGTGAGCTTGAGATAAAAGATGTTATCAATGAGTTTCGTTTAGCAGCACGTTCAGCAATTGAAGCTGGTGCAGACGGAGTTGAAATTCACGGAGCGAATGGTTATCTGATCCAACAATTCCTTAGTGAAAACTCCAATCATCGTCAAGATGCATACGGTGGTACGATTGAGGGGCGTTCTCGATTCGCAATTGAAGTAGCTAAAGCAGTTGTTGATGAAATAGGAGCAGAAAGAACAGGCATCCGTTTTTCTCCTCAAGGAACACTGCAAGGCATTGATGAGGGGGAGAATAGCCTTGAGATGTATCGCTATTTAATAAGTGAATTAAATAAGCTTAACCTTGCTTATCTGCATTTAATGCACTTTGGAAACGAGCAATTCCTAAAAGATGTGCGTCAACTTTGGGACCAAGCACTTCTTGTTAACCGTCCAGGTCGTCCTCTAGATCAACTTTCGTCTGATGTAGATAATAATCTTGCAGATGTTGTCACAGTAGGCACTTGGGTACTAGCTAATCCAGACTTTGTAGAACGGATTCATTCAGGTGCTCCTCTAAACGAACCTGATAAAAACACGCTCTATGCAGGAGGAAAAGAAGGCTATACAGATTATCCTTTCTTAAAATAATTTAATTAATTATGAATATCCCATCTAGGGATATTCATATCTTTTTTTCTTAGATTCTTTATAAATAGATACATGTGCGTTAATTAAAAATGTGAAGGATTGTCATGAAAGTTTTAGCGATTGAAAACTACGGTGAAAAACCAAATTTTTTTAGACTTCCCTAAGCCCAAAATAAATAATGGCGAGGTCTCAGTTGAGATATATGCGGCAAGTATAAATCCTCTTATACAAAAATTACAATTATCGATAACCTACATCCATAGTAACAACTCGCAGTAAGAAACGCTGTAAAACGTTTTAAAGGTTTAATTAAACTAAAAATGGAGGTGTGCTGTAAAATGAAAAAAACTGTTCTTATCACCGGGGTATCGGGTGGAATTGGCAAAGAGTTGGCGGATCGTTTCGCCAAGGGAGGATATAATTTGGTGCTGGTGGCGCGTAGCGAGGGTAAGCTTTTGGAGCTCGCAAAGGAATATAGGAAAAGATATGGCAGTCAAGCGACGGTCATCGCAAAGGATGTGGCTTCACCCGGTGTGCCGAAAGAGATTTTTGCGGAGCTCAAGGAGAAGGGGATCGTCGTCGACTATCTTGTCAATAATGCCGGCTTCGGTTTGTACGGGACGTTCTTGGAGACGCAGTTAGAACAAGAGACGAATATGATTGACGTCAATATCAAGGCTCTGACTGTTATGACGAAACTGTTCTTGCCGGATATGGTCAAACGGGGCCAAGGAGGCGTGATGAATGTGGCTTCGTTGGTGGCTTTCTTCCCAGGACCTATGATGTCGGTTTACTACGCAACGAAGGCGTACGTGCTGTCGTTCACTGAGGCTTTGGAGAACGAACTGAGCGGTACAGGGGTGACTGTGACGGCACTATGTCCGGGACTGACGTCAACCGGCTTTGTTGAACGTTCGGGTATTGGGGAATCGAAGTTGTTCCAGAGTGGTGCTATCATGGAGGCCGGGCAGGTGGCTGAGGAAGGGTACCGAGGCTTCTTACGCGGCAAGACGTTCATAATGCCAGGGGCTCGAAACCGGTTCATGGCATTCCTTCCACGACTGATGCCGCGCAAAATGGTGACCCGTATGGTCAGATCCACACAGCAAAGAACAGGGCATTGACCTAATTGAGGGTGACCAGGGGGGAGTGGCAGTTGATTATGATCTGCCATCTAGCCAAGATCTCGTATTGGAATAAATCGTTCACTAAAAAAGTTACAGAGATTTTTATAAAGACGGAAACCTTCTTATTTGATCTACTGAAACATGGTCAAGAACAAGGAGAAATATTTTTAAGGAGAGAATAATATGAAGTACACAGTTATTACAGGAGCAAGCTCAGGTATCGGATATGAGACAGCATTAGCATTTGCTGCTCGTGGCAAAAACTTAATTATTGCAGCTAGAAGATTAGATAAATTAGAAGAACTTAAATCAACCATTCAGAATCTAAATCCTAGTTTAGATGTTATTATTCGGACAAGTGACCTATCTGTCAAAGATCAGGCATATACACTGTATAACAGTTTAAAGGAGTATCAAATTGAGACTTGGATTAATAATGCTGGTCTTGGTGAAACCTCTTCTGTCATAGATCAGAATTTAGATAAAGTAGAAACCATGTTACGCGTGAACATAGAATCCTTGACAATCCTTTCTACACTATTTGTAAGAGAATATGCTGATGTAGAGGGAACTCAATTAATTAACGTATCCTCAGCACTTGGATATGTAATTGCTGTTGGCAGTGTTGCTTACTCTGCTTCTAAATATTATGTTAGTGCCTTCACCGAAGGGCTTGCAAAAGAACTTGAACTGAAAGGTGCGAAAATGAAGGCAAAAGTTTTAGCACCAGCAATGACGGAAACAGAATTCGCAAAACATGCAAATGATATAAAAGAGTTTGATTACAAAGCAAATCTCCCTATGTACCACACAGCTAAGCAAATGGCAGGTTTTATGATGGAGGTTTATGACAAAGATGAAGCGGTTGGGGTTGTAGATGAAAACTATGAATTTAAGTTGAGAAAGCCGATCTTTCCAATACTAGAAAGCCTTTAAATCTAATTTTCATATATATGGTAACATAATCGTTTAGCGATGGCACCAATGACACGTAGCAGAGCGCAAGAGATAAGTATAACTTATGGCAAATATCAAGGTTCCACAAACAGTTTGGGACTGGGAAGTGACTCTCTATTTTTGTAACAAAAAAAAGGAATGAAAAGTAGTTTTTAAATTGAACCTGCAAAATGGACAGTAATGCTTAAAAAAGGCATACAACTGAAAAATGCTTGACGCATGAATTGCGCTACACTGGCTGACGTGTACTGCATTCGAACGCTATGGGCTGATGAACTCTAACATCTGTTCTACTGATTGAGTGTGGGAACACCAGCTGTAATAATCTCAAGGAAGGATGCTAATGAAAAAATGAAAACACTCATGAAAGCAGCTCAGATCACCAAGTATTCAAAAAATATCCATGCCAAAGTCAATGACATTCCAATTCCAGAAATCGATGAAAACGAAGTCTTGGTAAAGGTCAAAGCTGCGGCAGTCAATCCACTCGAAATGTTAATTATTACAGGCAGCGTGAAACTGATTCAAGATTATGAATTCCCATTAACGCTTGGTAATGAATTGACAGGAGTTATCGAAAAAATCGGAAAAAATGTGACAGAATTTCACGTAGGAGATGCCATCTATACACGTCTTCCCCTTAAAAAAATTGGTGCTTTTGCGGAATATGCCGCAATTGATGCTGCCGCAATTGCACCCATGCCAAAAAATTTGTCTTACGTGGAAGCCGCTGCTGTACCACTGGCTGGACTCACAGCGTATCAAGGTCTACATGAAGAACTTGAGGCACAGTCAGGTAAATCTGTCTTCATTCCAGGTGGATCAGGCAGCTTTGGTCAAATGGCTGTACCAATAGCAAAGGAAATGGGCCTAAATGTCATTGTTAGTGGCAACTCAGAAGCGCGCGAACGCACTTTGGAAATGGGTGCAGACCAATATTTGGATTATGCAATAGAAAACTATGTTGACTTGTTGTCGAATGTGGATTACGTGATTGATACACTGGGACCTAAAGAATTTGACAGTGAATTGAGTATCATCAAACCGGGCGGAAGATTGCTCTCTCTCCGTACAGGACCAAATAAACGTTTCGGGAAATACCTAAATTCCCCATTGTGGAAACGAATATTATTTTCCCTTGCTGGCGCAAATTATGACCGCAAAGCTAAGAAACAAAACGTGGAATATCATTTTATTTTCGTTCGTTCTGACGGCGCACAACTTAAAGAGATTACCAAAATCATTGAAGAAAACAACATTGTTCCAGCAATTCATCCAATACTATTTACTATAGACAACGTAAATGAAGCGCTAGAACTAGTCGCAAATGGACGACCAAAAGGGAAAGTGATTATTAATTTTTAAGGGGAATATGAAGAAAGCAGTCAAAAAATTGAGATCATTTATGTAAAGGATTTTGAAAGGATAGAAAACTTCAGCAAGCCGGAGTTCTGTACAGTAATTATAAAACATGGAGAACTAGCCATCCAATTTTTCCTATAAAAAAGTTGGATTTAAGACAGGTGGTTACTTTAACAGACATGCCACGACATGGTAATTACTGTCTGTTTATAAAAAAC
Source organism: Bacillus sp. FSL K6-4563 (assembly GCF_038630405.1). Lineage (NCBI taxonomy): Bacteria > Bacillati > Bacillota > Bacilli > Caryophanales > Bacillaceae > Bacillus > Bacillus sp. FSL K6-4563. The sequence continues at coordinate 2,356,922 of NZ_CP152030.1, read as the reverse complement.
ACTATATTTAGACTAGAGATTAAAATTCTTAATCAATAAGATGAAAAATAAAGAACGATCCTTGTTTTGACTTACCATTTTAACCATAATTCACATAAACGTATAGAAACGATGGCAAATGAATATAAGGAGTGTAATGGAATTAAGTTCCATAACCAATGATATGGTTTTATTATGTTGAGTGCTTAGTGGAATGAAAAGAAGCCGGAATTTAGACCGGCTTCTTTGATATTATTTCCCCTTCTCCCGCTTCCGTTTCTCCTTCTCCGCCCGGTAAAATTCATGAAACATCTTCATCAGCGCCCGCTTCTCAATACGGGATACATAGCTCCGCGAAATCCCGAGCTCCTTTGCTATTTCCCGCTGCGTTTTTTCTTTCTTTAAATCAAGACCGAACCGGCCGACGATGACTTCTTTTTCTCGGCCGTCGAGAATGTCGATATACTCCTTTACTTTTTCAAGCTCCATGTTGAGCTGAATGGTATCGATCACATCTTCACTTTCTGATTTTAAGACATCAATTAAAGAAATTTCGTTGCCTTCTTTATCCTGACCGATGGGGTCATGTAAGGAGACATCCTTTTTTGTTTTTTTGAGCGCGCGTAAATGCATCAGAATTTCATTTTCAATACACCGCGCCGCATATGTTGCCAGCTTTGTTCCTTTTCCAGAGGAATAGCTTTCGATGGCTTTAATGAGTCCGATCGTCCCGATGGAGATGAGGTCTTCAGCGTCTTCCCCGGTATTTTCAAATTTCTTGACAATATGGGCGACGAGCCGAAGGTTATGTTCAATCAGCATGTTTCTTGCATGTTCATCGCCCTGTGCCATGAGGGCTAAGTATTTTTTTTCATCATCTCCCGAAAGGGGCTGTGGAAAGGCATTGTTTTTGACATAGGACACTAAGAACACCAATTCTTTGACCATCAATCCCATCGCTGTAAATACTCCTGCCACGATTTTCACCTCCACCATGTTTAGGCCACTGCCTATATCCTCAAATGTATGTGAAGGGGGGATTGTCTGTGTCTGTACGATGAAAAAATCATCTTTTTCGAAAAAAACGGGCTTCTGTTCGTCTGTTTCTGCTGCCTTGCTCATATGTTTGCGGTTTCTTTGCGGTGCTTGGCGGTCAAGAAGCGTGCTAAAATATGTAATATTAGACCGAAAAGGAAGGGGTTTTTTCGGAACATGGGGAAGGTTCTTTCTTCACATGTAGGTATGAAAATTAATGAATGGTATCGAATGATACGGCAGTTCAGTGTTCCAGATGCGGAAATCCTGAAAGCAGAAGTAGAAGCGGAAATTGAACGGATGGAAGAGGACCAGCATTTACTGATTTATTATCAGCTCATGTGTTTTCGGCACCAGATCATGCTTGACTATATACACCCTTCAAAATATCAACCTTTCTCAGTATCTAATCTTGTCGATAAAATCGAAAACTCCAATCATGAGCTATCTGATATGCTGCATTATTACCATGCATTTTTTCGTGGCATGCATGAGTTTAGTCAAAAAGAATATTTAGAAGCCGTCAAATATTACCGAGTGGCAGAAAAACAGCTGTCTATGGTATTTGATGATATTGAGCAGGCTGAGTTTCATTTTAAAGTAGCAGAAGCCTACTATATTATGAAGCAAACGCATGTCTCGATGCATCATATTTTAAAGGCGCTGGAAATATACGATCAGCATGATGCTTATTCAATTCGCATCATTCAGTGCCTGTTTGTGATTTCAGGAAACTATCAAGATTTAAAACGAAAAGACCGGGCACTGCCTCATTTAAAAAAGGCAAAACAGCTCGCATCACAAATCGATCACCCGCGGATATACAGTTCAGCGCTTTATAATTTAGGGAAATGTTATGGGGAACTGGGCTACCTTGAGGAAGCAGAACGCTATTTAACAGAATCGGCTGATATTGCCAGTAAAGAGCAACTTCCCACGCTTCCACATACGCTCTATACGCTGGCAAAACTGCTTTTTAGACAAAATGAACAAGGAGCAGCATGCCGCATATTAGAAGATGGAAAATTAGCTGCAAAGAAGCATGAAGACCAGCTGTTCTGTCATATGTTTGAGTATCTAGATGCTTTATATGTTCAAGAAATGAATGAAGAACAACTGCAAAAAACCATTGATTATTTGGAAAAACTTAGCCTATACTCTTATATAGAGGATATCTCACTAGAAATTGCGACAGCCTTAGAAGCCTCTCAACAATACCAGAAGTCCAACCAGTATTATCAGAAATTATTATGGGCTCAAAATCAAATCCAAGAAGGAGAGTGTCTGTATGAATTCTAAGCAACGTTCGACAGTTGAAGAGAGAAACCAAACGTGAAACAAAAAGCGGGCCTGATGGCCAGCTTTTTTTATGTAAAAAAAGAAGTCAGAGATGCAGTTCGTGACCATGAATGCTGAATGAATCATTAAAAAGCGGGCAATTTAATCTGTAAGAATGTTCTGTGGAGGCGGTCAAATGAGAGGGTTGCATGTCTTGCTGTGTATATTACTGCTATGCACGTTTGTTCCTAATAAAATAGAAGCTCGAACATTAAAAAGAATCGACCTAGAAAAAACAGGACGAGCTTTTTGGGACATGAGACAGGAACGAAAAAAGATTGCACTGACCTTTGATGATGGACCTCATCCAGTGTACACGAATCAAGTCTTAGACGTGCTGAAGGAGCATCAAGTGAATGCCAGCTTTTTTGCTATAGGCAGCCGGATTCATACATATCCAGACATTGCGAAACGAATCGTAGGCGAGGGAAATGAGCTTGGCAACCACACGATGAATCATACGTATTTTGACCTGTTATCTTCAAAGGAGATCAAGCAGGAGCTAAAAGAATCAGCGGCTCATATCGCTTCACTTCAGCCTGGTGGGCCCTTATTATTTCGTCCTCCTGGTGGCCGCTTGACGATGAAATCTTTCCGGATTTTGTCTAAACAAGGATATGATGTGGTCATGTGGTCCTTTACGCAAGATCCGAAGGACTGGTCAAGACCAGGCTCACACAAAATTGCGAGCAGGATTATTGATCACATTCAAGGCGGCGATATTATTCTTTTGCATGATGGTGGGGGAAACCGGAAGCAAACGGTTGAAGCACTGAAACAAGTAATACCTGAATTAAAGGATCGAGGATATGAATTTGTTAAAGTGAGCGAACTACTGCATCATGACAAAGCGTATGTACCAGTTCAACTGCAATAGGAGATTCGTCAAAAACAGTCATTCATTGAAACCAAAAGTCTTGTCGTTTACTATATGAAGAGGGCTTTTGGAGGTGAATGTTGTGAAGAAATATGTTGTCCTTTTCATCCTACTTTGTGTCGCTGCTGGGTGCTCAAAGCCAGAACAAGAAAGTGTCATTGCATTTGGCGACAGCAATACAAAGGGATCAAACTGGGACTTTCGAGATTATCCAACATCTGAAAAATGGGTGAATCTCATGAAAAACGTCGAGCGCGGTCAAATTCAAGTGAAGAACGCAGGAATTGGCGGGCAGACGACTGAAGATGCGAAGCTGCGCTTTGAGCAGGATATTTTAAAGCAGAAACCAACTTACGTCCTCATCATGTTTGGGACGAATGATGCGGCGATTTTAGACGGGAAACATCCCCGAGTGACGAAAAAAAGGTTTAAAGAAAACGTAACCTACTTCATTTCTGAGAGTAGAAAAGCAGGCATTACCCCGATTCTCATGACCTGTGTACCTGTTGTAGAAGGCGGAAAAAAGGGCTTGTATTATTACTCTAGGTATAAGTCATCTTATTTTGCTGAGAGAGGCGGGGCAAGAGCTTGGCAAAATTCCTATAATGATATCACGAGAGAAATAGCCAAGGATCATCAAGTACCGCTTGTCGACAACTGGAAAGCGTTCATCCGAGAAGCAGGCGAAGATAGTGACAATGCGTTGATTCAATCAGGTTTGATCGACCCTTCTGGCAATCATATGACGCCAAAAGGGGCAAGAATCATTTATAACGAAATCAAAGAGCGTGATGTCATCAAACATTTTTAAATGATGGCCATCTGCCTAAACAAGATCATCCATTTAGCATAGTCTAACAGTATATCTTCCTAGAAGGAGGTAACTGATATGTGGGGATGCCCTTATCCTTACCCTGCGTGTTCGCCTTATCCAGCTCAAGGAGCAGGAATCGGTTACGCTTTTCTTGTTGTATTCCTTGTGGTTATTTTGGTCGTAGGTGGAGGGTTATGGTTTTGGAATGAACAGCCTTGCAAATAAGACACCTCTTCTTTACTTGAGAAGGGGTGTTTTTTACGGAAAATAGTAGTAAGCCTATAGCGCAAGTGATATAATATCAGTCACCTGAGTTTAAAAAAGAGAATGCTCGGGAGGCATGGTTCCTGTGATATGGAATTAAGAGGAAACAGAGAGCATATGCCCGAGCGAACGTCTTTTCATTTCTGTCTCAATTAATTCAATGAAGTCGCGATTTAAGTTCATTTCATTTGCTTTATAATACGATTCTATAAGTAAATCATCTGACAGCTTTTTCATACTAGAAACCCATATGATGGGAAAAACACCTCCCCTGAAAAAGTTGGCATAAAACTTGAGGAAAAGACATATCATCATAGGTTGATCGAATGTCTCTGAAGTACCTTTAATCTACCATGAATGGGAAACAAGAACAATCGTTCTGTTATCCACATGGTGAAGTGGATAACTTGTGGGTAGAGTGTTTATAATTGAATGAAAGCGTGATGAAATATAGGTGGATAATGTGTGTAAAATTATCCACAACTGTTGAAGGTCCTCGTCATATGTCGAAAACTTTTTCATTGTATTCGATAGACAGACAAATTGTGATTTGATTCGACACTATCGCTGAAAAACCAATGGAAGAAAGGGTGCAAATTGTGCTAAAGAAGTATTTCTTACCGGATGAATTTGTGAAAAGCATTTTCCACATTTCACCGCAAAAACTAAAAGAACGAAATGTAAAAGGAATTATTACCGATTTAGATAACACACTAGTAGAATGGGATCGTCCAAGTGCGACGCCCCGCTTAATTGAATGGTTTCAAGAAATGAAGGATCACGGGATACAAGTGACGATTGTATCGAACAATAATGAAAAAAGGGTCAAGCTTTTTTCTGAACCAGTTCATATTCCGTTTATTTATAAAGCGAAAAAGCCGATGGGAAGAGCTTTTAATAAGGCCGTCGCTGATATGCAATTGAAAAAAGAAGATGTGGTTGTCATTGGGGATCAGCTCATGACCGATGTTCTAGGCGGGAATCGTCACGGCTTCCATACGATTTTGGTCGTCCCTGTTGCTGCCTCAGACGGATTTATCACTAAGTTTAACAGGCAGATTGAACGCAGAATTTTAGGAGCCTTAAAGCGTAAGGGCCACATTCAGTGGGAGGAAGAGTAATAATGGAAAAGGTTGTTTGTATTGGCTGCGGTGTAGCCATTCAGACGGAAGATAAAGATCAATTAGGATATGCGCCGGCAGCATCTCTATTGAAAGAAGATGTGATCTGTCAGCGCTGTTTTAGGTTAAAGAACTACAATGAAATACAAGATGTTTCTTTAACAGAAGACGACTTTTTAAATATATTGCACAGTATCGGAGAGACAGATTCTCTGATTGTCAAGGTCGTTGATATTTTTGACTTTAACGGAAGCTGGATTAATGGGCTGAGTCGTATTGTCGGTGGTAACCCGATTTTACTCGTCGGCAACAAAGTAGATATTTTACCGAAATCCGTGAAAAAAGATCGTTTAATTCATTGGATGAAACGGGAAGCGAAAGAAAACGGATTGAACCCGATCGATGTTTTCTTAATCAGTGCAAGCAGAGGTCAGGGCGTACCTGAGGTGATGGAAGCGATCGATCATTACCGCGAAGGAAGAAATGTCTATGTCGTCGGCTGTACGAATGTTGGGAAATCCACATTTATCAATCGAATCATCAAAGAAGTATCTGGTGAAGAGAACGTGATCACCACATCCCAATATCCAGGTACAACACTTGATGCCATTGAGATCCCGCTTGATGACGGATCTGCTCTATTTGATACGCCGGGCATTATCAACCGTCATCAAATGGCGCACTATGTCAGTAAAAATGACTTGAAGATCTTAACGCCGAAAAAAGAATTGAAACCGAGAACGTTCCAATTAAATGAAGCTCAAACGCTTTATTTTGGCGGGCTTGCTCGATTTGATTATGTAAAAGGCGGCAGAACGTCATTTGTCTGCTATATGCCAAATGAGCTGAACATACACAGAACAAAGTTAGAGAACGCAGATGATTTATATGAAAAACATGCCGGTGAACTGCTATCACCGCCATCAAAAGAGGGGATGGAAGATTTTCCTCCACTCGTTCCACATACCTTTACCATTGATCAGCCGAAAATGGATATCGTCTTCTCAGGCTTAGGGTGGATCACGGCAAATGATGCAGGTAAGCAAATCAAAGTCTATGCGCCAAAAGGCGTGCATGTGTTTATGAGACGTTCGTTAATTTAAATGTTCAGAGGGGGAGAGACCTTGAAACCTTTATACGGAGTAATCGGTAACCCTGTTGGCCATTCAATGTCTCCGGATATTCATAATGCAGCATTAAAGGATGCTGGAATTGATGGACATTATCATGGCTTTCAAGTAGAAAATGATGACCTGAAAGATGCCATTAGCGGTATGAAAGCCTTAGGAATCAGCGGCTTTAACGTCACTGTTCCGCACAAGGTAGACATCATGCAGTACCTGGACAAAATTGATGTGACAGCTGAACGCCTGCGTGCCGTCAATACGGTGCGGCTTGAAGGAGGTCGGTTCGTCGGGTACAACACAGATGGAGAGGGCTTTCTTCATTCATTGCTTGAAGCCTTGGATCAGCCTTTATCAGAGCTGTCATTTCTAATGATTGGTGCTGGCGGAGCGGCAAATGCGATTTATACGACAATCGCTGACTATGAACCGAAAAGCTTTGATATCACCAATCGTACCATTGAAAAAGCTGAGGCTTTAATTGAAAGTGCAGATGGGAACTTCACTTCTAGTGCCGTTACATTAAAGACGGCGGAAGAGCAGCTTGGGGAATATGATGTCATCATCCATACAACCTCAATTGGTATGCACCCGAATGTTGAAGAAACCCCGATTTCTTTAGCAAACGCAAAAAAAACAGCGGTTGTATGTGATATTGTGTATAATCCAATAGAAACAAAACTGCTCAGAGAAGCAGCCGGGTTAGGTTTGAAAACAGTAGATGGTGTCGGCATGTTTGTTGGACAAGCAGCTAGAGCCTTTGAACTGTGGACAGGCATCACGCCTGACGCAAGAAAAATGAAGTCAATTGTGATACAGAAATTAGGAGGAACACCATGTTAAAAGGGAAACAAAAACGTTTTTTACGTGCAAAAGCACATCATTTATCACCTATTTTTCAAGTAGGAAAAGGTGGGGTAAATGACAATATGACCAAGCAAATTTCCGAGGCGCTTGAAGTAAGAGAATTGTTAAAGGTCAGCATATTACAAAACTGCGACGAGGACAAAACGGAAGTTGCGAAAGCACTTGTCAAAGGTGCAAAAGCTGAACTTGTTCAAACGATCGGAAATGTGATTGTCCTTTATAAAGAATCAAAGGAAAATAAACAAATTAAGCTGCCGTAAAGGTGGATGTGATATGAAAAAAATAGGGTTGTTTGGCGGTACGTTTGATCCTCCTCATAATGGGCATTTGCTGATGGCAAATGAGGTGCGTTTTCAAGTAGGGCTTGATGAAATTTGGTTTATCCCAAATCACAAGCCTCCTCATAAAACAGAACGGAAGCGAGCAGATAGTCGTCACCGGGTGAAAATGGTGGATGCGGCGATCCAGTCAAATCCACATTTTCGATTGGAGCTCATTGAAATGGAGCGAGAGGGTCCATCTTATACAGTAGATACGGTGGAGCTTTTAAAGAAGCGTCATCCTGAAGATGAGTTCTTTTTTATGATTGGAGCGGACATGGTCGAGTATTTGCCAAAATGGCATCGGATAGATGATTTGCTTCAGATGATTACTTTTATTGGGATGAAAAGACCGGGTTATACCGGAAATACGACATATCCTCTTTTATTTGCAGATGTTCCAGCTTTTGATGTATCATCGACATTGATTAGGCAGCGAATCATGCAGGAAAAACCTGTCGATTATTTGATACCGAAAGCTGTTGAGCGTTATATAAAGGAGCATCACTTATATGAATCGTGAAGAAGCATTAAGCTGTGTCAAAGAGCAGTTAACAGAGCATAGATATACACATACACTCGGGGTTATGGAGACAGCTATTTCTTTAGCGGAACGGTTCGGTGCAGATGTGAAAAAAGCAGAGATCGCCGCTATTTTTCATGATTATGCGAAATTTAGGCCAAAGGATGAAATGAAGGGGATTATCCAGCAGAAACAGATGAACCCTCTATTGCTGGAATATTCGCCCGAGCTTTGGCATGCCCCAGTTGGTGCCTATTTGGTTAAAAAGGAAGCAGCTATTAACGACCAAGACATTTTAACGGCTATTGAATTTCATACATCAGGCAGACCAAACATGACGTTACTTGAAAAGGTCATTTATGTCGCTGATTATATCGAACCAGGACGTCATTTCCCTGGTGTTGAAGAAGTAAGAGAGTTAGCAGAGCAAGATTTGGATAGTGCACTGATTCAGTCACTAAAAAACACGATCAGCTTTTTATTGAAAAAGAATCAGCCAGTCTATCCAGATACGCTTGCGACTTACAACTCACTTGTGCATAAGAACAATTAAGGAGGAATTTGGATGGATTCATCATCAATTTTAAACGTCGCGGCAGGAGCGTGCGATGATAAACGGGCTGAGGATATTATTGCCCTTAATATGCAAGGAATCTCACTTGTTGCCGATTATTTTCTCATTTGTCACGGGAACTCTGATAAACAAGTGCAGGCCATTGCAAGAGAAGTGAAACATCTTGCAGAGGAAAGTGGAATCGAAGTGAAGAAGATGGAGGGCTTTGATGAAGCAAGATGGGTATTGATTGATCTTGGTGATGTCATTGCTCATGTGTTCCACAAAGAAGAAAGAGGATACTACAACCTAGAGAAGCTATGGGGAGATGCGCCGAGAGAAACGCTTTCACTTGGCATTAACTCATGATTTATCAAGGGTTTGCAGGTGTGTATGACGAGCTCATGACACATGCACCTTATGATGAATGGGTTCAGTGGATCCAGCAGAATATCAAACCGAATGCTGCCATTATTGATGTTGGCTGTGGAACTGGAGAGATTTCTCTTCGGTTAGCTGAAAAGGGTCACGCAGTCACTGGAATTGACCTCAGTGAAGAAATGCTGGCTTTCGCGCAGCAAAAAGCACAGGCGAAAAAGCAGTCCATTCAATTTTTACATCAAGATATGAGAGAGCTGACGGGTTTTGAGCAAGTCTTTCAAGCGGCGGTTATATGCTGTGATTCCTTGAATTACTTAAAAAACGAAAATGACGTCAAAAAAACCTTTAAAAACATGTTTCAGCTTTTAGAGGCAGATGGGGTTTTACTCTTTGATGTTCATACTCCTTATAAAATGGAAGAGGTATTCCCAGGTTCGACTTATGCCGATCAAGATGAAGAGATCAGCTATATTTGGCAGAGTGATAAAGGGGATGACATGTATTCGGTCATTCACGATTTAAGCTTTTTTGTAAAGGACGGAGACGTGTATCAGCGTTATGATGAGACACATGAACAGCGTACATTTCCATTTGAGACCTATGCGGCGTTCCTTGAGTCCGCTGGCTTTGAACAAATAGAAGTGACCGCTGATTTTACAAATGAAGCGCCCGGGGAATTCGCCGAAAGATATTTCATTTCAGCTAAGAAACCAAAAACCATCGTTTAATGGAACGATGGTTTTTTAAAACCCTTTTTTCGCTTGTTGCAGAGTTGATTAATTTCTGCGATCATCAGTAAACACACTTGGCGGATATTGATGCGCAACCGCTTCAAGATCTTCATCAAATTTTTCATGGGTGTTTTGAAAAAGGCGGTGGAACATATCTTGAACACCTGCTTCAAGTGCTTTAATCCCTTCACCCGTAACGCCGCCTTTTACACACACTTTGTCTTGCAGCGTCGGAAGGGTATAGACTCTTTTTTCAATCAAACGGCCAAGCCCTACAAGCATATCTTCTGATAAGGTGGTGGCTTCTTCTTTAGAAATATCTGTTTCTTCAACGGCTGCTTCAATCATTTTCTGAACGAGGAAGCTGATAAAGGCAGGACCGCAGCTGACGATATCTGACGCCGCTCTTGTAATCGAATGATGAATTTCAATGGGTGTTGAAATGCAGGAAGCTAACTGTCTTAATGCTGTTTTCGTCGCGACATTGCATGACGATCCAAATGTTAAAAGTGACGCACCTGATAAAGCGCGGTTCGTAATGCTTGGAATCAGCCTGGCTGTTTGACAAGGAACGATATCCTGAAGCTGTTCAGGATGAACCGGACTTGTAATGATGACAATGGTTTGGTGCTCTTTTAAAAGAGGGCTCAGCTCTTTTAAAAGAGGATAAATATCAAGCGGCTTGACACAAACAAAGATGAAATCTTTATCCATGACAGCTCCTGTAAGCTGTTTTGTTACTTCAAGCTCTGGGTGGTTCTTTTTTATATTGAACGCTTTTTCTATGGTCCGGTTTGTAATGGTGATGGATGAGGGATTGACTGCCTTTGATTCAATAAATGCCTCAGTAAGTATGGTACCCATGTTTCCTGTACCGATTATCCCGATATTCAAACGTTCTCCCTCCTTAGGCGCATAGGATCTGTTATCTTCTAAACAGTATGTTGAGCAATATAAAAATATGATTGAAAGAAGCGTGAGCACGTGAAGCGACTCATTCCATTGAAAAAATACAGTCTTTATATCGGAGCTGGGCTCATGGGCACGATCATCATCACTTTCTTCCTTTTGGCAGGAAATAAGGAGAGCACTAGAGAGCCAAGTGTATTGAAGGGCGATCAAGACAAACAAGTCACATTAGAAGACAAAGAAGAAAAAACCGATAATGAATCATCCTCCATTTTTGTGGAAGTTAAAGGGGCTGTAAAAAAGCCAGGTGTTTATACGTTTCAATCTGATGCACGGGTAGAAGAAGCCATTCGAAGAGCAGGAGGTTTTACTAGTAAAGCAGACACGATTGAAATTAATCAAGCAGCAAAATTAGAAGACAGTATGATGATTTATGTCCGGAAGCAGGGAGAAGCAGAAAGAGAGGCACAAATAGCAGTTGTAGATGCTCCATCGGGTAATGAAAAGAGTCAAGGTGTCAATGTGAATCAGGCTGATGCAGCGGAATTGCAAACCATTAATGGAATAGGGCCAGCTAAAGCAGAAGCCATCATTACGTACAGAGAGGAACACGGAGAATTTCAACAAATTGAAGATTTGCGGAACATTTCAGGTTTTGGGGAGAAGACCATTGAACGGCTGAAAAATGAATTGACCGTTAAGTAGAATTGACGGTATAGAAGGAAGGCATGTACACTTAATACCAACCATCATTCTGGAGGGATCAGCTCGTGGAAAGAATTTCATGGAATCAATATTTTATGGCGCAAAGCCATTTGCTTGCTCTGCGAAGCACCTGTGAGCGGTTAGCTGTTGGGGCGACCATCGTCAGAGACAAGCGTATCATTGCAGGGGGATATAATGGCTCAATTGCTGGTGATGTCCATTGTGCAGATGTGGGATGCTATGTCATTGATCATCACTGCGTTCGCACCATCCATGCGGAAATGAACGCTATTTTACAATGTGCCAAATTTGGTGCACCTACAGCCGATGCTGAAATATATGTCACACATTTTCCTTGTTTGCAGTGCTGTAAAGCCATTATTCAAGCAGGTATTCGAACCGTGTACTATGCAAAGGATTATAAAAATCACCCATACGCCATTGATTTATTTGAGCAGGCAGGTGTTCAAACGGAACAAGTTGAACTCGATGAAATGATCATTGACTTAAAAAATCAAGAAAAATTAGCCTTTGTTGCAGATTTAATTGGCAAACTAAGTGAATCAGGACTTAGTGAATCAGAAATTCGCGATATGCATGAGAAGGCGAATCAATTATTTACTTCCTATGTTTAATTATTTGCCGTTTGGGGCAATTTCAGCAGCAGTTGGAATTGCTCTGGCTGCATATCATCTTCAGATGTATTTCCTTCTCTTTCTTCTCATCATCTTACTTCTCAGCCTACTGAAAAAAATTCCCAAACTCTTTCTCATGATCAGCCTATGTGGAGCTATCTATACTCTTATTTTTATGGTTCATGAGTTTTTTGAAACGGATCAACCTGTTCAAGAAAAATTCTTTTCCGGCTCTGTTGTGATTGAAACGATTCCGAAAACAGATGGCAATCGTTTTTCGGCAACTGTGTCAACAGAAGATGACCGATTAGCCGCTTTCTATACCATTCAAACAGAGCGTGAAAAAGAGACGTTAAAAGACGTAGAGCCGAGTATGAGCTGTCATATGACAGGTGAAGTTCGGGCGCCTAAACACGCAACCATTCCTAACGGGTTTCAATACGATCAATTTCTAAAATCAAAAGGCATTCGCGCTATTTTCTTACCGCAGTCAATCAAAGGCTGTACAAAAAATGATCGCCCTTCCTATTATCTTCAAATGATGAGGCAAAAGGGCTTAAAATTTTTAGAAGATCATGTGCCGAAAAACTCTGTAGGTATTGTACAAGCTCTTATTTTTGGAGACCGAGAATTGATTGATCCTGACACGCTAAGAGACTATCAAATGCTCGGCATTATTCATCTGTTAGCGATCTCAGGACTGCATGTGCAAACGCTTCTTGCCTGTTTATTTTGGTGTCTGCTTCGTGCCGGTGTGACAAGAGAGACAGCGCGTCTTCTTCTATTATGCTTTCTTCCTGTTTATGCTTGTTTGACAGGTGCTGCACCATCAGTTTTAAGAGCTTGCCTCATGGCAGGAATCTATTTAGTGATGACGAGCCTGCCAAAAGAAATGAAACAGCCTTCTGCTGTCGTATTAAGCGCAACGTTTTTATTCTTATTAGCGATTCATCCTTTATATCTATTCGATATCGGATTTCAGCTTTCATTCGTGGTAACGTTTTTTATTTTGTTATCGACCAAAATCTTATCACAAGCGAAAAGCGCAGTGATGCAGTTATTCCTTATCTCCTTTGTTGCACAGCTTGCCTCGCTTCCTGTTCTTTTATATCATTTTCAGCAATTTTCTTTGCTGAGCATCCCGTTGAATATGATATTTGTCCCTTTTTATACAACAGTTGTCCTGCCTCTGTCCTTACTCTTTTATCTTTGGTCTATCATTTATCTTCCGCTTGGACAAGTGTTGTTCCAGCTGCTTGATTCGGTCATCCAGCTAAGTCATCAGTTGTCAGCATATATGGCAGTTTTTGATGGGTTCAACTTGATTTTTATGAAATCGACTTGGTGGCATATTCTGCTTGAAGTGAGCGCCATTGTTTTTTTGCTATTTGTGATGGAGTGCAAAATGTCCGTGAAATCTTATGCCGTGCCGATTATATTACTCATTGGTGTCTTGAGTGCACACTATTTCACCCCGAATTTTCTCCAAAAAGGGGAGGTCACGATGCTGGATGTCGGACAAGGGGATAGTTTGTTTATTCAGCTCCCTTACCGAAAGGGACATCTACTTGTGGACACAGGTGGCAGACTTTCTTTTGATGATGAACCATGGAAAAAAAGACGTAAAGTGTCTACGATCGGTGATCAAACACTAATCCCGTTTTTCCATTCAAAAGGTATAGCAAAACTTGATGTGCTGATTCTCACGCATGCAGATCAAGACCACATGGGAGAGGCAGTTCGTCTAATCAAGCGAAATAAGGTAAAGCGGCTAGCCATACCAAAAGGTTTTGCCCGAAGTCCAGAAGATGCAAAGCTGCTAAAAGAAGCAGCTGAAAAAGGGATTATAATTGATGAATTAGAAAGAGGAGATCAGTTCCAAGTTGGAGAGCATATATTTGAGGTTCTTCACCCTTCGCAAGACCGGGTGACAAGTAAGAACAATGATTCACTTGTTCTAGCTTTTACTCTTGGCGGGAAACGCTTTCTGTTCACTGGAGATCTTGAACATGAAGGGGAACGAGATATTATAGTAGCCTATCCTCACCTGCAAGCAGATGTCTTGAAGGTTGGGCATCATGGGAGCAAAGGGTCAACAAGTGATGAGTGGCTTCGGCATCTGGAGCCGTCGCACGCACTCATTTCGGCTGGTGAACGCAATCGTTATCAGCATCCTCATCAGGAAGTCTTGAAAAAACTAAAGGATCATCAAACGAAGGTGTACCGCACAGATCGAGATGGGAGTGTGACCTTTGAATTTCTTGAGGAGAAAGGAACGTTTTACACGCATCCTCCATATGATATCTTACAAAATCAATAAAAAAACTGCCAAAACGGCAGTCATGTAACATTCATGAAGTTAAGATCCAACGAGGTGTATAATGGTTGCCAAAATAAACATTGAGGCGAAAAATCCGAATGTGACGATAAAACCAACGGCTGAGTCGGTCACATCATTCCGCTTGCTTTGAACATTTTTTTCAAATTCATTCATTTTCATCCCTCCTGGCTAATTTTAGTATACTTGAACTCATTTGGAATTGCTAGAAGGTAAAGTAACCGTTTTCCATTTTCATGATCATTTTATGAATATCGTCTGAAGCAAGCTGACCCGGGAGCTTGCACCAGACGTTTACTATAAATGAGGAGGCGGTACTTTCAGCTTCCTCTTTACTAATGTCTTCGCACACTTTAGGATAGAGGAGGAAGTGAAAGAGAGGGATTCAATTTATGGTTTTTGAGGTTTGGAACAATTTAAGAAGAGGGGATATCCATCCCGTTTATTGCTTATATGGAAAAGAAACGTATTTACTGCAAGAAACAGCAGCTAAATTAAGACAAGCTGTAGTAGACGAAGAGACAAAGGATTTTAATTTCTCTGTCTTTGATATGGAAGAGGTGCCGCTTGAACAGGCTGTGACAGATGCAGAAACCTTTCCGTTCATGGGAGAAAGGCGTCTCGTTGTGATCAAGAACCCTTATTTTCTTACAGCGGAAAAGAAAAAAGAGAAGATTGAGCATGAGCTTTCTCTGTTAGAAGCTTATTTAGAAAAACCGGCGCCTTATACCATTCTCGTCTTATTAGCACCATATGAAAAGCTGGATGAACGGAAGAAAATCACCAAATTGCTAAAAAAGAAAGCGGCTATGATTGAGGCAAAAGAGTTAAACCCAAAAGAAACAACGGATTTCACCATTACACTGGTGAATACAGAAGGAAAGGTGATGACATCTGAAGCGGCTGAGCAGCTTGTGATGCTGTGCGGCGGGAGCCTATCCTCATTGTTTCAAGAGGTGAGGAAGCTAAGTACATATATTGGAGAGCGAGAAGAAATTGAATTAACGGATGTCAATCAGCTCGTTGCAAGAAGCTTAGAGCAGAATATTTTCGAATTAATTAACCAAATTGTCAACAGACGCCGCTCTCAGGCCATGCAAATGTTTTATGATTTGCTGAAACAAAATGAAGAACCCATTAAAATATTAGCACTTATATCCACTCAATTTCGTTTGATTTTGCAGACGAAGTATTTCGCTCAGCAAGGATATGGGCAAAAACAAATTGCTTCAAATCTAAAAGTCCACCCATTCCGCGTCAAACTTGCTATGGATCAGGCAAGGCTGTTTTCAGAAGAAGAGCTGAAGCAGATTGTCAAAGAGCTATCAACGATCGATTATGAAATGAAAACGGGTAAAAAGGACAAGCAGCTATTGCTAGAATTGTTTCTGCTTCGCCTATTAGGCGCTTGAACATAAAAAAACGACCTTCTAAAAAGAGGGTCGTTTTTGTTTAGATGTATAATTGTCAGTCTGTCCTAATGGCTGAGCCGGTCAGGACGGACGTACAGTTAAACAGTTGCCTCATTACTGAGGCGTTGCAAGCATTATGCAGAAAGTCCGTTTACTTGTTTAGCAAGTCTTGACTTGTAACGCGCAGCTGCGTTTTTGTGTACAAGACCAGTTTTAACGGCTTTGTCAATGCGTTTTGCAGCAGAAGAAAGAGCAGCTTTTGCTTGCTCAGCATCGTTGTTAGCTACAGAAACTTCAACTTGTTTAATCGCAGTACGCATCGCAGACTTGATTGTCACGTTGTGTGCACGGCGTTCGTTATTCGTTTTTGTACGTTTGATCGCTGATTTAATATTTGGCATGTGTTTCACCTCCTAAGATACAACCTAAACACAATTGTCTTAAGGTTAAATCTTCACAATAGAACAAGTTGTATTCTATCAAACACACCTTTAGAATGCAATATAAATGTAAAGTATTTTTCATTGATGAAGCGCTCGAATGTTTCTTTCAAGAGATGGAAAGACTACTGTTAATTACTTGGTGGAAGGAGTCTTTTTATGGAGAAACAGAAACTTGATTTAAGTGCTTATCAAATTCGGACAGACTTGGCTGTTGAAACAAAAGAGATACTAGAACAAGAGAACGATCCGAATGTTGTCAAAAAGGATGGAATTGAAGGGATTGTCGAAAAGGAAAAAGAGGAGCACGGCATCCGTATACGAACGGTGGAGATTACGAAAGAAGGGGAGGAGCTGACCAGCAAAAAGGCAGGAACTTACTTGACACTTGAGGCGCAGGGCATTCGGGAGAAAGATTCTGAGATGCAGGAAAAAGTTGTTGAAGTTTTTGCCCATCATTTTGCTCAGTTTTTAAAAGATCGAGGTATTCAGACTGATGCAAGCTGTCTTGTAGTAGGGCTAGGAAACTGGAATGTCACGCCAGATGCGTTAGGTCCGCTCACGGTTGAAAGTCTTCTTGTGACCCGGCATCTCTTTGAATTACAGCCGGAAAATGTACAGGAAGGCTACCGCCCAGTGTCCTCTTTATCACCGGGAGTGATGGGACTGACTGGTATTGAAACAAGCGACATTATACAAGGCGTGATTGAGCGGTCCAAACCCGATTTTGTCATTGCAATCGATGCCCTTGCTGCTCGTGCAGTGGAACGGGTGAATACGACGATTCAAATCTCTGATACAGGTATCCATCCCGGTTCAGGTGTAGGGAATAAGCGAAAAGAATTAAGCAAAGAAACGTTGGGAATTCCAGTGATTGCGATTGGCGTTCCGACAGTGGTAGATGCAGTCACCATTGCAAGTGACACAATTGATTATGTCTTAAAGCATTTTGGTAGAGAACTGAGAGATGACAGGCCGTCCCGCTCTCTTGTGCCGGCTGGTTTGACGTTTGGGAAGAAAAAAGTACTAAACGAAGAAGACTTACCAGATGAAGAAACGCGTCAATCATTCTTAGGTATCGTAGGAACTCTTCCAGAAGAAGAGAAACGGCAGCTGATCCATGAAGTGCTTGCGCCGCTAGGGCAAAATCTCATGGTCACGCCTAAGGAAGTAGATACATTCATTGATGATATGGCAAACGTGCTCGCCAATGGATTAAACACAGCGCTTCATCAAAAAATCTCTCAAGATAACATGGGTTCTTATAATCATTAATCGGTTCTACTTTCTCTAGCTCGCTCATAGTGTAATTACTAGAAAGCGTGCTGGAGGGAGTAAATCATGAAAAAAAGACCCCGCCGTCCTCGACAGTTGGTCGTTGCGATTAATGGAACAAAAGTAGTCAAAAGCATTTTCTTATTTATAGCCTCGCTTGTTGTAGTGTTTGTGATGTCAGGGGCGTTGACATCTTTAAAACCTGAGCTGAGGCCACAAGCCTCGCTATATGGTGTAGCAGATGAGCTTTCCGGGGCGTTTTTCGCCACATTAATGGGCATGGAAAACCAATATTTCGCCTCAGCCGTCCCGAAAGATCAAAAAGGGTTTCATTTCTCTGGACTGTCACTCAAGCTTGCGACCAGTATCAATTTAGAAGACCCGCGTAGTTTTCTAGGGAGAGAACTTCCAGGCTTTGAACATTTTGATACAAAAATCATCTTAGCGGGTGAAGGAACAGATTATACCAACATGCCAATGGAATCGCCGCCGCCAAGTGAAGTCATTCAAGATGAAAAAGAAGCAAATTTAGCAGAGCTGGACAAGCTCGACAAAGATGTGCCAAAAAAGCCTGCGAAAGAGCCGGACCGGTCGACAGGAAAACGAAAAGCTGTGTACATTTACCATACACATAATACGGAATCATATTTACCTTTTTTAAAAGGAGAAACGAATCCAAACAATGCACGGCACTCAAAAGTGAATGTCACCCTTGTCGGCGACATGTTCGGAAAGGCGCTTGATCAGCAAGGAATCGGGAATACGGTCGACAAAACAGAAGTTGAAAAACGGCTTCTGCAAAAAGGACTAAAGTATCCCCAGTCTTATAATGAATCAAGACTGGTCGTAAAAGAAGCCTTAGCGAAAAATGATGATCTCGAATATTTAATCGATATCCACCGTGACTCAAGAAGAAAGAAAGACACTACTGCCGAGATCAAGGGGAAAAAATATGCGAGAATTGCGTTTGTTGTGGGAAAGAAGAATCAAAGCTATGAGAAAAACCTCGAGCTTGCGACGGAGTTCCACCATTTGATGGAGAAAAAATATAAAGGGCTCAGTGTCGGTGTGTTTGCCAAAGGCGAAATTGGTGATAATGGAATTTATAATCAAGATTTATCCGACAAAGCCCTTCTTTTAGAATTTGGCGGAGTGGATAATAATATGGAAGAATTGAAAAATGCATCCAATGCAGCAGCTGATGTCTTCAGTGATATATTCTGGGATGCGGAAAAAGTAGACGGCAAAGCAAAGGATGAGAAAAAACGTTCTTAAGGTGGTGACGGTGCATGGGATCATTTATTGGAAAAACCATTATTTTAGGACTGGTCTTGCTATTTGGCGTCTTTTTAGGAATGCAGCAGGCAAATAATGGCATGCTGCAAATGAAGGGTTACCATGACCCGCAATTAAAAGGCGCTTTCTCCATCCAAATGAACGACGAAGAAGAACGAGAAGCCTCTATCTTAGGAACGGCTGTTACAGAAAAGGATCTTGCCGAAAAACAAAAGCAGCTTGAGGAAATAGAGAGCTTTAATGCCTTCTCCAAGGCAGGAAAGGCGTTGTCTGATGGCATGACACATGCAGCTCGTTCTCTTTATGATTGGGTAAATGGAAAATAAATAAATCTACACCATATGACTAAAGCCGCTAATCAATGAGCGGCTTTTCTTGATTTCGATTGAATCTTTACAGCCCTATTGATATAATCTAACCTAGCGCAACCCGCGTTTTATAGTAGGAGTGATAGATTGTGACAGATAAAGAAAAACGATTAGAACGGCAATCAAGAATTCGAAATTTCTCCATTATCGCCCATATTGACCACGGGAAATCCACATTGGCCGACCGTATTTTAGAAAAAACAGCGGCGATTACGCAGCGAGAAATGAAAGAACAATTACTTGATTCCATGGACTTAGAGCGTGAACGCGGCATAACGATTAAATTAAACTCTGTCCAGCTGAAATATAAGGCGAAGGATGGAGAAGAATATATTATGCACCTGATTGATACACCAGGGCATGTCGACTTCACCTATGAGGTATCTCGAAGCCTTGCTGCCTGTGAAGGTGCGATTCTCGTAGTAGATGCAGCACAAGGAATTGAAGCACAGACACTTGCGAATGTTTATTTAGCTCTTGATAACAACTTAGAAATTCTTCCGATTATCAATAAAATCGATCTGCCAAGTGCAGAGCCTGAGCGTGTAAGAGGAGAAATTGAAGATGTCATCGGGTTGGATGCATCTGAAGCTGTTCTCACCTCTGCTAAGGCTGGTATTGGGATCGAAGATATTTTAGAACAAATCGTCGAAAAGGTGCCAGCACCTGCTGGAGACCCAGAAGCACCGCTTCAAGCTCTTATATTTGATTCTCTCTACGATGCGTATCGCGGCGTTATTGCGTACATACGAATTGTGGAAGGAACCGTCAAACCAGGTCAGAAAATCAAAATGATGGCGACGGGGAAAGAATTTGAAGTACTTGAAGTCGGCGTATTCACACCAAAAGCCATGCCGACAGATGAACTCACTGTTGGAGATGTTGGCTACTTAACAGCAGCAATTAAAAATGTCGGCGATACACGTGTGGGGGATACGATCACAAGTGCGGTAAACCCAGCGAAAGAAGCACTGCCAGGATACAGAAAGCTGAACCCAATGGTTTACTGCGGTCTTTATCCGATTGATACAGCGAAATATAACGATTTACGTGAAGCACTAGAAAAGCTTGAATTAAATGATTCTTCACTTCAATATGAGGCAGAGACGTCCCAAGCACTTGGCTTCGGTTTCCGCTGCGGCTTTCTTGGAATGCTTCATATGGAAATCATCCAAGAACGGATTGAGCGTGAATTTAAAATCGATCTCATTACGACAGCACCAAGTGTTATTTACGATGTGTATATGACAGACGGAGAAAAAATCATCGTCGATAACCCGTCAAATCTGCCTGATCCGCAAAAGATTGAGAAAATTGAAGAACCATACGTGAAAGCAACAATGATGGTGCCGAATGACTATGTAGGCTCTGTCATGGAGCTTTGCCAAGGAAAGCGCGGGCATTTCATTGATATGCAATACCTTGATGCAAACCGAGTGAGCATTGTGTACGAAATTCCTTTGGCGGAGATCGTGTATGAATTCTTTGATATGCTCAAGTCCAACACAAAAGGCTATGCGTCCTTTGATTATGAGCTGATTGGCTATCGTCCATCTACTCTAGTGAAAATGGACATCATGCTGAATGGCGAAAAAATCGATGCTCTTTCCTTTATTGTTCACCGCGATTACGCCTATGAACGAGGCAAGATCATCGTAGAAAAGCTGAAAGAACTCATTCCGCGCCAGCATTTTGAAGTACCAGTTCAAGCAGCGATTGGACAAAAAATCGTGGCTCGCTCTACCATTAAAGCGATGCGTAAAAACGTACTTGCTAAATGTTATGGTGGAGACATTTCCCGGAAAAGAAAGCTTCTTGAGAAGCAAAAAGAAGGAAAAAAGCGCATGAAACAAGTGGGCTCTGTTGAAGTCCCGCAAGAAGCATTTATGGCTGTGCTGAAGATGGACGACAGCACACCGAAAAAATAACATCCTCCTCAAGGCAACCTGCTTTACAATGTCAGCCTTGGCGTTTATAGTCGAAAACAAACAAAGGTGCCGCAGCGATAAACTGCGGCTCTTTACCTGTAAAGAAGGTGTCATCAAATGAAAGCAGCATACATTCACATTCCATTTTGTGAGCACATTTGCCACTATTGTGATTTCAATAAATTTTTCATTAAAACGCAGCCAGTCGATGAATACTTAGCGGCTCTTGAAAAAGAGATGCAGCACACGATCGAGCAAAAGGGCGAGCAAGAACTCAAGACGATCTTTATTGGCGGGGGAACTCCGACATCATTGACCGTTAGCCAGCTAGACCAGCTTATGAACAGTATTCACCATGTGTTAAAGCCGGCAAAAAACCTGGTTGAATTTGCAGTTGAAGCGAATCCAGATGAATTATCACTCGAGAAGCTACATGTGTTAAAAGAAGCCGGTGTCAATCGACTAAGCTTTGGCGTCCAAACCTTTGAAGATGATTTACTCAAAAAAATCGGACGAGTTCATCAAAAGAAAGATGTTCTCACGTCCTTTGAGAGAGCTAGAGCGGTTGGATTTGACAATATTAGCCTAGATCTTATGTTTGGCTTGCCGCATCAAGAAAAGCATCATGTCATGAATTCACTTGAGACAGCTTTCTCATTAGGAGCAGAGCATTATTCTGTCTACTCACTGATTGTGGAACCAAAAACGGTGTTTTACAACTTAATGCAAAAAGGAAAACTGCATTTACCGCCGCAAGAACGTGAGGCTGAAATGTATGAACTTGTGATGGATGAAATGGAGCGCCATGGATTACATCAATACGAAATCAGCAATTACGCCAAACCGGGCTTTGAAAGCCAGCATAACCTGACCTATTGGAGCAATGAAGACTACTTCGGTTTCGGTGCAGGGGCACACGGGTATGTAGATGGCATCCGAAATGTGAACGCAGGACCAGTGAAGCATTACTTGGAACTGATTGAGCAAACTGGGTTCCCGTATAAAGAAACTCATCAAGTCACAAAAGCAGAGCAGATAGAAGAAGAAATGTTTTTAGGCCTTCGAAAAATCGAAGGGGTGAAAAGTGCCGACTTCCAAGCCAAATATGGTGCTTCACCAGAAGCTCTTTTTCCCTCAGTTCTTGAAGAATTAGAAGAAAAAGGTCTCATTGTAAAAGATGACATTGGAATTCGTTTAACAAGAAAAGGGAAATTGTTAGGAAATGAAGTATTTCAAGCGTTTCTCGGTGAGTTATAATTGACATTTTAATTTGAGTTTGGTAATTTTGTTTATACAATTAGCACTCGTTGAAAGAGAGTGCTAACAGGGGTGATGATGATGTTAACAAATCGTCAGCTTTTGATTCTGCAAGTCATCATTAATGACTTTATTCGTTCGGCGCAGCCAGTTGGATCAAGGACTCTTTCTAAAAAAGAGGACATCACATTCAGCTCTGCGACGATTAGAAACGAAATGGCTGATTTGGAGGAACTTGGTTTTATCGAAAAGACCCATTCTTCATCAGGAAGAATTCCTTCAGAAAAAGGATATCGTTATTATGTAGATCATTTGCTCTCTCCGCGAAAACTGTCGTCTAAAGAGCTTGTGCTTATCCAGTCGGCTTTTCAGGAGAAAATTTTTGAGCTGGAAAAAACAGTTCAAAAATCGGCGGAAATTTTATCAGATCTCACAAACTATACATCGATCGTGCTTGGTCCAAAGCTGAGTGAAAATCGATTAAAGCAAATTCAGCTTGTCCCCGTTCAGCCAAATAAAGCCGTAGCAATCATGATTACAGACAGCGGACATGTTGAAAACAAAACCATTACCTTCTCTGAGCATCTCGATGTCTCCGATATTGAGAAGCTGATGAATATTTTGAATAGCCGCTTAGCTGGCGTTCCAATGGACCAGTTGAAGGACAGGATGTATAAAGAAGTAGTCATGCTTCTGCGCACACATTTAAAAGATTATGATCACATTTTAGATGCGCTTGGCAACACATTTACATCGACACAAAATGAATCAAAACTTTTCTTTGGCGGGAAGATTAATATGTTGAATCAGCCTGAATTTCATGACATCGACCGCATTCGCTCACTCATGATGCTGATTGAGCAAAAGAATGATGTCATGCAGCTGTTTCATCCAAATCAGCAAGGTATCACCATTAAAATCGGTTCAGAAAACAATTTGGAAGCAATGGAGAACTGTAGTTTGATCACAGCGACTTATTCGATTGATCAAAAATCACTCGGCTCCATTGCCGTCATCGGACCAACCCGCATGGATTACGGGCGAGTCGTTAGTCTTTTGCATCATGTATCAAAAGACTTGTCAAACGCACTTTCCAATTTGTATGATGAGTAGGGTGATAAAAAGATAGGGGCACTGCCCCTTCGTATTCTTGAATCTTTTGAGGGAGGTGAACACAATGTCAGAAGAAAAACAGACACCTGAGCAAGAAGCAGAGGTTGAAGCACAAGAAGAAGCAGTTCAAGCAGATACTGAGGAAGCAAAGCATGATGAACAGTCTGCCTTCCAAGAGAAAATCGATGAATTGCAGCAGCTTCTAGATGAAAAAGAAAACAAGATTCTGCGTGTTCAAGCAGATTTTGAAAACTATAAACGCCGTGCTCGAACTGAAGTGGAGACCGTGCAAAAATATCGTTCTCAACATGTTGTCAGCGATCTTCTCCCAGCTCTTGACAACTTTGAAAGAGCGCTTGGAATTGATCCAGACAATGAGCAGGCGAAAAGTTTGTTAGAAGGAATGCAAATGGTTTACCGCCAGCTGGTAGAAGCGTTGAAAAATGAAGGCGTTGAACCAATTGAAGCTGTCGGCAAAGAGTTCGATCCAAACCTTCATCAAGCCGTCATGCAAGTTGAAGATGAAAACTTTGATTCAAATATCGTAGTAGAAGAATTGCAAAAGGGCTATAAACTCAAAGACCGAGTTATTCGTCCATCAATGGTAAAAGTAAATCAATAACTACATAATGGGAGGTCATCGATTATGAGTAAAATCATTGGGATTGACTTAGGAACAACAAACTCATGTGTTGCAGTACTTGAAGGCGGAGAGCCAAAAGTCATTGCAAACGCTGAAGGAGCACGTACAACACCATCTGTTGTCGCTTTTAAAAATGGAGAGCGCCAAGTTGGTGAAGTAGCGAAACGCCAATCAATTACAAACCCGAACACAATCATGTCTGTTAAAAGACATATGGGTACAGACTATAAAGTAGAAGTTGAAGGCAAGAACTATACACCGCAGGAAATCTCTGCAATCATTCTTCAACACCTTAAATCTTACGCTGAAGGCTACCTTGGCGAAGAAGTAACAAAAGCTGTTATCACAGTTCCTGCTTACTTCAACGATGCAGAACGTCAAGCTACAAAAGATGCTGGTAAAATTGCTGGTCTTGAAGTAGAACGTATCATCAACGAACCAACAGCAGCTGCGCTTGCTTATGGTTTAGATAAAACAGATGAAGATCAAACAATCCTTGTATACGACCTTGGCGGCGGTACATTTGACGTATCAGTCCTTGAGCTTGGAGACGGCGTCTTTGAAGTACGCTCAACTGCTGGGGACAACCGTCTAGGTGGAGACGATTTTGACCAAGTGATCATTGATCACTTAGTAGCTGAATTCAAAAAAGAAAATGGCATTGACCTTTCAAAAGATAAAATGGCGCTTCAGCGTTTAAAAGATGCTGCTGAAAAAGCGAAAAAAGATCTTTCTGGTGTATCTTCTACACAAATCTCACTGCCATTTATCACAGCTGGAGATGCAGGTCCTCTTCACCTTGAATTAACGCTAACACGTGCTAAATTCGAAGAGCTTTCTGCAGATCTTGTAGAGCGTACAATGACACCTGTACGTCAATCATTGAAAGATGCTGGTTTATCTGCTAGCGAGATTGATAAAGTCATCCTTGTTGGTGGATCAACTCGTATTCCTGCAGTTCAAGAAGCAATCAAAAAAGAAACAGGCAAAGAGCCTCATAAAGGTGTAAACCCTGATGAAGTGGTTGCTCTTGGTGCGGCGATTCAAGGTGGAGTCATCACAGGAGATGTCAAAGACGTTGTTCTTCTTGATGTAACACCACTTTCTTTAGGAATTGAAACAATGGGCGGCGTATTCACAAAGCTGATTGAACGTAATACAACAATTCCAACAAGTAAATCTCAAGTATTCTCAACGGCTGCTGACAACCAAACAGCGGTAGACATCCATGTTCTGCAAGGTGAGCGCCCAATGGCAGCAGACAACAAAACATTAGGTCGTTTCCAATTGACTGACATTCCGCCAGCACCACGCGGCGTACCACAAATCGAAGTATCTTTTGATATCGATAAAAACGGTATTGTCAACGTACGTGCGAAAGATATGGGTACAGGCAAAGAGCAAAACATCACCATCAAATCTTCTTCAGGTCTTTCTGATGATGAGATCGAAAAAATGGTCAAAGAAGCAGAAGAAAATGCTGAAGCAGATGCGAAGAAAAAAGAAGAAATCGAAGTGCGCAATGAAGCAGATCAATTAGTGTTTACAACAGAAAAAACATTAAAAGATCTAGAAGGCAAAATCGATGAAGAGCAAGTGAAAAAAGCAAACGATGCGAAAGATGCACTAAAAGCTGCGATCGAAAAAGGCGAGTTTGAAGACATCAAAGCGAAAAAAGATGAGCTGCAAACAATCGTTCAAGAACTAACGACAAAGCTTTATGAAGAAGCTGCAAAACAAGCACAAGCTCAGCAAGAAGGCGCTGAAGGTGCTCAAAAAGCAGATGACAATGTAGTGGATGCAGAATACGAAGAAGTAAACGACGATCAAGAGAAAAAATAATCACCTTTACTTTTGAAAAAGACTGCTGAAACGTACTCGTCAGAAAGTCAAAGTCAGGATCTCTTGGCTTTGACTTTTTTTCTTTCCAACGATGAAAGCAATTGAAAAAGGTCAAATCAAAATGATACAATCGTACTTATGTGAGAAAATCGGGAGTGTGAAGAGATGAGTAAGCGTGATTACTATGAAGTGCTTGGCGTGAGTAAGAGCGCCTCAAAGGACGAGATCAAAAAGGCATACCGCAAGCTTTCAAAAAAGTATCACCCTGATATTAATAAAGAAGCTGGCTCAGATGAGAAATTCAAAGAAGTAAAAGAAGCCTATGAAATGCTTTCTGACGATCAAAAACGTTCGCAGTATGACCAGTTTGGTCATACCGATCCAAACCAAGGCTTTGGTGGCGGCGGTTTTGGCGGAGGAGGAGACTTTGGCGGCTTCGGTGGCTTTGATGACATCTTCTCTAGTATTTTTGGCGGCGGAGCCAGAAGAAGAGATCCAAATGCACCGCGTCAAGGAGCAGACTTGCAATATACAATGACGCTTTCATTTGAAGAAGCAGCATTTGGGAAAGAAGCAACGATTGAAATTCCTCGTGAGGAATCATGTGAAACATGTCATGGATCAGGGGCAAAGCCTGGAACAGATGCGAAGACTTGTTCACATTGCGGCGGCTCTGGTCAATTAAATGTTGAGCAGTCAACTCCGTTTGGTAAAGTGGTCAACCGCAGAGTATGTAACTACTGTAGCGGAACAGGAAAACAAATCGATCACAAATGTTCTACATGCGGCGGCTCTGGTAAAGTGCGTAAGCGTAAGAAAATCAATGTGACGATCCCAGCTGGTGTTGACGATGGTCAGCAGCTCAGAGTGTCTGGTCAAGGGGAGCCAGGTGTAAATGGAGGACCTCCAGGCGATCTATTTGTTGTGTTCCATGTGCGTTCGCATGAATTCTTCGAGCGTGACGGGGATGACATTTACTGCGAAATGCCGTTAACCTTTGCACAGGCTGCATTAGGTGACGAAATTGAAGTGCCAACATTACACGGTAAAGTGAAATTAAAAGTTCCTGCTGGCACGCAAACTGGCACGAAGTTTAGACTCAAAGGAAAAGGTGTGAAAAATGTACGCGGCTATGGCCAAGGCGATCAGCATATCGTTGTACGAGTCGTCACACCAACAAATTTAACGGACAATCAAAAAGATATCATTAGAAAATTTGCTGAAGTGAGCGGAAATAAACCGGACGAACAAGAAATGAGCTTCTTCGATAAGGTAAAACGCGCATTTAAAGGCGAGTAAGACGGATAAGGAGTTGGTAGTATTGAAGTGGTCAGAAATTAGCGTCCATACAACAAATGAAGCGGTGGAACCAATCACCAATATTTTGCATGAAGCAGGTGCGAGTGGTGTCGTGATTGAGGACCCGCTTGATTTAGTCAAGGAACGTGAAAATGTATACGGTGAGATCTACCAGCTCGATCCGAATGACTATCCTGAAGAAGGGGTCATCGTCAAAGCCTATCTTCCAATGAACAGCTTTTTAATGGAAACGGTAGATGAGATCAAAGAAGCCATCAACAATCTTCTTCTATACGATATTGACCTTGGACGAAATACGCTGTCCATTTGTGAAGTAAATGAAGAAGAATGGGCCACCGCATGGAAAAAATACTATCATCCTGTGAAAATCTCTGAAAAATTCACCATCGTTCCAACATGGGAAGAATATACTCCGGTTCATTCTGATGAACTGATTATTGAAATGGACCCAGGAATGGCATTTGGAACAGGGACACATCCAACAACCGTTCTTTGTATTCAGGCGCTTGAGCGCTATGTGAAGGAAAACGATACGGTGATTGATGTTGGAACAGGCTCTGGGATTTTAAGTGTGGCAGCAGCGATGGTTGGTGCAAAGGACATTCAAGCCTTTGATCTCGACACCGTTGCGGTTGAAAGTGCAAAGCAAAACATCGAGCTAAATGGTGTAAGCGAACAAGTGACGGTCAAGCAAAACAACTTACTTGATGGGATTTCAGGTGAACGTGATGTGATCGTCGCCAACATTCTCGCAGAAGTGATTTTGCGCTTTACAGATCAAGCCTATGACTTATTGAAGAAAGATGGCTATTTCATTACATCAGGCATCATTGGACAAAAGAAACTACAAGTCAAAACAGCATTAGAAGAAGCAGGTTTTGACATTGTTGAAGTGCTGTCAATGGAAGATTGGGTCAGCATTATAGCGAAAAAATAAAGCGAGTAGGTGTCAGGACACGTATGCAACGATATTTTATCGACCTCACGAAAGAAGAAGTGATTGCAAAGGGATCTATCGTCATCAATGGTGAAGATGTACATCACCTTTCCAACGTCATGCGCATGAAAGCAGGGCAGGAAATCCTTTGCTTAACGACAGACGGCTTTGAAGCGCTCAGTAAAATTGATACAATAACAAAGGAAGAAGTCATTTGTCACGTTGAAGGCTGGACAAATCAGAACAGAGAGCTTCCGGTAAGAGTAACAATTGCGAGCGGTCTCCCAAAGGGAGATAAGCTTGAGCTGATTATCCAAAAAGGCACAGAGCTTGGCGCAAGCGCATTTATCCCGTTTCAAGCGGCTCGTTCTATTACAAAAATTGACCAAAAGAAGTCACATAAAAAACGAGAGCGCTGGGAGAAAATCGCGAAAGAAGCAGCTGAACAGTCCTACCGGAATATCATTCCTCGTGTTGATCCAGTATCAACATTTAAAGAGCTGACTCAATTAGCTGGTGAATTCGATAAATGTGTCGTTGCATACGAAGAATCATCGAAAGAAGGAGAGCAAAGCCGCTTTCAAACTGTGCTCCAACAGATGAAAGGCGGACAAACCTTGCTAGTGGTTTTTGGCCCTGAAGGCGGTTTAGCAGAAAAGGAGATTGAAGCGCTTGAAACGCATGGTGCAGTCATTTGCGGGCTTGGACCACGCATTTTAAGAACAGAAACAGCTCCTCTTTACGCGCTTTCTGCTATATCTTATCAAACAGAGTTATTAAGAGGTGAATCATGATGGGAACAGTAGCGTTCCATACACTTGGCTGTAAGGTCAATCACTATGAAACAGAAGCGATCTGGCAGCTGTTTAAAGAAGCAGGCTATGAAAGAAAAGAGTACGAATCAAAAGCAGACGTATATGTCATTAATACATGTACGGTCACGAATACTGGCGATAAAAAAAGCCGCCAAGTCATTAGAAGAGCCATTCGTCATAACCCGGATGGTGTCATTTGTGTAACAGGCTGTTATGCGCAAACATCTCCAGCAGAAATCATGGCGATTCCTGGTGTTGATATTGTCGTGGGAACACAAGACAGACATAAATTACTCGGTTACATTGAAGAATATCGCAGAGAAAGACAGCCGATTAATGGGGTTGGCAATATTATGAAAGCACGTGTGTTTGAAGAACTCGATGTTCCTGCTTTTACAGACAGAACACGTGCGTCATTAAAAATCCAAGAAGGCTGTAACAATTTCTGTACATTCTGCATTATTCCTTGGGCTCGCGGACTTCTTCGTTCTCGTGATCCAGAAGAGGTCATCAACCAAGCGCAGCAGCTTGTGGATGCCGGCTATAAAGAAATTGTATTAACAGGTATTCACACAGGTGGATACGGAGAAGACTTAAAGGATTATAACTTTGCAAAGCTTCTGAAAGAATTAGATGGACGTGTCAACGGCTTAAAACGAATTCGTATTTCATCTATCGAAGCAAGTCAAATTACAGATGAAGTGATAGAAGTGCTTGATCAGTCAGATAAGATTGTCAGACACCTTCACATCCCGCTTCAATCTGGCTCTAATACAGTGCTGAAAAGAATGCGCCGTAAATATACGATGGAATTCTTTGCAGAGCGTTTAACAAAGCTGAAAAAAGCATTGCCAGGTCTTGCTGTCACCTCTGATGTGATTGTAGGATTTCCTGGAGAAACAGAAGAAGAGTTTTTGGAAACATACAACTTTGTCAAAGACCATCAATTTTCTGAACTGCACGTATTCCCTTACAGCAAACGTACAGGTACGCCAGCTGCAAGAATGGAAGATCAAGTGGATGAAAATGTAAAAAACGAACGTGTCCACCGCTTGATCGCTCTTTCTGATCAGCTTGCGAAAGAATACGCATCAGCTTATGAAGGAGATGTCCTAGAGATTATTCCGGAAGAATCCTTCAAAGAACAAGAAGGAAAGCACAATCTTTATGTGGGCTATACAGATAACTATATGAAGGTTGTTTTTGAAGGAACAGAGGACATGATCGGCCGTTTGGTCAAAGTGAAAATTACGAAAGCGGGTTATCCTTATAACGAAGGACAATTCGTTCGTATAAGCGATGAAGTACAAACAGACAAAGTGAGAATGACCTCATAATCAATCAAACACCGGTGCCAAAAGGGCAAGCCGGTGTTTTATTTTGATTGATTCGGTAAAAGGCATAAAATCAATGTGTGAAATGGACGGATGAACGGGAAGAAAAGCAAAGAGCTTGCCACATTAAACAGCAGGCTGAAGTGCGCAATTTGCTGTGCGGGAGCGTTTGCAAGAAGGGCGACGAATTCTGTCATCATGGCGAGAAATGGGAGACATAAAAGCACTCCGAGCACATTAAACAAAACGTGTGCATAAGCCGTTTGACGTGCTGCATAGCCGCCAGATATGGCAGCCATTACGGCTGTAATACATGTCCCAATATTGGACCCTAACACAAAGCTGATGCCTTCCTGAAGCCCAACCGTTCCTTCATTCATAAACCCCATTAAAATGCCGATACAGACGGAGCTTGAATGAACAATCGCTGTGAAGATAGTACCCGAAAGCAGCGCCGTCCAGTCAGAATGCTGCATCATTTCGAGAAAGCGCAATGTCTCAGGCTGACTTGTCATCATACCTGCAATTTTAGAAAAGCCTTGAATACAAAAAAAGATCATCCCGAGTCCAAATATACTTTTTCCTGCATGCCTAAAAGATTTTTTGCCTAACATCATGCATATCAGACCAGCTAGGATTAAAACCCACATGAAAACATCCATTTTAATGGCGATAAATTCTGTTGTAAACGTAGAGCCAATATTGGTACCAAGAATCATTGGAATGGATTTTTTAAAAGAGAGAATACCTGTACTGACAAAGCCAATCACGATGACCATAAACGCTGAACTGCTTTGAAGAATCCCTGTAAATACGATGCTGACTAAGAATGCTTTTACCGGATGATCTGTAAAGAGAAGAAGTGATTTCTCAATACGAGACGACGCAAGCGCCATTAATCCTTTTCTCAGCAAACCCATTGACCATAAAAAAATGAAAATAAGTGCACAAAAATAAATGATCGCCATCATAGAAAAGTCCTCCTCTTACCAATGAATATATGGACTTGTCTACCTGCTCATGACGAAAATATATTTCCAAATCACTTAGTTGACCTCACACTAGGCTTATATTATAATGTCTAGGTACATGTTTTACATGTATATCTTTTTTTAATGCAGTCGATTGGTGTATTCGGAGGGAGGGAAAGAGAATGTCAAAAACGGTCGTTAGAAAAAACGAATCGCTTGAAGATGCTCTTCGTCGCTTTAAACGCAGTGTATCCAAAACTGGAACATTGCAAGAAGCAAGAAAGCGTGAATTTTATGAAAAGCCTAGCGTAAAGCGCAAGAAAAAGTCTGAAGCTGCTAGAAAACGTAAATTCTAAAGAGGGTGGATTTTATGAGTCTTCTTGAGCAATTAAATTCTGATATGAAGCTTTTTATGAAAAACCGTGAGAAAGACAAGCTTGTTGTCATTCGGATGGTTAAGGCTTCGCTCCAAAATGAAGCAATTAAGCTTAAGAAAGACAGTTTGACCGGCGATGAGGAACTAACCGTCCTTTCCCGCGAGATTAAGCAACGTAAAGACTCCCTCCATGAATTTTCGAAAGCTAATCGCTTAGATTTAGTAGATAAAGTTCAAAAAGAGATTGACATCTTAGACGTTTATTTACCTGAACAGCTTTCTGAAGAAGAACTGCAAACGATCGTGAAAGAAACGATTGCTGAAACAGGTGCTTCATCGAAGACTGATATGGGTAAAGTCATGAGCGCTATTATGCCAAAAGTAAAAGGTAAAGCTGATGGAGCTGTCATTAACAGACTTGTCAGCGAACAGCTGTCTCAATAAAAAAGTATCCTTCTATTGTTAGAAGGGTACTTTTTTTATACCTTCATCATTCTGTCATATAAAAATGAAACCTATGATACATTTGTAACGTATGTAAAGGAACAGTAAAATGGAAGATAGAGAGGAGGGATCACCAAATAGATGAAAAAAATAAAAATTTCTATTGCTCTCTTCAGTTGTTTTATAATATGCTTATTATTAGGGGTTCAATTGACCGCGAAATCAGTAGATCAGAAAGTTCATGTTATCCCAATTGAAGATACAGTAGAAAAAGGACTTTCTCAATTTATTGAACGATCATTTGAGCAGGCAAAGTCCGAACGAGCAAAACATATCATTCTAGACATCAATACACCAGGTGGTGCAGTCGATGCTGCGCTTGAGATCGCAGATACCATTCGTGCGTCTGATATCCCTGTGACAGCGTTTGTGAATCATAGAGCGCTTTCAGCTGGGGCATTCCTTGCACTAAATGCCGATCAAATCTATATGACCCCAAATGGAAAGATGGGGGCTGCGGCGATCATTGATGGAGAAGGCAATGCTGCCGATCAAAAATCTGAATCGCTATGGCTTGCTGAAATGAGTGATGCTGCCGAAAAGCAGGGGCGTGATCCAAAGTATGCACTTGCAATGGCAGATGTAGATATAGACGCAAAAGAAGCTGGTGCACCAAAAGGAGAATTGCTCACCTTCAACACAGACCGTGCGCTTCAATTCGGTTATGCAGAAGGGGAAGCGAAAAATATGGATGACTTGCTTCAAAAGCTGAATTTAGCCGATGCTTCTGTTCAATACGATGAAGTGAGCTTTGCTGAAAAGGTTGCGCGCTTTCTCACGCACCCAATCGTCATTCCAATCCTTTTATCCATCGCAAGCTTAGGGTTAATTGTTGAGCTCTATTCTCCTGGCTTTGGGATTCCAGGCACCATGGGAGTGACAGCGCTTCTTTTATTCTTTTATGGTCATCTCGTGGCTGGTTTTGCAGGATATGAGACGTTGTTCCTGTTTATAGCAGGGATATTGCTCATGATTCTGGAATTGTTTTTGCCGGGGGGAATCGTAGGTGTCATTGGACTGATCTGTGTGGTTGTCAGCTTGTTTTTAGCAGCTGGAAGCTTTACAGAAATGGCGATTTCCATCTTGATTGCCACTGCTGTTTCAATCGTAGCAGTTATTTTATTGACAAAGGTGTTGGGGAAACGTATGAAATTTTTCAAAAAGTTCATTTTAACCGATTCAACCAATAAGGAAAGCGGTTATGTCTCAAATGAAACAAGAGAAGATCTTGTTGGGCAAATCGCGGTGACAGCAACCGCACTTCGTCCGTCAGGTACAATAGTATTTGGAGATGAGCGCATTGATGTTGTGTCAGAAGGTGCATTCATCGATAAGAATGAACAAGTAAAAATTGTGAAAGCGGAAGGCTCACGCATTGTCGTGAGGAAAGTATAGATAACTGATTTTATAGGAGGAATAAAATGGATCCATCTACTTTACTATTATTTGTGATTATCGCAGCAGGTCTGATCGTTCTATCGATCTTCTTCACCTTTGTACCGGTGATGCTGTGGATTTCTGCCCTAGCGGCTGGCGTAAAGGTAAGCATTTTTACACTTGTAGGAATGAGACTTCGCCGCGTTATTCCAAACCGAGTGGTCAACCCGCTTATTAAAGCACATAAAGCAGGTCTTGATGCGACGATTAACCAGTTAGAGAGCCACTATCTTGCAGGTGGTAACGTGGACCGAGTTGTGAACGCATTAATCGCAGCTCAACGCGCGAATATCGAATTGAACTTTGCACGCTGTGCAGCGATCGACCTAGCAGGCCGTGACGTACTTGAAGCAGTTCAAATGAGTGTAAACCCTAAAGTCATTGAAACACCATTTATCTCTGGTGTGGCGATGGACGGGATTGAAGTGAAAGCAAAAGCACGTATTACAGTTCGTGCAAACATCGACCGACTTGTTGGTGGTGCAGGGGAAGAAACGATTATTGCTCGTGTAGGTGAAGGGATTGTCTCTACAATCGGTTCATCAGATAATCATAAAAAGGTTCTTGAGAACCCTGATATGATTTCACAAACAGTTCTTGGTAAAGGATTAGATTCAGGTACTGCGTTTGAAATCCTCTCGATTGATATCGCAGATGTTGATATCGGTAAGAACATCGGGGCGATTCTGCAAACAGACCAAGCAGAAGCAGACAAAAACATTGCACAGGCAAAAGCGGAAGAACGCCGCGCAATGGCTGTTGCCCAGGAGCAAGAAATGCGTGCAAGAGTTGAAGAAATGCGCGCGAAAGTTGTAGAAGCAGAGGCTGAAGTACCACTTGCAATGGCTGAAGCATTACGTGAAGGTAATATTGGAGTCATGGACTACATGAATATTAAGAATATCGATGCTGATACGGACATGAGAGATTCATTTGGTAAAATGACAAAAGGTCCATCTGATAATGAAAACAAATAAGCATCCTCTCACGCTTTAAGGAGGGAGCCCAATGGACATTCTATTTGAAAATCCGTTACTAATTGCGATTATCATCGGTATCATCTCTGCTGTCTTTGGGAAAATCGGCAAACAAGAGGAGAACGAACAAAAGAATCAGCAAAACAAGCCAGCTCCTCAGCGTAAGCAGATGCCCCAAAAGCAAACAAAACAAACAAGTCCAGATCCAGTCGTGACAGATCAGATGGACGATTTCGGCGATGTACATGATCATGGCGGGATGAAGAAAAAAACATCTCAATCCTTACAGGACCGCTATACCGCTACACTTGCCGAAATGGAAGAAAGAAAAAGCGAGCTGAATAGAGAATTCCAATCGCTTGAAAGAGAACTGACAAGGCCAAAGGCTGCTTCTGCCGAAGTGAAGCCAAAGATCATTGAGAAGCTCAATCAAGATACAATTGTTCAGGGGATGATCCTTGGAGAAGTATTTGGAGAGCCGCGCGCGAAAAAGCCGCACAGAACGATGAAACGGCCATATAACAGATAAACGAGAAAGTCCCTTTATATAAAGGGGCTTTTTTTGTTTGACCTGATGGAGATTTCTTGCAGTAAAAATGCTGAAACGGCTGTTTTGCGGGATTCATTAGCATGATCTGAACCGCTGAGGAATAGGATGATATAGAGGCTTTCTCATCAGTCTCACCATCTTTCAGTTTGATCTCATACACATGAGGCGGGAAGGGGTTCTTATTGAATGGGAAAAAGAAAAAATCAACTTAAAGCATGGCTGACAAGAACACTTGAAATCCCTCCAGACGTCATGATGGATCTTCCCCGTATTACGATGGTTGGCAGACTCCACATTTACATAGAGAATCATAAAGGGCTTTTGCTTTTCAGTGATCAAGAGGTAAGGCTGATGCTCAAACAAGGACAATGCATTATTTCAGGGAAAGATTTTGTGATTAAAACGATTTTGCCAGAAGAGATCTTATTAGAAGGGAAAATCGATGAGGTCCGTTATATTGATTCTTAACTGACGGAGGGGAGAAGTGTGAAGAATAAATGGTTCGCCTATTTTATTGGCAGAGTGGAAGTGGAAATCAAGGGAAACGGCATTGAGCGGCTCATCAATGAGTGCACGAGACAGGGGATCACAATGTTTCAAGTGAGCCGCCGTCAAGACAGCGTGCGCTTATTTATTCGCTTATCAGATGTACATGCCTTCAGAAAAGTACAAAGACATCATGAGGTAACATGTTCATTTCATCAAAAGAAAGGATTTCCGTTCCTTCTCCTATGGTCAAGGAAGAATATTGGGTTTACCCTTGGGATTGTGTTTTTTCTAGTGACGATATTGGCACTTTCAAACATGGTGTGGAAAATTGATATTAAAGGGGCCAATCCAGAAACTGAACATCAGATGAGAAAGCATTTAGACGAGATTGGTGTGCAAAAAGGCCGTTTTCAGTTTCTAATGGGAACACCTGAAAAAATTCAAAAATCACTGACCGCCAATATTCAAAGCATTACATGGGTTGGCGTTGAACTAAACGGTACAACATTTCAAATGAAAGTTGTGGAAAAAAATGAGCCGGAAAAAGAGAAATATACGAGTCCTCAGCATATTGTGGCCAAGAAGAAGGCGGTCATCACGAGAATGTATGTGGAAAAAGGGGAGCCGCTTGCCGCAGTTGATGAACATGTGAAGAAAGGACAAATGCTCGTCTCTGGCCTCATCGGCAGCGAAGACCAGCAAAAAACGGTTGGTGCTAAAGCGAAAATTTATGGTGAAACGTGGTATCGTTCTGAAGTTTCTGTCCCTCTTCGAACATCTTTTGATGTCTTTACGGGTAAAATGAAGACAAAGCACAAGCTCTCAGCATTTGGAGGTTCAATGCCATTTTGGGGCTTTTCCTTTAAAAAGGGTGATTTTAAGCAGCCAAAAACAGAAACTGAAGTTCACCCACTCCATTTCTTAAACTTCCAGCTCCCATTTTCCTATGAAAAAGAAACGACACGCGAAAGCGAAAAAATAAACCGGACATACACAAATAAAGAAGCGGTTCAAGCAGGGATTAAAATGGGTAAAAAAGAATTAGAAGAGAAGCTAGGTCAAACAGGAGAGGTGAAAAATGAAAAAGTTTTGCACGAGACAACAGGGAATGGTAAAGTTAAGTTAATCATCCTTTACCAAGTAATAGAAGATATTGTTCAACCAACACCTATTGTTCAGGGAGACTAGAGAATGACAGAACATTTACTTGAAATTCAACAAAAATTAGATAGCCCAAACGAAGCCATTGCTTTATTTGGAAATCAAGATGCTTATCTGAAACTGATGGAAAACGAGCTGAATGTCTCCATTATTACGCGCGGAGAAAAGGTGTATGTTTCTGGTCAGGAAGCATCAAGAGAAACAGCGAGCCGTCTGATGACATCTCTCTTACATCTCATCCGAAAAGGAATTGAGATTTCTGAACGGGATGTCGTATATGCCATCAAAATGGCGCAAAAAGACAAGCTCAATTATTTTGAAAATATGTATGAAGATGAAATTACGAAAAATGCTAAAGGAAAGTCAATCAGGGTAAAAACCATTGGCCAGCGGGAATATGCTGCGGCGATGAAAAAAGATGACCTGGTCTTTGGAATTGGACCAGCTGGAACAGGGAAGACGTATTTGGCAGTCGTCAATGCCGTTCATGCACTGAAAAATGGACATGTGAAACGGATTATCCTGACAAGACCAGCTGTTGAAGCAGGAGAAAGTCTTGGCTTTTTACCAGGTGATCTAAAGGAAAAAGTAGATCCTTATTTAAGACCACTATATGATGCCTTGCATGATGTGCTTGGCAGTGATCATACGGAACGTTTAATCGAGCGCGGTGTGATTGAAATAGCGCCTCTTGCCTATATGAGAGGACGGACACTCGATGATGCATTTGTTATTTTAGATGAAGCGCAGAATACAACGCCTGCCCAAATGAAAATGTTTTTGACGAGACTTGGGTTTGGCTCTAAAATGGTCATTACAGGAGATATTACACAGATTGACCTACCGAAGGGCATGCAGTCTGGCCTTGCAGCTGCAAAGGACATGCTTGCAGAGATCAAGGGCATCTCATTTATTGAGCTAGACCAGACAGATGTGGTCAGACACCCGCTTGTGGCAAAGATCATCGGAGCATACGAAAAGCAAAAATGACCTTAGTGACCCGATCGTCTTCATCGGGTCATTTTGTTTCGATCGTGGTTTAAAGTAAAAAAGGAGGTACTTTCCTTGAGAAAGAATCAGAAAGACAGTAAGCGCAAAAGACTGCTGTCTAAAAAAGAACCTCAGAAAATGGAGCGCTCACGTTATTTAAATGTTTTGCTATACGCTGGTTTAGCAGCCATTCTATTCGTGGTGCTCTTCTTCCATGTAAAGCCTGAATCGCTCGACTTAGATTTATTTTCAGTGAGCGAACAGACCATCTATTCTCCATCAACCGTCGATGATCAAGAAGCGACAGAAGAAAAGAAGCAAGAAGCAACAGATCAAGTAGAGGATCAATATACACTCAAAAAAGCGTATTCTGACAATCGTGTTGACCTCATCTCCTCCCTTTTCGAAGCCATTAAAGAAGAGAAGAAAGCAGCTGATGAAAAAGAAAATCCGCCATCAGATACAGAAATGGTCAAGCGTGTCAAAGAAAAACTCACATCAGATATGCAGGAGGCTGTTTCAGACCAATCCATCAAAGCACTGCTTCAGGCAAGTGACGAAAATCTCTCTTTTACTAAGGATTCCATCATCACAGTGGTGAATTCACTGATGAGTAAAGAAATCACAGCAGCGAAATTACAAGATGAGAAAAAACAAGTGAAAACAGAGCTTGAAAATAACTCAATTCCATCCAAATACTTAAATGCGGCGAAAGAAATCGGTGAATTTGCGATCATTCCAAACTATGTATTTGATCCAGTGGCGACAGAGAAGAAAAGGCAAGAAGCCGCTGATAATATTCAGCCGGTTCAAATTAAGCAAGGGCAAATCTTAGTCGAAGAAGGAGAACTTATCGACCGAGAAGTGTATCGTAAATTAGAACTGACAGGGCTCTTAAATAGCTCCAATTTGATTAAACCTGTAAGCGGTCTTATGATCTTGATTGGTCTATTCTTAGCAGCGATTATTCATTCACTTGAATCGAGGAAAAAATCGCTTGTTCATAAGAATAAGTCATTGCTGCTCTACTCGCTCATTTTTACCATTATTTTAGTTATCATGGAAGTATTCAGTCTCTTCCAGGAAACGAAGTATACGACGATAGGTTATGTGGTGCCAGTGGCACTTGGCACGATGCTGATCAAGCTGCTTATCAATGAACGACTAGCGATCTTCTCTGGCCTTGTATTTGCTCTTTGCGGCAGTATGATGTTTAATCAAGGAGTAACCGGCGTCTTTAACTATGTGATCTGCGCTTATTACCTTGTGAGCGGGATGGCGGGCATTTTATTTTTGAGAAAGCATAATGCACGTTCAAAAATATTGCAGGCAGGGCTTTCGGTCGCTTTGGTGAATGTCCTTGTGGTTCTATCCATTACGCTGATTCAAAACTCCTCACCATCAGGACTTGAAATCGGTGTGAACCTTATGATGGCGATTGTGTCAGGGTTTGCATCATCTATTTTGGTCATTGGGCTAATGCCTGTGTTTGAGAGTATGTTCGGCATTCTTTCAACAATGAAGCTGATTGAACTATCAAACCCAAATCATCCGCTGCTTAAAAAGATTTTAACAGAGACACCAGGTACATATCATCATAGTGTCATGGTGGCAAATTTAGCGGATGCTGCATGTGAAGCAGTCGGAGCAAACGGTCTTTTAGCAAGGGTTGGCGCTTATTATCATGACATTGGGAAAACGAAAAGACCG
This sequence comes from Bacillus sp. FSL K6-4563, assembly GCF_038630405.1. Lineage (NCBI taxonomy): Bacteria > Bacillati > Bacillota > Bacilli > Caryophanales > Bacillaceae > Bacillus > Bacillus sp. FSL K6-4563. The sequence goes on along the minus strand of NZ_CP152030.1, from coordinate 2,317,263 downwards.
CAATACTTTATCGAAAACCAAATGAATATTGATAATCCGCACGACAAGCTTTCTCCTCAGCTAAGTAAAAATATCATTATTGCCCATACGACAGATGGAGCTGATATGCTGAGAGAAAAGAAGTTTCCTGAAGAGCTTGTCGATATTGCTGAACAGCATCACGGGAAGTCGCTGTTAAAGTTCTTTTACTATAAGGCAAAAGAGCGTGATGATCAGGTGACAGAAGAAGAATTCCGTTATCCTGGGCCAAAACCGCAATCAAAAGAAGCGGCGATTATTTCTGTAGCGGACAGCGTGGAAGCGGCGGTACGATCGATGCATAATCCAAATCCAGAGCGGATCGAAAAGCTCGTCAAAGGCATTATTTCCGATAAAATGCAGGATGGGCAATTTAGCGAATGTGATCTGACATTTAAAGAGTTAAATATTATTAGTCAAACGATTTGTACAACATTAAAGGGGATTTTCCATTCTCGGATTGAATATCCAGATGCCCCGAAGCAGAAGGTGAAGTAAATGACATTGTTAATCGATTTAATAGATGAAACAGGACAAGTATCAAAAGAGCAGCTTGAAGAAGTGGAAAAGCTTCTTCAGTTCGCTGCTGATGCCCTTGAGGTCAAAGATCAAGCGGAGGTATCAGTGACGATCGTTTCAAATGAAGAGATTCATCAAATTAATAAAGAATACCGCGGAAAAGACGCACCAACGGATGTGATCTCCTTTGCACTCGAAGAAGAAGGAGAAGGGGAAATTGAAATCATTGGTGCTGATGATATTCCGCCTGTACTCGGTGACATCATCATTAGTGTGGACCGTACGAAAGAGCAGGCAGAGGAATATGGACATTCCTTTATGAGAGAGCTTGGATTTCTCACCATTCATGGGTTCCTGCATTTGCTCGGGTTTGATCATATGACAGAGGAAGATGAAAAAGAAATGTTCGCCAAACAGACAAAGATCTTGGATGATTATGGCCTTTCAAGATCTTCGTAAGAAAAGAAGGCCGCTTGCCCGTTTTTTTCGGAGCTTTTATTATGCATTTAGAGGAATATGGCGAACTTTCTTGAATGAACGGAATTTTCGATTTCACACAGTCGCAGCCATCATCGTGGTGATCTGCGGCTTTTGGTTTCACATTGAACCATTCGAATGGATGATCGTTTTGCTTTTATGCGGGGGGATGTTTGCGCTTGAACTTGTCAATACAGCCATTGAACATACAGTGGACCTTATGACAGAAGAGAGGCACCCGCTTGCTGAGAAAGCGAAAGACGCCGCAGCAGGCGCTGTTTGCGTTTACGCCGCGATTTCGGTTATGATTGGGTTGATGATCTTCTTACCGAAGATCATGCAATAGAACAATATTACTATTTATTAACATTTTTAGAAATGGGCGTGAAAATGTCACGTGAATTATGTAAAATATAAATGTGACAGTGGGTCCATTTCTTCTGAAAGTGGGAACTAGGAATGAACAAACAAGAGTTGATTTCAGAAGCAGTTAAAGCAAGAGATTTTGCATATGTACCCTATTCAAAATTCAAAGTCGGTGCAGCATTGTTGTCGAATGATGGAAAAGTGTATGGCGGCTGCAACATTGAAAATGCAGCATATGGTATGTGTAATTGTGCGGAAAGAACAGCACTTTTTAAAGCCTATTCAGAAGGCATCACATCGTTTCAAATGCTAGCGGTAGTGGCTGATACAGACCGGCCTGTTTCGCCGTGCGGCGCATGCAGACAGGTTATTTCAGAGCTATGTGCACCTGACATGCCAGTGATTCTAACGAACTTAAAAGGACAAATATACGAAACAACAGTAAACGAACTATTGCCAGGCGCATTTTCACCGGAGGATTTAAATGACTAACGAAAGCTTCAAATCAGGATTTGTATCCATTATTGGAAGACCAAATGTAGGAAAATCAACCTTTCTTAATCGTGTGATTGGACAAAAGATCGCCATCATGAGTGATAAGCCCCAAACGACACGAAACAAAGTGCAAGGTGTCTTAACAACAAATACGTCACAAACGATCTTTATCGATACACCAGGGATTCATAAACCTAAGCATAAGCTTGGTGATTTTATGATGAAAGTGGCTACAAATACACTGAAGGAAGTCGACCTGATCTTGTTTATGATCAATGCAAAGGAAGGCTATGGCAAGGGTGATGAATTCATCATTGAACGACTCAAGCAAACATCTACACCGGTATTCCTAGTCGTCAATAAAATCGACCAAATTCACCCAGATGAGCTGTTCCTTTTAATTGATGAATACCGCACACGTTATCCATTTAAGGAAATTGTGCCAATTTCAGCTCTTGAAGGAAACAACATTGACACGCTTCTTCAGCAGGTTGAAGGTTATCTTCCTGAGGGCCCGCAATTTTATCCAGCAGATCAAGTAACAGATCATCCAGAGCGGTTTATTATTTCTGAATTAATTCGTGAAAAAGTGCTGCATTTAACAAGAGAAGAGATCCCGCACAGCATTGCAGTGGCGATCGAATCCATTAAGCCAGATGAAAATGGCAAGATCCATGTGGCGGCGACCATTGTCGTAGAACGTGATTCACAAAAAGGGATTGTTATTGGGAAACGAGGCAGCTTATTAAAAGAAGTGGGACAAAAAGCGCGCAGAGATATTGAAGCACTTCTCGGTTCAAAAGTGTATCTGGAGCTTTGGGTAAAGGTTCAGAAGGACTGGCGTAATAAATCCACTCACCTTCGTGACTTCGGATTTAGAGACGACGAATATTAAAAAATTGCTGCTGTTGTCATAAAATCTGACAATGGTGCGGTTCGATTAGTAAAAATTGTTTATCATGAAATGGAGGTAGCCTGGTCAAGATATAATTAATATGTTGGATGTAGCGTTGCTGCTTCTAATAAAGAAAGGTGGGGTTTTTATGTTGAATTTTACATGGAACGTATTTTCACAAACAGGAAGCGTTGACACGTATCTGCTTTTCAAAGAGTTAGAAAAGGAGAACCTGGAAAGACCCGATGTACTTGAAGAAGAGATAGCACGATTTGATTTTCCAATCTTATAATTCTTGACCCCCTCCAATGCTCGGAGTGTAGACAAATGCTCATTAAAAGTGAAGGAATCGTCCTTAGAACAACAGATTATGGCGAAACAAACAAAATTGTCACGCTGCTCACTAGAGAACATGGGAAAATTGGTGTGATGGCAAGAGGCGCAAAAAAATCAAACAGCCGCCTGTCAGCCATAAGCCAGCCGTTTTTATACGGAACCTTCCTGATCCAATCATCAACAGGACTTGGAACGCTCCAGCAAGGCGAAATGATTGAAAGTATGCGAACCATTCGGGAGGATTTATTTTTGACCGCATATGCCGCATATATGACAGAGTTACTCGATAAAGGCACAGAAGAAAAAAAGCCAAACCCTTATTTGTTTGAGCTCCTGCTTCAATCTTTGCGTCATCTGAATGAAGGCACAGATGCTGATATTATCTTATTTATCGTAGAGGTCAAAATGTTATCAGTGATGGGAATGAAGCCCGAACTGGATCAATGTGTCCACTGTGGTCAAAAGGAAGGGCAGTTTCATTTCTCGATTAGAGACAACGGCTTTATTTGCCAAAATTGCTTTTCTAAAGATCCGTATAAACTGCCCTTATCTCCAGCAGCTGCAAGGCTGCTCCGTTTATTTCATTATTTTGATTTATCAAGGCTCGGTCAGGTTGATGTGAAACCGCAGACGAAACAAGAAATTCGTCAAGTGCTCGATCACTACTATGAAGAGTATTCAGGCCTTTATTTGAAATCAAAAAAATTCATGAATCAGATGGAATCCATGAAAAAGCTCATGGGTGGGGAAAACAAAAGTTGACATCTTCCATGACTTTTTGTAAGATCATCTAAGATAAAATATGTTGCATTGACAGAAAGAAGTACTTGCGCAAAATCCATAAAAGCGACCTTAGGGCGGTGTGAGCTAAGGATGGAGGCGTAACGAAAGGCATTCTTGAGCAACGTAAAACAAAGCGGCTGGATGCTACGATACCAGCAAATAGGGTGGAACCGCGGGAAAAACTCTCGTCCCTATGTTTGCAAGGAGCCTTGCGAGCATAGAGACGGGAGTTTTTGTGTTCTTTTGCGGGGTTCTAGACCCACCCGCCATACATAGCGGATGGTGTAGAAAAGATGGAGGTGCGATCATTGAATATTCAAGACATGATTTTGACGTTGCAAAAGCATTGGTCAAATGAAGGCTGCGTATTAATGCAGGCGTATGACACAGAAAAAGGTGCCGGAACGATGAGTCCATACACGTTCCTGCGAAGCATTGGTCCAGAGCCATGGAAGGTAGCGTATGTAGAGCCTTCAAGACGCCCGGCTGATGGCAGATATGGAGAAAACCCAAATAGATTGTATCAGCATCATCAATTCCAAGTAATCATTAAGCCGTCACCTGACAATATTCAAGAACTGTATCTTGAATCTTTGAAAGCGCTTGGTATTGACCCGCTGAAACATGATATTCGTTTTGTAGAAGACAACTGGGAAAACCCATCTCTTGGCTGTGCAGGGCTTGGTTGGGAAGTATGGCTTGATGGGATGGAAATCACCCAATTCACGTATTTCCAGCAAGTCGGCGGCTTAGAATGTAAGCCCGTTTCCGTTGAAATCACATACGGTATTGAACGTCTTGCTTCCTACATCCAAGACAAAGAAAATGTCTTCGATCTTGAATGGACTGACGGATTCACGGTGAGAGATTTATTCTTAATGGCTGAATATGAGCATTCTGTTTATACATTTGAAACATCTAATACTGATATGCTGTTTGATTTATTTACAACCTATGAGAAAGAAGCGCATAGCCAAATGGACAAAGGGCTTGTTCACCCTGCATACGATTATGTGCTCAAATGCTCTCATACGTTTAACCTGCTCGATGCAAAGGGCGCAATTTCTGTTACTGAGCGAACTGGTTATATCGGAAGAGTGCGCCAGTTAGCAAGAAAAGTAGCCAAAACATATTATGAAGAACGAGAAAAATTGGGATTCCCTATGCTAAAAGAGGAGGCGGCTTCTCATGAATAAACAAGATGTATTACTCGAAATCGGCTTAGAAGAGATGCCGGCTCGTTTCATGCCAGAAAGCACAAAGCAGCTAGGCGAGAAAGTAAAAGTGTGGTTTGAAGAGCAAAACATTTCATTTGAAGATGTTGCTCTATTTAACTCACCAAGACGTCTTGCTGTACTTGTGAAAGGTGTCGCAGAAAAACAAGAAGACATCAAAGAAGAAGCAAAAGGTCCGGCTAAAAAGATCGCACAAGATGCGGAAGGCAATTGGACAAAAGCAGCGGAAGGCTTTGCCCGCGGACAAGGTGCTTCAACAGATGATCTCTATTTTAAAGAGATCAAAGGAGTAGATTATGTCCATGTCCAGAAGTTTCAAGAAGGAAAGCAAGTTAAAGATCTTCTGCCAGCATTAGGTGAGATCGCCACTTCATTAAGTTTTCCAAAGAACATGAGATGGGGAAGCAAAGATTTACGCTACATCCGTCCGATTAAATGGATTGTTTGTTTATTTGGAGAGGAGATTGTACCTGCTCACATTGCTGGGGTGAAAAGCGGCCGCGAGACAAGGGGACACCGTTTCCTTGGTAAGGCAGCCACCATCGACTCGCCTGCTTCTTATGAGCAAACATTGCGCGATCAATTTGTCATTGCAGATTCAGATAAAAGAAAACAATCCATTACCGAGCAGCTAAATGCTCTATCTTCAGAAAAAGGCTGGGTGATACCTGTTGATCCTGAGCTTCTAGAAGAGGTCAACAATCTTGTAGAATACCCAACGGTACTATCTGGTTCCTTTGAAAAAGAATTCCTTGCATTGCCGGAAGAAGTATTGGTAACGACAATGAAAGAGCATCAGCGCTATTTCCCTGTGAAAAATGAGCAAGGTGAATTATTGCCTCACTTTATTACGGTGAGAAATGGAAACAGTGAGGCGCTTGAAAATGTCGCAAGAGGGAACGAAAAAGTACTTCGTGCACGTTTATCAGATGCTGCCTTCTTCTATAAAGAAGACGAAAAACTAGTCATTGAAGACAATATTAAAAAGCTTGATAAGGTTGTATTCCATGAGAAACTTGGCACAATTGGCGACAAGCTCAAGAGAGTGACAGACATTGCGACGCGTCTAGCAGCGCATGTCGGTGCAGATGACGAAACGACAGAGCGTGTGGCAAGAGCCGCAAGTATTTCGAAATTTGATCTTGTGACTCAAATGGTCTATGAATTCCCAGAATTACAAGGAATCATGGGCGAGAAATATGCAAAAGCACTTGGTGAACATGAAGAAGTGGCAAAGAGCATCAATGAGCACTATATGCCGCGCTTTGCCGGTGATGAGGCGCCTTCCACTTTAATTGGTGCGATTGTGGCAGTAGCCGATAAGCTGGATTCTATTTGTTCCTTCTTCTCAATTGATGTCATTCCAACGGGCTCTCAAGATCCTTATGGACTAAGAAGACAAGCGAGCGGTATCGTTCAAATTCTGCTTGATCGTCATTGGAACATTTCATTCAAAGAGCTTTTGGCACTTGCTCAAGTAGAAGCAGCACATGAAACGGCTCTCATTGAATTTTTAACACACCGTTTAAAATATGTCCTCCAAGCAGAGCATATCCGTCATGATGTTGTCGATGCAGTACTGGATGTTGAAAATATTGAACCTTATGCAGTCGTGAAAAAAGCAGCTGTTCTTGAAGAGAGCGTGAAACAAGAAAGCTTCAAAGAAACAGCAGAAGCATTAGGACGCGTCATTTCAATCAGTAAAAAAGGGGAAGACGCAGAGATTCAGCCTGAGCTGTTTGAAAATGAGCATGAGCAAAAGCTATATGAGGCGTATCAGCAAGTAGAGACAGCTGTCAATGAACATGTAGCAGCAGGGCAATACAGCGCAGCACTTGAGGCGCTTGATACGTTAAAAACACCGATTGTTCATTATTTCGATCACACAATGGTTCATGCAGATGATGAAAAGCTGAAGCGAAATCGTTTGGCACAAATGGTCAAACTAGCAAAAGTCATTCAATCATTTGCGAATATGAACAATTTAATAGTAAAATAAATACCTAAGAACGGTTGCCTTTTTTGAAGGGCAATCGTTTTTTACTCATTTAATTCACGGTTTTTGAGTGGATTTTTGTTTCATTCGGACAAAGATGCGCTATAATATGATGAGTTATGAAAATGATATACATAAAGTAAAGATTCGCTCTCTCTATTTAAAGGTGGTGAGTACAATCGAGTTAAATAAACGGCAAGAGCAGATTTTACAGATTGTCAAAGAGAATGGTCCGATCACTGGAGAGCATATCGCCGATCGGCTGAACTTAACTAGGGCGACCCTCAGACCGGATTTAGCCATATTAACGATGTCAGGCTTTTTAGAAGCAAGACCAAGGGTCGGCTACTTTTTCACAGGAAAAACAGGTACGCAGCTTCTAGCAGATAAGTTGAAAAAACTTCAAGTGAAAGATTTTCAATCCATTCCAGTGGTGATACATGAGAATGTTTCAGTTTATGATGCGATTTGTACGATGTTTTTAGAAGATGTGGGCACATTATTCGTTGTGGACGATCACTCTATTTTAACAGGCGTGTTGTCAAGGAAAGACCTCCTTCGCGCAAGTATTGGAAAACAGGAGCTTCCATCTATTCCTGTCCATATTATTATGACAAGAATGCCGAACATCACCGTTTGCCGCAAGGAAGATTTCATTATGGGTGTGGCGAAGCACTTGATTGAAAAGCAGATAGACGCACTTCCTGTTATAAAAGATACGGATAAAGGCTTTGAAGTGGTCGGCAGAATTACGAAAACAAACATGACGAAAATACTTGTTAACTTATCGGAGAATGAAATAATCTAATTACAGAAGACTGCGAGGGGATGTTATGAGTAATCGCGTAATTTTTGTGGTATCAGATTCAGTAGGAGAAACGGCAGAGCTCGTAGTCAAAGCGGCACTTAGCCAATTTGATGGCGGCTCATCAGACCATTCAAATATCAGAAGAATCCCGTATGTAGAGGATGTCGGTACGATTAAAGAAGTCATTTCACTGGCGAAAGCAGATAACGGAATCGTCTGCTTTACTCTTGTTGTGCCAGAAATGCGCCAATTCTTAATTGAAGAGGCAGAAGCAAACGGAGTCGTTTATTATGACATCATCGGACCACTGATCGATAAAATGGAGACTGCTTATGGAAATGAAGCGAAACATGAGCCGGGGCGTGTACGTCAATTAGATGAGGATTATTTTAAAAAGGTTGAAGCCATTGAGTTCGCAGTGAAGTATGATGACGGCAGAGACCCAAGAGGCATTCTAAAGGCTGATATTGTGCTCATCGGTGTATCACGCACATCTAAGACACCACTATCTCAATACTTGGCGCATAAACGGCTGAAGGTAGCAAACGTTCCAATTGTTCCTGAAGTAGATCCGCCAGAGGAGTTATTTTCAGTTGATCCAAAGAAATGCATCGGTCTGAAAATCAGTCCAGACAAACTAAATCATATTCGTAAAGAGCGTTTGAAATCTCTAGGTTTAAATGATCGCGCGATTTATGCGAACATTGAACGGATTAAAGAAGAGCTAGAGTATTTTGAAAAAGTGGTGGACCGCATTGACTGTCAAGTTGTTGATGTATCGAATAAAGCAGTTGAAGAAACGGCAAATGTCATTCATCAAATGCTGACCAAAAGAGGTTCCGAATAAACTCAGGATGCTCCTCCTGGGTTTTTCCTATGGTGGGAAACGGGTAAACAAAAACAATGGCATATTTGCTGCATTTGTATTATAATAAAAAATTGTGATAAAATGATTGATTTTAGGTTTAAGTTAAGTCAAGAACGAATAAACTATTATTGGCAGAAGTCAAGTGATTCTGAACATAACTTTTCGACAAAATGAGTTTTACTGTTGTTTGCTATATGGGGGAAAAGTATGGTCTTTTTGCTTCTCTAAAGCAGGAATAAGGTGGAGGGATGGAGAATTAGTCACCTGAATGAACATAAACAAGAGAGGACGATTTATGTCGATGCAGATGCTTGTCCTGTAAAAGACGAAATCCTTTCTGTCGCATCTCAATTTCAAGTACCTGTGACGTTCATTGCTTCATATGAGCATTTTCAAACCAAAAGATCTCCACTTGAAGATTGGCGGTTTGTAGATACACATAAGGAAGCAGCGGATTTAGTCATTGCGAACTCAGCTTCAGCGCATGATATTGTCGTCACCCAAGACATTGGTCTTGCCTCCTTACTGCTTCCAAGACAGGTCATTGTACTGTCTGAAAGAGGACGGATGTACACAAACGAAACAATTGATTTTGATTTGGAACGCAGACATGTTTCCAGTAAACAGCGAAGAAAAGGTGTATATGGAAAAGGTCCCAAAAAGCTTTTAGAAGAGGATAAAAAGCGATTTATTACGCAACTACAAAAAATCCTGTCGAATCATGAAGGATTTTTGAATTAAAAGGCGAATAATGTACGACGGAGTGTTATTAGGATGAGCAAACGTATACCAGATGAACTTTTGGAGCAAATCCAAAAAAACGCAGACATTGTCGAAGTGATTGGAGAATACGTACAGCTTAGAAAGCAAGGTCGAAATTATTTCGGTCTTTGTCCATTCCATGGTGAAAATACTCCTTCATTCTCTGTTTCAGCAGATAAGCAAATCTTCCATTGTTTTGGCTGTGGTGCAGGAGGTAATGTATTTTCGTTCCTCAGACAAATGGAAGGCTACTCATTTATTGAAGCCGTTTCACATGTTGCTGATAAGTACCATATTGATTTGCCTGATCATGTAGCAAATGCTCAGATCATCTCCTCACAGCAAGAGGACACTGCAGATCATAAAATGATTGAAGCGCATGAGCTTCTTAAGAAATTTTACCACCATTTGCTGGTAAATACAAAGGAAGGTCAAAATGCACTCGATTATTTACGGGCGAGAGGCTTTACAGATGAAACAATTGCCAAGTTTGAGATCGGATATGCTCTTGACTCTTGGGATTTCGTGACCAAGTTTTTAGAAAAGCGAGGGTTTGATCCTGTGATGATGGAGAAGGCCGGTCTTTTGATTCAACGTGAAAACGGAACAGGCTTTTTTGACCGCTTTAGGGATCGTGTGATGTTTCCCATTCATGATCATCACGGGACAGTCATCGCTTTTTCCGGAAGATCGCTTGGTGATCAGCAGCCTAAGTATATGAATAGTCCTGAAACGCCACTTTTTCATAAAAGTAAGCTGCTTTATCACTTTCATGACGCGCGTATGCATATTCGAAAACGCGAACGGGCGGTTCTTTTCGAAGGATTTGCTGACGTCATTTCAGCTGTCACATCAGGTGTCGGCGAAAGTGTTGCAACAATGGGTACGTCTCTAACAGAAGAGCACGTAAAACTTCTCAGACGGAACGTAGAAGAGATCATTCTTTGCTATGACTCTGACACGGCCGGTTATGAAGCCACCATGAAAGCATCAGATTTGCTTGGAAAAAGAGGATGTAAAGTTCGCGTTGCCATGATACCAGATGGACTTGATCCAGATGATTACATTCGTAAATATGGTGGCGAGAAATTTAGGAATGACATCATAGATGCAAGTGTGACATTAATGACTTTTAAGATGAACTTTTTCCGTAGGGGAAAGAATTTATCTGATGAAGGAGACCGGCTTACTTATATGAAGCAGGTACTCCGAGAAATTAGCCGATTAAACGGTTCCTTGGAACAAGAGATTTACATGAAACAGCTTGCTGGAGAGTTCTCGATCTCACTTGATTCATTAAAGGAACAACTGGAGCTGTTTGAAAAACAGCAGCGTCAAGAAGACAAAAGCACGCAGGAAGAAAGCGGGCTTGAAAAACGGCGTGCACATCTGTCAACACAGGTACGAAGAAAGCGTCTGCGGCCAGCATATGAAAATGCAGAGCGAATGCTGCTTGCTCATATGTTAAAAAGCGATGACGTGATCCGAAAAGTACTTGACAGAGTAGGGATTGAATTTAATATAGATTCTCACAGGGCGCTGGCCACGTACATTTATGCTTTGTATGAAGAAGGCAAAGAACCAACGCCGCAGCACCTGATGAACCGTATAGAAGATGATATCATCAATCAGCTTCTGACGGATATATTCATGATTCAAGTTGGAGACGAACTAAGTGAAGCTGAATTAAGTGATTATGTAAAAAAAGTGTTGAATCATCGGAATTTGTCAATGATAAAGGAAAAAGAACTAGAACGTGCAGAAGCGGAGAGGCAAAAAGATTTCTTCAAAGCGGCAACACTTGCAAAAGAAATTGTTCAGTTGAACCGTTCGCTGAAGTAATACGTCTAATATTTATGACAAGACTTACGGCTGGCAATGAATCCTTTACGGGAGGAGCATAAGACCGCAAGCATCTTGCCTTCATCATTTTTTATTTTATTCCTATTTGCTCATCTGTTTGATAAAGAGAGAAAAGCAGAGCGGAAGCAAATCGCAAGTTACTTTAGAATTCGTTGCAAGCTTTGGAAGGAGGGATCCATAATGGCTGATAAACAAGCCCACGAAACCGAAACTGAATTAACCTTTGAACAGGTGAGAGATAAGCTCACTGAAACGGGTAAAAAACGGGGCGTTTTAACATACGAAGAAATTGCAGAGCGTATGTCTAGCTTTGAAATTGAATCAGACCAAATGGATGAATACTATGAATATTTAGGCGAACAGGGTGTAGAGCTCATTAGTGAAAACGAAGAGACAGAAGACCCAAATGTTCAGCAGCTGGCTAAAGCAGAAGAAGAATTTGACCTAAATGATTTAAGCGTACCACCAGGTGTCAAAATTAATGATCCTGTTCGTATGTACTTAAAAGAAATCGGACGCGTCAATTTGTTATCTGCTAAAGAAGAAATTACGTATGCTCAAAAGATCGAAGAAGGCGATGAGGAATCAAAAAGAAGATTAGCGGAAGCAAACCTTCGTCTCGTTGTCAGCATCGCGAAACGCTACGTCGGACGTGGTATGCTGTTCCTTGACTTGATTCAAGAAGGAAACATGGGTCTTATGAAGGCAGTTGAGAAGTTTGATTACCGCAAAGGATACAAATTCTCAACATATGCGACTTGGTGGATTAGACAGGCGATCACGCGTGCGATTGCCGATCAGGCAAGAACAATCAGGATCCCGGTTCATATGGTAGAAACCATTAATAAATTGATCCGTGTTCAAAGACAGCTTCTGCAAGACCTAGGCAGAGAACCAACGCCAGAGGAAATTGCTGAAGACATGGATTTAACGCCAGAAAAGGTTAGAGAAATTCTTAAAATTGCACAAGAGCCAGTATCTTTAGAAACACCTATTGGTGAAGAAGATGACTCGCACCTTGGTGATTTTATTGAAGACCAAGAGGCGACATCTCCATCTGACCATGCTGCATACGAATTGTTAAAAGAGCAGCTTGAAGATGTACTAGACACGCTAACGGACCGTGAAGAAAATGTACTGAGACTACGTTTCGGACTAGATGACGGAAGAACACGTACGTTAGAAGAGGTTGGAAAGGTGTTCGGCGTCACAAGAGAGCGTATCCGCCAAATTGAAGCGAAAGCTCTGCGTAAATTAAGACACCCAAGCAGAAGTAAACGATTAAAAGACTTCTTAGAGTAGAAACTGGACGGATCTTGAAAGAGATCCGTTCTTTCTTCATCAAAAATGAAAACGCTTTTTTCAATCTGATTATATTTTACTGAATAAATAATAAATTTGCAACGTTCTTAGAGAAAAGATGTATAAAAAATACATCAAAATGTGCTGAAGGCTTCATTTCTCATCTTTGCATCATTTTTGTCTAATCTGTGAACTTGACCAAAGTTTTGTATCATAATTCGTTTACTTTTTGTAAAATTAAAGTAGAATTAGAATTGTTTGTATAGTCTTAAAGGGGTTTTCACAAAGGGGAGGATGAAAGAAATGAAACGGAATCCACTTATACCATTTTTATTGATTGCCATTTTAGGTATTGGACTCACTTTTTTCTTATCAATGAAGGGGCTGAAAGATGAAGACAAAATCGCCTCTGGAGGCGAGGAGCAAAAGCAAGAAGAAACAGCGAATGCGACGCCGGAAGAATTGTATAAGCAAAACTGTCTGAGTTGTCACGGGGAAAACTATGAAGGCGGTGCAGGTCCTGCATTAAAAGGTGTTGGAGACAAGCTTGAAGTAGCAGACATCAAGAAGAAAATTCAAGAAGGCGGCAACGGGATGCCAGGCGGGCTAATCCCGAATGAAAAGCTCGATGAAATGTCAGAATGGGTATCCAAAATTAAATAATGTTACGCAAAAAGCTCTTTTTGATCAGAAGAGCTTTTTTCATTTGAAAACGACTTTTAAAAAGTCCATAATTTATATAAGATAGACAAGTATGAACATTAAAGAAAAGTAGTGATACGTATGAATGAAATGAATTTATCAAAACGATTAAAAAGAGTCGCAGACTTTTTACCACATGAGGCTGTCTTTGCTGATATCGGCTCAGATCATGCCTATTTGCCGTGCTATGCAATCCTGCATCAAAAAGCAGTAAAAGCGGTTGCTGGTGAAATTACAGAAGGACCGCTTCAATCGGCGAAGCAGCAAGTACATAGACTTGAATTAGATGACCAGATCTCGGTCAGAAAAGGTAATGGTCTTGAAGTCATTGAAAAGGGCGAAGTGAATGCTGTAACGATTGCAGGTATGGGCGGAGCACTCATCGCAAGCATTTTACATGACGGCAAGCATAAGCTCACAGGCCATGAAAGGCTTATTCTTCAGCCGAATACCCATGCTCACCACATTCGTTTATGGCTCTATCAAGAGGGGTATGAATTGATGGGTGAAGTCATTTTAGAAGAGGATGGCAAAATATACGAAATCATCATCGCCGAAAAAGGCGACAAAGATAAAGCCTATGAAGGGATGTCAATTGAAACAGGCATGCTAGTTGGTCCGTTTCTTGCGAAAGAGCAAAATGACGTCTTCCGGCGCAAGTGGATGCAAGAGCTTCAGCATATGGAGAAGATAGAAAGTCAAATTCAGCAGGCAGCGCGAACAGAAGAGAACAAGGAGCGTCTTGAAGAGCTGCATGTAAAAATAAAGATTCTAAAGGAGGTTTTGACTGTTGGCTAAAACAGTAAACGGACATGAAATCATCCAATTATTTGAACAATTTTCACCAAAGGCATATGCCATGGAAGGTGACAAAATCGGTCTCCAGATTGGGACGTTAAATAAAAAGGTAAACAATGTCATGATCACCTTAGATGTACTAGAGAATGTGGTAGATGAGGCGATCGAAAAAAATGTGGATCTCATGATTGCTCACCATCCGCCGATCTTCCGTCCGTTAAAACATGTAGCGACAGATCAGCCAGCTGGACGAATCATTGAGAAATGCATCAAACATGATATTGCAGTATATGTGGCACATACGAATTTAGATGTGGCTGATGGAGGAGTCAATGACTTGCTTGCGGAGGCTTTAGAGCTTGAAGAAACAAGTGTGTTAGTCCCGACATATGAAGATCAAATCAAACAGCTTGCCCTCTATGTCCCGCAGGAATTTGAAGAAGCCATCCGGACAGCTTTAGGAAATGCGGGCGCCGGCCATATTGGCAACTACAGCCATTGTGCGTTTTCAAATGAAGGGACAGGCAGCTTTTTGCCATCAGAAGATGCGGACCCGTTCATTGGTGAGACCGGTCAATTGGAATTTGTTAAAGAAGTACGGATTGAAACCATTTTCCCGGCAAGTATTGAAAAACAAGTCATTCGTGAAATGATCAAAGCACATCCTTATGAAGAAGTCGCTTATAGTGTACACACGACAGACCTTCCTCCTATTCAAAAAGGGCTTGGCCGTATAGGGGAGCTAAGAGAGCCTATGACCCTTGGAGACTTCGCGCGATTTGTGAAGACAAAGCTGGATGTAAATGGTGCTCGCTTTGTAGGTGATCAGGACGCTGTTGTGAAAAAAGTAGCTGTGCTTGGCGGAGACGGAAATAAATACATTCATCAAGCAAAAAGAATGGGTGCTGATGTGTATGTGACAGGGGATCTTTATTTCCATGTCGCCCATGATGCCATGATGCTCGGGCTGAACGTAGTGGACCCAGGGCATTATGCAGAAAAGATGATGAAAGAGGGCGTAAAGGCGAAGCTTCAATCGCTATGTTCAGAGAAAAAGTATGATGTACAGCTCTTTGTTTCTGAATCAAACACAAATCCATTTCAATTTATGTAAACAAAAAAACGTCAGAGCATAGAAGCTCTGACGTTTATTTCTTTGTTTTCACGCGCGGTAGTATTTTCGAAAGAGGAACCGATCGTTCAATCTTCCAAGTTGATTCATCATCCGGCTCGTAGTTTTCTAAGAAACGGATAACTTCTTTTGTAATAGGCGTTGGTGTAGAAGCGCCAGCAGTAATGGCAACGGTATTTACGCCTTGCAGCCACTCCAGCTTGAGCTCACTTAGGTCACCAATACGGTAAGCCTGCGTTCCAGCAATCTCCATTGACACTTGTGCCAGACGATTGGAGTTATTACTTTTTGGATCGCCGACAACAATGGTAAGATCGGCTTGGCCAGCTTGCTGAGATACAGCTTCCTGACGTACTTGTGTCGCAAGACAAATTTCTTGATGGTACTCGACGTGAGGATATTTCTCTTTTATGAGCTCCATCAGATCGTGGACATCCCACTGAGACATCGTTGTCTGATTGGTGATAAGCAATTTATCTGACGTTAAATCGAGCGCCTCAATGTCCGCTTCTGATTCGACAAGATGCACCTTGTCAGGGGCTACTCCGACAGCTCCCTCTGGCTCAGGATGACCTTTTTTTCCGATATAAATAATGTCATACCCATCGGCTGTTTTCTCTGAAATGAGTTCATGTGTTTTCGTTACATCGGGACAGGTTGCATCAATGGCGACAAGACCTTTTTCTTCTGCAATTTGACGAACCTCAGGTGAAACGCCGTGAGCAGTGAAAATGACTGTTCCACTTTCAACCTGCTTTAAAATGTCCAAGCGGTTTGGGCCGTCCAGTGTGTAGATCCCATCTTCTTCGAAGGCATCTGTCACGTGTTTGTTGTGCACAATCATACCTAATATATAAATTGGGCGTGGCAAGTTTTTATCAAGTGCGGCATTTTTAGCAATGACCATTGCATCTACAACGCCATAGCAATAGCCACGCGGCGAAATTTTAATTACATTCATTTATTCGTCCTCCTGTAGGGAAGTGCTGCTAGAGAAGAACAATATAAAAAGCCGTGGAAAAACGGCTTTTTATCATTCTCTAGCTTCCATTATAGCCAAAGTAAGCGTATATATCAAAGATTGTTATACGCAGGGGACACTTCGCCGTTAAAAGATCACTAGACATATAGTTTTGGAACAGAGCTGCCAGGTCTTTTTTTCGGTTTTGCTTCAGGAGCAGGTGATGTGTGAGGAGCTGCTTTTTTGACGAGGATGTCCTCTGGTTCTTCGTTTTCTTCTATTTCATCATCTCCTGATGCAACCTCTTTTTGCACTTCTGTTTCCTCGCCGATTTCTTTAGGTTCTTCATCTGTACTTGTTTCATCATCATCTGCACTGCCAAGCTGGCTGTACAGCTTAATCATCGCAGGCAAATTTCTGACTAAAGGACCGTATTGCTGAATCATTGGCGTAAATTGCTGCGCCATTCCGAGCACCTTTTGAACATTTCCCAACATGCTTGAGAGGGTTGCAGGATTTGCGAAGCTCTGGATTCCTTGTAATCCCGCACCACCTCCAGAAACCCCTGCTCCCCCTGCGCCAGGAAGAAATTTAGCGAGCAAGCCTTTCATTCCTGCTCCGCCGCCTAGTGCACGGCTTTCGCCTCCTGGAATTCCGCCCATTCCGCGTACACCGCCTCCCTGTACAGACGGGGAGCGAGGCATCATTTGCTGAAATTGATTGCCTTGCCCTTGAAAAGGCTGTTCGATAGGAGCCTGCTGCCTCCTTTGAAAAATCCCGGGCTGTCCGCCATTTCCAAGATGCCGGCGTGAGGGACGGTGCGGCTGAAAATCGCCCATAGGCCTTTGCCCTAACATACTTGTACCTCCCTTACTGCATTCTCTTTCTAATCATAGGTTATGCAAGGAAGCATCAATTGGTTTCCTGTAAGAAAAGCGGACATGGTTTTTTTGCTGAAAATCAGCTATAATGAGGAGATGAGCAAAAAGGCATTGCCTTAAGGAGTGAAAACATGAACGAAACAAAATTTACGACATATGAATTAAAGTCTTTTATAATAGATGCTATTCATGAACTGGGCTTTTATGAGCCAACTGATATTCAAAAAAGAATCATCCCTGCTGTGTTAAAAGGAGAAAGCGTGATTGGTCAATCACAAACAGGAACAGGAAAAACCCACGCGTACTTATTGCCGCTTATTCATTCAATTGATCCAAGCAAAGAGCAAGTACAAGTTGTGATTACTGCACCTACAAGAGAATTAGCCAATCAAATTTTCAAAGAAGCCCAAACAATCTTAAAGAAGGCCTCTCCAGAAGAAGAAATTAAAGCAAAGCTTTACATTGGCGGAACGGACAAGCAGAAATCCATTCAAAAGCTAAAAAACCAGCCGCATTTGGTTGTCGGCACACCTGGACGTATTGCGGACCTCATTCATGAGCAGGCGCTGAACGTTTACAAAGCGACATCTCTTGTCATTGATGAAGCGGATTTAATGCTGGATATGGGCTTTTTAGAAGATGTGGACCGTATTGGTTCACAAATGCCAGAACAGCTGCAAATGCTTGTGTTCTCAGCAACGATTCCAGAAAAACTAAAGCCATTCCTGAAAAAATATATGGACAATCCAAAATATGCCCATGTTGAACCAAAACGGATTACAGCTGAAAACATCCAGCATATTTTAGTCCCATCTAAACAGCGCGACAAGCTAAAATTGCTCCATGAAATGGTGACGAATGTACAGCCTTATTTAGGTATCATTTTTGCCAATACAAAAACAACCGTTGATGAAATCGCATCATTCCTACAAGAAAAAGGAATGAAAGTTGGAGTGCTTCATGGCGGATTAACGCCGCGCGAACGTAAAAAAGTGATGAAACAAATTGATGATTTAGAGTTCACTTATATTGTGGCATCTGACCTTGCAGCCCGCGGAATTGATATTAAAGGCGTCAGCCACGTGATCAACTATGAGCTTCCATCTGATCTTGATTTTTATGTTCACCGTGTTGGTAGAACGGCTCGAGCTGGTTCATCTGGAATCGCGATGACTATTTATGAGCTTGCTGATGAGGATGCACTCATTCAAATCGAGAAAATGGGCGTTGTGTTTGAAAACAAAACCATTGTTCATGGCGAATGGCGAGATGCAGATGACCGCTTGAAGCGTCAAAGACGTAAAAAAGCACCTAATGAAATTGAAGAAAAAGCAAAGCGTCTTGTGAGAAAACCGAAAGCCGTCAAACCTGGATATAAAAAGAAAATGACACGTGAGATGGACAAAATCAAAAGACAGGAACGTAGAAAGTCAAAGCGTAATGGAAAGTAGGGGGAAACATTGTTGAAGATTGGTTCACATGTATCCATGAGCGGAAAACATATGCTTCTTGCAGCGAGTCAAGAAGCTGCCTCTTATGGTTCGAATACGTTTATGATTTATACAGGTGCACCGCAAAATACGCGCCGTAAAAAAATTGAAGACCTCAATATTGAAGCTGGACAAGCGCATATGAAAGAGCATGGTATGACAGATATCGTCGTGCATGCACCATATATTATTAATATTGGGAACACCGTCAATCCAGCGACCTTTGAGCTTGGTGTGGACTTCCTTCGCTCTGAGATTGAACGTACAGAAGCGCTAGGTGCGAGGCAGATTGTTCTCCACCCAGGTGCACATGTCGGAGCAGGACCAGAAGCAGGGATCCAAAAAATCATTGAAGGTTTAAACGAAGTCATCGTAAAAGGGCAAAAGGTTCAAATTGCACTTGAAACAATGGCTGGCAAAGGATCAGAGTGCGGAAGAAGCTTTGAAGAGCTTGCCCAAATTATCGACGGAGTGACACATAACGAAGCACTTTCTGTCTGCTTTGATACGTGTCACACACACGATGCTGGTTATCCGATTGTGACTGACTTTGATGGGGTGTTAGAAGAATTTGATCGAATCATTGGTATTGACCGAATCAAGGTTCTTCATATTAATGACAGTAAAAACGTACAAGGCGCAAGAAAAGACCGACATGAAAATATCGGCTTTGGTGAAATTGGCTTCGATGCACTGAACAATATTGTGCATCATCCGCAGCTTCAAGATGTGCCCAAAATCTTAGAAACGCCTTATGTAGGTGAAGATAAAAAGAACAAAAAGCCACCTTACAAATTCGAAATTGCAATGCTAAAAGAAAAGCAATTTGACGAAGGCTTACTAGATAAAATTAAGAATCAGTAAAAAAGCATATAACATCATGAGGTGCCGCTAAATGCGGCCCTTTTTTGTTTAACTTGTAAACTGATTAAACAGATCATTGACAGTCTGAGCTGTCTGTTTAGATGTAATCGCTTCTACTTGCTTAAGAAGCCGGCTCCGCTCTGCATCATTAAAAATATTGATGTTCTTCCCATTCATGAGTTTGGCCACCTCAGCAGCTTGGTTTGACGTTAAACTGACACCATACTGCTTCGCATACCTTAACAGATCATTTGCTGTGATCTGATTGAGCCGTTGCAGGACAATTTTTTGAATTAAAATCAATTCCATTCCTCCCCTCTGTAACAATGTATGGGCGAAAACGGAAAATGTGCAAAAAATTTTATTTTACCCTTTGAAATGATAAAATAGTAAAGTGAATAAAATGTTCATTGAAAATTTAAGTTGTGTAGAGGGGAGAACGTATGGCAAATAGTAAACAGCATAGAAAGGAATCAGTGCCTCATTTTATATTTAGAATTTTCCTGATTCTAGTAGGAGCTACATGCGCAGCAGTCAGCATTGAATTATTTTTAGTGCCAAACAATATTATCGATGGAGGCATCATCGGCATTTCGCTTATTTTGGATTATCTCTTTACAGATAACCCATTCATCAATTTTGCGACGATTGTTGTCATTTTGAATATTCCATTTATGATATCAGGATACAAACATATTGGGAAAACCTTTCTGGTTTCCACAGTAATTGGGATTGTCAGCTTAGCCGTGATTGAATCTTCGCTCCATCATGTAGAGGCATTTACAAATCAGCCAATCTTAGCCACTGTATTTGGCGGGCTATTACTTGGTTTTGGTGTGGGACTTGTCATTCGAAATGGAGGCTCAATGGATGGAACAGAGATCTTAGGCATTCTGCTAACGAAAAAAATTCCATTCTCCGTCGGTGAGTTTGTCATGATCGTCAATGTGTTCATTTTTATTTGGGCAGGCTTTGTCTTCGGACCAGAGCAGGCTATGTATTCTGTTATGACATATTATTTGGCAATGAAAACAATTGATGCTGTCATTCAAGGGCTTGATGAAACAAAAGCTGTCATTATCGTGTCAGATTATTATGATGAAATTTCAGATGCGATTCTTCATCGACTTGGCAGGGGAACGACAAAGCTGAGAGGGAAAGGCGGTTATACAGATGAAGAAAAAGATGTCATCTACGCCGTTGTCACAAGACTTGAAATCACAAAGCTAAAATCCATTGTATTTGAAATTGATAGTCAAGCATTTATTACGATTATGGATACGCATGAAACAAAAGGCGGTAAGTTCAAAACAGCCATTCATTAGCTTTTATTTTACTTTTTAATCTTTCTTTTATATAATGAAATGTATGTATGGACAGAGAAAATGGCAAAAGCCATTTTCTTTTTGTTGTATAAATCGTAATCATTCTTTTTATATTGATTAAAGGTGGAAAGATTCATGGCAAAGCCAATTATTGAAATGAAGGACATTTCGTACTCTTATGGACAGCGAAATGTCATAGATCACATTCATTTAACAGTCGAGGAAGGAAATTTTCTAGCACTTGTTGGACCGAATGGATCTGGTAAAACAACCTTATTAAAGTGCCTGCTTGGGCTCATTAAACCACAGCAAGGTGAATTAAAGCTATTTGGCACGCCTGCTTCAAAATTTAGAGACTGGGATCAAATTGGATTTGTTTCTCAAAAGGCGAATAGTTTTAATACAGGTTTCCCTGCTTCTGTTTACGAAGTCGTCGCAAGTGGATTGACGGCGAAAATAGGTTTATTCAAACGAATGAACAAGCAGGACAAATGGCAAGTTGAGGAAGCCATTCGTTCAGTTGGGATACAAGATTTAAAGCACCAAAACATCGGGGAACTTTCAGGCGGTCAGCAGCAGCGTGCCTTTATTGCACGTGCGCTCGTCAGTCAGCCGAAGCTGCTCATTTTAGATGAACCGACGGTTGGGGTAGACCAGCGGACAGTAGAAGGCTTTTATCAGCTGCTCGAAACATTAAACAAAGAAAAAGGAATGTCTTTAATTCTCGTCACACACGACGTGGGCACCGTTTCTGATAAAGTCACCCATGTGGCTTGTTTAAATCAGACACTTCATTTCCACGGAGATGCAGCAACGTTTGATTCAATGGATGATCAGGCGTTATCTCAATTTTACGGACATGACATTCAAGTGATTCATCACGATCATCACCATCATGGGGGACATGAATAATGCTATTTCCATTTTTTCATTATGAATTTTTACAAAATGCGTTTATCGCAGGAATGCTGATCGGTTTTATTGCGCCCTTGCTTGGTGTATTTATCGTCGTGAGAAGGCTCTCGCTGATTGCAGATGCCCTCAGTCACGTATCACTTGCCGGTATTGCAGCTAGTTTATTTCTTGATAAAAAGTTTGGCCTCTTGACAGGGGTAAGCCCGCTGTACTTAGGGATGGCGTTTTCTGTTGCCGGTTCGTTATTTATTGAACGCCTGCGCTCTGTGTATAAGCATTATCAGGAGCTGGCGATACCTATTATTTTATCAGGCGGTATCGGGATTTCCGTCATCTTCATTTCACTAGCGAATGGCTTTAATACAGATTTGTTTAGTTATTTGTTCGGAAGTGTCAGTGCGGTGTCGAGATTAGATCTTTGGATTGTTGTTGGGATCTCACTCGTTGTGGTGTTAGTTGTCGTGCTTTTATATAAAGAATTATTTTTACTTTCTTTTGATGAAGAGCATGCAAAGGCTTCTGGTATTTCAGCGAAATGGATTCATTTTATTTTTATCTTAGTTGTCGCACTTGTCATTGCGGCATCGATGCGTATCGTAGGTACACTACTTGTCTCTGCGCTCATGACACTTCCTGTTGCGGCAAGTATCCGCATTGCCAAAGGGTTCAAACAGGCGATTTTCCTTTCGATCTTGTTCGGTGAATTGTCTGTATTGGCGGGATTGATCTTAAGCTATTATCTAGATTTAGCGCCAGGCGGAACCATTGTGATGCTGTCCATTTTGATTTTAATCGGATGTATTTTTATTGGAAAATTCAAAAGGGGGAATCATCATGAACGTACAAGAAGCGCTTGATTTATTAAAGGAAAAAGGCTACAAGTATACAAGCAAACGTGAAGACATGCTTCAACTGTTTTCTGATTCTGATAAATATTTGACTGCTAAAAATGTGTTGACGGCACTAAGTGAAGACTACCCGGGTCTTAGCTTTGATACGATTTACCGAAACCTGTCGCTATATGAAGACTTAGGTATATTAGAAACAACGGAATTGTCAGGTGAGAAGCTTTTTCGTTTTAAATGTTCCTTTTCTCATCACCACCATCATTTTATTTGTCTGACATGCGGTAAAACAAAGGAGATCGATGCCTGCCCTATGGACAAGTTAGACGCCGATCTAGAGGATTATCACATTAGCGGACATAAATTCGAAATATACGGAACATGTCCTTCCTGCGAACCGAAGGAAGTTCACTCATAAAACAGCCAGCCGCAGAGCTGGCTTTTTCTCTTGTCTTTTTGAAAACGTTTTACAAAGGGCGGCTGTTTCATTAAAATGAGAACAAGGTACTGAAGAAATTTGTGTCTTTTGGAGTAAAGGGAGGGTCAAAAATGGCGTATTATGTCGTGTTTGATGTAGGCGGGACGAGAACAAAACATGGATTAATGGATCGGGATGGGGAGCTGGTCACGAGCGGTGACTATGAAACGAACTGCCGTCAGCTTGAACCGTTTTTAGAAGCGATGGCGGATGTGGTCAAACAATATCAGAGAACGTCAGATGTTAGCGGAATCGCCATTAGTCTTCCGGGCTTTGTGGACAGTGAAACAGGTTATACAGAATTTGCAGGAGCCATCATTGCCTTAAATGGTCAAAATGTAAAAACTCTTTTAGAAGAGAAAACCTCTCTTCGTGTTGAAGTCGAAAATGATGCGAACTGTGCAGCTCTTGCAGAAAAATACAGTGGCCATGCGAAAGAGTGTGACAGTTTTATTTGTATGACGCTTGGCACAGGTGTTGGCGGTGGTATTTTCGCTGGCGGTCAGCTTGTACGCGGGGCTTCCTTCCGCGGCGGTGAATTTGGCATGATGCTGACAGAGACAGACAATGGACAATTTACAACACTCAACAGCAGTGCTTCAACAGCTGGTTTAATTCGGAGCTATAAAGAAAAGCAAGGAATTCCGCAAAGTACGCAAATAGACGGTCAAGCCATTTTTGAAAAGGCAAAGCATGATCCGTCCATTGAAAAGCTAGTGGATCAGTGGTACAAGCGAATCGCCATTGGTATTTACAATGTAGCAACTGTCCTTAATCCTGAGAAAATCCTCATTGGTGGCGGTGTAAGTGCAAGACCAGATTTGCTATCAAATATTGAGAAACATTTACATACTCTGCCTGCGTGGAAGAACATTCAAGTGAAGGTGGAAACGTGCTATTACTTGAATCAGGCAGGCATGAAGGGAGCGCTGTACCATTTTCTCATGACAGAAGGGAAGCTTGCTCCATCAAAAAAGCCGATACATTAGAGTATCGGCTTTTCTGTATTAATAAGCAGTTTCCAAACGCTGCTCGTATTGTTTAATCCATTGAGATGCTTCCTGCCAGTTGTTGACACGTATAATCCTGTCGTCAATGGGCATTTGATTATATGGGGAGTTAAAAAGAATAACCGGGATGTCAGCCTCTTTTGCAATCATTGTGGCATTTCCATGATGATCCTCGAAAAACACATCAATTTTGTGCTTTTGAACAGCTTCGAGCTTATGATGACCGCCAACCAGCTCAATGTCATCATAGTGCACGTGATGTTTGTGAAACCACTCGTAGGTGATATCCGCATGATGCTGCCTTCTCGCTGTAATATAGATCAGCCTGTGTTGATGTTTCATTTGATCAAGCATCTCTTTTGCGTCCTTAGCAGGCTTTGCCTGTTTATATATAAGAGGCTCATGCTGATTCATCCAGCCCCAAAACTCTTCTTGAGAAATATTTAAAAGCTTCGTCAAATCATATTCTGTCATATCATCTAGTGTCATGGCACATTGGAACGACTCATTTAAATAGGGAACAAAGGTGTCCTGCGCCGTCACTGTGCCATCTATATCAATTCCTAAATGTAACATGCCCACACTCCTCATTTTTATACTCTTAAAGTGTAACATAATCAATTCACAATTCCAGCAAGTTTTAGCAAACATGAAACAGACATTTTTGCTCATACTAAAAAAGCTCCTTTCTATTAACCAAAAGGGGGAATTGATCATGGAAAGAGACGAAGATTTCAGAAGAAATGATCGTGAAATCGACACACACTTTAGTAATGATGATGGCTATCTAGAGGAAACAGCTGCTGAAATTGCAGAGCCATATCAGGCTTCAAGAGATCGAGTAGACAGACGAGAACGTGACCAAGTTGGTGACGATTCAGGCAGTAAGGGGATAGGCTATACAGCACTCGCGATTGCGATTATCTCGTTATTTGTCTTGCCGGTGCTATTAGGAGTAGCGGCAATCGTCGTTGGTTATATTGCAAGAAGAAAAGGAGCACATGCGCTTGGCGCATGGTCAATCGGGATCGGAATTGTTTCCGTCATCCTTGGCATATTTATCACCCCGTTCTTTTAACAAGAACAGAAAAACGCCTGACAGTGACGTCAGGCGTTTTTTGTTATGCGTTGGCTTTTGCTTTTTCAGCTTCCATTTTTGCATAATGCTCTTCAGCAATTTTATCGATTTCTTTTTTCAGTTCTTCGACCATTGTTTCTTCTGGCACTTTACGAACAATTTCACCTTTACGGAACAATAGGCCTTCTCCTCTAGCTCCGGCAATTCCGATATCAGCTTCACGCGCTTCACCTGGACCGTTTACAGCACAGCCAAGAACAGCTACTTTAATCGGTGCTTTAATCGTGGAGATATATTCTTCGACTTCATTTGCAATGCTAATGAGGTCAATTTCGATTCGTCCACAAGTTGGGCAAGAGATCAGTGTGGCTGCATTTGCTGCAAGACCAAATGATTTCAACAGTTCACGTGCTACTTTTACTTCCTCAACTGGATCAGCACTTAATGAGATGCGGAGTGTATTCCCAATCCCCATATTCAAGATAGCACCGAGACCAGCTGCACTTTTGACCGTACCTGCAAATAATGTACCTGATTCTGTAATTCCAAGGTGAAGAGGGTAGTCAAATGCTTTTGCAGCTTTTTCGTACGCCTCAATCGCTAGGTTGACATCAGATGCTTTCATGCTGACGATGATATCATGAAAATCTAGATCTTCAAGAATTTTAATGTGGTGCAGTGCACTTTCGACCATACCATCTGCTGTTGGGTAGCCGTATTTATCAAGAATTTTTTTCTCTAATGAACCAGCGTTTACCCCAATACGGATTGGAATGCCTTTTTCTTTTGCTGCTTTCACAACCGCTTCGACTTTTTCTCGTCTTCCGATGTTTCCTGGGTTGATTCGAATTTTGTCTGCACCTGCTTCAATCGCTTTCAGTGCAAGCTTGTAGTCAAAATGAATATCGACAACTAGCGGGATGTTGATCTGTTTTTTTATGTCTGCAATCGCATTTGCTGCACGCTCGTCTGGGCATGCGACACGCACGATTTGACAGCCAGCTTCTTCAAGACGCTTAATTTCAGCTACTGTCGCTTCGACATCATGTGTTTTGGTTGTTGCCATACTTTGAATGACAACCTCATTATTTCCACCTATAGTTAAAGGTCCCACTTTGACGGGACGTGTTTTAGTACGATGTGTGACTTCACTCACTTGTCAATCGCTCCTTAGTGTACAAGCAATTCTTTGCCATGTACGTCTTGTTTTACAGTTCATATTGTAACAGTCTCTTTGTATGAATGACAAGGAATTAACGTTTTATCTCTTATATACCGGAAACTTATATGTGCTGCCTGCCCGAATTTCGTTTGCTTTGACGCCTTGATTCAGCTCTTCAAAATCCTCAATGACTTCATCAAGTGGCTTGCTTGTATGGACGATAGAGACGACAGTTTCACCTTGTTTCACTGTGACGTTCTTATATGCTTTTTTCTCAGGTGTTTGAAAGGCATTTGCAGGGACAGCTGGACCTTCTTCAACGGGAATGGTGCCATTTTTTAAATCAAAAAAGATAATAAAGAGGACAAACAAACTGATTAGCAAAAAAATAATACGCCGCATTTCACTCACCGCTTTTAAGAGTTTACTTCAGTCTATGCATGTCCCGAAATGATAGAACCAACATGAGGAGAAAAGCTGGAAAGGGAGGTTCTAGTTCGTTCTAGTGTGTCTTGTATTGAATTTACGCTCGGCGGTGCTTTTTCAAGCTTCTATCACGATTATGATAAAATAAAAGCAGGGGGGAGAGTTTATGAAGAAAATCAGTCAGCATATATATGTGAGAGCGCTAACAGAAGAAGATGCACAATCACTACTCGCACTTGAACTTGAGAATCGCTCATATTTTCAGCAATTTACACCTTTGGTCAAAGATGATTTTTTCACGTTATCTCGTCAAATTGAACGAATTCAGCGCAGTGTGGAAAAATGCGTACAGGATGAAGCCTACATGCACGGTATTTTCTTAAATGAAACAGATGCCTTAATTGGGACAATCTCATTAAATTCTGTCGTAAGAGGCCCGGTAGAAGGAGCTTGGCTGGGGTATGTACTTGATGAAAAGCATGGCGGGAAAGGGTATATGACAGAAGCCATTCGTTTAATCATCGATTATGCCTTTGATGAGCTGCACCTGCATCGTATTGAAGCTGGAGTAAAGCCGAGTAATATAGGTTCCATTCGTGTGCTTGAAAAGACAGGTTTTGAAAATGAGGGACTCAATCGTAAAAAAGTAAAGATTAATGACGTATGGGAAGATCATTATTTGTTTGCGATCATTCATCCGGATGAATCATAGAGCATGCACATACATAAAAAGCTCCTCCAAGTTGGGGGAGCTTTCATACACTAAATTAATTTTTGACAAGTGGTTTATGTTTAGCGGGTATTTCCTTTACAACAAGGTATAAGAAGATAAAGTTAATGACCCAATTTAATAAAAATGAATTCGCAACAGGCGTGTTTAATGCACTCATGATGGCGAAAAAGACTGTTGTTAATGTGAGTGAGTAAGCAGAGAGCTTCCATAGCATTTGGAAGGACAGCTCTTTTTGCTGCATGCGTTTAATAAATGTACCAAGCATCGCAAGGAAAGTTGCGCTAATGAACATGAGAGCCGCAGTTGATAGATATAACAGCACACAGATGACTGGGATAATAATCGCTTGATTCTGATTTGTGACGCGGGCAAGTTCGTCTTTTGTCAGTGTCCCACCAAGCAGCTGATACGGGATATCTGTCATTTGCCCATCAATGGCAATCACAGCTTTTTCTTTTAATAATGCGATGGCCGTTTGCTTTGATTCAAGCTCACTTGCTTTTATTTTTTCAGCAGGATCAAAAATGATCGTAATGCCGTTTTCTTCTTTTTCTATCGGTTCACTTTGATCCGCTTGAAGCTTTCCTTTTTCGATTGAGAAATCAGGTAAATCTTTTTTGATCACATGCTGAAATCCTGACATCGCATTCGAGATCTCTTGACTCATATGATAACCCTGAGGAACTGCTGCGATGATCGAAAGGATAAAAATGAATAAAATCGCTTTGCCAATCCCTGTAAACCGTGCTTTCGCAATATCTTTTGGTGAATAAATGCCTTTTAATAATAGTTTAAATACGTTCAATCAATTCACTTCCTACATTCTTTTCTATTTCTCATATTGTATCAATGTCTATCTAACAAGTACAAGTATGGCCTTCATTGCTGGTTAAGATAGAGGGAATGAGGCATAATGTATACAGCAAATAAAAAGGAGGCGGCTGTGACTTGGACGTGCTGTATTGGATTCTCATCATTTGTGCATTTATCATTGCATTTGTTGGACTTGTTTATCCAATTATCCCTAGTGTGGTTTTTATGGTTCTCGGATTTATTCTATATGGTTTCTTTTTCAGCTTCGAGCCGCTGACACTGACGTTTTGGCTCATTCAAGCCGTATTTACCGCGGTATTATTTGCGGCAGATTATGTCTCGAACCTGATTGGGGTCAAGCGTTTTGGCGGCAGCCGTGCAGCTATTTGGGGAAGCACCATTGGGTTATTAGTCGGTCCTTTTGTGATTCCGATTGCAGGAATTATCATTGGTCCATTTATCGGAAGTGTTATAGCAGAGCTCCTTGTTCATCAAAAAGATGTGAAGACAAGTGTGAAAGTAGGATTAGGCTCGTTAATCGGATTTATATCAGGTGTATTTGCCAAAGGATTGATTCAAGCGCTGATGCTGGGCATCTTTTTATTTTATGTCCTTCGATAAATAGAAAAAGGGCGTTTAAAACTCTTTCTAAAGGGCTAAATACAAAATAAACACTGAAATGTTTCAGATCATGAGCAATAACGTTGAAACAAGCCAATTCTTTTGATACTCTTTGAGTAGGATGAATTGCTTGCTTACGACCTAAGGAAGCATTTCAGTACATACATTTCTAAGGAGGAATTTAACCATGGCTTTTAAACTTCCAGAATTACCATATGCTTACGATGCATTAGAACCACATATCGACAAGGAAACAATGACGATTCACCACACAAA
The DNA here is from genome assembly GCF_038630405.1 of Bacillus sp. FSL K6-4563. Lineage (NCBI taxonomy): Bacteria > Bacillati > Bacillota > Bacilli > Caryophanales > Bacillaceae > Bacillus > Bacillus sp. FSL K6-4563. Next base: position 2,288,030 of record NZ_CP152030.1, on the reverse strand, counting down.
ACACCACAACACATATGTAACAAACTTAAACAAAGCAATCGAAGGTGTATCAGCTCTTGAAGATCAATCAATCGAAGAGCTAGTGGCTAACCTAAACTCTGTACCTGAAAACGTTCGTACAGCTGTACGTAACAATGGCGGAGGACATGCTAACCACTCATTATTCTGGACGCTTCTTTCACCAAACGGTGGCGGTGCACCAACTGGTGAACTTGCAGATGCAATCGAAAAAGAATTAGGCGGATTTGAAAAATTCAAATCTGATTTCGCTGCAGCAGCTGCAGGACGCTTTGGTTCTGGTTGGGCATGGCTTGTTGTGAACAATGGCAAACTTGAAATCACAAGCACGCCAAACCAAGATTCTCCTTTAACTGAAGGAAAAACACCAATTCTAGGACTTGACGTTTGGGAGCATGCTTACTACCTAAACTACCAAAACCGTCGTCCTGATTACATTTCAGCTTTCTGGAATGTTGTGAACTGGGATGAAGTGGCTCGCCTTTACAGCGAAGCTAAATAAACCATTTGATTTGAAAAGACCTGCTCTTTAGAGAAGCAGGTCTTTTTATATTTTCCCTCCTTTTTTTACATATCTGCCTTTTGATGAGACAGACTATTGTGTAGAAAAGGAGAATGAAATATATGAGCAGATTAAAGAAAATGTTCGGGGACATGGATGTTACAAGAGATTTAATGCTCCTCCTCACGATTGGCGGATTATACGCACTTGCCATTGCACTTTCTAATACGTTTGTAAACGTGTATTTATGGAAACAGTCTGGGAAATTCACAGATCTTGCGATTTACAATCTGGCTATTGTTGTGCTTCAGCCCATTACATTTTTATTCGCAGGCCGGCTTGCTAAAAAAATAGACCGGGCGTTTGTCCTTCGTTTCGGCGTGATCTTCTTAGCCGCTTTTTACTTAATTGTCTTAATAGCAGGAGAGCACGCGGCCGCGCGGCTTGTTTTATTAGGGAGTGTCCTTGGGATCGGCTATGGTTTTTACTGGCTTGCTTTTAACGTACTTACCTTTGAGATCACCGAGCCTGAAACAAGAGATTTCTTTAATGGGTTTCTCGGAGTCCTCACCTCTACAGCTGGCATGATCGGTCCACTGATCGCGGGTATTGTCATTTCTCAATTAACAGATGATACGGGCTATACAGTGATTTTTACTTTATCGCTAATTTTGTTTTCATTAGCGGTTGTGATGAGCTTTTTCCTCAAGAGAAGGCAGTCCAAAGGAAAATTTATCATCAAGCAAATATGGAAAGAACGCCATGCCGACGAGAATTGGCGTAAGATTACAACAGCTCACTTTTTTCAAGGGCTTCGTGAAGGGGTCTTTGTCTTCTTAATCAGTGTCTTTGTGTTTATCGCAACAAACAGTGAGCTTGCTCTCGGGACATTTGGTTTGGTGAACTCAGGTGTTGCCTTTTTCGCTTATTTCTTCGCTACGCGTTTGATTAAGAAAAAATGGCGTAAGAAAGCCATTATGCTTGGCGGGCTGATTTTATACGGCGCCTTGTTCTTAATCGTCTTTCACTTGTCCTATGTATCACTTCTCATGTATGCGGTAGCCATCGCGATAGGATATCCGCTTCTGCTTGTTCCATATGTATCCTTAACATACGATGTCATCGGTCATGCAAGGTATGCAAGGAAAGCCCGAATTGAATATATTGTGGTCAGGGAGCTGTTTTTAAATGCTGGCCGTATTTGTTCCATTGTGTTGTTTCTTTTGTCTGTCACTTTACTTGGTGATGAGCTCGGGATACCTGCATCTCTTGTTGTGCTTGGAGCGGGACATACCCTCATTTATTTCTTTGTAAAAGATATTCATTTGAAAGAAAAAACTGCTGATATGAAAGAGGCAGACGGTCAAAAGCCAGTTTCTCAGACGAACCTTATTAAGGGAGAAAGGTAAAATTTCTTACCAATGGAACATCAAATTTCTAGATAAATAATAGAAAAACCGCTAAAATGATGATGGCACCTTTTATACACAAAAAGGGGTGCCATTTCTTTCTTGATAGAAAAGGTGATGTGATGAGAAACAAGAAAAACAAAAAAGACGCGAAGGAAGGGCGCAAAACACTTCCACTTCGGCTGAATTTACTATTTTTAGCTGCGTTTATTATTTTTACCGGTGTTGTTGTAAGACTCGGATTTGTACAAATTGTCAATGGAGAAGATTATAAAAAGCAGGCAGAAAAACAAGAGGATGTGAATGTCAGCTCATCTGCTCCGCGCGGAAAAATTTACGATCGAAACTATAATACGATTGTCAACAATAAAGCGCTAAATGCCATTACATATACGAGAACCTCGACGACTTCACAAGAAGAGCGGCTCAAAGTGGCTACAAAATTAGCGGATATGATTCATGTGAGTACGAAAAAAATCACAGATCGTGACAAAAAAGATTTCTGGATTTTAACGCACCCGAATGAAGCGAAAAAGCTTGTTCAAAAGGAATCGGAATTAAAGGGTGACGATAAGGTCGCTGATGATAAATTATATGAGCTTCAGCTGAAACGCATCACGGACAAGGAATTAAATCAACTGACGAAAAAAGACTTACAAGTGCTTGCGATTAAAAGACAAATGGATGCAGGCTATGCACTTACGCCTCAATTCATTAAAAATGATGATGTGAAGCCAAGCGAAATTGCTTACGTCTCTGAGCATTTGGACGAGCTGCCAGGTGTGGATGTCACAACAGACTGGTCACGCAGCTATCCGTATAAAGGACTGCTTCGCAGTATGCTCGGCAGCGTGTCCTCAAGTGATGAAGGACTTCCGCAGTCACTTCTTGAACATTATTTATCGCTCGGCTACAGCCGAAATGACCGTGTAGGAAAAAGCTATCTAGAATATCAATATGAAGATGTCCTGCAAGGCCAAAAGGAAAAAGAGCAGAGTACAACTGATAAAGAGGGCAATGTGACAAGCTCTAAAGTGCTAACAGAAGGAAAGAGCGGGAAAGACCTAGTGCTCACCATTGATATTCAGCTGCAAAAAGCAGTAGAAAAAATCGTTGAAAAGAACTTAAGAAGTGCGAAACAAAGAGGCGGGACAGAGCTTCTTGATCGTGCGTTTGTTGTCATGATGGACCCTAGAAATGGAGAAGTTCTCTCCGTTGCGGGGAAACAGATTTCAAACAAAAACGGAAAATACAAATTTGATGACTACGCATTAGGAACGATGACTTCATCCTATGCGATGGGCTCAGCTGTAAAAGGGGCCACTGTACTGACGGGATATAAAACAGGCGTGATTCATATTGGAAGTACCCAGTACGATGAACCGCTGTATATCGCGCAGTCACCGCCTAAGAAATCCTATCAAAATATGGGACTCATTAATGATTTAACGGCACTCGAGCGTTCATCTAACGTGTATATGTTTAAAACAGCGATTGCCGTTGGAAAAGGGGAGTATCGTAAGAACCAGCCGCTCCCAATCGATCCGAAAGCTTTTGATACATTCCGTTATAATTTCAGTAAATTTGGTCTTGGTGTCAAAACAGGGATTGACCTGCCAAACGAAGCGACAGGCTACCGGGGAACGTCTACACAATCTGGTCTCCTGCTTGACTATGCAATTGGACAGTATGATACGTTTACACCGCTGCAAATGGCGCAATACGTTTCAACGATTGCCAATGGCGGATATCGTTTACGTCCGCAGCTTGTTAAAGAAGTGAGAGAGCCAGATCCGCAGCGCGGCATTGGTGCTGTAACAGAATCCGTCAAACCGGACGTATTGAATAAGCTAGACATGACAGGTGATGAGATCAAGCGTGTTCAGCAAGGCTTCAAGCTTGTCATGCAGAACCCAAGAGGGACGGCCTACTCGAACTTTGGTAACAAAAAGTATAACCCAGCTGGCAAAACAGGAACCGCTCAATCATTCTATGACGGCCCAATTAAAAGCAAACGCGGCACACCAACATATAACACAACACTTGTGGCGTATGCGCCTGCTGATAATCCAGAAGTGGCCATTTCCGTCGTTGTACCATGGGTGTATCAAGACTACAATCAGCGCTATCCAATTACAAATGATATCGGTGAACAAGTATTAGACAAATACTTTGAGCTAAAATCAAAACAGGAAAGCAATGATACACAAGCGAAGAACAAAAATAAAATTGAAAATGAAGCAGAAACAAATGACTAGACCTTTTCTAGGTAAAAACGCTCACTTTTTGTGGGCGTTTTTTTACGTTTTCTTCAAAATTTTCGAGATAAATTGACAAAATACATAAAAAACATCGCAAGATCTCTACAAAACTTCGACATTTACAAAACCTTAACATTCCATTTAAACGAAATTAATAAAGAACCTTTAATGTATTACTCGTAGGACAAATTATTCAGGGGGTATTCTTGAAATGAAAAAGAACAAATTATGGCTGCTTACTTTCCTTACTATCGCATTGTTAGCATTCGTCACAGCATGCGGAAACAGCAGCTCAAGCGGAGATTCAAAAGACAGTAAAGGAAATGCTTCAAACAAAGATGAGGCATCAGGTTCCATTACCATCTCAGGATCATCTGCGATGCAGCCTTTAGTTCTTGCGGCAGCAGAAAAATTCATGGATAAACATCCAAAAGCCGATATTCAAGTACAAGCCGGCGGTTCAGGAACAGGACTTTCTCAAGTGTCAGAAGGATCTGTACAAATTGGTAACTCAGATGTATTCGCAGAAGAGAAAGACGGAATCGACGCAAAAGCTTTAACAGACCACAAAGTAGCAGTTGTTGGAATGGCCGCAGCTGTAAACCCTGAAGTGGGTGTCAAGGACATCACAAAGGACGAATTGAAAAAAATCTTCACTGGTAAAATCAAAAACTGGAAAGAGCTTGGCGGGAAAGACCAAAAAATCACTCTTGTCAACAGACCTGACTCTTCAGGAACTCGTGCAACATTTGTGAAATATGCACTTGATGGAGCAACACCTGCAGAAGGAATCACAGAAGATTCTTCAAACACAGTGAAAAAACTGATTGCAGAAACGCCAGGTGCGATTGGATACCTAGCATTCTCTTATTTAACAGATGACAAAATTACACCGCTTAGCATTGATGGTGTGAAACCGGAAGAAAGCAATGTAGAAAGCGGTAAATATACAATTTGGGCTTACGAGCATTCTTATACAAAAGGTGAGCCAGATGGTCTAGCAAAACAATTCTTAGATTACCTCATGAGTGATGAAGTACAAAAAGAAATCGTCAAAGACCAAGGCTACATCTCAGTTGCTAATATGAAAGTAGAAAGAGACGCAACAGGCAAACAAACAGATAAGTAAGAGGTCTTGAATTGCTGATGAAGGAAAAGTGGAGCTTTTCACTTTTCCTTTTATGACATTCATAGGAGTGTAGAAAAAGATGAAGCAGATAGAACATACAGAAGCGAGCGATCGACTGATCAGCTCGAAGAAAAATAGGCAAATGGATGAAGTAAGAGGAAGTATTTTGGTGAGATTTTGCGCATTCTTAATGATTGCTGTATCTATCGCCATTACCATCTTCCTTGGCATTAAGGGTTTACAATCTTTCATCGTAAATGGTGTAAGCCCAATTGAGTTCTTAACCAGTATCAATTGGAACCCAACAGCAGAAAACCCGCAGTACGGCGCATTTCCTTTTATTTTCGGATCAATCGCCGTCACGCTCCTATCGGCACTCATTGCAGCGCCGATAGGCATCGCAGGCGCAATCTTTATGACAGAAATTGCACCTGCTTGGGGACGTAAAATCCTCCAGCCAGTCATTGAATTGCTTGTAGGGATTCCATCCGTTGTTTACGGATTCATAGGTCTTACAGTATTGGTGCCGTTTATCGGACATTTTAAGTCAAGCGGCTCAGGGCATAGCGTGCTAGCAGGAACGATTGTCCTGTCTATTATGATCCTGCCAACCGTTACATCCATTGCGACTGATGCAATGGGTTCACTACCAAAAAGTTTACGAGAGGGATCGTACGCATTAGGTGCAACAAGATGGCAAACGATTAGACGTGTGCTTGTCCCAGCAGCTCTGCCAACATTAATGACAGCGGTCGTTCTTGGCATGGCTAGAGCATTTGGAGAAGCCCTTGCTGTACAGATGGTCATTGGAAACACGCGTAATTTACCAGAGAGCATTATGGATACAGCTGGTACATTAACAACCATTATTACGTTAAACATGGGTCACACAACGTATGGAAGTGTTGAGAACAATACACTTTGGTCAATGGGACTTGTCCTTCTAGTTGTATCATTTATGTTCATACTCATTATCAGATACTTGTCGTCTAGGAGGAAGATTTAATGAATAGCAAAATGACCGATCGTTTTGCCACATTTATATTTGGATTATGTGCTGCCATTATTACGGCGATTCTCGTTGGTTTGTTTTCTTATATCATTTTCAACGGTGCAAAAGAATTAAATTTCGACTTTTTGACAACCCGCTCAAGTGCGATTGGCTCTGGCGGCGGCATCAGGGATCAGCTGTTTAACTCGTTTTATATTTTGTTTATTACGATGCTGATTACAGTACCGCTTGGCGTCGGCGGCGGAGTGTATATGGCAGAGTACGCTCCTCAAAACAAAGTCACAGACTTTATTCGTACATGTATCGAAGTGCTGTCTTCACTTCCGTCTATCGTCATTGGTATGTTTGGTTTACTCATGTTTGTGAATTTAACAGGCTGGGGCTATACGATTATTGGAGGAGCTCTTGCGCTCACTGTGTTTAACCTGCCGGTGATGGTCAGGGTGACAGAAGATGCGCTGCGCTCTGTACCGAAGGATCAAAAGGAAGCATCACTAGCGCTTGGTGTAACGAAGTGGCATACAGTCAAAACGGTCCTTATTCCAGGTGCGCTTCCGTCTATTATCACTGGTGCGATTTTAGCATCAGGAAGAGTCTTTGGTGAGGCGGCTGCTCTTCTTTTTACAGCAGGTCTCTCCACACCGCGCCTTGATTTCACAAACTGGAGTCCTTTTTCTGATACGTCACCGCTGAATGTGTTTAGACCGGCAGAAACATTAGCCGTTCATATATGGAACGTCAATACACAAGGAATCATTCCAGATGCAGAGGCCATTGCAAATGGTGCATCAGCTGTACTTGTGCTTTCAGTTTTATTGTTCAACCTAGCTGCTAGATGGCTTGGTTCATTTATTCATAAAAAGCTTACGTCAAAATAATGTGAGAGAGGTGTGAAGGGGATATGGTTCAAATGCTAGCAGAAAAAAAAGAGATTGCAGCGAAAAAGGCTCCACTTCAAGCGGAACAGATTTTACAGGTGCAGGATTTAAGCATTTATTATGGTGAAAAAAGAGCGGTCAATCACATTTCATTCGAGATTGAGAAGAATGCAATCACCGCATTAATCGGCCCATCCGGCTGCGGGAAATCTACCTTTTTACGCAGTATTAACCGCATGAACGACTTAATCTCAGGTGCGAGAAGTGAAGGGGCGATCATGTACGAAGGATTAAATATTTTGGATGACCGTATTAATGTGGTGAATTTAAGAAGAGAAATCGGCATGGTCTTCCAAAAACCAAATCCATTTCCTAAATCTATCTACAATAACATCACCCATGCGTTAAAGTATGCCGGGGAAAAAAGAAAATCTGTGCTTGATGATGCGGTTGAGGAAAGCTTAACAAAGGCGGCGTTATGGGATGAGGTCAAAGATCGTCTGCACCGATCTGCTTTGTCATTGTCAGGCGGTCAGCAGCAGCGACTTTGTATTGCACGTACACTTGCGATGAAACCTAGTGTCTTATTATTAGATGAACCGGCTTCTGCCCTAGACCCTATCTCAAATGCGAAAATTGAAGAGCTATTAGGCGAATTAAAAAATGATTATTCAATCGTCATTGTGACACACAACATGCAGCAAGCGCTCCGTGTATCAGATCGTACGGCCTTTTTCTTAAACGGAGATCTAGTAGAATATGATGCCACAGAACGTATCTTTACACGTCCTGCACAGCAAAAAACAGAAGACTATATCAATGGTCGATTTGGATAAGGCGGGTGATTTGATGAATGCAGTAGCAACTAAAGCAGCAAAAAAAGAAGTGTTTCGTGTGAATGATATGAATCTTTGGTATGGACAGCATCATGCATTGAAGCATATTGACTTAGCGATTAGAGAGCATGAAGTTACAGCGATTATCGGCCCGTCCGGCTGCGGAAAATCAACGTTTATTAAAACGTTAAATCTTATGGTCAAAACAGTGCCAGGTGTGAAAATCACTGGGGATATGATGTATAAAGATGACAACATTTTAAAAGGTCGTGTCGATTTAGTGGAGCTGCGTAAAAATGTCGGCATGGTGTTTCAAAAAGGGAATCCATTCCCTCAGTCAATTTTTGGTAATGTCGTATACGGACCAAGAATTCATGGAGTTAAGAGCAAGCAGCAATTGAAAGAAATCGCGGAAAAAGCGCTTCGAGATGTTGCCCTATGGGATGAAGTGAAAGATCGATTAAGTGCTCCCGCTCTAGGCCTTTCTGGCGGTCAGCAGCAGCGTCTTTGTATCGCAAGAGCCATTGCTACAAGCCCAGACATCTTATTAATGGATGAACCAACATCAGCGCTTGATCCTGTCTCAACATTAAAGATTGAAGAATTGATTATGAAATTGAAAGAGAAATATACGATTGCCATTGTGACGCATAACATGCAGCAAGCGGCTCGGGTATCAGACCGAACGGCATTCTTCTTAATGGGGGAGCTTGTTGAGGTCAATGATACGAATGTGATGTTTTCTGAGCCAAACGATCAAAGAACGAATGATTATATATCTGGTCGATTTGGATAAGGAAACCCCCCTGGAGGTCAGTGCCGCCAGGGGGGTTTTGTTGTTATTTTGTTAAGGCTTTGACAATCTGTTTGAATGTCATTCCTGTTTTTAAATTGAACTTGCCTGCACGAATTTCTTTATGGTAGCCGGCGTCAATTACGTAATCATTAAAATCTTTAGACGAGTTGATGATGCCGTCCTTTTCAAGCATGTCTGAAACATCACTTGTACTCATACCGTTTTTAATCACAAATTTGATCGATTTGCCTTTAGGCTTGTCCTCTTTTTGTTGATCACTTTTAGAATCTCCGTCTTCATTTGCCTTCAGCGCTTTTTCCTTATAGTCAAGAAGCTGCTGGTACGTTTCACGGCTGACAGTGACTTCTTTTTTGGAGTCTAAATAGTTTTTCACGTCAGTGTCTGTTACTTTCTGTGCGAGGGTTTCTTTTGTTGTTGTATCAGCTGCTGCCTCGTCTTTCCCAGTGAGGAAAAAGACAATCGCAAGAACCCCAGTTGCAAGAATCATACCTGCTGCAAACGTTTGGATGCTTTTTTTCGTCATACAAGCACCCTCTCGTTGTCTTTAATGATCATGTTGACATCTTCTACAGATACATGCTCAGCGCGCGCAATGGCCTCAGGAGACATGCCATTTTGGTGCTTTGAAATGATCTGTCTTGCGATGGATGGATCAATTTCTGAATGCTTGCGGACGACGATGTTTGTTTCAAGTAATTCTTCTTCAAGCACTTTCATTTTCTTTTTCAGTTTATAGATTTCTTGCATTGCAGATAGTTGAAGTGTTTCAAGTTCCTGCTCGACTTCTTTAATCGGCTCTCTTTGAAAATATGAGAATGCGATCAGTACAATACTGACAACAAGCAATCCGATAATTGCAATTTCCATGTTTCATCACCTTTTATTCATATTTTAATGCTGAAAGCCATAAAAGGCTTCCAAGATTGTTTCAGACAGTTTTCGACCCTTCTTTTTTATACCATAAAAAAGCTAGTTTCAAAAGGAATTGCTGAAGAAAATCACCTTTTTTTCATCTTTTTTCTTTTTATATGTAAAACGGGTATGAAAACCTTGCTTCGCTGTCAAAATAAATGAAAGCGGCGGGGAGAAGAGGGTCTCTCATGTATACAGTACGACAAAGGATCAGGTTTTATAGGGGAGCAGACGATTTTTCATGACATAAGCATGCGATATGTAAGTGGATGCACTCAAATTGAAATTGGTGAAAAAACATTCTAGCATTCCTAAGCTAGAAGTGGTATTATAGTTAGGTCTGAATGTGAATTGATTTTAGTTTGGAGGGAAAAATATGCGCGTAAATATTACTCTAGCTTGCACTGAATGCGGTGAGCGTAACTATATTACTAAAAAGAATAAGCGAAACAATCCAGATCGCGTTGAATTCAAAAAGTATTGCTCACGTGATAAAAAACAAACTGTACATCGTGAAACAAAGTAAGCAGCAGGGAATTTTCCTGCTGTTTTTTTATGATGGGAGATGATCTGTATGAAAAAGGAGCTTCGCCTTCAAACATTAGCCAAGCTTGATCAAATAAGCGCTGAAGAATTTGAGCGCAGCACGGCTTTACTTCATGAGCACTTATTGCAGCTGCCAGCATGGAAACAGGCGAAAACGATCGCTTTGACGATGTCTAGAGGAAAAGAGATACCGACAATGCCTTTAATTGAAAAAGCGTGGGAAGAAGGAAAAACAGTATGTATCCCTACCTGTTTTCCGAAAACAAAAGAGATGATGTTTTATGAATATACACCCGAAACAAAGATGACACCCAGCTACTTTGGGCTATTGGAACCAGACCCTCAAGTATCAACAGCTGTACATAAAGAAACCATTGATTTAATCATTGTGCCTGGGGTATGCTTCGATCAAAAAGGCTACCGGATTGGATTTGGGGGCGGCTATTATGACCGCTACTTAGCTGACTATCACGGGGGAACCATTGCACTTTGTCTGTCTTTACAGCAAATCAGGCATGTGCCGACTGAAGCGCACGACATACCGGTGTCTATGATTGTCAGTGAAAAAGGCACGTTATATCAAAAGTAAAAGTCCGCTCATTGTCCAAAGAACGGGCTTTTTGTTGTTTCATAAGGTCATGGCATTTTAGCTGATAGGAGGTCCGTTTTGAAAAAATTTCGTGGAAAGAAAAGATACTTCCGCAATATGTGGGAGGAAGTGAATACTTGTGACCTAAAACTCGATCAGGATTCATGGTTTTATTTTTGGCATACGCACTTTGATTTTTTTGGGGTCGGGGAAAATAGCTTAAAAATAAGAAGAGAGCATATCAAAGCCCATATCGCTTTATATCATAGGCTGTTAAAACAGCTTGAAGGCTTTGAAAAGCCATACCAAACATGGATTTGTATTCACGAACATGACCCTGGTTTAGACGCTGTATATGTTCATACACCAAATCCATACGACAATTACTTCCCTCACAAGATAGAAGAGGTAGAGCAGAATTGTAAGCTGCCTCATACGTTCAAGGATTTAATCGATCTTCATCAATTTGACGTTTCTTATGATCAATCTGAGTGTGAAGAGGTCTATTATATTCAATCAAAAGAACAAGGGATTAGAGTGTGAAAGCATATCACATGGTAAGCGATAAAAATGATGGTTCATGCATAAACACATCCTATTTAAGCCACGATACGAACATAGGAGGGAATATGATGAATAAAATGATTTGGAGCATTGTGTTCACATTGTTTGCATTCGTTCTCGTGCAAAATCGTTACCGGCTGATGAATTTGATCTTAGGTCAAAATCAAGTGCGTCACTTTTTTATTAAGTGGCTGATGAAAATCCCATATTTTCGGACGAAATTTATTCGCCAAGCATTCTAATCCCGCAGACGCCGGGATTTTTTTGTTCAGAAATGCGGATCAGAACGATTCTTGTTATAATAATGTAAAAAATGGAGCGCGAATGAATGAATGTCATAGATAGTTTATTTTGGCGAGTTGTTGATGAATTAAGACAAAAAGGGTACGAGATGATTCAAAGTCCGTTTCCAGAAGATGAAATATTTTTTGAAGCACCACGAAACTCAGGGTATGATCTCATCCGTCTATCTAGAAAAGATGTGAATTTTAAACAGGAGATCGTTCGAGATATCGAAGAACAGACGTATCGGATGGATCAGCTGAGAGAGGCCATGCGTAAACGTTCTCTGCATCTCTTACAGCTCCAATTTACAGCTGACGACCCTGTAGATGATTGGGAGGACCTAAACGGTCAACCGCAAAAAAAGCAAAAGGTGACGGTTACACCTGTATTACTGAATGCAGACACTCTTCAACACGACGTAAATGAGCTGCAAAAATGGCTCAATACATCTCTGACAGTGGATGTAGAAGAGGCAAAAAGAGACACAGCTGAAGATGTCATCCAGCTTAAAGTGAGCGTACTTCAAGCATTTGATGATCAGGAAAAGCAGCGTGAACGAGAACGGGCCGTTTTTCAAAATGGCAGACCGATTTTCACCTACCTGTTCATCGCTGTTCAAGTGGTGATGTTTCTTTTACTTGAACTATTTGGCGGAAGTACCAATACGGCAACTTTGACAGCGTTTGGTGCTAAAAATAATGGGCTGATCTTAGATGGAGAATGGTGGCGTCTGATTACACCAATGTTTTTGCATATTGGCTTGACACACTTACTCTTTAATACATTTGCTCTTTGGTCTGTCGGAGCGGCTGTTGAGAAAATTTATGGCTCATGGAGATTTTTGCTCATCTATTTCATTTCCGGCACTTTTGGTTCCATAGCGAGCTTTGTCTTTAATACGGCCATCGCAGCCGGTGCATCAGGCGCGATCTTTGGATGCTTAGGTGCACTATTATATTTGGCAATTTCTAACCGCAAGCTCTTCTTCCGGACGATGGGGACAAATATTATTGTGATCATCCTCATCAATTTAGGGATCGGCTTTACCGTATCAGGTATTGATAACGCAGGGCACCTTGGCGGTCTGGTTGGCGGTTTTTTAGCGGCTTTAGCTGTCCGGCTTCCTAAACAGGTGAAGCCTGTCAAAATGTTTCTTGCTAGTATTGTTCTACTGTTGATTGGTGGTTTTGGATTGTATACAGGGTTTCATTCAGACGATCAAAAGGAAGCGGCAGCAGTAAGTGAGGCAGCAAGTTTATTTGATGACAAGAACTATAACGAAGCAAGTAAACGTCTAGAGGAATATGTATATCAAAAGGATGCATCAGCTGAGGCTCTACATATATATGCACTATCGGAAGCCCAGCTCGGACACCTTGACAAAGCGATTGGATTTTTACAAAAGTCGCTTAAAAAAAATCCAGATGATCCAAATAAACTGTATCATTTATCGTTGTTGTACGTAGAAAAAGGAGAGACAGCGAAAGCAGAGGAACTAATAGAAAAAGGGTTAGACCAAGATCCAAAAAATGATCAATTTTTAAAGCTGAAACAATATATTGAAAACACGCAAACACATTGAATGACTTGACTGAAAGCGCATTTATGAATACGCTTATCCTATCTGTTGATGAGAAGAAATGGTGGAAACAATGAAAACGTTATATGATGTACAGCAGCTGCTCATGAGATTTGGAAATTATGTGTATTTCGGAGATCGTGAAGTGGAATTAGATTTTATGGCAGATGAACTGAAGGAAATGTATACATCGGGCATTATTGACCGGACAGAATGGTTAAACGCAATGACGATTCTTCAAATGGAACTAGCCAAATTAAATCGAAAAACAATGTGAAGGTGGAGGGCATATGATCGGGGATTGGTTTGTAGGAGTTGATCTTGGCGGTACGACAATTAAGCTTGCGTTCATTAACCTATATGGTGAAATTCAGCATAAGTGGGAGATTCCTACGGATAAATCAGGGCAGACGATCACAGTCGATATTGCCAAATCAATTGACCACAAACTAGTCGAAATCAGTATGCCCAAATCAGCGCTGATTGGGATTGGAATGGGTGCACCTGGGCCTGTAGATAAAGTATCTGGGATTGTCTATAAAACAACGAATCTCGGCTGGACAAACTATCCACTCAAAGATCACCTAGAGGCAGAGACCGGACTTCCATCTGTCATCGAAAATGATGCGAATATTGCTGCACTCGGTGAAATGTGGAAGGGTGCAGGCGATGGCGCAAAAAACATCCTGATGGTCACACTTGGCACAGGTGTTGGCGGCGGCATTATTGTAAATGGTGAAGTTGTTCAAGGTGAGACAGGGGCTGGCGGAGAAATTGGCCATATTTGTGCCGTTCCATTCCAAGGAGCACCGTGTAATTGCGGGAGAACAGGCTGTATTGAAACCATTGCATCTGCGACTGGCATCGTCCGGCTTGCAAAGGATAAATTAGTAACAGAGCAGCATACATCTTCACTTGGCACGCTCACTTCGCTGACTGCAAAGGAAGTGTTTAAGGCCGCTGAAAGTGGAGATGATCTTGCCATGCGTGTCGTAGAAGAAGTGACGACTCATCTTGGGCTTGTGTTAGCGAATCTTGCCAGTGCGTTAAACCCAACAAAAATCGTGATTGGCGGCGGTGTTTCAAAAGCAGGTGAGCTCCTTCGCAGTAAAGTAGAACGCGTTGTTAAGCATCACGCATTTCCGCCTTGCGCTGATGATGTCGAAGTCGTGATTGCCTCTCTCGGAAACGATGCAGGAGTCATCGGCGGTGCATGGATGGCAAAAAACAAATGGTTGTCTTAAACAAAAAAGTCATCATGATGTCATTTTTATTAAAAAAAGCGATAGATGGGCATGAAATGAAATGTTTAGCATATTCATAAGTTTGTCATGAGGAAAAAGACATTGATTTTCCAGCACATACAGGATAAGATATAGTTTAGTTATTTTTGAAGAAGCACCAATAATTAGGGTGTATCCCTAGCTTGAGTGCTCGCTTAGCATAAGGAGGTTACAATGCGAAAGAAAAGATTAAAGGCGATTTCATTTTTACTGATTGCGACATTGCTCATGTGGGTCAAAACCTATGTTATCTATAAATCTAGCTTCAATATTAAAATAGAAAATTTCATGCAGGAGTTCATCCTGTTTATTAATCCGCTTAGCTTTATCTTGTTTATCTTCGGAATCGGTTTATTTATGAAAGAAAAAAATCGCAATCGATATATCATCGTGACGAGCTTTATTCTGACATTTATTTTGTTAGCTAACATTGTGTTTTATCGATTCTATAGTGACTTTTTAACCATCCCCGTCCTATTTCAAACAAACAATATGGGTGACCTCGGGTCAAGTATTACCTCTTTAATTGAACCAGTCGATTTTCTAATGTTCGTTGATATTATCATTTTAATGTGGCTCTATAAAAAGCAGCCTTCCTTTAGAACGGATGTCACCATTTCACGAAAAGAACGAGCAGCCTATTATTTATTTGTGGCAGCGACTTTCTTCTTTAACCTTGGTTTGGCTGAAACAGAGAGACCAGAACTGCTCACTCGCTCATTTGACCGTGAGATGCTGGTGAAAAATATCAGCTTATATAATTTCCATATTTATGATGGAGTGCTGCAATCGAAGCAGTCTGCTCAACGAGCCCTTGCTGACAGCAATAGCTTAACAGAAATTGAAAACTATATAAGTGCAAATCAAACCGACCGTAATGAAAAGACGTTTGGTCAAGCAAAAGGACGAAATGTCATTCTTGTCTCACTTGAATCTACACAAAGTTTCGTGATCAATGAAAAACTAAACGGGAAAGAAATCACCCCGTTTTTAAACAAATTAATCAAGAAAAGCTACAACTTTACTAATTTCTATCATCAAACAGGTCAAGGGAAAACATCTGACTCAGAGTTTATTGTTGATAACTCTCTCTATCCACTTGGAAGAGGGGCTGTGTTCTTCACAAATCCAAGCAATGAGTTTACAGCCACACCTGAGCTGTTAAAGGATGAGGGGTACCATTCTTCTGTCATTCATGCGAATAACAAAAGTTTCTGGAACCGTGACCTGATCTACGATAGCTTTGGCTACGATAAGTTTTTTGATATTAAATCATTTGATGTAAATGAAGAAAATTCAGTTGGCTGGGGGCTGAAAGATGGTCCATTCTTCGAACAGTCAGCGGAATTGATGAAATCGATCCCGCAGCCTTTCTATACGAGATTGATTACATTAACGAATCACTTTCCGTTTGATCTAGATGAAGAAGATAAGCTCATTGATGAATATGATTCTAAGAGCAAAACGCTAAACAAGTTCTTTCCTACAGTGCGATATCAAGATGAGGCGCTGAAGATTTTCTTTGAAAAAATGAAGGAAACAGGTTTGTACGAAAATTCCATCTTTGTTTTATATGGGGATCACTATGGAATTTCGGAAAACCATAACGAAGCCATGGGGCAATTTTTAAATAAAGAGATTACGCCATTTGAAGAAGTGCAGCTTCAAAAAGTCCCGTTTGTTGTACACATTCCAGGGATCACAGACCAACATCCAAAAGAAATTGATACGGTAGGTGGTCAGGTCGATCTCCGCCCAACTGTACTCAATCTATTAGGAATTGATACAAGTAAACAAATTCAATTTGGCCATGACCTTTTATCGAAAGATACGAATGATTTTACCGTGCTTCGTGATGGCAGTTTTATTACGAAGGACAGTGTGTTCACAGATGGTGTTTGCTACAATAAAAAAACGGGTGAGCCAAGAGATGATGAGACTGTGTGTCAGTCTTATGAAGAGAAGGCAAAGCAAGAGCTCCAATTCTCTGATCAAATCATCTATGGGGATCTCCTTAGATTTTATGACCGGAATAGCCCGGACCATTCTCCATCCAAAAAAGAAGATGAAACTCAGCTAAAAAAGGCGTCCTAACATACGAGAAAACCTCTGTTATTTTTACATGCAGAGGTTTTCTTTTTTGGTCTGCCGGCTCATATAGTATGAGAGGAGGGATGTAAATGAAGACAACGTCGTTTGGGAAAATTGAATGGCAGCTAGATGGAGAGGAAAAGGATCATGTAGCAAAGCAGTTAGGGATAGGGAATGCAGCTTTCCATTTATCCAATCAAATCAGCAATGAGTACCTCCTTTTACCGGGATATCGACTTCCGGAAGGCATCCATTCATTTTCTTCCATAGGTGAGCTGCAGAAATTTATTGCGCCATACAGGCTGCAGCAATCCGATGATTGGATCAATGGAACCTTTGAATATGATAGTGCTCAATTAGAAGAAGAGTTGAGCCACTTGAAAGCCGCATTTCCTTTTCTTCAAATGAGCATCATAGGTCATTCAGTGCTTGATACACCTATTTATGAAATCCGAACAGAGCCTGTTCAGCATTTACATTCTATTCATTTGAATGCCTCTTTTCATGCAAATGAATGGATCACGACGTCTGTTTTAATAAAATGGCTGAAATCGCTGTGTTTGGCTGCATCTGACCCGGTGCAAGCAAGGCATCATGAAGCCGTTCATATTCTGCGAACCACAGCTCTCTCTATCGTACCATTGGTGAATCCAGATGGTGTGGACCTCGTACGAAATGGACCAGAGTCACTTGGTCTGAGCAGTGAAGAATTCACACCGCTACATGATGGATATGCTGACTATCAGGAGTGGAAAGCAAATATACGAGGGGTGGATTTGAACAATCAATTTCCTGCTTATTGGGAGATCGAATACTACCGTTATGAAACTAAGGCTCCGTCCAATCGAGGTTTTCCTGGGTATCAGCCGCTAACAGAGCCAGAAGCGAAAGCGATGGCAAATCTAGCGTTACGAAAACGCTTTGACAGGCTTGTTGCTCTCCATACACAAGGGGAAGAGATATACTGGGGGTTTCTTGGTCATGAACCAGCCATCTCAAAAGAAACGGTCAAACGATTCGAACAAGTAAGCGGCTATAAACCGGTTCAATATCTTGACAGCTATGCAGGCTATCGCGATTGGTTTATTTATCAATGTCACAATGAGGGGTATACAGTCGAGCTTGGCCTAGGAAAAAATCCTCTTTCCATGAATCAATTTGACACGATCTATGAGAAAACAAAGCGGTTGTTATGGGAAGCATGTAAGTGTTAAAAAGCACCTGTCAGGTGCTTTCAGCGTGTAGACAAACCCTCGCATTCGTTGTCAGGTCTGCGCGCTGGTGCTCACGAATGTTCAATTCGCTCCGCGCCAGTGCTCGCCCTTCCTAGACTTCAAAGGTTTTCTATCACGCTGAAAAGAAGACAAAGTGCTAAAATAAAAATCATTTTAGCACTTTGTCAACAATCTAAAAGCACCTGTCAGGTGCTTTTTACATTTGAACATGAAGCAATTTCTTATTGTCAATAAAAATAATGTTAGGGCAATTGACGAAGGCCAAATTGTGAGCTATTGTGAAAGGTATGGATGTAAAAAAAAGGATATGTTTTAGGGAGATGTCGATCATTGAGTGCTCAAAGCCTGTGGAAAAGGAATTTCACTTACTTATTTATGTCTAAAATGTGCAAAATAACAGCTGATAGTTTATCTTTCAACACCATCTTGTGGCTTTTAGTACTAGGCGGAAAAGGGGCAATTGGAACAGCCTTTTTTATTGCGGTCAGCTTTGTTCCGCAAGCCATTGTTGGGCCGCTAATTACCCCAATGATGAAGCCGCATCAATTGAAATTTTGGATGTGTTTTGCTGATTTAACAAGAGGAGCGATAATTCTTGTGATTGTGGTCAGTTACTTTTATGGTTTCACGCCATTAGCACTTGTTATTGGGTGTATGCTGCTTCATTCGGCAACTGGTGGCTCCTACGAACCGGCGTCTGTATCAATTATTCCAAAGCTTGTCCATGAGGACCTCATACAAAAAGCGAATGCAACTATTCAATCAGCAAGTCATGTAGTCAGGCTTGTGACGGTCACGGTTTGTGGTGTCATGATTGCGTTTGTAGGGGTAGGATATACAATGCTTGTGATTATTCCTCTTTATCTCTTGTCCGCTTTACTTGTATTAATCATTACATATGAAACAGAAATCATCATTGATAAAGCCAAAAAAGGGGTATCATACGGCAAAAGATTGATTCGGGGATTTTCACTTGTGAGAAGGCATCATATTTTGTTCCCATTGGCGATTTTTTGTGTCTGCTCAAACTTTGCTGCCGCACCATGGGAAGCATTGTCTGTTATTTATTTAACAGAGGATTTACATAGTGGACCCGTGATCTATTCATTTATTAAAGTCACAACGGCACTAGGTGCATTCTTGATGGGGTTTGTTTTGACAAAGGTAAAAGTGAACCGGTATGGGCTGCTGTTTATAGGTGCCGGGATTGTTGATGGAATCTCGTTTTTCATCACAGGTATGAACGCATTTTTACCACTTGTGTTTATATCAGCTTTTGCATTAGGTGCCGCCATCAGTGCAGTCAACGTGCCTGAACATACAATGATTCAATTGTCAGTAAAAGCAGAGGATCAGCCGCAAGTGTATGCAATTATCAATATGATTTCCTTCTTCATGATCCCGTTAGGCGCTCTCATTGGCGGCTATATGGCGACATTATTTGGTTCCGGATATGTCATTGCGGCTGGAGGCATCATTGAAGCTGTATCAGGGATATGCCTGCTGCTATTCACAAAAATTGGGAAGGTAGAGAGGGCGGATTTGACGATAGAACGGGACAAACCTTCTTTAAATGCAACGTGAGCATGGCATGATGGATTGCGAATAGGTTACAATGAGGACGAGAAAACATGAGGATTTGAGTGGAAAGGGGCAATAAACATGGCCATAGCAGATGTCACTATCATTCCAATAGGCACGGAAACACCAAGTGTCAGTGCTTATGTAGCAAATGTACAAAGAATTTTAGAAGGCTTTCAAAAAGAAGGGAAAATTAATTATCAACTAACACCAATGAATACATTAATTGAAGGTGAATTATCCGTTTTATTTGAAGTCATTCAGCACATTCATGAAGCACCTTTTGAAAAGGGACTGCACCGCGTAGCGACCAATATCCGCATTGATGACAGGCGGGATCAAACCACAACGCTTACAAGTAAAATAGAAAGCGTGAATAAGCACTTGAATCAATAAAAAAAGCCTGCTAAATGCAGGCTTTCAGCGTGTAGACAAACCCTCGCATTCGGTGTCAGTCCTGCGTGCCGGTGCTCACGAATATCAAATTCGCTCCGCTCCGGTACTCGTCCTTCCTAGGCTGCAAAGGTTTTCTATCAAGCTGAAAAGAAGACAAAGGGCTAAAATCAAGATCATTTTAGCCCTTTGTCAATAATCTAAAAGCCTGCCATATGCAGGCTTTTTAATGTGCAGTTGGATAACCGCTATAGATGATGGTCATGACAGTAAACCAGCCAAAAACCAAAAATGTCGCGCCAGCAAAAGCGATGGCAAGTACGTTCACTTTTTTAAGTGAGCGATAGATCCCGAGTGCAGCTAAAATCGTGACTAGACCAAAAATAATGACGAGCATCATGTGAAAGTCCCCCTTTGTCATCAATCCCCTTGATTTCCTTTCTTTTCATTTTAACCGTTTTCATAAAGCTTGTCGAGTAGATTCCAGTTGACGATTGTTTGAATTTTTATTGTGTAGCCTTCATAATAAAAAAGAATGAATAAAGTAGGTGATGAAAATGAATTGGAGAAGAATGCCACTAGGCTATGTACAAGCGAATGCGTATATTTGGAAAAATGAGCACGGAGAATGTTTAATCTTTGATCCAGGCGGTGAAGCACAAAAGCTAATTTCCTATGTAAAAGAAAAACAGCTCACACCGCTTGCGGTCTTACTGACACATGCTCATTTTGATCATATCGGTGCCGCAGATGAAGTGCGCGCAGAGTGGGGAGTGCCACTCTATGTACACGAGAATGAAAAAGAATGGCTCACGAACGCTGAATTAAACGGTTCAGCTCGATTGATTGGAAATGGAATTACGGTCAAAGAAGCTGAAAAATTAATTACGTCAGAAGGAACTCTTCAAATTGGATCGTTTACATTAGAGATGTTCCACACTCCTGGGCATTCACCAGGCAGTGTGTCTTACTATTCGGCGGAAGAAGGATTTGTGATTTCTGGTGACACGCTATTTGAAGGCGGCATCGGGAGAACAGATTTAGTAGGGGGCAGTCAAGAAGTGCTGCTTCAATCAATTCATAACAAATTATTGTCTTTACCAGAATCAACTCTTGTTTTAAGTGGACATGGCGGAGAAACCACTGTACTTACGGAGCAGGAACAAAATCCATTTATCAATGGCTTTTCTCTTTAAACGTATGAAAAAAAGCATCTCTTTTTATAGAGATGCTCAGCGTGTAGACAAACCCTCGCATTCGTTGTCAGGTCTGCGCTCCGGTGCTCACGAATGTCAAATTCGCTCCGCTCCGATGCTCGTCCTTCCTAGACTTCAAAGGTTTTCTATCACGCTGAAAAGAAGACAAAGGGCTAAAATAAAATCATTTTAGCCCTTTGTCAACAATCTGAGCATCTCTTTTTATAGCGATGCTTTTTTTCAATTAATGTCCGGTACCGGGAACCATGATGAAAATCGAATAATATGTAAATCCGGCAAAGAAAATCGTCAAGTACGCTCCGAAAATGTAAATATACATTCTTTCGGATAAATTCAAGTAGGATAAAAATACAAAAAGAACGGTTTGACCGAAGAACAGCAACGATGCATCTTTCATATGCCCTAAATAGAACATGACAGCAAAAATACCCGTCCAAAAGCCAAGCACGCGGAACATGCGATTCATTTCTTTCCCTCCCCTTAAAAAAACCCCTTTGATTCATATTATAGCTGATCACCACTTGTTATGTAAACATTTACATTTTTGACAACGTGTGAACATTTATTTTACGAGTAGAAAAATTTTTTTGAAAAAGTGATCAAAACGTGTTTATGCTGAAATACATGAGGGTACTTACTCCATAAGAGAAAAGGTTAACGACCTAAGGAGGAAGACTAATGAGTGACATTACTTTTTATTCATACCCGAGCTGCACGTCTTGCCGCAAAACAAAACATTGGTTAAAGGCGAATCAAATTGATTTTAAAGAGCGTCACCTTTTCAGAGAAACGCCAACACTAGAAGAATTAAAAAAGATCCTTTCCTTAACAACAGAAGGAATGGATGAAATTTTAGCCACACGAAGTCAGGCTTTTAAAAGCTTAAATTTAAATATTAATGATTTAAAAGTAAACGAGGTTCTTCAGCTTCTTATTGAAAAACCAAAACTGCTCCGAAGACCAATTATCATTGATGGAAATAAATTAGTAGTAGGCTATAATCCAGGCGAACTCATGAAATTATCAAAAAAGAAAGCGATACATCAATCAGTTTCCTAATAAAAACGAAGATCAGCTGAAACATGCTTCAGCCGTCTTCGTTTTTGTGCTGAACTGGGCTAGCTGGGTTCGAACCAACGATCACGGAGTCAAAGTCCATTGCCTTACCACTTGGCTATAGCCCAATATCAAACGTGTAATGATATTGTTCACCATCTGCGGTCATTTATACATAAAAGTTGTATGTCACGAGTTTTAAGTGAAAAAGGAGCGGAAGAAGTAAATGAAAAATGAAAAATCTAAGCAATTATATGAATTTATCCTAAAAGAAGCCCCCGTCATGACCGAAGAATGGCTGAAAACAAGAACAGAAGAAGGCTCATTATATTCCAAACATGCTTCAGAGGAAACGGAAATGAAGTTGAAGGAACAGAACACAGCGTTTATTCAAACCATTGCAGCAACGCTTGTGACGCTGTCAGACAAAGTAGAAAATCATTTGAAAAAGTGGTCTGTTGATATCGCACGTGATCGAGCCGTTCACGAAGTGCCTTTATATGAAATCATTGGACAATTTAAGATATTTCGTCAGATTTTCTGTTCGAGAATCGAGAAATTCATACTAGAAACTGAGCTTGAAGTGACGCTCCAAGATGTATGCGGGTGGAATCAGCATTTTCATTCAACGTTTGATGATATGATCGAGCGTTTATCAGAGGAATACGACCGCGTGACACTGAGTCAGCTCAATGCACAAAGAGAGATGATTCAGGAACTGAGTGCTCCTGTTATTCCAGTTTCAAAGGAAATCGGAATTTTGCCGCTCATCGGGGAGATTGATACGTACCGGGCCAAAATTATTTTGGAATCCGTGCTAGAACAGGCTTCAAGACTGCGTCTAACGCATTTGTTTATTGATATATCAGGCGTACCGATCGTTGATACGATGGTTGCTTATCAGCTGTTTAAAGTGGTGGATAGTGCGAAGCTTCTAGGCATTGAGACGATTATTTCAGGCATCCGCCCAGAAATTGCTCAAACCGTTGTGAAACTCGGCATTGATTTCTCAAAAGTAAATACAGAACACAGCCTTGCAAAAGCCTTGGAAAAAAGAGGATTTCGTATTTTTGAAGAACAGCCGCAAGAAGCCACATGACTAAAAAACCTGCACTTGTAAAAGTCAGGTTTTTTTATATGCACTTTTTTAAAAAACCACGTTTTCCATCGCAAGCTGATGATTTTTTCGATTGATTAGGCATTAAAATGATAAATTGCTCTTTTGTCAGACAGGTTCCTCTGACTTACAATATGGTCAGAGAAGGGAGTGGACCATTTGTATGGGATTGAATACTTGGGACAAGAGCTGCTAGAAGAAGCATGCCGCATGAGAGCATCTGATGTGCACATTGTTCCAAAGGAAAAGAAAGCGTCGGTATCTTTCCGCGTAGACTCAGATTTAATTCAGCAGCGAACCATTGATAAAAAAAGCGGCGAGCGGCTCATTGCTCATTTTAAATTTTTATCATCCATGGATATCGGAGAAAAACGGAGACCGCAAAATGGGTCATTAGCTGTGATGCTAAGAAGGGGTCAGGTGTTTATTCGGATGTCTACCCTACCAACTGTAAATGATGAGAGCTTAGTGATTAGAATATTACCGCAGGATCATGTTCCAAAAATAAAACATCTGTCACTATTTCCGAAAGCCTCCACCAGGTTATTATCATTTTTGAATCATTCGCATGGGCTCATTTTATTTACCGGTCCAACCAATTCAGGGAAAACAACAACCCTTTATTCATTGATCCAGTTTGCAAAAAAGAATTTCAACAGAAATATTATTACACTTGAAGATCCTGTGGAAACGAGAAATGAAGAAGTGCTGCAGGTTCAAGTAAATGAAAAAGCCGGTATCACATATGCCGCAGGATTACGCGCTATTTTAAGACATGATCCAGATATGATTGTGCTAGGAGAAATAAGAGATGCTGAAACGGCTCGAACGGCAATTAGAGCAGCACTGACAGGCCATTTAGTGATGAGTACACTCCATGCGAAAAATGCAAAAGGAGCCCTTTATCGTATGCTTGAATTTGGTGTCACGATGAATGAACTCGAACAAACGATGGTGGCGATTGCTGCGCAGCGATTAATCGAGCTCACCTGTCCTTTTTGCGGAGAAACATGCCAGCTTTACTGTAAATTAAATCGACCGGTCAGACGAACAAATGTATTTGAACTGCTGTTCGGAAAGGAGCTTCGTGAGTGTATCAAGGAGGCTAAAGGAGAATATGCTCACTCGTCATATGAAACACTGCAAAGATTAATTCGTAAAGGAGTGGCACTAGGCTATTTATCGAAAAACACCTATCATCGCTGGGTTTATGAAGAAGCAAGCCTCTAAAGCATGGTCTAAAAAGGATCAAGCGGAATGTCTATCAAAACTTGCTCAATTGATTCAGGCTGGATATACACTGATTGAGGCATTAACGATGTTGAATATCCAGTTGTCGAACAAGCAGCAGCAACAATTAGCACCGGGCATTCAGTGGCTGCTCGAAGGGGAGCCTTTTTATGTGGTGCTAGAAAGACTCCATTTTCAGCGGGAAGTCATCGCCATTTTAAGCTTCTCCGAAAAGCATGGAAGTCTAGCAAAAGCACTTGAACAAAGCGCACGGTTTTTAGAGAAAAAAATTAAACAGGTAGATACGTTTAAACGCATATTACGTTACCCGATTTTCCTCATCTTTACAGTTTTGATCGTGCTCATACTCGTTCAGCAAATGATTATTCCTCAATTTTCTCTCTTGTACTCCTCGATGGATACCCGAATGTCATGGCTGATTCAAGGTATGTTTGGACTCTTTCAATTGCTGCATGTATCTCTCCTCCTCATCGGCTGTGTGTGTATCTGTCTGACTGGATACTATGCTTTCTTTTTTAGGAAAAAATCTACCCTTGAGAAGCTGAGGGTGATCAGCAGGTTTCCTTTTTTATATAAAGGAATGCGGCTGATGCATACGTATCTTTTCTCTCTACAGTTAAGCGGACTGCTTCAGGCTGGATTATCGATGTACGAGAGCTTGCTAGCTTTTAAGCAGCAAAGCTACTTACCCTTTCTTCAAGAAATATCAGAACAGATGATTAAAGAGTTAAGAAAAGGAGAGAGAATGGCACATCAAGTGAGCCTGTCTCCTTTTTTTGAAAAACGTTTTGCAGCCGTCATCGAGCATGGTGAAGCGAGCGGGATGCTTGCAAGAGAAATGTACACGTACAGTCAATTTCTATTAGAGAATGCAGAGTTGAAAATTGAAAAATGGATGTCGTGGCTGCAGCCGGTTATCTATGGACTGACGGCAATTCTTATACTCATTGTGTATTTATCTATTCTTTTACCAATGTATCAACTGATGGAGCAAGTGTAAGGAGGAGGGCAAAGACATGAATGATAAAGGATTTACTCTGTTAGAAATGTTAATTGTCATGCTTGTGATTTCGATTCTTTTACTTATTACCATTCCGAATATTACTCGTCACCACCAAACGATTCAAGCAAAGGGCTGTGAAGGGCTTAAATCAATGGTGAGCACTCAGGTGATGGCATATGAATTAGAGCACGATGGCAAGACACCATCTTTAGCTGAATTAGAAAAAGAAGGCTATGTTAAAAAGGGATTAACGTGTCCTAATGGAAAAGCGATTGTCATTCAAAACGGCCATGTGAAGCATGAATAAATTAATTTTTCATGAAAAGGGTTTTACCCTCATAGAACAGCTAATGATCTTACTGGTTCTATCAATTCTATTGTCGATCATAGGAGTAAAAATCCCAAATTTAATAGAAGACGCTGAAGCCAAAAAACAAGTGAACATCATGAAACAAGATTTTCAATTGGCTGCTAATACTGCATTTGTCAAAAAAACACGTGTATATGTTGAATTCCATCCGCCACATGTATCGTATCAAGTAATCGATCAAAAGGATGGCGAAGTCATTGCTTCTTTTCAGCAACAAAAGGGAAGCATTCAGGCTTCTACATTTCCACAAGGTATCTATTTTAATGTAAACGGACATCCAAGCAGCGGCGGGTCTCTCATCATTCAATTTGGCAGTCAAACGTATAAGCTCACGATCTATTTAGGAAGCGGGCGAATCCATGTTCAAAAGCAATAGAGGGTTTATTACGATAGAAGCGCTGTTTGCTTGTCATATCTTCCTATTTGCAGCCCTTGTGCTTATGCCGGCCTATGAAAAAATCATAATAGGGAAAAATGAAGTAAGAGCCAAACTTGAGGCTTATCAAATTTTGCATGAACAGATGAATGAATCGTTCATAGAGGGTACAAGATCTTCTGTCAAAAAGAAGCGAGGCGACATCACATATGTATTCAATTGGAGTAAAGAGAAGGGATGTGTATCATACAACATACAAAAAAAGCAGACCATATGCTTTCACCAGGTTGCTGAACGGTGAACAAGGTTTTACCTTTGTCCAGGCTTTATGGCAATTGCAGCTATTTTTGTTCCTTTCTTTTGGCTGTGTACTGATCTTTTCTACAGCTGAGAAAGCCCGTCCTTTTGAAGAGATTAACCGATTTTCGCAAATGGAGTGGAAACAGACTGTTCTGCAATTAGATGAGGAATTAAGCCGAGCAACGGCTGTTCGATCGGTGCAAGGAGGTAAAGCGTTAGAGTATGTATCTGATCAAGGGCGAGTCGTAACGATTGAGCCATATCAAGAGATGCTTCGGAAGCGAATGGATCAAGCAGGCCATCTCCCTTTATTGCAAAAGGTGAAAGAATTTCGCGTGAGAACAAATCAGCATAGAGCTATCCTTAAAGTCACAGATGAGTCTGGTAAGGTGTATGAAGCTGTTTTTTTCATATATAAAGGGGTGGTTCCTACATCGTGAAA
Organism: Bacillus sp. FSL K6-4563; assembly: GCF_038630405.1. Lineage (NCBI taxonomy): Bacteria > Bacillati > Bacillota > Bacilli > Caryophanales > Bacillaceae > Bacillus > Bacillus sp. FSL K6-4563. The sequence continues at coordinate 2,260,978 of NZ_CP152030.1, read as the reverse complement.
AGGGAAGGAGGATTTATCTATCCGCATGTACTGGCTGCAATTCTATTTTTTCTCTTGATCCTAGGGGCGATGACGATAGGGTTTCAAAAAGAGCTGAGAAGTGCAGAGCTGACGATTTCGTTTTATAAAAAACAGCAGCTTTTCAGGGTGGGTGCGAGTGAAGCTGCCCGTACATTCCATCGTTTGTGTGAACAGCAGCAAACTCATATTCACACTGAAGAAGGCCGCGTGACATTAAAGAAGATAACATGCGATCAAAAGAAAAAGCGTATCCACATGTTAGTCAGGGTGAAAACAAAAGATGGTTTATCAGATGAACGGGAACTCGTGCTGAATTGGAAGACCCGTGAAATCATGAAATGGGCAAACCGTGAATAGCCAGTGTATAAAATGATCCTCTTCCTGGTAACACTTGAAGAAAGAAGAGGTGAATGTGCTTGAAAACAAATGACTATGTAAAATATATGACACAGGAAATCATTAAATATATGAATACACCACGTGACGAACGGAAAGAACATAAACAAGAGAGAATGGAAACGAAACCGCCATTTTCACAGCGTTTATTTGGGGTTCTGCCGTTTGGGTTTTCAATGATGCTAAAAAAACGTAAGCGACATCGACAAAAGTAAAAAGCCGCCAGCAGAGGCGGTTTTTTTATGCCCCATTAGCTGTATTCTTCCACAACAATCACTTTATTGACCTTGTTTGAGTAAGGGTTATAAGAAATAGTGACAAATACCCCAAATTCTTTGGTGTGGTCTTTTAACGTAATATGATACTGTTTCACAGATTCCTTCTCACGATGACGGTCCCATACTTTTTGTTTGAATAAGACTTGCGTTAGCGGATATCGTTTCTTTGCTTCTTTGACTGCCCGCGTTTCCCATTGATCTGCGGCGGCAGTGAAACCTCTCGCATCCGCAGGATTGGCGTCTTGTATCATAGGACCCAACAGTAAACTGAGCATGATTATCATCTTTCCATATTTCACTTCACATCACCTCACCTGCTATTATTCTGACCAAATGCTGCACTTTTATGTAAATTTTTAAGAAGTACAAATGTCACACAAAAAAATATTGAATACGGCGAAAGAATGAGAAAATGGAAGAATTTTCTCGTAATCATTCTTGTTTAAGAACAAAATGGACTAATTTGACGTTTTGGGTTTTATAGGTATTTCCTTATACTGTATGTAATCGTTCTTATTAAAGAACAATCGTTCAAGGAGTTGGAGAATGAATGAAACAGTCGTTCTTTGTACTTTTTTGTGCCATTTGTTTGATTTTCACGTCACTCTTGATCTCAAAAACGAACGCTTCTTTTAACGATATTGAGCACTCAAATTTTGTCATGAAAACATGCGAAAATTTTGAACAGACGGACCAGCATTGTCAGCCTTCCAAATGGGATAGAAGTCATTTGGAGCTCATTGATCAAACGATGATCAAAAGAACAGTCTGCGCGCCTCAAAGCTTGAGCATGACATTAAAAAATAGTGGACAACCTATTGCACACTCTGAATGGAAATGGGAATTACATAAAGTGAAAAGTGAGCAGAAGCCGTTACAAGATGGTCATATTCTTGAAAAAGGCTCTATACAGTCCCTTCTTTCTCAACAAACAACGACTGTCACGACAGATAAAGCAAAAACGAATGGAATCTATGTGTTTAAAATCTATTACCCTAAAGGTTTTGAAGGATCTGGAGAAGCATTTATATGGTCTAAACATATGCAGCTCGCAAAGTGTCAAGAAAAGGCATCCTAAATGGAGCTGTCTTCTAAATGAAACAATGATAGGCGAAGGGGAGAAGAGGTCATGAAGAAATGGATGAAGATGTCTGGAAGTATTCTTTATGTGGTGGTGTTCACGGTGATGATTGCATGTATTATTGTCGTATTGTCATCAAGAACTACAGGGGGAGATCCTCAAATTTTCGGTTATCAATTCAAGCAAGTATTATCTGGCTCAATGGAACCAGAATTTTCGACTGGCTCACTCATTGTCGTAAAAGAAGTGACTTCACCGGAGGCACTTAAAAAAGGGGATATTATCACATTTCAAACGAAGCAGGACCAGTCTTATGTGACCCACCGAATTGTTGGGGTGAAAGGAAAGGGAGCAAATAAAGCCTTTGAGACGAAAGGTGACCACAATATGTATCAGGACGGCACGCTAGTAAAAGCGGATCAGGTGGCTGCGCAGTATACGGGTGTGACCATTCCATATGCAGGAAAGCTTCTTTCGTATGCAGGGACTTCGGCTGGAACCGCGTTGCTGCTCATTATACCAGGTGTGATGCTGCTCGTTTATTCGACTCTTCATTTTGTAGGCGCTGCAAAACACCGAAGACACACGGCCGATTTACAGATGTCAGAGGAACAAGCTTAAATTTTCGTTTGTAACCTAATTAGGTTTCAATAAAACAATTTATTAGGGGGTTCATTCATGGCAAAGAAAAGATCAATTCGTTTAGGTGTATTATCAGGGGCTTTAGGCCTGGCATTAATTGGTGGGGGGACATGGGCGGCGTTTAACGATGTAGAAACGGCAAATGCGGTCTACTCGACAGGAGAGCTGGATTTATCTGCAAAAGAGAACTCCGGCGCCATCAACCTTTCAAACTTAAAACCTGGTGATCGCATCAAGAAAGAATTTAATTTTGAAAATAAAGGATCACTTGCGATCAATCAAGTGCTGATGAGTCTTGATTACAGCCAGTTTCAAGATGGAGCTTCCTCGAAAAATGGCGGTAAGAATACAGCTGAAGAATTTCTCAGTCAGTTTCAGGTGAGTGTTCTGACGGTTGGAGCCGAAGGTGGAAATGGTTATCCGAAAAATATTATCTTAGATGCTGCAAACCTGCTTGACTTGCATGAACTAACGGCAAAACAGGATCAGACTGCATTTGAAAAGCTTCGTCATGCCGTCGATGAGAAGTTTTTACATGAAAGTGGGAAGATTAATGTAGCAACTGTTGATGGAACAGTGGCTCCAGAGTATGACGGCATACCAAAGAACCCGTTTGATTACGATAAAATGGAAATGATCATTGAATTTGTCAATGACCAGACGAAGGATAAAGCTGGTCACTATATCCAAAATAAATACCAAGGCGATGCGATTCAAATTGATCTTTCCTTCGAAGCGACTCAGTGGAATGGTTTAACGATCAATCCCAAAAAGCATACGGATGAAAAAGGCTACGTGAAAGAAAACGAAAAAGCACACAGCGAAGATAAAAAATAAAGTCAGTCTTTAGACTGATATCAAGTTCTGCATAGCAATTGGAGGAGTATGCGCTAAAATGTGCGCTTTACTCCTCTTCTTGCTTTTTTCTCCAGATTTGATAATCTAAAAATTCACGAAATTGCTTTTTCGAAACCCCTGATGTCATTGCATCTCGAACTAGTTTTTCCCATTCACTATCTAATTGACCATCGTATTCGGTTTCATCTTTTTCGTGTAACAGTGTATGAACCGAGACGTCCAGAACAGCGGAGACTTTTTCAAGAAATTGAATGGAGGGGTTTGTTTGCAAGTTTCTTTCTATTGAGCTTAAATAAGACTTCGCTACCCCAGCCTTTTCGGCCAGTTCTGATAGTGAGTAGCCTTTTTCATTGCGGTATTGTTTAATACGCTGGCCAATCAATGTCATCACCTTCCTTTCGATATTATAGCACATTCAGAAAGGTTTGATAGAATGACTTCTTACCAGAGGGTGAGACTCAGAGGACTTTTCACTTGATTTGAGGAATTGACGGACTTCTTCTACTGTTAGCCCTGCTTTACGAGCTTCAAGTAATAATTGAACCCATTCACTGTCTAATATGTTCGTTTTCTTTTCCATACAAATACCCTCCTAAAATACTGAATCATGTATTTCAGGCACTTAACGCATGAAATGGAAAGACACAGGTGGTAAGACCTCATAGTTTGCTTGCGTCATTTTTCCGCCCAATACAAACAGACAAACGTTGCTTTTGGCTGATCGAAAATTGTACGTCACATGAAAGGGAGGGGACCTATAGGTCAACCTCCTCTTTTTTGCTGTAAGTAAAAAAGTCCGCCATTTTCAATCGTTAGACTGATTTTTGGTTCGTATAAAGTTTTGAGTGCTTGTCTTTCTATTTCATATTCTACAGACGTGTCTGAAGTCCCTTCATAAAATTGGTTTAAAAGTTCAGTGTCTTCTTTCCATTTTTGAACAGCTCTTACCGCCCAATCATCTGGTTCCTCATGGGCGTAATGCTCCATTAAACTGTAGAGCCGTTTGACGCCGCTTTCTGGCTTGATCATTGTACTCATCGTAAAGCAGTAATCGGGAATTTGAGATGACAGCTCACGGGTTTCCAGCTTTTCTTGAAATTGTTCAACGACTTCTCCGCGTATTAGATGAAGTCCTAGTGATAAAAGCTTATCCTTCTTTCGATCTGCCAGATAAGAAATTTTCACATTGAGACCAAGCCAGGGCTCGAGTGCGATCTGGTTGGCCATGAGCGGGGTGACTCGTTCATAGAGACGGATAAATCGGCCCTGCTGCTTGATGGCTTCAAAAATTTGGAATAAACGAGGGGAGCCGAAGTGGATAAATTCACCCTCAATGGTATCATCCACTTTTTTTTGATCGGTGATGAGGGTCAATTGCCGCGGCTCCGGAACACCACCAGTTTTTTCAAGCCAGTGCCAATAAAAAGGGCGGTTCATAATCAATTTATCCATATCGATGGTTAGTTGTACGGTCATATGTCCAGCACTTTCTTCTAGTATGTCGCATTGATTTGCCTGAAAGAAACGGAGAAGAAAGGTATGTATGTCACGCTGCTTCATTGATCAACTCTCCTTTATGAGCCTTGCTGTCTTTTTTCTAAAAGCGGTGTTTTTGCTTCTGTTAAATAGGAAGCAAACTGAGTTAATTTCTTTTTCATGTCACCGTCTGATTCGTGCTGAAAGAGAATCTGATGCAGTTCTGATTCGGCATCTTTGATATCGATTCGCGTTAAAATATCATCTAGATCGCCAATGACGTTTTCAAACAGCTGAATTTTTTCATATAAAAGCTTTAAGATGTGTTCCTCAACGGTACCGTTAGTTGCCATATTGTAAATGTGGACATCTCGCTCTTGTCCAAGGCGGTGGATACGTCCAATCCGCTGTTCTAAACGCATCGGGTTCCACGGAAGATCGTAGTTGATGATTTGGTTACAAAACTGAAGGTTGATTCCTTCGCCGCCGGCTTCTGTAGCAATTAACACTTGCGCCCGTTCTCTAAATAAATCTTTCATCCAATCCTTTTTGCCCCGCTTAAAGCCGCCCCGAAAAGGAACGGAGCTGATGCCATTTTGCTGAAGAAACCATTGTAAATAAATTTGTGTCGCGCGGTATTCGGTGAAAATAATGACTTTTTCATTTAACTGTTGAATAAGCCTAACGACTTCAAGCGCCTTTGTGTTTTGCTGCACTTGATTGATTTTCTCCATAATTTCCGCTATAGCAGAGGATCCAAGGATATGTTTTTCATCTTCCTGCATTTTTTTAATTGTCATATAGACCGCCTCGCGGCTTGAACAGCATTCTCGTTCCAAGGTCATGATGGAAAACATATGTTTAGTATAGGACGGGTTCTCTTTCAGCTTGCAGATTTCATCATATAATGCTTGTTCCGTCGGAGAGAAATCAATGGAAATCGTTTTGACATGCCGTTTTGTCCACTCGATGCCCGTGTCTTGCCTTCGGTTACGAATCATTACTTTATTCACAAGCTGTTTTAAACGATCATGGTCTTCTAGCTGTAAATCCTTTTTGGCAAAGACATCTTTAAACTGATGTTCATTCCCTAGGTGACCTGGCTTCAGAAGGGAGACAAGATTAAATATTTCTCCAATACGGTTTTGGATAGGCGTCGCTGTCAGCAGCAAGCAGAATTTCTTATTTAGATTTCTCACAAATTCATAGTTTTTCGTTTTATTGTTTTTCAGTTTGTGTGCTTCATCAATAATGACCATATCGTAGGCAATGGATAAAATAGTGTCTCGATGCGGCTGTCTTTTGGCTGTATCAATGGAGGAAACCACGACGTCACACTGCTCCCACACATAGCTCTTTTTTTGTTCGACAGCATCAATATAAAATTTCGTCCGCAGCTCCTGTACCCATTGAGATACGAGAGAGGCGGGGACGAGTATGAGAATTTTTTTGGCAAGTCCACGAATCATGTATTCTTTGATAATAAGTCCTGCTTCTACGGTTTTTCCAAGTCCCACTTCATCTGCTAAAATGGCTTTTCCGTTCATCTCTTCTACGACTCTTCTGGCTACTTCAAGCTGATGTTTTAAAGGCGTGAATGCAGGCAAATGGGCAGGAGCTTGCAGTCCTTCAAATGAATCAATGGCTGTGACTTTTTGGACCTGCGTCGCTAAACGGTACATTTCCCAGTTCGCCCAGGGTCCGTCTCCTGCAAGCCGCTGCTGAAATTCACTTGCCCAATCCTGATCAAAAATCGTTTGAATATTCAATGTGGTCGCCTGCCTTTCTAGTAGGTTGAGGATAAAATTGTTCTGTATTTAAACGCTTCATTTTTTAAGAGGTCTTGAAAAGACTAGATATTTGAATAAAAGCGAACGATAATGAATGGTTGTTTAAAAAATGTTAATGATTTTTCTGTTGCTCTTCATCCGTTTCTAATGGTAGGATGTTGGTAAGTGATCTAGCAAATAAGTCACCCATTTTGATAGTATGTCCAATAAATGTGAAGAATATGAGCGGATGATGGTATGGGGAGAGACTTGGCGGTTATTTAGCACTGGCAGGCGCCGAAGGAGCAAGCTGAATCGTTTCAGTGAATCTCTCAGGCAAAAGTACTCTTACCGGACGCAACTCTGGAGAGTGTTTGCTCATCGTTTTTTTAGCAAACCACCAAAGGGGAAAACGCACAATGATGTTGTGCTGTAAACTTTCAGGTGCAAGGACAGAGACTCCTTTTTGATAAAAGGGAGCGCTCTGTCCTTTTTTGCTGTGATTTTTTTCTGAAAATTCAGCTTGTGATCTGCACTGAAAGAAAAAAGGGGGAAACGATTGATGTTGAAACGAACACCGCTTTTTCATGCGTATGAAACGTTTGGCGCAAAAACCATTGACTTCGGGGGCTGGGAATTACCTGTCCAATTTTCTTCCATTAAAGAAGAGCACGAAGCTGTTCGAACAAAGGCAGGGCTTTTTGATGTGTCTCACATGGGTGAGGTGGAAATCAAAGGTCAAGATGCCCTTCCTTTTTTACAAAGGTTATTAACCAATGATGTGTCTAAGCTGACAGACGGCAAGGCACTATATACAGCCATGTGCTATGAAGATGGCGGGACAGTGGATGATCTGCTCGTCTACCAAAAAGAAAAGAACGATTATTTACTTGTCATTAATGCATCAAATATTGAAAAAGATGTGGAATGGCTACTTCAGCATCAAGGTGAGAACGACGTATTGATCCAAAATGTCTCTGATCAAATCGCCTTGCTAGCCCTTCAAGGACCTCTTGCCGCTGACATCATGAAAGATGTGGCGGATGAAGAAGTGACATCGCTCAAGCCATTTACATTTTTATCAAGAGCTGAGGTTGCTCAAAAAGAGGTGCTTGTTTCAAGAACTGGCTACACAGGAGAAGATGGCTTTGAAATCTACTGCCAGTCAGAAGATGCGGTCCACATTTGGTCGGCTTTATTAAAAGCAGGCGCATCAAAAGGATTAATACCGTGCGGGCTCGGTGCACGTGACACCTTGAGATTTGAAGCAAGACTTCCGCTTTATGGGCAAGAGCTATCAAAGGATATCTCTCCATTAGAAGGCGGGATTGGCTTTGCTGTCAAAACGGATAAAGAAGCCAATTTTATTGGCAAGGAAGCGCTCAAGAAGCAAAAAGAAGAAGGGCCGAAGCGAAAGCTTGTCGGCATTGAAATGATAGATAAAGGGATTCCGCGCACAGACTATCCGGTCTTTTCAGGAGAAAAGCAGATTGGGGTAGTCACAACGGGCACACAGTCCCCAACATTAAAGAAAAATGTCGGGCTTGCTTTAATTGAATCTTCTCAGGCGCAGCTTGGAACAGAGGTAGAAGTACAAGTTCGCAAAAAACGTCTAAAAGCGAAAATCGTCGCAACACCATTTTATAAAAGAGCCAAATAACGAGGGGGAATAGAGGATGAAGCATAGGTATTTGCCGCAAACCGAGCAAGATCAAAAAGAAATGCTGGATGTCATCGGCGTTCAGTCGATTGATGAGCTTTTTTCAGATATCCCAGAAAAAGTGAGATTTAAAGGAGCATACAACATTAAACCAGCCGCATCTGAAACAGAGCTTGTAAGGGAATTATCCCGATTAGCTGCAAAGAATAAAGATACGGTTTCCTATGCATCGTTTCTTGGTGCCGGTGTATATGATCATTACCAGCCTGTCATTGTGGATCATGTCATCTCACGTTCTGAATTTTATACAGCATACACACCTTATCAGCCGGAGATTTCGCAAGGTGAACTACAAGCCATTTTTGAATTTCAAACAATGATTGCTGAGCTGACGGGTATGGATCTTGCTAACTCCTCGATGTATGATGGCGGGACAGCATTAGCTGAAGCGGCAATGCTAGCTGCTGGGCATACAAAAAAGAAAAAAGTGGTTGTTTCTGAAACGGTTCACCCTGAAGCAAGAGCCGTGCTAAAAACATATGCCAAAGGACAGCACATCGAAGTTGTTGAAGTGCCTGCGAAAAAAGGGCAGACGGACCTAGTAGCATTAGAAAAAGCTGTCTGCGAAGATACAGCAGCAGTTCTTGTGCAATATCCAAACTTTTTTGGTGTCGTCGAACCGTTAAAAGACATTGAACCTATTGCCCATCAAGGGAAAAGTTTGTTCGTTGTCTCTAGTAATCCACTTGCACTCGGGTTACTGACGCCGCCAGGAAAACTTGGAGCAGACATTGTCGTTGGTGATGCACAGCCGTTTGGTATTCCAGCAGCGTTTGGCGGGCCGCATTGCGGATATTTTGCTGTGACGAAAAAGTTGATGCGAAAAGTGCCAGGTCGTTTAGTCGGGCAGACAGAAGACGAAAATGGTGTTCGTGGGTTTGTACTAACCCTTCAAGCGCGTGAGCAGCATATTCGGAGAGATAAAGCGACGTCTAATATTTGTTCGAATCAGGCATTAAATGCATTAGCCGCTTCCGTTGCCATGACAGCACTCGGAAAAACAGGCATCAAAGACATCGCCTATCAAAACGTACAAAAAGCCCACTATGCGAAGACGCAGGCAAAAGCATATGGACTGCTTGCTGATGTAGAAGGGGCCCATTTCAATGAATTTGTAATCAAATTACAAGAACCTGTAAAAGAAGCCAATAAACGATTGCTTGAAAAAGGAATCATCGGCGGCTATGACTTAGGGAGAGACTTCCCAGAGCTTCAACATCACATGCTTGTCGCCGTGACAGAGCTAAGAACGAAAGAAGAAATTGATACGTTCATGAAGGAATTGGGGGATCGCCATGAATAAACAAGATCAGCCGCTTATTTTTGAATTATCCAAAGAAGGAAGAATTGGTTATAGCCTGCCTGATTTAGATGTACCTGAACAGGAGATCCCAGCTTTATTTGATGACACGTATATCCGTCATGATGATGCTGAGCTTCCTGAAGTATCTGAGCTTGATATTATGCGTCATTATACAGCATTATCAAGACGTAATCACGGGGTCGATTCCGGATTTTATCCTCTTGGCTCTTGTACAATGAAATATAATCCAAAGATTAATGAAAAGGTTGCACGCCTTGCAGGCTTCGCGCAAGTCCATCCACTACAAGAGGCAGACACTGTGCAGGGAGCATTAGAATTGCTGTATGATCTAGGTGATCATCTTGAAGAAATTACGGGGATGGACGCTGTGACATTACAGCCTGCGGCAGGGGCACACGGGGAATGGACAGGACTCATGATGATCCGTGCGTACCATGAAGCAAGAGGAGATCATAAACGAACAAAAGTCATTGTGCCGGATTCTGCTCATGGAACGAACCCAGCATCTGCGACAGTGGCTGGGTTTGAAACCATTACCGTCGCATCTGATGAGAATGGGCTTGTTGATTTAGAGGACCTGCGCCGTGTTGTCAATGAAGAAACTGCGGCTTTAATGCTGACGAATCCGAATACACTCGGCCTATTCGAAGAAAATATTTTAGAAATGGCTGAAGTCGTTCACGGAGCTGGTGGCAAGCTTTATTATGATGGAGCGAACTTGAATGCCGTTTTGAGCAGAGCAAGACCGGGGGATATGGGATTTGATGTCGTTCACTTAAATCTTCATAAAACCTTTACAGGTCCACATGGAGGCGGAGGCCCTGGTTCAGGTCCTGTAGGCGTAAAAAAGGATTTGATTCCGTACTTGCCAAAGCCGGTGCTTGTGAAGAAAGAAGGCCGCTTTTACTTCGATGATGATCGACCAGAATCAATTGGCCGAGTGAAGCCGTTCTATGGTAACTTCGGCATTAACGTCAGAGCATATGCGTATATTCGCTCTATGGGCCCAGACGGCTTAAAGGCTGTCACTGATAATGCCGTGTTAAATGCGAACTATATGATGCGCCGCTTAAGTACTCATTTCGATTTGCCATTTGACCGTCACTGTAAGCATGAATTTGTCCTTTCAGGTAAACGTCAGAAAAAATTAGGTGTACGCACACTGGATATTGCCAAGCGATTACTTGATTTTGGCTATCATCCGCCAACGATCTACTTCCCGCTCAATGTAGAGGAATGCATCATGATTGAACCAACTGAAACAGAATCAAAAGAAACACTTGATGCCTTTATCGAAGCGATGATTCAGATTGCAAAAGAAGCGGAAGAGAATCCAGAAGTCGTGCAGGAAGCGCCGCATACAACGGTCGTCAAACGAATGGACGAAACAAAGGCTGCCCGGAATCCAGTTCTCGTTTTTGAAAGATAAAGAAAAAAGACTCAGGGGGATCATGCTCCCAGAGTCTTTTTTGTTAGTTCTTCGTTTTAATGCGGCCGCCCCATTTTTTAAAGCCGCCTTTTAAATTATAAATCTCACGACAGCCGTTTTTACGTAACGTTTGCGCTGCTTTTCCGCTTCTCAAATTGTTTTGGCAATAAAGATAAACAGGCTTGTCAGGACGAATTTCATTTTTGCGCTGCTTTAGCTGGGAAAGGGGGATGTTTCTTGCCCCTAAAATATGTCCGCCATCAAACTCATTTGGCTCTCTCACATCAATGAGTTGAGCTTTGCGGTAACCTTTAATAAATTCTTCTTCCGTCAGCGTTTTCATAATACGCTGCTGATAAATGTAGCTGCCGACAGAATAAAGAACGAAAAGTCCACAAAGTGAGAGGACGATATAGTTGAACATTGACAATACAACTCGACTCCTTCTTGAGCATCAGCACAGTGGCCTGTCTGATGGTACGTTTTAGACAAATACTATTATAGTAAAGCAAAAGAAACTTGTCATCATAAATGGTAAGAATTATTTTCAATTCGTTCCCTATTTGATAGACTGATGGAGAGAGAATATCGGTGGTCATGACCATCATCTAACATTGACTACGTAAAAGAGAAGGGATTTTTATATGCAAAAAGAGAAATGGTGTTTCATTGATACAGGAAATCAAGACCCTGCCTTTAACATGGCAATGGATGAAGCCTTGCTTTATTGGCATAGTGAGAAGCTGATCCCGCCTGTCATCCGCTTTTATGGATGGAATCCTGCGACATTGTCTGTTGGGTATTTTCAGCATGTTGAAAAAGAAATTAACATGGAAGCAGTCGAGCGCTATGGCCTTGGGTTTGTCCGCAGACCAACTGGAGGGCGTGGGGTTCTTCATGATCAGGAGCTGACCTACAGCGTGATTGTGTCAGAGGAACATCCAGAAATGCCGGCGACGGTGACAGAGGCGTACCGCGTCATTTCAGAAGGCATTTTAGAGGGCTTTAAAGAACTGGGACTCGATGCGTATTTTGCCATTCCTCGAACAGATAAAGAAAAAGAAAGCTTAAAAAATCCAAGATCGTCTGTATGCTTTGATGCCCCTTCCTGGTACGAGCTTGTCGTAGAAGGCAGAAAGGTAGCAGGCAGTGCTCAAACGAGACAAAAAGGAGTGATCCTCCAGCACGGCTCCATCTTAATTGACCTTGATGAGGACAAACTGTTCGATTTATTTCTTTATCCAAACGACCGTGTGAGAGAGCGGATGCAGAGAAGCTTTAAAAACAAAGCGGTCGCCATCAATGAAATCTCAGACCGAACTTGTACAATAGACGATGCGCGTGTGGCGTTTAAACGAGGATTTGAAAAAGGATTAAATATTGAGCTTGTGCCTTATGAGCTGACAGATGAAGAGTTAGCATTTGTCCACCATCTTGCCAAAACGAAATATGCCTCAGACGAGTGGAATTACAAGCGTTAGGACAAAGGACACTCCTTGTTTTTTAAAGGGCGATGGTGTAGAATTGTTATGATTATTAAGTAAAGGTGCATTATGGAGGGGTTTTATGACTACACCTAGTATGGAAGATTACATTGAACAAATATATATGCTGATAGAAGAAAAAGGATATGCCAGAGTCTCTGATATTGCAGAAGCACTCGCTGTCCATCCCTCCTCTGTAACAAAAATGGTTCAGAAGCTAGATAAAGATGAATACCTCATTTATGAGAAGTATCGTGGTCTAATTTTAACCCCGAAAGGCAAAAAAATTGGAAAACGTCTCGTATACAGACATGAACTGCTAGAGCAATTTTTAAGAATCATTGGTGTAGACGAAGAGAAAATTTATGATGATGTAGAAGGCATTGAACATCATCTCAGCTGGAACAGCATTGACCGCATCGGCGATCTCGTTCAATTCTTTGAAGAAAACGACGAGCGATCTGTTCAGCTGAAAGCGATTCAAAAGAAAAACGAACAAACAAATCAAGAATCTTAAGAAAAAGGACACCCATGCAGAGGGTGTCCTTTTTGATTAAAGTTCTAATTGAAAGCATATGCTCTTACACTATTAATAGCGTGATATCAAAGGGGGCTCCTTGATGAAGATAGATGGTGTGTTCTCAGGTGGAGGCATTAAAGGGGCAGCACTTGCGGGTGCCTATGAAGCGCTTGAAGCAAGAGGATATCAATTTGTCCGCCTTGCTGGTACAAGTGCTGGAGCGATCATTGCTTCACTCATCGCAGCAGGCTTTACAAGTCAGGAGATTCGGGAGCTTTTAGATGAAATGGATGAACATCACTTGCTTGATAGGAGATGTCAATTCATTCCGTTTAAAATGCTTAGGTGGGTCTCCATTTACTGGCGCCTCGGTCTGTACAAAGGCGACCGGCTGGAAAAATGGCTGACAGATGTGTTGAAACGAAAGGGGGTCACCGTATTTGGGGATCTCAAAAAAGATTCGCTGAAAATTGTTGCCTCTGATTTAACAAATGGGAAAATCCTCGTTCTGCCAGACGACCTTCCTTCATACGGCTTAAATCCAGAGCGCTTTTCTGTTGCAAGGGCAATCCGGATGAGTTGCAGTCTGCCGTATTTTTTCGAGCCTGTCAAACTAAAGTCATCGAAAGGCATTTGTACCATTGTGGATGGAGGCGTGCTTAGCAATTTTCCAATTTGGTTGTTTGCCGAAGAGAAAAAAAGACCATTCGTCGGTGTCACATTAACCCCAAACGAAAAAGAACGCCCTCAACACTCCATCCGCAATGCGTTTGAACTGTTTGGCGCTCTTTTTGAAACGATGCGTGGTGCTCATGACGAAAGACACATTGCCACAAAACACGAACGTCATGTTATTTTTATTCCAGTAGAACACGTCATTGCCACTGATTTTCAGCTGATGACAGAAAAGAAAAAGGCGCTCGTCGATCTAGGCAGACAGAAGGCCGAGCAATTTTTAAAAAGCTGGACATTTTAAAACAAAGCGCGATTCTTCTTTTTGTTTTTCTTGCCTTCAATCACAGTTAACTGTGTTTGGCTTTTCTTTTTGAGAAGGACGGGCTTAGACTTGTGGTCAGTCGGCACGCTTCGCAAATGAGTGACCCGATTTTTCATCTGGCTTTTCGTTTTTGGTTTAGGCTGCTGGTAGCGACGTTTTGATTGTTTGACTGCTTTACGATAAAGATTGCCTTCTGTTCCAGTTCTTCGATTCATCAGCCATCTAAATAGGAAAAACATAACCGCTCCAATGATCACAACTGATAGCAGCATTGTAAAAAGTCTGCCTGGATTCGTTGTGAGTAAATACACAAATCCCAAAACACCTAAAGCGAAAATAATGGTAAAAGCAGGATGTACTCGGCGATTCATAACTGTCCACCTCCGAAGGAATTTACCGGATTTATAAGTTAGATCACTTGATGAGCAGAATCTGACGCTTGTTTCTCAGATGCTTCCTCTAAACGAAGAAGTTCATTAAAACTTGCAATGGCTACCTCGACTTGATCGTCAGAGGGTTCTTTTGTTGTGAGCAATTGCAGCCAAAGGCCAGGATAGCCAAGCGCTTTCAGCACAGGCACTTCTCGGAGTTTGTTCGTAAGCTGAAGCACTTCAAATGAAATGCCGAGAACAACCGGAATGAGCGCCAAGCGATTCAGAACTCTCACCCATAAAGGATCTGTCGGTACGAGTAAATAGACGAACATTCCGACAATGACAGTGAATAAAATAAAGCTGCTACCGCATCGATAATGAAGCCGTGATTGTTTTTGGACATTTTCCACTGTGATGTCAAGATTCTGTTCATAGCAGTTTATGACTTTATGTTCTGCGCCATGATATTGAAATACCCTTTTAATTAAAGGGGTCATGGAAATAAAGTAAATATAGCCTAATAACAGGACCAGTTTAAAGAATGTTTCCACTGCGATTTGTGCGAAATTCCCTGAAAAGACGGGCCGCACAAGTTCAGCTAAAAAGACAGGTACTAGGGTAAAGACAAATTTACTAAAGAGAAGAGAGAGAACTCCGATCACAGCAATGCCGAAAATCATAGATAATTTCGAGCTTTTTTGTTCTTTTTCAAGAGTATGATCTTCTGAAGGATCTAAGTCATAGCGCTCGCTGGAGAAGTTCAAGTGCTTACTGCCATTTGCGCTTGCTTCAACAAGTGCAGCAACACCCCTGACAAAGGGGATTTTCTTGAGAAAGGCGGTTCGTTTATTGGAGGTCCGGGGAAGCTTTAAAAACTCAATGGACTGATCCTTACGCCGAATCGCTGTCACATAGTTCTTTTTACCTCCGAACATGACACCTTCGACAACTGCCTGCCCTCCATATGCTGGAGGTTTTGTTTGATTGGACATATTTCATCAACCTGCCTGTTTCCTGTAATTTACATGCATTTCCTTATACCTTTATTGTACAGGAAATGAGGGGAAATCACTAGCGCACAGGTCGATTATCTACTAGAATTCTATCTACCTCTTTTTAGCCAGTATACCCTGTTATAAAAATTTTACACTCACGGATGGAAATCCTTTTTTTTATGACATTTTGGACATACTACTTGCTGGAGGTGTTCACAAATGAAACGTGATGAAAAGAAAAACCAAGAAGAAAAAAATCAGGCTGTACAAACGTCATCGCTGTTGGCAAGAGCAGCTGCGACAGGCTTTGTTGGCGGTGTTTTTTGGGGCTTTATCGGGTTTCTGACCCATATGTTTCATTTCTCAGAGGTGAGTCCCAATATGCTCCTTCAGCCTTTTGTGCTCGGAGAGTGGAAAAAGGGCGGACTTGGTACTTTTATCAGTATTGTACTTTTAGGGGTTTTATCGATCGGAGCAGCCTTTATTTATTATGGGCTTTTGAAACGGATCAAAGGCTATTGGATGGGGCTGATATATGGCGCGCTTTTATGGCTGCTCGTTTTTTACGTATTTAATCCCATTTTCCCAGATGTAAAGCAAGTCCAGGATTTGCAGCAAAGCACCATCGTCACAACATTTTGCCTATATATTTTATACGGCATGTTTGTCGGATACAGTATTTCGTTTGAATATAATGAATTAACGAGCCAAAAGCTTGCGAGGGCACTCGGGAAAAAGACAGAATAAAGTGTAAATCACCTATTCATATGATAAAATATTTTTGGAAACGAAAGGTTTCTAAGGAAAAAGAAACAGATCTCGATATAGATTGAATTAGGGTGAAGGAGTGGTTGTATGCCTCATTTTCTTGTACTGAATGGGCCCAATTTAAATAGGCTTGGCAAAAGAGAGCCGGCTGTTTACGGAAGTAAGACGCTGACAGATTTAGAGACAGATTTGTTCCAGTTTGCAGAAAGAGCCAATATCCAGTTAACGTTCTTTCAATCAAATCACGAAGGAGATTTGATTGATGCGCTCCACGAAGCAGAAGACCAGTACGATGGAGTCGTGTTTAACCCGGGGGCTTTTACACACTACAGCTATGCCCTGAGAGATGCCATTGCAAGTATTTCTTTATCCGTCGTTGAAGTACATATCTCAAACGTTCATAAGAGAGAGGAATTCCGCCATCATTCTGTACTTGCTCCAGTATGCCAAGGGCAAATCGTTGGTCTTGGTTTAGAAGGGTATAAATTGGCGATTCGTTATTTAGTGAGTGAAGGGGGAGCAGTATCATGAAACTTGAAAAGTTAAGAACACTTTTATCTGAATTAGAGATCGATGGTCTAGTCATTACGAGCAGCTTTAATTTACAGTACATGACCAGCTTTACTGGCTCAGCCGGTCTCGCCGTTGTTTCAAAGGACCGGGCAGCTTTTATCACGGATTTCCGTTATACAGAGCAAGCGAAGGACCAAGTAAAAGGCTTCGACATTATTGAACATAAAGGAAACATCGTAGAAACCGCAGCTCAAACGGCAAAGGAATTTGGGATCAAACGCCTTGGGTTTGAACAAAACCATATGACATTTGCCACTTACCAGCAGTATGCAGGTAAAGCAGGTGATATTGAGCTTGTTCCGGTCTCAGAATCAGTTGAAAAGTTGCGCTTGATTAAGTCTAGTGAAGAGATTAAGATATTAGAGGAAGCTGCGAAGATTGCAGATCACGCCTTTGATCATATTCTCACTTACATCAAGCCGGGCTTGACGGAAATTGCTGTCATGAACGAGCTTGAATTTTTCATGAGAAAAGAAGGCGCTGAAGGATCTTCATTCGATATGATTGTCGCCTCAGGTGTTCGTTCAAGCCTGCCGCACGGAAGAGCGAGTGAAAAGGTGATTGAATCTGGTGATTTAGTCACACTCGATTTCGGTGCTTACTATAAAGGATATTGCTCTGATATGACAAGAACGATCGCTGTTGGCACACCGAGCGATAAGCTAAAGGAAATTTATCATATCGTATTAGAAGCAGAAAACGCTGGTGTGGATAGAATCAAGCCTGGCTTAACAGGAAAAGAAGCTGATCGCATCACACGTGACATCATTGAAAAGTATGGCTATGGTCAATACTTCGGGCATTCAACTGGCCACGGGCTAGGGATGGAAGTGCATGAAGCGCCAGGCCTTTCCTCACGATCAGAGGTCGTCTTAGAAAAAGGAATGGTCGTGACAGTTGAGCCGGGAATTTACTTACCGGATGTCGGCGGCGTGAGAATTGAGGATGATATTGTCCTGACAGCTGACGGCAATAAACGATTGACCCACTCACCGAAAGAACTTATCATATTATGATGGTGAAATGTAGGAGGATGACAAAATGATTTCAGTAAACGATTTTCGTACAGGCCTGACAATTGAAGTGGACGGCGGTATTTGGCGTGTAGTGGATTTCCAACACGTAAAGCCAGGGAAAGGCGCAGCGTTTGTTCGTTCGAAACTGCGTAACCTGCGTACTGGTGCTATTCAAGAAAAAACATTCCGTGCAGGCGAAAAAGTAGCGAAAGCTCAAATCGAAACAAAAACAATGCAATACTTGTATGCAAATGGCGACCAGCATGTCTTCATGGATACAAGTTCTTATGAGCAGCTTGAACTAAGTGAAACACAAATTAAAGATGAGCTGAAATATTTGCTAGAAAATATGTCGGTTCATATTGTGATGTACGGTGCTGAAACACTTGGAGTAGAACTTCCAAACACGGTAGAACTAGAAGTAGTAGAAACAGAGCCTGGTATTAAAGGCGACACAACATCAGGCGGATCAAAACCTGCAAAAACAGAAACTGGTTTAATCGTCAACGTTCCTTTCTTTGTGAACCAAGGAGATAAACTAGTCATTAATACATCAGACGGTTCATACGTGTCAAGAGCGTAATGAACGAAGAAAGACTGTAAACCTTGTGTTTACAGTCTTTTTTTATTGTAAAACATGTAAGACTCCCCAAAAGGTACGCCTTCTCTCAATTCTCTCATTCATCTCTTTTCCTTCCTGAAAAACAAGACTACTTCCAGCTAGACAAGCATATAGTGTAAAAAAAGCTGGAGGTTCTATATGAAACAATTTCTCCCAGGTCTACATCCATCAGTCGCTGCGATGGCAGGCATGAGGTTTTTATCGGCAGCGATTGAACTGACGGCCGCCATCCTCATTTTAGTCACAAATGACGTTCGAAAAGCGGTTATCATCAATAGTATATTGGCGATCATTGGGCCGCTCATTTTTATTATCACGATGACGATTGGAATCTATCAAATCGCAGGGCAGTTATCCTATGCCAAGCTCGTCTTTATTTTCATTGGTGTCGTATTTATTCTTGTTGGGATCTATAAGTAAAACGGCTTGGCATAATTAACGTCTCCCATCATACATTTTAGAGAAGAAAAAAAGGAGGGGAATTCGTTGCGGAGTTTGTTGGATATTCTCCCGTACTCGATTGGACAAGAACTTAGACTGCTAAAAGAAGCAGAATGGGATCAAATAGAAGAAATCCGCATTCGCACGGATCGTCCTATTGAATTAATGCAAAGAGGAAAACCGCGCTTTCTTTCTTATCACACAACAGGAGAAGATGCGTCTCAGCTATTAGGCAGGCTGAGCAATTATAGTATGTACACACTTGAAGAAGAGCTAAAGCAAGGCTACATCACCATTTCAGGCGGACACCGGGTGGGACTTGCAGGAAAGGTGATCGTTGAAAACGGCATTGTCAAAGGATTAAGAGATATCTCTTCATTTAATATCCGCATCGCAAAAGAAAAAGTCGGGATTGCGCTTCCCTTTCTTCCCTATTTATATGACGAGCACTGGTGCAATACACTGATCATCGGTCCACCGCAAACAGGGAAAACGACATTATTGCGCGATATAGCAAGACTGGCTAGTACGGGCACAAAAGCAATTCCTCCTAAAAAAACAGGCATTATAGATGAGCGTTCAGAAATCGCTGGGTGTATAAGAGGGGTGCCGCAGCACCAGTTTGGACACCGGGTTGACGTGCTCGATGCATGTCCAAAGGCTGAGGGCTTGATGATGATGATTCGGTCTATGAGTCCAGAGGTCATGATCGTCGATGAAATCGGAAAAAGCGAGGATGTGCAGGCACTTTTAGAAGCGATTCATGCTGGGGTCACCATTATCGTTTCCGTTCATGGCTATTCACTTGAAAATGTGTATAAACGTCCATCATTGAAGCTGTTATGGGAGCTTCGAGTGTTTGAACGTTATGTTGAATTAAATCGCAAGGACGGTCCCGGCACGATCGGGCGGATATATGACCAAGGCGGACAAGAGATGAAATGGAGGCGGGGAGTGGACGTATGTTAAAGCTCATTGGCGCTATCTTGATTGTCGCGGCTACGACTTGGGGAGGGTTCGAGTTTGCCAAACGATATAGCGACCGGCCGAAACAAATTCGGCAGCTCCGGTTTGCGCTCCAGTCTCTTGAAGCTGAAATTATGTATGGTCAAACACCGCTAGCGCGTGCAGCAGAGCAAATTGCGTCGCAAGTAGGTCCTCCTGTGAATCGGTTATTTGAACAATTTGCAGAAAAGCTGAAAGTTGGAACCTTTTCCGCGCGGCATGCATGGAATGAGAGTCTTGAGGATGTTTGGAAAAAAACCGTCTTAAAAAAAGGCGAATATGAGGCACTGAAGCACTTTGGAGAAACACTTGGCCAGCATGATGTCACGTCTCAGCAAAAATATATCAAGCTTGCTTTAGGTCATTTGGAATCGGAGGAGAAGGAAGCTGAAATCGCCCAAGCCAAAAATGAAAAAATGGTCAGAAGCCTCGGATTTTTAAGCGGATTACTACTGATTCTTTTATTGATGTGAGAGGAAGGGAGTCGAGAGCATGGGCGTTGATGTAAACGTCATTTTTCAAATTGCGGGAGTAGGCATCGTTGTGGCATTCCTCCATACGATTTTAGATCAAATGGGGAAAAAGGAGTACGCTCAGTGGGTCACGCTGCTTGGGTTTATCTACATTTTGTTTATGGTGGCAACCATTGTAGATGATTTGTTTAAAAAGATTAAAGCCGTATTTCTATTTCAAGGATAGGGGAGGGCTTACAAATCGACATCATACAAATTGTTGGACTTGGTTTAATCGCTACTTTTTTAGCCTTAATCGTCAAAGAACAAAAGCCAACCTTCGCCTTTATGCTTGTTGTATTTACAGGGTGTGTGATCTTTCTTTATTTAATAGATCAAATCTATGCCATTATTTCGATGATAGAAAAAATTGCGGCAAGTGCCGGCGTCAATATGAAGTATGTTGAAACCATTTTAAAAATTATCGGCATTGCCTATATTGCGGAATTCGGCGCCCAGCTGACAAAAGATGCTGGACAAGGCGCCATTGCATCAAAAATAGAGCTTGGCGGCAAAATTCTCATCTTGGTCATGGCAGTCCCCATTTTAACAGTCATCATTGAGACCATCTTAGGTATGATCCCGTCCATGACTTAATTGAAAAGAGGTGATGATAATGAAACGGGTGACAGCTGTTATGGGACTGATGCTTTTCTTCTGGCTGTTCGCTCCGCACGCAGGTGCAGAAGAAAAAGAGCCGTTATCAAATGAAGCACCAGCAGCAGAAGAAGTGGCAACTGGACAGGCTGATGCACTTGAGCTTCATTCCATTAGTGACTTTTGGGAAACCATATTGGACGAGTATGGCGGCTTTCTGCCAGAAAGCCAAAAAGGAACAGTGAAGGAAATGATTGATGGCGATAAAGAGCTGTCTCCCCAGACATGGCTGAAAGCCTTTGTTCATTATCTTTTTCACGAGGTCATCGCAAACGGAAAGCTCCTTGGTACACTGATTTTACTCACCATCTTTTGTTCGCTTTTACAGCTTTTGCAGAATGCATTTGAACAAAGCACTGTCAGTAAAGTCGCATACGCACTTGTTTATATGGTGCTGATCATTATTGCACTTAACAGCTTTCATGTGGCGATTTCTTATGCAACAGAAGCGATTCAAACGATGACCAGTTTTATTCTTGCTCTTATTCCTCTGTTATTAGCACTGATTGCTTCATCAGGCGGGCTTGTCTCAGCCGGATTCTTTCATCCTGTTATCTTATTTTTAATGAATACGAGCGGCGTTTTTATTCAATATGTCGTTCTTCCGCTTATTTTTTTATCAGCGATATTGAGCATTGTCAGTACGCTGACTGAACAATACAAGGTTACCCAGCTTGCCCAGCTGTTAAGAAATGTGGCGATAGGCGGGTTAGCCGTTTTTTTAACTGTCTTTCTTGGCGTCATTTCTGTGCAAGGTGCATCTGCTGCGGTTACGGATGGTATCGCACTTCGTACAGCCAAATTTATTACCGGAAATTTCATCCCCGTCCTTGGTAGAATGTTTACAGATGCGACGGATACCGTCATCAGTGCCTCTGTATTACTTAAAAATACGGTCGGACTTGTTGGCGTTGCTATTCTCATTTCAATTGCCGCTTTCCCTGCGATCAAAGTGCTCTCGCTAGCCCTTATATATAAGCTTGCCGCAGCCATTCTTCAGCCATTAGGAGGCGGACCGATTATCAGCTGCCTTGATGTCATTTCAAAAAGTGTGCTTTATATCTTTGCTGCACTTGCTGTCGTGTCGCTCATGTTCTTTTTAAGCATTACCGTCATTATCACTGCTGGCAACCTGACCATGATGATGAAGTAAGGAGGGGACACCTTTTGAGTTTTCTCACGGAATGGATCACAAGTATTATTCTCTTTATCTTATTTGCGATTGTCATTGATCTTCTGCTTCCCAATTCAAGCATGCAAAAATATGCCAAAATGGTCGTCAGCCTCCTATTGATTGTGGTGATGCTCAATCCGATTTTTGCTTTATTTCGGGCAGATCCTGACCAAATTTTCTCAGAATTGATGAAGGGAAAGGAAGAAGCACAGTCAGAAGAAATAAAAAATCAGATGAATTTAGAAAAAAAAGAAATACAAGCCTCTCAGCGTGCATATATTTTAAAGCAAATGGCTGTCCAACTAGAAAAAAGCGCAAAGGAGCCACTGGAGAAGGAGAGCTACGAAATGAAACACGTAGAAGTGCTGGCAGATGAAGAGCAGCTGGATCAGAATATGGAGGCGGATCAATTTCGCATCAAAGCAGTTCTTTCCCCGCTCACAGGTGATGCTGTAGAAACGGTGGCAAAGGTGGACATTGATCTCTCCAGGCAAAAGGAGGAAAGCGCTGGATCTTCTAGCAAAGAGATCAAGAGGGTGAAAGAGACGCTTGCTGAAGTTTGGAATACGAGTCCTGAGCACATTGCGCTGAACATTGAGGGAGGTGACGCAGCAGATCATGAATAACAAGGACTGGAAACAAAAGCTGAAATCATTCTTGCAGCCGCCTGAAAAAGGTGAAGGGAAACCAAAATTAACGAAGCACCATTACTTGCTGCTTGTATTCATCATCGGCGTATCTTTCATGTTAGTCAGTCAGATCTTGTCACCGCCATCAAGCAAAGAACAAGCTGCTGTTCCTGCTTCTAAAAAAACAACCTCACAAGAGCAGGAGGTATTCAAGCCGGCATCGTCAAGTAAATCAAAGAATTCGATTGAAGATGTTGAGCAAGAATACGAAAATCAGCTGAAAGAAATTTTAGAGACCATTATTGGCGTTGAGGATGTATCGATTGTGGTCAATGTAGACGCCACTTCTTTAAAAGTGTTTGAAAAAAACAAATCCAATAAAAGCACAACGACCGAAGAAACAGATAAAGAAGGCGGCGTGCGAAGTGTCACCGATCAAACAAAAGAAGAAGAAATCGTCATCATCAAAAATGGCAATGAAGAAACGCCAGTCGTGGTGCAAACGAAAAAACCAGATATTCGAGGTGTTCTCGTTGTTGCTCAAGGAGTAGACAACGTTCAAATAAAGAAAACCATCATTGAAGCGGTTACACGAGTGCTTGATGTACCGAGCCATAGAGTGGCTGTTGCCCCTAAAAAAATCAAGGAGGATTCGGAATGATGTTAAAAAAACAAACGGTTTGGCTATTAACGATGCTAAGTTTAGTTGTCGTCTTAAGTGTGTACTATATCATGTCTCCACAAGGTGAAAATGCAGTGACAGTAGAAGAGATGAAATCAAAAGGAACGGAAGAGAAAAAGACTGAACCAGAAAAAGGGATGGACAAAGGAACGGAAAAAGGCGCTGATGAGAAGTCCACTGACAAAGAAACAAATGGTAAACAAGAGGATATTGAAACAAGCGGTGAAGAAGGAAAGGCTGTGTCAGAGCAAACAGACGATGAGCTTTTTACAACATACAGATTAGAGCTTGAAGATAAACGAAGCAAACAGCGTGAAGAGTTCAACGAAATCGTATCCAGTGATGATGCAACAGCACAAGAAAAAAGCGAAGCGTATGACCAAATGACAGCGCTTAGTGAGGCAGAAGGAACGGAGCGTCAGCTCGAAACCTTAATTAAAACAAAAGGTTATAAAGATGCGCTAGTGAGTGCAGAGGGAGATAAAGTGAGCATCACAGTTCGTTCTGACAAAAAATCAAAGTCCCAAGCGGCCGATATTATTGATATGGTCACAAAAGAAATGAGAGGTCTTGATAACGTAGCGGTCACTTTTGAGCCCTCCAATGAATAAAAAATGAACAGGCGCCCTTTGCCGTAAAGGGCGTTTTTTGATGCGGTTTGGCGCCCTCTCCAAGGTGCTCTCGCAAAGCGCTTCGCCACAATAGTAGTTGAATTCAATGAAATCCTCCTGTAAGATGGTTATAGTATGTACTTTTAGTACTAGCCTATAAAGAAAAAGATAAATCCATACATAGGGGTGCAAATCCATGTTAAAAATTGAAGAAATTCATGAACTGATTAAATTAATTGACGAATCAACAATTGATGAATTTACGTACGAAAACGAAGGTGCAAAAATCAAACTGAAGAAAAATAAAGAAGTCGTTCAGCAAGTAGCGGCACCAGTGGCTCCTGTCCAAGCAGCTCCAGCTCAACAAGCTCCTAAAGCACAAGCTCCAGCTCAGACCGAAGCCCCTGCACAAGAGGCAGCTGCGTCTGAAAATCTGCATAAAATCACATCCCCAATGGTTGGCACATTTTATGCTTCATCTTCACCAGAAGCAGATCCATATGTGACATCAGGTTCTAAGGTGAAGGAAAACACAGTTGTGTGCATCGTAGAAGCGATGAAACTGTTTAATGAAATCGAAGCAGAAGTAAAAGGTGAAATCGTCGAAGTATTAGCTGAGAACGGTCAGCTTGTAGAATTCGGACAACCCCTCTTTCTAGTGAAAGCAGAGTAAGGAGTACGATCATGATTAAAAAGCTATTAATTGCAAACAGAGGAGAAATCGCAGTTAGAATTATCCGCGCTTGTAAAGAGCTTGGAATTGAAACAGTTGCGGTATTTTCTGAAGCGGATCGCGATGCGCTTCATGTTCAAATGGCTGATGAAGCATATTGCATCGGACCGACTGCTTCAAAAGATAGTTATTTAAATGTCACGAATATTGTTAGTGTAGCCAAATTAACAGGGACAGATGCCATCCATCCAGGATACGGCTTCCTTGCTGAAAATGCAGACTTCGCAGAGCTTTGCGAGGAATGCAATGTCATCTTTGTTGGGCCAACTGCGTCAGCGATTTCCAAAATGGGAACGAAAGATGTCGCAAGGGAAACAATGAAAGATGCTGGCGTTCCGATTGTTCCTGGTTCTCAAGGAATTGTAAAAGATCTTGATGATGCTGTTTCAACAGCAGCAAGTATTGGGTATCCTGTGATTATAAAAGCAACTGCCGGCGGCGGTGGTAAAGGAATCCGTGTAGCTCGTACCGAAGAAGAGCTTATTAACGGTGTCACCATCACGCAGCAGGAAGCAGCGCAAAACTTTGGTAACCCTGGCGTCTATTTAGAAAAGTTCATTGAAGACTTTAGACACGTTGAAATCCAAGTGCTTGCAGATCAGCATGGCAATACCATTCATTTAGGAGAGCGTGATTGCTCGATTCAAAGAAGAATGCAAAAGCTTCTTGAAGAAACGCCATCACCAGCGCTGAATGCAGACATCCGTGAGCAAATGGGTGAAGCAGCCGTAAAAGCTGCAGAAGCTGTTGAATACACTGGTGCTGGAACAGTCGAATTCATTTATGATTATAATGAAGAGAAGTTCTACTTCATGGAAATGAATACCCGTATTCAAGTAGAGCATCCTGTAACAGAAATGGTCACAGGTGTTGACTTGATCAAAGAACAAATTAAAGTCGCATCAGGTGAGAAGCTTTCTCTTACACAAGAGGATGTCGTATATGAAGGATGGGCAATCGAATGCCGTATTAATGCAGAGAACCCAGAGAAAAACTTCATGCCTTCAGCTGGTGAAATTAAAATGTATCTTCCGCCAGGCGGTCTAGGAGTACGTGTTGATTCTGCCGCTTATCCGGGCTATGTGATTCCGCCATATTACGATAGTATGATTGCAAAGGTGATCACATATGGTAAGACGAGAGAAGAAGCGATTGCGAGAATGAAACGCTCGCTTCAAGAATTCGTCATTGAAGGAGTCTACACAACGATCCCATTCCATCTAAGATTGCTTGAGCATGAAACATTTGTGAGTGGTAATTTTAATACGAAGTTTTTAGAAACATACCAAATCATGAAATAATCACAGCTTTCGGAGGTGAATGATCGTGTCAGAAAACAATTTGCTTGAAATGAACCTTGATGAAGATCAATTGGGAAAAGTGCAAATTGCACCAGAAGTGATTGAGGTCATTGCTGGGATCGCCGCTTCAGAAGTCGAAGGCATTGCCGAAATGCGCGGCAATTTCGCTGCTGATGTAGCAGAACGCTTTGGTAAGAAAAATCACCGTAAAGGTGTGAAAGTAGATGTCTCTGATGAAGGCATCACAATCGATGTATATTGTGTGGTTGAATTTGGCCTATCCATTCCAAAGGTATCCACTGCTGTACAAGAAAATATCCGTCAAACTCTTTTGAACATGACTGCTTTAACGATTAATGAAATCAATATTCATGTCGTTGGTATTCAATTTGATACTAAAGCATCTGAGGCTGAAGTAGATCAAGAAATGTAAAAAAAGAGTTCAAGTGAAACCAAGGAGGCATTGCCTCTTTGGTTTTTTAAAGCCCATTTTTGGGTCATTTCCGAATAATAAAGATCTCACACGTTGATTGATTCGTTTTTCGTCACAGCTCGCATGGATCTTGGTGCGACCACGGTCAAAATATGTTATGATCTCTGTATGGCTTAACGACAAGCGGATAAAGTGGTTAAAGGAGTAAATAATGAAAAGAAGAACTGCAAGAGAAAAGGCGCTACAAACATTATTTCAAATTGATGTGAGCAATATTGATCCGAAAGAGGCCATTACACATGCGCTGGATGAACAAGAATCAGATCCTTTTTTCGAGGAGCTGGTTTTCGGTGTGCTTGAACAAAAGGACAAGCTCGATGACATGATTTCACAGCATCTAGTGAATTGGAAACTCGATCGTATTGCAAACGTAGACAGAGCCATTTTAAGGCTGTCTGTGTACGAGATGGTGTATCAAGAAGATATCCCGGTTAGTGTCTCAATGAATGAAGCGATTGAACTGGCCAAATTATTCGGTGACGATAAAGCATCGAAATTTGTAAATGGAGTACTTTCAAACATTAAAAACGACCTAAAGCAGCAATAGGAGGATTCGACATGACAGCAACAATCATCGATGGGAAAGAAACAGCAAAAGAAAAGCGTGAGCAATTAGCAAAAGAAGTAGAAGAGCTAAAACAAAAAGGTGTCACACCTGGTCTTGCCGTTATTCTAATCGGTGATGATCCGGCTTC
The DNA here is from genome assembly GCF_038630405.1 of Bacillus sp. FSL K6-4563. Classification (NCBI taxonomy): domain Bacteria; kingdom Bacillati; phylum Bacillota; class Bacilli; order Caryophanales; family Bacillaceae; genus Bacillus; species Bacillus sp. FSL K6-4563. The sequence goes on along the minus strand of NZ_CP152030.1, from coordinate 2,233,702 downwards.
ACTTTCTTACGTACGCGGGAAGAAAAAAGCAGCAGAAGCAATGGGGATGCATTTCCAGCTAGATCATTTAGATGCTTCTTTAACAGAAGAAGCATTGCTTCAGCTGATTGATCAGTACAATGCGAACGATCAATTCCACGGGATTCTTGTTCAGCTTCCACTGCCAAAACATATTTCTGAAAAAGCCGTGATTGAACGTATTTCGCCTGAAAAAGATGTTGATGGTTTCCATCCATTGAATATCGGGAAAATGCTCCTTGGGGAAGACACATTCCTTCCATGCACACCAGCAGGCATTGTTGAATTACTAAATAAAACGGGCGTCAGTCTTTCTGGAAAAGAAGTCGTTGTTGTCGGACGTAGCAATATTGTCGGTAAACCAGTAGGACAATTACTGTTAAACGAAAACGCAACGGTTACTTATTGCCATTCAAGAACAGCGAATATTTCAGAACATACGTTGAAAGCGGATATTTTAGTTGTTGCCGTCGGTCGAGCAAACTTTATTAAAGCTGACCAAATTAAAGAAGGCGCTATTGTGATCGATGTAGGAGTCAATCGGTTGGATAATGGAAAGCTTGTTGGAGATGTTGATTTTGAAGAGGCAAAAGAAAAAGCTTCTTATATCACACCAGTCCCTGGCGGAGTCGGTCCAATGACGATTACGATGCTTGCACATAATACGGTTAAATCAGCAAAACGTACATTAGCATAAGCTTTATCCATTCATCCACCTGCATGCTGCTGGTGGATGAATGTGCGTTTTTGAAGAGGAGGAATACGTCATGAGTGAAAAAGCCTTTGTGACGGTCACAGCCCTTACAAAATACATAAAAAGAAAATTTGATGTTGATCCGCATTTAGAAGATATTTGGATCAAAGGTGAGCTATCCAATGTCAAGATTCATTCAAGAGGACATGTGTACTTCACCTTAAAAGACGAAAACGCACGCATGCAAGCTGTCATGTTTCAGCGCTCTGCGGCGAAGCTGCCTTTTTCACCTAAGAGTGGAATGAAGGTGTTTGTACGCGGCGGAATTCAAGTCTATGAACCAAGCGGCAACTATCAATTATATGCAAAAGAAATGCAGCCTGATGGTGTTGGTGCTCTTCATCTCGCTTATGAAGAGCTGAAGAAAAAGCTAGCAAGTGAAGGCTTATTTGATGCGCGCTATAAAAAGCCAATCCCTGAATATCCAGAGGTTGTTGGTGTCATTACGTCTCCAACAGGAGCGGCTGTTCGAGATGTCATTACGACCATTAATCGGCGCTATCAGCAGGCGAAAATCATTGTGCTTCCGGCGCTCGTTCAAGGTGAGCATGCGACCCGTTCCATCGTAGAGCGGATTAAGGAAGCGAATGAAAAACAGCTCTGTGATGTCTTGATTGTCGGAAGAGGAGGCGGTTCGATTGAAGAGCTTTGGGCTTTTAATGAAGAAGCTGTCGCAAGAGCCATCTTCGTATCAGACATTCCAATCATATCTGCAGTTGGACACGAAACAGACTTTACGATCAGTGATTTCACTGCAGATATGAGAGCACCCACACCAACAGGAGCAGCCGAACTTGCTGTTCCAAGCACGACCGATTTAATTGAACGAATCAAATCAATCGATATACGGCTAACAAGAGCGGTAAAGAATCGAACCTCACAAGCGAAGGATCGTCTTGTGGCGCTGCAATCCTCTTATGCCTTCCGTTTTCCAAAACGATTACAGGAGCAAAAAGAGCAGCAATTCGATTTGGTATTTGACCGTTTTCAAAAACAGCTATCGAGTCAAATTGAGCTAAAACGCAGTCAGCTAGACCGCCAGACCTACAGGCTGAAGCCGCTTCACCCTAAAGAGCAGCTGCTTCAAGCGAAAAAACGCCACGCCAATGAAACAGAACAGCTCATTCGCAGTATGAATGTGCAAATGAAAACAATTCATTCGCAGTTCCAATCGGTTCTTGGTAAACTAAATGCATTAAATCCACTTCAAGTGATGGAAAGAGGCTATAGCTTAGCCTATAAAGAAGATGAACTAATAAAAAGTGTGAACCAAGTAGAGACGCAGGATCAGCTGACCATCACGATGAAGGATGGACGTCTGATTTGTGAGGTTATTGAGAAGGAGGGGCAATCAACATGACAGAATCCAATAAACCAAAAGAAGAACAAATGACATTTGAAGAGGCGATGAAAGGTCTTGAGGAGATTGTGGGAAAGCTCGAAGAAGGAGATGTACCACTTGAGCAGGCCATTCATTATTTCCAAGAAGGGATGACCCTTTCGAAGCTTTGTCATGAAAAATTACAGCATGTTGAAAAGCAAATGGATTTCATTTTAAAAGAGGACGGTGAGCTAGCTCCCTTCTCAGTGAAGGAGGCCGATGCTGGTGACAAGTAATTTAAATGAATTTTTAACAACACGAAAACAGACCATTGAAGATAATTTATTTACATATGTTCAGGAATTGACGATTCCTGAAGACCTGAAATCTTCTATGCTCTATTCTCTTAAAGCGGGCGGGAAAAGGCTTCGACCTGTTCTCGTTCTTGCTCTTCTAAATGCCTACGGTAAAAACGAAGAAGACGGTATACCTGTCGGCTGTGCGGTTGAGATGATTCATACGTATTCATTGATACATGATGACCTTCCTTGCATGGACGACGATGACCTTCGCAGAGGAAAACCGACGAATCATAAAGTGTACGGAGAAGCAACAGCGGTTCTCGCAGGTGATGCCCTTTTAACAGAAAGCTTCCGCCTGATTACATCTCAGCTGTCTAGCAGCGTCTCTGCTGACAAAAAGCTCAGAATTGTGGATGAGCTTGTAAAGTCAGCAGGTGCTCTAGGAATGGTTGGCGGTCAATTTGACGACATGGAAGCAGAGCAAAAACAAGTATCGCTTGCTGAACTAGAATCCATTCACGCCCGTAAAACAGGAAAACTCCTTACGTTCAGCGTCGCAGCAGGTGCAATGCTGGCAGGAGCATCAGATGACGATATCGAAAAGCTAAGGGAATTCAGCTATCATATTGGCATTGCGTTTCAAATCCGTGATGATATTTTAGATCTCGAAGGAAGCGAAGAAAAAATCGGAAAACGGGTCGGCTCTGATACAGCAAATGAAAAGTCGACATATCCTTCTTTATTAACGCTTTCAGGAGCAAAAGAAAAGCTGCATGAGCACATCACACGTGCAAAAGAAATTGTCTCAAATCTTCAATTAGAGCAGCAATTGTTGCATGATTTATGTGATCTAATTGCCTCAAGAGATCATTAAAAACAGCCTAGATTTGAGGCTCCTCGAGCAATTGTGGTAAACTGTAAACAGTTTATTATGATGAGACAACTCTTATTCCCTATTGGTTTTCAAAGGAATGAGGCATTATAGATGTATATAGAAATTTTGTTGAAAGCGAGTTGATCCTAATTGGATCTTTTATCAATAAAAAATCCAACGTTTCTAAAAGGAATGTCAAATGCAGAATTAGAGGAGCTTAGCGCTGACATTCGCATGTTTTTAATTGAGTCCTTAGCTAACTCTGGTGGGCATATCGGTCCGAACCTAGGAGTCGTTGAACTGACTGTTGCGCTTCATAAAGTATTTGACAGCCCAAAAGACAAATTCCTCTGGGATGTTGGACATCAGTCGTACGTTCATAAGCTGTTAACGGGAAGAGGGGCGGAGTTTGATACACTTCGTCAATATAAAGGGCTTTGCGGTTTTCCTAAACGAAATGAAAGCGAGCATGATGTGTGGGAGACAGGTCACAGTTCAACCTCGTTATCTGGCGCGATGGGTATGGCGGCAGCGCGTGATATCAAAGGGACAGATGAATATATCCTGCCGATTATCGGAGACGGTGCACTAACCGGAGGTATGGCGCTAGAAGCTTTGAATCATATCGGTGATGAAAAGAAAGATATGATTGTCATATTAAACGACAATGAAATGAGTATTGCACCAAACGTCGGTGCGATTCACACAATGCTTGGCAGATTACGTACAGCTGGCAAATACCAATGGGTAAAGGACGAGCTTGAATATTTATTCAAGCGCATTCCAGCTGTAGGTGGAAAGCTTGCTGCCACAGCAGAGCGTATCAAAGACAGCCTCAAATATCTACTTGTATCTGGCATGTTCTTTGAGGAAATGGGATTTACCTACTTAGGTCCTGTCGATGGACATTCGTATGAAGATCTTTTTGAAAATCTTGAATATGCAAAGAAAACAAAAGGTCCGGTTCTTCTGCATGTCATCACGAAAAAAGGAAAAGGCTATCAGCCGGCAGAATCCGATAAAATCGGGACTTGGCACGGTACAGGTCCATACAAAATTGATACAGGTGATTTTGTAAAACCGGCAGCAGCAGCTCCGTCTTGGAGTGGTCTCGTTAGTGAAACGGTCAGAAACCTGGCGCGGGAAGATGAGCGGATTGTTGCGATCACGCCTGCGATGCCTGTTGGTTCAAAGCTTGAAGGCTTTGCGAAGGAATTTCCAGAGCGGATGTTTGATGTAGGAATTGCCGAGCAGCATGCAGCCACAATGGCAGCTGGGCTTGCGACGCAGGACATGAAGCCATTTTTAGCGATTTATTCAACGTTCCTGCAAAGAGCCTATGACCAAGTGCTACACGATATTTGCCGTCAGAACCTTAACGTATTTATTGGCATTGACCGTGCGGGACTTGTCGGTGCAGATGGAGAAACCCATCAAGGTGTGTTTGATATTGCCTTTATGCGTCATATGCCGAATATGGTGCTCATGATGCCAAAAGATGAAAATGAAGGACAGCACATGGTCAATACAGCCATTCAGTATGATGACGGTCCTATTGCTATGCGCTTCCCGCGCGGTAATGGGCTAGGTGTCAAAATGGATGATCAGCTGAAAACCATTCCGATTGGGTCCTGGGAGGTTCTTCGTCCAGGGAAGGATGCTGTGATTTTAACATTTGGTACGACAATTAAAATGGCGCTCCAAGCTGCAGAAGAACTTCAAAAAGAAGGGAAATCGGTTCGTGTTGTCAATGCTCGTTTTATTAAGCCTCTTGATGAAGCGATGTTAAATGACATTTTTTCTGAAGGTATTCCAATTTTAACGATTGAAGAAGCTGTGCTCCAAGGCGGATTTGGCAGCAGCGTCTTAGAATATATACACGATAAGAAAGCATCTCATATAAAAGTAGAACGTATGGGCATTCCAGATGAATTTATTGAGCATGGAAGTGTTGATGCCCTGCTTGAAGAAATTGGTTTGACGAAAGCACAGGTTGCTGACACTTTACGTGACCTGCTTCCCGCAGCACCAAGAAAAGGAATTGGATCATGACATCAAAGAAAGAACGACTTGACGTTTTATTAGTCGAACAAGGACTAATGGAAACGAGAGAGAAAGCAAAGCGTGCCATTATGGCAGGGATCGTTTACTCAAATGAAAACCGTTTGGATAAACCAGGAGAGAAAATCGCTCGTGATACACCGCTCACTGTGAAAGGGAACCCTCTGAAATATGTGAGCCGCGGCGGATTAAAGCTGGAAAAAGCGCTAAAAGAATTCGACTTAACCGTTGAAGGAAAATTGCTAATTGATATTGGTTCATCAACAGGTGGATTTACAGATTGTGCGCTTCAAAATGGAGCAGTCAAATCATATGCTGTTGATGTTGGCTACAATCAGCTTGCGTGGAAATTAAGGCAGGATGACAGGGTAATCGTCATGGAGCGCACCAATTTCCGTCATTCCGTCCCAGCAGATTTTACTGAAGGATTGCCAGAAGTAGCGTCAATTGATGTCTCTTTTATTTCACTTAAACTCATCCTTCCGGCTTTAAAGCACATTCTTGTCCCGGGCGGAGACTGTATTGCACTCGTCAAGCCTCAATTTGAAGCAGGCAGAGAGCTTGTTGGGAAAAAAGGCATCGTGCGAGATCCATCGGTCCACCTTGGTGTACTCGAAGAGATGAATGAATTTGCTGCAAAAGAAGGCTATGATGTGAAGGATGTATCATTTTCGCCTATTACTGGCGGAGACGGGAATATTGAGTTCCTTCTCCATTTAGTGCTTCATCCCGATCAAGAAGAGAATGCGGCACTTCCGGTTTCAGAGCTTGAAAAGATCGTCAAGGAAGCCCATTCTGTATTGAAAGAAAAGAAAAACAGTCCTGAGCCGGCTGACACATGAGGTTGAAACAAAAGGAATAATAGCTCGCTATTATTCCTTTTTACATGGTCAAAAGATGAGAATTGGCCGTTTCTCACGTAACGCTTGTTTTTTGAACTGTGGTTCATATAACATAGAACGTAAAGACAAACTGAGATCAAACGCCTAGGGGGGTCAAAAATGAATAAAGGTCAAAGGCATATCAAGATTAGAGAAATCATCGCGAGCCAAGAGATTGAAACACAAGATGAACTAGTCGATATTTTAAAATCCGATGGATATAACATTACACAAGCGACCGTTTCAAGAGATATTAAAGAATTGCATTTAGTGAAAGTGCCAACGAACAATGGAACATATAAATACAGCCTTCCAGCGGATCAGCGGTTTAATCCGCTGTCTAAACTAAAGCGATCCTTAATGGATGCATTTATTAAAATGGATGCTGCCAGTCATTTAATCGTCCTCAAAACCATGCCGGGTAATGCACAGGCGATTGGGGCTTTAATGGATAATTTAGATTGGGAAGAAATCATGGGAACCATTTGCGGAGATGACACCATTTTGATCATTTGCCGCACTCCAGATGATACGGAAACAGTTTCAAGCAAAATTTTAGAGCTTCTATAAAGAATCAGGTTTACAAAAAGAGGTGTCAAATGAGTGTTAGCAGAACTAACCATTAAAAACTTTGCAATCATTGAAGAGTTAACAGTTTCATTTGAAAAAGGACTCACAGTCCTAACAGGGGAAACAGGTGCAGGGAAATCCATCATGATTGATGCTGTCTCACTTCTTGTGGGAGGTAGAGGGTCGTCTGAATTTGTTCGTTATGGTGAGAAAAAGGCTGAGCTGGAGGGGCTTTTTCTTGTGCCAGCAGCTGACCACCCTGTATTTGCTTTATGCGAAGAGCATGGAATTGACGCAACGGATGAAATGATGATTCTTCGCCGTGATATGAACAATAACGGGAAAAGCATATGCCGCATCAATGGCAAGCTCGTTACAATCTCACTTTTACGCGAAGTAGGACGCCTTTTGCTCGATATACATGGACAGCACGATAACCAGTTATTGATGGAGGATGAAAATCATCTGCATTTACTCGATCAATTTGGAGCAGAAGAAATTGCACCTGCGTTGTCACAATATCAAGAAGCATACGAGCAATATACAAAGACAGCCCAAAAGCTAAAACAGCTCTCTGAGAATGAGCAGGAAATGGTGCACCGGTTAGATTTATTGCAATTTCAGCTAGAAGAGATTGAAGCGGCACAATTAGAGCCGGGAGAAGACGAGAAGCTTCAAGAAGAGCGCCATCAGATCAGCAACTACGAAAAAATCTTTTCCTCACTCCAAAACGCCTATAATGCCTTGCGAAATGAGCAGGGGGGACTTGATTGGGTTGGCATGTCATCAAGCGAGCTCGAGCAGGTTTCTGAGATCAACGACGATCTGAAAAAGCTATCCGAACAAGTGTCGAACTCTTACTATTTATTAGAGGATTCGACGTTCCAAATGCGAAGCATGCTGGATCAATTAGAGTTCGACCCAGCACGTCTTGATTTTATTGAGTCTAGGCTGAATGAAATGAAGCAGTTAAAACGAAAGTACGGGACAACGGTTGAGGAAATTTTGGAGTATGCGGCGAAGATTGAAGAAGAAATCGATCAAATTCAAAATCGAGACAGTCACCTGCAGACGCTTAAAAACAAACTGGATGCAATGAGCCGTGACGCCCTGCTTGAAGCACTTAACGTTTCGGAGCTTCGTAAAAAATGGGCCAAAAAGCTAGCGAAGCAAATTCAAACAGAACTAAAGGATTTGTATATGGAAAAATCAACGTTTGATACATCCTTTTCCATTCGGTATGCGCCTTTTAGCAGCACGGATAATCCGCTGCTAGATGGAAAGCCCGTCCAGCTTGGAAAAAACGGAATCGACCAAGCTCAATTTGTGATTTCTACTAATCCTGGCGAACCGATGAAATCTTTATCAAAAGTTGCCTCGGGTGGAGAAATTTCACGTGTTATGCTCGCCGTGAAAAGTATCTTCTCGGCCAAACAAGAAGTCACTTCCATTATTTTCGATGAGGTCGATACGGGCGTAAGCGGCAGAGTTGCACAGGCGATTGCCGAAAAAATTTACAAAGTGGCGGCTGGCTCACAAGTGCTCTGCATTACGCACCTCCCGCAAGTAGCAGCAATGGCTGACACGCACCTCTTCATTTCTAAACGCTCTAAAGCAGGCAGAACACTGACAAGCGTCAAACCATTAAGTCATGAAGAAAAAGTGAGTGAAATTGGCAGGATGATTGCGGGTGTGGAAGTCACTGAACTGACAAAACAGCACGCAAAAGAATTGCTGCATCAAGCAAATGATGTCAAAACAACAGGGTAGCTGAAAAACCAGCTGCCTTTTTTATATTGTGTCAAAATCGCTGTATATACCCACGAAATCGTCTTTTTCTTTTATCAATTTATCCAATCATTTTCTATAGCTGCCGGTTATAAATCAAAGCGAAGAAGGCAAAAGTAAAGATGTAGCCAAAACATGAGTGTTCTGGTGTGGGTAAGGAGCGAGGAGAGTGAAAAATGAATGCCCGAAAAGATGAGAAAAGCCATTGGTGTGATTCTCCTTGTTTCTTTAATAAGTACAGGGTTTATGAGCATAGTGAAGGAATACATCAGCATTCCAACAAATGTTGCTGTATTTGAAAAACAGAAGCACTCAATTGACACATCAATAGAAGCGTCAGCCAATGCTTCTTCACAAGCCTTTAGTCTTTCAGAGAAAAAGAATCAGCTTGAAGTAACAGGACAAAAGGCGGGAAAAGCCGAAATTGTTTATGATTTTAAAGGATTTCCTATTAAGAAAACAAAAGTCGACGTTCTCCCTGAATTAAAAGTCGTTCCTGGAGGACAATCCATTGGCGTCAAGCTCCACTCTGTAGGAGTTCTCGTTGTAGGTTTTCATCAAATCACAACAGCAGACGGCAAAAAATCACCAGGCGAAGCCGCAGGCATTCAATCAGGGGATATGATCATTGAAATCAATGGTCAAAAGATGGAGAAAATGAATGACCTCACCCCATTTATCCAGAAAGCAGGGAAAACAGGTGAAACGCTTCGTTTACTCATAAAAAGAGACCATAAAACCTTTCAAACAACATTAACACCCGCAAAAGATGCAAGTGAAGGCACCTATCGAATTGGTCTTTACATTCGAGATTCCGCAGCAGGAATCGGCACGATGACCTTCTTTGAACCATCTTCTAAAAAATATGGTGCCCTAGGGCATGTCATTTCTGACATGGATACAAAAAAACCAATTGTTGTCGACAATGGTGAAATTGTCAGATCAACCGTAACATCGATTGAAAAAGGCACAGGAGGCAATCCTGGAGAAAAATTGGCAAGATTCTCTTCCGAACGAAAAACGATAGGTGATATATCCCGCAACAGCCCATTTGGTATCTTTGGTACGTTAACCGAAAAGCTTGAAAATCATGTATCAGACAAACCGCTTCCAGTCGCTTTATCAAATGAAGTAAAAGAAGGTCCAGCAGAAATTTTAACCGTTGTGGATCATGATAAAGTGGAGAAGTTTGATATTAAAATCGTCAGCACGACTCCGCAGAAATTCCCGGCAACAAAAGGGATGGTATTGAAGGTAACAGATGAGCGTCTTTTAAGTAAAACGGGCGGTATCGTCCAAGGTATGAGCGGAAGCCCTATCATCCAAAACGGAAAAGTCATCGGGGCAGTCACACACGTTTTCGTCAATGACCCGACAAGTGGCTACGGCGTACACATTGAATGGATGCTGTCAGAAGCAGGCATCGATCTTTATCAAAAAAACAAAAAAGCAAGCTGATCATCAAACTGCCGCGAATCTTCCGGCAGTTTTTTTCTTCCCTTTCTTTCTCTGCCATCATGTTATAAAATAAGGAAAAAGAGATTTTTCGACAAAATGGAAAATGGTATGTTGTCAAATTGCAATAATCGTCGATTCGTTAAGAAAAACGTAGAAAAAGCTAGATAATGCTCTATTATTCGGAAAATTAAAGTTTTTTAAAGGGGATGGCATGGTTTTGTCGAATTGAACACTCAGAAGAGAAATGCAAAAGACTAAAGGAATCGACATTGGGGAGGAAAGAACGTGGAGAAAATTAAAGTGTGTGTAGCTGATGACAATCGAGAGCTTGTTGGCCTTTTGACAGAGTATATTGAGGGACAGGAAGATATGGAAGTACTTGGCGTGGCGTATAATGGTCAGGAATGTCTAACATTATTTAAAGATAAAGAGCCCGACGTTCTCCTCTTAGATATTATCATGCCTCATTTAGACGGTCTTGCTGTACTGGAACGCCTCCGTGAAAACAATGACATGACCAAACAGCCAAGTGTGATTATGCTAACGGCGTTTGGACAAGAAGATGTCACGAAAAAAGCAGTTGATCTAGGCGCATCTTATTTCATCTTAAAGCCATTTGATATGGAAAACCTAGTCGGTCATATTCGTCAAGTCAGTGGAAACGGCACACAAGTCACCCATCGATCTTCATCTATCCAAAACAGTGTCCTTCGAAACAAACCTGAACCGAAACGCAGAAACTTAGATGCGAGCATTACAACGATTATTCATGAGATTGGCGTCCCGGCTCATATTAAAGGTTACTTATACTTAAGAGAAGCCATTTCGATGGTGTACAATGACATCGAGCTTCTCGGAAGCATCACAAAAGTGTTGTATCCAGACATCGCGAAGAAATTTAACACGACCGCGAGCAGAGTAGAACGAGCGATTCGTCATGCGATTGAAGTGGCTTGGAGCAGAGGAAACATTGATTCCATTTCCTCACTCTTTGGTTATACAGTCAGCATGTCTAAAGCAAAACCAACCAATTCTGAATTTATCGCAATGGTGGCTGATCGTCTGCGCTTAGAGCATAGAGCAAGCTAGTTCATTTTCATAAAAAACGTTTCTTCAAAGAGACGTTTTTTTATTTTGAAAAATATTGTCAAAAATTGGTTGTGTTGATACAATCATCTTATTGTCTCATTTAAACAACTCAGCTTGATTTATTTTCAGAATAAAATGAACAATAAAGCATGAAAGAAATGGGTATGACATAAATTAGTGGTAATCAGCTACGCCAATCAATTGTTTGGTCTTCAAAATAGAAGAAGGAAACGCTCATTCTTAAGAAAAAGGATGAGAGGAAAAGGTCTGATGAATTTGGTAAATAAAGCAAATGAGATCGAAAGTTCTATTTCTATTGACCTGATTGGTTGGCGTTTTAAAGTCACTGGCTTCTTAGAGATTGTGCCATTTGAACTGAATATTCCCATTGTCGAATTTAATAATTTTCACATTCTTTTACTATGCTATAATAATGAAAAGAAGAGGGTGAGGTTATGGGAAAGCTGAAAATCCACTCTGCTGAGGTAGCGAACGAAATTAGCAAGTGGACGAGGGTCATTTCTCAAAATGACCTAGAAAAATCTGCTATCTATAAAGAGAAAATTCAGAATTTGCTAAAAAATACAGATGAAGACCGCGAAGTTCTCCTGTATTATCAGCTTGTGAATGGCCGACATGAAATGTTACTTGGAAATATTGAAAAAGCCAATCACATTATGAAGAGTGTCGGAACGCTTGATGAGAAAGCAGATGACATTATTAATTTTTATTTTTACTTTTACAAAGGCCAATATGCTGCATATGTGAAAAAGTATGATGAAGCCATCAGTTTTTACAAAATTGCAGAACAGCGTCTAAAGCGTGTGAATGAGGACCTTGAAGTAGGGACTTTTCATCATAAGGTTGCTTCAATCTATTACGAACTGAAACAAAATTTCATATCCATTAATCATATTAAAAAAGCCATCGATACGTTCAAAGCGCATGAAGAATATACAGCGCAGGCGATTGACAGCTTGATTTTACATGCAAGTAATTGTATCGATTTGATCCAATTTGACGAAGCGGAGGAAAAATACCAAGAAGCACTTGAGAAAAGTAAACGCATTAACAATGAAGTGCTGATTGGGAAATGCTATCACAATTTAGCCGTTCTTTATTATGCGAAGCATGATTACGAAAAAAGCGCACAATATGCCAAAAAAGGGATGGGCATTCAAATGCACCGTGACAATAGCCATTATTACATCCAATCTTTATACGTTCTGGCAAATGCCTTGGTTCATCTAGGAGATCAAGTGGCGAAAGAATATATTAAAGAGGGCATTCAGTATAGCTGTGATATCCAAAATAATGAATATATAGTAAAATTTGAAATTTTAGATTTAATGTGCGAAAATAGTGGAGCAGCAGACGTATTCTCTGAAAAATTAGACTACATAGAAAAAAATAGATTATATGTGGAGCTTGAGGATTTGTCTGAACAAATATCGAAATACTTCAAGGAACGAAATGACTATCAAAACGCCATTCGTTTTCTTGAAAAGAAATTCGATGCACAAATACTTCAAAAGAAAGTGGAGGTTATCTTATGAAAAAGTTGTTGTTAGGTTTAACCGTCGTTACAGCAGTCGCAGTTGTTTCTTCCCTTTTTGCTCTTGACGCAGAGACGACAGAGCAAGCCATCAGAGCGATTACGTGATCGAATTTATACAGAACCTCTTCGTACGAATCAGAAGAGGTTTTTTTATGTGCTTAAACTGGAAAAACGAAAAGAGACACGTCATAATGAAAGAAAGCATCATACTTAGAGGTGACCTATGACGAAAATTTTTGCACACAGAGGTTTTAAAGGAATCTACCCTGAAAATACCATGATAGCCTTTGAGCATGCACTCCATTCTGGAGCTGACGGAATTGAGCTGGATGTTCAGCTGACGAAAGATGGCAGGCTTGCTGTCATTCACGATGAGAAGCTGAACAGAACAACGAATATGAAAGGCTTAGTGAAAGACTATACATATGAAGAGTTAAAAGCAGGAGATGCGAGTCATTCTTTTTATGAAGAAACCGGTGCTTTATCCATTCCTCTTTTGGAGGAAGTATTGGAGCTCGTGACGCAGCAATCATCACTCATCATCAATATTGAACTGAAAAACTCCATTTATCGATATCCAGGTATTGAAGAGAAGGTAAAGGAGCAAATTGAACACTTTCAAATAGAAGATCGTGTACTTGTCTCATCGTTTCATCATGGGAGTTTAGCTCTTTTTCACAAGCTGATGCCGCATGTTGAGCTTGCTGTTCTCACAATGGATGTCATTCATCAGCCAGAGAAGTACATAAAAACAGTACCTGCAAGAGGTTATCACCCGAATATAAAGGGCGCAGGGGTAACAAAAGAAGTCGTATCGGCTCTCCATGCCGCCCAGCAAGTGATCAGACCATTTACAGTAAACAGTGAAAAGCAAATGAAAAGCATGCTTTCCTTAGGTGTCGACGGAATTTTCACTGATTTCCCTGATAGAGCCGTCAAAATAAGAGAAGAAATGAAATAAAGACCTGCGATCAACAGCGGGTCTTTTTTCATGTTTATCTCTGTTTAAAGCGGGTGGTCACTTTATTTCGTTTGCGGTCTCTATATAAAATAAAGCCAGCGACTACGTAAAGACCTCCTCCTAAAAAAAACAACCCTGCAATTCCTTGCAGCCATAAAAATGGAAATGGTGCAATGATGATACCGAAAACAGTGTCACGCAAAAGCTTAATTCCAAGTGCAGCAAGCGCACCAGGTATTAAAATAATCACTAATGCAAGTATTCTCCCCATCAAATGTCCCCTTAAACGTCATTTACTTCCATTGTCTAATTCAAAAAATATTTTGTCAAGAAAGGAAAACGTGGTAATATAAGAGTTGTGCAATTTTTTGCAACGGAAAAATATGGTGTGCAAATTTTTTCATATAAAGGGGTAACGGGATGCAGAGAGTCTTGATTGTCGGTGCTGGACAGGGTGGATCAGCTTTGCTTGAAACATTGCTGAAAACAAATATGATTCAAATCGTTGCAATCGCCGACCTTGATCTTGAGGCACCGGGGATGGTAGAAGCGAAAAAGAATGGAATTGATACGACAACGGATTGGAAAGAATACATAAAAGATGACATTGATATCATCATTGAAACAACGGGCAGTTCAGCTGTGCTGAAAGAACTGATGGAAGAAAAAACAGAGCAGTCTGTCATTGTTCCAAGTTCGATGGCATACGTCATATCAGAATTAATGTCAGAAAAGCATCAGCTTATACAAATATTAAAGGAACAAACCTATAAACATGACCGCATTTTTAATGCAACGAACGATGGCATGATTTTTATTAATATGGATGAAGAAGTCGTTCTGTTTAATCGATCGGCTGCCAAAATGGTTGGACGATCGCAAAAAGATGCGATTGGCCGGCACATACGTGAAGTGATCCCGAATACAAAACTCCCCGATATTTTAAGATCGAGGGAGCCAGAATTTCATCAAAAACAATTTCTGAATCAGCAAATACAAATTGTCACAACGCGTTTGCCGATTATTGATGACGCAGGAAGAATGCTAGGCGCTCTATCCATTTTTAAAGATATTACAGATGCAGTGGAGCTTGCGGAAGAAGTCACAAACCTGAAAGAAGTGCGCACAATGCTTGAGGCCATCATTCAATCATCAGATGAAGCGATATCCGTCGTAGATGAGCAGGGGAAAGGAATTTTAATCAACCGAGCTTACACGAAAATGACGGGGTTAACAGACAAAGAGGTTGTGGGCAAACCAGCAGGTGCGGATATTTCTGAAGGGGAAAGCATGCATTTGAAGGTGCTTGAAACAAGAAGGCCGGTTCGAGGCGTCAGAATGAAAGTCGGACCTAATAAGAAGGATGTGATCGTCAACGTAGCGCCAGTGATCGTTGATGGTATTTTAAAAGGCAGCGTCGGCGTCATTCATGACGTATCAGAAATTCAATCACTCACGAATGAATTAAATAAAGCAAGACAGCTCATACGGACACTTGAAGCAAAGTACACTTTTGAAGACATTATTGGAGAAAGTGAGCAAATGCTTGTGGCGCTTGAGCAGGCAAAGCTAGGGGCTAAAACCCCAGCCACCATTTTACTCAGGGGAGAATCAGGTACTGGGAAAGAGCTATTTGCACACGCTATACACAATGAAAGTGACCGGAAATATAATCGCTTTGTAAGAGTTAACTGTGCTGCCTTATCAGAAACTCTTTTAGAGTCAGAGCTTTTTGGCTATGAGGAAGGCGCATTTTCTGGTGCGAGGCGCGGCGGGAAGAAAGGGCTGTTTGAAGAAGCGAATCACGGCAGCATCTTTTTAGATGAAATTGGTGAAATGACGCCAAGTACACAAGCGAAATTATTACGCGTGATGCAGGAGAAAGAAATTGTTAGAGTAGGCGGAACAAAAGCGATACCGGTTGATGTGCGTGTGATTACCGCAACAAATGTCAATATTGAAAAAGCGATGGCAGAAGGGAAGTTCAGAGAGGACTTATATTATCGGATGAACAGATATCCGATTTCGATTCCGCCACTAAGGCAGCGACTTGAAGATATTGACTCCTTAAGTAAACGCCTTATTCAGAAAATCAATTTAGACTATGGTCGAAATGTGAGCGGCTTAACGGAAGGGGCACTCGATAGACTTCGATCCTACAGCTGGCCTGGAAACGTAAGAGAACTGGAAAATGTCCTTGGACGAGCCATGATCTTTTTGAATCCGCAAGAAGAATGGATCGATGAAGATCATATTTCCTTCATGGAATCAGAAGAGCAGGAAGAAAAAGAGCAGCAGGAACTGGCTGTCAGTCAATTTGAGGGAGAGACCCTTTCGGATGCTGTTGAAGCGTTTGAAGCGCAGCTCATTAAACAAACCCTTGAAAAGCATCAATTCAACCGCACGAAAACAGCGAAAACGTTAGGGATTAGCATTCGGAATCTTTACTATAAAATGGATAAATATCAACTTGCAAAAGATAGCATGCAATAAAATGCACGTTGCCTGCAAAAAGCTGCATGTATTTCATGCGAAATGCCTTATTTCGCTGCGTTTCAAGCTGGCATAGAACTTGCATATAAAAACCATGAACCCGAGCATAAGGAAAGGTGGGCATATATGAAGCTTGACGATCTGATTATGAAAGCCGCCCAGTTGCAGAATAAAACTGCTGCTGTGGCTCATGCAGAAGACGAAGAAGTGCTTCATGCCATCAAGATGGCAATTGAACGAAAGGTCGCTCGCTTCCTGCTGGTTGGGAACAAGCGCAACCTGAAGGAGCTGGTGAAACAGCATGAGATCAATGAAGACTGGATAGATATTATTCACTCGGATTCTCCTGAAGAATCAGCCAAAATTGCCGTGCAGGCAGTGAGTGAGAAGCATGCAGATATATTGATGAAGGGGCATGTCACGACAGCCGTTCTATTAAAAGCGGTGCTGAATAAAGAGTACGGGCTGCGGACGGCGAGTGTACTATCACATGTCGCGGCATTCGAAGTGCCGGGCTTTGATCGGTTTATTTATGTCACAGATTCTGGGATGAACATCGCGCCCGATTTAAACATGTTCAAAGAGATTACGATCAATGCTGTTCAAGTAGCGCAAGCTGTTGGAAATGACATGCCAAAGGTGGCCGTGTTATCGGCGGTAGAGGTCGTGAACCCGGCAATGGATTCCACTTTGACAGCGGCAAGCCTGGCGCAAATGAATAAGCGAGGTCAAATTTCTGGCTGCCTCATTGACGGGCCTCTGGCATTAGACAATGCCATTTCTCAAACAGCAGCTTCTCATAAAAATATTACGAGTGATGTCGCCGGTCATGCAGATATTTTGCTTGTGCCAACGATTGAAGCAGGGAACATTCTTTATAAATCTCTCATCTACTTTGCACATGCAAAGGTGGGAGCTGTGGTGGCAGGAGCGAAGGCACCGATTGCTTTAACAAGCCGGTCGGATACAGCCGAAAGTAAGCTTTATTCAATTGCACTTGCCATCTGTACATCAAATTAAGCGAAAGTTATAGGAGGAATAAACAATGGAACTTTTTAAATATATGGAACGATACGATTATGAGCAGCTTGTATTTTGTCAGGATGAACAATCTGGCTTAAAAGCGATTATTGCCATTCATGATACAACACTTGGCCCAGCACTAGGCGGGACAAGAATGTGGACGTATGAAAACGAAGAAGCAGCAATCGAAGATGCACTTCGTCTAGCAAGAGGCATGACTTATAAAAACGCAGCAGCAGGCCTGAATCTTGGCGGCGGGAAAACAGTCATCATCGGTGACCCGAGAAAAGATAAAAATGAAGAAATGTTCCGTGCGTTTGGACGCTACATACAAGGATTAAATGGCCGCTATATCACAGCGGAGGATGTCGGTACAACGGTAGAAGACATGGATCTGATTCATGAAGAAACAGACTTTGTGACAGGTATTTCTCCTGCATTTGGTTCATCCGGAAACCCGTCTCCTGTTACGGCTTACGGTGTATATAAAGGGATGAAAGCTGCTGCCAAAGCTGCATTTGGAACCGACTCACTAGAAGGAAAAACGATTGCAGTCCAAGGTGTTGGGAATGTCGCCTACAATTTGTGTAAACATCTGCACGAAGAAGGCGCACAGCTAATTGTCACAGATATCAACAAAGACTCTGTAAAACGAGCTGTAGAAGACTTTGGCGCAAAAGCTGTAGACCCTGACGATATTTATGATCAAGCATGTGATATTTATGCCCCTTGTGCACTTGGTGCAACAATTAATGATGTAACGATTCCTAAGCTGAAAGCAAAGGTCATCGCAGGTGCAGCGAATAACCAGCTGAGAGAAACGCATCACGGCGATCTGATTCATGAAATGGGTATTGTGTATGCACCTGATTATGTGATCAATGCAGGCGGTGTGATTAACGTTGCTGATGAGCTTTATGGCTATAATGCAGATCGTGCGATGAAAAAGGTAGAAGGTATTTACCAAAATATTGAACGCGTGATTGAAATTTCAAACCGTGATGCCATTCCAACTTATAAAGCGGCAGACCGATTGGCGGAGGAGCGAATTGAAAGAATGCGCAAATCAAGAAGTCAATTCCTGCAAAATGGCCAACATATTTTAAGTCGTCGCTAATTTGAAGAATGAGTTGAAACGGAGGTTTTGTTTTTGCTGACAAAAGAATGGCGTATTCTCACAATTAATCCTGGCTCTACTTCAACAAAAATTGGTGTGTTTCACAATGAACGATCTATTTTTGAAACGACACTCAGACATACAGATGAGGAATTAAAGCAGTTTCCTCATATCATTGATCAGTTTTCATTTCGTCAAGAAACAATCCTGAAGACGCTGCATGAACAAGGAATGAACATCTCAAAGTTTGATGCAGTTTGTGCGCGCGGCGGTCTTCTTCGTCCGATTGAAGGTGGCACATATGAAGTCAATGAGCAAATGGTGCAAGACTTGAAAGAAGGATATGCTGGCCAGCATGCATCAAATCTGGGCGGTATCATTGCACGAGAAATTGCACTTGGTTTGAACATCCCAGCTTTTATTGTCGATCCAGTTGTAGTGGATGAGCTAAAGCCAATTGCTCGTATTTCAGGGCTGCCAACGATTGAAAGAAAAAGCATCTTCCATGCATTAAATCAAAAAGCAGTCGCAAGAAAAACAGCTGCATCCTTTGGGAAGCGCTACGAAGATTTGAATATGATTATTACACATATGGGCGGCGGCATCACCATTGGTGTCCATGAAAAAGGTAAAGTCATTGATGTCAATAACGGACTGCATGGCGAAGGACCTTTCAGTCCGGAGCGAGCGGGGACCCTGCCAACAGGTGACCTCGTCAATCTTTGCTTTTCTGGTCAGTACAGCCAAGAGGAAATGCTGAAACGCATTATTGGTGAAGGTGGTCTTGCGGGCTACCTTGGTACGACAGATGCTGTGAAAGTTGAGCGCATGATTGAAGCAGGCGATGAACGGGCGGCGCTGATTTATGAAGCGATGTGCTATCAAATTGCCAAGGAAATCGGTGCGGCTAGTGCTGTCTTAAAAGGCGCAGTTGACGTCATTGTGTTAACAGGCGGACTTGCGTACAGCAAACAAATTACATCAAGTATTAGAGGTCACATTGACTGGATTTCAGATGTTGTCGTGTATCCAGGTGAAAATGAACTGCAATCCTTAGCAGAAGGTGCACTTCGTATTTTAAAAAAAGAAGAATCTCCGAAAGAATACCCAAATGATCAACGGATGAAGAAAGGAGTGACAAGTCATGGCAACTGAATATGACCTCGTCATTCTTGGTGGAGGCACAGGCGGCTACGTAGCGGCCATTCGTGCCTCACAGCTTGGATTAAAAACAGCAGTTGTAGAAAAAGAAAAGCTTGGCGGTACTTGTCTCCATAAAGGATGCATTCCGTCTAAAGCGCTGCTTAGAAGTGCTGAAGTCTATCAAACCGTCAAACGTGCTGCTGATTTTGGCGTTGAGGCAAATGGCATCGCCTTGCAGTTTGCCAATGTGCAGAAAAGAAAAGCAGAGATTGTAGAGAAGCTAGCAGGCGGCGTTAAACACTTAATGAAACAAGGGAAAATAGATGTTTATGAAGGGATCGGCCGTATTCTTGGTCCATCTATCTTTTCGCCAATGCCAGGAACCATCTCCGTAGAAATGGCAAATGGAGATGAAAATGAGATGCTCATTCCAAAGCAGGTCATCGTTGCGACAGGTTCAAGACCGCGTGTGCTGCCTGGACTTGAAGCAGATGGGACGCATATTCTAACATCAGATGATGCACTAGAACTGCCAGAGCTTCCGCAGTCGATGCTCATTGTCGGCGGCGGGGTAATCGGAATCGAGTGGGCTTCCATGCTCAATGATTTTGGTGTGAAGGTGACAGTGATTGAATTTGCAGACCGCATATTGCCAACAGAGGATCATGACATTTCTAAAGAAATGGAAAAGCTTTTATCTAAAAAAGGCATCACCTTTGTGACAAATGCGAAAGTACTGCCAGATACCGTCAAAAAACAGGAGAATCTCGTGACGATTCAAGCAGAAAAGGATGGAGACATTCAGACGTTTGAAGCGGAAAAACTTCTTCTATCAGTCGGCAGAGTACCAAATATTGAAGGCATTGGTCTTGAAAACACGGACATTCAAACAGAAAAACAAGGCATTGTCGTGAATGAACATTATCAAACGAAAGAATCACATATTTATGCAATAGGAGATGTTATTGGCGGGCTTCAGCTGGCACATGTGGCTTCACACGAAGGCATGATTGCTGTGGAGCATATGGCTGGGAAAGATCCGAAGCCGCTCGATGAAACGCTCGTTTCTAAATGTGTTTATTCTCACCCAGAAACCGCTAGTGTTGGACTCACTGAACAGGCGGCAAAAGAGCAAGGCTTCGAAGTCAAAATGGGGAAATTTCCATTTATGGCGATCGGAAAAGCACTTGTGTACGGGGAGTCAGATGGATTCG
This sequence comes from Bacillus sp. FSL K6-4563, assembly GCF_038630405.1. Lineage (NCBI taxonomy): Bacteria > Bacillati > Bacillota > Bacilli > Caryophanales > Bacillaceae > Bacillus > Bacillus sp. FSL K6-4563. Next base: position 2,213,077 of record NZ_CP152030.1, on the reverse strand, counting down.
TCAAAATCATTGCTGATCAAAAGACAGATGATATTTTAGGGATTCATATGATTGGTCCTCATGTCACAGATATGATATCTGAAGCTGGATTAGCCAAAGTACTTGATGCAACGCCGTGGGAAGTCGGGCAAACAATTCACCCGCACCCAACCTTATCAGAGGCGATTGGCGAGGCTGCCCTTGCTGTTGACGGGAAAGCGATCCATTTTTAATCAAGGAGGGAAATAAGATGAGTAACATGCGTCATCATGAATTAGGATTATCAGATGAACAAGCAATTGATATATACAGAACAATGCTTCTAGCAAGAAAAATTGATGAACGGATGTGGCTTTTAAACCGTTCTGGTAAAATTCCATTCGTCATTTCTTGTCAAGGGCAGGAAGCGCAGCAAGTCGGTGCTGCTTTCGCTCTCAATAGAGAAGAGGATTACGTCTTGCCTTACTACCGTGATATGGGGGTTGTCCTCGCATTTGGGATGACAGCAAAAGATTTAATGATGTCAGGTTTCGCAAAACAAGACGATCCAAGCTCAGGCGGAAGACAGATGCCAGGGCATTTTGGACAGAAATCAAATCGAATTGTGACAGGATCTTCACCTGTTACAACGCAGGTTCCTCATGCAGTTGGCATCGCACTTGCTGGACGTCTAGATCAGAAAAACTTTGTCAGCTTTGTCACGTTCGGTGAGGGCTCTTCAAACCAAGGTGATTTCCACGAAGGCGCTAACTTCGCTGCTGTGCATAAGCTGCCTGTTATTTTCATGTGTGAAAACAATAAGTACGCGATTTCCGTACCGTATGACAAACAAGTAGCATGTGAACGCATTTCAGATCGTGCGATTGGATACGGAATGCCTGGCGTAACCGTTGATGGCAATGATCCGCTTGAAGTATATGCCGCTGTCAAAGAAGCGAGAGACCGTGCAGCAAAAGGCGAAGGACCAACGTTGATTGAAACGATCTCTTACCGTTTAACTGCGCATTCAAGTGATGACGATGATTCAAGCTATCGAGAAAAAGAAGAAGTGCTCGAAGCGAGAAAGAAAGATCCGCTCATCCAATATGAAACGTATTTAACCGAAGGAAACATCATGACTTCAGAAATGAAAGAAGAGATGACAAAAGAAATCATGCAAATCGTAAACGAAGCCACTGATGAAGCGGAAAACGCTGCTTATGCTGATGCTGAAAGCGCACTTCGTTACGTGTATGCGGAGTAAGGGGGAATAAAAATGCCTGTTATGTCATATATAGACGCCATTACACTGGCGATGAAAGAAGAAATGGAGCGAGATCCGAAAGTGTTTGTGCTCGGAGAGGATGTCGGGAAAAAGGGCGGCGTATTTAAAGCGACAGCGGGTCTTTATGAGCAATTCGGAGAAGCGCGCGTCATGGATACACCTCTTGCAGAATCAGCCATTGCTGGTGTAGGGATTGGAGCAGCGATGTATGGAATGCGCCCAATTGCTGAGATGCAATTTGCGGATTTTATCATGCCTGCTATTAACCAAATCATTTCAGAGGCTGCGAAAATTAGATACCGCTCAAATAACGATTGGAGCTGTCCAATGGTCATCCGCGCACCTTATGGGGGCGGAGTTCACGGGGCGCTTTATCATTCACAATCAGTTGAAGCGATCTTTGCCAACCAGCCTGGTTTGAAGATTGTCATGCCTTCTACGCCTTATGATGTAAAAGGTCTTTTAAAAGCTGCGGTGCGTGATCCAGATCCTGTATTGTTCTTTGAACACAAACGTGCCTACCGTCTTATTAAAGGAGAAGTACCTGAAGAGGATTACACACTCCCTATTGGAAAAGCAGATGTGAAACGTGAAGGCGATGATATCACGGTCATTACATATGGCCTCTGCGTCCATTTTGCATTGCAAGCAGCAGACCGCCTTGCGAAAGACGGCATTTCTGCGCATATTCTCGATTTGAGAACAGTGTACCCGCTTGATCAGGAAGCCATTATTGAAGCGGCATCAAAAACAGGCAAAGTGCTTCTTCTAACGGAAGATACAAAAGAAGGAAGCATCATGAGTGAGGTAGCGGCGATCATATCAGAGCATTGCTTATTTGATTTAGACGCACCAATCAAACGTCTAGCCGGACCAGAAATCCCGGCAATGCCTTATGCACCGACGATGGAAAAATTCTTCATGGTCAACCCAGATAAGGTTGAAGCTGAAATGAGAGAGCTAGCGGCGTTTTAAGAAAGAGGAGGGTTTCAAGTGGCAATTGAACAAATGAAAATGCCTCAGTTAGGTGAAAGTGTAACAGAAGGAACCATCAGCAAATGGCTCGTTTCACCTGGCGATCATGTGAATAAATACGATCCTATTGCGGAAGTTATGACGGATAAAGTGAACGCAGAAGTCCCGTCATCTTTTACAGGAACGATTACAAAGCTATCGGCTGAAGAAGGCGATACACTGCAAGTAGGAGAAGTGTTCTGTGAAATTGAAGTAGAAGGTAGTTCGCAGCAGAGTGCGAAAGAAGAAGCGGCACCTGAGCAAAGTGAAGCACCTGAAGCAGATCAAACAAAAGAGAATCAAAGTCAAAAGAAACGCTACTCTCCAGCAGTCCTTCGGTTAGCAGATGAGCACAGCATTGATTTAGCGGCAGTGCAAGGAACGGGAGCAGGCGGACGAATCACAAGAAAAGATTTACTTCAGCTCATTGAAAACGGCGGCATGCAAGAGAAGACAGCACCTGGCAATGAACAGGCGGTCAAGCCAGAGCCTGTGCAGCCATCAAAACCAAAAGCGGCGCCTTCCATCTCTACAATGCCTGGTGATGTTGAAGTGCCAGTCACGCCAATCAGACAGGCGATTGCGGCAAATATGCTGAGAAGCAAACATGAAATTCCGCATGCATGGACGATGATGGAAGTTGATGTGACAAACCTTGTGACTAGAAGAAATCAGCTCAAGGACCAATTTAAAGCAAAAGAAGGCTTTAATTTGACGTTCTTTGCGTTCTTTGTCAAAGCAGTGGCTCAGGGCTTAAAGGAATTCCCAGAAATGAACAGCATGTGGGCTGGAGATAAAATTGTGCAAAAGAAAGCGATCAATGTCTCGATTGCTGTTGCGACTGATGACGCTCTTTTTGTTCCAGTTATTAAGGATGCAGATGAAAAAACGATTAAAGGCATCGCCAAGGAAATTCATGAGCTTGCTTCCAAGGTGAGACAAGGTACGCTGAAGCAAAGTGACATGGAAGGCGGCACCTTCACTGTAAACAACACGGGATCATTTGGTTCTGTACAATCTATGGGAATCATCAATTATCCGCAAGCGGCGATTTTACAAGTAGAATCGATCGTGAAGCGTCCAATGATTGTAAATGGTATGATTGCAGCAAGAGACATGGTCAACCTTTGTCTCTCATTAGATCACAGAGTTCTTGATGGTCTTGTATGCGGCAGATTCCTTCAACGGATTAAACAAATCCTTGAAGGCATTGATGAGCAAACATCTGTTTACTAAAACAAGAATGTCCCCCTCCCGCTAAGGAGAGGGGGATTTCCACATGATGAGAAAGGAGCGATGGTATGTCTGGACTAGACTTTTTTGCGTTTTTAACGATTGGACTCATGTTTATCACAGCAATTGCGTTCGCTTTTCTTCGATATATTTCTAAATCACGCAATCATCCTGAAAGATTACTACTGATCATATCAATCGTTTCAATTATTCAAGTTTTGTATTGCTTGCTGATTGTCGGTGGATTTAAAGGAGCAGCGAATAGCCTCTTAGGAATTTCTCTTCTTGCCGGGACGCTGCTTGGCTATGCACTTGAATATTTATACAGACGCTATATCAAAAAAACGCCCGAAAAAGAATGATCTCGGGCGTTTTCTTTATTCTGCTGGAACAATAAAGGTCAAATGTTGTTTTAACACTTCTAAAGAAGCAGGGGCTGTCATGTACACTTCGCCATCTGTATCAGCATCCATTTCCTCTTTTGTGTGAATCTGAATATTGGATGCTTGAATGAGAGACAGATCGCCGGTGAAATCCTCCAGCTCTTCCCGGTTCATAGAAAAGATTTCTTTTAGAGCAGAGAAGCTCGTATTTCTGCAAATTAAGATTTCCGCTTTCCCATCATCAATCGCTGCACTCGGCAAATCAATTTTATTTGTTCCGATGAAATGTCCATTCATGACAAGAACGATGACAGCGTCCTCTTCCCAGCTTTCCTCCTCTGTTTCAATTCGTACGTGAAAAGGATCTGTTTGCTGTAAGGTGCGCAGGGCACTTGTGAAGTAGCTAATTTTGCCGAGTACAGCTTTTTCCTTGTCATTAATATTGTTGGATGTGTCTGCAATCAGCCCGATGCCCCAAAAGTTTAACAAGTATCGATCTCCTGCTTTGATTAAGTCGACCTTTTTTTCTACGCCGTTTACAATCATTTGAGCGGCTTTCTGCATTTGTTGCGGAATACCAAGCGTTCTAGAAAAGTCATTGCATGTCCCGCCTGGTAAAATCGCTACAGCTGGCCTTTTTTCTAAACCACCGATTCCATTCATACATTCATGCACAGTTCCATCTCCACCTAATATGATAAGCAATTCTATCGTCTCATCAATTGTGCGACAGAATTCATAAGCATCATTTGGCTGCTTTGTTGGTTTAAGAATGAGTTCATCAATATGTAGAGAAAGAAGAGGTACTGTTTGACCGAGAACTTTTTCCATGTTTTTTTGTCCAGCATTTCCATTATAAATGAGCATCGCTTTTTTGAATTGTGCCATCACGCAGTTCTCCCTTTCATCTCTTTATCATCACTTTTCCCCAATTTCGCGGCGTATAAACGATGTTCAGAAAAAGTGGGGAATGAAAAGACAACACATTTGCCCGCAGGCGTTTTCCTTGATATGATGTTGTTAAAATGGTTTTGGCATGCTAAAGGAGTGGACGGACAATGAATATTGATTTTAATTTATTTATGAATGATATTGTGAAACAAGCGAGAGAAGAGATCAAACAGGCTGGCTATAATGAGCTTACATCAGCTGAAGAAGTGGATGAAGCCCTGTCTAAAGAAGGCACGGCACTTGTGATGGTGAATTCAGTATGCGGATGTGCTGGCGGTATTGCAAGACCAGCTGCAGGCTATTCTGTTCATTACGATAAGCGTCCAGATCAATTGCTGACAGTGTTTGCTGGACAAGACAAAGAGGCAACCGCAAGAGCCCGTGAATACTTTGAAGGCTTCCCGCCATCTTCACCATCCTTTGCATTATTAAAAGATGGAAAAATCATTAAAATGGTCGAACGTCATGAAATTGAAGGGCACGAACCAATGGAAGTCGTGTCAAAGCTTCAAGCTGCATTCGATGAGCATTGCAAAGAAATTTAACATGTGACGTTTGAATGATGACATATAAAGCAGTCCGGTCTTTAGATCGGTCTGCTTTTTGTTATATAAGACCATTGAATCAAAATAATTTTAGCGAAATACTATTGCATCTTAAAAAGAAAGTGTTTAAAATACATTATAGTGAATAAATATTCAAAACAATACATGATTTTAAATACTAGGAGGCACTATCTTATGAAAAAGTGGTTATTATTACTTATGACAGCTGGTCTTGCAGCTGCACTCGCAGCTTGCGGAACTTCTTCTAATAATTCAAACGCATCAGGAGATGACAAAACACTCGTTATGGCGACATCAGCAGATTATCCGCCATTTGAATCAAAAGACGGAGATAAAATTGTCGGTTTTGATGTTGATCTTGCAACAGCACTAGCGAAAAAGAACGGCTACAAGCTAGAAATTCAAGATATGGATTTCGCAAGCCTTGTCTCAGCCCTTAAAACAAACAAAGCTGATATTGTCCTAGCAGGAATGACACCAGATGAAAAGCGTAAAAAACAAGTAGACTTCTCTGATGTTTATTACAATGCTAAAAACTTAGTTGTCTCAAAGAAATCTAGCGGAATGAAAACAGAGAAAGACTTAAAAGATAAAACAGTCGGCGTTCAATTAGGTTCAATCCAGCAAGATGAAGCAAACAGTTTGCAAAAGAAATATAACTTAAAAGTGGAAGACCGTAATAAAATCTCTGATATCATTCAAGAGATTAAAGCAGGCCGTTTTGATGCAGCTATTATTGAAGATAAAGTAGCAGCGGGCTATTTAAAGAAAGAGAAAGACTTTCAGGCTTTTGACCTTAGTGGGTCAACAAATAATGGTTCAGCCATTGCATTCAAGAAAAATAGCGACTTAACAGCTAAATTTAATAAATCATTAAAAGAAATGCAAGACAATGGCGAACTTGATAAATTAATTAAAAAATGGTTTGCTGATGAAAAATAAGTCAGGAAAAGGATCAGCGTCATTCATGAAAATTCAGTAGAAAGCGCTGAAAAGTTCAACTCATGTTGAACTTTTTTCCTGTTTTATTTTTTGATTTCGTATGAAGGCATAAAAAAGGAGACTGTCATGTTAGATTTTAAAGATGTAATACCTCAGATGCCCTTTATTTTAGAAGGGCTTAAGGTCACACTTTCTATTGTAGTGGTATCACTTTTTCTTGGATTTATTTTAGGGATTTTATTAACGCTTTGCAAAATTAGTGTATTTAAGCCGCTCATTTGGCTTGCAGATTTTTATACATCCATCTTCCGAGGCACACCGCTTGTGCTTCAATTGCTCATTATTTATTTCGGTCTGCCTCAGCTTCTCGGGTTTCAAATCGATCAATACTGGGCTGCTGTAGCGGCATTTTCACTAAACTCTGCGGCTTACGTATCTGAAATTATTCGTGCTGGTATTAATGCCATTGATAAAGGTCAAAAAGAAGCAGCCGTTGCTTTAGGCATCCCTTATGCTAAAATGATGAAGGACTTATTGCTTCCGCAGGCATTTAAAAATATTTCACCTGCACTTGTGAACGAAACGATTACACTGACAAAAGAATCAGCTATTGTGACAGTCATTGGACTGGGAGATGTCATGAGACGAGCCTATCAAGCAGGTGCCGTCACGTATAATTATCTTGAACCGCTTATTTTTGCGGGTCTCATCTATTATGTCATCGTGCTTGTTCTCACCTTTGTCGGCAAATCGGTGGAAAGGAAGTTAAAATCAAATGATTAACATAGAGAAACTCACAAAATCTTTTGGCAAAAATGAAGTATTAAAAGGGATCGACACCACCATTAAAGAAGGGGAAGTTGTCGCAGTCATTGGACCATCTGGTTCAGGAAAATCGACGTTTCTTCGCTGCATCAACTTGCTTGAAAAGCCGACTTCTGGTGTTATTACGATTCAGGATACCGAAATCACAAACCCAAAAACCAATGCACTCAAAGTGCGTGAGAACATCGGAATGGTGTTTCAGCATTTTCACCTGTTCCCGCATAAAACGGTGCTGGAAAATATCACATATGCGCCAATGAATGTGAAGAATCAATCGAAGGAAGACAGCATCAAACAAGCTGAAGATCTGCTGAAAAAGGTAGGACTTTTAGAGAAAAAAGATGATTTTCCGAACCGTTTGTCAGGTGGTCAAAAGCAGCGTGTCGCAATTGCACGTGCGCTTGCGATGACACCAGACATCATGCTGTTTGACGAACCAACGTCTGCACTAGATCCAGAAATGGTCAAGGAAGTGCTAGAGGTCATGAAAGAGCTGGCTCAATCTGGTATGACACTTGTGATCGTCACACATGAAATGGGCTTTGCAAAAGAAGTGGCTGACCGCGTGATCTTTATGGACGATGGGAAAATTGTAGAGGATGCAAACCCTGTGCAATTCTTTGAATCACCGTCATCACAGCGTGCGAAAGACTTCTTACAAAAAATATTATAAAGAAAAAAGAGAGGGAGACTTAACATCTCCTTCTTTTTTTGATTATAATGGGGAAAGTAAAAAAGTTCATCATTTCACAATAAGTGAATAGAAACAAGACAGAAAAGAGTGACTCACATCATGTTTAAAATCGGCTACCGAACGCTGAAAACAGCATTAGGAACAGCGATCGCCATTTATATTGCGCAACTGCTTGGCCTTCAAAATTATTCCGCTGCCGGGATTATTACGATTCTGTGTATTCAGGTGACAAAGAAACGGTCGCTTCTTGCATCAGGCGCCCGCTTTGCCGCATGCAGCCTTGCCATTTTATTTTCTTATCTATTTTTCGATCTGATTGGGTATCATCCTTTTGTGATTGGTCTGATGCTGCTTGTCTTTATTCCGACAACCGTATTGCTCCGCATTAAAGAAGGGATTGTCACAAGTTCAGTCATCATCCTCCATTTATACATGTCGGGCGGGATTACCCTTCACCTCATCTGGAATGAGCTGCTGCTGATTACGATTGGTGTTGGCGTGGCACTTATCATGAACCTGTATATGCCAAGTGTCGATAAAAAGCTCAAACGCTACAGCGAACAGATTGAAGACAACTTTGCAAAAATCTTTGAAGAAATCGAGCAATACTTAATGACAGGGAAACAAGACTGGACAGGCAAAGAAATACCAGAGACACATCAATTGATTAAAGAAGCGAAAGCTCTCGCATATCGTGATGTTGAAAACCATGTCTTAAGACATGAAAACCTGTATTATCATTATTTCAATATGAGGCAAAAGCAGTTCGAAATCATCGAGCGTGTGCTTCCGAAGATCACGTCCATTTCCATTACAACAGAGCATGGACAAATCATTGCAGAATACATTAGAGACTTACGCGAACATATTCACCCAGGGAACACGGCGCATAAGTTTTTAAGGCGCCTCATTGATATGAAAGAAGAGTTCGATAAGCTACCGCTGCCGCAAACAAGAGAAGAGTTTGAGGCAAGAGCTGCACTGTTTCATTTCCTCGGAGAAATGGAACAATATTTAGTATTGAAAAGCTATTTTAAAGGGATGAAAGAATAGAGACGCATGAGTTCCTCCTTCATTGGTCAATCTAATGAAAAAGGAGGAGCCTATGCGTCTTTTATTTTATACCGTATTGACCATGTCCCTTTCACCTATCTGGCCGCTCGGACAAAACCCGCTTCCAGGAGATCCTTATGTCATTATTAATAAACAAACAAATGAACTTGCCTATATTGATCAAGGACAAATCCAAAAAATATATCCTGCTTCTACAGGGAAAACGTCCGATTTAACGCCAGAAGGGGAATTTACCATTATGATCAAAGCGAAAGATCCCTATTACAGAAAAAAGAATATCGAAGGCGGTGCGAAGAATAACCCTCTTGGCAGAAGATGGATTGGATTTGATGCACGAGGAACAGATGGTAGAACATACGGAATTCATGGGACGAGTGACGAAACATCGATAGGGAAATTTATCACGGCAGGCTGTGTGAGACTTCATAATCAAGATGTAGAGCTTCTATTTGACCAGCTTCCGGTTGGGACAAAAGTGTGGATTACAACATCAACCGATTCATTTGAAAAGCTTGCCAAAGACAAACAGGCCATTCGTTGATTGAACGAATCACCTGCTTGTCTGCTTTTATTGAAACCTTATAAAAAGGTTGCGGCTCCTGCTAAAAGTGAAGATATTAGCAGCAGGCTAATCATGAGCAATACCATGAATTTCATCATTTTCTGAGACATATCGCACCCCTATAACCGAAGATTTTTTGCGACGAACGCACCTTTCTTTATTCTAGCTCGTTTTTTCAAATGCGACAAGTGATCAACAAAGGAAGTGAACGGATGAATCAAATCGACCATATTGCCATTGCGGTCTTTTCTATAAAAAACACATCTCGAATTCTTCAACAGCTGTTTAACTGGCATTTTTCAGACATACAAGAAATTCCTGAGCAGGAGATTAAAGCGTCCTTCGCTTCACTTGATCATGTGCACATTGAATTAATTGAACCGATGTCCGGTAGCAGCAAACTACATACCTTTTTAACAAAAAGAGGAGAGGGACTCCATCATATTGCGCTAAAGTCAGGTGACATACAGGCGGACCTTAACCGTCTTGATCATTTTGGCGTGGAGCTTCTCCAACAATCAGCACAGATAGGCGCGAGCGGGAAGCGGATTGCTTTTATTTCACCGAAAGAAACGTCCGGTGTGTTATTCGAATTGTGCGAGCCCTTGAAAGGAGAGGAACATGGCAATGAATGAATCGTTCAATGACTTGGCTACATGGCGCGAAAAAGCATTCATGGGCGGCGGCGTGAAACGTGCAGCTGCGCACCGGAACAAAGGAAAACTAACGGTTCGTCAGCGGCTGCATGAACTTCTTGACGGGGGCAGTTTCATGGAAATTCAAGGATTTGCAACAGGCCGCATGTCAGAGCATGTCGGTGATGGCGTCGTCACTGGAACTGGACTCATTCATGGAAAGCCGGTATGTGTTTATGCACAAGATGCAACAGTGCATGGAGGGTCTTTAGGCGAAATACATGCCAAAAAAATTGCTTCTCTAATGGATCTCGCAGCTAAAAATCAGATGCCGGTCATCGGTCTAAAAGACTCAGGTGGTGCGAGAATTCAAGAGGGTGTGGTATCATTAGAAGGATACGGACAGATTTTTAAACGGAATGTGCTGTACTCTGGTCAAATCCCGCAAATATCCGTTATTTTAGGCTCTTGTGCTGGAGGAGCAGTCTATTCTCCTGCCTTGACTGATTTTGTGTTCATGACAGAACAGACAGCTCATATGTTTTTAACAGGTCCGAAAGTCATAGAAAAGGCAACAGGAGAAACGGTCTGTCCTGACCGTCTTGGCGGTGCAAGTGTTCAGCATCAGACAAGCGGGAATGTGCACTATACTGGCAAAGATGAGAAAGAAGTGTTAAAAGCGGTTCGAACACTTTTAACGTACATACCAACGAAACAACAGACTGTCATGGACGCTGAAACGAGTAAGCAAGACGCAGCTGATCCAGGCAACATCTTGCCGAAGGATCCATCACGCACCTATGATGTCAAACAAGTGGTGACAGCGATCATCGATTCAGGCTCATTCTTTGAGACACAACCTTGTTTCTCAAAAAATATCGTCACAGGGTTTGCCAGATTACAAGGGGCTTCAATTGGTATAGTTGCCAATCAGCCAAAGGTGCTGGCAGGAAGCCTTGACCTTGATGCTGCTGATAAAGCGGCCAGGTTTATTCGATTTTGCGATGCGTTTCATATTCCGCTCTTAACACTTGTAGACGTCCCCGGCTTTTTACCAGGTGAGAAAGCCGAGCATGCGGGAATTATCCGTCACGGCGCAAAGCTTTTATATGCGTACGCTGAAGCGACCGTTCCAAAAATCACGGTGATTTTAAGAAAGGCGTATGGCGGTGCGTATGTCGCAATGAATAGCAAGGGATTAGGCGCTGACTTTGTTTATGCATGGCCAGCGGCAGAAATTGATGTCATGGGGAAAACGTTCGCTGACGAAATCGTTCATCCTGCTTCGCGCAAGGTTGAAACGGAGCCAAGTGTATTCAAAGCGGCTCAGGCAGGGCTGATAGACGATATTTTCATGCCGGCTGAAACGAGAGAACGATTGATTCGCTCATTTGATTTGCTTCGCAGGAAGGAAGAAGATAGACCGTTAAAAAAGCATGGCAACATGCCGCTATAAGAGGAGGAGCATCATCATGATCAATGAAAAACGTTTACTAGACGAATTTTTAGAACTAGTTCAGATTGATTCGGAAACAAGACACGAAGAGAAAATTGTGGAAGTCTTAAAAGAAAAATTCTCGCAGCTTGGACTAAAAGTGGTGGAAGACGACTCAAAAGCGAAAACAGGCCACGGTGCAGGCAACCTCATCTGTACACTGGAAGGCACTCAAGAGGCTGATACCATCTATTTCACGTCTCATATGGACACAGTTGTTCCGGGCAATGGCGTAAAACCAGTCATTGAAGACGGCTATGTGAAAACAGATGGAACAACCATTCTTGGTGCTGACGATAAGACAGGACTTGCGGCAATGTTTGAAGCGATCCGTGTGCTGAAAGAGAAGAATTTACCGCATGGAACGATTGAATTTGTCATCACAGCAGGTGAGGAATCAGGACTTGTCGGAGCAAAAGCGTTAGATCCGAAGTTGATGACAGCGGCATACGGCTATGCCCTTGATTCAGATGGCAAGGTCGGAACCATTATCGTTGCAGCGCCAACACAGGCAAAAGTACGCGCAACCATTTACGGGAAAACAGCTCACGCAGGTGTCGCGCCTGAAAAAGGTGTGTCTGCGATTACCATTGCATCAAAAGCCATTGCCAGTATGCCGCTTGGCCGAATTGATGAAGAAACAACGGCGAATATCGGTCGTTTTGAAGGCGGAACGCAAACGAATATTGTGTGCGATCAAGTCGATATCCTTGCGGAAGCACGCTCTTTAGAACCTGCAAAAATGGAAGCCCAAGTAGCGAAGATGAAAGAAGCCTTTGAAAAAACCGCTAAAGAAATGGGCGGAAGTGCCGATGTACACATTGACATCATGTATCCAGGCTTCAAATTCTCTCACGGCGATCAAGTCGTAGAAGTGGCGAAAAAAGCGGCTGCGAAAATTGGCCGTCCATCAGAACTACAGACGAGCGGCGGAGGCAGTGATGCAAACGTCATTGCAGGAAACGGCGTCCCAACTGTCAACCTAGCTGTTGGATATGAAGATATTCATACAAAAAATGAGAAAATGCCGATTGAAGAATTAGTCAAAACAGCTGAAATGGTTCTCGCCATTATCGAAGAAACGACAAATCCATCGTAAAGGCAGGAGACTCTGTGAGCACGCAAAAAATCATTATTTTCCAAGTGGGGCAAGAGGATTTTGGCATCAGTGTAGAGCATATTCGTTCGATTGAGAAGGTCCCTTATTTACAAGAAGTATCGAACCTTCCTAAAGAAATAAAAGGACTCATGTCTTTAAGGGGAGAGGTCATTCCTGTCAGTGACACAGGCGTGATGCTTCACGGAAAGCCTCTTGATGTGAACGAACAGTCCAAGGTGTTGCTATTTGAATTAAACGGACAAATGGTAGGCTGTCTTGTCTCGGATGCAAAAGATATTATCGATATCGAGCTAAGCGAGATCAAGCCATTTCATATGAACACGAAAGCCTCTGAATATTTCTTCGGCGTTGTGGAGAGAGAGAACAAGATGATTTTACAAGTGGACCCGAATAAGTTCCTTGGGAGAATTGAGGATCTCGATCAATTGCCAGAACGGTTAAAAGAAGAATTGGCATAAAGATAATCCCCTTATCAAATGATAAGGGGATTATTTTTATTCAGCAGCTGGGCTAGCTTGGTCGTTTGCCTCAGCTTTTGATTTTGATTTTTGGTACATGACATTTAAAATAATCGTTTGGATTGTGAGTAATAATCCGCTTGTCATCCAGTATAAAGGAAGTGCAGCGGGTGCATTGATTGAAATAAACAGCATCATGATTGGGAAAATCATGCCCATCACTTTGGCTTGTTTCAGCGCAGCCTCTGTCTGGGTGCCTGATTGCTTCGCAAACCTTTGCGTAACATAAAATTGCAAGAAATACATAGCGCCTGCAAAGATCGCGACCAATAGATCGGTTTGTCCTAAGTTAAACCATAGGAACGAATGTGTTGCGATCTCAGGTGTTGAGCGGATCGCTGAGTAAAAGCCAAGAACAATTGGAATTTGAATCAGCATAGGCAGACAGCCCATTGCCAGCGGGTTCACATTGTTCTCTTTGTATACTTTCATCATTTCCATTTGTAGTTCTTTTTGTTTTTCAGGTTCTTTCGTTTTCTTCAATTTGCTTTGAATTTCGTCAATTTGAGGCTTCACTAGTGCCATTTTCTCCTGCATGACTCTTTGCTTCTTAAATTGGTTCGCAAAAAGAGGGAAAATCAGCAGACGGACGATCAAGGTCACGAACATAATCGATAAACCATAATCATCATGGAAGAAGTTCGCAAGCCAAATGATCAGCTCAGAAAAAGGCTGGACAAAATAATGATGGAAAAACCCATCAGAGCTCGCATTCGTTTGCCCACTCGCTGCAAAAGCAGGTGAGGCAATCATCATTAAACATAAAGTCGTACAAATCGTTAATAAACGTTTCAATTCGTTTCCTCCTCATTTTTTAAAAAATTAATTAGAGAGAGGAAGCGAATGGTCTTCATCATCGTTTGATGATCGTTTCATTCGAATGACTTTACTAATCCAAGTTGTAATGCGATCATATATGATAAACAGAAAGTCTGTTCGATTCAATAAAGATGCGTCCAACTCTTCCAAACGATGTCCACCGAGGTGTTCGTTCATACGGCAGTCTTTTAATAAAAAAGCAATGCCGATGGCCGTCAGCGCTGGAAGAATAATCGTAAAGAATTCAACAAGGAAAAAGACTTCATTGAATGTATCAATAATCATGATTATCACATCCATTTCATTACTCACAGTGTACTATACACATTGTGAAATGTCTAACAGGACCACGTGTTTTCTCTACCTGAGCATAAATCCTTATTTTGTATAAAATGGTATTTGTCATCCAAACTTCATAATTCCTATTTTATAATGAGGGGGAATAGAAGAAATGGAGGTTTTTAATATGACAAGTATTTACCCGAAGTTTCGAGCAGCTGCGGTACAAGCAGCACCTATCTACTTAAATTTGGAGGCAACCGTTCAGAAATCATGTGAACTGATCGACGAGGCAGCTTCAAATGGTGCAAAACTTGTAGCATTCCCAGAAGCATTTTTACCTGGTTATCCTTGGTTTGCTTTTATTGGTCATCCAGAATATACAAGAAAGTTCTATCACGAATTATATAAAAATGCAGTCGAAATCCCTAGCTTAGCTATTCAAAAAATAAGCGAGGCAGCAAAAAGGAATGAAACGTACGTTTGTATATCATGCAGTGAAAAAGATGGCGGCTCTCTCTATTTAGCTCAACTTTGGTTTAACCCAAATGGGGATTTAATAGGAAAACATCGGAAAATGAGAGCTTCTGTAGCAGAAAGACTGATTTGGGGAGATGGAAGTGGAAGCATGATGCCAGTTTTTCAAACTGAAATTGGCAACCTTGGCGGATTGATGTGCTGGGAGCATCAAGTGCCACTAGATCTGATGGCGATGAATGCTCAAAATGAACAGGTTCATGTAGCGTCCTGGCCAGGTTATTTTGATGATGAAATTTCAAGTAGATATTATGCCATCGCGACACAAACTTTTGTGCTGATGACTTCTTCTATCTATACGGAAGAAATGAAAGAGATGATTTGTTTAACGCAGGAGCAAAGAGATTACTTTGAAACATTTAAGAGTGGGCATACGTGCATTTACGGTCCAGATGGAGAACCGATCAGTGATATGGTTCCAGCTGAAACAGAAGGAATTGCTTACGCAGACATTGATGTGGAAAGAGTTATTGATTACAAGTATTATATTGATCCAGCTGGCCACTATTCCAATCAAAGCTTGAGTATGAATTTTAATCAGCAGCCTACTCCGGTTGTGAAACAGTTGAATGACAATAAAAATGAAGTGTTAACATACGAGGCTATTCAATATCAAAATGGTATGCTTGAAGAAAAAGTGTAATTCGTGAAACCTTCTCTTTTTTAGAGAAGGTTTTAGCGTGTAGACAAACCCTCGCATTCGTTGTCAGATCTGCGCGCTGGTGCTCACGAATGTTGAATTCGCTCCGCTCCAGTGCTCAATCTTCCTAGACTTCAAGGGTTTTCAATTCACGCTGAAAAGAAGACAAAGAGCTAAAATAAAAATCATTTTAGCCCTTTGTCAACAATCTGAAACCTTCTCTTTTTTAGAGAAGGTTTTTTTGAGGAAAGATGAAATAAATCAATGTATAATTGAGCATAAAAGAGATTAATCATATTTGATCGATTCGGAACTTCTGATCAAAATATAGGGATTTAAGAAAATGGGGTTATGCCAATGTCAAATATTATTTTTCATATAGACATGAATGCGTTTTATGCGAATGTAGAAATGGCGTATGATCCTTCTTTGAGAGGGAAACCTTTAGCCATTAGCGGAAATGCGAAAGAGCGTAAAGGGATTGTGGTGACGTGTAGCTACGAGGCAAGAGCGCTAGGTGTAAAGCCCCCGATGCCGTTATGGGAAGCGAAGCGGCTTTGTCCGGGGCTGATTGTCCGTACACCAAACTTTGACCGGTACCGAAGCTCCTCACAAGAGATGTTTACGATACTAAGAGAATACAGCGATTTAGTCGAGCCTGTATCCATTGACGAGGGCTATATTGATTTAACGCATACGCCATATGCTGAGCATGCGGTGAAAACGGCTCATGATATTCAAACGAGGCTTGTAGAGGAGCTCATGCTTCCTTCAAGTATTGGCATTGCACCGAATAAATTTTTAGCGAAAATGGCGTCTAATTGGAAAAAACCAATGGGCATCACCATTTTGCGTAAACGAGATGTACCCCAAATGCTATGGCCGCTGCCAGCGGGTGACATGCACGGAGTTGGACAAAAAACGGCAGATAAATTGAAAACGATTGGCATTCATACCATTGAAGATTTAGCGAAAGCAAATGAGTATACACTAAAGGAATTACTAGGCATCAATGGACCGAGATTAAAGCAAAAGGCGAATGGTGAACATGACGGCATCGTGGACCCAGAAAGGATATACGAATTTAAATCCGTCGGTAATTCGTCAACCCTTCCTCATGATTCTGACGATCCAGATGAACTTGTCGCGTTAATTGATAAGCTGTCACAATCTGTGAGTGCAAGGTTAAGGAGAAAAGAAGTGATGGCAAATCGGCTGCTCATCATGATTCGTTACGCAAGCTGGAAAAATATCACGCGAAGTGTGACCCTCACGAATCCGACGGATCGGAAGGAAGACTTATTTGAGGCAGCAAGGCAGGTATTCCTTAAACATTGGAATGACCAGCCTGTGAGACTCTTAGGTGTGACGGGGACAGATCTTGTAGAACGAAAAGAAGCCGTTAAACAGCTTGATTTATTTTCCTATACAGAAGATGCAAAAGAAGAGCCTCTTCAAACCATTTTAGAAGGGCTAAAAGAAAAGTATGGAAAATCACTCGTTCAAAGAGGGATGACCATCAAGGAAAAAGAGAGCAAAACAAGTGGAACAAGTTTTAATAAAGACTTTTTTCAGGACGAAAAAGGAAATGACTAGCCTGAAAACTTGATAAAAGAGGTGGTGTTGTGGTAATTTCAAAGGGTACATCATTTCAGCAGTAATCAATATAGTGTGTTAGAAGGGACGTCAGAATTATGTCAAAACAGCAAATCGGTGTGGTTGGACTAGCCGTTATGGGGAAAAACCTTGCCCTTAATATTGAAAGCCGCGGGTTCTCCGTGTCCGTTTATAACAGATCTAGCAGCAAAACGGAAGAATTTCTTCAAGAATCAAAAGGGAAAAACGTTGTAGGCACATACAGCATCGAAGAATTTGTTCAGTCGCTTGAAACACCGCGTAAAATTCTTTTAATGGTAAAAGCTGGTGCAGCAACGGATGCAACCATTCAATCATTACTTCCTCACCTAGAAAAAGGTGACATCTTAATTGATGGTGGAAATACATATTACAAGGATACGCAAAGACGTAATCAAGAGCTTGCGGAAAGTGGTATCCACTTCATTGGTACAGGTGTTTCTGGCGGTGAAGAAGGTGCACTAAAAGGTCCATCGATCATGCCAGGTGGTCAAAAAGAAGCGCATGAGCTAGTGAAACCAATTTTAGAAGCGATCTCTGCGAAAGTAGATGGCGAGCCATGTACAACGTATATCGGCCCAGATGGAGCAGGACATTATGTCAAAATGGTCCATAACGGCATCGAGTACGGAGACATGCAATTGATTTCTGAATCATACTTTATCTTGAAGCATGTGGCTGGATTATCAGCAGAGGAGCTTCATGAAGTATTCTCAGAATGGAATAAAGGCGAGCTTGACAGCTATTTAATCGAAATTACAGCTGATATTTTCACAAAAGTGGATGAAGAAACAAACCAGCCGCTTGTGGATGTCATCTTAGATAAAGCTGGGCAAAAAGGAACTGGAAAATGGACGAGCCAAAGTTCTCTTGATCTAGGTGTTCCACTTCCAATCATTACTGAGTCTGTTTTCGCGCGCTACATTTCAGCAATGAAAGATGAGCGTGTTGAAGCAAGCCAATTAATCGAAGGTCCTAAGCCAGCGCAATCAGCAGAGAATAAAAAAGAGCTGATCGAAGCGGTTAGAAAAGCCCTATTCATGAGTAAAATTTGCTCATATGCACAAGGTTTTGCGCAAATGAAAGCAGCATCTGATGAGTATAACTGGGATTTAAAATACGGTGAAATTGCAATGATCTTCCGTGGTGGCTGTATCATTCGTGCAGCCTTCTTACAACAAATTAAAGAAGCATATGACCGTAACCCAGAACTGAAAAACCTATTGCTTGATCCTTACTTTAAGGATATTGCTCAAAGCTATCAATCATCTCTTCGTAAAGTCATTTCACTTGCAGTGGAGCAAGGAGTTCCTGTTCCTTCATTGTCAAGTGCACTTGCTTACTTCGATAGCTATCGCACAGCTGTCCTGCCAGCGAACTTAATTCAAGCGCAGCGTGACTATTTCGGTGCCCATACGTATGAGCGTACAGATAAAGAAGGCATCTTCCATACGGAATGGATGAAATAAACATAGAACAACTGAAAAGAAGACAAAGTGCTAAAATAAACATCATTTTAGCACTTTGTCAACAATCTAAAACCTTGCCCTTTGGTAAGGTTTTTTTGTGTTTGCATCTTTTCGGCTAAAAATGCGAAAAAGAGGGATGCTATGTAAAAAAGAAAAGAAAGTAGGGGTCGAAGTGGGCATTTTATATGCACTTCTCCCAGCGATATTTTGGGGAAGTATTGTTCTTATCAGTGTCAAACTTGGCGGGAATGCATACCAGCAAACCCTCGGTATAACGCTTGGCGCATTTATCTTTTCAATTGCAGCCTTCTTTATCAAAATGCCAGAGCTGACACCGCTTATTTTTGCGGTTTCTGTCATTTCAGGCATCTTTTGGAGCATTGGACAAATGAATCAGCTTTCAAGTGTTGCGTTTCTCGGAGTCTCGAAGGCGGTTCCTTTGTCAACGGGCATGCAACTTGTGAGCACTACTTTATTTGGCGTTATGGTCTTCAAAGAATGGCAAACGATGACGGTCATACTCATTGGTTCTTGTGCCATTTTACTGATTATTGCAGGTGTTGTGCTGACATCGCTCGGTCAAAAAAAGAATGGCGGCGGGAACGGTGGAGGCAATTTCAAAAAAGGGATCATGATTCTGCTCATCTCAACCGTTGGCTATGTCGGATATGTTGTTATTTTGAGATGGTTTCATATTGATGGCTGGTCTGCCCTCGTTCCGCAATCGGTCGGCATGCTGCTTTCATCCTTGGCGATTAGTCTCAAGCAGCACCCGTTTAGTAAATATACGTTTAGAAATATCATTGCCGGCCTTGTTTGGTCGACAGGAAATCTCGGACTTCTTTTGGCTATTCCGCTCATTGGTGTCGCCGTAAGTTTTTCGATGTCGCAGACAGGGATCGTTATCTCGACATTAGGCGGCATTTACTTATTAAAAGAGAAAGCATCCAGAACAAGCTTTGTCATTGCAGGCTGCTTGATGATCATTGCAGGCGGCGTGCTGCTAGGTTTTACAAAATAGGAGGGTAAACGAATGTATCCAGATTTAGAAGGGAAAACAGTCCTGATTACAGGAGCTGGTACAGGAATAGGTCAAGCGATGGCGCGCCGGTTTGGACAAGAAAAAGCCAATGTGGTGATCAATTATTTCTCAGATCAAGAAAGTCCAGATGAGACCATTGCGGATATTCAAAAAAATGGCGGACAGGCTGTGAAAATCAAGGGAGATGTCTCAAAGGAAGAGGATATGCAGGCGATGATTGATAAAGCCGTTGATACATTTGGCAGTCTTGATGTCATGATCAATAACGCAGGCATTGAAAATGAAGTGCCTTCTACCGAAATGACGCTAGATAATTGGAACAAAGTCATGTCGACCAATTTAACAGGTATGTTTCTCGGCTGCCGCGATGCACTGAAGTATATGACAGATCACGGAATAGAAGGATCAATCATCAATATGTCGTCTGTTCACCAGCAAATCCCTTGGCCTCATTTCGTGCATTATGCAGCAAGTAAAGGGGGCGCCAAGCTGCTGACAGAAACACTGGCACTTGAATATGCCCCTAAAAAAATTCGTGTAAACAGTATTGCACCAGGCGCCATCGATACCCCGATCAATGCGGAAAAATTCGATGATCCCGCATTGAAAAAAGGTGTGATCGAGCTGATCCCCATTGGTTATATTGGAAAGCCTGAAGAAGTGGCAGCATGTGCTGTCTGGCTGGCGTCAAAAGAGGCAAGCTACGTCACAGGCTTGACACTCTATGTGGACGGCGGCATGACAAAATATCCTGGCTTCCAAGCAGGAAAAGGATAAGAAGAAAGGCAAAGAGCGTACACCCATACGCTCTTTCAACGTGTAGACAAACCCTCGCATTCGTCGTCAGGTCTGCGTGCCGGTGCTCACCCTTCCTAGACTTCACAGGTTTTCTCTCACGCTGAAAAGAAGACAAAGGGCTAAAATAAACATCATTTTAGCCCTTTGTCAACAATCTAAAAGAGCGTACACAACCATACGCTCTTTTTTTATATAAAATACAGACAAATAGATCTAAATGTCTAGACATTTAAAAATAAAAATATATAATATTAACTGGAAGCGCTTTTATTACAACAATGGGGTGAGAGAAATGAAACGTATTTTATTAGCATGCAGTTCAGGAATGTCTACGAGTTTACTAGTTACAAAGATGAAGGCTCATGCCGACTCAATAGGGGACGAGGCAGAAATTTGGGCAGTTGGGCAAGATCAAGCGAGAAAAGAAATGGCGAATGCGGATGTTGTGTTAATTGGACCGCAAATGAGCTTTTTAAAAGGGGATCTTCAAAAAGAAGCAACAAAATACGGGATTGCAGTAGAGGTCATCGATATGCAGGCGTACGGGCTTGCCGATGGACAAAAAGCGTATGAACAAGCCGTTACATTGATGGAGGAATCGTAAAGAATGGAAAAGAAAACACTCGAAGGGCTCACGGAGGAACAAGTCAGTTTTCAATTGATCTTACACAGCGGTAATGCACGCAGCAAATTGCTTCAATCTCTTAAACAATTTCGAGAAGGTCAAGAAGATGAGGCATTTGGTCTTATGAAAGAAGCAGAAGAAGATTTACGTCATGCACATGGCATCCATTTTCAACTCGTGCAGCAAGAGGCAGGCGGGGAGAAAACGCCTTTCTCCTTATTGCTCATGCATGCCGAAGACCACTTAATGTCGACTATGACGATCAAGGAGCTTGTGGGAGAGCTCCTGCCGATTTTCCAATCACTTAAACAATAAAGGGTGTAAACAAGGGGGGAAACCAATGTTTGATAAAATAAGTGCTATTTTGGTTCCAATTGCTGGGAGACTGAACAACAACCGCTATTTAGGTGTATTACGGGATGCCTTTATGCTTGCGTTCCCGCTTACTATTTTTGGTTCCATTATGGTTGTGCTAATGAATTTGCCATTTTTAGATAAAATCATGAGTCAAACCGCACTGGAAGGCGTCCAGTCTGCACTGAATATCGCGCCAAGTGCGACCATCAGCATTATGAGTGTGTTTGTTGTATTTGGGATTGGCTACTATTTATCGAAAAGCTATGATGTGGAAGCAGTATTTGGCGGAGTGATTGCATTAGCCTCTTTCCTACTTCTGACACCATTTTTACTAGAACAAGAAGGCGGTGCATCTATTGCAGGCGTGATTCCAGTCGATCGTTTAGGAGCAAAGGGGATGTTCCTTGGCATGATCACAGGCTTTTTGTCTGCTGAAATTTATCGTTATTTTGTCCAAAAGAAATTTGTCATCAATATGCCGCAGGGGGTTCCGCCAGCTGTTGCTAAGTCTTTTGCTGCACTGATCCCGGCTACTTTGACACTCACAACCTTTTTACTGATCAATATCATCATTACACAAGGCTTCAAAACAAACATGCATGACCTGATTTATCATGCGATTCAGGCACCGCTTGTCGGACTTGGAAGCGGTATCATTCCGACCTTGATCGCTGTTTTCTTTATACAAATTCTTTGGTTCTTTGGGCTTCACGGCCAAATTATTATCAACTCTGTCATGGACCCCATTTGGAATACGTTGTCCATTCAAAACCTAGAGAGCTATACAAAAACTGGTGAGGTTCCAAATATCATCAGCAAGCAGTTTATCGAAATTTATACGGTTGGCATGGGCGGAACCGGTATGACGCTAGCTGTTGTGTTTACGATTTTAATTTTCCTGAAAAGTAAGCAATTAAAACAGGTAGCAAAGCTCGGCCTAGGACCAGGATTATTTAACGTCAATGAACCGATTATCTTCGGTTTACCGATTGTCATGAACCCGCTTATTCTCATTCCATGGATTTTGGCGCCAATGGTTATTACATGTATTTCTTATTTTGCGATGGCATCAGGCATTGTACCACCGCCGACTGGCGTGAATATTCCCTGGACCGTTCCGATCTTTATAAGCGGAATAATGGCAACCAATTCACTGGCGGGTGGTCTGCTTCAGCTGTTTAATCTGATGATCGTGTTTGTCATTTGGTTCCCGTTCCTGAAGTTTATTGACCGTATGAATGTGAAAAATGAAAAAATAACCACAACGGAAAAAACGAAGACAACCAACATCAAAGGTGAAGGAGACTCAATACATGTCGATGGAAAATAACAAGCAATTATATACATTCCCAGAAGGTTTCTGGTGGGGATCTTCTGCCTCTGCCACGCAAACAGAAGGCAGCGTCCCTGGTGATGGAAAAGGACCGAATATTTGGGATCATTGGTTTGAGCAAGAGCCGACTCGTTTTTTTGATGGCGTAGGACCGAACGTGACATCTCAATTTTACCGAAAATATAAAGAGGATATTCGTCTGATGAAAGAAATTGGGCACAATTCATTCCGGTTGTCCATTTCATGGTCACGTCTTTTGCCTGAAGGGACAGGTGCGGTCAATGAAGAAGCAGTATCTTTTTACAATGATGTGATCAATGAACTGATTGCACATGATATTGAGCCGTTTGTGAACCTGTACCATTTCGATATGCCAATGGCGCTGCAGGAAAAAGGCGGCTGGGTCAACAGACAGGTAGTAGATGATTATGTGAGCTATGCAGAATTGTGCTTTCAATTATTTGGCGACCGGGTGAAAAAATGGTTTACCCATAATGAACCGATCGTGCCTGTAGAGGGCGGGTATATGTATAGCTTCCATTATCCAAACGAAGTCGATTTCCAAAAGGCTGTGCAGGTCGGTTATCATGAACTTTTATCAAATGCAAAGGCGATTGCGGCTTATAAAAGCCTGCAGCAAGGCGGTAAGATTGGCATCATCCTCAATCTTACCCCATCTTATCCGAGAAGCCAGAATCCGCGCGATGTAGAAGCAGCTGAGATGGCGGATGCTTTCTTTAACCGGTCCTTCCTAGATCCTGCGGTGAAGGGACATTTCCCAGAGAAACTAGTAGAGGTCTTAAAGAAAGAAGGCTTTATGCCGAGTATGGAAGAAGGAGACCTTGAGCTCATTCGAGAGAATACCGTCGACCTCCTTGGAATCAACTATTATCAGCCAAGAAGAGTGAAGGCGAAAGAGCATATGCCGCATCCAAATGCCCCATTTATGCCAAATCATTATTTTGATGCGTTTGACATGCCGGGAAGAAAAATGAATGTGTATCGAGGCTGGGAAATCTATGAAAAAGGCATTTATGATATATTGAAAAAAGTCCAAACAGACTATGATAATATTGAATGCTTTATTTCTGAAAATGGAATGGGTGTCGAAGGAGAAGAACGGTTTAAGGATGAAGAAGGAATGATTCATGACGATTACCGCATTGACTTTATCTCTGAGCATCTGAAATGGGTGCATCAAGCCATTCAAGAAGGAAGTAATGTAAAAGGCTATCATCTGTGGACGTTTATGGATAACTGGTCATGGTCGAATGCCTATAAGAATCGCTATGGATTTATCTCAGTTGATCTTCAAGAAGACGGAAAACGTACAATTAAGAAAAGCGGATACTGGTTTCAATCGGTATCAGAAAATAACGGTTTTTAATCAAGATACTTGCTCTTTCCTTGAAAAGGGCAAGTATTTTTCTTATGTGACGGTAAGTGGATGAAACAAAAATGGCTGGTACCTTTTAAGCTCACTAGGCTTAGTGTAGAATGAGAGGAAGCTATGAAAAAACAAGTCAGTTGGTGGTGTGAGATGAAAAAGTACGAACTCATTTCAGAAGAAATCAGAAAACGAATAGGAACAGCATATTATCCAGAAGATCAACCCATTCCAGATGAAAACTCGCTTGCCGCTGAATTTCAATGCAGCCGAATGACGATGAAGCGTGCGCTCGATCTTCTCGTAGCAGAAGGTCTGCTCTTTAGAAAAAGAGGTCACGGTACATTTATTGTGAAGGCAGCGCTCAATCAAGGGGCTATTAATGTATCTGGTCATGAAAATAAAGGGTTCACAAAAGTCATGGCGGATAAAAACGTCACGACTCAAATCATTCACTTTGATGTCCATTTTCCAAGCAAAGAGGTGGCAGCCCACTTATCCATAGACTCCACCACACCCATTTATGACATCATCCGTCTCCGTCTTGTGGACGAGGAGCCATATGTATTAGAAAAAACGTTTATGCCCGTCAATCTCATTAAGGGAATAGATGAAGAGGTTCTATTGGGTTCAATCTATGGCTACATATCAAATGATTTGAATTTAAAAGTGGCAGGAGCGCATAAGAAAATTAGAGCGGCTAAATCAGATGAGCTTGACCAGCAATATTTAGGCTGTGACCCAACGGATCCTGTGCTAGAGGTTGAGCAGGTTGCTTATTTAAACACAGGCCGGCCGTTTGAGTACTCCTTTAGTCATCACCGCTATGATAAGTTCGACTTTTCAACGGTTGAAATTACGAAAACAGGACGTTAAAAAAAGAGCAGAACCCCCAAGGGAGACTGCTCTTTTTTATATCATTTTATATATTCCACCAATGATACCCATCTTTTTCTAGAAGCTGATCGGCTTCTTTCGGTCCCATAGAACCAGCAGGATAATTTGGTTTTAATGTTTTGTTTTCTGCCCATTTCTCAGAAATCGGATCCACAAAGTTCCAAGAAAGCGCTACTTCATCCCAGTGAGCAAAGTTCGTAGCATCGCCTAGCAAGCAGTCATGAATCAGCTTTTCATAGGCTTCTGGTGTGTTCATGATGTCGTTATAGTTTGTTTGGTAGTCGAGCTTAATCGGCTTTGCAAATGTACCGCCATCAAGCTTGCGAGCGTTCAGGTGAAGGGTAATGCCTTCATCTGGCTGAATGTGAATGACGAGTAAGTTTGGATGCATGGAATTTCCGTTACCATAGTACAGGTTCATTGGAATGTCTTTAAATTGAACAACAATTTGAGTAGATTTCTTTTCTAAACGTTTTCCAGTACGAATGTAAAATGGCACGCCGGCCCATCTAAAGTTATCAATGAGCAGTTTCCCTGCAACGAATGTTTCCGTGTTTGAGTTCGGGTCAACATTTTGCTCTTCAAGATACGAAGGAACCATGCCGCCATCAACCGTACCAGCATCATACTGTCCGCGGACAAAGAATTGATCGACCTCATCTTTAGAGAAAGGACGAAGAGCGCGTAATGCTTTCCGTTTTTCACTACGGATTTCCTCGGTATTCAGCTTAATTGGCGGCTCCATTGCTAAAAGTGCAACCATTTGAAGCATATGGTTTTGGACCATGTCTCTTAGTGCACCTGAACTTTCGTAATAGCGGGCCCGGTCTTCAACCCCTAATGATTCACTAGATGTAATTTGAATGTTTGAGATATATCGGTTTGTCCAAAGTGGTTCAAAGATGGCATTTGCAAAACGGATGACCTCAATGTTTTGAACCATTTGTTTACCGAGATAGTGGTCAATACGATAAATTTGATCTTCAGAGAATGCATCTCGAATTTCTTCATTTAACTTTTTCGCACTTGGCAAGTCATGGCCAAATGGTTTTTCGATGACAAGTCTTGACCAGCCAGTTGTTTTTGATACACCTTCACTTTTTAGGAACTTTGCAATCGTTCCGAAGAATTCCGGTGCCATCGCTAAATAGAACATCCGGTTGTTTGGGATACTGTACGTATCTTCAAGGCCTGCTAGAAGTGTGTTAAGCGATTGATAGGAAGCAGGGCTTGATACGTCAAAGTCGTGATAATAAAAATGTGAACTGAATTCCTCTATTTTCGCTTCTGCATCATCAGAAGAAACAGATTCTTTCACCACAGCTCTTAGATCCTCATGAGACCACGGACGGCGTCCAACACCGACCACGGCGAATTGATCGCCAAGTTTTCCGCTATGATAAAGTCTATGTATAGAAGGGTAGAGCTTGCGTTTGGCAAGATCTCCTGTTGCGCCAAAAATGACAATGACTGCTTTTGGATTGTTAGTTTCTGTATTCACGAAAAGTACCTCACTTTATTCGTAGCATTGTTGTAATAACCGAGAATGTATGTACATTTTCTTTATTTTAAAGGTTCATTGTTCGTAAAGCAAACATTTGATTCGACTTTTTCTGCTCTCGTTTGACTTTTTTCGAAAATTCCGCTGAATTCACATTTACCTTGTCTTCATGTATTCTATATGAATAAAGATATTGTATACCGG
Source organism: Bacillus sp. FSL K6-4563 (assembly GCF_038630405.1). Taxonomy (NCBI): domain Bacteria; kingdom Bacillati; phylum Bacillota; class Bacilli; order Caryophanales; family Bacillaceae; genus Bacillus; species Bacillus sp. FSL K6-4563. Next base: position 2,186,299 of record NZ_CP152030.1, on the reverse strand, counting down.
CTTTAGGAGGAAAAGTAATGGAACTGCTCTTTTTAGGAACTGGTGCAGGCATTCCTGCGAAAACTAGAAACGTCACTTGCACTGCGCTAAAGCTTTTAGAAGAAAGAAAAGCAGTGTGGCTTTTTGATTGCGGAGAAGCGACGCAGCATCAAATATTACATACAACGATTAAACCGAGAAAAATTGAGAAAATATTTATCACTCATATGCATGGTGATCATGTATACGGTCTCCCAGGACTGCTCGGCAGCAGATCCTTCCAAGGCGGAGAGGATGAACTAACGATCTATGGACCTAAGGGTATCAAAGCGTTTGTGAGCGCAGCACTTTCAGCTACACAAACGCATTTGACATATCCGCTGCATATTATAGAGATAGATGAAGGGATCGTATTTGAAGATGATACCTTTCAAGTAGAAGCAAGACGAGTATCTCACGGTATTCCAGCTTACGGCTATCGGGTAGTGGAAAAAGATGTACCAGGTGCATTAAAAGCCGAAGACCTAAAAGAAATCGGTGTAAAACCTGGACCTTTGTATCAGAAGTTAAAAAATGGGGAAACCGTGACACTCGAAGATGGAAGAATCATTGATGGAACCGATTATTTGGAACCCCCTAAAAAAGGGAGAATCGTTGCATTTTCAGGAGATACCCGTTTATGCGAGAATATAACAAGGCTTGCCAAGGATGCGGATGTGTTAGTCCATGAAGCAACATTCGGTAAAGAAGATGCTGATCTAGCCTACAATTATTATCACAGCACAACAGAACAAGCAGCGAAAACAGCGCAGGAAGCAGGCGCAAAAAGATTAATTTTGACCCATATTAGTGCACGTTACCAAGGAGAAGAGGCACTAAAACAACTATTGAAAGAGGCCCGCGATATATTCCCGCTGACAGAAGCTGCGCAGGATTTCTCTTCTTTTTCCATTGACCGCACCCTGTAAAAATTGGATGAATCGTCAAAAAAAGTTGTGTGATTTTTTTGATATTTATAATGACTCTCTTTTTCAGGTAGTGGTAAAATGGTGAAGAAAAAACAAATGACGAATGAAACTATGAAGAATACGGGAGGCACAATCAAAGATGAGCGGTTTTACAGCGTTAAGTGAAGCAGAATTAAATGACCTATATGCAGCACTACAAAATGAATACGAAACGTATAAAAGTAAAAACTTAAACTTAGACATGTCAAGAGGAAAACCTTCACCAAAACAGCTCGATTTGTCTATGGGCATGCTCGATGTTGTGACATCAAAGGATGCGATGACGGCTGAAGATGGCACAGATGTGCGTAACTATGGCGGTTTGACAGGGCTTCCTGAAACGAAGACATTTTTTGCAGATGTACTCAATCTGAAGCCAGAACAAATCATCATCGGCGGTAATTCCAGCCTTAATATGATGCATGATACCATTGCCCGTGCCATGACCCACGGCGTATATGACAGCAAAACACCTTGGGGAAAGCTGCCAAAGGTAAAATTCCTTGCACCAAGCCCAGGATATGACCGTCACTTTTCCATTTGTGAGCTATTTAACATAGAGATGATCACGGTAGATATGAAGGCTGATGGACCTGATATGGATCAGGTCGAAAAATTGGTCGCAGAAGATGAAGCGATTAAAGGCATTTGGTGTGTACCAAAATATAGCAACCCAGATGGCATTACGTATTCAGATGAGGTGGTTGACCGCCTTGCTTCGATGAAAACAAAAGCAGACGACTTCCGCATTTTTTGGGATGATGCATACGCAGTCCATCACCTAACTGATACGCCTGATACGTTAAAAGATATTTTTCAAGCAGTAGAGGAAGCAGGGCACCCAAATCGTGTGTTTATGTTTGCGTCTACTTCTAAAATTACATTCCCAGGCTCAGGTATTGCACTCATGGCATCTAGCCCGGATAATCTAAGCTTTACTCAAAAACAATTATCGATTCAAACGATCGGACCAGACAAAATCAATCAATTAAGACACCTTCGTTTCTTCAAGAATCCAGAAGGCTTGAAGGAACATATGAGAAAACATGCTGCGATCATTAAGCCAAAGTTTGACCTCGTTCTTTCTATTCTTGATGAAACACTTGGCGGGAAGGACATTGCAGAATGGCACAAGCCAAATGGCGGATATTTTATTAGTTTAAATACGCTTGATCATTGTGCAAAAGCTGTTGTGCAAAAGGCAAAAGAAGCTGGTGTGACCATGACAGGTGCAGGCGCGACTTATCCTTATGGAAAAGACCCGCTTGATCGTAACATTCGCATTGCGCCAACGTTCCCATCACTTGAAGAACTAGAGCAAGCGATTGACATCTTTACATTATGTGTTCAGCTTGTCAGCATTGAAAAGCTGCTGTCTAAAAAAAGCCAGTCAGCCCCAACGGCATAAAGAAAAAACTCCTTGACGTAGATCTAGTCAAGGAGTTTTTGTTTTTAATTGGCTGTTTGATAATAGGAAACAGGTTGTTTGGCTGCGCACCATACATCATAGATTGCAAGCTGCACAATATGCGGTTCATCATGATGAATATAGTGCGAGCTGTTCTGCGCTTGAATCCATCCGCTTTGGGATGACAACGACAGCATCCGTTTATGAAGTCTGAGCCAAGCCTCGTGCGCTGGATGAAACAATCGGCTCTTACCTGATGAAATGACAAGAAGCGGCATCATCCCATAATGGGTTTGTTCCTCTTTTATTGTGCTGAGCATTTGCTGAAAGTCCTCATGCGTACATTCTGCTGTAAATTGCGCCATATATGAGGTGCGTTCTTCTTTTGATAAAAGAGGGAGGATGACCTGTTCTTGCTCCTCACTTGCCGGGTCTAACAGCACCATGCCAATGACCTCATCTCCTCTGCGGCTTGCCCATAACCGGCTGACAAGAGAGCCAAATGAGTGAGCCACAATGAGAAAGGGCGGCTGAATATTGGCTTCTTCTAGCAGTGCATCTAAATCATCTGCAAGATCATGCAATGTTCTTCCTTCACTACTGTCACTGCTTTTTCCATTTCCTAATCGATCATATAAGAAAACCCCAAGCTCAGGATCAATATCACGGGCCATATTCGACCACGTATCACCCGAAATGCCGTAGCCTGCTTCAAAGATAATGGTGGCTTGCCTTTTGCCCTGACGATGTTTTGTATAAAAATGATGTCCATCTATATGATACATTCTTTCAATCATTGCCGAGTTCATTCTTCCATCTCCTCTAAGTGGTTCTTTAGCTAAAAGACGGCACAAAAGGCAGATATGTTTCTCTTAAAATCAAAAAAGATGCCTATTTCAAAAAATAGACACCTTTTTCCTATGCATTTTTACCAAGCGCGGTCATATTGACGCGGGCCTTCGATGGATGTACGAAGCTCTTGGGCAGCTGTTTTTGGGAAGTATGGATCCCGTAAAAATTCTCTGCCTATAAAAATTAAGTCTGCACGTTGATTTCGTAAAATCTCCTCAGCCTGTACACCAGATGTGATCAGACCGACAGCACCTGTTTGAATACCGGCACCTTCTTTGATTTTTTCTGCGAAGGTCACTTGGTAGCCAGGGAATGTGCTGATTTTTGCCTGTACGACAGCGCCTGAGCTGACATCGATTAAGTCGACACCTTGTTCCTTCAGCCATGTAGCAACGCCTATATAATCGGCAATATCAAGTCCTTTTGTCGTGTAGTCAGAGGCAGACACACGGACAAATAATGGTCCGTTCCATACTTCATTGACTGCATCGACGACTTCTTTTAAGAAACGATAACGGTTCTCTGGTGAACCGCCATAATCATCTGTTCGGTGGTTCGCCAGCGGTGAAAGAAATTCATTAATCAAATAGCCATGCGCCCCATGAATTTCAATGATGTCAAAGCCGGCTTTTTTTGCCCGGACAGCTGCATCCTGAAACGCCTGAACGGTATCTTTGATTTGATCGACGGACATCTGGGCAGGGATTTTAGACTGTTCGTCAAATGGAATGCTAGATGGTGCCAGGATGTCACCATCTAGTTCAGCTTTACGTCCTGCATGAGCCAGCTGGATGGCTGTCTTGGTTCCGTATGCTTTGATTTGTTCGTTTAATGAAGCGAAGCCTTCAATGTGCTCATCACTCCAAATCCCGAGGTCTTGATCACTAATTCTTCCCTCGGGGGAAACGGCACTTGCCTCCATCATGATCAGGCCAGCTTGACCTTGGGCACGGGAAATATAATGTGTAAAGTGGAAAGGCTGTAATTTCCCATCACGATCATAGGATGAATACATACACATTGGGGACATCACGATGCGGTTTTTCAGCGTAACACCTTTTAATGTCCAAGGTGAAAAGAGTTTTGTTTCCAAATACCTTCGCCTCCTCATAGAATTGTATAGCCGATTATAACAGCCATTCAAACTTTCGTCATAAAAGGTGCTCAAAGAATATAGCTTTTATACACGTTTTTGTATAATGGAGAAATAGAGAAAGCAAAGGGGGAGAACGAATGAAATGGCAAACAGAGAGTGAACGAAAGGAACTGCTCACAGCTCTTATGCAGTATGAAAGCATATCGGGTACAACTGGAGAAGTGGCGTTAGCTGAATATTTATATTATTTACTGAGGGAGCGGCCTTATTACAAGCAGAATCCTGATCATTTGGCTTTGCATCCGATGAAAGATGGCCGGTATTATTTAACGGCGCTTGTAAAGCGCAGTTCTCTTTCTCGTACCGTTTTGCTGCTTAGTCATTTCGATGTTGTTGATACAGAAGATTACGGTGAATTTCAAAACATGGCATGCAAGCCAGAGGAGTTAATGGCGTCATTTTCTCAAAAAAGTGCGCTTCTCCCAAAAAGAGCAAGAGAAGATCTAGCTTCAGGTGACTGGTTGTTTGGAAGAGGTGCCATGGATATGAAGGCAGGTCTTACTGTACAGCTGTCCATGCTGGAAAGAGCTATGGCAGAGACATTTGATGGAAATGTCCTACTCGTCACAGTCCCGGATGAAGAAGTGAATTCTCAAGGAATGCTTGAAGCTGTTCCAAAACTAAAGGAGCTTAAGGAAAAGCATGACCTTGACTATACCGCGTGCTTAAACAGTGAGCCTATGTTTGAAAAGTATCCAGGTGATGAACATTATTATATGTATACAGGCAGTATAGGGAAGGTGCTGGCCGGATTTTTCTGCAAAGGAATTGAAACACATGTAGGAGAGCCGTTCTCAGGCTTAAATGCGAATTTTATGGTATCTGCATTAAATCGGCTGTTAGAGCTGAATAGTGATTATTGTGAGGAAGTAGATGGTGAAGTCACGCCGCCCCCAACCAACTTAATGCAAAAGGATTTAAAAGAAGCCTATTCCGTTCAAACACCTCACACAGCTGTTTCTTTATTTAATGTGCTGATGATGAATCGTTCAAGTGAAGAACTGCACGGACTTCTTTATCACACGGCGAAACAAGCAGCAGACCAAATCGAAGCTGATCTTAAACAAAAAACAGCAGAATTTCAGCGCTTTAAACCTTTTACACCGATTGATACGAGGATTACCGTTCTCACGTATCATGAGCTGTATCAAAAAGCTGCTGAACGATCAGGTAAACAGGAGGTTGAACGCATTGTGAACTATGCGTTCGCCAATCGAGGTGAGCTTGGAGATCGTGATTTTTCAACCAAAATCGTCTCTGAGCTGACGACGCTTTGTAAGGAAGAAGGGCCGCTCATTGTTCTATTTTATAGTCCACCATTTTATCCTGCGGTTTCCTCAACGGAAGATCCGCATATCCAAGCAACCTTAAAGAGGATTCAAATAGAGGCAAAGAAGAGTTATGGACTTGAAATAGAAGAAGTGAAATATTTCCCGGGATTATCTGATTTAAGTTACTTACAGCTCGAAAAACAGGAAGTAGGTCATTACACGACCAATATGCCGCTTTACCAGAAAGGCTATTCTTTACCGGAAGGAGAAAAGGGAGCACTTTACGTTCCAGTTATTAACGTGGGCCCATTAGGAAAGGACCCGCACAAATGGACAGAGCGGCTGCACATCCCGTTCTCATTCGGCATTTTGCCAGAATTACTAGAATCAGCGATTCATGCTTTGTTAGAGAAAAAATAAGTCTTGTTTATGTATGAGGTTTCTAGAGTCTTTGAAAGCTTATGTGCTTTGAGTGAAGGATGTAGAGTAAATGAAGGTTAATGAGAAAAGAAGAAGGGGGGAAGAATGTTTTATTACTTTAAAATAGTAAGGGGAGCCGTAGGCTCCCAGTTAGAATTATACTCGTCTACCCTCATAATGAGCTGTCCAAGTTCCATCAGAATTTTTAGTGATGCCTTTTATATACCATTTAATCCCATCTTGTTCGAACGAATTGGCAAAAATACCAGTATTGTTGGTAATATCCCATGTGTAAAGTTGAGCTTTAAAATCACTTGTAACGTGGACATCCTTTGCGTTAGAATGTGCACTTGTAGCAAATGCAGGTGCTGCGGAAAAAAGTAAAGCGAGTGACAATGCGGATCCAGTAAGAACCTTAACTAATTTCATTTAAAACACTCCTCTTCCTCATTTTTGTGGTACATATAAGTAATTCTGCATTAGGTAATATATCCCTTGTTAATATTTGTTAATTATTTGTGAAAAATCACTCGTTAGATAAAAATAAAAAGCACCTGTCATCAAAACAGGTGCTTTTCTCTATCATTTATACGTGCTTGCTGAAAACATTTCGTTTAATTCTGCTGCGCGTTTTGTTGCGGTTTTGACACAATCGACAACGGCTTCTTCAAATTGATAGGCAGCAAGTGTGTTCAGGCCGGCTTCTGTCGTTCCGCCTTCACTTGTGATTTCTTTGCGCAGTTCAGCAGGTTCTTTACCGCTGCTTTGAAGCATGTTTGCGGCGCCCGCAATCATTTGGCAGATGAGCAGCTTCGCTGTTGCTTGGTCCATCCCAAGTTCCGAAGCGCCTCGCTCCATTCCTTCAATCAAATGATAAATAAAGGCTGGACCGCTTCCTGCAATAGCTGTAACAGCATTCAGCTGTGATTCATCCAATACCGTCACATGACCGATCGTTTCAAACAGCTCGATTGCTTTTTTCTTTTGATCCTCTGTCACTTCTTGACTGACGGCAATGCCTGTTGCTGATTGCTGAATGGCGGCTGATGTATTTGGCATCGCGCGAACCACCGCAGTCTTCTCGCCAGCATAGTGTTGAATCGTTTCAATAGAGATGCCCGCTAAAATCGAAATGATCAGCTGCCCTTGTAAATGAGGCCGCACTTCAGATATCCCGCTTTCCGCATCTTTCGGTTTTAAAGCAAATACGAGAATATCCGCTTCTTCATAAATAAAAGAACGAGAGAAATCCGTTTTGACCCCATAACGCACCTTTAATTCTTCTAGACGTTTTTCATTCGTTTTATTTGTGACAATAATATCTTCATTTGACATGATGCCACTTTTTAATAAACCTTTCATCATCGACTCTGCCATTGAGCCTGCACCAATAAATCCAATTTTACTCATAAGCTGCTCCTCCTTGTAGAAAATAAAAAAACCTCTCGCCTGAAAAGGACGAAAGGTTTTTCGCGGTACCACCCTCAATTAGCATGCAAATATGCATACTCAGCTCTAGTCCCTTAACGCGGGAAACGTTTAGGTTTGCCTAACAGCTCAAAGGGCAGGTTCAGCAAATAAGAGGATGGTGAGGTCTTACAGCCGGCGGACCTCACTCTCTTGCATCATTATTTTGCTTACTAATCCTTGTCATCACGCATTTTATATTTGTTGTTCATTATGCAACGATGGACAAGTTTGTGTCAATAGGGACAGATAAAAAAATTGACCGCCTAAACCGCATGACAGTCTGCCCTTTGCAGGATACAATGAATAAAGAAGACGGAGTTACAATGAACCATGAGTCAAAAAGCAGGAGATGACATAAAAAAGTGAAAGAAGACATCATTCAATTATCCATCCCGACACCATTTGCTGTTGGAGATGTACATGCATATATTTTAAAAGGAGAAGCTGTGACCTTAGTAGACTGCGGGCCGATGACAGAAGAGGCGGAGCACGCCTTTGTCACGCAATTACAGGAGCATCGTTTATCAATAGACGATATTGATCAAGTGGTGTTGACCCATCATCATGCAGATCATGTCGGTCTTTTAAATCTGATGAAACCTCATGTCCGTGTGATCGGACATGAGTTAAATGAGCCGTATATTAGCCAGGACCCTGTGTTTAAAGAGCGTCAAATTGCTTTTATGGAACGATTTTTTCAGCAGTTAGGTGTGCCGCTTCGCCGAGGTGAGTGTGAAAGAATCGTGAAGCAATCTTATACATATTCTTGTACTGCACATGTAGATGACGTCATCAAAGAAGGCGATCGATTGAAAGGGCATGAACACTTCTTTGTGATGGAAACACCGGGACATGCACAATCTCATCTTTCCTTTCTAGATGAAACAACGGGCCATTTCATTGGTGGAGACCTACTTTTGACGACTATTTCCTCAAACCCGTTAATGGAAGCGCCGTATGAAGGGGAGGAGCGCCAAAAATCGCTGCTTCAATATAAAGCATCACTCAATCGATTACTGCATCTGCCGATCAAGACGATTTATCCAGGACACGGGCTGCTCATCACGTCTCATCATGAATTAATCGAAGAAAGATTTAAGAAACAAGAAAAACGGGCAAATACGATGTATCAGCTACTCAAACGAAAAGAAATGACTGCCTTTCATCTTTGCCGCAAGCTATTTCCAGTGCTGTACGAAGAGGCCTTATTTTTAACGATGTCAGAGACAGTTGGGCAGCTTGATGTCCTCTTAGAGGCTGGACAAATTGAAGAAGTGCAAAAAGATGGAATTCTCTACTACAGGGCAAACTAAGGAGTGAAACGCATGGGGCGATTAACAGGAAAGAGAATATGGATTACTGGCGCATCTGGTGGCATTGGTGAAAAAATGGCGTATTTGGCAGCAGAAGAAGGCGCAGAGATCATGATTTCAGCAAGACGAATTGAAAAGCTGACGGGTGTAAAAGAAAAGATTATGAGTGCTGGCGGAGTGTGTCACATCGTGGAGCTAGATGTCAGTCACATTGAGGACATTGATCGCGCATATGAAGAAGTGGGGGCTGTTGATATTTTGGTTAACAATGCCGGTTTCGGTGCGTTCGATCTCGTTGAAGATGCGTCCATTGAGGAAATGGTGTCGATGTTTGAAGTAAACGTGTTTGGTTTAATCGCTTGCACGAAAAAGGTCATTCCAGAGATGAAACAAAGAGGACATGGACATATTATCAATATTGCCTCTCAGGCAGGAAAGATTGCCACCCCGAAATCAGCCATTTATTCCGCATCCAAGCATGCCGTCCTTGGCTTTTCAAACAGCCTCAGAATGGAGCTGTCAGACATCGGCATTCACGTCACCACAGTGAATCCAGGCCCGATTGCCACTGACTTCTTTACCATCGCCGATCGCAGCGGTGAATATGTGAAGAATGTGGAATTCATGATGCTTAGTGCGGACAAGGTGGCTGAGAAGGTCGTATCCGCTATGATGACGAAAAAAAGAGAGATTAATCTGCCTGGATGGATGAACGCTGGCAGTAAATTGTATCAATTATTCCCATTTTTATTTGAAAAAGTAGCACGCAAAGCGATGATGAAAAAATAAAAAAAAGAAACCGGTTGTGAACTGGTTTCTTTTTTTTGAAGTAAGCTGCCATTGTGACCGTCTTTTTATCTCCGCCTTGCTGCTTGCTGAAGCGGGTCCCACACACTGTTAAAAGGCGGTGCATAGCTAATATCTAAATCTTCAAGATCTGTCATGGTTAGCTGTTGGTAAAGAGCAGTTGCCATCACATCGATCCGTTTATCTACACCGTTTCTTCCGATGATTTGGGCACCGAGCAAGGTGTAGTCATCACTTCTGTAAATCAGTTTGATTTTCATTTTCTGCGCATCTGGATAATATCCAGCGTGATCCGTACTGTCAATGGTGATGGAGGAAAAAGGAATGTCAGCTGCTTGTGCCTCCTTTTCTGATAAGCCCGTTCGTCCCGCTGTCACGCTCATAAATTTCATCACTGCTGTTCCAGTCACGCCTTGAAACGCCCGGTTTGTTCCCGTCATATGAAAACCAGCGATTCTTCCTTGTTTATTCGCCGTTGTGCCGAGCGGGATATAATCAAGTGATTGTTTGATGCGGTGATAAGTGGCTGCGCAATCCCCGGCAGCATAGATGTCTTTTACATTGGTTTGCATGTATTCATTTACAACAATGGCGCCATTTGAAAGCCGTTTGATTCCTGTTTTGTCTAAAAAAGAGGTTTGCGGGATGACGCCGATGGCCATGATGACCATATCTGTTTTTATGGTTTGTTTGTCTGTTTGAACAGCTGTGACATGTGATTCGCCCTCTAATGTCTGCACGGTTTCCCCGAGTGTCACGTGAATGCCTTGGGCACCCGCCTCTTCTTTCAGGTGCTTTGCCATATCGGGGTCAAAGCCCGGACCAAGTGTTGAACCCCGCTGAATAATAAGTACATTTTTTCCTAGTTCCTTTAAATTTTCAGCCAGCTCTAAGCCGATATATCCACCGCCGATAATGGTGACATGTGTGATATCTTGTTTTAAGTGGTCTAAAATGGACAGCGCATGCGGAATGGTTTTTAATACGTGTACGCCTTCTAGCGGCTGATTGTTTAAATCCAGTTTAACAGGGCTTGCTCCTGTCGCAATTAAGAGGCGGTCATAGCTTTCGGTAAAGGATGCTTTTGTTTTCGTATGATGACCTGACACCGTTTTTTGCTTTGGATCAATGGAGGTCACTTCGTGTAAGCATCGAGCATCAATTCCATATTTGTCGCGAAATGTTTCAGCGCTGCGTGCAATCAGCTTGCTGTGGTGATCAATGAGACCGCCGATCAAGTAGGGGAGGCCGCACTGTCCATATGAGAAAATCTCTCCTTTTTCAAAAGCGACAATATGTGCATCTGGATCCTCTCGATATATTTGCATAGCACAGCTCATTCCTGCTGCATCTCCGCCAATGATCATATATTTCATTTGGTGTGCTCCCTTCTATCTATCGAACTGAATACTCTTATTTACCCTCATTTTCCTTTTTTTAATGCTTTTTTCGCAAAAGAAGCAAACTTTAGTGGAAAAATAAAGACAGCGCCTTCATTTTAAGCTACAATCGGATTATCGTCTTTTTGGTTACGAGTTTAGTGAAGATTGGTGGGAAAGACTTTGAGTGACACGCGACTAGATTTTAATACTTTATATACACGTCATACAAGAGAGGCTTGGTCTGCTCTTGGAGAATATATGCCGGTATCTGTTTCAGAAGAGGAAGCAAGAGCACTTCAAGGATTAAATGACTATTTATCCCTTGAAGAAGTTCAGGATATTTACATACCACTTATTCGTTTTCTGACATTGCATGTCTTTGCAGAAAAACAAAAAAATCAGCATGTGAATGCCTTTTTAAACTACCCACATCATGCGAAAATTCCTTTTCTAATTGGGATTGCTGGAAGTGTGGCTGTCGGGAAAAGCACAACGGCCCGTATCATCGAAACGCTTTTATCGAGGCTTGGAGATGGACTGAAAGTGAGTCTTGTGACAACCGATGGCTTTTTGTATCCTCAAAAAGAATTAAAGGATCGAGGACTCATGGAAAAGAAAGGCTTCCCAGAAAGCTATGATGTCAAAGCCTTGTTGTCTTTTTTAAACGAATTAAAATCAGGGAAACAAACTGTGCATGCCCCGGTATATTCGCATCTGACCTATGACCGGCTTGATGGTGTGTATGAAACGGTGGAGGATGCCGATATTGTTATTATTGAAGGAATCAATGTGCTGCAATCCCCAGCGCTGGATGATCTGAAGGATGAACCGCGTGTGTTTGTATCAGATTTCTTTGATTTTTCGATTTATGTAGATGCTGCTGAAACGCAAATTCAATCATGGTATAAAGAACGGTTCCGTTTGCTGAGGGAAACAGCTTTCCAAGATCCTGAATCCTTCTTTCATCAATACAAAGATTTGACGGATGAAGAGGCAGATCACATGGCAAGCACAATTTGGAATACCGTCAATCGCCCTAATTTATATCAAAATATTTTACCGACAAAATATCGAGCTGATCTCATTTTGAAAAAAGGTGATCAGCATAAGGTGGAAGAGATTGCTATCCGCCGAGTATAAAGAAAAACCGCTCAAACGTGAGCGGTTTTTTTAATGATCTCCACTGACTTTCACAGCGATGGCAGCTGCGGATCGCTTTTTCAGGCGGTAGTATCCAATGAGTAGGAACGGAACACCTGCGATGGTGATGATCGACAAGACTGAAAAAATGGAGAAGGGATGGGCTGCGCCAAAATAGTCAATGCATAGTCCGCCGACAAATGGTCCGATGACGCTGCCGAGCTGAGAAAATCCCATCGCGCCAAAGTACGACCCCTTTACTTCTGGCTTTGCCACATTGTCTACAAATAGATCCATCATCGCAAACAGCAGAACCTCCCCAATTGTAAACACGACAATGATGAAAGCAAGCATGCCGAGACTCTGTGAAAAAGCAATGGCAAACAAACTGCCCGCAAGAAGAATATTCCCAGTGGTGAGCGACAAAATGGTGGAGTAGCGTTTGGCGATCATGATGAGCGGATATTGTACGACAATGACAACAACTGCATTTAAAGATAAAAGGTATCCAAACAGTTTCGGACCATCCTCAATCATAGGCGAAGCGGATAAATATTGAGGCAGCGTTGAGCTCAAATGCGAATACCCGAACGAACATAAGGTAACGCCGATGAGGATAATGCTAAAGACCGTATCTTTTTGGATAATGGAAAGGGCTTTTTTGACCCCAATTTGTTTCGTGTTTTCTGGAGCAGCAACTGGATGTTTCTGAAATTGCCAGGCCAGCGTTAATCCGTATAACAAATAAATGAAGGCAGCGACGAGAAATGGAAAGGTTGTTTTCGATGACCCGAGATATAAGCCAAGCAGCGGACCGAAGATGACCCCTATGTTAATGGCTGTATATCGTAAATTAAACATAAACAACCGAATACTTGACGGGGTGACATCAGATAAGAGCGCCTTAGATGTTGGTTCAAATAGTGCCCGGCACAGTCCGTTTAAAGCGTTCATGATAAAGAAGACCCAAATGGCATCTGCAAATGCAAAACCAACAAAGACAAGTGTCCAACCGAAGATTGATAGAAGCATTACCTTTTTTCTTCCGATACGATCAGAAATATATCCACCGTAAAAACTCGCAACGATCCCAATCAGAGAGCTAACGGCAATGATTAATCCAGCAGAAGAAGCTGAGGCGCCTTTGACTTGTGTTAAATAAACGGCCAAAAAAGGAATGCTCATGGACGTCGCCATTCGGCCAAATATGGTGCCGATGATGATCGTCCAACTAAGCGGATGTAGCGTACGTAAGTTATTTTTCATGCTGTTTCTCCCCTGAGTTTGTAAGATGTTCCAATCATACATGAAAAATTGTGCAAATTAAATACACAATTTGATGGAGGGGACATCCGCCATATGGCAGAGAAGTTTGATTGGCTCGTATTTGGAGACGCGTGCTTTTTTCTGCCGGTGCTTTTATGCCACTGATTCGCGCGGTCATTTGACCCCATTTAATCAAGGTCGATCGCGACGATTTGCTGCAAGGACAGGTTGAGAACATCTTCATCATTGACGATTTTTATGCGCTGCGTTTCATAATGAATGGCTTTGACCCAGCCCCAAAACTGCTCTTTTCTACCTGCTGCGGCATATGTCACGCAAATCGCTTGATCCTCAGTAATCGACTGTGTGATCAAAAAATTCATTTCTTCCAGTTGATCGGTGCTCAGCGGGGGAGGGGTGTATTTTTTTTTCTGCCGTTTTTGAGCAAGCAGCTGCTCCCGGTGCTCTGGAAGCATCATTCGGCTTGATTCCCACATGAGGTTGTATCCAGGTGTTAATTTATTGGGATTCATGGCTGTTCGCCTCCGTTATTTGTAATGTCCGCCAATTTTTTCGGCGCGGTGATACGCCTGCCCTGCGCTTGTCAGTGACGAAGCGTGCAGCAGGGCAGCAGGTCCATACTTTATGTGGATCGCATCAAATACTTTGCTGAGTTTGTCTTTTTGAACATGATGATCAAATAAAGTTAGCTGATACTGGCTGTCAGACTGCAGCTGTGAGAGAGTAATACCGACACTGCGAATGGGCTGACCATCCCAGTGCTGCTGGCATAGCTGAATGGCTGCCTCTGCAATATCTGTCCCGTACTGTGTAGGTGAATGAAGCTTGATTTGTCTATGAAATCCGGTCGGGTGAGAAAAATCAGCGCCTCTCACGCCAACAGACACTGTTTGCCCAAGATAATGCTTAAAGCGTGCACGTCTTGCCACCTCTTCGCTCAATTCAAGAAGAGCGACTTTGATATCCTCAAAAGACGCATAATCATGGGGGAGAGTCATATGATGTCCCACCGCTTTTTGCTCATTATGTGTGTGAACGGTGACCGGAGAGGGATCATGTCCTAAAGCTGTTCGCTGCAAAAGCTCTCCGTTGATTCCCCAGCGTTTTTTAAGCCGGTCTAACGGATAAGCAGCAAGCGTCCCAATGGTACTGATGCCCATTCGTTTTAAATGGTGCTCCATTCGTTTACCAACGCCAAATAATTTTCCAATCGGAAGCGGCCATAAATCAGTCGCAACACTGTCTGCGCGAAGTTCATAAATGCCAGATGTGTTTTTTTTAGCAAAATGGTCACAGGCCATTTTAGCGAGCACTTTATTAGGACCGATGCCAACACGTGCGTAAATACCCGTCTGGTTCATAATGGTTGTTTGTATATTTTGAGCGATCTCACGGGGAGAACCGAGTAGTGTCAGGCTGCCTGTAATATCGAGAAATTGTTCATCAATTGAATATGGTTCGACAAGATCTGTGTATTGTTCAAGCAGCTCTGTGATCATGACAGAGATATCAAGATAGCGCTGCATACGAGGGCGTACGACGACAGCTTCAGGGCATTTCTCCTGCGCTTCCCATAATCTGGATGCATTTTGAACGCCCCGTTTTTTAGCGAGCGGGCAGGCGGCAAGTACGACTCCGCTCCGCCGCTCAGGATCTCCAGAGACGATGAGCGGCACATCCTTCAAGTGGGGAGCCTCCACTTTTTCGACTGACGCATAAAACGATTGCATATCCACAAGCAGAATGGCTCGTTCATTCATTATTTTCACCTCTTAGAACGTATGTTCTGTTTCTATTTTAACCGTCAGGAGGCGAAATTGATACTGGTAAATCATTCAAAGAAAAGAGTATAAATCCATACAAAAAAAGACGAAGTGGAAGACACTTCGTCTCATTTGATGCAACATATTTTAAGCATGTGCCAAGTTGTAGGATGTTTGGAGGGGCTCAGAACGCAAACGATAGGCCATCAGTTTTTTCTTAGGCTTATGTGTAAACTGCCGCACCACATCCACGTGGTCATCGTAATGATACAGATAAAGGGTCACATCATGCTTGCCAAGCTTTGTTTGCATGGTAAGAGGCGCCGGCCCTTCCTGCGGATGAAGAAAGCGCTCTTCATCACCAGGATAAATATAATAGCGTTCAATAAAGATCGCATCATTAAAATGTTGAATAATTTCAGATGTTTGTTGATCATTGAGCGGACGATCTTCAAACATGATCGTTGTTTGATCACTTGTTACTTTTGCATGCACTGCATAACGACTAAAAAGGCGTTCCACAACACCAGAAGGTAGCGAAGTGACAAGAAGCTTTAAAAGACTAAACACAACAAGTGAAGTAACAATCCAAACCAATATCATCATCTCCAATAAACATTTGTTACATTTCCTATATGAACCATCTTAACATACCAAAAGAATGAAACTTTCGCACAAAAAGTGAACTTTTTGAAATAAGTGTGAAGATTTACAAGGAGATGACGGCGAAAGAACGAAATCAACAAAGCTGAAAGGAAAAAAGGCTGCCACGTAATCTTTACAAACAATTAATCGGACAGGTAGACTATTGAAACAACAGTTTTTTGTAAAAAAAGAGAGCGGTAAGCCAAAAATGAAAAGGGGCGAGGTCATCATGATACGTCAAGTGAAGCCGTCAGATTTTTACGCCGTCACATCCGTCATCCAAAGCTGGTGGGGAGGTAAAGATTTGCGCGCAACATTGCCGAAGCTATTTTTTGAACATTTTCAGCAAACAAGTTTTGTCGTCGTTGAAAAAGGTGAACTGATTGGCTTTTTAGTCGGTTTTTTATCGCAATCTCGTTCAGATGAAGCGTATATTCACTTTGTTGGGGTACATCCAGATCACCGGAAATTAAAGATCGGAAAAATGCTGTATCAAGCCTTTTATGATGTGGCAAAACAGGAAGGAAGAACAACCATTAAAGTGGTAACAGCACCTGTAAATAAAGTATCAATTGCCTATCATGCAAAATTGGGCTTTCAAATTGAAAAAGGGGATAAAACTGTAGAAGGAATCTCCGTGTTTTCAGAATATGAAGGAATAAATGAAGACCGTGTTTTATTTGTGAAAAAGTTAGAGGCGATGTCATGATTGTCAATTTAGATCAAACAATAGGAGATGTAGCAAAGCAGATCTTACATATTCAACTAGCTGCATACCAACAAGAAGCTGAACAAATTGGCTATGCCGATCTTCCGCCATTAAAAGAGACCATTCAAGATGTAATGAAAGCAAAAGAGCAATTTATTGGTTTTGAGCAAAAGGGAATCTTACTAGGTGTTGCCTCTTATGAAGAGCAGAAAGATTATTTGATCATTAGTCGATTGGCTGTACATCCAAAAGCGCTAAAGCAGGGTATTGGAACAAGACTTATGTCTACAATTATGGAGAAAAATGTCCCTATAGAACTGACCACTGGGCAAAAAAACACCCCTGCAAAAAGGCTATACGAAAAGTTAGGATTTGTTGAAACAAATGTGATTCATGTTGCAAAAGAGCTCACCTTATCAAAAATGAAATGGACACCGAGGCGAAAGGTTGAGGTTGTCGAATTCAAAAAAGAATGGCATGAAGAATTCCATCAAGAAAAGCAGCGACTCAAGCAAATCATTCAAAAGAGCTGGATAGAAGGACATCATATTGGTAGTACGTCAGTTGAAGGACTTGTTGCCAAACCCATTATTGATATCTTAATAGAAGTAAGTCATATAAAAGAGATCGATAGAAAAAGAGAGAGCTTTGAACATCTTGGATATCAAGCGCTCGGTGAAAATGGCATAAAAGGGAGACGTTTTTTTCAAAAGGGTGGCTTGAATCGTACGCATCATGTCCATATTTATGAGAGAAATCATCCTGATGTGAAAACGCATTTATTGTTTCGAGATTACTTAAGGGCCCATCCAGAACGAGCTGTAGCGTATGCGTCTGTCAAGGAACAATTAGCAAATCAGTATCGGGAAGATATACAAAGCTATATGGCAGGAAAGAATGAAATCATAAAAGTAATAGAAAATGAGGCATATCGCTGGGATAGAGAAGGAGGAGAGGAAGCTCTTAAATAAGCTACCTCTTTTCCTCGTTAATTAGGAAGCTGAACATTGCCTTTTACAGTATAGGCCTGTGAAGCAGCAGTAGATGGAAGAGCGGGTAATTTATCCTTTACGATGACCCCGCGGATATCTGTGATTCGAACAGGAAGAGATTTAGACCCCATATTAAATCCAAGGAAATGGTTGTAGTCTGTCTTTTCCATGTTCACCCATTGTCCATCTTTGTAATATTCCATTTTCATAATCGGATATTTATGATTGCGCACTTGAATCGCAGCCCACCACTTACTGCTACCTTCTTTTATTCTGTAAACTACATTTCCGCTAATCGGTGCTTTTACAATTTTCCAACTAATTGGGATTTTCCCATCTGCCATATTGCCGATTTTGGCAAAGGCATTATGAGAAAGATCAAGAGCTCCTTTCGCTCCTTCTGGATATTTATCGGTTACATACACAACGGTTTTTCCTTTTGGACCCTTTACTTCAAGGTAAGCCCCTGCAAGTGCCGCATTTATCCCTTTATAGTTATAGTCATGGGGATTTAAAGCCGTAATTTTCATGTCAGATGGAATAGGATCTAATAATGCGGCGCCCCCTGAGTAACCAGATCCCGTATAAGTTGCATAGCTTTCTCGTACTTCATCAAGGACAGATGCCGCTTTCATGTTTGGCACAGCGAAACTCAACATCAATATCAGTGCCCCGATGAAGCAGAGAGATAATCTTTTTTTCACGATCTAAAACCTCCTGTTTATTCTTTAAAAATTGGTAGCGTCATAAGTATAATTCTAAAAAACAAGAAGCAAAAAGAGCCAATAGATAGATATAATCATAGTGAGAAGAGCGTGTATTTCAAAGAATATGACTTTCGGATTTAGTCGTGTGTCATGTTTTATGGTGTTTTATGTGTTACAATGTAAGCATCAATTTAAAAAGGATGTTCGCCATGTATATTCACATCACAGAACAGGCTAAAACATATATAGAAAAACAGCAAACAGGAAACGAAACTAAGGAATTACTGCTTCGCTACGATTCAGAAGGTTGTGGCTGTGCAGTGAGTGGCGTACCAATGCTTTGGTTAACAAGTGAAAGAACAGGTGAATGGGAACAACTTAAAAATAGCCAACATTTAAAACTATATATACACATTGCACAGAAGGTATTTTTTGATGAGGAAATGACCATCGATTTTAATGAAAAAGCCAATACATTGATGCTGAAAAGTCCTCAGCAAATACTCAGTCCAAGAATGGGCATACTTGTAAAGTAAGGTGGAAACGTAGTGGATCAGAAGCTTAGAGTGATACAAAACACGGCACAAAATAAAACATGGGTGTCGTTTTTAAATAACAATCATCCCTATACCCTTTTGCACTGGTCAATAGGTGGAATGGATTCGGTGAAAAAGGATGTTTGGCTTCTTCAGGATGAAGTCACATTTGAAACGGAAGAATTCCCAACGCTCGAATTAGCTGTCAATTGGATCAAAGAGAATATGGAACAGGTAACAGATGTATTATAAAAGCCCTTTTTGACAAAAGGGTTTTTTTCGTGTCTTCATCATCTCATTAAACAACTGGGAACGTCTAATCTGAAAAATGATCTTTTGCAACGCAAAAAAACTGTTTTATAACAACCAATTCGACAAAACGAGAAAAATAGACATGAAAAAATCGTGGATATAAATGCCGAAAAATAGGCAATGGAAGCGGTTATTGCGGGATACCGAAAACTTTGCGAAAAATGACATTTCATATTTCTTCCATTCGAGGAAATATGATAGAATACAACATGTATCGTATATGAGAAGGGAGGTGCTAAAGTGAATTGAAGCTCAAGCTGTCATCGCCTCAGGTTGGAATTAAAATAAACGAATGGTATAGGCAGATTTGCGGATTTCATGTCATGAAAGCAGAGAAGCTGAAGGCCGAGATCGAGCAGGAAATTCTGGAGATGGAGCAAGATCAAAACTTGTTGCTGTTTTACCAGCTGATGGATTTTCGCCATAAGGTGATGCTTGAATATTTTGAACCGGCAAAGAAAGCCTCAAATGATGAAGAAATTAAAAACCTGCTAGAAACGATCGAACATTCGCAAACGAAATTAACGGACATGCTTGAATACTATGTTCATTTTTTCACAGGAATGTTTGAGTTTGAACAGCAAAACTATTTAAGTGCCATTGCCTATTACCGTTCAGCAGAAAAAAAGCTCAATCTCATATCAGATGATATAGAAAGAGCAGAATTTTACTTTAAATTAGCTGAAATATACTACCACATGAAACAAACCCACTTTTCGATGCACTATGCCTTGCAAGCGTTAAATACGTACTCTGCCTACAGAACGTACACGCTGAGAATCATCCACTGTGAATTTGTCATCGGTGCAAACTATGATGATTTGAAATGCTATGAACATGCATTGCCCTACTTTAAAAATGCTCTAAATCGAGCACGATCGATTGGAAACCCTCGAGTCATAGGTTCGGCCCTTTTCAACTTAGGTAACTGTTATTACCAAATGAACGATCTTGCGGAAGCAAGCCGTTATCTGAAAGACTCTCTTGAAGTGTTTGAAAAGGAGAATTTAACCCATCTTAATCGCTCTCTAGACCCACTATTTATGCTCACCCAAATCCTGTTTAAACAAAAACAAATAGAAGAGTCGTTAACCCTCTATCAAAAAGGTATTATGAAAGCCTGTGAATTAGAAGATGAAATTTACATCTGCAAATTTCAGTTCTTAAAAGCATTATACGTTGATGCAGAAATAACGATCATAGACGATACATTAGACCTGCTCGAGGACAAGCGCTTATACCCAGACATTGAGGAATTGGCACTTGATGCGGCTCATTATTACAATGAGCTTGGACTGTATGAAGCATCGACACGGTTTTACGAACGGAAGATTCAAGCCATATCAAAAATTCAAAATGGGGGTCATTTATATGAAAACGAGTTTGATAGTTCTTTTATTGGCAGCAACTGCAGGATTATCGGTCATGAGTCAGCAGCAATCGGAAGAGAGTCATATGGAACTGGCGGGCAGACACCATACAACAGTAGTGACTATCGCATAAGTTAGCTCAAAAAGAGGAGACGAACCGCTGTTCATTCTCCTCTTTTATCTTTATTTGATTCAAATGGTTGAAGGAATACTTGAACTTCTTGTTCGTAAGCTTCTTTATTTTCACTAAAAGACATCGCGTGTGCCCCGTGCGGCGCTATAAATAGCTGTTTATCACCTTTTTTTCGAGCATATAGCTGCTGACTCTGCTCGCATGGAATATAGTCATCATGAAGACTATGGATAAAAAGCACAGGTTCTCTCACCTGATCGATCACATCAAGCGGTGACACTTGCCGAATGCTGTATCCATCCCGCCATTTTAACACTCGATCACTTAGTGGAAGAATCCATTGCCCTGAAAGACGAAAATCTGTTTTTAATCGATAGAGAAGCTGATCCTCAAAAGAAGCAAAAGGACAGTCAGCTATGTAAAAATTGGCGCTTGCTTCCGGCTTTGCGGCATATAACAAAGTCGTGACTGCCCCCATAGATTCTCCATGTATACCGATAATGGCATTTTCCCCAAGTTTTTGTCTAAGCCACTTCACGACCTTCGCTAAATCTTCTTTTTCGTAGTATCCATAACTCGTGGTTTTCCCGCCACTCATTCCATGTCGTCTATGATCATAAAGCATCACATTCCATCCAAGCTTTTGGAATAATTTCATATACTTAACGGAATTTATTAAACTGACTGTGACGCCATGACAAAGTACAATGGTGCGTGTTGTATGCGAATGCGGATGCGGCACAAAATAGCCATGAAGATCATAACCAAATGCTGAAGGAATACACACTTTCTCTTTGTTAAGCTGTTGAAACTCTTCATGATGATAATGCCCTTCATCTGCTTCTCGTTTGATGAGCTCTTCATCTGTTAATTTTCGAATATACATCATTTTATTGGTGAAAAAAATGCCTATTGCAATGAGCGGACATAATATGAAGGCAAGTATAGCGATCCATTTTTTCATCTAGCTGATTCTTCCTTTCCGAGGTTTTTCCTATGACGATCATACCACATGTTGGGAGATTGGCGTGACTCTTGCTCAGGAAATAAAACGGATGATACACTTAGAGGCAAAAGGAGAGAGGCACAATGAAAAAGAACAATGATCAAGCGAAATTAAAGGACGGCATAAACGAAAATCTCAAACAGCAGCTCCTTCAAATGAAGCAGAATCTGGCCGCCGAGACAGAAAAAAGAGAAGAACAAAAACGACAAGACCTCCTTCGGCAGCAGAAAGAAAAAGAAAAAAACAAAAGCTTCTCCGAGCTGCTAGATGAAAGTCATTTGGACTGGAGAAAATATAAAAGCTAAAAAAGGGAGCATTGATGCTTCCTTTTTTATGTCATCATTGAGGTTGATCAACTCGCAAGTGCTTCCGGTTCCTTCGATTCCTCCTTCATTTAAATCCCTTTTTATAACAAATATAGTATTTAAGACCCTTTTGATAGAAGGTCGTACTACTTATAATGAAGGTGTATTACAATATTTGGGAACGGAGATGATTTACATGAAAATGAGAAAAACAATGGCTGGAGTCGCTTTATCTTTAGGATTGCTTTTACCTGTTTCGGGACAAGCTCTTGCTACAAATGATTTAACGAATGCGGATTTGCGTACAAAGGCTACTTCAATTGTAGATTGTTCTGTAACTCCTTTTAAAGGCGCAAGTAATCGATTATGTATGTATTCGGATAACGGTTCTTTTGCAAATAGTTTCAGTCGTTTTGGTACGACATTTTATCTTAAAGGCAAATCTGGAAATTATGCATATTACGAAAGTGCAAGATAAGACAACGGGGCCTTTAGCCCCTCCTTGCTTTTGCCTGTCGAATATGAAAAAGAGATCACATCAGATGATCTCTTTTTATCTCATTTAAACCGGTGCGCCTCGTACACGGATGGTTTTGTATAGTAAGTCAATGCTTTTACTTCTTGGTCACTTAAAGAACGTGCATTGGCCGCTGCCGCATTTTCTTTTAATTGTTCCACCGAGCTTGCGCCAAATACAACGGAACTGACCGCAGAATGCTGAAGCAAATATTGAATGGAGAGCTCTGTGAGTGATAGGTCATAAGCGACTTTCTTTAAAGAAGGAATGATCTGCTGTAGCTCGTCAAATGAATATTGAAGATATCCGTTTTTTTGAATCGCTGCACTTGCTTGTGAAAGTGGTTTTTCGGTTAAAAGCCCTTTTGCTAAAGGTCCTCTTGCCACAACACTAATGCCTTGTTCTTCAAGAAGAGAGAACCATTCTTCTGGACGGCGGTCGAGTAAACTATATTGCATCATGACACTGACGATGTTTGATTTTTTGGCGTATTCTTTAATGACGTTTGGACGGATAGAAGAGATGCCATAATAGCGAATAACGCCTTCTTCCACTAATTCTTCAAAAGCCTCAATCGTCTCATCGATAGGGTCATCGATCGTGCCTCCGTGCAGTTGGTATAAATCAATATAATCTGTTTGCAGCCGCTTGAGGCTTTGTTTTACGGCTTCTTTTATGTATGCCTTTGAAGGGTCCCAGTCCCAGCCAGATTTGCCTTTTTCAAAGCGGTTGCCGCCTTTTGTGGCCAAAATTAAATCTTGCCGCCTGTTTTTAATCGCTTCCCCGACAATTTCCTCATTTGTCCCAAAATCATATAAATCGGCTGTATCCAAATAGTTAATTCCAAGATCAATGGCTTCATCTAATAAAGAGAGCGCTTTTCCTTTTTCTGTTCCTAGGGACATACATCCTAGAGCCGCTTCGCTCACCAAAAGATCCGTTGTACCAATTCGTCTTTTTTTCAATTCCATCACACTCCTATTCCTTCACATTAAGTGAAAAAAATCTGGAATTCAAGCTAGGTGACTTCAAGTGGCGCATTGAAGCAAGCGTCCGCATTTCGCTTCTCTTAAATCATCTATGTTAAAATGAATGAAGTAAAAAGTGAAAGTAGAACGAGGAGCTGACAAAATTGAAGGACTTTGAAGAAAAAACATTATCGACTAAAGAATTATACAACGGAAAAATCATTGATTTGGTTCTTGAAGATGTACAATTGCCAAATGGAAAACAAGGCAAACGCGAAATCATCAAACATCCTGGTGCAGTAGCCGTCATTGCTCGGACAGACGAAAATAAAATCATCTTGGTCAAGCAATACCGTAAAGCACTAGAGAGAGCCATCGTTGAAATTCCTGCTGGTAAATTAGAGCCAGGGGAAGAGCCGGCACATACAGCACTGCGAGAATTAGAAGAAGAAACAGGATACACCACTCAGAAGCTTCAAAAGCTGACAGCCTTTTATACATCACCAGGTTTTGCAGATGAAATCGTCCACATGTATCTTGCAGATCAGCTAGTTCCGCTTGAAGAAAAAAGAGAGCTGGATGAAGATGAATTTGTTGAAGTGATGGAAGTTTCATTAGAAGAAGCCTTGCACCTCATTGAAAAGCAGCATATTTATGATGCAAAAACAGCCTATGCCATTCAGTACTTACAACTGCAAGAGGTACTTAAGTCAACAAAATGAGGGAGTTTTTTGCAGACATCCATATTCATATTGGCAGAACAAGAACAGGCAGAGCTGTTAAAATTACAGGTGCAAGGTCACTGACAATTGACAAAATTCTCATTGAAGCAACGCAAAGTAAAGGGATGGGGATGATTGGTGTGATTGATGCACAATCTCCAGAAGTCCTAGAAGAATTAATAGAAGGTGTAGAGGAAGGCAAGTACACTGAACTAAGTGATGGCGGTCTATCATTTGAACAGACCGTGCTGCTTTTAGGATGTGAATTAGAAATTAACGATAACCATTCAAAAGGTCCAATTCACGTGCTTGCATTTATGCCCACACTGCGCAAAATGACTGAGTTCTCCGCATGGCTCGCGCTACATATGAAAAATGTGCATTTAAGTTCACAGCGCCTCTATGTGGATGGGAAAACACTTCAGCATAAGGTCAAGGAGCTAGGAGGCTTATTTATTCCTGCTCATATTTTCACGCCGCATAAAAGCTTATTTGGCAAAGGAGTCAGCACGTCTTTAACGGAAGTATTCGATCCGGACCTCATTGATGCTGTTGAACTAGGACTTAGCTGCGATACGTCAATGGCGTCCCAGTTAAGCGAACTGAACCGTTATCCATTTTTAACGAATTCAGACGCTCATTCTTTAGGGAAAATCGCGCGAGAATATACAAAAATCCGCATGGACCATGCCTCTTTTGCCGAATTCAAACTAGCCCTTGAAGGGAAAGAGGGGAGAGCTATCATAGGAAATTATGGGCTCGCCCCGCGTCTTGGGAAGTACTATCATACAACCTGCGAGAAGTGCGGAGTAAGACCTCGCGCGCTAGATCAAGAAAAGTGCCAAGCATGCGGACATACCCGGATGACAAAAGGAGTGAGCGAGCGTTTAAAGGAGCTTGCTGACCAAGAAAGTGACAATGGAACAAGACCTCCTTATGTTCATCAGCTTCCACTTCAATTTATTCCGGGTGTTGGAGCCAAAACGCTGGAGAAGCTAAAAGCCGTGTTTCACACAGAGATGAATATCCTTCATCAAGCAACAGAACAAGAACTAAAAGCTGTCCTGCCAGAAAAAACAGCCAATTACATCATCAAAGCAAGAAAAGGTGAAGTCGAACTGATCGCTGGCGGGGGCGGAGTATACGGTAAGGTGGATATCAATCATGAATCAAGTTAACTGGACATGTGAAACGTTTGAACAATTGACAAAAGAGGATCTTTACCTGATTTTAATGGAAAGAGTCAATGTGTTTGTTGTTGAACAAACATGCCCTTACCCTGAAATTGATCACCGGGACCAAGAAGCGCTTCATCTGATGGCAAAAGAGAACGGCACGATTGTGGCTTATTGCCGAATTTTTCAAAGCGGAATCATGTACGAAGAGGCGTCCATTGGCCGCGTTCTTGTGACAGAGGCAGGTCGAAAAAAAGGCTATGGAAAAATGCTACTTAGCAAGGCTTTGGAAAAGCTGAGTGAATTAGGTGAAACAAGTGTCAAAATTCAGGCGCAGGCCTACCTGAAGTCGTTTTACGAATCCTTTGGTTTTAAGGCCGTTTCAGATTGTTATGATGAAGATGGAATTCCCCATCTTGATATGGTGAAAACAGAAAGATAGGCGTGTATACGTCTATCTTTTTTATGTCACATCGTGTATCATAACGTCAACGAAAGGGGTTTTGCCAAATGGGAAAAAGCAATGCAAAGAAAAAACGAGAACATATTGAAAGGCAGCACAGCCGAAACCCGGAACTGTCGAGAGGAAACATGCCGCACTTTAGTACACATGAAAGAAAAACAAAAACAAAACAAGAAGCCTTGCAGCACATGATGAAAAAACATAAAAGAAGGAATGCTTATGATCACTATCAAGAGGATCATAAGCATTTTTATTTTGCTTTTTTGTGACAACTAGTTCAAATAAATGGAAAAATTTTAAAAAATAGGACAAACGGTCGTTTCTTTTTGTCTAAAAATGTAGTTAAATGACAAAAAGATGAAAGGGAGAGTGAGTATTGTGAACATCAAGTCAATTGGAGCAGGGCTTTGTATGGCAAGTATGATGCTGGCATCGGTCACGTTCGGAGCCTCACATATTTCTGCAAAGGAGCAAGCGAAAAAAGTGTACATGATCGGCTTTTCTTCTTCCGTTCAAGATCATACACAAAAACAGCTTGTTGAAGAAGCTGGTGGACATGTAAAAGAATCCATAGAGCAGATAGATATGATGAAAGTTTCCTTGAATGAGGCATCGAAAAAGAAACTAAATCAGGCAAAAGAAGTGACCTTCATTGAGGAGGACCAAAAGGCAAAAACAAGCGGTCAAACGATCCCATATGGCATCAAAAGCATCAAAGCACAAAAGGTACATAAACGGGGATACGCTGGACAAAATGTCAAAGTAGCCGTTCTTGACAGCGGCATTGATGGCAAACATGAAGATCTACATGTCACCGGGGGAGTCAGCTTTGTTCCAACAGAGTCAGATCCGCTTGTTGACCCGCATGAACACGGGACGCATGTGGCGGGCACAATTGCAGCGTTAGATAATAAGGTAGGTGTCGTTGGTGTTGCGCCAAAAGCTTCAATCTATGCGGTCAAGGTGGCAGATGAAAATGGTGATGGCTACTATAGCTGGATCATTAAAGGAATTGAATGGGCTATTGAGAATGACATAGATGTCATCAATATTAGTATGGGAGGAGCAAGTGAATCTGAAGCGCTGAAAGAAGCGGTAGATCGAGCATATGACAAGGGTATTCTCATTGTGGCTTCTGCTGGGAATGCAGGAAGTTATGGCTCTCTCAACACAGTTGACTATCCAGCAAAATACAGCTCAGTGATAGCGGTTGCTTCTGTTGACCAAAGAAAACAAAGAGCTTTTGATTCATCTGTAGGCGAAGAAGTGGAAGTTTCAGCACCAGGCGTTTCAACGCTCAGTACCATTCCCCATAATGAATATGGCTACAAGAGCGGGACATCCATGGCATCACCGCATGTAGCAGGAGCTGCGGCTGTCATTCTATCAAAACATCCGAATCTGACAAACGATGAAGTGCGCGAGAGACTTTCAAAAACGGCTACACAGCTTGGAGATCCTTTTTACTATGGTGCCGGGCTTGTGAACTTACAAAAAGCGGCACGATAAATGAGAAGAGAGAGCAGTGTTTAGGCTGCTTTCTCTTTTTTCTTTCAATAAAACTGTCATGTTTCGTAATCTCTCTCATAGAATCTAGTAACCTTTACTATTTGGGAGGAAGACGCATGCGGAAAAAGTCTTGGAAGGAACATCTTCTTCAGCACGTAAAAGACCATCTATCGATTTATTTGTTTGTCTCTGTACTCTTTTTAATGGGCGTGATTTTTGGGGCCATCATCGTCAATAGTATGACAATTAGTCAGAAAGAGGATTTATTCTATTATTTAAATCAATTTTTTGGTCAGCTGACAAATGAGAAAGCAGCAGAGTCAAAAGAAATGTTTTTGCAAAGCTTTTTGCATCATATGAAATATTTAGGTCTTATGTGGATACTAGGGATATCTATCATTGGCCTGCCGCTCATCTTTCTCATGATCTTTTTAAAGGGAATTGTCGTTGGGTTTACAGTTGGTTTTCTAGTAAATCAAATGGGGCTGAGTGGTTTTTTCCTTTCGTTCGTATCGGTTCTTCCGCAAAACATATTGCTTATTCCAGCCTATTTAGTGATTGGGACATGTGCGATTGCGTTTTCCATCCGTCTCATTGGGCAGCTGTTCATGAAAAAAACCATCAGTCAAGCACCTGTTCAGTGGTTCGCCCGTTATGCATCTGTTCTACTGATGATTTTAGCGCTTGCTGCACTTTCGTCCTTTTTTGAATCGTACGTCTCCTTCATGCTCATGAAAAAGCTAGCAGGTGTTCTTTTCTCATAAATTTATAATTGTTATTAAATAATAATCAATTTATTTATCAATTTAAAATGATTATAGTTGGCTCCCAGCACATCATTTGATATAATGATCAAGTAATGTGGCGTAGGAGGGAAAGTCAATGGAAAATCGGATTGATCGAATTAAGAAACAGCTTCATTCTTCCAGCTATAAGCTCACGCCACAGCGTGAAGCAACAGTAAGAGTACTGCTTGAGAATGAAGAAGACCATTTAAGTGCAGAAGATGTATACCTCCTCGTAAAAGAGAAGTCTCCTGAAATTGGTCTTGCTACTGTTTATCGAACGTTAGAATTGCTAACTGAACTGAAAGTTGTTGATAAAATTAACTTTGGAGACGGCGTTTCGCGATATGATCTTCGCAAAGAAGGAGCCGCTCACTTCCATCATCATCTTGTCTGCATGGAATGCGGGACAGTCGATGAGATAGAAGATGATTTATTAGAAGATGTTGAAGAGATTATTGAACGTGACTGGAAATTTAAAATTAAGGATCATAGATTGACATTCCATGGTATTTGCCACCGGTGTCATGATGATGAATCCGGCAAATAATCCGAATTGGAACCTTTTCATTTAAGATGAAGAGGTTTTTTGCATTTTCGCTGTATATTCCTTGTCCCACCTGGCATATGCTGAAGTAATGAGAAGCTCGAGAAAGGACATGAGAATCATGCGAAAATGGCTCAAAACAACAGGTGAAGTGATGAAGGTATTTATCTTGTTCACTGGTTTTACCGTCCTGTTCTATTATGCTATGATATGGATAAATTCAGAATATGAAAGCTACCATCGTTATGATAAACCAGAGGGTGCAGCAATTAAAGTGATGGAAATGGATCAGCCGAATCAAGACAACTGGCAAGACCGATTGATTTATTTTTATCAAAACGGGGAGTAGAAATCATTGAACGATCAATTATCCGACTTTATTCATTTTATGACAGTAGAGAGAGGACTCTCTGAAAATACCATTGTTTCTTATAAACGAGATTTACAGAACTACTTGTCTTTTTTAATGACACATGAGCAGCTGACGGATATAAAAGATGTCACACGCCTGCATATCATTCATTATTTAAAAAAGCTAAAAGAGGAAGGGAAATCGAGCAAAACGTCAGTGCGGCATCTCTCCTCGATCCGGTCCTTCCACCAATTTCTGCTCCGGGAAAAAGTGACAACAGATGATCCGTCGTGGAACATTGAAACGCAAAAAACAGAGCGGAAATTACCGAAAGTTCTCTCACTAGGGGAAGTCGAAAAGCTGCTTGATACACCAAATCAGCACACTCCATTTGACTACCGTGACAAAGCGATGCTCGAGCTCTTATATGCGACAGGCATTCGCGTCAGTGAAATGCTGGATCTGACCCTTGCCGATGTTCACCTCACAATGGGCTTTATCCGTTGTTTCGGTAAAGGAAGAAAAGAGCGGATTGTGCCAATTGGTGAAGCAGCTGCAAGTGCGATTGAAGAATATCTCGAAAAGGGAAGAAGCAAGCTGTTAAAAAAACAGCCGGCAGATGCCTTATTTCTCAATCATCACGGGAAAAAAATGTCGCGGCAAGGTTTCTGGAAGAATCTGAAAAAAAGAGCTCTCGAAGCAGGGATTCAAAAGGAACTCACACCCCATACACTCAGGCATTCATTTGCCACGCATCTGCTTGAAAACGGTGCAGACCTAAGAGCTGTGCAGGAGATGCTCGGGCATGCCGATATCTCGACAACACAAATTTATACACATGTGACGAAAACAAGACTGAAAGATGTGTATCACAAATTCCATCCAAGGGCATAAGTAAAGCATGACACGGTGAACGTGTGTCATGCTTTTTCATGTTTGCACCGTTTATGGTTGTCAACCGGCTTGTAAACGGTTTATACTTGAGATGTCAGACCTCTCTTTTTGAAAGGTTAAAAGACAAGAATATTGAAGGAGGCGCTTTTTAATGCCTGATTATCAGTATAAACGCATTTTCCTCGTCGTAATGGATTCAGTAGGAATTGGGGAAGCACCTGATGCTGCTGAATTTAATGATGTAGGTGCAGATACACTAGGACATATTGCTGAAAAAATGAACGGGCTTCATATGCCGAATATGGCGAAGCTTGGGCTGAGTCATATTAAAGAAATCAAAGGAATTCCAGCGGATGAGAAGCCGCTTGCGTATTATGGGAAAATGCAAGAGGCATCAAATGGTAAAGATACAATGACAGGACACTGGGAAATCATGGGTCTTTACATAGACACACCGTTCAGAGTTTTTCCAGACGGATTCCCAGATGAACTATTAAATGAACTAAAAGAAAAAACAGGCAGAGGCATTATTGGAAATAAACCTGCGTCTGGTACTGAAATTTTAGACGAGCTTGGCGAAGAGCACATGAAAACAGGCGATCTAATCGTTTATACATCTGCGGATTCTGTGCTGCAAATTGCTGCGCACGAAGAAGTGGTGCCATTAGATGAACTTTACCGTATTTGTGAAATTGCACGTGAGCTCACATTAGATGAAAAATACATGGTTGGCCGCATTATCGCCCGTCCATTTGTCGGGGAGCCTGGCGCATTTGTCAGAACACCGAACCGTCATGACTATGCTTTAAAACCATTTGACCGAACAGTGATGAATGAGCTGAAAGATGATGGGCTCGATGTGATTGCGATTGGCAAAATCTCTGATATTTATGATGGAGAAGGAATCACCTCTTCTCTCAGAACAAAATCGAACATGGACGGAATGGACAAGCTGGTTGATACACTTAAAACAGACTTTACGGGACTCAGCTTTTTAAACCTTGTTGATTTTGACGCCCTTTACGGACATAGAAGAGATCCAGAGGGTTACGGAAAAGCACTAGAGGAATTTGACGCCCGTCTTCCTGAAGTGTTTGACCTGTTAAAAGAGGATGATCTTCTTGTCATTACAGCAGATCATGGAAATGACCCGGTTCATCACGGAACAGATCATACAAGAGAATACGTTCCGCTCATTGCTTACAGCAAAAAGCATCAAGGAGCAAATGAACTGCCAACTCCAAAAACCTTTGCTGATCTTGGAGCAACGGTCGCAGACAATTTCAAGACAACGATGCCAAAATATGGCACAAGCTTTTTATCTAAACTCAAATAGGGGGGGAAATCTCGTGGGAGCACAGTTTTCAGAAGCGGCGGCATACATTAAACAAGCATCGACATACGTACCAACAGTTGGATTGATCTTAGGTTCAGGGCTTGGCATTTTAGCAGATGAGATTGAAAATCCAATCAAATTGAAATATGAAGATATTCCTGGATTCCCTATTTCAACAGTAGAGGGTCATGCAGGACAGCTCGTCATCGGGACGCTGAAAGGCACTGTCGTATGTGCGATGCAAGGACGTTTTCACTTCTATGAAGGATATGATATGAAGCAAGTGACGTTTCCAGTCCGTGTGATGAAAGAAATTGGCATTGAGACATGCATCGTGACAAATGCAGCCGGCGGTGTGAATACTTCATTCCATCCAGGCGATCTCATGCTGATTACAGATCATATCAATATGATGGGGACCAATCCATTAATTGGTCCAAATGACAGTCAAGGCGTTCGTTTCCCTGATATGTCTGCCCCATACGATAAAGATTTGCTGGCACTTGCAGAAGAAACAGCTCAGCGGTTAGGCATATCTGTACAGCAGGGTGTTTATGCAGGGATGACAGGTCCTTCATATGAAACACCGGCTGAAGTTCGTTTCCTTAGAACACTTGGCGCAGATGCTGTAGGCATGTCGACGGTCCCAGAGGTGATTGTTGCGCGTCATGCAGGAATCAAAGTGCTAGGTATTTCATGCATTTCTAATGCGGCATCAGGTATTTTAGATCAGCCGCTGTCTCATGATGAAGTCATTGAAGTAACCGAAAAAGTGAAAGCGAGTTTCCTTGATTTAGTAAAAGACATTGTCAAACAACTCTCATAGCATGTTTTAAGAAGCCTTCTGTTTATCGACAGAAGGCTTTTTTTATGGCAATCATACGATCTCTGAATAAAACAGCCTCGATGAGGAAAAAATAGAAAGGATTACGATAATGGAGGTCTGCCACTTGAAACGTCATATATGTGCATTGTTTATTTTAATGATCCTTATCTCAATGGTTTCACCATCAGCGATAGCAAAAGAAAAGATTGAAAAACCAGAAGAAAAACAAACATCAGAATTGGTGCACGAAGCCAAATCAGCCATCTTAATAGAACGTGACACGGGAAAAGTGCTTTACAACAAAAACAGCGATGAAAAGCTGGCACCCGCAAGTATGACCAAAATCATGACGATGCTTCTCATCATGGAAGCCATTGATCAAGGAAAACTGAAAATGACTGACAAGGTAAGAACAAGCGACTATGCAGCTTCAATGGGAGGGTCACAAATCTTCCTTGAACCTGGAGAAGAAATGACCGTGAAAGAAATGCTGAAAGGCATTGCGATTGCGTCTGGAAATGATGCTTCAGTTGCCATGGCAGAGCATATTGCAGGATCTGAAGAACAGTTTGTGAAGCAAATGAACAAAAAGGCAAAAGAACTCGGCCTCACCTCTACGGTCTTTCAAAACCCAACAGGACTTCCTGAAAAAGACCATTACAGTTCAGCTCATGATATGGCAAAAATGGCAAAAGAGCTGTTGAAATATGAACAAATCACCAAATTCACAGGGGTCTACGAAGACTATCTCCGTCAAAACACCGATAAAAAATTCTGGCTTGTGAATACGAACCGATTGATTAAATTTTATCCAGGTGTCGATGGGTTGAAAACAGGTTTTACAGGCGAAGCCAAATACTGTTTGACCGCAACCGCTAAAAAAGGAAACATGCGCGTCATTGCAGTTGTCTTCGGCGCAAGTACACCGAAAGACAGAAACGCTCAAGTGGTCAAAATGTTAGACTATGCATTTAGTCAATACACCACACACCCGCTTTACAAACGAGGACAAGATGTAGCCGAAATCAAAGTAAGCAAAGGGACAAAGAAAAAAATTCAGCTTGTCACCTCTGAACCAATCTCCCTTTTAACGAAAAAAGGCGAAAATGTGGATCAGATTAAAAAAGAAATCAAATTGTCTCAGGATGTTACGGCCCCATTCTCAAAAGGAACGGAACTTGGAACCATTGTCTTGAAAAAAGACGGAAAAGTGCTGCATGAAAGCCCTGTACAAGCCAAAGAAGGAATGGAAAAAGCGGGCGTTTGGACGTTCTTCAAACGAGCGATGGCTGAATTTGTGAAATGGAAATAAAATGTGAAAGACTGCTGAAACAGGCAGTCTTTTTGCTATGAGGAAGAAGAAAAGAACATCTAAATGTGACGAATGGTCACTAGTTTTGTCATGGTGAAGGATTTACTTGATAAAAAAGAGAAACAATCTTTATCCGAAATTAGAGCAAGGAGGAATAAAAAGATGAGCCTTGATATTGATTTTCAAGTAAAAGAGAGCGTACTTTGCATTCGATTAACAGGAGAGCTCGATCATCACTCCGCAGAAACATTGAGACAAAAGGTGACGAATTATTTGGAAACAGAGGACATTCGCCACATCGTGCTCAATTTGGCTGATTTAACGTTTATGGACAGCTCAGGTCTCGGAGTGATTTTAGGAAGATATAAAGAAATTAAACAGCTTGGCGGAGAAATGGTCGTCTGTGCTATTTCGCCAGCAGTGAACCGGTTATTTGATATGTCTGGCTTATTTAAAATCATCCGTATGGAGCCTTCAGAGCAAACGGCATTGCAAACATTGGGGGTGGCATCATGAGGAATGAAATGAACCTGACCTTCTCTGCTTTAAGTCAAAATGAATCCTTTGCGAGGGTGACAGTCGCGGCGTTTATCGCCCAGCTTGATCCGACATTAGATGAATTAACAGAAATCAAAACCGTTGTGTCAGAGGCGGTGACAAACTCCATTATCCATGGCTATGATGGGAATCCAGATGGCAAGGTGCATATCGAAGTCACACTTGATGACCATGTTGTGTACCTCACCATCCGTGACGAAGGGATGGGCATTACAGATCTTGAGGAAGCAAGACAGCCGCTTTTCACGACAAAACCAGACTTAGAACGCTCTGGAATGGGTTTTACCATTATGGAGAATTTTATGGATGATGTCATGATAGACTCATCTCCAGAAATGGGCACAACCATCCGTTTAACAAAGCATCTATCAAAAAGCAAAGCGCTTTGTAATTAAAGGAGCTGCTCATATGGATGTGGAGGTAAAAAAGCAAGCAAAAAAAGCCCAGCTGTCAAATGATGAAGTCAAAGAGCTCATCAAAAAAAGCCAAGACGGTGATCAGCAAGCAAGAGACCTCCTCGTAGAAAAAAACATGCGTCTTGTTTGGTCCGTTGTTCAGCGCTTTTTAAATAGAGGATATGAACCAGATGATTTGTTTCAAATTGGCTGTATTGGACTGCTAAAATCTGTTGATAAATTTGATTTGTCATATGATGTGAAGTTTTCGACCTATGCTGTCCCAATGATCATTGGTGAAATCCAGCGATTCATTCGAGATGATGGAACAGTCAAAGTCAGCCGGTCACTAAAGGAACTTGGTAATAAAATCCGGCGGGCAAGAGATGAATTGTCTAAGTCTCACGGAAGAATGCCGACCGTCCAGGAAATAGCCGAATATCTTGATATCACACCAGAGGATGTCGTCCTCGCCCAAGAAGCGGTCCGAACGCCGTCGTCGATTCATGAAACGGTGTATGAAAATGACGGGGATCCGATTACATTACTTGATCAAATTGCCGATCATTCAGAAGAAAGATGGTTTGATAAAATCGCGCTAAAAGAAGCGATCAAGGAATTAGAAGAACGAGAAAAACTCATTGTGTACTTAAGATATTATAAAGACCAAACACAATCTGAGGTAGCGGAGAGACTCGGCATTTCACAAGTACAAGTCTCGCGGCTCGAAAAGAAAATTTTAAAACAAATCCAAATGCAAATGGATCAAAAAGAGAGCTAGCCAATTCGGCTGGCTTTTTTCGTGTGGTAATTACCGGTAAATCAAGTTCTCTCGGTATGAGAACCATTTTTCACCACATACTATTTTTAACCCATCGTATAGGAAGTGACTTGGATGGACGGACAAATCTTTCTTCGGCTGCGCCATCGCATTAAGACCGGTAATGATCAGCTCATTTATTTAGAAGATATCGCCCAAATCACTGGTGATGAGTTTGCTGTACAAAAGCTTAGCAAGATGCCGATATATCATGTCAGTAAAAAGGATCGTCACATCGCCGTTCTTGATATCATGCATGTGGTCAAAACGATCAAAAAAACATGGCCAGACATCGACATTCAAACCGTCGGAGGCGCTGAAGCCATTGTTGAAATTGATACAGGCAAACGCCAGCTTTCTCCGATTTTATTTGTGTTCGTGTGGCTCCTATTATTTGTCGGAGCGGCGCTTGCCATTATGAATTTCCACGAGGATGTCAGTATGCGGCTCGTTCATATCCGCCTATATGAAATGATCACAGGAAAAACGGTTGAGCATCCTTATTTATTGCAAATTCCATATAGCTTCGGACTAGGCTTTGGCATGATTTTATTTTTCAATCATGTATTTAAAAAGCGTTTAAATGAAGAACCAAGCCCGCTCGAAGTGGAGATGTTTAAATATCAGCTCGATCTCGATCATTATGTCGCCCTTAAAGAAAATAAAGAGACAATGAAAGATATCCATGATCGGTAAGTGGCTTTTTGTCGCGTTAGTTGGACTTGGCGGCGGTTTAACGGTAGGAGCAGGGTTTGTGGCATTTCTCACAGTGCTTGGCATCATCCCTCGTTTAATGCAATTAACGAAAACGCAGCGCTTCATACAAGGATACGAGGCAGCTGTCATCACCGGGGCGGTCGTTGGCGGCTGGGCAACCTTGAGCGAGGTGCATTTGCATTTATCCAAATGGCTGGTGCTCCCGATCGGTCTTTTAGCAGGCATTTTCGTCGGCATGCTTGCAGCTGCGCTGACTGAAGTATTAAATGTACTTCCTATATTAACGAAAAGAATTGGAATGGACGGGAAAATTGTTTTGCTTCTCATGGCCATTGTCTTAGGCAAAGTATTTGGTTCACTATTCCATTGGCTGATTTATATTTAAAAATTTGGAGGGAACAACCGTGTCGAGTTTAAAAGAGAACTATCCATCTAAGGTGAAAACGTATCAGCCTAAACCTCCTTATGTCCTCAACTGCATCAAGGCTTTTCTTGTTGGTGGATTGATCTGTGCCATAGGCGAGGGGCTGCAACATTTCTATATTCACTTTTTTGATTTTAATGAAAAAACAGCAGGGAACCCAACAGTGGCGACCCTCATTTTAATTTCTTCTATATTAACTGGTATCGGTATTTACGATAGAATCGGCCAGTTTGCCGGAGCGGGATCGGCTGTTCCGGTGACAGGATTTGCAAACAGTATGACAAGTGCTGCCCTTGAGCATAGAAGTGAAGGGCTTGTTTTAGGGGTTGCCACAAATATGTTTAAGCTCGCTGGGAACGTCATTGTATTTGGTGTCGTCTCGGCATATGTCGTAGGGATCATTCGATACGTCTTGGAAAAGATGTTTTCGTAGGAGGAATGAAACGTGAAACTAACAGGTAAACAATCTTGGGTTTTTGAGCACAAGCTTTACGTCAATGCAGAGGGAACAGCTGCAGGGCCGAAAGAAAAAGAAGGACCGATTGGTCATTTAATTGATAAAACGTATGACGAAATGCATTGTGATCAAAAGAACTGGGAAATGGCTGAAAGAAAACTGATGGAAGATGCGATATCCAGTGCTTTATCAAAAGCAAATTTGCAAAAAAGCGATATTGATCTATTGCTGGCAGGAGATTTACTTAATCAAAACGTCACAGCAAACTATGTGGCGAGAGAACTAAAAATCCCGTTTCTATGTTTGTTTGGGGCATGCTCAACCTCAATGGAATCGGTCGCCATTGCGTCTGCACTCATTGATGGCGGTTTTGCCAATAGAGCCATTGCAGCGACAAGCAGTCATAATGCAACGGCAGAACGCCAATTTCGTAATCCAACAGAATACGGCGGACAAAAGCCAGATACAGCCACAAGTACCGTCACTGGGAGCGGGGCCGTTATTATTAGCCAGGAGACCTCTCCAATTCAAATTACAAGCGCTACAGTAGGCAGGGTGATGGATCTTGGAATTACAGATCCATTTGACATGGGATCGGCCATGGCTCCGGCAGCGGCAGATACCATCAAGCAGCATTTAGAAGACCTCGGAAGAACGGTGGACGATTACGATCTGATTTTAACAGGGGATTTATCTGGTATTGGTTCACCAATCTTAAAGGATCTTCTGAAGGAAGAAGGCATTCAGCTTGGGAGAAAGCATGATGATTGCGGTTTAATCATCTATACACCCGATCAAAATGTATTCGCTGGTGGGAGCGGCTGTGCTTGTTCAGCTGTTGTGACATTTAGTCACATTTTTCAAGAAATGAAAGCAGGAAATCTGCAAAGAGTACTCGTTGTGGCAACCGGAGCGCTTCTAAGTCCAATGATGGTCCAGCAAAAAGAGACCATTCCAACCATTGCGCACGGTGTCGTATTTGAGCGTGCAGGAGGAGAGAGCTAATGGATTATCTTATCGCTTTTGTTGCAGGCGGACTTATTTGCGTCATTGGTCAGCTTTTACTAGACATACTCAAACTTACGCCTGCACATGTCATGACCACCTTTGTTGTGGCGGGCACCATCTTAGACGGATTCGGTATTTATGATAAATTTATTGAATTTGCGGGTGCGGGCGCAACCGTACCAATCGTCAGCTTTGGTCATAGCTTGCTTCATGGAGCGATGCATCAGGCAGATGTACACGGGTTCATCGGAATCGGGATCGGTATTTTTGAATTAACTTCTGCTGGAATTTCAGCTGCGATTTTATTCTCATTTATTATCGCTCTTATCTTTAAACCGAAAGGATAACCTAATATGGGGCAAAGACGAAAAGTCATTTTAGTGACAGACGGAGATATATATGCTGCCAAAACCATTGAGCTTGCTGCTAAAAATGTCGGTGGGCGATGTATTTCCAGCTCAAAAGGAAATCCAAGCAAACGAACAGGACCTGAACTTGTGCAGATGATTTTAAAAACGCCGAATGATCCAGTGTTTGTCATGTTTGATGATTCTGGCCTGACAGGTGAAGGAACAGGGGAGATAGCGATGAAGCATGTGGCGCGTCATCCTGAAATTGAAGTCATTGGGGCGATCGCCGTTGCATCCAAAACGCATCAAGCTGAATGGACAAAGGTGCATGTTTCCATTGACCGGGAGGGTGAACTGACAGAATACGGTGTCGACAAGCATGGTCTTCCCGAAATGGAGCCTCATAAAATGAGCGGAGATACCGTGTATTGTCTTGACTCGCTCGATCTGCCGTTTGTTGTTGGAATTGGAGATATTGGCAAAATGGGACGGAAAGATGATCTGAGCAAAGGATCTCCGATCACAATGAAAGCAGTTGAATTAATTTTAGAAAGGAGTGGTTTCCATGAAGAAAGACAAGGTAAACGTGTACCGAGATCCGAAGAAAAATGAAGATTACTTTAAAGAAAATGTCGGAATGGGTCTCAGCTTTGACCTTGGTGTGCGGAAAATTTATATACACGATCAGGAAATCCAACTTTACTATGTAAATGGACTGTGTGATACACAATATGTCATCTACTTATTAAAAGAGCTAGTTGAAATCAATGACAACGAACCTGAATCAGATGACATGGCTCGTGTGATTGAGAATCGTCTTGTCAATCAGCAGGTCTCAAAGGTTGAAACACTTGATGAAGCGGTAGACCAAGTGCTGTCGGGCCTTGTGGCAGTTGTAGTTGAAGGTGAAAACTACGCATTTATCATTGATGTCAGAAGCTATCCTGGCAGAATGCCAGAGGAGCCGGATACAGAAAAGGTTGTCCGGGGCGCAAGAGACGGTTTTGTTGAAAACATTATTGTCAATACAGCACTTATACGAAGACGGGTGCGAGATGAAAAACTGAGATACAAAATGCTCAAAGTAGGCGAACGTTCGAAAGCGGATGTATGTGTTTGCTACATTGAAGATATTGCGGACCCAGATCTTGTCGATATCATAGAGAAAGAAGTGTCAGGAATCAAAGTCGACGGGCTGACGATGTCTGATAAAACAATTGAAGAATTCATTATTAAACAAGGATACAATCCCTTTCCCCTTGTACGTTACACCGAGCGTCCAGATGTCGCTGCTAACCATATACTAGAAGGGCATGTCATCATTATTACGGATACATCTCCTAGTGTCATCATTACGCCAACCACCATTTTTCACCACGTTCAACATGCAGAAGAATACCGCCAAGCACCTGCAGTTGGTACGTTCCTAAGATGGGTACGCTTTTTAGGCATTTTATGTTCAACGTTTCTTTTACCAATTTGGTTTCTGTTTATCCTTGAACCAAGTCTTCTGCCAGATCATTTAAGCTATATTGGCTTTAACAAACCGTCCCATATTCCAGTGATTTTACAAGTATTTCTAGCTGATTTTGGGGTGGAATTTTTAAGGATGGCTGCAATTCATACGCCAACTGCATTGTCGACCGCCATGGGGCTGATTGCGGCTGTTTTAATTGGGCAAATTGCCATTGATGTCGGTTTATTTACACCAGAGGTCATCTTATACGTCTCACTAGCGGCAATCGGTACATTTACAACCCCAAGCTATGAGCTGAGTGTCGCCAATAAGATTGTACGACTCATCATATTAGCGCTCGTGGCGATCTTTAAGCTGAATGGACTCATCATTGGTTTTACGTTGTTACTCATCTACTTAACATCCATTCGTTCATTGCAGACGCCTTATATGTGGCCATTTCTTCCTTTTAACGGGAAGGCTTTGTGGCAAGTGCTGATTCGGACGTCTGTTCCTGGCTCAAAAGTAAGGCCAAGCATTGTTCACCCTCAAAACAGATCAAAAATTCCGCCAAATTCTTAACGCTCATTGAAAGTGGCTGAAGATTGTGATATTGTATTTTTAACTTTGAGAAACGGCAAAAAGGCAGCTCACGCAGCTGTCTTTTTTCAGCCGAGGCGGAGAAAGAGGGAATGACATTGTATTTACACGGCACTTGCAGACAAAATGAACTCGGTCATTTAGAAATTGGTGGTGTTGATGCCGTTTCTTTAGCTGAAACGTATGGGACACCACTTTATGTATATGATGTGGCTTTAATACGGGAGCGTGCAAAAAGCTTTCAAAAAGCATTTATAGAAGAAGAGTTAAAAGCGCAGGTAGCATATGCGAGTAAAGCATTTTCCTCCATCGCGATGTTTCAGCTTGCCAAGGAAGAAGGATTATCTCTTGATGTCGTATCAGGCGGGGAGCTTCACACAGCCATTTGCGCTGGGTTTCCGGTAGAAAAAATTCATTTCCATGGCAACAATAAAAGTAGAGATGAATTAAAAATGGCGTTAGAGCACGAGATCGGCTGTATCGTTGTAGATAATTTCTACGAAATGAAGCTCATTGAAGAGCTTGGTCAAGAGCTGTCAAAACAGGTGAAAGTGCTGCTCCGTATCACACCAGGTGTCGAAGCGCATACGCATGATTACATTACAACAGGCCAAGAGGATTCCAAATTTGGCTTTGACCTTCACAATGGACAAGCAGATGAAGCGGTGAAACAAGTGCTTGGATCAGAAGTGATCGAACTGTTAGGCGTTCATTGCCATATCGGATCACAAATATTTGATACAGCTGGTTTTGTCCTTGCAGCAGACAAGATCTTTTTGAAGCTGGATGAATGGAGAGAATCATTTGGTTTTATTTCGACCGTGTTAAACTTAGGCGGCGGCTTTGGCATCCGTTATACAGAAGAAGATGAACCACTTCCTGCGACAGAATACGTCGAGAAAATTATCCAAGCTGTAAAAGAGAACGTGACACGCTATGAGTTTGATATGCCGGAGATTTGGATTGAGCCAGGCCGCTCTCTTGTTGGTGACGCAGGAACAACGCTTTATACGATCGGCTCATCAAAACACGTACCTGGCATTCGCGATTATGTTGCGGTAGATGGGGGAATGAGTGACAACATTCGTCCAGCATTATATCAAGCGAAATATGAAGCGGCAAGTGCCAACAAAATGAGCCAATCGCACAATCAAACAGTTTCTATTGCAGGGAAATGCTGTGAAAGCGGAGATATGCTTATTTGGGATATCGATCTGCCAGAGTTATCACAAGGAGATTTATTAGCTGTCTTTTGTACCGGAGCTTACGGCTACAGTATGTCAAATAACTATAACCGCATCCCGCGCCCGGCTGTTGTATTTGTAGAAGACGGGGAAGCGCAGCTTGTGGTTGAACGTGAAACATATGCGGACATTGTCAAACTTGATTTACCTTATCAATCAAAAGTGAAATCATCTACGTAAAAAAGCTGCCTGTACATCAGGCAGCTTTTTATAATGACTTATTTACCTCCAGTAAATACAGAGACGATCGCGTTCCAAATGGAGACAAAGAAATCCCAAATCTTTTGAAGTAGGTTTTTCCCTTCATCTGATTCTATGAATTTCGTAATCTTGTCTTTTGCTTTATCGATTTGAGATCCTACCTGGTTCCAATCGATATTGATGTTCTTCATTTTATCGAATAGAGAAATAAGCTGATCCTTTTGATCTTGCGTTAGATTTAAGTTTAAATCAGAAGCAGCCTGATCCACTTTTTCTTCTACTTCTTTTGTTGTTTTAGGGACACCATTTTTCGCAATGTCATCCTTGATTTTTGCAATAAGGGCAGAAGCATTGTCTTTCCCGATGGAGTCACCCAATTTAGACGTTGTCACAAGCTCTTCGTTTGCTACCTGCTTCACATCTTCTGGAATGGCTTTGTCGCTAGACACTTCATAGGCTTTTAATAAACCTGTCAGTGCGGCTGTCCCAGAAACTTCAAACGGTGCAGTCACAACAACCTTGGCATCCTTGACACCGGCTGTCATTAAAGCATTTAAATACATCTCATCTGTAATGGTCTTGATGTTATGTGTATCCACAGTCAAACCAGTACCTGATTTTTCAATGGTGATAGATGAAGATGATAATGCTCTCGTCCCGATAGAAGAACGGGGGATATACTTTCCTAAATATTCATGCTCTTCTTTATTGGTTACTTCAATTTTTGTCGCATTTTCAGGTGGATTCAACTCGTCAAGCACCTTTTGGCGATCAGCCGGAGTTAAGTCTTGCCCAAGTGTGACGATGACATCGCCGACAGCTGCATCCGCTAAGCTGACTTTTGGCGCACCAATGAGGAAAAGGAGCGCTGCCATCATACTAAGCATTGATTTTTTAAACATGTTGACCTCCTTCAAGTCGAAAGGGTTCCTCTTTCAAGAGAAACTCATCTTTTGAGTACACGTAAAGAAATGTACTCCATCATATAGACGTAACAAATCGATTCGACGTTTCAATTTTCTTTTTAAGATGTTTTCCTTTTCCAATAAATAAAGACCTGTTGCTCATTCTGTCATCAATTTAATAGGAAAAAAGGATCAAGCTCTTCTATTGTATCAATCCTAAGAAAAGAGGTAAATCACAATCAAAGAGCAGGGGATGTTTAACATGACCGAAAATGTGCTATAATGAGCGTTGTTTAACCTGAAAGGAGAATGTGAAAAATGGCAAAAAAAGGATACATACAACTAACGAATGGTAAGAAACTTGAGTTTGAACTATACCCAGAGGCTGCTCCAGGTACAGTAGCAAACTTTGAAAAATTAGCGAAT
Organism: Bacillus sp. FSL K6-4563; assembly: GCF_038630405.1. Taxonomy (NCBI): domain Bacteria; kingdom Bacillati; phylum Bacillota; class Bacilli; order Caryophanales; family Bacillaceae; genus Bacillus; species Bacillus sp. FSL K6-4563. The sequence continues at coordinate 2,143,362 of NZ_CP152030.1, read as the reverse complement.
GAAGGCTTCTACGATGGATTGAAATTCCACCGTGTCATCCCAGGCTTCGTAAGCCAAGGTGGCGATCCAAACGGTAATGGAACAGGCGGTCCTGGTTACACAATTAAATGTGAAACAGAAGGGAATCCACATCAACACGAAAGAGGTTCATTATCAATGGCGCATGCTGGTAAAGACACGGGTGGCAGCCAATTCTTTATCGTCCATGACCCGCAGCCGCACTTAAACGGTGTTCACACTGTTTTTGGTAAAGTAACATCTGGTATCGAGGCTGTTCTAGATATGGAACAAGGCCAAGGAATGGAAAAAGTCGAAGTTTTCGATGCTTAATCCTTAATCCAAAACACCGCTTAAAACGCGGTGTTTTTTTATTTTAAATCTGATTTTACGGTTATTTGTTCCGTGAGGCGGTAGGTGATGAACCAATATAAAAGGGCAATAGCGCTAACAGAGGCGCCAAATAAACATACTCCGCTCCAGCCATTGTTTGCGTATATGCTAGTGGAAGCAATGGAACCAGTCGCACTGCCGATGGAGTAAAAAATCATATAAGCAGCAGTGAGCCGGCTTCTCGCCTCAGGCAGCACTGTGAAAATCATACTTTGGTTGGTCACATGTACGGCCTGCACAGATAGGTCAAGAATAATAATACCGATGATTAATAAAATGAGTGAATATTCAGTGAAAAAGATAAAAAACCATGAAACGAATAATAGGACAAGGGCTATACAAGTTGTTAATTGTCCTAAGCCTCGATCAGCAAGGCTTCCAGCCCGGGCAGCGCCTAATGCTCCGGCAACTCCAGCAAGACCAAATGCACCGATCGCTGTATGTGAAAGATTGTGTGGCGAGCTGCTGAGAGGCAGCACGAGCGAAGTCCACAACGTACCAAACACGATAAAGATCAGAAAACCCAGTATGCCTCGGATGCGCAGAATTTGTTCTTGTCTGAACAATGTAAACATTGAAGCAAGCAGCTTCATATAGGATATTGACGCTCTCTCGCTGTCAGCCCGCGGGAGATACCGGTATAACACGGCGGTTATGATGAGCATCATAACCGCAGACACGAGATAGACTGACCTCCAGCCGGCGAGATCGGTTAGTACACCAGCAAACGTTCGTGCGAGAAGAATACCAATCACAATGCCACTTTGAACCAAGCCCACGATACGGCCTCGTTCTTCAGGAGCAGCCCAGGTCGCTGCGAACGCTACGAGTACCTGAGTGACCACAGCAAGCATGCCGACGGCAGCCAGCCCTATAAACAGGACGGTGGCAGTAGGGGCGATGCCGACTAGAATCAGAGAAAACACGGATACTAGCATCTGAGCCATGATGAGCCGCCTTTGATTGAACAGATCACCAAGTGGTACGATCAGTAGCAGTCCTAGTGCATAACAAAGCTGAGTAATCGTAATGACGATACCAATGGATGAATAGGTGATGCCAAACTCGGATGCGAGGGAGTCTAATAACGGTTGTGCAAAGTATATGTTTGCAACTGCCATCCCGCAGGCTGACGCATAAAGCAGAGCCATATAGCGAGTCATCGCTTGCTTCGGTTTGTTTTGTAAATGAGCCGTTTCCAAATCAAGATGTTCTATGGAAGTGATTCTTTCTTTCACCATGCATGTCTTCGTCTCCTTTTGTACTAAAAAGTATAATATACTGATCGGTATATTATGATTCCTGTTAAGGATAACCAACAAAACATTTTAAAGTCAATACTTTCATCTTGAAAGAGGAAGGAAATTTGACAATCATACGTCGATAAAATAAAATTATAATGTACCGATTGGTAATCAAATAGACAATAATATCAAAAAATAGATACCTGACTTTGTGAAGAAATTTTAATGTTGAAATGAGGAATTGCTGATGGTTCGACAACGGGAATTTGACAAGGAAAAAGCGTTGGATGAGGCAATGGTGCTTTTTTGGGAAAAGGGGTATAGGGCCACTACATTAAGTGATTTGACTGAAAAAATGGGAATACAGCGGCCAAGTTTATACTCAGCGTTTGGAGATAAAGAGGAATTATTTGAGGCCGCATTACGCAAATACACAAAGCAGCATGCTGCCCATATTCGAACAAAACTTCAAAACAATCTTTCTGTCAAGGAAGCATTTCATACATTATTTGCAGATTTAGTAGAAGAGGAATATAGAGATGGTCCGAGTAAAGGGTGTTTTTGCATCAATACAATAGTGGAGCTTGCGCCACACGAAGAGAAATTTGAAATTCTGACAAGAGAGCATCAGATGTATCTTTCCGTCATTTTCGAAGAAAGAATTGTTCAAGGTATTCGCTCGGGTGAGCTCAAAAGTAGCCTGAATGCGAAAGCTTTAGCACAAACACTGGTCGTTTCTTTCATAGGACTGACCGTCCTCATGAAATCTCGTCCAGAACGTTCATTTGTAGATCATTCTGTAGCGACGATACTTTCCATATTAAAATAATGACAACATGCTATGGTATCCTCCTTCAATAAGAGTGATAGCGTATTTTGAACTAAATATCAAAATACGCTTTTTCTTTTAGGACAGTGGTGGACAAAATTCGATTTTGTGATATGATAAGAGAACAAACATTCGCATTTGTGGGTGTCGCCACATTGTCAGTACAAATCTAAAAAGCGTGGTCATGCTGAAAGAAAGCAGGAGATAATTTGAAACCATTAACAAAAGAAGAAAAAAATCAAATGATGATTGCCATTCAGCGTTACTTTGCCGAAGAACGAGAAGAAGAAATTGGTGAATTAGCAGCCATCAATATACTAGAATTTATCACAAAAAACCTTGGAAGCTACTATTATAATCAAGGGGTTCGTGACAGCCGGAACATCGCTGTTCAGAGATCGCAATTGTTAGAGGAAGATTTATTTGCACTCGAAAAAAGATGATCATCAATAATGTGCGCCTTGCTAACTGATAAAGAGGAAAGAGACCCCCTTAATAAAGAACGCATATTCGTATCATATGTAATGATGAAAAGGTGGAACCAAAGGTCCATCTCAATCGTTATATAAGTAACCATTAATGGAAATCAGCTTTTTTGGTTTTATTTCATCAAAAGAAGGAATAAAACATACAAATAGGCGAAGTGCAGATGATGGAGGTTCTAAATATGGGGAAAATTAAATTAAAAATGGCCATCTTATTTGTTTTACTGCTTTGTTTAGGCGCAGGTTATTTATACATGAATGGCATGAAAATTGAAGATGTGCCAACAGCCATTGGTGAAAGCTTAACAAATAATGATAAAGATTATACCATCTATGAATATACCATTACGAAAATTGACGGAGATGAATATTACGGTCAAGCAAAAAACGGCACAAAAATCATTTTTAGTGGAAAGAAGTTCGAAGATGATGTGGCCGACTTGAAGAAAGGTGATCGTATTAAAGCCTACTTTAGTAATGAAAAGAGAATAGATGGTCTTATAAAAGTAGTAAAAGTCGTTAATTAACAAGTCTCCTTTCCTATAAGGAGGCTTTTTTTTGTGAGAAATCTTGATTGTTGCATTTGACAACAAGGATCGCTATAATAGCCCCTAAGGACAGCTAAATATCGATTGTATCCTTCGGGGCAGGGTGAAAATCCCGACCGACGGTAATAAAGCAAATGCTTTACAGCCCGTGACCCGTTAATTTATTAACGGTTGATTCAGTGAAAAGCTGAAGCCGACAGTGAAAGTCTGGATGGGAGAAGGATAAAGAAAGCTATGAACGAAAAATATTTGTCGATCATAGTTTTATTTCTGATGCAAAAAAGCCACAGCCCCGGAATTTTTTCCGGGGCTTTCTGTATGTTCATGTAGTGAATAGACCGGCATGCAGTGTTTATTAGGTGATCCCTCATCTACCTTGTATGGACCATAAAAAGCGACGAAGGTGCTCAATCGATCACATGTCCCTAACATCGCTTTTTTAAAAAGTGAGAAATACAAATGAAAAGAAAGGGAGGATCACATGTTTACGGGGATAATTGAAGAAGTAGGCGCAGTTCAGTCATTAAGCAAAAAGTCAGCAGATGCCATAGAAATTGTCATTCAGTGCAACCGTGTGCTAGAAGATGTTCACCTCGGAGACAGTATTGCGATCAATGGTGTATGTCTTACAGTCACAAGCTTTACAAAAGCACAGTTCGCAGCAGATGTGATGCCAGAAACGGTCAAAGCGACATCACTGGATCAGCTGACATCAGGCAGTCCAGTGAATTTAGAGCGGGCCATGTCCTCGAATGGACGATTCGGCGGTCATTTTGTCTCAGGCCATGTTGACGGGACGGCAGTCATTACCCGAATAGAAAAGAAAAGTAATGCCATTTACTATGATTTAGAGATGGACAAGACCCTCACAGATATGCTCGCACAAAAGGGTTCGATCGCAATAGATGGTGTCAGCTTAACCATTTTCGATTTGCAAGATTCACACGTCACAGTCTCTATTATTCCTCATACGCTTGAAGGAACTATTTTCCCGACTAAATCTATGGGAGAGATCGTGAATATAGAGTGTGACATGATCGGTAAATACATCTATCGCTTTTTAACAAAAGAACAAGGCGAAAAGAAGCCATCCCGATTGACCCCATCATTTTTAAAAGAGCACGGATTCTAGGAGGCGATTGTATGTATCATTTAGTAGAAGAAGCAGTAAACGCTCTGAAAGAAGGAGAAATCATTATCGTAGTGGATGATGAAGACAGAGAAAACGAAGGAGATTTTGTGGCACTTGCTGAGCATGCCACGCCTGAAGTGATTAACTTTATGGCTTTACATGGAAGAGGTCTCATTTGTACACCGGTCCATGCGTCGATTGCCAAACACCTGAACCTGCATCCAATGGTACAACAAAATACAGATGCACACCATACAGCTTTTACAGTGAGCATCGATCATGTGACAACGACGACTGGTATTAGTGCTTTTGAGCGCTCTACGACCATGCTTGCCATGTTAAATAAAGACGTAACACCAGAAGAATTTGCCCGCCCAGGTCATGTATTTCCGCTCATTGCAAAAGAAGGCGGCGTACTAGAAAGACCAGGTCATACAGAGGCGGCGGTAGATCTTGCGAAACTGGCAGGTTCAGAGCCAGCGGGTGTCATTTGTGAAATCATGAATGTAGATGGCTCAATGGCGCGTGTTCCAGAACTAAAAGAAATCCAAAAACAGCACGGTTTAAAGATGCTGACAATAGAAGCATTGCAAACCTATTTAAATAATAAAGAAACAGCAGCTATCGAAACAAAATAAAAAATCACAAAAAAGGATGATCAACATATGAATACAATACAAGGGCATGTAGTAGCAGAAGGATTAAACTTTGCAATTGTCGTCGCGAGATTTAATGACTTTATTACAAGTAAACTGCTTGACGGAGCAGAAGATACATTGCTCAGACACGGAGCAAACGGTGACGATATTGATGTCGTGTGGGTACCGGGTGCTTTTGAAATTCCGTACATGGCAAAAAAACTAGCTGAAACAGAGAAATATGATGCTGTCATTACACTTGGAACTGTAATCAGGGGCGCAACAACTCACTACGATTATGTTTGTAATGAAGCAGCTAAAGGAATTGCTCAAAGTGCCATGTCAACAGGGGTACCGATTATCTTTGGTGTACTAACAACAGAATCCATTGAACAAGCTATCGAAAGAGCCGGTACAAAAGCTGGAAATAAAGGCAGCGAATCGGCTGTAGCTGCCATTGAAATGGCGAATCTCAACCGTACCTTTCGTTAATTTAGTGAAAAAGAGTTTAAAAACGGTATAAAAATGTTTATAATGTGTGATGAGCAAATGATTCGTGAGACATTTGCTGGACATAAGGATAATTTGAATATTGAGGGGTATATATGTTAATTCGTTATAAGAGGTCTTTTGAAAAAATTGCCATGGGGCTACTCTCCTTCATGCCGGGTGAGAAAGACGTCAAACAGCTTCAGCAGACGATGAAGTCATATGAAATGGATGAAAATCGGCAGCTGTTCCTTTGGAAAGATGGCGAGGATATCGTAGGTGCTATTGGTGTGTTGAAAACAGACGACCAAGTACAAATCGAGCATATTAGTGTGAATCCATCCCATCGAGATCAAGGAATCGGCAAGGAAATGGTTTTAGCCGTGGAAGAGGTATTCAAAACCAAAACACTCATTCCAAATGAATTAACGCAAGGCTTCTTTCATAAGTGTCACAGCGAAACAAATTAAATATCACACATGTAAAAGCAGAGGCTACAGTCCTCTGCTTTTTTTACGTTCGATTTGCTTTTTTCGTTCAAGCAATACATCTGTCCGGTCACGCAGTCTATGTTTTTCGATCAAAAATGTGTGGGATAAGTTGCTCTCCTGGCCAAAGACCAGTCCTTCTTTTTGAGCCATTTCTTGGCATAGAGACAGGAGCGCTTCATCTTTAATCGGGAGCATCACACTTTCGTATGACATGTCTTCAGCCATTTTCTTCTTCAGCGTTCTCAGAAGTTTGAGAAACGCCTCATCATCCAGACCGAGGTTCGATAATACGGGCCGGTTTGCTTCCAGCAAGTGAAGGCTATTTGAAATGAGCCGTTTTGCACCTTTTCCATTTCCCCGTCTTTGATGATACAAAGCAACGGCAAGCTGAATGAAGCCAACCCAATATTCTTTGCGCTGCTCAGGCGGGTCTTCCTTCCAATATTCCTCAAGAATTTCATGACACTCAAAATAATCTCTTGTCGTATGAAATTCATGTAAAAAAGCCACGTACGCTTCAGGATACACAGTGGTCATCTCCTTTTCCACTCTCAGTCTAACATATTGAAAAGAAAAGAAGAAAGAGCGCCCTTCGTGAAAGGACGCCCTGTTTCTTTAATAAACCCAAGCCGCGCCAACGATGATCAGCAAGATGAAAAGCACGACAATAAGCGCGAAACCTCCGCCAAAGTTATAGCCATCTCCCATAATGATACGGCCTCCTTTTTCATCAGTTCTGTTTACAATGGTATTCTATGTATAAATGCCCTAAGTGGTATGGGCGAAACCACTGTTTTTCTTATTTTGCCTAGGACATCATGGTCGAAATTATATTGGACGAGAGCTTTATCCTGTCTTATACTAAAGGTTAGCCGGTGAAACGGTACTTAGAAGACAGTAGAAATGGTGAGAAAAAATGCTGGAATATCAGGTGAAAATAGATTCGTTTGAAGGTCCATTGGACTTACTTTTACATTTAATCAACCGGTTGGAAATTGATATTTATGATATTCCCGTTGCTAAAATTACGGAGCAGTATTTATTATATGTCCATACCATGAGGGAGCTTGAACTTGATGTGGCAAGTGAATATTTGGTGATGGCTGCAACCCTCCTGAGTATTAAAAGCAGAATGCTCCTTCCGAAACAAGAGGAAGAGCTATTTGATGAAGACTTGCTTGAAGAGGAAGAGGACCCTCGAGAAGAGCTGATTGGCAAACTGATTGAATACCGAAAGTATAAAGATGCAGCACAAGAACTAAAGGAACGCGAGGAAGAAAGGCAAAATGCCTTTACAAAACCTCCGAGTGATTTAAGCGAATTTGCAAAAGAATCGGAAGCGAAGGACACAAACCTGCATGTCACGGTGTATGATATGTTAGGTGCGTTCCAAAAGGTATTGAACCGAAAGAAAATAACGAAACCAGCACCATCTAGGATTACAAGACAAGAAATCCCGATTGAAGACAAAATGAATGAGATTATGAACCATTTAAGAAAAACGAAAAAGCGGACCAATTTCATGACTCTATTTCAACATGATCAAAAGGAGCACCTTGTCGTGACGTTTCTTGCTGTTCTTGAATTGATGAAAGGTCATCAAATCATGTTAGAGCAGGAAGGAAACTTTGAAGACATTTATATTATAGGGAGTGAAACGATTCATGACGCTTGATATCGTGAATTGGAAAGCCATCATAGAAGCGCTGCTTTATGCAGCAGGTGACGAAGGCTTAACAAAAAAACAGCTCATGTCTGTTCTTGAAGTAGAAGAGGTAGCGTTACTCGATATGATGTCTGCCGTAAAGGAAGAATATCAAAAACAAGAACGAGGAATTGAGCTCATTGAATATGCAGATTCATATATGCTGCTGACGAAAAAGGAATACAGCATTTATTTGAAAAAATTAGTCGAGACCCCATCCAAAGGTTTGTCTCAGGCAGCGCTTGAAGTACTCGCAATCGTTTCTTATAAACAGCCGATCACACGCAGTGAGGTAGAAGAAATCAGAGGAGTCAAATCAGAGCGGGTGCTCCATAGTTTAGTAGCCAAAGCGCTGCTCTGTGAAGTTGGACGTGCCGATGGCCCTGGGCGAGCAATTCTTTATGGGACAACACCTACCTTTTTAGAGCAGTTTGGCTTAAAGGCATTGGATGAATTACCGCCACTTCCAGAGAATGTGGAAGCAGATGGTGTACAAGAAGAAGCTGATCTATTTTTTGAAAACTTCAATCAAACATTTGAAGAGATAAAATAGTTCAAAAGAATGAAAAATGTATGATAAAATATAAAAAAGATTTTAGGTCTAACATCTATTGATGTCAGATAAAATGGTCATAAAGCCATGAGGGGAAGGTAAACACAAAACAAATGGCACATATGAATGTAAAGGCTCAAGTTGATCAAGCAGGCGTCTTTTTATCAAAGGTTGCAACTGAAATGAATGGTTTTCTGAACGAAGCTACCTTATCAAGTATGAAACGATTAAACCCTGAAGCGGAAGCCTATTATTGTGACATATTGAATACATTACGGAAGCTTGCAGTGTACAGCGAGGATGCAGCGGCAGTTTGCAGGAAAATCAGCCAGCAGCAGACATTCCCGCAGCAAGCCGCGCAGCAGACGCTTCACCGTATTTATCATCAATGTATTGAAGAGTTTTTCACGCCGAAAAAGGATACATGGTATGAAGACAGCCGTTCCGCATATACAGGAAAGAGCAGCATTGTTTTCCACCATGAAGTATCCGCTGAGATCAAACGATTATTTTCTTCATTAGAAAAAGATTTTTTAGCGATGAGAGAAGAGCTAGAATATACGACATCTCATCAGCAAATGAAAATGGTATAAGCAAGAGGAAGGAGCGTCTCTACATATAGAGACGCTTTTTTTTATGGACGAGGCATCATAACTTTTTCAGCCGCGCATACACTTGTACAAAACGGACAAGGACGTGAATGAACATGCCCTATTTAAAAATTGGAACAGCAGTCCTTCTTCTATTTACACTCTTACTGCCCTTTTCCTCACATGCCAAAGCAGATATGTCATTATCGGTGAGTGCAAGAAGCGCCATTTTAATAGATGGACAGTCAGGCAGAGTCCTATTTGGAAAGGACGAGCATGAAAAAAGAAGAATCGCCAGTATTACGAAAATTATGACGGCAGTATTAGCCATTGAATCAGGAAAAATGAAAGACACCGTCAAAGTATCAAAGCGCGCGATTCAAGCAGAGGGCTCATCGATTTATTTAAAAGAAGGGCAAAAGGTGAGCCTAGAAGACTTGACATACGGGCTTATGCTGCGTTCTGGAAATGATGCAGCTGTTGCCATTGCAGAGCATGTGGGCGGCAGTTTAGAAGGATTTATTTTTATGATGAATCAAAAAGCGTCTGAACTAGGAATGGAGAATACGAATTTTCAAAATCCGCATGGACTCGATGATCATAAACATCATTATTCATCAGCCTATGACATGGCTATCTTAACAAAATACGCCATGGAGCATAAACAATATCAAAAAATTGCAGGCACGACTTTCTATAAAGCAAAAACGATGGAAGGCTATTGGAAAAATAAAAACAAGCTGGTCACCGGATTATACAAATATTCAACTGGTGGGAAAACGGGATATACGAAGCTTGCAAAACGGACACTTGTCTCTACTGCGGCAAAAGGGGATGCGGCACTGATCGCTGTGACCATTAATGCGCCAGATGATTGGAAGGATCATATCTCTATGTTTGAATATGCATTTGATCACTATAAAACGTACGTACTTGCTGAAAAAGGAAGACTCGCTTCATTAAAAGGAACCTTTTACGAAAAAAAGGCATTTATCAAACGTGATGTGGACTATTTTTTAAATGAAGATGAGAAAAAGCTAGTAGAAATTGAAACGGAAATGCTTACTCCTCAAAAGAAGTGGAAAAAAAACGCCGAAGCCATCCCTGATGTTGTAGGGAAAATGACGTTTTTATTAGATGATCAGGTGATCGAGCAAGTACCGATTTTTTATGAAAATAAACGAAATCGAATGCCTCAAAAAAGCTTCCAAGAAATGTTTAAGTCTGTCTTTCAGACATCTATAGGCGGATCTTCATGGTCAATCTAATTTGGGTATTCCTCACTGTCATCGGTCTTGTGTACGCGATGTTCAACGGAACGATGGAGGAAGTAAACGAAGCTGTATTTAAGGGATCAAAGGAAGCAGTGACCATTTCAATTGGTCTGATTAGTGTCCTCGTTTTTTGGCTCGGGCTGATGAAGATTGCAGAAGAGGCAGGCTTGTTACATTTCTTTAGTAAATTGTGCCGTCCCTTTATTTCAAAGCTATTTCCGGATATTCCGCCTAACCATCCTGCGATGGGATATATTTTGTCCAATCTGATGGCGAATTTCTTTGGTCTCGGGAATGCCGCTACACCGCTTGGGATTAAGGCAATGGAGCAGATGAAAGCATTAAACGGTGGGAAAAATGAAGCAAGCCGGTCCATGATTACATTTTTAGCGGTCAACACATCCTCTATCACACTCGTGCCAACAACCGTCATTGCAATTAGAATGACATATGGTGCAGATCAGCCAACAGACATTGTAGGGCCAACCATTTTGGCGACACTCATTTCAGGCATTGGTGCCATTCTCATTGATCGCTATTTCCACTATCGCAGAAGCAGGCGGGGGTGATCTCGTGTCATTTATTAACTGGCTGTCACTTGCTTTGATCCCACTGATCATCGCAGGAATTTTAATTGCGGGAACCATTAAAAAGGTACCGACCTATGAAACATTTGTTGAGGGCGGGAAAGAAGGTATTCAAATTGCCTTTTCAATCATTCCTTATTTAGTCGGCATGCTCGTGGCCATTACGATATTCCGCGCGTCTGGTGCGCTTGATTTTGTCATGGGACTGTTAAAACCCGTGTTTACAGCGATCGGCTTCCCGGCAGAAGTAGTGCCGCTTGCGTTTATTCGTCCAATATCTGGCACAGCTGCACTCGGGATGACATCAGACCTCATTGCGACATATGGACCAGATTCTTTTATAGGACAGCTCGCAGCTGTCATGCAAGGGTCAACTGATACCACTCTCTACATTTTAACGGTCTATTTTGGGGCAGTCGGTATAAAAAAAATGGGAGATGCGCTGAAAGTAGGTCTGTTAGCGGACCTCATTGGCATCATTGCATCTGTCATCATCGTCAGTTTGTTATTTAGCGGCGCCTAATGAGGCGCTTTTTTGTCTTTCAATGGATGGAAAATTGCTTTTTAGCTGAAATTAAACAGACGAATCGCTTATTTTTCCACGAATGCTTGTTTGTTTTAAGTCAAGCAAGTAAGATAGTACATGAGGTGAAAGACAAAATGGAACGTTTACAGAAAGTAATTGCACATGCCGGCGTCGCTTCTAGACGAAAGGCAGAAGAATTAATTAAAGAAGGACGAGTTACCGTTAATGGTCAAACAGTGACAGAGCTCGGAGTAAAAGTGGGCTCTTCAGATAAAATTGAAGTCAACGGATTAAAGCTTGAAAGAGAAGAACCGGTTTACTTTATGCTTTATAAACCGCGCGGCGTCATTTCAGCTGCCGAGGATGATAAAGGACGTAAGGTTGTCACAGATTTCTTTGATGACGTCCCGCAGCGCCTTTATCCAATCGGCCGCTTAGATTATGATACGAGCGGTTTGATTTTAATAACAAATGACGGGGAATTTGCCCATAAGCTCATGCATCCGAAATACGAAATTGATAAAACATATGCAGCGAAGCTAAAAGGCATCCCATCAAAGGAATTGCTTAGAAAGCTAGAAAAAGGGATTATGTTAGATCATAAAAAGACTGCACGTGCTCGTGCCAAGATGCTTTCTATCGATAAACGAAAGCAGACATCTATCGTTCAATTAACCATTCATGAAGGCAGAAACAGACAAGTGCGCCGCATGTTTGAAGCGATCGGTCATGATGTGTTAAAGCTAAAAAGAGAGCAATATGCGTTCCTTCATATTGAAGGCATGAGACCAGGAGACCGCAGAGAATTAACACCGCATGAAGTAAAGCGCCTGAGAGCAATTGCAGATCACGGGAAAAGCGCTTTTTAATTTTCACATAAACTTCAAAAAATGAAGAAGCATCAAAAGAAGGAGAATGCTATAATTTACCTGAATGTCTATGGGGAAGGGGTACTTCAGATGAAAAAAAGACGGTTTTTCATACGGACGGGCATTCTCCTCGTGATGCTTGCTGCACTATGTTATACCATGTATAACTCAGTATTTGCCAAACAGGATCGGGTCAAAGAAGGATCTATTGCGCCAAACTTTGTCCTTCAATCTGTGGATGGGGAACGGATTGAATTAAAGGACTTAAAAGGCAAAGGTGTCTTTCTTAATTTTTGGGGGACCTGGTGTGGTCCATGTAAACAAGAATTCCCTTACATGGCAAATCAATATGAAGTGTTCAAGGATCGCGGTGTGGAAATTGTTGCAGTCAATGTTGCAGAATCCAATATTGCCGTGAAAAATTTTATGGGATCTTATGGCGTGAATTTTCCTGTTGCCATGGACAAGGATCGTCAAGTGACAGAGGCATATGATATTACGCCGCTGCCAACCACATTTTTAATTAATCCTGAAGGCAAGGTAATCAAAGTCATAAAGGGAACCATGACAGAACGTAATGTCTATGATTATATGAATTTGATTAAACCAAAGGGGTCATAGAATGAAAGAGGTAAAATGCGAGTGTGGACATATTAATCCAATCGGTACTGTTTTATGTGAATCCTGCGGGAATCCTATTGCGGCTAAAGAGAAAAACTCTTCAAAGCTGCTTGATATGAGATATGACGGCAGTGCGAGACGCTCGCAAACATACAACAAAACGATTGTTGATAAAGTATGGAACTTTTTTTCTTCCGTTAAGGTGGGTGTGTGGCTGATTGTCATCACACTGCTTGCTTCCTCATTAGGAACGATTTTTCCGCAGGAGCGATTTATTCCGCCAGGTGCATCTGCTTCCACCTATTATGAAGAGCAATATGGGTCGTTTGGCAAGCTGTATTACACACTTGGATTCCATGATCTTTATAATTCTTGGTGGTTTTTAGCTTTAGTTGCATCCATCGGAATCTCCCTTGTCATTTGTAGTCTCGACCGGGTTATTCCTCTTTATCGAGCACTTAAAAACCAAGGGGTTATTAAAAAAGAAGGCTTTATGAGAAGACAGCGTCTGTTCAGTGAGACAGACAAAACGTTAAATCAGCATACATATGAAGGCATCAAGAAAGCAATGAAACAAAAGCGTTACCGCGTGCGAGAAGAAAACGGACATATTTTAGCGGAAAAAGGCCGCTTTTCACGCTGGGGCCCTTACGTCAATCACATTGGATTAATCATCTTTCTCATTGGATCGATGCTCCGGTTTGTCCCAGGCATGTATGTGGATGAAACGCTGTGGGTTAGAGAGGGTGAAACTGCCCCAATTCCAGGCACAGATGGTCAATATTTTTTGAAAAATAATGCGTTTTCAATTGACCGCTATGAAACTGGAAATGAAAAAGAAGTGTTTGAGAATGCGATTGAAAGAGCTGGCGACGGTCAAGTAGTGAAAAGTTATAAAACCGATGCCACTTTATACAAACGTGAAGGGGAAGTTGTGTTTGGTGAAAAGCCCAAGCTGAAGCAGGTATCAGAACATGATATTAAAGTGAACGAACCGCTCAAGTTTGATCATTTCTCATTATATCAAGTGGATTTTAAACAAAATGAACTCGATCAAATGGTCTTTCAGCTGATTCGTAAAGATACTGAAAAATCTTTCGGAACAGTGAAGATTAAACTGCTGGAGCCTAAGTCAGAATATGATCTTGGTAGCGGTTACAAAGTCAAAGTGATGAGCTATCTCCCTGATTTTTATTTTGACGATGATGGAACGCCGAGTACGAAAACAAGGAATCCGAATAATCCTGCTTTCGTGTTTGAAATGGTTTCTCCTGAAAAGCCTAAAGGTGAAAAAAGCTTTGTGGCGATTCAAGAGACAGTAGAGGGCTCTGATAATAACCTATATAAAATGAAGTTTGATCGAGTGGAAACGAAAAACGTCACGGGATTGACGGTGAGAAAAGATTTAACTCTTGGGGTGCTCATCGTAGGCGGGATCATCTTCATGATTGGTGTCGTGCAGGGGATGTATTGGCAGCATAGAAGAATTTGGCTGTCTGCAAAGGATGGAAAAGTATTTGTGGCAGGACACACAAACAAAAACTGGTTTGGGTTAAAGTCTGATCTTGGCGTGATCCTAAGTGACAGTGGCATCAAACAGCCAGTTGATCAAAAAGAACTGCCTGATACAACAAGTATCAGCAAAAGCAAGGGGGAAGGATTAGATGGCAGCAGTCAGTGAAAACCTGTTATTTGCAGCTTTTCTATTGTATTTAGCGGCAGTTCCTTTTTTTGGTGGTGCCATTAAAGGAAAAAAGAAAGTTGATGGACCGCGCAGAAATAAGGCGGCACTTATCGGTATTACGCTCACCATCATCGGTTTTTTAAGTCAATTTGGCTACTTTATTTCAAGGTGGATGGCGTCTGGTCATGCACCAGTCAGTAATTTGTTTGAATTCACAACGGCTTTTGGCATGATGCTTGTGCTCGCATTCATCATTTTATATTTTGTGTATCAAGTGTCGGTACTTGGTTTATTTACACTTCCAATCGCTTTATTGATTATTGCCTATGCAAGTATGTTCCCATCTGATATATCACCGCTAATTCCTTCATTACAAAGTAATTGGCTTTATATTCACGTGACAACAGCAGCACTAGGGCAAGCTATTTTAGCGATCAGCTTTGTGGCAGGTGTCATCTTCTTATTAAAGCATGTCGATCAAACAAAACCAGGTAAGAAGACATTTGGTTTAGAGCTTGTCATGTTTATGATTGTTGTGACACTTGCATTTATCGCAGTCACGTCCATCTTTAGAATGACAGGATACGAAGCGAAATTTAATTGGGTCGATAAAAATAAAGAGGAAAGTGTGATGGTCTATGAGCTGCCAGCTCTAGTTGGACCTCATAAAGGAGAGCTTGTGACGCAAGATCGTTTGGAACCGTTTATTGATTTGCCGCCTGTTTTTTCAGGAAGAAAGGTCAATACGGTGTTATGGTCATTCGGCACGGGGCTGATTTTGTATGGACTGATTCGCTTGATCATTCGGAAACGACTGAGTGCTCTGCTTCAACCGCTCGTGAAACAGGTGAACCTAGATTTAGTCGATGAAATTGGATACAGGGCTGTTTCCATTGGTTTCCCTGTATTTGCGTTAGGCGGGCTCATTTTTGCAATGATCTGGGCGCAAATTGCATGGACTCGGTTCTGGGGCTGGGACCCGAAAGAAGTATGGGCATTAATTACGTTTCTCTTTTATGCAGCCTACCTTCATCTTCGCTTATCCAGGGGCTGGCATGGCGAAAAGTCCGCTTGGTTAGCTGTCATCGGATTCGCCATCATTATGTTCAATCTCATCTTTGTCAATCTTGTGATTGCAGGGCTTCATTCTTACGCATAATCACATGAAAAAGACCAACTTTTTATGAATCGATTCGGCTTTTTGTTAAAATGAATGTAACAACGGAGAAAGCAGGAGGATTGTCTAATGGAACACACAACTCAAACGAAAATATTAGTCGTAGATGATGAGGCAAGAATTCGCCGCCTTTTAAAAATGTATTTAGAACGTGAAAATTATGAAATCGATGAAGCGGAAAATGGAGATGAAGCCATTCAAAAAGGACTCCAAACAGATTATGACCTCATTTTGCTCGATTTAATGATGCCTGGTACAGATGGGATCGAAGTGTGTAATCAAATTCGAGACAAAAAAGCGACCCCAATCATTATGCTGACGGCAAAAGGAGAAGAAGCCAACCGCGTGCAAGGGTTTGAAGCAGGTACGGATGACTACATCGTCAAACCTTTTAGCCCGCGTGAAGTTGTTTTACGTGTGAAAGCATTGCTCAGAAGATCTTCTCAAACGTCTTATCTCAATACTGGGACAACAACAAAAGACGTCCTTGTGTTTTCTCATCTTTCAATTGATCACGACGCGCATAGAGTGACAGCTGATGGCAAAGAAGTCAGTCTCACGCCGAAGGAATATGAGCTTTTATATTTCCTTGCGAAAACACCGGATAAGGTTTATGACAGAGAGAAGCTGTTAAAAGAAGTATGGCAGTATGAATTCTTTGGAGACTTGAGAACAGTCGATACTCATGTCAAACGACTTCGCGAAAAGCTGAATAAAGTGTCACCAGAAGCTGCGAAAAAAATCGTGACGGTATGGGGTGTCGGGTACAAATTTGAGGTCGGCGCTGAATGAAACTGTGGAAAAGTGTCGTTGGAAAGCTATGGTTAACCATTCTCTTCCTCGTCCTCATCGTTTTATCTATTTTAACCGTGCTTCTTTTAGAGTTCATTGAAAATTACCATGTAGAAGAAGCAAAGTCAGATTTAACGCAAATGGCAAATAAAGTGGCGGTCATTTTAGAAAGCCATGACGATCAATCACTCGCAAGGTCGATTACATCAGAGCTTGCTGACAAATTGACGAGTATTGCGATTATCCAAGAGGACGGGCTAGAGTGGTACTCGTCTGAAAAAGACGGGAAGCTTCCTGCGATTACAAAGAAACAAATTGAAGCAGACAGTGATTTGAATCAAGCGCTAAAAGGTCGTAAAAAAATCAGTAAACGTGCAGAACCAAATGCAGGCAATCATAAAGATGAACGAATAGTCGTCGGTGTTCCATTTGAGGCAAACGGAAAAAAAGGCATGGTCTTTCTTTCTCAATCATTACTCGCTGTAGAGCAAACAACAAAACATACGACGCGTTATATCTTCCTAGCAGCCGGAATTGCCATTGTTCTGACCACTATTTTCGCGTTCTTCTTATCAACACGTGTCACCTATCCTCTTAGAAAGATGAAAGAGGGAGCGCAGGATCTGGCGAAAGGGAAATTTGATACAAAGATTCCTATATTAACGCAAGACGAAATTGGAGAACTGGCCATCGCCTTTAACCAAATGGGCAAGCAGCTTAAATTTCATATCACAGCTTTAAATCAAGAAAAAGAGCATTTGTCCAATATTTTAAGCAGTATGGCTGATGGTGTCATCACCATCAATATTGATGGAACGATCCTCATGACGAATCCTCCTGCAGAACGATTCTTGCAGGCATGGTATTACGAGCAAAATATGAAGATCAAAGATGGAGATGAACTGCCTCCAGAAGCGCGAGAATTGTTTCATACAGCCGTCAGCACGGAAAAAGAGCAAATGATTGAAGTCACACTGCAAGGACGTACTTGGGTTCTTCTCATGTCTCCGCTTTATAATCAGCAGGACGTTAGGGGAGCAGTTGCGGTCCTTCGTGATATGACAGAGGAACGAAGACTTGATAAGCTGAGAAAAGACTTCATTGCCAATGTCAGTCATGAACTTCGTACTCCAATTGCTATGCTGCAAGGATATAGTGAGGCAATTGTAGATGATATTGCTGGCTCAGAAGAGGAAAAGAAAGAGATTGCGCAAATTATTTACGACGAATCACTTCGAATGGGACGTCTTGTGAATGACCTTCTAGACCTAGCGAGAATGGAAGCTGGCCATATTACACTGAATCTTGAATCAACAGATACAGAAGAGCTGACCGAGAAGATTTACCGCAAGTTTCTTGGTATAGCAAAAGAAAAGCAAGTTGATCTCACATATGACATTCAAGTGGATGAACCGTACTTTGTACTCGATCCGGATAAAATTGAGCAGGTGTTTACGAATCTTATTGATAACGCCATTCGTCATACACCAGAAGGCGGAGAGGTTCACTTCTCGGTTCAATCGGTGGAAAGCGGTTTGAAAATGGATGTGAAAGATTCAGGAAGCGGAATCCCGGAAGAGGATTTGCCATTTATTTTCGAACGATTCTATAAAGCGGATAAGGCACGAACAAGAGGGCGTTCTGGTACTGGACTTGGTCTTGCGATTGTGAAGAATATCGTAGAAGCACATCAAGGCTCCATTCATGCACATAGCAAAGCGGGTACTGGTACACACTTTACATTTTATATTCCGAGAAAAAAACAGGAACTCGTCTAATCCTGACGAAGAATCTTGTTACATGAGAAACACTTCTTTTCGAAAGAAAAAGAAGTGTCAGCGTGTAGACAAACCCTCGCATTCGTTGTCAGGTCTGCGCGCTGGTGCTCACGAATGTTCAATTCGCTCCGCGCCAGTGCTCGCCCTTCCTAGACTTCAAAGGTTTTCTATCACGCTGAAAAGAAGACAAAGTGCTAAAATAAACATCATTTTAGCACTTTGTCAACAATCTAACACTTCTTTTCGAAAGAAAAAGAAGTGTTTTTTTATTTTCATATTTTTAAGGAGAAGTTAAACAAAAAGCCCTTCCCAAATTGTCGAACTTGTAATATATTTGTCATAAAGTTGTAATGTAACGTTTTTTAAGAGTCACTCGACAAAAATAAGTGAACGGAGGGGTTTCCTATGCATGAAACCTTTCAAAAAATATATGATTCGTACCATCAAGATTTGTACCAGTTTTTATTTTATATGGTTAAAGATAAAAATCAGGCAGAGGATCTCGTTCAGGAGGTTTACATCCGGGTACTTCACTCATATAAAACTTTTGAAGGAAGAAGCAGCGAGAAAACATGGCTGTTTTCAATTGCAAGGCATGTGGCAATTGATTGGTTTCGCAAACAGCAAACCATTAGACAACGGGTACTCGGCACGTTTGATTGGGATAAGCAGGATGTAAAGGACCCAGACTTGCTCCCAGACGAACTGGCTGTACAGGATGAAAATGTGAAAGAAATCTATGCCGCACTTGATCAGTGCACGATTGATCAACGAGCTGTCATCATTTTAAGATTTATCCAGGGCTACTCAATCATGGAGACGGCAAAGGCGCTAAAGTTCTCGGAAAGCAAAGTCAAAACAACGCAGCACCGAGGCCTGAAAGTGCTCCGAAAACATATGGAGCTTTTGAAGGAGGAGCTAGTGAATGAAAACGAACAGGTCCGATTGGAGCGAAGAACGAATCAAGGTGTTACTAAGTCAGCTTCCAAAGGTGGAGGACAACCGTTCATCTAAGCAGATATACCAGCAGATGCTGATGGCAAGCGGGCAGAAAAAGAAAAGTGCCAAATGGATCGGTCCAGCGGTCGCAACCGTTGTGGTTTTATTTATGGCGTTTTTAATTTCTCCTCATTTATTTCAGCCAGCTGCTCAAGATCATCATCAGCAAATGAAAATGGACTCAAGTGCTGACAAAAGTCAGGTAAACGCCACATTAGAGGCGGTCAAACAGACTAATGGCCCCTCACACGTTGTGTCTCGTAAGCAGCAGCAAAAGTATATGACCATAGCATACATAGATGAATCGACCTCTCAAGTGGTTCCGATTAGCATTGAAAAAGAGGATGAGTATGATCATTTGCAGGATATGGTGAACACATATGAACAGGTGCAGCTGCCTGAAATGACAAAGCCTCTTCAATCTTATATGGATATGGTGGACCTTCGTGAAAAAGGAGATACACTTGTTTTTCAATTAAAAAGTGATTTGTCCCTTGATACGTTAAAAGAAGCCAGCAGGTTTAAAGATATGGTAAAAGAAACGCTAAAATGGAGCAAATATGAGCAGGTGCAAGTCAAGACAGCCAAAGGTTCTCACCTTCAACTAGGAGCAAATGGAAGCGTTGGAACAATATCGATTGAAAAACAAACAAAGCACGCTTATTATGTTTTAGAGAATAAGAGCGGGACTTTTTTGGTGCCTTCAAAAACGCATTATTCATCGTATGAAGATGCGGTAGAAGCTATGAAGCGTACAAGCGATGCAGGACTTGATCCATTAATTAAAGACGAACCGATTAAAGAAGTGACGTCTAAAGGAAAACATGTGACCATTACGTTTGGAGCATCAGCGCAATTATCGGACTCAAATGATCATATTTTACTCATTGAAGGTCTGCTGCTCTCAGCGAAAGATTTTGGTTTTACAGAGGTCACCATTCAACAGGCGGGAACAGATCAAGTTGGTCCGTATGAATTAGAAGAACCGATAGAGGTGCCGGCTCTGCCGAATCCAGTTGTCATAAAAGACCGTTAAAGGACGCAAGAAATTGCGTTCTTTTTTGATGTATAGAAAATAGCTTCCTTGCTGTATACTAAGCTGTCATAAAAAGAACCTCAAAGAAGGGGAGTCACTGATGAAAAGGTATTGCTTCATATGTGCCAGCTGTTTTTTGATGATCTTTTCGCCTGTTGCTTATGCACAGGAAACAAGCGAATGGGTGGAGCCGATAAAAGGAGAAGTCACAGATTTGTTTGGGACAAGAGGCGGCTCGCACATGGGATTAGATATAGCTGCGCCAGAAGGAGAATCCATCTTTGCTGCAAGTGAAGGTGAGGTCTCGCGTTCGTATGTATCTGCTACATATGGTGAGGTTGTGTTTATCCAGCATCCAAATGGATATGAAACCGTCTATGCACATTTACACGAGCGTTTTGTTAAAAAGGGTGACCATGTAGAAGCAGGACAGCCGATCGGCATTATCGGCAACACAGGGGCGTCTAGAGGCACTCATTTGCATTTTGAGGTGCACAGGGGGCATTGGTCAGTCAGCAAAGAAGATGCGGTAGATCCACTCACAATCATTGCAATGGATCGCTTCCAAGAGCCGGCCCTACATGTAAACGGACAAGAGAACAATACATATCTCATTAAACAAGGAGATACCCTTTGGTCGATTGCAAAGGCGCATGAGATGACTGTGGAACAACTGAAACAGATCAATGAGCTGACCACTCATCTCATCCGAACGGGAGATCGTTTAATGGTTTCAAAAAAATAAACCTCATGCATGTGCATGAGGTTTATCATGATTTTTTATAGGTCGATCAGACGGACAGAAAGTATATCGTGCACTTCAGTTAATTCTTTGACAATTTCGTCCTCAAGATGCTTATCGAAAGAAAGCATCATGATGGCTTCGCCGCCTTTTTCTTTACGTCCTACCTGCATTGTCGCAATGTTGACATCATGGTCGCCTAAAATTTGTCCAACCTTTCCAATTACACCAGGTGCATCAGTATGCTGGATGTAGACAAGGTGTCCATCTGGATAAAAATCAATATTAAATCCATTAATGGAAACAACGCGTTCTCCTAAATGCGGGATATAGGTTGCTTTTAGAGTAAAGGTTGAAAGGTCGCCTTTGACTTCAATAGAAATGCTGTTTTCGTAACCAGATTCACTGGAAGAAATCTTTTCACTAAAGCTAATGCCGCGTTCTTTTGCCACCATTCCAGCATTGACTTCATTTACAGTCGAATCAACACGCTCTTTTAAAAAGCCTGACAGAAGACTTTTTGTAATAAAGGATGTTTCGAGTTTTGAAATAGAGCCTTCGTAAGAGATGCCTACTTCTTTTACAGGTTCTCTCATTGATTGAGAGACAAGACGTCCGAGCTTTCCTGCAAACTGATGATAAGGCTGAATTTTTTTGAACTCGTCTTTTGTCATCGCTGGTAGGTTAATAGATGACATAACAGGGAGTCCTTTTGCAAATTGAAGTACTTCTTCAGATACTTGCGCCGCTACATTTAATTGTGCTTCCTTCGTCGATGCGCCAAGATGCGGAGTCGCAATGACGAGCGGATGGTCTACAAGCGGATTATCAGTAGGAGGTTCTACCTCAAATACATCGAGTGCAGCTCCTGCAACATGGCCGCTTTCAAGCGCTTCAAGAAGGTCACGCTCGTCAATAATACCACCGCGTGCACAGTTCACTAGGCGAACGCCTTTTTTCGTTTTTGCAATTGTTTCTTTATTGAGAAGTCCTCTTGTTTCTTTTGTTAACGGGGTATGTACAGTGATAATATCTGATACTTCGAGTACTTCATCAAGTGACTTGGCATTGACACCGATTTTTTCTGCGCGTTCCTTTGTCAGAAACGGGTCAAATACGTTGACTGTCATGCCAAATGCTCTTGCACGCTGGGCAATTTCGCTTCCGATTCTGCCAAGTCCAACAATCCCAAGAGATTTTCCATAAAGCTCAGCACCAACATATGCACCTCTGTTCCATTCTTTTGATTTCACAGAAATATTGGCTTGTGGAATATGACGCATGAGTGAAGAGATCATCGCAAATGTATGCTCAGCTGTGGAGATCGTATTACCGTTTGGTGCATTGATCACAATGACGCCATGCTTGGTTGCTTCATCAATATCAATATTGTCTACTCCCACACCGGCACGGCCGACAATTTTTAATGAAGTCATTTTTTCATAAAGCTCTTTGGTCACTTTCGTCGCACTTCTGACAAGTAAGGCATCAAATGTGTGTAATTCATCTTCTGCTTCTGTTACATTTTTTTGGACAATTTCAACAAAATCTGATTCTAAAAGTGGTAAAAGACCATCATTGCTCATCTTATCTGAGACTAATACTCGAAACATCGTAAGATTTCCTCCTAAAATAAACGTCATAAATATCTGATAATTTACCATATTCCTTTTCGCTGTGTCAATCAAATTAAAGCAGTAAAGCGAAAAAGAAAACACGAACATTTCTTGGTGTCTTTATAAAGAATGGACACCTTTAAACAAAAGATAACCAATTTTTTCGTATTTGTCATTATAATTTTTAAGTTTTTTGCGATTTCTTAAAACTGATGAAATTGCTCAGGATTTTTATCTGTACAAATGCTCATATATCATATATAATGATGTCGAATTGAATAATGATCAATCTTCGGGGCAGGGTGCAATTCCCTACCGGCGGTGATGAGCATAGTCTCTAAGCCCGCGAGCCTTTTTTGGCAGGATTCGGTGTGATTCCGAAGCCGACAGTATAGTCTGGATGGGAGAAGATGGAGGTTCGTAAACGTTGAAAACTTGGTTTTTCACACGTTTATTTGTCTAGCCTAAATTCCCCGCTCCTGTTTTCATGAGCGGTTTTTTTGTGGCTGAAATTGAACAATCCTCTTTTCGAAAGATTTGATCGAAAAGGAGAGAGAATATTGAATCAAAGTAAAGTAAAACGTTTAGTCGTCACCAGTATGCTTAGCAGTATTTCGTTCGTGTTAATTTTATTGGATTTCCCTTTCCCAGGGCTTCCAGCGTATTTGAAAATTGATTTCAGCGATATCCCAGCGATTATTGCGATTTTAATTTATGGGCCAGGTGCAGGAATTGCCGTTGAGGCATTAAAAAATGTTCTGCATTATCTCATTCAAGGCAGTATGTCCGGCGTTCCAGTTGGGCAAGTCGCGAACTTCATTGCAGGCACACTATTCATCTTACCAGTCGCCTTTATGTTCAAAAAAATTAAATCAGCAAAAGGAATGGCTTGGTCAATGATCATGGGTACATTACTTATGACTGTGATGATGAGCATTTTAAATTACTTCTTATTCCTGCCAGCTTACACATGGTTTTTAAACGCACCTGAACTATCAGATCATGCGCTCAAGACGACCATTACAGCAGGGATTTTACCTTTTAACTTTATTAAAGGAATCATCATTACCATCGTATTTAGCTTCATTTTTGTGAAAATGCGTCCATGGTTTGAAAATAAACGCCGACTTCAAAATAGTTAATATAAAAAAAGCCCCTGCATAAGGGGCTTTTATACTATTCATGCTTAAGTGGGTCACCCTCGAAAGATTCGTCCGCAACTTTGATTGAGTCAGTTGGACATCCTTCAAATGCATCAAGCATATCTTCTTCAAGTACTTCTGGAACTTCTACAGTCCCTTGGTTGTCGTCAAGCGTAACAAATGCAATGCCTTCATCATCATAATCATAAATGTCTGGAGCAGCTGCACCGCATGCGCCGCAAGCAATACATGTGTCTTTGTCTACAATTGTATATTTTGCCATGTTAAAAAAATACCTCCCAAATAGTTCGATGGAACACATGGTTTAACCTTTTTAGTTTCACCGATAAAAAACAATTTCCTCAAACCTTATTGTAATGATTTTAAATTCACATTTCAACTGTAAAGTGATTGAGAATGCTTATCACATAAGGGTTTGTTCATAACTTTCCCCCATAAATTGAGTTTAAACATTTCTTCTTGTATGAAATCTGTTAAAATAAAGGGAGAAAATATTCGAATTTTGTCAGGAAGACAGGTGCTTTGATGAATGACTCTTCATTATTTGGATGTCATGTTAATGGACAGCGTATATAAATTGAACGGCGAACGCTCCATTAGTGCTGTCTACCATCTTTTTAAAGGAAAAAAATCATCTCAAACCATACAGGATGCCAGCTTGTTTGAGCTTTCCAGGTACTTCGGCTGTTACCCGGGGTTTACGAGGGATCAGCTGAATCGTTCTGCTTTAAAGCTTGAAGAGAAGCACTATATTAGAAAAACCGATGAGACACTGAGTATCACTGAAGCAGGGCAGCAATTGCTACACCAGTATTTCTCTGAAAAACCGATGCCTGCTTATTTTCATGGTGCCAAATACCACGATAAAGCAAAGATGCTATGGATGAGGCTCTCTTTACTTGTACAAGTGCTTTCTCACCATATGGCTGGATCACATCAATATGTTCCAATACAAAGAGATGTCTCAGTTCAAAGCTGGACGAAATCTTTTTTGAAACAGCATCAGCAGAAAAGCAAGCTTTCAGAAGAGCTGCATCATGAACTAGAAAAACTCCTAATGAACCTAAGTGATCAAGAGGCACTGATTTTTGTTTACTCATTGACCTCACATGAACGAATCGGGCGTACGTATCAGCAAATGGCGGAGTGGATGAAAGAAGATGTGTGGTATGTGTACTTGCTTTTTTGGAATGTACTCCATTATTTTATTCAATCTGCCCAAAAAGGTGAGGCGCCGACTTTGCAGAAGCTCGTAGGTGACCTTGAATTTAAACGCGTGTTAACAACTTCTACTCACAAAACACTTGAGCTTGTCCAAAAAGGATTTGATATTGAACAAATTGCTCACATTCGTTCATTAAAAAAGGCAACGATTGAAGATCATATCGTGGAGCTGTCGATACATGAGCCAAGCTTTTCAATAGATCCCTATGTGAGTATAAAAGAGCAGCGGGAGATCCTTGCTGTAGCCAGAGAGCTGCAAACAAATAAAATGAAGCTGATTAAAGAAAAGCTCGAGCATCCATTTACTTATTTTCAAATACGATTGGCACTGACAAGGATGGTGAAAGCAAATGGATAAGCTTCATCAGACGCTCATGCGATACTTTGGCCACGACACATTTAAAGCAGGACAAGAGGACATTATTCGAAGTGTACTGCATCAAAAAGATACGGTTGCCATGCTGCCTACGGGTGGAGGAAAGTCACTTTGCTATCAAATTCCCGGATATATGACAGACGGGCTGGTTCTGATTATTTCGCCGCTTTTATCGCTTATGGAGGACCAAGTCGAACGAATGAAAATGCGCGGAGAAAAACGAGTGGCGGCGCTTAATAGCACATTGTCTTTTCAGGAGAGGCGACATATCATTCGGCATTTGCCATCATATAAATTTCTATTCGTCGCACCTGAGGCATTAATGTCAGAAGTGCTGCTTGAACAACTCAAATCGATGCGTATTGGTCTGTTTGTCGTCGATGAAGCGCATTGTATATCAGAATGGGGACATGATTTCCGTCCTGAATATTCGAAGCTCGGAGAATGGAGAGAAGCGTTAGGTCATCCTGTGGCTTTAGCTCTTACAGCTACAGCAACGAAACAAACGCTAAAAGATACTGTGCAAACGCTAAGATTGCAGCATCCAGACTTTCATATTCATTCCGTCAACCGCCCGAACATTGCCTTAGTCAAAGAAGTGCACGAATCGAAAGAAGCAAAAGAGAAACGGGCCATTGAGCTTGCGGATTTTTTGCAAGGACCAGGCATTATTTATTGCCCAACCCGGCAAATGACAGAAGAGCTTGCTCTCTGTATGAAACAAAAAACCAATCAGCGTGTTGAGTTTTATCATGGCGGAATGGACGCAGGAGATCGTATGCTCATTCAGCAGCAATTTATCAGCGGTCAGCTTGATCTCATTTGCTGTACGAGTGCTTTTGGCATGGGAATCGATAAAGCAAATATCCGGTTTGTCATTCATATGAGCCCTCCGCAATCGATTGAAGCATTTATGCAAGAGATTGGAAGAGCGGGAAGGGACGGGAAAAACAGTGTGAGCATTCTTTTATATACAGAAGAGGATGCAGATATTCAGCTACACTTGATCCAAACAGAAGGATTTGACGAACCAGAAATTGATTTCTACTTATCACAACTGACTCAAATGCAGACAAATGATGAAAAAAAATTACGTGAACGATTGATGGAAACAGGGCTTCAGGAGACGCGTGCAAGAATGCTGACGCACTATTACATGATGCATGAGTCCGAACAGCGCCCGGCAATTCTGATGAATCTAAAAGAAATATTGCAGGACAGACAAACAGAAAAGCTAAAAAAAGTGTGGCAATTTAAAGAGCGGATCATGGATCATGACTGCTTTAGACAATCTCTGTTATCATACTTTCACGAACAGCTTGATCAAACAGAGCGCGCGTCCTCTAAGCATTGCTGCTCTTCTTGCGGACTGAACCTGTCTGATTATGAAAAAAAAGAACAATCATTGGAGCTGAATGAAATGAAACACTGGAAGACTGTGCTGGATCGTATGTTTCATCTGACAAAAGAGGCGCAGCATTGATTGAACAACATCGCCGAATCATTGAAAAATTAACCGATCGACAAGTCGTAGAACAGCTGTATTTCACGCAGCTGCTCATGCTTATCGTTTCTTTTTTACTAGGCATATTTATGTTCGATCAATGGACGGATTTTACAGCCATTTGGCAGATTCAGGATATGCGCATTCTAACATATGGAATTGGCGGTGCATTGCTCGTCATTATTATAGATGCAATTGTCATGAAGGTGTTTCCCGCTCATATGTATGATGATGGCGGTTTAAATGAAAAGATGTTCAAAAACCGAAGCATCCCGCATATTGTTTGGTTAGCACTTCTCATTGCCTTTTCAGAGGAAATAGTATTTCGCGGAATTGTTCAACAGCAATTTGGGCTTGAGATTGCCAGCATCGTGTTTGCGCTTCTTCACTTTCGCTATTTATCAAAAATACTCTTGTTTATCCTCGTGGTTTCCATTAGTATTTTTTTAGGACTTTTATACGAGTGGACGGGGAATTTATTTGTTCCTGTCATGACACATTTTGTCATTGACTTAGTCTTTGCTTGTCAAATTCGTTTGAAATATAAGGGGAGGGATGAACATGGAAGAAATGTCGAGAATGCAGAGAAAGAAGGAGCAGCTGACAAACAACCATGACGATAATGTAGAGGAAATTCTTGAAGAAAAAGTACATCCTTCTGATGACTCTCACTTTCCTACACGAGAAGACTTTCATGAATATAAGAAGCAGCGTACGAAAAAAGTACGAAACCCTTTGTTTACGACATTGGCTATTATCTTTCCTATCATCGTCATCACTGTTTTCTTTCTATTGATCTACTACACTTCAAAGGAAATCAACGATAATAACAATCAGGGTGTATACATTGATAAAACCTCAAGTGCTGACACAGACCCAGTTCCGTCAGCACTAGCCGAAACAAAAAATGGCGCAAAAGCTGATAAAGCGGATGCGTCTGATGAAGAGAAGAAAAAGAAAGATGAAGAAAAAGAAAAGCAGCGATCAAAAGAAAAAGCAGAGCAAAAGAAAAAAGAAAAAGCTGCTAAAGAGAACGAAGAGCGTGAAAAAGCCGCAGCTGCGAAAAAACGTGAGCAGCAGCAGCTAGCCCTCCAAAAACAGCAAGAAGAGAAAAAACGAAAAGAAGTCGAAGAGAAAAAGAAGCAGGAAGAAAAGCCAGTTCGTGTCGTCCAGCACACTGTTGGCCCAGAGGAAAACCTGTATCGAATCTCGATGAAATATTACAAAAGCCGATCAGGTGAAGAGAAAATAAAAGCCTACAATCATTTAAATGGGAACAGTGTATACAGTGGTCAAGTACTCAATATTCCATTGGAAAACTAATTACCTGACATGAACGAATGAAAAAGCACATACATATGTAGAAAAAAGGGACAGGGTGTATGTGATGACTTTGCACGCAATCAGCCGCTATATGGATCAGCCGACACAGAAAATGATGGAAACGTTGATCAAAAGAAAGCACAAATATGAGGGCTTTGCCAAGCAGTGTAGAAGGTGGCAATGGACAGCCCTTTTGTCACTGGCGATTCTTTTGTTTTATTTTGTGATAACGACAAATAAGGGAGGCTCGCTTCAGCCGGAAGCGATGATTGCAACGCTGCTCAGTCATGAGGTCTTTCTATTTTGGATAATGGCTGAGGTGTTTGCTTTTTATGCATCTTATTATTATAAGAAAAAAGAAGAAAAGGCTGAGGATGAATATCATCGCCTTAGATGTGAGATTATACAAAAAAGCACAGACTTATGGCCGCAATCAGACCAGTGGAAAGAGCGTGAAGCGGTTTTTCGCTATATGCAGCAGCAATATGACATTAATCTCTATTATGAAAGTAAATAAATGTGTAAAAAGACGTTTTAATAGTTGAAACGTCTTTTTTCATTCAAGCGTCTTATGAACGACACATATGCAAGGGAGCCATTTATGATGAAATATGCCATCGGATTTACTGCCGCCATTGCGGCTGTTACAACAGGTGTGTGTGTAACGGCAAAAATGGTGAAAACGGCAAAACAAAACAACATCAAAAAGCATTACTTTACAATAAAAGCACTTCAATCAGATCGACCAGCAGTGATTTTCTTTATTTCTGATACACACCGGCGGCTGATTAGTGATTCATTATTAGCTGAGGTCACTCAAGAAAAACCGGATGTCATTATGATAGGTGGGGACTTAGCAGAAAAAGGTGTACCCTACGCCAGAATTGAAGAAAATGTGAAACGTTTATCAAGAATTGCGCCCGTTTATTTTGTTTGGGGAAATAATGATCACGAGCTGCACCAGCAAAAGCTTAAAGAGATTCTTCATGCTTACGATGTGACGACCCTGCAAAATGAAACAGCTGTGTGGGATTTCGAAGGCCAGTCAATTAAAATTGGAGGCATCGATGATATTCGGCTTGAAAAGGCGGATTATGAAGCGATACGACCTGAGTTTGTGAAAGATGACGTAAATATTCTCTTATCACACAACCCAGATGTACATCATTTAATGAGTGAAGATGAGGGGATCGACCTTGTTTTGAGCGGTCATACACATGGAGGTCAGATTCGAATTGGGAAATTTGGTCCGTATGAAAAAGGAAGAACAGGTCAGGTCAAAGGCGCATTTTTTCTCATTAGTAATGGCTATGGAACAACAAAGATTCCAATGCGTCTCGGGGCAGAACCGGAAACGCATCTGATCTATTTAATGCCTGTAAAAACGCGATGACTGGCTGCGCCCTCAATATTTTCCATAAAAGTCACCGTAAGCATAGCTTCATGCTTGTCTTCCGTCTTGACACAGTGTAAACTGAATACAAAATTAAGAACCTATGACTCATCATCTCATATACTACAGTATGATGTGTGTTTAGAAGAGGCAGGAGGGAACGTTATGCGACTGGAGCGTCTGAATTATAATAAAATCAAAATTTTTCTCACACTAGATGACCTGACAGACCGGGGTCTTACGAAAGAAGACCTTTGGAAAGATTCGTTCAAAGTCCATCAGCTGTTTAAAGACATGATGAACGAAGCGAATCAGGAGCTCGGTTTTGAAGCGAGTGGACCGATTGCTGTTGAAGTATTTTCACTTCAGGCGCAGGGGATGGTCGTCATTGTCACAAAGAGTCAGCAGGATGATGCTGATGATGATGAGTTTGATGAAGATTACATTGAGATGCAAGTCAAGCTCGACGAGAGTCATCATGTGCTCTATCAATTTGCCTCGTTTGAAGATGTGATTCAACTGTCCCATAGTTTAAGTCGTATTGGACTTTTAGGGGGTACAGTTTACCATTATGAAGGTCAATATTTTCTCAGCCTAGATGATTTTGAAGAACTATCAGCTGATACCGTCATTTCCATTTTAGCGGAGTTCGGTTCACCAACGACATTAACGATCCATCGGCTAAAAGAATACGGAAAAGTGATCATGCAAGATGATGCAGTGAAAACGATTCAAATGTATTTTTAATCACTTTTTTCTATTATATTTAATACTGTTGTGATGAAACAACAGTATTTTTTTATATCCTTTTTATATTTATAAACGCTGATATTTTATTTTAATAAAAAACGTTTTTTACCTTTGCTTTACCAGTACGAAGGTGTATACTATTGCTTGAAAGGGAGCAGTAGATCATGAAAGATTTCTAGGGGGTTTATTTTAATGGCAGCCGATCAAAACGCCGCTCATAACGCAGAAGATAAGCTAGATGTTTTAAAGTCAACTCAAACCGTCATACATAAAGCGCTAGACAAATTAGGGTATCCGCAAGAAGTGTATGAATTGCTGAAGGAGCCAATTCGTCTATTAACTGTGAAAATTCCAGTACGAATGGATGATGGATCAGTGAAAATTTTCACTGGTTACCGCGCGCAGCACAATGATGCTGTCGGACCGACAAAAGGCGGTATTCGTTTCCACCCGAACGTTACTGAAAAAGAAGTAAAAGCGCTTTCAATTTGGATGAGTTTAAAATGTGGTATTGTGGATCTTCCTTATGGCGGAGGAAAAGGCGGTATTATCTGTGATCCAAGAGAAATGTCATTTAGAGAGCTTGAAAAACTAAGCCGCGGCTATGTGCGTGCAATCAGTCAAATCGTTGGTCCAACGAAAGATGTACCAGCACCAGATGTGTTTACAAACTCTCAAATTATGGCATGGATGATGGACGAATATTCTAGAATGGATGAATTTAACTCGCCAGGATTTATTACCGGAAAACCAATTGTTCTTGGAGGATCACACGGACGTGATACTGCAACAGCAAAAGGTGTGACGATCTGCATCAAAGAAGCGGCGAAGAAAAAAGGAATTGACATTAACGGGGCACGTGTTGTCGTACAGGGATTCGGAAATGCAGGAAGCTACTTGGCTAAATTCATGTATGATGCCGGAGCGAAAATCGTAGGGATTTCAGATGCTTACGGCGGGTTATACGATGAAGATGGTCTTGATATTGACTACTTGCTTGACAGACGTGACAGCTTTGGAACCGTTACTAAATTATTTAACGATACCATCACAAACCAAGAGCTGCTTGAGCTCGATTGTGATATCTTAGTACCTGCAGCCATTGAGAACCAAATCACTGAAGATAATGCGGCAAACATTAAAGCTAAAATTGTCGTAGAAGCAGCGAATGGTCCAACGACACTTGAAGGAACAAAAATTCTTTCAGATCGTGGAGTACTGCTTGTCCCAGACGTACTTGCGAGTGCGGGTGGTGTAACGGTTTCTTACTTTGAATGGGTGCAGAATAACCAAGGGTTCTACTGGACTGAAGAGGAAGTCGAAACTCGTTTAGAAGATATGATGGTGAAATCATTTAATAATATTTATGAAATGGCGCAAAACCGCCGCATCGATATGCGTCTTGCTGCATATATGGTCGGCGTACGTAAAATGGCTGAAGCTTCTCGATTCAGAGGCTGGATTTAAGCGGCTTATTTGCATCGCGCCCAAAAATCTCCTATCCTTATATAGGAGATTTTTTTATGGAATGGGAACAAATCATCAACAGCTAGCAATTGTTATTGCATTGAAACGACAGGAGTGGAACAAATGAAACAAGAAAAAGCGATCATAATAGGAGGCGGCCCTTGCGGATTATCAGCTGCCATCGCATTCCAGCAAATCGGAATTGATGCACTAGTCATTGAAAAGGGGAATGTCGTTAACAGTATTTATCATTACCCAACACATCAAACCTTTTTCAGTACAAGTGAAAAGCTTGAGATTGGTGATGTCGCTTTTATTACTGAAAATCGCAAGCCAGTTCGTATCCAGGCGCTTTCTTATTACCGAGAAGTAGTCAGACGAAAAAACCTGCGTGTGCATGCCTTTGAAAAAGTAACCGCTGTGACGAAAAAAGATGGCCATTTTACCGTGAGCACATCAAAAGACGACTATTCATGTGATTATGTCGTGATTGCTACTGGCTACTATGACCATCCAAACTATATGAATGTCAAAGGGGAAGACCTTCCACATGTGTATCATTATTTTAAAGAAGGACACCCATACTTTGATAAAGATGTAACGGTGATCGGCGGGAAAAACTCAAGTGTCGATGCTGCGCTAGAACTTGTGAAATGCGGAAGCAGAGTCACTGTACTTTATCGAGGAACTGAATATTCATCCAGCATCAAACCTTGGATTTTGCCAGAGTTTGAAGCACTTGTGCGGAATGGAACGATTCGAATGGAGTTTGGAGCACAGGTGAAGGAAATTACAGAAGAAGAAGTGATTTTTACAAACCAGCAAGAGCAAACGGAGCGAGTGAAAAGTGATTATGTTTTTGCCATGACAGGCTATCATCCAGATCATTCTTTCTTAGAAAAAATGGGTGTGACAATTGATCAAGAATCAGGCCGTCCAGCATTTGATGAACAGACGATGGAGACAAACGTAGAAGGTATTTTCATCGCAGGAGTGATTGCAGCTGGAAATAATGCCAATGAAATTTTCATTGAAAATGGGAGATTTCATGGGGGGCTAATTGCAGAAGAAATCAACAAAAGAATGAACGCATAAAAAAAGAACTGGATCCTTCCAAGGGATTCGGTTCTTTTTGATATAAAATGGGATTATATAGAAAGTAATTTTCATAAAAATGGGCTCGAGTCATATAAAAAAAGGGTAAATCATGGTACGATAATGAAGGATAATGTAGGGAAAGAG
This sequence comes from Bacillus sp. FSL K6-4563, assembly GCF_038630405.1. Taxonomy (NCBI): domain Bacteria; kingdom Bacillati; phylum Bacillota; class Bacilli; order Caryophanales; family Bacillaceae; genus Bacillus; species Bacillus sp. FSL K6-4563. The sequence continues at coordinate 2,110,125 of NZ_CP152030.1, read as the reverse complement.
GTCTGGTTATGATCGCAATCATCTCAGCAGGTTTAGCTCCCGGCATCGCACTTTTAAGTTATTTTTATTTGAAAGATCAGTACGACAATGAGCCGGTACACATGGTCATCAGATCTTTTATGCTAGGTGTTATACTTGTGTTTCCAACCATGTTTATTCAATATGTCCTTCAAGAGGAGCATATCGCAACGAACCCTATCTTGATTTCATTTGTGACGTCGGGCTTCTTAGAGGAATCTTTAAAATGGTTTATTTTAATGGTCAGCGTCTATGCGCATGCCCAATTTGACGAACACTATGATGGAATTGTATATGGAACGAGTGTCTCACTTGGTTTTGCAACACTTGAAAATATTCTTTATTTGGTCGGTCACGGGGTTGAATATGCATTCACCCGTGCTTTATTACCCGTCTCAAGTCATGCTTTATTCGGTGTTGTGATGGGATTTTATATCGGCAAAGCCCGCTTCTCTGATAAAAAGGAGCAGCGCAAATGGCTGATCCTTTCTCTAACGCTTCCTGTGCTTTTTCACGGCCTATATGATTTCATATTGTTAGGAATGAAAAATTGGGGATATATCATGCTGCCATTCATGATTTTTTTATGGTGGTTTGGCCTGCGAAAAGCAAAAAAAGCTCGTTCAGTGAAAATGGTGCAAAATTTAATGTAGAAAACGTCTTATCAGTTGATAGGGCGTTTTTTTGTCTTTTCATCCATTTCTCTCCTGTGATGAATGTATAAAAATAGGGATTGGAAGAAATATATATTCAAACATCAAAAGTACAGGAGGATCAAATATGGACAAAGCTCGTTTCATGAAACAAATCGTCCTTATCTTCTCAATCGTTCTACTCGCAATCTCACTGATGACAACTGAAAAAAGTGAAGCCTTCACCAGTCAAGTCATCCAGCGAGGTGCGACAGGAGAAGATGTAGTCGAGCTGCAAGCACGGCTCCAATACAATGGCTTTTACAATGGCAAAATTGATGGTGTATATGGCTGGGGGACGTACTGGGCCGTTCGCAACTTTCAAAGCCAATATGGTGTAAAGAAGGTCGACGGACTTGTAGGTAAACAAACAAAAAGCCTATTAGTTCAAAAGACAAAATACTATAAAGACTTTGTTCAGCAGCAGCTGCAAAAGGGGAATGAGTTTACCCATTATGGCGGGAAACCTCTTGATCAGCAAACAAAAGCTCCTGCGAAAAGAAGCTCACAAAAAAAGACTGCTCAAGGTGCGAAAGAGAATCAAAAAAATCAAAGCGGAGCACCTGGAAAGTCTGCGAAACAGTCAGGCAATCAGCAAGCAAATCAAACACCGAAACAAACGGCAGCCAACATGCCAGGTGGTTTTTCTAGTAATGATATTCAGCTCTTATCACAAGCGGTTTATAGTGAAGCAAGGGGCGAGCCGTATGAAGGACAGGTGGCGATCGCTGCCGTCATCTTAAACCGTTTGAACAACCCGACTTTTCCAAATACAATCGCAGGAGTTATTTTTGAACCGCTTGCGTTTACAGCTGTGGCGGATGGTCAATTTTATATGTCACCAAATGACACTGCAAAAAAGGCTGTGTTTGATGCCATTAACGGCTGGGACCCGTCTGAGAGCGCCGTCTATTACTTTAACCCTGATACAGCAACAAGTCCATGGATTTGGGGAAGACCACAAATTAAACGAATTGGGAAACATATTTTCTGCGAATAGAAAGAGGTGTAAATAAATGATCAGAGGAATATTGATTGCCATTTTAGGAATTGCTGTCATCTCAACAGGTTATTGGGGCTATAAAGAGCATCAAGAAAAAGACGCAGTGCTGCTGCACGCAGAGAACAACTATCAGAGGGCCTTCCACGATTTAACGTACCAAGTGGATCAGCTGCATGACAAACTTGGGGCAACGCTTGCGATGAACAGCCAATCGTCGATTTCACCGGCACTTGCAGATGTATGGAGAATGTCATCAGAAGCACATAACAATGTGAGTCAGCTTCCGCTCACATTAATGCCTTTTAACAAAACGGAAGAATTTTTGGCGAATGTCGGAGACTTTAGCTACAAATCATCAGTTAAATCCTTATCAGATGAACCATTAAACAAAAATACGCACAAAACCATTACGTCCTTATATCAGCAAGCATCTGATATCCAAAACGAACTGAGACAAGTGCAGCACCTCGTCCTCAACAAAAATTTAAAATGGATGGATGTTGAAATGGCACTTGCTGATGGTGACCGAAAGAATGATAACACCATCATTGACGGGTTGAAAACAGTCGAGAGAAATGCAGATGCATTTGCAGATGTCGATCTCGGACCGACAAATGTGTCCACAGAAGCAGAAACACGCGGCTACAATCATTTAAAGGGTAAAAAGATTTCAAAGAAAGAAGCGATACGCATTGCCCAGCAATTCGCACCTGATCATAATCAACATTTTAAGGTGAGAAAAAGCGGAAGCAAAACCAATCGAGATGTGTACAGCTTATCGATGTCAGATCCTGATAGTAAAGCGAATTTCTATTTAGACTTGACTGAAAAAGGAGGACATCCAGTCTACCTTCTTCAAAATCGAGACGTGAAAAAACAGAAAATCAGTTTAAACCAAGCATCAGAAAAAGCACTCAGCTTCTTAAAGAAGCAAGGATTTGATGCAGAGTCATTCCATTTAGATGAAAGTGCGCAATTTGATAATATCGGTGTATTTACCTATGTACCTCTTCAAAAAAATGTACTGCTGTATCCAGATAGTATACGTATGAAGGTCGCATTAGACGATGGTGAAGTGGTTGGATTTTCAGCGAAAGACTATTTAACGAATCATAAAACAAGAGACATCAAAGCACCTAAAATCTCGCAAAAAGAAGCGAAGAAAACGCTCAATCAGCATGTGAAAATCGAAGATACTCATGTAGCGATTGTTCAAAACGATATGTCAGAGGAAGTTTTATGCTATGAGTTCCTAGGAACGATAAAAAATGATACGTACCGAATGTTCATTAATGCGGATACTGGAAAAGAAGAACGAGTAGATAAACTAAAAAACGCAGAACCTATATATAAAGACCTATAAAAAAGGAAACGAGGAAAAGGCGAATAAGCCTTTTCCTTTTGTTTTATACATGGTTTAATATAGGAGAGGATATGATTTCACAGATGAAAAGAGTGATGAGGAATGTTACAAATAGGGGATGCAATCACAATTGAATATGTCAATGAGAACAAAGAAGTGAAAACTGCAAAATCGAAAGTTTTGGAAAATAATAACGATGATATTTTCATTAATTATCCAGCTGATAAAGAAACGGGACGCACGATCTATTTAAACCAGCAAACAGAAATCACCGTTTTCTTTTTCGATGAAAATCAAATTCCATACAAATGCACAAGCGAAGTCATCGGCAAGAGGAAAGAAGATATTCCGATGATCGTCATTTCCATTCCGCCAAAAGAAGAAATGATTCGGCTTCAGCGTAGAGAATACCTGAGAGTCGATACAATGGTCAAAACCGCGATCACGCAAACGGGTGAAGAATCCTTTGACACGTTTATTGTCAATATGAGTGCTGGCGGCTTAGCAATTGCTGTTCCTGAAGGTGTCTCATTGAAAGAATACGGAGAAGTGATCACAGAGTTTGAACTTCCGCTGAAAGAGCCTGTTAAAATTAAAGCGGTTGCAGAGATGAGCCGAGTTTATCAAGATGAGCAGACTGGCAAAACAAGAGCGATCATGGAGTTTTCTGAGATCACAAATGATCAGCAGCAGCACATTATGAAGTACTGCTTCCAGCAGCAGCTTTTAACACGTGTGAAAAAAGCATAAGAATAAAGGATGTTAAAAGCTTCCATACTAGAGGTAATAGAATCTAGCGTGGAGGCTTTTTGTATGAAAACAATGGAAAGATGGTTATTTAAAGCGGTGCTCATTCAGCTTGTCTTATTATTAGCCGTTCAGATCACACTTCATTTGACAAAAGGAGAACTATTTTTGTCAAAAGTCGTGCAATACGAGGGTGTAAATAACATGAGCATTGAAGATTGGATCGAGACGTTTAAGCAGAAGGATTGATAGAAAATTCCCCCGTTTGACCGGTGATCGTGTTACAATTCATAAGGGAGATTCAATCAAGGAGAGGTATTATGAAAAAGAAATTATCTATCGCAATTGACGGTCCTGCAGCAGCAGGAAAAAGCACTGTGGCAAAAATTGTCGCAGCAAAAAAATCATATATTTATATCGATACAGGTGCCATGTACCGCGCGATTACGCTTGCGGCACTTCACCATGGTGTAGATCTTGAAGACGAGCAGGCGCTTGATGCACTACTAAAGAAAACGGTGATTGAACTTGTCTCTACAGGCGAGGGTCAAAAAGTGCATCTAGACAATACCGATGTGACAGAAGAGATTCGCACAGACCGCGTGAGCAACCAAGTATCGGTTGTCGCAAAGCACAGAGCTGTTCGGGAAGAAATGGTCCGCAGGCAGCAAGAGCTTGGTAAAAAAGGCGGTGTCGTGATGGACGGAAGAGACATAGGTACTCACGTTCTTCCAGATGCCGAAGTGAAAATTTTCTTGCTTGCATCTGTAGAAGAAAGAGCAAAACGCCGCTTTGAAGAGAATCAGAAAAAAGGCTACGATGTCAATTACGATCAGCTGATCGAAGAGATTGCAAGACGTGACAAGCTTGACTCTGAGCGCGAAGTTTCACCGCTTAAGAAAGCGGATGACGCCATTGAGATTGACACAACTTCTCTTACCATTCAAGAGGTAGCAGGTAAAATTTTAGATGCAGCAGACCGTGTGGAGAAACTGTAAGAAATTTTAGAAAACTTTTATAAGTTAGAGGTTTATCTCTTGACAAACAAGGTCTTTTATTAGAAGTTTATACTAATACTATTTTTATTGATCATTCAAGCAATTCTGTTGATTTGAATGTTTCTATAATACATACTCGGCTGGCAATCATCATGCTTAAGACACATATTCACCCAGTCGTTTTAACTAAGCTGTGTAGGTTTGGACCAAGGAGGTTATCGAAATGACAGAGGAAATGAATCAAATCGATGTTCAGGTACCAGAGGTTGGAGATGTAGTGAAAGGGATTGTTTCTAAAGTTGAGGACAAGCATGTCAATGTAGATATCGTCAATGTGAAACAACCTGGGATCATCCCAATCAGTGAATTATCAAGTCTTCACGTTGAAAAAGCATCAGATGTCGTGAAAGATGGCGACGAATTAGAGCTTAAAGTAACAAAAGTCGAAGACGATGCTTTGATTTTATCGAAACGTGCTGTTGATGCAGACCGCGCTTGGGAAGACCTAGAGAAAAAGTTTGAAACAAAAGAAGTATTTGAAGCTGAAGTAAAAGACGTTGTAAAAGGTGGTCTTGTCGTAGACATTGGTGTGCGTGGATTTATTCCTGCATCTCTTGTAGAAGCGCACTATGTTGAGGACTTTTCAGACTACAAAGGTAAAACACTCTCACTTGTCGTGGTCGAACTTGACCGCGAAAAAAATCGTGTGATTCTCTCGCACCGTGCAGTAGTGGAGCAAGAGCAATTAGACAAAAAGCAAGACTTCTTGCAAAAACTTGAAGTAGGCAGTGTGATTGATGGTAAAGTGCAACGCCTTACTGATTTTGGTGCATTTGTAGACATTGGCGGCATTGATGGATTGGTTCACATTTCTCAACTATCCCATGCGCATGTTGAAAAGCCATCTGACGTAGTGGAAGAAGGCCAGGAAGTCCAGGTCAAAGTACTTGCTGTTGATCGTGATAACGAACGTATCTCACTATCTATTAAAGAAACATTACCAGGACCTTGGAGCCAGATTGGTGAAAAGGTAAAACAAGGTGATGTGCTTGAAGGAACTGTTCAACGTCTAGTAAGCTTTGGTGCATTTGTTGAAATTCTGCCAGGCGTCGAAGGACTTGTGCATATTTCTCAAATCTCTCATAAACATATCGGTACGCCGCATGAAGTCCTTGAAGAAGGGCAGACTGTGAAAGTAAAAGTGCTTGATGTGAATGAAGATGAAGAACGCATTTCACTAAGCATCCGTGATTTAGAAGAAAATCCTGAAAAACAAATCGAAGAGAATTATCGTCAATATCAGGCGAAAGAAGAAAACACAAGTGGATTCCAGCTTGGTGACCTGATCGGAGATAAGCTCAATAAATTAAAATAATTTGGTGATCAAAATTGACGCGAGCAGAAAGAAAGAAGCAGCATATTGAACATGCCTTGTCCACTGGACAGCATGCAGCAACAGGTTTAAAAGATGTTTCCTTCGTTCACGCCAGTTTACCAGATCTTGCAACATCACAAATTGATACACATTCAACAATTGGCGGACTGACTTTCGGTTCGCCAATTTTTATCAATGCAATGACTGGCGGAGGCGGAAAATCGACCTATGAGATTAATCGCTCTTTATCGATCGCAGCGAAGGAAACCAATATTCCGGTGGCAGTTGGATCGCAAATGGCTGCACTGAAAGATAAAGAAGAAAGACGTACGTATGAAGTTGTTCGTAAAGTGAATCCAGATGGAATTGTCTTTGCGAACCTAGGCAGTGAGGCAACGATGAAGCAAGCGAAGGAAGCCGTTGAGATGCTGGAGGCCAATATGCTCCAGATTCATTTAAATGTGATTCAAGAGATTGTCATGCCTGAAGGAGACCGTGATTTCAGGGGGGCACTTGAGCGCATCGCAGCCATCAATGAATCAGTTGGTGTGCCTGTTGTCGTAAAAGAAGTTGGATTTGGCATGAGCAAGGAAACGGCCAAAAAGTTATTTCATGCTGGGGTTGCGGCCGTTGATGTAGGCGGATTTGGTGGTACGAACTTTTCTAAGATCGAAAATCTTCGCCGCCAAAAAGCACTTCATTATTTTGATCAATGGGGGATTCCAACTGCAGCGAGTCTTGCTGAAGTACATACAAGTTTTCCAGATCAAACGATTTTAGCCTCGGGAGGTATACAAGACGCCCTTGATGTAACAAAATCAATCGCACTTGGCGCATCCGCTGCTGGTCTAGCTGGCTTTTTCTTAAAATCACTGACTGACGGAGGGGAGAGCGGTCTCATCGCGAATATCATAGATCTTCAAGAAGATGTGAAGATGATGATGACAGTCCTTGGCGTGAAGACCATTGAAGAGCTGAGACAAACCCAAGTTGTCATTTCAGGTGAAACGAGTCATTGGCTCAAAGAAAGAGGCATCGACACAACGCACTATAGTTTAAGATCAAATAAGAAAAAGGACTAAGCAAGTTTAGCCCTTAAACATCTAAGGCATGTGGTCATCACATGCCTTTTTTTATTGATTTCTTTTTCGCGCACTATCTGGACCTTCTAATGCTGTTGCCCCTTTATAATGAATGGATTGATCACGGTCAGATTCCACTCTTTTTGATGCCTTTAAGCGTTTTTCCTGTCTATCTTTTCCCATCATACATCCCTCCTCAACCATTAGGGTGTCACCTCTTGTTTATTTCATACAATGCCCAAAGCGATCCCTTACGTTTAAAAATTGGGGATTTTCCCATAATGTAATTGAGGTGATGAGACGTTGGAGGATTTGTACTATTATTGGTCCATATGGTTCGTTTGGATTATCGTGACATTTATTATGGAAAAAAGCTCATGGCGCAATGTGCTAGGCGTCTTTGTCCTTGTCCATATTATATGTAGTCATTTCATGATATCCATATTTGATATGAGCCTGAATGCGGGGTACTTGATGACCTTTTTATATGCATGTGCGGGTTTCGTTATATTCCGGTCTGGGCATCAAATAATGAGAATCATACAATTAGGTTCTATGGTGAGCGCATATGCCTTTTTTATGATTTTTGCATTATATGATCCGGTTTGGTTCACGCTAATAAAAGTGGATTGGGTCGTATTTGCCTTGCTGATCTTGATGTCTTTGACATATGGACATCATTTTACAGAACGAGTCACCCTATGGATGATGGCTGTATGTCTTGGCGAAGCCCTTTATGCGCTCACAATTCACCGCCTGACATCATCGATTGTCATTGGAGATCTCTCTTTTCTGTCCCTTGTTGTTCAAGGGTCCATCTTCCTATTAGGTGTCGATCAGCTTGAAAAGCTCTTGAACGCCCGTTCATCAAGAAAACCAGTAAAAGGGGCTGCAAAATCAACATGACGGATTATACGTTTCCTGTGATTATTGGTGTCATCTTTGGGATGGCGGCCAGGCTTTATATGTTAAGAACAGATTACCGGCAATACCCTACGTATATTCATGGACAAGTGATTCACATTGCGCTTGGTTTTATCGCTTCAGGACTTGGTGCGATCATTATGCCTGCACTCATTCAGGAGGAATTTACGGCGATTACCTTTCTCACGCTGGCGGCCACGCAATTCAGAGATGTCCGCAATATGGAAAGAAATACGTTAACTCAAATGGATTCATATGAGCTAGTCTCAAGAGGCAGTACATATATAGAAGGCATTGCCATTGCCTTTGAAAGCCGAAATTATATTGCGATTCTCACGGCACTGATTACGACCACAGCCTGTATTTTCTTCTCGCTCGTTATAGGGACAGTGGTCGGTATTCTTTGTTTTTTCTTGGCAAAGCTATTAATGTCTGGCAGCCAATTAAAGGATATTGTCAACATACAAAAAGGAGAGCTTCGCTTTGATGGGGCAGGGCTTTATGTGAACGATATTTACATCATGAATATCGGACTGCCCGAAAAGCAAAAGCTCATATTAGAGCATGGGATGGGCTTTATTTTGACACCGAAAAATTTCAACGCAGCCACAACGATTGCCAACCTTGGGCAGCGGCAAGCCATTTTATTTGATTTATCCAATGTACTTGGTGTGTATCGCGACTCTGGTGAACCATCACTCTGTCCGCTCGCAAAGCGTGATTTGAATAACGGCACACTTGGCGTGTTCATTTTACCGCAATGGTATCGTGAAGATCTCGCTGTCCGTGTATTAGAAGAAGTACCCATTTTAGAAAATGCCATCAGAATGCCGACAGAGTTCATAAAAAAGAAAGTGAGGTAATAGGGCATGGCGAACACCATTGAACAATTTATACTCGCTGTGGCTACAACAAATAAAGAGCGGGTCATGGGCGGAACAGCCGTTTTTTTCTGTGAAAATAAAGAAGAACTCGACATGTACGCCATGAATTTAGAGGCCATTTTAGATGGAATTGCACACGGAATTGGAGAAGATCTTTACTTGATTGTCAAACATTTTTAAGTTATTCATTGTGGTCTGATTAAAAATTGATATAATATATAAGTTGAACCCTTCATGTTTGAAGGGTTTATTTCATAAAACTGAATGAAAATTTTAAATCCCGGTTGAAACATGATGATGAACATATTGAATCGCGGCTGGATTGAAAGGAAGGGTACTATGGGTAAACCTGTCGTAGCCATTGTTGGAAGGCCCAACGTTGGAAAATCTACAATTTTTAATCGAATCGCAGGCGAAAGAATATCGATTGTAGAAGACACACCTGGTGTAACAAGAGATCGTATTTATAGCTCTGCTGAATGGTTAAATTATGACTTTAACTTAATAGATACTGGTGGAATTGATATTGGAGATGAGCCATTTTTAGCGCAAATTCGCCATCAAGCAGAAATTGCAATGGATGAAGCGGATGTCATTATCTTTATGGTGAATGGCCGAGATGGTGTGACATCAGCGGATGAAGAAGTCGCAAAAATTTTATATCGCACGAAAAAGCCAGTTGTACTTGCTGTCAATAAACTGGACAACCCTGAAATGAGAAGTGACGTGTATGACTTTTATGCACTAGGGTTTGGCGAGCCATATCCGATTTCTGGAACGCACGGATTAGGTCTTGGTGATCTACTTGATGCTGTTGCAGAACACTTTAAGAACTTACCAGATACGCAGTATGACGAACAAGTTGTCCAGTTCTGCTTAATCGGTCGCCCGAATGTAGGGAAATCTTCTTTAGTGAATGCGATGCTCGGAGAAGACCGCGTCATTGTCAGCAACATCGCTGGTACAACAAGAGATGCTGTCGATACGATGTTTACGTACAATCAGCGTGATTTTGTCATTGTTGATACAGCAGGTATGAGAAAAAAAGGAAAAGTATACGAAACAACAGAGAAATACAGTGTGCTTCGTGCATTAAAAGCCATTGATCGTTCTGATGTTGTCGCTGTTGTTCTAGACGGTGAAGAAGGCATTATTGAGCAGGATAAACGTATTGCGGGCTATGCACACGAAGCTGGTAAAGCCGTTGTGATCGTTGTGAACAAATGGGACGCTGTTGAAAAAGATGAGCGTACGATGAAGGAATTTGAGCAAAACATTCGTGAGCATTTTCAATTCCTAGATTATGCTCCTGTCTTGTTTATGTCTGCTCTCACGAAAAAGAGAATTCATACGTTAATGCCGTCCATTATTACAGCTAGTGAAAATCATGCGATGCGCGTTCAAACGAATATTTTGAACGATATCATCATGGATGCAGTAGCAATGAATCCAACGCCGACTCATAATGGACAGCGCCTGAAAATTTACTATGCGACACAGGTGGCGATTAAGCCTCCGTCCTTTGTTGTGTTTGTAAACGATCCAGAGCTTATGCACTTTTCTTATGAACGTTTCCTAGAAAATCGCATTCGAGATGCGTTTGGTTTTGAAGGAACACCGATTAAAATATTTGCGAGAGCGAGAAAATAAAAAGGGTGAGCAGAATGAAGAAAATTTCAGTACTTGGAGCAGGAAGCTGGGGAACAGCCCTTGCTCTTGTATTAGCTGATAATCATCATGATGTACACATGTGGGGACATAGACAAGAGCTCATTGACCAAATCAATGAGAAACATGAAAATCATGATTACTTACCAAATGTCGCACTGCCTGCGTCCATTCAGGCGACGACAGACATGAAGCAGGCGTTAGAGGGGACAGACGCTATTATTGTCGCTGTGCCAACAAAGGCCATTCGTGAAGTGTTGAAGCAGGCAAATGAGCTGATTACGTCGAAAGTGCCGTTTGTCCATGTAAGTAAAGGAATTGAACCAGATACACTTCTGAGAATATCTCAAATGATTGAACAAGAAGTCCCGGATGAGAAAAGAGAAGCTGTCGTCGTCTTATCAGGACCGAGCCACGCCGAGGAAGTAGGCTTGCGTCACCCGACAACTGTCACTGTCTCATCAGAAAATATTGAAGCGGCTCAATTTGTTCAAGATTTGTTCATGAACAACAACTTTAGAGTTTATACAAACCCTGATGTGATTGGTGTAGAAATTGGCGGCGCACTGAAAAATATCATTGCTCTTGCGGCAGGGATCACAGACGGGCTTGGATATGGTGACAATGCAAAAGCGGCGCTCATCACTAGAGGACTCGCTGAAATCGCACGTCTCGGTACAAAAATGGGAGGGAATCCTCTGACATTTGCCGGTTTAACGGGCGTTGGAGATTTGATCGTGACATGTACAAGTGTTCATTCACGTAACTGGCGCTGCGGAAATCTGCTTGGTAAAGGGTATAAGCTTGAAGAAGTGCTTGAAAAAATGGGGATGGTCGTCGAAGGCGTCCGTACAACAAAAGGCGCTTATCAGCTCTCCAAAGAATACAAGGTCAGCATGCCGATCACAGAGGCGCTTTACCACGTCCTGTTTGAAGGGAAAAAGGTCGACGATGCGGTCGAATCATTGATGGCACGTGTGAAAACACATGAAATGGAAGACCTTGTGAACATGTTTGAAAACCAAACAAAATAAATGGAAGACTGAACTTAGGCATGTAGAGGATGCAAGAAGGGGAAGACTTGCATAACATAGCAATGAAGTTTGAATAGAGCTTTGCCTCTACAGAATGAGGAAAAATAGTCGACCTAATGACTGAAGCGGAGTCCCCCTCTTTGCTTCAGTTTTTTTATGCGCTTTTTTCTGAATGATTGGAAAAATGATTGATATTTACCTTATTTTTGGTTTAGAATGAAATATAAACGCTTACAATTTGTTCGTTTTAAAGGGGGACAGGCACGATGAGTTTTGCTTTAATCAAGATGTGGTTTGCACTTGGTTCAATGGGGCTCATGTTTTTAGCTGTAGTAACCATTTATTTCAGTCGATTTAAGCTGAAGAGCCGGTTTCTTAAAATAACAGCCTCGACCGTCGCATACAGCTTGATGCTGATATCAGGTATCATTGTGTTTTTAGTTGTATTTAGCGGGCCGGTCAATGAATAAAGAAAAAGGAAGAATGTGATGATCAAAGCAAAAGTCAGTGTCACGTTGTTAGCACTTATTTTACTAACAGGATGTCTGTATCCAGAAAATCGCAAAACTGAAAACCGTGTGCCGTACGAAGAGCAACTGCAAAGCGTTCAGACAGCGATTGAGGAATTTCAAAAAGCAACAAATGGTCTTTTGCCGATTGAAACGAAAGAAGCAGACACGCCGGTTTATCAAAAGTACGTCATCGACTTTAAGCGCTTGTCACCAAGATATTTACACGATGTACCGTCTACATCCTTTGAAGGCGGAGGGGAATATATGTATGTCCTCACAGACGTCGAAAAAAACCCAACTGTGAAACTGCTTGATGTCAAAATGACGCAAACCATCAGTGAATTACGGCTTAGAATCAAAATATATCAAGATGAACATACATATCCGCCATACGGCAAAGTAGTATCAAACAATTTATATACGTTAAATGAAAAAAAGCTAGGCTTAAAATCGCCGCCTACGGTCATGAGCCCGGTGACAGGGAATTCCCTCCCATTACTGATTTCATCAAATGGCGAAATCTATGTGGATTACCGCAGTGATTTTGCTCATATTTTGAAGAATACGAAACGAAAGCTGAAACCAGGTGAAAACATTCAAGATGTCTATTGGCAGGAAACCCCGTTTGTACCCGCGTTTTCTGTCCCATATACCATCAACAAAAAAGGTGAGCCTGACTTTTTAGAAAAAAAGACGTCATAAACAAGAATGAACCTTTTTCCTCTGCATATAAATGAGGAGAAAGGTTTTTTTATGGCTAAACATACTCTCAAAACAAAAAAAGGTGTCATATTCAAATAGGACAACGTCATACACATATATTGTCCAGACACCTTTCAAGCAAGTTTGATTGAAGAATAGAGTATTTTATTTGAAAACGAGGATAGCAAGTCCGGGAGGGGATCACTTGGAAAAAGTCGATATTTTCAAGGATATCGCTGAACGAACAGGAGGCGATATATATTTAGGAGTCGTTGGCGCTGTTCGTACAGGGAAATCTACGTTTATTAAAAAGTTTATGGAGCTCGTGGTGCTCCCGAATATCAATAATGAGGCAGATCGTGCAAGAGCACAGGATGAATTGCCGCAAAGCGCAGCAGGAAAAACCATTATGACCACTGAGCCAAAATTTGTTCCGAATCAAGCGGCATCGATTCATGTGAGTGACGGTCTTGATGTCAACATCAGGCTTGTCGATTGTGTAGGATACACAGTCCCTGGTGCGCGCGGGTATGAAGATGAAAATGGTCCAAGAATGATCAACACGCCGTGGTATGAAGAGCCAATTCCGTTCCATGAAGCAGCGGAAATTGGCACACGCAAGGTCATTCAAGAGCATTCAACCATCGGTGTTGTGATTACAACGGATGGTTCTATTGGAGAAATTCCAAGACATGATTATATTGAATCTGAAGAACGTGTGATTGATGAACTCAAAGAGGTTGGAAAGCCGTTTATTATGGTGATCAACTCTGTGAGACCCTATCATCCTGAAACAGAAGCGCTGCGGCAGGAACTGAGCCAAAAATATGATATTCCAGTACTCTCCATGAGTGTAGAAAGTATGAGAGAGCAAGACGTCCTTAGTGTGCTTCGTGAAGCATTATATGAATTCCCAGTCCTAGAGGTGAATGTGAACCTGCCAAGCTGGGTCATGGTGTTAAAAGAAGATCATTGGCTGAGAGAAAGCTATCAGGACTCAGTGAAGGAAACCGTAAAGGATATTAAAAGATTAAGAGATGTTGACCGTGTTGTTGGCCAGTTCAGTGAATTTGACTTTATTGAAAGAGCGGGCTTAGCAGGGATTGAAATGGGTCAAGGGATTGCGGAGATTGACCTGTACGCCCCAGATGATCTATATGACCATATTCTAAAAGAAGTGGTTGGTGTAGAAATTAGAGGGAAAGACCATCTTCTAGAGCTCATGCAAGATTTTGCGCATGCGAAGACAGAATATGATCAAGTATCAGATGCCTTAAAAATGGTGAAGCAGACGGGATACGGAATTGCGGCCCCGGCCTTGTCAGATATGAGTTTAGATGAGCCAGAAATCATTAGGCAGGGCTCGAGATTTGGCGTAAGACTAAAGGCGGTTGCGCCATCTATTCATATGATTAAGGTAGATGTAGAAAGTGAATTTGCACCGATTATCGGAACAGAGAAACAAAGTGAAGAGCTCGTCCGCTACTTAATGCAAGACTTTGAAGATGATCCGCTTTCGATTTGGAATTCAGATATATTTGGGCGCTCACTCAGCTCCCTTGTCAGAGAAGGCATTCAAGCAAAGCTGTCACTGATGCCAGAAAATGCAAGATATAAACTGAAAGAAACACTTGAAAGAATCATCAACGAAGGATCAGGCGGTTTGATCGCGATTATTCTATAGCATGTGAGACCTCTCATTGACAGGGGTCTTTTTTTGCGTAAGGAATGAGTCATAAAAAGACAATTGTATAAAGATTAGTCAGATTCAGGCTGAAATTAGGAATATTCGTTCGTAAAAGTGCCCTTAATCCTTGACGAATAAGGATTCTTCCCTTTAAAATGCTTGATATGGTATTTCATATGTGTTAATCTACTTACAGAAAATCTTCACTTTGTTGGACAAACATTCCTTCAAAGAGTTGTTTTCTAATGAAAAGCCATGTATACCGCTTTCTAGACGCTCTTTTTTTCAAAAAAAGTGTATAGAAAGAAGATGAATTGTGAAGAAATGATAACAATCTATTGAATGCATATTTTTGGGAGGAGGTGAAAGGCATGAACAAGACAGAACTTATTAACGCGGTTGCTGAAGCAAGCGAGTTATCTAAAAAAGACGCGACAAAAGCAGTTGATTCTGTTTTTGATACAATTTTAGATGCACTTAAAAATGGTGACAAAATCCAACTTATCGGTTTTGGTAACTTTGAAGTACGTGAGCGTTCAGCTCGTAAAGGACGTAACCCACAAACTGGTGCAGAGATCGAAATCCCTGCAAGCAAAGTACCTGCTTTCAAACCAGGTAAAGCACTTAAAGACGCGGTGGCAGGTAAATAATCGTTATGTGTAATGATCCTATTGCAGGAGTTATACATATACAGTTTCACACTGGTCTAGAAAAGCCCCTTTCATAAGGGGCTTTTCCTTTTGATTCAAAAGCGTCGTTTAGAACGCTCTCCTTTGCTTTTAGGATCTGAAGTGTGCTAGAATCTGATTGAAATGTAATCGCCTTTGGAGGATATAATACATGAGTGAAATAAATAAAGAACTAATCGAACACGCAGTACGCGATATATTAAAAGCCATCGGAGAAGATCCAGATCGTGAAGGACTTCTTGATACCCCTAAACGAGTAGCAAAAATGTATGAAGAAGTGTTCTCGGGATTAAATGAAGATCCAAAAGAACATTTTAAAACCATTTTTGGTGAAGACCACGAAGAACTCGTTCTTGTAAAAGATATTGCTTTCCATTCAATGTGTGAACACCACCTTGTACCTTTTTACGGAAAAGCGCATGTCGCTTATATTCCGCGCGGCGGAAAAGTGACAGGACTTAGCAAACTTGCAAGAGCTGTAGAGGCTGTTGCCAAACGCCCGCAGCTTCAGGAACGCATCACATCAACCATTGCAGATAGTATGGTGGAAACACTCAATCCGCATGGCGTGATGATTGTCGTTGAAGCAGAGCATATGTGTATGACGATGCGCGGAGTGAAAAAGCCAGGCGCAAAAACAGTGACTTCAGCAGTACGCGGTACATTTGCAAATGATGCAGCGGCAAGAGCAGAAGTACTTTCCTTTATTAAAAACGACTAATTCAATAGATAGATGGAAGGTGAACAGATTGAGTGAAAATAAAGCATCTGATTTTGTAGTGATTAAAGCCAATGAAAATGGTGTAAATGTCATCGGCTTAACTAGAGGCTCTGATACAAGATTTCACCATTCCGAAAAGCTCGATAAAGGTGAAGTCATCATTGCACAATTTACTGAGCATACGTCAGCGATCAAAGTAAGAGGCGATGCTGTCATTCAAACAAGCTTCGGGGAAATTCAAAGCGAAGCAAAGAAATAAATACTTGAGTGCACTTGATAGCATAAAAGTGAGAGCTGATATGGTATAATAAATCTCTATACAATGTGCAGGGCTACATATGAAACTGTAATTTTTGGGACAAGGGTGATATCTTTGCAAGACATCTACGGAATTTTATCTAATCTAAATATAAAATTAAATAAAAAGCTTTCTCATCCTTATTTGGCGAAACATTTACGTGCACCACTCATCGATGAAGATAAGCTCCTTCTTTTTCATGCAATGTTTGATGAAGCTCAAATTGATGCAGAGAAAAAAGAAAATTATATTTTAACGGCGATGCTTGTGCAAATTGCCCTTGATACCCATGACGAAGTCACAACTGCTGCAGCGATCAAACAAGACGAATTCAAAAATCGTCAGCTGACGATCCTGGCAGGAGACTATTTCAGCGGTCTCTATTATTCTCTTCTCTCTGACATGAAAGACATCTACATGATTCGCACGCTCGCAACGGCGATCAAAGAAATCAATGAACATAAAATTAGACTGTATGATCGATCCATTCAAGATGCAGCGCACTTTTACAAAAGTGTAGCAACGGTTGAGTCTGCGTTATTCCAAAGGGTTTCTGAGCATTTTCAATTAACGCATTGGAATGAGATTGCAAGTCGTTTCCTTGTTTATAAGCGTTTCATGAAACAAGCAGAAGATGACAAGCATTTAAAACTTTTTTTGAACGATAGCTATACGGACGCCTATACATGTTTTGACAACTTTGAGAATGAAGGCTATGAAAAGGCCAAACGATCCATCAAGGAGCATCTTGTTTCATCTCCGGTCGTTCAAAAAGAGCTATTAAATCGCCTGGATCATATGAAAAATGAACCTGCGTATCATCAGAAAGTGGAAGAAGGGTAAGTCATGCAGCAATCAAAAGAACAGCGAGTACACGGTGTATTTGAAAAAATTTATAAAAACTATGATCAAATGAACTCCGTCATCAGCTTTAAGCAGCATAAAAAGTGGCGCGATAAAACAATGAAACTGATGAATGTTCAAAAAGGAGCCAAAGCATTAGACGTATGCTGCGGAACAGCCGATTGGACCATTGCGCTTGCTGATGCTGTTGGAGACAAAGGCGAAGTCAAAGGCCTTGATTTTAGTAAAAATATGCTGAGTGTTGGAGAAACGAAGGTGAAGACTGGGGGCTATAATCAAATTGAATTGCTTCACGGCAATGCGATGGAGCTTCCTTTTGAGGACAACACATTTGATTATGTCACGATCGGTTTTGGCCTACGGAACGTCCCTGATTACTTAACAGTGCTAAAAGAAATGACAAGAGTCGTGAAGCCTGGTGGAATGGTTGTCTGTCTAGAGACATCGCAACCTGAAATGATTGGGTTTAAACAAGGCTACTATGTCTATTTCAAATACATCATGCCGCTCTTTGGTAAACTGTTTGCCAAAAGCTATCAGGAGTATTCATGGCTTCAAGAATCAGCCAAAGCGTTCCCTGGCATGAAAGAACTGGCGGCTCTTTTCGAAGAGGCGGGTCTGTCTGATGTCTCGTATCATCCATTTACAGGCGGTGTAGCAGCAACACATATCGGAAAGAAGCTTTGAATAAACGATATTTGGGTGAAAATAATGAAACTAAAAGCAATGATCTCTTTTTTAAATCATGATATCGATATTATTGAAAAAGAGCTTGAACAAACAGTTCGCTCTGATTATGCATTATTAAGTGAAGCGGGTCTTCATTTGCTGCAAGCGGGCGGAAAACGAATCCGCCCCGTTTTTGTTCTCCTTTCAGGCATGTTTGGCGACTATGACATTAATAAAATTAAATATGTTGCCGTTGCGCTTGAGCTCATTCATATGGCATCGCTCGTTCACGATGATGTTATTGATGATGCAGAGCTGAGAAGAGGCAAGCCAACGATTAAGGCAAAATGGGACAATCGAATTGCCATGTACACAGGAGATTATATGTTTGCAAGATCTCTTGAGTATATGACAAAGATCAATCACCCAATGGCGCATGAAATTTTGTCAAAGATGGTCGTCGAGCTCTGTCTTGGTGAAATCGAGCAAGTGAAAGACAAATACAATATGGATCAAAACCTACGTACATATTTAAGAAGAATCAAACGAAAAACAGCCTTGCTCATTGCAGGCAGCTGTCAGTTAGGTGCGATAGCAGCAGGTACAGATGAGAAAACACATAAAGCCCTTTACTGGTTTGGCTACTATGTCGGGATGTCCTATCAGATCATTGATGATGTGCTTGATTTCACATCAACTGAAGAAGAGCTTGGTAAGCCTGTTGGAGGAGACCTTTTACAAGGAAATGTCACACTCCCGGTCTTATATGCACTGAAGAATCCTACACTCGAAGGACAATTAAAGCTGATTAATAGTGAAACAACGGAAACCCAGCTAAAACCTGTGATTGAACACCTCAAACAAACAGATGCGATCGACCGCTCGATTCGAGTGAGTGAAATGTATTTGAAAAAGGCATTCGAACAGCTAGACAAACTTCCTCGAGGACGAGCGAAAACGTCACTCGCTTCCATTGCCAAATATATTGGAAAACGAAAATTCTAATCAACATATTGTTGATTGGTTTTTTTGTGAAATTTTTTGTCAAAAATTGATTATTATATAAAAAAATGATACGATCACTTTGTAACAATGTAAGCCTATACATACATAAATGACGGGGTGGAGAACGTATATGGACAAAACATTTCTTATGGTCAAACCTGATGGTGTGGAAAGACAATTAATCGGTGAAATTGTGTCAAGATTCGAAAAAAAAGGGCTTCAGCTTGTTGGTGCAAAGCTAATGAGCATTCCAAAAGAAGTAGCAGAAACACATTACGGAGAGCATAAAGAAAAACCATTCTTCGGGGAATTGGTTGACTTTATTACGTCAGGACCAGTATTTGCAATGGTATGGCAAGGTGAGCAGGTAGTAGATGTCACAAGACAGATTATCGGCAAAACAAACCCGAAGGAAGCGCTCCCGGGCACAATAAGAGGAGACTATGGATTGACGGTTGGAAAAAACATTATCCATGGCTCAGACTCACCAGAAAGTGCTGAAAGAGAAATCAACTTATTCTTCAAACAAGAAGAACTCACAAACTGGGATCAAACCATCTCAAGCTGGATTTATTAAAATTCAAGCCAAGGTGTTCATCAAATGAGCACCTTGGCTTTTTTATATGAATATTTCTATACGAAATTTCGCATGAGAAGATACAAATTTTCGATAAAAACAGCTATACTAGGACAAAGATAGATGAGACAGGAGAGGACTTTGATGGATCAATATCAAGTATTTGTCGGAAAATGGAAAAAACTAACCGGGGTGGATCTGAATTTATATAAAGAAGCACAAATGAAACGAAGATTAACGTCACTTTATGATAAAAAAGGATATAGAGATTTTGAAGCGTTCGCGGCTGCCCTTGAAAAGGATAGAGCACTATTAGATGAGACGATGGATCGAATGACGATCAATGTGTCAGAATTTTACCGAAACTATCAGCGCTGGGAAGTGCTTGATCAAAAAATTCTTCCGCTGCTTTTGAAAAACAGCGGGACCCTAAAAATATGGAGTGCAGCATGTTCGACAGGAGAGGAGCCGTATACACTCTCAATGCTGCTATCAAGCCATCCGCTTGTGAAAGACTTCCAAATTATTGCAACTGATATTGATGATAAAGTGCTGCAATCAGCTCAAAAAGGAAAATATCATGAACGATCACTGCAAGAGGTACCAGATCAAATCAAGCAAAAATATTTCACAAAAGAAGATTCTTCATTTTACACTGTGAAGGATGAGGTGCGAAAGCACATTCAATTTAAAAAACACAACCTTTTAGCAGATCCTTATGAAAAACAGCTTGATCTTATCGTGTGCCGAAATGTCCTTATCTACTTTACAGAAGAGGCAAAAGAAGAGATTTACAGGAAAATGAGCAGCAGTTTAAAACCAAATGGCGTATTATTTGTTGGTTCAACTGAACAAATTTTTCATCCAGAAAAGTTTGGACTCACATCAGCTGATACTTTCTTTTATCAAAAGAAGGGGTTGTAGCTGACTTTTTAGTAGTAAGTGTGTTATCATAGTTTTACTTAAAAGCGTTAATGCGATGAAGGGAGATCGAGTCATGAGATACTTAACAGCAGGTGAATCACATGGTCCACAATTGACCACAATTATTGAAGGCGTTCCAGCGGGACTTTACATAGAGCAGGATGACATCAACTATGAATTGGCTAGAAGACAAAAAGGTCACGGCCGCGGCAGAAGAATGCAGATTGAAAAAGACCAAGCGAAAGTGTTAAGTGGTGTTCGTCACGGGAAAACATTAGGTTCTCCTATTGCACTTGTCGTTGAAAACAACGACTGGAAGCATTGGACAAAAGTGATGGGGGCAGAGCCGATCACAGAAGAAGAAGAGAGTGAAATGAAGCGTCAAATTTCACGCCCTAGACCAGGACATGCGGATTTAAATGGTGCGATTAAATATGGACATCGTGATATGCGAAACGTATTAGAGCGTTCATCAGCCCGTGAGACAACCGTGCGCGTAGCAGCAGGCGCAGTCGCTAAACAAATCTTGGCTCATTTAGGAATCAAGGTAGCTGGCCACGTTCTTGAAATTGGCGGAGTGAAAGCAGCTCAAACGGCATATGAATCAATTGAAGATTTGCAAAAGGTAACGGAAGAGTCACCTGTTCGCTGCTACGACAGTGAAGCAGGTCAAAAAATGATGGATGCCATTGATGAAGCGAAGAAAAACGGTGATTCAATTGGCGGAATTGTGGAAGTCATCGTTGAAGGAATGCCGGTTGGAGTCGGAAGCTATGTTCACTATGACCGCAAATTAGACAGCAAGCTTGCAGGTGCTGTTCTGAGTATCAATGCTTTTAAAGGGGTCGAATTTGGTATCGGCTTCGAGGCGGCTTCTAAAAATGGTAGTGAGGTCCATGATGAAATCATCTGGGATGAAGAAAAGGGCTATACGAGAAAAACAAATCGCTTAGGTGGTCTTGAAGGCGGAATGTCAACTGGTATGCCAATTGTCGTAAGAGGGGTCATGAAACCAATCCCAACGCTTTACAAACCGCTTCAAAGCGTTGACATTGAAACAAAAGAACCTTTCTCCGCAAGCATTGAGCGTTCTGACAGCTGTGCTGTTCCTGCCGCAAGTGTTGTCGCAGAAGCAGTCGTGGCTTGGGAAATCGCCAATGCTGTAGTGGAGCAGTTTGGCCTTGATCAAATTGACCGCATTAAAGAAAATGTTGAAAAAATGCGCCAGCTTCAGAGGGAATTTTAATGAAAACACTGGAAGTTAAGACGTCTTCAGCCACTTATCCTGTATACATCGGTGATGGGATTAAACGCAATATCGTCGACTTGATGACTTCCACGGGGCATTCCTATACGAAGCTCTTAATCGTGACAGATACAGCGGTTGATGCCATTTACGGTGATGAAATGGTTCGATTACTTAAGCAGAAATGGTCTGTGCATAAAGTGGTTGTGCCAAGCGGAGAGCAGTCGAAATCTTTTGCTGAGTTTGAGCATATTCATACGAAAGCCATACAATTTCAGCTGGATCGCTCCTCGTGCATCATTGCGCTTGGAGGCGGCGTAATTGGCGATTTGGCTGGCTTTGTTGCTGCTAGTTACATGAGAGGTATTGATTTTATTCAAGTTCCGACGACGCTACTGGCACATGACAGTGCAGTTGGCGGGAAAACGGGGATTAACCATCCTCTCGGTAAAAATTTAATCGGTGCGTTTCATCAGCCGAAAGCCGTCATTTATGATACGAGCATGCTTGAGACACTATCTCAAACTGAAATGAGGTCAGGCTTTGCTGAGGTCATCAAACATGCCCTCATCTCAAGTGAAGACTTTTTAACAGAGCTGATGTCTATTCGTTCTTTGGCGGAATGCTCAAAAAGCGAGCTCGCACATATGCTGTATCAAGGCATTGAGGTCAAAGCGTCGATTGTTCAAAAAGATGAAAGAGAACAAGGTGTGCGTGCATTTTTGAATTTAGGTCATACACTTGGGCATGCCATTGAAGCAGAGTATGGATACGGCGTTATTACACACGGAGATGCTATTGCAATCGGAATGCAGTTTGCGCTATATGTGAGCGAAAAGAAGCTGGGGCTCAGCCTTAATCGTACGGAACTAAAAGAGTGGATGAAAAAACTCGGATTTCCGGTACAAGTCACCAAAGATATTTCCACGAAAACATTTGTTGACCGGATGATTGGTGATAAAAAGGCAAGAGGTGGAACCGTTCAATTTGTTTTATTAAAACAGGTTGGAGATGCTGTCTTGCAGTCTTTCACAAAAGATGATCTGCATCAATGGCTCGAAGAATGGAAACGGGAGGAGGGATGTCTATGATGTTTCGCGGGATACGTGGGGCTACAACAGTGAAAGAAGATACAGAAACAGAAGTATTAAATAAAACGAAACAGCTGCTAGAAGCGATTATTTCAAGAAATCAAGTAGATCCAGAACGTGTCGTGCAGATCTTAATTTCAGCTACACAAGATATTCACTCCGTTTTTCCGGCAAAAGCCCTTCGTCAGTTTGAAGGGTGGACGTATGTGCCTGTTACTTGTATGCAGGAGCTGGACATTCAAGGCGGTCTAAAGCATTGTATTCGTGTGTTAATGACGGTCCAAACAGACACAAAGCAGGAAGATGTGCAGCATGTGTACTTGGAAGAAGCTGTGACGCTTCGCCCTGATTTACAGTTGACAAAAAACAAGGAATTATAATACGATATGAACAGCCGAAGTTTACACACAGGTGTAAACGGCATTGCAAGTTTAGAGAAGATGAGAATGAGACTAGGGTAGTTGAGATGAGTAGAGTTGAGCAGAGATACGATACGTCTATTTCATCATACTGCCTAAAAGAGTACCCCTCTTTTAGGCTTATTTCGTATACTCATACAAACCCTCTATATGTCCCCTCATTCTCCTTAATCCCATTTAAGGAGTGTGCTTATGAATTCCCAATCAAATTTGACCCAATTTTTAAGGGACAGCGAGTCCCACAAAACGATTCCAATTGTTGAAACCATTACAGTTGATACGCTCTCACCGATTCAAATTGTCGAAAAACTCAAGGCAGATATTGTGTATCTACTAGAAAGCAAAGATGAGTCTTCTAGCTGGTCGAGATATTCCTTCATCGGATTACATCCTTTTTTAACCTTACACGATGATCAAAACGAATATATTGCACGTGACGCTGCTGGGCAGGAGGTCATGAAAAAACAAGAACTGAAAGACTTATTAGACTGGATGAAAGAGCAATATCAAATCAAGACACCAGACGTTGACATCCCGTTTACAGGCGGGGCAGTTGGGTACTTAAGTTACGATCTTATTCCAAGCATTGAACCATCTGTCAGGCCGCATCTAAGCGCACCAACGACAGACAATTGTACTCTATTTGTCTGCCAAACGATGATTGCCTTTGATCATGAAACGAATCATGTTCATTTTATCCAATACACCCAGCTAACCGGAAATGAAACAGAAGACGAAAAAATACGAGCTTACAAAGAAAATCAAAAGCGGCTTGAACAGATGATTCACAAGCTCCACACAAAGATTGATATGAAAGAACTGATTTTATCAGGGAATATGAACGAATCACCGTCCTTTGAACATGTGACATCAACCTATGAAAAAACACAATTTCTAAAGGACGTAGAAAAAATCAAAGAATACATTCGAGCGGGTGATATTTTTCAAGGCGTACTCTCACAGCGCTTTGATATCCCAGTGTCAGTGAGTTCATTTGAATTATACCGTGTGCTTCGCATTGTGAATCCATCTCCATACATGTATTTTATGAAATTAAAAGACCGTGATTTAGTCGGAAGCTCACCAGAACGATTAATTCATGCCAAAAATAGGCACCTAGAAATTCATCCTATTGCAGGCACTAGAAAAAGAGGAGCAACAAAAGAAGAGGATGCCGCACTGGCAAGAGAGCTGCTAGAAGATGAGAAAGAAAAAGCAGAACATTACATGTTAGTAGATCTAGCCAGAAATGATGTCGGCCGCGTAGCAGAATACGGCAGCGTGTCCGTACCGACCTTTACAAAAGTTGTGAACTTTTCACATGTCATGCACATCATCTCCATTGTGACAGGGAAGCTAAAGCAGGATACACACCCAGTTGATGCACTCATGTCCGCATTTCCAGCAGGCACATTAACAGGGGCACCGAAAATAAGAGCGATGCAATTATTAAATGAAATGGAGCCTGAGCCAAGGGAAACGTATGGCGGCTGTATTGCCTATATTGGGTTCGACGGCAATATCGACTCTTGTATTACCATTCGTACCATGAGCGTCAAAAATCAGATCGCTTCCATACAAGCAGGCGCTGGCATTGTCGCAGATTCTGTGCCAGAAAATGAATGGGAAGAGACATGTAACAAGGCAGGAGCGCTTCTGAGGGCCATTCAGCTTGCTGAACATATTTTTTCAGAAAAGGAGAGTGTGCAGGATGAATCAGCGACTATCAGCTCTTGTTAACGGAGGCTTCCTATCAGAAAATGAAGCACATAGACTAATGCATGATATGATGAGCGGCTCTTTAACAGATGCTGAAGTCGCTGCAAGTCTATCGATTTTAGCGCATAGAGGAGAAACCGCTGAAGAAATGACAGGCTTCGTGAGGGCCATGCGGCAAAAAGCAGAACCAGCGGAAAGATCGCTTGATGTCGTTGACACATGCGGCACAGGAGGCGATGGACTCTCCACATTTAATATATCAACTGCAGCTGCTATTGTAGCTTCCGCCGCTGGTGCTAAAATCGCAAAACACGGAAATCGCTCAGTCTCTTCAAAAAGCGGAAGTGCCGATGTGCTAGAGTGTCTTGGGATTCACATTCAATCTACTCCAGAAGAAACAAGAAGACAAATACAAGAGAAAAACATGGGCTTTTTATTTGCGCCACTGTACCATTCATCTATGAAACAAGTAGCAGCAGTCCGCAAGCAGCTTGGCTTCCGGACGGTATTTAATCTATTAGGACCGCTTTGCCACCCGATGCAAGCCAAAAAGCAAATCATCGGTGTGTATGCAAAGGAAAAGGCAAAATTAATGGCGGAAGCCCTTGCCCCATTAGAGCCAGAGCATGTCCTGTTTGTATGCGGGGAAGACGGGCTGGATGAACTAACGATTACAGCCAATTCATATGTGATTGAACTCAAAAAAGGTGCCATGACAGAATATACACTAAACCCAGAAGACTTTGGACTGGAAAAAGGATACTTATCAGATATTCAGGTCCAATCACCGGAAGAGAGCGCGAAATTGATTCAGAATATATTGAATCATCAAACAGGAGGGGCGCCGCTTCATATTACAGCTCTGAATGCCGGGGCGGCTTTATATGTCGCGGGCAAGTCAGAAAGCCTCATGGCAGGAACATTAAAAGCATTAGAAACGATTAAAAACGGAGCAGCCAAAGAACAATTGGCTCGTTTAAAACAAAAAACGAAAGAGGAAGAGATCTATGCTTAATCAAATCATTGCACGCAAAAAAGAACATATCCAAACGTTGCAGTTACCTGCGGATGGACACTTTGAAAGACGATCATTTAAAGAAGCACTCATGAACCCTCACCGCTCGATTGGGCTGATTGCTGAGGTGAAAAAGGCTTCTCCTTCCAAAGGAATCATTCAGCCAAATTTTGATCCTCTGCAAACAGCAAAAGCCTACGAAAAATCGAATGCTGATTGCTTATCAGTCTTAACAGATGAACCATTTTTTCAAGGGAAGAACGAGTATCTTTCCTTAATTAAAGAAAAAGTCGCACGTCCAATTTTAAGAAAAGACTTTATCATCGATTCCATACAAATAGAAGAGTCAAGACGTATCGGTGCAGATGCCATTTTATTAATTGGAGAAGTACTTGAACCGCAACAGCTTCATGAATTCTATGCTGAAGCGAAGGAAAAAGGACTAGATATTCTTGTCGAAGTTCATGCAGCAGATACACTGGAACATATCTTAAACCTATTCACCCCCGAAATCATTGGCGTGAATAACCGAAATTTAAAGACATTTAAAACAACAGTTGAGCAAACTAAAGAGATTGCACCACTTGTTCCAAAGGATGTCTTGCTAGTAAGTGAAAGCGGTATTCAGACATTTGATGATCTGACCTTTGTCAAAAAACATGGAGCGAGTGCTGTCCTTGTAGGTGAATCATTAATGAGAGAACCCTCACAAGAAAAAGCCGTTCAGACGTTATTTGGAGAATGACCACGATGAAGCCTTTTTTAAAATATTGCGGGGCGGTCTCACTAGAAGATGTAGAATGCATTGCGCAATCTCAAGCAGATGCGATCGGATTTATTTTTGCTCCAAGTAAAAGGCAAGTCGATCCAGATCAAGTGAAACAATGGCTCACCGATTCGCAGTGCAGGAAAAAGATTACTGGTGTATTTGTAAATGAAAAAATCCAAAAAGTGTGTGACATCACAAAGCATATTCCTTTAGATATCGTGCAGCTGCATGGAGATGAAACAAGAAAGGATGCAAAAGAAATAAAACAACAAACAGGGGCGGTAGTGTGGAAAGTCTTTCATCACGATCCCGATATAAAAGAAACCCTTGATCAAATGACGGCATTTGCGCCGTTTGTCGATGGTTTTCTCATTGATGCGAAAGTAAAAGGGATGAGAGGCGGTTCTGGCACAGCTTTTACATGGGAAGCGGTACCTGTATACAATCAGCAAGCAAAACGACTGAAGAAAGCATGCATCATTGCCGGCGGAATAACACCAGAAACACTGCCAGAGCTTCTTGCCTATAGCCCAAAAGCGATCGATCTTTCAAGCGGCATAGAAGAAAACGGGAAGAAAAGCAGCGCTAAGATCAAAGCGCTCGAAGAAAGGATGTTAAACGATGTACGCATATCCAAATGAGCTTGGCAGATATGGAGAATTCGGAGGGAAATTTGTTCCCGAGACGCTCATGCAGCCACTCAAAGAAATAGAACAAGCATTTAACGAATTAAAAGAAGACCCAGCCTTTAAGCAAGAATATCTTTCTCTATTGCAAAACTATTCAGGCAGACCGACTGCGCTGACATATGCTGATCAATTATCTGCATACCTCGGCGGCGCAAAAATCTATTTAAAAAGAGAAGATTTAAACCATACAGGTGCTCATAAGATCAACAATGCACTTGGTCAGGCACTGCTTGCAAAAAAAATGGGGAAATCAAACATCATCGCAGAAACAGGCGCTGGACAGCACGGAGTAGCAGCTGCAACGGTGGCCGCCAAGTTTGGATTATCGTGCACGGTATTTATGGGAAAAGAGGATGTGGAGAGACAATCTCTCAATGTATTCCGAATGAAGCTCCTTGGCGCTGAAGTCATACCTGTCACAAGCGGAAACGGCACATTAAAAGATGCAACGAACGAAGCGATTCGTTACTGGGTCCAGCACTGTAGTGATCATTTCTATATGATTGGTTCAGTTGTAGGACCTCATCCATATCCCCAAATCGTCAGTGAGTTCCAGCGGATGATTGGTGATGAAGCAAAAGAGCAGATGCTGAAAAAAGAAGGCAGGCTCCCTCATAAAGTCATTGCTTGTGTCGGCGGCGGAAGTAATGCTATTGGAATGTACCGAGCGTTTTTGGATGATGAGATTGATTTGATTGGTGTAGAAGCGGCTGGAAAAGGAATCGATACGCCGCTTCATGCAGCAACCATTACGAAGGGGACAAAAGGGGTCATTCATGGATCTTTGACCTATTTAATCCAAGACGAATTTGGCCAGATTATTGAGCCCTATTCCATTTCAGCTGGTCTAGATTATCCCGGGATCGGACCAGAGCACGCATATTTACATGCGAGCGGACGCGTTCAATATGTGAGTGCTACAGATCAAGAAGCACTGGATGCACTAAAACTGCTGACAGAAAAGGAAGGAATTCTGCCAGCGATTGAATCAGCACACGCTTTAGCCAAGGCGTTTGAGATGAGCAGGACGATGAGTGAAGATGAAATCATCCTTGTCTGCCTGTCAGGAAGAGGAGATAAGGATGTGCATACATTAATGAATGTGCTTGAAAGTGAGGGCAAAACCAAATGATCACATTTCAATTAGAGCAAGACGAGAAATTATTCATCCCATTTATTACAGCAGGGGATCCGTCAGAAGAAATCACGATCGATTTAGCTTTGTCCCTTCAAGTAGCCGGTGCACATGCGATTGAGCTAGGTGTTCCTTATTCCGATCCGCTAGCAGACGGTCCTGTCATTCAAAGAGCCTCCAAAAGAGCTCTAAATCATGGCATGAATATCGTAAAAGCGATAGAATTAGCAGGGAAGATGAAAAAAAACGGTGTAAAAATTCCTGTAATTCTATTTACGTATTATAATCCTGTGTTACAATTAGACACAGAATACTTTTTCGCTTTACTGCGCAAAAATCATATTTCGGGACTCTTAACACCCGACTTGCCTTTTGAAGAAAGCAGTGAGCTGCAAAAGAACTGTCAAACATATGACATTTCATATATTTCGCTCGTTGCACCAACCAGTAAGGAACGATTAGTAAATATAGTAGAGCAGGCAGAAGGTTTTGTGTATTGTGTTTCATCTCTTGGTGTAACAGGTGTCAGACAAACCTTTGACGAATCGATTACTGATTTTATTCAACAAGTGAAACAGCTGAGTCACATACCGGTTGCGGTCGGTTTTGGTATCTCAACAAGAGAGCAGGTAGACGCAATGAATAAACTGAGTGACGGCGTCGTTGTAGGCAGTGCACTTGTAAAAAAAATTGAAGAACTTCAGGATCAATTGTTAGCAAGTGATACTCGTCAAGACGCTTTAAGAGAGTTTGAAACCTATGCAAAAACATTTAGTCCCCTCTATTCATTCAAATGAGGTGAAACTTTTGCAAATCAAAGATCAATTAAAACAACTAAAACCGTATCAACCTGGGAAACCAATTGAAGAGGTCAAAAAAGAATATCAATTAGACAAAATTGTGAAATTGGCTTCAAATGAAAACCCTTTTGGATGTTCCGCTCATGCAAGAGAGGCGATACAAGCTGAGCTTGAACATTTAGCGATCTATCCAGATGGATACAGCGCAAGTTTAAGAACAGAGCTCGCTGAGTTTCTTCAAGTAAATGAAAAACAATTAATATTCGGGAATGGCTCAGATGAACTTGTGCAAATTATTGCTAGGGCATTCCTTGACCAACATACAAATACCGTCATCCCAGCTCCGTCTTTTCCGCAATATCGTCACAATGCGATCATTGAGCGGGCAGAGATTCGAGAGGTGCCGCTTTTAGACGGAGGAGCTCACGATCTGAAGGGCATGCTGGATGCGATTGATGAGAACACGAAGGTCGTCTGGGTATGCAACCCGAATAACCCGACGGGAAATCATTTGTCAGAATCTGAGCTTGTGGCGTTTTTAGATCAAGTACCAGCTCATGTGCTTGTAGTACTAGATGAAGCATATGTCGAATACGTTCGTGCGGAAGACTTTCCGAACAGCTTATCTTTATTACACAACTATCAAAATGTTATCGTACTCCGTACGTTTTCTAAAGCGTATGGACTGGCCGCGCTTCGAGTAGGCTATGGCATTGCATCAGAAGAGTTGATTACTGCGATTGAACCAGCGAGAGAGCCGTTTAATACGAGTCGTATCGCTCAGGCAGCAGCTCGTGCAGCGATAAAAGATCAGGACTTCATTCAATCATGCAGACAAAAAAATGAAGCAGGTCTCAAGCAATATCAAGAATTTGCTGACCGTTTTGGACTATTTATTTATCCGTCTCAAACAAACTTCGTGCTGATTGATTTTAAAAGAGATGCAGATGAATTATTCAATGCATTATTGAAAAAAGGCTACATTGTTCGTTCTGGTAAAGCACTTGGTTTTCCAACGTCTTTACGTATTACGGTCGGAACAATGGAGCAAAATGCAGAAATTCTAAGTACACTTGCTGATTTAATGCAAGGCATTCGAGCGTAGCATAACCATAAAGTCATATCCTTTTACAGGATATGGCTTTCATTGTACCAACCTCATACATATAAGCTGTTGAAATGGCTTTTTTAATTTTCGCGAAAAAACAGGTGATGAACATGAATGATGCAAATGAAACAATATTAATTGCTGGACTTGGTTTAATTGGAGGTTCCATCGCACTGTCGATTAAAAAAGAGTATCCTCATAAAAAAATTGTTGGATACGATGTGTCCAAAGAACAAATGGTTGCAGCAACAAAGCTGGGTATCATTGATTTAGCAGCTGATTCATTTGCGGCAGGTTTGGCTGAATCTGCGACTATTATTTTGGCAACACCAGTTCAGCAAACAGTCAAGATGCTTCGTGATATTGCAAACTCTGGAATTGAGAGAGAGCTCACAATTACCGATGTTGGCAGCACAAAGCAAAAGGTTGTCCATTTTGCTGAAAAAACGCTTCCTAAGCACTATCAATTTATTGGTGGACATCCAATGGCAGGCTCTCACAAGTCAGGTGTTATAGCAGCGAAAGACTTTTTATTTGAAAATGCGTTCTACATTTTAACGCCGGCAAAGGAAACAAACCGCGAGGCTGTTGATCGTTTGAAGGACTTGTTAAAAGGTACAAATGCTCATTTTATTGAGATGACCCCAGAAGAACATGATGGAGTAACAAGTGTGATTAGTCATTTCCCTCATATTGTTGCAGCCAGTCTTGTGCATCAAGCACATCATTTTGAAGAACAATTCCCACTTGTCAAACGGTTTGCTGCTGGAGGCTTTCGTGACATTACACGTATTGCGTCAAGCAACCCTGCAATGTGGCGAGATATCCTTCTGCACAACAAAAACAAGATTTTAGACCGGTTCCATGAATGGAAAAAAGAGATCGATCGCATTGAGACCTTTGTACTGCAAGAAGACGCTGAAGGCTTGTTCTCTTATTTTCAAGAGGCAAAGGAATATCGTGATGGGCTTCCTCTGAGGAAAAAAGGTGCCATTCCTGCTTTTTATGACCTTTATGTGGATGTTCCAGATCACCCTGGGGTCATTTCGGAGATTACAGGACATTTAGCAAATGAGAGCATCAGTATTACGAATATCCGTATTATTGAAACGCGGGAAGACATTAATGGGATTTTACGCATTAGTTTTCAAACAGAAGACGACCGTAAACGTGCAGAGATCTGTATAAAAAATAGAGCGAATTACGATACATTTTATGCTGACTGAGGTGACAAATATGAAAATTCATAAACATGCTCCTATGAATGGAGTCATTCATATTCCAGGTGATAAATCCATTTCTCATAGATCAGTGATGTTTGGTGCAATTGCTGATGGGACGACAGTGGTGAAAAACTTTCTCCCTGGAGCCGATTGTTTAAGTACGATTGATTGTTTTAGAAAAATGGGCGTTGAAATTGAACAAAAAGGGACAGATGTTGTGATCCGTGGGAAGGGACTGAAAGAGCTCAAGGAGCCGTCTGACGTCCTCGATGTCGGGAATTCTGGTACAACCATTCGATTAATGATGGGAATATTAGCTGGTTGTGAGTTTCACAGTACACTGATCGGTGATGAGAGTATTGCTAAAAGACCAATGCAGCGAGTAACAGGTCCACTTAAACAACTAGGAGCGAAAATAGATGGCAGAGCAAACGGCGAGTATACGCCGCTTTCTATTCGTGGCGGCCATTTAAAAGGTGTCTCATATGAGTCTCCGGTGGCAAGCGCCCAAATTAAGTCTGCTGTCCTTTTAGCAGGTCTTCAAGCAGAAGGAACAACAACATTAACTGAACCGCATAAATCAAGAGATCATACAGAAAGAATGCTCTCTATGTTTGGTGTGAAACTAGACGAAGATGAACAAAGTGTTTCTATTGAAGGTGGTCAAACATTAAAAGCAACAGATATATTTGTTCCTGGAGACATCTCCTCAGCTGCATTTTTCCTTGTTGCTGGATCTATTGTTCCTAACAGCCGAATTGTTTTAAAAAATGTCGGGCTAAACAAAACAAGAACGGGTATTATTGATGTTCTGAAACAAATGGGTGCGAATCTTGAGATCAATGAAGTAGATGCAAAAGGCGGAGAGCCATATGGAGATTTAACGATCTCTACCTCTTCATTAAAAGGCATCGAAATTTCTGGTGATATGATTTCAAGACTTATCGACGAGATTCCAATTATAGCGCTTCTAGCGACACAAGCAGAGGGAACAACGATCATTAAAGATGCTGCTGAGTTAAAAGTAAAAGAGACCAATCGAATTGATACAGTCGTGTCAGAACTTAAAAAACTCGGTGCTGATATTGAAGCAACAGATGATGGTATGAAGATTCATGGTAAAACCACGCTTCAAGGCGGCGCAACCGTGTCAAGCTACGGAGATCACCGAATTGGTATGATGCTAGGGATTGCTGCTTGCATCACAAAGCAAGCGGTTGAGATTGAAGATACAGATGCTGTACGCGTCTCATACCCGAATTTCTTTGAACACATTGAATACTTAACCAAAACAGTCTGAGGATGTCCTCAGGCTTTTTCTTTCCTTATGCATATTTGTAAGGAATATAGCATAGCTTGTCTCAAGATGAAACCTGGAAAAAAATCATTTTATCTGATCAAAAAATGAATTTCAGGTGTTTTCAGTTTACAAAACTTCCGTTTCGTAAAGGATGAAATGAAAACCAGTCTTTAAAACACAAAAATGGGTTCATTTTAAAAGTGCAACATATTTGCTGGATGAGTACCTGTCGATTATGATATGAAGTAACAATAGTTTAGGTTTTTGGAAAACAGAAAGGAACGGTTTGATTTGAATAGTTCATTACAAGAAGCCATAAAATTAGTTGAGGCGGGTGAGACTGAAAAAGGACTTCAAACACTTGCTCAGGCAGAAAAGCATTTGCATGATGAAGAAAAGGCGCAGGCAGCTCAGTTATATTATGATTGGGGAGATATCGATAAAGCGAGAAATCTCATCAGTGATTTACATGATTTATATCCAGAGGAAACGGGGTTAACATGTTTTTATGCAGAACTGCTGATTGACTCTGATGAAGAAGAAAAGGCGATTTCGGTATTAGAGACGATTCCTGAAGATGATGATGCCTATCCAGAGAGCCTACTGTTAATGGCAGATTTGTATCAAATGCAAGGACTATTTGAAGTCAGTGAACAAAAGCTCTTAAAAGCAAAAGAGCTGCTTCCAAATGAAGCCATTATTGATTTTGCGTTAGGTGAATTGTATTTTTCGCAAGGTCTTTCAAAGAAAGCGGCCGACTATTTCTACAAGGTCGCAGATCAACAACATGAGGTTGGCGGCGTCAATGTTTATCAGAGGCTCGCTGAATCACTCAGCACAGCTGGAGAATTCGAAGATGCGCTTGAATGGTACGAAAAGGCAGTGAAAGATCAAACAGATCCGAATACACTTTTTGGCTACGGATTTACAGCGATGAGGGCTGGACGAACGAAAACAGCCATTCAGCAGCTTTCAGAACTAAAAGATATTGATCCATCTTATTCGTCTCTATATATGCCTTTAGCGAAAAGTTATGAGGAAGAAGGACTATATCACGAGGCTTTAGAGGTAGTAAAAGAGGGTATTAAAATTGACGAGTATAACAAAGAATTATATTTATATGGTGCAAAGATTGACTTGAAAAATGGGGATTCAGAAGATGCGAAAAAGCTGCTTCAAGAAGCACTTGCTCTTGATCCGGGATATATTGAAGCGGTCCAAACATTGCTCGCGATCTATTTAAATGAAGAGCTTTTTGATGAAATTCTGGATGTCATAAAAGAGGTTAAAAGCTTTGGGGAAGATGATCCAAAATGGAATTGGTATGCTGCATCTGCATCTGTTGGACGAGAAGAATACAAAGAAGCAGCTGAGTACTTCAAGCTGGCTCTGCCTGATTTTGATGAGGAACGTGACTTTTTATATGAATACGCATCGTTCCTTTTAGAAGAAGGCAGACAAAAAGAAGCATTGCCGCTATTACGTAAAGTTCTTCAGAAAGATGGCACGAATGAAGAAATCGAAGAAACGATTTTAAGAATTGAAGACGAAATTTCCTTATAGTTTGCAGGAATGAAGAACTGGTTTGTTGAATAATTCATGTATAGCAATTTAATTTACGATAGAGGAGGGAATAACATGCAGACCCCTGTTTCTGTCAATGAAAAGAAGGAATTCATCCGGTGGTTTTTAAACCATTATCAGTTAAAGAGAAGAGAGTGCGTTTGGATATTAAATTATTTAATGAGTCACGACTCTTTGATGGAAAAGGTTCATTTTGTAGAGCAAGCAGAATTTTGCCCAAGGGGAATCATTATGTCAACACACTGTGTGGATGAAGTTCCCTTTAGATTTTATAAAGAGAATATCATGACGACAGATGCTGAAAAGTCATTTCATGATATTCGTTTGAATAAACAGCAAGATTTGTTTATTCAATTGAATTTCCGTTCTGCTTATCGTTCGCCGGAATATGCAGCTGTGCTTGAAACAAATCCTCATATTCCAAAGGATCTTTATGAGAATGAAAAAGATAAGGATCTTGCGGAGAAAGTGCTTGAACACTCGATCGCAACTTTCCAAAAAGAACGGCTTATGAAAGAGATAGATGAAGCACTTGACCGTCATGATCAAGAAACATTTAATAAGTTAGCAAGAGAATTAAGCCTATTGTCATAAACTGAACGAATAAGCCTTGCCCTATCCAGGCAGGGCTTATGTCATGAAAGAGGGGAAATTGATGAAGTTTCAAGCGGAGGATGCAGATCGCTTTTTGCAATCTAGAGATTACATTGATACCGCTATCATTCCATTAGTTGGAATAGATGTGAATCAAATCAAACAAACCGTATCTTTAGGGGAGTTTACCATTCTTGTAACAGAGGAACTTGAAAGACAGCTGAAAGGGCGGGTCTTTCTTTTTCCACCACATACATATGAAGAAGCCAATGACCGAAAACTAGAAGACATCTTCACGATGAAGCAGTCGCTAGAAGATCATTTTCAGCATGTTGTGTTGATCTCATCTGATCACCAATGGAAAGAGCATGCGGCGGTTAGTGAATCACTATTTTTGTTAAAGCCGGTTCCTCTCGAGCATTTAAAGGTAGAATTAAAGCAAAAAATTGTTCAAGACAGTGTAGAACAAATTTTGAACTTTTTGTTACAAAAGTGGAGCCCTTCATAAAAACCCTTACATTTGCATTGTACATAGCTTTTTAGGATGTTGACCTTGTGAATAGATTGATATATTATGAGGGTGTCCTAGTTTTATGAAATTTTTTCTAATTCAGTTATAAAGTAGCTGACGACCTGAGGGGGGAGAAAAAAATGAGCGAGAAGAGACATGGAGTGTCCAGGCGTCAATTTTTGAATTACACGTTGACCGGCGTGGGGGGATTTATGGCCGCTGGAATGCTCATGCCTATGGTTCGCTTTGCGCTTGACCCTGTGCTAAAAGGAACAGAGGATCAGGATATGGTTCAAGTTGTCAGTGTAGATGAACTGACGAAGGAACCGAAGCGCTTTGACTTTAAAATTGATCAAGTAGATGCATGGTATGAGTCAAAGGAATCTAGGTCAGCATGGGTGTACAAAGAAGGGGATGAAATTGTCGCTTTATCGCCTATCTGTAAACATTTAGGCTGTACAGTGAACTGGAACAGTGATCCGAAAAATCCAAACAAATTTTTCTGTCCATGCCACTATGGGCTGTACGACAAGGATGGTACAAACGTACCCGGAACTCCGCCACTTGCACCGCTTGATCATTATAAGCAGCAAGTGAAGGACGGATACCTCTATCTTGGAAAAGCTGTGCCGAAAGGGGAAGGGTAACGATGCTTAACAAGATTTATGATTGGGTAGATGAGCGGCTAGACATTACACCAATATGGAGAGATATTGCGGATCATGAGGTGCCAGAGCATGTCAATCCAGCACATCATTTCTCCGCTTTTGTGTACTGTTTTGGCGGTTTAACGTTTTTTGTGACAGTCATTCAAGTCCTTTCGGGCATGTTTTTAACGATGTATTACGTGCCGGATATTAAAAACGCCTGGGAATCTGTCTATTATTTACAAAATGAAGTGGCATTTGGTCAGATTGTCAGAGGGATGCACCACTGGGGTGCGAGTTTAGTTATTGTCATGATGTTTTTACATACGCTAAGGGTCTTTTTCCAAGGGGCGTATAAAAAGCCTAGAGAGCTC
Organism: Bacillus sp. FSL K6-4563; assembly: GCF_038630405.1. Taxonomy (NCBI): domain Bacteria; kingdom Bacillati; phylum Bacillota; class Bacilli; order Caryophanales; family Bacillaceae; genus Bacillus; species Bacillus sp. FSL K6-4563. The sequence continues at coordinate 2,073,465 of NZ_CP152030.1, read as the reverse complement.
AACTGGATTGTTGGTGTGCTCATTTTCTTTGTGATGCTTGGACTTGGTTTTACAGGTTATCTCTTGCCATGGGATATGAAGGCGCTATTTGCAACGAAGGTTGGTCTTCAAATTGCAGAAGCGACGCCTTTCATTGGTAAAGAGATCAAAACGCTGCTTGCAGGTCATCCTGACATTGTAGGGGCACAAACGCTGACGAGATTTTTCGCTATCCATGTCTTTTTCTTGCCAGCGGCATTATTTGGGCTGATGGCTGCCCACTTTATTATGATTCGTAAGCAAGGAATTTCTGGACCGCTATAAAAAATTTGCGTTTGATGAATGTTCAATGAGGAGGGGATGACTTTGCATAGGGGAAAAGGGATGAAGTTTGTCGGAGACTCTAGAATTCCGGCAGAAAGAAAACCTAACATACCTAAAGACTATTCCGAATATCCGGGAAAAACAGAAGCCTTTTGGCCGAACTTTCTTTTAAAGGAATGGCTTGTAGGTGCCGTTTTTTTAATTGGATTTCTTGTCCTAACTGTGGTTCATGCACCTCCGCTTGAGCGGATGGCTGATCCAACAGATACCGGCTATATTCCGCTGCCAGACTGGTATTTCTTATTCTTGTACCAGTTATTAAAATATGAATTTGCTGCAGGTGGCTATACGGTAGTTGGTGCGATGATTATGCCTGGGATTGCGTTTGGTGCACTGTTGCTGGCACCATTTCTTGATTCTGGTCCTGAACGCAGACCGTATAGAAGACCGGTTGCAGTGGGGATGATGATCCTTGCAGTCGGCGCAGCAACATATTTAACGTGGGAGTCTGTTGCTACTCATGATTGGGAAGCAGCGGCAAAGCAAGGTGAAATTAAGAAAGAAGCAGAGATTGATACCTCAGCGGAAGAGTATAAAATTTATCAGGAGCAGACATGTATCTCCTGTCACGGGGATAACATGCAGGGCGGAGCAGCCGGACCGTCACTTGTTGACAATGGTCTTGCACCTGAGGAGATTGCTAAAATCGCTGTTGAAGGTAAAGGCAACATGCCTAAGGGTATCTTTAAAGGCAGCGATGAAGAACTTGAAAAGCTGTCTAAATATTTATCTGAGGTCAAATCTAAATAATTCAGTTGTTTAAATGCAAGTACAAGGATATACTCAAAAGAGAAAAAGCTGGCGCTGTCAGCTTTTTTCTGATTTTAATAGATCGTGAGTGAAGAGACGTATGAGATGGATTCAATATCTGCTAGCCACGCGCTATATGCTTGTGCTAGTCTTGATAATCAATTTCCTTGGCACTGTGTACGGCTACTATTGGTATATTCCACAGCTTGTAGAGACGCCGGCTATCTTTTTAGCTTTTGTTCCAGACAGTCCAACGGCAAGCTTTTTCTTTTTATTTGTTCTACTTGCTTTTTTGATGAAACGAAACGCTCCTTATTTTGAAGCACTTGCCCTCGTGACCTTAATGAAGTACGGGTTATGGGCTGTAGGAATGAATATCTTTGTCCTTTTATCTGTGGATGATTTTCCGTGGGAAGGGTACATGCTGATTGGGTCCCACTTTGCGATGGCGGTTCAAGCCGTATTGTTTGCACCTTATTATCGTTTTAAAATGCGTCATTTGGTGGTAGCTGGCATATGGATTTTACATAATGATGTGATTGATTATGTATTTGGTATGATGCCGCGTTATTCTATGCTGTCTGCCTATACAAACGAGATCGGCTACGTCACGTTTTGGTTAAGCATTGCCGTTCTTCTTGTTTCGTATTATTTCGTCCTATCGAAAAAATCGGTCAAGCTCGAACTCCCTTAACAATATTGGTCTAACCTTGTCCTTTTCTTCATACGCTGTATGGAGAAGGGCTAGGAGGGACTTGCATGAAACGAAAGCCAATCGCGATGATTCTATTATTTTTTCTCGTATTACAGCCATCTGTTGCCAAAGGCGAGGAAACAGCCGCTAGTGTGCTGCAAGAATTAACGGAACTATCAGATTCAATCTTTCAATTAACGAGACAAGCTAAATATGATGAGGCGTTACAGGTCGCATTGTATGTTGAAAAGACATTTAAAGCTGAGGATTGGCGCGGAACGCTGACAAATACGCAGATTCGGCAAATTACAGTTGGCTATCAAGATATCATAAAAGGGCTGCCGCAGGAAGAATTGAATGAGCGCGAAAAGCTTCGTTATGCCTCTCAGTTTAGAATGCTGCTCGATGCGATCCAGTCAGACTCTGAGCCACTTTGGGGTTCGCTGGAGAAGCCCATTATGGGGTCTTTTCCTACGTTGAAAAAAGAAGTGAAGGATCCGGAATCAACGACGTTTTATGAAACTTGGAATGAGCTGGTTTCTTTATACGATATGATCTATCCGAGTTTAACCATTGATGTTTCGCCTGAAAAGCTGCAAACGATTAAGCAGCATATGGAAGTGATTGAGCAAGGTGAATTTTTAAAAGCATCAAGTGGGACAAAGCTTGAGCGCCTCACGAAGCTTGAAGAGGATTTATCGAGTGTATTTGCCCACGTTGATCAAGATGAGGCTGACCCATCGCTTTTATGGGTCATTTTAACAACGGGAAGCATCATTTTATTAACGTTAACGTATGTTGGATTTCGGAAATACCGTGCTGAAAAAGAGAAGAAGCAAAAGCGACAAGCTGATTATCCGAAATCATAAAAAAGAAGCACCATTTTTGGGCTTCTTTTTTTAATGCGGATTGAGCGGCTTTTTGTGTTCATCTAATGTGAAGCCTTCACCAAGCACATCATGCACGTCACTGACGGATACAAACGCATGAGGATCGACTGAGGTCACGACGCTTTTGAGATGGACAAGCTCGTTTTTTGGGACGACGCAATAAAGAACGTTGCGCTCCTGTTTTGTATAGGAACCGACCCCTTTTAAAATGGTCACACCCCGCTCCATTTCCTCTGTGATTTTCTTTTGAATGATGTCATCTTTTTCAGATATGATCATGGCACCTTTGGCTGCGTAAGCGCCTTCTTGCATGAAGTCAATGACCTTCGCAGCAACAAATACTGCGACGAGTGTATACATGGCTTCTTTGTAATTTAAATAAGTAAGAGAAATCGTAATGACGCAAGCGTCGAAGATGAACATTGTTCGTCCCATAGCTACTTGATAATGCTTGTTGATGAGTCTTGCGATGATGTCCACACCGCCGGTAGTACCGCCGAACTTAAAGATGATCCCGAGGCCTGTTCCGATAAACACACCTGCAAAGAGTGCGGCTAGGGCCAAATCGTGCTGGAGAGGCATATGTATTTGAAAGCGCTGGAAGATGGCAAGAAAGACAGAAAGACTGACAGTACCTACAATTGTATAAGTAAACATCGTTCTGCCGAGCATTTTCCAGCCGATAAAAAAGATCGGAATGTTTAAGACAAGGTTTGAAATGGATGGATCAATGTGGAATAGAAAATATAAAAGCAGTGTAATACCTGTAAATCCGCCTTCCGCCAAATTGTTCTGCATATTAAAATGAACAAGACCGAAAGAAAAAATCGCAGATCCTATTAAAATAAAGACGATATTTTTAAGACGAATTTCTTTTAGCAAGAGACCACTCCTTTTTTTGCTTAGACAGCGATAATATTATATGGTATGGGAGAGAAACAAGCAAACTGAGTTTTAAACATTTGTCAAATATTTATGATTTCGCTAACATGTAAGAGATGGATAGGAGGATGAGCTTGATGACGAAAGAAAAAACGCTGCGTCACGTGCAGCAAGAAGTAGATGATTACATAGGACAATTTAAAGAAGGCTATTTCAGCCCGCTTGCCATGATGGCCCGTCTGACAGAAGAATTAGGCGAGCTGGCAAGAGAGGTTAACCATTACTATGGAGAAAAGCCGAAAAAAACAACGGAAACAGAAAAAAGCATGGAAGAAGAAATTGGCGATGTTTTGTTTGTGTTAACATGTCTCGCTAATTCACTAGATATATCACTAGAGGAAGCACATGATCGTGTGATGCATAAATTCAATACAAGAGACAAAGACCGCTGGACGAAAAAAGAAGGGAAGTAGAGACGATGACGAACCAAACCATCAAAGTAGTAATCGCTGGAGCAAGAGGAAGAATGGGGATAGAAGCTGTGAAACTGGCAGAAGAAACGAGCCATTTTGAGCTTGTGGCAGCCCTTGATCACGCGCACGAAGGAAAAAAATTATCTGATGTGATTCATACGACATCTGAGGCGCCGATTTATACAGATATTGATGTGTGTCTTTCAGAGACAGCACCTGATGTATTAATTGATTTGACGACACCAGAAATCGGGAAAGTACATACAAAAAAGGCGCTTGAACATGGCGTGCGTCCAGTCGTCGGAACCACTGGTTTTTCTGAAGCTGACCTGAAAGAGCTCCAGCAATTAACAGAAGAAAAGGGCATAGGCTGTATTATTGCGCCAAACTTTGCTGTCGGTGCGGTCTTAATGATGAAGTTTGCCAAAATGGCAGCGAATTACTTTCCTGACGTTGAAATCATTGAGCTTCATCATGATAAAAAACTTGATGCTCCGAGCGGTACTGGGCTTAAAACAGCTGAAATGATTGCAGAAGTCAGAGAAAGCAAAAAGCAAGGACATCCAGAAGAGAAAGAATTAATCGAAGGTGCACGAGGCGCAGATTATGACGGTATCCGTCTGCACAGCGTAAGACTTCCGGGTATGATCGCACATCAAGAAGTACTGTTTGGAATGGACGGACAGACGCTCACCATTCGCCATGATTCTTATAACCGTGCCTCATTTATGTCAGGTGTAAAGCTTTCAGTTGAACAGGTTATGCACATTGATCAGCTTGTCTATGGTTTAGAAAATATCATCGACTAATAAGGAGTGGATTCCTGATGAACATTGCTTTAATCGCTCACGATAAGAAAAAAAGTGACATGATCCAATTTGCCATTGCGTACCGTGATATATTGGCAAATCATACACTTTACGCAACAGGGACAACAGGTTTGAGAGTGAAAGAAGCGACGGGGCTTCCCATTCATCGTTTTCAGTCAGGACCACTTGGAGGAGATCAGCAGATTGGTGCTTTAATTGCTGATAATGCAATGGATCTTGTGCTCTTTTTTAGAGACCCGCTTACCGCGCAGCCGCATGAACCGGATGTATCTGCACTTATTCGGCTATGCGATGTGTATACCATTCCACTTGCCACCAATATGGGGACCGCAGAGATTTTAGTCAGGAATTTAAATAAAGGTACGTTTGATTTTCGAGATGTAGCAAAAAACGGAGGAACAAATGAAACGACTTGATATCCTTGCATTCGGAGCCCATAGCGATGATGTAGAGATCGGTATGGGCGGAACGATTGCAAAATACGTAAAAAAAGGGGCGCGTGTCGGAATTTGCGACTTGACCCAGGCTGAATTATCCTCGAATGGAACGGTAGAGAGCCGTAAAGAGGAAGCGAAAGCGGCTGCCGCCATTTTAGGCGTGTCAACGCGAATCCAGCTCACGCTGCCAGACAGAGGTCTTTATTTAAATGACGAAGCAATGAAGGACATTGCGGGCGTAATTCGTACATACAAACCGAAGCTAATTTTTGCTCCGCATCACCAAGATCGGCATCCAGATCATGGTCATGCGGGTTCACTTGTAGAAGAGGCTGCTTTTTCGGCAGGTATACATAAATTTGAAGATTCATACAAGCAGCCAGCGCATAAAATAAGTCAGATGTATTATTACATGATTAACGGCCATCATCGTCCAGATTTTGTGATTGATATTTCTGAGGAAATGCACCAAAAGATTGATAGCTTGCATGCATATCAAAGCCAATTTGTAAAATCGGCGCATTCAGTGGAGACACCTCTTGTGAACGGGTATATTGATTTTGTGAAAATGAGAGAGTCTATGTATGGAAGAGAAGTCAATAAAGCTTATGCAGAAGGGTTTATCACAAAGAAACCACTTTTGATCGATGACGACTTACTTGGGGGGTAATTATGAAAAAACTAAAGGTCGGAATCACTTGTTATCCAAGTGTCGGCGGATCGGGCATTATTGCGACGGAACTTGGAAAACGTTTAGCTGAAAAAGGGCACGATGTTCATTTCATTACCTCAAGTATTCCGTTTAGGCTCAATAAAGTGTATCCGAATATTTATTTTCATGAGGTGGATGTCAATCAATATGCTGTTTTTCAATATCCACCTTATGACCTTGCACTAGCTAGTAAATTGGCGGAAGTTGCAAAACGAGAGAAGCTCGATATTATTCACGCGCATTATGCGGTCCCTCACGCCGTCTGTGCGTTCTTAGCGAAGCAAATGACGGGACACACAGTGAAAGTCGTTACCACGCTTCACGGGACGGATATTACGGTTTTAGGCTATGATCCATCTTTAAAGGAAGTGATTCGGTTTGCCATCGAATCATCAGACCGGGTAACAGCTGTGTCGCATTCATTAGCTGCACAGACGTATGATCTGATTAAACCGGATAAAAAAATCGATACGATCCATAATTTCGTCGATGAGCGTGTGTATTTGCGTGAAGATCATGAAGTGCTGAAGAAACATTATGGTCTCATGCAGGACGAAAAGGTCATCATCCATGTATCGAACTTCCGAAAGGTAAAGCGCGTGCATGACGTGATTCATGTCTTTAAAAAGATTTCTGACCAGGTGCATGCAAAGCTGCTGCTGATTGGTGATGGTCCTGAAAAGTCGGTTGTATGCGATCTTGTGAAAAAGCTGGAACTAACTGATCGTGTGTTGTTTTTAGGAAAGCAAGAGAAGGTAGAGGAGCTTTATTCAATTAGTGATTTGAAGCTGCTGCTTTCTGAGAAGGAGAGCTTTGGGCTTGTACTTCTTGAAGCAATGGCCTGCGGTGTCCCTTGTATTGCAACAGATGTTGGCGGAATACCAGAGGTCATTGGACATGGAGAGACAGGTTTCCTTGTCCCGCTCGGCGATATAGAAGCGGCAGCTAAACACGCAGTCTCAATACTCAAAAACAAAGCGCTTCATGAGCAAGTGTCAGCGGCGGCCCAGTCTAGCGTTCAAGCCCATTTCTCTTCTGAAAAAATAGTGAGTGAATATGAAGAGCTTTACCTAGAATTGATCGAAGGTGATGATGAAGATGAATGAACCATTCACACATGCGATCCCTATTTTACATACACTGCACGAACATGGGCATCAGGCTTACTTTGTCGGCGGAGCAGTGAGAGATGTCCTGTTAGGCAGGGAAATCGGTGATATTGATATAGCAACCGATGCAACGCCTGATACGGTCGAGTCTTTATTTGAAAAAACAGTTGATGTTGGCAAGGAGCATGGCACTGTCATTGTGTTACATGATGGGGTCAGCTATGAGGTGACGACGTTTCGAACTGAATCAGAATATGAAGATTTTCGCAGACCGAAAGAAGTGGCGTTTATCACATCCTTGAAGGAAGATCTTTTAAGAAGAGATTTAACAATCAATGCGATGGCCATGGATATAAATGGGGAGATTATTGACCATGTAGAGGGAAAAAAGGATATTGAGCGGAAACGAATTCAAACCGTAGGAGATCCTGCGTGCCGCTTTCAGGAAGATGCGCTTCGTATGATGAGAGCGGTCCGTTTTTTAAGCCAGCTTGGCTTTGAGCTCGCTCCTGAGACGGCTGAAGCGATGGAAAAAGATAAGCGCCTCCTTGCCAACATATCCGTTGAACGCAAAAAGATTGAAATGGAAAAGCTTTTAAAAGGTCGTTATTGTGAGCGGGCGATCAAGGTGCTCATTTCTACCAAATTGTATGAAGAATTGCCGGGTCTCAAAAAGGATCGTCTGCAAGCATCCTTTCAGTCATTTCCGTATTACTTACTGGATGGACTGGAAGAGGTATGGGGGGCTGTTATCCATTTGCTTGGCTTAGATGAAGCGGAGGCTGTGCTCTTCTTAAAAGAATGGAAGCTGTCAACAAAGCTTTTGAAAGACGCTGTGGCTATTAGTCAATACGTCGATTGTGACTGGGATGCGGAGAAGATGTTTGAGGCTGGTGAACACGTGCTCTTATCTAGCTTGAAGATCTCACAGCTAAAACACGAGCGCCGCATTTTCTTTGACGAGCTGGAGGCAGCGAAGCGTTCTTATGATGCACTGCCGATTAAAACGCTTCAAGACCTCGCTGTTTCAGGAAAAGATTTAATGGCCTTTCGGCAAAAGACATCAGGAAAATGGATCGCAGAAGAGCTTGATTTGGTGAAAAAGGCCGTTCTGCACAATCATTTAGAAAACCGAAAAGAAGCCATAGAGGAGTGGCTTACAGCATGCGATCAGCAATTAGAAAACGATTAATCGAACTATTTACAGCATCTAGCCAGGATTTTGTCTCAAGTCAGCAAATATGTGATGAGCTTGGCTGTTCTCGAACGGCTGTCTGGAAGCATATAGAGGACCTCAGAAAAGAGGGGTATGAGGTAGAAGCCGTCAGAAGAAAGGGATATCGCCTGCTACGTAAACCGGACAAAATTAGTGAGGACGAAATTCTGTTTGGTCTCGACACAGAGAGCTTTGGCAGGCACATTTATTTTCAGAAAGAAGTCGCCTCCACCCAGCTGATTGCCCATGATCTTGTAAATGAAGGTGCGCCCCACGGCACGCTCGTTGTCAGTGATCATCAGACAAACGGGAAAGGCCGCCTTCAAAGAATGTGGCATTCACCAAATGGGACAGGCATCTGGATGAGTCTCATTCTAAGACCTGAAATTCCGCTGCACAAAGCGCCGCAGATGACGCTTTTAGCATCTGTAGCCATCGCAGAAGCCATTGCAGAGCAAACAGGACTCAGTCCATCTATTAAATGGCCAAATGATATTTTGTTAAACGGGAAAAAAGTCGTTGGCATTCTGACTGAATTAAAAGCAGAGGCGGACCAGGTTCATGCGGTGATTATTGGCCCGGGAATTAATGTGAACCAAACGGCTGATGACTTTCCGGATGAACTAAAGGATGTCGCCACGAGCCTGCGAATGGAATTGAATGAAAAAGTGGACCGTGCTGCGCTCATCCAACAGATCATGTCCACCTTTGAAAAAAGGTATGCTGATTATATGAAGCAAGGATTTGCGCCCATTAAACAATTATGGGAATCGTTTGCGATGACGATCGGGCAGCATATTGTGGCCCGCACCGTCAATGGGCAATACACTGGAAAAGCGCTCGGAATCAATGAAGAAGGTGTTTTATTGCTTGAAACGGAGGAAGGGATCCAAAAAATCTACTCCGCAGACATCGAGATCAAGTCAACTTAAGTGGAACACCCGGCACATTTTTGATATACTTCGTGTGGGCAGTATCTGAAAAGAGCTGTACCTGTTAGAAACAAAAATTTGATAAATTTCTGCCTTGATCCTAAGGGACTTGGACAGAGGGATGATTCGCCGCGCATGAGAGATCAAAACATGTGATGTGAGGCAAGCCATCTCCTCTCCAGAATGAGGAGGAACAAATGAAGACAAAGCTAGATTTTTTCAAAATGAAAGAACAAAATGAACCAATTGTAATGCTGACAGCATACGACTATCCATCTGCAAAGCAAGCAGAAAAAGCGGAAGTCGACATGATCTTAGTCGGTGATTCACTTGGGATGGTTGTACTTGGACTCGATTCGACAGTACAAGTCACGATCGATGACATGATTCATCATACAAAAGCAGTGAAAAGAGGCGCAAAAGACACATTTATTGTGACGGATATGCCATTTATGTCTTACCATTATTCATTAGCAGAAACATTGAAAAACGCAGCACGCATCATGCAAGAAAGCGGTGCGGATGCCTTAAAGCTAGAAGGTGGAGATGGCGTATTTGAATCCATTCAAGCTCTCACAAGAGGCGGGATTCCTGTCGTCAGTCATTTAGGCCTCACACCTCAGTCAGTTGGAGTACTTGGCGGGTATAAAGTGCAAGGAAAAGACCACGAAAGTGCGCAGAAATTGATTGAAGACAGCTTAAAATGTGAGGAAGCTGGTGCGATTGCACTTGTGCTTGAATGCGTACCTGGCGAACTGACAAAACGAATTACCGACATGCTGAAAATTCCTGTGATCGGGATTGGTGCAGGGGCTGAGGCAGACGGACAAGTTCTCGTTTACCATGATGTGGTAGGATACGGGGTGTCTAGAACACCTAAGTTTGTGAAACAATACGCGCAAATTGATACTGTATTAGAAGAAGCGCTTATTCAATATACGAAAGAAGTAAAAGGACACACATTTCCAGAAGACAAGCATACATTTCATATCAAAGAAGAAGTCCTTGATGGTTTATATGGGGGTATCAAAAAATGAACATTGTCACCCATATTCACGAGTTGAAGGAATTGATCAAACTGCATCAAGAAAAACAGCATTCCATCGGCTTTGTCCCAACGATGGGCTTTCTTCATGAAGGACATCTGACGCTTGCGAAAGAAGCAAGGGATCAAAATGACATTGTGGTAATGAGCATCTTTGTCAATCCTTTGCAGTTTGGACCGAACGAAGACTTTGAATCCTATCCAAGGGATATGGAAAGAGATCAGCGCCTTGCAGAAGAAGCAGGGGTAGATATTTTATTTACACCTGATGTGAAAGAAATGTATCCAAATGAACCATCAATCACGATGACGGTTCAAAAGCGGACTGATGTCTTATGCGGGAAAAAACGCCCAGGACATTTCGACGGCGTTGTGACTGTGCTGACAAAGCTATTTCATCTTGTAGCACCAACAAATGTATACTTTGGTTTAAAGGATGCACAGCAAGTCGCTGTGATCGATGCGATGATCAAGGATTTCTTCTTTGATCTTCATCTTGTCTCAGTGCCGACAGTTAGGGAAGAAGACGGTTTAGCGAAAAGTTCAAGAAATGTGTACTTGTCTGATAAAGAAAGACAAGAAGCTCCTGCTTTGTACCGCGCATTGAAAAAAGGACAGTCAGCGGTTGAAAAAGGTGAACGTGACGTCAGTCGCATTTATCAGTTGGTAGAAGAAGAAATTCTTCAAACGAGCGGGGAAATTGATTATATTGAGATTTACTCCTATCCAGAGCTTGAGCCGCTTCAGCAGTTAGCAGGTCAGGTCATCATTGCGATTGCGGTGAAATTCTCACGGGCAAGACTGATTGATAATGTGATATTCCATGTTCCTGAAAGCGGTGAAAAGCATGTATAGAACCTTTATGACTTCTAAACTTCATAAAGCGACAGTAACAGAAGCAAACTTACATTATGTAGGAAGCATCACCATTGACGAAGATTTACTTGATGCGGCAGGTATGATGGCAAATGAGAAAGTACAGATTGTCAATAATCATAATGGCGCGAGACTTGAAACTTATATTATTCCCGGTGAAAGAAAGAGCGGTGTCATTTGTCTAAATGGCGCAGCAGCAAGATTGGTTCAGCCGGGTGATGAAGTGATCATTATCGCTTATGGGATGCTTTCAGAAGAAGAAGCAAAGACACATACACCAAAAGTGGTCGTGTTAAATAAAGAAAATCAAATTGAACAAATGATTGGGCAAGAGCCTGCGAGAACGATTTTATAACGCATGCTGCAATGAAACAGAACAGTTTAAGAAAAGGAGCTGTTCTGTTTCAGCTATTTTTGCCCAGAGCGTGTTTCACTTCGAGTGGAACGAGGAATTGAGGTGTCCATTTTATGGCCGATCAAAGGTTTGTTGTCGTTGATATTGAAACCACCGGAAATTCACCTAAAAAGGGTGATAAAATCATTCAAATTGCTGCGGTGGTCATTGAAAATGGACAAATTGTCGAACGGTATTCAAAATATGTGAACCCGGGAAAAGCGATCCCTGGATTTATTGAACAGCTGACAGGCATTCAGCAGCATATGGTAGACGATGCAGTGTTTTTTGAGGACATTGCCCAAGAGGTGTATGATCTCATTCAAGGCGCTTATTTTGTTGCGCACAATGTTCATTTTGACTTGAATTTTTTAAATGATGAACTAAAAGCATGCGGGAAAAATGAGCTGGATGTGCTAGCGATTGATACAGTTGAAATTTCTAGAATTCTTTATCCAGAGCTTGAAGGCTATAAGCTCACTGAATTAAGCGAAGAGCTCATGCTTCCACATGACCACCCGCACAGGGCGGATAGTGATGCGGAAGTTACTGCCATGTTATTTTTAACCTTACTCCATCAATTAACACATACACCGCCAAATGTGCTAAAGCAGCTGCGCAGATTATCCTCTTATCTCTTAAGTGATATAGGACTTTTAATCCAGCAGCTTGAAACGAGTGATGCTAGCCGCGAAGATTCTTTGGTAGAAGTCGGCTCTTTTGCTGTTAAAGATGTCACCAATTCTGAAAAGGATACGACAGATTCAGTAGGGGAAGACGATGAACAGCTATTTGAGGAGATCAAAAAGAAGCTTCCCCACACAGTGGAAGGCTATGAAGTAAGAGAAGGCCAGCTCAAGATGATGAATAAAGTGAGAGATGTGTTTCATGAAAGAGCTTATGCTTTAATTGAAGCGGCACCAGGTATTGGAAAAACGCTTGCATACCTCATACCAGCTGCATTAGAAGCAAAGAAATCAGGAAAACCTGTCATTATTAGTACATATTCCATTCTTTTGCAGCAGCAAATGCTTCAGCGTGATGTGCCGATTTTAAATCAATTGCTTCCATTTGAGCCAGCAGCCTGTGTATTCAAAGGTCGGGCGCATTATATTTGCTTAGATAAGTTTGAGCATGTGCTGCATGAGGAAGATGATAATTATGATGTGGTCTTAACGAAGGCGCAAATATTAATGTGGCTCCTTGTGACAGAAACGGGTGATTTATCTGAACTAAATTTACCGTCGGGAGCTGCCAATATAAAAGACCGGATTTCGTGTGTGCACATGCCGTTTACATCGAAAAAGCGCCGCTTTAAAGAATACTGCTTTTATGAGCGTGCGAAAAGAAGGGCCAAAACAGCTGATTTAATTTTAACGAATCATCGCCTGCTCTTATCACAAACGGAAGCATCATCTATCTTTCAGCATGCTGACGTATATGTGATTGACGAGGCTCACCAATTTGAGAAAACAGCCAATGAAACGCTAGGGGATAGTGCGTCGTATATTCAGCTTCATGCGAAATTAACGCAGCTTGGCTCCATGCAGGGCGGTCTGTTAAAGAAGCTCAAAAAGAGATTTCACGGTGCCGGCTTACAGACGGACACCTTTATCGAAATGGATGAGTATCTCAATCAGCTTCAAATGGAAAGTGACGCCTTCTTTAGTACCGTTCATTCTTTTGTCAAAAGGACAAAACCAAAAGCAGACATCAATCGTCTCATTCATAGAGTCCGTCATCATTCGAAGCATGCGCAGTGGAAACGGATTAAAGAGACGGCAAGTAAGCTTTGTTCTTTGTTAATTGCTTGTGAAAAGCTGTATGAGCAGCAAAAAAGCGAGCTTCTTCAAAAAAGTGATCAGTTGACAGAGCACTTTGCGTTTGAAGCAGAGGAATACGATCAAGTGATGTCGTTTATGCACACATTTTGCAGTACGCTGTACCGATTCATTTTTGAACCGAAAAACGATGAAACGGTTTGGATTGAGATTGATGCAAAAGGTGCCAAAAATGCTGTCTTTATGCATGCACAGCCGCTAGATACTGGAGAGCTTTTAGCGGATCGATTTTTTATGAACAAAAAAAGTGTTGTCCTCACATCAGGGACACTCACAATCAATGGTCGCTTTGATTATTGCTTAGAACGATTTGGTCTGCAGGATTTTTATCCGCATCTTGTACAGATTGAGTCACCGTTTGAACTTGAAAAACAGCTCAAGGTTATCGTACCAGCTGATATGCCGCCGATTACGAACCGTGATGAGCGCGACTATGTAAAGCAATCAGTACGGTACATTAAGATGATGGAAAAGCAGCATCAAGCGAAAATATTGGTGTTATTTAATTCACATGAGATGTTAAAAGCAGTGTATGATGAACTGAAAACAGAAGGGATGCAAGCCGCCCTTTTTGCTCAAGGTCTGACGGGCGGTAGCCCTGTTAAATTAACGAAGATGTTCAAATTAGCAAAACATGCGATTTTACTTGGTACGGGTAGTTTTTGGGAAGGTGTCGATTTTCCTGGATCAGAGCTGACAACAGTCATTATGGCACGCCTCCCGTTTCGGCCGCCTGATTCACCGCTCATTGAAGCAAAATGTGATGCCGCTAAAAAACAGGGAAAGAACCCGTTTAAAGCCGTTGCTCTCCCAGAAGCTGTGTTAACCTTTAAACAAGGTGCAGGACGCTTGCTGCGCTCTGAAAAAGACATAGGGACATTGCTCATTTTAGACCGCCGTGTGAAAACCGCGTCATATGGAAAACTATTTTTAGAATCACTCCCTCATGCGCCGGTCCACGAGATGTCAAAAGAATCACTTGAGGCGTATATAGAGAAACTCAACAACGAAAAGCCGCTGTCATAAGCGGCCTTTAGCTGGTGTGGGTTTGGAGTTAATTTATCGTAACGGCTTTTTGTGTTCCGTTGTAAAAATAGTATCGGTTCCTGCGCCGAAAAGTATGACTAACAATATTTACGTACCGAGGAGGAATTAGAAGTGGAAAGTAAAATAGAGGTACTTTCAACTGTTCACATTAAGCATTCAGAGGACCTGTATAAAATTGTTGACTTATTGAACAGAACGCTTAAAAGAGAAGATCTCATGTTTGGATTGGCATTAGATCAAGAAGATCAAAATCAAGCGATATTTACAATATATCGCACATAGGGGAAGCTTGACATGAAAAAAATAGTTTGGATCATTTCATCCGTTGTGGCTCTCGTTTTGCTCATTGGCATCATCAGCTTTACGTGGATTTATCAGATTGCCATGGGGCAAAAGGAACAAGGTCATGAGGCGGCGATTGAACGAGCAAAAAAACAAGCAAACATCGTACAAGTGGAGCAAGTAGAAACCTTTGTCGGAAAAGAAAAACAATTTATTGTTGAAGGGAAAAACAAACAAAACGAAACAACCTATGTTTGGGTACCTGCCAGCAAAAAAGAAAAAGTGATTGCAAAAAAAGCAAAAGACGGTATGACCTCAAATCAAGCAGTACAAGCTGTTCAAAAGGAGAACACAGTCTCTAAGCTAAAGGACGTTCAATTAGCAAGAGAAGGTGACGTACTCCTTTGGGAAGTGACGTACTTAAATGAAAACAATCAATACAGCTTTAGCTATGTCGACTTCTCAACAGGACATGTGGAAAAAAATGTAACACCATAGTTTCTCCTGTCTTGCGTTGACCATGCTGATTTAGAACGGTTATAATAAAATGTATGAAAAAAGAATCACACCTATCGAAAAGGTGAGCTTCTTTCTGGCTTTGGAGGGAATTATGTTGAAAACAACGATTAATCAAGTGTTCAAACATGTCGATGAAGATGTAACCATCGGCGCATGGATTGCCAATAAACGTTCAAGCGGTAAAATTGCATTCTTGCAGCTGCGTGACGGGACAGGCTTTATTCAAGGAGTCGTAGTAAAAGCAGAAGTGGAAGAGGAAGTCTTTAAGCTTGCGAAATCGGTCACTCAAGAAACATCTGTCTATGTGACAGGACAAGTAACAAAAGACGAGCGTTCACCTCTTGGTTTTGAATTGCAAGTGAAATCCATTGAAGTGATTCACGAAGCAACTGACTACCCAATTACACCAAAAGAGCATGGAACAGAATTCTTAATGGATCACCGTCATTTATGGCTTCGTTCTAAAAAGCAGCATGCCATTATGAAAATTCGTAACGAAATCATTCGTGCTACATATGAGTTCTTCCATCAAGAAGGCTTCGTGAAAGTAGATCCGCCAATTTTAACTGGAAGTGCACCTGAGGGCACAACGGAGCTGTTTGCGACGAAATATTTTGATGAAGATGCGTACCTTTCTCAAAGTGGACAGCTTTACATGGAAGCTGCGGCAATGGCACTCGGAAAAGTATTCTCATTCGGTCCAACATTTAGAGCTGAAAAATCTAAAACTAAACGTCATTTAATTGAGTTTTGGATGATCGAGCCTGAGATGGCTTTTGTCGAATTTAATGAAAACCTTGAGTACCAAGAAAATTATGTGACTCATGTGGTTCAAAGTGTACTTGAAAACTGTAAAGTGGAACTGCATACACTTGGCCGTGATACAGCAAAATTAGAAAATATCAAAACACCATTCCCACGCATCACTTACGATGAAGCAATTAAATTCTTGCAAGAAAAAGGCTTTGACGATATTGAATGGGGAGATGACTTCGGCGCACCTCACGAAACAGCGATCGCTGAAAGCTACGATAAACCAGTGTTTATCACTCATTATCCAACATCATTAAAACCATTTTACATGCAGCCTGCACCAGATCGTGATGATGTTGTTCTTTGTGCAGACTTGATTGCACCAGAAGGCTACGGAGAGATCATTGGCGGTTCTGAGCGTGTCCATGATCTAGAGCTGCTTGAAGCAAGATTGAAAGAACATGGGCTAGATCAAGAAACATACAAATGGTACACAGAATTAAGACAATATGGTTCTGTACCGCATTCAGGTTTTGGTCTTGGACTTGAACGTACTGTTGCTTGGATTAGTGGAGCGCCGCATGTGCGTGAAACCATTCCTTTCCCAAGATTATTAAACCGTTTATATCCTTAAGACGTGAAAGCCTCCAACATATGGAGGCTTTTTCAAACGTTTTTTGAAGGGGCACGTGAAATAAAACGTGATATACTTAAAGTGAAGAGGTGTATCCGATGAATAGGCAGCAATTTATTAATATGCAGCAAATGGGTTCGACCAGTTTGCCTAATTTGCTGATTGCTCATTATGAGCAGTTAGGACTGAATGAATCACAAATGATGGTGATGCTTAAGATTAAAATGAATGAAGAACAAGGTGTGTTCTTTCAAACATTTGAAGAGCTATCCAATGGCATGACCATTTCAGCTGAAGAGTGTGCGTATATGGTTCAGCATTTAATTCAAAAAGGATTTATTTCGATTCAGCCGTTTGAAGACGGGTCTGGTATTCAGCATGACCGTTACTCAGTTGAGCCTTTATGGGGCGTGCTCTATGACTTTTTAGAGGCAAAACAAGCGAAGGAAGGTCAAAAACTTCACGTACAGGCTGAAAAGTCTTTATATGCTTTATTTGAAGATGAATTTGGCAGACCGCTCTCTCCTCTTGAAGGAGAAACACTCTCGATCTGGATGGATCAAGACCATCATGATGCTGAAATGATTCGCCTAGCATTAAGAGAAGCGGTTTTATCAGGAAAATTAAATTTCCGTTATATCGACCGAATTCTGTTTGAGTGGAAAAAGAAAGGGCTAAAAACAGCGGAAGAAGCAAAAGAGCATAGCCAGCATTTCCGTTCTCAGCAAAAAGCGCCACCATCAAAAGAAGAGACGTCAACATATAAGCGACAAGTTCCTTTTTATAATTGGCTGGAACAATAACCAATAAAGGAGAAGTCATGTTATCAAAAAAACAAATCAATGAATGTTTAGATATTATAGGAGATATGTTTCCAGAGGCCGAGTGTGAGCTTGTTCATTCGAATCCATTTGAACTTGTGATCGCTGTAGCACTCTCTGCGCAGTGTACAGACGTGCTTGTCAACAAAGTGACCAAAACGTTATTTCAAAAATATAAAACACCAGAAGACTATTTAAGTGTACCGCTTGAAGAATTGCAGCAAGACATTCGTTCGATTGGCCTTTATCGAAATAAAGCCAAAAACATTCAAAAGTTGAGCAAAATGCTGATTGAAGAATATGACGGCGAAGTGCCAAAGGATCGGGACGAGCTTGTGAAGCTTCCTGGGGTGGGCCGGAAAACAGCAAATGTCGTCGTTTCGGTCGCTTTTGGGGTGCCGGCAATTGCAGTGGATACACATGTAGAACGTGTCAGCAAGCGACTTGGAATCTGCCGCTGGAAGGATTCTGTTCTCGAAGTAGAACAAACCTTAATGAAAAAAGTGCCAGAAGAAGATTGGTCTGTGACGCATCACCGCCTGATCTTTTTTGGCAGATATCACTGCAAGGCGCAACGTCCGCAGTGCGAATCTTGTCCGCTTCTTGATATGTGTAGAGAAGGGCAGAAGAGGCTGAAAAAAGGATTGGTGAAGCTGGCATGAGCGGGGCAGTTGTTTTTTCCTCATATGTCGAAAAACTAAAAGGGAAAAAGGTAGAGATGAAAGGCGATCGAGTAGACATCCTTAGAGAGCATCCACTCGCATATGATCTATCTTCAGAACCTTTAAGAGATGAACTTCCATGGCAGAAAACAGAAGAATTTGTTCCTGTGATGTTCGAACTGTGGAATGAATTAAAAGAAAAAATGCTTCCTCGTTTTCAAACAAGAAAGTCCCGGTGTGAAGAAGATGATATGCTTCAAGGGATTGTCAGTATGATTGCGATGTTTTACTGGATCAAAGGGGAGAGACTGCAAACGCTTGATTGGGAACATATTAAGCAAGAGACATTTCCTGTTGCTCCTATTAATTGGACAGAACGTTTAGAGTTCATATTGGTAAAACCGACTCAATATCACTGCTTCATTCAACTAGACGAGCTATACACAGAACTAAAAAAGCAGTATGGAAAATATGAAGCACTTAAAAAAATCAGACAAAACCGTTAAAAAAAGCACTTGCCATATAGGCAAGTGCTCAGCGTGTAGACAAACCCTCGCATTCGTTGTCAGGTCTGCGCGCTAGTGCTCACGAATGTTCAATTCGCTCCGCGCCAGTGCTCGCCCTTCCTAGACTTCAAAGGTTTTCTATCACGCTGAAAAGAAGACAAAGTGCTAAAATAAACATCATTTTAGCACTTTGTCAACAATATAAGCACTTGCCATATAGGCAAGTGCTTTTTCATTATTCATTTTCTTTTCGATTAGGAGAAGTTGATTGCGAACTTGAGTTTTGAGAGTTCGTTTTCGCATCATCTTTCTTTTTATCTTTATTGTCAGTTTGTGAATTGCCGTTCCCATTTGTACTGTCTGAACCATCATCGGAAGAACCATTATTTCCGTTTTCCGTATTTCCGCCTTGATCCTGATCCTTATCTTTGTCTGGATCTTTTTTATCATCTGGCTTTTGCTCATCAGTGCCTGGGGGTTGATTTTTGTTATCGTCAGTCTGGTCTGTCTGCTCGTCGTCAGGCTGCTGCGGTTCTTCTTCTTCTTTGTTCTCATCATCTGCTTTTTCTTCCTTATCTTCATCATCTTTGATGGTGAGGAAGGTAGAAGCTGCTTTACTTGTGACATCCTCTACAGTGGCTGTCACTTGGAATTTATAAGTAGAGCCAGGCTTTACATCAGAGATGACCGCTTCTTTAGCAGAACTGTTTTGAATCTCTTTATAGCCGCCGTTATCTACCGCTTTTTTTACATTAAATGTAGCATCTGCGTCGTTATCATAGCCCCAAGTCAGTGTGATGGATTTTTTCTCTTCATCATACACTGCTTTTAGATCAGAAGGTTTATCAGCTTCTTTTTTCTCATATGTGTCAGACACTTTTGTCGGAACCGTACCTTTTACAAAGTATTCTGTTGTCTTCTTCTCACTAGGTGTATTTGGTCCGGCCAATTTCGCTGGATCCGATCCTTTTTCAACCGTAGCTTCTACGACACTGTCTGGTTTTTCAAATGAGCCGCTTCCATCATCAATTTGAGAAATTAATCGCTGGAAGACGAGTTTGGCAACACGCTGCTCATAATCTGTGAGCCACATTTTGCCGTCCGCATCTTTTGAGTTACCGATCCCAGTCCAAACGGCTGCTGTATATTGCGGCGTATAACCAACAAACCACGAATCTTTCGCACCGCCAGAAGGAATATTGTATTTATTGATATCATCTTGTGTAAAGTTCGTTGTACCTGTTTTACCAGCCACTTGAACGTTCGGTACTTGTGCAAGTGTCCCAGTTCCAGATTGGACAGCAGTTTTCAGCATATCTGTGACCATAAAGGCTGTGTAATCACTCATAGCCGCTTTGGAATCTGGTGTAAGGTCAAGCTTTGTACCGTCATTAAATTCAACAGACTTGACAGCATGCGGTTCGTTATAATATCCATTATTACCGAATGCACTAAAGGCCCCAGCCATTTTTAGAGAGGACACGCCATCGTCAAATCCACCGATTGAGTAAGATTCTGGAATGTCAGACGGTAAGTCCATACCTAAATTATTGGCGAATTGAACGGCATTGTCTGTCCCAGCTTCTTGGAAAGCTTTTAGGGCAGGGATGTTTCGTGATTGTGCCAAAGCACTTCTCATCGACATTTTCCCTAAATGTCTTCTGTCAAAGTTATTAATTGGTGTACCGTTTGAGTACGTATACGGTGCATCATCAATTTGCTGGTACGTTGACCATTTTTTGTTTTCAATGACTGGACCGTAATCTAAAATTGGTTTGATCGTTGAACCTGGCTGACGTTTTGCATCAGTCGCATAGTTAAAGCCGCCGGCTGGTACATCACGTCCACCGCCAATAGCGCGAATTTCACCATTTTTCGTATCAAGCAGAGTAACACCTGCCTGCATACCTTTCGTAAATCCAACTGAATCTCCATTGATAATATCATCTAGGTGATCCTGTGCTTTTCGATCGAGTGAAGTATAGATTTTTAGTCCATCTGTTGATACATCCACTTTGGCTTTTTTCTGTACTTCTTCCATGACTTCTTCAATGTAAGCAGAATACTTACTTGAGTTTTGGTTCTTATATTTATCAGCAGGGATGACAGTTTTGCTGACAGGGGTTGCTTTTGCAACTTCATAGTCTTTCTCTGAAATGTAGCCTTGTTTTTTCATGAGCCCTAGCACGATATTGCGGCGTTTTTCCGCTGCCTCAGGATTTTTCACTGGGTTATAAGCAGAAGGACTCTGCGGCATACCTGCAAGTGTGGCAGCCTGTGCAACCGTTAGTTTATTTAAATCTGTCACGCCGAAAAATTGTTCAGCCGCTTTCCCAACACCGTAAGCATAAGGTGAGAAGAAAATGCGGTTTAAATACATTTCTAAAATTTCATCTTTAGAGTACTTTTGCTCAAGCTGAATCGAGAGCCATACTTCCTGTACTTTACGTTTTAACGTTTTTTGATTGTTAAGTAGAGTGTTTTTCACAACTTGCTGTGTAATTGTACTTCCACCTTCAGCTCCAAAACCGTCCTCGACGTTTGCGACAAGGGCACCGCCAATACGGATTGGGTCAATCCCGTGGTGTTTATAAAAACGTGCATCTTCCGTTGCGATAAATGCTTCTTTTACCACATCGGGTATATCTTTAATCGAGACATACGTTCTTTTTTCCGCACCGACTTCTGCAAACACTTTCTTGTCTATGTCATAAAGCTTTGAAGAATATGGTGTTTTGAGCTTACTATCATCAATTGAAGGAGCGCTCGATGCAAAAACGGCAAAAGTTGTGATTCCGGCCACTACACAAAGAAGACCGATCACGAGTAAAGATAAAAATATTTTTTTAAATAGACCTGCTTTCTTTTTGCCTTTTTTGTTCTTTTGCTTCTTATTGTTTTCTTGACTTGCTTTACGTCGCTGTTCACGACTTGTAAATTGATCAGACATCACATCTCAACCTTTCGTGTTAAACCTTTTTCGAACGTCATTGCTACTTACTTTCATCCGAAAAATGAAGTGTCTCCACTACTTTAATATAATCAATTCTTGGCGAATATCCAAGTGTCATTAAGTGGCCGGCTTCCATTAATTCATCTTTACTAATGGATTTCCGGCCGTTTAGCTTCTGCCGCTCCCAGAAGAAAAAGAGATCTGGAGCGGGCAAATAATAAACGGAGCCAAATGCGGATATAATAACGAAACAAATGCCGCCTAGCTTTTCAACCTGTTTCATATGCTCAATTTGATGGTCGTGGAAATTTTTGAGCGGAAACGAGGTGGTGCTTTTGGTCTCCTTTGCTTCAAAATCGATATAGCGCCCTTTGTACACTCCATTATAGTCTGTTGTGGATGATTGCTTAAAATAGGCTTCTTTGATCACAGCAGCGCTTCTTTTTGGATAATCCACATTCACAATCTGAACGGGGGTAGGCTTTTTATGAATGACTGCGATCCCATTGACCAAATAGTACTGGTTGGTTTCATTTAAGTCAGCCTCAAGCGTCATCCCGCGGTTACTATAAGAGGATTCGCCGCTGATTCTTTTTTTTGTCCCAATTGGTTGAATGGGCTGATACGATTTTCCGTTTGGATACCGAATCATCAAGTTTCAGCCTCCTTTTAATGCATTTTGTATTGGAGAGATACCTATGTTGTCACAAGAAGAGTACATCATCACTCAGCATATATTGCGTGAAACGAAAGTGAAAAATAAAGACAACCTGACGAGGACAAATGCTTACAAGCGCTTTTATGATCGTCATCCAGAGATGAAATGGTCGCTGCTTGCTTCCTTTGTCTCGAGAAATGCTGGATGGTCTATGACGGATCTAAAGGGCGAGCTCTTCCATCCAGGTTTAACAGATCAAGAGGGGCACCTTTTTTTCACAGCATATGAAAGAGCGAATTGGCTGATCTTTTCGGATGCTTACCCTCAGCTTCTTTTGTATGAATGGTCTAAGCGGTGCGGCAAACCCTTGTTCCATCTGCTTCCGTATTTTTCTGTATCTCGTTTTATGAGCACTGAGTGGGAACGTTTTTGGCTAAAGCGTGACACAGAGCGCCTGCTTTATGCACTCATCATAAATGAACAATATACTATACAATCTCCTATTATACAAAATCCTCTACTGAAAAAGAATGTTTTTCACTCGATTCAATATCTGTTTAGTGAGTGGGGACATTTTCAAACCGTTGTTTTTCCAACGGTGGACGGGCATTTGTACGGGTTAACCATACGGAAGTTTTCCCACGTAAAGGAGCGTATTTCATTAGGGAAAAAACTAGCGAAACTATTATTTCGGGCCGATTTATTTTCGGGTTTTTATCATTTTTTGCATACTGTTCCGCATACCGGATCACGGTTTGATTTTGAGCCGTTTTTAGGGATCGCTAGAAGGTCAACACCTTTTCTTCGAACTGTTTATCCAGTGATGACACATTCATTAGACGATCAAAGAGAAGATTGGTTTCAAAAGAAATTGAGCTCATCTTTGTTTGATGCAGAGACGTTGCCAAAACAAATTGAGCTGACCGACTGGTATTTTCATAAAAAAAGACAGCTTCGTTTTCTTTTCTCATTAGAGCACTATTTTTTGCATAAATAAAAAGCAGGGGGTACCTGCTTTTTTTACGTGGATGGTCGATTAGGACCGCCGAGTTTTTTATCAAGCTGATCTATACTGTTTTCTTTCCCTTTTGGCTTTTGCTCTTTTGGTGCTGGCTGCTTTTTCATGAAATCTACCTCCTTTGTCCTTAGAATTTACACAATCGGACGCAATCATACAAAGAAGGACAAGCATATGTCGAAAAGGAAGAAATAGCGCTCATCTACACTTAGATTGGCGATTTGCTTCTAGTTTTGTCATGTGTGAAGGAGGGTGTGAAAGAAAAGAGAATGTAACGAGAGACGATAAAGGAGGAATCTGATGATGAGCGAATTTGTATCAAAAGAATCCATTTTGCAGTTATTAGAGGAAATCGAGCGAAAAATTGATGCGGTGGAAGAAGAGCTGTCTCTTGCTGTGAACGAAACAACACGTGCAGCCATAGAGGAGCAAGAACAAATGATAGACCGGCTTGAATCAGAAGTAAAGGACTGTGAAGTGAAGATTCACGCAGCTGAGTATCAACTGGCGGCAAGACCGGCATACCACGCAGGGTAGCTTTCTATTTGAGCAATAAGTAAACGTTTGATAGGATGGTTCATAGAGGTGAACACTTTGGATAATCAAACATTACTTGAACATACACAAGAGCTGAGAATATGGATCGAAGAGGCGTATGAGCAGTACCAAAAGGGAAAGGCTGAAGAGGGATACCCCGTATATGATTTTCACACAGAAATTCAGCCGGCCGTTGAGTCATTTGATCAGAGAATGGAAGAGTGGCTCACTGCTGCGATCTCGTTTATTCATCTGGCGAAGCCTAGATATTTACACGAAGAACAGCTTGAAGCCGTCAAAGAAAATGGGAAAGAGGTTGTCCTGCAATCTTATTTTGGCAAACAGCATGCACCCCGTGTGAAAAATTTAGTTGAGTCAGTGATTTACACACTGAACCTTTTAATAGAAGAAATCAACAAGCGCAGCTGAAGACATCGCTGCGTTTTTCTTATGGCTGCTTTAGGCACATCTTCTGCTTTTCGTCATAATATATGAGTGACAAGACTATGCGCTGAGAGCGAGAGGAGCGAGATATATGATCCCTTATTCAAACCAGCAGCCGTATGAATTCAATCCATTCAATCAAGGGCCATTTCCGTATCCAGAAATGCAGCAGCAGCCTCCGCAGCCTCCAGAATATTTCATGCCGCCACATCAAGGTGGAATGAGCCAGGCATCACCTGCTGTCTATCAGCCGCCTTATGGATATCAAGAAAATGTGCCGCCTTTTCAGCCGCCCGAAGCGATCAATCAACCCCAGATGCAGTCACCAGGCATGATGCCCATGCAGCAGCCTATGAACCCTTATCCTTTGCCAAGACCGCAAAAACAGCAATCATCTCAATTTAAAAGTGTGCTATCGCAATTCAAAAAAACGAATGGACAATTCGACTTTAACAAAATGTTTGATACAGCTGGGCAAATGATGAGTACGATGAATCAAGTAGGCTCATTAGCGAAAGGGTTTACGAGCATTTTTAAAGCATAGTTAAAACCCAATAGAAGGATCTATTGGGCTCTTTGCTTTGGTGCCGTCACACGAAGCGTTTGATCTTTCCACACGCTTTTCATGTTCGTTTCATCTATTTTTGCCGGCATTAAAATGGTTTTTGTAAAGCTCGAATACGAGGAAGTTGTATCCGTTTTAATTGTTTCCTGTACGGATAAGTGTAAATATTGGGCTTTTACTTCTAGCGCGATATCGCCTTCGACAAAATGGTCTGGAAATTGGATTGCGATATACACAAACTGCTCATCCTCTGTCACATCGGTCGTAATCGATGCAAGTGAATGCGATGTGGTCATGAGCGCCTCCGCACTATTTAATATCTCATGAAACGGGGAGGATGCGAAAAATTGTTCAATCGCTTCATAGAGAATATCTTCATTTGCCAGCAATTCATGTTTCTTTTCGCCTTCATGTTCCATTTGAATCACCTCTCATCTACAGCCTATGCAGAAAGGACTCAGGCGGTTATCAATTGATGAGAGGAAAAAATTATGATTAAATAGTGTTGAATAAAGCAAGGTGTATGAGTGTAGCGTTTCATACACGGAATAGATCTAGAAGCAAAGCTTGAAGGGAGCAATTGACATTGCTGAAAAAATTATTCGGTTTCGGGAAAAACCAAGATGATGTAAAGGAAGAAATCATTTATTCTCCAGCTGATGGAGAGTTAATGGATATGACGGATGTACCAGACCCTGTTTTCTCTCAAAAGATGATGGGAGACGGCGTAGCAGTCAAACCAAATAGTGGCACGATTGTGTCACCAGTAGAGGGTGAAATCATTCAGCTCTTCCATACAAAACATGCAATTGGCATTCGAACACTCTCAGGGCTTGAGCTTCTGATTCATATCGGACTTGAAACAGTGGGATTAAATGGCGAAGGATTTGAAGCGCACATCAAAGAGGGAGATAAAGTGAAGATCGGTGACCCTCTCATTACGTGTGATTTAGAACTGATTGAAGAGAAAGCGGCAAGTACAGTGACACCGATTGTCATTATGAATGGTGACTTGATCGAGCATCTCGATAAAGAACCAAAGGGGTCTGTTGAAAAACAGACATCTAAGCTTTTTACCGTTAAATTGAAATAATCAGGACACAAAAAAACTACCCAATCGCATGAGGGTAGTTTTTTTTGATGACATTAATCTTCCATCGGAACCCAGCCTTGACTTGCTTCCATAACAGACCACAATCCTTCTGGAATCAAATATTGATCTTTTTGGCTGCGTTTAATAACAGTTTCAATCTCGCTTTCTCTGCCTTCTTTAATCTTCTTTGCCCAATCTGGGTCGACGATTAGCTCACGTGCGACAGCGATAAGCGGAATTCCTTGGTTATAGGCACTTAGTGCATCTTCGGCTGTAATGACGCTGCCTACACCGATGAGCGGAAGGTTATCGCCGCAGCGATCTTTTAGCAGCTCCATACGCGTCTTATCCGTATCTGCACCGCGTCTTGCTTTAGAGTCAATCTCCATTAAAGAGATATGCAAATAATCAAGGTTTTTAGTTTTAAGAACATCGACTAAGGTAAACGTCTCTGTCATCGTTAAACCAGGCGTTTCTGGTTCTTCAGGGGATAATCGATATCCAAAGATAAACGGTTTTTTCGCATGCTTTTCAATTGCTTCTTTAACTGCATCCACAACAGCGATAGGGAAAGCTAGACGCTTTTCTTCATTTCCTCCCCACTGATCTGTCCGCTGGTTGCTATGCGGAGAGTAAAATTGCTGTAATAGATAACCGTTTGCACCGTGGATTTCCACGCCGTCAAATCCTGCTTCGACCGCTCGTCTTGCCGCTTCTTTAAAAGAGTCAATGATATGAACAATTTCCTCTTCTTTTAAAGCGCGTGCAATCTGCTTTCCATCTTTAAACACATCACTTGGCGCAACCACATCACCATTTGGAACTAAGTGAGGGAGAGCCTGAGAGCCACCGTGATGAATTTGAATGATGGCTTTTGTTCCCTTTGCCTGAATCGCAGAAGCTAGTTTTTTCAGGCCGGGTATATCTTCATCTCTTGCGATAGAAGGCTGTCCTTCAAATGCCTTACCATCTGGAGTCACGTTCGCACATGCTGTGATCACCATGCCCATATCACTAGATCTAGCTGTAATGAAATCAATTTCCTCTTTAGAAATAGTGCCATCCTCGTGAGAACCGAAGTGTGTCATTGGCGCAACGACTAACCGGCCATTAATAGACGCACCTCCTGGAAACGTAAATGGTTCAAATAAAGGCTTAAATTCATTTTTCACTCTCATCATCTTCTTCCTTGATAAAATCATTTCACTATAGAAGTGTAATAGATACTGTTACAACACTTCAAAGTATTTGCTCATAAGCTGCGCATCAAAAAATTGCCGCCTAGTCATGCAAACAAATATTCGGTACACTATGTAAGAGAGGTGATGCGATATGAAAAAGAAAACAATGAACGAACTCATAAAAGAATTAAAAAAAGACAAACAGGTAGAACATTGGCATGAAATCGAAGCGAAGCCTGCACAGACCTCTCCGGTACCTGAAAGAGTGCACGAAAAGCTGAAAAAGGCGCTTGAGAAACGAGGCGTGAGCGAACTCTACATTCATCAAAAGGAAGCCTTTGAACGTGTGATGGACGCGGAGCATGTGGTAACTGTCACACCAACAGCTTCAGGTAAAACACTTTGCTACAATCTGCCTGTCCTTCAGTCGATCGTAGAAGATCAGACAAGCCGCTCCCTTTATTTATTCCCAACAAAAGCGCTCGCACAAGATCAAAAGAGTGAACTTAACGAGATCATCCACGAGATGGATGTTCCGATTCATAGTGAAACATATGACGGGGATACCTCACCCGCCATTCGGCAGCGAGTCAGACAAGCAGGACATATTGTCATCACAAACCCGGATATGCTGCATTCAGCCATTTTGCCTCATCATACGAAATGGGTCAGCTTGTTTGAGAATTTGAAGTATATTGTCATTGATGAGCTTCATACATATCGTGGCGTATTTGGCAGTCATGTGGCCAATGTCATTCGCAGGTTAAAACGAATTTGTGCATTTTATGGAAGTGATCCGATTTTCATTTGTACGTCCGCAACGATTGCGAATCCAAAAGAGCTTGCGCAGCAGCTAACGGGAAGTAAGATGCATTTGATTGAGCGAAACGGGGCACCTAGCGGTAAAAAGAATTTTGTGTTTTACAATCCGCCAGTTGTGAATAAACCACTAAATATTAGACAAAGTGCCGCCACTGTCGTTAATCAACTGGCTAAAACTTTTTTAAAGGAAAAAATCCAAACGATTGTTTTTGCTAGAAGCAGAGTAAGAGTTGAAGTGATTTTAAGTCATATTCAAGAGCTAGTGAAAAAAGAGATCGGCCCAAAATCAATTCGTGGATATCGCGGAGGCTATTTACCAAAAGAGCGGCGTGTGATTGAAAAAGGATTGAGAGAAGGAGACATTCTAGGTGTCGTCAGTACGAACGCACTAGAATTAGGTGTGGATATAGGTCAGCTAAAGGTCTGTATCATGACCGGGTATCCTGGCAGTGTAGCGAGTACATGGCAGCAGGCTGGCCGTGCTGGAAGGCGTCATGAGGAAGCACTTATTATTATGGTGGCAAGCTCCGCACCTCTTGATCAATATATTGTCAGACACCCTGAATATTTCTTTAATAGACCACCTGAAGCTGCCAGAATTAACCCTGAAAACCTCATTATCTTAGTGGATCATTTAAAATGTGCATCCTACGAGCTTCCGTTTCGGGAGGATGAACAGTTTGGCGGTATGGACGTAGAAGAGATTTTGCAATACTTACATGAGGAAGGCGTTCTCCATTTTAGCGGGAATCGGTATTATTGGTCAGATCAATCGTTCCCGGCGCATGGCATCAGCCTTCGATCTGCAAGCCAGGAAAATGTCGTGATTGTGGATCAATCAGATGTGGCAAATGTTCGGATTATTGGAGAGATGGACCGTTTCAGTGCGATGACGCTGCTTCATGATGAAGCCATTTATTTACACGAAGGGGTTCAGTATCAAGTGGAAAAGCTAGATTACGAGCATCTGAAGGCTTATGTGAAACAAGTAGATGTAGAATACTATACAGATGCGAATTTAGCCGTCCAACTGAAGGTGCTTGAAATCGATCAGACGACAGAGAAGGAAGCTGTATCTGTTCACTACGGTGATGTGACCGTCAACGCAATGCCGACGATTTTTAAAAAAATCCGACTAAGTACCGGTGAAAATATCGGGTCTGGACCGATTCACTTACCGGAAGAAGAAATTCATACGAGTGCTGCTTGGTTTGAATTACACGAGGCAGAGCGGAGATTTGAAGAGAAAACACTTGAACAGCTGCTGCTAGGCATCGCAAATGTTCTTCAGCACATTGTACCTGCTTTTGTGATGTGTGACCGTTCTGATATTCATGTGGTTTCACAAATTAAAGCGGCACATACCGGAAAACCGACGGTCTTTTTATATGACCATTATCCTGGCGGCATTGGCTTAAGTAAGGAAGTACAAGCTCGCTTCGATGAAATAGCAGGCGCAGCCATTCAGCTCATTGAGCGGTGCCGCTGTGAAAATGGCTGTCCATCCTGCATTGGCATGGAAATGAAAGAGGTCAACGGAAAAAGCAGCATCGTTGAATTGATGTCCGTATTTTAAGGAAAGGAGGGGACACCTGCTCATGTCTTTAAAAGGGAAATTAAACAGAATGAAAAAGCATCTATCACACAATCAGACACATGAAAACCGGCAGAAAACATCGGAAGGACAACCTCAGCCTGTAACTTCAGAAAATATCCCATTTTTAAAAGAATGGGAAGCATTAGGTGTGTCTCCTTATCATTTTGAGGATTCCTTTTGTCTGATTCGGGAAGTCACCTATTCATTAGATGATCAGCATGGAC
Organism: Bacillus sp. FSL K6-4563; assembly: GCF_038630405.1. NCBI lineage: Bacteria > Bacillati > Bacillota > Bacilli > Caryophanales > Bacillaceae > Bacillus > Bacillus sp. FSL K6-4563. The sequence continues at coordinate 2,043,705 of NZ_CP152030.1, read as the reverse complement.
GCTATTCGTTTGCGGAACTGCCGAAGATCATCGAGGCATGGAACGAAAGCGGCATCCAGCATTCGCTATCGGCTAAAGGGTACGAGCCGCACGAGCTGTTTTTCTTTGATACTGAAACAACAGGATTATCTGGCGGTACAGGAAATATGATTTTCTTGCTTGGACACGCACGTGTCTTTTCAGGCAAAGTGGTGGTGAAACAACACCTGCTCACCAATCCAGGAAATGAAGTGGCTCTTTACAAAAGCTTTCTGGATGAAGTAAATGTAGAATCGTTAGTTACATATAATGGTAAATCGTTCGATTGGCCGCAAGTGAAAACGAGACATACACTTTTACGAGATCAAATCCCTGCACTTCCTGAATTCGGCCATTTTGATCTATTGCACGGATCAAGACGATTGTGGAAGCATAAATATGAACGAATGGCGCTATCCGTTGTGGAAAAAGAAGAGCTGCACGTGCAGCGTGAAAACGACACACCGGGGTTTTTGGCACCGATGATTTATTTTCTTTTTTTAAAGGAACAAAACCCAAAGCTGATTGAAGGAATCTTGACTCATAATGAACTAGATGTCTTATCGTTAATCAGCCTCTACATCCATCTATCCAAAAAAATACTATCTGAGGATGCGGTAAAGGAATACAATGAGAAGTATGCGCTCGCTAGGTGGCATCTTGCTCATCGTGATGTACAGGAAGCAACGAAGCATTTGCAAGAATTAACGGATGCTGATTTTGAGCATGCGAATCAGGCGTCTTATGATCTTTCCTTGCAATATAAACGACAAAACGTGTGGGATGAAGCGGTTCAAATATGGGGGGTATTATTTGAATCAAGCGATCTCCATTTAGCATTAAAAGCGGGTATAGAGCTTGCGAAGTATAAAGAACATCGAGAAAAAGATGCAAGCTCTGCTCTATCCATCACTGAATCTTTATTATCATTCTCATCGTTAAGTCAGCGAGACATAGAAGAACTTGAAAAGCGAAAAAAACGACTTTTGAGAAAAGCTGGGCAATAAACATTATTGCCCGGGAAAGCGCAAAACATGACAACGTTCGGCTCTCGGCCGAAAATAAAAATTGTTTAGCACTTTTATTGTAGAAAAGTCATGAATCCTGTAAAATAACGTTAGATATTGAATGAGGAGCGTAGAGCATGTATAAAGGTCTTTTCTACTTGTTTTTTCTTGTTGTCATTTTGGTCGCATTTGTGTTTTCAAACTATAAGGATGTTTTCCTTGCAAACTTTTAAAATAGGTTAATGCATTAGTACATGTACACCTCTTAATTCATACATTGTTAATGTAAGAAAATTAAGGAGAGGGGAATGCTACATGTACCATCATCATCATTGCCAACCGAATGTTACACAGCCAATTGTTCATCCGACGAATCATTGCTGTACACACAGTGATTCAACAACAATTGTGCCGCATATCCATCCGCAACATGTGACAAATGTACACCATCAAAATTTCAAACATGTTCACTACTTCCCGCATACGTTTTCTCAGGTGGACCCAGCAACACATCAACACTTTAACTGCGGTGGACCTTGCTGTAACAGATAAAGTGAACTGGGACTTTTATAAGTCCCTTTTTTTAAAAGCAGGTGAAAAAATGAAAATTATTGCTGTCACAGGGTACAAGCCATTTGAACTTGGGATATTCAAACAAGACGAGCCTGCACTTCAATACATAAAAGCGGAGCTTCAAAAAAGGCTGACAGCCCTGATTGAAGAAGGCCTGGAATGGGTTCTCATATCAGGCCAGCTTGGGGCAGAAATCTGGACAGCTGAAGTGGTATTTGAGCTTCAAGAGGAGTATCCAGCGTTAAAACTTGCCGTCATTACGCCATTTTATGAACAGGAAGAGCGCTGGAATGAACAAAACAAAGAGTTGTATGAAGGAATTCTTGCACAGGCTGATTTTGTAGAAAGTGTCACGCATAGACCGTATGAAAGTCCGGCACAATTTAAACAAAAGAACCGTTTTTTTATTGAAAAAACAGATGGACTCCTCGCCCTTTATGATCCGGAGCATGATGGCTCGCCAAAGTACATGATCAAAGAAGCGGAAAACTATACCGATTACCACATTATGTACATCACAATGGATGATTTGAGAGCGCAAGTTGAGGCGGAAGATCCGTTTTTTGACTAAAAGCAAGAGAAAATTTGACAACGTCACGTATTTCTGAAAAAATATACTATGAATTCACGATATGAGGTGAAAAAGATGCTTGCTGATAAAGTAAAGCTTTCTGCAAAAGAAATTTTAGAAAAAGAATTTAAAACAGGTGTCAGAGGATACAAACAAGAAGAAGTCGATAAATTTTTAGATATGGTCATTAAAGACTATGAGTCCTTCAACCAAGAAATCGAAAAGCTTCAACAAGAAAACCTCCATTTGTCTAAACAGCTTGAGGAAGCCGTTGAGCAAGGGAAAAGACAGCCTGCACAGTCTAATACAACAAACTCTGATATTTTAAAAAGACTATCTAACCTTGAGAAACACGTTTTCGGCAGCAAACTTTATGATTGAGCCTTACTGAAAAAAGCTTGTGCCTGATGTCATTGTCGTTTATAATAACGCTTGTTGATTAACGTTCGGGTAATCGCTGCAATGCTTTTAGACATTGCAGAGGAAAGTCCATGCTCGCACGGTGCTGAGATGCCCGTAGTGTTCGTGCCTGGCGAAAAAATAAGCCAGGGCAGCCTGGGAAAGGCTGACGGCAGGAAAAATGCCTACGTCCTTTTAGGATATGGCAAAGTATCCTTGAAAGTGCCACAGTGACGAAGTCTCACTAGAAATGGTGAGAGTGGAACGCGGTAAACCCCTCGAGCGAGAAACCCAAACTTGGTAGGGGAACTTTCTCAAAGGAACCAAACGGAGAGAAGGACAGAGAATTCTGTAGATAGATGATTACCACCTGAGTACGAGGCATTTGCCGTTTGCAGTACAATGGAACAAAACATGGCTTACAGAACGTTATATCCGTTATGATAAACATGATGAAAACAAAGCTCTCCTATTTCAACATATGGAGAGCTTTTATCTTGGAATACATAAAAGGACGAGAAAACAGGTGATAAATCAATGAAAACCTATACACTTATCGCAACGGCTCCAATGGGAATTGAAGCGATTGTTGCAAAAGAAGTAAGAGACCTTGGCTATGACTGCACAGTAGACAACGGAAAAGTGATTTTCGAAGGAGACGCTCTTGCGATTTGCCGTGCGAACCTTTGGCTGCGTACAGCAGACCGCATAAAGGTACAAGTTGCTGAATTTTCGGCAAAAACCTTCGATGAGCTGTTTGAACGCACAAAGGCGATTGACTGGGCCTCTTTTTTACCGAAAAACAGCACGTTCCCAGTCATCGGTAAATCTGTGAAATCACAGCTTGCCAGTGTGCCGGATTGCCAGCGTATCGTCAAAAAGGCAATTGCGCAAAAGCTCATATCCTCTTACAACATACAGTCTGAATGGCTTGAAGAAACAGGGCCTGAGTATAAAATTGAGGTTGCCCTTTTAAAAGATAAAGCTGTGCTCACGCTTGATACATCTGGTGTAGGTCTTCATAAACGGGGGTACCGCATGGATCAAGGCGGAGCACCTATTAAAGAAACCCTTGCGGCTGCACTCGTGCTATTAACGAACTGGACACCTGACCGTCCGTTTGTTGATCCTTTCTGCGGATCAGGAACAATCGCCATTGAAGCGGCCATGATTGGGCAAAACATTGCCCCAGGATTTAACCGGGAATTTGCCTCCGAGTCATGGGAATGGATTGGTGAAGATGTATGGAACAAAGCGCGTCACGAAGTGGAAGAAAAAGCAAACTATGATCAGCCGCTCCACATTATTGCAAGTGATATCGACCACCGGATGATAGACATTGCAAAAATGAATGCAGAAGAAGCGGGACTAAGTGAATTGATTGAGTTTAAACAAATGCAAGTGAAAGACTTTCAAACAAAAGAAGATTACGGTGTGATTGTCGGAAATCCGCCTTACGGAGAACGACTCAGTGATAAACCAGCGGTTGAAAAAATGTATCAAGGAATGGGCGAAGCATTTAAAAGCCTAGACACATGGTCCATTTACATCTTAACGTCACATGAAAAGTTCGAAGAGTGCTTTGGTAGAAAAGCAACGAAAAAGAGAAAACTGTTTAATGGTTTTATTAAAACAGACTATTACCAATATTGGGGAAAACGCCCGCCTAGAAAACAGACAACTGAATCATAAAAAATGTCACACCTACAGAAGGTGTGGCTTTTTTTATCCCAGAAAGGTATAAACCTTCACGGGACGGAATAAACTGAACTTGATTTTAAAAAAAGAGGTGTCTCCATGATACAATATGATCAATTTCAGTTAATCCAAAAAGCACTCGCTTCGACTGCTCAACAAATTGAAGGGCAAGAAGGTGGACAATCTGCTCAGCTGACTGCAGCCATCGAAGATTTAGCGCTTGCTCAGGCTTACATAGAGCGTTCTGAGCACGCATTTTTAATGAAGGAAACTTATCAACATCGTTTGCGGTCATAAAAAAAGATTGTCATTCCCCAGCATAAATGTTACTATAGAATGTCTGAATGATTCAAAAGTTGGGGGTTGAAGCAGGTGACAGCATCTCGTTTGCCTTTTTCATTATCAAAAGAACATAATTTTTACGAAGAACTGGGCAACTGGATTGGTGATGTGTTCTATGACATTTTGCCAGAAAAGGGCTTTGATCTTCGAGATGAACAAATATTTATGGCTTTTCAACTAGAAAGAGCCTTTAAAGAAAAAAGTGTGATGTTTGCCGAAGCTGGGGTAGGCACAGGCAAAACCATCGTTTATCTATTATTTGCGGTCACATATGCAAGGTATACAGGGAAACCTGCGATTATTGCATGTGCAGACGAAACGTTAATTGAACAGCTAGTGAAACAAGAGGGTGATATCTATAAAATTGCCAATCACCTTGATATTCAAATAGATGCGAGATTAAGTAAATCGCATGATCAATATTTATGCTTAAAGAAATTAGAGAAAACCATGCAGCGTGAAGATGATGAGAAGTGGCTCGATATTTATGAATCGCTTCCTTCATTTGTTCATGAATCACATGGCATGCAAAACTTTTATCCGTATGGTGATCGAAAAGAGTACCCAGAGCTATCCAATGATGAATGGTCACGCATTGGCTATGACTCGTTTCAGGACTGCTTGACGTGCGATATGCGTCATCGCTGTGGTCTGAATTTATCAAGAGATCATTACCGGAAAGCAACAGACCTCATCATCTGTTCTCATGATTTTTATATGGAGCATGTGTGGACGAAGGAATCACGCAAACGTGAGGGTCAGCTTCCGCTGCTTCCAGAACATAGCTCCGTTGTATTTGATGAAGGCCATCTTCTTGAATTTGCTGCACAAAAAGCACTGACATACCGCGTGAAGCAATCAATGCTCGAAACCTTTTTAGAGCGCCTGCTACAAAACGATATACGCGAAGAGTTTGCCGAGCTCGTTGAAGATGCACTTGCTACAAACGATGAGTTCTTTTATCTCTTAAAAACACATGCCAAAGAAATCAAGGGCTCACATCGACTTGAAATTGGACGTGTGGATGAGGTGAAGCGTTCAGCAAGTGAATTGTGTGATTTACTTGAAAAAATCGGAGAAGCACTCGTATTTGAATCAGAGATGTATACAATCGATCAATACGAATTGTCTGTTGTGGAAGAGTACATTGAACAAATGGCGTATTCTCTGTCGCTTTATCAAAAAAATGCGATTAGCTGGCTTGAAAAGCAGGAATTAGATACGACATTTGTTGTGATGCCAAAGACTGTCGCAGAGGTGCTTGGTGAAAAGGTATTCTCACAAAAAAGACCATACATTTTCTCTTCTGCTACATTGTCTGAAAATCAATCCTTTGATTATTTAGCTGAAAGTCTTGGGATTAAAGATTACTTATCAATGAGTGTCGCTTCGCCGTATGATTACGATGAACAAATGAAGATTTATTTCCACGGGATTCAGCAGCTTCAAGAGCAAGAAGTAAAAGGACAGCAAGTGATCACTCAGCTGAAAGATAATGGAGGACGGTCTCTCATTTTGTTCCCTTCATTTGATGAACTTCATTTCTTTAGAAAGCAGCTTGAGGCATCGAATGAATCACTGCCTTTCGACGTGTACTTTGAGGGAGACGAGGAAATCAGTACAATTGTTCAAAAGTTCCAAGCAGATGAGACGTCTGTGTTATGCTCTGTTCACCTTTGGGAAGGATTAGATATTCCAGGTCAATCATTAACAAATGTGATCATCTGGGGACTTCCTTACCCGCCTCGTGATCCGGTATTTGAGGCGAAACGGAATGAAGCAAAGGACGCTCGTGCTGAAGTCGATCTTCCGTATATGCTGCTGCGCTTACGACAAGGAATTGGGAGACTGATTCGGACAAGCCAAGATGCAGGAACCATTCATATTTACTTTGACCGTAAGGAAGATACAGAGCTTCAAAGTAAAATTGAATCCGTTCTGCCTGTAAAGCCAATCATCACATCTTAAATAACATATGAACGAGAAAAGAGAGGAGGATACCATCTGCGTATCCTCCTTTTTGATTGACAAAAGAACATTCCTTGAAGTAGCCTTGAAACGTACATACATATTTTATCGATTGGGGGAACAAACGTATGAGTCTTGAAGCAAAAGAGAAAGCGTTTTATCAATTACTAGGAAAAATCGCCCACTATACGGAGGCGCTCCATTTACTTTATTGGGACTCTAGAACACAGGCGCCTAAAAAAAGCGCCGATTTCAGAGCTGAAACGATCGGTCAATTATCAAGTGATATTTTTAATATGAAGACTTCTGATGAAATGAGAGATCTTCTCCACGCATTAAATAAACACCGAGATGAGCTGTCAAAAGATACACAAAAGGCGCTCGAATTATCACAAAAAGAGTATGATGAAAACAGCAAAATTCCGAAAGAAGAATTTAAAGAATACTCGATTTTACAATCAAAAGCAGAGCATGTTTGGGTAGAAGCAAGGGAGAAATCAGACTTTTCACTCTTTGCACCATACTTAAAACAGCTCATTGATTTTAACAAGCGTTTTATTCAATATTGGGGCGTGAAACAAACGCCATATGATGTGCTGCTCAATAATTATGAACCAGATATGACGGTTGAACAGCTAGATCAAAAGTTTGGTGCACTTCGTGATGCCATTGTTCCTCTCGTGAAAAAAATCGAAGCCTCTCCTCATAAACCGGATACTTCATTTTTATCGAAAAGCTTTCCGATCGACAAACAAAAGGAACTGAGTCTTTTCTTCTTAAAAGAATTAGGATATGACTTTGACGCAGGACGTCTGGATACAACAGTTCATCCGTTTGCTGTGACATTGAGCAGAGGGGACGTTCGTGTGACGACCCGTTATGATGAGCATGATTTTCGGATGGCGATCTTTGGCACGATTCATGAGTGTGGTCATGCCATCTATGAACAAAACATTGATGAGGCGCTGAGCGGAACGTTATTATGTGATGGCACATCAATGGGGATCCATGAATCACAGTCTCTTTTCTTTGAGAACTTTATTGGCAGACATGAAGACTTCTGGAAAACGTATTATCAAAAGCTTCAAGAAGCGTCTCCTGAGCAGTTTAAAGATGTCTCTTTAGAAGACTTTGTGCATGCAGTGAATGAATCGAAGCCAACTTATATTCGAATTGAAGCAGATGAGCTTACATATCCGCTTCACATTATCATCCGCTATGAAATTGAAAAAGCGATATTTAATGAAGAAGTGGCAGTCGAAGACCTGCCTGCACTGTGGAATGAAAAATATAAAGCATATCTTGGCATTACGCCTCCTAATGATGCACTCGGCATCTTGCAGGATGTTCACTGGTCTGATGGAAGCTTTGGATATTTCCCTTCATATGCCCTTGGTTATATGTATGCGGCGCAACTAAAGCACCAAATGATCAAAGATTTACCGAATTTTGATGAGCTGATTCAAAATGGGTCTTTTGCACCGATAAAAGAATGGCTCACAACACATGTTCACCAGCATGGAAAACGCAAAAAGCCTTCTGAAATCATTCAAGATGCGACTGGTGAGGAATTAAATGTACAATATTTAATCGATTATTTAACGGATAAATATACGAAACTGTATTTATCTTAAATAAAAGGCACCCTTTGCTTAGAAGGGTGCTTTTTTGATGCTTGAATATTCTAAAAACGAACGTTTTGATCTGATCTATTATTTAAGTTCGGTATTTTTCTAGAAAAGTGCTTTCCAAGCGTCTGAAATCTTGTTATAATTTGAACACTATAACACTCATATAATCGCGTGATGATGGCACGCAAGTTTCTACCGGACACCGATACCGTCCGACTATGAGTGAGCAAATGAAACAGCTCTTGTTTGAGCTGAAGATCCGTGGATCGTTTTCGCATTGCTTGCTCCTCATGGACAGCAATGCTTTTTTTATGCAAAAAAATGAAAATGTTTGCCAATATGCTGGGAGGAAGAATGATGGAATTGTTACGTCAAAAAATTGAGAACGAAGGAATCGTTCTGTCAAATCAAGTGTTAAAGGTAGATGCTTTTTTAAATCATCAAATTGATCCTGTGTTAATGCATGAGATCGGGCAAGAGTTTGCTAGATTATTCAAGCATGATGGCATTACAAAAATTATCACAATCGAATCTTCGGGCATTGCACCTGCTGTGATGGCTGGACTAGCTCTTCAAGTACCCGTTGTTTTTGCTCGAAAACGTCAATCACTAACACTAACAGAAAACCTATTAACAGCGAGTGTGTACTCTTTTACAAAAAAAGTAGAAAGCACGATCGCTGTCTCAAATACGCATCTCGGTGAAAAGGATTGTGTATTAATCATTGATGACTTTTTGGCGAACGGTGAAGCCGCTAAAGGACTTGCCGCAATCGCAAAGCAGGCGAAGGCAAAAGTAGCCGGATTTGGCATTGTCATTGAAAAGTCATTCCAGCCGGGAAGAGATGCACTTGTTCAAATGGGCTACCGCGTCGAATCCCTTGCACGGATTGAATCACTTGAGGAAGGGAAAGTCACGTTTGTACGAGAGGTACAATCATGAGTGCAGCTAAAAAAGCCAAAACGCTCTCGCTAGGGATTCAGCATGTGCTGGCGATGTATGCAGGGGCCGTTCTTGTGCCGCTCATTGTGGGAGATGCACTCGGCCTCACACCTGCACAGCTGACTTACTTAATCTCAGCAGATATTTTCATGTGCGGGGCTGCCACGCTCCTTCAAGTTTGGAAAAACCGTTTCTTTGGTATCGGTTTGCCTGTTGTATTAGGCTGTACATTTACTGCGGTTTCTCCTATGATTGCGATTGGCTCTAAATACGGGATTTCGTCTATCTATGGAAGTATTATCGCTTCGGGGTGTATCATCATTCTGCTTTCCTTTTTCTTTGGGAAGCTTGTGAAATTTTTCCCGCCTGTCGTGACAGGGTCTGTCGTCACCATTATTGGCATTACCCTTATTCCAGTAGCGATGAACAATATGGCAGGGGGAGAAGGAAGTGCTGATTATGGTTCTTTTGAAAATCTAGGCCTCGCTTTCCTTGTGCTGTTTATCATTGTGCTTCTCTATCGATTCACAAAAGGCTTTATGAAGGCGATCGCCATTTTAATCGGTATTCTCCTTGGGACAGCCGTTGCTGCATTTATGGGGAAAGTGGAAACAGCTGAGGTGGCGAACGCTCAAGTTTTCCGCATGATTGAACCATTTTATTTTGGCATGCCTACCTTTGAATTTGCACCCATTATGACGATGACGTTAGTTGCCATTGTGTCACTAGTCGAATCAACAGGTGTTTATTTCGCATTAGGTGATTTAACAAACCGCTCATTAAAAGAGAAGGACTTAGCGAAAGGCTATCGCGCAGAAGGGATTGCTGTGTTATTAGGTGGTATCTTTAATGCTTTTCCTTACACAGCCTACTCGCAAAACGTTGGGTTGATCCAGTTGACAGGGGTCAAGAAAAATCAAGTCATCGTTGTGACAGGCGCATTGCTCATGTTATTTGGACTTTTTCCTAAAATTGCTGCATTTACGACGATTATTCCAAAGTCAGTTCTTGGCGGCGCAATGGTTGCCATGTTTGGGATGGTCATTGCCTACGGTATTAAAATGCTCTCGCGTGTGGATTTTGCCAAACAGGAAAACCTACTGATTGTTGCTTGCTCAGTGGGGATTGGCTTAGGTGTCACCGTCGTGCCGCAAATGTTTGAGCATCTGCCAGAATCAATCAAATTATTAACAAGTAATGGCATCGTGGCCGGTAGCTTTACCGCTATTTTGCTTCATATTATTTATCACATGATTCCTTTTAAAAAAGAAACCGGGCAGGACCTGATGGAAGAGCCTAAGAAATCTGTTGTGTAAACACTGAAAGCCCGCATCTTTTGGATACGGGCTTGTTGTGATTAGCACTATTAATGTTGTACCGGCTGCATTGTTTCGTTAATGACTGCAAATGTATAGCCCCTTGCTTTTAGCTGTGTAATCAGGCTATCTAAATAGTTTGTGGTAGAGGGTTGATCATGCATTAAAATAACTTTTGGTTCCCATGGTTTATTTTTCTCAAACATTTGCAGTTGATTCAATACCTCTGGAACATATTGTGAGTTTTTATATCTCCAGTCAAGGCTATCAATCGTCCAATCCCAGTAAATAAAGCCATTTTGGTTTAAACGTACTTTTTGATGATATGTTAAATTTGGAACACTGCCATAGGGTGTTCTCACAAGACGGGTGTAAACGCCTGTAACAGAAGCAAGAATGCGCTGAGCTTCTCTCATTTCATTTGCGGGAGACTCACTGTTCTGATAAAAGCGGTTTATATCATGCGTCATGCCATGAAGCCCTAATTGATGTCCTTCTTGATAAAGTCTTTTCACAGCTGCTTGGTGTGCTTGGATTTGCGGTCCAAGCATGAAAAATGTCGCCTTCACGTGATGTGCTTTTAATACATTTAACAGCTGATTTGATGTAGCAGTAGGACCATCATCAAATGTTAAAAAGACCGTTTTATTCGTTGTCTGTTGGTTTGGATTGGTCTTAAAATGTGTATCCAATGTTCTTGTAGAATGATCTTTTGCTTTCAGACTGATGCTTGTGTCTCGGAAGTCACTGCTGGCAACAATTTTTGATTGCCCATTTGTCGCCTGCAAATGGGGTTTAGACATATCCCAGATAAAAAAGAGAAACAGTGTAAGAAGCACTAAACCAATTATCTTCGAGAGAAGTATCGTGTTGTAGGGTGTCTGTTTTTTGGACACCTTTTTCATTACAATCACTCCAGTCAATTAAATTTTGTGCCGAATCATGTAGTAGATTCTATCTTTTTTCACTGTTTTTCATGGTGTTCATATTGATTAAGTATACAGGAAAAAAAACACCTTTTTATATATAATAATCAAATAAATTAGCATTTCATGGTTATTGCTTTGTATTGATCAGAAAAAAAGGTGATCCATTCATGTTTAAATGAAATCATTCTGAATAATGATCGAAACGTTGATATTTATACGCTAAGATAGCATCAGATTTAACCATTAATGCGAAGCGAAAGGGAGATTCCGTATGAAAGTGTTGTATAATGACGATTTCATTGAAAAAAAGGATGCTCATGTGGATATTGGAGATAGAGGCGATCAATCGCGAAATACATAGAGTAAGCTCTTACCCCTACAAAATAAAGAAGAAACAAAAGAAATCAAAGTCAGTACAACTGAATCAGAGATTGGCTACTATGTAAAAGGTGAACGTGAAAAGTCATTTGCTTATTCCTTTCATACAGCTTGTGATTCAACAGGATTTATTTTTGGATTACTGGTCACAGGTGGCAATGTTCATGATACTCGTATGTTAGATTCACTCGTAAAACAGGTGACAAAGAAAATCGGAAAACTAAATGTAGACACGGTAGATGCTGAATGTCCAGCGTAACCCTTTATAATTATGTGAAAACCCCACTTTTACTTAAAGTAAAAGTGGGGTTTGTCTACGGTCTGCACTTCTCTTTTAGAGGTGTTTTTTTGCATAAAAAAAGCAGGTTCGCTTGGCTTGGAACGAACCTGTGAAGGAGGAAAACTACATCATGTTTTCACCTATATTATCCAATATTTATCAATTGTCGTCAAGACAAAAAGTTAGACGGAGGAAAATGTTTTGACTGAATTGTGACGGTTCGGCATGTATATCCTTTTTTCGATAGGGGATATTAACCGAAAAAAGAGGTGAAGCCGATGGCGTACATTCTTTCAGTTGGAACGAGTCACCCGAAGCATCACGTGGATCAGAAAACAGCTGCTGATTTTGCTAGGTCTCAATTTAAACGATCGTTTAAAGATATTGACCGGCTGCTGAGAGCTTTTCAAAATGGAGAAATTCAGAGCAGACAGTTTGTGCAGCCCATTGAATGGTATCAGACGCACCACTCTTTTGAAGAGAAAAACAATATCTATTTGGAAAAGGCACTGGCTCATGCAAAGGAAGCGATCATACATTGTCTTCAAGAGAAGGAGGTTCTAAAAAAACCAGTCCCGGTTGAAGAGATCGATGCATTGTTTTTTATTTCAAGTACCGGCTTATCGACCCCAAGTCTTGACGCAAAGCTCATGAACGTCCTTCCTTTTTCTCCTTATACGAAACGAGTACCGATCTGGGGCCTAGGGTGTGGGGGCGGTGCGGCAGGGCTGTCGCGGGCTTATGAATACATAAGGGCATTTCCAGAAGCAAAGGTACTTGTCGTTGCCTGTGAGCTGTGCAGTTTAACCTTTCAGCCGCAAGATCAATCAAAAAGCAATTTAATCGGCACCTCCTTGTTTGGAGACGGGACGGCAGCGGTTCTTTTAGCTGGGGAAAAAGCTGCGCTTGAATATGCCCATTTAAAAACGGTCCCTAAAGTACTAAGCACGCAATCTGTCACGATGAAGGATTCTGAGGATGTGATGGGCTGGGAATTTACAAGTGACGGCTTTCGGGTTATTTTCTCCCGTGACATTCCGAGTTTGATTTCCGGCTGGTTAAAAGAGCAGGTGGAGCAATTTTTAGAGGAGCAAGGATATTCAACTAATGACTTATCCGTATTTCTAGCCCATCCTGGAGGAAAAAAAGTGATTGATGCCTATGTTGAAAGTCTATCTTTACGAGAGGATCAGCTGTTTTCTTCAAAAGAAGTACTCAAACAACACGGAAATATGTCCTCTGCCACAGTTTTGTATGTTATCAAGCATTTCCTGGAACATCAATCAGCTGAAGTGGGGGAGATGGGACTTTGCGGGGCGCTTGGTCCGGGCTTTTCCTCAGAGCTGCTTCTTATGAAGTGGGAGGAGGTCTTGTCATGATCATTTGGCTTGTCATCGGTTTCTTCGTTTGTCAGCGGCTCATTGAAATGCTTGTGGCCAAAAGAAATGAAAAGAAAGTAAATGCACTAGGTGCCATTGAATTTGGTGCTAGTCATTATCCCTATATGGTCGCTATGCATACGGCTTTTTTTCTCTCAATTATAGTTGAGATAGGGCTTTTACATAAGGGGCCGTCCCGTTATTTTCTTGTGCTGCTCCTTTTTCTCATGGCTACACAGGTCATTCGATACTGGGCATTATGCTCCCTTGGGACGTACTGGAATACGAAAATTTTAGTCGTACCAAACGCGATGATTGTAAAAAAAGGACCGTATCGCTGGTTGAAACATCCTAACTATGTAGTCGTGGCGATTGAGCTTTTACTGATCCCGCTATTGTTTGATGCGTATGTCACTGCCATTTTGTTTACATGTTTAAATGCATGGATGATGGCTGTACGAATTCAAACAGAGGAGAAAGCATTAAATCAGTATTTGCTAAATTAATATTGAAAATCATTATCAATTGTGCTACACTTTCATTAATGATAAGCATTCTCAATCATGAAGGATGGACGGTGATCACATGACAATGATTTTCTTACTCGGTACGGTGTGTGTGTACAGCCTATTAATTGGCTTCGTATTAAAAGGTGTCTCCAAAAAATCTGCTTCCTGATTCCAGTCAACTGCGACTGATCGGGCAGCAGATTTTTTTTATTTCCTCAGATCAGAAGAAAAATCTCTTTATTTTGTGTAAAATGGTATCACATACATAACTGACTTTTCTAAAAACAAAGGGGTTTATCGTCATGAAAGACTTGTCTATTCGAGATTCGCTCGTTCAAACTACAGGAGCTTTATATCAAAGCTTTCTCAAAAGGGATGATCATGAGCGCGCTGCCAAACTTGCATCGATTATCAAAAAGGAAGCAGAAGAAGAAGTATATATCGCATTTACCGGCCACTATTCTGCTGGAAAGTCATCACTTGTGAATCATCTGCTTCATGATCACATTTTGCCAACGAGTCCAATCCCAACAAGTGCAAACTTGGTCGTCGTGAGGAAAGGGGAAAGTGAAGTGCAGCTTCACACCTCTGATGGCCGTTTTGCAAAAATGAGCGGCTCCTATGATAAAGAAGCAGTACAGCGTTTCTGTAAGGATGGAGAACAGATTGAGATGGTGGAAATTAGCGGTGACTATATAGGCCTTGAAGAAAAAGTGGCACTGATTGATACGCCAGGAATTGATTCCACGGATCATGCCCACTTTTTATCTGCTGCGTCTATTCTTCATCAAGCAGATGCTCTTTTTTATGTCGTTCACTACAACCATGTTCATTCTGAAGAAAACATTCGTTTCATTCGCTCCATCAAAGAAAAAGTGCCAAATCTCTATTTCATCGTGAATCAAGTGGACCGGCATGATGAGCATGAGACAGCATTTGAAGACTACAAAAATCAAGTGGTTGACATGCTCCTTAAAGAAGGCATTGAAGAAGATCATCTATACTTTACATCTGTAACCGATGAGACGCATCCAAGAAATGAAATGATTCGTTTAATCAAAAAACTGCAAGAATTACAGACGTTGCCGAAAGCCTCACTTCGGGCTTATACGGAGCAGAAAATTGAGCATGTCTTAAAAGAACACATTGACTCGTTTAAAGAAGAGCTGCAAGGTGAAGAGCTTGAGTCACAGCTCCAAGAAAAAAGAAAAGAAGTAAAGGATTTGGAAGCGAAAAATCACTTCATTGAAAATGGAGCCAAACAGTTAGAAGAAGAAGTATCTACTGAAGTCGAGAGCATTTTGAAAAATGCCAACCTAACTCCATTTAAAATGAGAGAACTCGCAAGCGACTATATTGAATCAAAAGCACCTGGCTTTAAAGTGGGACTGCTTTTTGCTAAAAATAAAACTGAGCAGGAAAAAGAAAAACGGGCAACTGACTTCTTAACAGATGTCAAAGCGAGAATGAAGGCAGAAGTGGACTGGCATATTGCTGAGCTACTAAAAAAAGAAGTCAAGAAGCATCAGCTTGGTGAAGAGTTATTAAATCAAGTGATGGCGTTTGAAACACCTGTACAAGAATCACTTCTTGAAAGTGTGATTCATCATGGAGCAACGTTCTCCAATGAATACGTACTGCAATATGCAAAAGATGCTGGCGAAGCCTTGAGAAGACAGGCTAAGCAGCAAGCGATGCCACTGATTGAACAAATGGTGGAGTCGCTGAAAGCCAAGCTTATGGAAGATCAAGCAGAGCAGCAAGAAAAATGGGTTCAGTCTGCAAAAGAGCTCCAAACACTCGAGCAATGCATCGAAAAAAATGAACAAATGAAGCGGAATATTCAGCATGTTTGGGATATTTGGCAAAATGGAACGGATGAACAGATCGAAGAAGATTGGTTTTATGCGAAAAAGAGACAAATGCAGCATGATCTGCTAAAGCAGGAGCAAGCGACCATTCATCCTGCTGAGAGCGACCAAGAAAAAACGAACAAGCAGATTGATCAACCTCAAATGCGTCAGTCACAGCATGTCACGACGGCACAGTCGATTGACCAGTTTGAGCAGCTTTCTCAGATTTTATTGCCATTAGATGCGCTCCAATCTCAAAGAAAGTCCTTTGAAAAACGAACAAAACGGCTGCAAGCGAAAGAATTCACACTCGCTTTATTTGGGGCTTTTAGTTCGGGGAAATCTTCCTTTGCAAATGCTCTCGTCGGGAGAAAGGTGCTGCCATCCTCTCCCACGCCAACAACGGCAACCATTAACAAGCTGACGCGGCCGACGGAAGATCACCCTCACGAAAGTGTCAAAGTGGTATTCAAAACAGAACAGGATATATTAGAGGAGCTCAATCAGATCCTAGGATTTCCGATCTCAGAAGAAAAAGGGGAGACGTTTACATCCAAGCTCAAACGAACGCTTAAAAAAAGACAGCTTGAACAAGATCACCGCGTCATTGTTGAACATTTTTTACAAGCACATACCCGTTTCGTTGATCACATTACTAAGCAAACGCCGCTTCATGTCACCCTTCAAGAACTGAGGCCATATGTGGCGGAAGAAGCTGTTTCTTGTGTGGTGAAGGAAGTGACGGTTTATTTGAGTACACCTCTAACAGATAAAGGGCTGACTATTGTTGATACGCCAGGCGCTAGCAGTATGAATAAGCGTCATACAGAGATCGCCTTTCAATATATGAAGGACGCAGATGCGCTTCTTTATTTAACTTACTACCAGCACTCTTTTTCGAAGGCAGATCGGTCATTTTTACGTAAGCTTGGGCTTGTAAAAGATTCATTTAGCATGGATAAAATGTTCTTTATTATCAATGCAGCTGATCTCGCAAAGGATCAAGCAGAGCTTGACACCGTCTTTGACTATGTAAAAAATGAGCTCACAAAAGAAGGCATAAGAAACCCAAACCTTCATCATGTATCCAGTAAGGAAGAGATCGAAGGAAAGGGAGAGACAGCTTATAATCAATACGCAAAGCTTAGAAAGCAGCTCGACTATTTTATAGAGGAAGAATTAACGAAAGATGCGATCGAGCTGTTATATTTTGAAGCACGTACGTTATGTAGAACGGTCGACAAACTGCATGCGACGCTGCATCAGTCAGAAGATGAGAAGCAAGCGGAAAAGAAAAAGATAGACGCATCCTATGAAGCGATTCTTGATCAAATGAGTCAGATAAAACAATCTAAGCTAGTGACAGAAAGCGTGAAAAAGGACTTACATGAACAGCTCTATCATATTGTGCAGCGCCTCTCATTATTTGCGAATGATCTCTTTAAGACAGCCTTTTATCCTGGAATATCTCAAGGGAATTTCGGACAGCAATTGAAAAAAGCACTTGAGAAGGCACTAAAGGATTATGAATTTGAATTTGTACAGGAGTTAAAGGCGCTTGATATCCGAATGGAATCGTTTATTCATCAATACTTCCAAGAGGAGTGGGAGAAAGGATTGCAGGCGGCATGTGCAGAAGACCCTTACTTTTCTCTCTCACTGTCGCCGCCTGAAGAGAAAAATGCTGAGCTGAAACAAATTGAAATCGAAGCTGAACTAACGCCATTCGAACCGCTCTTAAAGAAACAAAAATCACCGAAAGTTTTCTTTGAACAGAATGGAAAGGCTGCGTTTATTGAAGCGATTCGAGACATTCTTCATCAGTTAACCACGAAATGGGCTGATAAAGAAAAAGAAGAATTACTGAGCAGGTACGACATGATGGTGAAGACGTTTACGGAAAGATATGAAACAGAAGCGCTCGAGCAGCTAAGTGAACAAAAACAAACATTTATCACGAGCCTAACGACAGATGCCAAAGAGCAGGCCGTCATTGAACAAGTTTATGAACAAACAACCGAATGGAAGAACGAGTTGAAAACCATTTGATTCATGGTAGACTAAATAAAAAAGAAAGCAGTTGATACAAAATGACGAGCGTACACGAAGAGATTTCAGCACACTCACAAAAGCAGCATGCTCATATTCAGTCCTTTCTTGAGCTTGAACAGAAAAGAGAACAAGCAATAGAGATGGCTGTTGTCAAATGTGAGCAAAACGAGCCATTTACAACAGACGAGATCAACGCCATTACGTCGAAGATGAATGAGCTTGCACGAGGCGGTATAGTTCCGCTGCGTAAGCACGTGACGAATGATATGGTCAGAGAGTATGTCGAGCAGAAACAGAAGTAAAGAGTAACTTTCTCTTTTTTGGTCATCTTAATGAATGTACCGAGAAAGGGGAATGATCATGAAAAAAAAGCAACAGACAAAGCAGCAGGATGAGCGTGACCCTAAACAAAAAGACATGCCGTCCTATGCAGAAGCAGAAACGAAAAAAATGCAATACGGTCAAAAGTAAACGGGCTGCCTCTTCTTTTGTAAAAGAAGAAGGCGCCTTTTTCATGTCTAGTTTTGTGTTCTGTGATAGAATGGGAGTATTGTTTTGAAAAGGGAGTTTAAGAGAATGAATAAACACGTACTGCTTGTAGATGGAATGGCGCTTTTGTTCAGATCGTTTTATGCGACGGCTGTCCATCGCAATTTTATGATAAATGACCACGGTGTACCAACAAATGGAGTGAATGGCTATTTGAAGCACTTATTAACAGCTGTACAGACATTTGAGCCAACTCATATTGTGTGCTGCTGGGATATGGGAAGCCAAACCTATCGAAACGAATTATTTCAAGATTATAAAGCAAATCGAGGAGAGGCGCCTGTCGAGCTCATTCCGCAATTCGATTTAGCAAAAGAAGCTACAGAAGAACTAGGAATTGTGAACATTGGTTTAAAGGGCTTTGAAGCAGACGATTGTATTGGTACACTTGCTACGCTTTACCAAAAAGAAGCACGCGTGACTGTCCTAACTGGTGACAAAGATTTGCTGCAAATTTTGAATGAACAAGTGACTGTTGCCCTGATGCAAAAAGGAATTGGCAATTATAAGCTTTATACAAAAGCCTTATTTGAAGAGGAAATGGGAATCTCGCCAAAGGCACTCATTGATATGAAAGCACTCATGGGTGATGCAAGTGATAATTATCCAGGTGTCAAAGGAATCGGAGAAAAAACTGCTTTAAAATTTATTCAAACATATGAAACGATTGACGGTTTGTTAGAAAATGTCCATGAACTAACGGCTACGCAGCAAAAGAAAATGCAAGCAGGATTAGAAGATTTGAAGCTTTCTCGTCTATTGGCAGAGATTAAATGTGATGTCCCGCTCAGCTGTCCAATGGATGAGACGAAAATGAACATCAATCAAGAACGTGCTGCTGCTATGCTGAGGCACCATCAAATCAAAGGAATCGAACCGATGATGAATCGATTAAGTACAATAGAGATCAGCTAAAGCCGATCTCTAAGGTTCATCTTTTTGTATTGCTTTTCTTTGCTCTATTTTCCAGCTGAGATAGTGGCTGTTTATCTTTTGTTTGCGCATCACCTTGTGGGGTTGTCCGATTTGTGACACGACCTTTATTTTCTTTATCCAATCAGTATCACCTCACACACATTAGCATAACCGAAAAAAAGCGATTCATCCTTTAGATAGGTGAATCGCTTTTCTGGCGAGCTGATCTGCTATTTGGTTTTCCTTACTCGGAATCCATTTAATAAAAAATAAATCAAACTGGCTTTGAAGCTCGATCATCTCTTTGATAAAGTGCTGAAAGGCTGGATTTTTAGCAAATCCTGCATTGGCTGCGCGGTCAACTACTTGTGAATCTGTTCGAAATGAAACGGTACGCAATCCTTTTTCTGCGCATATTTTCATCCCCTCGATCAGAGCAGAAAATTCTGCTTCGTGATTGCTCATGGGTTCAAGAGGAATGGAGAAGGACTCAGCCTTTCCATTATATTTGATGAAAATGCCGATGCCAGAGGGACCTGGATTCCCTGCACTCGCACCGTCAATGTATATTTCTGCTGGCACATCATTTCACCCTTTCATCAAGCGGAACCATTTTTTTCGCTGCATACGCGTAAGGTGTTGCAATCGCAGCGACGATAAATTTAATGACATATGTCGTGATGAAGATTTCTATCCATACATGAAATGGATACGTGCCAAGAAAGGCAATGGTCGTGAAAATCAATGTATCAAGAAGCTGGCTAATCATCGTACTTCCGGCATTGCGCACCCAGAGCGCGCCATCGGAAGGAAATATGCGGCGAATAAACGAATATACATAAACATCTAGCATTTGACTGATGATATAAGCAGCGAGACTGCCAAGTGCAACCCTTGGCATAAAGCCAAATATGGTTTCCAGCGATGATTGTGAGATATCAGATGGAGCGGGATGGAAAAGCAAAGCTTCCTGCATGACAACAGTTAGTGTTAAAAGGGTAGCAAAACCAATCCAGACAGCTTTTCTCGCTTCATTTTGTCCATATTTTTCATTCAATACGTCCGTTGCAAAGAACACACTGCCATATAAAATATTTCCAAGTGTTGCCGTTAGGCCGAATAATTCAACGGTTTTGACAACTTGTAAATTTGCGGCAACCGTCGCAAAGCCAATCCAGACAAAAAGGCCCATCTTGCCAAATCCTTTATAAAATAGAAGAACAATGATAAAATTAATGATCGCAAATAAGATCCAAATACCTTCATTAAACAAGTGACATGAACTTCCTTTCTCATTGTAAATGTAACTTTTTGATTATAGCATAACGTATGTTTACCTTAAAAGCACGGGAAGGCGATGTGATCAATGAAACTAAGAGCACACTACACAATGAAAGTGAAATCAATTGGGTCCATTGCTTTTTACCAAGAAGATTGGTTGGAGCTAAAAGAGGCCTTGAGGTTAGCAAAACATATTGACAAAAAAGAACCACAGTCACTTCTGTCATTTGAAGATGAAAAAGGGGCTATGTGGTCTATAAAAGAGCTTGAAAAGCTAAATGAAGAATTAAAGCTTGAACCTGATCAGCTTCAAGTCTATTTTGATGCAAGTTTTCACAAAGAAACCGGTGACTCTGGTCTTGGTGTTGTCGTCTACTATAAGCTAGGAAAAGACGCTTATCGATTGAGAAAAAATCAGCCTTTCCAAGGGAGTACCAATAATGAAGCAGAGTATGCGGCTTTATTTGAGGCAGTAAAAGCTTTAAAAGACCTGGGGGCAAGCAGAAATTCTGTCACGATTAGAGGAGATTCACTTGTTGTCATGAATCAGTTAAAAGGGGAATGGCCTTGTTATGATGATGTACATAACAAATGGCTTGACCGAATTGAAGCGGCTTTAAAAGAGCTGAAGCTGACGCCAACCTATGAAGCCATCGACCGGAAACAAAATGCAGAAGCGGATCAGCTTGCAAGACAGATTCTTGCAGACGTCCCAATCGAAAGTACATTGAAATTAGAAGCAGACGGAGCTGAATAATGTGGATAAAAAAACAGCAGTACAAGAATTGACCGATCTTCAAGACACGTATTGTTCAGATTGTTTGATTAAGAAGCATTTTCGAAAAGAATTTGGCAAAAAATATGCCCATTCCTTTTGCATACAGCAATGCACTGTTGGAGAGAAAATAAAAGAATATGGCCAAACGCTGCTCAAAAAATAAACGAACGGACCGGTTTTCCCTGCTCAAACATTCGCTCTTGAAAAAAAACGGATAGAATGTGTAAAAAAAGAACATATTCCGAAAAATGAGCCGATATAACTATAGAAAGTTTTGGTTGAGTTACTTTTTGACTAAGTGACGGATATTAGAGGAAAAGGGGAAGGCCGGTATGAATAATAAGGAGTTCGAAACGGTATTACATCGAACATTTCAAGAGGTGTACAGCGATCTAGAGCAACTTGTAGATGTAGCAAAGAAGGGAAGACCTTTTCTCGAAAAAGATATCTCTGAAATTGAACAACGACTGAAGCAAAATATTTTAGCAATTGAAATTCAGCTGAAAATCAAATAAGAGAGGCATAAGCCTCTCTTTATTTTGCATCATTGATTTAGTTGATTAGATTTTTGTTACGTTTGCAGCTTGAGGTCCACGATTACCTTCAACGATTTCAAAAGAAACTTCTTGTCCTTCTTCTAAAGACTTGTAACCGTCACCTTCGATAGCTGTGAAGTGAACGAATACATCGTCTCCGCCTTCAACTTCAATGAAGCCGAAACCTTTTTCATTATTGAACCATTTTACTTTACCGTTTTGCATATTGCTTTTTCCTCCTAGTACTGTAGCATACCTTTTGGCATACTAAAAAAAATTTTCATCACCTAACGACTTTGCAGTTGTTAAATGATGGTTCCACTATACACCATCAAAAGTAAAGCGTCAAGCGGGAGAGCCAAATTTTGAGCAGAATGTTTGATTTTTTTTGACAAATAACAATAATAGCTAAACAGTCCCCATTTTCTGAAACTTTATGCACAGTTTGTCCGTATATAAAAAAATACAGAAAGAGGTGCTATCATGAATCGTTATACACTCGAAGAATTTGTTCAGAATACGCAGCAGGAAGATAAGGGAGAAGGGGTCTTCGAACTTGAAACATCAAGACTTTTAGAAATTAATTTGACTGATACCATTTGGGCAAAAACAGGTTCCATGGTTTCGTACCGAGGCAAAATCAAGTTTGAACGTGAGGGCGTGTTTGAACATGGCGTCTCAAAGATGTTTAAAAAAATGCTGTCAGGAGAAGGCACTTCACTCATGAAGGCAACAGGTGATGGGAAATTATATGTAGCAGATCAAGGCAAAAAAATCTCAATTCTTCGTTTAGCTCAAGGGGAATCCATTTTTGTGAATGGGAATGATTTGCTCGCATTTGAACCTTCAGTCCGCTGGGATATCAAATTGATGAAAAAAGTGTCGGGGATGCTTGCAGGCGGATTATTTAATGTCAAATTAGAAGGACCAGGCCTTGCTGCGATTACGAGTCATTATGAGCCGCTCACATTGATTGTTCAGCCGGGTGACTCTGTCTATACAGATCCAAATGCGACAGTTGCATGGTCAGGGGATTTAAAAACTGAATTTGTGACAGATGTTTCATTCAAAACCTTTATTGGCAGAGGAAGCGGAGAGTCTATTCAAATGAAATTTAGCGGAAGCGGCTTTGTTGTCGTGCAGCCGTTTGAAGAAGTGTACACAACAAATGGAAATCAAGGATAAAGAAAAAGGTGTCCGTCATTGACGGACACCTTTTTATGATAATGCGCGAGCATACGTTTTGTTATTCGTGATGATATCTGATTGCTCAACGATATCTTCCAAAATGGTTTGAGAAGAATGCTTTAAGTGAAGATTTTTCATGTTTTGTTTCATGGTTTCTAACTTTTCTTCATCTTGAAGCAAGTTGGTCACAGATTCTAAAATGTCTTCATGTCTGTTGATGACGATGGCTGCCCCATAATCTTCAAAGAAATGAGCATTTTCCTTTTCTTGTCCAGGGACAGGCTTGTAAAGAATGACTGGGACGCCGATTGCAGTTGCTTCTGTTAAAGTAATGCCACCTGGTTTTGTGATCATACAATCTGTTACTCTGAACAATTCATCAATTTGTTCCACATATCCAAGCGCCTTCAATTGATCTGGATGTGCTTGTTCAAGATCGCTTAGTGATTGTTTCAGCGCTGCGTTCTTTCCGCATACAACAACAATTTGTACTTCACTGTCTAGAAGCAATGCTTCACATAATTCCTTGACATTTTTCAGTACACCATGAGCACCGGCCATAATCAGAAGAACTTTTTTGTTTGATGATAATCCATATTTTTTATAAATCTTCGATTTTGGCACGTCTGCTTCAAATTGTGGTCTAATAGGAATGCCTGTCACTTTGACATCGCTTGGATGTGTGCCGATTTCCACTAATTTTTGTTTCACATAATCGGTTGCAACATAGTACCGGTCGATGTTTTCATGTACCCAAATCTTATGAAGACAGAAATCTGTCATGACATTAAATGTCGGGATGACTTTTCCTGTTTTGTTCCGGTATTCAGGAACAACAATCATCGGGAATGTAATAATAATCATATCCGGATTGTGTAATTGGATAAGTTCATCAAGACGCTTATTTCCCATTTTTAAATAAATGTTAAATTTGCGTTTATTGTAAATTTTATCTACACCGTAATAAAACAAGCGATAAAATTGTTTCCCAATGGAAAAGCTCTTCAAGTATAAATATTGAGTCACTTCCGACACAATGGGGTTTGATTCTTGATACAAATTAGAAACTACAACATGCTCAAAGCCTTGAGATTTGCACTCATCATACAGTGTTTTAGCCACCTGCATATGTCCATTTCCATAATTTGCGGTCAAGATTAATATTTTTTTATTGGTATTCAAGAATATTCACCTCAAATGTAATCAACAACAACAAAACTTCGTACGAAAACTATTAATCTCATAGGTCTACATATACATAAAGATAACATATAAACAGTCAGAGCATATCATTCGTTACGAAAGAATTAAACTAATTTTAAAAAACAACAAGACTAAATTGATAATGGAAGACAGAGCCATTTGTATTTTAACACATTTTGGCCATTTATCATCAGACTACAGTCTATTTTATTCCCAAACGTATGGTGTTTCTTGATAAACATAATAATTGAGCCAGTTCATAAACAGTAAAGTGGCATGGGCTTTCCATCGATTCACTGGGACTAATGTGTCACCATCTTCTATAAAATAGTGGACAGGTTTTTGGACTGTATCATCCTTCAACAAATCTCTTTCATATTCCTGCTTCAATGTGTCCGTATCATATTCAGGATGTCCAGTTAAAAATACTTGTTTATCATCATCTGAAACAATTAAACAAACACCCGCTTCTTCAGAGACACTCAATACTTTCAAATTCGGCGTGTTTTTTAATTGTTCTGTATTAATATCTGTATGCCTCGAATGTGGGACATAGTATACTTCATCGAAACCTCTGACTAATCTTTCTTTTTTCTCTTTCACAAGATGCTCAAATACACCAAATTTTTTCTCTGCAAGCTTGATTTTCTCAATACCATAATGGTGATATAGGCCTGCCTGTGCACCCCAGCAAATGTGAAGAGTAGACGTCACATTCGTTTTACTCCAGTCCAAAATGTCCTGCAGCTCTTTCCAATAGGATACTTCTTCAAAAGCTAAATGCTCAATTGGTGCGCCGGTGATGATCATTCCATCAAATTTCTTATGGCGAATCGATTCAAAGGTCGTATAAAATTCATCTAGATGCTCTCTCGACGTATTCTTCGGTGTATGCGTACTTGGAATCAAAAACGTAAAGTACACTTGCAAAGGAGAATTTCCGAGCATTCTTAGCAGCTGCGTTTCAGTTTGTATTTTTTTTGGCATTAAATTTAAGATCACGATATTCAAAGGACGGATATCTTGCTTGAATGCCCTTGTCTCATCCATGACGAAAATGTTTTCGCTCTCTAGTATTTGTTTTGCCGGCAGATGAACTGGTATGTTAATAGGCAACTCGCCACCCCCTGAACCAAAGCTAATTTCATTTCATTATAGGAACTTTCTGGCGATATTTCAATGTTTCAATTATGTTACAATGAAAAACAGAGCAAAAACAAAGCTGTTTCTCGAAAAAAAGGAGGCCGTTTATTTATGATCACAAAGCATTTATCAGATATTGACATCGCCCAAAAGGCAAAGCTGAGACCTATTCAAGACATCGCAGCAAAGCTGCAAATACATGACGAAGAATTAGAATGCTATGGTTTCACAAAAGCGAAAATATCTTTGACTATTTTTGACCGTTTAAAAGAACAAAAAGAAGGACATGTGATCCTTGTCACATCGATCAATCCAACGCCAGCAGGTGAAGGGAAGTCCACCGTCACAGTCGGGCTCGGTCAAGCCTTCGAAAAAATAGGGAAAAAAGCAATCATAGCAATGCGAGAGCCTTCATTAGGTCCTACAATGGGTATAAAAGGCGGTGCAGCAGGTGGAGGATATTCACAGGTGCTACCAATGGAAGAAATCAATCTTCATTTTACAGGAGATTTTCATGCCATTACTTCTGCACATAATGCCTTATCTGCGTTCATTGATAACCATATCCATCACGGAAATGAACTCGGCATCGATGCGCGCCGCATTGTATGGAAGCGAGTGCTTGATTTAAACGATCGTGCTTTAAGACAGGTCGTTGTCGGACTTGGTGGACAGGTAAATGGGTATCCTAGAGAAGACGGGTTTGACATCACGGTTGCCTCCGAAATGATGGCCATCCTTTGTTTAGCAGATGACTTAACCGACTTGAAAAAACGTCTTTCTTCTATTGTTGTTGCCTATAATCAAGACGGGGAGCCAGTCACTGTTGGTGCACTTGGATATGAAGGTGTTCTGACGTTACTTTTAAAAGACGCACTCAAACCGAATCTTGTACAAACGATTGAAGGAACTCCGGCCCTCGTTCATGGCGGTCCTTTTGCCAATATTGCGCATGGATGTAATAGTTTAATTGCAACTAAAATGGCGGCGAAATTAGCCGATTATGTCGTAACAGAAGCTGGATTTGGAGCAGATCTTGGAGCAGAAAAGTTCCTGCACATTAAAACAAGAGCTGGTGATTTCAAGCCTGGTGCAGTTGTCATTGTGGCGACTGTCAGAGCATTAAAGATGCATGGCGGAATGAAGAAAACAGAACTCAAAGAAGAGAATGCACAAGCTGTATTAAAAGGTATACATAATTTAGAAAAGCATATTGAAACCGTCCAAGCCTTCGGTCTTCCGTACATTGTCGCAGTTAACAGATTTATCACTGATACAAAAGAAGAGATTCAAGCGATAGAAGATTGGTGCCACGCACATGGCCACCCAGTCCAAGCTGTGAATGTATGGGAAGAAGGAGGAGAAGGCGGGACAGCACTTGCCGAAGAACTCGCAACACTTATTGAAAAGAAGAAGAACAGCTTTTCCTATTTGTATGAAGAGCATGATTCCATCGAAGAAAAATTATCTAAAGTTGCCAAAGTGGTTTACGGAGCAGACGGGGTCACACTCACTTCAAAAGCAAGAAAACAGCTGGCAGCCATCGAGGAAAACGGCTGGGGGCATTTACCGGTTTGTATGGCAAAAACGCAATATTCACTTTCAGATGATCCAGCTTTAATTGGGAGGCCTAAGGGCTTTACCATTACGATTCGTGAGTTAAAACCATCTGTAGGAGCAGGATTTATTGTTGCTTTAACTGGAAGCATTTTGACAATGCCTGGATTACCTAAAAAACCAGCGGCGCTCGAGATGGATTTATTAGAAGACGGCAGTGTGACAGGACTCTTTTAACCGGAAGCATAAAAAGCGATTTTATAAAAGAAGCATGTTACGATAGGAAAAAGTGAATCCTAGGAGGCTATGAGATGTCAATTTATGATATTCAGGTCAAGACCATTAACGGTCAAGAAAAATCAATGGCAGATTACAAAGGAAAAGTACTCATTATTGTCAACACAGCAAGCAAATGTGGACTGACTCCTCAATTTAAACAACTGCAGGAGCTATATGATCAATATCATGAAAAGGGCCTTGAAATTTTAGGATTTCCATGTAACCAATTTATGAACCAAGAACCAGAAGGAGAAGAAGCCATTCAAGAATTCTGTTCTTTGAATTATGGGGTGACCTTCCCTATGTTTGCGAAAGTAGATGTCAATGGTGACAACGCGCACCCGCTCTTCAAACATTTAACAAGTCATGCAAAAGGTGTACTTGGCACGAAAACAGTGAAATGGAATTTCACAAAATTTATCGTGGATCAAAACGGAGAAGTCACTGAGCGGTTCTCTCCGAAAACATCACCAAAAGAATTAGAAAGCTCCATCATCGCTCTTTTGGACAAATAAGGTGCTCACCGTCATGCAGAAAAAACAATTGGAGGCAGCTGCCTCCTTTGTTTCAGATCGGCTGAAATATGAACCGACTGGACACGATGCGGCTCATATTGATCGTGTGCGGCAGCTTGCCTGCCAGATTGCTAATCAGGAAGGCGGCTCTCTGTTTGTGATCGAAATGGCAGCGATTGTTCATGATGTCATAGATGAAAAGCTGTCGAGTGAATGGAAGCTTTCACCAAAGCAGCTTGAGCTTCAGCTCCTTTCTTGGGAAGTTAATACGCGAGATATTCATTATATCATGGACATCATTACAACGATGTCTTTTCGTCATCGACATAAGCAGAATAGACCAATAACGTTAGAAGGGGCCATTGTTCAAGACGCAGATCGGCTCGATGCGATAGGAGCAACCGGTATTGCGAGGGTGTTTACTTATGCAGGCGCAAAAGGGGAACCCCACTATACAAAGGACACGCAGCAGGGCTCCGTGCTAAAACATATGGAAGAAAAACTGCTCAAATTAAAAGACTTAATGAACACTCGTTCTGGAAAGCAGCTTGCTGAGGAGCGGCATGATTTGATGAGCCTATTTATCAAGACATGGAAAGAAGAATGCGGCCTTACAGATGAGTAGGGTCTTTATGTGTGTAAGGAGGATGTATAGATGAAAATAACAGCGATAGAACCGACGCCAAGTCCAAATACGATGAAGGTCATTTTGACAGAAGCACTTGCCGGCGGGAAAAGCAACAACTACAAAAAGGATCAAAAAGACGAAGCGCCAGAGATGATTAAGCGTATTTTGAACATTGAAGGTGTAAAAGGTGTTTATC
The DNA here is from genome assembly GCF_038630405.1 of Bacillus sp. FSL K6-4563. NCBI lineage: Bacteria > Bacillati > Bacillota > Bacilli > Caryophanales > Bacillaceae > Bacillus > Bacillus sp. FSL K6-4563. The sequence goes on along the minus strand of NZ_CP152030.1, from coordinate 2,015,092 downwards.
ATGTCGCAGATTTCTTAGCGGTTGAGCGTAATGCAAAGTTTGACTGGCAGGGCATTTTGCAGCAGGTCAGAGAAGCCTTTGGTCAAGAAACAGAAGGCCTTCAGGAAGGGTCGCAGTCTGGCGGTGACACATTTGGCGAAGTCAAAGTGTTCATCCAAATGTTTAATGGGATTCCGATGCAAGTCAAATTAACGGACGGTGAAAGAGAAGAGCGGTTTGGCATGCCTGAACGCTTCCAAGCAGCCATTTTAAAGCTCAGAAGCAGTTCAGACAATGTCGTATTTGAACGTGTGTGGAAAGAACATGGCGTTCGTTTTGGTGACTTTGCAGATATTGGCCAGGAAGTGACAGAAGAGCTCCAAGCAGCCTATGATGACGAACGTTTAGCCCGCTTAACAGAGGCAGTCAAAGAAGGACAAGAAGCTGTAGATCGACAGGTGAACCGAAAGGCATATGATGTGACAGAAGAAATGCTGCGCGAGGAAGATTGGAAAAAGCGTTTTGCCCATTTAGAGCAAATGCAGCCAGAGCAAAAGGATATACCTGTTTTAATGAAAGCAATGGAGGACCCTAAAACATCGATTCGCAGACAAGCCGTTGTGAATGCTGGAATGATTGAAGATCCTGCTATTCTGCCTATTTTATATAAAGGGCTTAAAGATAAAACAGTGACGGTCCGCAGAACCGCTGGAGACTGCATTTCAGACCTTGGTGACCCGAGCGCTATAGAAGCAATGATCGAATCATTAAAGGATCCAAGTAAACTTGTTCGCTGGCGTGCAGCGATGTTTCTTTATGAAGAAGGTGACGAAACAGCACTTGACGCATTAAAAGAAGCTGAGCAAGACCCTGAATTTGAAGTCAGCCTTCAAGTGAAAATGGCGATTGAGCGCATTGAGCACGGAGAAGAAGCGAAAGGCTCAGTATGGAAGCAAATGACAGAAAGTAGAAAAAATGCATCAGAATGATGAGACTTATGAGCAAGCTGCCAATGATAGGTAGCTTGTTTTTCTAAAATCATAGACAGAAAAATTTTTTTAGAAAAATTATTTTGAATATTGTTGAAATATACGAAAAAACTCTATATAGTAGTACCAATATAGAATATTGGAGGTCAGATTTTATGACACGAACCATGCTGAACACTAGCTTCAGCAGCCATGCTGGTCATCGGTCATTCATCGGTGGCTAAATAAACAGAAAATTTGTAAAATAAAATCAACTCAAAATCATACAGTCAACAAGACTTGTAGTATAGGAGGCTTTTTAAACAGATGGCAGAACTTCGTAGTAATATGATTAAACAAGGAATTGACAGAGCACCTCACCGAAGCTTACTAAGAGCAGCGGGAGTAAAGGATGAGGACTTCGGCAAGCCATTTATTGCTGTTTGTAATTCCTATATTGATATTGTCCCAGGACATGTCCATCTTCAGGAATTCGGAAAGATTGTGAAAGAAGCCATTCGTGAAGCTGGCGGCGTCCCATTTGAATTTAATACGATTGGGGTCGATGATGGAATTGCGATGGGCCATATCGGGATGAGATATTCACTACCAAGCCGTGAAATCATTGCTGACTCTGTCGAAACCGTTGTATCTGCTCACTGGTTTGATGGAATGGTTTGTATTCCTAACTGCGATAAAATTACACCGGGGATGATGATGGCAGCAATGCGTGTCAATATTCCGACGGTCTTTGTCAGCGGTGGACCGATGGAAGCGGGTAGAACAAGTGATGGCAGAAAGATTTCCCTTTCTTCTGTATTTGAAGGCGTCGGTGCTTACCAGTCAGGTAAAATTAACGAAGAGGAATTAAATGAATTAGAACAGTTTGGCTGTCCGACCTGCGGATCTTGTTCAGGTATGTTTACAGCAAACTCAATGAACTGTTTAGCAGAGGCACTTGGAATTGCTCTTCCTGGAAATGGAACGATTTTGGCGACATCACCAGAGCGAAGAGAATTTGCGAAAAAGTCAGCAAAACAACTAATGGAGCTCATTAAAAAGGATATTAAACCACGTGATATTGTGACTGAGAAAGCAATTGATAACGCATTTGCATTAGATATGGCACTTGGTGGTTCAACGAATACAGTTCTTCACACACTGGCGATCGCAAATGAAGCAGGTGTTGAATATTCACTTGAACGCATCAATGAAGTAGCAGAGCGTGTGCCTCATTTATCAAAACTTGCTCCAGCTTCGGATGTTTATATTGAGGATTTACATGAAGCAGGCGGTGTCACAGCTGCGCTAAATGAATTGTCCAAAAAAGAAGGCGCCCTTCATTTAGATACAATGACCGTCACAGCGAAAACGATGGGTGAGAACATTGCAGGTCACGAGGTTAAAGACTATAACGTCATTTATCCAATCGACAAGCCATTTACTGAAAAGGGCGGCTTAGCGGTTTTATTTGGAAACCTTGCGCCAGATGGAGCCATCATTAAAACGGGCGGAGTACAAGATGGGATCACACGTCACGAAGGACCTGCGATCGTATTTGAATCCCAAGAAGAAGCTCTTGAAGGCATCATTAATAGAAAAGTAGAAGCAGGACATGTTGTCATCATTCGCTATGAAGGACCTAAAGGCGGACCTGGTATGCCAGAAATGCTTGCTCCTACTTCACAAATTGTCGGGATGGGTCTTGGACCAAAGGTTGCTTTAATTACGGACGGACGTTTTTCCGGCGCTTCTCGCGGTTTGTCTATCGGACACGTCTCTCCTGAAGCAGCTGAAGGCGGCCCGCTTGCCTTTGTTGAAAATGGTGACCATGTCGTGGTTGATATTGAGCAGCGCATTTTAAGCGTAGAGGTTCCAGAGGAAGAATGGGAAAAACGAAAAGCGAACTGGAAAGGCTTTGAGCCAAAAGTGAAAACGGGCTATCTTGCCAGATATTCAAAACTTGTGACATCAGCCAACACAGGCGGAATCATGAAAATTTAATCTGAAATAGAACATTTGAAAATTGGCTCTCTCTATAGTATCCTTTATTCACAACATAAGGATTTTAGAGGGGGCTTTTTTATGTCAATGGCATATGAAGAATATATGCGCCAGCTCGTTGTGCCAATGCGCCAAGAGCTGACAAGTGCAGGATTCCAAGAACTGACGACGGAAGAAGAAGTAGAACAAACGATGCAAGAGGCTGAAGGAACAACATTTGTTGTTGTTAATTCTGTATGCGGCTGTGCTGCCGGCTTAGCACGCCCAGCAGCGACTCAAGCTGTGATGAAGGCAGAAAAAGCGCCAGACAAAATCGTCACAGTATTTGCTGGGCAGGACCGGGAAGCAACGGCAAAAATGAGAGAATACTTCACTGGTGAAGAGCCATCATCTCCTTCTATGGCCCTTTTAAAAGGAAATGAACTCGTTCATTTTATCCCGCGTGACGAAATTGAAGGTCATGAAATGGAAGATATCATGAAAAATGTCTTAACTGCATTTGAAAAACATTGCTAATACACGTGTTGAAATGCCCTGTAACTAGATCAGGGCATTTTTTCTTGATCATGATGGAGGAACGATATGCTCATTACAACAAGCTTTAGAGCAAATGAACAAACGATTGAAACAGCGAAGGCTCTTGCAGAGGATTTACATGGTGAGTATGTAGAAAGACGCAAACAATCTGTCAAGCAGCTTGCGATGAAACGAGGAGATGTCCTTGTTGTCGGAAAAGAAAGATTTGAATGGTATCAGCCAAATGGTGAAAAGTTCTTCTTTCATCCAAGCTCAGCGATGTTCAGGGTGAAGCGGCTCTTGCGCGAAGAAAAGGATCCTTTAATTGAAGCAGCACAGCTAAAGCCGGGAGATTCCTTTTTAGATTGCACACTTGGCTTAGGGTCTGATGCGATTACTGCAAGCTGTGCGACAGGCAGGAATGGAAGGGTCGTCGGTATTGAAAAGAATCCCATTACGGCGTTACTAGTGAAAGAAGGACTGAATACATGGGAGACGGGGATAGAGGAAGCTGATGAAGCGATGAAACGGATTTCTGTTATCAGTGGAGACAGTATCGAGCAGCTAAAGAAGTATCCTGACTGTTCATTTGATATCGTCTATTTTGATCCGATGTTTGAGGAAACGATCCAAGAATCTACAAGTATAGCGCCGCTACGTCATGCGGCAGAGCACGACTTTGATCACGAAGCAGCCGTGCAAGAAGCATTAAGGGTGGCAAGAAAAAGAGTGGTGTTAAAAGATCATTGGAAAAGCACACGATTTAAAGCGGACTCTTACCAATTTCACGTCATCAAACGAAAAACAGCCCAATTTCATTATGGGTATATCGAGAAAGAAAAAAGCCCTCTCTAAGGGCTTCAGATTGTAGAGAAACTCATGTTTTTCTACAATCTTTTTTATTTTCATCGTAATGATGATGGATGAGATTTAAAGAAAAAGGCCTCCCACACACCTAGCCTAGCTTCGCTAGGTGTGTGGCAATCTTCTTCATGTTCTGACAGGCAGCTGTGAGAAGCACTTGCTCACTCACATTTTGTTTTCCCCTCAACCGGCAGTAGCGAAGCCCATGCAGTTGTTTTGAATCTGCAAAGCTTCGCTCTATTTTTTCTTTTCTTTTTTTATATAGCTCTTTTCCAGAAGCAGACAGACGATTTTGTCTGATCTTTTCTTTATGTTCTTCCCATACATGTCTTGAGATCACTTTTTGATGATTTTTCGACCTTGTACAGCTCTCTAGGAAAGGACACGATACGCATTTTTTAGGGTCTGATTTGTAGAACCGATAACCTTTTCGATCAGTTGTTGTATATAATAGCTTCTCACCATTTGGGCATATGTAGTGATCATGTTCAGAGTCATACTGAAATTTCCACTTCTCAAATAATCCTCTTGTTGGATGAAAGCGTCTATGTGCGATGACACCAAAAATACGGCGATCGGATAAACCTTTACAGATTGGGGTTGTCAAATAACCAGAATCAAGGGCAACAGCTTCTACTTGAAAACCAAATCGGGCGATTTGGTGATCCAATCGATCAAGATATGGAACGGAATCATGGACATTGCCGGGTGTGACATGGGCATCTGTGATGATGTTGTGCTTCATATCCGTTGTACGGTGGTCTAGGTAGAAAAAGCCTTCTGGCTTGTTTTCGCGATAAAGATAGCCACTTTCAGGATCAGTTTTACTTTGACGAATGTCTTTTTCTGTTTTCACCTCCTCTTTTTTCTTTAAGGGCTTTTTTCCGTGTACCTCTCGATCTTCTTGGACGGCTACATCTAATTCTTTCATATAGTTCTGAGTATCTTGTTCGATCGTTTTTCTTGTATATTTATGTTTATTGGCATTCGCTTTAAGATGGGTTGAATCAGTAAAAAGGACGCGCCCTCCAACCATATCGTGATTGATGGCTTGAAGCACAATCTCGTCGAAAATGTCTTGAAAAATCGTTGTATCTTTGAATCGAGTACGACGATTCCAGCTAATGGTCGAGTGGTGGGGAACGGGGTCATTGATGTTCAAACCTAAAAACCATCTATACGCCATGTTATAGTAAATTTCTTTTTCAAGTTGTCTTTCAGAACGGATACCGTACAGGTATCCGATAAACATCATTTTGAATAAAATAAGTGGATCAAGAGAAGGACGACCTTTATTCTCGCTATAATACGGTTTTACTTTATCTACGATAAATGAAAAGTCAATGTACTGATCAATTTTACGAAGCAGGTGATCCTCTTCGACCAGTTGATCTAGCAATACAAATTCGGCTTCGTGCTGAGAAGAATTTCTAGTGTGGAACATGAGAAAAACACCTTCCTTTAGTATGCTTTTCTCTATTATAAAACGGGGGAATGGAAACTTTAAGGGAAAAAATAAAGCTGTCGAGATTTTCTCGACAGCCTGAAGCCCTCTCTAAGGGCTTTTCAGCGTGTAGACAAACCCTCGCATTCGGTGTCAGTCCTGCGTGCTGGTGCTCACGAATGTCAAATTCGCTCCGCGCCAGTACTCGTCCTTCCTAGACTTCAAAGGTTTTCTATCACGCTGAAAAGAAGACAAAGGGCTAAAATCAAGATCATTTTAGCCCTTTGTCAACAATCTGAAAAGCCCTCTCTAAGGGCTTTTAATCCGTAATCTCCATATAGACAAAATAAAACAGTGTCAGCAAGGAAGCTGTGACGAAAAAGCCTTCAAGCATACCCATTCCTCCCAAATTTTAGTTGCCATTACTGTCATTGTAAACGTTTTATTATGAAAAAGAAAGTCTCAAATCAGTGACCAAATTGAATGACTGAAAATTCATTATATGCTAGAATAGCAGTATGATAACTTATGGAAGGAATTAGATATCATGAAGATGTGGATGAGAAAAACGCTTGTTGCGCTCTTTACCATTGCAACTTTTGGTTTGGTCTCTCCTCCGTCGGCTTTGATGACAGACAAGCCATCTGAACTTTCTTCACCTGATAAAACGCCTTATACAGCGGTTTATGATACATCAGGCTGGGAACGATCGCAAGAGGCAAGCAAAGAGCAGGTAGACCCCTTTGAGCAATATAAGGAAGAGGTTCTATCAAGTGCAGAAAATCAGTCATTTCTCAAATTCGGCCGTAAAATCACACCTGTCATTGAAGACGAGTACAGAGAAGAGATTCAACCGAAAATTGAACAAGTGTTAACCGATGTTTTAACAAATTTCAAAGATGACGAAAAATTTCAAGATGTTGTGTTAACTGATCAGCCTTCAAGCGGAAATGGCGAAAAAATCTTTCACATCTACAACCGGAAGACTGGAGAAGATTTGCTCCGTTTTCATGTGAGAAGAGATCAGCCGCCACACAGCGGATATTGGTTTAACTTTCACTACCATACAGCAGAAGATGGATTCCAGACGCATCATGAACTCGGTAATATTTACTGGGACAAAAACACCCCGCCGAGCTGGATGAGCCACTAGAAGGAGATGTCATGCCAATTGAAAAAGTATACAATGAACGAAATGGTGCAGATTACAAAACGAATGTTAAACGAACGCGGAGTGAAAATTGAAGATATTGCACACATTGTGCTAAAGCTTCAAGAAAAATATCATCCAAACCTTCCACTTAGTGTCTGTATTGAAAATGTTGAAAAAGTGTTGAATAAAAGGGAAATTGTCCATGCTGTTTTAACAGGACTTGCCCTTGATCAGCTGGCTGAAAAAAAGCTGTTGCCAGAACCTTTACAGCACTTAGTAGAAACAGATGAGCCGCTATATGGAATTGATGAGATTATTCCGCTTTCCATTGTCAATGTATATGGATCAATCGGCTTGACCAACTTCGGTTATTTAGATAAAGAGAAATTTGGTATTATCAGGGAATTAGATGAAGGTCGTCCAGGTGAAGTGCATACCTTCCTTGATGATCTTGTCGCCGCGCTTGCCGCAGCAGCAGCTAGCCGTATTGCTCACTCACACCAAGATATTAAGGACGAAGAGCAGGATCGAGTGAATCAAGTATAAAAGAAAAACATGTCTGCTCATGATTATGCAGGCATGTTTTTTTGGTGTTTAAACAAAGGCGGAAATAAGGTAAACTACAACAAGAACATAAATAAAGGATGAAAAAAATGAAACAATACAAAGAGTTATGCCGTCATGTATTACAGCACGGGGATGAAAAAGGTGACAGAACGGGAACAGGCACAATCAGCACGTTCGGTTACCAGATGAGATTTGATTTGCAGGAAGGATTTCCGTTGTTAACAACAAAGAAATTGCACCTGAAATCAATTATTCATGAGTTACTGTGGTTTTTAAAAGGTGATACAAATGTCAAATATCTTCAGGAAAATGGTGTCCGTATTTGGAACGAATGGGCAGATGAAAATGGCGAACTGGGCCGTGTATACGGGGCGCAGTGGCGATCTTGGGCTAGTGGGGACGGTGAGACTGTGGATCAGATCACAAAGCTGATCCACGATATCGAGCATAATCCGAATTCAAGAAGACTGATCGTCAGCGCTTGGAACCCGGCTGAAATTGATCAAATGGCACTGCCACCATGTCATTGTCTGTTTCAATTTTACGTATCAAACGGGAAGCTTTCTTGCCAGCTTTATCAAAGATCGGCAGATATCTTTTTAGGCGTGCCATTTAATATTGCTTCATATGCTCTTCTCACGATGATGATTGCCAAAGTCACAAATCTTGAGCCAGGAGAGTTTGTTCATACGCTAGGAGATGCACATATTTATCAGAATCATCTTCCGCAGGTGAAAATGCAGCTAGAGCGCGAGGAACGCACGCTTCCGCAGCTTCGCATCACAAGAGATGTGAAGAGCATTTTCGATTTCACGTTCGATGATTTTGTACTTGAGAACTATGATCCGCATCCGCATATTAAAGGAGAAGTCAGTGTATGATTTCGATGATTGTGGCGACAGGAAAAGACAGAGTCATTGGTCAAGATAATCAAATGCCTTGGCATTTACCAGCTGATTTAGCGTATTTTAAGAAGGTCACAGGCGGCCATACGATTGTCATGGGCAGAAAAACGTTTGAATCCATTGGACGAGCGCTGCCTAACCGCCGAAATATCGTGCTCACAACAAGTTCTTCTTTTGAAGCAGAAGGATGCGAGGTTGTCCATTCCATTGCCGATATTTTGGCAATTGGGGAAAGCGAGACCGAGTTATTTATCATCGGCGGGTCTAAGCTGTATGAAGAAATGATGCCATATGCGGATCGTCTATATATCACGCATATTCACCATGCGTTTGAAGGAGACCGCTACTTTCCTGATTACAATGAAAACGAATGGACGGTTGTATCACGCAAAAAAGGCCATCGTGACGAAAAGAACCCCTACAATTATGAATTTGTCGTATATGACAAAAAAGGATAAATGAGTAGGAGGAGTACGGTTGTTTCGTTATTGGTTTTTAACGCTTTATGTTGTTGTATCCTTTTTTAAAAGTATGAGGCATTTGCATGCCCATGAATTAACTGATCCACGCATTTCCTATACGAAACGAATGCATCTCATTCATGAGCATGCAAAAAGGTTTGCCCGAGGATGTATTGACCAGTCAGGATCAGTTATGACCATTCACCAGCAAAAGAAGCTGCCAGATGGACCCGTTATTTATATCACACAGGCACTGAATCCAGTCACAACGACATTATTGATTGGTCACCTTGAAAAACCATTTGCTTTCATGGCAAAGCCGAATCTTTTTCGATATCCCATTTTAAAACAATGGCTGAAGAAGATGGCGGTTATTCATCAGAATCAATCTGATGATGCCTTATTAGAAGAAGCAAAGGAAAGAATCTTATCGGGGCAGAGTGTATTGCTTTCGGAATCATATCGTCACATGGCAGAGGCACTTGCTGAAGATTGTGATTGTCCGCTTGTACCGGTTGAAACAAGTGGAACGGAGCGTCTATTAACTGGGAAAGTCGTGAAAAGGCTGCGCCCTGTTAATGTTGATATTCATATTAAAGCACCTGTCATGATGAGCGATTACGCCCAAAAGCGCGCATAGAAAAACCAGCATCCACTTTCGGATGCTGGTTTTTTTCATGCAGCAGGAATGTTCACACAGTAGAAGAGAATGCAGAAGAACATTGATGCACTGCCGCCGAGAACAAAGCTGTGCCAAATGGCATGATGATAGGGGATTTTCCGCCAAATATAAAAGATGGTTCCGACTGAATACAATAGACCGCCTAACAGCAAGAGGCCAAATCCTGCGCCCGTTAATCCAATGTAAAGTGGTTTGATGGCAATGATAATCATCCAGCCCATTAATAAATAAACGAGGGTGGACACAATGATAAACCGTTTGACGAAAAAGATTTTAAAGACAATTCCGCCAGCAGCAAGAGCCCATACAATCGCAAGAAGCGTATAGCCGAGTGCGCCTTTTAATGGTCCGAGTAAAAAGGGCGTATAGGTACCAGCAATCAATACATAAATAGCCGAGTGGTCGAGGATTTCAAATACATCTTTTGTTTTTTTGTGCCGAATGCTATGAAGCAAGGTCGAGCTTAAATAGAGCAGCAGCATGGATGCCCCAAATATTGAAAAGCTCACGATCTCTGTGATAGTGCCGTATTGAACAGCGAATAACACGAGAAAAACAATGGCTGGTATGGATAAAATAACGCCAATGCCATGTGTAATGGCGTTTGCAATTTCTTCTTTTACAGTAAACAATGGATGTCCTCCTTTTATTGAACCGGTATATAACCATCAAGTGATTTCAGGAATGAAAGACCTTCAAGTGTAATCTTCGTGCCGGCCCTGCCTTTTCCTTTCGTCACGTATGCTTTTTTCTCAAGGTCATCTAATCGGCTCCTCACCTGCTGAGGGGTCAGCGGGATGTCGCCTTGTTTGCTTAATTCAGACAAAATGCGTCTGCTGGCTGCTTCACCTTTCTCATTGAGAGATTTAATGGCTTCTAGCAGGAAAACAAACTCTTGTTTTTCCATTAGTGTGAGCTGGTGTTCTTCCTTTTTTCCTTTTACCTCCGGCGAAAGAGGTGTTAACACAAAAGGCGGTAAGTGGTGTAAAAATACCGTTTGCCCCTCGAGAATGACTGCAGCATAATGAACGATATTTTTGAGTTCCTGTACGTTTCCTTCAAACGGATACTCCTGCAAGGTTTCCCAAACACTTGGATCAATATCAGGCGCCATGCTCAGCTCCTGAAAGAAAGCAGTTGTTAACACAGGAATGTCAGTTTTTCGATCTGCTAATGACGGTAAGGGCAAATGGAAAACATTTAAGCGATAAAACAGCTCAGGTAAAAAGGTAGATGAAACCCTCAATGCCTCTATTGATAAAGACGAAGCGGCAATGATTTTTGTTGCAGGAGATGTTTCTAGAAAACGAACTACCTGATGCTGCATAGGAATACTTAATGCGGCGATTTCGTCTAAATAAAGGATTTGACGGGTCTTTTCCGTGAAGGCTTTCTGCAAGGTATCTTCATCTAAGATGGGGCAATATACATGTGTCAGTGAAGCGTTTGGAGCCGATGCATGAGCAATTTCATGGGCAAATCGTGTTTTGCCTGTGCCAATGTCTCCTGTGATCAAGACAGGCTGCTCGTGCTTTGTGAATTGCTTTGCCAGGTGAATGGCACGCTTCATTTCTTGATGCTCTCCATATATAGACGTAAACGAATGTGTGGTCATCGGGTGATTCCTTTCTTTATGGTTCTAATTGGTTCAATTGTAACACCCAATAAAACCAAATGTACAGAGAAACGAAAAAGTTTATGAAATTTATGCTTGATCTATGATCTATTGGTTTATTTTTTGAATATTCATGTTATAATGACAAATTAAATAAGGTTAAAGAGAAAGGATCTTGTACATGAAACCGTTGCTCAAAGAAAACACGCTAATTCAAGTGAAAGACATTTTAAAGGCCCATCAAAATTTGAAGGATGTAGTCATTCATACACCTCTTCAAAAAAATGAGCGACTTTCTGAACGATATGAATGTAATGTCTACTTAAAAAGAGAGGATCTGCAAGTAGTTCGTTCCTTTAAATTAAGAGGCGCTTTTAATAAAATGAGCCAGCTTCCAAAAGATAAACTAAAAAACGGCATTGTCTGCGCAAGTGCAGGAAATCACGCACAAGGTGTTGCCTATTCTTGTAAATATCTAGGTATCCACGGGAAAATCTTTATGCCTGCTACGACACCAAGGCAAAAAGTATCTCAAGTAGAGCTTTTCGGAAAAGAATATGTTGAAATTATCTTAACCGGAGATACGTTTGATGATTCATATCATGAAGCAGTTAAATGCGGAGATGAAGAAAAGCGTGAGTTTATCCATCCGTTTGATGATCTAGATGTGATGGCAGGACAAGGAACGACTGCTGTAGAAATATTAAATGATATCGAAGTGGAGCCTCACTTTTTATTTGCAAGTGTTGGAGGTGGAGGTCTGTTATCTGGAGTTGGTACATATATCAAAAATATCGCCCCAGAAACCGAAATCATTGCCGTCGAACCACTTGGCGCAGCTTCACTCCATGCCTCTCATGAAAAGGGCAAGGTTGTGACACTTGATTCCATTGATAAGTTTGTAGACGGAGCAGCGGTTCAGCGGATTGGCGAAAAGACGTTTACATCGTTACAGTCTGTTGTCGATAAAATTAGTCTTGTACCTGAAGGAAAAGTATGTACAACCATTTTAGAGCTTTATAATCAATGTGCGATTGTAGCAGAGCCGGCAGGCGCACTTCCGATCGCAGCGCTGGATGCCCATCGCGAGGAGATTAAAGGGAAAAATGTTGTCTGTATTGTCAGTGGAGGAAATAATGATATTGGCAGAATGCAGGAAATCAAAGAACGGTCGATGATCTATGAAGGGCTGCAACATTATTTCATTGTCAATTTTCCGCAAAGAGCAGGTGCGCTTCGGGAATTTTTAGATGAAGTATTAGGGCCAAATGATGATATCTCCCGCTTTGAATATACGAAAAAGAATAACCGAAGCAAAGGACCCGCGCTTGTTGGCATCGAATTGAAAGAAAGAGATGACTATGCGGCGCTCATTGAACGGATGAATAAAAAAGGATTCCATTATGTTGAAGTGAATAAAGATCAAGATTTATTCCACCTATTTATTTAGGCGTAACAGAACATTGGAAAAGAGGATTGATCGTTTGTGCTGCTCAAAACAATATGTTTTAGACGGATGGATGGAGCTCAGATCAAGGTAACAGAAGTTCCTGTACTAAAGGGAGATGAGCCGTATCGTTTCATGCTCACCTTTAGACTTGAAGCTTTCTTGAAAAAAGTCTATGTATCTAAAGGAAAGAGAGCTGTGTACTCTTTCAGAGAGGATGTGAAACGTAACGTCAAGTGGAGCACATATGAGCAGATCTATCAGGAGCCTACACTGAAACACAATGCGTAAAAAGGAATCTTTGTCAAAGGGAGTGAGCGGCTGTTTTAAAATGGCTGCTGCTCAGCTTGGCAAGGATTTTTTTCATGAAAAGAAGAAAATGTGACAATTTCAAAAACGTCATGACAGTTGTTTTCAAGTTTGCACGAAATAAGGTAATATCATAAGTAAAGACTAAGACAGCAAGGATGAGACGATAGTGAAACAAATTAAAATTGTAACAGATTCAACAGTGGACCTTCCGCAAGAAAAAATCAATGATCTTTCCATTCACGTGATTCCGCTCAATATCTCCATTTCTGGGGTTGATTATATTGACCGAGTGAATATACAGCCAGATGAATTTATTGAAAAAATGGAGGCCGCTGAGGAATTGCCGAAAACGTCTCAACCTGCGATCGGTCAATTCGTCGAATTATATGAAAGGCTGACGGCAGATGGAAGCGAAGTCATTAGTATCCATTTAACGGGTGGGATGAGTGGTACGGTTCAAACTGCTGAAAGCGCTTCGAAAATGGTAGACGGAAACATCACGGTGATTGATTCAAACTTTATTTCATATGGATTAGGGTTTCAAGTCACCAAAGCAGCCGAACTTGCACAAAATGGTGCAAGCCGTGAAGACATCATCAAAGAAATGGATAAAATCCGTCTTGGAACAAAGCTATTTGTCACAATCGATACATTAGAAAATCTCGTGAAAGGTGGAAGAATTGGAAGAGGGAAGGCGCTGATCGGCTCACTTCTTCACATCAAACCAATTGCCAGCTTAACAGACGGGGTATACACGCCAGAAGCGAATGTGAGAAGCTATTCTGCTCTTGTCCGCTATTTAACCAAACAGTATGTACAGGCGGTGAAAGGAAAAACAGTTCAAGCCATTGGGATAGCGCATGCAGATGCATTAGAACTCGCTGAAAAGCTCAAATCAGCGCTGCTTGACCATACACCTGAAGCACCTGTTGACATCGCCTACACAACACCGATTATTTCGTGTCACACTGGAAAAGGTGCAATAGGCTTTACTTTTTATACCGATTGACTTCGAAAAGGGGATGGACGTACCATGCTTAAAAAAAGGGGAGCCTTACTTGGTGCGCTTATTACCATAAGCGTGCTTCTTTTAGTCTCATGTTCAAATGGACAAATCAAAGATGCGTTAAATTATCAAATACAGCCGTTTGAATATGAAAATCAGGATGGGCAAAAGGTGTCATTGGATGATTTGAAGGGGAAAGTATGGGTGGCAGATTTTATTTTCACAAGCTGTGAAACGATCTGTCCGCCGATGACTGCACATATGACAGAGCTGCAAAAACGGTTAAAAGAAGAAAAATTGGATGCGCATATCATTTCCTTTAGCGTGGACCCGGAGGTAGATTCACCGAAAAAGCTAAAAGAATTTGCAAAAGCATATCCTTTATCCTTTAAAAATTGGGATTTCCTCACTGGTTACTCGCAGTCAGCAATTGAAAAATTCGCAATGAAAAGCTTTAAAACCATTGTGAAGAAACCTGAAGATGAAGATCAAGTGATCCATCAGTCATTGTTTTTCCTAGTTGATCAAGAAGGGAAAGTGATGAAAAATTATGATGGTGTACAAAACACACCATATGATGACATCATCAAGGACATCAAAACGCTGATCCGAAGCTAGCATAAAGATGTTCAAATGAGCAAAAACATGATACACTTTTTTAATCAGAAAAAGGAGGGACATCATCGTTTGAAGGCTCGTTTGATTTTGATTGTGATGTCTCTAGCTTTTGTTCTTTCTGCATGTTCCGCGCAAGAGGCTGGCATAAAGGATAAACTAGAAGACACACAAGACGTAAAAGAACATATTACCATCGCAGCGGTTGGAGATTCCTTAACAGAGGGAATCGGAGATCAACAAAAAAAAGGATATGCAGGCATGACTCGTGACAAGTTAGAAGCGGTGGACGGCGTGCAATCTGTCACATTAAAAAACTATGCCATTAAAGGCAGTAGAACGGTAGATTTATTAAAAAGATTAAAAGAAAAAAAGGTGCAAGACGGTCTGAAAGATGCTGACTATATTTTCTTTACGATCGGCGGCAATGACTTAATGCATGTCGTTCGTCAAAATGTACTCAATTTGACGTTTGCTCCTTTTCAAAAAGAGCAGGGGCCTTTTGAGGAGCGCTTTAAAACCATTCTTGCTCAACTGAGAGAACATAATGACCATGCGAAGATCATGTATGTAAGCATGTATAATCCCTTTAAATTTAGTCTCACTGAGCTGAAAGACATTGATGAAGTCGTCAAAGACTGGAATGCCGTCGCCAAAAAAGAACTAAAAAAAGATGGCAACGCTGATATGATCAATGTAGCAGATTTATTTGAGGAAGATTCTGATGAAAAATTACTGGCAGATGATGATTTCCACCCAAACCAAAAGGGGTACTCTCTTATGGCAAATCGTTTATTCTCCAAAGTGAAAAAAGAAGGACTGCCGAAGGAATAGGGTGAACGTATGAAAAAGTGGAAAAGCTTATTTTTTATTTTACTTGCAATCAATCTATTGATTGTACTTGCCTGCGGTATTTTGATGTTAATGCCAGGCGGTCAATCCGCTTCAACTAAAGAATTGAAAAGCGAGTATTCTTTTAATATATCTAGCTCAAAGGAATCACTCACCAGCTTTATCAATGATTACTTGAAAAATCAAGGGTCAAGCGATATGCCAGACTTTCATGTGGCGATCGATCAAGATGTAAAAGTAACAGGCGCCATTAAAGCTTTCTCTTCGACGATTGATGCAAACGTCTCATTTACGCCAACTGTCGAAGATAATGGTGATGTGCTTTTGAAAGTGGATGGCCTTTCAATTGGACAATTGAGCATTCCGATTAGTTTTGTTCTAAGCTACATGGGCCAGTTCTATGAACTGCCAGAATTCGTTCATGTGAAACCGGATCAAAAAACGGTTGAAGTGCGCCTTTCAGAAATGCCGTTGACGAATGATATGTATGTGAAAGCAAACAAAATTGATCTAGAGAACGATGAAATTGAGTTCTCATATTATCATCCAAAGCAATAGAAAGTGAGTCAGGAGTGAAATCATGAAGCGAGTCTATCAATATTTTAGTTTACTGTCGTTTTTATTTGCTGCGTATTTTGGCATCACAGCTGCCACTGATTTAAGAGCAGAAAATATCGATCAGTTTTACTTAAATATTGCCTATTGTGCATTATTTCTAGGTATCATGATTCTTGCTTTTGATTTTCAAAAGCAAGAAAAAGCTGAAGATGTCTCGTAAAGAGCCTTCCCTTTATGGAAAAGGCTCTTTTTTATATTTGCTGAGACAAGACCACCTTCGCCATAAGCTCTGGCTCTCCATTAGCAAATCCATGAAGCAGAATGAGGTATGCGCGATTTGCTTGCAGATGAACTTTTGGGATATCAAGCAGTATACTTTGAGTGCCGGCGGCTTTCAATTCAAAATGATATTTATTCGGGGAGAAATGATGAATGTGAGTGCTGTTTACATAGTGAAGCTCCTTAGCTAACACCCCTTGATCACGTTCATATATATCAATGGAAGGAAGGTCTGGAGAAAGGTGGACAAATGTAAGGGCTGACAGGTCTTCGTGTTGAATCAGAGGGTCTTGCCGTTCTGTCAGCAGCGCAAAACCTGCATGCGCACCTGTGATACATAGGGTGTAAATCTCGTCACGTTTAATCATCATACGAGAATGAAGGACTCTTTCTTTTGTTGCTAGCTTGAACACTTCTATCTCATACATTCCCTCATCCCACTCCATATAAGCTGTTAAATGGCTGTAAGGCATTTTTTTCAAGATCTCATTCCGGTTCACATATACAGCGAGCTCACTAAGATCTGGGGCAGCGTGAAAGAGCCGAATAAAGGCTTTGGGTGAAGGGCTGCTTTGAGGGTGCTCGAAGCCCGCAGCGAGTGGACGGTATGGATAGTCATGATATAAGAGCTGCTGCATGTCATCAATCCCTACTTTCTTATGCGATGGTGTTTTTTGTAGCGTATGCATGAAAAAGGCGATCTGTATAGGCAAAAGAAGCATAGAAAAAAGCCTGACGTTTTCCGTCAGGCCCGCATGTTAAGAAGGAGAAGAATATTGATGATATTCAGCTAGTTTAATGAACGTTTTTTCATCCTCAATGAGACCACAAACACCGCACTGGACCTTTATTTGAGGACCTTGATAGCTCATGTGAAAAGGGGAAAGCTGATCTCCTTCGTATCTTTCGACAACTGCTCCGGTCGCAGGGTCAAGCTTCACAGGTTCTGAAAGCTGCTCAATCAGATTAAAGCGCGTTCTGTTTGTTTTACAGTTTGGACAAAGATAAGGGCTTGTCATGATTCATTCCACCTCTTTTTATCCGTAGCATGTCCAGAGCGCTAAATTCTATGCTTCATCCTTTTGACTTTTATCCAGCTTTTTAAATAATCTGATCATTGTTTTTAGTTCCTCGTCGTCGAATGACTCAAATCGCTCCATAAAGTATTCTGTTTTCTTTTTCTCAAAATGCTCAGTAATTTCCTTACCCTTATCGGTTAAGTGGATTTTGATGATGCGGCGATCCTCTTTAGAACGGATACGGGTGATCCAGCCCTTTTCTACGAGTGTGTCGGTCACAGCAGTGATATGGCTTGCTGACACACCTAGAATGGACGCAAATTCCGTTACTTTTTTTGCACCTTGCTCACGAAGCAGATTTAAAATGAGAAATTCATTCCGAGATAATTCGTTTTCGAGCAGGCTGTTAATCTCATAACGGATCTGCTTAAATACGGTTCTCAGTAAAGTATCCATTTCATACATCATTTTTTTTCTTTGTTCCAATCATTAAACCCCCATTATATTTTAAAATACGACAAAATGCTTTTTTATATTTTAGGTATACAAGTCGTATCGTTTTCATTATTTTTCATCATGTTATAATATGATGATACCATTTTTTAAATGAAGGGGGCACTAATATGTCTGAAAAACAAGAATTAGCCACATTTGCAGGAGGCTGCTTCTGGTGTATGGTTAAACCTTTTGATGAACAGCCGGGCATTATCAAAGTTGAATCAGGGTATACTGGCGGACATACAGTGAATCCGACCTATGAAGAAGTATGTACAAATACAACGGGACATAGAGAAGCGGTTCAAATCACGTTTGATCCAGACGTTTTCCCATATGAAAAGCTATTAGAACTGTATTGGCAGCAAATAGACCCAACAGATGATGGCGGACAATTTGGTGATAGAGGAGAGTCCTACCGCACAGGTATTTATGTTCATCATGACGAGCAGAGAAAGCTTGCAGAGGCATCGAAAGAGAAGCTGAACGAAAGCGGCATCTTTCAAAAGCCAATTGTGACAGAAATTTTAGATGCTGCTCCTTTTTATCCCGCAGAGGAGTATCATCAGCACTATTATAAAAAGAACAAAATGCACTACGAACGATATCATGTCGGTTCTGGCAGAGCGGGTTTTATTGAGTCCCATTGGAGTGATAAATCATGACAAACGATAAAGAAAAACGACTAAAAGAATTAAACCGAATGCAGTATGAAGTCACACAAAATAATGGCACTGAGCCGCCATTTCAAAATGAATTCTGGGATCATAAAGAAGAAGGCATTTATGTAGATATCATTTCAGGCAAGCCGCTTTTTTCTTCTTTAGATAAGTTTGATGCCCATTGCGGCTGGCCGAGTTTCACAAAGCCGCTTGAAGATGAGGAAGTAGCCGAGAAGGTGGATAAGAGCCATGGGATGTTGCGGACAGAGGTGCGCAGCAAGACAGCTGATTCTCATCTAGGTCATGTCTTTCCTGATGGACCAGGACCAAATGGTCTTCGGTATTGTATTAATTCAGCCGCTTTGAAGTTTATCCCAAAAGATGATCTTGAAAAAGAAGGCTATGGGGATTTGAAACATCTATTTGATTGATCTATTGAAAAATCGTCACATGGAAGGCATCTGCTTCCGTGTGACGATTTTTTATTTTTTATGATGCGTGTGATGTAATTGTTCAATGATGCGGAATAGCTTTTCTTTTGTAATGAGAGGCGCTTCATTGGATGTGTAATTGGTTAAGTCGACTTTTTGAAAGGAAGCATGCAGTTTTGGTCTTGGTAAAATGGCATAAAATTGTTCATGCTCAAATAGTGCATCTGCTTCGTGCGGAAATGTAAGCTCTTCGTGAAGCTTTTCTCCAGGTCTTTTCCCGACAACGTGAATTTCCGGAGATGAGACATTGATTTGAGCAGCATATTCATGAAACGCTTTTAAGAGATCAGCAAGCTGTAATGACTCCATCTTGAGAATGAACGTTTCGCCTCCTTTCATCATGATGGCTGCTTGAAGTGTGAGGGAGACAGCCTCTTCGATGGACATAAAAAAACGTGTCATATGAGGATCAGTTACGGTCAAAGGTTTTTCATTTAACAGCTGCTGGAGCATGATGGGAATGACGGAACCTCTTGATCCAAGCACATTGCCAAAACGCACAGAGCAAAACAATGTTTTTTGGTTCAGAATACTTTCGTTTGCTTGGAAAAATAGTTTTTCTGAAATTAATTTTGTTGCACCCATGGCATTTGTCGGAGAAACTGCTTTGTCTGTGGAGATGTTGACAACATGACTGACTTCATGTTCGATTGCAGCCTCAATGATGTGCTGCCCGCCGATAATATTTGTTTGCACGGCTTCAAACGGATTGTCTTCACAAGTAGGTACTTGTTTTAAGGCGGCTGCATGAAAGATGATATCAACGCCTTTGACGAGCTGTCTCACGCGGCTTGCATCTCGTACATCGCCTAAAGCGAAGGCGACTTCTGGGTGATCCGCATACTCATTTTTCATCATGTATTGTTTGCTGTCATCTTTGCTGAAGACGATAATCTTTTTTGGAGAGCATGATGTTAATTTTTTCACAATTTGACGTCCGATTGAACCTGTACCGCCTGTAACTAATATCGTTTTGTCACGAAAAAAAGCCTTCAAACTCGTTTCTATCTTTTTGGACATATCTAATCCCCCAACTCTCATTTCTCTACTTTGCATCATATGTGAAAGAGTGGTATCCGTTTGAGGAAAAGAACCACTTTCTATATAAATTAGGTGAACACATTATAACCATCTGCATGACGTTTTAATAGAATATGGAGAGATAAGAGAATAAGTAGAAAAATGAGAGACCTGAACACTTCAGTACTGCGATCAGCTCGGAAGAATATGTAGAGAGCTTTGCGCGAGGGGAGAAGGGAATACATGTATAGGGGAAATCGTATTTTAGCCTTGATACCAGCTTTTAGAAGCAGGCGCGATCAGCATGATGAACACATTCGCGTATTGGCGGAGCGGCCGCTCATCTATTGGACCATTCAGCCGTTACTGCAAATGATTGAGTTAGACGAAATCATCGTCTCTACAGAGGATGTCAATACACAAATCATTTCTTCTCACTACGGAGCCCGTGTGATAGAACTTCCAGACAGTCATGTAACAGAACAAACACCGTCACTCATAGCGGTGAAGCATGCGCTTGCTTACTTAGAGCGTGAGGGGAAAACCTTTGATATTGTTCTATATTTGCATCCATCGTCTCCTTTAAGACAGCCGGAAGATATTGAGAAGTGCTTGCAGCTTCTAGTAGAAGGGAGCTATGACTGCGTGGCATCTTTTACAGAGGCGCTAGAAAACCCAAATGAGACATGGACACTGCATGAGAATAATGAAGCCACTTTATATAAGGACAATCATTACTTTTTCATGCCAAAGCATGAGCAGCCATATACGTATGGCCGTTTAAATGGAGCAGTGTATGCTTTTCATGTTCCATATGCAAAAGAATGCATTCATTCCTTTTTAGAAGGATCTGTTGGAGCGTATATCATGGATTCCCAAAAATCACTTGTGGTCAAACAAGAAGAAGATCTTGAGAAAGCGGAGAAAGTCTTATTGGCTCGCAGAGATGCGGAGGGTTAGGTATAAGAAGAATTTCAACGAGAAAAGCGCCCGGTCATAGGGCGCTTTTTACGATCTCATAAAGTCTGTGTGGAAATGACTCAAATGTATTCCATGAAACGACTTGTTCGTAATTGTTTCGTGCGATTGCTTTTCTTTTCTCGGCATTTGATCCATAATATTCAACCTGTTCCAGCAAATCGTCCTCATCTTTATAAAAAGCGAAGCTTGAAAAAGCTTGAGGCGGTTGTAGATCCGTCAATTGAAAGCTTCCAGCTGCAGCGATATCAAACGCTCTGTTGTTCAGGCTTACATTTTGAACCATGGCTTTGTTTTTGTTATAAGCAAATTGAGCCGGTCTGTGCGGGTTAAGAACAATCGCTGATTGCTGATAGATGTCCGCCAATTGCTGAGGGCTCAGCCAATTGGTCACTAATGTGAGATCGCGATCATGTCTTCGTGACTTATTTAAATGACGATGCCATTCCTTACCTGCAACGAGAATTCGCCATTTTTTCTGTTGTAAGAGTGTATCAATGGCTTTCATGCGGTTGGGATAAGGGTAGCCAATGAGTGCAATGTCGTAGATGCACATCTTTTCAGACGATTCGTTTTTTTGAAAAATACGTGTATTTGCCGGAATGGGAAAGTAGTAGGCGTCAACTATGCCCAATTGCTTGTAAAAAGGCAAAGCTCCTTCATCAATTGTTAATATGAGGCGCGCATCACGCGTGCAAGCAGCTGACACATCTGTATAAAAGGGATCTTCTGTCATCCACAAAACGATCGGGATCTTTTCTTGTTTGAATTGATGAAGCACTTCGCTCGGAACATGATCACCAATCATCATCAAAACAAAATCCGGAGAAAATGTCCGGATTTTGTGCATGTGTGACTGTATAGATTCTCTTTCTATCTTGAAACATGAAAAGGGTGAATCAATGAAGCTTTCTTCTACCCAGTGATCAAACATTTGATAGATCCCGCCGTAGCCAGAGCTGATATAAAGTAGCTTCATGATAGATTTCTCACTTTAAGTTGTAAATGTAACACTTTCAACTTTATCTACATCTAAAAGAGTTGTTGCAGAGCCAGTAGGTGTAACAGAACTTTCCTGTGTGACAAAAACGATACCAGTTGAAGCATTGAATGCTACAAACTGAACTGGGCCAATTAAATCTCCAGAATCCATCACAATACTAATGACCGTTCCTGGTGCAAGTCTTGCGAAAATCCATCTTGCTCCTTTAGATGATTTAAGGGATGTAGCAGCTCCGCTTAAAAAATCGTTTAATTTATCTTCCACTTCTGTACCTCCCTCTTCGAGATTGACTGTTAACGCTTGACTAAGCGGCTTGAAGAATAGTTTCAATAGTTCTTTTTTTAA
Organism: Bacillus sp. FSL K6-4563; assembly: GCF_038630405.1. NCBI lineage: Bacteria > Bacillati > Bacillota > Bacilli > Caryophanales > Bacillaceae > Bacillus > Bacillus sp. FSL K6-4563. The sequence continues at coordinate 1,992,852 of NZ_CP152030.1, read as the reverse complement.
CTCGGTACGATTGTCGCTCATTTTATCCCCATCCTTTCTTCAACAATTGAAACACACCACTATGTATATGCCGCTCACTTTTTTTTGGTATAAGCAGAACGCTGATTCCTTGTTCTTTTTTCATTTAATCACTTCACACATTTTTTAAAATGTGTTCAAATGCTGAGGCTAAATGAAGTGGTTCTCATACTCTAGTAAAGATTAAATGTGAAGAGAGAGGGATTATGAATGGAATTTGAACAATTATTAAATGATTGGAACGAAGAATTACTAGAAGTTGAAGGTGTACTTGAAGTTATCTTCATTTTACTTCTTCTTCGTCTTTTAGAGGAAAAACAAGAAGAAGGTTCGTCAGAAATCAAAGAGTTGCTGCGTTCTTGGTTGGAACTTGGTATTCCATTGCCGCGTGTTCATTTAGTCAATGGTGAGGTGCTCCAAAACGTGATTGTCGTTCAATTGTTTCATACAGTGGCGGTTTTTAAAAATGCAACAAATCAGTTAAGAGTGAGCGTTCCTTACGCAAACATTGTTAGTTGGGGAGCTTTTTAATCTCATTAAAAAGGATAATGCCTATGAAAGTATCGGTGATTTTAACAAGTTACAATAAACCTGATTATATTGATCGTGTGCTAAAGAGTATGGTGGAACAAACGTATCAAAACTGGGAGCTTTTGATTATGGATGATGGCTCAGAGCCAGAAACAATGAAAAAGATTCATTCCTTTTTAAACGATGACCGTATTCAGTTGTATCCGCACACTGTTCATCCTGCAAAAAGGCTTGAGACTGTACGTTATGCGACGCTTATTAATGAGGCATTAACACGTATATCAGGGGAGCTTATTTGTTATTTAACGGATGATACAATGTATTGTAATGATCGTTTGCAGAAGATGGTGGAGGTTTTTCAATCAAAGCCAGAGGTAGATATCGTTTATTCCTCGCAGCGTGTGATCCATGTTGATAAGCATCTGGTAGAAACAATGACCTTTGTACGTGAGGCGGAACACGTGTTAGACCATGCGTCCTTTCAAGTAGATCACTGTTCGGTCATGCACAGAAGCCGCTTGCTTCCATTGATTTATAAGAAATTTGGGCAATATTGGGATGATGAGCCGAAGCATTGGCATCATGCAGATTCTGTTTTTTGGATGCGGTTGAATCATTTTGCTGCGTTTCATCCATTAAAAGAAGTACTTGATATCACCTTTAAAACACCCCAATCCTTTCATCACATGTTTTCAAGTATGCCATATGATGTAATTGATGGGACGGTGATCGAAAGAGAAGGAAGATATTTCCAACTTGTTCATGGGGATCTTAACCAAATTGATAAGCGATGGGTGAATGAAAAAAAGAGGCGTGCAATTCGTGTTCCTTTGTTATGTGCAATGAAATATGAGGTAAAAGATACGCTGGTTGTGCCGAACTATACAGTCGTCACCGCAGATAACGGAAGAACGTTTTATTATATTGAAGATCAGAAAAAAAGACGATTTGCTTCAAAGCGCGATATGCAATATTTTCAGTTTCATCCAAAGGAAATGTGCGCCGTTTCAAACGAACTGTTACAGACGTTTGACGATGGCAAAATCATTCAAGTATCCCCTGAATTCAGCCCGCCAAATCGCCGGCTTTTTAAATGGCAACGAGATGTCTATTTACTTGTGCATGATACCTTCTGCCTTATTGCCCCTGAGGTGGTTAAGTTATTTGCGTTTTATCATCAGCCCATCAAATTATATCCTTCTCAATTTACTTTATTTCAAGAAGGAAAGCCGATCGTGCCGCTGTATAGGGAATCGCTGCAGGAATTCGATATGTCTCTTTATCAAACATCCGGGCGAAAGCACTCCTCATAAGAGGGGTGCTTTTTTTAGCAATGAAAGCAGGAAGTAGAAAGGAAAAAGCGAAACATGAAAAGGACAGGGAACCTTTTGGAGATGATCAAGCCGCTGAAAATCCGGCAATAGATGCCGGTTTTTCGGCACTGGAAGTGAGGGGAAAAGAATGGGGAAGGTTGTCGAAAGAGCGGATTGGTTTGAATTAATTTTAGAAGCCATTGATGAAGCCATCCATGTTGTAGATGATCAAGGAATGACGATTTTTTACAATCATAATGCCGCCAAGTTTGACTGTTTGCAAAAAGAAGAGGTGATTGGCAAGTACATTCTTGATGTGTATCCCTCTTTAACAGAAAAAACAAGTACGCTCATGCATGTTTTGAGAACAGGGAAGCCCATTTATCATTCGCTGCAAACCTATTTGAATAAAAACGGAGAAAGAATTGAAACCGTCAACACGACATTGCCTATTATTGAAGACAGCCAGTTAATAGGTGCGGTCGAAGTCGCAAAAGATGTATCGAAGCTGTCAGCCCTTTCGAATCGTTTAGATCAAAAAAAACGAATACACGATGCGGCTGGGGCAGAACAAATGCATGATTTTTCTTCATTTTTAACAAATGATCCGCTCTTAAATGAAATGCTTGAAAAGGCAAAAAAAGCTGCTGCTTATCCGTCATCAGTTGTTGTCTACGGGGAAACAGGGACAGGGAAAGAAGTGCTCGTTCAAGCCATCGTTCATGAATCTGATCGGAAAAACCAAGTGTTCATTCCGCAAAACTGTGCGGCACTCCCAGAATCGCTACTTGAAAGCCTATTGTTCGGATCTGTCAAAGGGAGCTATACAGGCGCAATTGATCGCAAGGGGCTCTTTGAATTAGCTGATGGAGGCACGCTTTTTCTTGATGAACTGCAAGCGATGCCGCTCACGCTGCAGACGAAATTATTACGTGTGTTAGAGGATGGCGTGGTGCGCCGCATTGGAGATGCAAAAGCGATTCAAGTAGATGTAAGACTCATTACTGCACTCAATATGGACCCATTTGAAGCGGTGAAAAAGCAAATTTTAAGAGAAGACTTATTTTATAGACTGCATGTGTCATCTTTTCATATCCCACCGCTTCGTGAGAGAAAGCAAGACATCCCGCTGCTTTCCCGCCATTTCATTCAAACCTATCATCAGCAGTTTTCAAAAAACGTCAAACGCCTTTCTGAAGAAACAAAGCAATTGTTTATGGCTCACCACTGGCCGGGGAACGTTCGAGAATTAAAACATACCATTGAGCATGCCGTATTGATGATGCCAAAGGAAGCGGAAGACATCACACCTTCATACCTTCCTGCTCATTTACGTACGCAGAAGCTTGAGGAAGGAACACTTAATGCCTCCTTAAAAAGTCAGGTTTCTTCATTTGAACAAACACTCATTCAAGAAGCTTTAAACAAGCATCATGGCAATATTAAAAAAACCGCTGCTGCTTTAAAAATCCCTCGACAAACACTGCAATATAAACTGAAGAAATATGCAGATGCCGAAATATAGGCATCACCATCCAGTGAATATCACGGGCAAAGCTCCTTCTATAAAGAATAGGGGCATTTTCCCATGTTGGCACATAACTTGCATAGTATAAGGTGAATGCTGATAGGGGGAATGGATATGAATCAAAAACTATATGAACCGGCGCGTCATTGGAAGGACATTGAACTTTGGAAAGATGTACCTGAGGAAAAGTGGAACGACTGGATTTGGCAGCTGACGCATACCGTGAAAACGCTTGAAGATTTAGAGAAAGTCGTAAACTTAACAGAAGAGGAAAGAGAAGGGGTGAAGATTTCCACCAAAACCATTCCACTTAACATTACACCCTACTATGCCTCATTGATGAATCCAGACGATCCAAGATGTCCAGTACGTATGCAATCTGTGCCAATTGCTGAGGAGCTTCATAAAACAAAATATGACCTGGAAGACCCGCTGCATGAAGATGAAGACTCACCTGTCCCGGGGTTAACACATCGGTACCCAGATCGTGTGCTCTTTCTTGTAACAAATCAGTGCTCCATGTATTGCCGCTATTGTACGAGAAGACGTTTTTCCGGTCAGATCGGTATGGGCGTGCCAAAAAAGCAGTTAGATGCTGCCATTGGATATATTAGAGAAACACCTGAGGTGCGGGATGTGTTAATTTCCGGCGGAGATGGGCTCTTAATCAATGATCAAGTGCTTGAATACATTTTGAAAAACTTACGAGACATTCCGCATGTTGAAATCATTCGCATAGGAACCCGCGCACCGGTCGTCTTTCCGCAGCGCATTACAGATGAGCTGTGCGAGATTTTGAAAAAATATCATCCAGTTTGGCTGAATACCCATTTCAATACAAGCATTGAAATTACGAAAGAAGCAAAAGAAGCGTGCGAACGTCTTGTAAATGCCGGCGTGCCTGTAGGTAATCAGGCCGTCATCCTTGCAGGAATTAACGACAGTGTGCCGATTATGAAGAAGCTGATGCACGATCTCGTGATGATACGGGTCAGACCTTATTATATTTATCAGTGTGATTTATCTGAGGGCATTGGCCACTTTAGAACACCAGTATCAAAAGGTCTTGAAATCATAGAAGGCTTAAGAGGGCATACGAGCGGCTATGCCGTGCCAAGCTTTGTTGTGGATGCACCAGGAGGCGGAGGAAAGATCGCCTTGCAGCCAAATTATTTATTATCGCAAAGCCCTGACAAAGTCGTCCTTCGTAACTTTGAAGGTGTCATCACCTCTTACCCTGAACCAGAGCATTACGTCGCAGGCCAGGCAGATGCGTATTTTAATGAAATTTATGAAGAGAAACAAGACCCGGCAATTGGTATTACCGCACTATTTGAGGATGAGGCGAAATCGTTTACGCCAGAGAATTTAAGCCGGATGAAACGAAGAGAAGCATATGAGACAAATCCTGAGCATGACACACTCAAAAACAAACGTGAAAAACGAGATGAATTAAAAGAGAAAAAATATCAAGCGCAGCTCAAAAAAGATCAAACTGTAAAGGAGGAGAAATAACCTTGCTGACATGTGATTGGTGTGAGGAAAACAAAGCAAACAGAGAGCAGACAACAGTCTATTGGGAACTGATCACTGGCACACAATCCATTGAAATCATCGAAACACCGTCCATTTCCTGCACACACTGCGGTATGACATATCAAAAGGATGAGACGGTTAAAGGGATAGAAGATCAATTAATTTTAGTGGATCAGACAAAACTTCCAGAAAAAATTTCATACGAAGAATTAATGAGCATGGAGCGGTTATTAAAGCGAAATTACTTTGACTTTTCATCATAAGTTGTACCTCCGCCTATACAAGTCATCAAATTGCTGTATAATATAACAACAAAATAGAGTGTCGCGGAGGGAAAAACAGGTGAAGTCGTTTTACCATTATTTAATGAAGTACAGACATCCAAAACCGAAAGATGAAATCAGCCATTTTGCAAATGCTGCTTATGAGGATCACAGCTTCCCGAAAGCGTCCACTGATTATCATGAGCTTTGTGCCTATTTAGAATTAAATGGCGATTATTTAAGCTCAATGACAACATTTGACGAAGCGTTTGAGCAATATGAAGTAGAAGTCAAAAAAAAATAACACACAACCGCTTTTTCCAGATGGGAGAAGCGGTTTTTTGATGAGAAATAAAATGGCGTTTTGCATGGTGTGGTTGCCCATGCAGAATTCCTTGCGCCGGCATACGATACGTTAAGACCAAAAGTCGGGCAAGGGGGAGACAGAATGAAGGCGAAAGCACCAAAATATCAAGTAGGGGATATTGTCGTCGTTGTCATGTACGGCACAGTTGGAACGATTACAAAAGTCCATCAAATTGACCAGCACTATTTGTATGAGGTCAATCATAATGAGGTGCTTTATTTTGAAACATCACTTCAGCTTTACGATGAGTACGACGGGGTGATTGTGGATACAGAAAAGCTGGACATTGAATATGAGTTCCTCATTGGCGATGTTGTATATGTAAAAGATTACGGAAAAGAGCTATTTAAAATTATTGGCCATCGAACTGAAATATGGCGATACCTTGATGATGGCTGGGAAGATGTCATTTACGAACTCACAAGGCTAAAGGACGGAGAGTGGCTGGAAACAGAAGAGGAAGACTTAACGCTTGTCCTGAGGAAATATGAGATGGACCAGTTCGTTCATCAGCTTCTTTTTGTGCATTACGTCGGTGAAACCTCAAAAGAAATGGAAGAAGATATGGTGCAAACAGCTCTATTACAATTAGAAGAGAAACAAGAAAGCGAAGCATCACTAGAATTTCTCGCTGTATCTATAGTGGATGAGCTTCTTGATATTTATAATGACTATAAAATTCTCTACGAATTTTTCGAAGATCCAGAATACAAAGATATGATGGATTTTATATTGGAAAGTTTACACGAGCATTTTGGTTAAAGAAAGACTTGTCCTAACACGAATAAAAAATAAGGCACACAGAAAAAAACAATCACATAAAACCATCCCCTCAAGATACGGCCTATCACCTGATCAAACATTTCTCCATCTAATATGCTGAACCATTTCATTGCCTCACACCCCTTTTCTTTTTGTTTACTGCATTTATATGTATGGAATGAGCCATTATGACAAACTGTAATAAAAAACAGGCGTCGTTCATACATCATAAAAAAGGAGGCGGAATGTCATGAAAGAAGCAGATTTGGTGATCGATACAGAGGAAATTGCGGAATTCTTCTACATGGAGCTGGTCAAAAGAGGGTACATACCTGCGGAGCTGGAAACGTTTGAGCTGGCTGACATTACGTTTGAATATATGCTGAAAAAAACAATGATAGTTGAAGAAGAGGCGTGGTAGGCACTATACTTTGAAGTGATTCTGAAGAGAGGGAGGAGAATCTTTCGCGTGTATATCCTATTTCTTTTAATTTTATTTGGTGCCATTGCTGCGCTCATGGTATCTGGAGCGGGTCAAGCATTGGACAACCAGATCATCTTATGGTTTGAGAGCATCAGACTCCCTTTTTTAAATGATGTCATGCTGACTTTGACGGACTTTGGCATTAGTGCGCTGCTCGTGCCCATCATGCTCATTTTTAGTGTCGCTTTATTCATGTATAAGCGCTATTACTCTATCATGATGCTTTTTCTATTATATCTCACAGAAAAGACCATCAATCATGAACTAAAGGGGCTGTTTGCTAGAGAGCGCCCAGCCTTTGATCATCTTGTCAATGAAACGTATTACAGCTTTCCGAGCGGACATTCGATGAATGCAGCCACAATCTATCCTTTTATAGCTTATCTATTAGTTGAAATGATTCCATGGCTGAAAGAAAGGCAAAAAATCGTCTACTTGATCACAGGGGTCTGTGTTGTTTTGATTGGGATCAGCCGAATGTATATCGGCGTTCATTTTTTGACAGATGTCGCAGGCGGTTTTGCGATAGGACTTGCTTTATTTCTCATTTGTAAAAAGATTGACGGAAAATTGTCTGCCATTCGACAAAAATAGAAGAAGGAAATTGACAGACCCCAGCCAATTTTATATAAAAGGGGAGGGATTTGAATGCAATTGACGTTGAGATTTTTTCAAAAGAAACCTTCAGCATTTCACTTAACCATTTATCAGACACCTGAATATGGCGCTGCAAGTGGGCATCAGCCTGTGTACCGGACAAAGATTGGCGGCAGAACACACCTGGATGTTCTGGAAAAAGCATTCTCGACATTTAATGTACATGATACAGTCCCTAGTGATTACAATGCACGGTTTATCACAACAGGTGATATTGTTGTGATTGATGATAAGAAAAAAGGAAAGTGCTATTATCAGCTTTTTCCGGCAGGATGGAAACGCAGTGAGCGACTGTTGACGATGAGTTAAATAGAGATTTTCGATGCCAGCTCGAGCTTTAGCTGGTATTTTCTTTTTTGGGCTCAATCGTTTATACTAAATAGGACAAAACACATAGTAAACGTAAGTGGAGGCTAAAAAAATGAGTGTACATATTGGAGCAGAAAAAGGACAAATTGCAGAAACGGTATTGCTGCCAGGCGATCCGCTTCGTGCGAAATATATTGCAGATACATATTTAGAAGATGTCGAATGCTATAACGAAGTGCGCGGAATGTATGGTTATACTGGGACCTACAAAGGAAAGCGCGTTTCTGTACAAGGGACCGGAATGGGCGTACCTTCTATTTCGATTTATGTGAATGAACTCATTCAAAGCTATGATGTTCAAAACTTAATCCGCGTCGGATCTTGCGGGGCTATCAAAAGGGATGTCAACGTACGTGATGTCATTTTAGCTCAGACATCTTCAACAGATTCACAAATGAATCGTGTGACATTTGGACCGATTGATTACGCACCTTGCGCTGATTTTGGACTGCTTAAGAAAGCATACGACACAGCAGAAGCAAAAAATGTCGCTGTACGTGTCGGTAATGTATTTACAGCAGACCAATTTTACAATGAAAAACCACTTGAGCTCATGGCTCAATACGGAATTCTAGCAATTGAAATGGAGACAACCGCTCTATATTCGCTTGCAGCAAAATTTGATCGTAAAGCGTTATCCATTCTGACAGTGAGTGATCATATTCTCACAGGAGAAGAAACAACGGCTGAAGAGCGTCAAACGACATTTGACGAAATGATCTTAATTGCGCTAGACTCCGTTTTATAATAGTATAAAGGGTGTGCTACGATGTAGCGCATCTTTATTTTTTTAGAAGAGCAAAAGGAAGGTATGTCATGAAGAAAAGCTATAAAATACTCTCAATCGCATCGATTCTTGGTTTGACAGCCGCATTATCGGGCTGCCAGTTGCTGGATCAAAAAAGCGGTACATCTGAATCGAACAAAACAAACGAACAAAAAAGCGCAGAAAATTCATCTACCCAGCAAAACTCAAACAATACAGCAGATTCATCGGATCAAGAGCTGACGTTAAAGAGTGAATATTTCAATGACATCAAAGTGGTAAGCGGGCTGAAAACCATTCAAAATCCTGCAAACGTGCTAGCACTTGTCAACAAAGAATACGCATTACCAGGAACCTATAAACCTTCTGATCTCGTTGTTCCAAAAGTAGAATTCTCTTTTTCAGAGGATATTGAAAAACGATATATTCGTAAAGAAGCAGCAGAAGCACTTGAGACATTATTCAAAGATGCGAAAAAGAAAAACTTCGAGCTGGCTGCCGTATCTGGCTATCGCTCCTATGACCGTCAAAAGGTCATTTTTGATAGTGAAGTCAAGTTAAAAGGCAAAGAAAAAGCGCAAGAAGCAGTAGCTTTACCAGGCGAAAGTGAACACCAAACAGGCCTTGCAATGGACATTTCCTCAAAAAGTGCCGGCTTTGACATCTCTGAAAAGTTTGGTGAAACACCTGATGGCAAATGGGTGGCTAAAAACGCCTATAAATATGGTTTTATCATTCGTTATCCAAAAGGAAAAGAAGACATGACAAAATATGAATATGAGCCGTGGCATCTGCGCTATGTTGGAAAAGAAGCAGCAAAAGCGATGCATGATCACGATTTAACATTTGAAGAGTACATGAATAAAGTGAAGAAAATTTAATCAAATAAAAAGGCCTCCCAGCTATTCGGGGGGCCTTCTTTATTCTTCTTTTAAAAAAAGAACAATCCTGCTAATGCGAAACCTGTAATGAAACCAAGCCCGATGCCATAAGCGGCACCCCAGCCGTAATACCCTCCGTAATAACCAAAGCCAAAGCCGCCGCGAGAACCGCCGACTGGACGAATATACACTTTGCGGTTTGTCACCCGCTCAATGCGTCCGACATGTACTCTGCCATTACGATCTGTGATTCTAGCGACTTTCCCCATATGCTGCTGACAAAGCTTTTGATAGCGCTCCATATTTTTCCTCCTTATGACAAACTCTTTTCCCTCTTATCCTATGCGAGAGACCTCATAGAGTTTGGACAAAACATATAGGAGATTCGCTCATTTTATACGGTACATTCAAATAGAATGTGGCTTAGCTGCTTTCGGTGCGCTTGAATCAGATCGTAGTGTGTTTGCATCGTTTCGTAAAGAGAAGACGGGATATATTCAGATAATTCCATTTCTGTCGGCTCCTCTTGTACCATGTGATCATCAAATGAGAGAATTCGAACGTCATGAAATCCTGCTGCTTTTAGCTGCTCCTTCCATTCTTCAAGTGAAAAGAGTGCGTGAAACCCGTAAAAATCTCGAACGGCGGCAAGCTCCTTCGGTGTAAGGGGTGCTTTTAATACTGCTTCATTCGCAACAAGTTGACTTCCAGGGGCAAGCACGCGTTTAATCTCAGCAAGTGCCGCTGGAAGGTTGGTAAAGCTCAAAACAGATTCACTGATCAGAAGAGTGAACGCTTCATCTGGAAATGGCAGCTGTTCGATCGATGCTTGCAGTGCGCGGATCGGCAGTTCTTCTCGCTCAAATCGCAGATTAGCCTTTTCAATCATCAAAGGGTGTGTATCAATCGCCTCCACCTGATAACCGATATTGCCTAAATATGCCGCCGTTTGTCCAGTCCCGCATCCCGCATCCAGTATGCGCGCATCAGGCATCAATTTTATATGCTCAAGCATCGTTTTTGTTAACTCAATTCCGCCAGGATGGGCACTAGATACGCCAAAATAGGCAAGCATTTCTACATAATCACTCATAAAATCCCTTCTTTCCTTATCAAGTTCCTCTTTAAAGATTATGCAATGCAAGGTCAAATGGCTTATCTTTTCAAAGAGAACTTCGATCCTTTGGTTGACGGATGAAGCATCGTCCTTGATAATAATGAAAGGAGATAAAGGTGGTGTTTTTTTGAAAAAACAATTTAAGATCGTCATCGCTATTTTGGTGACAGCGGCACTGTCCTCAGCGATTACATTTGTGATCACAAAACAAGGGACTGTCAATGTCTCAGGAGATGAGAAGTTTAGTAAACTCATGGCTGCGTATACGAAAGTAAAAGATGAGTATTACGAAAAAACGGATGATCAAAAACTAGTAGATGGTGCGATTCAAGGAATGATCGCATCACTTGATGATCCATACTCTACATATATGGATCAGGAGGAAGCCGAAGGATTTAACAACACCATTTCTTCATCATTTGAAGGAATTGGTGCACAAGTAGAAGAGAAGGATGGACAAATTTTAATTGTCGCACCGATTAAAGGCTCTCCTGCTGAAAAAGCCGGGTTGAAACCTCATGATCGTATTTTAAAGGTGGATGGAAAAAGCACAAAAGGCATGTCGGTCAATCAAGCAGTCTCTCTAATCAGAGGGGAAAAAGGAACGGATGTCAAGCTTCACCTTAACCGCCAAGGAGTGGGAAATGTTGATGTGACCATCACAAGAGACACCATTCCAGTTGAAACAGTGTATGCAAAACTCACAAAAGACAAAATAGGAGAAATCCAAATTACGTCCTTTGCTGAAACAACGTCAAAAGAGTTAGATAAAGCCATTGATGACCTCGAGAAAAAAGGGGCAAAAGGGTTTGTCATTGACCTGAGAGATAATCCAGGCGGCATTATGACAGAAGCGATTGAAATGAGTAATGACTTTATCGATAAAGGGAAAGTCATCATGCAAGTTGAAGAAAAAGGGAAGAAAGAAGAGTACAAGGCTGAAAAAGAACGCAAAGTTCATCAGCCGGCAGTTGTCCTTGTAAATGGCGGCTCAGCCAGCGCTGCAGAAATCATGGCGGCGGCTCTGCACCAATCTTCAGGTATCAAAATTATTGGTGAAAAGACATTTGGTAAAGGAACTGTTCAAAATGCGCAAAGCTATAATGATGGTTCTAGTGTCAAGTTAACCATTGCCAAGTGGCTAACGCCGGATGGTTCGTGGATTCATAAAAAAGGAATTGAACCACAGGTCAAAGCATCGCTCCCAAGTTATGCAAAGTTGCCATACTTAAGCCCGAAAAAAACGTATCAGCTGAATGACAATGGAGATGAAGTCAAAGCGGCTCAAAAAATGTTCCAAGCGCTTGACTACAAAGCAAAAGCAAATGGTGAGTACGATCAAGCCTTCCAGACGATCGTCAAAAGCTTCCAAACAGACAACGATCTGAAAGCAGACGGAATTCTGACGGGAGATACAACGACAGTACTGATGACAAAGATCCAAAATAAGCTAAAGAACAATGATACTCAAATGAAAAAAGCCATTGAAGTCTTGAAAAAAGAAATGAAATAAAGAAAGAGCAGTCCTCTTAGGGGGGACTGCTCTTTCTATGTTTACGCGTTGTTTCCAATCGCTTCTGTTTTGTCTTGATCTTTTTCAAATAGATCATCCATGACAGAATTGGATGTGACCTTCTTTTGGAAGAATGGATTCAAAATCAGGATGACCACAACGTTTGCTAGTAAACCAAGAAACCCTTCATAAAGACCGAACGTGACTTGTGAGATATTGGCTGTAAAGGTGACGATGATGCCAACAACTAACCCCGCAATCGTTGCTTCTCTCGATTGTTTTTTCCAGAACAAGCTGATCGCAATGGCAGGGAAAATTTGAACCATTCCTGAAACACCAATGAGCTGAAGTGTCACAAGTGCTGTTGGGAAGAGCATTCCGAATAATAGAGCCAGTCCGATCACGATAAACACCATTGAACGAGTGATGATGGTCAACCTTTTAGGTAATACATTCGGATGAATTAAGTCACGATATAAATTATTGGCAAATAAATTCGATGCACCAATGGCCATGATCGAGCATGGAATGAGGGAAGCCAGTGCAATCGTTGAATAAGCAAGACCCTGCATCACGCCGCCATATGACGTTTGAATTAAATGAAGAAGTGCAAATCTTGGATTCGTATCTTCTGGTAAGACCAAAAAGGCAATAAATCCAAGGAAGATGACCAAAATCAATACGATGTTATAAAGAGGCAAAAACATGCTGTTTTTACGGATAGCATCTGCACTTTTTGCTGTAAATACCCCTGTTGCCGCATGTGCCCACATAAACAAAGCAAGGGCAGAAACACCTGAAGCGGTAATGAACCATAAAATGCCTTTAGGACCGCCGTCAGGAATTGTCAGAAGCTGTGGCGCTTCCTTAGCTAACGTATTCATCATCGGAGTCCAGCCGTTAAAATGAATGATTGGCAGTGAAACCACCATAAACAGCATGATGACCCAAACGAGAATATCCTTAATAATGGCTGTATATGTAGGACCTTTAATCCCGCTGAAAAATGTATAAAGTGCGACTAAAATAAATGAAATAATAACAACTGCATTCACATTAATATAACTAGTTCCAGCGACAGTTAACGTATCTTGAATCCCGCTCAGTTGAAGACAAATATAAGGAATGAGCATAAGCACTCCAATAATTGCAATTAGACTGGATAACAGCTTGCTGTCAAAGCGCTCACGTGCATAATCAGCGAGCGTTGTGAGGTTGTGATTCTTCGCAACCGTCCATAGCTTTGGTAAGAAGAAATAAGCAATAAAATACGCTAGAACTGAATAGGGAATAGCGAAAAAAGCGACACTTCCAGCTGTATAGGCTGTACTAGTGAGTCCTAAAAAGGTATAAGCTGTGTATAAATCTGCGCCAACGAGGAACCAGACGAGCAGCCCGCCAAATTTTCTTCCGCCGACAGACCATTCCTCTACTGACTGTCTGGATGATTTATCACGGCCAGCGGCAAATCCAATGACCACGACGATGAAAATGATACTTGCTGTAATCAATAAAGCTGTTAAATTTCCTTGCATTAGTCAGTTCCTCCATTTGAATGTTGCATGCGGTAAATGATGAATGTACAGACTGGTGTGAGAACAATCCATAGTAAGAGCCAGAAGTGGAAAAAAGGCAGGCCTATCACAAATGGATGGATACGATTCGCAAAGGGCAGCAGTGCGAGCTGTCCGATGAATGGAATCGCTATAAGTAGTGCCAGTATCAATTTTTTATTCATGATTTCCTCCTGAATTTTTTGTAATTTCATAATAATAGCAGTTGTCAGATTAGATCACAAGACCATTTTCAGAAAAAACAATCATTTCGCTGAATATCATACTAATATAACGCTTTCATTCTTGAGAAAAAGAAAAAGTGTAGATGAAAAGGGGGTAAATGAAAAGAAAATATGCAGCAATAATATTTAAACCAAATAAAAAAAGCCTCAGCATGAAAGCTGAGGTCTTGCCAATTTTAAAGGAAATCAGATACTTCTTCGATGTCGAAACGATTGCTTTTATGAGCTTCTTTCGCTGCTTTACCAACTGAAATCAGCATGACTGGCTCATATCGGCCGCTTACATTGAATTCTTTGATGTAGGCGTCTTTACTGAAACCACCCATTGCGCATGTATCATAGCCCATTGCTTTTGCAGCAATCATTAATTGCATAGCAGCTAATGAAGCATTTGAATACGCAGCTTCACGTGCATACTGCTCGCTTTGGTATGCGCCATTGATTTGAGTCATCAATGTTTCTTTGATGTCTTCAGTAATGAATCCTTGTTCTGCCAGCTCACTGTAGATTTTTTCACCATTTTGATTGGCTTCAAGATCACCTAGTACAGCAATAACAGCTGATGCTTGTGAGATTTGCTTTTGGTTGTAAGCGATTGGAAGTAACTTCGCTTTAGATTCAGCACTATGGAAGACAGTGAAATGCCAATGCTGAAGGTTCCACGCGGATGGTGCTTTTGTTGTGATATCAAGAAGCTCTGTTAACTCTTCTTTTGTCATTTCATGAGTTGTATCGTACTCTTTTACTGAAGCTCTTTGTTTTAAAATGTCAATCGTTTTTTGATCAGTCGCCATATGGATATTTCCTCCCGTTTTTGCAAATAATATGGTACAATAACTAAAAAGTGAGAAACTTACTTATTGTAACTAGAGATATATTTTAAATTGTATACCGTTAGTTTGTCAAACAATCATGAAAAGAAAGGCTGAAATTTATGGAATTTCAATTATGTCCACACATTCAGCAAGCTTTTTTACTGCTAGGCAAAAGGTGGAATGGTCTCATTATTCATGTATTGCTTGATGGTCCAAAGCGTTTTAAAGACATGACGGACATTATCCCATCCATCAGTCAAAAAATGCTCGCAGAGCGTTTAAAGGAACTTGAGCAAGAAGGGATTATAGAGCGAACTGTATTGCCTGAGACGCCTGTGAAAGTCATTTACTGTTTAACTGAAAAAGGAAATGCGCTAAATGATGTGTTTCATGAGGTATCTAGGTGGGCAGGGGAATATACAGAATCTCATGAAAAAAAGGAACAAGCCTAGTTTCAGGTTTGCCCAAACGTTTTGACTCCTGATGAATATGCTGATCTTAGGCACATGACAAAGGAGGAGAAATGCATGTACCCTCATACTCCGTATTTCCGAGGCGGCGCCCCTGGCATTCCGCCATATGAATCCAGAGTCCCTTTGTTTTTTGGTTTTGGCGCTCCTTTAGTCGGCGGACTGCTTGGCGGGTTTTTAGGAAGTGCGATTTTTAATTATCCCCGTCCATATTACCCGCCACCACCACCGCCTGTTCCACCACCTTATGGCGGAGGATATCCACCATACTATTAAGAAAAAAGAGTAAGCCTGCTTCTATATCAAAGCAGGCTTTTTATAATGGAATATCGATTTCAGAAATCCCCGGATCATCATGCTTTAAAAACATAATCTCCAAAATACCGTCCTGATACGAAGCCTTCGTTCCTTTTCTTTTGACAGCAGCAGGGAGGACGACTTTCTTCTGCGTGCCTTCCTCAGGAAAATGATCAATAAACAGCAGGTTGGCTGTATGTTTAATTTTTACTTTTTCTGTGCTCGGCCGAGCAAGCTCAATCTTAACGAACACGTGATCAGTGGTTTCGAACACTTCCACTTCGGGTTCTTTTTCTTTTTTGACGTCTGTTTCTCTCGTTTTTTGATGTTGAGAGAGTGGGTCCTGAAAAGGGAACTGAGCAGGATAATTGGAGCCGAATACACTTTCCATCACTTGATTGACGTACTGCTCGACGTCTTTAGGGTCTGAATTCTTTAAGGCTTCTTTTGAAAATTGCTTTTGAAAAGGGAATAATCGGTTCCAGTCAAACATGCAAATCATCCTTTCTAAATGCCCTGAATTAGTATATGCCCATTCACTTGAGTGCGTGCTATAATATACGATAGGTTTAGAAAGGAATGGTTAGATTGAACGAACAACAGCAATCAAAAGGTGTTCTCTATACGGCAGCATCTTTTACATTATGGGGATTATTCCCGTTATATTGGAAACTGATGGAACATATTTCGTCAGGCGAAATTTTAGCGCACAGAATTTTATGGTCATTTGTTTTTATGTGCGGTATTCTTCTGTATTTAAAACAAGTCCGGCCGGCGATGCAGACAGTGAAGGGTCTCATGCTCGATGGCAAGGCACTTTTTTCATTACTATTATCTGCTATTTTAATATCGGTTAACTGGTATGTGTACATTTGGGCAGTCAACCATCATCTTATGCTAGAAGCTAGTTTAGGGTATTATATTAATCCGCTTGTCTCTGTTTTACTAGGCATCATTTTCTTGAAAGAGCGGCTCAATAAATTACAAACCATTGCGATTTTAATTGCCGCAGCTGGGGTGATTCTTTCTACGATTCAGTACGGTTCATTTCCTGTCGTGGCAATATTACTTGCCTTTAGCTTCGGTTTTTATGGATTGATTAAAAAAAGAATGAGCTTCACGAGTGCCATTGGTTTGACAATTGAAACGCTGCTTCTAGCCCCGGCAGCTCTTGTGTACTTATTGTTCTTCTTAAAAGAACCTGTGGTGACAATGAATCCTAACAGCTTCGGATCGCTTGGTCTCTTATTCTTTGCAGGGGTCTTTACTGCGGTGCCGCTTCTTTTATTCTCTGAAGGGGCAAAACGAATTCCTCTTTATCAAGTGGGTATTTTGCAATACATTGCACCAACGATTACGCTGTTTTTAGGGTTATTTGTGTATCACGAGCATTTATCTTCAGCTAAAATTGTGACGTTTCTTTGTATCTGGGTGGCGATTTTATTGTTTACGACCTCTCAATTACGCATGAAAAAAACTGCGAATTCTCATTAAGTCCTACGAGCAGTTTGCTTTTTTTTGAAGGCGGATCATGTCATAATAAGTTGTTACCAAAACTGTAGAGGTGATTACATGTCATCAGCCAATGAGCTTACAGCTGCTTATCAATCTTTATGGAAAAATCGTCAGCTTGATGTCGATGATATGTCTTCTTTACACGAGGCAATATGTGATGATTTAAGCGATGCGCGCACTCATCCGAGGGCGAGAAAATCATTTCATCAAAAATATGTACTCGCTGTAGAGAGAATATTAGAAAGTGGGCTTCGGCATGATCATCAGCTGCAGCTGATCAGCTTACATACAAAAAAGCTGCGCGAATTAATTCAAAATGAAGGAAGGAACCACTCATGAAACCAATTCAAACGGAAGATGTCACAGCACATCTTGAATCGTTTTTAAATCGTCCAGTCTTCGTTCATCTTGAAACGACCACTGGTTCTTATTCAGCTCATGTAAATGAACAAAATATGACGGTCGTTGCCTATATCCGCAATGCGAAAGTCGTCTATTCACAGGCGAAAATAAAAGGACAAGGTCCGTACCGTGTTGGAATGAAAACAGAAGATGGCTGGATTTACGCAGAAGGATTAACGGATTATGTGTTTGATGACCATGGCCGCCTGCTGTTAGCTGGGCACTTGCCAGACGGGAAACTAGCGATCTCATTACAAATTAGTGAAACACCATTTCAGGTGTAGAAGAAAGGGTGACGAGTCATGAATGAACATGTACTAGTGATGCTGCCTCACCCAGATGATGAATCGTTTGGGGTTGCAGGTCTTATTGCACAAAGCAGAAAACGCGGCATCCCAGTCACGTATGCATGCGGGACACTTGGGGAAATGGGCAGAAATATGGGCAGCCCAACATATGCCAACCGTGAAACACTTCCTGAATTAAGAAAACAGGAATTAATCAGCGCCTGCAAAGAAATGGATATCACAGACTTACGTATGCTTGGACTTCGTGATAAAACATTGGAATTTGAGGATGACGAGTATTTAGCTGATGTGATGGAAACCATCATTGATGAAGTCAAACCTACACTGATTGTGACGTTTTATCCTGGACACGGTGTACATCCTGATCATGATGCGACAGGGGAAGCGGTGATTCGCGCTCTTTACCGTAAGAAAAAAGAAGATCGTCCTGTCACATACTGCATGGCCATTACGAAAAATAGAGAAGAAGTGCTTGGAAATGCAGATATTACGATCGACATTACAGATGTAGCAGATATCAAATTAAATGCACTGAGAGCGCATAGAACGCAAACAGAAGGCATGCTGAGAGAGCTTGAACAGAAGCTGAAAAACAAAGAACCTGTCGTCCAAAAATGGTTCGATGAAGAAATTTTCTGGACGTACCAATGGAATGACTAAATAAAAAAAGCAGCTGACATTGATCAGTTGCTCAAATTGTTTACAAAGGGCTAAAATGATCTTGATTTTAGCCCTTTGTCTTCTTTTCAGCTTGATAGAAAACCTTTGAAGTCTAGGAAGGGCGAGCACCGGAACGGAGCGAATTTGACATTCGTGAGTACCGGCGCGCAGAGCTGACAACGAATGCGAAGGTTTGTCTACACGCTGGGCAGCTGACATCGATCAGCTGTTTTTTTGTGTCGTATTTAGTGATTGGGCGCTTGTTGAAGCAATCGTTTTTCAATCAATCTGAGACGGATAAAGAGGACAATGGCACCAGCGGCAAGTCCGGCAATGAGACCAATCCAATACCCAAATGCCCCATACGAGGTATAGGTGCCAATCAGATAACCGGAAGGAAGGCCGATCACCCAGTATGAAACAAATGCGGCAATGAGCGTATAGTTGACATCTTTATAGCCGCGCAGCGCCCCTTGAATGGGTGCAGCAATGGCATCTGACAGCTGGAAAAAGATCGCATAAATCAAAAATTGCTGTGTCAACTGTAAAACAGCCGATTCAGCTGTGTATAAACCAGCAATCTCTGGTCTAAATAATAAAATGAGTGCTGCCGTACACAAGGAGAATAATACCGCCGTTCCAATTCCGATATAGCTATAGCTTTGCGCGTCTTTATAACGCTTGGCACCAGCTTCAAACCCAACGACAATCGTTAAAGCCATCGAGATACTGAGCGGTAAAATATATAAGATGGAAGCAAAGTTCATCGCAGCCTGGTGACTTGCAATCGTCACAGTATCAAAGTGACCCATTAATAACGTAACTGCTGCAAAGATACTCGTTTCAAAAAAGATCGCAAACCCAATAGGAAGACCGATTTTCAGTATTTGCCCCATACGGGAGATATTGATTTGAGGCAGTTTCTGAAACAAACGAAATGAGGCAAATGGTTCTGCTTTCATGACAATACAAATACTCATGATGAAAATCGCCCAATACGTCAACGCAGAAGCAAGACCAGCTCCCGCACCGCCAAGCTTTGGAAAGCCAAAATTCCCAAAAATAAATACATAGTTTAACACAAAGTTAATCGGAAGTGCTGTTAACGTGATAAACATCGTTACACGTGTTTTCCCTAATGCATCAATAAATGACCTGAGCACCGAATAACCAAACAGCGGGATGATACCAAAAGCAAGAAAACTTAAGAAATGCCGCGCAATATCCTCTACGGATTGCTCAAGTCCAAGTCCCCCTAATACGTAAGGGATGCTAATTGTTCCAATTGCAATCACACAGATACTTAAAAGAAAGGATAAATAAATCGCCTGAAAGACAGCCTTAGGAACATCTTTTTTATGCCCTGCGCCCATCAGCTGAGCGACAATTGGCGTAACGGCCATTAATATACCAGCAAGTCCTGTATAAACGGGTGTCCAAATACTAGAACCGATCGCAACACCCGCAAGGTCTTCTGCACTAACTTTTCCAGACATCACGGTGTCTAAAAACGTAATAAGCGAAAGACCCGCTTGAGTGATTAAAATCGGAATCAAAATGGTTAAAAATAGTGTCACCTTAGCTCGAATGCTATTTGTTTCTCTCATCATAAGTTCCTCTCTGAACAGAAATAACGAGAGGATTATATCATGCTATGTAAAAAAATCAATTCTCTGTCGGATTATTTTTCTTAGATGGCTTCGTTTTTTTAAACATTTGGGCATAAATAAAGGAAAGACTGACAACACCTAAAATGCTGCAAGCATATTGAATCACTTTCTGAATGGTCATATTAAGTCACCTCCATAACAATAGAATGCGCATAATTTGTTATTTTATGACAACGAAAAGGAGGAGGGAAAAGGTCAAATGATCAATCGTACGAATGAAGAAGTGCAATTTAAAGTGGGCATGAGAACACACTTGATGAAAATTATGAAGGATGCAAGTGACATTATCGATTCCCTTGATGAGATTGAGCAATGTCTACTTTGTGATCTCGAGTCATTACATGATGAGTTTAATGAAATGCATGCAGAGGCTTCCTCGTTTTATTTACAATCGTATATGGAAGAATTCACACCTGGATTTGCTCAATTTTCGTTAGCCATTGAGAGCTTATCAAAACAAAAGCACGGGGCACTGATTGTGATACAAAGGCGGGATGAGGTCGAGGATTTTATTCAAAGAGGGACAAATCTTCATGCGAAAATTAGTGCTTCATTAATTGAAAGCATTTTCTACCCAGGAAATCCACTTCATGATGGTGCGCTTTTAGTCAAAGAAAATACGCTCGTATCTGCGGCAAATGTGCTCCCGCTTACTTCAAAAAAAGTCAGTCCTTCTCTCGGGACAAGACACAGGGCTGCGATCGGACTCTCTGGTATGACCGATGCACTTGTTCTCGTCGTTTCAGAGGAAACGGGTAAAATGTCATTTGCGAAAGAAGGAGTCCTTTATCCGCTCACTGTAAAAGAACCTGAAATCAGAAAATAAAAAACCAATCGCTGCATTCTTCATTCGGAAGGATGCTTTTTTCATTTGAGGAGAAAAAACAGGCAATTAAGTAAAAAGTCATTTGATACAGAAAAATTTGTCATGTAGAATAGAACTATGAAACTAGCAGCGTGCTTGTTTCGACAAATTTCTAAACGTCAACTTAAAAATTCCTTAAAAAATGTTTATAAATACAGCAAACGGCCGATACAAACGATATGGCTTTGTTTTAGCATTTTGAGTTGACTGCTTTAGCCTATTTGTTATTGCCCAACGTCTACATGTCGAGTAATATAATAGAAATAAAGATAAAATAGTGCAAGAGAAGCAGAGTCGTTAAATGCTAAACTTAAAACTAGTACATAAGTCTTGTTGAATGAAATCATGAAAGGCGGAGATTTATCTATGAAGAAAAAAGTAGTAACCGGCCTCACAGTTTCAGCGATCGCTGGCTCAGCTGTGTTTGCTGCACCGGCAGAAGCACAGACGATCAAGGTGAAAAGCGGTGACTCACTTTGGAAGATTGCCGAACAGTACAATACAAGTATTTCGGAGCTTCAATCTCTTAATCAACTAAAAACGACGATGATTTTTGCAGGACAAAGCTTGAAAATTCCTGGCGCAAAAAGCAAAAAATCCAGTTCGTCAACTGGTTCAAAAGCAACGAAATCAAATGCTTCAACGACATCAAGCTACACAGTAAAGCTTGGAGATTCTTTATGGCTCATTGCGAAAAATCATAAAATGTCAGTGGCAAGCTTAAAAAGTCTAAACAGCTTAAACAGTGACTTAATTCGTCCTGGACAAAAGCTAAAGGTATCTGGAAGCACGAAGACAAGCGGGAGCCAGTCATCAAACTCCTCTTCAAATTCCAGCTCAAACAATAAGACAACGAACTCAAATAGTTCATCATCATCAAGTACATACAAGGTCAAATTAGGGGATTCTCTTTGGAAAATTGCGAATTCGCTCAATATGTCGATTGGTGAAATCAAAACATTGAACGGATTAAAATCTGATATGATTTATCCGAATCAAGTATTGAAAGTAAAAGGGACGGCTGCATCAAAACCAAGTCAGCCGAAACCTACTAAACCAAGCAATTCAAACAGTAACCAGTCTTCAAGCGGGAAAGCAACATCTTATACTGTAAAATCAGGCGATTCTTTATGGAAAATTGCGAATCAATTTAAAGTGCAAGTCCAGTCCATTCGTACAGCCAACAGCTTAAAAAGCGATGTGCTTAGAATTGGACAAGTTCTCAAAATTAATGGTGCAGCTTCAGGCTCAACTGGGTCGAATGGTTCTACGTCTAACGGCTCGACAAAGCCGGTCAACAATAACAAACCCGATGTGCCAATGAATGCAAAAATCACGACGATGATTCAAGAAGGTAAAAAGCTGACAGGCATTCCTTACAGATGGGGCGGCAATACACCATCTGGATTTGACTGCAGCGGCTTTGTTTATTACCTCATTAACAAGGTTTCGTCTGTATCCAGATTAAGCACAGCAGGCTACTGGAGTATGATGACACCTGTGAGCACACCTCAAGTTGGCGATTTTGTTTATTTCACAACGTACAAAGCGGGTCCATCTCATATGGGACTATACCTTGGCGGAGGAGATTTCCTTCACGCAAGTGACAACGGAGTGGGGATCTCAAACTTAAGCAATCCATATTGGAAAAAAGCCTATTTAGGTGCAAAACGTTTCTTCTAAAAAAGCCGATTTTCGGCTTTTTTTGTTTGCCCATTGATCAGGTTGTCCATACTGATATTAAAAGGGGGCAATCATATGAAAAAGTCAGTGTGGTTGATCATGATGTGTCTGGTCTTTGTTGCAACAGCTTGTCATGCACCGCCGAAAAAAGAAACGACAGAAGAAACCATTGAAGTTGCAGCACCTAAGCAAGCACCAGTTACCACGTCACTCATCAATGAAAACGGGCAAAAAATAGGGAGCATCGAAGTAAGAGACTCCTCAGAAAACGGGCTGGATTTACATGTGAAAGCGAAAAATCTGCCGCCAGGTCCTCATGGCTTCCATATTCACGAAACAGGAAGATGTGAAGCGCCAGATTTTGAAACGGCAGGGGCTCACTTTAATCCAACACACCGGGAGCATGGCTTTGATAACCCAAAGGGTCATCATGCTGGAGATTTGCCTAATTTAGAAGTTGGGGCAGATGGACAAATTGATGTTGTCGTGAATGTACCAGATGTGACGTTAAAGGGAGGATCGAACCAATTAATCGATCAAAATGGGCGTAGCTTTATCATTCATGCAGAAGCAGATGATTACTTAAGCAACCCTTCTGGAAACTCAGGGAAACGCATCGCATGCGGAGCGATCACAAAAGAAATGGTAAAATAACAGATGTCTAGCCTTTATGTATTGAGTGCATAAAGGTTTTTTTAGTATACTTGGTGAGGAAAATGATCGAAGAGAGGAATTAATCATACATGTTTAACGAACAATTACTCCCAGAAGAAATTCAAGCAATGATTGAAGCAAAAGCAAAAGGACTAGAAGAAGAATTCCGTCCGCTTATTGGAACAGGCGGCTATGAATCACAGGACACGTCTATCATACAAGATGCGATGATTGCACTAGCACTCGGCAAAAACGTTCTTTTAAAAGGCCCGACTGGTTCAGGTAAAACAAAATTAGCAGAAACTTTATCTGCTTTCTTTCAGCAGCCGATGCACAGTGTGAACTGCTCGGTTGATCTTGATGCAGAAAGCTTGATTGGCTATAAAACCATTCACAATGATGGTCAAGTTGCTTCTATTGAATTTATTGAAGGACCTGTAACGAAAGCAATGAAAAAAGGCCATCTTTTATATATTGATGAAATCAACATGGCAAAGCCAGAAACTCTGCCTATTTTAAACGGTGTACTCGACTACAGAAAAATGATGACAAATCCATTTACAGGAGAGGTCGTTCGAGCAGATGAAGGCTTTGGCGTGATAGCGGCAATCAACGAAGGTTATGTCGGCACAGTGCCTCTAAATGAAGCGTTAAAAAACCGTTTTGTTGTCATTGACGTTCCATATATCGGCGGCGGCATCTTAAAGGATGTACTGCAATCTCAATCTGTATTAAAGGATGAACGTTTAATCGATCAATTCGTGCAGCTCTCATCAGACCTCATTACACAGGCACACAACGGGCAGGTGAGTGAAGAAGCAGCATCCATTCGCGCCCTTCTAGACACATGTGATCTTGCGCAATACATCCCGCCGCTTCGTGCAGTTGAACGAGGGATTGTTGAAAAGCTAGAAGATGACCGGGAAAAAGCAGCGGTAAGAAATATTGCCCAAACATTATTCGAGTGAGGTTCTGAGTTTTGAAATTCATCAAATTTAATGACAGCAGAATCGATTCATTTTTATTTATGGAATTAACGGATTTAGCCAAAACGTTAGCAAAAAGTGATGATGTCGAGCTTGAATACGGAGTGCAGTCCTACTATGATCCTTTTGAAAAGAAAATTTTCATCAGCCATTTTTGGGATGACCGTAAACAGGAAGACATGACAGCCGGACTGAAAAGTGATGTATTCCTCCGTGCAGTAGGAACCGTTTATAGTGATCTGACTGTCTTTCAGGATATCATTCGGTATGCTCATACATTGTCCATTCCTGACCTGTGTAAACAATTGTTTATGCTCTTTGAAGATATCCGGATTGAAGAGCGGATTAAACGTGACCGCCCAGGAACAAAAAAGGTATTTAAACGAAGAAGAGAGCTATACCGGCGTCATTTTAAGACGCAATTAACGATTAACCAAGAGCGGAGCATTTTAACGGATGCACTCTATTGTGCAATGTATGTGAAGCTGACAGCGGATTCACCGCTAGAAGAAATTCCGCCTCTTCACGAGCGGATCAACCCAATGATTCCATTTATTGAATCAAGTCTTGAGCGTGTATATGAAGCGCGTTCAACCGGAGATATCGCAGTCATCGTCAAAGAATTAATGGAAGGCTTTGATGAGCTTCTTGATAAAGATATGCTGAATACGTACTTTTTCTTCCCGGAATTGGACTATGAAAAAGCGGCAAAAGAACCGCTGTTTCATGACTTAAAAAGAAAACCTAAATTAAGCGAGGACATCAAAGTCGACCGGGAAAAAGAGGGCGATGAAGACATCCACCAAGAGTATATGGAAGTGTGGCATCGAGAAACAGAAGCGCCGTCAAAAAGCTTCCTTCAATTTGATTTAGAGCACGGCGGGAAAAGTGATCTCGGGAAGGATGCAGCAAGAGAAGGCGATGACGGAGATCAAGCACTTGGCACTGTCCAAGGCTCTGCCAAGCAGACTCACCGAAAAGATTATTCAAAGCTTGAGGCGCTGGAAGAGGCTGAAGGCGAGGAAAGCGGAGCGGATGCTCATGAGAATGGAAAAGAGAACAAATATGCGTTTCCAGTCATGATTTCACCAGATCCTCCCGCGCCAGAACAAATCGATGTATACAAGCAGCACGCCAAGGAGATTGAGCCGTATCAGAAACGGTTAAAACAGATGATTCAAAAAACGCTCGAACATAAAAAAACATGGCCAAAAACGGATCTTCATGCAGGACGTCTGAGTAAAAAGCTCATTCGTTATTTTACAGAGTCGAATCCGCGTCTTTTCTATAAAAAACAGGCACCTTCTTCGGAGATTGATGCTGTTTTCACTTTATTAGTGGATTGTTCTGCTAGCATGTTTGACAAGATGGACGAGACGAAAAAAGGCATTGTTCTATTCCATGAAGCCTTAAAGTCCGTTCAAGTCCCACATCAAATTGTGGGGTTTTGGGAAGATACAAACGATGCATCAGAAACAAGTCAGCCGAACTATTTCAACACAGTCGTGTCGTTCAAAGATTCTTTATTTGATGCAGGTCCTTCCATTATGTCTCTTGAGCCAGAAGAGGATAACCGGGATGGCTATGCGATTCGCCAAATGACAAAAATGATATTAAAACGAAGAGAAGAGCAAAAGTTTCTCATTGTTTTTTCTGATGGAGAGCCAGCTGCATTCAGCTACGAACAAAATGGGATTGTCGATACACATGAAGCAGTTCTTGAGGCGAGGAAAAAAGGCATTGAAGTAATCAATGTGTTTTTATCCAATTCACCGATCGAAGAAGCACAGATGAAAACCATTCAAGATATGTATGGCAAGTTCAGCATTTTTGTACCAGATGTCGATACATTGCCAGATGTTTTATATCCGTTACTGAAGAAATTACTGCATAAAAGCATTGGGGCATAAGGTTTTGCCCCTTTCTTCAAAATATTTTTCGGAATGATTTAAATTTTTTGTTTTTCTGTGAATTTTTTATCTTTAATTGAACAAAGAATGTAGAAAGTAATCCGAAACAGTGGTAGAATATTATTGGAAGCGTTTTATTACATAAATTTGGTCATTGTGTTCTGGAAGTTATATCGAGATAGTGTTCAATCACTTGATGATCAAAGTTGGGGGTAGTGTTCAAAATGTTTCAAAATGATGTGAAACAACCGTTGAGTTGGGAAGAATTTCATGGTCCGAACCTCGGCTATGTGCTCGAGCTCTACGATCAGTATGTCCAGGATCCTACTAGTGTTGATGAAGATCTAAGAGGCATATTTGATGAACTTGGTGCACCACCGAGTGAAATGAAGGAGGAAATTGGGAAAAAAGAAAATAGCGTAGTTACTTCTGAACAAATCCAAAAGATAGCATCAGTCGTTAAACTGGCAGAAGACATCAGAACGTATGGCCATTTAAATGCTTCCGTCAATCCTCTTCGCAAAGAAAAGGAATTACAAGAGCTGTTTCCTTTAAAGGAATACGGTTTAACAGAAGAAGACGTCAAGAATATTCCAATATCTATTATTAGTCCTGACGCACCAAAACACATTTCAAACGGCATAGAAGCCATTAACCATTTGAGAAATACGTATAAGCGTACCATTTCATTTGAGTTTGATCACGTACACGATTTCGAAGAACGGAACTGGCTCTCAAAATCAATCGAGTCTGGTGAACTATTTAAGAAAAAACCAGCCGATAAACTAGTTTCTGTATTCAAGAGATTAACAGAAGTTGAGCAGTTCGAACAGTTTCTTCATAAAACATTTGTTGGGCAAAAGCGCTTCTCAATAGAAGGATTAGACGCACTTGTCCCAGTACTTGATGAAATTATTTCAGAGTCTGTTACACAAGGGACTTCAAATATTAACATTGGAATGGCACACAGAGGCCGTTTAAATGTATTAGCACATGTGTTAGGAAAACCATATGAGATTATTTTCTCAGAATTCCAGCATGCGCCAAATAAAGAGCTTGTTCCATCAGAAGGCTCTATTGGCATCAGCTACGGGTGGACAGGTGATGTAAAGTACCATCTTGGAGCAGATCGTCAAATTAAAGACGAAGATACAAAGAGTGCGAGAGTCACGCTTGCTAATAACCCAAGTCACTTGGAATTCATTGATCCAATCATTGAAGGAAGCACACGTGCTGCTCAGGAATTACGTACTCAAAAGGGCTATCCAGTACAAGACGTTGAAAAGGCATTAGCCATCTTAATTCATGGTGATGCGGCATTTCCTGGGGAAGGAATTGTGGCAGAAACATTAAATTTAAGTCAACTTGTAGGCTATCAAGTGGGCGGAACAATCCATATCATTGCAAACAATATGATCGGATTTACGACGGAAAGCAATGAATCTCGTTCAACGAAATATGCAAGTGACCTTGCAAAAGGGTTTGAGATTCCAATTGTTCACGTCAATGCAGATGATCCAGAAGCATGTTTAGCGGCTGTTCAATTAGCTGTAGAATACCGCAAACGCTTTAAGAAGGATTTCTTAATTGACTTGATCGGTTACCGCAGATACGGTCATAACGAAATGGATGAGCCTTCTACGACTCAGCCGATGCTGTACGATGCAGTCAGAAAGCACAAAACGGTCAAGAATATCTTTGCAGATAAACTTGTCACAGAAGGTCTTCTAACGAAAGAGCAGCGTGAAGAAATCGAGCAGGCTGTAGCGACGAGAATAGAAGAGGCCTATCAAAAGGTGCCTTCAAAGAAAGAGCATACGATTCAAGAAATTGAACTGCCAGAACCAGTATCAAATGGCTTCCCAGCAGTGGATACATCCGTAGAGTTTGATGTATTACGAAAGCTGAATGAAGAATTGATCAGCTGGCCGGACGATTTCCAAGTATTTGGTAAGCTTAAACGGATCCTTGAAAAACGTGCAAAAGTGTTTACAGATGACCGTAAAGTAGAATGGTCACTTGGGGAAGCACTTGCATTTGCATCTATATTAAAAGACGGTACGCCAATTCGAATGACCGGACAGGATTCAGAGCGAGGTACTTTTGCTCAAAGAAACCTTGTTCTTCACGACAGTCAAACTGGAGATGAATTTATTGCTCTTCATGAGCTGAGTGATGCAAACGCATCATTTACTGTTCATAATAGTCCACTGTCAGAGGGCTCAGTCATCGGGTTTGAATATGGTTATAATGTCTATTCTCCTGAAACGTTAGTCATTTGGGAGGCTCAATTTGGAGACTTCGCAAATGCGGCTCAAGTGTATTTCGATCAATTTATTTCAGCTGGACGCGCAAAATGGGGACAAAAATCAGGTCTAGTGATGCTCTTGCCTCATGGATATGAAGGACAAGGTCCTGAGCATTCAAGTGGAAGAACAGAGCGATTCCTGCAATCAGCTGCTGAGAATAACTGGACAGTGGCGAACCTCACAAGTGCAGCGCAATACTTCCACATTCTTAGAAGACAGGCGAAAATGCTGCTTCGTGAAGAGATTCGTCCGCTTGTCATCATGACACCGAAGAGTCTGCTTCGTAACCCGAACACATTGTCTGAAGTCCAGGAATTAACGGATGGACAGTTCCAACCAGTTCTTGAACAACCAGGCCTTGTGCATGATCACGAAAAAGTATCGCGACTCGTGCTATCTAGCGGGAAGGTATCAATCGATATTAGTGATCGTTTTACTCAAATGGAAGAGCCGAAAGATTGGCTTCACATTGCGAGAGTCGAACAACTATATCCATTCCCAGCCAAAGATATTAAAGCGATTTTATCAAAACTAACAAACTTAGAAGAAATCGTATGGGCGCAAGAAGAACCACAAAATATGGGGGCTTGGGGATACATTGAGCCATATTTACGTGAAATTGCGTCTGAAAAAGTAAAAGTACGTTACATCGGCCGAAGAAGACGTTCAAGTACGGCTGAGGGTGATCCAACTGTGCATAAAAAAGAACAAGAACGAATTGTATCTGATAGCTTGACTCGCAAAAACTAAGGGGGAAATGAAAAATGGCGGAAATTAAAGTACCTGAATTAGCGGAATCGATCTCGGAAGGAACGATAGCTCAATGGCTAAAGCAGCCGGGCGATTATGTGGAGCAGGGAGAATACCTGTTAGAACTTGAAACAGATAAAGTCAATGTCGAACTGACAGCAGAAGAATCTGGTGTACTGAAAGAAGTGCTGAAGGATTCTGGTGACACTGTACAAGTTGGAGAAGTCATCGGAACAATTGCAGCGGGTGAAGCTGGCGGAAGCGAGTCCGCAGCTCCAGCACCTGAGCAAGAGTCTGCACCAGCTTCGAAAGAAGAACCGGCAGCTGCTCAAAAAGAAGAAGCAGTGAAAGAAGAGCCGAAATCTGGTAATGGCAGAACCATCGCTTCTCCTGCAGCTAGAAAACTAGCGAGAGAGAAGGGACTAGACTTATCTGAAATTCCAACCGTAGATCCGCTGGGCAGGGTACGAAAGCAGGATGTCGCTTCTTATCAAAAAAATGAAGCACCTGCAAGTGCACCAAAAGCCGCGCCAAAAGCAAATGCTGCGGTGCAAAATGAACAACCAGGAAAGCCAATTGAACGTGAGAGAATGTCGCGCCGCAGACAAACGATTGCAAAACGTTTAGTTGAGGTTCAGCAAACGGCTGCAATGCTGACGACATTTAATGAAGTAGATATGACGGCTGTGATGGACTTAAGAAAACGCCGTAAAGATGCCTTCCTTGAACAAAATGATGTAAAGCTTGGCTTCATGTCTTTCTTCACAAAAGCAGTTGTAGCAGCACTGAAGAAATATCCGCTGCTTAACGCAGAAATTCAAGGTGATGAGCTCGTCTTGAAGAAATTTTATGACATCGGCATCGCTGTTGCTGCTAACGAAGGACTTGTCGTACCGGTTGTCCGTGATGCAGACAGATTGTCGTTTGCAGGGATTGAAAAGGAAATTGGTCATCTTGCGAAAAAAGCACGAGATAATAAATTGTCTCTAAATGAGCTGCAAGGTGGATCATTCACGATCACAAACGGCGGAACATTTGGTTCACTGCTTTCGACACCAATTTTAAACAGCCCTCAAGTTGGAATTTTAGGGATGCACAAAATTCAGCTTCGACCTGTGGCAATTGATGAAGAACGTTTTGAGAACCGACCGATGATGTATTTAGCTCTTTCTTACGACCACCGGATTGTCGATGGTAAAGAAGCAGTTGGATTCCTTGTCACGATTAAAAACTTACTTGAAGATCCAGAGCAGCTATTGCTTGAAGGATAATCTTCAATTTGAAAAGCTAGCACCCATTAAGGTGCTAGCTTTTTTTCTTTTTATTTTCAGCATTTCCTCTCTTTGACCAATACGTCGCAAGCCAGGAACCAGATAAATTATGCCACACACTAAAAATGGCACTTGGTACGGCTGCAAGTGGCGAGAAGTGTGCTGTCGCTAGAGCTGCACCAAGTCCAGAGTTTTGCATGCCTACTTCAATCGAGATGGCTCTTCGAGAAGGGATATCCATTTTGCACCACTTTGCAATAAGGTAACCAAATAAAAGACCAAGTCCATTATGTAAGATCACAACGGCCAATATTAGCAGCCCAGATTGAAGAATCTGCTCTTTATTTGCACTGACAACCGCTGCAATGATCACTACAATTCCGGCGACAGACACAAGCGGTAGTGCTTGAACCGCATAGGTTACTTGTTTTTTGAAAAACAATTTAACGATAACGCCTAAGATAATTGGGATCAACACAACTTGTACAATTGACAAAAATAGCGCTTCTGGCGATACAGGTAGCCATGATCTTGCAAAGAGTAAAATAAAGACAGGTGTTAAAAATGGAGCAAGAAGGGTCGATATGGTGGTGACGGCTACAGATAATGCCGTATTTCCTTTCGCCAAAAAGGTCATCACATTGGATGCTGTACCGCCTGGGCAGCAGCCCACAAGAATAACGCCTACTGCAATTTCAGAAGGAAGCTGTAATCCGTAAGCTAATAGAAAGGCGATAAGCGGCATGAGTGTGTACTGCGCCAGAACCCCAATCAGCACATAGAGAGGTTTTCGAAACAGCTCTTTAAAATCTTCAGCAGACAGGGTAAGCCCCATCCCAAACATAATAATACCGAGTAAAAAAGGAATATAAGGTCCAATCTTAGAAAATTCGGCAGGAAAGGCAAATCCAAGACACGCAAATAAAATGACCCAAATTGCAAAGGTTCTTCCTGCAAAGTGACTAATGGTTAATAAAATCTTCATTCATTGCTTCAACTCTCTTTCTATACATATCTTTTCTATTTTAAATGAATTTTCTGAAAAAACAACCCATTCTTTTAGTGCTGATAATAATATTATGTAAACTATAAATACTCCATATAAGCAAATGCCTACATGGAGTAGCGTTTTTAAAAAGGGGTCCATTTCACTTGCTGAGCTTGCTTAAGGCGTGCTTCTGGCTCACGCCAGTCAACGATATTCCACCAGCGATCTACATATGTCGCTTTTTCATTCAGATATTGCAGATAGTAGGCGTGCTCCCATACGTCAAGAGCTAGAAGAGGGATCACATCCCATTGTGATAAAAATTGATGGCGTTCTGCTTGTAAAATCTCTAATCGCTGAGATCTTGGTGCCCATACGAGAATGGCCCATCCAACACCTTCAACTTGTTTGGCTGCAGCTGAAAATTGGGATTTGAATGCATCATAGCTTTCAAACGATTGTTCAATAAGACGAAGCATTTGACCAGTGGGCTTTCGTTTGCCTGAAGGACTCATAGAAAACCAAAAAATGCAATGTAAATAGTGTCCCGCACCATTGAAGGCTAGCTCCCGTTCCCAATGCTTGATCATTTTAAAATCATTGGTTCTTCTTGCTCTTTTTAAGGCAAGCTCAGCTTGGTTCAGACCATCAACATATGATTGATGATGCTTCTGGTGATGCAAATACATCACCTCTTTTGAAATAAACGGTTCTAGTGCATCATACCGGTAAGGGAGAGGGGGTAATTGATGGCCGCCAACTGCCACATCTCGCATTGCATCTTGTGGAATTATATCCTCTGCAATACTTTCAGCCAATTCGTACCACTCTTCTTCACTGGAATGTTCATCATTCATGATGAACGATAAATGTTCTGCTTTCTGACGGGTGTTGTCATCTTGAACTGCACCTTGAATGGAGCTAAGCCAATCTTTAAGCTGCATGCGATATTCTTCCTTATTCATTTTTACGCCTCATTTCTTCTAAAAATGTGGAACAAGCCATCATTGGAAAGACAAATGGATAGCTATGATAGGTGATGTAAAATTGCTTTGGAAGACCAATACCTACTGGATAGTGCAAGGCTTCACTCGAGTGCTGATGTTGAATCAAAAATGAGATGGCTTTTAAAATCACTTTGTCATCTGGCTGCACATATTGTAAAAGTGCCTCAGCAGCCCAAGCCGTTTGAACCACTGTCCCAAATGGAAGCGGGACGTACCTTTTAACCTCTGCACTTTTACACGATTCTCCGAAGCTGCCATCTTCTAATTGAATTGTTTTTAAAAATCGACATGCTTTTTGAACAGCAGAATGCGATGAGGAGATGCCAGCAGTCTTTAGTCCTGTTAACGCAGCCCAAGTACCATAAATATAGCAAACGCCCCATCTTCCGAACCATGATCCGTTTTTCTCTTGATGATCAAGCAGCCATTTCACACAATGATCTTTTTGCCTTTGCATGAGTGGTGACATGCTATTCTCTTCAAGAGCAATAAGATGGAGCACACGACCTGTAATATCAGGCGTAGAAGGATCAATGGCCGCATCCTCAGCAGATTCGAGCGGGAGATGACGAAGCAAGAAGTGATTTTGATTTTTTTCAAAAGCTGAAAAGCCGCCATCCCGGTTTTGCATGGAAAGAAGCCAATCAAATCCTCGTTTCCACTGAACGGGAGCGTATGTTTGAGGAACGGCTTTTAACACAATTTGCGTATCATCGCAATCTGGGTTATTTGTGTTTAAATCTGAAAAACCAAAGCCTCCCGGAGCCGCATGCCGGTTATGGATCGCCCAATCTGCTTTCTTCATTTGCTGCCGGTTCAGTAAGTACGTAAAAGACTTTTTGATCACTGGATCATCTTGTGTTCTGCCTGCCTGCTGAGAAGCATAACTGACAAGCGCTGTATCCCAAACATTGGATGTAGAATTTTCAGCATATTTCCTGCCCCCACAGTCAGTGACTAGCTGTTTCATCCCTTTAACTGCTTTTAAAATGAGATGATGTCCCGGAGAGTATCCAAGACTCATGAGTGCATAGACCATAAAAATACTGGCACTTAAATAGCTGTACAGCGTGCCATCTTTTTCAAGGCGGTCAAACATATAGCGCTTCGCTGCCTCATACCCGAAAAAGTCGAGCCGGCTGTCGAGTGCTGTATACGACCGCATGTACGCTAGAAAGTGGTGAGTGGAACGTTCTTCTCTTGCCATAAACCAGTCAAAAGGATTTTTAGACATGTTTGCATCAAGATGTGCTAAGCTTGGAAACTGTTCATGAGAGGTATATCGTTTGTTGAGTGCAATCATCATTGGGACAAAATGAATTCTTGCATATGCACTAAGATGATAGAAGTGAAGCGGGAAATATGTAGGGATGAGTAAAAATGAAAGTGGTGCATAGAAGTATGGCCAAGGGTGCATGCCATTGACGGCAAGCATCCACTTTGTCATAAAATGAACGTCCTTCAAACCGCCATTTGATCGAATAAAATGTGCTGCTTTTTCCATATGCGGCTCATCTTGTTGATACCTGCCTGACACGAGCATCCCGCAGTAGCCTTGCACAGTCGCGGTTACATGTCCCGCCTGATCATGATACAAAGAAAAAGAACCATCCTCATTTTGCTTTTCACGTATAGCTTCTGCCAATTGATGAACGAGTGCCTGATCCGAATCACCGACCGCCTTTAACAGCATAATCAAAAAAGCATTTGTCATCATTGGCCCTTCAAAGCAGAAGACAAAAGCGCCATCTTCTCGTTGTCTGCGCTGCAGTTGCATGTGCAATTCATCAATATATTCGTTTACTTTTGTTTTAAAATCTTGCATATTCGGCCATGCTCCTTTCCTTTATTACTATATTCAGGAGCCTGCCTGTCACATGCAATCACAAAAAAGCCGATGACATGGTCACCGGCTTTATAGGCGTCATTAGTCTTGGAGATTAATCCACACACTTTTGACTTCTGTATAGTTGTTAAGAGCGTATGATCCCATTTCTCTGCCAAGACCTGATTGCTTGTATCCTCCAAACGGGGAGGCAGCATCAAAGACGTTATAGCAGTTGACCCAAATCGTGCCTGCTTCAAGACGTGCAGCAATGTCATGGGCATGCTTTAAGTTTTCTGTCCAAAGTCCTGCGGCTAAACCATAGTCAGACTGGTTGGCTCTTTCGACCACTTCATCAATGGAATCGTAAGGAATCGCAGATAGGACAGGTCCAAAGATTTCTTCTTTTGCGATGGTCATGTCATCTTCTACATCTTTAAAAACAGTAGGGGAGACAAAATAACCAGCCTCATAAGGGCAATCGCCACCGACAACGGCTGTTGCACCTTCTGATTTACCTTTTTCAATATAGCCTAACACGCGCTCGTGCTGTTCTTTACTTACGAGAGGTCCGATTTGCGTATCTTGATGAAGACCGGCTCCTTGTTTGAGGGATGTCGCATATTCAGCCATTTGATCGACAACCTCATCATATTGGCTCCGGTGAACAAAGACCCTAGAACCTGCACAGCATACCTGACCTTGGTTAAACATGACCCCATTTAAAGCACCTGGAATGGCTTTCTTTAAATCGGCATCTGGCAAAATAATATTTGGTGATTTTCCGCCAAGTTCTAATGTGACCCTCTTAATGGATTTGGCTGCTTTCTCCATGATGAGTTTCCCAACACTTGTTGACCCCGTGAAGGCAAGCTTATTCACATCAGGGTGATCGGTTAACGCATTCCCGGCTGTTTCACCGAATCCAGGAACGATGTTAATCACACCTTCTGGGAAGCCGGCTTTATCCACTAATTCAGCTAAATAAAGAGCAGAGAGTGGTGTTTGTTCTGCTGGTTTTAACACGATGGTGCAGCCAGTCGCAAGTGCAGCACCCATTTTCCACATGGCCATAAGCAGCGGGAAATTCCAAGGAATGATTTGTCCTACAACGCCAACAGGCTCATGACGGGTATAATTAAAATATCCTTGGCTGACAGGAATGGTTTGTCCGCTTATTTTGGTTGTCCAGCCCGCATAATAGCGCATATGCTCGATTGCGAGAGGGATATCTGCATTGGTTGTTTCATTAATTGGCTTTCCGTTATCTAAAGTTTCGAGCTGAGCGAGCTCTTCTTGGTTTTCTTCCATTAAATCGGCAAGCTTGAACATGAGCCGGGCGCGTTCTGCGGCAGACATGGAGCGCCAAGGACCATGAAAGGCTTTTTTGGCTGCTTTTACTGCCTCATCAATGTCTTTTGCACCTGCTTCATATACATCAATAAGGGTTTCACCTGTGGCTGGGTTAGGAGTTGAAAAGGTTTTGTTATCGTGACTTGTGACAAACTGACCATTAATGTAGAGTTTTTTCGTCCCTTGGAGAAAAGATTCGAGTTTTGAACTAATTTGAAGTGTTGTAGAGCTCATAAATAAACAAACCTCCTTAAAGATATGGGTTGTTCTGCGAGTTCTAGGTGAAAAAGCGGATTTGAAGCAAATGATCTAGTATACGCACATGGATGTAAACGTATACATTCATCATATTACACCACATGTTTGAAAGCAATCCATAACACTCATTGCATTTCATGAAAAATTGGCTAAAATAAATGTATAGATGAAAAAAGGAGTTTTTAAATCATGATCCATCAAAACTGGCAAACGGCTCAAACGTTAAAACAAGTAAAATGTATACATACGAATGCGAAAAAATATATGGTCGACCGTGCACTAACGGTTGGAAGCACATATGAAGTGAAAAATGAAACAGAAGAATTCCTGTTTGTCGTTGATAATACAGGTAAAGTAGGCGGGTATTATAAAGAGTATTTCGAAGACTTTTCTGCTGAATGATTTTGATCATCATCACTCATACTAAGAAAAACAGTAAAGGGTGATGATGATGAAAAAGAAGCAAACAGATGAGCAGAATCAACAAAATGCTTGGCATGATAACGAAGATGCTGATATGGCAATTACGCTTGAGCAGATTTCCGATGTATATGCCGAGGGAACCATTGAAACACCAAAAGACGAATAGTCCAAATTGTTGACAAAGTGCTAAAATGATCTTTATTTTAGCACTTTGTCTTCTTTTTCAGTGTGACATGAAAACCTTTGCAGCCCTAGGAAGGACGAGTACCGGCGCGGAGCGAATTTGACATTCGTGAGCACCGGACTGACAAAGAATGCGAGGGTTTGTCTACACGCTGACAGTGATTTGAAAAAATCACTGTTTTTTTATTGGTCACAATTCAACCATTTTTCTCAAAAAGAACTGAAACTTTTTTCCTGCTTTAACTGTCTAAATAAGTAGAGGAAAGAGCATCGAATCAAAAAGAAAAAGTTAAATGAAATTTAATCTATTCGTAATGGAATAACGATCATTTATAGCGTATTCTATAAGTGAGAACAAAACGTACCCACAGAGCGTGTGGCCGTTTTTTCATAAAGGAATTTGATGGAGGAAGAGGGGGTTTACGTGGGTATTTTTTCTGTCAGTAAACAAAATGATAAGAAATTCGAATCCTTACTAATTGAAGGGGAAAGAATTGAAGCTGTTTACAGACTGCGTCACGACCAAATTTGTTTCACCAATAAACGACTGATCTTTGGCGATAACCGCGTATTTTCTAAGAAGAAAGTTAGGGTCTCCTTGCCATATCGATCAATTGAAAGTTTTGCCATTCAAGAAGCTGGCGTGTTTGATCAGGACACAGGTATGCTGCTTGTCACAAGCTCAAAAGTATTTGAACTCGATTTTTCAAAAGAGACGGATTTGAGTGATGTGCAAGCCATTTTGACAAAACATATTTGCTGATCAACCTTGCGATTACATAGATCACATGCACTTTTCTCATTCTTCGTACTTATTTTAATAGATCGCACATTGCCTGAGCCCTTGCCCATATTTTCTGGGAGGGGCTTTTTTTGTTTAGGTGTTTGAATGATAGCAAAAAAGGATAAAGATGAAACAGATACAGAAAGGAGAATGAACAATGAAAGTATTAGTTGCAGGAGCAAATGGACATACAGGTAGACTCGTCATTCGTTATTTAAAAGA
Source organism: Bacillus sp. FSL K6-4563 (assembly GCF_038630405.1). Lineage (NCBI taxonomy): Bacteria > Bacillati > Bacillota > Bacilli > Caryophanales > Bacillaceae > Bacillus > Bacillus sp. FSL K6-4563. Next base: position 1,955,341 of record NZ_CP152030.1, on the reverse strand, counting down.
AAAAGGACATGAGCCGCTTGCTCTTATTCGAGATGAAAAACAAGCGGATGCGCTAAAAGAACTTGGTGCAGCGCCTGTCATCGGTGATCTTGAAAAGGATGTGACAGATGCTGTGAAACAAGCAGATGCTGTCATCTTTGCAGCTGGTTCAGGCTCGAAAACAGGTGCAGATAAGACCATTGCAGTGGATCAAGAAGGTGCAAAACGTCTTGTCGACACAGCGAAAAAAGAAAACATTCAGCATTTTGTGATGCTGAGTTCCTTTAATGCCGATGATCCAAACCAGGGAAAAGGGCAAGGAAGTATGGAAATTTATTATGAGGCGAAAAGAAAAGCAGATGAACATCTAAAACAGTCTGGACTTTCCTATACCATTGTCCGTCCAGGTGCCTTGCTGCATGAGGAAAAGACAGGAAAGATTGAAGCTGCGGAGCATATTTCAGATAATCAAAACATTGAGATTTCAAGAGAGGACGTAGCCACTGTACTAGTGGAAAGCTTAACAGAATCCAATGTGAAAAATAAATCCTTTGACTTAATTAAAGGGGATAAACCAGTAGAAGAAGCACTTCGCACCCTGTAAGAGAAGCAAGCTGCTGCCAATAAGGCGGCGGCTTTTTTGATGTTTTCAATTCCCTTGCAGCGGGAAGGTAATAAGAAAGGAGTGATTGACCGTGGGCTTAACGAAAGAACAAAAAGCTGATTTATACGAAAGATTGAATCAATTAAAGGAAGATGTAAAAGAGTCAAAAAAGAAAGAAGAATCTATGCTAAGTGAATCGAGCGAGATTTCAAATGGTGTTGGGAACCATATCGCTGATCATGGGAGCATCTATTTAGACCGCATGACCGAACAAACGCTGGACCAAGTTGATGGCCAGCTTGAAGCTGAAATTGATGCAGCCCTGAAACGAATGGAAGACGGAACATATGGGGTCTGTGAGAAAACAGGGAAAGACATTCCATATGAACGTTTAAAAGCAGTTCCCTATACACGTTATTCAATCGATGCGAAGAAAAATGAAGAAACCACTCAAGACCCAAACGAGTTTGACCGTAATTTCTCAGATCAAATGCGTGATTTAACAAATAGACAAACAATGGATCAGATGCATTCAGATACGTATGAACGATTAGAGGAAGAGCAGGATGTTGACATAGACGAAGAAAAATAGGATAATAAATCGAAGTTACATTTTTTCAGAATAATTTTTTCTTATGTATGCAATGACAAATATCTTGTATACATGAGTATTTCATAGAAAAAAGATCTCTTGAAATTTAATAAACTTTCGTGTAATATAGTTTAAAGGCTGCGATGCGCGTAATGTTAATTAAGTTTTAACCTTTAAGCTGTAATAGGGAGTTTTATATTGAAGCCGGAATGTCATGCCTCCTTAGAGAGGAAGACAGGAACGTTTCTGCAAACACCCACTTTGAGGAGTGGTGGTTTAAAACTTTCTTACTTAGATTACGGCATCCGCAGCTTTTCCTAGGATGATTCAAGCCATTTTCCATTTCGGAAAATGGCTTTTTATTTTGTAAAAAGACGAAATTCGACTGATCGCCTGTAGAGGCAAGAATCTATGTTAAAATGGACAAAACAAATGACGGAGAGGGAATTGAATGTTAGAACAAGCAGAAGCACTCCTGAAACAATATTATGGCTTTGATGCCTTTAGAAAAGGACAGAAACAAGCCATTGAAGCGATTGTAAATAAACAAAAGGATACCGTCTGCATTATGCCGACAGGCGGAGGGAAGTCAGTTTGCTATCAGATCCCTGCGCTAATGATGGAAGGTACAACGATCGTAGTATCTCCGCTTATTTCTTTAATGAAGGATCAGGTTGATGCGTTAAATGAGATGGGCATACGTTCTTCCTTTTTAAACAGCACTCTGTCCGCAGCTGAAATGAATGAAAGGCTGAAAAAATGCGAAAATGGGGAATATGAACTGCTTTATATCACACCTGAACGCTTACAAAATGAACGTTTTTTTCAGCTGTTAGATCGGTTAACGATTCCTTTAATCGCGATTGATGAAGCGCACTGTATATCCGAGTGGGGACATGATTTTAGGCCAAGTTATCGCTTCATTCAAGAATGCTTGAACAAGCTGTCAAAAAGACCGGTGATTGTCGCATTAACAGCTACAGCGACGAAAAAGGTACACCAAGATATATGTGAACAGCTTGGCATAAACGGAGAAGAAACCGTCTTTACTGGGTTTGCTAGAGAAAATTTGTCCTTTCAAGTGATCAAAGGAGAAAACAGTGAACGTTTTATCACACAATATATGAAGAAAAACAGTCTTGAGTCTGGCATTATTTATACAGCCACTCGTAAAGAAGCGGATAACATTTATCATCGACTAAAAAAACAAAAGATCAAAGCTGGCGTTTATCATGGTGGATTGGATGATCATACGAGAGAAGAGCAGCAAAACCTCTTTTTAAATGATGATATCCAGGTGATGGTCGCCACATCAGCATTTGGCATGGGAATCAATAAGTCGAATGTCCGTTTTGTGATCCATCATCAAATTCCAAGGGATATTGAAAGCTACTATCAAGAAGCTGGGCGTGCCGGCAGAGATGGGCTTGAAAGTGAATGCATCTTACTGTTTTCACCTCAAGGTGTAAGAGTGCAGCGCTTTCTCATTGAGCAGTCAATAGAAGATGAGACGCGCTACCAGCATGAGCTGCTTAAATTAAGGCAAATGGTGGATTACTGTCATACTGAGCAATGTCTGCAGCAATTTGTGATGGATTATTTTGATCAAACAGCTAGTTCGCCTTGTGGTAAATGCAGCAACTGCCTTGATGAAAGAGAGCGTGAAGAGGTCACAAGAGAAGCACAGATGGTGTTATCTTGTACAGTGAGAATGAATGAGCGCTTCGGTAAAATGATGATCGCCCAAGTATTGGCAGGCTCTAGAAACAAAAAAGTGCTAGAGCTAGGTTTCGATCGTCTCCCTACATATGCTTTAATGAAACAACATTCGGCTCAGCAAATCAGTGACTTCATTGAATTTTTAATTACAGAAGAGTATTTGCACATGTCTGAAGGAGCTTACCCAACACTGAAGGTGACCCATAAAGGGAAGAAAGTGTTAGTTGGACAAGAGGCTGTGTATAAAAAGCAGGCGATCAAAGCAGAAGCCATTCAAGAAAACGATGCATTATTTGAGCGATTGAGATCGCTAAGAATGAAGCTAGCTAGAGAGCAAGGTGTTCCGCCGTTTGTTGTCTTTTCTGATCAAACATTGAAGGAAATGTCAGCGGTAGAGCCTCAAACAGATGATGAATTACTCCAAATTAAGGGGATTGGCGCTCAAAAAAGAGAGAAATACGGAGATGTTTTTTTAGAAGAAATTCGTTTATTTATAGAAAAAGAGAAAAAATAAAGAGTTTGAAGAAGAAAAATAAATTTTTTTCGCTGCACTTGGACGCGTTTTCATCAGGTCATTTTCGATCCTTGTAAAACCTTGATATGGCGGGGAATCAAGCCGTTTTGTGGTCTGATTTACCAATGGAGAGAGATGTTTCATGTAAAGGAACTGTAATCTAAAACATATCGTTTTGTTATTGAATTGACATTTACATATGTTACGATAGCACTCGTTAGCCGCCATAAAAAGCTAACAAGGGAGGATTTACTTTATGAAGAAGACTATTATGTCCTTGGTTGCTGTTGCAGCAATCTCAACAACAGCATTTGGAGCGCAGCAAGCTTCTGCAAAGGAAATCACTGTACAGAAAGGTGATACACTTTGGGGAATCTCACAAAAAAATGATGTGTCTCTAAAGGACCTAAAGGGTTGGAACAATTTATCTACTGATATGATCTATGTAGGTGATAAATTGACAATCTCTTCAAAAGAGAAAACTCAGGAGCAGTATAAAGTCCAGAAGGGGGACAGCCTCTGGAAAATCGCTCAAAAATTCAATGTGTCAATTAGCGATATTAAGTCTTGGAATAACTTAAACTCAGATATAATTATGGTTGGTTCAACACTAAGTGTTGCTGGCCAAAGCTCGGCTCCGGTAAGCTCAGAACCTGTTCAAAAACAGGAACCTGTCCAAAAAGAGCAAACAACGAAAAAAGCTGCTCCTAAAAAGGAAACAGCTAAAGCAGAATCATCTTCTGCTAGTCAGAGTGTACAAAAAGAAATGACTGTTACAGCTACGGCTTATACAGCAAATGATGGTGGCATCTCAGGTATTACTGCAACAGGGGTAAACTTAAACAAAAACCCAAATGCAAAAGTCATTGCAGTAGATCCTAATGTCATTCCATTAGGAAGTAAGGTTTATGTTGAAGGCTACGGTGAAGCCATCGCAGCAGATACTGGCGGCGCAATTAAAGGTAACAAAATTGATGTACATGTACCAAGCAAATCCCAAGCGAAAAATTGGGGCGTAAAATCAGTCAAAGTAAAAGTACTTAACTAGTAAATAATTGTTTTTTGGAAGAAAGCATCAGGTGGCGGCCTGATGCTTTTATTGTACCCTTTTTTTGGTCAAAAATACACATATTTTTCAGAAAAATTTGCATTTTCGACAAAAAGTAGCGCATATCTTATGATACACGCTGGTTTTTGTCGTTAGCTGTCCACCCAATAAATTTCTCCGCTTTGTTCTTTCCAATTGATCTGGACATCAAATTGATGCTTTTCATAAAAATGAATTAAGCGATCTACGTGATCCCAGTCTCTTTTGACGAGGTCGCCAGTAATCACGGGTATGTTCTGCTCTCTTGCGATTTCTTTTAAATGCTTCATGCAGATGGAGCCGTATCCATTATCTGGCGGGCCTTTAATATCGGCAATATGAATCTTTCCTTCTTCAGGATATTCCGCAATTAAGGAAAAATCAGATTGTCCGCGAAAAGCTTTTTCACAATCGCTGAGCATAATTTTACATGTATCTGCACTTTCAATGGCAGAGACGATCAGCCACTCATCTTCTTTCGCTTGATCGATGCCAATGATTTTTGCTTTTTTCGAAATATCTTTCATATTTTCTTGCATTCGATACATTTGGAACTGCAATTGCTGTAATTCTTGCTCTAACGTCTTCACATCGTTGGCTGTTTCCTGTAAGATTGACAAGTCCATTACTCCTTTCCTATCAGAAATGATCAAAATCACATAAATTCCAATTTTAAAGGAAGTGGATGGATCTTTCAAGCCGTTAGAACGCCTGCAACCTGCAAGTTTGTCTAAAATTCGACGAAGACAGCGAATTCATTGACTTTATAGAGAAATTTAAATAACATACTCTTAGTCGGAACTAATAAAGAGAGGTTTTCAAACATGAACGAACAGAATCAAAAACCGAAAAATTTTACTGGTATTGTGATCATTTTAACAATTGCCATCAACGGATTAATCGCTTTATTATTTTTAATGCCAAAATCAGATAAATTTAGCCATCTGGATATTACATTTTTGCCGTTACTTAATGCCGTGATGAACAGCTTTACGTTTATCTTTTTACTTTCAGCACTCATCATGATTAAACAAAAGAACATTAAAGCGCACAGACGATTTATCTTTGCTGCATTTTCAACGACACTTGTCTTTTTAATTTCGTATGTGACCTATCACTCAATGGCAGCTGATACCCATTTCGGAGGAGAAGGGATTATCCGTCCAATTTATTTCTTTATTTTAATCACACATATCGTCTTATCAGCAGTCATTGTACCGCTTGCCCTGATTACGCTGTTTAGAGGCGCACAGATGCAAGTCGAGCGTCACCGTAAAATTGCTCGCTGGACCATGCCGCTGTGGCTTTATGTCAGTCTCACTGGCGTCATTGTGTATATGATGATTTCTCCATACTACAGCTAACGTATGTCCAACTGGACATACGTTCTTTTATTTACAAGATGCAGTGCTTTGGATAAAATGGGAATTGGGTATCCGACTTGCACGGTATCTTCCCATCTATAGACTCACATCATTTCTGGCCGTTTGCTCGTTTGGAGAACAACAATTGAACGAAACGGGGGTTATATGATGACTGAACAACTGCAGTATAAACCGGGGCTTGAAGACATTGTGGCAAGCGAAACGTCTATCTCATACTTAGATGTGCAGCAAGAAGAGATTGTAATTCGCGGGTATGACCTCATCGAGTTGGCACAAAAAAAGACCTATTTAGAAACAGCCTATCTGCTTATTTATGGAAGATTACCAGATGCGATGGAATATCACCAGTTTCAGCAAGACATTTCCTCACAAACCAACTTACATCCAACCATTCAAACCATTTTAACAAAACTGCCAAAAACCACACATCCGATGGATGCCATGAGAACGTGCATATCTGCTCTTAGTGGGTACGATGATGCGTTACAAGATCGATCAGAAGCATGCCAGCAAAAGCGTGCTGTGCGATTACTCGGCCAGCTGCCGGCCATTGTCGCTGGAAGCTATCATATTCTCACAAAAGACGCCGCTATTTCTCCAGATCAGACCGAATCCTACACTGAAACCTTTTTAACCATGCTAACCGGACGCACGCCAACCCAAGACGAAATCACCGCTTTTGACCAAACACTCACATTATATAGTGAACATGAGCTGCCTAATTCAACGTTTGCCGCTAGAGTTATCGCATCCACACATTCTGACATGTATGGTGCTTTTACTGGAGCAATTTCTTCATTAAAAGGTGACTTGCACGGAGGAGCAAATGAAGCTGTCATGCATATGCTTCTCGAAGGGAAAACAACGGAAGGCTTCCTTGCGCTGATTGAGCGAAAATTAGCAGCAAAGGAAAAAATGATGGGCTTTGGCCATAGGGTATACATGAGAAAAATGGACCCAAGAGCCGCTCTTTTAAAACGATCATTGAAAACGCTTACGGAATCAAAGGGAGATACAACGCTTTATGACATGTGTGTAGCAGGAGAGGCATACATGAAAGAGAAGAAAAACCTCTATCCGAACCTTGATTATTACGCCGCACCTATTTATTACGTGCTCGGGATTCCAATTTCACTTTATACACCGATTTTCTTTGCTGCAAGGGCAAGTGGATTAGCTGCTCATGTCATTGAACAGCATTTGCATAATCGCATTTTCAGACCGAGAGTCCGTTATTTAGGGCCAAGAGGATTAAAAGTTTCAGATGATGATGGAAAAATGGGGGAATGAACATGAATAAAACAGCAGTCGCCAATCAAACGGATCAGCTATTAGAAGAAATCGCAGCCTATGCAGTAGACGGGGAAATTACGAGTAAAGAAGCCATTGAAACGGCACGCTATGTGCTTATAGACACACTTGGCTGCGGAATGCTGGCGCTCAATTTTCCTGAATGTACGAAGCATCTTGGACCGATCGTCCCTGGAACCGTTGTACCTAATGGAGCAAGAGTTCCAGGTACTTCCTTTGTGCTAGATCCTGTTCAAGCGGCTTTTGATATAGGCTGTATGATTCGCTGGTTAGATTATAATGACACGTGGCTTGCAGAGGAGTGGGGACATCCGTCAGATAACTTAGGCGGGATATTAGCTGTGAGTGATTACATCAGCAGAACACGGCTTGCAAACGGGGAAGAGCCGCTTTCGATGAATGACGTACTACATGCGATCGTCAAAGCACATGAAATTCAAGGTGTGCTGGCTTTAGAAAATTGTCTGAATCGCAATGGCTTGGATCATGTGCTATTTGTCAAAGTAGCAACAAGTGCTGTTGTATGTGCATTGCTTGGCGGAACAAAGGAAGACGTGCAGCATGTTTTATCACAAGCGTTTGTTGATAATTCACCGCTTAGAACATACCGTCATGCCCCAAACACAGGATCAAGGAAATCATGGGCAGCGGGTGATGCAACAAGCCGCGGGGTGAGACTCGCAATGATGACACTCAAAGGGGAAATGGGCTATCAAACGCCGCTTAGTGCAGAGAAGTGGGGCTTTGAAGATGTTCTGATGAAAGGGAAATCTCTCACACTCGCTCAGCCGCTAGGATCGTACGTCATCGAAAATGTGCTTTTCAAAATTGCTTATCCTGCTGAGTTTCACGCCCAAACGGCTGCAGAGGCTGCTATGATCCTGCATGACGCTGTAAAAGGTCGATTAGATGACATTGACCGGGTAGAGATTACAACACATGAATCAGCGATTCGGATTATCGATAAGAAGGGACCGCTGTATAATCCAGCAGACCGCGATCATTGCTTGCAATATATTACTGCGATTGGATTGATCTATGGTGAGCTCACAGCTGACCATTATGAAGAAGAAACGGCGCAAAATCCGGTCATTGATCGTCTCCGGGATCAAATGGTCGTCAAAGAAGATAAACAATATACAGCGGATTATTTAGATCCGAAAAAGAGATCCATTGCAAACAGTGTGCAGATCTTCTTTAAAGACGGGACGATGACAGACCGAATCGAAATTGAATATCCACTTGGTCATCGCAGAAGAAGGCAGGAAGGCATTCCTCTGCTTGAAAAGAAATGGCTCTATCATTTGAAGACGAGATTTCCACAAAAACAAGTGGATCAAATTGTGTCACTCTGTCAAAATCCAAATCAATTAAAAACAACAACCGTACCAGCATTTATGGACTTATTCGTCATATAAGGGAGGGAATTAGTGTGTGGATCGTGAATGATGAATCAAGTCAAGTAGATTTAGCCGCAGCCTTTCAAGAACAAATGCACAAATCAGCTTTATTTCAAATTCCAGGCGTTCACGATGGAATGTCTGCGCTCTATGCAAAAAAAATGGGCTTCCAAGGGCTCTATTTATCCGGAGCCGCCTTTTGTGCCAGCAAAGGATTGCCTGATCTCGGCATGATCCATTCAACGGAAATGGCTGAAAAAGCGAAGGAAATTATTCGAGCTTCTCAGCTGCCGCTTTTGGTCGATATGGACACTGGCTATGGCGGTGTATTGAATGCTGCAAGGGCGGCAAAGGAAATGGTAGAAAGTAAGGTGGCAGCTGTTCAAATTGAAGATCAGCAAATGCCTAAAAAATGCGGACATTTAAACGGAAAATCGCTCGTTCCAGTAGAAGAGATGATCGCGAAAATCAAAGCCATCAAACAAGTGGCACCAACGCTTTTGGTGATTGCGAGAACCGATGCAAGGTCCGTAAATGGGATGGAGGATGTCATCCGCAGGGCCAATCTTTACGTAGAAGCAGGAGCTGACGCTATTTTTCCTGAGGCACTCATCACAGCAGAGGACTTCACGCATGCGTCAAACAATATTAAAGGACCGCTCCTTGCAAATATGACGGAGTTTGGCAAGACGCCTTATTATCATGCAGACGAATTTTCTGTATTTGGCTTTCAAATGGTCATTTACCCTGTGTCATCACTCAGAGTCGCTGCAAAAGCGTATGAGCGTTTATTTACAGAAATCATGGAGAAGGGGACGCAGCAAGGAATGCTAAAGGACATGCAAACGAGACAAGAGCTGTATGAAACGATTCATTATGATGAATATGAGGAAATGGATCAGCATTTAGCGAAAACGATCCTGCCGGAAATCGGAAAAGAACAGCGATAAAATGAAAAGCACTTCCATTTAGGAAGTGCTTCAGCATGTAGACAAACCCTCGCATTCGTTGTCAGGTCTGCGCTCCGGTGCTCACGAATGTCAAATTCGCTCCACTCCGGTACTCGTCCTTCCTAGACTTCAAAGGTTTTCATGTCACGCTGAAAAGAAGACAAAGTGCTAAAATAAGCATCATTTTAGCACTTTGTCAACAATCTAAGCACTTCCATTTAGGAAGTGCTTTTTTTACGATGATGGTGAGGATGACGAAGCCAATTTCATCTTTTCTTCAACTGTTTTCGTTTTTTCTTTTACTTTTTCAGCATAAGTGAAGTCACCGAAGCAATATGGGTAGCGGAAGTTATCTTTGTTGCCTCCGCACGTATAGACTTCTGGGTTTCGTTTCACTTGCTTTTTAGAGTATTGTTTTGCCAATTTCTCGGAATGTTTTCCCCCGTTTTTTGCAACAAAATCAATATAGCCAATTCCCATATTATAGCTTTGGATAATGGTTTCCAAATCAACGCCTTTTTTCTTCCCATGCTTGTACATAGTAGAAAAATGATGGACTCCTTGTCTAATGCTTTTCTGAGGGTCATTGATTTCATTTCGTTTCAAACCAAGAGATTCAGAGGACTGCATTGGATCTCCGCCTCTGCCTTTTGATTCTTGATACATCATACCGAGGATTAACGCGGTATATTGATCTAAATCTTGATCTCTTAACTCTGTTTCTACAAGCGGTTTGAAATCATCCAATCTCGACAAAACAATTGATTCCGTATCAATCGGCAGCTTTTTTAACTCCTTTTGATTAAAGGACATGACAATGGCTGCTAATACGAAAACAAACAGAAAAATCGTGAAGCAGCCTGAAATGGCAAAACATCCTGTTTTTTTCTTTTTCAAGGTCAGTTCACCCCTGTTTTGCCCCGCTTTTAAAAGGGAAGTACAGCCTTTTTATTATGCCATATCCTGCACAAGATACCAAGTGAAAACCTTATAATCAATCGTACCCAAATGTAAATTCGGGTCTTGTTTTCAGTCTGTAGCAGAAATAAACAAAACCGATAATTAGCCAAAGCAAACCAATGATTAATGCATTTGTACTGATGTTCGTTAACAGCCGTATACAAAAGGCCGTCCCGCACAGAGGAATCACTGCGTATCTCAATGTATTGAGTACACCTCTTTGTTTTTGTCTAATGAAATAGTACGCAAAAACAGATAAGTTCACTAATGTGAATCCAATCAACGCGCCGAAGCTGATAAAGGAATAAATGACTTCAAGTTCGCCAACGACTGCGGTTAAGGAGAAAGCACCAATTAATAAAATATTAAAAACAGGCGTTTTTAATCTCGGATGTATATATCCGAAAAAACGCTTCGGTAACGACTCATCTCTACCCATTGCATATAATAGCCTTGCTGCACTTGCATGTGACGATAAGGAAGAAGAGATAACAGCGACCATTGTGCCAGCTAAAAAGAACGAGTGGAGAAAGGCGCCGCCCACAAAATCCGCAATTTCAAGTGAGGCCGCATCGGGATGCTTGAACTGCTGAAAATTTGGAAATACTTGCTGCAAAAAATAAGACGTCAAGGTAAACAGTACGCCTCCAATGGCGACGGTTAAGAAGATGGCAAGTGGGATCGTCTTTTTTGGCTTAATGGTTTCCTCAGACAGGGTCGAAATCGCATCAAATCCTAGAAACGAAAAACATAAAATGGTTGCGCCTGAAAAAATAAGCGCTGGATCTAAGCTCGCCGAATAAAAAGGCCGGGCGGACAATAATTCCCCGCTGCCTGCATTTTGCGTGAGCCCATACATAATAAACCCAACAAAAGTGACGGCGACAATGACCTGAAAGGTCACAAATAGTGCCGTGATGTTGGCTGTAAGCCGTATACCGATTACATTGACAGTCGTTATGGCGATAGCAAGTATGGTGATCCAAATGTAATGAGGTACATCAGGAAAGGCTGCGGTTAAATAAGCACTTCCAATCGCAAAATTCACCATAGGCAAAAATAAATAATCCAGTAAAAGTGTCCAGCCTACAAGAAAGCCAACATGAGGATGAATACTTTTTTGCGCGTATGTATAAGCAGATCCTGCTTTTGGAAAAGCCTTCACCATATTCCCATAGCTAAGCGCTGTCAATAGTAATGCAAGTAACGTAAATATATAAGCTGTAGCGACGTGTCCTTTCGTCAGCTGAGCCACAATGCCGTATGAATCAAATACGACAAGTGGATCCATATAAGCAAGCCCGATCACAACAAGTGGGAAGACAGTCAGGCTGCGTTTTAGTCTTGGCTCTTCAGTCAATTTGCCTATCAGCTCCTCTAAAAAAATGAATAAATAATGCTCATTTTAAAAAGAATGCTACCAAGTGTCAATGCTATTTGAGTAAATCTTTTTTCTAAAGTGTGCTCTCTTTGCATGCCGGACGTTTTGGTATATGATGATACATAGAATAAGTCGTGATTTGACGGACAAGAAAGGTGAAGCAAAATGAAGGAAGAACTGAATACAAATCAAGAACAGGAACGGATGGAGCTGGATGAAGAAAGTCTATTTCTTGTCTCCCAAACCTTTAAAGCTTTATCTGATCCGACACGTATTCGAATTCTGCACCTGCTGTCTCAAGGTGAACACTCGGTAAATGATATAGCAGAAACACTGAATCTCATGCAATCAACCGTTTCTCATCAGCTGCGCTTTTTAAAAAACCTTCGTCTCGTGAAATCTAGACGAGCAGGGACCTCGATTTTTTACAGCCCTGAAGATCAGCATGTGATGGAAGTGCTTGAACAGATGATTCACCATGCACAGCACGATTGATAAAAAACCTTCCTACTTTCATATAGGAAGGTTTTTATGCATGATGCACATGTGTCGATCGTTTATTTGCTTTCATCATGTGAAAAGAAAAAACAACATAGTAAGCAGCTAAAAGAAAAAAGCTGAGCATGGTCATCGCATCATCGCTCACGATGTGCTGATACAGTTCAACGACACTGATTTTGGTCATCGAATGGTTTGTGAGCTCAACCAGCTTAAAACTAAGCCTGGATAAAAACAAACACAAAATGAAGCTTTCAATCCATTTACTCGTTTTCATATACAGCCGGCCATTTTCTTCTTTCATACGAATCGTCTGATAGGCATGAACAGCTAGGCTGCTTCCAAAAAGCATACCAATAGCGGCATAGATGAGGATATTATGATTTTGCCATCCTTCTGATAGGAGAATAAGGGCTGAAAGACCAAAGATATACATTCTCATCAAAAGCCTGATGGGGCGTACAAGCTGATAGCGTCTCATTCGATTCATTCGAATCATGATGCAGATCAACATAATGCTCCCAATCATGAACAATTGCCACACGTTATGTGTCATGATGCAACCTCCTCCTGCACGTGCAGGGATGTAAACGAATGCTGGCTGTTACTTATCTTTACCATTCTTTCTTTTTTTATCAAAACAAAACCTACATTTATGAAAAAGAGGAAAAGTCATGAAAATCGACCGCATTTTATCTACTGTGATGCTGCTCATTAGCAAGAAGCAAGTACAGGCGAAAGATCTTGCTGAACTTCACGAAGTGAGCACGAGGACCATTTATCGTGACATTGATACCATCAATCAAGCGGGAATCCCTGTTGTCACAACCCAAGGAGCAGGTGGAGGCATTTCACTTGTTGAGGATTATCGTTTAGAGAAAAAATTATTTACCGATGATGACATCGAGGTCATTTTAACAGCCCTCGAAAGCATGACGAGTGCCTATTCCTTTAAAGAAAGCGAACATGTACTGAAAAAAATCAAATCGCTTATTCCCACGCATACGTGTGAAAACGAAAAGCAGCATCATGTCTTCATTGATTTAAGCTCCTGGGGAAAAGACAGCCAGGCAGAAAAGAAGCTCCAGCTCATTCATACAGCTGCGTCAGCGCACCAATACATTCAGTTTACTTACCGCAATGCGAAAGGTGAAACACTTCCACGCAAAGTGGAGCCTTATACGCTCGTTTTAAAAGGGAGGCATTGGTATTTGTATGCGTTCTGTTGTGTAAAAAAAGCTTTTCGTCTGTTCAAGCTAACTAGAATGACGGGTCTTGTCACCATTTCAGGTTATTTTCAACCGAAAAGAATCAAAAACGAAGAAAAGCCTTGGAATGATTCTTGGCAAGAACAACCGTCGGTCAGCTCTGTCACGCTCAGGTTAACGGAAGCATCAGTGGGGAAAGTGAAGGAATGGGTAGATGAGAACGAATTGAATGTTTGTTCAGACGGCACTTACCTTGCCACCATTACCGTACCTCTTGATGATTGGTTAAATAGTTTCCTATTCCATTTAGGTCCAGATGTTGACATTCTTTCCCCGAAGCATGTCAAAGAAGCGTTTGACATTCAGTTGAAACAATTTCTCAAACGAATAGAAACTTGACACAATGTTGTCAGGTTTCTTTTTATATGATAGAAAAAAAGGAGATGAGAATATATGTACGATATCGTGACATTAGAGAAACAATGGATGAAAGGGTTGTCTGTTCGAACAACAAACGAAATGGAGCAAACAAAAGAGCGGAAGATTGCTCCACTCTGGCAACAATTTTTTGCGCAGCAGCTTCACGGAGGGCAAGCGCCCGTCATAGGATTATATTCAGATTATGAAAAAGATGAGCATGGCTCTTATTTATTTACTGCTGGGCAATTCGTGGATCAGCAGGTAGAACATGTCATAGAGATTCCTTCATCGACTTACGCAAAATTCCGAACGAGAAAGGGACCTATTGAAGAGGTTGTGTTGGAGACATGGCAGCAGATTTGGGCGTGGGATGAGCGCCATTACCGCACATATACAGGCGACTTTGAATGGTATGATGAAAGATCTATAGATCCAAAAGAAGCGCAAATTGATATTTATATTGCGGTTGATGAAGAAATGCTTGCTAAAACTAATATCATTAGTTAATATAAAACTAACAACATTAGTTTTAGGAGGACATATGATGAGATTGACAACTTTTGATCGCCTGCACCAGCTCACATTGATGCCGCGTCTATTTCCGGTAAATTGCTATGTATTTGAGGAAGAAAATGGACTGATATTAATTGATGCTGCTTTAAAAATGGCAGCAAGCTCGATCATTGAATTTGCGCACAAAAAAGACAAGCCAATCGACAAGATTATTCTCACTCATAGTCATATGGATCATATCGGTGCACTAGATGAAGTGAAAAAGGCTTTTCCAGAGGCAGTCGTTTATTTATCAAAACGCGATGCCCTCCTTTTTGAAGGTGATTTTTCCTTGCTTCCTGGTGAACCTCAGCAAAAAATTAAAGGCAGTTTTTCAAAAGACATTCACACAAAACCAGATGTGCTTGTCGAAGAAGGGGACGAGATTGGGTCACTTAAAGTCATCTCAACACCAGGACATACACCTGGAAGCATTTCTTTATACGATGAAAGGTCAGGGATTGTCATTGCAGGAGATGCACTTGTGACAAAAGGCGGTTTATTCGTAACGGGTGAGTTTCGCTTGACCTTCCCGTTCCCGGCTTTTGCCACTTGGGATGCAGAAACAGCACTCAAAAGTGCCGAAAAATTGCTGGCACTTCCCTTATCTTGTCTTGCAGTAGGACATGGTGATCTTTTCATGGAACCTCATGCCAAGCTTCAAGCTGCCATAACAAAAAGGCAGCATCAGTTAAAGAAAGGGGAGCAGTAAACCGTGTCTCCAAGAATGGGTATCACGCAAGAAAAAATCATCGATACAGCAGCCGCATTTGTTGATGAAGAGGGCTTTTCTGCATTGACCATTGCTACATTGTCTAAAAAGCTGAACATCAGACCACCTTCTCTTTATAATCATGTATCTGGTCTTCTTGAAATTCAGGCGGCACTCGCAGAAAAAGGGCTGTCCATGCTACGTGAAGAAGGTATACACGTAACAGAGGGATTGGATAAAGAAGAAGCTGTGTTAGCCTTTGCCAAACAGTATGTTCAATTTGTCCGCGAACATCCAGGCCTTTATGAAGCGGCCTTTTCACATATGGAGGAGAAAAAAGTAAGAAGTGAGGCAGAGCGCCTTGTTGAATTTGTCCAATCCATCATGGCCCGTTTTGGTGTCAAAGAAGAAGAGATGACACATGTGGTCAGAGGACTAAGAAGCTTATTGCACGGCTTCGGTGATATTTCAAATAAAAATGGATTTCAACGAAAAGAACAGCTTGAAGACAGTGTGAGCTATGCGGTCAAGCTTTATATCTCAGGTGTGTTGCAAAAAGAAGATCTGTCTCATTGACAGGTCTTTTTTTGGTAGTGAACCGATATGTTAAAGAGGCGACCATCTTGAACCAATTTTTTGACAAAAAAAGAATAAACATTTGACAGTTTTGTGAAACATGGTATGCTTGTTATGTGAAATAATTCACATAGAGGAGTAGAGGCAGATGAAAAGAAAGCCTGTTTATGTGGAAACAACCATTCATGCACCGATAGAGAAAGTATGGGAATATACGCAAAATCCAAAGCTTCATGAACAATGGGATTTGCGCTTTTCAACCATTTCATTAAATGAACCTCAAAATGAACAGCCCCAATCCTTTTTGTATGAACAGCATCTTGGGTTTGGTTTAAGTGTCACAGGGACAGGAGCTTATCGAACAAGAATGATGGATGAACGGAATGAGAGGGCATCCTCACTTCATTTCAAATCGTCACACCCATTGTCTTTTATCAAAGAAGGCAGTGGCTACTGGAAGTATATGAAAACAAGCGACCACATTGTGTTTCAAACTCAATTTGATTACAAAACGAAAGAAGGAAAAGGATGGACATGGGCAGACCGGATTCTTTTTCGCCCAATGATCGGGTTTATGACAGCCTTTAGTTTTGGTGCATTAAAGACGTGGCTTGAAAAGGGAACACATCCTCGGTTATTACTAGAGAGAACACTTGCTCATTACGGGATTTGTTTGCTGTTTGCCATCGTCTGGCTATGCCAAGCGGTCATTCCTTTTTCACATTCGGCTTTTGATCATAGCACGAGTTTCCGATTGTTTTATGCGCTTTTAGGCGTATCATGGCTAATTCCCAAGCTATCAAAGAAATATCTATTCATTTTTCAAAGTATGTTTCTTCTCATCATGCTTTGTATAGGGGTCCTATCCCCGCAAACGACGCTTCATGAGCCGCTTGTGATGAGTGCATTTTTCATTTTGTCGATTGCAGGTATGATCAATCTAAAAGATTGTGTAGATGTATTTTCCATCAAACGAAAAAGGGGAGGTAGACATGGTCGTTCATCGTCATCAAGTAAAGGATTACGATAAGCTGCATCCAAAGCTAAAAGAGAGATACAACCGCGCGTTTTCTGCTGATGGTACGATGGAGGAAATAGGCGGTGGGTCAAGACTCATTCGGTTGATCTTCAGAATGGGTCCACTGTTTCGTTGTTTTTTCCCCGAGAGAGGGAGAAACATTCCTTTCCAAATAGTCAACGAGCCCTTTGTGACAATTAAGGGGGAGGAAGGGATGCACTGGTATCGAACGTTTTATTTCCCAAAGAAGGAGCGGCACTTTGATGCAGATATGATCATTGATCAGAAGAGTCATACAGTACTAGACTACTTTGGAAAACCTAGACTTCTTGTGTCAGAGCTTCATTTTACAGTAACAAAGCATGGTTTCTTACACATCCAATCCGGCCGGCAGAAGTTTTTGATATTCGGCAGGGAATGGCCGCTGCCTTCATGGCTTTATGGTGTGTCAGATGTAACGGAAGGCTACGATGAACATGCAGGTGAATATACCATTGATGTCCACGTGAAAAATCGCCTGTTTGGTACTCTTTTTACATATAAAGGCCGTTTTACAGAAAGGGTGTCTCATGATGAATAAGTGGCATTTGATATCCAGTCTGATCTTCATGTCTTGTTTTATCGCCACCCGTTTCATGACAGGCCGGGTAGCAGAATTTTTTGTTCTCATGGCAATTCTATTTTTTGTTCCCTCTGCCTTACACTTTTTTGAGAAAGAAGGGAAGAAACACAAGCCAGAGAGGCTGATCGGCTTTTTAATGAAAGCCTTTCCACTAGCGGCTCTTTGTGCAACCACTGCTTTTATCTATCATTCCGCTTGGTTTGCATCGGGATGGCTTTTATATACAATCTTATTGGCGTTATTTGGCTTTTCTCGTTTGCTGAAAAGAGGAATCTTTCCACTTCATGAGCTGATGATTGATGGCGCATGGATGTATCTCGCTTTAGGCGGTCTGTGGTTTTGGCTGTACACAGCAGATATACAGGTGATGACATTTTCGCCGATCATTGTTCTTTTGACCGCTATTCATTTTCATTACTCGGCTTTTTTTATCCCGCTTTTTTATGGATTTTTAGGAAGGCAGCGAACAAAAGAGACAGCTTTATACAAAGCGGCAGGCTGGGTGATTTTGCTGTCGCCTGTGATGATTGCTGTTGGGATTAGCTTTTCCCGTCTATTTGATACGTTCAGCGTCATTCTTTATGTGATGACCCTCTTCATATATGGCATCCTTTGTATGAAAACAAGATTTCGGTCAACTTTGGCAAAAGGTCTTGTTGTGTTTTCTAGCTTAGTTTTAATGGGGACGATCGTGTTATCACTTCTTTATTCCGCTGGTATGCTGATGCGTGTGACCTACATCAGCATGGATCAGATGATTTGGTTTCATGGCAGTATCAATGCTTTTTTTGTGATTTTGCCGGGTTTGATTGGCTGGCTGATTGAAGGGCCGAAGGATCAATTAAAGCAGAAGAACTTCCCGATTTCGAAAGTGTATGGCCGGTTTCAACTGATCTCTTTTCAAGAGGAAAGCGTGCATAACCATGAGAAGCTGGGTTTAGTCGATTCGCTTGATGAATTAAATGGAACGACATTTTCAGCTGATAGGGTCTCACCTGTGATTCGCAGATTTTATGAAGACCCTATGGCTTTTACATTAAAAGCAGCCGTCAACTTTCATTGGTGGGTAAGGCCGTTTGTTTTTTTACTTCAGCCAGTGTTTAAGAAAATAGGTCAGCTATATTTGGGGTTATCTCGTCATCCATATGAGATGAAGGGACGTCTGACTAGATTTCAACATCCGAAGGAAGAAAGGGAAAATGTTCGGGCTTGGATACGTCACAATGTAAAAGGAGAGCAAGTCTTTTTTGCTCTTTATGCTCTTCATTACGATGCAGCTGCGGGTTATATGAATATTGCGCTGCCACTTCCGTATTCTCAGCTGACAGCTATTTTAAAGCCTTTTAATGAGAAAGAAGATTTTCTATTAAAAAGCGCATGTCCAAAAGGCAGTACCGGTGACGAAGGGTTGTATTTGCATACGCCTTTTATCACCATGAAACTGCCAATGGAAGAAAGCTTTCATATGAAGCCGGAGACAGATCAAAGTCTCACAGCGGTACATCAAATGAAGCTGTTCGGTATTCCTTTTTTAACGATTCATTATCATATTGACAGTGAAAGTCATCATGTTAGTCAATGATGTCGCATGGTTCACCGTGCCGAATGATGTTCACAATCGCTTGCCCATCACTCGGATGATGATCTGCATACTGGACTGGCAGTAGTGCAAAAAATACATAGTAGACTGAGAAGTAAGCAAATTGATAGAAAAATTGGTGCTCTGGCAGGAAATCATTGGCGATCATTGTGTTCAGTATGAGAACACTGAGCAGGTTGCATAATGAACCGCCTAAGTAGACAAGAATGTGCGACAATCGGTTGTTTTTCCTCATTTCTTCATAGTGGCAAAATGCATCTAGAAAATAGATTCGTCTAATTTCAACGACGCCTACTTTCAACACTTTTTTCCCTCTGCCAAGCGCAAAGGAAACCTTTGCTCCAAACATCCACGCGACCACAATATGGCCAAGCTGATGCAGGATGGCAACGATAGGAAGAATGACAAAAAACGACCAGCAAAACGTCCACATATCCGATAATGTAAACAAGTGTGAACCCTCCCCAATATATTCGGGAGGAAGCAGTAGGATTATTTGCCATTTTACTGAATTCATTTTCAGGATGCAAACATTTAATACACGACAATAAATTTATTATGTAAACTATAAAGGTGATTTTAACGCTGTATAGGCTTTTTGAACCTCCTCTATGACAAAATGAATGTGCTACAATGAATAATCAATAGATTACGTTACCTTTTATGAAGAGGAGAGAGTCAGATGGCAGATATTGAACAGTTTTTGGCGTTAGATATTCGCGTTGGGACGATCATAGAAGCAGAATTTTTTGCAGAGGCAAGAGTGCCTGCGTTGAAGCTCAAGATTGATTTTGGTGAAGAAATTGGTGTGAAGCAATCTAGTGCTCAGCTGACAAAGCGTTATACAGCGGAAAATCTTACCGGCAAACAAATCGTAGCGGTCGTTAATTTCCCGCCAAGAAGAATTGCAGGGTTCAAATCAGAAGTGCTTGTCTTAGGAGGCATGCCGTCAAAAGAAGACGTGGTGTTGTTAGCGACAGATGAACCGGTTGAGAATGGAACAAAAATAGGGTAAGAAAAAAGACATCTTCCTAAGAAGACGTCTCAGCGTGTAGACAAACCCTCGCATTCGGTGTCAGTCCTGCGTGCTGGTGCTCACGAATGTCAAATTCGCTCCGCGCCAGTACTCGTCCTTCCTAGATTGCAAAGGTTTTCTATCACGCTGAAAAAGTAGACAAAGGGCTAAAATCAAGATCATTTTAGCCCTTTGTCAACAATCTGAAATAGGGTAAGAAAAAAGACATCTTCCTAAGAAGATGTCTTTTGCGTATTGAGGCGGAATAACCACACGCCACATTCGTGTGTGTCTCAAAGAGACATGTTACCCGACTTACACAATTCAGCTCATCGCTTGATTAATATAGCATGGGATGAGCTTGAATGCAACCTTTAAATGAATTCTTTCAGATTTTCTTGTCATTTCACAAGATGAATGACAAGAAATCGATTATTTGGATTATTTTTTCAAAATATATTGAAAAGTCAGATCAGATTTTATAAAATGAATTCATCTTAGTTTGTTTGGTCAATAAACTAAGATGAATTTCAAGTATTGATCTCTATATTGAAGGAGATGATTCTGTCATTCGACTGTTTTGCTGCGCATTTGGGCTAAGCTGAAAGGAAGAGATGTTCAGCTACATTTTTATAACAAATTGAAAGCGCTTTATATTCCCTGTATTGATTGCTGCTGCCCTCCGTCATCTGTTCGTTAGAAGAGGCTAAGTGAAGAAGGGAGAAAGCTCATGGTTAGTGAGAATTTAAAGAAGATTCGTATGTCTGAAAAAGTGGGATATGCTTCAGGGGATTTCGCATGTAATTTGATTTACGCAACTGTTTCTACGTATCTATTATTTTTCTATACAGATGTGTACGGTTTATCAGCGGCAGCAGCAGGGACGATGTTTTTGGTTGTTCGCGCCATCGATGCGCTTGCAGATCCATTTATTGGTGCATTGGTAGACCGGACGAACAGCCGTTTTGGTAGATTCAGACCTTATTTGTTATTCGGTGCGTTTCCTTTTGTCGTACTTGCCATTCTTTGCTTTACAACACCTGATTTTTCCGAAATGGGTAAACTCATTTATGCCTACATCACGTATGTTGGTTTATCGCTTACATACACATTCATCAACGTTCCTTATGGTGCTTTAACTTCCGCAATGACAAGAAATAATCAAGAGGTTGTCAGTATTACGTCCGTTCGTATGGTGTTTGCCAATCTAGGTGGTCTAGTTGTTGCTTTTTTTGTTCCTTTTCTTGCGACCTTTTTAAGTGATACGACAGGAAATACAGCACTTGGCTGGCAGATGACGATGGCTTTTCTCGGCGTTCTTGGCGGCGCATTACTGATTTTCTGTTTTAAAAGCACGAATGAACGTGTCACGCTTCAAAAGCCAGAGGAAAAGATTAAATTCAGTGATATCTTTGTCCAGTTACGAGTGAATCGCCCGCTTGTTGTATTAAGCATTTTCTTTATTATTATTTTTGGTGTGAACTCGATCAGCAACTCTGTTGGGATCTATTATGTGACGTATAACCTTGGCAGAGAAGATTTAGTGAAATGGTACGGACTCATTGGCAGTCTGCCAGCTTTAATGGTGCTGCCGTTTATTCCGAAGCTGCACAAGCTGTTAGGAAAGAAAAAGCTGCTGAATTATTCTTTATCGCTGAATATAGTAGGTCTTCTTGCCTTACTTGTGATACCGCCGAGTCAAATCACTTTAATACTGATTTTCAGGCTTGTTGCTGCTGCGGGGAGTATTACAGCGGGTGCTTACATGTGGGCGCTCATTCCTGAGACTGTTGAATATGGCGAATATAAAACTGGAAAAAGGATGGGCGGACTGATCTACGCAGTCATTGGATTTTTCTTTAAATTTGGGATGGCATTAGGCGGGATTGTTCCGGGGCTTGTACTCGATCGATTTGGCTATGTTGCAAACCAAATACAGACGCCAGAAGCATTGCTTGGCATTTTAATCACGGTAACAGTGATTCCTGTATGCTTACTGATTTTAGCGATGATTGATATTAATTTTTATAACCTAGATGAAGAAGAGCACCAAAAAGTCGTGAGGGAGCTTGAGAATAGGGATCAAGTATATATCGATCATATGGACGATTTTAAAATGTAGGTCGTGAAAGAGGAGGAAGTTGAATGAAAATCACCAATCCAGTACTCAAAGGATTTAACCCGGACCCAAGTATTTGCCGTGTAGGAGAAGATTATTACATGGCGGTCTCTACATTTGAATGGTTTCCAGGGGTACAAATTTATCATTCGAAGGATCTTGTGCATTGGCGACTTGCCGCGCGTCCTTTGCAAAAAACGTCGCAGCTGGACATGAAAGGGAATCCTGATTCTGGCGGAGTATGGGCACCGTGCCTAAGCTATGCAGATGGTCAGTTTTGGCTCATTTATTCAGATATCAAAGTAGTGGATGGTCCATTTAAAGATGGTCATAATTATTTGGTTACGGCAAGTGAGGTTGATGGTGATTGGAGTGAGCCGGTTAAGCTTAATAGCTCTGGCTTTGATCCCTCTTTATTTCATGACCAAAGCGGGAAGAAATACGTCTTAAATATGCTGTGGGATCATAGGGAAAAGCACCATTCCTTTGCGGGTATTGCCTTGCAGGAATATAGCGTGACGGAAAAGAAACTCATTGGTCAGCGGAAGGTCATTTTTAAAGGCACACCGATTAAATTGACAGAAGCACCGCATCTTTATCACATCGGTGATTACTATTATTTATTAACAGCAGAAGGAGGCACCAGGTACGAGCATGCGGCAACAATTGCCCGTTCCCCGCAAATTGAAGGGCCTTATGAGGTTCATCCTGATAACCCAATTTTAAGTGCTTTTCACTCACCTGAACATCCGCTTCAAAAATGCGGGCATGCTTCCATTGTTCAAACGCACACAAATGAATGGTACCTCGCTCATCTCACTGGTCGCCCCATTCAATCAAGCAAGGAATCTATTTTTCAGCAAAGAGGGTGGTGTCCTTTAGGAAGAGAAACAGCGATTCAAAAGCTTGAATGGAAGGATGGCTGGCCGTATGTTGTGGGCGGAAAAGAAGGAACGCTGGAGGTTGAAGCGCCAGCGATCAACGAAAAGGTTTTTGCTCCTACCTACCATACAGTCGATGAGTTTAAAGAATCAACGTTAAATAGACACTTCCAAACATTAAGAATTCCTTTTACTGAACAGATCGGTTCATTAACGGAAAAACCTCAGCATTTAAGGTTATACGGTCAGGAATCTCTAACATCTAAGTTTACTCAAGCTTTCGTTGCAAGGCGCTGGCAAAGCTTTTATTTTGAAGCAGAGACAGCTGTGTTGTTCTTTCCAGAGAATTTTCAGCAAGCCGCTGGTCTTGTGAATTATTACAATACGGAAAATTGGACAGCGCTTCAGGTGACATATGACGAGGAACTTGGCCGCATTCTTGAATTATCTGCCTGTCAAAACCTTTCCTTTTCTCAGCCATTGGCACAAAAAATCGTCATTCCAGAGGAGGTCACCTATGTGTATTTAAAAGTGACCGTTCAGAAAGAAACATATACCTATTCTTATTCATTTGATCAAAAAGACTGGAAGGAAATTGATGTGATATTTGAATCTAGCCACCTATCTGATGACTTCATTCGAGGAGGAGGATTTTTTACAGGGGCATTTGTCGGCATGCAGTGCCAGGATACAAGCGGCGAGCGTCTGCCTGCTGATTTCAACTATTTCCGTTATGAGGAAACAGAATAAATAAAAAAAGACAACACGGTAAGAGCTGTCTTTTTTATCTATGAATCTGTCATGGTGAGAGGGTGGCATCTTGCAGGAAAGCTTCAATGACGAGAGATGTCATCCCTAATACTGGTGCGTTGTGTCCTAATGACGATGGAAGCAGCTCGACATGTGAACTGAATTGAGTATCCATCCTGGAGGAGACCTCCTCTTGAATCACACGTAGAACCGTTGGCTGCGCTTCAATCACTTTGTTTCGTAAAATAATCGCTTGCGGGTTAAAGGTATGCAGGACGTTTGTGAGGCCGACTCCAAGATAAAAACCAAAGTTGCGCAAGGCATTGAGCGTTTTCATGTCATTTAACATTGCCAGCTGTTCCACATCTTGGTGAGAGATGGGCTGATCATTTGTTTGAAGGGACTGAAACAAGGCTTTCTCAGATGCATACAGCTCCCAACATCCACGGTTTCCGCAGCTGCAAGTTGGTCCATTAAAGTCGATGGTCATATGTCCCATTTCACCAGAAAAGCCGTATGCACCTCTGTATAAATGATGATTGATAATGATCCCGATTCCAATGCCAGTGCCGATGCTGGCATAGATCAAATGATCATAATGTTTAGCGGCACCAAAGATTTTTTCACCATATGCACCAGCATTTGCTTCATTTTCAATGAAAACGGGTACTTGGAATGCGTCTTGGAGCGTTGTTTTTAGGTCAACATTTTTCCATTTAGAATGCGGCGTAAACACGATTTGTTGATCGGCATCCACTAGCCCGGGTATACATAGGCCAATACCTATGAGCCCATATGGGGAAGAGGGGATTTGTGCCATCAACTGCTGGATTAATTCAGTTAATATGCGTATGGTCACATCAGGAGCGCTTGATGGGAGCCTGATCTGCTCTTCTTGAAGGATGGACCCTTCAAGGTCGGTTAAAATGCCATTGACATAATCAACGCCGACATCAATCCCGATGGAGCAGCCAGCACGTTTATTAAACATCAGTAAAACCGGTCTTCTCCCGCCGCTAGACTCACCTTGACCGATCTCATAGACGAGTTGCTCTTTCATTAATGTACTCACTTGAGAGGAAACAGTCGATTTATTTAACCCAGTGCGTTCAGATAATTTAGCTCTAGAAATTGGCGCATGCTGGAGAATTTCTTTTAATAATAGCTTTTGATTTATTTTTTTCACAAAGTTCTGATCAGCGATATCCATGTTATCCACTCCATTTGTTTCGTCTTTAGATTAAGTGAAGAAAAAAGCTGCTTTTCTACGCATGTAATCTGTAAGAAGGATGATTTTAACTTTATTATAACGAAAATATTTCTAAAAAACTAAAAAATATGGAAAATTCAAAGTGAATCGATCATCAATTGAACATTAGTTTGTTGAATCAACTTACAAAGTATATTCATAGGAGGAATAAAAGATGGCCAACTCAAATATGAAAACGTTACACAGTTTAGAAGGAATCGGAAAAATACAATTTGAAGGAAAACAATCAAAAAATCCACTCGCTTTTAAACACTATAATCCAAGTGAAATGATTGGCGGAAAAACAATGAAAGATCACCTGCGCTTCTCAGTCGCTTATTGGCATACATTGACTGCTGATGGAACAGACATGTTTGGAACTGGTACGATGCAGAGAGCCTGGGACTCCTATAGCGGAATGGATTTAGCAAAAGCTAGATTGGAAGTAGCCTTTCAACTGTTTGATCTATTGGATGTTCCGTATTTTTCCTTCCATGACCGTGACATTGCACCGGAGGGAGATACGCTTCAAGAGACGAATCAGCAATTAGACATCATTTTAGAAAGAATGAAAGAATACATGCGAGATAGCGGAGTCAAGCTGCTGTGGAATACAGCCAATATGTTCAAGCATCCTAGATTTGTACACGGCGCAGCAACATCTTGTCATGCAGATGTCTTTGCCTATGCAGCCGCACAGGTGAAAAAAGGCATCGAAACAGCTAAAGAACTTGGCGCAGAAAATTACGTTTTCTGGGGAGGACGAGAAGGGTACGATACTCTGCTGAATACAGATATGAAAAGAGAGCTTGATCACATGGCGTCATTTTTGCATATGGCTGTTGATTATGCAAAGGAAATTGGGTACACTGGCCAATTTTTAATTGAGCCTAAGCCAAAGGAGCCAACCACTCATCAATACGATGCAGATGCAGCGACATCTATTGCCTTTTTAAAGCAATACGGACTAGATTCACATTTTAAATTGAACATCGAGGCCAATCATGCGACGCTTGCTGGTCATACGTTTGAGCATGAATTACGCGTCTCAAGAATACATGGATTGCTCGGTTCTGTGGATGCAAACCAAGGGAATACGCTGCTCGGCTGGGACACGGATGAATTTCCAACCGATTTATATGCCACAACTCTTGCCATGTATGAAATTTTGCAAAATGGCGGACTAGGAACTGGCGGTCTCAATTTTGATGCAAAAGTGAGAAGAGCTTCTTTTGAGCTTGAAGATATTTTGTATGCCCATATTGCGGGTATGGATGCATTCGCAAAAGGACTGCGGGTCGCTCATAGACTCATAGAAGATCGTGTGTTTGAAGATGTGATCAAGCACCGGTATCGCAGTTTTTCTGAAGGGATTGGCCGTGACATTTCAGAAGGAAAGGCAAACTTTCATACATTAGAAGAGTATGCGCTCAAACACCCTTTAATCAGAAACGAATCGGGAAGAGAGGAACAGTTGAAAGCCCGGTTAAATCAATACTTGTTAGAAGATTGATTGAAGAAGCGGACCTGTTTTGAAGGAGTGAAGACATGAAGTATGTGATGGGAATTGATCTTGGAACGAGCGGAGTCAAAGCCATATTAGTCGATGAGAATGGAAAGGTGTGCGGCGAGGCCACTAAGCCTTACCGCCTCATTCAAGATAAACCTGGATATTGTGAACAGAACCCAGAGGAATGGGTTGAGCAAACAGTGGCTGCGATGAAAGAACTGATGGCAAGACAGCCTGTCCTTTCAAAGAAAGTAGAGGGCATCAGCTTTTCTGGACAGATGCATGGTCTTGTTCTTTTAAATGAATCCCGCAAGGTGCTCCGCCCTGCGATTTTATGGAATGATACACGAACGACTGCGCAATGTACACGCATCACAAAAAAGCTGGGGAAAAAGCTGCAAAAGATCACGAAAAATCAAGCGCTTGAAGGATTCACACTGCCAAAATTATTATGGGTAAAGGAACATGAACCAGAAATTGATCAACAAATCGACATGTTTTTACTCCCAAAAGATTATGTCAGATTTCGTTTAACAGGTACTGTTCATATCGATTATTCTGATGCGGCTGGCACATTACTGTTAAATATTGGAGAGCAAGCGTGGAGTGAAGAAATTTGTCAGGCATTTGATATTCCTCCTCATATTTGTCCGCCGCTTATCTCATCAGAGGAAGAGGTTGGTACACTATTTCCGCACATTGCACGTGAGACGGGGATCGAAGAGGGGGCAAAAGTCTTTGCTGGCGGGGCAGACAATGCTTGCGGAGCAATTGGTGCTGGTATTTTATCCTCTGGCCGCACGTTATGCAGCATTGGTACATCTGGCGTCATTCTCTCTTACGAAGAGGATCATGAAAGAGAGCTTCAAGGAAACTTGCATTTGTTCCATCATGCAAAAAAAGACGCTTTCTACACAATGGGTGTCACCCTTTCAGCAGGATATAGCCTTAATTGGGTAAAACATTTACTGGCTCCAGAGGAATCGTTCCAATCACTTTTAGAGGGTGCAGTTGATGTCACGCCAGGAGCGAATGGATTGCTCTTCACGCCATATTTAGTAGGGGAGAGAACACCTCATGCGGATTCTACCATTCGTGGAAGCTTGATTGGTTTAGACAGCCGACATGAAAGGGCGCATGTCGTCAGGGCTGTGCTAGAAGGTATTACCTTCTCGTTAAATGAATCTATTGCCTTATTCCGGCAAGCAGGAAAACACATAGATTCTATTGTGTCCATTGGGGGCGGTGCAAGAAGCCGGACATGGCTTCAAATGCAAGCAGACATATTTCAGGCTGAGGTCATCCAGTTAGACAATGAACAAGGGCCTGCTTTAGGTGCAGCTATGCTGGCCGCCGTTGGTTGCGGCTGGTATCCATCGCTTGAGACATGTGCAGATCAGTTTATTCATCAAGCTGCTGTCTATGAGCCAGAGCAGCAACATGCAAGTATATATGCTGATCTATTTCATCTGTATCAAAAGATCTATACACAAACAAGAGACATCCATGCCGGGTTAGAACAATACCGTTCCGTCTAGCAGAGAATGGTGACATGAAAGGAGGTGATGAGCTCGCTTCATCTTAGAGAAGGCAGAACAATTTTAATGAAAAAAGGAGAGGGATGGAAAATGAATTTGAAAAGATTGAGGCTGTTGTTTGTGATGTGTATCGGGTTTGTGTTGACACTGACTGCTGTACCAGCTTATGCGAAAACGATTTATAATAATGAAGTAGGTACACATAGCGGGTATGATTACGAATTATGGAAGGATCATGGAAACACCTCGATGACACTTAATAACGGCGGGGCATTTAGTGCAGGCTGGAACAATATTAATAATGCTTTATTTAGAAAAGGAAAGAAGTTTGATTCCACTAAAACTCATCATCAGCTTGGCAACATCTCTATCAATTACAACGCAAACTTTAACCCAGGTGGGAATTCCTACTTATGTGTCTATGGCTGGACACAATCTCCATTAGCAGAATATTACATTGTTGATTCATGGGGCACCTATCGCCCAACAGGAGCGTATAAAGGATCATTTTATGCAGATGGGGGCACGTATGACATTTATGAAACGACCCGTGTCAATCAGCCTTCCATTATTGGAATTGCGACCTTCAAGCAATATTGGAGTGTACGTCAATCGAAACGTACGAGTGGAACGGTATCTGTCAGTGCACATTTCAAAAAATGGGAAAGCTTAGGGATGCCAATGGGCAAAATGTATGAAACGGCATTTACTGTAGAAGGCTATCAAAGCAACGGAAGTGCGAATGTAACGACCAACCAGTTGTTTATTGGTCAATAGAAAGCATTAAAAAGCCAGCAGTTTTTGCTGGCTTTTCTTCTGTCTATGATCATTTTTCAACTTCCACTCTGCCAGAAAAGAACGTCGCACCGCCGCCCATATCTGCTAGCCGATCAGGTGTTAGTCCGTTGACTAGCTGTTTTTTGCCTTTTTGATCTGCCCATAATCCTTGACTGACCACAACACCAGGTAATACATTGTGACCGACTGACACGACAAGCTCGCATTCTCCGCGGTCATTGAGCACACGTACCATGTCACCATCTTCAATTTTTCTTGCCTTTGCATCTTGTTCATTCATGTGAAGCTTAGGAAATTTCTCAAGCTTTTGATGCTTTTCATGAAGTGAGAAGGTTGAGTTAAGAAAATTATGATTCGGTCCCGGTATAAAGGTAAGTGGATATTCGCTTTCCTGATAAAGGGGCACGTAGGTAGGAAGCGCCGGATATCCGTCTTTTTTCATTTGTTCAGAATAAAGCTCAATTTTGCCGCTCGGGGTAGAGAGCTTTAAGTCTTGGAAAGGTCCTCGTTTTGCTTTGATCCATTTCTTTTCTTTTAATGCCTCGTATGAAATGTCCTCATAATGCGGATTTTCTGGATGATGAAGGGCTTGTTCCATGAGTTCCGCATCTGTCTCGCGGAAGGCTTCATCTTCAAAGCCCATCGCATGGGCTAACAAGCGAAACACTTCTGTATTGGATTTGCTTTCTCCATAGCGTTCAATCACTGGCTCTTGAATTTGAATATAATGGTGCCAGTATGATGTATAGAAATCCTCATTTTCAAAGGCGGATGTTGCCGGCAGGACAATGTCTGCATACTTAGCTGTCTCTGTTAGAAATAGGTCGTGAACGACTGTAAATAAGTCATCTCTCAGCAAACCTTCTCTTACTTTATTCGCTTCAGGCGTCACAACAGCTGGGTTGCACGAGTAGACAAAGAGTGAATCAATGGAAGGCGCTGCATTCGTCAGCACACTGCCTAGCTGATTCATATTAAATGATCTTGGCGTGCGTTCCTTTAATAAATCTGGCCGCTGAAGAGCTGTTTCATTATAGCTGAGAAAAGAAGAGTTTGATTTCATCGCACCGCCGCCCTTGTAGAGCCACTGACCAGTCAGGGCAGGGAGGCAGGAAATGGTTCGAATACTCATTCCGCCATTATCATGGTGCTGCAAACCATTGCCAATGCGAATGAGAGATGGCGATGTTTCAGCGTACATTCTTGCAAGTGTAAGGATGTCCTCTTTAGAAACCCCCGTGATGCCCTCAACAGTGTCTGGATCATACTGCTTCACATGCTCACGCAGCTCCTTATGACCGGTTGTATAAGATTCTAAAAAGGCTTCATCTGTTAGTCCTTCTTTAAAAAGAACATGCATGATGCCAAGGGCAAGGGCACTGTCAGTACCAGGTCGAAGCGGAATGAACCAATCTGCCATCCGTCCGGTTTGGTTCTTGTGTACATCAATCACGACAATCTTTGCTCCTTGCTTTCGCGCTTTTTGTGCGAGGGTGATTTGGTGCATATTGGTCGACACGGCATTGATCCCCCAAAAGATGAATAGTTTCGTATGAATGGTCTCTTCTGGATCTGTCCCAATGCTTGCACCCATTGTATATTTATAGCCAGTCGTTCCTGCTGACTGACAGATGGTCCGGTCTAATTGACTTGAACCAAGACGATAGAAAAAGCGGCGGTCCATGCCTTCTGCATTCAGATTGCCCATATTCCCATAAAAGCTGTAAGGCAGAATACTTTCTGGACCTTTTTCTTCAATCAGTTTTGTCCATTTTTGCCGAATGGTTTCAATGGCTTCTTCCCACGTAATCGGAGCAAATTGTCCATCGCCTTTGCGGCCAACACGCTTCAAAGGAGTGGTCAGTCGCTTTTCATCATATAAACGGGCTGTGACATTCCGCACTTTGTTACATATGTTGCCTTGGGTGACGGGGTGGTCTGGATCTCCCTGCACTTTTACGATCTTTCCATTTTCTTTATGTATCAAAAGACCGCACTGATCCGGGCAATCTAACGAACAAACTGATTTGAATATTCCGTCTTTCATTGCTGTATAATCGGTCATGAATTTTTGGCTCCTTTTCTGAAATCCGTTATCACTTTATATGGACTTTATTTTAGCATGTTCGGAGGTGGAAGGTAAGAAAGAGATAATGAATTGAAGAAAATGAAAAAAAGCCCCTCAAAAGGGACTTTTAAAAACGGGTGACCTGTACAGGAAATTCTTTTACCCCAAAAACAAATGTGCTTTGAATGGGTTTTAGCTGATCTGCCGCACAGGTGATGTCTTGAAACGTCTGGAGTAAAATCTCAAGTGCAATGTTGCTCTCAAGGCGGGCAAGCGGTGCACCGAGACAAAAATGAATGCCAAAGCCAAAGCTCATATGCGGGTTTGATTTCCGGTCAAGACGGAACGTTTCTGGATCGTCAAATTTCTGTTCATCGCGATTTGCAGAAGCGACCCAGCTAATGAGATAGTCTCCTTTTTTAATTTTTGAGCCTGCAATCTCAACATCCTCGGCCGCGATTCGCCCAATGGCTTGAACAGGCGGGTAATAGCGTAGCGTTTCCTCTGTCAATTGAGGAATAAGAGAGGGGTCTTCCCGTACTGCTTCGGCGATATGCGGCTGCTCTGTTAGCAGTCTTACTGCATTTGTAATCAAATTGGTCGTTGTCTCATTACCAGCAACAAGTAATAGAATACAAAAACCAAGTAGTTCATTCTCGGTTAAACGCTCACCATCGATTTCTGCTTGAATAAGAAGTGAGATCAGGTCATCAGCAGGGGATTCTTTTCGTTTTTGGATCAAGTGAGCAAAATAAGTGGACAGCTCTTCCTCTGCGCGTTTTTGCATATCGACTACTGCTTGAATGGCTTCTTCTGATTCATCCTTTGCACCTGCTACTAGGGCATCAGAATGTTTTTTAATGAACGCTCTATCCTTTACCTCTGCGCCGAGAAGCTCAGCAATAATCATGACAGGCAGGGGAGCTGCTAGATCTTCCGCGATATCAAACGTACGCTGATCCTTGACTTGTTGCAGCAGGTCATGTGTCAGGTCTTTAATGTTATCTTCTAATTGTTTAATCGCTTTTGGCGTGAATGCTTTATTGACGAGTGCTCTCATTTTTGTATGCTTTGGTGGGTCCATCGTTAAAATACTCGTTTTTGTCGTGCTTCTTCCTCGCTGTGATGAGAACACTTTTGGCTGCTTCAGAACAGACTGGATATCCGCATATCGAAAGAGATCCCAGCACTTTCTTGTTTCATCATATCTAATATCACTCTGTGCACGTAGCTCATTGTAAATAGGGAACGGGAAAAGAAGGTCATCGGTCGAACGGA
Source organism: Bacillus sp. FSL K6-4563 (assembly GCF_038630405.1). Taxonomy (NCBI): domain Bacteria; kingdom Bacillati; phylum Bacillota; class Bacilli; order Caryophanales; family Bacillaceae; genus Bacillus; species Bacillus sp. FSL K6-4563. The sequence goes on along the minus strand of NZ_CP152030.1, from coordinate 1,923,047 downwards.
TTTCTTTCATTGGAATGACATTGATATAGTTTTCTTTCACTTTCATTATGAACGCTCCTTTTTCACTTAGTTTCCCTTTCACGGTATCACCCGTAAAATATCATTTCAACGGACATGTTTTCTAAAATATGTCAATAGTCTAATCGGAAGATTCAAGCACATTCGTCATATAGGAAAATAGAAATCCATTAGAAATGATAGCGCTTTCTATAAAATAGAATTGAAGTCACCGAAACCAAAAATAAAATGGGGAATTCAGTCGAACGAAAGGGTACTATGATGCAAATATGAATAGTTCTTTAGATCTAAATTGTTGTTTTGCAAAAGCGCAGTCAGTATACATACAGCAAGCGGTTGAACGCGTATTCGGGACTTTTGAAAAGCGCTGGCTCTTTCTTGACACGATTTCTCATCATGTTACGATAACTAACGTGCGAAAAACACGAACAAAAAGCGAACAAGGGAGAGGATCAATATTATTCATCAAAAGAAAGTTGCTTTCATTGGAGCAGGTTCTATGGCGGAAGGAATGATTGCAGGGATTGTGCGATCAGGACAAATGCCGCTAGGCCAAATTTACGCAACAAACAGACAAAATCAAATTCGATTGAATGAACTAACGACACGTTACGGAATACAAACAGCCACAATGGATTCTTTTCCTTTTGAAGAAATGGATATGTTGATCCTGGCCATGAAGCCAAAGGATGCTGAAACAGCACTTGAATCGTTAAAACCTCATATTCGGAGAGACCAGCTGATCATGTCTGTCCTTGCAGGCGTGAAGCAATCGTATATTGAAGATACGCTGCATGAAGGGCAGCCCGTGATGAGGGTCATGCCGAATACGTCAAGTACGATCGGGGCTTCAGCGACCGCTTTATGTGCTGGACGTTATGTGAAAGACGACCATATCAGCATGAGTCAGGCTCTTTTATCTGAAATGGGCGAAGTGTATACCATTCAGGAAGAGCAAATGGATATTTTCACTGGAATTGCCGGAAGCGGACCAGCCTATTTTTATTTCTTAATGGAAAGAATCGAAGAAGCAGGAGAAGAAGCAGGTTTATCTAAGGAATTGTCTCGCCAAATTGGCGCGCAGACACTTCTCGGTGCTGCGAAAATGCTGCAAGAAACAGAGGAAAACCCTTCTACTCTGAGAGAGAAAATTACGTCACCAAATGGAACAACAGCTGCAGGACTGAATGCATTAGATGATTTTGGCGGAGGAGAAGCAATCAAGCAGGCCGTCAAACATGCTACCAATCGATCAAAAGAGATCAGCAAACAGCAAAAACAAAAAGTATCTATATAAATAGAGCTTAGGTACAGGAGTGATAAGGTGTACGCAGATAAAGAGAGAAAACGAATTGTTGTAAAAATCGGAAGCAGCTCTCTTACTAGCTTTCAAGGAGAGATTAGTTTAAAAAAACTAGAAAACCTCGTCAATCAAATTGTGAAACTCAAAGATGAAGGACACGAAGTCATTTTGGTTTCATCTGGTGCGGTTGCAGCTGGCTACCGAAAACTAGGATTTATCGATAGACCCAAAACACTGCCGGAAAAACAGGCATCTGCCTCAATCGGGCAAGGCCTTTTAATGGAATCATATTCTACTTTATTTTTATCACACGGTTATATTGCCTCACAGCTTTTAATCACAAGAAGTGATTTTTCAGATGAAACGCGCTATCAAAATGTGCGCAACACGATGAATGTGTTATTAGATCGAGGCATTATTCCGATTATCAATGAAAATGATACAGTGACGATTAACCGCTTGAAGTTCGGAGATAACGATACATTGTCTGCAAAAGTAGCTGGACTCATTGATGCGGATTTCCTTGCCATTTTATCTGATATTGATGGCTTGTATGAAGATAACCCGCATACAAACCCAAATGCGAAGCGAATTCTTGAAGTCACAGACATCACAGAAGACATAGAAGCAGCGGCTGGAGATGCAGGCAGCAGTGTGGGCACAGGCGGAATGAAATCAAAGCTCGATGCGTTTAAAATTTCAATGGCCGCTGGTATCAATGGCTTTTTAGGAAAAGCGGATACGCCTCACATTTTAGACAAAGCCATTAATGGAACAGAGGACGGCACTTATTTTACTGCTGATGAAAATTTAGCACCGCTGAATTACAAGAAGCAGTGGATTGCCTTTCATTCTGGACCAAAAGGCGAGATCGTCATTCGTGAGAAAACACAGGAACACCTCATGCACCGTGAGAGAAGCCTCGATTCCGATGGTATTGTCAATGTGAAGGGTTCGTTTAAAAAAAGGGATGTCGTCCGTATTTTAGATCAAGATGAAAGAGAAATCGGACTGGGCATTGTGAATTATTCGTCAGATGAACTCATCCAAAAGCGTGACTTCTTGCAGGATGAAGTGGTTCATGTCGTCGATCTTGAAGCTTTTGTTTGTCATTTAGATTTATCGATACCAGTTTGCTAACCAAAAGGGAGGAATTCCATGACACTGACAGCTGAAGTTGTCACATCGGTCAAAGAAAAAGCGAAAAAAGCAAAGCACGTTTCAAAAAAACTAGGTTTACTTCATACAGAGGATAAAAACGAGGCACTGCTGAAACTAGCAGAAGCGTTAGAACAAAATAGCACGTTCATCTTGCAAGAGAATGAAAAGGATATAGATGCCGGGAAGGAAAAGGGATTTTCAGAGGCACTCTTGGATCGTTTAATGTTAAATGAAGAAAGAATTCATGAGTTTGCCGAAAGCTTGCGGCTTGTGACGAGATTAACAGATCCTGTTGGAGAAATATTGGATGAATGGACTCTTGAGAACGGCTTGCATGTGAAAAGCCGAAGAGTACCGCTCGGCGTGATCGGTATGATCTATGAAGCGAGACCGAATGTCACTGTCGATGCAGCAGGGCTTGCCCTTAAAGCAGGTAACGCAGTGATTTTAAAAGGCGGTTCCTCCGCTATTTCTTCCAACAAAGCCATTGTGAGTGTTATTCATGAAGCATTGGATCAAACAAAGATCCCGCGTGATGCGGTGCAATTGATAGAACAAACAGACCGTTCATCGGTTCAAGCGATGTTTCATCTAAAAGAATGGATTGATGTCTTAATTCCGCGAGGCGGAGCTTCTTTAATCAAAACAGTGGTTGAACAATCTACCATTCCCGTTCTTGAAACAGGAACAGGAAACTGTCATGTCTTTATTGATCAAACAGCCAATGTGAAAAAAGCTATTGAGATCGTCATCAATGCAAAAACGAATCGTCCAGCTGTATGTAATGCTCTTGAGACGCTAATCATCCATCGCGATTGGCTGAAAGAAAATGCGGCATCGTTGAATGAAGCTCTGCTAGAGCACCATGTCACCGTACATGGCGACGAGGAAGCACTGTCTCATTTATCAAACGCCATTCCTGCTGAGGAAGTGGACTGGACAGATGAGTATTTAAGTCTTGATCTTGCTGTAAAGGTAGTCGATTCCATCGAGGGTGCGATCGACCATATTGAAAAGTACGGTACAAAACATTCAGAAGCCATCGTGACAGAGGATGAAGAGCAGGCACTCACGTTTTTAAACGAAGTCGATGCGGCGGCGGTTTATCATAACGCATCTACACGCTTTACAGACGGCGGTGCACTTGGATATGGGGCTGAAATTGGCATTTCTACTCAAAAACTGCATGCAAGAGGTCCGATGGGACTTCCAGCACTCACGACAACGAAGCTGCTTCTGTCGGGTGACGGTCAGATTAGAAGCTAGATGAGATTCAAAAAACACTACCTTTTTTCATGGGGTAGTGTTTTTTTGATGCAGATATTTATCGGCTAGAGCAGGTTTTCTTCATCATTTTCTCAAACTTAAAAAATTCAAATTCCTCAGGTGCAGTATGCTGATTTTCTTGATCAGTTTCATGAGGTGCGTTCGGATCTGGATGTTTCATATGATAAAACTCCACAATTTGAAAGCCGCACTTATTGACATAGAAATGAATGTTGCGTTTTTCAAAATACGGAGTCACAACTTCCCAAACAATCGTTTCTGGATATTGCGCCTCGATGGCTTTCCATGCTGCCTGACCAATGCCTTTTCCGTGTGAGGATGAAGAGATGTATAATAGGTCAACTGAGTTGTGCTGGGTCTCTTGGTTGATTTTAATGACAACGCCGCCTGCCTTTTCGTCATTTAGCATAATATGATAAACAATGTGTTCATTCGATTGAAAAGATTCATCAATCACTTCATCTGGAGGAATCGATCCATCATGCGCATCGCCAAATGCATCGATCACGCCAGCTGTAAAAGCTTTCTGCAGCTCTTTTTTCATTGAAGGGAAGTCCTCTTTTTTTGCCAGTTCTAATGTCACTTCATGTTGAGTGATGTTGTTCATGTTTTTATCCTTTCCAAGCGTAGTAGGGTTCTGCATGTTATCATAAAGGGTGGAGTAACTCCATAGTCAAGAGAGGAGCCTTAATGATGATGAATGATGTGCAAAAAACATTTTTCACTGGAGAATTTGCCAAGTTATTTGATGTAAAGAAAGATACCTTGTTTTATTACGATAAAATTGATTTATTTAAGCCAGCTGGTGTTCATGAAAATGGGTACCGTTACTATACACTTGAGCAATTTGATCATTTTATAGCGATTCAATCCCTTCGAGCTGTGCAATTTCCGATAAAAGAGTTAAAACAATATTTCACTGAGCCGTCCCGCGAAAGGCTCCAAAGCCTAGCAGCAGAACAAATAGACAAGGTCAAACAAGAGATTGAAAAACTTCAAGATATCCAGTCTTTTCTTATGCGGGTCATGGAGACGACGCATGAACTATCATCTGTAAAAATAGGGGAGGTGCTGTTTCAAGAGCTCCCAGAAGAACCAGTTGTATTAAGTGCATCGAACCCGATTGACATGAATACATCCGTAGAAGAAATATCTCGAATTGTTGGACATTTTCTAAAGGAAATTGGCATAAAAGGGGCTGCCGCAAATGGTGCTGTCTTAAAAAAAGAGCAGTTCCTTCAGCGTCACTATCATCAGTCAAATCAGCTGTTTTGCCGAATGGAAGCGCCGGAAGCAGTTAAAAAACCTGCGGGCCTTTATGCGGTGATGTATGATCAAGGATCATATGAAGAGATTGAATCTGCTTATTCGCGCTTGTTAGATGTAATCGAGAAAGAGGACATGATGCTGGATGGAGATGTCTTTGAGGAGTATTTGCTTCATTCACTCTTGTCTAAAAATGAAGCAGAGTATATAACGAAACTCAGTGTAAAAGTGAAAAAGCGTTTAGATTAACCAAAAAAGGATAGACCGCATGGATGCGTGTCTATCCTTTTTTATATTTAACCGACTTGATTCTCCGTAAATTGGCTCATATATAAGTCTGCATAGAAACCATTTTGTTTTAAGAGTTCTCTGTGCGTTCCTTTTTCAATGATGGTGCCATCTTTCATGACTAGAATAAGGTCGGCATCCTTAATCGTCGACAGTCTGTGTGCAATGACGAAGCTCGTTCTGCCTTTCATCAATTCATTCATCGCTTTTTGAATGTGCATCTCTGTCCGTGTATCCACACTGCTCGTCGCTTCATCTAATATTAAGATTTTTGGATCAGATAAAATCGCACGTGCGATGGTTAACAGCTGGCGTTGACCTTGGGATAGATTGCCGGCATCTTCTGTTAAGAGTGTGTCATATCCGTCTGGAAGCGTGCGGATGAAGTCGTCAGCATAAGCATGTTTGGCGGCTTTGATGACATCCTCTTTTGAGACGTTCTGCCTGCCATAGGCAATATTATCATGAATCGTCCCTTCAAAAAGCCACGTATCCTGAAGAACCATTGCAAATAAGTCGCGTACTTGCTGACGGCTGAGATCAGTTGTTTTGACGCCGCCGATGCGGATCGAGCCTTGATCTAATTCATAGAAACGCATTAAAAGATTGATGATGGTTGTTTTTCCAGCGCCTGTTGGCCCGACAATCGCAACCGTTTGACCTTCTTTGACATCTAAAGTCAAATCTTTAATAATTGGATGGCCTTTTTCATATCCGAATTGAACTTGTTCAAAGCTCACATCGCCTGAAAGTGATTCAAGATCAATTGCTGCATCTTCCTCGGGACTTTCTTCTTTCTCATCCAGGATTTCAAACACCCTTTCAGCAGAAGCAATCGCTGATTGAACCAAGTTGGCGACGCTTGATGCTTGCACGAGCGGTTGAGACATTTGCTGCGTGTATTGGATAAACGCCTGCACATCTCCGACACGAATATTCCCGTTAATCACAAGAATACCGCCGGCTACACTGACTGCCACATAGCCAAGGTTCCCGATAAACGTCATCAATGGCATCATTAAACCGGATATGAACTGCGCTTTCCTCGATGATTCATACAGCTGTTCGTTTAATTGATCAAATGTATCGATCGCTTTCTTTTCGTAGCCATACGCACGAACTGTCTGATGCCCTGTGAACATTTCATTAATATGGCCATTGATCATCCCCAGCTCTTTTTGCTGCGCTTTAAAATGCTTTTGAGAAAATGACGTAATGCCGCGAATCGCAAACAGGCTGAGCGGCAGCGTCAAACAAACAAGCAAGGTCAGCAGCGGACTGATCAATAGCATCATGACGACAATCCCAATGACCGTAATGACAGATGTAATCACTTGGGTGAGTGCCTGCTGAAGCGAAGTATTAATATTATCGATATCATTCATTACACGGCTCAGCGTGTCCCCGTGGGTTGTTTTATCAAAATACCGAAGGGGGAGACGTGTGAGCTTGTCATTTGCTTCTTGCCGTAATTCAGCAATGGTCTGTTGGGAGACACCCGCCATGACATATTGCTGTACGAATGAAAAGAGAGCAGCAACGACGTATAGCACGACAAGCAGCAATAAGATTCGTGAAATGACATCGAATTGTACAGCTGTTCCTTGTGTAAAGCTGTCAAACAGGGAAGAGGTGGCATCCCCTAGCAGCTTTGGACTAATGACGTTAAAGACGGTTGAACCGACTGCTGCAATGAAGACAATGATCAATTGAATCTTTCTTGGTTTTAAATAGCCAATCAAACGAAGCAGTGTTTTCTTAAATTCCTTTGGTTTTGCGACAGGTCCTCTAGGGTGGCCGCCTTTATGGCCCATGCCGGAAGACATTTTTTTACTCATCCTCGCTCCACCTCCTGACCTTCCTGTGATGCAACAATCTCTTGATAGACAAGGTTGTCCTTCAGTAATTGTTCATGTGTTCCGATACCTGCGATTTTCCCATCATCTAGTACGATGATTTTATCACTATGCTTCACTGTGCTGATTCTTTGCGCCACAATGATGAGGGCTGCATGCGCTTTTTCCGCTTCTAATGATGCCCGAAGCTTCGCATCTGTTTTGTAATCAAGTGCTGAGAAACTATCGTCAAACAGATAGAATGACGGCTTTCTCACTAGCGCTCTTGCAATAGAAAGACGCTGCTTTTGACCGCCAGATAGATTCGATCCGCCCTGGTCAATTTCCGCATTGATTCCGCCATCTTTTTGCAAAACAAATTCTTCTGCCTGCGCCGTGCGCAGCGCCTGCCAGACGTCTTCATCGCTTGCATTCTGCCTGCCGAAGCGTACATTATCGGCAATGGTTCCACTAAATAAAACCGCTTTTTGAGAAACGTAGCCCATCTGGCCTCTTAGTTTCTCCTGAGGCAGCTCTCTAATGTCTACACCATCTAGTGTAATCCGGCCTTCAGTTGCTTCGTAGAAGCGCGTCATTAGCTGGAGAAGAGTGGTTTTCCCTGAACCTGTACTTCCAATAATAGCTGTCGTTTCGCCAGTTTTGGCTTCGAACGAAATGTTTTGAACTGCCGGCTTTTCAGCATTTGAGTAATAAAATGACACATCCTCAAAGCGAATGGATTGTGCGGGCGCGCGCAGGTCAGTAACCGTTCCTTCATTGTCTTGAATTTTCGGTTCCATGTTTAACACTTCATTCATTCGTTTAGCTGATGCTTGTGCTCTTGGGACCATAATAAAACTCATCGACAGCATAATCAGTGCCATTAAAATCATCATCGCATATTGGATAAAGGCAATAAGATTCCCTACTTCCATCTCTCCGGCATCAATTCGGTTTGCACCTAGCCAGACAATGCCGATATTTGTGAAGTTCATGATGATGAGCATAAATGGAAACAAGTAAGCCATTAAACGGTTGACTCTCAGACCAGTATCCTTGTAGGATGTGTTGGCTTCTTGAAAACGCTCCTTTTCATCATCTACACGGTTAAAAGCACGAATGACCCGGATGCCTGAAAGAGATTCTCGCATAATTAAATTCAGCCGATCTGTTTTTTTCTGAAGCTGACCGAATAAAGGAATGGCTTTTCTCGACACCAAGTAGATAAATCCGCCAAGAAGGGGAAGCGCTGCTAAAAAGATGAGAGACAGGACAGCATCTCGGGATACAGCCAAAATAATTCCGCCCACAAGCATGAGTGGTGCTCTCGTCATCATTTGTAAGATCATGATCGTCACATCTTGGACTTGTTTCACATCATTTGTTGATCTTGTAATAAAGGAAGACGTCCCGATCCTTTGAAATTCTTCTAGTGAAAATTGTTCGACATGCACAAACAGCTGTCTTCTCATATCACGCCCGAAGCCAAGTGCAGTCTTTGATGACAAGTAAGACTTCCAGATCGTGAGTAAGATGGCAAGTAAAGAACAAGCCACCATCCAGCCGCCAACCTTCCATATGTAAGCAATATCTCCTTGGACGATCCCGACATCGACGATATCTGCCGTAAGCGTCGGTAAATATAGCTGGAGCATACTGCTTAAAAAGGTGAGGATCACAATGGACACAACGGATAGCCGATACGGCTTTAAAAACGATAAAATTGATTTCATACGAATACCTTTCTTCCATATAGTGTGTTGTTCTGTAACCCATCATATACAAAGAGGGATTATTTCCACAAATGAAATGTCTTGTTTTAATGAATTATTTATATTGTTCAATTTTAGAAAAGAAATCCTTCACGAACACATAAAAATCATGAGCAGAAGGTGACATTTCTCGTGATTTAGAAGCAATAATTCCAACAGTTCTTCTCACTTGCGGAAAATCGATCGGAATCTTCGCTGTAAATCGCGGTGTGGTTTCATAAAAGGCACTTTCGGGTAATAAGGTAACGCCCATACCAGCTGATACGAGACCTTTAATAGCGTCTAAATCTTCTCCTTCTGATGAAATGGTTGGCTCATAGCCTGCCTGCTTACAAGCATCAACCGCAATTTGTCTCAGCACATAACCTTCTGGAAATAACACGAAATGATCTTTTCTTAAATCACTTAAATGAATACTCCTTTGTCCGCTAAAGGGGTGGCTGACAGGCAGCAAGGCATAAATGCTTTCTGAAAACAAAATATGTCCTTCTATTTGAGGATCGTTTGTCGGTACAGGTCCTAAAAAGGCGAGATCAATATCTCGATTTTTTACAGCTTCAATGAGAAATTTATAGGATCCTTGACGAAGTAAAAAATCGACCTCTGGGTATTCCTGCTTAAAGGCGGAAATAACAGAAGGTAGCACTTGGCTTGCTAGGCTAGTAGGAAAGCCGATATTGACGGTTCCTTTGTGCGGATCTAAATATTCATCAATTTGCTCTTTCGCATAATCAATGGCTTTTAGTGCCGTTCTGACATGATCTAAAAATTGTCTGCCGATCTTCGTTAATTTGATATTTCGTCCTTCTCGTTCGAATAAGGCCACTCCAAGTTCTTCTTCTAAATTCGCAATCTGCCGGCTGATCGCAGATTGGGCAACATGTAAGTTTTCAGCCGCTTCTGACACGTGTTCACGGTCTGCGACTTCTACAAAATAACGTAACTGACGAAGCTCCATTTTTACACTTCACACCCATCTATCTCAAAAAGAGATTGTTTTCATCTAAATTATATATTGTTTATATTAATTTGAAAACTTAAAATAAGTTACAGAGTTTGTGAGATTTTATTACTATGAAAAAACGGATCTTTTAAACGGGGGAGAGAAACGATGACTTATAATCAACTACCACAACCACAAGGTCTCTACCGTCCTGAATTTGAACATGATGCATGTGGGATCGGACTGTACGCTCATTTAAAAGGGGAAGCGACACACAGCATCGTCAAAAAGGGATTACAAATGCTGTGCCAGCTTGATCACCGCGGCGGGCAAGGCAGTGATCCGTATACAGGTGATGGTGCCGGCTTAATGGTACAACTACCAGACGCTTTCTTTAGAAAAAGCTGCAAAGACTTTGCACTTCCTGAAAAGGGCCGTTACGGGGTAGGAATGGTCTTCTTTTCAAAAGAGGATGACGAGAAAACGCGCCAAGCCATCGAGCAAAAAATCAACGGGTTCATTAAACAAGAAGGTCAAACATTAATTGGCTGGAGAACAGTTCCTATTGATGCCGGGAAAATTGGTACTGTCGCAGCGAAGAGCTGTCCGGTTGTGAGGCAAGTCTTTATCGGGGCAAATGACAAGATCATAGATCGTTTGTCATTTGAAAGAAAATTATATGTCATTCGTAAGCAGGCTGAGAACTGGGGGACAGCAGAGGAAAAGCAATTTTACTTTGTCAGCCTGTCGAGTCAAACCATTGTATACAAGGGGCTTTTAACATCAGATCAAGTCGATGCTTTTTATCTTGATCTTCAGGATGAAACATTTGTTTCTGCATTTTCACTTGTTCATTCACGATTTAGTACAAATACATTTCCTACATGGGAAAGAGCCCATCCAAACCGCTATTTGATTCACAACGGTGAAATCAACACATTAAGAGGAAACATCAATTGGATGAGAGCAAGAGAACAACAATTCGTATCTGAAGCTTTCGGAGACGATTTAGACAAGATTTTGCCAGTGCTGAATGCAGACGGAAGTGATTCATCCATTCTAGACAATGCCTTTGAATTCTTTGTGCTTGCAGGCCGAACACCTGCTCATACAGCGATGATGCTGATTCCAGAGCCATGGACTGAAAACACGCACATGTCGAAAGAAAAACGGGCATTTTATGAATACCATAGTTCTCTTATGGAGCCGTGGGATGGGCCAACAGCTATTTCCTTTACTGATGGTAAACAAATCGGAGCCATCTTAGACCGAAACGGATTAAGACCGGCAAGATACTATGTCACAAATGATGATCATATCATTTTCTCTTCTGAGGTCGGGGTGATCGACACAAATGAAGAGGATGTGAAGTATAAAGATCGTCTTGAGCCAGGTAAAATGCTTTTAATTGATTTAGAAGAAGGGCGAATTATTTCTGACGAAGAAGTGAAATCGACGATTGCGAATGAACTTCCTTATCAAAAATGGCTTGATGAAGAAATGGTGCACGTCAATCGCTCGGAAGAAAATTCAGAAAATTCTAGTATAATGGATGATTTATTGACGCGCCAGCGTGCCTTCCATTATACGTACGAGGACATTCAAAAGTATTTAATTCCTTTACTAGAAGAAGGCAAGGACCCAATCGGTTCAATGGGAAGCGACACTCCGCTTGCTGTGTTATCAGATCGTGCACAGTCTCTGTTTTCTTACTTCAAGCAGCTGTTTGCACAAGTGACGAACCCGCCGATTGACGCCATTCGTGAGCAGCTTGTGACATCTACGATGACGTGGTTAGGTGCTGAAGGAGATATTTTACATCCGAATGAATATTCATGCCGACGAATTAAACTGTATACACCCGTCTTAACAAGCGGGCAGTTTAACGGTTTGAGAACAATTGTTCATAATGCCTTTAAAAGTAAAACGATTCATACTCTTTTTACCGATGATTTAAAGCGCGGGCTGGATGCGATGTTTGAAGAGGCGGAAAAAGCGATCCGCGAAGGTGTATCTTTATTAATTCTTTCCGATCGTGAAATGACGGAAGAAAAAGTGCCGATTCCACCACTTCTAGCGCTAAGTGCACTGCATCAGCATCTTGTGCGTCAAGGCTTACGGACAAAGGTGAGTCTGATCGTTGAATCTGGAGAAGTCAGAGAGGTTCATCATTTTGCCGCACTGATTGGCTACGGAGCAGATGCCATTCATCCTTATCTTGTGTATGAAACGTACAAACAGCTGATTGCAGAAGAAGCGATCTCTTTCAGCTTTGATGAAGCAGTCACAAAGTTTGGTAAAAGCGTAACCGAAGGTGTCGTCAAAGTCATGTCTAAAGTGGGAATCTCCACTGTGCAAAGCTATAGAGGAGCCCAAATCTTTGAAGCCGTTGGTATTAGTGAAGACGTCATTCAGGCGTATTTCACGGGAACAGCTTCTCAGCTTGGCGGGATTGACCTTGAGACCATTGCACATGAAGCAAAACTTCGTCATGAAGCAGGGTATCAGGCAGCGACTGACCAAACACTCGAATCAGGAAGTGACTTCCAGTGGAGAAAAAATGGTGAGCACCATGCCTTTAATCCAAAAACGATCCATACGCTTCAGTGGGCATGTCGCAATGAAGATTACGATCTATTTAAGCAATATACAAAGGCAGCGGACGAAGAAAGAATCGGCTTCCTTCGAAATTTATTTGCTTTCCAGCCAAAACAAAAACCAGTTCGTTTGGAAGACGTTGAATCTGCTGAATCCATCGTGCGCCGATTCAAGACAGGCGCCATGTCATTTGGGTCTTTAAGTAAAGAAGCGCACGAAGCACTTGCGATTGCCATGAACCGAATTGGCGGTAAAAGTAACAGCGGAGAAGGCGGAGAAGATCCTGCACGCTTTACAGTTGATAAACGCGGCGATGATCGCAGAAGTGCGATTAAACAAATTGCTTCTGGCCGCTTTGGCGTAAAGAGTCATTATTTAGTCAATGCAGATGAACTGCAAATTAAAATGGCACAAGGGGCAAAGCCTGGAGAAGGCGGACAGCTGCCAGGAAATAAAGTATACCCTTGGGTCGCCGATGTACGCGGATCTACACCAGGCGTCGGATTGATTTCACCACCGCCGCATCATGATATTTATTCCATCGAGGATTTAGCGCAGCTGATCCATGATTTGAAAAACGCGAACCGTGATGCCCGCATCAGTGTCAAGCTCGTGTCTAAAGCAGGTGTTGGTACGATTGCAGCAGGTGTTGCAAAAGGGACGGCGGATGTCATTGTCATCAGTGGATACGATGGCGGCACAGGAGCTTCGCCGAAAACGAGTATTAAACACACAGGACTTCCTTGGGAGCTCGGTTTGGCAGAGGCGCATCAAACCCTTGTGTTAAACGGCCTTCGCGAGAGAGTCGTTCTTGAAACGGACGGAAAGTTAATGACTGGTCGCGACGTTGTCATGGCTGCGATATTAGGAGCAGAAGAATATGGCTTTGCGACAGCTCCACTTGTCGTATTGGGCTGCGTGATGATGAGAGCATGTCATTTAGATACTTGCCCAGTCGGCGTCGCTACACAGAATCCAGAGCTTCGTAAAAAATTCATGGGGAACCCTGACCATATTGTGAATTTCATGATGTTTATTGCAGAGGAAGTAAGAGAAATCTTAGCGGAACTTGGCTTTACATCAATGGATGAATTAATTGGACGCACGGATGTTCTAGGAGTTAGCGAACGAGCAAAAGCTCACTGGAAAGCAGGCCAGCTAGACCTTGAAACACTGCTTTATCAGCCAGAAGGAGCTCGTACATTCAGAACACCGCAAAATCATAAAATTGATGAATCACTGGATATGAATGAAATCCTCCCTTATGTACAGGAAGCGCTGAATCATCAAACACCGGTTGATCTATCATTGAATATTCGCAATATCAATCGTGTGGCCGGAACCATTACTGGAAGTGAAGTGTCTAAACGCTACGGGGAAGAAGGCTTGCCAGAGGATACGATCACACTAAGGTTCACTGGTTCCGCAGGACAAAGCTTCGGCGCATTTGTGCCAAAGGGCATGTCTCTCTATTTAACAGGTGATTCAAATGACTATATCGGCAAAGGACTCTCAGGAGGCAAAATTGCGGTCAAAACATCTGATCACTTTGTACAAAATGGACATGAAAATGTCATTGTTGGAAACGTCGCATTCTACGGAGCGACAAGTGGAAAAGCCTATATTAACGGGCGTGCAGGTGAGCGCTTTGCCGTTCGTAATTCAGGCGTGCAGGTGGTTGTTGAAGGAATCGGTGATCACGGCTGTGAATACATGACTGGCGGACGTGTCGTCATTTTAGGAGACGTCGGAAAGAACTTCGGCGCAGGAATGTCTGGCGGCGTAGCTTATGTCCATACATCCGATGCGAAACAGTTCAAAAGAATGTGCAACATGGAAATGATCATGTTTGAAAAACTCACAGATCACGATGAAGAGCAAGAAGTGAAACAGCTGATTCAAGAGCACCTTCACTATACAAACAGCGCAAAAGCTTCGGGACTTTTAGAAAACTGGGCGCAAGAAAAGGATCAATTCATCAAGGTCATTCCGAAAAATTACAAAATGATGCTTCAAAGCATTGAAGAACAAAAACAAGCGGGCCTTAGTCATGAGGAAGCGGTCATGTATGCCTTTGAAGCAAACACGAAACCGAAAAATCAAGAAACGGCAAACGGGCAAAAAGCAGCCCTCGCTCATTAAGAAAGGGGAGAGGACAATGGGCAAAGCAACAGGTTTTATGGATTATAAAAGAGAAAAGCCAAATGAACGTGACCCTCTCACTCGTCAAAATGACTGGAAAGAATATTCAGCTCCTTATACAGATGACGTATTGAAGAAGCAGGGCGCTAGATGTATGGATTGCGGCACACCGTTTTGTCAAATTGGGATGGAGATCAAAGGCGGCGTGTCAGGCTGCCCGATCTACAATTTAATTCCAGAATGGAACGACCTTGTGTATCGAGGCAGATGGAAAGAAGCGCTCGAAAGACTGCAAAAAACAAATAATTTCCCTGAATTTACTGGGAGAGTGTGTCCAGCGCCTTGCGAAGGGTCATGTACAGTCGCCATCAATGATCCAGCTGTTTCGATTAAAAATATCGAACGCACTATCATTGATAAAGGCTTTGAAAATGGATGGATCACACCGAGAATTCCTTCAAGCCGTACAGGCAAGAAGATTGCCATTGTCGGCTCAGGACCAGCAGGACTTGCAAGTGCTGATCAATTAAACCAAGCAGGCCACGCCGTCACAGTGTTCGAACGGTCTGATCGCCTTGGCGGACTGCTGACATACGGCATTCCAAACATGAAGCTGGACAAAGAAGTAGTGGAACGAAGAGTCAAACTGTTGAGACAAGAAGGCATTGATTTTGTAACGAACACAGAAATTGGCGTCGATGTCACTGCCGATGAACTGAAAGAACAGTTTGATGCGGTCATCCTTTGTACAGGTGCACAAAAGCAGCGTGACCTGTTGATTGAAGGCCGGGAAGCTAAAGGGATTCACCTAGCGATGGATTATTTGACCCTCGCAACAAAAAGCATGCTGGATTCAGGATTTAAAGACAAAAACTTCATTGATGCAAAAGGAAAAGACGTGATTGTCATTGGCGGGGGAGATACAGGTGCAGATTGCGTTGCAACTGCACTTCGCCAAAAAGCAAAAAGTGTTGTTCAGTTCGGGAAGCATCCGAAGCTTCCGGATACACGTGTAGGGGATAACATGTGGCCTGAACAGCCTTACGTCTTCTCACTCGATTATGCTTATGAAGAAGCACAAGCAAAATTCGGGGAAGATCCGCGTCAATATTCCATTCAAACCACAAAAATTGTGGCAGACAAAAATGGAAAATTAAAAGAGCTTCATACGATTCAAATGGAAAAGGTGAAAAACGAACAAGGGAAGTTTGAATTTCATGAGATTCCAGGGACAGAAAAGGTATGGCCGGCTCAGCTAGTCTTTATTGCAATTGGTTTTGAGGGAACTGAACAGCCACTCGTGAAACACTTTGGCGTGGACAGCAAAAACAATCGCATTGACGCAACGTATGGGGAGTATACAACAAATGTAGAAGGCGTATTTGCAGCGGGAGATGCAAGACGCGGGCAAAGCTTGATTGTCTGGGCAATTAATGAAGGCAGACAAGTGGCGCACGAGGTAGACCGTTATTTAATGGGGAGTTCGGTTCTGCCAAAATAGGTCAAACAAAGGGTGTTTACACATATAAAGAAAAGCCATGACCGAAGAGTGGTCATGGCTTTTTATGAATCAGATATTTTGATTTACTATCACTTTTTTCCGCTCTAGGCAGTGAGCTGATTTGAAAATCCATCTTTCATAAGGTGACATTCAAGCACCAGATCATGGATGCGTCAAAGTATATGACTCATTGCTTGAGGTAGACGACGTTTTACTTTGTAAACGGTTTAGATCCTTCCTTTCATGTATATGCTGTATGTAAATGCAGCAAGAAAGGAAGGAATTTTTGTGCCGTTTCTTAGTATTTTGATTGAACTGTTTATCGGATTTTTTGCCTTATTTTCTATAATAAAATTATTAGGGAAAACACAATTTGCACAAATCACGCCGTTTGATTTTATTTCTGCACTGATTTTAGGCGAAATGGTCGGAAACGCCATTTTTGACCCAGAAGTCAAGATTCAGCACATTTTGTTTGCTGTTGCGGTATGGGGCGTTCTTCTCTATACAGTTGAATGGTTTTCACAGCGCTTTAAAGGTATTCGAGCCTTTTTAGAAGGAAGACCGACACTTGTCATTGATCAAGGGAAGATTCACTACAAACGTTTAAAGAAAAATATGCTTGATCTCAATCAGCTGCAGACACTGATTCGCGCGAAGGGTCATTTTGCCTTGAATGAAATTGAATATGCCATTTTGGAAACAGACGGCTCGGTGAGCGTTCTTCCGAAAATGAAATACGCAACAGCCACCGCAGAAGATGTGAACGTGAAGGGAAAAGAAGTCAAATTGCCTAGAACGTTTATTATTGATGGTGAAATTTTAAAAAAAGATTTACAAGAAGCTGGCTTCGATGAAACATGGCTGAGTGAGCAATTAAAAAAGCAGCACATTTCTTCCTATCGAGACGTTCTATTTTGTGAATGGATTGAAAATGAAGGGATTTATGCAATGAAATATGAAAAGTCCAAAAAACATCCATAACATCTATAAGTGGGTGTTTTTTTGTGCGTGTCATGAATCAAAAAGAATGTTTGATTGAAAACGTTCACAAAAAGGAGGAGATGCACGATGAAGTATGGAAAGGTATGGCTTGTAGTCGTCTTGTCTTTATTATTATTGAACTCAGCTTCACTTCAAGCAGCCGGACATCAGAATCAAACAAATCGCGTTCTTGTGGTCGATCAAAAGGAAAATGGCTCGTTTCGAACCGTTCAATCTGCCATTGATGCGATTCCAGTGAACAATCAACAGCGCGTAACGATCTATATTAAAAATGGTGTGTATAAAGAAAAAATCCTGCTTCCGCAAAATAAACCTTACGTGTCCTTTATCGGGGAAGACCAATACAAGACGATTCTGACGTATCATGATACAAATGCAAGTACTGGCAGCACAACAAATAGCTCAAGCACAATGATTCGTGCGAACGACTTTTATGCAGAAAATATCACCTTTCAAAATACGGCTGGCAGACATGCTGGTCAGGCGGTTGCACTGTACGTGTCCGGCGACCGGGCTGCGTTTAAACAAATACGAGTTTTAGGGTATCAAGATACACTTTATGCAACAGGTACAGGCCGGCAATATTATGAAAACTGCTATATCGAAGGCACGGTCGATTTTATTTTTGGATCAGCCACAGCCGTGTTTAAAAGAGCTGAAATAAAAAGTCTTGGAAATGGGTATATTACTGCAGCATCCACAACAGAAGCGCAAAAGTATGGATATGTATTCATCGATTCTACGCTCAAAAAGGGGACGGCTGCTGCTCAATCGGTATATTTAGGACGTCCGTGGCGGCCTCATTCTGCTGTGACATTCCTCTATACAAATATGGATGATCATATTAAGGCAGAGGGTTGGCATAACTGGGATAACCGTGATAACGAAAGAACAGCAAGATATAAAGAATATGGATCGACAGGAGCAGGAAGCAACGCAGCAAACCGCGTAAAATGGTCCAGCATTTTAACGAAAAACGAAGCAAGTCAAATCACAGTGCAAGCTGTTCTTAGCGGAACCGATGGCTGGAATCCAGAAAAAAGGTAAAGAGCTTGTCAGTTTTCGTCAAAGAAAGCTGACTTTTCTGTTTAAAAAACCTTTGAGAACAAACGTTCTTTTGTGTATAATGAACATATTCTTCTAAAATTGGCTGCGACTAAAAAGGAGGGATTGCGTGAAGCGTTTTTCACAGATCTTGTTTTTACACATATGTATCCTGTCGATTTTATTTCTCCCTTTTTCAGCAAAAGATGATCAACTTACAGCTCGTGACGACTCACTGCCGTGGGTGACAGCTTTAGATGAATTTATACGAACAGCACCTGATTTAGAGGGCGCGATCTCTGGCATCAGCGTCCGCGATACTTCTGACTCCTCTCTTCTTTATGAACATCAAGCCGATATTCGTCTTACTCCTGCTTCTAATATGAAACTGCTCACATCAGCCATCGCCCTTGATATACTAGGAGAAACACACACATTCCCGACAGACATCTGGATAGATGGTTCTATTCAAAAGAAAACGTTACATGGCAACCTGTATCTACACGGTACCGGGGATCCGACTTTATTAGAAGAGGATTTTGCAGCACTTGCCAAACAAGTGAAAAAGGCCGGAATACATACAATTCGCGGACAGCTTGCGGCAGACGATACATGGTATGATGACACAAGATATTCGATTGATTTACCTTGGAGTGATGAGGATCAATATTACGGTGCACAAATCTCTGCTCTCACGGCTTCACCGAATCAAGATTTTGATGCAGGAACCGTGATTCTCGAAGTAAAGCCAGGCAAAAAAGCTGGGCAAAAAGCAACCTATGACATGATTCCGAAGACTTCTGTCCCTCAAGTCATCAATCAAGTAAAAACCGTGCCAGAAGAAGGGAAAAAGAAGATTTCTTTTAAGCGCTCTCACGGCACCAACAAAATCACTTTGACTGGCACCATTCCGGTGAAAGCGAGTCTATCTAGACAATGGGTAGCATTATGGGAGCCATCCTCTTATGCGTTAGATTTAATGAAACGAGCGTTAAAGGCGGAAGGGATTCACGTAAAAGGACCGCTTAAAATAAAACAAGTTCCTAAAAAAGCCAAGAAAATTGCCACCCATTCATCGATGCCTTTATCAGAGCTCCTTGTTCCCATGATGAAACTCAGCAACAATACCCATGCAGAAATGTTGCTGAAGGAACTTGGAAAACAAGTGAAAAGCAAAGGGAGCTTTGAAGATGGACTGGATGTGATGAATGAACGGCTTCCTGCATTCGGCATCGATCCATCTCTTGCAGTGCTGCGAGATGGGTCAGGCATCTCACCTATTAACCTTGTTTCTGCCAACCAGTTCACGTTATTTTTAACAAACATTCAAAAGGAAAAATGGTTTAAGACCTATGAACATGCGCTTCCGTTAGCAGGGGCAAGTGAACGAATGGTGGGAGGGACGTTAAGAAACAGGTTGAAAGAACCAGCTACACTAGAAAAAGTACGTGCAAAAACAGGTTCATTAACTACGGTCAGTACACTTTCTGGATATATTGACACAAAGAGTGGAAAGACGGTCGCTTTTTCCATTTTATTAAATCATCTTGTTGATGACGAGAAAGGGAAAGAGATAGAAGACCACATTGTTAGCATTTTAGCTGAGAATCTTTAGATAGAGAAGGAGAACCATCATGACGTTAGATAACAATCAATCTTTAGTAAAAACCATGTCCATTTTTCTCGTCCCGCTTTTGCTTAGCAATATTTTGCAATCAATCGGACAGCTTGTATCCATCGTCCTTGTCGGCAGATGGATTGGAGAGGATGCAGTAGCTGCCATTTCTGCATTCTTTCCGCTTTTCTTTTTACTCGTTTCTTTTTCCATCGGAATTGGATCGGGAAGTTCAATCCTTATTGGACAAGCGTATGGAGCAAAAAATGAACAAAGATTAAAAGAAATTATTGGCACAACGCTTTCATTCACTTTTTTGATCGGACTTTCTTTAGCAATCATTGGAGGTTTTTTTGCAACAGATATCTTAAATCTCATGGGAACACCTGCGAATATCGTGGAGGAAAGTGCGGCTTATGCCAGAATTCTATTCATCTCAATGCCGATCTTATTTCTTTATTTTGTTTACACGACTTTCCTGCGAGGGACAGGGGATTCAAAAACGCCTTTTTATTTCTTAATGATTAGTACGGCAACGAATATTTTGATGCTGCCGATTTTATTATTTGGCTGGCTGGGACTGCCGGCATTTGGTTTATACGGTGCTGCGTATGCTTCTGTGATTTCAACCATTGTGACGTTTATTATTCTACATATCTACTTATATAAAACAAAACACCCGCTTCGCATTGATGCATCGGTTAGAAAGCATTTATTGATGAAAGGGGATCTACTAAAAACATTATTAAAGCTCAGCATTCCATCGAGCATTAATATGATCCTTATTTCTTTATCAGAAATTGCTGTTATTTCCTTTGTCAATGATTATGGATCACAGGCGACTGCTGCCTATGGTGTTGTTAATCAAGTTGTGAGCTATGTGCAGATGCCGGCGGTGAGTCTTGGCATTGCGGTCTCGATCTTTGCAGCACAATTCATCGGCGCAGGGAATATCAACCGATTGAAAGATGTGATAAAAATCGGGCTAGGGCTCAATTTTGCCATAGGCGGATTCATTATTATCATTGTTTATCTCTTCGCACCGCAGATTTTATCTATCTTTTTAACAGATTCTAAGACGATTGACATTGCCTATAGCTTAGTTGTCATTACATTATGGAGCTATCTTATTTTTGGAACAGCCCAAATAGTTGCAGCCACGATGAGAGCAAGCGGAACAGTGCTATGGCCAACGATCTTTAGTATTTGTTCCATTTGGCTTGTAGAAGTACCAGTCGCTTATGTGCTATCGCACTACACAACCCTTGGCATCAAGGGCATCTGGATTGGCTATCCTGCGGCTTTCTTTGTGAACTTACTCCTTCAATATGGCTACTATCAGCTCGTATGGAAGAAAAAACAGATAGTAGCGCTAGTGCAGTCATAATGTAAAAGTGTGAAGCAGCATATACATACGAAGATCTATCACTTTTCAGGAGGTCTGATCTTCTATGTATTTGAATCAAAGAAGTGAACTGAGCGCGTACAATATCGGTGATTTTTCTTATGCCGGACCAGATTTCCAAGTGCTGACGTGGGGAGAAGGAACAACATTAAACATTGGAAAGTTTTGTTCCATCGCAAACGAAGTCAAAATTTTCCTTGGCGGTGAACACCGTACAGATTGGGCCACAACGTATCCGTTTAATCAAATTTTCAAGGAAGCTTCTCACATTAAAGGACATCCAAAGTCAAAAGGAGATGTCCACATAGGACACGATGTCTGGATTGGTTATGGAGCAACAATCATGTCAGGAGTATGTATAGGGAACGGAGCAGTGATTGGTGCAAATAGTGTCATCACAAAAGATGTGCCCCCATATGCGATTGCCGCAGGAAATCCGCAGCAGCTCATGAAATACCGGTTTTCATCTGAAATAATCGAAAAACTTCAGTTATTAGAATGGTGGAATTTAGAGTTTACCGTCATCCAATCTATTTTTCACCTCTTACAATCTGATGATATTGAACAATGTATAAATGTCGTAGAAGACATAAAAAAGAAAGGCTGAAAAAGCCTTTCTTTTTTTGTTTAGCTGAGCCGTATAATGGTCAAGGTTGCTCCTGCAGCACCACCACCGCCAACTAATATAGCTGTGACAACCGCCCCAAAAAACTGCAGTGAAATGGTATTACCAGCTGTTAAATTAACAATGACAGTATTGTTAATAAATGAAGTAGAGATAACAGGTGATTGGACAGAACCAGAAATAGTAGTTGCTCCATTTAAAAGCAAACGTGTGTTAATCAAAAGTGCTGTAGTGGTATTGACTTGATACGTAATATAATATTTACCAGTTTGTAGAACGGTAAAAACAGTATTTGTGCCGTTTGCTGTAAAACCAGTAATGTTTTGAAAGTTTGGTAAAGGAATATTGGTTCCCCCGGCTACAGTAACAATGGTAGGACCAGAACTATTAGCAGCATAAAGAGCTGTATCCGTAAAACCACCTGTTCCAGTAGCCCCAGTAGGGCCAGTTGCACCGGTGATACCTGTAGCTCCAGTAGGTCCAGTTGAACCAGTGATACCAGTGGCTCCAGTAGGTCCAGTGCTGCCTGTCACCCCAGTAGATCCGGTTGCACCGGTGATACCTGTAGCTCCAGTAGGACCAGTTGCCCCGGTGATACCTGTGGCTCCAGTAGGTCCAGTGCTGCCTGTCACCCCAGTAGATCCGGTTGCACCGGTGATACCTGTAGCTCCAGTAGGACCAGTATCTCCGGTTGCCCCAGTGGCACCAGTAGGGCCAGTATCTCCGGTTACACCTGTTGGTCCAGTAGGCCCAGTATCTCCAGTTGAGCCAGTTGATCCTGCTGCAGCCAGTAATGTGTAGTCTGGGGAAGTATCTGGTGTACCTGTCGGTGGTGCAGTATTTACTACATACGTACTGCCATTAAAGGTCACTACTTGCCCTACTTGGTAAGTAGGGCTGATTACCGGATCAAACGCTTCAATACCTGTTAACCCTGCACCAGTAGCTCCCGTTGGACCGGTAGCTCCAGTTACACCTGTAGGTCCAGTTGGACCAGTATCTCCGGTCGCACCAGTGGCTCCCGTTGGACCGGTATCTCCAGTAGGACCGGTAGCTCCGGTCGCACCAGTAACTCCCATTGGACCAGTATCACCAGTGGCACCAGTAACTCCAGTAGGACCGGTATCTCCGGTTACACCTGTTGGTCCAGTAGGACCGGTATCTCCAGTCGCACCAGTAACTCCAGTAGGACCGGTAGCTCCGGTAGCTCCGGTTGCACCAGTTGCTCCAGTAGGGCCGGTATCTCCAGTAGGACCAGTATCTCCGGTTGCACCAGTGGCTCCAGTAGGACCGGTATCACCAGTAGCACCAGTATCACCAGTAGCACCAG
The DNA here is from genome assembly GCF_038630405.1 of Bacillus sp. FSL K6-4563. Classification (NCBI taxonomy): domain Bacteria; kingdom Bacillati; phylum Bacillota; class Bacilli; order Caryophanales; family Bacillaceae; genus Bacillus; species Bacillus sp. FSL K6-4563. The sequence continues at coordinate 1,899,909 of NZ_CP152030.1, read as the reverse complement.
TATCACCAGTAGCACCAGTAACTCCAGTAGGCCCGGTATCTCCGGTTACACCAGTAACTCCCGTTGGACCGGTATCTCCAGTTGATCCTGCTGCAGCCAGTAATGTGTAGTCTAGGGAAGTATCTGGTGTACCTGTCGGTGGTGCAGTATTTACTACATACGTACTGCCATTAAAGGTCACTACTTGCCCTACTTGGTAAGTAGGGCTGATTACCGGATCAAACGCTTCAATACCTGTTAACCCTGCACCAGTAGCTCCCGTTGGACCAGTATCTCCGGTCGCACCAGTGGCTCCCGTTGGACCGGTATCTCCGGTTACACCTGTTGGTCCAGTAGCACCAGTAACTCCGGTTGGACCAGTATCTCCGGTCGCACCAGTGGCTCCAGTAGGGCCGGTAGCTCCCGTTGGACCGGTAGCTCCGGTCGCACCAGTAACTCCCGTTGGACCAGTATCACCAGTAGCACCAGTAACTCCAGTAGGACCGGTATCTCCGGTTACACCTGTTGGTCCAGTAGGACCGGTAGCTCCAGTGGCACCAGTAACTCCAGTAGGACCGGTAGCTCCGGTTACACCAGTGGCTCCAGTAGGACCGGTAACTCCGGTTGCCCCAGTGGCTCCAGTAGGACCGGTAACTCCGGTTACACCAGTAACTCCAGTAGGGCCGGTATCACCAGTCGCACCAGTAACTCCCGTTGGACCGGTATCTCCAGTTACACCTGTAGGTCCAGTAGGACCAGTATCTCCGGTCGCACCAGTGGCTCCAGTAGGGCCGGTATCTCCGGTTACACCTGTTGGTCCAGTAGCACCAGTAACCCCGGTTGGACCAGTATCTCCGGTCGCACCAGTAACTCCCGTTGGACCAGTATCACCAGTATCACCAGTAACTCCAGTAGGACCGGTAGCTCCGGTTACACCTGTTGGTCCAGTAGGACCGGTAGCTCCAGTGGCACCAGTAACTCCAGTAGGACCGGTATCTCCGGTTGCACCAGTGGCTCCCGTTGGACCGGTATCTCCAGTCGCACCAGTAACTCCCGTTGGACCGGTAGCTCCGGTCGCACCAGTAACTCCCGTTGGACCAGTATCACCAGTATCACCAGTAACTCCAGTAGGACCGGTATCTCCGGTTGCACCAGTGGCTCCAGTAGGACCGGTATCTCCAGTCGCACCAGTGGCTCCAGTAGGACCGGTAGCTCCGGTTACACCTGTTGGTCCAGTAGGACCAATATCACCAGTGGCACCAGTAACTCCAGTAGGACCGGTAACTCCGGTTGCACCAGTGGCTCCAGTAGGACCGGTAACTCCGGTTACACCAGTAACTCCAGTAGGGCCGGTATCACCAGTCGCACCAGTAACTCCAGTAGGACCGGTAACTCCGGTTACACCTGTTGGTCCAGTAGGACCGGTATCTCCAGTGGCTCCAGTTGGACCAGTATCTCCGGTATCTCCAGTCGCACCAGTAACTCCCGTTGGGCCGGTATCTCCGGTTGCACCAGTTGCTCCAGTAGCTCCAGTAGGACCGGTATCTCCAGTAGCACCAGTAACTCCCGTTGGACCAGTATCACCAGTAGCACCAGTAGCACCAGTAACTCCCGTTGGACCGGTATCTCCGGTTACACCTGTTGGTCCAGTAGGACCGGTATCTCCAGTGGCACCAGTAGCACCAGTAACTCCCGTTGGACCAGTAGCACCAGTAACTCCAGTAGGCCCGGTATCTCCGGTTGCTCCGGTTGCACCAGTTGCTCCAGTAGGGCCGGTATCTCCAGTAGGACCAGTATCTCCGGTTGCACCAGTGGCTCCAGTAGGACCGGTATCTCCGGTTGCACCAGTAACTCCAGTAGGGCCGGTATCACCAGTGGCTCCAGTAGGGCCGGTAGCTCCAGTAGGACCAGTATCTCCGGTCGCACCAGTGGCTCCAGTAGGGCCGGTAGCTCCAGTAGGACCAGTATCTCCGGTCGCACCAGTGGCTCCAGTAGGACCGGTATCTCCGGTTACACCTGTTGGTCCAGTAGCACCAGTAACTCCGGTTGGACCAGTATCTCCAGTAGGACCAGTATCTCCGGTTGCACCAGTAACTCCAGTAGGACCGGTATCTCCGGTTGCACCAGTTGCTCCAGTAGGACCGGTATCTCCGGTTACACCTGTTGGTCCAGTAGGACCGGTATCTCCAGTGGCACCAGTAGCACCAGTAACTCCAGTTGGGCCGGTATCTCCGGTTGCACCAGTAACTCCCGTTGGGCCGGTATCTCCGGTTGCACCAGTTGCTCCAGTATCTCCAGTAGGACCGGTATCTCCAGTAGCACCAGTAACTCCAGTAGCACCAGTAACTCCAGTTGGACCAGTAACTCCAGTAGCACCAGTAGCTCCAGTAGGCCCGGTATCTCCGGTCGCACCAGTAACTCCCGTTGGACCAGTATCACCAGTGGCACCAGTAACTCCAGTAGGCCCGGTATCTCCGGTTACACCTGTTGGTCCAGTAGGCCCGGTATCTCCGGTTACACCTGTTGGTCCAGTAGGACCGGTATCTCCAGTGGCACCAGTAACTCCAGTAGGACCGGTATCTCCAGTGGCACCAGTAACTCCAGTAGGACCGGTATCTCCAGTGGCACCAGTAGCTCCAGTAGGACCGGTATCTCCAGTGGCACCAGTAGCACCAGTAACTCCCGTTGGACCAGTAACTCCAGTAGCACCAGTAACTCCCGTTGGACCAGTAACTCCAGTAGCACCAGTAACTCCAGTAGGGCCGGTATCTCCGGTCGCACCAGTGGCTCCAGTAGGGCCGGTATCTCCAGTAGGACCGGTATCTCCGGTCGCACCAGTAACTCCCGTTGGACCAGTATCACCAGTGGCACCAGTAACTCCAGTAGGACCGGTATCTCCGGTTACACCTGTTGGTCCAGTAGGACCGGTATCACCAGTGGCACCAGTAACTCCAGTAGGACCGGTAGCCCCGGTAGCACCAGTGGCTCCAGTAGGACCGGTATCTCCAGTCGCACCAGTAACTCCAGTAGGACCGGTATCTCCAGTCGCACCAGTAACTCCAGTAGGACCGGTATCTCCAGTCGCACCAGTAACTCCAGTAGCACCAGTAACTCCAGTTGGGCCGGTATCTCCGGTTGCACCAGTAACTCCAGTAGGACCGGTATCTCCAGTTACACCTGTAGGTCCAGTTGGACCAGTATCTCCGGTCGCACCAGTGGCTCCAGTTGGACCGGTATCTCCGGTTACACCTGTTGGTCCAGTAGGACCGGTAGCTCCAGTGGCACCAGTAACTCCAGTAGGACCGGTATCTCCGGTTGCACCAGTGGCTCCAGTAGGACCGGTAACTCCGGTTACACCAGTAACTCCAGTAGGGCCGGTATCACCAGTCGCACCAGTAACTCCAGTAGGGCCGGTATCACCAGTCGCACCAGTAACTCCAGTAGGACCGGTAACTCCGGTTACACCTGTTGGTCCAGTAGGACCGGTATCTCCAGTGGCTCCAGTTGGACCAGTATCTCCGGTATCTCCAGTAGCACCAGTAACTCCCGTTGGGCCGGTAGCTCCGGTTGCACCAGTTGGACCAGTATCTCCGGTCGCACCAGTGGCTCCCGTTGGACCGGTATCTCCGGTTACACCTGTTGGTCCAGTAGCACCAGTAACTCCGGTTGGACCAGTATCTCCGGTCGCACCAGTAACTCCCGTTGGACCAGTATCACCAGTATCACCAGTAACTCCAGTAGGACCGGTAGCTCCGGTTACACCTGTTGGTCCAGTAGGACCGGTAGCTCCAGTGGCACCAGTAACTCCAGTAGGACCGGTATCTCCGGTTGCACCAGTGGCTCCAGTAGGACCGGTATCTCCAGTCGCACCAGTGGCTCCAGTAGGACCGGTAGCTCCGGTTACACCTGTTGGTCCAGTAGGACCAATATCACCAGTGGCACCAGTAACTCCAGTAGGACCGGTAACTCCGGTTGCACCAGTGGCTCCAGTAGGACCGGTAACTCCGGTTACACCAGTAACTCCAGTAGGGCCGGTATCACCAGTCGCACCAGTAACTCCAGTAGGACCGGTAACTCCGGTTACACCTGTTGGTCCAGTAGGACCGGTATCTCCAGTGGCTCCAGTTGGACCAGTATCTCCGGTATCTCCAGTCGCACCAGTAACTCCAGTTGGGCCGGTATCTCCGGTTGCACCAGTTGCTCCAGTAGCTCCAGTAGGCCCGGTATCACCAGTAGCACCAGTAACTCCCGTTGGACCAGTAACTCCAGTAGCACCAGTAACTCCAGTTGGGCCGGTATCTCCGGTTGCACCAGTAACTCCAGTTGGGCCGGTATCTCCGGTTGCACCAGTTGCTCCAGTATCTCCAGTAGGACCGGTATCTCCAGTAGCACCAGTAACTCCAGTAGCACCAGTAACTCCAGTTGGACCAGTAACTCCAGTAGCACCAGTAGCTCCAGTAGGCCCGGTATCTCCGGTCGCACCAGTAACTCCCGTTGGACCAGTATCACCAGTGGCACCAGTAACTCCAGTAGGCCCGGTATCTCCGGTTACACCTGTTGGTCCAGTAGGACCGGTAGCTCCAGTGGCACCAGTAACTCCAGTAGGACCGGTATCTCCGGTTGCACCAGTGGCTCCAGTAGGACCGGTATCTCCAGTCGCACCAGTGGCTCCAGTAGGACCGGTAGCTCCGGTTACACCTGTTGGTCCAGTAGGACCAATATCACCAGTGGCACCAGTAACTCCAGTAGGACCGGTAACTCCGGTTGCACCAGTGGCTCCAGTAGGACCGGTAACTCCGGTTACACCAGTAACTCCAGTAGGGCCGGTATCACCAGTCGCACCAGTAACTCCAGTAGGACCGGTAACTCCGGTTACACCTGTTGGTCCAGTAGGACCGGTATCTCCAGTGGCTCCAGTTGGACCAGTATCTCCGGTATCTCCAGTCGCACCAGTAACTCCAGTTGGGCCGGTATCTCCGGTTGCACCAGTTGCTCCAGTAGCTCCAGTAGGCCCGGTATCACCAGTAGCACCAGTAACTCCCGTTGGACCAGTAACTCCAGTAGCACCAGTAACTCCAGTTGGGCCGGTATCTCCGGTTGCACCAGTAACTCCAGTTGGGCCGGTATCTCCGGTTGCACCAGTTGCTCCAGTATCTCCAGTAGGACCGGTATCTCCAGTAGCACCAGTAACTCCAGTAGCACCAGTAACTCCAGTTGGACCAGTAACTCCAGTAGCACCAGTAGCTCCAGTAGGCCCGGTATCTCCGGTCGCACCAGTAACTCCCGTTGGACCAGTATCACCAGTGGCACCAGTAACTCCAGTAGGCCCGGTATCTCCGGTTACACCTGTTGGTCCAGTAGGACCGGTATCTCCGGTTACACCTGTTGGTCCAGTAGGACCGGTATCTCCAGTGGCACCAGTAACTCCAGTAGGACCGGTATCTCCAGTGGCACCAGTAACTCCAGTAGGACCGGTATCTCCAGTGGCACCAGTAGCTCCAGTAGGACCGGTATCTCCAGTGGCACCAGTAGCACCAGTAACTCCCGTTGGACCAGTAACTCCAGTAGCACCAGTAACTCCCGTTGGACCAGTAACTCCAGTAGCACCAGTAACTCCAGTAGGGCCGGTATCTCCGGTCGCACCAGTGGCTCCAGTAGGGCCGGTATCTCCAGTAGGACCGGTATCTCCGGTCGCACCAGTAACTCCCGTTGGACCAGTATCACCAGTGGCACCAGTAACTCCAGTAGGCCCGGTATCTCCGGTTACACCTGTTGGTCCAGTAGGACCGGTATCACCAGTGGCACCAGTAACTCCAGTAGGACCGGTAGCCCCGGTAGCACCAGTGGCTCCAGTGGCTCCAGTAGGACCGGTATCTCCAGTCGCACCAGTAACTCCAGTAGGACCGGTATCTCCAGTCGCACCAGTAACTCCCGTTGGGCCGGTATCTCCGGTTGCACCAGTTGCTCCAGTAGGACCGGTATCACCAGTCGCACCAGTAACTCCCGTTGGACCAGTATCACCAGTATCACCAGTAACTCCAGTAGGACCGGTAGCTCCGGTTACACCTGTTGGTCCAGTAGGACCGGTAGCTCCAGTGGCACCAGTAACTCCAGTAGGACCGGTATCTCCGGTTGCACCAGTAACTCCCGTTGGGCCGGTAGCTCCGGTCGCACCAGTGGCTCCCGTTGGACCGGTATCTCCGGTTGCACCAGTAACTCCCGTTGGGCCGGTATCTCCGGTTGCACCAGTAACTCCCGTTGGGCCGGTAGCTCCAGTTGATCCTGCTGCAGCCAGTAATGTGTAGTCTAGGGAAGTATCTGGTGTACCTGTCGGTGGTGCAGTATTTACTACATACGTACTGCCATTAAAGGTCACTACTTGCCCTACTTGGTAAGTAGGGCTGATTACCGGATCAAACGCTTCAATACCTGTTAACCCTGCACCAGTAGCTCCCGTAGGACCGGTAGCTCCAGTTACACCTGTAGGTCCAGTTGGACCAGTATCACCGGTCGCACCAGTAGCTCCCGTTGGACCGGTATCTCCGGTTACACCTGTTGGTCCAGTAGCACCAGTAACTCCAGTAGCACCAGTAACTCCGGTTGGACCAGTAGCTCCAGTAGGACCAGTATCTCCGGTCGCACCAGTGGCTCCAGTAGGGCCGGTAGCTCCAGTAGGACCGGTAGCTCCGGTCGCACCAGTAACTCCCGTTGGACCAGTATCACCAGTAGCACCAGTAACTCCAGTAGGACCGGTAGCTCCGGTTACACCTGTTGGTCCAGTAGGACCGGTATCTCCAGTGGCACCAGTGGCTCCAGTAGGACCAGTAGCACCAGTAACTCCAGTAGGACCGGTAGCTCCGGTTACACCTGTTGGTCCAGTAGGACCGGTATCTCCAGTGGCACCAGTGGCACCAGTGGCTCCAGTAGGACCAGTAGCACCAGTAACTCCAGTAGGACCGGTATCTCCGGTTGCACCAGTGGCTCCAGTTGGACCGGTATCTCCGGTTACACCTGTTGGTCCAGTAGGACCAGTATCACCAGTGGCACCAGTAACTCCAGTAGGACCGGTAACTCCGGTTACACCAGTGGCTCCAGTAGGACCAGTATCACCAGTGGCACCAGTAACTCCAGTAGGACCGGTAACTCCGGTTGCACCAGTGGCTCCAGTAGGACCGGTAACTCCGGTTGCACCAGTGGCTCCAGTAGGACCGGTAACTCCGGTTACACCAGTAACTCCAGTAGGGCCGGTATCACCAGTCGCACCAGTAACTCCAGTAGGACCAGTAACTCCAGTCGCACCAGTAACTCCCGTTGGGCCGGTAGCTCCAGTTGATCCTGCTGCAGCCAGTAATGTGTAGTCTGGGGAAGTATCTGGTGTACCTGTCGGTGGTGCAGTATTTACTACATACGTACTGCCATTAAAGGTCACTACTTGCCCTACTTGGTAAGTAGGGCTGATTACCGGATCAAACGCTTCAATACCTGTTAACCCTGCACCAGTAGCTCCCGTAGGACCGGTAGCTCCAGTTACACCTGTAGGTCCAGTAGGACCAGTAACTCCGGTCGCACCAGTGGCTCCAGTAGGACCGGTATCTCCGGTTACACCTGTTGGTCCAGTAGAACCGGTATCACCAGTCGCACCAGTAACTCCAGTAGGACCGGTATCTCCGGTTACACCTGTTGGTCCAGTAGGGCCAGTATCTCCAGTTACACCAGTGGCTCCAGTAGGACCGGTATCTCCAGTTACACCTGTAGGTCCAGTAGGACCAGTATCTCCGGTTAGACCAGTGGCACCGGTTGCCCCAGTAGCGCCAGCAGGTCCGGTGGGTCCTATAGGCCCAGCGGGACCTCTTCGTCCAACCCTTTGAATTGGTTTAGATTGTTTTTCTCCTTTTGCACTGTGACAGAGAGGATTTCCTTGAGGTCTATTTTGTTTCAAAAGTTCTTGTTTGATAAATGGACAGTCTCTTCTTTGAGAACGGTCATGACGTGATCTTTTGTAATGAGGCTGTTCATGATATTTACCGCAAAAGGGACATTTGTGATCGAATTGATTGTACAAATTGCCCATCTCCTAAAATTGATATTTCATTCTATGTGCAAATTTTTAAATTGGAAGTAAAACCTAGAAAATCATCATTTCGAAAATCATCGAATCAAATCATTTAAATGTTTGATGATTTTATGTTATGGTGTTGAAAGTATGAAACTAGTATGATTTTTGACAGAAATGGGGACATCATTTATGAGTCAATCAGTTTTACAGCGTACAGCTTATTCCGTTTTAAATTTATCCTCTGTGACAGAAGGAGGCTCCATTAAGGAATCTTTTGAACATAGTATGGATTTAGCAAAAAAGGCGGAGAAGTGGGGTTACCATAGATACTGGCTGGCAGAACACCATAATATGGAAGGTGTTGCAAGTTCAGCAACGTCCGTTTTAATTGGGTATATTGCTGGCGGAACCGAAAAAATTCGAGTAGGATCTGGTGGAATTATGCTGCCAAACCACTCTTCACTTGTCATTGCTGAACAATTCGGCACACTTGAGACATTATATCCGGGGAGAATTGATTTAGGTCTTGGCAGAGCACCAGGGACAGATCAGTTAACGGCAAGGGCGCTTAGACGTAATCTTCATAATGGAGAAGATTTCCCTGAGCAGCTAGAAGAACTTCGGCAATATTTTAAACCAACCGGACAGGTCAAAAAACATGTAAGAGCCGTTCCGGGAGAGGGTCTAAACATTCCGATTTGGCTGCTTGGTTCAAGCGGTTTTAGCGCAAGACTTGCAGGAGAGCTTGGATTGCCATTTGCCTTTGCGGCACATTTTTCACCTAAAAATACAATTCCTGCTTTAGAGTTGTATAGACAGTCATTTAGACCTTCTGATGTGTTGAAAGAGCCTTATGCCATGGTGGGGGTGACAGCTTTTGCTGCAGATCAAACAGAGCGGGCTGAATATTTGGCAACCTCTCATTATCAGCGGTTTTTGAGTCTCATTCGAAATACTCCAGGAAAACTCAAAGCGCCTGTCGACAGTATGGACGGCCTTTGGAGTCCATATGAAAAAGCGATGGTGGATGAACAATTAAGTTCGACAATGATCGGGGATAAAGAAAAGGTGAAAAAAGAATTGGAAGCCTTTGTTGAAGCTACTCAAGCAGACGAAGTGATGATTAATTCGGATATGTTTGACCATCAAGAAAGAATGCGTTCATATGAAATCATCAGCGAGATCTTCCAAGAGGCACAAGAAAAATAAACATAAAAAAGAACTGCACAAAGCAGTTCTTTTTTTACTTATGCTTTTGTAAAAATACGAAATGGTTGTCCAATTGGCAGTACAGTACGGCCAAAATGAGTATTGAGCACAACTGCTGCTGAACCATAAAAAGAAAGCAGGGAAATGATCAATTCTGCAATACCGGCAATGGTATGAGTCACATCGTACATCACACCAAATGAGCTTAGGGAAAGACCAAGGAATAAGAAATCAATAAAGACGAAAATCAAAAATAATACTTTATGTGTTTCCATTGCACCAATCGTCATAAACAAGCTGAAAATTAAATATCCGATAAACGCAAAACCTAGTTGTTTTGGATCTGCTGCTTCCGCAAGCGTTTTCCCAAAAACGCCCGCTTGAATGAGCCAAGTCGTACCAACGCCCATCCAAAAAAGACCGAATGCGCCAAAGGCAGTGGCTCCAAAAATATTTTGATGCTTTGAATCTTGTATGGACGCGATCAGCTGCGCGATGCCTCCAAGGAAGATAGCCCAAGGTAAAATAAGGGAAGTGCCATCTGTAATTCCTAGTTTTTGTGAGGACGCAACGAGCGTCACCATTGCTAAACCAAACAAACCAAGTGGTGTTGGGTCTGCAATTGATAATCGATAAGCTTGAACATTCTGTTTTTCCATAATGACCTCCTACAATTTGCACTTACAAAAGATACTCGAATTAGACCGAAACGTCAAGCTCTTTTTTAGTAGACACTTGCAACGTCTTCCAAATAAATCTATATTTAATACATATCAAATGTGATAGAAAAAGAGGGATAAAATTGAGTAAAGGCTTAGCTGGAAAAACGATTGCCATTTGTGGAACGAGAAAAACAGAAGAAATGCGTACACTTGTCGAAAAGCAAGGGGGACAAGCCGTTATTCGTTCTCTTCAAGGAACCGTATTTTTAGCCAAAGAGGAGTTAAAGCCAGGCATTGAAACCTTTGTGAAAAAAGGCGCCGATTGGGTGATTTTAACAACGGGTATCGGGACTGATACATTAATTGAGAGTGCAGAAGAGCTTCATTTAGGGGAAGAATTTATGCACATTCTATCAAATGCACAGATTGCTTCAAGAGGATACAAAACCTATGCTGCACTCAAAAAACGCGGAATTCAGCCAGACGTATCTGATGAAGATGGAACGGTGCGTGACCTAATCTCAAAGCTTGAAGGCAAAGAGTTTCAAGGCAAACGTGTCATGGTGCAGCTGCACGGAGAAAACGCTCCGGCTCTCATGAAGTTTTTACATGACAAAGGGGCAGATGTATTGCCGCTTTTACCTTATCAGCACACACCACCTGAACCAGAAGCCGCAGAAACATTGCTTCAAGAAATGAAAGATGGAAAAGTCCAAGCCGTCTGTTTTACAACCGCTGTTCAGGTGCACGCCTTTTTCACACTAGCGGCAAAATGGGGAAGAAAAGAAGAACTCCAAGCGCTATTCGAGCAGCCCGTACTGGCAGTAGCTGTTGGAAAAGTCACAGCTGAAGCTTTAAAAGAAGAGGGAATTGACCGGATTCTCGCCCCGTCACTTGAGAGAATGGGTGCAATGATTATGGAATTATCTCAATATATGAAAAAACAATCCTTACACTCATAGAAAAAACGCCTTTCACTAGATCAGTGGAAGGCGCTTTTCATTAGATTGTCCGTTTTCGGTTCGTACGAATTTTTTTTAAGACGAAATAGAGAACGATCAGGACAATCGCAATGGCCATAATAGGAGTGGTATAAGCGTGAGCAACACTTTGAATGTGGTCCCACTTTGTCCCAAGCTGCATACCGAGATAGATAAATAAGATCGACCAAGGGATGGCTGCTAATCCTGTCAAGAGGACAAATTTCAAAAAAGGCATTTTGGCAATACCGGCTGGAATGGAGATGGCATGGCGGACAATAGGAATAAAGCGCGCTGTAAACACCACACCGGTTCCATATCGATCAAACCAGCGCTCTGCAGTGGCGATATGATGTTCATGGATGAATAAGTATTTTCCGTACTTTGTTAAAAAAGGTCTTCCGCCATAAAGACCGATCCAGTATATAAAACACTGTGCGAGCGTACCTCCGATGACGCCGGCGATAACAGCTCCAACAAAACCGATTGTTCCTGTTGACACCATATATCCGCCATAAGCAAGAACAATTTCGCTCGGAATGATTTCAATCATCAGACCTAGTGCTACACCTACATAACCAAGGCTTGTCAGCCAAGTTAAAATTTCATTAAACAAGGTTCCCATTCATTTCACTCTGCCTTTAAATACGAATTTTCTTCAAGCATCCATATAAAAGCCTATGCTTGTTTTGTTTCTCTCATGAGTCTGCTTTCCGCTTACCTCTCTGAAGGTCAAACCGAAAAACGCCCATCTAGCAAACTTTATCATACCATATTTGCTCGCACCTAGACGATCTACTTGCTGAACACTTGTTATCATGATATCAGGAAAGAAAATATGAACAGGCGGCTTCCGTTTTTTTCAACAGATCATGATATAATTTGTTAGATGAAACGAACGGGTGGTGCATTAACATGTATTTAACAATCGAAGAAACAGCTGAATACTTAGAAGTATCAGAGGCGTATATTGAGAAATTAATTCAGCAAAAAAAGATCCGTTTTGTATTTGACGGAGAATCATATCTCATTTATCAAGGACAGTTTCAAACGCATATGAAGCAGCTTGAACAATACAAAGAGCTCGTCCAAGAGATTTTAAATGAACCGATTCCTGAAGATCCAGATGTAAAGGATGAAGATTAGATTCAAAGGAAGTGAATGGAGTGGAAAAAGTCGTCTTATGTGAAGCCTGTCAAAAAAACGCAATGAATGTGGTAGAAGATACTGATGAACCGAAACAACCTTATCAATTATGTCAGCCGTGTCACAAGAGACTACTCAACAATTCTTTACGACCGATTGAATGGTATAACTTAGCCGTTCTCCATTCTCCTAAACAATTTTTACTGCATGATGACTTTTATGGAGAGGATGGACAGGCTTTGGATGGTGTCATCGTCACCAAAGAAGATAAAGCCCCCACATTACAAGACGTGCGGCAAGATTTGGCGTCTTTAATAAACTTCTCAATTACTAGGTGGTTTCTTGAGGATGATGTCATTGATGCGCTGAAACAGCATGATCAGCAAAGGACCTTAGACTCTGTTCAAAGCCGGTTCGATGAGACTCAGCATATCGAAGTGAAATCACGCATGTTAGAAATCGTGGCTGATGTTTTAGGTACATCTGCCGCTGGGTGGGTAAGGGAACTGGTGAATCAGGCTGACGAAGAATTTCTTTATCCACTTTCTTGGGCAGCGGCCAGCAGTTTGCCCGAAGATGAAGGTTTACAACATGTGATAGAGAAATTGAAATCGATCAGTGAAAAAGAATTACCGACAGCTGCTTTTATCTGTCTGTACCGTTTCCACTCTAACAAAGTATTAAATTGGATGGAGGTCACTTGCACTCATTTTCACGTTCATTGGGGAAGGCTGGCAGCCTTAAGCTGTCCAACCTGGGATAGAATGAAAACATGGCTAGACAAAGGAAGACCTTTCAGTTTAATTGCCCTTGAAACAATGACACACTGTGCTAAAGGGAATAGACCGGTCCTTGTGGAACAATGTTCACCTAAGATCCTTCACACAGATAAAAGTGAAGTAGAGAACACTTTAAATGACTATCTTCAAAAAGATGGCGTTCCAAGAGTCAAAACGAACGTGTCTACCATATTGAACAATAAAGAAGATATTTTCGAATAATTTCCAGCTCCTTTATTGACTGACACCAGTTTGTACAATTTTCATATGGCATTTAACTAGTACATCCGCATCAGGATAGATTTCCTGCCATTTTTCTGGTGTCATGGCTTTGTCTTTTGATCGATACCTTAAGCCTAGCCCAAGCGGATCAATATGTTGCTTTTTAAAGGACTGAACAAGGTCTTGTCCTTGCTGAACGACATGTTTTTCTACTTCTTTTTCGACTTGGTCCAATATATTCGGTTTATCAATTTTTTTGGATTTCATGAACTCTTTTAATTCACCTTTTAGCTTGATATCAATCGTGATATGAGGCTTTTTTGTTAGGTTATTCGTTGGTTTGATCTGGTAGGACACATGTGATTTGATATTTTCAATGACGACATGGGTCTTTGCTTGATCAGCCAATTGAAACTCGTAGATACCATTTTTATGATTTTCAATCATCGCTTTAAATGTGAACGTGTCTTCTCCAGGGATATGACCGACCATTTTTTCCTGATCAAACAGAGCAACTCCTGTGACTTTAATGGCGTTGCTCGTTTTCTTGATGTAAGGCAGGTAAGCATCGACTCCTTTTGCCAGCATCTGATTCATGAAAATATGCTGATTAGTGACAGGTTGATTGCCATTTCGCATATTTTGGGACAACAGATCAGAGAGATACACACCTATATTTAAGTTCGTTTGATTCATTTTTGTATATAATAAGTCTTCAACTTCTCCGCCTACAATCGCAAACACTTGGCGTGAACCAATGATAGGATCACGATAAATGTAATTCATTAAATCGATCATGCCGACTTCCTTTGCTAATTTTTCACTCACTAAAATAACGAGCACCTGACCCATGACGACTGGAAAAGGTGATTTTTCTGATACGAGAAACTGAATATTACTAATGGTATTTGACCTTGCGCTTAATATTTGATAACTTCCTTGCTCCTCACTTTTAAAGACAGGGAAGACAAAGAAGCCCTTCATTTCTCCATCTTCGATTAAATCAAATCCTGCCGCCTGAGAGATATTTAATTCATCTAAAAGGCGAGGCTGTGCACAGCTAGTTAAGAAGAGACTAAACAACATGAGACCCGTGAGTATATAATGTTTCATGCTCGTTTTTTCACCCACCTTTTTTTCAACATCAGTCCAATAACCATACAGACAATCAAGCCATATACAAGAAAGTATCCGCTATATTCCACCCATTGGTTAAAGGTTTCAAAAGAAGTCGCCCCCGTAAAAAATGAAAACATGACCAGAATGAGGATGCTGAGCGCGATGAACGTGACGCGCTGGCTTGTATGAAGCACTTGTTTTGCCATTCGGCTCGCGGCCCACAGTGGAATCGCGATATTCGGAATGATTAAAAGCAGCCAAAGAGACACTTCGATAAATTCAAAGCGCTGGATAAACGGGAGCTTCACAATGCTTGTTAACGTTAACGTCGGCCATTTTGTTAATTTAAGCTGAGCACTTGAGTAATACGCAATGGAGACGAGAAAGACGAGTAAATTTAAGCATGTCGTAAATAATGCCCCCATGTGAGCAAATTTTTGAGACGTCTGCGCATGTTTAATAAAGGGATAATAGACAAGCAGTGTGCCAAAACCAAACATGGATAATGAAGCATCTTTGACTCCCATCAACAGCTGCGAAAATGTATGATCAAACATCGGGAACATGAAACGAATGTGACTATATTTCATGGCATAAAAACAAATAAACGTCATCCAATACGTCAGTACAATACTAAAAAATGCCCATCCAGCAATCGTTCTAAACCCGCCGGTATGAATGTAATACACGAGCAGCAGAAGTACAGACGCAAACAATAGACCAGGAATTTCTTTAAACAGCCATACATGGATCACATCCATATAATGGACGAGAACGGTCAACGACAAAGAAGCAAAATATAAGATATAGAGAATGTTGAATAATTGCCCAACCCACTTGCCAAATACATATTGCGTGATATCACCAAATTCATCCGAAGGGGCCTTTTTAAACATCATGTACATAAGAAAGATCATGACATTGACACTGAAGCCAGAAATCAGAATGGCGATCCATCCATCATTATTCATAGAACGAACAAGGTTTGTTTGAAAGTTTAAAATGCCAACACCAACTTGATTAGCATTAACGAGAAAAAACACAAAAAAAGGGGAAACTTGAAATTTCTCTTTTACAGAAGAAGAACTCATGCTTTCACTTCCTTATTCATAAAAATCATTTTTCCCCTTACGGCCTTGCTTAGGCTTTTGCCGATGGATGGTTTCATTTTGCGGGCGTAAATTTTCCGGTCTTTTATTCAAAAAACGAAGCTGAGGACGAATTAAACTGCCCTTTAGATCTGTCAGGCGCAGCGGAAAAATAGGCTCTAGATACGGACGTCCAATAGACGTTAATTTCATTAAATGGGTGAGAAGGAATGATCCCATCACTGCAATACCTAATGCACCCCACACCTGTGCCGCAAGTAGAAAGGGAAATCTCAGCAGCCGAATGGCACTGCCCATTTTGTAAATAGGGGTGACAAATGAGGCAAGAGCAGAAAGGGCAACAATAATGAGTAAAATATTACTTGTTAATCCTGCTGCCACAGCAGCCTGTCCAATGACAATCCCTCCAACAATCCCGAGCGTCTGACCGACTTTAGCTGGAAGCCTCGAACCCGCTTCTCTTAGTAATTCAATCGAAATCTCTAAAAATAGCGCCTCAATGATTGGAGGAAATGGAACAAGATAGCGGGAGGACACAATGGTTTCTAATAAGTCTTTTGGAATTAGCTCATAATGAAACGTTAAAACGGCTACATATAAAGGTGTCGCAAAAATGGAAAATATCACAGCAAATATGCGTAACAGCCTAAAGCAAGAAGCCGCAATCCACGACATATTGTAGTCTTCCATAGTGGAAAAATACTCAAGTAAAATCGTCGGGGCAAGCAAGACATGAGGCGAGCCATCCACTAATATGGCAATTTTCCCTTCTGATAAACCTGAAGAGACGCGGTCGGGTCTTTCTGTATTTAAAAACAACGGAAAGATCGTATTGGACACATCATAAAGCATTTGTGCAAGGTAATTTGCATCTAAAATTTGATCAAAATCAATGTCTTCAATACGCTGGAGAACGGTTTCAATGTTTGCCGGATTAGCAATCTCTTCAATATATAGCACCGCTACTTTTGTTTGAGAAAGCGTGCCAACCGTCTTTTCTGACACTTTCAGGTTCGGTGTCGGCAGCCGCCGTCTAACCAAATTTAAATTGGTATCCAAAACCTCCACAAATGCTTCCTGTGCACTAATAATGCCAAATTCTATCTCAGGCGGACCTACTTGTCTGCCTTTCTTTTCTTCAATCGGGATCAGAAGCGCTTTACCCCAGTCCGTTTCAAGACGAATGGCCATATTCCCTCGATGAAGCGCTTTTTCCACTTCCTGAAGATCGGTCGTGATGACGGACTGTTCAATGGGAATTCGTTCTTTCAGCTCCTCAAGAGTAGGGGTGAGATGTAATTCTTTCATGCAGGGCAAAATTTGTTCATGGAGTAGATGCCCATTAATTAAAGAACGAAAAAAAGAAATTCGATAAAGAAACCCTTCACTTCGTGACAACTCGTTTGTAAAATCAGAGGAACGTGACAATGCCTCAAATACTGAATTTGGGTCCTTTTGATGTTGGTTGTTTTTCTTCAGCACTTGAACCATCTCCTTCCGCAATTTTCCTCTATTATCCAACCAATTGCCGGAAGATATGCATGAAAAAAAGCGTTCAGCTTGATGTGCTGGACGCTTCTTTTCCATATTGAACCGCTTCTAATAAAAAATCTACGAGATGAACAGCACGCATGTTGTTCGATTGTCCTGAACGTTTGATACCTGCTGCCATTTGCAGCTGGCAGCCTGGATTGGACGTGACAATAGCAGCCGCAGCTGTTTGACTAGCTTCTGTCATTTTATGATCTAAAATTTGCATCGACATTTGTGGCTGCAAAATATTATAAATTCCGGCGGATCCGCAGCAGCGGTCGGCATCCTTCATTTCTTTAAATGATACCCCTTGAATTGCCTTCATGAGCACCCTTGGCGCTTGCTGTACACCCATTCCGTTCCGCAAATGACAGGAATCTTGATAGGTGATGACTTGCTCTGGTAAAGCAAGCGGCGTACGGCCGTGAAATTCCAGCTCCACGAGAATGTCTGATATATCCTTGATTTTCTGTGAGAAGGCTTCACCTCGCTTTTGAAAAGACGGATCATTCTTTAGTAAATGATCATAATCACTTAAAAAGGCACCACATCCGCCCGCATTCATGACAATGGCATCTGCCTCAATCTCCTCAAATGCTTCAATATTCCGCCTTGCTAGCTCTTTCGCTTGCTCTTTTTCTCCACTATGACCATGAAGTGCACCGCAGCACGTCTGAACAGGAGGGACGACAACGTCACAGCCGGCCAGTTGCAAAAGCTGGATGGTCGCTTCGTTTGTGCTGGAAAAAACGGTGTCCATTAAACAGCCAGTAAAAAAGGCGACACGTTTTCTTGCTGTGCCAATGGCTTTGTATTCTAACGCACGGCTTTTTTGTTGTCGCGGCACCTTTGGAAGGGCCTCTTCCATCAGCTGTAAATGCGGCGGAAGTACCTTTAGCATGCCAGACTTGCGGGCGGCCGTTTGCAGACCAGAGGTTTGATAAAATCGCAGTAGTCCAGCCGCTTGACGCATCCGGCTTTGGGAAGGAAAGAGTCCTTTAAACACAACACGTCTCACAAATTTGACAGGAAGGGATTGTTTTTTGTGCTGCTGAATGATGTCTCTTGCATCCTCAAGTAAACGTCCATATTTGACGCCTGAGGGGCAGACCGGTTCACATGCACGGCAGCCAAGACAAAGGTTCAATGAATGTTCGACATCTTCATCAGGCTCAATCACGCCGTCTCTTACCGCCTTCATTAAAGCAATTCGGCCACGGGGCGAGTGCGTTTCTTGTTGACCCGATTCAATATAAGTAGGGCAGGAAGGAAGGCAAAAGCCGCAGCGCATGCAATTGAGCAGCTCCTTTTCATCCATTTGCTGTTGAAATGTTTGCTGAATCTCTGTTTGTTTAGAGGAATTCATGAGACCACCACTCGCTTCCTTGCTGCTTTTCCAAACACCTTATCAGGATTCATGATATTTGCTGGATCTAGCGCTTGTTTGATCGCTTTCATTGCAGCGATTCCTTCTTTTTTGACCTTTAGCTCCAAATAGGGGGCTTTCATTAGACCCACACCATGCTCACCCGTAATGGTGCCGCCAAGGGAGACTGCTTTTTCAAAAATAGCCTGAAAGGCTTCTTCAACTCGCTTCATTTCTTCTTCATTTCTTGCATCAGTTGCACAAGTAGGGTGCAGATTTCCGTCACCTGCATGGCCAAATGTACAGATTTTCACGTCGTACTCTCTCGCAATGTCTTCGATCGCCCGCACCATGTTCGCAATTTCAGATCGGGGAACTGTGGCATCTTCTAAAATCGTCGTAGGGCTTAAACGGGCGAGGGCAGATAAAGCGGCTCGCCTCGCTGTTAAAAGGGCACTTGCTTCTTCTTCAGAGTGTGCGATATTCACTTCTTTTGCACCGTGCTGCTGACAGACCTTTGCGATGTTTTGCATATCACGGGAAACAGCCTCAGGGTTGCCATCCTGTTCGATTAATAGCACCGCTTGAACGTCAGTCGGGAGGCCAATTTTGGCAAAGTCTTCAACGACTTCTAGTGTCGGCTGATCCATAAATTCTAATGTGGCGGGGATGATACGCTCTGCAATAATCGCCGAAACTGATGCAGCTGCTTCCTCAAGGCTTTCATATAAGCAAAGCATCGTTTGTTTGGTTTCTGGAAGCGGCAAAAGCTTTAGCGTCGCTTCAGTAACTATTCCGAGCGTTCCTTCTGATCCAACAAATAAACGGGTCATATCATACCCGGCCACGTCCTTGGCGAGCTTGCCGCCCGTTTTGACGATGTCGCCGTTTGGCAGAACCACTTCAAGCCCAAGTACATAATCTCTCGTCACGCCATATTTTAACCCCCGAAGCCCACCTGAATTTTCATTAATATTGCCGCCTAACGTCGAAATTTTCATCGAGCTTGGGTCTGGTGGATAGAAAAGGCCTCTTGCCTCTACTTGGTGAATGAGTTCCTGTGTGATCAAACCAGGCTGGACCGTTGCAGTCAGGTTTTCTTCGTCAATTTCGATGAATTGGTTCATTCTTGTAAACAACATCACAAGTCCGCCTTGTGTAGGACAGGTGCCTGCACAAAGGTTTGTACCGGATCCTCTTGGCACAATCGGCACCTTATATGAGGCGCAGAGCCGAACAATTTGCTGGATTTCCTCAGCCGTGCGCGGGCTTACGATAACATCTGGCATATGCTGAAAATTAGGCGTTGCATCATAAGAGTAGGCAAGCCGATCGGCTTTACTGCGCTGTACATGAGACGCACCGACAATCTTTTTTAATTGATTTAAAAATTCAGAATTTAACATACGCATTCACTCCTACTGATTAGACATACCGTTTCTTTCAGTATAAAAAAAGAATCGCCTCATGCCTATGGACGATTCTACAAAATATCGGGCTTCTCGCCTCGTTTATTTGGATGATGATCTAATAGCATCAAGGCTAAATAAAAGAGCATCGCATCCTGCATGCGTTTCGGATCAAGTGTCGTTAAATCTTGGATACGTTTTAGCCTGTAATGCAGTGTATTGATATGTACGTGCATCGCTTCCGCAGTATATTTCAATGAGCAATCTGACGTCATGAGTACACGCAATGTTTTCACTAGCTCAGGGTAGGGGAGAAGCGGGACAATCGTTCGATCAAGGAACACTTCTTTTGTTTCCTGACTCACTTCTTCTATAAAAAGTTCAAGTGTTAAATCCTCATCAAACACAATCGGTGTATCTGTATTCGCCATTTTTAAAGCACGAAAGGCTTGATGAAATGATTGCTTCATTATCTGTCCAGCTGCAGGTTTTCCCGCACCTATCAAAACCTTTGACTTAGGACGTGCGGTGAGCGCAGCATGGATGTGAAAAAGACGCTGCCGCAAAGTATCACGGTCATTTGCCGAGGTTTGCAGCATGAGCAAAAAGCGGGCATGTCCCCAGCGGACGATCATTTCCTGATTGGTGAGATGCAGCATTTCCTTCACTTTTTTGTATTGATCCTGCTTCATAAACGATTCATCGTGACAATCAATGAGGACGACCGCACGCTGCTTATTGATATCAAGCTGAAGCCGCGCTGCTTTTTCAGTGAGATCGATGGCTGTCTCTGGCAGATGAAGCCAGTCGAACACAAACGCTTCAAGCTGCCGTTCATCGGTTTCCGTTTC
This sequence comes from Bacillus sp. FSL K6-4563, assembly GCF_038630405.1. Classification (NCBI taxonomy): domain Bacteria; kingdom Bacillati; phylum Bacillota; class Bacilli; order Caryophanales; family Bacillaceae; genus Bacillus; species Bacillus sp. FSL K6-4563. The sequence goes on along the minus strand of NZ_CP152030.1, from coordinate 1,879,489 downwards.
TAGAAAAAATTCATGTTCTTGAATAAGCAATTCGGTCATTTTTCGTAATATTTCGCCAAATGGAGAGACATGGACGGGATTTCCTGTCATCCCAATCACACCAATGACCTCTTGCTTAAAATAAATAGGCAGATTGATGCCAGCTTTGACCCCTTTCATTCGTTGCTCATTATCCTTTGTGAGAATTCGTTTTTGTCCTTCAAAGGATGTCAAATATGCCCCTTCATGAAATTGACCAATGCGCGCTGGATCTGTTGCCGCTATGATGGTGCCGTTTGTTTGTGTAATGATGATTTCCTCAGTCAGCACCTTTTTGACCTCGTCTACGATTTTTTCTGCCAGTGTCATTGTGAGCAAAACGTATCCCTCCGAGATGTTTCTTTTGACACTATCATACCATCATATGCTGAGCCATATCTTTCTTTTCATGAGTTATGCTAAAATAATACACGCACATGAAGGAGAAGAAAGGAGACATAGCCATGTCGCTACAAAATCGCTTACAAGATTTATTGAAAGAAGGACAAGCGCTGACAGACTTTGAATATGACGAAGCGGCGCGCCACAATTGGCCTTTAGAGGGTGCAAGAATAAAGGAAGAGGCACGCTTTAGCGATGTATATATAGAGCGTGTAGACAAAGAATCCGAGGACATGATTCAATCAGAGGGCGCCTCATTTCTAAACACACCGCTTACATATGTAAAACAACATCAAAAAGAATTCATTTATATCGAATCAAAGTGGTTTGATGTGGTGAGAGTCGATGGATTAGCCATTGAATGGGACGAAGTATTTCAAACGTATACCTTGTTATTCGGTTTCAAACGTCCTAAAAAAGACACAGGCATTCTAAAGGACATGCTGGCTTCATTAAATGGTGCGCAGCTTCAATTTAATGGGCAAGACGGCTTGTTTGATGTGAATTTACAGCTTCTTGAGCTTGAGGACATCCATGAAGATATGCCCTTCATTGAAGTCATCTCAGCCGTATACCGCTTTTTATTCCGCCTGATCATGCAGCTTGAAATGAATGAATCAAACAACGGCTCAAATTCCTGAGCCGTTGTTTTGTGATCCATCTATTTTGATGAAGGCGTGACAAACCGTACATCATGCTCTTTTCCATATTGAAGATAATCTTCATTTGGCTGTTTATTCGTCACGACGACATCAAGATCTTGCAAATGACAAAATGTGGTCAAAGCGTAATGATTAAATTTACTATCATCCACTAATAAAAACGTTTTGGCACTTTTTTCAACAACCGTCTTTTTAATATCCGTTTCAAGCGGGGACGAATTCGTGACGCCGTGATCAATGGATAAACCAGTTGATGCGATAAAGGCTTTATTGACATTGTAAGCTTTCAAACGCTCTACACTTTGATAGCCAACGAATGAATTCGTTTTTCTCTCAAGCATCCCGCCGGTGGAAAAGATAGTGAGATTCTCATAAGGCATCGCCTGTGTGATGAAATCTACATTATTGGTCACAACAGTCACCTGTTTCTCAGTCAAATAGGGAAGCATCTCAAGTGTTGTCGTACCAGAATCAACAAAAATCATATCCCCATTTTCCACAAAAGCAGCTGCTGTTTGACCAATCAATTGCTTTTTACTCAGCTGATGGGTCTTTCGCTCCTGATATACTACTAATGTTGAATGATTCACAGCCACTCCGCCATATACTTTTTTGAGCACGCCGGACTCGACCAATGCTTGTACATCTCGGCGTATCGTGTTTTTTGAAACGCCAAAATGCGCCACAAGCTCATCCAGTGAGGCAGATTCCCGGTCAAACACATACTCTTTGATTTGCTGAATCCGTTTTGTTTTGATCATGCTACATTTCTCCAATCCAACCGTATGTCCTTTTTCCATTATACCAAATGGCTTCTCTTTTCCCCATCTCGATAAAAGCGTATGATAGAGAAAAGAACGTAACGGAAAGGACTTTCACTTCTATGAATCAATCAAACAACCCATTTTCAAAGCTTGCGAATTTTAGAGAAGTAGGGGGACTTCACACAACAGATGAAATGGTCATCAGGGAGGGGATGATTTATCGATCCGCAGATTTGTCCCGTCTGACGAAACAAGATATCGAGACGTTTTCGACCCTTGGGATTCAAACCGTTTGTGATCTTCGTACAGCCTCAGAATGCAAATCACATCCGCCAAAGATCAAGGAACATAACAAAATCGTCCATATTCCCATGCATCCTGACAGTAAGATGCCAAGTAAATGGACCATGTTTCGTATGCTGGTAGCAGAAGGGAAATCTTTCACTTTCACACCGATTATGAAGGATTTATATCAAAGCATGCTCACAGAGCGTAAAGAAGAAATTCAGCAACTGTTCACACTGCTTTCAGATAAAAGCAATTACCCGCTGATGCTTCACTGCACAAGCGGTAAGGACCGGACAGGCTTTTTATCTGCCCTCATTCAATTAGTAGCAGGTGTACCGATGTCTGCCGTTTTAAGTGAATACATGCGCTCTAACGAAGGGGTGAAAATGCTTGTCAGAAGGCAGCAGCGATTTGTCCGGATGATGAGTTTATATCGGGTATCAAAAGAGCAAATTCAGCCGCTTCTAGGTGTGCAGCAAGATTATCTGGAAGATGTTCTAAACGAAATGATGAAGACATACGGGAGTGCAGAGCGGTATTTAATCGAGGCTTGCGACATACCTGAAGCCCAGCTCAAGGAAATGAAAAATATCCTGCTGACACCATCTGCTGGCATTCGATCTCAAAAAGCGGAATAAACTGATGATGAGGTGATGCAAAAAATGGTGAAAAAGATCTGTATGACGTGTCTAACACTAATTTTAATGTTTGTATTCTTATTGATTCCTTCTAGCAGTCTAGCTCGTCCAATCCCAAAAGGGAAGCTTGAAAGCACAAGAGAGATGCGCGCAGTATGGATCGCATCGGTTTATAATTTAGATTGGCCTTCAAAGAAAGGGCTGCCTGTCAAAGAGCAAAAAGAAGAGTTTATTCATTTGTTAGATGAGATCAAAGCGATGAATATGAATGCCGTGATCATGCAAATTAAACCGACAGCAGATGCCTTTTACCCTTCGGCATACGGGCCGTGGTCCGAATATTTAACCGGCACGCAAGGGAAAGATCCCGGGTATGACCCGCTTGAATTCATGATCGAAGAAGCTCATAAACGCGGGCTCGAATTTCACGCTTGGTTTAACCCGTATCGCATCACAATGAATCATACCGATCTCAGCCGTTTATCAGCCGATCACCCGGCAAAAAAACATCCTGATTGGACCATTGCGTACGGAAATCAGCTTTATTTCAATCCAGGCATTCCAAAAGCTCAGGAGTTCATTGTCGGCGGTATAGAAGAAGTCGTGAAAAACTACGATATTGATGCAGTGCATATGGATGATTATTTTTACCCGAATAAAATAGCCGGTGTGCCGTTCCTAGATCAAGAAACGTATGAAACATATGGAAAAAAGGCATTTACGCATATAGAAGATTGGCGAAGAGATAATGTGAACCAATTGGTCAAGCAAATCAACGACACCGTGAAGAAAGTAAAGCCGTATGTGAAATTTGGTATTAGCCCATTTGGAGTATGGCGCAACATAAAGGATGACCCGACTGGTTCAAATACCACAGCAGGGATGACCAATTACGATGATTTGTATGCTGATACAAGAAAGTGGATTCAGCAGCATGATATCGATTATGTTACCCCGCAAATTTACTGGAGCATCGGTTTTCAGGCAGCCGCCTATGACGTGCTCACGAAATGGTGGTCAAATGAAGTGAAGGGAGAGCCTGTTCACCTGTACATTGGTCAGGCGACGTATAAAATTAATCAAAACAGTGATCCTGCTTGGTCAGATCCAGAAGAATACTTTCGGCAGATCCAGCTAAACAGACAGTCACCTCTCGTACAGGGAAGCATGCACTTTAGCCTAAAGGATATCAACCGTAACCCTTTGAATGTCAAAAATCGATTGATAGAAGATGCGTACCGTAAACCGGCTCTCATTCCAGAAATGCCTTGGCTTCATCAGAAAGCGCCAAAAAAACCAATCATTCAATCTATTAAAAAAACAGCAGATGGTGCAGCTTTACAGATCAAAAATGATCCGCAATCTACCGCATCCTATTATGCAGTCTATCGATTGACGACGAAAGGAACATATGAGTTGCTTCAAACTGTTAGAAAAGAAACTGGTACGCTGACATCCGTCAAAGATCTTTCAGTTCACCAGAATAAGAGTGTTACTTACAAAGTAACGGCTCTCAATCGTCTTCATCACGAAAGCAAACCTTCTACAAAAAGAGTGAGATAACGAAAAAGCATGAATGAGGATTTTCTTCGTTCATGCTTTTTTCTATTATTTTTGTTTTAATTTTCTGAATTCAGCCAAGCTTGGCATGAAGCAGCCACTTGATTAATAAATATGATAGAAAAGAGCCAAAGGGGGAAACACGATGGATTTTGAATTAACGAAAGAACAGCAAATGATTTGGCAGATGGTCAAAGAATTCGCCAAGGAAGAAATTGCACCACTCGCTCAAACCATTGATGAACAGGCTGTATTCCCAGCCCAAACTTTTCAAAAAATGGGGGAGCTCGGCTTGATGGGTATTCCTTTTCCAGAGAAATACGGAGGCTCAGGTGGAGATACAATCTCATATGCGCTCGCTGTAGAAGAAATCGGAAAACAGTGTGCCAGTACAGGTCTTAGCTATGCCGCGGCCGTTTCCTTAGGCGCAAGCCCGCTGTATTACTTCGGTACAGAGGAACAAAAAATGGATCACCTCGTCCCGCTGGCCTCTGGAACAGCACTCGGTTCCTTCGGATTAACGGAGCCAAATGCAGGATCAGATGCTAAAGGGACAAAAACAAAAGCGGTCAAAGACGGACAAGAATATGTGATTAGCGGGGAGAAATGCTGGATCACAAACGCCAATTTTGCCAGAACCATTATCGTTACCGCCGTATCGGATCACGATGAGCACGGCCGCCCGATCATTTCCGCCTTCATTGTAGAAAAAGGGCAAAAAGGGCTGACCATTACAAATCCATACGACAAAATGGGGGTGCGCGGTTCAGATACGGCTGAAATCATTTTAGACAACGTAAGTGTACCAGCTCATCATATATTAGGAGATCCAAACAAAGGCTTCAAGCAATTTTTATACACTTTAGACGGGGGGCGAATTTCGATTGCTGCCTTATCTGTTGGGATCGCACAAGCTGCACTAGATGCTTCTCTCTCCTATGCAAAGGAAAGAAAGCAATTTGGGCAGACCCTTTCTTCCTTCCAAGCCATTCAGTTTAAGCTGGCAGATATGGCGATGCAAATAGAACTCGCTAGACAAATGGTGTGGAAAGCCGCCTGGCTGAAAGATCATGGCAAGCCATTTACAAAAGAAGCTGCCTATGCCAAACTTTTCGCTTCAGAAATGGCGACAAAAGCAAGTCTTGATGCTGTCCAAATTCACGGAGGAACAGGCTATATGAAAGAGTGCGGGGTAGAACGGCTTGTGAGAGATGCCAAGCTCATGGAAATTGGAGAAGGCACCTCTGAAATTCAGCGTTTAGTCATCGCAAGACAATTGTTAGCTTAATCCTGTTATGAAAACGCTTACTATTGGTGGGGGAGGAAATTCATGATGTCGATTCATCCACAAACGATTGGCTCCCTATTAAAAGAGAAAAAGGAGCAGCACCCAGCACATGAAGCCATTGTGTATCCAGAACGTTCATTACGTTATTCATACGAAGTTTTTTTTAAAGAGGTCAAGGAAACAGGGAAAGGTCTTATGGCATTAGGCGTTCAAAAAGGAGATCATATCGCCATTATGGCACCCAATGTACCTGAATGGCTCATGCTGCAATTCGCCTGCGCTTCTATTGGAGCCGTTCTTGTCACCGTGAATACGAACTTTCAATCACAAGAACTCGCTTACTTACTAAAGCACTCTGATAGCAGCATGCTGTTTATCGTAGACGGGTTTAAAGAGACATCATATGTCAGAATGCTTGAAGACCTCATCCCAGAGCTCCAAACAGCTCATCAGGGCGAGATCACTTCAACAGCATTTCCATATTTAAAAAGTGTCGTCTATATTGGCGAGCGCACGCCAAAGGGCATGCGCAGCTGGGACAGTATTCAAGCTGCTGCCAAAAGAACGGAGGATGATGAATGGGAGAAACGAATGGAGGAGCTGACGCCTGATGACGTCATTAATATGCAATATACGTCAGGGACTACCGGCTACCCAAAAGGCGTCATGCTCAGCCATACAAACATCGTCTGCAATGCCAGTCAAATCGCAGATTGCATGAAGCTCACCCGTGAAGACCGCATGTGTATCCCCGTGCCGTTTTTTCATTGCTTTGGGTCTGTTCTTGGCGTACTTGCTTGTCTCGCAAAAGGTGGCACGATCATTCCAATTGAATCTTTCCACCCAGAGCGAGTCCTTCAAACAGTGGAAAAAGAGGAGTGCACGGTTCTTCACGGCGTCCCGACAATGTTCATTGCAGAGCTTGATCATCCGAATTTCCACAAGTACAATCTGTCTACATTACGCACCGGCATTATGGCAGGATCTCTATGCCCATCCCATGTGATGAAAGCCGTCATTGAACAAATGGGTCTGAAGGAGCTCACGATTGCCTACGGCCAGACTGAAAGCTCACCTGTCATTACCCAAACAAGAACGGATGATTCATTTGAAAGGCGGGTTCAAACAGTCGGCCGGGCGCTTCCTCACATCGAAGTGAAAATCACCGCCCCAGGTACCCCATATGAAGTACCAAGAGGAGAACAAGGCGAGCTGTGCACGAGAGGCTATCACGTGATGAAAGGCTACTATAAAAATGAAGAAGCCACAAATGAAGTCATTGATGAGGACGGGTGGCTTCATACAGGAGATTTAGCGGAGATGGATGAGGATGGCTATGTGATAATCACAGGACGGCTGAAAGATATGATCATTAGAGGCGGGGAAAATGTTTATCCAAAAGAGATTGAAGACGTTCTTTACACGCATCCAGCCATTCTTGATGCACAGGTCGTCGGTATTCCTGACGAGACTTACGGAGAAGAAGCCGCCGCATTCATTCGGCTCAAACAAGGTCACGCGGTGACGATTGAGACATTAACCAGCTACTGTCAGTCACAAATGGCACGCTACAAAATTCCGAAATATTTTTTCATCACAGACGAGTATCCGATGACCGCCTCAGGGAAGATTCAAAAATTTCGTCTGAAAAAACAGGCGCTTGATCTAATAAAGGAGTGAGGGCAGCGATGTTCAAAAAAGTATTGATCGCCAATCGAGGCGAAATTGCTCGTCGAATTATTCGGACTTGTAAAAGGCTCGGGATCAACACCGTGGCTGTTTATTCAGAGGCAGATCAGCATGCGCTTCATGTACAAGAAGCAGACAGCGCCTATCTGATTGGAGGTGCAAAAGTATCTGAAAGCTATTTAAACATGGAAGTGATTATCGAGGTAGCCAAGCAGACAAATACAGACGCCATCCACCCTGGGTATGGACTTTTATCAGAAAATGCCGCCTTTGCTGAACGGTGCCGCAGCGAAGGAATCGCTTTTATTGGTCCATCTGCACAGGTCATTCAGCGCATGGGGAATAAAATTGAAGCGAGAAAAACGATGGATCATACGGGAATCCCCATTGTACCTGGCGTTTCAGCACCTCTCCATGACGCAGAAGAAGGAATCAGTAAAGCGCAGTCACTCGGTTATCCGATCATGCTCAAGGCATCCAGCGGAGGCGGAGGTATCGGCATGCAGCTTGTCCGAAATGATGAGGAGCTGCGTAAAGCTTTTGAGGGAAATCAAAAAAGAGCGCAAAGTTTTTTTAACGACGGGACGCTTTATATGGAAAAGGTCATTGAAGACGCGCGGCACATTGAAATCCAGGTCCTTTTTGATTCATTCGGCCACGGGGTTCACTTATTTGAGCGCGACTGTTCACTCCAGAGAAGACACCAGAAAATCATCGAAGAAGCACCAGCTGCCTGTCTCGATGAATCCGTAAGACAAGAGATGGGACGGGTGGCGGTGAAAGCAGCCAAAGCCATTGGCTATGAAAATGCAGGGACAATTGAATGTTTAGTCGATCAAAACCAACAATTTTACTTTTTAGAGATGAACACGAGATTACAAGTAGAGCACCCTGTCACAGAAGAAATTACAGGTATTGATCTTGTCGAGGAGCAACTGAAAATCGCTGCATCAGAGCCGCTCTCCTTCAATCAGGAGGACATTCATCAAATCGGGCATGCCATCGAGGTCAGAATCTATGCGGAGGATCCCGTCACCTTTTATCCGTCACCAGGAACAATCACTCGGCTATCTATACCAGAAGCTCCCTATATACGCCATGAATCAAGTGTGACAAGCGGGAGCGACATTACCCCATATTACGATCCAATGATTGCGAAGATGGTCGTTTACGGTGACACACGAAAACTTGCAATAGAACGATTAAACGCTGCGTTACAAGCATATGAAATAAAAGGGATTAAAACCAACTTACCGCTTTTGAGGGAAATGGCTGGATCATCTGCTTTCTTACGTGGCAGCATCACAACCGATTTTCTCATGAAAAAAAGGGAGGGGAACCGTTCATGAAAACGGTCACGATACAAATGGCGGGAAACTTATGGAAGCTTCTTGTGAAACAAGGCGATGAAGTGCAAAAAGGGCAGGAGGTCGCTATCTTGGAATCAATGAAAATGGAGATTCCAATAGTGGCAGAAGAGGCAGGTGTCATCAGCAAAGTGTATAAAGCAGAGGGAGACTTTGTCGATGAAGGGGAGGTTCTTTTAGAGCTGACAGAATAGGAGGGAGCGAGATGGCATTACCAAAACGTGTACTTATTAGGGAGGTCGGCCCGCGGGACGGATTGCAAAATGAATCCACTTGGCTGGACACAAGTGAGAAGCAAAGATGGATTGAACTGCTCACAGCAGCCCGGCTCCCTTATATTGAAGTCACCTCATTTGTTCATCCTAAATGGGTCCCAGCCTTAAAAGATGCCAAAGAATTAGCCCAATCCTTACACAAAAAAGGAGACATCACCTATGCAGCACTCATTCCTAACGAAAAAGGTTTAGCTCACTTTTTTGAAGCAAATCTTGACACAGGCGCTATGTTTATCTCTTCGAGTGAAACGCATAACAAAAAGAATATGAATCAATCCATCCACGAAACACTTCCTGTCATCAAACAAATGACAGCTGATTTAAAAGCAGCTGGAAAACACACACGCGCATATATTTCCACCGTGTTTGGCTGCCCTTATGAACATCAAGTGCCAATGGATCAAGTATTGCGGTTAACGGATATGCTGCTTTCTTATGGCATTGATGAAATATCACTCGGCGACACCATTGGAGAAGCCCATCCGCTTCAAGTAGAAAGGCGCTTAGACATTTTACTTGAACGTTTTCCTGCTGATAAAATCGCTCTTCATTTTCATGATACGAAAGGGATGGGTCTTGCCAATATTTATACGGCATTAAAAGCGGGAATCACCACATTTGACGCCTCTAGCGGCGGGCTAGGCGGCTGTCCATATGCGCCTGGCTCTAGCGGAAATGTCGCGACAGAAGATGTCGTGCATATGCTTCAAAAACTAGGAATCGAAACCAATATCGATTTTCCAGCATTGATAAAAGCGGCAGAATGGATCGAAACAAAAGTAAATCGAACCCTGCCTAGTCATTGTTTACGTGCTTTTCACTCTCATACTACTTCATAAAGGATGAATGTGACATGACATCATTGGTCAATTTTACGATACAAGATGAACAGATTGGGATCATGACCTTAAACAGACCAGAACAAGCAAATTCCCTATCTGCTGCGATGCTTGAGGAGATCAATCAACTCATTCAAGAAATCAAACATGATGAAAGCATCCGCTGCCTGCTCATGACAGGAGCTGGTTCTAACGTTTTTTGCGCAGGTGCTGATTTAAAAGAGCGACGATTGATGACAGAAGAAGAAGCAAAAGCGGCAGTTCTGTCAATTCAGCAAACCTTTACAGAAATTGAATCCCTTCCTGTACCTGTCATTGCCGTCATGAACGGAATCGCACTTGGCGGAGGACTTGAGCTCGCGCTAGCTTGTGATATTCGCATCGCACGAGCCGGAGCAAGACTCGGTCTGCCAGAAACAGGACTAGCTATCATACCAGGGGCAGGAGGGACGCAGCGGCTTCCGCGTGTCGTCGGACTCGGTAAAGCAAAAGAACTGATTTTCACAGGTGCTTCATTACAAGCTGAAGAAGCCATTCAAATTGGACTAATTGAGCACCTCTCTTTAGGAGATTCCCTTATGAATGACGCCATTTCTCTCGCAAAACAAATCGCCAAAAACGGCCCAATTGCTCTAAAAGAAGCGAAACGAGCGATTCAAATGAGTCTTGATCACGATCTGCGTACAGGTTTGATGAAGGAATACGAAGCCTATGTACGGCTCATTGATACAGAAGATCGAATGGAGGGCCTTCAAGCTTTCCAAGAAAAACGAACGCCTCAATACAGAGGCAACTAGCAAGAAAGGGGACTGGGCATGATCGAAGAATATGAAGTGAAAAAACAGCGAATTGTCAAAGGAGGAGCCGAACGATACCATCAAAAAAACAAAGAAAAAGGAAAATTGTTCGTCCGTGACCGGCTCCAGTTGCTATTAGATCAGGATTCGTTCATTGAGGATGCGATGTTTGCCGAGTGTAAAGATGAGCATTTACCAGCAGATGGTGTTGTCACAGGGACAGGGCAGATGAATGGGCAAACCGTATGCGTTATGGCAAATGATTCTACTGTCAAAGCTGGATCATGGGGCGTCAAAACGGTAGAAAAAATCATTAGAATCCAAGAAACAGCGGAAAAGCTCAACTGCCCGATGCTGTATTTAGTCGACTCTGCGGGTGCAAGAATCACCGATCAAATTGCAATGTTTCCAGGCAGAAGGGGAGCGGGACGCATTTTTTATAACCAGGTGAAGCTGTCTGGACGTATCCCGCAAGTTTGTTTACTATTTGGTCCTTCTGCGGCAGGAGGTGCTTACATTCCTGCTTTTTGTGACATCGTTGTGATGGTCGAAGGGAATGCCTCGATGTATTTAGGCTCTCCGAGAATGGCCGAAATGGTGATTGGAGAAAAAGTAACACTTGAAGAAATGGGCGGGGCAAACATGCACTGTAGCATATCCGGATGTGGTGATATTTTAGCCAAAACCGAGGAAGAAGCAATTCAAATCGCTCGCGACTATTTAACCTACATGCCTGCCAACTATACAGAGAAACCAAAACCGGCAGCCGCAAAAGCACCTAAAGCATCTGAGATGACCATCCAAGGCCTTATTCCTAAAGGGCAAAATACCCCTTTTGATATGTATCAGCTCATTGATTTACTCATTGATGAAGGATCATTTTTTGAAATTAAAAAACTGTTTGCCGCAGAGCTGATCACAGGCTTTGGCCGAATGAACGGGCAGCCTGTCGGTCTTATTGCTAACCAGCCGAGGGTAAAAGGCGGGGTGCTGTTCCATGACTCAGCTGATAAAGCCGCTAAGTTTATTCAGCTATGTGACGCCTTTCATATCCCGCTCCTTTTCCTTGCGGATATACCGGGATTTATGATCGGAACAAAAGTGGAACAAGCTGGTATTATCAGACACGGGGCGAAAATGATCTCCGCTATGTCAGAGGCAACCGTTCCGAAAATATCAGTCATTGTGCGTAAAGCATACGGTGCAGGTCTATATGCAATGGCAGGACCAGCGTTTGAACCAGACTGCTGTCTCGCTCTTCCATCGGCACAAATTGCTGTCATGGGACCAGAAGCGGCTGTAAATGCTGTCTATGCAAATAAGATTGCTGAATTGCCTGCTGAAGAGAGAGCTGCATTTATCCATGAGAAACGCAAGGAATATCAAGAAGATATGAATATATATGAGCTTGCTTCTGAAATGATTGTCGACGGCGTCATCCCGTTCGACCACTTGCGAGATGAGCTTTGTCATCGCTTCCAAGCCTATTCCTCAAAAGAGATGACATTTACAAGACGAAAACATCCGGTTTATCCGGTCTAAAGGGGGCACCCTCATGATGAACCTGAAACCAGCATGGATACCGGAAGAGCAAATGATCAAACAGACACGTCTTTACAAATGGATGTACTCACTTGGTTTTTCTACTTATGATGCATTCTACAAAGCTAGTGTCGAGCGTACCGATTGGTTTTGGAGAGAAGCCGAAAAGGCGGTCGGTATCAAGTGGAAGATGCCGTACGAAGCCGCATTAGGTCAAGATTCACTCATGTGGCCGAACTGGTATAAAGGCGGTCAACTCAACATAACCGAAACGGCCGTGGACAAATGGGCAGAGAACGAAGATGCGCAGCATCAGCCAGCCGTGATTTGGAAAAACGAGATGGGCGAAGAGAGGAAATGGACGTATCTCGATCTTCAGGAAAAGGTGAATCGCCTCGCTGCTGGCTTTTTGAAGAATGGGCTTCAAAAAGGAGATGTGGCAGTCATTTATATGCCGATGCTTCCTGAAACGGTCGCTGTCATGCTAGCCTTTGCGAAAATTGGCGTTATCTTTAGCCCCGTCTTCTCCGGGTATGGAAGCGAGCCTCTTGCCGTACGTATTCGTGCGTCAAGTGCAGCCATTGTCGTCACAGGCTCAGGCATGACGCGCCGCGGGAAGAAGATCAATATGCGGGAATGTGCAGCAGAAGCCATAGGCAAAACCACGACCGTCAAAACCGTCATTGTACACACTTCCTCTGACACTGAATATGAAGGAGATATTAGGTTAAACGATTTGTTAAAAGAAGACCCGATAAGTGAAACGACCTATCTCTCAAATGAAGAGCCTCTCATGATCTTATACACTTCTGGAACGACTGGTACGCCAAAAGGAGCAGTCCATACACACGCAGGATTCCCTGTAAAAGCAGCTTTTGATGCCGGTCTTTGTATGGACGTTGCAAAAGGAGACCGCTTGTTTTGGCTCACAGACATGGGCTGGATGATGGGGCCATTTCTCGTCTTTGGGGGCTTGATCAATGGAGCTGCGATTGTTTTATATGACGGCGCACCCGATTATCCAGATGAACAGCACCTCTGGTCATTCATTCACGAGCAAAAGGTCACCCACTTTGGGCTTTCTCCTACGTTTGTTCGATCTGCGATGCAGCAAAATCTTGCAGGTATAAAGTTGCCGCATGTCAAAGCCATCATTTCTACAGGTGAGCCGTGGAATGAAGCACCATGGCAATGGCTTTTTGACAAAATCGGTCATAAGCATATTCCAATTCTAAACTATTCGGGAGGAACAGAAGTCTCAGGCGGAATTGTAGGAAGTACGCTGCTTCGCCCAATTAAGCCAGTCCTTTTTAATGCGGCGATTTTAGGAATGGCAGCTGATGTATATAATGAAGCAGGTCAGAGCGTCATAAATGAAGTAGGAGAGCTCGTTGTGAAAAAGCCATGGGTTGGCATGACATGTGGGTTTTGGAAAGATCCTAAGCGTTATGAAGATACGTATTTCAAACGATTTGATGGGGTATGGACACATGGGGATTGGGTGGTGCAATCAGAGGATGGCACGTTTCATATCACTGGCAGATCAGATGATGTCATTAATACAGCAGGAAAACGAGTCGGTCCAGCAGAAATTGAATCCATTCTTGTCGGACACCCAGCTGTACACGAGGCAGCAGTGATTGGGGTAAAGGATGAGGTGAAGGGGGAGGCACTCGTGTGCTTCATCGTGACCAGCCCGCAGTCTTGTGACGAAACAAAACTGATTCAAGAGCTCAAAACTCATGTTGGTTCATATGCAGGAAAAGCGCTCACGCCAAAGGAAATTCATCTTATTTCAGCTTTACCGAAAACAAGAAACGGAAAAATCGTCCGGCGTTTATTAAAAGGAGCTTATGAACAGCAGCCTTCACCAGATCTTTCTTCTTTAGACAATCCTCATGTGTACAAAAGCATTTGCGAGTACTTGAAACGGAAACAGAACAGCATGTAAACAAGCCCTTGCATCGGTGTTCAGGTCTGCGTGCCGGTACTCGTTCTTCCTAGGGCTGCAAAGATTTTCTATCACACTGAAAAAAGACAGGAGAGTGTCCTGTCTTTTTCTATTGCACATGAAAATTCGTGCCATCTGTTGTTTCTTTGACAATCCCTGCCCGAACGACAAAATCACCGAAATGTTCTTGGTCTTCTCGTTCTTTTGCATAGCGGGGGAGAAGAGAGCCAAGCTCGTTTAAAATCTCTTCCTCACCAACATTTTCACGGTACAGCTTACTTAATCTGCTGCCATCAAACGCAGCGCCAAGATACATGTTGTATTTGCCAGGTGATTTGCCGATAAAGCCAATTTCACCTAGCGCATGACGGGCACATCCATTTGGACAACCAGTCATACGAATCGTGATTTCTTTATCACTTAAGCCGTTTTCTTCGACAATCTCTTCAATTTTGTCAATCAAGCGTGGGAGGTAGCGTTCTGCTTCTGCCATCGCTAAGCCGCATGTTGGAAGAGAAACACAGGCCATTGAACTGCGGCGGAGTGCAGAGTGCTGCTGACCATCTGATAAGCCGAACTCCTGAATGAGCTGCTCGATTTGTTTCTTTTTATGAGAAGTGACATTTCCAATGATCAAATTTTGATTCGCTGTTAAGCGGAAGTCACCTGAATGAATCTTTGCGATTTCACGAATACCTGTCATCAGCGGATAATCATCATAATCTATGATGCGTCCGCCTTCTACAAACATCGTATAATGCCATCTGCCATTGATGCCTTTTACCCAGCCATAGCGGTCCCCATTATGATCAAAGTGATAACCTCTTGCGTCTAAAAGGGCAAACCCGAGGCGGCGTTCCAGCTCTTCTTTTACATTCTCAAGACCAAGGCGGTCCACTGTATATTTAAAACGGGCATTTTTTCGCACCGAACGGTTTCCATAGTCACGCTGAATGGTAATCACTTGTTTCGCAATCTCTACAACTTGTTCCGGTGTACAAAAGCCAATCACTTTTGCAAGCTGAGGATAGGTGGCTGTATCACCATGAGTCATGCCCATTCCGCCGCCAATTGCGACATTAAAGCCGATCAATTGCTCATTTTCGATGATCGCAATGAAGCCTAAATCCTGCGAAAAGACATCAATATCATTAGCAGGAGGGACCGCCACACCAATTTTGAATTTCCTTGGTAAATAAAGCGGGCCATACATCGGTTCAACTTCCGTATCTGGCGTTGCCGCAACCTTTTCCTCATCAAGCCAAATTTCGTGATACGCCCTTGTTTGCGGGAGCAGGTCATCACTTAATTTTTTCGCCAGCTCGTAGACATCATGGTGCACTTCTGATTGATAGGGGTTTGATGTACACATGACATTCCGGTTCACGTCGCCGCAAGCAGCAATTGTATCAAGCATAGTAGAATGAATGTCTTGTATGGTTTTTTTCATGTTCCATTTTAAAATACCGTGAAGCTGAAAAGTTTCACGAGTAGTCAGCTTTAACGTACCGTTTCCGTATGTGTGAGCAAGCTCATCCATCACTAGCCACTGCTTAGATGTGGCGATTCCTCCAGGCAGGCGTACGCGCAGCATAAATTGATAGGCTGGCTCAAGTTTTTGTTTCTGCCGTTCATTTCTGAGGTCTCGATCATCCTGTAAATAGCTGCCGTGATGCTTCATCAGGCGATTGTCATCATCAGGAATTCCCGCTGAAATCGGATCAAGCATTACTTCTTTTAACGTACCCCGTAAATAATCACTTTTTTCTTTGATTTCTTCTACGTCGCTCGGAGGTCCATCCGGCGCTGTTAATGCTGTCTTCACCATGTAAGTAAAAGCTCCTTTCTTTCAAGCATCAAGTCCATTAATATACGTCGCGCTGATAGCGTTTTTGCTGCTGCAAGTTAGCTAGATAGCTTTCTGCTTTCTCTTTGCTCATCGCTCCTTCTTCTTGGATAATCGATAGAAGCGTATGATGAACATCATGCGCCATATGCTTTTCATCTCCGCAAACATATACATAGGCACCTTGCTCCAGCCATTCGAATAATTCTTTACTTTGCTTCTTCATTTGATGCTGAACATATACTTTTTCCTCTGAATCTCTAGAAAAGGCCACATCCATTTTCGTTAAGACGCCATCTTTTAACCACTTTTGCCATTCGGTTTGATATAAGAAGTCCGTCACAAAGTGCTGATCGCCGAAGAATAACCACGATTTTCCGCTTGCACCGATTTCTTCTCGTTCCTGCATAAACGAACGGAAAGGGGCGATACCTGTACCTGGCCCCACCATAATGATCGGTGCATCAGGGTTTTCAGGAAGCTTAAAGTTTTGATTGTGCTGAATATAAACAGGCAGCGTATCACCTGGCTCTAAGCGCTCTGCACATAGAATGGAGCAGACACCTTGACGTTCTCTCCCGTGCGCATCATATCTCACAGCACCGATCGTCAAATGAACCTCTTCTTCATTCGCTTTCAGGCTGCTTGCAATCGAATAAAGGCGGGCAGGAATTTTTCTTAAAATCGCAGTAAAGTCTGCGGCTGTTCCTTCAAAAGGACCGAAGTCGCGCGCAGCATCGACTAAATCTCTTCCTGCTAAATACGCTTTTAACTTTTCTTCATTTCCTTCTTCTAAAAGGGCATGGAGAGCTTCATTTTTCGTCAAGTCCGCCAACTTTTGAAGAAGGGGTTTTGTTAATACTGTAATCTCAAAATGTGAGGTAAGTGCTTCTTTTAAAGGAAGAGTGTCACCGTTTTTATGAACAGTTACGGCTTCGTCTGCATTCCATCCACATGTTGTGATCAGTTCATCAACAAGCGCAGGATCATTTGTTGGATAAATTCCAAGGCTGTCACCCGGTTCATACACAAGTCCTGATCCTTCTAGTGAAAGCTCCAAATGGCGGGTCTCTTTGTTAGAGCCGCGACCATTTAGATTGATATTTTCAAGAACTTCCGCATAAAAAGGATTCGTTCTTGAGTATTCAGTAGCTGCTGTTTGGTTGCTCTCTCCTGCTGATTCTTGCGGGAAGGCTGCGGCTTCACCTTCGCTAAGTGACGATGTCACCCCTTGAAGCCATTCCGAAAACGGCTCATCATAATCAAGGTCACAATCCACTCGATCTGTCAGGCGCGTTCCGCCAAGCTCTTTGAAGCGCTCATCAAATTCTTTTCCAGTCTGACAGAAGAATTCGTAGGAGCTGTCGCCTAGCGATAAAACAGAAAAGCTTAAATGATCAAGCTTTGGCGCACGTCTGCCGTGGACATATTCATGGAAAGAAAGGGCATTATCAGGCGGATCTCCCTCGCCATGTGTGCTGACGATCATCAGTAAATTGTGTATTTTTTTCAGATTATTTGGTTTAAAATCTGACATAGAAGAGAGCGTCACTTGAAAACCTTTCTCCTCAAGATGCTGCGCTGTCTTTTTCGCTAATCCTTCAGAATTACCTGTTTGTGAGCCATAAATGACGGTAACATCTTTACTGACAGGCTGCGCAGGTACTGCGGCAGAAGGAGAAGGGGCTAGAGTAGCTGTTTCTGATCCGGTTAGAGCTGCCTGTGCTGATAAATAACCGGTAAGCCAAATTTTTTGTTGATCTGTTAAAGTCGGAAGCAGCTGATTAAGCAAGTCTGCCTGCTGCTGACTAAACGGACTGTTCAATACATGAAGTTGCAACGATATCCACCTCACAAGGAATATAAACATAGATTAATTCGATAGGAATTATATATATAGGTTCAATTTGAACTTTACCGAAAGTTTGCCATTAAGTAAAATATATAATATTGATTGTCATGATTAACATTTCTAATACCTTTACAAGGTAAATGAACTTGAGGGTAAATCGGTTTAACTGTATAAAGCATCTTAAGAAAAATGGGTCGTTTTGTTCTAAGAATGCTAGCATGAAGAAGCGATCGCAAAGAATTGAAAAGGGGTGAATGAAATTTGATACAGCTAAAGTTTAAAAAAATAAAATGTTTTCGGCTTGTCATCTTGATTTTTCTCATTTTATTAGTAGCGTGCAATTCTCCGAAGGGAAATATAAAGGATTCATACAATCAGAATAAAACAACAGCACCTTTTTCAAAAAAAGGCATACTGCTATGTAAAGAGGAGACGAGTTTACTTCTTATAAACAATAAAACGCCTCTAAAAAGCGATGATTCGTTGAATACTCATCTACTTATTGATAAGTATAAAGATGATCTCATCATTATCGATTTAACGAAAGTAGATTCTAAAGAGCTGTCACAGGGACAAACGATTGAGATTTGGTTTGATGAGTTACAAGAATCGTTTCCTCCAAAAGCAACCGTCGAAAAATACAAAATCATTATGGATAAGAAAAAATAAGAGAGTAGTAAGCAGTTCTTAAAATTCGAAATGGGTTCTTATTGATTAAATAAAAAGGGGAGAAAAACCCTAGAGTTTTTCTCCCTCCTCAAAAAATTATGCCGTTGGAAGTCCCATCACAGCTTTCACTTCTAAATATTCCTCGATGCCGAAGTCTCCCCATTCTCTTCCGATACCTGATTGCTTGAAGCCGCCAAATGGGGCAAAGTAATCTGTTTCGGCATTGTTAATGGTGATTTGGCCAGCACGAATATGTTCAGCGACATATTTTAATGTTTTTTCATCTTTTCCAACAACATACCCAGCAAGGCCATACACTGTATCATTGGCGATCTCAAGGGCATGATCCAGGTCCTGATACGTGATGACACTCATGACCGGTCCAAAAATTTCTTCTTGTGCAATGGTCATGTCATTTTTCACATTGGTGAAAATGGTATGCTTGGCGAAATATCCTTTATCGATTCCGTCCGGCTTTCCAGTTCCCCCTGCAAGAAGGGTAGCACCTTCTTCGATTCCTTTTTCAATATAAGATTGCACGGTATCCCATTGCTTTTTAGATACAAGCGGGCCTGTAGCATGATCTTCTCTCGGATCACCCACTGTAAACTTCGGCAGGGCGTTCAGCAGCGCTTTTTCAAACTTGTCTTTCATTGATTCTGGAATAAGCACACGCGTAGCTGCAGAACACACTTGACCTGTATTCATCGCAATATGATGAACAGCGGTTTCTGCTGCTACATCCACATCTGCATCATCTAAGACGATAAGAGGGGATTTCCCGCCAAGCTCAAGAGCCACTTTCTTCACGTTGTCCGCCGCGTTTTCCATAATTTTAGAGCCAACAGCACCTGATCCAGTAAATGAAACAAAGTCAATATCAGGATGTGAGCTAATGCCGTCACCAATCACGTCACCCGTTCCGTTTACTAAGTTGAAGACTCCTTTCGGTACACCAGCTTCATCAATAATTTCTGCAAGAATCATCGCAGCAAATGGTGTAATTTCCGCTGGCTTTAAGACAACTGGTGAGCCTGCCGCAATGGCACCTGCGATTTTAAGAGATGTCTGATTCGTTGGGAAGTTCCACGGTGTAATCAATCCGCTGACGCCAATCGCTTCTTTTATAATGGTATGTCCGCCGCGGTCCTCTGTAAATGTATAAGATTTAAGTGCTTCCGCTGCTTTAGAAAAATGTTCATAGCCCATTTTGTAATGAACTTCTTCGGATACTTTTAGCGGTGCACCGAGCTCTTGTGTCATCACTTCTACAAGTTCATCTTTGCGTTTTTCGTAGCCGCGCACAATGTTTTCCAGCATTTTCACTCGGTCATTTCGAGATGTTTTGGAGAAAGAAGGGAAGGCGGCACGAGCTGCTTTCACTGCCTTATCTAAATCTTCTTTTGTTCCTAAGCTAATGGTGCCAATGACTTCCTCTGTCGCAGGGTTGATGACCTCCGTCGTTTCGTTTCCTGTTGATGCAACCCATTCTCCGTTAATAAAATGTTTCTCTTGATTTCTCATTCTGACATGTCTCCTTTTTGTATGTGATTCATTCAATATTCTGTTTTCAGCTAATATAAAACTGTACCCACTGTGAAAAATCTAAAACGAACAAACTGCAAAAGAAAAAGTTTCTGATATAATACGCAAAATGGGACATATGTCCTTTTCAACCGGCAGGCATGTATCATTTAATGGAACTAGACTGAAAAAAGAAGGAGCTTTTGAACGAATGAAAGGTGTTATTTTCGCTTTATTAGGAGGCGCTTGTATTACACTACAAGGCGTAGCCAATGCAAGAATTAGCCAGGATATCGGCACATGGCAGGCAGCCACCATCACGCAGCTGACCGGCTTTATCATCTCGCTCGTCATTTTACTCATCGTACGAGACGGACACTTCAGAGAATATCGAAAGGTGCAGCCACTTTATTTAATAGGCGGCGCATTTGCAGCGATTATTATTTTTAATGAAGTCACTGCGATTCAAATAATCGGTGTGACACTCACTATCGCAGCTTTACTCATTGCACAGCTTGCTTTTACCTTTGCAATCGATGCAAAAGGATGGTTTGGTGTTCAGAAAAAGAAAATGAAATGGCCACATTATGCAGGAATTTTATTGATGGTCACAGGCGTGATCATTTTAAAACTATAAAGGAGGGCGTCAGATGGAGGAGCTTCAAGATGAATCTCTTTTTGCCTCATATATGAAGGCACATCAATTAGAAAGTGTCTTTCATCAAAAGCTCATATCACACGTAAGTTTGTGGCGCTATGAGCAAGGGGAGCTCGTTTGTTCAAAAGGGGATAAGAGGGAGTACCTGTACTTGTTAGTGAAAGGAAAATTAAAGATTTTCACTACCACAAAGGAAGGGAAAACCTTTATTCTTAGCTTTAAACATCCCCTTGAAGCGATTGGAGATATCGAATACGTTCAGCAGACGGACATGGTCAATACAGTCGAAGCGGTCACAGAAGTACATATGTTAAGGATTTCTCATCAAGCGCTCATGCGCCATGCGAAGGATGACCCGCGCATGCTAACCTTTCTGCTAAAAGGGATCACAAACAAATTTTATACAAAATCAAACGATTTGAGTTTCCACCTGTTATATCCTGTGGAGGTCAGGCTTGCAAGCTACTTATTGTCTGTTGTCACAGATGACGACAACGCGAGCGCCCTTCGTCTCACTGATGCGGCAAGCTTAATCGGTACGAGCTACCGTCATATTAACCGAGTCATTCAGCAATTCTGTGAAAAAGGGCTGATAGAAAGGCAGAGAGGAAAGATTACGATTTGTGACCGCAAAGGGCTCCTAGAAATAGCCGAGCACAACATTTATGAATAGAGGAAATGAAGGGATTTATATATGATCATAGGAATAGTATTAGCCATCACGGCTGGCGCACTCGTCAGCTTACAAACCATTTTTAACAGTAAGGTCAACGAGCACACAGGCTCTTGGTCAACGACAACCCTCGTTCTTGGAATGGGCTTTATTGCTTCACTCCTGATGGGGCTCTTACTAGAGGGGACTGGCATGTTTCGATTAAGACATATGGAAGCATGGTACTGGATCAGCGGGGCCATTGGGGTAGGTGTGGTCATTTGTCTTGTTCAAAGTATCAAACGTCTTGGACCGACTTATGGCATCTCGATTGTCCTCACGTCACAGCTCGGCTGCGCGCTTTTGTTTGATTCGCTTGGCTGGCTTGGGTTAGAAAAAGTAGAATTCTCTTTGACAAAACTTTTAGGTGTTATTGTGATTGTTGCTGGAATCTTGGTGTTTAAATTGACCAAATTGGAGTCAGCTGAAGAGCAGCAATCGCAAGAAAAAGGGCTGCCACAGGAGTAGCTGCCCTACTTTAAATCAATCTCCTCCATAAAACCGTTATTGCGGATAATCCATTTAAAAGGAGCCTTTTCATCAAAGGCTTTTTTTTCTGTCCATAAGCGCTCGCATGAAGGACTGTTCGGTCTTTAGCAACGAGATAACTGTAGGCGATTTTTCGTTCAATTGCCTGTGTAAGTGATAACGCAAATGGGGCACTGTCAATGACTAAAATCGACTCCGTGTTTAAAAAACTAGACCTCGCATCTAAGTTATATGTCCCAATTATACTCAAGTAATCATCAATCACCATTGATTTCGCATGAATGGAATACGGGCCTTCATATTCATACAAATGAACGCCTGTTTTCATCAGCTCCTTTTTTGTGCTTAAATACCCGGCAAAGGCCAACGGATTTGGCGTCGCCGTAAGTGAATTCGTCACCACGGTCGTCTGGATATCACTAGGTAAGGGAGTGAGTCCGGCTTTCATTGGGCGCGTTGGGATGACATAAGGCGTTTGGATGAGCACAGAACGCTTTGCCCGGTGCGCAAGATCGTTCAGTTTTTTCAGCACAAGTGGTCGCTTATTAAAGCGTTCCACAGGATTTGTGAAAAAGGCAACCTGTTTCACAGAAGTGGTATCTGCTGCCCAATCAAATGAGGACATCACAAAAGGTTCTTTCGTGCGCATGGCTTCTTGATAGGATCTGAGCAGCTGTTTTCTTAGCTTTAATCCTTTTTTCGCTTTTGGCTTAGAGAACACAGCTTTTGTTCTTTTTGTGAAATCATGATTCCATAGATAAACGAAATATTGCTCCATTTCATCTAATACTTTTCCCTTTTTGGGGTTATAGAGCAGCACATCACGGTCAAAAGCAAAGTCTTTCGGCGGCTGATCTGCAAAGTATTTATCACCGATATTTCTTCCGCCCATCACAGCCACTCGGCCATCTGCTAGTAGCAGCTTATCGTGTAGCCGATTATGCCATGTCCATGGCTTGAACAAACGAAAGGGCTCATAAAAACGAATCGACATGTTCGGATGATTTGCTACCGCATAGCGCAAATGCTTTAGCGGCCCGCGCAAACTGTGACAGATGCCATCTAACAACAGCTGCACTTTCACACCTCGATCAGCTGCTTCAATTAAAGCACCTAGTATCCATTCGGCTGTTTTTCCCTTTTGAATGGAATAGTAACTGAGGCGGATCACCTTCTTTGCCTCACGAATCATTTGGATCCTCACCTGACCAGATTCAAACCCGTCGTCAAGAAGCATCACTTGATTTGTCCCCTGATCGTCTCCTGAGATAGAAGAGGCTTTATAAATGCAATGTTCTTTGCATGTTTTTCGTATCGGTAAATAAAACAAAACAAATGCGGTCAAAAATACATAGACGACATAAAGAAGGATGAGATAAAACAAAAGATGAAGCATCATGATCAGCTCCTTTCACACAGACACAACTTTTCCTTAGTGTATGTCAAAAATGAAATTTCACTCATTTTGGCTTTCTAACAAAATATATGACAAAAGAATCATCTTGTTTTTATTGGGCATTTAATTATAGTATGAAATGAGTAAGGGGGAATCGAATTGAATGAACCACTATTTAACATTCCAAGCGAAGTGTATCAAACGCTAAGTGAAACAGAACGTTATTTACTCCATTATATTCACCAGCATTTAGAGGATATCTCCACCTTATCCATCGTCACATTGAGTGAAAGAGCGAATGTGTCGACAGCCACAATTGTCAGACTGATGAAAAAAATTGGCTACAACGGCTATACATCCTTTAAATATCGATTGAAACAAGAAAAGAAAATGACCGATGCAAGCGATCAGCTCAAAAACATTGATGAAGACATTAAACTAGCGATTCGGAAAAATGAAGAAGAGGTTTTAAAGACGATCCAGCTGCAAAGTATTGGGCAAATTGAAGATGCCGTTCAAAAAATACATAATGCGGACAAAATTTATATTTTCGGCAGAGGCTTCTCAGAGATGATTGCCAAAGAAATGACCATCAAATTACAGCTCATCGGAAAAACATGCGAAGTACATGACGATCCGAATATCATTCGGCTGAAATCGAGAGACATCGGTAAAAACGAACTTGCGATCTTTGTTTCATTAAATGGCGAAACAGCGGAGCTCGTTGAAGCGTGTCAAAACCTTAGCATGAAGCAAGTCACGACCATTACCGTCACCACAAGAATAGATTCTACATTAAGTAAAATATCAGATATGACTCTAGTCGGATATAAAGGCGAACAATCTTTCTTCCCAGATTATGAGGTCAGATCGCGCCTGTCTCTTCATGTCATTGCCCGCATTTTACTAGATGCCTACGTGATTCGAATGAAATAACCGATAAAGAAGCCTTCGAGACTTTGATCTAGAAGGCTTTTTATCATGAAAACCTTTACACAATCTGAAAACATTTTCACTCCTGCGTATGAGATACTTTCTTTAGAGAAAAGAAAGAAGGTGAAACCAATTGATTTATACCTGCACCTTAAATCCTGCTATTGACCTATATATTGCATTAAAAGAAATGAAGGCAAATGCAGTCAACCGCACGGAAGATGAAGATTATCAGCCGAACGGCAAGGGAGTCAATGTCTCCATTATGCTAAAGAAATATGGATTCACCAGCACTGCATTAGGATTTATTGCTGGGTTTTCAGGCTCTTATATTGAACAATCCTTAAAGGACCTTTCCATTCAAACCGATTTTATCTCAGTTGAAGGAATTACACGCATTAATGTTTTTATTAATACGACAGAAGAATATAAGCTCGTGAACCAAGGACCTGCGATTGAAGAAAAAGCACTTCTCGCCTTTCGTGAAAAAATAGCGGCCATTCCGCAGGGGGACATCCTGATCATGTCAGGCAGCCTGCCAAAAGGCGTACCAGCCAGCATTTTTTCAGAAGTAGCAGCTATTTGTCATCAGCACAACGTCAAGTTTATTTTAGACACAAGCTCCGCAGCAGTTCTTGAGACGCTTCAATACAAGCCGTATTTATTAAAACCGAATGAAGAAGAAATCGCTGCTTTTTTCGGCAAAACACATCCTATGTCAGAAAAAGAACTCATTCAATCAGGAGAAAAGCTCATTGAGATGGGTGCAGAGCAAGTGCTTATTTCCCGCGGGGGAGAAGGGGCTTTGTTCATTACAAAAGACGCCGTCTTAAAAGGAAACGCACCGACAGGCACTGTAGTAAATACAGCTTGCTCTGGAGATGCGATGCTCGCAGCCTTTCTTAGTAAACAGCTTGAGGGTCATTCACCTGAAGAGTGCTTACGTTACGGCATTGCAACAGGCGCATCTACTGCATTTTCTAAAGGCTTAAGTGATTTACATGACATTCATTCATTAATTGATCAAGTCCACATTGACAAGATATAAGGGGGAATAGACATGAGCCGTAAAAAAATTGTCGCTGCAACTGGCTGTCCAACAGGCATTGCACACACATTTATGGCAGCTGAGGCATTAAAAATAGCTGCTGAGCAACTAGGGGTCGACATCAAAGTTGAAACGCACGGTCAAGTAGGAATTGAAAACGCTTTAACCGATCAAGACATTCTGGAGGCCGATGGGGTCATTGTCGCAGCTGACAAAGATGTGAATACAGATCGTTTTCACGGCAAACCACTGATTGAAGTGCCTGTAGCGAAGGGTATCCGCACGCCAAATGAACTGATCCAAGGCATTATCAATGGAGAAGCTCCCGTTCATCAAGTGAAAGGAAGAGCTACTGGAACAGAAAAAACATCTGCTTCTTCTTCACCAGCTCAACAAAAGTCGGCGAATAAGTGGATACACACCATCTACAAACATTTAATGAACGGTGTATCACACATGCTTCCATTTGTTGTTGGAGGCGGGGTCTTAATTGCTTTATCTTTTCTATTCGGTATTTACTCAGCTGATCCTCAGCATGAAACGTATCATCCGTTTGCAGCCTATTTGAAAAGCATTGGTGGACTCGGCTTTAGCTTAATGGTGCCTATTTTAGCAGCATTTATCGCTGATTCAATCGCCAGACGCCCAGGGATGGTTGTCGGATTTATCGGCGGCCTGCTTGCAAACGATGGAGGCGCTGGATTCTTAGGTGGTATTATCGCAGGTTTCGCAGCAGGGTATATCATCGTACTCCTTCAATTCCTGCTTCAAAAATTACCTGCATCACTTGACGGATTAAAATCAATCTTCATCTATCCTGTCATTGGTATTTTCTTAATTGGGGCTGTGATGACACCTCTATTAGTTCCAATCACGGGGCTAAATAATTCATTAATGGATTTTCTCTCAGCTGTTCAATCCACGAATCCACTGCTCTTAGGTTTAATTGTTGGAGCGATGTGTGGATTTGACATGGGAGGACCTTTTAACAAAGCAGCCTATGTCACAGGAACGGCTTTACTTGCAGAAGGTAACCTTTACTTCATGGCAGGTGTGTCAGCAGCATGTATCACACCACCGCTTATCATTGCGATTGCCACAACGATTTTCCGAAAACATTTCACACCGCAGGAACGAAATGCAGGGGCCATTAACTATATTCTAGGAGCGACACATATAACAGAAGGGGCCATCCCATTTGCGGCAAAGAACCCGATCGTTGTCCTGCCAATTATCATGTTTGGCTCCGCCATCTCTGCTATATTGACGTATCTCTTTGGCGTACAGGTTCCAGCTCCGCATGGCGGGTTCCTTGTCCTTCCAGTCGTCACAGGCGCATTCCAGTGGGTACTATCCATACTGATCGGATCACTTGTAGGTGCCATTCTATACGGACTTTATCGTAAAAAAATAGACAAACCCGCAGTTTAATAGGGAGGAAGAGAAATGATGGAACATATTTATATGAATCTTCATGAAACCGCGTCGTCACAGGCTGGCGTTTTCGCAGCCATTGCTGACATTGCCTACAAAGCAGGTATTTGTACATCACCAGAGGATGTTAAAAAAGGCTTAGCTGAAAGAGAAGCACTGAGTACAACTGGATTTCAAGATGGTTTTGCGATTCCGCATACACAAACAGACGCCATCACAAAACCAGCACTCGTGATCGTCCGCACGGAAACAGGCATTGAATGGGACGCTTTTGATGGGAAGCCTTGCTTTTTCTTCTTATCCTTACTGATCCCCAAAAGTGAAGCAGGGACCACTCATCTAAAGGCTCTTTCTGCCCTTTCACGAGGATTAATGGATGAAGCGAAACGACAAAAGCTACTGGAAACAAGAACAAATGAAGAGATGCTAACTGTATTAGAAACAGATATTTTAACGAGAGAGGATGTTTGATCATGCCTTTACTATCCACAACACCGATGCTTGAGACTGCGAAAAAAGAAAAATACGGAATCGTTGCATTCAATGTACATTCCTTTGACAGTATTTATTGGGTGCTCGAAACGGCCGCAGAATTAAAGTCACCTGTCATTTTGCAAACAACGGTTGGAACCGTTCAATCTCTTGGAGCAAAAGCGATTGCAGATACAGTCAAAGCGGCGGCTGATCAATATCAAATCCCAATCGGTCTGCACCTCGATCACTGTACGGATTTTGATGTGATTCTCACCTGTATCAGGGCGGGATATACATCCGTCATGATCGATGCATCGATGCATTCATATGAAGAAAATGTTCGCCGTACAAAAGAAGTTGTGGACCTCGCATTAAAAGTAGGGGTGAACGTTGAAGCAGAATTAGGCAAGGTAGGCGGCGTCGAAGATGATATCGTCGTCGATGAAAAGGATGCTGAAAAAGCCATTCCATCAGAATGCCGTCAATTTGTAGAAGAAACTGGGGTACCAACTTTAGCACCTGCAATTGGTACCGCACATGGCATTTATAAAGGGGTTCCGGATATTGATTTTGACCGCATTGAACAAATTGCATCACTGGTCGATGTTCCCCTTGTGCTGCACGGCGGTTCCGCTGTACCGGATGAAGACGTCAGACGATGTGTGGCACTTGGTATGGCAAAGGTCAATGTCTCAACTGAATTAAAAAATGCGTACTCTGAAGCCATCCGCGATCATTTTTCAAACGAACCAGAAAGCTTAGATCCACGTATGTATTTACAAAAAGCAAAACAAGCAGCAAAAGATATGGTCACATCGAAAATACGGATCGTTGGCAGTGAGGGCAAAGCCCTTCCTCTATATCAGTGAAACAAAAAAGCAGAGCCGCTTAAGCTCTGCTTTTTCACATTATTCGTTTTCTTTCATTTCATTTGATGTGTGTACCCGTGCATTTCCCATAAACAGGACCGTAATCGCTGCAAGGGCAATAGGAAACAATGCAATCAAAAATACGTACGTAATACTTTGTGACATCGCATCGATGACTTTATTTAAAATATCAGGCGGAATTTGTGAGCGAGCACCTTCTTGAAAAATGGCTTGTGGATCGCCAATTTGAGAAGGGGCGCCTTTCATTCCGCTAAAGGCATCTGCTAAGCGATTCGATAGGACATTGGTTTGAATCGTCCCAAAAATCGTGACACCAAGTGTCATCCCAAGCGATCTCATAAATGAATTGGTCGAGTTTGCACTGCCTCGGTAACGAGGGGCAAGATCATTCATTGAAGCTGACGGCAGAAGGGAGAAGCTGAAGCCGACACCAAATCCTGATATCATCATAAAGATTGTGAGCCACAGTCTAGCTGTATCTGGTGACATATTGGCAAGGAGCAGCATTCCCGCGAAAAATGAAATAACAGAGATCGCCATAAGACGTCTAAAAGGCACTTTCGTCTGCATCGTTCCGCCAATCATACTGCCAATGACAGACCCAATCATCATCGGTGTTAAAATGAATCCTGCACTAGTGGCAGATTCACCGTACACCGCTTGAACGAAAATAGGAATGAAGACGGCAAGAATAATAAATGTTGCGCCATATAAAAACGCCAAAATTTGAGATGTCGCAAATAAACGATTTTTAAACATCCAAAATGAAATAATCGGTTCCTCCGCTTTACGCTCAACAATAAAGAAGATGGTACCAAACACAAGAAACACGGCAAAAAGTGTGAGGATTTGCACTGAATCCCACGCATAAGATTTACCACCAAGCTCAAGAGCGAACATCAAGCTCACAACCGCCACGACAAGTGTGATAGCACCTGACCAGTCAATTTTCTGCTTGCGATGTTCTAGCGATTCCCGGTAGTATCTGGCAATCAAGACCACACTAACAATACCAATTGGCACGTTAATATAGAAAACCCAATGCCAGCCGATTGAATCTGTGATAATAGCTCCTAATAGTGGTCCTAGTACACTCGATAAACCAAACACTGCACCAAACATACCGGACATTTTTCCGCGTTTTTCAGGCGGGAAGATATCAAAGATGATCGTAAACGCGATTGGAAGAAGGGCACCGCCTCCAAGCCCTTGAATGGCTCGGTAAATAATGAGCTGATCCATCGTTTGTGCGATACCGCACAGCGCAGATCCAATTAAAAAGAAAATAAGTCCAAACAGAAAAAAACGCTTTCGACCATACATATCAGAAAGCTTTCCGTAAATCGGCATTCCAGCCATTACTGCCACCATATAAGAAGCCGTCACCCAAGCAAATTTATCAAAACTGCCCAAATCTGCTACGATGCTTCCCATTGCTGTTGCAACAATGGTATTGTCCATCGCCGCCATAAAAATTCCTAACAGCAAACCGATGACAACTAAGCGAGTGGATGCCTTGCCTTTATCCACATGATTCATTTCATTTACCTCCTGCTTACGTTCTCTCCTTATTTTTGCTATGATCAACTTAAATATAAAGGAAGAGAACATTTATCTTGATGATCAAGATAAATTGATTTTAAAGGGAGGAGAACAAGTTGTCAATAAAGAACGACGCAGAAGACAGAGCAGACCTGATCATCCATACAATGAGGCGCCTCGCCACACGAACCGTATTATTCCACCAAGCAGCCGCTCAATCGCTCGGCCTTTTTCCAACAGATCTCAAATCAGCCGATTTATTAAACGAACTCGGTCCTCTCACAGCAGGAGAATTAAGTGAAAAAACAGGTCTTAGCTCAGGTGCGGTCACAGCTCTGATTGATCGCCTTGAAAAAGCGGGCTACGCCAAAAGAGAAAAGGACTCAAAAGACAAGCGAAGAGTCATCATCGTTCCATTAACGGCAGGGAAATCACAAGTAAAAGAACTCTTCCAATCCTTATCGGCATCAACAAAGCAGCTCACAAACGAATACAAACGAGAAGAATTAGATTTAATCATCCAATTCATTTCAGAAGCAGCTGAAATAATGGAGCAAGAGCTGCAATTGCTTAAGTCTAAATCGTAAGAAAACACACTGATGCGTTACTAAACTAATAAGAGGATACTATGTTCAATATATGAGCATATATCCTCTTTTCTTATGCATATGATATTCGTTCATTAGATGTTGAAAGATTGTATAATATGTATACAACACATTGGAACAAAAGTTTGTATTTGGGGAGGACGTAGCCCACAGCAGGAGGCGTAGTGAGGTCTTTAGACCGAGCGTTAATATCTTTTAGGATAGATGTGTTATGACAATATAGGATGCTTATCCTAATAAGGGGAGGTATAACAGAAAGTGGAGATTATAAAGTTTAAGGAAACTGATACAAAAGAGATTATTTCATTGTTTTATGAAACAGTTCATTCCGTAAATTCAAAAGATTATTCCCAAGTACAATTGGATGCTTGGGCACCAAGAGATGAAAAAGAATCTAAAATTAATTCTTGGAAGGAATCATTGGGTCAAAATATAACATTTGTTGCTAAAGTGAATGATCAAGTTGTTGGTTTTAGCGATTTAACGCATACCGGGTACTTAGATAGACTATTCGTTCATAAAGATTATCAAGGACAAGGTATAGCCACAGCTTTAGTTGATATGCTCGAATCTGAGGCAAAGAAACTAAATCTTCTAGAAATTGATACCGAAGCAAGTATTACAGCTAAGCCATTTTTTGAACATCTAGGTTACAAAATTGTTTGTTCACAAACTGTGGAAAAAAAAGGGGTTACGTTGGCTAATTTTAAGATGCTAAAAAAAATAAAATAATCATTTTCTTGTTATGCTAACAGGTGCGTTAGTTTAAGAAGAAAGGGTATAACATATTAGTCATATAAAATATGTTATATCTTGTAATTTATTTAACTTTTTTCAATTTAGGTCTTGATAATTTTTAGTTGGAATATGTTGATTTTAAAATAACAAGAAGCTTAGGTGGCGCTTTCCGTTGCACGACTCAGCCATTACTGCGTAAATAAATACATCCTGAATAAGAACTTCTTTTTTATGTGGATCATCGTATAATAGACAAGAAAAACGAACCGAATATTTTTTCCAGAAAGAAGAACCTGCGGACGCTGATCATTGAGCATTTTAAATGCCTTGATTGGTGTCCGTTTTTTTAAAAAAAGAAACGCACCTTTCTCTGATCAAATAGAAGCTGTTTTTGTATCTTTATTCCTATTTAATGACAAACTTTGTGTTGGTAAAATTGACCTTGTCAATGAATAGGAAGGAGAGAATTCTGCTGGGCAAGATACTTGATGCAAAAGTACTAACAAGTGCAATGGACACAAGGGCAAAACACTATCAGGAACTCCGTGAACAAATGGTAGATTTAAAAAAGGCATTACAAGGTGTTGCCAACCTTGGTGATGATTTTACTGGGAAAGGTGCCGATAACATTAAAAGCTTTTATAAAGAACTAGCGGGTAATGTTGACATGTTTATCAATTTCATTGATAAGCAAAAAGCCTTTCATGAAGGTGTTTCTGGGACACTTGATGATACGAACTTTGGCGGCGATACCTTTGTAGAAGAACACTTTTTAGACAACGCAGTACATATGGGCATCAAAAACGCCAAAAGCATTGTAAAGGATCAAAAAAAGGCACTCAAAACGATTTTTCAAGACATTGATGACCTCATTTCCCTAGAGGTATTTGATAGCCAAAACTTTGACGAAAAAATAGAAGAAGCGGAAGATGAACGAAAAAAGACGGTCAAAGAACTAAGAGAGCTTGATCAAAATTTAAAAGATGAATATGCTTTGTCAGAGACGGAGCAGCAAGCTACAATGGCATTGTACGCTGAAATGATGAATGCGACAAATGACGGAAAAGCGATTTCGCCTATGAATTTTGACAAGAAAGCGTATCAAAATAGCGAAATCTACAAGGCAAAAAGCGATATTGAAAAGCAAACTTCTGAATATCTGAAAATCAAAAAAGAACAAGAAGAAGCCCGCGAGATCGCAAAGGAACAAGAAGCCCTCGCCAACCGCCCTTGGTATGAAAAAGCGCTCGATTACGGTGGAAATATCGTCAATGAACTGACAGGTGTGAACGATGCAAAACGTGCCGCAACAGGCGTTGATCCAATCACGGGCGAGGAACTCACCGCAGGCCAGCGAGTCGCGGCAGGCGGCATGGCAGCAGCAGGCTACATCCCAATCGTCGGCTGGGCAGGACGCATTTTCAAAGGCGGAAAGGCGGTCTATAAAACGACTCAAGCCACATCAGCCGCAGTCAGAGCAGTCGACATCTACAAGACATCACAAAAATCCTTTGACGCCCTGAAAACATCTCAAAAAGGATTATATGGCCTCACCGCCACCAACGGCTTCAGCGAAGCAATCACAGGCCGCGATATGTTTGGAAACAAGATCTCAAAAGAACAGCAGGAAGCGAGTATGAATGCGGCGCTGGGAATGCTTTTGCCGTTTGGGGCGAAAGGGTTCAATGGGAAGATGAGACTAACTCCAAACATCTCAAAAAGACACGACAAAATAGCTCATAATCACTACTACAGTAGAAAAGACTTTAGAACTCAAATCAACAATGCTACCTTTACAGAACATGGTTTTAAACATTTAAAAGCAAAAACAGCTGAACAAGCTAAGCTATTTAGCGAAACAGGACGAAAGCAGGCACAGTATTTGCCTAATATAAAAAATAAAGTTATTGAGAAAGAAGCATTAAAAAAAGGGTTAATTGTAGAAAACGAGAAAGGTGCAGTATATTTTATTTATAATACTAGTCGTCCAGTTGGTTTTGATTTAGGAGTCGAAACGTCTTGGGTTAGAGCGGAACTAACTTCAAGTGGAGTTTTTCATGGTCATCCAATAGCAGGTAATCGATTACAAGAGTATTTAAAAATAGCTAAACCAAGATCATAAGGAGCGTAAGTATTTAAAATGAAAATTGAGAAAGAACTTCCTAAATATAAACTTCAGCCACTTAGAATACCTTCAGGATGGGAAATTAGTTACAATTCTTTAACAGAGTTAGATCCGGCATTACTCAATAAAGATGAACATGATAAATGGCTAAATTTCACAGAAGATTTATTGCAAATCAAGAATAGTAAGAAAAATATACTGCTAGATGTTGGATGGTATCCGGAAGCTGATCCGGAAGGGGTTTATGGTTTGGATGTAGTAGAAGACTTTAATTGGGAAAATCCAGTCACATCATTTGAAACGAATCAAAAAGGCGAATTAATAGAAAAAGTCGAGTTTCTATTGTGGCAACTGAGTTAACAATAAATAGAATAACCAACATCTCTAAATGGTTTTTTTATGATGAAGGTTTTTAACTTGTCTGATATAATTGATGATTTTTTAGGAGATCCTAACCTCATTTCTATTACATAAAAGAAGACAAAGGCTAAATTTAGCTCTTTGTATACAAATCTCAAAGCACACTCAAGCGAGTGTGCTTTTTCTTATAACAAAAGAACACCCAAAAAGCTGCACAGCATTTGCTGAAGACATTTGGGCTTCTTTGATGCATGTGAGTTGATTAGACTTATAACCAAAGGGAAGAAGGGAGGAATTCGAACTGCACTTAACCAAAAGGGGCACGACTTTATTATCGATGCTGCTTCACACAACCTCTTATCTATCAATTGAAGATTTACAGAATCGACTGAATGTCTCTACTCGAACCGTCTACTCTGAAATCAAACGAATGAATAGCTGGCTGAAAACTCATGAGCTTAGTGGCGTTCAGCGAAAAGATCAACTTGGCTACTACTTAAATCCACATGAAAAAGAAGTCATTATTCAAAAAGCTGACACCATTCTTGTCGGTCACGATTATGAACCATGTGTAAAGGAAAGAAGGGCGATCCTGCTCTTATCCATTGCATGCAATGAGAAATATCTAAAAATAGATGATTTGATGAAGCTCACCAAAGTGAGCAGAAATACATTGCTTGAAGATATGAAACAGCTAAAAGAAGCACTTTCAAAGCAGCTGCTCACGCTTCACTATCAGGCAGCCTGCGGCTATTTGATTTCAGGAGAAGAAAGAGCGATTCGATTGGCGCTGAAACCTTATATTCATTCCATTCGCACCATGATAAAAAATGAAAAAGCGTTTCCATCTTTTTGGTTAAAGGGGCCCATTTCATATAACAGGTTAAAGCATCTCCTCGAGCAGTCAGAACAAGAGCTTAAGCTCGAGTTTGCAGATGAAATGCTGGATCAGCTGTCTTTGGATCTCTTTTTCTACTTTAAGCGGATGAAGCTAGGACGTGCTGTACACCTTTCAAACGAAGAAAAGCGTACATTGCAGGAAACAGATGAATGCTTGGCGGCTATTCGTTTCATGGCACGAATTCAAAGAGAAACCGGCCTTCAAGTTCATGATGATGAAATCTATTTTCTTAGCACTCTATGGCTCAGCGCCAAGAAACAAAAGCTTCCATCAAGTCAAAAGCCAGAAGAGCATCTCATTCGCACCATTGCCAGACAAATGATTTTTGATTTTCAGCGGTATGCTTGTATCTCCTTTCAAGAGTACGAAGCCTTGGAGCAAAACTTAACCATGCATCTCATCCCAGCCTATTACAGACTCATCTATCACATTGATATCAGCAATGAATTAACAGAATCTATTAAAAAAACACAGCCAGAGGTGTTTGACATCACTCAAAAGGTCGTATGCCATTTAGAAAAGGCGACCTGCTCAAAGATAAGTGATCATGAAATTGCTTACGTGGCGATGCATTTTGGTGGTTGGATGAGAAGAGAAGGAATTTCGCCAATTGTGCGGCGTTCTGTATACATTGTTTGCGGCGAAGGAATTGGCACAAGTCATATGTTAAAAACACAGCTTATCGAATTAATCGGTTATATCGAAGTTCGTGATCTATTATCAAAGCGATCATATGAAGAAATGTCATCCATTGATGTCGACTTTGTTGTGTCAACAACACCTATTTCGTTTAAAGGAAAGCCCGTTCATCTCGTTCATCCCATCCTTACTGCCTATGAGAAAAAAACCTTACTTCAATATGCAGAAGGTGCAGAAACCATGTTTGATGAGAAAAATGTGAACGTTTTATTCAAGATCATTCAACAGCACACCATCGTACAAAATGAAAAAGCACTGCTTCGTGATCTGAAAGAGCTACTTCATCCCGCATATGTACCCCATCAGAAAGGGTGGAAACCAGTGTTAAACGATTTATTAACAGAAAAAACCATTTATCTCCAACAAACAGCAGAAACGTGGCAAGAGGCCATCACAAAAGCAGCACAGCCTTTACTCGATCAAAATGCCATTCAGAAAGGTTATGTGGAGTCCATGATTCAGTCCGTTGATCAAAATGGACCTTATATTGTGATTGCACCACAAGTAGCCATTCCACATGCCAGACCAGAGGACGGCGTGAACAAATTAAGCATGTCACTCATGTCATTCGAACGGCCCGTTATTTTCTCTAAGAATGAAAAAAAACAGGTTCGTCTCATCATCGTGCTAGCAGCCATTGACAGTATGACCCACCTGAAAGCACTCAAACAGCTGACCATGCTGTTAAGTGATGAAAAACGGAGGAAACAACTGGTTGAAGCAAATGAATTAGCATCGGTGCAAAAACTAATTGATCAATTTTCACAACGATAAAGGAGGAAAAAGAGAATGAAAAAAATTCTTGTTGTGTGCGGAAACGGATTAGGAAGCAGCTTTATCGTAGAAATGAATGTCAAAAAAGCATTAGAAGAGCTAGGGCTTGTAGCTGAAGTGGACCATACCGATCTCAGCACAAGTAAAAATGAACTGGCTGATCTATATATCGGAGCAACAGATATTATCGATCAGCTGGATGACGGCACAAGAGAGATCGCTGGGTTAAATAACTTGTTAGACCAGGAAGCCATTAAAGACGTCCTTCGTAAACACATTTAAGCCACGAAAAAGGGGGATTCACATCATGATAGAACTGATCATGAACGATATATTGGGCACACCAGCCATTCTCATCGGTTTGTTTGCACTAGCTGGTTTACTTTTGCAGAAAAAGTCAGCTGCCGATACTGTATCAGGCACCTTAAAAACAACGATGGGTTTTTTAATATTAGGAGCGGGCGCCACAGTCGTGTCTGATTCACTTGGAGTTTTTCGAAAAATGTTTGAAGCAGCATTTCACATTCAAGGGGTTGTCCCAAATACAGATGCCATGGCAGCCATTGCTCAAAAGGAATTCGGGACACAGACGGCTCTCATTATGATTTTTGGCATGCTGGTCAATTTATTATTGGCAAAATTCACCCCCTTTAAATACGTCTTTTTAACAGGACACCATACCTTGTATATGGCTGCAATGCTCGCAGTCGTTCTTTCGACAGCAGGAATGCAAGGAGCGCTTCTTGTCACCACCGGTTCGATTATATTAGGGACAGCTATGGTCATTGCACCCGCTATTCTTCAGCCATTCACAAGGAAAGTCACTGGAAGCGATGATCTCGCGCTTGGACACTTCAGTACCTTCGGTTATTTTACAGCGGGAATGATCGGAAAATGGATCGGTCGTCCGGAGAGATCAACAGAAACCATTCAAGTGCCTAAATCACTCGGCTTTCTACGAGATACATCTGTGGCCATTTCAATCACGATGGCTTTGCTGTTCTTTGCGATTGCACCATTTGCTGGGATTCCCTTTATAGAACAAATGAGCGGGGGCACGAACTTCGCTGTCTTCATTCTTATTCAGGCTATAACCTTTGCTGCTGGTGTGTACATTATTTTAGCCGGGGTGCGGATGGCAATCGGTGAAATTGTGCCTGCTTTTAAAGGAATTGCTGATCGATTTGTGAAGGGGGCAAAGCCGGCACTCGACGCGCCAACCGTTTTTCCATTTGCTCCAAATGCAGTCATTATCGGTTTTTTATGCAGCTTTGCAGGAGGCATCGTATCCATTTTTCTTTTACCTTTGTTTGGTTTAACTGTCATTGTTCCTGGTCTTGTCCCTCACTTTTTCTGCGGCGCTACAGCAGGAGTGTATGGCAATGCAACAGGAGGCGTGAGAGGGGCTGTCGCTGGGGCATTTGCGAATGGGTTGCTTCTTTCTTTTTTACCTGCTTGTTTATTACCTGTGTTAGGAACCCTTGGTTTTGAAGGGACAACTTTTGGAGATACAGACTTTGGTATCATCGGAATCTTGATTGGATTGATCAAGCTTTTATTTCAACTGTAAAAAGGAGGAACCTGGGAATGACAGCCATTTTTTCACCTTCACTGATGTGCATGGATTTAACGCACTTCCGCGAACAAATTCATATTCTCAACACGAGAGCAGATCGATATCATGTCGACGTCATGGATGGTCATTACGTGAAAAATATCACCTTATCACCCTTTTTCATAGAACAGCTTCGAAAACTGACAGATAGACCAATTGATGTGCATCTTATGGCAGAATACCCCCAAGAATTTTTAATCGATGCCTGCATTGATGCAGGCGCAAGCATGATCTGCTTACACCCAGAGGTCGTGCAAAGAGACGTTTTTAGAATCATTCGGCATATCCATCAAAGAAACTGCGAGGTCGGCTTTGTCTTAAACCCCGCCACACCAATTGCAGCGTTAGATTCCTATCTACATTTAATAGACCGAGTGACGATCATGACGATTGATCCAGGCTTTGCAGGTCAGCCTTTTATTAAAGAAATGCTTCAGAAAATGAAACAGGTGAAAGATGTAAAAGAGAAGGGAGGCTACTCGTTTTCAATTGAAGTAGACGGCTCTTGTAATGAGAGCACGTTCCGGCTGCTTGCTGAGGCTGGAAACGAGATCTATATTATCGGCAACTCAGGTTTATTTGGACTTCACCATCAACTTGATACAGCTTGGGAGACAATGAAGCAATTGTTTTCAAAAGAAACAGCCTCAATTGAATCATGTTAGTAAAAGAGGATGAAACCCATCCTCTTTTTTACGCAACTTTACTAAAATCTCACATCTAAACAAAACATACTCAAAAACAAAATAAAAAATCACAAATTCACACTTGAAAGCGCTTTATCAACATGTTATCCTTCAAATATCTTTAGTAAATATTTAGTCAAAAACCAAGAGGAGTTTGCCTATGACCACACTCAAAGATATTGCTCATGATGCAAAAGTGTCCGTTTCTACTGTATCCCGTGTGTTAAATGGCGATCAAACCCTTGCCGTTTCGCACGCAACAAGACAAAACATCCTCGACATTGCAAAGAAGTTAAACTATACCCCAGTGAGAGCAAGAAAAGCCGATCAAGCAGAGGAAAAAAGCCCATCTGAATCCCCAGTCATCGGTATCGTTGTCGCTCAATCCATTGACGAAGAATTAAATGACCCCTTTTTTTCATCGATTCGAAAAGGAATTGAAAAAGAATATGCCAAACAAGGGCTCTCCACCCTCCATACCTTTCGCCTGAGAAGCATGGATAAAGGGGCGATGCTAAAGGATATTGACGGTTTGATCGTCATTGGACGAATTAGCCCTGATACGGTGGAAAAAATGACAAATCGAATGGAACACATTGTTTTTATCAATCATTATGCAGATGAGGATTTATATGATTGTGTACATGTCGATTTTGTCAGAGCGGCAGATCGAGCGATTCGCCATCTGCAATCGCTTGGCTATACACATCTAGGCTATCTTGGCGGAAAGGAGCGAGAGCATTATTTCGAAGGGAATGCTGTGATTGAGGACGAAAGACAAACGACGTTTATGAAAAGAATGCAAGAAGCAGGTGGTCTTCATCTGGATGACATCCATATCGGGGAATACTCCATGCAAGAAGGCTATACGCTCATGCAGCAGGCCATTAAAAAAGGAAACCTGCCACAAGCCTTTTTTATCGGAAGTGATTCAATGGCGATCGGTGCAATGCGCGCGCTCAACGAAGCCGGTCTACGCGTACCTTCAAATGTATCCATCGTTGGGTTTAATGACATTGAAGCGGCTTCATTTTCAAGCCCGCCGCTTACAACCGTCAAAGTATATACAGAAGAAATGGGGGAAGTCAGTTTGAAGCTTTTGCTTGAGAGAATAAACGGCAGAAAGCTTCCTCTAAAAGTCGTCGTGCCAACAAAACTCATCGAAAGAGGCAGCACATGCCTCATCCATGAAAGGGGGTGAACCCACGATTTCAGCAAACAAAAAAAGAGACAAAAAAGCAGAAAGCAAGCTGCTTCGCATGATGGCCAGATCATGCGAAGAACAAGGCAGCCTACCGGTATGCTCTCTTATCTCTTTGAAAAGAATAGAATTCCAGTATAATGGACTTCTTTTGTTTCCGCAACTGCATGAATTCTACCGATTATCGTCTGAATTTTCAGTGATTAAAAGGAGGAAACCATGAATAAAAAAATCATGCTACTCACTGCGGCCTTTATCTTGACCATTCTTTTGTCTGCTTGTAGCAATAGCGGAACGTCCGAAGCAAACGGAAAGGTCACCCTAACTCTCTTTTCGACGATGAGCAACAGCGGGGAAAGAAAAGCGTTTGAAGAAGTGATTCGTGAGTTTGAAAAAGAGCATCCACATCTTCGAATCGATGCCAACTTCCCAGGCAACAGCTATGAAGATACGATCCGTGTCAAAATGGGAGCAAATGATATGCCGGATCTGTTTGACACACACGGCTGGGCCAAACTGCGCTACAGCGAGTATTTCGCTGATCTAAAAGAAATGGATTGGGTGAAACAGCTTGATCCTTCACTCGATCAAATTTTAAAGGACCAAGATGGAAAAGTATACGCGTATCCGCTGAATCAAGCAAAAGACGGGCTTAGCTTTAATGCCAATCTATTAAAGGACTATGACATTGAAATCCCTAGAACACTTGATGAGCTAAAATCCGCTTTGCTGACAGTGAAGGAAAAGAGCAAAGGAGAGGTTGTGCCGCTCTGGATACCAGGAGGAGACAACTCAAATATCGCCCAAGTCTTTGATGAACTCGCCACACCTTTATTGATCACCAGTCCAAACCATCGATACGGAAAAGACCTTGAAAACGGATCATTTGATTGGTCTCTCTATACACCGCTTGCACAGTTCATGAAGGAACTGAAGGATCAAGACCTTTTAAACAAAGATGTCCTCACAGCAAAACTCACTCAAGCACCTGAACTAATGGCACAAAACAAGATAGCCTTCACCTTTGTCGGAGGTTCTTTAGGACCTGAAGCGTCTGAACTCAATCCATCGATCAAAGTCGGCACGATGCCAGTTCCATCTATTCATGAAGGAGATAAGCAAAGCTGGATTGGAGGAGAACGGTTTACGGTCGCTGCCTGGAAAGACTCCAAACATTTAAAAGAAGCAAAACAATTCATCGATTTTCTCACAAAGCCTGAAAATGCGAAAAAGATCGCAGAAGGCACCTCCTCTGAAGCAGCCTTAAAGCAAGTAAAAGCGAAAAACGATTACTCTACGTTTTACGATCAATACGAAAAGGTTAAGATTGAACCTTACTTCGATCGAAAATACTTACCAAGCGGCATGTGGGCTGTCATGGCAACG
Source organism: Bacillus sp. FSL K6-4563 (assembly GCF_038630405.1). Lineage (NCBI taxonomy): Bacteria > Bacillati > Bacillota > Bacilli > Caryophanales > Bacillaceae > Bacillus > Bacillus sp. FSL K6-4563. The sequence continues at coordinate 1,838,849 of NZ_CP152030.1, read as the reverse complement.
ACGGGTCAAGAATTATTAGCAGGCTCCATCACACCAGAACAGTTATCGAAGAAGATGGAAGAGGAATATAAGCGTCTGAAAAAACAATAGCAGGCTCATGCTGAAACAGGAGTGAATCCAATGAATGACATCACAAAAGCACAGCAGCCAGCCGCATTCACCTCTTTACCAAAGCAGAAAATGAAAAAAAGCCAGAATTCATCCCTTTGGTGGATGTACTTGCCAGCTGTTCTCATTGTCAGTACCTTTATCATTTATCCTTTTTTGAACGGCATTCAGCTATCTTTTACGAATTGGAATGGATTCTCACAAACTTATGAATGGATTGGGCTTGATCAATATAAGCGTCTGGTTCAGGACCCAACGACATGGCTTGTTGTTAAAAATACACTTCTATACGGAATCGGTAGCACCATCTTACAAAATATCATCGGACTTGGATATGCTCTTTTATTAAATCAAAGCTTAAAGATGAGAGCGATCACAAGAACAGTCATCTATTTACCTGTCATGATTAGTCCGATTGCGATGGGCTATATTTGGTATTTCGTGTTTGCTTACCAAGGCGGTGCCTTAAACGATGTGGTGACGCTTTTTGGATTTGATCAATTGAATGCGCTTGGCAATCCGCAATTAAACACTTGGATCATTGTGCTCGTCAACACCTATCAATTCGTTGGGATTGCGATGATCATTTATTTAGCAGGACTGCAAAGTATTCCTAAGGATTATTATGAAGCGGCACAATTAGACGGTGCATCCAGCCTCCAGCAATTTAGGCGAATTACATTGCCTCTCCTTATACCGTCTATCACCATTAATGTTGTGCTAAATGTCATTGGCGGGCTCAAGCTCTTTGATGTCATTGTGGCGCTCACTGGCGGCGGACCGGGAGATTCCTCACAATCGATGTCGACCTTTATGTATGATCTGTATTTCAAACGTCAGGATGCAGGCTATGCAGCAACTCAAGGGGTCTTCATGGCGGTCATCATCCTTGTCATTAGTATCGCAGCGCTGATGTATTTCAAACGAAAGGAGACCGAGGTGTGATGGAAAATGCCTTTAAACGTAAGAAGAGATGGTACACCTTCCTCGCCCTTTTGGTGACATTGCTTCATCTCATTCCATTTTATATCTTGGTAACGACATCATTAAAGGGGATAGGAGATTTCAGTTCAAAATGGCTGTTTCCAAAAGCGCTTCATCTTGAAAACTTTCGCACGGCATGGACAGAGGCTCAGCTTGGCCAATCCTTTTTGAATACCGTGATCATTACGTTCAGCTCTGCTGTATGCCTCATCTTTCTTGGCTCTCTTGCAGCCTATCCGCTCGCAAGAAGAAGCACAAAGCTAAATAAAGCAGTTTATGTTTTATTCATCGCCATTATGGTCATTCCACCACTCACAGCCCTTGTCCCGCTCTATAAATTGGTCGTTCAAATTGGGATGATGAACACCTATCAAATCGCTATTTTAAATAATGTCGCTGCTTTTTTGCCGCTAACGATTTTCTTATACGCAGGCTTTATCCGGTCAACCATTCCAAAGGAGCTTGAAGAAGCAGCCCGTATTGATGGAGCTGGGACACTTAGAGTTTTTTTCACCGTCGTTTTTCCGCTTCTGAAACCCATTACCGCTTCTGTTTTAATCATTGCCTGTGTGTATATTTGGAACGACTATCAATTTGCCATCTTCTTTTTGCAAGATAAAGAGATGCACACACTCACAGTCGCCTTATCCCATTTTTTTGGTCAAAATCAACATCAGCTTCAGCTCGTTGGTGCTGCTGCGCTCATTGCAATGCTGCCGATGGTGACGATGTTTTTACTGTTGCAAAAATATTTTATCGCAGGGCTTTCACAAGGCTCTGTCAAAGGATAGTTCAATATGGATGCGAAAAGGAGAGTCGTCTATGTCTAAAATTACATTTATCGGTGCAGGGAGTACCGTGTTTGCTAAAAATATATTAGGAGATTGTTTGTTCGTCCCTGCACTAACCGGTTTTGAATTCGCTTTATATGATATCGACCACAACCGGCTGAAAGAATCCGAAACGATGCTCCGCCATTTAAAAGAGAACTACGGTGCACATGTGGCCATTAAGTCCTATCACAACCGAAAAGAAGCCTTAAAGGATGCGAAATATGTGATCAATGCCATCCAGGTTGGAGGCTACCGGCCAAGCACGGTGATTGATTTTGAGATTCCGAAAAACTATGGGTTAAGACAAACGATTGCGGATACGGTTGGCATCGGCGGCATCTTCCGCTTCCTTCGAACAATTCCTGTGATGCTTGATTTTGCAAGGGAGATGGAAGAGGTTTGCCCAAATGCTTTATTGTTAAATTACACAAATCCAATGGCCACACTGACAGGTGCGATGCTGCGCTATACACAGGTTCAAACGGTGGGTCTTTGTCATAGTGTGCAGGTGTGTACAAAGGATCTATTTGAATCACTTGAAATGGATCATGAAGGCATTGAAGAAAAAATTGCCGGCATTAATCATATGGCATGGTTATTAGAAGTGAAACGGGACGGAAAAGACTTGTACCCAGAAATCAAAAGAAGAGCGAAAGAAAAGCAGCAAGCGCGGCATCATGATATGGTACGTTTTGAGCTGATGGATAAATTCGGCTACTATGTCACAGAATCCTCAGAACATAATGCCGAATATCATCCTTATTTCATTAAATCACGCTATCCAGAACTGATCGGTCAATTTAACATTCCGCTTGATGAATACCCGAGACGCTGCGAGGAACAAATCAACAACTGGAATACCATGAAGCATGACCTTGTGGGCAATACACAGATCACACATACTCGCTCAAAAGAATATGGTTCTCGTATCATTGAAGCGATCGAAACGAACGTTCCCTTTAAATTTGCTGGGAATGTGTTGAACACAGGAGGCCTCATTCACAACCTGCCTGAAAAAGCGTGTGTCGAAGTGCCGTGTGTTGCAGATCGGAGCGGTATCATGCCATGCTATGTCGGAGAGATCCCTGAACAATTGGCTGGACTGAACCGGACCAATATCAACTCACAGCTCATGACAATCGAAGCAGCAATCAGCGGCAAAAAAGAGCACATTTATCAAGCGGCATTACTTGATCCACACACAAGCGCTGAACTATCGATTGATGACATCATCAAATTATGCGATGAACTCATTGAAGCACATGGTGAGATGCTTCCGCATTTTGCAGAACCGAATCAATATGCCGCATCAACCAACTTACAGAAATAAACCAGCCTCTACCTGATGCTACGCGCATCAGGTTTTTTTATGCTGCAAAAAGAGGATTGACTGAAAGCGTTTTTAATATTATGATTTTTCTAAAGTTAACCAACAGTTAATCAAAAATACATCATGAATGAATCACATTCCGGAATCATTTCTCACAAACAAATGAATGGGCGACAACCTTTCACACGTTAGAGCAAGCTTTTATCACAACGTAAACCAAAACGACAATAATATTTGACAAAGAGTGTATACAGATGGGCGCCCATTAGATGAGACAATGACAACCAAACACATCCTATAAGCATGACATTTTTTCATAAAAAGGAGAGAGGGAACATGACCAAAACAGATGTACAAATGTTGAAAAATTATATTGGCGGACAATGGATTGAGGCAGAAACTAGTCAAACAGAGGCAGTATATAACCCAGCAACTGGCGAGATCATCGCAGAAGTGCCGCTTTCAACAAAAAAAGATGTCGAACGTGCGGTACAGGCAGCACAACAAGCATTTACCACTTGGTCGAAAACCCCCGTTCCCCGCCGTGCCCGCATTTTATTTAAATATCAGCAGTTACTCGTTGAAAAATGGGATGAGCTGGCTGAACTCGTCACGATTGAAAACGGAAAAAGCATAACAGAAGCAAAAGGAGAAGTGCAGCGCGGGATTGAATGTGTCGAATTTGCCGCTGGTGCACCAACCTTAATGATGGGAAAACAATTACCAGATATCGCATCTGGACTCGAATCCGGCATGTACCGCTATCCAATAGGCGTCATCGGGGGGATTACACCATTTAACTTTCCGATGATGGTCCCTTGCTGGATGTTCCCGCTTGCCATTGCGTGCGGAAATACGTTTGTTTTAAAACCTTCAGAGCGCACGCCGATTCTTGCCGCGCGATTAGCCGAGCTATTCGAAGAAGCAGGTCTTCCAAAAGGGGTTCTCAACATTGTCAATGGGGCTCACGATGTCGTCAATGGTCTGCTTGAACACCAAAAGGTCAAAGCCATTTCATTTGTCGGCTCTCAGCCAGTCGCAGAATACGTCTATAAAAAAGGCACAGAGCATGGCAAACGTGTCCAAGCACTTGCAGGAGCAAAAAATCACTCCATTGTTCTCAAAGATGCAGATTTAGACGCGGCAACGAAACAAATCATTGGTGCTGCCTTTGGATCAGCAGGAGAGCGCTGCATGGCTGCGGCCGTTGTCGCAGTGGAAGAAGAAGTGGCAGATGAGCTCATTCAAAAATTAGTTGATGAATCGAACGAGCTCGTCATTGGAAATGGAATAAATGAAGAGGTCTTTCTTGGTCCAGTCATTCGAAAGGAACATAAAGAACGAACGCTTCAATACATCCAGTCAGGGATTGAAGAAGGCGCAAGTCTCATTCGTGATGGCAGGAAAGATCACGAAACAAATGGAAAAGGGTATTTCGTTGGACCAACGATCTTTGACCATGTGACAAATCAAATGAAAATTTGGCAGGACGAGATTTTCGCCCCAGTCTTATCCATTGTTCGTGTCTCTTCACTAACAGAAGCAATCGACCTGTCCAATCAATCAAAATTTGCGAACGGTGCCTGCCTGTACACAGACAGTGCATCAAGCATCAGAGAATTTCGCGAAAACATCGACGCAGGGATGCTCGGCGTCAATATCGGTGTTCCCGCACCAATGGCATTTTTCCCGTTTTCCGGCTGGAAGGATTCTTTCTACGGGGATTTGCATGCCAATGGAACAGACGGAGTGGAGTTTTACACAAGAAAGAAAATGGTGACCGCTCGTTATATGTGATCAACATCATGAATAAGCTAAGAAAATGCAGTTCCAAAAGGAGAACTGCATTTTTTTGTTGTCTCCTAGTCAAAAAGTAAGGGTTTACATAGTTGTTTTAGCAACGATTCCTTCAAGAAATCATCCTTTGTATTCATTCTTCATCAGCATCTATCAACATAATTTGAAATTGGGCGTAAACCCCAAGATTAGGAAGATGAAAACAGGAGGAAAATGACACGATGAGAAAGAGGATGAAGTGCGGTTTAGGTTTATTGATTCTTGCTTTGGTACTAAGCTGTATACCTGTATATGATGCGAGTGCAGCAAGTACCCCCATTGCAAAACGAGTAGGAAATGCAAATCCGCTCATAGACCATCACCTGGGGGCGGATCCGTTTGCGCTCACCTATAACGGAAGAGTGTACATTTATATGTCGAGCGATGACTATGAGTATCACAGCAATGGAACGATTAAGGACAATTCTTTTGCAAACTTGAATAGGGTTTTTGTCATCTCTTCGGCGGATATGGTGAACTGGACAGATCACGGAGCGATTCCAGTAGCAGGTGCCAATGGGGCCAATGGCGGGAAAGGGATTGCCAAATGGGCAGGCGCATCTTGGGCTCCAGCCGCTGCGGTGAAGAAGATCAATGGGAAGGATAAATTTTTCCTTTATTTTGCTAACAGCGGTGGAGGGATTGGCGTCCTGACAGCGGACAGCCCGATTGGTCCCTGGAAAGATCCTATCGGAAAAGCGCTCGTCACGCCAAATACACCAGGGATGTCAGGTGTTGTATGGCTGTTTGATCCAGCCGTATTTGTAGATGATGACGGGACCGGTTATCTATATGCTGGTGGAGGCGTTCCAGGCGGTTCAAATCCAACGCAGGGACAATGGGCCAATCCTAAAACAGCAAGAGTTCTGAAGCTAGGGCCTGACATGACAAGTGTGGTCGGCAGTGCATCAACCATTGATGCTCCTTTTATGTTTGAAGATTCAGGGATGCATAAGTATAACGGTACCTATTACTATTCCTATTGCATCAATTTTGGCGGCTCTCACCCAGCAGATAAACCACCAGGCGAGATCGGCTATATGACGAGCTCAAGTCCTATGGGTCCCTTTACGTATAAAGGACACTTCTTGAAAAATCCGGGTGCATTTTTCGGTGGCGGCGGTAACAACCATCATGCTGTGTTTAATTTTAAAAACGAGTGGTATGTCGTGTATCACACACAAACGGTGAGCTCTGCCTTATACGGAGCAGGGAAAGGCTACAGATCTCCCCACATTAATAAGCTTGTGCATAATGCTGACGGCTCCCTTCGAGAGGTCGCAGCCAATTTTGAAGGCGTTAAACAGCTTTCCAACTTAAATCCTTATCAACGGGTAGAAGCTGAAACATTCGCTTGGAATGGGCGCATTTTAACAGAGGCCTCCTCAGCACCTGGTGGGCCAGCCAATAACCAGCACGTCACAAACATTCAAAACGGCGATTGGGTGGCTGTCAGTAATGTCGATTTCGGATCGAGAGGTGCCAGAACCTTTAAAGCCAATGTAGCAGCCGCTTCAGGCGGACAAATTGAAGTACGTCTCGGCAGTCCAGACGGTAGAATTGCCGGAACACTCAATGTCCCTTCCACAGGCGGAAACTGGCGAGAAATAGAAGCGGCAGTAAACGGGGCAACGGGAGTACACAACGTATTTTTTGTCTTCAAAGGAAATGGTGCCAACCTATTCCAATTTGATTCCTGGCAGTTTACTCAAAGGTAAACAAAATCTGATGCTACGGCATCGATTAATGGTTGATGGGAGAGTGGGAAAATTTGATGTCCATAATCAAAAAACCAATTTGCACTTTATTGGTCTGCTTCACTATGTTGTCTGTCATGTTCATAGGACCCAGCGTAACTGAGGTGTCAGCGGCAAGTGATGCGAATATTAATGTCAATGCGGAAAGACAAGTGATTCGCGGCTTTGGCGGAATGAACCACCCGGCCTGGATTGGTGATTTGACCGGCCCTCAAAGGGATACCGCCTTTGGCAATGGACAGAATCAGTTAGGATTCTCCATTTTACGGATTTATGTAGACGAGAACAGAAATAATTGGCACAGAGAAGTCGCCACCGCCAAAAGAGCGATAGAGCATGGCGCTTTGGTGATCGCTTCGCCTTGGAATCCTCCAAGCCATATGGTAGAGACTTTCAACCGTAATGGTGCGTCTGCAAAGCGGCTGAGATACAATCAATACGCCGCATATGCTCAGCATTTGAATGATTTTGTGACATACATGAAAAATAATGGCGTCAATCTCTATGCCATTTCCGTACAAAACGAGCCTGATTATGCACATGAATGGACATGGTGGACACCTCAGGAAATCCTGCGATTCATGAGAGAAAATGCCGGCTCCATTAATGCACGTGTGATTGCACCAGAATCCTTTCAATACCTTAAGAATATCTCAGATCCTATCTTAAACGATCCGCAGGCGCTTAGAAATATGGACATTCTCGGTGCCCATCTGTACGGAACCCAAATCAGCCAGCTTCCGTATCCTCTTTTCAAACAAAAAGGAGGGGGGAAAGAGCTGTGGATGACAGAGGTCTACTACCCGAATAGTGATAACAATTCAGCGGACCGCTGGCCTGAGGCATTAGGGGTATCAGAGCATATTCACCATTCAATGGTGGAAGGGGACTTTCAGGCGTATGTGTGGTGGTACATCCGGAGATCATACGGTCCTATGAAAGAAGATGGAATGATTAGCAAGCGTGGATACAACATGGCGCATTTCTCCAAGTTTGTGCGTCCAGGGTACGTCAGAATTGATGCAACGAAAAGCCCTGAACCGAATGTTTTCGTCTCAGCCTATAAAGGAAACAATCAGGTCGTCATTGTCGCGATTAACAAAAACAATACAGGAGTCAATCAACACTTTGTCATGCAAAACGGAACTGCTTCCCAAGCGTCAAGATGGATCACGAGCAGCAACAGTAACCTCCAGCCTGGAACTGACTTAAACATATCAGGAAATCAATTTTGGGCACATCTCCCTGCTCAAAGTGTGACAACATTTGTGGTCAAACGCTAAAAAAACACCAAAAGCCAATTTTCTCATTAAAAAAGAAAATTGGCTTTTTTGTGTCAATAGAAAGTTGATTTTTCACGACGTCTCCACTTTGGGTATAATAATAACAATGACTTCAGGAGAGTGATCATAATGCCAAAACTTCAAAGCAAAGTCTTGATTATAGATGACGAAAAAGAAATCTTGGAATTAATCCATACCGTATTAACAAGAGAAGGCATTGACCGGGTGATAACAGCTTCAACTGCCCGTGATGGGCTCTCACAATTCCATCAGGAACAACCTGATCTCGTCATACTGGATATTATGCTGCCAGACGGTGAAGGCTACGATATTTGCAAACAAATCAGAGACGTCTCGCATGTTCCGATTATCTTTTTATCAGCAAAGGGAGAGGAATCAGACAAAATTGTAGGACTTGCCATTGGCGGTGATGATTATATTACAAAGCCGTTCAGTCCAAAAGAAGTCGCCTACCGGGTAAAAGCCCAGCTTAGACGGTCGTCATACTTACAGCCTTCTCAAGCAGATCCCATCATCAAAAAAGGGCCATTTGAGTTAAACGAGCAGCAAGCCGAACTGACGAAAAACGGAGCGGCGATTGAGCTCACTCCGAAAGAACTTATGTTGATGACCTATTTCTTGCAGCATCCGAATCGCGTGATCAGTAAAGAAACGCTTTATCAAACGGTTTGGGGAGAGGATTTCTTCGGTTCTGATAATACAGTGATGGTTCATATACGAAGACTTCGGGAGAAAATAGAAGATTCCCCATCTACACCAGAATTTCTCGTGACGGTTAAAGGGCTTGGCTATAAATTTGTTGTAAAGGATGCGTAAAGATGAAATGGCGATTAACAGGCAGATATATGGTCTCTGTCATTATCGTGACCATTATCACGGTCTTTATTAACTTATTTGGATTCATGATTTGGCTTGTACTACAAGCAAGCAGCCAGCAAAACGAAGAAAATACGCCGGAAACCTTCACAAGAACATTTGAACAGTACATCACCTTGTCCAATCAAGATATCACTGTGAGCAAAGAAGGACAGCAAGCCTTAAAACAACAAAATGCATGGATTCAAATATTAGACGAAAATGGACAAGATGTTTATCATGCACAAGCACCTAAAGGTTTAAAGAGCAAATACACACCTATAGAAGTCGTGAACTTACATAAATATAAAGATAAGCAATTGATGTCGACTATTTATGCTGGGGGGAAAAATGGAAAGGGCATGGAATACAGCTACTTTATCGGATTTAAGGACCCTTCCATCGGAAAATATTTATTTTCTTTTGATACGAAAGACTTAATATCGCAATTCAATATCGGGACGATGATTTTATTATCAATAGATGCCATCATTGCCTTACTCATTGGGTACTTATTCAGCCGGCAGCTCATCAAACCGCTCGGCCGTGCCATATATGGCATCCAACGGCTCGCAAACGGAGATTATACGACGAAGCTGCCAACTAAGGGGATATATAAAGATGTTTTCTATAATGTCAATCACTTATCAGAGCAGCTCGCTTCAAGCCAAAAGGAAAAAGACAAATTAGAGCAAATGCGGGAAGAGTGGATCAGTCATATTTCTCATGATATTAAAACACCATTATCCTCAATCCAAGGCTATGCAGAAATCATGAAAGATCCAAATTATCCTCTTTCAGATCAAGACATCAAACATTATGCCAGCATCATAGAGAATAAATCACTTTACATTAAAGATGTCATGGAGGATCTCAATTTAACAACAAGACTGAAAAATAACGATGTGATGCTGCATAAAGAGCTGGTGAACATTGTGCCGTTGCTGCGTGAAACGTTAATTGATATCCTCAACGATTCGAGATATGCAGATCAGACCATTGAGCTGCAAACGAATGTAGACAAGCTTATGCTGAATATTGATACGATCCTCATACGAAGAGCGGTCACCAATCTCATTTTAAATGCCGTTGTTCACAATGATGCTGATGTGAACATCATTGTACAGCTTGAACAAAAAGAAAACACCCACATTACGATTCAAGACAACGGCAAAGGAATCGAAGAAGCAGAGCTAGAAAAAGTGTTTGACCGCTACTATAGAGGGACGAATACAGGAGGGACACATGCAGGCTCTGGTCTTGGAATGGCGATTGCAAAAGATATCATCCAAAAACACGGCGGAGATATTACGATACAAAGTATGATAGGGGAAGGAACAACGATTGATATCCAATTACCCGCTTGAACGGACATACAAAAAACGGTTCTGCTCAATCACAGAACCGTTTTTTTCATCTATTATTCTGAAAACACTTTAATGCCTTTCACAATGTTCCAAATGAAGAAGTAGATCGCGACAAGGAATGTCACAGCATACGTTGCAATTAAGAACGGACCAGCATGACTGATATCGTTCATGCCAAGTAACCCTGAACCGGCAATACCGATGCCAAAAATCAAATAAGGAATTAAATGCGTCCAAAGCGATTTTTTCGCATGATATTTCACTTCGTCTTTTCCTAAGAAATAGACGATAATTGGAAACAGAAACGGTGCAAAAAAGATACTGAAGTAACATAATGAAGACAAAATTTTATTTTCTCTCAAACCTTTTCACCTCTATGATTGATTTAGAAGAGGGGACCATTTGACTCTTCCCTCACTTCCTTACAACCCCATTGTACAACCTCAACCTTAACTTGTATTAATCCGAACCTTACAGCAACCTTAAAAATGTTAAACCGTAAAATGATCAATGAAATTTAAAATGATTATAGGTATTTCAATCTATTTTTTAAGAAAAAATAGTTGACTTTGGTCATTCCTCTGTTTAAAATAAAGTCGTAACCGATGCAGGAGTGTTACTGATATAATCAGGCACCACCAAGTCAGGTAAACAGTTTGTACATTTGTACGTTGTTTGCTGAGATTTTGGTGTTTTTTTATGCTTTTTTTAGCATTTTAGGTAAGGTGGGATGAGGATGTTCACCGTCGTTAAAGTTTTAAATAATAATATTGTATTAGCTCTAACAGAGGCTCAAAATGAAGTCGTTGTTTTTGGAACAGGAATAGGTTTTAAAAAGAAGAAAGGTGATACTCTTGATGAGAGCGCTGTCAGTAAGACATTTTATTCTGATCAGACGTCTCCATTAGAATCTCAACTTGCCGCTATCCCAACTGATATCCTTTTATTAACTGAAAAAATCATTCGCGTAGGCGAAGAGATGTTGAATAAGAAGTTAGGTTCCAGCGTGCTCTTTTCGCTATCCGATCATCTCACCTTTGCTATTCAAAGGCACGAAGAAAAAATGGCGTATGAAAACCCCATTGTGTGGGAAATTCCACATCTCTATTTTCAAGAATATCAAATCGGGAAAAAAGCACTGACAATTATTCAAAAAATGATGGGCATTTCTTTTGAAGATACTGAAGCTTCACTCATTGCCCTGCATTTTGTAAACGCTCAAATAGATGGTCAGTCTATGGGAGACACCATTAAGATGACTCACCTCACGAAGGAAATCGTCAAAATTATTCAAAATATTTTTGAGATGATATTGGATAAATCATCCATTAATTATTCGAGGTTTATCACACACTTGAGATATTTTATTGTGAGGCAGGAAACCAATCAACCGCCGCAGCAGATGGATGACTCGTTAAAAGAATTAATTCAGGATCGTTATATGAAGAGTTATGCCTGCGGATTGATTATCAAAGAAATGTTAAAACGAGAATTCAATTGGAATGTGACAGAAGACGAACTTGTTTTTTTAGTCATCCATATTGAGAGAATCACAAAGGAACACCAAAAAAATAAATGATTTCTTTTAGGCGTGTTATGAAAAAGCATTAACCTAAACAAATCTCCATGAAGAAGAATGATCTTTTCTAATGGTGGATTTTGTTTAGGTTTTTTTTGTGAAAATGAAGGGGTGGAGGCATGGAAAATAAAGAATTGGCTCAAGAAATTGTGAATTTAATCGGCGGAACCGAAAATATATCTCAAAGTTGGCATTGTATCACGAGACTAAGATTTAATCTCAACGATGAAAGCCAAGTAAAAGTAGATGAGCTGAAAACATTAGATGGTGTTTTAGGTGCACAATTCCAAAGTGGACAATTCCAAGTCATTATTGGAGCAAAGGTAGCAGAGGTCTATGAGAAGATTGATCATCTGGTCGGTCATAGCAGCAATGAATCTGCTCCAGTTAAAAATACGTCAAAGATGAATCCGATCGAAGTCGTATTCGATGTGATCAGCGGGATTTTCACACCTATTTTGCCAGCGATTGTTGGTAGTGGGTTGATCAAAGGGATCATGGCACTGTTTGTTAGCTTTGGCTGGCTGACGGAAACAAGCTCTACCTATCAAGTACTTCAAATCTTTTCAAATGCTGTCTTTTACTTTTTACCTTTCCTCATTGCTTATTCGGCAGCGAAGAAGTTTAAAACAAGAGAATCTCTCGCGCTCGCATTAGCAGGAATTTTACTATACCCAGCGATGATCGAAGGTGCAGCAAAAGGAGCAGACCCGTTAAGCTTTTTAGGGTTAAGTATTCCACTAAATAATTATACATCTTCCGTATTACCAATTATTTTAGGTGTGCTATTACTAAGCTTTGTCGATAAGTGGATAACAAAAGCGATCCCAAAATCCTTAAGTATCGTATTTACACCGGTACTGAGCCTGATGATCACGGCTCCTCTTACACTGGCTTTTATAGCTCCTATTGGGAACGTTTCCGGGCAGTATTTAGAAATCTTTTTCACTTCTTTGTTCAATTTCGCTGGTCCGATTGCCGGTTTATTAATGGGCGGCTTGATGCCACTCATTGTGTTAACTGGGATGCATTACGCATTCTTCCCAAGCACGTTAGCCAGCTTTGAAAAAGTGGGTTACGATATCATGCTGCTTCCGATGAATTTCATTGCGAATATGGCACAAGCGGGCGCTGTGTTAGGTGTCATCATCCGCACCAAGCGGGTAGAAACAAGGTCTTTAGCACTTTCAACATTGCTTCCTAGTTTCTTCGGTATCACAGAACCAGCCATTTATGGCGTCACGCTTAGACTAAAAAAACCTTTTTATGCTTCATTAATTGGCGGCGCAGTCGGTGGATGTTTTTACGGTTTATTTTCAGTTAAAACGACAGCCTTTTCGATTCCGGGCATTACTTCACTGCCCACTTACATGATGAAAGGGACGAATAATTTCCAGCTGGCTCTGATTGGAATCGCCTTGAGCTTCATCGTGTCACTTCTCGTCACCATTTTCCTTGGATTTAAGGAGTCAGTCACCGTTAACGAGCAAGCAGCAGAAAAGCCAAATCACACTGTGAGTACAGAGAATCAACAAATGTCTAGACAAACAAGCCCTTTCGAAGTTCAAGCACCTATGAGTGGAAAGGTCATTCCTTTATCTGAAGTGAATGATTCAGTGTTCTCAAGTGAAATGATGGGGAAGGGAGTCGCAATTTTGCCTGATAAGGGGGTGGTACAAGCACCGTTCTCAGGAAAAGTAGTGACTGTTACGCCTACTAAACATGCCATCGGACTCGTTTCAGATGATGGAATTGAATTATTGATCCACGTGGGGATTGATACCGTCAGCCTAAATGGCCAATTCTTTGATGTACTGGTAAAAGAGGGCGATGAGATGAAGACCGGGGATCATTTATTATCGTTTGATATAGAAGGAATTCAATCAAACCATTTAGATGTAGTGACACCTATTATCGTCACAAATTCAACGCAATACCTTGATGTGATTCATACAGGTGACGCTCATGTCACCGCAGGTCAAAATAAGCTCTTAATGCTTATTCACTAATATAAAGAGAAGGGATGATTGAAATGAAGAATGTAAAAAAAGGATTTTCAGATGATTTTTTATGGGGTGGCGCAACTGCTGCCAATCAAATAGAAGGCGCGTACTTAGAAGGTGGCAAGGGCCTATCGACGTCAGACTTTGCTGCATATAAAGATCCTTATGAAAAAGGAAAAGTGAACAACTTTACTTTCGATGTTAGTTCAGCTGAATTAAAAAGATACAAGGAACAACCTGATGAATTTGATTTCCCGAAAAGACGCGGAATCGATTTTTACCATCGATATGAAGAGGATATTGCACTATTTGCAGAAATGGGCTTTAAAGTGTTTCGCTTGTCTATATCATGGGCAAGAATCTTCCCAACTGGTTTAGAGGAAAAGCCGAACGAAGAAGGATTGGCTTTTTATGATCAAGTATTTGATGAATGTGCGAAATATGGAATTGAACCGTTAGTCACGATGTCTCACTATGAAATGCCGATTACTTTAACAGAGAAATATAATGGCTGGATGAGTAGAGAGCTTGTGCCGTTGTTTGAAAAATATGCCCGTGCCATTTTAGAAAGATATAAAGATAAAGTGAAGTATTGGATTACATTCAATGAAATGAATATGAACCTCAACAGCCTTTACACCGGTGCTGGAATTTTAGAGGACCTAGTAGACCATAAATTACAGGCTGCGTATCAAGCATCACATCATCAATTTATCGCCAGCGCTCTCACAGTGAAGGCAGCAAAAGAAATCATTCCGCATGCACAAATTGGCTGTATGATTAACCAAATTGAAGCCTATGCAAAAACAACAAAGCCAGAGGACCAGCTGCAAGCGGTAAAATCGAACCAATTGAATATGTTCTATCCAGATGTTCAAGCTAGAGGAGAATATCCAACATACATGGTGAAATATTTTGCAGACAACGACATCAAGCTGGATATCGAAAAGCAGGATGAGCAAATTTTGAAAGAGGGCATCGTTGATTTTGTGGCAATCAGCTACTATATGTCCCACGTTGCAGAAGCGCGAGAAGATGCGGCTGAGCTAGCGGGTACATTTGATAGTCCAATCAAAAATGAGCATTTGGAGCTATCACAATGGGATTGGCCAATTGATCCGATGGGACTCCGCATTTCATTAATTAAACTGTATGACAGATACCAAAAGCCTTTATTTGTTTGTGAAAATGGACTTGGTGCAAGAGATACCTTGACACCAGACGGAGAAATACACGACGATTATCGAATTGATTATCTAAAACAACATATTGAACAGATGAAAGAAGCAGTCAAAGAAGGTGTCGATTTAATGGGGTATACGCCTTGGGGATGCATCGACTTAATTAGCTGCGGAACTTCTCAAATGAGTAAACGCTATGGTTTGATCTATGTAGATCAAGACGATAGAGGGAATGGTACATTAAATCGTTACAGAAAAGATTCCTTCTACTGGTACAAAAATGTGATTGCAACAAATGGAGAAGATTTATCATAATCCAGATTGAATGATGAAAACATCATTGCGCCCGCCTTTATTTGCCGGGTGCGATGGTGTTTTATTTGTTTACCGAAAAGAAACCCAAATCATGTCATAGCAAGCCAATAAATGTTTCACCTTGACCTTGAAGTATAGTTCAATCTTTATAATGTACATATAGTAAGACAAAATAATGACAAAGGAGTAACGATGGAGTTGATGACTAGAGGAGAACTTGCCAAAAAAACAGGAATAAGTCCTGCCGCAATTCGTTACTATGAAGAGAACAACATATTGCCTGCTCCAAGACGACGTTCAAACGGTTACAGATTCTATACAGAAGACTATGTTGTGAAGATTCAATTGATCAAAGATGCGAAAACATTGGGTTATTCATTAAAGGAAATAGCTGAAATTATGGACATGCTAAGTCAAGACATAGAACTTGATACGCTAAGAAAAATTGTCCATCTTAAACATGAAGAAATTGAAAGGAAAATCAAAAGCCTTCGTCTCATTCAAGACCTTTTATCTAACTTATTAAAAACTCCTGAAAAAAAAGTACAAGTCTACCTGGAATCATTTCGTGTACCAAATCAGGATGATCAATCATCATATTGAGTGAAAGGAGAGAAAAAAATGAGTGTAGAAATTTATCATGGTGAACGTTCTGAAGAAAGTATTCAATTTGAAACATTATTCGCTTCGCAAAGTAATAAAGAGAGTTTTTCTAGTATCGAGCACACAAAAAAATTTCTTGAGCAAAAAGGAATGGAAAATACGCAACCTTATGCCATTGGAGATGATGTGAAGTTAATGAGTGAGGTACAAGAGCAGACATTCGACGGCATGCAAGTTTTCACATTGAATGAACAAGCATCACAAAACCAAAAAGTCATTCTGTATCTACATGGAGGCGCGTGGACAAATCAGCCTTTGAATGTCCATTGGTGGTTCATGGATAAAATGGCGCAATCACTAGGTGCGAAAGTAGTCGCTCCTATTTACCCAAAAGTGCCTCATTATAGCTACCAGGATACGTATCCGAAAATACTTAACCTATATAAAGACCTTCTGAAAACTGCCGGAAGTGCCAATCAATTGACGATCATGGGAGATTCAGCTGGCGGAAATATCTCACTTGGTTTGGCGCACCTTTTAAAGAAGGAGGATCTGCCGCAGCCGAAGGATATTATTTTATTATCTGCATGTGTTGACATGAGCTTAAGCAATCCTCTCATGTTTGAATATGCAAAAAAGGACCCGATTCTAGGTTATGAAGGAATGGAAGCCATTGCAAAGATTTGGACAGCTGATCAACATGTAACTGACCCATTGATCAGTCCCATTTACGGTGAATTCAAAGGACTTGCGAAGATTACTCATTTCATTGGAACACATGATATGTTATATCCAGATGCCATAAAGCTCGATGAAAAACTAACAGAACAAGGAATTGACATCAAAACCTTTGTTTATCCTGAAATGCTTCATGTATTTGTTGTCATGCCAATCCCTGAGGCACAAGATGCTCAGGAGAAGATCATTCAGGTGATCAATCGTTAAGAAATGTATAATGATTTGATTGAAATAGTCGAAAGTTTAGTGAATGGGCTGCTTTCATGAAAGCAGCCTTTTTCAATTCAACTTGAAATACATCCAGAATGTCAACTCACTACAGATTAAACTTCTTTAAATTCCAATTTTTGTTATCAACGAGCGTATTTCCCATTACTATAATGATTGTTCGCTTCTTCATTGGATTTAAATAAATGACGGCTATTAAAGGAGAGTGAATGATGATTGTTTCCTTTCTTCAACCTATGGCTCTGATCTTGTTTACATTGCCTTTGTTATCTTTGATATGGGGGATTGTCGGCTATATCATCTTTAAGCGGGTCTACATTGTTCTAATGATCACATTTGCAGCTTCAACCGTTTTTATCTTTGCATATACGGGGTTCGATATGTCGAATATGTATTGGGTCATCGCTATGACCTTTCTATGCATGTGTACCTCTGTCATCACAAAAATCATCCGATTTATGATTCAACGCTATAAAAAAGCATAAAGAAGCTTTTGCCTGCAAACATAAGCTTTATTTTTGTTTCCACTCATCTTCGGGCAAACAGTTCATTACCTAATGTTTGGTATAATAGATACGAGCATGGAAGGGGAAGGAGAACACGTTGGAAACTTTTGATTTATCCCAAGAAGATCTTGAATTAATAGACGAAGCAAAAAAGAAGATTATCAGTCTTTATGAAGATGATAAACACCATGTAGGGGCAGCGATCCGCATGAAAACAGGAGAAATAATGTCGGCTGTCCATATAGAAGCCTATATCGGACGGGTAACTGTTTGTGCAGAAGCCATTGCGATTGGCAGTGCTTTATCGAATGGACATAAGGATTTTGATACAATTGTGGCAGTGAGACATCCCTATTCAGATGAAGAAGATAGAAAAATTAGAGTAGTAAGCCCTTGCGGCATCTGCCGAGAGCTCATTTCAGACTTCGGACCAGCATGTTTTGTCATCATCGAGATGGCTGGGGAGCTGGTCAAGGTGAAAATCGAAGAACTCATACCGCTCAAATATACTCGAAGCTGATGTGCCCCATAGATATACAGTAGGAGGATGGATGCAGAAAACATCAAGTGTGATCCTTACTGCATTCAAGATGACAGAAAAATCGCTCAACAAAAGTAGCCCCATGTATTTTCTTCATATGCGCCGTGTTAAAAATATATTGTTCCATATGCTCAAGCTTTCGCAGACTACGCGCTAGTATTTTCCGTTCATCGTCAGAAAGAGCAGGGTCATCATTTACCTTCTCTCATGAATTCCATTCAGCAAGTTCATTCCATTTCTCTTAGCGCTTGTCTTTGACTCAAGATTATATCACAAAACGATACTCACCAAGCAAAGAGCGGATATCTATTTTTATGATGAAGGGGGCATCAAAATATGAAAAGGTATGACATATTCCCAGAACCAATTGGCGGCTATACTGCCGGACGCACCCAGATGGATTTTGAGTATACGGCATCAGATCACTCAAAAAGAGAATTGACCGCGTTTGTGTACTATCCGTCCGATAGCAGCGAAGGGAAGACTGCATCAACGTACATGTTTCCTGAAGTCTACGAGATGCTTCATGAGCAGCCACTTGTCACTGAATATTTGAAGGAAATAAACTTCTTCTCTACCGATATCAAGACTCATTGTTATGACGATCTTGCTCTTTCCGGGAAGGAAAAGCGCTATCCAGTGTTATTCTATGTTTGCGGCGGGGGTGGTTCACCAGAATGGGGGACAGCCATCTGTACAGACATGGCAAGCCAAGGGTATGTTGTCGTCAGTATCGGTCATCAGGATAGCACCATGTATAAACGGAAAGATGGGAAGCTGGTGAATGTCTCAAAGGGTTTTTCGGATGTCATTATGGCGTTTTCTGAAGATCCAGAGATGATGGCGCTGGCTAGTAAGATGAAAATGCGCCCTGACGATAAAACGGCTATTGAGATGTGCCATAACATCCTTACCTTGCCAATCATTAACGAGTTAACAAGATATAGTGAACGACAGGCAGAAGATGTAAGGTACGTAGCTGATTATCTTCACAGACTAGACTCTGGAGAATGGAAGTCTATCTTTCGTAACAGACTGCTGCTCGGCATTGGCATGGGCATCGCAGGGCATTCTTATGGCGGGCCTACAGCGGCTATTGTTTGCCGGGATGACGACCGGTTTGTCTGCGGGGTTGGCTTAGATAGTGGTGCATTCGGCCTTCTCGACAGCGACCTCAATAAACCCTTTTTGCTCCTGTTTTCTGAACCGAATTATTATATGAATGCGATCATTGGTGCTAACAACAGCATGGAAACCTATTATTTCTCTGTTGATGGTGCTGCACATTTAGATTACTGTGACATCGTGTTTACCGGTGTAGATGAGGAACTTAGAGGCACAAGGGATGTATTAGAGATGCGAAATCTTGTGACGGACTATACGAAGACCTTTTTTGATCATTACATCCTGCAAAAGGCTGTACGTGTAGAAAGCCTGTCATATGAAGGTGTAGACTTAATCAAGAAAACCAGCAACAAGTGAGATAGGGGAAGCTGCTGATAGCAGCCTTAAAGTTGAATATCTTATTTAATTCATTAGCAAAAAGAGCAGCCAACAACTGCTCTTTTTTTCGTTTGTCAATCTTTATGCGTTTTTAATGGGCCTTTTGTGATATGAGTCAGCTCAGAGTTAATGTCAAAGATTTTCGCGTTGATGTCTGTTATGCCAAAGCTAGTGATTCTTTTAGAATGCATATCGAGATATGTTTCAGCTGCTTCTTTTGTTTCGAATAAATAAATCCCGCCAGCCTCATTTTCCTCAGAATTCTCCGTCCATATCTTCCAGATGAACCCGTCCTCTTGATTAATACTTCTCGCTAAATCAGAAAACTCTTTTGCCATTTCATCCCCAAAAGGGCCATTCATCTTAAAATCTACTTGTAATACGTAAGCCATCGTCATTCTCCTTATGTTGAAGTTGTGAAATACTGTTCCCCTAGAACTTCTTTCATTTGAAACGGTTTTTGTGAAAGTTCTTTCTCCATAAATGACCGCACATCCGATTGGTCAATATCGTACATTACTTCAATCTCTTTAGAGAATAGTAGTTTTTCTTTTTCGAGCAAGGCAGAAACAGCTGGGAGCTTCTTCGGTTGAATCTCTACAGTGTTTAAAGCTTGCTTTAATCCATCAACATAGACGTCTAACGGTCGACCACCCGTGATTTTAACTCCTTTATTTTCTTCGTTGACGAAGATGATGGTCGGAAACCCTCTTGCACCGAGGTCTCGAACAAGAGCAAAATCTTGATTTAATAAGTCTTGTCCGCTAGGGAGCTCCGCTTCATGTAAAATAACATCTCCGTTCAGTCCAAGGTTGTTGACGATATCAATCAAAACCGTAATATCAGATATATTTTGATTGAATGCAAATAGTGCTTCTCTTGCACGGCGTAAAAACGTATAGGCTCGTTCATCACCGTGATGTTTTTGAATCACTTTGAACACGCGAGAGGACGGGTAGGAGGATTGAACAGGATTGTCAATCATTAAGGACCCATCAATTGGCATGCGAGAATGTTCTCCGACTTCTCTCCAGTGACCCGCGACATCAGCAGGCTTATAAATTCCGTTTGCGGGATCAATTGGACCGTCATGCCATTTCTCTAGCAGTCCACCAAGCACAGTCTGGAAATGAAAATAATGTCCATATTGCTCTTTAAAACGACGCAGGACAGGTTCAATTGCCCAGCAATGAGAACAAATCGGATCTGTTACATAGTAGAGCGTAATGGATTTTTTAGGTTGGTGAAAGTCAATGACCTGGATATCTTCTTCTTCACCTACACCGCATACACCAGTTTCTAAATCACAAAACATGTCATTGTTTTTCAAGTTGATTTCCTCTTTTCTGTTTCATTATCTATGTTCATTAATTTCTAATGGTTTTTGAGGCAGTAGACCAAGATACAACCTCATTTTCATCATGATTTTTCCTCCTCGATTTTGAAGAAAACTTCATTTTCTATAAGTTGTTTGAATCAATCATTTGCTTTACAATTGAATCTTAAGACAGAATGAGTGAGATCAACACCAATAATTTCTTCAATTTGTTGTTTATCCAACAGATTCAAGCATTTGTTTAAAAAGAAGGAGGAAGAAGATGACGCAGCCAAAGACAGATCCGCGCGTATTAAGAACGCGCAAATTAATCATGGAGTCTTTCATCAAGCTTTCATCGAAAAAGGAATTTAAGGATATTACGGTGAAAGATGTGACAGCAGAAGCCATGATTAACCGAGCGACGTTTTATTATCATTTTGAGGATAAATACGATTTATTGGATAAAACACTCTCAGAAGTATTGTCGATTAATTTAGAAAGTATCAATTTTAATAATAGTAAACTTGATGAAGATACAATGATGAATATCTTTAAAGCGCTAGCCAGTTTTCAACAATCTCTGCATAACCGCTGCCAAGTAGAATATGAAACTGAACTTGCTCCGATTGTTCGAGAACAGCTTGAAATTATTTTTTATCAATTGTTAGTGAATCAATATACAAATGTCGAAAAACAAGTGTTGAAGGTCACGGCTGTTTTTTTAAGCTGGGGAATTCACGGAGCTTCTGTTGAGTGGAGAAAGAATAGTTCGCACATTTCTTCAGAAAAATTTATCAAATCAGCATTGCCGTATATCATGTCAGGAATTAATTTTAAGCATAACAGGTAGACAATTTGACAATGTTTAACCACTCCACTAATATAAATGCTATAGCATATAAAGTTGTTAGAGGGTGTTTACATGAAGTTACATGATTTAATAGGTTTTCTCGTTCATCGCACTGATGTGAAAATGACGAATTATTTTACAAATAGGTTAAAACCGTACGGAGTTACACCAGAACAGTGGAGCATTATTAGTATTCTTAGCCGTGAAAAAGGCTCGACTCAAAAGGAATTGGCAGAAGGCATTGATAAAAATCAAACCACTGTCGTAAGAATGATCCAGTCAATGGAACGAAAAGGGCTTGTCAAAAAAATCTATAATGAACAAGACCGGCGCTCACATCACCTGTTTTTAACAGAAAAAGGGGACGAGATCAAAAAGGCGATTCTTCCTGTCGTCATGGATGCACATCGAACTGTGACAAATCAATTAAGCGATGAAGAGATTCAACAATTAAAATTACTTTTAAACAAATTATTTCATTCACACTATTCATCTTGATAAATCTGTAAAGTAGGAACAACCTCTATTTTTGTACGATATATGCTATGACATATAAATGACACCATTTGGTCAAATAACTTAGAAAGATGTGATCACTATTTTTATTCTTATTCTACAAATTGTATTGGCCGTTTTCTTTTTCCTCACAGGAACGAAAATCATATCAGGGAAAATGGCAGAAGAGTTCAAACGATTTGGTTTACCCGCATTTTTCAATGTTTTAACGGGGGCTCTTGAGCTAATAGGCGCTGCTGGAATGCTAGCCGGCATATGGATGCCAACATTAGCATTATTATCAGGCTTATTGTTAGGAGGCACGATGCTGGCAGCAGCATTTACTCTGATCGTATTGGCCAAAGATCCCTTTAAAAAAGCAATCCCTGCACTTGTTTTATTCGCTCTCAGTATTGGGGTCAGCTTATACCACATTCTTTAAATTCATATCAAGAAGTCGCAATAACCTAAACAAATCTCCATTGTTCTAATGCTGGATTGTGTTTAGGTTTTTTAGCGATTGAATCGTTTTTGAAGAACTAGGCATGAGACAGCAAAAACTGCGAAAGCGCCTGCTGATCCAGCAGCAAACATCAGCCCAGATTGTTCTAATTTGGATTTGAATAACAAAGGGACAGAAAGAATGAGCGCGGCACCACTAAAGCCCAATCCTAATATCAACATTGCCAATAATTTATTCATAGAAACACCTCTTACACTTAGAATTTGAACAATGGAAACCTTTAACATTCCTAGATGGAGTGTAACATATGATAGCAGGCGAGTGGTTTCTTTTCATTAAAACACAATCTTGAACCAAACGATTTTAAACGAACACTGTTCTTTACGAACAATGTTCGTTATAATATAAATGAGATGTAGTTTTAAACGATTTCCATAAAAGAAGAGGAGATGCATACGATGACGGCATTATCTAAGAACCAAAAGCAAATCGCTATTATTGGAGGAGGACCTGGGGGGCTAACACTCGCCTTAATTCTGCAAAATTACGGTATACAAACAACTATCTACGAACGGGAGATGCATGACAAGAGTCTTGAACGAGGAGGCTCACTGGATATTCACGAAGAAACAGGCCAAAAAGCCTTAAAAGAAGCAGGAGTTTATGAGAAATTTCAAAGGAATGCCCGTTATGAAGGAGAAGATTTCCGATTACTTGATAAATCAGGAAGAATTTATTTAGATGAAGAAACGGAATCAGATCAAAAAGGCACTCGTCCAGAAATTGATCGTGGTGTGTTGTGCGAACTGCTGTTA
Source organism: Bacillus sp. FSL K6-4563 (assembly GCF_038630405.1). NCBI lineage: Bacteria > Bacillati > Bacillota > Bacilli > Caryophanales > Bacillaceae > Bacillus > Bacillus sp. FSL K6-4563. Next base: position 1,815,337 of record NZ_CP152030.1, on the reverse strand, counting down.
GATCAAATTGATGCTGCAAACATCAAATATGGATATAAACTAGAAAGATGCGTTTCATTAGAAAACGGCATGACGGAGCTTCATTTTGAAAACGGGGTTGTCGAGACAGTTGACCTTTTGATTGGGGCTGATGGTGCATTTTCTCGTGTGCGTCCTCTGTTAACAGATATTGAGATTGAATACTCTGGGCTCACGATGCTGGAATTGAATGTCCTAAGCGTAGAGGCGAACCACCCTGATTTAGCTGAATTTAATAAACGTGGTAAGATGTTTGCTTTAGCAGATCACAAAGGGATAATTGGGCAGTTAAACGGAGATGGACGAATCAAAGTGTATGCAAGCCTTATGGTAGAACGCAGCTGGATCGAGACTTGTGGTATACCGTTTCATCAAGCAAAAGAAGCAAAAGAACAATTATTAGAGTTATTTAGTGATTGGGATGATCAGCTGAAAAAGTATATTCGTTATGCAGAAGATGCCATCATTCCAAGACGGATTTATACGCTTCCTACCGGTTTTAAATGGAACCGTCATAAAGGAGTAACGCTTATCGGTGATGCAGCTCATGTCATGTCACCATTCGCAGGCGAGGGTGTAAACATGGCGATGTTTGATGCAAGGGAGCTAGCACTTGCTATTGTCCGACATCCTCATGATATTGAAAAGGCCATTGAGGAATACGAAGACATGATGTACGAATATTCATCGGAAAAGGCACATGAATCGGAGAATAGTTTAAAACTGTGTTTTTCAAAAGACGCTGCGGTCAAGCTTGCAGATATGATGAATTCTTTTCAAGAAAACGGTGATTGATGCTCAATTTACTATTTTACTTTGACATGTTATAAAGAGAGTATGAACAATTCAAATCGTCGTATTATAAGTCGCCGGTCTCGGCCGGCTAAAGAGCCCTTAAGCCGTGAGCTCATTGTGAAAACGGCCTATGAGCTTCTTAAGGAGCAAGGGATAGAGGGCATGAGTATGCGTAAGGTGGCTAAAGCATTGGATACGGGACCTGCATCCTTGTATGTCTACGTGAACAATTTTCAAGAACTCAGTGCTTACGTATTGGATTATGGTCTCGGCCAAATGGTTTACCCAGATTCAGAGAATGGCACATGGAAAGAACAGTTATTTGACATATTGCATACTTATTTCCTACTGCTATTCGAAAAACCTGGTCTTGCTGAAATTTCTCTTTCCACCATTCCACAAGGAACGAACTTTCTTCAGTTGACTGAACGTATTCTCGCTGCATTGCATGAAGGCGGGATCAAATCTACATCCGCTGCATGGGGAGTAGACCTATTGCTGTTATACGTATCTTCGGTAGCTTACGAAAAGGTCTCTTGGAAGAAACATGACTCTTCGCAGATTTCAGACATTAAAAAAACATTTCATGATGCAGACAAAACGCGTTTTCCTTTCATTCATAGTGTAAAAGAAGAAATGTTTGCAGGTGATACCGTATCAATGGAACGGTTCCGATGGGGAATTGACGTCATTTTGTATGGAATCCAGAAAGAAATCAATTAGAAAGGAGCACAAGCAAAAAGCAGTCAATGGCTGCTTTTTTTATATGGTGATTTTCACATTTATGATCTTGTGAGCATCATGATATATAAATAAATCTATATATTGTTTTTATATATAAAAAATTATATAATCTAGTGGAATAAAAAAATGAGGTGCTTAGGCATGGAACATATTAAAAATTTATTAGAGAGTTATATTCCTTTAGCAAAATCTACAGCAAAAATGTTTGGACCAAATTGTGAAGTGGTTATTCATGATTTAACGAACCCTCAAGCATCTGTCATGTTTACAGTAAATAACCATGTGACAGGAAGAGAAATCGGCCAATCATTTGATCATCTAGTAAAGACTGTATTACAATCAGAAGATTTTAAAGAAGATTACCTGGCTGGCTATACATTTGTTACAGAAGATAAGCGTACGATTCGTTCTTCGACTTCATTAATACGTGATTCAAAGCAAAAAGTGATTGGTGCTTTCTGTATCAACTTTGATGTTGAAGCCCTGAATCAAATGCAGCAATTTATGGATACTTTTCTTTCTACACAAGTGGAAGCTCCAGAGAAACAAACAACATCAAATGATGATCTTGAAAATGTGGAAGAAATAGTAGATCAATTGATTCAACAGATCATTCAAAACAGTGTTCATCCAGTCATGAAACGTCATGAAAAAATTGAACTAATTAAATTCATGGATGAAAAGGGCATTTTTTTACTGAAAGGATCTGTTGAGAAGGTCGCTTCTATGTTAGGCATTTCCAAAGTAACCGTCTATAGCTATTTGGATGAAATCAAAAATAAATCGAGGTAAGGAGAGTCAAAATGGAAAGCATACTCGAGGTAGGAAATCTAAAATCAAACGGACACTATGCATTCGCAACCATTCATCAAAACACGGTCTATGTTTCAGGACAATTTGCCATCAATCCCGAAACGAGAGAAAAAGAGTTCGGCCCCATTGAAGAAGAGACATTACAAGCGCTTAAGAATGTAGAGATGATTGTAGAGGCTGCTGGAAGTAACAAAGAGAAGATTTTGCGCATGACATTATACATTTCGGATATTCACTTATGGGACAAAGTTGATGCTGTTTATACTGATTTTTTCGGTGAACATAAACCAGCACGTACTATTGTACCAACGAATGAATTACATTTTGGTTTCAAAATTGAAATTGATGCCATTGCATATATTTAAGATCTTTTTTTGCCTACTATATATAAAAAATTATATTTCGTATAAAAAAATATTTGAAGGGGTTGATGATTGATGAATCAATTGATTTGTAACCATTGCGGGGAAAAATATGAGATGACACCAACTCTATGGAAATGTGATTGTGGTGGCGTATTAAATCTAGTGAAAGATACCCCGAAAATAGACGTCGCAGCTTGGGATCACTATCCAAATTCATTATGGCGTTATGTTGAAACCATGCCATTTTCAAAAGATTCTAAGACTTGGGAAACGGTTACAATGGGGGAGGGTCAATCCCCTTTAATCGTTCTAGATCCTCATGAGCCAAACACCTATGTCAAAGTTGATTATATGATGCCGACCTTATCCTTTAAAGACCGAGGAGCCGCTGTTTTGATGACAAAGGCTAAGGAACTCGGGGTATCAAAAGTGATTGCTGATAGTAGTGGGAATGCAGGAACGGCGATTGCAGCTTATGCAGCGCGCTGCGAGATGGCCTGTGACATCTATCTAAGCGATGACACTTCTCCTAAAAAGGTCGCTCAAATAAAAGCACATGGAGCAACGATTAAAGAAATTCACGGGACCCGAGAGGACATTGCAGTTGCGGCACAAAAGGCAGTAGACAATGAAAAGGTTTTTTATGCAAGTCATGTCTATAACCCTTATTTTTTTGAAGGAACAAAAACATACGCCTATGAAATCTATGAGCAATTAAAAGGAGCACCTGACGCTTTAATCATTCCGGTTGGAAACGGCACTCTCCTCCTAGGTGCGTATTATGGCTTTAAAGAGTTATTTGAAAATGGTCTCATTCATAAAATACCGAAAATCGTTGCCGTACAAGCGAAAAACTGTGCACCCCTTGTGAAAGCTTATCAAAATGAAGAAAAATCAGCATCACCTGTGACGAATAAAGGGACCTTAGCAGAAGGGATCGCCATTGCTGCCCCGGCGCGCTCCAAACAAATTTTAGAAGCTGTACAAGATACCAATGGTACATTTATTGATATTGAAGAAGATGAAATTCTGCATGCACGTTCTAAACTAAGTGAGAAAGGATTTTATGTCGAAGTGACCTCAGCAGTCAATTTGGCTGGCTACATGAAATATCAAAAGGAACCAGAAGAAACCATTGTCATACCTCTTTGTGGTGCAGGGATTAAATCAAAATAACCTTAGGAGAAAATCACGCAGAACTCAGGTAGAATAGAGAGTTGCGTGCCTCGTTGACCTATTATATGATCAATCAGGAGTGACGTTTGCGAGTGTTGAAACGACCATTACAGGAATGATTCGTGGGAATGGATTTAACTCATTGTGAAGCACATTGGTCTTACACCGACTTTCATGATTTCAGATGCAAGTTAGCAGCATGTATCGGTATGAATTTAGATGAAATGGACGGATTTGGCGGGGACATACCATTTGAAAACTTTACAGATGACATCATTCCTTTGCTGGAACTTTCGGATTCTGATAGTTACTTAATGCCAGATGTTTGTAGGACCGTTGCAGTTAGATTACGTCAACTGATCCACAATTGGCCTGATGATGATATAGATAAAAAGAACGCTCTCTATCTGGCAGAAGGAATGGAGTTAGCTCATCAACAAAATGAGCCAATAGGCTTTATTTAAAATTAAGAATTGTCATATGACAGCTCATTTAACTCAAAAACCTCTATGACTGGTTTAATTAATTGAGGACGTAGAGGTTTTTGAGATGATGCACAGAAGGGAAGATGTACAAGAAGGTAAATATAGATCCATTGAATGCTTCATTGACACTAGTGAAATAAGGATTCTATAATTTAATGGATCCAATTTTTATACTCTTTTCATAGAAGTTAAAAGTGGATCCATAATAAACGACTAATAAATCAAAATAAAGATAAGAAGTAGCAAAGTTTTCTTCTCCTAGCAAACCAAGTGTAAACACCATGGAATTAGAAGGTGAAAATTGTTAGCTATTCGGCACCTACACATTCCTCCAAGATTATTTCATCATTTGACTCCGAAATTAGTAAAGAAATGTAGACTTCGTACAGTTACAGATAGTTGATGACTTAAAAAAGAGCCAGCTCTTTTTGGGGTCCTACCAGCCAAACGCGGAAAACATACGCTAAGACAATTTCTAGATGGATAAAGCCGATTTTTCCTACGCTAAGGATTCATCGGCTTTCATATTTAATGTCAAAGAAAAAGAAGCATCCGCAAATCTGGCAGGAATTGAAGTGATAGGGCGGCTTTTAAACGCTTAGCAATTCCTCATTGAAATTATACTCAAACTGTAATCTCATACGAATTTTCAGGAATCTTATTCATAAACGTGCTCATTTCCCCTACGGAGAAAAGATGAAGCTCGTGCATAGCCCTCGTACATGCAGTGTAAAAGAGTTTCCTTTCAAATTCTCTTCCATATTTTATATTAGAAGCATCGTATATGATCACAGCATCAAATTCGATTCCCTTTGCTAAATAAGCAGGGAGAATTAAGATACCTTTTTGATAGGAAATCGCACTTTGTTCAATCATCTTGAGATCCATTTGCTTACTCAATTGCTCATAGGATTCCTTGCATTCTTTTCCCGTTTTACATATCACAGCGATTGTTTCATGGTTTGCTGACTGCAGTTGACGAATCTTCTGTGTTATTCGAGATTGAAGGGTGTCAAGATCCTCAACCTTCGTGAAAGTAGGCTTCTGACCATCTCTGTTAAAAGCTTCAATAGTTTCTCCTTCTTCTATAATTCCCTTTGTGAATTCAACGATTTGACGAGTTGAACGGTAGCTTTTCGTTAACTCTACTCTCTCAAAATTTTCTTTTACATATAATTCGCTTGATAGTAAGGTTGGTGCATTTAGAGTATGGGCATAAATCGCCTGATTAAAATCACCTAGAATCGTCATTCGGCAATAAGGAAAAAGCTGCTTAAGAACAAAAAACTGAAAGGGTGAATAATCCTGTGCTTCATCAATTAATAAATGGCGTATTCTTGTGTTTATTCTTTTTCCCTCAAGTTTATCTTGGAGATACAAATAAGGCGCTGCATCTTCATACGTCATTTCTTTTCTTTGTAGCTTTTTTAATGTATACGAACAAATTTCTTCCCAACTTTCAGGAAGTGTATCTTTAAGCTTTTGAAGGATGTTGTCTTTCTGTTTAAACAGTTGACAGTAAATCGCCGCTACATTAATAAACTTTAGTTTCTTTACAGCTGTTCGTATTGGTTTAAAGTGTTTTTTGACAATCATTTTAGCTATTTTCTTTTGCTCCTGTTCAAAATCGTCGAACGTATTCTCAGAAAATCTGCCTTCCTTCAGTAGCTCACTATAAACTTTTGTATACTCTTCAAGTTCTAACAGATCACTCTCTTCTATTACCCAATCTTTGGTTCTTTCCAATTTTTCTTTCTTTCCTAACTCTTTTAGAAGCCATTCCTTTACTAACTGCATACGATTTGGAATGGAGATAGATGCATCTAGTGAATAAAAATAGTTTTTAATTTGTTCAGCTCTAATCAACATTTCTCCTCGGAAAGAAATATTTTTAAAGATAAGCTCTTCACTCGAGAGAATAACAACATAGGAATCAATCAAAGCTTTAAAATCGCTACTCGCTTTATACCGTATTCCTTTTCTTCTTGCAGGATACTTTTTATGTTCCTGACATGTAAGCATATATTCCATTTGCGTAAACGGATGTTCAACATCAAATTGTTTTCCAAGACGCTTCTCCACATATTCTTGGAATGTGAGCTGCTGCATATTGTCCTCTCCTAAATCAGGGAGGACAGAAGCAATGTAGCGATTAAATAAAGAATTAGGGGAAAAAAGCATAATATTTTCAGCCGTGATCTCATTCTGATAGTGATACAGCAAATAAGCAACTCTTTGAAGAGCTGCAGAAGTTTTCCCGCTTCCAGCAACCCCTTGTACAACTAAATACTTGCTTTTCACGTTACGAATAATCTGATTTTGTTCTTTCTGAATGGTAGCAACAATGCTTTTCATATTGGTACTCGCGTTATTGCCAAGTACTTCTTTCAAAAGTTCATCGCCAATGGTAACATCCGTATCAAACATCGTTTTGATTTGCCCATCTCTCGTGATAAACTGACGCTTTAACTCTATTTCTCCTTGAATTATCCCTTCTACTGTTTCGTATTGGGCTGATCCTGGAGAGTAATCATAATAAATACTGGAAATAGGGGCTCTCCAATCATAAATAAGAAATGTTTCCTCATTTTCATCCATTAAACTCGAAACTCCAAGGTACACGTTATTTGTTGTATCCTTACCATTTTCGAGAAAATCAACACGGGCGAAATATGGAGAATCTTTTAATCGAGATAAGGTCTTCCTCTGCTTATCTAGCTGACGGTGCGTTCTTTCTCTCTCGGACAGCATCTCCGCCTGCTGTCTAATGCTTGATAAGGTTTCACTAGCATCTTCAGGATTATCTAGATTTATTTTTACATCATCCCAAAAGGTTTTCTTTAGATGAATGACATCTTTCTTTAATCCACCAGAATCATGATCCAACTTAACGACTTTTTTTTCAATTTCTCTTAAAACAATACGAATGCGCTCCTCTTCATACTTTCGCACTTGGTTTTCATTCGTCATCTCTTCACACTCCCTAAAGATGTTAAGTAAATAAATAATACATCATTGACCGACCGACGGTCAATGATGTATCTTTAAAAGACAATTATAAGTCTCAAGGGGGAAGTTCCATGAAAAGAATTGTCAAAAAACCCGAAGAAAGAAGAACCGAGATTATTTCCGTCGCAAAAGATTTGTTCTCATCTAATGGGTACGAGAATACTACGATTAGCGATATTATTAAAAAAATCGGAGTTGCAAAAGGCACTTTTTATCATTATTTCAAGTCAAAAGATGAAATTGCGGACGCAGTAATTCAAGACTCTATTGATTCAAGTGTTCAATTGTTTAAACAAATTAATAGTAACTCCGATTTAAAAGCAATAGAGAAGTTTATAAATATTATTCAGTTTTTTTCACAGGAAACATCAAATCATTTCAGTGATGGATTAATGACTCATTTACATCACAAAGATAACGTTCTTCTACATCAGAAAATGAAAGTTTGCATGATAAAAGAATATGTACCAATTATTTCATCTGTTTTGAAGCAAGGAGTAGAAGAAGGTGTATTTCACACGGATTTTCCAGATGAAATTACGGAATTCTTATTAGTCGGACTCCATTTTATGCTTGATCCCAGCCTTTTCTCATTGACTCACGAACAGCTCATTGCCAAACTAGATGCGATTGACGAGATTTATGAAAAACTATTAGGTGCTCCAAAAGGTAGCTTTCCTTCAATAAAACAATATTTCGAAAAGTTGTATTGAGTTTGTTAAAGCATTTAAGGTTACGAAATAAAACAGAAAGAATTCGATAAATATGTGCACTGTTCATTAAATCATCAATTTATGAACACATAGCAATTAAAATATTTTTCCGCCTTTATAATTGACAAAATTTTTTATTTGTGCTATAATTTACTTTTATTTTTTTCAGTTATATAATAGGGTTCTCCTGGCCAGGGGGAACCCTATTTTTTTGTTCTAAAATAAAGGAGTGTGTTTGTATGAAGAAAAATGAGTCAAGTGTAACTTCGTTAATATCAGCTTTTGGCAGATCCTATCATAGTCAATTTGATGATACCCCTAAAATCTTTAATGATTATTTAGCTAAAGACTTAATTTCTGTAAAAGAATTTAATGACATCAAAGAGAATATGGTTCAAGGCATACATTTCTTCAACAAAGATATCGCACAAAAATTCGAGGGAAATACAGAAGAAATATTAAAATGGATTACACAAGTACAACTTTCTCCAATAACCTTATCACGTGCTGCGTATTGCGAAAAAGTATTGCTTAATGAGGTAGCGTTAGGATTAAGACAATATGTCATACTTGGCGCTGGATTAGATACTTTTAGTTTACGACATCCAGAATTGGAAAACAGCTTAGAAATATTCGAAATTGATCATCCCACTACACAGGAATTTAAAAAGCAAAGATTGGACGAGGCTAAATTAAAAATCCCAAGTAATCTTCATTTTGTTTCAATGGACTTCACCAAAAATCTGTCCTATCAAAACCTAATAGGTAAAGGATTTGATAACAAAAAGACATTCTTTAGTCTTTTAGGTGTTTCTTACTATTTAACGAAAGAGGAAGTTTCAAGCTTAATAGATTATTTATTCACCAAGGTTCCATCAGGAAGTTCGATCGTTTTTGATTATGCAGACGAGAAACTATTCGAAGAAAAAGGAACCTCTAATAGAGTTGAAAATATGTTGAAAATGGCTTCAATGGGCGGGGAACCAATGAAATCATGTTTTTCTTACTTTGAAATTGAGAAGATGCTAGAGAAATCCGGTTTATTAATTTACGAACACCTATCACCGGCTCAAATTCATGAACTTTATTTTAAGAATCGTAATGATTACTTATCTGCTTTTGAAACGATTCATTACATTCATGCGATAAAAAAATAAAACATATTAAAGATACTTAATACACTTCTCCATTAAATAGATCTAATATGAGCGAAAGGTAGAGCTTCTGCCCAAATAATTTGAACTCTGTCATATCTGTGACCCATTTCTCATTTGGCTTATCAGCTTGAAGGTGACGAGCTAAAATATTAGGCGCTACTTTGCCAACTAAGCCTTTGTATGAACGATATTTCTTCATTCGAACCATGCATTTAGACCTAGTTATTTCATGATGCTCTGTACTTTTTTGTGATTGACTTTTTGTCTCTGATTGACTAGTTCATCACGAATACGGCGGTATCCGTATCGGCCATGATGTTCTTAGTAAATATTTTGAATCATTTTTTCAGATGGACATCTCGGTTATGAAGATTCCAATGTTTCACCAAATAGTAGTAGGTACTACGCGGAATACCTGCGATCTTAAGCAGTGCTTTCACCGGGTATTTATGCCTTAAATCAAAGTTCCATCGATCCTTTAGCTGGTGCTTGCTTTCCTGTTTTCTTTTTCATAGACGGACGCCCCTTTTTCATTGATTTGAGGGCGTCTTCTCCTTGTGTTTCCATGATACGCTGCCAGTCCCAAAGCGTGGTATCAGAAGGCAAATTAAAGAGTGCAGCTGTTTCCAGGATAGACGTCCCATGTGAAGTACGTCTAGTTTATATTGGAATGGATAATTTGTATATGACATGGAGTAGATCTGGCAGGGGATTCTTTTGATGGTAAACCTAGCTCATATTGTGCGAGAGGGATATGCACAAACTGCTCAGACGATTACAGGGGTTGGGAAGGGCAGTTAGGTCCGGAAGTGACCACTGCGCTGTATTTATTTTAGATAATTCACTACTCCAATTTATCGGTATTGAAGAAAATCGAGAGTTCTTTAATTCGACTAAAAGATCACAAATTGATTTTGGTCTTGAGTTATTTGGTGATAATAAGCCCAAAAAAGGCTTTAACAGAGATTTTTGAGGCAGAAAGAAAGGGCTTGTTTAACTGGCGATCCACCCTTTGCGAAAGGCCTTTTGAAGTTAAGTATTTCAATAAAGATAACAAGGTTTTAAAAACATTTTTTAATATGTGGGTGAAGTCGAGTGATGGCAATTAGGTAACAATAATTAAATTCAAAATAATTTATTGGACATAGAGGTTTTTGATATTACATACAAAAGGGCAGTTGGAGATGGATAAGAGGGAGTGTACAACAATGGATTCACATTTACCTTCTAGTACTGTACCAAGACAAAAAAAAGGGTCCTTTAATTTGTTGAAACAACAACTGTATATTTATTAAAGGACCCTATTTCACCTTCTGTTCAAGGGACAAGAAAAAGGGTCCTTTATGTTCAAAGGACAACAAGAAGGGTCCTTTCCATCTAGTGGACTCTTAGTTTGCCTGTATAATTATGTCATTTGGTTAGCGGGACCCCAGAAATAAACATTGTCTAATACATACATTACAAGGGCAGTTTTTATGGGGAAGTGCTAAATGAAAAAATCAATTGAAAATTTCTAAAAAAATTAAGGAAGAAGCCGAAGAGTTTATTTATAACGGGTACCTTAATCCTCTATACTGGGAGTAGAATAGAATGGTTGGGAAACAAATATAAAGGCATAGAATGGACCCTTGTTCATGTCCCTATACAACAGGTTCAAAATAAGGAAATTCTTTTAAAAACAATAGTTTAATCTTTCATGACAACACAACAACAAAACAGCTGTTTTGTTGTAAACACCCAATAGTTACTTTCTGGTTCCTATCTAATAAAAAGGTGCCTACTTTTCAAGTAGCATGAGAAATTTTAACATAAAAAGAAAGGCGGTTAAACAGGGGGCGTATGTAATGAACAAAAGTTATAATCAACGTATTAATGATGCCAAAAGTGCGATTAATCAGGCAGATTGTATTATTATTGGCGGGGGAGCTGGTCTCTCAGCAGCAGCAGGTTTATTTTACACTGGGAAACGATTTACGGATCATTTTGGTCCTTTCATCGATAAATATGGTTTTTCTGATCTGTATACATCCAGTTTCTATCCATTTAAAATGCAAGAGGAGAAGCGGGCATATTGGTCCAGACATATACATCTCAATCGGTACGCCACTGGTCCAACCAAGCTTTACCGAGAATTATATCATCTTGTATCTAAGAAAGCCCATCATGTTATAACAACAAATGTTGAAAGCCAATTTGAAAAAGCAGGATTTTCACCATTGAATATTTTCGAAGTTCAAGGAAATTACAGCTATCTTCAATGTGCCAAAGGTTGCCATAACAAATTATATGATAATGAGTCTCTAATCGAAGAAATGATTGCCACGATGATAGATTGTGCAATTCCATCATACCTTGTTCCAAAATGTCCTGTATGCGGTGGGGACATGGACCCGAATTTACGAAGCAACCGTTTTTTCGTTCAAGATGAACAATGGCTGATTTCCGAAAAATTATATAGGAATTTCTTAGAAAAATTTGGTGACAAGAGAATTGTCTTTATGGAACTAGGCGTTGGTTTCAATACACCAGAAATTATACGTTATCCATTCGAACAAATGACGTATAACAATGCGAATGCAACGTTACTTCGACTCAATAGAGACCATTCCGAGGGAGTTGTAGAGAATATAGATCGCACCATTGCTTTTGTAGAAGATATGCATAGTGTGATCGTTCAATTAACCGATTAAGTGGGAGATTAAACGAAAGTAATTGAGGGGATGGTAACATCATGCCGATTGAAATCAAAGACATTGTGTCTAAGAAAATTTTAAGTGAAGTAAAGGGTTATCTAGATATTGGCTTTACTCATTCACTAAACCCCTATGCAGGTTGTGCATTTGCTTGCGAATACTGTTACGTCAGAGAAATGCCTATTCAAAAGTTTAAGGATATTCCTTGGGGATTGTGGGTGGATGTCAAGAAAAATGCAGCAGAAAACTATCTAAGGGAAGTCTCTCTTCTAAGACGTAAAAATAAACCCATAAGTATATTCATGTCATCAGCCACAGATCCTTATCAACCTGTAGAGCAGAAGGCAAACATTACAAGAAGCCTATTGGAAGAAATGGATAAAAACCCACCAGATTCACTTCAAATTCAAACTAGAAGCCCTCTGGTTGCCAGAGATCTTGATATACTACTGAAATTAAAGAAAAAATGTCGAATTCTGGTATCAATGACAATCGAGACAGATCGCGAAGATGTAAAACGAATTTTTTCACCCTATGCTCCTGGAATTGATTTAAGAGTTAAAACCTTGAAAAAGATAAAGGATGCTGGAATACATACACAAGTATCTATTTCCCCAGTGCTACCTTTTTCACCTAATTTCGCTAACATGATACAAGGCATAACTGATCGAATTTGGATTGATACGCTAATGATTGGTGATGGTCAAATGGGGATGAGATCTGAGCGTTTAGGGATGCCAAAATTATTTGATGCGAACGGCTGGGACAAATGGTACGAGAAAAGCATTCATCTAAAAGTGGAAAAATATTTTAAGGCAAGGTTTCCGTCTGAAATCATTCATGTATCTAAACACAGCGCATATCCATTTTGATTTTATATAGCCATTCATTTTATGAGAATCTTACCCGTTTTTACTTCATGCTAGAAATATTGCAGCTGTTGTTCGAAGATAAACTTTCACTTACGAATTAATGGAGGACGCATGAGTCCTCCATTGACTTAGCTTGGTGATGAAAATGCATGGTTTATAATTCCACGGGAATAATAGAGAAGCTACTTCTATTTTTGAAATGACCGTGGAGTAACAAATTGAAATCATTCACTCTGATGAATATCGTTTGGTAGTTCATCATTGAGTTTCTGGTACCCGAGTCCCCATGTTTCCATAGAGAATATAATTGGCTTAAGTGAATTTCCTAAATCACTTAAGCTGTATTCGACTCTCGGAGGGACTTCTGCAAAAACAGTACGAATGACAATTCCATCCTCTTCCATTGAACGTAGATTTTCAGTGAGTACCTTTTGACTGATCTCCGGGATACTTTTACGAAGTTCTCCAAATCGTTGAGTTCCCTTTAAAAGATCCCTCATAACCAATAACTTCCACTTGTTGCCTATCAATCCAACTGTCGTTGCGACGGGACACAACGGCAACTCTTTTTTGGGAATCATTACATTATCGCCTCCAATAGTTACAATTAGGTGCCTATATAACAAAAAGGTGCCTACTTTCAAAACCAATACATTGCTTATATTATAATTTTGACGATGAAAAAAGCAAATGAAAATGAATGAAAGGAGGAGGGAGTTTGCAAGAAAGTTTATGGATACAACTGAGTGACTATTTTTCAAATAATATGTTTACTTTTTGGAATTCTTGGAAAGAGCATTTAGAGATCAGTTTATTGGCATTGATAGGTTCTACACTTATCGGGATTACATTAGGTACCTTATCAACTAAATACGGTCGTTCCGAAAAATGGATCATCTCTTTATTTCAAACATTACGAATCGTTCCCAGCCTAGCGGTCTTACTTCTGTTGCTTCCTATCATGGGTACTGGATTTAGGCCAGCCCTTGTCGCTCTCATTATTTTGGGAATCCCTCCTATCTTAATGAATACAATATCCGGGTTACAAGGTGTGTCCATGTCTCTACTTGACTCTGCAAAAGGTGTAGGGATGTCTGAACGACAAATAAGATGGAAAATCCAATTTCCAGTGGCTGGACCATTGATATTGACAGGGATTAAAACCGCTGCGATTGAAATTATCGCCAGCGCCACTTTGGCTGCCAAAATTGGAGCTGGTGGATTAGGAGAGATCATTTTTACCGGTTTAGGACTCAATCGAACGGATTTACTTTTAATTGGTGGTATTTCAGTAGCGATTTTAGCTATTGGTATAGGCTTCTTTTTAGATCTGTCTGAACGTGTATTGTTTAGATATAAATTCTTGCAAAGGTAGTGTCCACACAAATGAAAAAGAACAAAAAGAAAAAATTGGTCTTAACCATTTCAATCACACTTGTTTTGTCCATCATTTTGAGCGCATGTGGTAATAAAACGAATAATCATGGATCGACAATACGAATTGGTTCAAAAGACTTCACTGAGAATTTAATTATCGGGGAGCTATATGCTTTGGCCTTGGAAAACGCGGGATACCAAGTAGAGCGTGTTCCTAATATTGCGGGTTCCATCATTCATTCATCGATTGTTAATAACGATATCGATATGTATCCAGAGTACACAGGTACGGGGTTGTTGTCCGTCTTAAAGATGGATTTGATGACAGATCCGGATGAAGTGTATACAACAGTCAAGGAAGAGTACAAAAAGCAATTCAATATCACATGGCTCGATTATTCAAAAGCAAATGATGGAGCGGGTCTCGTTATTCGAACAGAAGTATCACAAAAATTAGGGATCAAGACCATTACCGACTTGCAAAAACATGCTGGTGAGATTCGATTTGCTTCCCAAGGAGAGGTTGACCAGCGAGCTGACGGTATTCCAGCTTTAGAGAAAGTGTATGGCAAGCTCAATTGGAAATCATCCAAAGTATATGATAACAGTTTGAAATATGAAGTACTTAGAAACAACGAGGCTGATGTTGCTCCCGCATATACCACTGAAGGTCAGTTGGTGAACAAAGACGAGTTCACCCTATTGGAAGATGACAAACAAGTATGGCCACCTTATAACTTGGCGCCTGTTATCCGTGATAATGTGCTCTCAACGGACCCCGGTATCGCTGAAGTGATCAACAAGGTTAGTTCGGTATTGGATACAGACACCGTCACCGCACTAAACGCAAAAGTGGACGTAGACAAAGAAGAATATGAAGATGTGGCAAAAGAATTTTATGATTCCATTAAATAAGGATGGCGTTAACATGAATCCAACAGCAATCGAATTCCATGATGTGAGTAAAGCATATTCAGATTCCAATGAATATGCAGTTGATCATGTGAACTTGTCCATAAGTGAAGGGGAGTTTATTACCATCCTCGGCTCCTCTGGATCAGGAAAAACAACTTTATTGAAGATGGTGAATCGGCTTAACGATCCTTCCCACGGGATTATTAAAATATTTGGCGAGGATATCGCTGGAGTTGATCCCGTAAAACTTAGAAGAAAAATCGGCTATGTTATTCAGCAAGTAGGCTTGTTCCCCCACATCAATATTGAACAAAATATAGCTACCGTTCCTCGTCTTTTGAAATGGGACAAAAAGAAAATCGAAGAACGGGTGCAAGAATTGTTAACTTTAGTTGGATTAGATTCAGAGAACTTCAAACGACGTTATCCTTCACAATTGTCCGGAGGGCAGCAACAGAGAATCGGTCTTGCGCGAGCATTAGCAACCGATCCCAATATTATGCTGCTGGATGAACCCTTTGGGGCATTGGACGCTATTACGCGCTTAAATCTCCAGGATGAACTGTTAAGGATTCATGGGGGAATGAAAAAAACCTTTTTGTTCGTGACTCATGATATGAATGAAGCATTCAAGCTAGGAACCAGGGTTATGATTATGAATCAGGGTAAGGTTTGTCAATTCGATACCCCGAGAGAAATTGCAACTCATCCTGCAGATGATTTTGTGTACTCACTTATTCAATCTTCGAAGGAGCAAGAACGTTTCTGGGGGAACTTAACATGATCGACTATGCCATTAAGCATCCGGATAAGTTGGGAAATGCATTGTTAGAGCATGTGGAGATCCTCATTTTGACCATGTTGCTCTCTGTGATCATTGCAATCGTCTTAACCATCTTAGCTCTGGCCTCTGATAAGGTATCTAGATCACTCATTTACATGTTTTCAATCTTGTATTCCATTCCGAGCTTGGCTTTGTTTGCTATCATGATCCCTGTAACCGGATTGGGGAAAACGACAGCCATTATCGTGCTCATTGCCTATAACCAATATATCCTTCTACGTCAGTTCATTGCAGCTTTGAATCATGTTGAACCATCTATTATTGAAGCAGCTACAGGGGTTGGTATGAGCCGATTTCAGATCTTACTTCAAGTCCAGGTACCCTTAGCAATCAAGCCTCTGTTTACAGGCCTTCGACTTGCTTCGGTAACAACCATTAGCATGGCAACCATCGCTGCCTTCATTAATGCAGGAGGGCTAGGTACGATATTAAATGATGGATTACGGACCATGAATATCGATAAGATTTTGTGGGGGGGCTTATTGTCAGCAGGACTTGCTATTGTGACGAACGCAATATTCATGCTGTTTGAGAAACGAATACATTTGAGATCGGAGAGATAAATAATGAAGGCAGTTGTATTGGAAAGGGTCTGTACCCCAAAAGAACTACAGATCACTGAAGTATCTATTCCTGTAGTCAAACCTGGATGGGTACTTGTAAAAATCAGGGCGTTTGGAATAAATCGCTCCGAAATGTTCACTAGACAGGGGCATTCACCGTCCGTTCAATTCCCACGTATTATTGGGATCGAATGCGTAGGAGAAATTGAAGACCCTTCAGATAGCACATTTATAAAGGGAACGACCGTCGCTTCATTAATGGGAGGGTTAGGCCGTGCATTTGACGGAAGTTATGCTGAATATGCACTTATACCTTCGGACCAAGTGTATCCTATTCCTAGCGATATGAAATGGACTGAACTTGCAGCGATACCGGAAATGTATTATACCGCGTATGCATCCTTATTTGAATGTCTTCAATTGACTTCAGGAGAGATGCTACTTATTCGTGGTGGAACAAGTTCCGTAGGCTTAGCAGCACTTCAGCTAGCTAAGAGTGTAGGAGCAACAGTAATATCAACGACTCGAGACGAAGAGAAATTTGCACTTCTCCAACAAGCTGGAGCAGACTATGCACTGCTCGATAATGAACATTTGAGTGAACAGGTGTATGCTATTGCTCCAAATGGGGTAAACAAGGTTCTAGAGTTGGTTGGTACAACGACTGTAAAGGAGTCCTTGCAATTCATCTCAGAACGAGGGATTTGTTGCATGTCAGGAATATTAGGAGATGAATGGACTCTTGATGCCTTTGAACCTTTAGTGGATATACCCACAGGTGTATATTTCACAGCGTTCACAAGTGAAGTGATCAAAGAAAGTACACTGATCTCTTTATTTGAACATATCCAAAAACATGGTATAGTCCCACCTATTTCTAGAGTCTTTACACTCGAGGAGATTGGAAAGGCACATCTTTTAATGGAAAGTAACACCGCAAACGGTAAGATCGTTATATCCAATGACATTTTAGAAACGAATGATAATTTCTCTGCAACTTAAAGATAAAATAATAGTTACAAAAAGGTTCCTATGCAACATTAAGGTGCCTACTTACCAATTATCTAAAGTAGAGATAAAATTTAAGTGAAGGCATATGCTCACGAAAATAGAAAGGGGTTTAAATATGACGATTACAGAAAACAAACAATTGATGGATCGTTTCACGAACTTCATTAATACGGCAAGCAAAGAACTTGCTGAAGAATTAATTGCTCCAGATGCTGTTTTTTATGTACCTATGCAAAAAGAACCAATGAATGGTCCAAGTGGTTATCTCTCCATAATTCATATGATGAGATCTGGTTTTTCTGATATACAATGGACTGTTAAGGAGTTGGTAGCAGAAGGGAATCTAATAGCAGCTCATTTTGTCATGAAGGGCACACAAGACGGAGAGTTTCTCGGGTTTCCACCAACGAAAAAGAAAATTGAAGTAAATGCAATGAATTTTTATCGGATCTCTAATGGTCAAATTATTGAAGAGTATGGTCAACCCGATATGCTTGGCTTGCTCCAACAAATAGGGGCAATTCCAAAAGCATAATTACATCTCCTCTTGTAAATAAATGAAGTGATCTCAGAAAATGTCGCTATAAAAGCGGCATTTTTTTGAGATCATGTGACTTGATTGAGAAATTACCTCAGTTCACACCTAGAAAATTCAGTTCTTTTAAAATACCATAACGGGGTTCAGTCCCCATACTCTTTGGTCTTTTAATGAATCTCAAGTTTTAAATGCAACTACAAGCGCTAGAATGAACTTAGATTACTACTATAAAAGTTAATACTAAAAACAACCTCACATAGTAGGTAAGTGTTACTCAATATTATTAAGTAACTTCGAAATATTCTGATTCATCACAAATACTTCAATTCGTTCACCAGTTTTTGTACTAGTATCACTATGGCTAGATAATACATTACACCCTGTATGCTTTTCCACAATTGCCTTAAAATCTTCACTATACATTTCCCTAAGGACCTGTCTCATCTTCTTCACAAGACCTTTACCTATATCATGGGTAACAAGGTGTTCTTCCTCAACAGTCAAAACACCTTTAAAGCGTAAAAGAATCATATCCTCTACAATATAAGTTTTTGCCTCTCGAGGTCCTCGACCAATTAATTCTCGTTGAAATTTAATAAAAGCCTCGCTGAGTTCAGTTTCTAACTTTTTCTTAGATTGTCCCATAATTTTCCCTCCGAATAATTCTTTCTGTCGTAATAAAACAAAAAAACCGAGAAGAGGATTTCTATTAGACCAACAAATCTAGGAATTCACTAGCCTATAAGCAAATAGGAACAATTCTCTTCAAACGCTTACGAGGTTAGCTGCCGGATTCGGGCATGAGAGTTGCCCTACTCAAAATGATGAGATTCACCCCTAAAATGAATCAGTTCCATTTTATTCTGGTTCCCCCGCTCTTACAATCAAGATTTAGCGATTTAAGTTCATTCATTTGTTAAAACATCAATTATCATAATTAATGATACTGGAATTGTAAAGAAGATTTTTTATTTAATAAGGGAGGGGGATATAGAAGAGAAGCCTAACATAAGTTTATTGGTGATTAATGAAAAAGAAAGACCATAACTAAATAATTTTTTTGGAAATGTCTCTTTACAAGTAAAATTTATAATCGTATAATCAAACCATTCATTAAATTAAACATATATCGGCCTAGTCCTGAATATTCAGGAACGGAGGAACCAATTAATTGGGGTTAATTCTACAGATTGTAGAAGGGATGAGATGACTCTTTCGCCATCCTACCCGTCAGCTAACTTCGTCGGCTAAAGCGAAGGAGGTCAACAGACCGCCTATTAATTCAACGGATATTCTATTGCTTTTGCAGTAAAATATTTATTGAATCATGTTTTGTGGGTCTTTTTTATTTGTTTAAAATTGATATAAAACTGTATCTTAAGAAAAGAACAGGGAGACAGAATGCAGGGAGAGCTTAACGCTAGCTAGGCATTAGGTAGACCAATGAGTACTTTTCTTCCACAGTTGGAATTGTTAAGAGAAGGATAGGAATTCTATGTCTTTAACTTCAAAGGCATAGTTATAGATACCTATTTGTTTCTTTACCATTTCACAGGGAGATAAGTAAGCATTGGTCTATTTTTTATTCTTAGGCTTATTTCAAGTTTTGTAGGAAGTAAGCGTAAATATAAAATTTGTCTACTTTCGATCAATCCAATAAGTAGGAGACTAGGTTTATATTTGATGAACGATATGAATTTCATAAGAAAGTCAAACGGTGTAGAAACTAAAATTGCGATGCAATTAGTAAATGAATGGAGAGAAAAAACGATGAATGACTTAATAACAATGAGTTTTTTTATAGTATCCTTTGTTCTTTTCTGGTGTTTTACGTTGTTTTGTGAGAAAGAATAAGGAGGATAATAATATGTTTATACCTGCAATAATTGGATTAGTTATGATCATTTACTTGTTATATGTGCTGATTAAACCCGAAAAATTCTAAATATTAAAAATTAAAGAGCAGCAAATAGGAGGAAATACAAATGTCGATGGGACTTATACAGGTAGCGGTCACCTTACTCATTATTGGGCTATTAGTAAAGCCAGTTGGTCTCTACCTTGTAAAAGTATTTAACTATGAAGAAACAAGATTGAATCAATTTTTCGGACCAGTGGAACGTGTCATCTATCGTTTTATTGGAGTTAACGAAAAAGACCGTATGGGGTGGAAAAAATACGTCTTTGCTGTTCTGCTTTCTAATTTTATCATGATGATGTTGATGTATGGAGTTTTCAGATTACAAAAATACTTGCCTTTAAATCCGGACGGTATAGAGAATATGTCTTCTGGATTAGCATTTAACACAGCCGCTTCTTTCATTACCAATACAAACTGGCAAGCGTATAGTGGGGAAAATTCACTGTCATACTTATCACAGATGATAGCTGTTACTTTCCCTATGTTTACATCAGCTGCTACAGGATTTGCTGTAGCCATTGCATTTATACGCGGTTTAATAGGTCGTCAAGATAACCTTGGCAACTTCTACGTCGATCTTGTTCGTTCTATCATCCGTGTGTTCTTGCCTTTATCTTTTATTGTTGCTTTATTCTTAGTATTTCAAGGAGTACCTCAGACACTTCATGGTGCGGTTCATGCTACAACTCTTGAAGGAATTACCCAAATTATAACAAGAGGTCCCGTAGCAGCTTTAGAGTCTATTAAACACATTGGAACTAATGGTGGTGGATACTTTGGAACAAATGCAGCACATCCATTTGAAAATCCAACGCCATTAACAAACTTTGTTCACATTTTATCTATGATGCTGCTTCCTACTGCTTTAGTATATGCATTTGGAGTTATGGTAAAAAACA
This sequence comes from Bacillus sp. FSL K6-4563, assembly GCF_038630405.1. NCBI lineage: Bacteria > Bacillati > Bacillota > Bacilli > Caryophanales > Bacillaceae > Bacillus > Bacillus sp. FSL K6-4563. The sequence continues at coordinate 1,794,429 of NZ_CP152030.1, read as the reverse complement.
AAAAGCAAGGTTTCACTATATTTGCCACAATGAGCATGATGTTTATCGTGTTCCTTTCTGTTGTGTTTATTGCCGAATATAATGGGACGCCCGCTTTAAATCATTTGGGTATTGATGGGAATATGGAAGGCAAAGAAGTTCGTTTTGGTATATCAGAATCTGCTTTGTTTACCGCAGTTACAACAGCAGCAACAACTGGTTCAGTAAACAACATGCATGATTCTTTAACGCCTATAGGCGGGCTTGTTCCATTGGCTCAGATGATGTTAAATAACATATTCGGAGGTAAAGGAGTAGGACTATTAAATGGATTGCTATACGTCATACTAACAGTTTTTATTTGTGGGCTTATGGTAGGGCGTACACCAGAGTTTTTAGGAAAAAAGATTGAAGCTAAAGAAATCAAATTAGCTTCAATCGCTATCTTAATTCACCCAATTCTTATCCTAGTTCCTACAGCAATTGCTTTATCGCTCTCAGGACCAGTTTCATCAATATTAAACCCAGGTTTCCACGGGATATCAGAAGTATTATATGCTTTTACATCAGGTGCAGCTAATAATGGATCAGCTTTTGGTGGTCTTACCTCTAACACTGATTTTTATAATATAGCTATCGGTTTAGTTATTTTATTCGGAAGATATATTGCCATTATAGCAATGCTAGCCATTGCAGGTTCATTAGCTACTAAGAAGATTGTTGCGACAACTTCAGGAACATTTCGTACAGATACACCCATGTTTACTATTATTCTATTAGTAGTCATTCTGGTTGTCGGAGCTCTTACATTTTTCCCGACACTAGCACTAGGGCCAATAGCAGAACATTTAGGAATGTTTCAGTAATGCAACAGACAAGCAACAAAACAAATAAGGAGGATGCCTCGTGGCAATTGAGAAAAAAGTTGTTTCAAAAAATGTTATGTTTCAAGCAAGTATAGATGCATTTAAAAAGTTAAATCCATTGGTTATGATCAAAAATCCCGTCATGTTTGTAGTAGAAGTAGGAACTTTCATTACGCTGATTTTATCTTTTAACCCTAACATCTTTGGCGAAAGTAACGTCGGACATGGTTACAATATTGCTGTATTTCTTGTTCTTTTATTTACAGTACTATTTGCTAATTTTGCAGAAGCTCTTGCAGAAGGGCGAGGTAAAGCACAAGCAGATACATTAAGGAAAACAAAATCAGAAACATTGGCAAAAGTAAGACAAAAAGACGGAAGCTATCAGGAGATGCCATCTACTTCTTTACATAAAGGAGATATTGTACGGGTAGATACTGGGGATATTATTCCTTCTGACGGTGAAATCATTCAAGGGTTAGCATCTATTGATGAATCAGCTATTACAGGTGAATCTGCACCTGTCATTAAAGAAGCTGGTGGTGACTTCTCCTCGGTAACAGGAGGAACAAGGGTCGTTTCAGATTACATCATTGTGAAAATACAAGCAGATCCTGGTGAATCATTTCTCGATCGAATGATTTCTTTAGTAGAAGGAGCAACTCGTCAAAAAACACCTAATGAAATTGCGCTTACAACACTTTTAACGGTATTAACCTTAATTTTTTTAGTGGTTATGATGACGCTTGTTCCGATCGCAGATTATTTAAAAGTCAAACTTGATGTAACAACATTAATAGTACTCCTCGTTTGTCTCATTCCTACTACAATTGGTGGCTTACTCTCTGCCATTGGAATTGCAGGAATGAACCGTGTCACTCAATTTAATGTATTGGCTATGTCAGGTAAAGCAGTAGAAGCTGCTGGTGATATAGATACCATGATATTAGATAAAACAGGAACAATTACCTTTGGAAATCGTATGGCGAGTGATTTTGTCCCTGTAGTTAATGTTACCAAAGAGGAAGTTACTTTAGCAGCTCTAAAAGCATCTGTTAAAGATGAGACTCCTGAAGGAAGGTCAATAGTAGAACTTTCTAATAAATTAGGAGTTAATTGGAACGAAGATTACAGTAATGCAGAGATCATCAAATTTACAGCAGAAACAAGAATGTCTGGCCTAAATCTAATGAATGGAACAGTTATTAGAAAAGGCGCAGTAGATTCAATCAAGAAATATATCATTGAAAATGACGGAAGCATACCTGTTGACTTTGAGGAAATATCTAATAGGGTTGCAAAAGCAGGAGGAACACCTTTAGCAGTCGCTATTAATAATAAGATATACGGAATTATTTATCTGAAAGATACGGTAAAACCAGGACTAAAAGAACGTTTTGAAGAACTGCGAGGCATGGGAATCAAAACAATTATGTGTACAGGAGATAATCCATTAACTGCAGCAACAATTGCAAAAGAAGCTGGTGTAGATGAATTTATAGCAGAAGCTATACCAGAAGATAAAATAGAAGCGATTAAAAGGGCACAAACACAAGGTAAACTTGTTGCGATGACAGGTGATGGGACTAATGATGCACCAGCATTAGCACAGGCAGATGTAGGGGTTGCGATGAACTCTGGAACGATGGCCGCAAAAGAAGCAGCCAACATGATTGATTTAGATTCAGATCCGACAAAACTCTTATCTGTTATTGCTATTGGGAAGCAACTACTCATTACGAGAGGAGCTTTAACAACTTTTTCTATCTCTAATGATATTGCTAAATACTTTGCCATCATTCCAGCTCTATTTATTATGACAATCCCGCAGTTACAATCACTTAACATTATGCATTTAACATCACCAAATTCAGCACTGCTTTCTGCTTTAATTTTTAACGCTATCATTATTCCTCTTCTTATTCCTGTTGCGATGAAGGGGGCAAAGTATAAAGCAATGGACGGAAATAGGCTTCTGTTTAGAAATTTATTAATCTATGGACTTGGCGGGGTTATTGTACCCTTCATTGGTATTAAAATGATTGATGTCATTGTATCCGCATTGCATCTTGCCTAAAAAGAAAGTGGAGGAGAACACCATTGAAATCAATTATAATCGCATTACGTACATCAATAGTTTTTATGATACTATGTGGGTTGGTTTATCCTTTGGCTACAACAGGGGTAGCTCAAGTTTTATTTCATAAACAAGCGGAAGGAAGCCTTGTCATTCATAATGGAAAGGTAGAAGGTTCAGAATTATTAGCTCAGGATTTTAAAGGAGCTCAATGGTTTCATCCAAGACTATCAGCTGCTAAGTATGATCCAACTGCTTCAGCTGCCACAAATTCTGCTGTTGCATCAAAGGAATATATAAAAAAAGCAGAAAAAAATATAGAGCAGTTAAGGGGCGAGAATAGAAATATAGGCAGCAAAATTCCACCTGATTTAATTACCACTTCAGGTTCTGGATTAGATCCTGATTTGTCACCAGAGGCAGCTGAATTACAGGTGCCAAGAATTTTTAAAGCAACAGGCATTGCTCCGGATCAACTAATTGCTCTTATCAAAAAGAATCAAAAAGATCGCCAATTAGGTCTTTTTGGAGAGCCTCGAGTCAATATTTTAGAATTAAATATTCAGTTAGAAAAGTTCATTCAGAATAAACATATCATTAACTAAGCAAGAAGCTCAAAAAGCCCGACCTCTACGACCGAATTAATTTATTGAGAAGGTTGTAGAGGTTTTGAAATTAAATGGAGATAAAATTAGATAAGAATCATTGTATACATTTACATAAAGAAGAAGAGCATAAAAAAGCAATGGATCCGTGTTTACTTCGCTGTACATATGTATTCTCTTTTTTAGTTTACATAATATATATTCTAGGAAGTTAAACAACAAATACATTTTTCATGTCTCAAATCTAAGTATACTTATCTTATTGAGACAAAAAAGAAAAAATCAAAATCCTTCGCTTATTCGCCAGATTTTGATTCATCTAGATATTTCATGATTTTGCAGGATTTCCGCCAACCACGACGTTTGCTGGAACACTTTTTGTCACAATCGCCAATGGTGACACCTGGATTAATAATAACACCGCCGCCAATCCAGACGTGGTTTCCAATGGTGACTGGCTTGCCAAATTCAATGCCTTTTGCACGTTCTATTGGTTCAAATCGACCTCATTTCCGCAAGCGCCTAATAATTCCTTTAATAAAATGGCTGTTCTTTTTTCTGGCTGATTGGTTTGCTGGTATGCAAAGGTCAATTGTCTCGCTCTTTCACGATCTGCGATCAAGGTTTGGTCACTAGATACATGATGTTTTCCTTGGATCATTTTTTCCTTCTCACTTTTCATATTGATCCTCTCCTCCCCTTTTTCTTTATTTTACCTTCTCTTCAGAAGAATTTGTGAAGGCATGATTTCTTTTGAATAGAATTGGCCATGTTCCTGCCATAAGTTATTTACGAATCGACCCGTCTCATTTATAATCGAGTAGATTTGTTCAGTAACAGATACATCTTTAAATGTGAGGGATTACATGGAATTAAAGTGGTATAAAGCAATCATCATCATTTTCACGATGTCTGGTATTTCCATTTCCACATGGTTTTCACGGACACCAGAAGTGAGAGATTTATTACAAGCCAATACAGGAACGATGGGACTCATTTTACTCGGATTATCCGTTGGTTCAATTGTTGGGCTTGTTCTTTCAAATGTATTTGTTCGAAAAAAAGGCGGACGATTGGCAATTGTGATTAGTGCTTTTTTGATGTTTCTTGGATTCACCACTCTTGCTATTGGTTCGACCCTCTCTTCTATCTTTGTCGTCACGGCCGGACTATTTCTTTTTGGAGCAGGCTCAGGGATGTGCAATGTGGCGATGAACCTAGAAGGGACAGAAATTGAATACAGGATTAAGAAAACCATTTTGCCTATATTGCACGCTTCCTTTAGCATTGGCACTTTAATTGGAGCAGGTGCTGGCATTCTTTTTATTCATCTAGGGGTCTCTGTGTTGATTCATTTACTTGTCATTGCCCTTCTCTTCTTTCTCAGCATCCTAATTTGTACCCGGTATATTCCGCATGGGACTGGAATGGATCAGCATGAGAAGCAGTCTCAGTCAGATACAACTGATAGTTCTCATGCGGCATGGCTGAACAAACGGACGATATCTCTTGCGATGATCGCCTTATGTCTTGCATTTGTAGAAGGCTCTGCAAATGATTGGATTCCCCTTGCGATGGTAGATGGGTACCAGGTTTCACATTCCATGAGTACCGTCATCTATGCTTTATTTTTGTGCGGGATGATTAGTGGACGACTGATCAGCGGACGTTTAATTGATCGATTTGGCAGGGTGTTATTGCTAAGAGTCGCTATTTTTTCAGCAGCTGCCGGACTCTTGTTAGTCATTTTAAAAATTTCACTCGTAGTGTGTATGATATCCATCTTTTTATGGGGACTTGGCGCTTCTTTAGGCTTCCCGCTAACCATTTCGGCAGCTGGTGATGATAGCCGCTACGCCGTCAAACGCGTCAGCATTGTGACCTTATCAGGTTACACCGCCTCTCTTTCTGGGCCGCCTATATTAGGGCTGCTTGCCAATCAAGTAGGACTGCTTCATGCCTTTATTTTTGTGTTATTCGCCATATGTATTGCAGGAATCTTTACAAAAGCTGTCGCAAAACCGCGTACATCACAAGTTCACTAAAAGTGTCTGATCCTCGATCATGGCACTTTTTTAAATTTAAAAAATAAAATTGAAACCTTTCATGAAGTGAAACAGTCCTATAAATGTCCTGATGTTTATCGCTTTTTTAAAGAGGGAAAGTAAAAAAATAAGACTTTTCAAATAACAGAAAACGTGATAAGATCATGAAAATAAACAGGAAGGGGTGAGATAAATGAAAAAAAATATGCTGCTAAAATTAGCTGTCTTATTCATAGCACTTGCAAGTTTTCATTTGTTCTCAATGCCTCATTCCGTTCAGGTATACCATCATGCAAAGGTGGTTGCCGATCAAGAATCACATGAGATGAAAATCGCTCAGACAATGGGCGATGAAAAGAAACAAAAACATGTGAGCGCAGTATTTGCCGCATTTACAGTACTGCTGATGATTGGCAGTATGACAGCTGGATTTGCACGCATCACTCATACTGATCAATATGACCGGAAAAAGAAGCATTTACTTGCAGTGTTCTATCAATCTTCTTATTTCCGACTATCTCGTGTTTAACCCAACCATCTAAATCAAAACAAAAATTGGGAGGTTTTACACGATGTTATTTTTCTTAAGAGTATTCATTCTAGGTCTATTCTCTGTCACTTCACTTTCTCTTTTCGTCTACCAAGGAATTGAAGTAGTGCACGCCATTACAAACATGTTTGGCAGCCACGAGAGCTAAATGACCCGTATATAAAAGAAACCCCCTGTTTATCGCAGGGGGTTTTCGTTTGCTTATTTATTGTCATCTGGTGCAGGTTGAGGTGTGACAAGGACATGCGTTACTTCTCCCTGCTCTTCCTCATCTACAATAAATGATCCATTGCTATAACGGTCATTCGCTCTGAGAGTAGAGATATCAAGCGGAATCGTTGCACCCTTCTCTGTATCCATTTCAAGTGTGTCGTGCAGTGATGCAGCAATGACAGCCACAATACGATGCGGGTTTTTCTTTAATTCTCTTAGCATCAGAACTCCGCGTTTGGCTCTAGATGTTTTATCAAATTCAGAGAGGTTCATTCGCTTCACAGCCCCTCTTTGTGTCGTCAGCACAAGGACATCGTTTTTCGGATCAATGATCTGGCCAGAGACTACTTCGTCCCCGTCCTTCAAGTTGATTCCTTTGACACCAGCCGCTCTCGGACCAACAACACTTACTTCTTCTTCATCAAACCACAATCCGTAGCCATTTTTCGTCGCAATAAACAATTCCTGCTGTCCTGTTGTCACATGGACATCCACGAGTTCATCGTTCCCTTTTAGGTTCAAGGCGACAAGCGGTTTCGAATAGCGCTGCGCTTTATATTGCAGAAGCTCTGTTTTCTTCACCATTCCGCCTTTTGTAAAGAACAGCAGATACGATGTTTCATCAAATTCTTTAATTGGAATGGCTTTTTGGATGGATTCATCACGATCAATTGAAATGATATTCGTGATATGCTGCCCCATGTCTTTCCATCGTATGTCTGGCAGCTGATGCACAGGACAATAAATGTAGCTCCCTTTATTCGTGAACAATAGGAGGACATCCGTTGTATTCATTTCAAACTGATGAATCAGGCGGTCTGTATCCTTCATGCCAAAGTCCTTACCGTTAGATGCAGCATAGGAGCGCTGGCTTGTCCGTTTGATGTACCCATCCTTCGTCACCGTGACGTAAACATCCTCTGAGGCAATCATCACTTCTAGGTTAATCTTAATTTCTTCGATTTTTTCCTCAATGACAGATCGTCTCTCATCAGCATATGTCTTTTTGAGCTTTTTCAAACTGTTTGTAATGACCTTTAGCAGCTTTTTCTCGTTACCTAAAATGTCTTCAAGTTCTGCTATACGCACATCAAGCTCACTTGCTTCGTCTCTTAATTGCGTAATATCCGTATTCGTTAAACGATATAACTGGAGGGAAACAATCGCTTCTGATTGCGCTTCTGTAAAGTCATATTTATCCATCAAGTTGTTTTTCGCATCTCGCTTATCATTAGAAGAGCGGATTGTGGCAATGACTTCATCTAAGATGGATAGCGCCTTAATTAATCCGTCTACAATATGGTGGCGTTCCTTCGCTTTTCGAAGCTCATATGCTGAGCGATTCGTCACCACTTCTTTTTGATGAGCAATATATGCATCAAGTATAGTTGTCAGCGTCATTAAGGTTGGTCTACGATTATGTATCGCCACCATATTAAAGTTATACGGGATTTGCAGATCTGAGTTTTTATATAAGAAATTCAAAACACCATTTGCATCTGCTTCTTTTTTCAGCTCAACTACGATTCGAAGCCCAGTCCGGTCAGTCTCGTCTCGAACCTCTGAAATTCCTTCCACTTTTCTTTCAATTCGGAACTCGTCCATCTTTTTGACAAGGTTGGCTTTATTCACTTCATAAGGAATCTCTGTGATCACGATTTGCTGGCGCCCGCCGCGGATGGTTTCAATCTCCGCTTTTCCGCGAATCATAATCTTTCCTTTGCCTGTTTCATAAGCCTTCTTAATGCCGTCTACCCCTTGAATGATACCGCCTGTTGGGAAATCTGGACCTTTGATGACCGTCATTAAGTCCTCAACCGTACAATGCGGCTGTTCGATTCGTTTAATGACACCATCAATCACTTCTCCTAGATGATGCGGCGGGATATCAGTGGCATAACCAGCAGAAATCCCTGTTGATCCATTCACGAGAAGGTTTGGAAACATTGCTGGTAAAACAACGGGTTCCTTGCTTGTATCATCAAAGTTTGCGACAAACTCGACCGTTTCCTTGTCTAAGTCCTTTAATAGCTCTGAAGCAATCGCAGATAGCCTTGCTTCCGTATAACGCATGGCAGCAGGCGGATCACCATCGATACTCCCGTTATTTCCATGCATCTCAATGAGCACATTCCGTACTTTCCAATCCTGACTCATTCTCACCATCGCTTCATAAACAGATGAGTCACCGTGTGGATGATAGTTACCAATCACGTTACCTACTGTTTTCGCGGCTTTACGGAAGTTTTTATCTTGCGTGTTGCCTTCTGCGTACATCGCATATAAAATTCTTCGTTGTACAGGCTTTAGTCCATCTCGCGCATCTGGAAGCGCGCGGTCTTGGATAATATATTTACTATAGCGACCAAACCGGTCTCCGATTACTTCTTCTAATGGTAAATCATGAAATCGTTCTTGTTGTGCCATGTTTAAACCTCCTCAGCTAGCGACAAGTTTTCATTTTCAAGAATGTTGCTTTCCTCATCAAGTCCAAAGGCGACATTCTTTTCAATCCATTTACGACGTGGTTCTACTTTGTCACCCATCAATGTCGTGACGCGGCGTTCCACACGTGCAGCATCGTCGATTTTAACCCTGACAAGTGTTCTCGATTCTGGATTCATTGTCGTTTCCCATAGCTGGTCGGCGTTCATTTCACCTAAACCTTTATAGCGCTGAATCGTGTACCCTTTTCCAACTTTCTTCAGTACGTCATCCATTTCTTCATCAGACCATGCGTACTCAATAACTTCTTTTTTTCCTGAGCCTTTGCTGACTTTATATAAAGGCGGTAGTGCAATAAACACTTTGCCATGCTCAATCAGCGGCTTCATATAGCGGTAGAAGAATGTGAGCAGAAGCACTTGAATATGCGCTCCATCTGTATCAGCATCTGTCATGATTACGATTTTGTCATAATTGATGTCTTCTACATTAAAATCGACACCGACGCCTCCACCGATCGCATGAATAATGGTGTTGATTTCTTCATTTTTGAAAATATCAGCAAGTTTCGCTTTTTCTGTGTTAATGACCTTTCCACGAAGCGGCAGCACCGCTTGGAATTTACGGTCACGTCCTTGTTTTGCTGACCCGCCCGCAGAGTCGCCCTCTACTAGGTACAATTCATTTCTTGCGGGGTTTCTAGATTGAGCAGGTGTTAATTTTCCGCTCAGCGTTGCTTCGGACTTTTTCCGTTTCTTGCCGCTCCTTGCTTCTTCACGTGCTCTTCTAGCAGCTTCTCTTGCCTGCTGTGCTTTAATCGCTTTTCTCACAAGAAGAGTCGCTGTTTCACGGTTTTCTTCAAGGAAATAAGCCAGCTTTTCAGAAATAACAGCATCAACAGCTGAGCGAGCCTCACTTGTCCCAAGCTTTCCTTTTGTCTGGCCTTCAAATTGAAGCAGTTCTTCAGGAATTCTGACAGAAATTATAGCTGACAGACCTTCGCGAATATCAGTGCCCTCTAAATTTTTGTCTTTTTCTTTTAAAAGGGCTACTTTGCGCGCATATTCATTAAAGGCTCTTGTCATCGCCGTTTTGGCACCAGACTCATGCGTACCGCCATCTTTTGTTCTCACGTTATTGACGAAAGAAAGAATATTTTCCGAGTAGCCGTCATTGAATTGAAATGCAAAGTCTACTTCGATGGATTGATGCTCTCCTTCAAATGAGACCACTTCACTCAGAACATCTTTTTCTTCATTTAAATAAGCAACGAAGGCTTCAATGCCTGTCTCATAATAAAAGGTTTCTTGTACATCATGTCGTTCATCAATCAGCTCTATTTTTAATCCTTTTAATAAAAAGGCAGATTCTCTTAAACGTTCTGATAACGTATCGAAATTATAGGTTGTAACGCTGAACATAGATCGATCTGGTTTAAAATGAATCAATGTCCCGGTTTTTTTCGTTTTTCCGACTTTTTCAAGTGATGTGGCAGGCTTTCCGCCGTTTTCAAAGCGCTGATGATAAATAAAGCCATCACGTTCAATTGTGACAGTAAGCCACTCTGACAGCGCGTTTACAACAGATGCCCCAACTCCGTGAAGCCCACCACTTGTTTTATATCCGCCTTGACCAAATTTTCCGCCTGCGTGAAGGACTGTTAAAATGATCTCAGGTGTCGGTTTTCCAAGCTTATGCATACCAGTAGGCATCCCGCGTCCTTTATCCTGGACGGAAATGCTATTATCTTTATGTATTTTGACAACGATATGATCTCCATGGCCAGCGAGTACTTCATCGACAGAGTTGTCTACAATCTCATAGACAAGGTGATGAAGACCGCGTGAATCCGTTGACCCAATATACATCCCTGGACGTTTACGGACCGCTTCAAGTCCCTCTAGCACCTGAATAGAATCATCGTTATAATCTACTTGCTGCTTTTTAACCAAATGCTTAATCCCCTTTCACTAACAAACATAACCGGCAAACCATCAAATGATCTCTCTAGATTTAATGATGATCATGCTGCTCATTACTGTCCACTTTAATAAGCTGCATCATCACCATGCATGTATGGTTCAACAAAACATGCTCCTTTGCACGGCTATGAGAAAGTTCTACATTCTGCAATGAGAACTAGAAGTCCATTATAAACAAGACTGTTTGATAAGCCAAATGCAATCATATGATGATTTTTACAAAACGGAACAAATGTTCTATTTTAATCTTATCGCTCTTTTTCTTGTTATGCAAGATCACCGATATGTCCCTGTCGCCTTATTTTATCGCTTTCTTCTAGAATCGCAAATATATTTCTGTAACAAAAAAGCAAAAATCCTTGAAAACCAAGGATTTTTGACGATTTAATGAGTTTTTGTCATTGCATGAGCCACCTTGATACATACATCCATGATGGCGACCTTGCCATTTTCCTCAATCAGCCTTTTCGCTTCTTCGTGATAAATGCCTTGTTGCGCCCAAAAAACAGGTGCGTCTATTTCAAGAAATTCTTCTGCTACCTCGGGCAAAAACTCTGAACGTCTAAAAACATTCACGATATCAACAGGCTCTTTGATATCTTTTAGTGAAGCGACTGCTTTCACACCAAGTGCTTCATCGATCGTTGGATTCACCGGAATGATCTCATAACCGGCATCCTGCATCGCTTTAGACACCATATATGACGTTCGGTGCGGTTGATCTGATAAACCAACAACAGCAATTCGTTTACTGCTTTTTAATATGCGGCCAATTTCTTGTTTCGAAGGATGATTCATCCAAACACCCCTTTTCCTCTATTTTAGCGAACTTCTGCTTAAAAACAAAGCTGAATCCATCTGCTTTTGATTTTTTCAAAAAAAGATCCCCATGTTTTTCATAAGATCATGTTAAAATGTAAGACAAGAGGGAGAATATAAAGGAGTTATGCAGATGTTAATTGCTTTGATGTTTATTTTGGCTTATCTTCTCGGCAGTATTCCATCCGGTCTCATTGTCGGGAAAGCTGCAAAGGGGATTGATATCCGTGAACATGGCAGCGGCAACCTAGGTGCGACGAATGCATTTCGTACGCTTGGCGTAAAAGCAGGGTCTATCGTTATTTCTGCTGATATTTTAAAGGGGACTCTAGCTTCTGCTTTACCGTTTTTCATGCAACTGGACATTCATCCCTTATTAGTAGGGGTTGCTGCTGTTATCGGTCACAGCTTTCCTATCTTTGCAAAATTTAAAGGGGGAAAAGCAGTCGCTACATCTGGCGGCGTGTTATTATTTTATGCCCCATTCTTATTTATCACGATGATCGCTGCTTTTTTCTTATTTTTATACATTAGTAAATATGTTTCATTATCATCTATGCTGACCGGCATCTATACATTCATTTACAGCATATTCACCAAAGACGTATTCTTAATCATTGTTGTTGCCGTTCTTGCTGGTTTTGTGATCTACAGACACATCGCCAACCTCAAACGAATCCTCAACAAAACTGAACCGAAAATCAAATGGCTCTAGCCGTTTCATAAGTTTCATTCTGTGGTAAAAGTAAAGAAAAGCTGTTTTTTGCATCCTGCATTTTAAAAAACAGCATGACTTCAAAAAGGGGCGATCACATTGAAATTAACGATAAAAGAAGATGCACTTAATTGGTACAAGGATGAATTAGATTTAGAAAAAGGTGATCAAGTTCGCTTTTTTGTGAGATATGGCGGGTGCAGTAATGTACAAAAAGGCTTTTCTCTCGGCGTCGCAAAAGATGAACCTCAAAATGCCGGCGCAACCGCTAAAATAGAAGGTATTACTTTCTTCGTGGAAGAAAGTGATATTTGGTATTTTGACAACCATGATCTGCATATTGATTATAACGAGTCTGTAAAAGAACCAGAATTTCATTATGAATAAACAAAAAAGATACCTCATCCCTCGGGTATCTTTTTTGTTTTATCCTTCAATATATAGCCCAAACTCCTGAATGTTTCCTAAAGACCGCTCCTGTTGCAGGATTCTTTTTTGTGGTTCACCGATCAAGTCAAAGTGAGGAAACCCTGCGCGGTCATGAATCCATTCTTTTTTAAGTCCATGCTTTTCTCCCCACTTAATTAACTGCTTCATATCCTGACAGGCTGCTTTAGTGACGGTATTAGCATGCGGGAAACGGTCATCAAGCCAATAATGGGTTAAAAAGGCCATTTTTCCCTGCTGAACAGCTGATTTCCACGCATTTAGATCGCTTCTTTTAAGACCAAACGCCATAAGTTAAACCTGCTTCTTCGACTGTTCATATACTTTGTGCCAGGCAGGAAATGCTTTTCTAAATTGAATAGGTCTAAAGGTGTCTTTGTCTACACAAATATGCGAGGTTGTCCCTGTAATCGCTGTTTGTCCATCAGGCTTTTGAATTTCGTAGCCATACACCGTTTTGAGTCCATTGTATTCTTCAATCCAAGTATGAACGGTCGCTGTTTCACCGTACAGGAGTGGTTTTTTATATTTCACCTGCAAATCTATAACGGGTGCAAGAGCGCCGTCTGCTTCTAGCTGCGCATAGGAAAATCCTAATTCTTTAATCAGTGCTGTTCTGCCGACTTCCATCCAGATTAAATAATTGGCATGATACACAATGCCCATTTGATCTGTTTCTGCATAACGGACTTCTATTTCTTTTTTAGATACATACACGTTTTCATCGCTCTCCTATCAAAACCTAAGATCTCTGCCATTTTACCACAATCGAAATGGTTCTTCTAAAAGGAGGCAATAAAAATAAACCAGGGATCCCTGGTTTATTCAGTATAGCTATTTTTTCTTGCTGCTTCTTCGTCCTTGATTTCAGAACGCATCGCATCTATGCTCATTTTTCGATTTTCATTTTTTTGCTTAATCATCTGTTTTTCTTGATCTGTCGAAAGGGCCATCGCTGCTTCAGATTCATCGATATTGTCAAGGGTGTTTTCAATCATATCTTGCAGCTTTTCAACATTATCAGAACGATCATCTGGATTGGATTGATATGACTTTCCATTCATCTTGATTCCCTCCTTATTCGCCCTTCGTCTGGATCACATCAGGCTGTTCATTTGATTTATTATGCATCTTTTTACCTTTATTGCGTTTGTATGCTACAGGTTTTGTCCCTAAATGGTCTGGTGTAAACTGCGCTTGTTTATCATGCTCTCTACCCATCATTCATCCCTCCCTCCTCTTTAGGATGAACGAAAAAGGATAATTCATAACTTATTTCTGTCTAAAACGCTCTTCCAACTTTTCTTCAAGCTGGTTTAAAAATTCCTCATTGCTTAATAATTCTTTTTTATTTTCAAGTACAAGCTCTTCAAATGTACGTCGTTTTCTTCTTCTCATTGTACTCACCTCCAGTGTTTGTATTTCATTTTCGCCAAAACATTTAGAAAATAAGCAAAAAAAGCTGAATCATTATAGATCCAGCTCTTGCTCAATTTCTTTTTTTGTCAGCATTTGATGCTTCACAGACATGATGCGTCCTTTTTCATCTAATATGTATGTTGTTGGGTATGAAAGCACCTGATATCGTGCTTGAATGCCTTTTTGATCCAATAAAATAGGAAAGCTCAGTTTTAATTCATCTGCAAATGCTGCAACATGATCTTCACTTTTTTCAGTGGTCGTTAAATTCACTGCAAGTACTTCGACCTGATCATATTCGCTTCTAATTGCGTCTAGATCTGGCATTTCTGTCCTGCATGGCTTACACCATGTCGCCCAAAAATTGACGAGCACCTTTTTCCCTTTGTAATCAGATAACGAGGCCGTTTGACCATCAAGGGTTTTAAGTTCAAAATCAGGGGCTTGATCCCCTTTTTCAAGACCGATTGCGGGCTCTTTTGGTTCAAGTAAATTCCACACAAGTAAACCAATCAATACAAGTAAAACAGCGCTTGCTATTCCTTTTTTCCACATGATTGATCCTCCACTATTTTAAAAAAGAAGAGAAAGCTGTCTAGGCGCCTTCTCTTCTTTGCTGTATGAGTATTAGTTGCTTGCCAATTTTTCACGAAGTACCATTTGAAGGATACCACCATGACGATAGTAGTCAATTTCGACTTCACTGTCAAAGCGAACAACCACTTCAAATGTTTTCTCATTGCCATCTGTATCAATTGCTTTCACAGTGACAAGATCACGTGGACGAACTGTTTCATCAACTTCAACTTCAAATGTTTCTGTTCCTGTTAGTCCATAAGTTTCTGCACTTTCTCCGTCTTTAAACTGTAAAGGAAGTACACCCATGAAGACAAGGTTACTTCTGTGGATACGCTCAAAGCTTTCAGCTAGAACGAATTTAATTCCAAGAAGGTTTGTTCCTTTTGCAGCCCAGTCACGGGAAGAACCCATTCCGTAGTCTTTACCTGCTAAGATCGCAAGACCTGTGCCATCCTCTTTATAACGCATGCATGCATCATAAATGGATGTCACTTCACCAGTTGGCCAGTACGTTGTATATCCGCCTTCTGTTCCTGGTGCGATTTGGTTCTTAATACGGATGTTTGCAAAAGTACCTCTCATCATGACATGGTGGTTACCACGGCGAGATCCATATGAGTTAAAGTCTCTAGGAGATACGCCTCTTTCTTGCAAGTATTTACCCGCAGGTGTGTCTTTACCAATCGCTCCAGCAGGAGAAATATGGTCAGTTGTCACAGAGTCACCGAACTTGGCAACGACGCGCAAGCCTTTAAGCGGTTCAACTTTACCAGGCTCAACTGATAAGTTTTCAAAGAATGGCGGGTTATCAATGTATGTGGAATTTTCATCCCATTTATACAAAGCATCATCTGTCGTTTTAATTTCATTCCAGCGGTCATTGCTGTCAAATACAGTTTCATACTCTGAACGGAAGAGTTCAGGTGTGACTGTGCTTTTCACGACACTGTTGATTTCGTCCATTGATGGCCAAATGTCATTGAAATAAACGTTCTCACCGTTTTTATCCACACCGATAGGGTCTTTTGTTAAATCGATATTGACCGTACCAGCAAGTGCATATGCCACAACTAATGGTGGAGATGCGAGGTAGTTTCCTTTTACAAGCGGATGGATACGTCCTTCAAAGTTACGGTTACCTGATAAAACAGAAGTGATCAGCAGATCATTTTCAGAGACAGCATCCTCAATTTCTTGCGCAAGCGGTCCTGAGTTACCGATACATGTTGTACAGCCATACCCAACGATGTTAAATCCAAGGTCTCTTAAGTATGGAAGAAGTCCTGAGTTCACGAGGTATCCTGTCACAACCTTAGAACCTGGCGCTAGTGACGTTTTCACGTAGTTTGGCACCTTCATGCCAAGCTCACTTGCTTTCTTCGCAACAAGACCTGCTCCGATTAAGACGTAAGGGTTTGATGTATTCGTACAGCTCGTAATCGCTGCAATCGCAATCGCACCTGTCTTCATCACAGCTTTTTCACCATTTGCTAGATCAAATTCAATTTGTTTATCCAGCTCTGATTTTTCTAATCCAAACCCTTGGTTACCGGCTGGGCTTTCGATGTGCTGATGGAACGTCTCTTTCATTTCTGAAAGTGGAATCAAATCTTGTGGACGCTTTGGACCAGATAAGTTTGATTCAATTTTAGAAAGATCAATTTCCACAACATCCGTAAAAATTGGGTCCTCTACATCTGGCGTATAGAATAAGCCATTTGCGCGAGAATATTCTTCAACGACATTAATTTGCTCTTCATCACGTCCAGTAAGGCGAAGGTAAGCAAGAGCTTCCTCATCTACTGGGAAGAATCCGCAAGTAGCCCCGTATTCAGGCGCCATGTTCGCAATCGTTGCGCGATCCGCTAACGGCAGCTGTGCAACACCTGGTCCGAAGAACTCAACGAACTTGTTGACCACGCCTTTTTCACGCAGAACTTGTGTCACTTTTAGTGCAAGGTCAGTTGCAGTCGTTCCGTTTGGAAGTTCTCCAACTAATTTAGCACCAATGACTTCTGGTACTGGGAAGTATGAAGGCTGACCGAGCATACCAGCTTCCGCTTCAATACCGCCAACGCCCCATCCAAGCACGCCGATACCGTTGATCATGGTTGTATGAGAGTCAGTACCAACCAATGTATCTGGGTAAGTGATGATCTCTCCATCTTCTTCAATCGCATGAACAACACTTGCAAGGTACTCTAAGTTTACTTGGTGAACAATCCCTGTTGCAGGCGGAACAGCTTGATAGTTATTAAACGCTTTCTTTGCCCAGCTAAGGAAGTTATAACGCTCTGCGTTACGTTCGAATTCTAAATCCATGTTAATGTTTAATGCATCTTCAGTTCCAGCTTTATCAACTTGTACTGAGTGATCAATAACAAGGTCAACTGGAATTTCAGGGTTGATTTTATCCGGATCCCCACCTACATCTGCCATTGCTTTTCTTAATGAAGCAAGGTCAACGACGGCTGGTACACCCGTGAAGTCTTGTAAAATAACACGAGAAGGTTTAAATGGAACATCAATTTCTTTGACCTCGGCAGTTCCCCATTTTGCCAAGTTTTCAACGTGTTCCTTTTTGATCACTCTACCGTCTACTTGGCGAAGCACTGATTCTAAAAGTACCTTAATGGAATAAGGCAGCTTAGAAACATTTCCGATTCCTTGTTTCTCTAGTGCTTCTAACGAATAATAGTGATACGTTTTCCCATTTGTCGAAAACGTTTTTCTAGATTGAAAAGCGTCTTGTTTAGCGACTTGCTGCTGTTTCGACATATCCAAAATCCCCCTTTTGATGATCAAGATCAATTTCAATTCTCAGAAAAATCGTCGTATTTCACCACAATTTTCTCACAATTTCATCTTAAAACAAATTCATACATAAGTAAATAACAATGCTTTTATTAAATTCAATAAGTTTATCTTATCACTAGGAAATGATTACTCTTCATAATCCAAGCAGGGCAGGTTCATACTACAATTGAGGTGATAGAACATGACAAAACGTAAAGCAAATCATGTGATTGACGGCATGAATGCAGCCAAAAGCCAAGGGAATGGTGCAGGCTACATTGAAGATGACCAACTCGTTTTAACAGAAGAACAAAGACAAAACAATAAAAAACGTAAAAAAAACCAATAAGAAAGGAGCAAGCATCATGACGAATAAAAACTCAGGGAAAGACATCCGTCAAAACTCGCCTAAGGAGCATCAAGGCGGACAGCCTGAGCCATTATCAGGCAGTAAAAAAGTGAAAAACCGCAACCATACAAGACAAAAGCACAATTCTCATCACGATATGTAAACATTCTCCTCTCATCCCGTGGCAAAGCGGGATGTTTTAGGTCGTTCACACATTTCAGTTCTCAACATATCATTTATTATGAGATGTGATGGAGGAGTGTTTATGGAGAATGAAAAGCAATCGAATTCCTCTGATTTTCTAGAAATAGATGATTGGCTTAATGTTTTAATGGATGATCCATTTGCCTGGTATGATGAACACCTCCCAATTGACCTTTATGAAACAAGCCGTGATTATATTATTGAGATTGATGTCTCCACCCTGTCGATCGCTGATGTAAAGCTGACCTTCGCTGGACATGAGCTCACTCTCGCTTACACAGTAAAAAAGCCAAATGATAAAGGCGAACAGCCAATTGAAAAAAGTGTCATGCTCCCTTTTTACTTGAACGACAAAGAGATTGAAACAGAATACGAAAACAGAATCATTTCGATAAGAATTAAAAAAAGTTCTGACCATTCAAGCAGAGCATTTTCCTTTCAAATTCCGCACTTCAAACATTAAGAGCCCACCTTCATTTGGTGGGCTCTCTTCCGTTCGTGTCAAGTCAATACCTTTTGCGAACCACCATGGCCAAATAGTAGAGTCGCTATATGATAAGGTATTCTTTTTCTACTAGATGGTTTGGGTCTTTCTAGTAAATGGGCAGTTATGAATGAAAAAAGGCGTTCATAGAGATGAGAGACATACATTTTTGTTATTTTCTTCTATCATGTCTTCATGTAAAATAAGATAGAGAGACGAGAGGTATAAGGGGTGAGAGCATGTTAAGCGGCTGGTTTTTGTGGTTCATTTTATTTTGGGGCACGGTGATGATCGGATTACTCGCAATCGGTGGCTTTTTTATGTTTCGCAAATTTTTAAAACGATTGCCGAAGGAAGATGGGAAATCAGAGCTTGATTGGCAGGATGATTATATTCAAAAGAGCCTCCACCTATGGCGGGAAGAAGACAAACAGCTTTTAAATGAACTTGTATTACCTGTTCCAGAGCTGTTTAGAGATGTCGCCAAAGAAAAAATTGCAGGAAAAATTGGCGAGCTGGCTTTAAAAGAACAAGCTGCCAGCATTAATTTAGACTTAATCATTCGCGGCTATATTATCGCTACACCAAAGCGTGATCATAAGTTTTTGTTGAAGCGCCTTCAAGAAAAAAACATCGATCATACGCCATATGAAGCATTATTAAAATAACCTCCTTATAAAAGGAGGTTTAAGCGTGTAGACAAACCCTCGCATTCGTTGTCAGGTCTGCACGCCAGTGCTCGCCCTTCCTAGACTTCAAAGGTTTTCTATCACGCTGAAAAGAAGACAAAGTGCTAAAATAAACATCATTTTAGCACTTTGTCAACAATCTATAACCTCCTTATAAAAAGGAGGTTTAATTCATTTGAACCTGTTGCGGATCTAATTGCTTAGATATCTTTCTAAACGACAAATACATAGCAACGCGCCAAGGTACAATCATGCCAAAAGCAAGTATCCAAAACATTCCGCTTAGAGAGCCATAATCAATAGAAGAACTCAGGATCGTCTTCATCCCGATACGAAGAACAAGAAGTCCAATGAGAATAAACACAAATGCTTTTGACCGCTTTAAGTAAATCTCGTTCCCTATAATTTCAAACTTTGATGTTTTGATTAAAAAGATGGAGAAAAACATCCCCACTGTGATCGCTTCAAGAAATTCAGCTCCAGTTACCTGAAACATTGGAACAAAAAACATCAGTGCACCAGTGCTCATAAAAATAGGAGGTAATATAATTTTTTTTGCGGTTGCCGGTTTCGCAGATGACTTAATGCGAATAAACATGACGGCTACCGCCATACATATTGCAATTATAGAAGAGATTAAGACCATCATATCAAATCATTCCTTTATTCTTTAAGGTCAGCCTATGTATAATATACTCCAATTGACGAAAAAAAACCATTCGCCGCGACTGTAGAAAACGATTTCAAAAGCCTGTAAATCCGCCAAACAATGATGAGAACATGATGATAATCCATGTGAGAAGATCAAAGAACAGCAATAGCCCTACCACAATCATAATGATCCCGCCTATTTTCATGATAAGCTGCTGACGCTTTCTGATCCACGCCATTTTCGTAATGAAAAAGGAGAGAACAAAAAATGGAACGCCAAATCCAAATACATACGCAATCATATAAGGCACAGCCGACTCTGGATTGTTACTAGCAAGTGCGATAACGGCAGATAAAATAGGTCCTGTACAAGGTGTCCAACCAGCGGCAAAGCCCATTCCAATGAGAATCGATCCAAAAAAACCAGCAGGACGATTTTTGAACTGCATTCTCTTTTCGCCCATGAGGAAAGAAGGCTGAAATACACCAAGCGTCATAAAACCAAAGAAAATAATGAGGATAGCTCCAACCTGGCGAATCGCTTGATGGTAATCATCAAAAAACTTCCCAACAAACGATGTCCCAAAGCCTATCGCAATAAAGATAATAGAGAAACCAATTAAAAAGAATAAGGTATGAAGCAGACTTCTTCTTCTCAGCATCACCTTCTCAGATTTCACTTCATCCATACTAACGCCCGTAATATAAGATAAAAACGCTGGGTAAAGCGGCAGACAGCACGGTGAGATAAAAGAAAGGAATCCTGCTCCGAAAGCTAAAAAGTAATTCAAATCTGTCAAAAGAACACCCCCTTCTTACAATATACAATAAGAGATGACAAAATCATTTCATTTTTTTTACATCCTCTCAATAAAGATGGTCTATTCTCTTAAAACCTTATATAATTTAATTTGACATCGAGATAACGAATCCTTTAAATTTGAAAATAAACCTGAAAATGGATATAATAGAATCGATTCTTTTTATCAAGATTTGCATGAAAGGAACATGACTTTGGTAAAAACATCATTATTAACTCAAATCGAAGAAAAAAGAGAAGAGCTGATGAAAGTTGTGATGCACAATGGGATGACATCAACAGTGACCATCGAACATAGCCAGCAGCTAGATCATCTCCTCTTACAATATCAACGACACTTACACTCAAACTCAGCCAACTAATCATATCTCATGATATTTATCATGCTGCACGATTTTTAGAACAGTTGATATGTGTGACCATAAACGAAACAAAAACCTCTGATAACAGGGGTTTTTGTTTTTTTACAGGAAGCTGACGCCAAAATAAAAACCACCTTCCCTGCTTCATTTAGGCAAGTACAGTGGTTTTAAAGCGTCTGATGAAGGTGAATTCAATAAAGAAAGGACAACGCTTGTCCATTCTTTATAACCATGTTCCATCTATGATCATAATATCGTACGTATTATTTCGCTTGGTTGTTCATGGCTTTCATCATTTGATTGATTTTCTTCTGGGACGGTTTCATGCCCATTTGCATCATCATCATTCGAAGCATTTGTTCATTAATTGGTGGATTCTTTTTCAAGTAGCTCATCATATACTTACGAGCAATAAAGAATCCGAGTGCAACTCCTGCAAGCAGTGCAACAACGCCTACAAGGATGACAACCCATAAATCCATAATTCTTCCTCCTTCATGTTGTCTCGTATAAAGTGTACTAAACAAAAGGCTATTATACAACATTTCACGTTCAATTTTATTTTTTTAAACAAAATTCCTCACTTTTACCGGATTGAGCCACCCGTGCTTCTTTGAACCGAAGTCCATCGCAAGGAAGCAAGGACTAATTTTTCTCAGCACTTCAAAAAACACTGCTTCTGCTTCATAACTACCGGTGGCAGACATTTGGATATAACGATCTTTTATGATAAATGCAGCCGTTCCTTTTCCATCAGGTAAGGAAGCGCTGTATATCGAGCCAATTTGTGTATAGTGAACGTTCGTTAAGTTGTTCATTAATCGCTGATGCATATGAAAAGCAGGGATTCGTTTCGTCACGTAATCCACTTGTTTCACAAGCATCACCAATTCATCTTCCGTGCGGTTCGTCCAGTGTAACGACTCAAACAAATGAAACAAAATTGATTCTCTGCCAAAATAATGATGCGCAAATTCATCCTCAATCCAATAAATATAATAATGGCGTTCCATGTCTATCCCTTCCTTTCACATTTCGTCAATCTCGTATATTGCTTGTATTATACAAAAATGTGAAAGAAAGAATTGTCTATATATGAAGCAAGAAGAAACTAGTTTTGTCAAAAAAACAAGAAAAAAGAAAAAAGTTTGCAGAGCGGATGAAAATGCTCTGCAAACAGATGAAAAAAAGCATGATGCTTGGAGACTTCGTTATTTGTTCAGCTTCGCTTTCACACGGCTGACGACATTGCTGACCGTAAAGCCGTATTTCTCAATAATGGTTTCACCAGGTGCAGAAGCGCCAAATTTATCAATGGCAATTACGTCACCATCAAGACCAGTGTAACGCTCCCAGCCAAGTGAAGCCCCCATTTCAATCGCAATACGAGCCCGCACTGCTGTAGGAAGGACTGATTCTTTGTATTCGTCTGACTGCTGATCGAAACGATCCCATGCAGGAAGACTGACAACAGACGCGCGGATTCCTTCTTTCTCAAGTGCTTTTTGCGCTTCAATCGCTAAACCGACTTCAGATCCAGATGCGAGTAGAAGTGCTTCTGGCTGCGCATCAGCAGCTTCAACGACGACGTATCCACCCTTTTCTACTCCCTCATATGCCTTCTCAGGTGCTTGGTCAATCGTTGGAAGGTTTTGACGAGTCAGAACTAGTGCTGTCGGTTTATCCGTTGAAGATACAGCAAGTTTCCACGCTGCAGCTGTTTCGTTTCCATCCGCAGGGCGAATGACAGAAAGGTTCGGCATCGCACGTAATGAAGCAAGCTGTTCAACCGGCTCATGCGTCGGACCATCTTCACCAACAGCGATACTGTCATGAGTAAAGACATAAGTGACTGGAAGTCCCATTAAGGCAGCAAGACGAATCGCTGGTCTTAAGTAATCTGAGAAAACAAAGAACGTTCCGCCGAATACACGAAGGCCGCCGTGAAGCGCCATACCGTTTAACGCGGCACCCATTGCAAATTCTCTGACGCCGAACCAAATGTTCTTACCAGCATAATGATCTTTACCAAAATCGTCTGTGTTTTTAATCGTTGTTTTGTTTGAACCTGCAAGGTCAGCAGACCCGCCAATGAAGAAAGGTACTTGCTTCGCAATGCCATTTAATACTTCGCCTGAAGAAGCGCGGGAGGCAAGACTTGAACCTGCTTCATAAACAGGAACCTCTTGATCCCAATTCTCCGGAAGCTTTCCTTCAATCGCAAGCTGCAATTGAGCTGCAAGCTCAGGGTATTCTTTTTCATATTGCGCAAATAATTCATTCCAAGCTGCTTCTTTTTTCTGACCAGCGTCTTTTACAGCTTCTTTGAAATGATCGTACACTTCAGAAGGTACATGGAAGTCTTCTTCAAACGTCCAAGAGTAAGCTTCCTTCGTCAGCTTGGCTTCGTCGCTGCCAAGTGGTGCACCATGCACACCAGAAGTTCCTGCACGGTTTGGCGATCCGAAACCGATTGTTGTTTTCACTTCAATCAGTGTAGGTCTGTCTGTGCTTTGTTTTGCCTTTTTGATAGCAGCCGTCACTTCTTCAATGTTGTTGCCGTCTTTCACATAAAGAACTTCCCAGTTCATCGCTTCAAAACGATTCTTCACATTTTCAGAGAATGAACGATCTAGGTCGCCATCTAAAGAAATATCATTTGAATCATAAAGGACAATTAAACGGCCTAAGCCTAAATGACCAGCAAGGGAAGCAGCTTCAGAGGAAATTCCCTCCATTAAGTCTCCATCTCCGCAAATGCTGTATGTATAGTGATCTACAACATTAAAGTTGTCTTTGTTATACGTTTCCGCAAGATGTCTTTCTGCAAGTGCCATACCAACTGCCATGGCAATCCCCTGTCCTAAAGGACCTGTTGTAGCATCGACGCCCTCTGTATGTCCAAATTCAGGATGTCCAGGTGTTTTGCTACCCCATTGGCGGAATTGTTTTAGATCATCGATGCTCAAGTTGTATCCGCTTAAATGAAGCATGCTATATAGAAGCATAGAACCATGTCCCGCAGATAATACAAAACGGTCTCTGTTAAACCAATTTGGGTTTTGCGGACTTACGTTTAAGTGATTCGTCCATAAAGCGTATGCCATTGGCGCAGCACCCATCGGCATTCCAGGGTGGCCGGAATTCGCTTTTTCAATTGCGTCTATGGAGAGAGTACGTATTGTTGCAATAGATTTCAATTCAATCGTTTCCATATAAATCCCCTTCCGTATCTTGTGTACACCATTATCATAAATCTACTGTCCTTTTTTCACAACTATTTCACGCTGAAAAAGAGTGATTTTGTCACATTTAGTTTATCGATCACCTAAAAAGTTATGCAAATATGAAAAAAGATGAGAATATCCTTCCCATCTTTTCAAAATTCAAGAAACCGAAAACTTAATGAAGGTTTTGATCTCTTTCTCTTTTTAATTTTTCTGGTGTGACATCGTTTCCTTCAGGGTCAACGATTTTCACGGTTTTAAGTGTATTTTTCATAGAAGAACGAAAAGCTTTTAAATACTCTTCTCTTAATTGCTTTTGTTCTGTTTTTTCAGCGTCTGACAAACCGGTCTCTTTTGACTTTTTTGAAAGCTCATTGATTCTTGCAAGCTGATTTTTAGAAATCATGACTAACTCCTTTAAAGCATTTTCTCTACATACTACTAAATATCAATCATTTTGACAACAAATCAAGCTTTAGGTGGTCAGACCTTTTTCATATTCTTGATACCTTCTATGGACCGTTGCTTTTGAAATGTCGAAACCTAGTGCCTGAAGAGTTACTGCGATTTCTGCGAAGGTCATGTTATTTTTTCTTAATCGAACAATTTCTGAAATCGGCACTTCAATACGCTCACGGCCAGGCGCATGATCCTGCTGTTTTAAATTCAGTTCGGGCTGATACCCTCGTTCAACGGCTCTTCTCATTCCTCGCTTGATTTTCAGGTTATGAATTTTTCGTTGATACTCTTCAACGACTCCTACGATCTCAATCACCATTTCATCTGCTTCTGAAAGCTCAAGTTCGCCTCTATGAAACGTACTGTACACCTTTACATTCTCTTTAAAAAGACAATGAAGAAGCGCAATTTTTGCTTGTCCTCTTCCGAGACGTGTTTCATCCTGGATAAGAACAGCATCAATTGACTCTTCTTTTAGTGTAGCTAGCATATCAAACACACCATCGCGATCTAGATCATACCCGCTTGCTTTTTCTTTAATGACTTTAACCACATTCATCTTGTGCATAGCAGCTAAAGCTAGCAATTCTTCTTCTTGTCTCTTCAGTGAGGTTTCCTGCTCTTCTTTGACAGTGCTTACTCTCGCATAGATGATTGCATTCATGTCTTCAATCGACCTTTCTACTGTACTGTTGCAAGTTGATATACGACTGGATGCTCTTTTTTGACTGGTATGACAAGGATGTCACCAGGCTGGATTTCTGTTGAAGCAAGATCGTTGTGCTGAGTGACCCAGTCAATAAACGCATTTTTATCGATTGATTTGCTGTCGTTTACTTGATCAGCTAACCCCCAAAGAGTATCCCCTGATTGAACTTCTATTTTAACATACTGATTTGGATCATTATGGCTTGTGACTGCAATAAGTGAGAGAAATATGCCAACGATGAATGAGAATACCCCAATAAAAATAATAGATTCTTTTAACCTCATAATGTCATCTCTCCTAATAGAATGTGTGTTCGTTCTTTCTGACACTTATTATAAATACGAACAAACGTTTCTGTCAAACGTTTTTTTCGAACCTATGTTTGTACTGTTAGGAAAAACATGCTATAATTTCTTTAAAATTGACGTTTTGAGGTGCAAAAGATGACGAAGCTATCAAAAAGACAACTCGATATCCTGACATTCATCAAAGAAGAAGTAAAAAGCAAGGGCTATCCCCCATCCGTTCGTGAAATTGGAGAAGCTGTCGGTCTAGCATCCAGTTCAACGGTTCATGGACATTTAGCTAGACTAGAAACGAAGGGCTTAATTAGAAGAGACCCGACAAAACCTAGAGCGATCGAAGTACTAGATGAAGAGGAAATGAATATTCCAAAGAGTGCTGTAATGAACGTACCAGTCATCGGAAAAGTAACAGCAGGCCTGCCTATTACGGCTGTTGAGAATGTAGAAGAGTACTTCCCTCTTCCAGAGACTTTTGCAGCACCAGATGAACAAGTATTTATGCTTGAAATTATGGGAGAAAGTATGATTGACGCAGGAATTTTGGACAAGGACTATGTCATTGTGCGTCAGCAAAGCACTGCTAACAATGGAGATATTGTCGTCGCCATGACAGAGGAAGATGAAGCGACAGTGAAACGTTTCTATAAAGAAGATACACACTTTAGATTACAGCCAGAAAATCCATCTATGGAACCGATTATTTTACAGAATGTAAGTATACTAGGTAAAGTGATTGGCGTATTTAGAAATATTCACTAAAAAAAGCCGGTATTTCATCAGTTAATGATGAGAACCGGCTTTTTTTTTATGAACAAGAATAGGCAAGAATACTCGAGCTTGGGAAGGAACCAAAGGTAAAGTTCGGCCAAATAAAGCCAGTTGTTCTCCCGAAAGGCTGTGAGGATAGGACATACATTAAAAATACTTGACCGTTTCTCATAAACACAATCGTCCACCTTCTATTACATCCCGCGGCAAATTGAACCGATTGCTGACCTCCACCTGTTTGCCCTGAAATAAGTGACTGCATGCTTTGAGGCTGTGATAATGCTTGCTGATATTGCGAAATAATATGCTGTGGTGGGGCTGGCGGGGCTGATCCACTAGATCCGGGCCCAGTGCCTCCTCCTCCGATTGGAAACCCTGGAAATCCTCCACCTTGAGAAGGGAGCGACGGCCAACCTTGCATCTGCCTATCATATGAGTACCCATTCCACATACCTTCATACGGATAATACATATTCAACACCACTTTCTTAGACATTCATCACGATAGTATATGTCATAAATGAAAAAGCGTGTTGAACGTCCAAACAGAAACTTTTCCAAAAAACGTTTTGTTCTTCTTTAGAACGGTTAAATAGTAGATATAAAGAAAAAATAAAAAAATGAAAACTTTTTGCCACCCTCAAACGTTATATATATAGAAAGAAAAGAAATAAAAAACATTTCAATTTAATACTTGTAATATCACTGTAATTATTGTAACATTTGTAACATAAGAAGTTTTCATTGAGAAAAGGAGGCAATCGCCTTGAAAAAATTATTCGTTTTATTAACTGCTATTATGCTTATGATCTCATTACAATCTACAACATTGGCCGCTTCTAAAAAACCAGCCACTTTGACAAATAAAGAAGCGTTACATATTGCCCTTGATGCACGGGAACACTTTTGGAGTGCGATGTCAGGCTACAAAATTAATGAACATTCTGATTACAAATTAAAATCATTTAGCTATAAAGACATGACTTACAACTATCTTTCTAAAACATTTGATACAAAGAAAAAACTAAACAGCTACCTATCTCAAGTTTTCACAAAAGAAGCCATCAATCAAGGTTTAAAAGACTACCAGTTCATTGTTCATAAAGGCAAAATGGCTGTTCCAGTCGGCGACGGAGACAATATGCTTAATTGGGATAAAGCGACACCTAAACTTGTCTCTAAAAAACAAACAGTCCGCACATATGAATTCACTGTCCCAACACTTGATGGACGCAAAGTACAAAGAACGGTTACGTTCGAAAAAGGACAAAAAGATTGGAAAGTCACTAAAATTGACGCTGTTATCTAAATAAAAACCAGGCCATTCAATCGGCCTGGTTTTTATATTGAAGTAAATTCAGTCATGCGGTCTAAGGCGTGAGCAAGTGATGATGCCGTGCGAAATTCATTAAATGGAAGCCCGAGCTGCACAGCGGTTTGGGCAATTTCTGGTCTGATTCCTGAAATAGTTGTCTCTACTCCAATTAACCGAAGTGATGTGACAAGATCAAAGATTTGATGAGCCACCATTGTATCAATAATGACAACGCCCGATAAATCAATACATAAATGCTGTACACCTTTCTGTGAGCACTGTTTCAGCGTATTTTCTAAAATAACCTTTGCTCTCGCTGTATCAATATCACCTACTAACGGCAATAACGCAATATAACTTTTTAAGACAATGACAGGTGAGCTCAGCTCGTAAATCATGTCTCTTTGTGCCACGAGCTTCCTCGTTGTATTTTTCACATATTGCTGGATGAACATATGAATGGAAATATTAAACGCCTCTGAAATTAAATCATACCAATAAAAGATGCGGTCAATATCAATTTCATCTTGACGCTGTTTAATAAATTCTTTTAAGTAATGAAGGACCACTCTTTGATTGGACATGTATTCTCTCACAACATAATCTAATGGTGTGTTTAAATGCTTTGGGTCACTGGCTAAGTCTTCAGACCACTTTTTAAACTCAGTATGTAAATACGTCTTGTCTTCAATAAGAGCACGTATAAAATGCTGGTAATAATCTTGATTTTGCCGTTTTAGCTCTGATATGATGCTGGAATCTGTTGAACGGTATATGGATTCTGGATCATCGTCCTCAATTGATTCATACCATGTTTCAGTCAACTTCTCTGCATGCTGCATAAAAAAATCGTATAATGCACGGTTCTTATCCATAAGCAAATGTCCCTTCACATTTTCTTCTTGTCAGTCTTTGTACCTTATAGATTGATTGTACCACTGAATCTTTTTTCCCTGCCAGCTCGGATACGCTCTGATCATATAAAAAAAAGGCACCCGATTGAGGGGTGCCTTTTCCTCAGATTTATTTCACAATGAATAATATTCTTTTCCCATCAGGAAATCCGCTGATTTGGTGCCCGACCCATGAGCCTGCTCCCCTATTATCAGATGGACTGACATATTGAACACTTGCGCCTTTTCCTCCCTCAAGACAAACCGCCATCGGCCATTCATCCCGGTCAAAGCCAGGTTTTGTCGGAATGCCTTTTAATGATTCTTGCCTGCGGGCATCTGCTCCATTTCGGTCTATCGTACACACATCTGAATGCCCTTTTCGAATGGCTTCTTGAATATGACTGCCTGTTTCAGGGTACCGTTCCTTTGGAAATTGAATGACATGATCATATCGATCGGCACCTTTTGCCGCATGTTCCTCCCCAAATCCACCTAATAGCGTGCCCATCCATATCACAAAGCATAAGGCGACAGCAGTAATCCAGCCTCTTCTCATTTTCAAAAATGCGTGACCTCCTCATTTTTCTCAAGTAGAATCTTGACATAAAGGAAATGTGTCATTTTAATGTATGAGTTGTTCACGAATGACATGTGAAAAAAATGAAGAGGCTAGAACTCAATGAATCTTTCAAGCATAGACAGATAGACACTTGTATCCACATAAAAAAGCTTGTCCCCTATGAAGGAAACAAGCTTTATGTTCTAGCTTTTATTGCGCTTTAGCATAGTTGATAAATTCAACAAAGGCAGCTGTCGCTTTTGGACCGCCATTAATCGTTCCGTTTGAATACCCTGCGTTATGAACCCCAACGATTTGCTGATTTTGATCTAGCATCGCTGAGCCTGAATTTCCGCTAAATGTATCAATCGTATAGTATGCGAGATTCGTATCTTCTCTTGTCACAGGACCTGACATCTCCCACTGCGACACCTTGCCAGTCGATCTCATTTTATCACCTGGATATCCAGAAATTTTAATCGTTGTTCCAGTTAAGTTTGTCACCTGACGGATGGAACGGTAACCGACTGTATTGCCAATGTTCGTATCTGTTTTGATCAC
This sequence comes from Bacillus sp. FSL K6-4563, assembly GCF_038630405.1. NCBI lineage: Bacteria > Bacillati > Bacillota > Bacilli > Caryophanales > Bacillaceae > Bacillus > Bacillus sp. FSL K6-4563. The sequence continues at coordinate 1,764,534 of NZ_CP152030.1, read as the reverse complement.
GGCAAAATCATATTGGCTCGCACCTGTATTGATATATCCGCTTGGTACATAGAACTCTGTCATATTCGCTGACCCATTTACCGCAGTGCTATCATTCATCCCTGGATACACCGATCCTTTTGCACTATAACTTCTTGATGCTGTATTGTACACGCAGTGTCCGTTTGTCAAAATTTTGTTAGGGGCAATGAGTGTCCCCGTACAGCTTGAGCCGCCAAATGTAATATAAGCAATTGAATTATATGGTGCTACTCTTGTATTTGCTACTTTTGTTCTACCATCGTCTCCAATGACGACTTTAGTTTGAAAGTCTTTTACATATTTTGATAGTGGTTTTACTTTTTCACCAACAGTTGAAGATAGATCATCCACTTTATCAAAGGATGAGGGGGATTTCGAATCATTGTGGAAATCACTTGAAGAGATCACCTTTCCATCAGAAGTCACCATGTCATAATCAGATGTTAGTACTGAATCCGATGCGGCATGGGCAAAACTAGGCACACTTAAAGCACCAAAAACGAGTAGAGAAGGGAGTAACATTTTCACCTTTTTCATCATATTCCTCCTTTATGTCCTATATCAAAAATGATACGATTGTTCCATATTGGAGTAAATGAGAGAATATTCTTATTTTTTACAAAATATTTCATTTTCAAATTAGGTGTTTTGTATCTTTCAAACTTTCATTCTATCGATCTCACCTCTCTTGATGAAACAGAAAAAACCGCCTAATTGGCGGTCTCAGATTGTTGACAAAGGGATAAAATGATCTTTATTTTAGCCCTTTGTCTTCTTTTCAGCGTGATAGAAAACCTTTGCAGCCCTAGAAGGACGAGCACTGGCGCGGAGCGAATTTGACATTCGTGAGCACCAGCGCACAGGACTGACACCGAATGCGAGGGTTTGTCTACACGCTGAAACCGCCTAATTGGCGGTCTTCCCTCTTGTCAGCTCCATACATCTTTTACATATCTATTATTATTCGCAAGGGTTGTCAGCCAATTTTCAGCTGCTTCCTTCGAGCATTGTTTCTCGTGTTGATAGAGGTCGATCAGTGTAGCCTCTACATCTGGTGCCATGACTTTTCCGTCCCCGCACACGTAAAGATACGCACCTTGGTCAAGTAACTTGATCAGCATGTCGCCGTTTTCTTTCAACAAATGCTGGACATATACTTTTTGCTCTTTGTGACGAGAATAAGCCCGGTGGATGTGGACAACTCCTTTTTGCGCTGCAAGCTGCATTTCTTCAAAATACAGATCATCTTCATGAGGGTGACGGCAGCCAAAATATAGGTGAGCTTCGCCTAGTGGCTTGCCTTCCTTCTGCCATACTTCTCTTGCCTGAACAAACCCTCTAAATGGAGCGATTCCTGTACCCGGTCCGATCATGATCATCGGTACTTCAGATGAAGGCGGCAGCTGGAATCCTGCCTGCGCTTCGTGAAGGAAGCAGGCGACTTCTTCACCTTCCTGCAGACCACATAAATAGTTTGATGCGACTCCGGCATATTCACCGCGGCCGCTCCACGCTTTCCCTTTCACAACCGCCACTGTGATACTGACTCTTTTTTCATCGACCTTTGGTGAGCTAGAAATAGAATAATAGCGCGGCTTCAAACCTGGTAAAAGTGCTAAAAAGTGCACAAATGACAGCTCACATGCTTCATATTGAACTAGTAAGTCAAGCATGGTGACTCGTTTCTTTAAAATAGCTTCTTGATACGCTTCACCAGCCATTTGCTCAAGCTCCATGCGGTGAGGCGGACAAACTGTATATGCGGCGAGCTCTCTTAGCTGCGTACGTGTTGCAGGCTCTTGAAGCTCAACATGCGACGCAAGTAATTCTCTCATTTGAATCGGCTGATCTAAAGGTAAATGATTTGCTTCTTTCTCAGAAGAAAGCTTGATGTGCTGCTTAGGATCTAGATTGAAGCGATTGATCACCCGCTGCACGAGTGCATCACTATTTTTCGGAACAATTCCGATATGATCCCCTTCTTTGTACTTTTTCTCTTCAGGCAATTGCAGCTCTATATGTCTTGTTTGCCGCTCACTTTTTTCAGATTGTAATTCTTCATTTTTCAGTACAACAGCTGAAAAAGCACCATATGTTTTCGCCACAGGACGTTCTACTAGCTCATTGGTATAAGCAACTGATAGCTTTGGGTTTTCTTTACCTTTTTCTTGGAAGGTGAGCTTAAATTCTTTTGCGAGCTGCTTGAAGACCGTTTTCTGAAATGCTTCTTTATCCTCATCCATATCTCCGCCTGCATCACCTTCTCCTAAATCAGCTGCACGCTTCGCACCTTTTCTTTCAAGTGCTTCATCAATGAGACGAGGAATACGCTGGTACGTACTCGCCCAATTTCGATCTCCGCATCCAAACACAGCAAACGTCACGTTTGTTAAATCCTGCTCTTTATCCTGCGTGACCCAATCCACAAATTTTTTCGCATGGTCAGGCGGATGTCCATTATATGAAGCGGTCACGATGAAGACTGCACCCTTATCTGGTAATTGACGTGTATAGTCATCAAGCGGAGCAGTGGTCACATCAAACCCTTTTGCTTTTCCTTCTTCAGCCAATTCGTTTGCGATTTGCTGCGCTGTGCCAAGATTTGATCCATATAAAACAAGCAATGGTGTACCATGACTCTCCACTTTTGACTCATCAGATTTTGTGCTTTTTTTCGCCTCTTCTTTCGGTGGTGCCATAAAGAGTTGCTGCTTTCTTGGCCGCACTTTGATTTTAAAATCGTTTGGCTTAATCGTCAGAGATTCTTTTAAATCAAGTTCATATGATGTGTGATCAATCAATTCCAGGTTGTGCAGGACCATTGCCAGTACCATTGTGGCTTCATGAAGGGCGAATTGCATGCCGATACATGCACGCTGTCCATTCCCAAAAGGCTTGTAGGCATGCTGCGGGATCTTTTCAGGGTGTAGAAACCGCTCTGGTTTAAATTCTTCCGCATCCTCTCCCCATACCGCTTGATCACGATGTAACTTAGGTAGCAGCACGGAGACACTTTGGTTCTTTTTAATCGAATATTTCCCTCCGATGACGGTGTCCTCTTTCGCATAAAAAGAGAACGTAGGCGCTGTTGGCCAGAGGCGAAGAGATTCATTTAAAACCATACGTGTGTAATTTAGTTTTTGTACCTGCTTAAATGTTGGCAGTCCGCCTTGCAGCACATCATCTGCTTCTTGGACAGCTTTCTTTAATTTTTCAGGATTCTTTAATAAGAAATAAATCGCAAAGGATAGTAGCCCGCTTGTTGTTTCGTGCCCAGCTATTAAGAAGGTAATGATTTGATAGCGAATATTTTCATCTGACAGGCGCTCTCCTGTTTCAGGGTCCTTTGCATGCAGCATGAGGGACAGTAAATCATCGCCCGTTTTATCTTGTTTTTTCCGTTCTTGAATAATGTCATCTACTAATTGCTTCATAAAATCGACATTTTCTTCAAATTTTTTTCTTCTTTTGATCATTAGCTTATCTGCAACCGGCAACCGGCTCGCCTGATCCATCGCTTCGCTTAAACCATTCACCATACTTTCGATGAATGGATGCTGATTTTCTTTATAAAAACTGTTAAACCTGAAATCAAAACCACAAAGTCCGATCGTATCTAAAGTAAGCTTTGTCATATCCTCTGCTACTTCAATTTCTTCATCACGGCCTGTTCTTTGCCATTTTTGTACAAGCTGTGTGGCAATATCGAGCATCATTTCATGATAGCCCTTCATGGCCTGCTGACTAAACGCCGGCATCAAGATGTGGTGAGCCTTTCTCCAGGTCGGTTCTTCTGTCCAGCTCGTAAATAACCCATCCCCTGCAAATGCTCTTACTTTATTGAGACTAGTCCCAATGTATTTATCAAAACGGCTCTCATCACATATTTCTTGGAAAAGTTCATGATTAGAAACAAAAATACTTGTTGCTTTTGAAAATTCAAACTGAAAGATCGGTCCTAATTCATCTGCCAGCCGCCAAAAGGTTTGAGAAAGCTCCCCCTTTTTGATATGGGGAATATTTTTAAAAGGTCCGTATGTTTTTGGTTTTGGAATGATTGATGTTTGTTGCATGTGCCCACTCCTTTTCATTCATTAAGATGCGACGCTGATAGCGCGCCATAAACTTTGCTCAATGTCCTCTAGAAATTCAATCGTTGGCTCTATTTCTTCTGCAAGAATTTGTTTATGCAGCTGTACAAAGGCACCAAATACAATCGATAGAATGGTTCTACCTGAAAGATTTGGATGAATCCCATCCTTTTTCCCTTCTTCAAAGATAAGGAATAGCTCATGTAACAAATGCTGCATTTTCTCTTTGCTCGTCTCGTCTAAGTAATGGGATCGTTTATCAATTTCTAAGAAATATAGCCCGCTTGGATTCTCCTTTGTAAATAAAACCAAGCAATAAAATACATGCTTAAAGTACGCCCGAATACTCGCCTTTGGATCTGGAATGTTTGTGTTCATTTTTTCGATAAATGCAGAAAGGCTGCGCTGGTACAAAATATTGACGAGTGCCTCTTTACTGTCGAAATAACGGTAAATGGTTCCCGCTCCGACGTTTGCTCTTTTTGAAATCATTGGCATCGTGGTCCCATCAAAGCCCCGTTCAATAAATAAGTCTAGTGAAGCCTTCATGATCTGTTCTTGTTTATCAGTCACTGCTGGCACTTCATCCCCTCCTCGCCACAGGAATGAACGTTCATTCCGCAAACGGTATATTATATTAATATTTTAATTTGTTCTATATACACTTAAACACATTTATTTTTTTCCGTCATCACATTTTCTGAAAATAATAATAATTGAGAAATGATGCCTAGTCAGACAGCATCCAAACGACTTATAAACATTGACGGATATGTGTCATGCGGGTGACCTCCGCACTATACCTTCATTCTTGGTCAATCGGAGAGTGAATGTGGTCGTCATATGTATCAATATATAAGCTGCCATTACTTGAACGGACTGCGTATACAATGTCCTTTAAGGAGAGCTGCCTTTTCTTAAGCTCTTCATCTATCCACTCCACTGTTAATTGATTTTCTTGAATGTTTTTCAAAATGAGCTTTCCGTCCATGATCACTTCAATAGGCATGTAGCCCTCTGCCTTCATATACAATTGAAGATCCTTTCGAGTGACATTTTCAAACGAAGGATATTTTTTCACTGACATATGCCCATCTGTTTCAATCATAGCAAATTCAACTTCGCTAATATCAAAAATGTCTTTTTCTCTCAGCTGCTGATTTAAATAATCAAGGGTATATCTCATTCCCTTCATATTCTCTTCAAGAATTTTGCCATTTTGTATGACAAGGGTTGGTTTACCGGCCATAAATCCTCTCAATTTCCGGCTCCTTAAAGCAATGAGCGAAATCACATAAATGATCATGACAAGCGTGACAAAGGAAATCGTCGTGTGATGAAACGGAAGCGTTGTATTAAACGCGAGACTCGCCGCAATTGAACCTAAGCTAATGGCTGCTATAAAATCAAAAATATTCATTTGCGCTATGGTTTGCTTTCCAAGAAGACGTGCTCCGCCAAATAAAATCGCAAAAGCAAACATCGTCCGTAAAATGACTTCAATATGGTCAGGCATGTCAGGGTCCACCTTTCAATTGCATCAAAAAAAGCCTTTTCCTTAGAAAAGACTCCTTTTTAGACTATGCATTTATTCCATCATTATTCAATTGGGCTGCATCGCTTTGCTCAAAATGTGAGCGCAGCTCGATAATGGAGCTATTTCTCACAACATGGGCATCTTGCTCAAGAAGCCACGTATAAAATCTAGCTTGCTCTGCTGTTTGCAATGCCTGCATATATTTTTGCGTGGAACGCTTCTCTGCAACGCGTTGTTTGATCGCGCGCATCTGTTTCCAGAATTGATAATAAGGAAGTTTGAGCTTGGTCATCAAGCCGCGATCATCCTCAATGACATATCCCTCTTCTTTGATCGAGTCGTCATGAGAAACGGCCTGATACCATTTATAAAAAGACGTCCAATCATGGAACACAGCCACTTCCTGCTTGCTGGATATTCCAAGCTGTTCGCTTACTCTTTTCACTTCAGTAAATGGTGCCTTTTCATAGCTTAGCTGACGCTTCACTATATCAAGCAAAATGAGTTGATCATGATCATATGTGATAATATGTGGGTCTTTCTCTGGCAAAATGACTTCAAACACAAGAGATGCATTGTGGTCACGTACGTATGATTTGATGTAGTCGACCTGCACGTCTCCGAAGGTCTGATAGAATAACTCCTCGACCCAGGAAGCATGCTGATTTTGTTTCACATGAGATGCATACGATTTGGACGTAAACACCAATTCATCTTCCATTTCGTTATACCCAACCGTCCCTAAATATCCATTTGCTTTATCATAGACGGTGACAGGAAATTGAAGGTGGTTTACTAGATGATGCATTTTTGTCTCCGGACGCTCATCAATGTTAAAAAATTTGTTGTAGCTTCTTGAAACAATCTGCTTTGACACCATATTGACAAACAAACCTCTTGCCTTCACATTCACATCATCCCACTGCCGTTCACTAAACGCTTTTTTCGTAAAATTAAAAGATGAAATATGGTGCGGAAGCTTTAATTCCTGTACATACTCATGCTGATCTAAGTGAGCTAAAAAGTCATCTAGTGAGATATCTGGTTGAATAGTGGCTGATGGTTTTTTCTCAGAAGCTCTATAGATTGGGTTGTCAATTTCATGAGTCTCAATCCCGTCAGCTGTGATTTTCAACACCCTCAGCTGTCCCCCGAATTCAACCTGGCCTTCTAGATTATAAGACCTTTCCGCTGCTTGAATAGGCAGCCTGTATAAATTGCGATGCCCGTGAATTTGAATGACATCTAATCCAGCAGTATTTTGAACAAACAAATGATCAATGTCATCTGAATATTCACCTACACCGTGGATGAGCTGCTGTGTTGAGACATGCAATAGCTCTTCTGGCAAATGAGCAAGCCCCCCGTGGGTAACAAGAAATGTCTTGCCATGGTACGTAAAATAAGTAAGCTGATGAAATGTTCTGACAAACTTCCGTACTTCTTTTAAATCAAAGTCTGCTGCTTCAATCTCAGGTGCAGTATGCCGGTTAAACATATTACTTCTTACTTTTTCACCATGTGCAAACCGGTATAAATACTGATCATGATTTCCCTCAATCACGATGACATTCCGGCATTCTCTATGTGCGAGCATCCATTCTAATACTTCCTTGTTTTCTATGCCTCTATCAAGCAAATCACCTGCAAAGATATAAAGTTCATTTTCTTTAATATCTTCTTGCAAATAGGTGGTCAGAGCGGTATGACAGCCGTGAATATCTCCAAAAACATGAATGGCCTCATATTGGTCGAAGGATCGAGGCTGATAGGTCATCACTTGCGGATATTCCTCAGGCTGCAAGACAGTCACCCATGATGGGACCTTTTCTGTTTTTAACCGCTCGTTCATTTGATATAAAACAGACTCCCGCACAACTTTGTGAGCTTCCCGTGAGCGATTTTGCAGGAGAGCTGTTTCAAGCGGCACCTGCGTGAAATCGACGACATACACCCTGTAACGATACGATGTGGCCAGCGATTTATATTGAGATATCGATTTGCTTGAAATATGCGTGGCATCAATCACAGTAAAGTCTCCGCGTTCCATACGTGCTGTAAGCAATTCAAATAATAAAGACCAGACTTTGTGGTCATGCTTGCTTGAAATTTCTGGTTTCCCATTGACAGATAACTGCGGAGGCTGGGTCAAAAGACGAATCTGATCCGCTGATAATGTGTAAGGCTCTAAGCCTTGGGCTTTGATCCAAGTTGATTTCCCTACGCCTGGGAGACCTCGTAAAAGGACTAAAGTTCTCATATTGGTTCTCCTTTAATAAGTGATATTTTACCTATTATAGATAAATGATGGATAAATCTCAATCTTTTATCGATTATGGTAATATATAGATAGAAAGGGAGGTTTTACGTATGTCTAATGGGGAGAATATCGCATTTAATATTGGTGATCTTCTATTTTAAGTGTTCTCTCTTCTATTCATTGCTGCTATCGTGACGATCATTGTCATCGCTTTTCGAATGATCAGAAGAAAACGAATGGAATTGAAGAAGGTTGAGGAAAGATTGAACAAAGTGATTGAAAAAAACGATTTAAAAGAGTAAAAATCCGGAATTTAACCGGATTTTTTTTGTTTCATCACAATCCCTTGCCGCTGCTGCATCAAAAAGAAAAAGACGCCTAAAAGGACAAGAAAACCGCCACACATTTGGAGCAGCGTGACTTTCTCTCCAAGCAGCCATACAGCAAGAATCGTGGCTCCAACAGGTTCGCCAAGGATACTCATTGAAATGGTTGTGGCATTGACATAGGTTAAAAGCCAATTATTAATGACATGAGACATGGTGGGAATGATCGCAAGCAATAAAAAGATTCCCCACTCTTTACCCGGATAGCCTGTAAAAGGCGTTTGCTGAATCAAATTGAATAAAATTAAAAAAAGACCGGCAAAACCAAACACACAAAAACTATAAATCCAATGAGATATCTTTCTGACAGCCTGTTGACCTATTAATAAATAACAAACAACTGCGATCACACTTAAAAAGGATAAAATGTCTCCTAGGATGGCTTCGTGGCTATGACCTATGTCTCCCCACCCAATCATAAGTGCACCAACAATCGCGGCACACATCGTCAAAAGTGCAGGCAGCGTGGTTCGTTCACGGAAAATGAGAAAGCCGCCTAATAAGGAGACCATCGGCTGAAGGGCGATGATAATAGTAGAGCTTGCCACAGTCGTCAGCTTCAGTGAGCCAAACCACAACACAAAATGGAATCCTAAAAAGAAGCCTGACATACATAAGAAAAACCAGTCTCTTCGCTGAATCGAGAGAAATTCTTTTTTTCGTGGCAGGATAAACGGCAGCATAAAGATCGCGGCAAAAATCATACGATACATACTTAAAATAGCAGCAGGTGCATTTGACCATTTCACAATAATAGCAGAAAACGAAATGGCAATAATTGAAATCACAAGCGGTAGTGCAATTGATTTCTTTTGAGCAGTTGACTTCATGTCCATAAGCAGCTTCCTTTACATCAGCAGTAGATGAGAAGTTCATCTTGTATGTCGTCATCTTACTATGTCCAATCCGCTAGAGGCAAGATGATTTTAAAACTTATGTAAGCTTTTTTGCATGAAAAAAGGCTTTCATCTCGAAAGCCCTATTCATCATCTATCAATAGATAAACCGCCCGAACTGGACCATGAACCCCTACCACTAAATTCATCTCAATATCCGCAGAGTTACTCGGACCTGATATGAAATGAATCGCACCTTTCGCCTGCTCCCCCTCTTCTACCAAGCGATTAAGAGCCGAAACAGCTTGAATCATCCGCGGAACCACCGTGCTTTTTTCGATACACACGATATACATCATCGGTAAAAAATGGAGCGCTCTTCCTTGGCTCTGATGGGATGAAAGGACGACTGTCCCTGATTCTGCTAAGGTGTAATCACTGAATACAACCGAATACGCCGCTTGCTCTGCCAGCCTGATATTTTCTTCCCTTGAAGCCTCAGCATTCCAGCTGGTGACTGCGAATCCTTCGTGCTGCAAGCTGTCAAACATCGGATAAAAACCATATTGTTCAAAACGATGATCGCCCGATGTCATCACAGAACCCTCTCCATACTCTGTCATCAATGATCGTAATACAGAGGCCGCTTCCTTTGGTGTTGTTTCGACCACTCTTGTATGAATTCGTTGACATTGCACCTTCAATTGCTCGACTAGCTCTTCTTTAGACAAAAGTCCGTTTGTTTCCCACTGAACTTGATGCTTCCAAGTCGGGCGCTGAATAGATGCAGACGAGGAGGAATCCTTCCCTAATTGCTTACGGATATGAGCTAAAAACGACTCTCGGTGAGAAATAGTTCCCTTCATCACTGCTCCCCCTTCTGTCTCTTTTTAAACCAATCCCTGAATCTTTCTTTACTTGGAGCTGGTAGGTCACGAATATCTGTCCAATTCTTTAAAGGACCTATTCCTTTTGAAATCTGTCCGTTTGAAGCCATACGATTCATCAATACAGGAGCTGCTTTTGTTCCGAATTGATACATCCCGGGAGTCGATGCGCCCATACCGAACATTTTCATCGCCATCATTTCAGCTTTAGGCGCTCTCCCCTCTTTTTCCACGATGACTTGTCGATGTTTTATTAATAACTCGTGAAGCGGGATCTTTACTGGACAAGCATCTGTGCAAGCCGCGCAAAGACTAGATGCAAAGGGAAGCTCTTCGTAGTCATCATAGCCGCCAAGAAGCGGCGATAAAACAGCACCAATTGGCCCCGGGTAAATCGATCCGTATGAATGTCCGCCCACATGCCGGTAAACGGGGCATACATTGATGCAGGCTGCGCACCGGATACATTGGAGAACAGGCTGAAAGGCCGTACCTAATATATTGGACCGCCCATTGTCCACAATGACCAAGTGAAATTCTTCTGGTCCATCCACTTCTTCTTCTCCTTTTGGTCCGACGACAGAAATATAACTCGTTAATTTCTGACCGACTGCACTTCTGCACAAAAGACCAACGAGGACATCTAGTTCCTCCATCGTTGGAACAATCCGTTCCATGCCCATAACGGCGATATGTGTCTTCGGTATAGCCGTAACAAGATCAGCATTCCCTTCATTTGTCACAAGGCAAATGGAACCTGTATTGGCGACAGCAAAATTACAGCCGGTGACACCAATATCTGCTTCGAGGAACTTTTCACGTAAGATGGCTCTCACAAAACTCGTCATATCTTCAGGTGTCTCTGACATCTCATATCCGAGCTTTTCGTGAAAGACTTCTCGTATTTGTTCTTTCGTCATATGAAGAGCAGGTGCCACAATATGTGAAGGAGGTTCATGATCATCTACTTGCAGAATATACTCGCCAAGATCGCTTTCCACCACCTCACAGCCGATCTCTTCAAGGGCTTGATTCATTTCAATTTCTTCTGTGACCATTGATTTTGATTTAACGATCTTTTGGGCCGCCTTTTTCTGTGCCACATGTTGAATATACGCCGATGCCTCTTTCTTTGTTTTTGCAAAAAAGACATGTCCCCCGCGTGCACTAACACTTTCACTTAATTGGTATAAGTAGTCATCAAGATGCGTCAGCGTATGCTGGCGGATTTCCTCGCCAAGCTCTCGCCACTTTTCCCAGTTGCCAAGCTCTTCGCTCGCAGATAGCCGCCTTTCATACAGGCGTTCCTGCGCTGAGGAAACAGCCCCTCTCATGACCGTATCTTCTAATCCTTCTCCGATTCGTTCTTTAAAGGCCTTCTCTCCAATTTTCATACTCATGTGCCGTTCCCCCTCTTAAAGTCAGCGGCTATTTAATACCTCTGCGATATGCATCACTTGAATGGGCTTATCAAGACGATTCAGCCTCCCGCCAATATTCAGCAGGCAGCCGCAGTCAGCACCAATGATGTATTCAGCGTCTGTCTCCTCTATGCTTTGGACTTTCTCATCGACCATTTGCTCAGAAATAGGAGTCATTTTTATTGAAAAGGTTCCTCCAAATCCGCAGCAATTTTCGGCGCGCGGCAATGGTGTCATCGTTAAATCTTTGACATTTGACAACAGTGTGAAAGGGGCTTCCTTAATTCGCAGCAGTCTCGTCATATGACAGGATGTGTGATAGGCTGCGTTTCCTTTCAGGCTCGCTCCGACATCTGTGACGTGTAATATATCAACAATAAACTCGGTTAATTCATATGTTTTCTCAGCAAGTGCCTTAGCTTTTGCTGACCACACTGGGTCTTCTTTTAAAAGATGAGGATATTCTAAAAACATCGCCTTACAAGAACCTGATGGCGTCACGACATATTTAGCTGATTCAAAGGCTTTGATCATGTTTTTTGCTGCTTTAATGGTTTCTTTTGTATAGCCGCTGTTAAAGGCTGGCTGCCCGCAGCACACTTGTGCCTCTGGAAATTCCACTTCTACACCGAGCCTTTCTAATACTTCCACTGTGGCCTTTCCTACATTTGGCTGCATGGTGTCAATTAAACAAGTAACGAATAAATGGACTTTCATCGGCGAACTTCCCTTCTTTGCTGCAATTTGATTCATCAATTTGGTCATCTGATGACGAAATAACAGGCCTTATTTTCATTTTAATCCCAAATTTCTGAAATTTCAACGAGGTGATTTGTCTAAATTTGGACATGTGGCTCGTGTAGCTTGAATGAAAAAAACGCCCTTTTGATAGGACGTTTTTCATATGTTTATTTTAAAATCATTTCATGAATTCTTTCTTTGATAGGTGTGAGGTGGCCTAATTTTTCTTTATGTTCTCAATTCTTATTTCGAAAGAGGGGTGACTTTCACGCCATTCAGACTTTCTTCCATAATCTCCATCTTCTTCTTCAATAAGATTGCTTAATTTAATCAAAGTATTGAGGTACAATGTTTTATTCTCAAGATGGGAAACAGCAAAGTTATCAGCTTGAATTTCAAACAACCGGCTGATTTTCTTTGGCAGCCATTCCGTAATGAAGATCATGAGAATTATTCCTATTGGGAAAATAAGAACATATTGCCACCATCCGTTAGCAAGCATAACCTGTCTAGCGTAATACATACTGATGCCCATAAGTAATGTTACGATCAAAGTTAGGTACAAGGTATAATGTGCGTGTTTTAACTTCGCATGTCCCATTTCATGGTATAAGATAGCACGAATTTCCTCTTTATCAAACTTATCTAGCAACCCTTCTGTTACATACACATCGACTCTTCTTCTAAAAGGAAGTTTAAAAGAATATATCCAGGCATTCACATCCTGTTTAGAGTCTTTTTTCACCCAAATATTCACTTTTTTGTTTGTCTTATACTCAATATCCTTGCGAATATACATGAATGCTTCCGTATTTAAAACTTCATATTTGTTTATTATTTTTTGAATGATTGAGTAACCAATAATAAATAATATGATTAGAGCGAAGTACCAGCCACAAAATAGAAAAAGGTTATCCATGATCTCCGCTTGAAATGACAAAGGAAGTAATAAATAAGATCCGAAATATAACAAGGATAATGTGGTAGCACCAAACAAAACGACTTGCTCCCTAACATTCATTAAGAACGAATTTCCTGACGCGCCTTCATTCTCTTCTAAATCTTCAGGCGTATCTTTTGTAGTATACTCAAATGAATAAGCTGTCAATAAGACTGACAGGAAACTAGGTACAAGTATAGAGAGAATAATACTTAAGACATAAGAGCCTGTTATTGATAGCACATATCCCATTAAGAAAAAATAATTTAATCCCAAAGGAAGAAAAATGGTTAGAACAAAGGGAATAAATAATGTGAATAGGTTTTTCATAGATTCATGAAGATTAAAAAATAAAAATAACATAGCTGGAAAAAGGATTCCCATTAAGGTAATGAATATAATATATGTGGTATTATGCTTAAAACCTGTTTTGACCTTAGTGGTTTCTGTTAGATTCGTTAGATTGTATTTAGAGAAAAAAGGATTTTGCGATACCTGCTCCATCTTAATTTTATCATCATGAATAAGTACAAAACCTATTCTTAGAAAAACCGTTGCCTGATCTTTCATTAATTTGTCAGTTTCAATTGTGCTAATTCCATTCCTAGAGGGAATCTCCGTGAAATTTATTTGCTTTTCCCCCAATTGAAAGGCTGCTTCTGAACGATCTTTGGAGTCATCATCTTGATAGGTTAATAAAAAATCACCCTGATAAAGAGAATGGGAGATTAATACTTTTAGATTATTATCTTTGTTCGAATCAAGTAGAACAAATGGAGAAACAACTGCTGAACGGATACCAACTTCAATCAAAATGACTATTATTGTAATAATGCTTGCAATAAAATAAGAAAGTGAGGCTTTTCGTAACATTACATCACCTCCTGCTTATGTAGGTTTAATAAGGTTGCATATGTTAAGAAAGAGTGATAGCCATTATATACGTCCATTTTCCATAAGAATAAGAACTTATTGAAAATCTACCCCTTATTATTAGCTTCCCTATGCTAGGGTACACTTTCTCAATTAAACAGGAAGAATAAACAAATAATAAGCCTAAATTCCATTTTAGTCCCAACTTCCTGCAATTTCAATGAAGTGCTCGTGTAGCTTGAATGAAAAAAACGCCCTTTTGATAGGACGTTTGAGAAAATTTATTTTGAAATCATTTCACGAATTTTTTCGTCGATAGGCGTTAAAGGCCGGCCTAATAAGGTTTCGAAATCATGGCTTCCAACGGCTAAGGCACCATCGCGAATTCCGCTTTGAATGGCTTTGACAAATGGAACAGCTTCTTTTGGTACACCATTAGAAGCTAAAAATTCCCCAAATGTGTCGACATCAATTGGCTCCACTTTAATCTCTTTTCCGCTCACCTCACTGACAATGTGAGCAAGTTCAGTGTGTGTCCGAAGAGGGCCTGACAGTTCATATATCTCCTTGTCATGTTTAGAAAGTGTTAACGCATTTGCCGCCGCTTCTGCGTAGTCATTTCTTGTTGCCCAGCCAACCTTGCCATCACCAATTGGACTTAAAAATGGTGCGCCGCTAACCGCTGCTAGTATCGTATCTTTTTCATTTTCTACATACCAGTTGTTTCTTAGAAACACATGAGGAATGCCAGAGGCCACAATGGCTTCTTCAGTTTTTGCGTGGTCGTGTGCAAGGACAAGCTGACTCTCTCTTGCATTCACAACGCTTGTATAAGCAATAAAGGATACACTGGCTGCTTTCGCCGCTTGGATGGCAGCCGTATGCTGCTGCACGCGGTCACCATCCGCAGTTGAAATGATCAAAAGGCGGTCAATGCCTTGAAAGGCTGCCTTAAGGGTGTCTGGCTGAGTAAAGTCTCCGCGGCGTACATCCACCCCGGCTTCCTTTAAATGTGCTGCTTTTTGCGGATCTCGAACACTCACCGCAATTTGTTCAGCTGGTACCTTTTTAAGTAAATGCTGGACGACGAGCGATCCAAGCTGTCCTGTTGCGCCTGTTACTAATAACTTCATAATGTTTGACCTCCTCATTTTGTGATTCACGGTGATGTTTTGGTATCCCTTTACGTATCCGTTTATTCGTTATAACCATTTCGATTACAACAATTGGTGTAAAAAAAGCTCAAGTTCAGCCTGAGCTTCTTTTATTCTGGCTCTGTCAACAATTGCTGGATGGTCACTTGTTTGAGGTGATTTTCAAGCGCTGATTGAGCTTCTTTTAGTTCACTTCTCAGTCTTGTATCCATCGCTTGACCAATCGGACATGCGATGACTGGCTGATGGAAGTTAAACAATTCTTCATCCTCGCTTACATCGACAGCACGGTACACATCTAACAGCGTGATTTCCTCTGCCGGCCTTTTTAAGTAAGCACCACCTACTCCGCGGCGTATCTCAATGAGACCTGCCCGTTTGAGCATTGCCATCATTTTTCGAACAATGGCTGGATTTGAATTCACACTTTCTGCAATAAAATTCCCTGTACACTCTTTTTGAACACCTGCAATAAATGACAAAATATGAACAGCAATCGGATACCTGTTGCTAATTTGTTTCACAATCTTTCACCACCGTTGTAATCAATATAGTTACAATGAGTGGTTTTGTCAATCAATAAACGGATTTTTCTTTCGATCCCAGTCCTCATATGTCATGATATCGTAGTCTTCTTCTGTATCAAGCTCAAGCGGGGCAATGCATTCAAGCAGATTTCCATCCGGGTCAAGAAAATAGATCGCTGCATGAAATTGCGGCGGATTATCGAGAACTAAAGGCTGCTTCTCTTCTGAAAAGCCAAACATTGGGTGAATGCTGATGCCTTTTTCAACCAGCCAAGCCTTGATTTGTTCGATACTAGACGTTGTAATTTGAAAAGCAACGTGCCGTGTCGAGGGATGATATGGGAAGTCATTGATATCTACTTTCCACAAGCCAAGCCAGCTCTTCCCTTTCTCAATCCATAAAAAAGCAACTCGTTCATTTGCGTGAGCAAGTGTCAATTCCAATTTTTCATAAAACGCAATAGATGTCTTTAAGTCACTCACAGGTAAATGGGCTTCATACAAACCTTTTATCATCATCAAAATCACTCCTTTTCTACCTTCTATTCTGCGGGAATTGATGAGATTCTGCCTCAGCAAAACGATGTATTTTATCCCCTTCATTGGTTTGAGAAGAATGATATGTTTGATCGATTACATATGGGGGAAGTTGTTCAAATAAAAGAAAGGAGCGCTTTATATGCCTTGGACGATGAATGATTATCCTGCTTCATTTAAATCATTAGACAACGTCATTCGAAAAAAAGCGCTTGAGATTGCGAACAAAATGATGCAGGAAGGCTATGACGAAAGTAGAGCCATCCCAATTGCAATCAGTCAAGCGAAAGAATGGAAAAAGAACGCAACGGAGAAAGAGATCGAGAATGTCTCAGCTCATGGTTCTGTCACGCCATCTAAAGACAGCAGCTCCGCAAGACCAGAGCTTATGGATCATGCGCAGCATGTCGTCAAACACGAAGAAGGCTGGGCGGTTCAAACAGAGAAAGCAAAACGAGCAAGTGAGGTCAAAGAAACGAAACAAGAAGCCATCGACCGGGCAAGTGAGATTGCATCTAATAAAGGGACTTCTGTTGTTATCCATAGAAAAGATGGGAACATTCAGGATGTGTTAAAACCGCAGTAAGACCGCTCAAAAGCGGTCTTATTTTATGCATTCTTTTCTTTTTTCGCTGGTGCTTTTCTTTTTTTAGGTGCTGCCTTTTTCGCTTTGGCTGGTTTTGATCGGTCGATTGAAGCCTGTAGAGCTGCCATTAAATCGGTCACATTGGATGCAGGATCTTTTTTGCCTGTCGTTTCTGGCTGAACTGTATGTTCTCCAGATATTTTATCTCCAATTAAATTCATCAGCTGTTCTCTGTATTCATCCTGATAGGCAGCTGGATCGAAAGTTGTGGTTAATTGCTCGATTAAAAGAAGCGCTGTATCTAACTCCTTTTTTACAATGTTTTCTTCTTGGGGGATATTCGGTACATCTGATACCTGTCTAATTTCATCAGGGAAATGAATGGTTTCCATCAGTAAAATATGTTCATAGCATCTAACGATTGCTAATTGCTCCTTTGAGCGGATCATAATCTTTGCGACACCAATTTTCCCCGATTCCTCTAAAGCTTTTCTTAATAATGAATAAGCCTTCGCTCCGCCGGTATCTGGTGATAAAAAGTAACTTCTTTCATAATAGATTGGATCAATCTCTTCTATCTTCACAAAATCAATGATTTCAACGGCTTTTTCTTCATTTTCTTTTCGCAGCTTTTCAAGCTCTTCCTCGTCTAATTCAATGAATTTATTTTTCGCATACTCGTACGCTTTGACGATTTGTTCTGGTGCCACCTCTTCCCCGCAGTTGGCACAAACCTTTTTATAGTTAATGGGCGTGTGACACTCTTTATGCAGCTGTCTTAATTTAATGTCTTTGTTCTCTGTAGCGGTAAACAGCTTCACTGGAATATTGACTAGTCCAAAGCTAATGCCGCCTTTCCAAACTGTATGCATCGCGTCGCCTCCGTTCTTTTCTCCTTACTATGCAATGTTTTCGTTAGACTTATGTATGTGAATGAAAATTTCATCCCACTCTAAGAACACATCATACGAGGAAGTGACATGCACAAATGAAACCTATGCGATTAACGGCTGCACATGATGTTCCTACCGGTGCAGACTGGGTGTATGAATTAAAATATGACGGCTTTCGAGTCATTCTGACGTGGGATCAAAACAAAATTCATTTAGAAAGCAGAGCCGGAAAACGATTAAATGAACAGTTTCCTGAGGTGATTGAACAGTGCGAACAATTAAGGGATCAGTTTGCTCTTTTTTTACCTCTGACGTTTGACGGGGAATTGGTCTTTTTACTGGATGAACAGCAAAGCGATTTTGCGAGGGTTCAGCAAAGAGGCAGGCTGAAAAACAAAGAGGCGATAAAGCTTCAGGCTAAGCGATTTCCATGTCATTTGATCGCATTTGATCTATTAAGATGCAAAGGGCAATCTCTAATTGATTTGGCGTTGATGGAAAGGAAAAAACAGTTACAGCAAGTTTTCCAAGCAGCAAAACTTCCGCCATCTGTACAGCTTGAGCACCCTTCCCTTCTTCAACTCATTCATACAGACACAAATCCTGAACATATGAAAAAGCTAATGACGACGTATTTAGCAGAAGGACTCGTTGCGAAAAAAGGGGCGAGTAAATGGCACGACAATACCCGGTCAAAAGAATGGTTGAAAATCAAAAACTGGCGATATGTCTCTGTCATAGTGACTCATTTTGATAAAGAAAATGGCTACTTTCAAGGCTGTATTTATCAAGATCATCAACTCACCGAGGTTGTCCAATTCAAGCATGGATTTTCTAAAGAAGAAGAACAAACGCTTGGTAGGCTCTTTCAAACAAAAGGCAAGCAGGCAGGGGCATCAAGATATGAAATCCCACCTTCTATCGTCGCGAGCATTGCTTGTATCTCCTTTGATGGATCCGCCTTAAGAGAGCCGCGTTTTTCTTCCTTTTTACTAGATACTGATCCAGCGACGTGTACGTTTCAGCAAATGCTCAAACAGCTGTATCCGCTCCCTGCTGTGATTGACATCACTCATCCCGAAAAACCGATTGTGCCAGCTCTTCATCTGAACAAGGCAGATTACTTACTTTATTTGAGACAAGCAGCTCCCTATCTCTTGCCCTTTTTACGTGAAAGACGGCTGACTTTAATTCGGTTTCCTCATGGCGCCGGGGATGAATTCTTTTATCAAAAGTCGACACCTGATTATGCGCCAGATTATGTGTTGACCGATCAAGCTGATGATATTGCTTACACGGTCTGTAATGACCCTCAGACGCTTCTTTGGCTTGGCAACCAGCTTGCAATGGAATTTCATATTCCTTTTGAAACAAGGGATACGAACCGGCCGGTCGAAATCGTCTTTGATTTAGACCCGCCGTCTGTTAACGAGTTTCATCTAGCCATAGAAGCTGCCAAGCGAATCAAAACGCTTTTAGACGGCCTCTTTCTCACAGCCTTTATTAAAACAAGCGGTGGTAAAGGACTACAAGTGTATATTCCATTAAAGAAAAATGCCTTCACATACGAAGAAACGAGAACATTTACCGCGTTTATATGCCAATTTTTATGTGAACAAGCCCCTGAGCTATTTACTCTGGAACGTCTTAAGAAAAAACGCGGCAAGCGCTTGTATTTAGACTATATTCAGCACGATGCTGGAAAAACAATCATTGCGCCCTATTCACCAAGAGGAAATGAGCTTGGACTTGTAGCGACACCGCTTGAATGGGACGAACTTCATCAAGATGGACTTCATCCTTCTTTGTTTACCATGCCAGCTGTGATAGAGCGTCTAAAGGAAAAGGGCGATCCATTCCGACGCATGAGGCACCTTGCAAATGATGACACTTTCAGACAAGTTTTGCACCGGCTTGAGGACATTATCCCGGCACATAAGATGGACATACGCGGTCATTAAGCGTTACACTTACTCATTAGAGAGTAAGAAAGGGATGACCATTTTGACCGCACATTCATTTCGAAATATAGCACTTATTTTCTTGTGCCTTGCAGCAGGTATTGTGGATGTGATTGGCTATTTGAGCTTAGGGCATGTATTTACAGCCAATATGACAGGTAATATTGTGCTGCTTGGCATTGCAGCAGGAAGCTCCTTGCAGCTTACTGCCCTTCATTCCATCACCGCACTAAGTGGATTTGTTTTAGGGGTTTTACTTGCTGTTGTGATAGGCGGAAAGCATGAGAAAACGTTTTGGCCAAAAGCCGTTACACGTATCTTTATCATAGAAGTCCTGATACTGCTTCTATTTGCTCTCATGACCATTTTCCCTTATACACAAGGTGCTTATTTTATGCTCATTATCCTTTTAAGTATGGCCATGGGCCTACAGACAGCGGCCGCCCGCAAATTAAATGTGGCTGGCATTTCCACAACGGTTCTAACGAATACACTCGCCAACCTATTTGAGGATTTGGCTCAGCGCATTTCACATCGGGAAAAAAGAACAGCTCCCATTCAGCCTGTCAGTTTCATGCGAATAGGCTCTATTGTCTTTTACTGCCTAGGTGCTGCTTTAGCGGCATACACTGATGCATACGATCCGTTTATCATCATTTGGCTTCCTATCTCTATCCTGGGAGTCATTGTGATAACTGCTGCATTTAAGCACTTTCATCAATTGAAATAGCCAATCGTTAGATGGCTATTTCAATCACTGTAATGAAACACTAATAACTTCTTACATAAAAACCAGGAGGACGCCCCATAATGAACGTGGAGCCATACGGATATCCAGAAAATGTCCCGAATCCACCGTATCCAGGGAAACCACCTAAACCAGAGAACACACCAGGGCTCACATAATACCCGCCAAAGCCGATATGAGGGCCCACTGCTCCTCCACTAAAACCGCCTCCGTGAAAGCCTCCATACACCCGTGGATCCATACAATCACCTACCTTCTAGATACACTTGATCTCATCATATGCATGACAAACGGAGCGGTGTTCACACTTTTTCTTTCAATTCTATGTACAATAGACCAATCTGATAAAATTTGAATGAAAAGTCCTGCAAAAAATTAAATTAAGCAAAGAAAGGTGACCTTTTTAACTTGTTGCTCTGCCCTATGTTTATTTAGAATAATGGGGCAGGTAACAAATTTGCACACCCCCTTTGTTGCGAATTCTTCTTATTAAACGCTCTTGTAGCGTTTAATAAGAAGAGCCTATTTAAACAAAAAACCCTTGCTGACGATCATCAACAAGGGCGAGATATGGATTAGTGATTAACCACCAATGATTTTTTCTGCTACTTCGAATGAACCCGCAACGTTTTGAGTTAGAACAGACGCAGCGATAGCTAAACCTACAACGAATAATACTTTCAATCCTGTTTTCATCTTAAATCAACCCCATTCTTTTCATATGTAAATCCGCTTCTAAACTTTTGTTCAAGTAAAAAACAGACTTCTCAAAAAGTGCTTGCTTTTCACAATATTTTGCCGCAAAATGTGAAAGCTCTTTTACTTCATGATATTCATTCTTCTCTTCTAACTTTCTTAATTTCTCATCAATTTGCTGAAATCTTTGTGGCGCATTCGTTAAGTAAAGATCATGGACGATGCCTATTTTGAGCTGAAACACTTCATGAGAAGCATCTTTTATTTTGGCATATGCAGCCTCTATATATTGGCTTGCACGCTGCGTTTCACCAATCACACAGAGTTCCCGGCTGATCAGATACGTAGAATGGAAAAAGAAATCTGAATCATAATACTCTTGATGGGACAGCGCTTTTTCAAGATGACGTATTGATTCTTTCGGTTTGTTCCAAAATGAATATAAAATAGCCACATTGTGGTGATGCTGAGCCAGCATAAAGTCATCCTGCTCGCTTGTCAAAACCTCTTCCGCCAGACGATAATTCTCAAGTGCCTCTTCGTACCGGCCGATCTCTGTTAGATTCGCTGCAACGAGAGAGTATGAAAGTGCCGTTCTTCTTTCATACTGTTTGTGACGTTTATAGACGTGGAGGGCTCTGCGAATATAGCTTAATGAGAGCATAATATGACTAAGACGATAGTAAAGCCAAGCCACCTTAAAATCAAAATCAGCACGTTCGATCTCACTTGGAATTTTATCTAAGAGCTTTTCAGCACTTTGATACATTTGCAATGCAACCTCGTAATTCCCTTGATGCTGTTCATACACACCTTCATAAAAATCAAAATAGTAGGCAAGGCGGTTAGATAAGTCATCCTCTTTTTTCCCGTGAAGACCTTCCATACTTTTCGTTGAAACACTGCCCTTTTGACCTCTTAAATTGTACATGAGAATGTGATGCCTCTTCTCAAGAAGAGAATAGTACATAAGGATGTCCGCATCATCAATTTCCTCTACTGCTTGTTTCGCTTTAGCAAATAGCCGTTCTGCCTCATCTGCATGATCTTTTTTAATTTCCATGTTCCAGTCATTTAATAATGATGCCAATTCCGCAACAGGAATCTTGCTCATTCTACACCCCCAATCACCTTCAGCTGCATCACATGATTTCACTAAATATGGAACTTCTATTAGCAATTGCTAATTAGTCCATTCGAGATCATTTTAATATGAATCACTTAAATCTTCAATAACCGTTTCCTTTGAAAAAGCTTTTCTTTTTTCTAACCAATGATGTTTGCGTAAAAATTCCGCCTTTTTTCGGTTTTAAAATAAACAATCATCTCGGGATGAAATGAAAAAAGCCCTTTTTGGGGGCTTTTTGTACTTATTCCAATCGTATGATGGTAAGTGCCGCTCCAACAGAACCTCCCCCAAGTAACACCACTGTTGCGACTAAACCGAAAATTTGGAGAGAAATTTGGTTACCTGCTGCAAGTGTTGTAATGAGTGATACGTTGTAGGTAGATGCCGATAAAGCGGATGTTAATATAGAACCAGGAATGGCAGATCCGCTGTTAACCAGCCTTGTTCCAGCAAGCAGCGCTGCATTTGTGTTCACTTGATAAGTGATGAAATAGCGACCCGAGACTGGCACTGTAAAAATCGTATTTCCACCACTTGCCGTAAAACCATCTAAACTCTGATTATTAGGCAAAGAAACCGCTGTCCCGCCTAGGACAACAAGCACTGGAGGCGTACATTGAGTTAGCGGTTACAATTGTGCAGGATCGGTTATTCCTGTTGGACACTTCTATCAAAGAACACCCATGAGTAGAAAGATTCCGCATCTTTCCTGATGAGCAATAAAGGAGAACTTATTGGACATTTGTGAGTAAAGCCTTCATTTTTTGTTTGAATATTGATCTCTTTCAGTTTACTCATCAACAGGTTTGTCACTTTCCATCAGCCCAATTCAATGCTGTATACAATCCTTATGGTCTTTTATCATATGTGTCTTTGACTATTTTGTGCGTTTCTCCTAAAGATCAGTAAACTAATTATCAGCGCAGCTTTTCATTTATCCAGTTTCTTTATATAATATGATCAATAACTTCCGTGCCTCAGTAGCTCTAGAAGGGAAGAGCGCCGTAAAACAATTGTAGCTGGCGGGTCGCAAGGCAAGGGTTTCAGAAGCACCGAAAAGCAAATGAGCTGAGACAGGTGAAACTCCTGTCGGTGAAATTCCGTAGGGAAGCGTGTTGCCCCCTAGCCTATGCTTACGAAAGGAGTGCGGGTTCGAATCCCGTCTGAGGCTTATGAGGTCGATGAAATTGGAGGATAAAACATCATGCATGTGTTTAAAGAATATGTAAGCAACATCGGTAATCCAGAGCTGAAGCAGCGCACGCAAGACATTTTACAATGGATATTAGACACATTCCCTCAATTAGAACCAAAAATTGCTTGGAATCAGCCCATGTTCACAGACCATGGCACATTTATTATTGGGTTTAGCGTGGCAAAACATCACATTTCTGTCGCACCAGAAGGAAAAGGAATCGATCACTTTTCAGCTGACATTGTACAAGCGGGTTACGATCATGGAAAAAAGATGTTTCGCATGAAGGAAAGCTTACCAGTTGATTATCCTCTCCTAAAGAAAATCATCGAATTTAATATCGAAGACAAAGCGGATTGTACAACGTTTTGGCGAAAATAAAAAGTACCCCGATCTGAGCCATTATCAGATCGGGGCATTTTGCTGCAACATGTTATTTTGTTCTCTTCCTTACAACGTTCTGCTCAAGCCACTCATAACATGACAAGATGGCATTCACGCTCCTTTGACATATCGGCAAATAGACAACTGCAACCGCTGTTAAACTCGCTATGACAGCACCTGCTAAGACATCAAATGGATAATGGACACCTACCCAAATCCTTGAAAAACCAACAGCGCACGCTATGATCAGCCAATAAACATGGCGTTTGTGAAAAAGCCAAAAGATCAGACATACAGAAAAAATAAAGATGGTGTGATCACTCGGAAAAGAGTTATTCACTTCCTTTTGAATCAAAAGATTGACATGACTCATTTCGGCAAAGGGCTGCTGGTTGGAATAAAAAATTCCTGCAATTTTCCCCATTAACTCTGCCAATATGAAAGTAAGTCCAGCAGATACAATCATCCCCCTATTGGTTCTACTTCGATTTTGAAACCATATGAACAGACACGTGAGCGCTGCTAACAGCACAGTATATTCAGCTAGTCCAATGAATATCGGATTCAAATAACCATGATCGATACTGAGCTGATTCACCCACCTAAATAAATCTTCATTATATCCCTGCATCTCATTTCATTCCTTTTTCCTCGATTTATGACAAGGATAATTGAAATAAGATGACTCTTCCATCGATTGAACGAACAAACCATGGAACCATATGACATGTTTGTCACTTTGCTGTCACTGACATCATTTACTTACTGCTCTATAGAGAGTGACGCTGCTCCCATTCCTTTTTTAGTAAAGCATATTGGTACGTGTTTTCATATTTAGGGGTGCCATCCTCATATGTAGTAAATGAAATAAACTCAAGAAAAAGGCCTTCTCTCCGCATGCCTAATCGCTCACATAATGCCTGCGAACGGACATTATCATCTTCTACATAGGCATAAAGCCGCCTTGCTCCCTTTTCTACAAATAAATAGGACAAAAATGCTTCAGCACTCTCTCGTGCATACCCCTTCCCTTCATATGCCGCATTGAAATTCCAGCCGATTGAATACGTATCAGGCTCCTCTTTTAAATGAAACAACTCACCGATAATCTGCCCACTTTCTTTCAAACAAACCGCTACATATGAATGGTCTTTTTTTCTCTTTTGCACTATAGCCAAAGCTTCTTCTAATGAAGAAATTCGATCAGTGAGAAAACAATTTACTCTTGGATTAGACAAGTACTCAAGCATCCCTGCCGCATCTTCATTGCAAAACGGTCTAAGAATTAAACGATTCGTTTCTAATTGATTCATAAATAACTCCTCTTTGCATCATTTCGTATTTTCTAGTCTCTCCATATTTTAGATGACATGAGCAAGCTTTGACAATCAAGTTGTTGTAAACTGTCTTCAATAAATGAAACTCATAAAAAGCATTTTGCTATTAAATCATTTGATCAAAACTGATAAAATAGAACATAAGTTTCTATTTTATTAAAAAGGGGTTACACGATATGATCAAAACAGTGGATGGCAACATTTTAGAGGCAAGTGAAGACATCATCTGTCACCAGGTGAACTGTAAAGGGGTCATGGGTGCTGGATTAGCCAAACAAATCAAAAGCAAATATCCCAATGTGCACAAAGAGTATAAACAATTATGTACAGAACATGGAGATGACTTGTTAAGCTCCGTTCAACTCATCAAAACAACTGACGGAAAAACTATTGCCAACTTATTTGCCCAAGCTGGGTATGGAAGAACAAGAAAGCAAACGGATTACGACGCCTTACGCAGCTGCTTACAAAGCCTAAAAGACACGGTAACCCATTCACATGAAGAGAAAAACCAAACTTCCATCGCCATTCCTTACGGGATCGGCTGCGGACTGGCGGGCGGCGATTGGGCGATTGTTGAAGGCATGATTGAAGAGGTATTGGGTGGGTGTGAAGTGATATTTTATCGGTTTAAATAATGGAATGAGTTTTTTTTGATATGAAATATATCAAATACAGGCACATAAAAACCCTCCTTGATTAGGAGGGGAATGCGTGTTAGTTGTCGTCTTTATTTTTTAAATAATTTAATACAGCTTCTTTATCTTCCTCATCTTCAGGGAGAAATCCGAAGGTTTCATATTCCCAAACTGCTATTCTTTGATCACCATCAATTCCTAATGAATAAATATCTTTGTATCCATACTCAATAAAGAATTTTCCTGGTTGCTCCATTTTTATAATTGCAGTCGACCAATCTCCGAATCCATTTTTTATATATTCTTTTTTTAAGTTTTCTAAAGAATGGAGAAGTTTTAACAATAACTTTTTATAGATAGAGTTACTAACACTATATTTTTCAGGAATATTATGACCATAAATCAATTCTTCACTGTCTGAGTTGCAGAAATAAAAATTCACTTCTGACGAATCATCCACGATTTCTGCATACATCCAAACTTTATCCCATTCAACAGGAATCATTTCATTTAATATTTCTGCTATTTCTTTATAGTTTTCTTCTATTTTTTCCACAATTCAACCTCCTGGCTTATTTTTAATAGTTCTAAATCTCTTTTGGTCTCCGATTTTATATTCTACAAGAAATTCTGCAGGTCTTAATGAATCATTTATATAAACAGGCTCAATTTTGACCTCTACATACTTTGGAGGATCAGCCGTTAATGCTTTTTTCCACTTTTGCTCCATCTCATACCATTTCCCGCCACTACGATTAATCTGTGAATTCATCGGAAGCAGGTTATCAATATCACCTGAACCTTTAAAAATTGACGCAATTAAATGACCACCATCATCATCCAGTAATCGATCTGGCTTGCCTGAATTAGATTGGGCGTATTGGTTTCTTTTGACCTCTCCGTATTTTAAATCACTTGCTTCAACTTTGACAATACGTCCGTAGTGATCGGTTGTGTAGGTGTAGCCTTGCTTTGTTGAATAAACGACATTTGGTTTTAATACTTTTTTACGTTTCCATCTCACATAGTGATCTCCGTAACTGACAACAGCCGGTGGTGATTTAGGTGCTGGTAATCGTCTGCCTGTCTTAGAGATTCCGTAGCCTGAATTGTTGTCGAGACGCTTTGCCATGGAGAGGAGTTTATTTTTGAGATTTTCGCCGTCAAATACATTGTACGGAAGCTTCGGTCCACCAGCCATTTGAAACTTTGGTGAGTACGGCAATAGATTAGGAATAGAGACTCTGTCTAATGATTTTGCTCCTTGTTCAAGCCCTTTCTTCACTGTTGTTTTCGCCGCGGTTGTCCCCGTTTTTGTAATGGCTCCTGCCCCTTTAGAACCAAAGACGATTTCTGCTAGTGAACCAGTCGCATAGGCGAACCAGTGTGATCGAGAATACGCATCACCATCGATGACTTCTTTTTGGAATGAGTCTGAAATTGATTTTCCAATCGCTTTCGATGTTTCAATTGGATGAGAAACAGCCGTAATGACTGATTCTACGGCACCACCAGGGTCTGTCACAAGATCATATATTCCGGTCACTGTATCTTTGGCCACATCATATAGACCAACTGCAGCACCTTTTACACTATCAACGAATACCTCTGATGCTTCTTCCTGCGCTTTGATTTGGAGAAGCTGGCTATAATACATTTTTTGATCGTAAGAAAGATTTTCATATCCAATTTCGTCTACAATCTCAAAGTATTTCGCTTCTGATATACACGAAGGATCATTGAGCTTTTCTTTCAATTCTTTGATTCTTCGTTTCTCTTTTTCTTCTTTTTTCACTTTTAAATAAGCTTTCACCTGTGCATCGATTTTATCATGATTCTTGTACACATCTGTCTCGTGAAATGCTTTTGCATCATAATACATGGGCTGAGCGTTCTTACCTTTTCCTGTAGCAGCCATCATTTTTGAATAAAAAGTTGCAAGATGTTTTTCAATCGCTTCTGACTTTGCGTATTCTGTTTTTAGATCATGGTCTATTTTATGTAATGCCTCAATCGCATCTTTTCTTTTTTTGTTCGCATCATCTAAATGCTCGTCTACCTCTTTGCTGGAAAACGTGCGCAAATCCATTAAATCACTGATATCGTCAAAAATAGCCGTAAGGGCTTCTTTTTGTTCCTTGACCATATCTTTATTGTTCTGAATGCCTTGCTTCAATTGAGCGTCTAAGAAGTGCTCGTCAATAAATGTACTACCGCCTAATGATTCATCATCAAGCTTTCCTTTCACTCCATCTAAAAAAGCCTTTTGCATATCGATAAAATCAAGGTAAGAATCCGTATAAAGTGCAAGATCATTATAAAAATCCTTGATATTATCTGCACCTTTTCCAGTAAACTCATCACCTAATCCCGATACACCTTTTAATGCTTTTTTCACAAGTTTCATCTCTTCTTGAAGCTTATGATAGGCCTTTGACCTCTGTTCGACAGCTGATAGTAAAGATGGAGCATCTAATATTTTCATATAAAAAAGACTCCTTTTATGGAATATTCTTTTACTAGAATACCATAAGGAGCCTGACACTTTAATCCACTTTATCGTTTTTTAACCAATTATCCTCCGTAGTGGTGGATTAAAACCCTATCGCGCTTTATGATCCTGCACCTCTAGAGAAAAGTAACACTACCTCATTTTTAGCATCTGCTTGAGTTTGTTGTCCAACAGGCATTCCAAGAATTGTACCTAATAGCAAAGCAGTAGTAATCATCATCATTATTTTTTTCATGATCATATGACCTCCTTTCCTATAAGCGTACAAGATTTTAAAGCCAATTCCAAGGAGTAGTTACTTTCTTCATAAAGATTTAACTTCTTATAAATGGATGCAACATCAGGAGCTAAAGCCTCTATATCAACATATGCTTTTCTTTCTTCCAAAAAACATAGCCCTTTCTTGATATCCTCATAGCTTTCTCGTGGAGCTATATAACATTTCTCAAGGATATTGAATTTCAAAATAAAGTTTGTGTTTTGCTGTTCTTTAGAAAAGGATTTCCCCTCAGCAACCCAACTTATTGCCTGATCCAATTGATTTGATTTATAGCTTGATCTTGCAAATTCATACGCACATTGTAAGTATGAAACAGGGGCTGACTGTTTTAGATCATCTGCGGAAATTGCTTTGTTGAAATATTCAATTGCTTCTATATGGTGGTCATCCTGAATTTTGAGAAATCCTAAATCATAATAAGCCAACGCTAACAATCTCTTATCATTCTTCTCAATCAGTCTATCAACACACTCCAAAAGCATTTTTTCAGCTTTGTCTAGTCTACCATCATCAATCAAATTCAGTGCCAACAACATATTACAGTTTATGGTCTGTATGCTGTAACCTTCATGACCTTTGTAGATGTCCTTTGCTGTTTGTAGATGATGGTGAGAAAGGAGCGTGACCTTATTGAAATAGTAGAGTGTGCCAATTTTATAATGGAACTCAGCCTTTTCAATTTCATCATGTACCTTGTCCAATTGTCTCTCAGCTACTCTAAATAGGACTAGAGCTTCTGAATAATTATTCCTTGCACTCTCGTACATACCTTTGAAAAGATAAAAGTAAAACCTTAGCATGTCATCTGTTTTGACTCTTTCGCTTTCTGTTATTGTTGGCTGCCCCACTAAATCTTCCATAAGTACCTTAAATCTATAATCAAGAATATTGAAATAGAGTAAAACATCTTGATTTTCTTCCATTTCACCTAACATCTCTTGAATCTCATCCCTCAACTCTACTGCTTGTGAAACTTCCCTCTTTTTAATATGTAAATACCATTTGTTGAGAGTGTTTGCTACATCTACTGAAGAAATCAAATTCGACATCACATTACCCCCTTGCTATTATTTTCTTTGTATAATTTTAACACGTTATTTACAACATATGTAAAGTCGAGGTGGTCATTTTAAAAGTTTTCGGTATCCCGCAAAATGCAAAAATACGTTTCTATAAAAGCTATGTTTTATGTAGAGTGCATAAAAAGAGGAACAGCCTGGCAGTACAGAATTATAAATATGGATCCTGTAACACAGGAAGTAACAGAGCTTTCTAAAGGTGGATTTAGTACAAAAAAGAAGAGCAAGTTGATGCTTAAAACATGAAGAATTGCTTAGAAGTGGTATTGAAGTTGGTGGCGTAGAAACAACTTTAAAACATTTTCTTCCGAAACACTCATTCTCTTTTTAAATATAGATCATAGTCTGGGATTAATGTTTTGTGTTTATTAGATAAACCTTGTTTTTTATGGTTAAATCAACTACACCAAAAGGAAGCACTACGCACCAAGCATGTGCTGCAGTTTTTTGCAAGGAGCCAGAACTAACAGGCCAATAATGGAGTTGAGATAAACCGCTATTTTTAGGGAAATCTATTGTCAAGGCTCCAAATACTATATAGTTCCATACTCCTTCTGCTTCGATAGCACTCCTGCCATATCTACACAAGCGTTTTGCCTTCCGTCAGTTTTTAGTTCTTCATACAATAGTTCTGCAACAAATGAAAGAACTTTTGTGCATGATTTTTATAATCATCCTTGTATTCTTTGTACAGAACAAACTTTGCATAATTCTCTAAAAATTTCGAGTCTACTTTCTCATTCTCTATAAAATTTGGATCATCATAAAATCCAGGTTTTGTTACGTCAATATGTTTTGCAGTTAAGTCTAATTTAACCTTCTCAAAAATTTTATTGTAAGTGCTCGTTATTTAATCCCCTTCGGATAATATAAAAGAATGATATTGTTTAATAATTCTATTAGTGTAACTAATACGATACCCATCAATACCTGAAATTTAAATGTCGGCGAGGAAAGTGTTTTTGTTATCAACATATCTACCCTTTCTGTTTATTACAAGAAACAGATATCCGAAATAGATTAAAAATCAAAAACAGGGAGCTATAAACGTAGCCCCCTCATAAGTGATTAATTTTTCTTTTTTTTGTGATCTTTTATTAAACTTGAAACAGTTAAACCCATAACACCAAAAGCTACAATATAAAATAAAACATTAGTGACAGGTGTATCAATTTTACTTAAAACCAACACAACAGCTATAATAGCGATAGGTAAAGTAATTAACACACTTTTAGATGCCTTATTTTCCTGTGTCATCTAATTAAGCACCTCCTTGAATTTTACCATTAGGATGTTTTAGCTAAGTTTAAAAAACAAACAGCATTATGGTTTTAGCGACCCACCACGCAGCATTTTCATTTCCAGTAACTTTAAGAGCGCCTAAATAGATACCATGTTCTAGAGCGCCTGTATAATGTTCTAGAGTCATTAGAATCGTTTCTAACCCAGTAACACCGCCTATCATTACCTTAAGTTTTTTCGGTAATTGGTCATAAGCACCTTTTATTGCTTTTATAGCCGATGTGAATTTACCATGTACAGAGGCTTCCCCATTTTCCTTTTCTTGAAATTCTTGTATAGTTTTTTTGAATTTTACTGTTTCTTCTTCATTTAGATTCCAATACTGTGCAATCTCATCTATTGTAGGCTCTTTTGATTGATCAAAAGAAGATTTTACAGATGAATAAGAATAGGACTGTTCTTTTTCGAGAGCTTTAGCAGCATTTGCTTCTGCAAAAGGTGTGACTGTTAAAAAAGAAACTCCAGCAACCATTGAGAGTAATAATCCTTTTGAAGTGCTTAAATTTTTCATAATAACTCCTAATTTTAAATATTTAGTGGCTATACTTCTAACAAATATTAAGCATATTTTTGTAATTCAATATTTTGTTTCAGCTGTTAAGAATAACCCTCCTCGGTTTTATGCTATCATTTGTAAATAAATGAAGTAAATAGGGTTTTGGTTGCATACCTTTAATGGTTCAATATACATATTATTGATAATCCATAAAAACATCATCTTATTTGAAAACCATCTGTCTTACTGCTTATTCGTCTTAATAACTATTTGACACTCGATTTTGTAAGTGGATTCACCAGTATCAACTTTTATATCATCACGGTTAATTTTATATTTCCCACCATACAATCTCGATGAAACAGGATGGGAAATACCATCTTTAAGATATCTGAATATAAATTCCTTGCCTTTTTTATAATCTTTAAGTGGAACATGCCCTACTTTCAAATCATTAACATAGACTGCAATAGCTTGAGGATCATGTTCGTTGTCCTCCTCAAGTTGCAAATAACAATCAGAAAAAAATTCATCCTGATGAAGGAAAATAGGCTCGTCATAAGTGTATTCTAATATTTCAGTATTGGTCATTCCATTATATTTTTCTTCAAAATTATAATTGTCTTTTTCTTGGGCAATGGCCTTTTTTATTTCTTTTTGATAATAGCTTACTCCAGCAACATTGAATGTGATATATTCAAAAAATGCATCTTCCTCTTCATACTTTACTGAGTATGAAGTTTCACTCACATACTTTGGATATTCATCAATTTTCAGGGGCGGATCAGCTATTTCTTCTAAAGTGTTCACAGTACTTTTTGCTTCTTGTTTAAAAATCATATTCTTAATAGTATTCCATAAACTCACTTACTCACCCTCCAAATAATGTTCTTCTTTTAAATAGTTATTATATTATCGGCATAATTCCCATTTTGTTTACAATTTCTTGATACTGAGTTGCGTCTGTTAATTTCAGATACATGTGCAAATAGGGAAGCACAGAGATATCCTATCCTCATTTATCGCATCGGCTGAGTCACTACTCTTTCAAGTTTAACGTTGTTAGCGCATTCCACGACAGCCTCACCCTTAAATTAGGCATCACTAAAGACAACACCTTGATCCATGAGCATAGACTGATTCTATTCAGTTGTGAACTATTGAATATAGATTAAAAATAAGTTAGAATGGGCTGGTATCATTGCAAATTCATCAAAATTATTTAAATGTTATAGTAATTAACTCATAAGCCTTTAATTAGTTTTATAAGTTTAATTACGCACCTTAAATTTACACTTGAAAATTTATAGATTCGGTTTTCAAACCTTTCCTTTCATTTGCTTTAATCCTTTTCTAATAGTTTCTAAAGCATTATTAGCCCTTTTTTCATCAGCGACCATTTTATCGATGTGCATATTCACTGAATAATTGCTAGTAACATTCTTGGACTCTGACACTTCAAATCCTGGAACTGAAAGTTTAGCGATAGCAACTGAAGAAGCTACATTGTTAAACATACTTCGTATTGACTCGTAGCTCTTTGCTATTGCTTTTATCTTCTATCTTTGTTTCTCTAAGTAAACTCAACAGCTTTAAGCATGTTAACTGAGCCTTGTTTATTAAGGACAATTTCTCCATCATCTACTACAGCTAATGCTCCTTGAGCTGGGACTTTACCAACTGATCCACCAGTCTTGAAACGAGGGATCTTTTGGCCAGTAGTATTACCCTTAACGACAACACCGAGAGCATTTAAAGCCTCTTTAAGCTTATCAATAAAATTGTTAGAGATAGACTTGCCGATTGACTCCATATTTGAATTGATAAACTTAGTGAATTCAGAAAGCTGTTTATTGATATCGATAATCTTATCGTTCATCAATTTTCCTTCTAAATCCTTGAACCCATGCTCAGCATTAATAAGATCATCATACTTTGCGTTAATTGATTTTTCGACTTTTTCAAGCTGATATTGCAGCGCTTCTTTACGCTTAGAGTTTTCACGATCTTTTAGGAATTTATCTAAAACAAGCTGTTCATTTTGCATCTGTTCACTAAGTTATTTAACTTTTGATTTACCGAACTCAGAGTCATGGAGTGAATATCGATTTATTTGATCTAAAAGTTATGTTTGCTTTTGAAATTTTCTGTTGAATTTGGTGGTCAAAAAGTGGCCAATCTTCATTTTGATTCTGGTCACTATAAATTTGACCACCAAATCCTTTTTAAAAACCCCTTGAAGCCAATGGCTCCAAGGGGTTTTTATTATTAATACTGAGACATATACTGATCGCGTTCCCATGGGTGTACTTGGGTGCGGAACATATCCCATTCGATTTCTTTTGATTCGATGAAGTGTTCGAATAAGTGATCGCCTAGCGCGTTGACCATGACTTCGTTTGATTTCAGCAGCTCAAGTGCTTCTGCAAGTGTTGCAGGAAGGTCAGCGATGCCGTTTTCAAGGCGCTCTTCTTTGTCCATGACATAGATGTTTCTGTCAATTGGTGCTGGTGCGTCTAGTTTGTTTTTGATTCCGTCAAGACCTGCTGCAAGTAATACGCTTAGTGCAAGGTATGGGTTTGCAGATGGGTCTACGCTGCGCACTTCTACACGTGTGCTGATGCCGCGTGATGCAGGGATACGGATTAATGGGCTACGGTTTTGTGCACTCCATGCCACGTAGCAAGGTGCTTCATAACCAGGTACAAGACGCTTGTAAGAGTTCACCGTTGGGTTTGTGACCGCTGTAAAGCTAGTTGCATGCTTGACGATACCTGCGATAAAGTGTCTAGCCGTCTCGCTTAATTGTAAATCTGCTTTTTCATCAAAGAATGCGTTTTTGCCATTTTTGAATAATGATAGGTTACAGTGCATACCAGATCCGTTTACACCAAACAATGGTTTTGGCATGAATGTCGCATGAAGACCATGCTTTCTCGCGATCGTTTTGACAACGAGTTTGAACGTTTGAATGTCATCACAAGAACGGATGGCGCCTGCATATTTGAAGTCAATTTCATGCTGTCCAGGTGCTACTTCATGGTGAGACGCTTCAATTTCAAAGCCCATTTCTTCAAGCTCAAGCACGATATCACGGCGGCAGTTTTCGCCTAGATCTGTTGGTGCAAGGTCAAAGTATCCACCTTTATCGTTTAATTCAAGCGTTGGCTCGCCTTTTTCATCTAATTTAAATAAGAAGAATTCTGGCTCAGGTCCAAGGTTGAAATCACTAAATCCTAGGTCTTCCATTTCCTTCAAGACACGCTTTAAGTTGTTACGCGGGTCTCCATCAAATGGCGTCCCGTCTGGCTTGTAAATGTCACAAATAAAGCGTGCAACTTTACCTTTTTCTGCTGTCCAAGGGAATATAACAAATGTGTTGAGATCTGGGTATAGATACATATCTGATTCCTCAATACGTACGAAACCTTCAATAGATGAACCGTCAAACATACATTTGTTATCGAGAGCTTTTTCTAACTGGCTCACAGGAATTTCAACATTTTTAATCGTTCCGAGAATGTCTGTAAATTGCAGACGGATGTACTTTACATTTTCCTCATTTACTAATTTTACGATATCTTCTCTTGTGTATTTTGCCATTTCGTAAAACTCCTCCCCTACAAAAGGTAAAATTGTATAGCAATGCTTTTGCTAATTGGTTAACGGAAGAACCTTGACATATCCCCCTGCCTAAAGGTCGTTCCTTGTTGGAAACGTCCAGCCTGAATGAGTTCCTTTTTCAGTAGCTTCCTGAGTTCATCATCTGTCAAGTTGTGCTTGGCTGTGGTTTTCTCCTCGGTCTTTGCATCAGACGCTGGATGTTCTGCCTCAGCTTTGGCAAAAAGTTTTTTGATTCCTGCCATGTTTACACCTTGTTCGATGAGATTTTTAATTTCTAGTAATTTATCAACATCATGGAAAGAAAATAATCGGCGATTCCCATCACTTCTTGCTGGAAATACTAAACCATTTTCCTCATAATAGCGAATTTGCCTTGCAGATAATTCTGTTAGCTGCATGACAATCCCAATTGGGAATAAAGGCATTGAGCGGCGAATGTTATCACTCATCTCAACTGTCTCCTCCTCTTTGCTTAAATTTATTATATGTCATGTTATATTATGTGTCAACGAAATGTTAGGAATATTAACATGGATTTTTTATCGAGCAGGTATGTCGATAAAACCTTGTTCCAATAAGGCATCTACAGCACTGCAAATCGCATTTTTCACATGGGCATACGTGAGTCCGCCTTGAACGTAGGCTGTATAAGGAGGTCTGATCGGTCCATCGGCTGATAACTCGATACTAGCTCCTTGGACGAAGGTGCCCGCTGCCATAATGACATCATCCTCGTATCCCGGCATATAGCTTGCATGCGGTGTGACGTGACTGTTGATCGGAGATGCGTATTGAATCGCCTGACAGAATGCAATCATTTTGTTAGGATCGCCAAATTCGACGGATTGAATTAAATCCGTTCTTTTCGCATTCCACGCTGGGTTCGTTTGGAACCCGATCTTTTCAAGAAAACGAGCCGTGAACACTGCACCTTTTAAGCTTTGTGCCACAACATGCGGTGCTAAGAAAAATCCTTGATACATTTCCTGAAGCGCATAAAGCGAGGCACCCGCTTCACTGCCGATGCCCGGAGATGTCATTCGATAAGAGCAAGCTTCTACCCATTTTTCTTTTCCAACGATGTAGCCGCCTGTTTTGGCAAGCCCGCCGCCTGGGTTTTTAATAAGGGAACCCGCCATAAGATCCGCTCCCACATGACATGGCTCTTGTAATTCAGTAAATTCACCATAACAGTTGTCCACAAACACAATGATTTCTTCATTGATCTCTTTTACAAATGAAATCATTTGCTCGATTTCTTCTATTGTAAAGGAAGGTCTTGAAGCATAGCCTTTTGAACGCTGAATGCCGATCATTTTTGTTTTAGAGGAGATCGACTCTTTTACTTTGTCATAATCGACGGATCCATCTTGCCTTAAATCAATGGCCTTGTAATCAATCTGGAAGTCTTTTAATGAGCCTGTCCCTTCTTTGCCGCGAATCCCTACAATTTCTTCTAGCGTATCGTATGGTTTTCCCGTCATATAGATCAATTCATCGCCAGGTCTTAGCACACCAAATAACGCAATGGAAATCGCATGTGTGCCGGAAATGATCTGCGGACGCACAAGGCCGCTTTCTCCCCCGAAGACGTCCGCATAAATTTTTTCTAACGTGTCTCTTCCCATATCATCGTAGCCATATCCAGTTGTTGGATTAAAGTGAGAGTCACTGACTCTATGCTTTCGGTAGCTTTCAAGCACCCGCCACTCATTTTGTTCGCTCTTTTGATCAATTTGCTGATGCATGTGTAAAATGTCTTGTTCTGTTTCTGCTGCTACTTTTTCTAAAATACTGCCGTGTTTTAATGTATGAAACATCTTGATTTAATTCCTTTCTTACAACATATACTTCTTGATTTGACCTAATATGGTCTGCTCCTCACCGCTAAACCCGGTGATGTCATAAAGTTCTGCTTCTTTTTGAAATTCTAGTGATTCCACGAGCGTTTCTGATTTTAATGCGGAGATGAGCTTTCCTTCATACGCAGGAATCTTCACATGATATGGCTTTAAAAAGTTTTGTTTCAGTTCTGCCTTAATATCCGCTTTTAACCGCTTCACATCTTCTTCGCGTCTCGCACTGATTAACAGATGACGATGCTTTGAAGATGGGATGAAATCCGGTCTGATTTGATCTTCTTTGTTATAAACCGTCAGCATTGGAATACGATCTGCTTCTAATTCCTCTAAAAGCTCATGAACCGTCCGCTCGTGACCTTCGTAATCCTCATTAGAAGAATCAATGACATGAAGCAAATAATCAGCTTCCTTCACTTCTTCAAGAGTGGAACGAAATGCCGCAATGAGTGTTGTTGGGAGGTCTTGGATAAAACCAACGGTGTCTGAAATCAGCACACTGTAGCCAGAAGCTAATGTCATCTTACGTGTCATTGGATCAAGTGTCGCAAATAGCAGATCCTCTTCATGACTATCTGCATCTGTTAATTGGTTAAACAAAGTAGATTTTCCGGCATTCGTATACCCAACAATGGCAATTTGAAACACACCATTTTTTTTCCGGCGTTCCCGGTATCTTGTACGGTGTTCTTTGACTGTAGATAATTGCCCGTTAATTTCGTGAATACGGTTTCGAATATGGCGTCTATCTGTTTCAAGTTTTGTTTCACCTGGACCTCTTGCGCCAATTCCTCCACCTTGCCTTGAGAGGCTGATCCCTTGTCCGCTTAGTCTCGGCAAGGCATACTGAAGCTGGGCAAGCTCTATTTGCAGCTTCCCCTCTCTTGTACGGGCTCTTTTTGCAAAGATGTCTAAAATCAATTGTGTCCGATCGATAATTTTCACATCTAAGGCAATTGCCAAAGCTTTTAGCTGACTTGGAGATAGTTCGTCGTTAAAAATAATGACATCACATTCGAATTCCTCACAAAACACTTCAAGCTCTTCTACTTTCCCTTTACCGATATATGTTGCGCTGTCTTGTCTATTTCTCTTCTGCGTCATTACGCTGACAGCTTCACCGCCAGCCGTTTTGGTTAAGGAAGCTAATTCTTCCATTGAGTATTGAAAGCGTTCATCCGTGACATGCGGCAATTGACAGCCAACAAGGATCGCTTTTTCTGTCATTTCATGTTCATTCAATGTCAGTTGTTTCCTTTCTGTACTTAAGTTTTCAGTAGTACCATCATACCAAACACATCACACGTATACCACTATTCGGATGGTTTATTTTAGTATCTCTTTATAAAAAGGATACGCCATTTTAAGTAGGCGTATCCTCTTTCATTTGGAGATCGTGACTTTTAATCGTGAGCAAATCTTTTTTGTCATAATGATCCACAAGCAGGAGTCTCATCGCTTGGGTTCGAATGGCCTTTTCAATCGTGTTTCGCACAAAACGGCCGTTGCTGAATTTTGCAGGACTCGTGGTGCTTTTAATGTGCATTAAGTAATCTCGTAGCTTCCATTCAGCTTCTTGAGTAAATATATATTCTCTGTCAGCCATCATCCGTTTGGCAATGTCCATGAGCTGATCGACGGTATAATCAGGAAAGCTGATATTGATTGGAAATCTCGATTGCAGGCCGGGGTTTAATGATAGAAAATGATCCATTTCCTTGGAGTAGCCAGCAAGAATGAGAATGAATTCGTGCTGTTTGTCCTCCATATGTTTTACTAGGGTATCAATCGCTTCTTTCCCAAAATCCTTTTCGCCTCCGCGGGCAAGAGAATAGGCTTCGTCGATGAACAAAATGCCGCCTAGTGATTTTTTAATTAAATCCCTTGTTTTTTGAGCAGTATGACCGATGTACTCGCCGACTAGATCTCCGCGTTCCGCTTCAATTAAGTGACCTTTTGAGAGGACATTCATTTCAAAGAAAAGCTTCCCGACAAGTCTTGCAACCGTTGTTTTCCCTGTGCCCGGATTCCCTTTGAACATCATATGAAGCGCTTGTTTACCTACCTTTAACCCTTGTTCCTGCCTTTTTTGATTGACAAAGATCCAAGCATAAATCTCTTTTATGTTTCGTTTCATTTCATCCATACCGACAAGGCTGTTCATTTCACGCTCTATTTCCCGTAAGATGCTGTGTTTTGCCTCATTTTTCTGCAAGGCTTCTAGGTATTCTGCCTCTGAATCTGCATCAACCAATACTTGCTTTTGTCCGTTAAGTATAATATTGATTTGGCCGTTGTTTTTATATGTGACAGCTCGCTCCAACGTATTCACCTCTCGCTCTTCTCTCTTTATTCTATTCGGGTGGAGCTGTAATCGTGACAATCGCCCGCTTAAGCCCAAGTTTGCTGTCAAAATGACCCGAGATTCCGAATATTGTAGGGATTTCTGCGGTTTCCCAGGAAATGATGTGCTATTTCCATTGTATTCATCCCATTTAGGCGGACAAACCAACAATTTGTTTTTTCTTAGAAAAATGTAGCTTTCTCATCACAAATTGTGCAGAAAAGAGTCTCAATGATTTCCGCATTTTGTACAGGCAATTTTTCTATTTTCTCATAAAATAAAGACGAGGTGATGAATAGATGGTGAAAATTTTTATTGATCCTGGCCATGGAGGAACAGATTCTGGAGCTGCTGCTAATGGACTTTTGGAGAAAAATATCACACTGCAAATCGCGATTTTATTGAGAGATATGTTGATTAGTGATTATGATGACGTTTCCGTCCGCTTAAGTCGTTCAATTGATCAATCCGTTACTTTGGCCCAGCGTACAAATGCGGCAAACAGCTGGGGAGCTGACTATTTCGTGTCTATTCATGTTAATGCAGGCGGGGGCACAGGTTTTGAAAGCTATGTGTATCCTGGCGTTTCAGCACCAACCACCACGTATCGCAATGCCCTTCATGATGAAATTGTTCGCTCGGTGGATTTTGCCAACCGCGGCAAGAAAACAGCGAACTTCCACGTTCTTCGAGAAACTTCTATGCCCGCTATTTTAACAGAGAATGGTTTCATCGATACGACAGCTGATGCAAATAAGCTCCGCAACGCAACCTTCCTTCAAGGCATCGCTCGCGCTCATGCCACTGGATTAGAGAAAGCCTTTCAGCTGAAAAAAAAAGCTAGTAATCTTTATAAAGTTCAGGCTGGAGCTTTCAAGGTGAAAGCCAATGCAGATGAATTAGCAGCCACGCTGAAATCCAAAGGCTTTGACGCCTTCGTTGTATTAGAGGGCGGCATGTTCCGAGTGCAAGCCGGGGCTTTTCGTACAAAGCAAAATGCGGATGACCTCGTCGCAAGATTGAAACAGGCCGGTCATGACGCATTCGTTTTCCAATAACTGAAGCTTGTTATAACGAAATAAACCGGCTCAAGTCTGCTGCTGAGCCGGTTTATGATTGATTCCTTTATGCTAAAATGTTCACGACAAATTGAGACCACGTTTCAAGTCGATCGAAGTATTCAGGCTTTTTCAAATCGGATGCTTTCATCCATTTTCCTGAGATTTGATCTGTTTCTTTCACTTCTACATGAGCGCCTGGAGATAATTCAAGCGCCGATAACAGTCCAATGTGCACACGGCCGACACTGTTGTCATCATCATTAATTAAACCAAGGGTTTTCATCTCAAGTTTGTCTTCTTCTTGAATAGAAAGTTCCTCGTCTAGTTCACGATCCGTATTTTCTTTTAGAATTTCAGCAAAGTTTTTGCCTTCGATGAAATTCATGTGACCACCAAAGCCAAGAGATAACTTATGATGCAATCGAGTCTCTCCCCCGCCTTGAAGCCTTTCATATACATACACTTCGTCGTCACGCTTAATCACGACATAAGGAATCGGCTGCTTGAAGTCAGGATTTTCTTCCGCATCGCCTCTGCGCATCTGCTTGAAGTGCTCTTCGATTTCTTTCATAATGGTGTTGATTGTTTTCTCTTCACTATTCACACCATTAAACGCAAGCGATTCGTTTTGGAATACGCGTGTGCGCGGTGCAACTAGTATGATTTCATCCATTTTTCCCATGTTCGGTAACCTCCAGTATGTAACGCATTATATGAAATGGCAAAAAGCCAAAACGAGTGATGCGTTTTGACTTTTACGCCTTACTTATGATTCATCTCCAAAGAAGAAGTCGTCATCTTTTAACGGCTCAACCGTTGCTTTTTTGTAGCCGTTCCCTTTCATTGAGAAGAAGTCATGCGATTTTGTTTTTGTATTGAGTCCGTTCAATACAATTGGATTGATCTCTTCTTCTTCAAAGTAAGGGGCAAATCCAAGGTTCATTAACGCTTTATTGGCATTGTAACGAATGAACTTTTTCACATCATGCGATAAATTGACTTGATCATATATATCTTCCGTGTAATGAAGTTCATTTTCATAAAGCTCGTTCAAGAGGTCAATCGAGAAATCATATAGCTCTTTTTGCACGTCAGGTGTTTGTTTGTTGTAAATTTCTTGTGCTAATAATCCAACATATACACCGTGAATCGCTTCATCACGCAAAATCAAGTTGATGATTTCACCACTTTGCATGAGCTTTCCTTGTCCATAGAAATAAAGCGGGTAGTAAAAACCACTGTAAAATAGGAAGCTTTCTAAATAAACAGAAGCAACCATTGCTTTAAAGAGAGAAATCGGATCGTCCTTTTGAATCGAACGGTATAAACTGACAATCATATCTGCTTTCTTTTGCAAGAATTTATTCTTTTTGACCCATTCAAACACTTCACTGATCGTTTCAGTTGGTGCGAGTGTCATGAAGATATTTGAGTATGATTTCGCATGTACCGCATTTTCCATCATGGCCATAAAGTTTAATACCGCTTTACGCTGATGGCCTTCTACATGTTCAGCCACAATCGGCATCCCTGTATTTCCTTGTTCTGTATCAAGTAAAGTCAATCCAGCAAGTACCTTCATGTACGTATCTCGCTCTTTTTCACCTAGATATTTCCATGTTAAGAGGTCCCCGTTTAAGGAAATCTCTTCAGGAAGCCAGAACTGCTTCACATTTTGGTTGTAAAACATTTGTGTAAAATCATCTTCGTGTTTTGACCAGTTGGCTGCATCATAAATTTTTGTCACGTTAAACTCTCCTTTAATCAAACAACACAAGAAAGACAGCCTTCCTGCCCTGTATCCTTCGTTCTTGCATAATAAAGTGTCTTAATGCCTTTATGGTGTGCATACAGATCGATGCGGTTTAGGTCACGCGTTGTCATCGTATCTTTCAGGAATAGTGTAAAGCTGATTCCTTGATCGACGTGCTGCTGAATCGTTGCGATCATATCGACCACTTTAAACATATCCATATCGTACGCTTCTTTATAGAAGAACCAGTTTTGCGCTGAAAGACCTGGCATTGG
Organism: Bacillus sp. FSL K6-4563; assembly: GCF_038630405.1. Lineage (NCBI taxonomy): Bacteria > Bacillati > Bacillota > Bacilli > Caryophanales > Bacillaceae > Bacillus > Bacillus sp. FSL K6-4563. The sequence goes on along the minus strand of NZ_CP152030.1, from coordinate 1,722,171 downwards.
GTAATACGTTTTGCTGTTGCCGTATGTTCTTTCTTCGATACGTTCCATAATTGGCATAACAGAGGCTGTTGCCGATTGCACATAAGAAATGGAACCTGTTGGTGCAATACATAAGCGGTAGCTATGGTACATGCCATTTTCCGCTACAAAGTCTTTGAGTGCTGCCCAGTCTTCTTTTGTTGGAATGTGCATGCCTTCAAATAATGCTGCTGCTTTTTCTGTTTTTGGTGTGAAATCATTCTCCACGTATTTATTGAAGTACTCGCCCGTTGCGTAGCCAGAGCCTTCATAACGATGGAATGTTTCTCCTTTTTCTTTTGCAAGCTCACTTGAACGTTTAATTGAATAGTAGTTCACCATCATAAAGAACGTATTCGCGAAATCTCTTGCTTCTTCACTTTCATAGGCCATTTGGTTTTGAGCCAAATACCCGTGAAGGTTCATCGCACCAAGTCCGATTGATTTCATCGCTTTGTTCGCTTTTCGAACAGCCGGTGCATTGCGAATATCTGTTGTTTCAGATACAAGCGTGAGTGAGTCTGTTGCTAGTTTGACCGTTTTTTCGATCGATTTGTTTTTCATGACATTCATGATATTTAATGAACCAAGGTTACAAGAAATATCAAGACCAATTTCATCTTCTTGATCATAGTCCGCGTAAGAAGAGACCTCTGAAGCTTGAAGCACTTCTGAGCAAAGGTTTGAGAATTTCACTCGTGAAATATGGTTTAATGCATGCTCTCTATTCACATTATCTTGGAACATGATATATGGATAGCCAGATTCTGAGCGAAGAACAGCCAATTTTTCAAGAAGCTTTCTCGGATTGACTTTTTCTTTTTTGATTTTCGGGTTTTCTACAAGCTCATCATACATTTCTTCCATGTCCATCTCATCAAGATGCTGTCCATATTCTTTATAGACTGTGTGCGGATAGAAGGTGTAAGCTGTTTTATCTTCTCTGGCAAGCTCAATAAATTTATCCGGGATGACGACACCGATGGACAATGTTTTCACACGCACATCTTCATCTGCAGAGATTTTTTTTGTATCTAAGAAATCATTAATATCTCTGTGGAAAATATTAAGGTAGGCACTACCTGATCCTTGTCTTTGTCCCATTTGATCTGCATATCTGAATGCATTATCAAGAAGCTTCATCACGCCGACGACACCTTTTGTCGCGTTTTCAACATCTTTAATTGCTTCGCCTTTTGCACGAAGCTTTGACAAGTTCAAGCTGACGCCGCCGCCTAATTTTGAAAGCTGCATTGAAATATCAATCGCTCTTGAAATATCGTTTAATGAGTCATTCACTTCAAGCAAGAAGCAGCTCACAAGCTCACCGCGTCTTTTACGTCCAGCGTTTAAGAATGTTGGTGTACTTGGCTGGTATTCCTGATTGATCATCAGTTCTACAAACTCAAGGGCTTTTTCTTTATCTCCGCCCGCAAAGAAAAGCGCTACAACTGAAATGCGGTCTTCATAGCGTTCAAGGATTTTCTTTTTATCATTTGTTTTCAGTGCGTAGTCGTTGTAAAACTTAAACGCACTCATGAATGATGGGAATCTAAATTTCTTCGCATATGCAGCTTCGAATACCTCTTTAATATCTGCCATGCTGTATTGTCTTAAAAATTCTTCCTCATAGTAGTCGTTTTCTATTAAGTAATCAATCTTCTCTTCTAAGTTGTGAAAGAAGACTGTGTTTTGATTAATATAATCTACGAAATAACTATGTACAGCTTCTTTGTCCTTATCGAACTGAAACTTTCCTTCTTTCTGAATCATAATCTCGTTATTTAATTGTATCCACTTTGGAACCTGATTTTGTGACAATTCTTTCTACCTCCTGTGTAAACAATTCAACATCCCTTTTTGTTCCGCTTAGTTCAAAGGTGTGCAAAATAGGAACTTGATATTGTTTAGAAATCGTATCGGCGCTTTTGGCAAAATTATCTCCCCATACTTTGTTTCCACTCACCGCTACACCTAGTAAAAGGTGAGCATTTTTCTCTAAAAAGGATTGAGTAGTACTAGGGACTTGTCCAAATCCTGTCGTAAAGGTGACGAGAATAAACGGCGTATCCAAAAACTCTTCTCCAGTCAATTTTCGTTTGTCTGTAAAAGGGGTCTTGTCCAAAAAGCGTTGAACATTTCCTGTTTTTGAATCAAATACGATTTGAATCAATTCCATCACGACCTAGTTTTTAGTATTGTTGATCATTTCGTTATTCACTATATATAGTATACTATGTTTTTTCAAAACACAACATATAGATGTTCGAAACGAAAAAAATCAACCAACCCGGCCGAACATTCATAGCCGAACTCGTACGTTCAAATAAATAGAGCAGAACAGGATCTAAAAATAGACTGCTCTACTCTCTATTCAACTGAAACCGAAATCTATCATAACACGAAAAAAAATCGCTTAGTAGACTAGACTTTTTGTTTTATTTTTTGTAGGCATCGCACTGTAAATCTTCTGACACTTCTGTAATTTCCACTTCAACACCTAATTCTTTTAGCACCGCTTCAAGCGCAGAGACGATTGAAGCTTCTCTGACTAATTCTTTCCCATTTACAGAAACGCTTGTTCCATATTCAAAACAGGAGTCGTCTTCACAAGTTTGTTCCCAATGATTAATTTTAATTTTGTGTGTCATGAACTCATCCTTTTCTGTCTAGATGTCTGATGCATGATTATAGTGTAGCGACTTCACATTCATTTGTAAATTTACGTGCTTACTCTTCTACAGAATCGTCATCATCATCATAATCTTCGTCCCACTCATCTATGTATTTTGTTTTAATAAGGGTGAGTTCTCCCTCTTTTTCATCAAACCGGTACACATGTACTTCATCATCTTTCACAACAGCAAAGTGATTATTTTTTAGTGCAACAGCTGATTGTAATAGGCCATCTATATGTCCATGATCATCTTGATTAGAATAGTTATGCCAGCTTTCCTGTCTTGATTCAATGTTTGAAATGGCGCATGATCCAAATAAGACAACAATCCCAATCAATAGAAGGATCACTCTAATCCTTCTTAATTCAAGCTCTGCATTTTCCATATCGCTTCCCTCACCTTTCTTCATATCCAATAAGGGATTATACGCAGAATAGGCAGAAAAGTTTCATGGCATGCAAAATAGCCCCTCTGCACTGACAAAAAACGTAGCGGGTTCCGGCCGGTTTATTCGCAGATGCATGGGGCTATTAGGTCGAACATATCCTATTCTAATTCTAGATTTACATTCTTTTGAGGTGCAAATGTAGAAATGGCGTGTTTATAAATAAGCTGCTGCTTCCCTTCTGTTTCAAGCAGCACCGTGAAATTGTCAAAGCCTTTCACTTGACCGCGAAGCTGAAAGCCATTCAGTAAGAATACTGTAACAAATGTATTGTCTTTACGAATTTGATTCAAAAATTGGTCCTGAATATTAATCGGTTTCATGTTTCGTCCTCCTTGATTCTGATAACTACAGTTTCGCTTTAAGTCCAAGCTTTCCTGCTATATATGCGAAAATTTCCTCTTTTTTGTCTGAAAAGTGGCAAGGCGGTGTCATGTCGAACCAAGTGACATCCATTTTATTACGGAACCACGTGAACTGACGCTTCGCATATCTACGGGAATTTTGCTTTAATTGCTGGATAGCTTCATCAAGTGAGCAGTCACCTTGAAAATACGCATACAACTCTTTATAACCAATCGCTTGAACCGATTGACAATCCTTCAAGCCAGATTGATAAAGTGCGCTCACTTCCTCAATTAAGCCTTCATCTATCATCATATCAATTCTTTGGTGAATGCGCTCGTACAAAAGCTCTCGATCCATTTTGAGCCCAATGAAGGCTGTATCATAAAGAGGAACTTCTTGATGACCATTTTGCATCTCCGACATTTTCTGACCTGTTGTATGGATCACTTCCAGCGCCCGGATCACGCGGCGGACATTATTCGGATGAATGACTTTTGCAGCATCAGGGTCTACTGCTTTTAGCTTTTCGTGCAGCTGAAGGGAGCCATGCTGCTGTTCAAACAGCGCCATTTCTTCTCTAAAAGCAGGGTCACTTTTCTCATCGGTAAATGTGTAATCATATAAAACAGATTGGATATACAAACCTGTTCCGCCGACAATCATGGGTGTTTTCCCTCTAGCGGCAATCTCTTTGATTTTCATACGGACTAGTTGCTGAAATTCAGCTGTAGAAAAGGATTCATCTGGCTCTTTAATATCAATTAAGTGGTGCGGGACACCATCCATTTCTTCAGGGGTGATTTTAGCTGTTCCAATGTCCATTCCTTTATAAATCTGCATAGAATCACCACTGATAATTTCTCCATTAAATGCTTTGGCTATATGAATGCTCAGTTTTGTTTTGCCGACAGCCGTCGGTCCTACTAATACAATCACTGGTTGTTTCGTTTTTTTCATAACATCACTCTCTTTTACAAACTGCCTACAGTATAGCATAACTTCTCTTTCTCTCCTATATAGGGCCTATCACCAGCCGAGTGGTTCATTTCCGACCACTTCATATGTCTTTCCTTTTAACCGGTGCGTATGCGTCGGCCGCTCTTCGTCCGGACTATAGACGACTCCTCCGTATGGAATGGGGACAGAATCGTTATAGGCTGAAAACGTGACTTCCTCAATCTCGTGATAGTGCGTACCATCTAATCTCGGTATCGCAGGCCCTGTGACGCCGTAGTATCTGTGGAAATGCCCTCTCTCAAAAGAGGTGACCCCGCGATAGTAATGAGTATGCTGATCGGTATTGCTCCCATTGACAGGCTGAGAAATACCTTCTATTAAATGATAATGCTCTTCTGTTACATCCGTTCGTGCTTTATAGGCATGAGCATGCGGCGGGCATTTTGCCCAATCAGATGGATACAGGCCCATTTTTAACATTCCTCCTTATAATAGGCGTTCATCCAAACACATATAGGCCAATCGAATACACTGATGTCAGTTACAGTGATTTTATGTGAGAGGAGCCTTTTTTTATGAATTATTTTGATGCACCGCCATTTATGCAAGAAGACATGAGAAGACCTTTTGGATTTGGAAGACCTGGATTTGGATTTGGAGGCCCTGGGTTTGGAAGACCTGGATTTGGGTTTGGGAGACCTGGATTTTTTGGACCTCCATTTTTAGGTGGTTTTGCTGGAGGACTACTTGCTGGGTCCCTGCTTGCACCAGGCTATGGCTATGGGTACCCTTATCCGCCTCCGTACCCGCCATATGGACCATACCCTTATTATTAGATATGACTTTTAAGTGAAAACAACCTTTCATAAAATGAATCGATTGACACACTAGTTTTTCATGGGTTAACATTTACTTTACCGACCGTTCAGTAAAGTAGGTGTTTTTTTTATGTCTAAAACCAAAAAAGAGCAAATTTTTGAGGCAGCTGCTCGTACGCTTTTAAAAGAAGGATTAAGTCAGCTTACCCTTCAGAAGGTAGCAGAGCATGCACATATGACCAAGGCCGGCCTGCTTTATCATTTTTCAAGCAAGGAAGAGCTCATCCAAAAAATGAATGAGCACGCAGTTGTCTGCTTTCGTCAGCAGCTTGAGTCGTATCAGGAAACATACAAAAACGAAAAGGCTCCTTATGTACGTGCATATATTTTGGCGACATTAAATGATCTTGATATGCAAAACACGACCCAGTTATGTACAAGCATGCTGGCCACCATGTCATTTGATGAAGCGTTATTGAACCCTTGGCGTGATTTTTATGCAGAGTTTAAAGAGAAAGCAGCAGAGGAAATAAATGATTCTGCGCTGAGCCAACTGATCCGACTTGCATGTGATGGGATATGGTTTTCAGAGATGTTTCAGCTTGAACCGCTGAACCGAGAGGAAAAAACCCTTTTACTTCATCGGATTTTACACCTTTTAGAGGAGGGAACATGATGATCCTCGGATATCTTTTTCTAGCTGTGGCCATTTTTTCAGAAGCCGTTGGCGCCGTGATGTTAAAATTCTCAAATGGCTTTACTCGCTTTAAGCCTAGCGCTGTCGTTGTTGCTGGGTATACACTTGCCTTTTATATGCTGTCATTGACACTGAATATCATTCCGCTTAGCATGTCTTATGCAACATGGTCTGGGGTTGGTACAGTCCTCACGGCTATTTTTGGCGTGCTTTTTTTCAAAGAAACCTTGAACCAAAGAGCAATCATTGGGATGGCGATGCTTGTCTCAGGGGTCGTACTTTTAAATATGTCATAAAGGATGTGAGAGATCATGAAAGGAATGCTCTATTTAACAGGGGCTATTTTGACAGAGGTTTTTGGCAGTACGATGCTGAAGCTTTCCCAAGGTTTTTCGCAACTGCTGCCGAGTATTGGGGTCCTGATCGGATTTGGGTGTGCCTTTACCTTCCTCAGTCTGGCACTTAAAACGATTGACCTTTCGTCTGCTTATGCAACATGGTCTGGTGTTGGAACAGCACTTACTGCTCTTATCGGGTTCGTGCTATTTAACGAAACCATTCACATAAAAGGCTTCATTGGTCTTGCACTTGTGATATGCGGCGTGATTGTCTTGAACCTGTCAAAAAAACAAAAGGAAGAAAACAAAGAACAAATCGATCAAACCGAATGGACGTCATAAAAAAAGTCATTTTCTCCATTTCATTAAGAGAAAATGACTTTTTGTTTTTACCCGTCGACTTGAATGGTTTCTTCTAAGGAAATGTCCACATTTCCTTGAACAGCTCTTGAGATCATACATGAGCTTTCGGCTTTGTGCGCGAGCTTGCGGGCAAGCTCAATATCTTGCGGAGAAGCAGAGGCTTTGAGGATGATGACAGGCCGGTGAATGATTTTTTCATATGTAAACACACCATTTGTCACATCTACGACAGCCTCAGAACTCATTGTGAGATCCTCTTTTTCTAATTGGCTCCGCTCCATCATAGCGGCAAGTGTAATAATATAACACGTAGCCGCTGCACCTAAGAGCATCTCATCTGGATTTGTTCCGATGCCGGGACCGTCCATTTCTTTCGGAATTGAAATCTTCGTTTTTAACTGTTCGCATGAGATTGTACCCACATCGTTACGCAGGCCAGGCCAGCTCGCCTGAAGATGAAAATGATGACGCGCCATATTCGTCTCTCCTTTTGTTATCACTTTTTATAGTGTAACAAGAATTCACGCTACTTGTCTTAACATGTGCACCATCTTTATGTATATTCCTCATCCAGCACTGTCCGAATCGCCCTGACATACCGGTAGAACGTCTCGTTTTTTGTACTCGACCGCCGCCGAAAGTCAAAACTGTCAAATAAAGCTTCACGCTGACTTCTACTAATCTCTAGCTGTACACTTTGCCCTGTTTTAGTAAGATTATTAATATTATGATTGCTTGTTCCGCTCAGGGTTGCGTGTGCGACAGCCAGTTCAGCAGAAAATCCGTTTCGCTCTAATGAATTCACTATTTTTTCTGCACGGTCGTAATCTGTTCCGCCAACGAGCGTATGGTCAATGCCTTCCTCACCTTTGTATCCATGCACTGCTAAGATATAATCGTGTGCTTTTGCCTGCGCGACGCCGACTGGCTCATCAAAGTTTGTACTTGTCACATGAAGTTCTGACGCATTCTCTCTTAAACCTTCAAACAAATACGTAGAGAAATCATTATCGAAAAAATGGACGATCTCACTCACGCCGCCTTCAATTCTCCCGCCATGGGGTGACATCACAAGAAGACGGCTTCCAGGCACTGGGTTGGCTGTAATTTGATAGCTGCTTGTTGATTCGTTTTCTTCCAGTTCTTTAAAATTGCGATAAATATCATTTGAACCGCTTTCGTCTTCCCCACCTGATGACAATGGCTCATCATGTTCCTGTGCTTGCATTGTATAATAAACGCCCCATCCGATCGCAAGCAGGAGAAGCAAAGCAAAAAACTTCTTCATTCCCGTTCTCCTTTAACAGATTTCTAAGCCGTTTCTATGATTTATATTGAATCATCATTTCTTTTCATTTTTTCCACTTTTTCTCTTCAAATTTGATCATAACACTCTAGATCATGAGATTCCTCAAAAATAAGATAATTGCATTTATATACACAGAAACGCCTCTCGTCTTTGAAAACAGAGTTAGAATAGTATGACAGACAAACGAAGTTATGTTTAAAATGACCTAGTTCTATCCAGTCTGTTTTCTTTAATTCGGCTTGTTTTTATATGGATTTGATTTTTTTCCTCTGTGACAAGTCACATTTGTATGAGCATTGACCCTGTCTAACCCCTCCTTTTTTCTGCAAAATCGTTTGTTTCACCGGTTCTCTAAGAAGAACTCTCCCACCTATCATCGGCTGATTCTACATGTTTTCCACCTTTTTCTATTATTTTACAAAATGTAAGCGCTTTTCTTTTTCATCAGAAATGAGTAAGCCGCCAATATGAAGAAAAGAAGGGACAAGAATCCGAACAAAGCAGCTCTCATTCTCATAACGTAAGAGTGTACAAGAATGGATAGCTAGAATGGAGGGCATCACATGTTTGGATTTTCTATGGTGCAAATGGTCAGGACACATGCTAGTAAACTAGATCAGCCTTTAAGAGAGACCGTCCTTCACCTTTATAAACCTTTTAAATGGACGCCATGCTTTCTTCATCGTTTCTTTGAAGGAAGATTAAAGAAGAGAAAGAAGCTTCGTGTAATTATTGAATTTAAGAAAGACGCGGTCGAAGCAGGGATTCAAAGCACAAAACAGCTCATGAAAAAAAGTAGAAAAACAAATATCAAACGGCACTTTTCACATATCGACTGCTGCGCTGCAGACATAACACCGGCCGCTTTAGAGGAGCTGTTAGCAAATGGTGAGCATATTCGTAAAATTTATTTAGACCGGAAAGTTCATGCACTTCTGGATGTGGCCACACAAGCCAGTCACGCGGATGAAGTCTTCCGCAACGGTACAGCCTTAACAGGGGAAGGCATTACGGTCGCTGTCATTGATACAGGAATTTATCCGCATGAAGATTTAGAAGGAAGGATTCGCGATTTTGTGGACTTAGTCAAGCAAAAAACAAAGCCTTATGATGATAACGGGCATGGTACTCACTGCGCTGGAGATGTAGCTGGAGACGGAGCGGCCTCAGATGGCTTGTACAAAGGACCTGCTCCAAAAGCTCATTTAATTGGCGTAAAAGTGTTAAATAAACAAGGGGCTGGATCGCTTTCTACTATTATAGAAGGGGTTGAATGGTGCATCCAGTTCAATGAAGATCACCCTGATGATCCGATTCATATTATGAGTATGTCACTAGGCGGAGATGCTCAGCGTTATGATGACGAACAGGACGATCCGATGGTGCGTGCTGTCAATGCTGCTTGGGATCAAGGCATTGTAGTATGCGTCGCAGCCGGAAACTCTGGTCCTAACAGTCAAACGATTGCGAGCCCTGCCGTCAGTCAAAAAGTGATTACGGTTGGCGCTTTTGATGACCGGAATACACCAGAATCAAACGATGATATCGTGGCACCATTTTCAAGCAGAGGTCCTACTGTTTATGGTGAGACAAAGCCTGATATCCTTGCACCAGGAGTAAACATCGTCTCTCTCAGATCACCAAGATCCTTTCTAGATAAACTCGACAAATCAAGCAGAGTCGATGATGATTACACGACGTTATCTGGCACATCTATGGCAACACCGATTTGCGCTGGTATTTGTGCTCTTCTATTAGAGCATTCACCAGATTTAACGCCCGATGAGGTCAAAACCCTGTTAAAAGAAAATACAAGCAAGTGGTCTGGGGATGACCCGATGATTTACGGGGCAGGTGCCATTGACGCAGAAAAAGCCATCAAAGAATAAATAAAAAAGCCCTTTACGTTGATTCGTAAAGGGTGTTGTTTTTGTCTGTTATTACGTGTGAAGTCTTTCATCTACTTGATCAGCTGACATGTTATGCTTCGTTCTCATACATCTCATCTCCTTTTTGAATGTGCGTACGCGCTTCGATCACAATCTCAAAAAAAGTGGAGGATTCCTTGTACATGTCGCGTTCCTTATAATAATTAGCCGCATCAAGTGCTAATTCCTCTAAATCAGCAAACATTTTTTTGCTTCGCAGTCCAAATAGTGCCGATCTTAATTGCTCACAGCTGTCTTTTTCTATATAAAGCGCCTGTAAAAATTGAAATTTCAACTGATAAATTTCATCTTCCAATAAACAAGCCTCGTTCATTCCTTTACGTATAGCCTCACCCGCCCGCTCGATATCTCCGAGTTTAAACCAGGTAAGAGCAAGTGAAAATAATGATTTGATCATCGTGGATGCTTGATCTTTTTGATAAAGGGAAATGGCTTGTTCAAAAAAGACTGTCGCTGTATGGTACGTTCCCATACTATAATGACAAGCTCCTAAGTTATTAAGAGCCATCGCTTTAAAATAAGATGTGCACTCTTTCCGCTCCATCGCTTCACAAACCTTTAACGCTTTTTCTAAGTAAGGAAGCGCTTTTTGGTGCTGACTCACATCAATACAATTACCTGCCATGACAAAATCACATTGAATGCTTCTTTTTCCATAAAGCTGATGTTTCTTATAAATGTCTCTCGCCTTTTTAGCATAATGCATGGAGAAATAAGTTTGTTTCATATGATAGTATACTTCAGCGATTTTATAGTAAAATTCCGCTTTTTCAATCTCATCTGTCACTAAGATCAGTTGATGTTCCGCATGCTTGTAATAGGAAATGGCCTCGATGTATCGGCGCTGGATAAACGCATACATTCCATGAAAAAAATGAAAGTAATAGCCAAGTAAGCCTGTCATCTCATCTTCTCCATCTTCCATTTCTTTCGGAAAAGACACGGCTTGAAGTGTTTCACTCCCTGCATGGACTGGCGTTAAATGCTGAAGCATCAGTTGATGGCGAAAATCCATTAGAGAATAATATAGAAGCAAATCTTGATCCTCTTCCATCTCATGAATTTCTTCTTCAACAAGGCGCTTCATATCGTTTGCTTGTTCGACTTCAAATTTGCAAATATGCGTGTACCATTGATTGATCTTTACACCTACTTCGGAAGATGGTATTTTATGTGCCATCCACTTCAGCCCCATTCTATCATATCAAACTGATAACTATTATTTTACATAATTTATGTTTTTAAGGCAAATTGTAATTTATTGCATGATTTATGTTCATTTCGCATATTTCTATCTTTTTTACCAAGTTTAAATGGAGTACTTTTACCCATCAAAACGATTTCACTACGAAGTTGGGTCAAATTCTCTTAATACTTCTTTTAAAGCACGGATATAACGTCTGAATGCTTTTTTCTTTCCTTTTCTCGTATCAAAATGGTCGAAAAAAGATTCTCTCTGCGCCGTACTAATTTCTAGCTGAACGCTTTCACCACTTGCATTTCGATTATTAATATTTTTAGGATCTGTTCCTGAAAGCCGTTCGCCTTCTTGCACCATTTCTGCAGAAAATCCTCGATCTTTTAACTCTCGTACAACTGCTCTTTTCATTTTTTCGTTTGTCCCGCCAACTAGCGTGTGCTTTTTATCACTTTTATAGCCGTGGATGGAAATGGAGAAGGGATACGTTTTAATCATTTGGACCAATATCGGTTCATCAAACTTGGTGCTTGTAATATGCAAATCACGATTGTTGTCTTGTTTCGTTCCTTCAAACAAATACGTCGAGTATCTTTCTTGAAATGCTTCTACAATTTCACTTGTTCCTGGTTCAATTTCCCCTCCATGAGGAGAAAAGACGAGTAAATCACTTCCGCCCTTTTCGTGAAATTCTATTTCATACCCTTTTCTTTCATGCCGAATAAGCTGTTTAAAACTGTCGTATCGATCCCCTTTTTTTCGCTCTTTTTGATACTTTTCTACCTCTTCTTGATGTTGCTTTTGCTCTTTTTTTTCTTGAACAGAATGGCTGCATTTCACCATTAAAAGAGCACATAGGATCAGAAAGATGAATCCACATATCAGTAGCCTTTTCATTTCACCGCTCCTTTTCATTCTCTTAGGTGTCATCTTATCGCATTATTTTACTATCAATGGCTAACAGAATTCAAAGGTTGTCCGGCTCATTTAAATGAATCAGGAGAACTTTCCTGTTTTTTTATGCCTCTCTAGGTATTTCTGACTTCTTTGAATCATTCGCTGCTTGAATAAAAACTGCATCGTATGACCTTATTTTAGCTTTAGTTAAAATCACCTACAAAAATGGACATATTCTTCTGATTTCAAACAAAAAAAGCCGTAAACAAAAGGGATACCCTTCTGTTTACAGCCAATTACTGTATATCCATCATTAAACTCTTAGTTCATTCTCTAAAGCTGAAAGGACTTCATCTTGTGAAAGCCCTTGTGCAAGAGAAATTTCACTCACTAACATGCCTCGAGCATCTTCAAGCATCTTCTTTTCACTTGAATTTAATGCTTTCTTCTGATTTCGTCTCATCAGATCTTTGACAACGTCTGCACCATCTTCGATCGCACCTGTTTTTAGCTTTTTCATATTTTCATCATATCTTTGCTTCCAAGTAAGCGTGTCGTCGTTTGTTTCTTCTGCAAAATTGTTCATCACAACTTTCAGCGTTGCTTGATCTGCTACCTGACGTATACCTAGTTGATTGATTCTGCCTCTTGGGATCATCATCTGCATATTCGGCATTTGAATCAGAAAATATTCTTCCGTCTTACCTAAAATCTCTTTTTCTTCCATTCCTTCAATCACACCGGCACCATGCATAGGATAAACAATTTTATCACCTATTTGAAACAAATCCGCCACCTCCGAAAGTATTCACAATTTGATTATAACACATTTCATCGGCGGATAAAAATTTATATTTTATCATGTTATTTTAGCACTAGTCAATTCTTTTCATTTGAATTTTTCAGAAAAAGCCTTTTTTTACAAAAGATGCGCCACCATCCAGTCCCCTTGTCTTATTCGTGCATATACTAGCATTGAGTCACATTTAGGAGGGATGACAATGTGCAAATGCAAGTGCAAACATTCCCACTCAAACTGTTATAAAAAGCATGACGATCATTGCCATGAGGACCCATGTAAAGAAAAAAAGTTTCATCATAAAAAAGATGATTGGTTTGAGAGCGATTTCTGGGATACTTCTAGAAGCTACGATCCCTATTATTACCCTAAAAGTGTCTGCAGCAGTTGTAAGAAGCGTCGTAGAAGAAGACATGGCTTCTCATATTAGCACCTGACGCTTTCAACTGCTTTTTGTTTTCCCGGCTGAAAAGCCGGTTTTTTTCATATGGATAGGCTCATGAAACGGATCATGCTCATAGGATATGGCAACCTGACATAAAGGATGAGATATCAAATGAACAATATGAATAGCCAAATGAATTATCATCACGAAGGAAATCCGTACCATACGTTTGAGAATGTGTATACAGCCAATCATGAGCATGTGGTCGCGCCAAACATGCATGATCATATGAATATGCCAAACCATTATCATACCGGTAAAAAGGATAAGTACAGCGGACATTATCCGCATCATCATTCAGCCTATCCGCCTTTTCCAAATCAGCATGACCCCTTTTCGCATGTTCCAATGAAGGATCACCATCATCATGGCCACTATGGTGGATATGGAATGATGCCATATCATCCATACGGATATCAAGATATGCATATGATGATGCCGAATCAGCAAATGCCAGGCTTTGGTTACGGAATGAACCAACCAAATGCGCATTTTCCCCGTTATTACTAAACAAAATGACAAAATAAGGGTATAATATACCATTTAATACCATGTAGGGATATGGTAACATTATAGGTAAATAATGGGTGTAATCATCTATTATTTACCTATATTCAACAAGGGGGAAGGAAGAAATGAAAAAAACATGGACGATGATCATGATGGGGATGCTCACATTGGTTATGGCGCTGTCAGTGCCGCTTTCTGCATCTGCTGAAGGAGCCAAAACAGAGGAAAGCAAAGCATCAACCAATGCAAAACCAGCTGCCCTTTACGCAAAAATTACAGGTACAAGTAAGCAGGAATGGTCTTTTTCTGACATTGAACTAACGTACAGCCCAAATTCTATTTTAAGTCTTGGTGCGGTTGAGTTCACACTGCCAAAGGGTTTCCAAGCAACAACTAAAGACATTATGAACGGTAAAGCATTAAAAGACAGCTACATTTTGAACAACGGACAAACCGTCCGTATTCCGCTTAGATTGGATTTACTTGGAATTTCCAAATATACATTAAAGCTTTCACATAAAGTACTCCCTGCCGCAGGTACATATACGTTCCGCGCAGAAAATCGAGCAATTAGCATCGGTTCCACATTTTATGCAGAAGATACGATTGATATTAATACACGACCAGTTGTGGTCACACCGCCAGATCCGTGTGGATGCTAAATAAAAAAGCGCTCTAATAAGAGCGCTTCAAATGACAAAGGGCAAAATGATGTTTATTTTAGCCCTTTGTCTTCTTTTCAGTGTGATAGAAACCTTTGTAGCTTAGGAAGGACGAGTTCTGGCGCGGATTAGACATTCGTGAGCACCAGCTCGCGCAATAGTTTGTCTACACGCTGAGGTGCCTTAATAAGAGCGCTTTTTTTATTTGATCACATGACCCGTTTAAACATTTTCTCCATTTCATATGTCGAGTGATGAATGATGATCGGCCGGCCGTGCGGACAAGTGAAAGGGTCCTTTGTCTGCCTGAGTTCATCTAATAGGGCTTTGATTTCATCATTTCGCAAATGACGATTTGCTTTGATTGAGCCTTTACAGCTCATCATAATCGCCGCTTCTTCTCTTAATTTTTTGATATCTACACGCTTCTCATCCAGCACTTGCTCAATAATCTCTTCGATCAGTTCAGCCTCTTCTCCTTTTGGAAACCACTGCGGATGCGACCGTACAATGTAGCTTCCTGAACCGAAAGGCTCTAAGAAGACACCCACTTTCGTTAGTATCTCTTTATGCTCTTCAATAATCAGCATATCGTTTTTCGAGTAATGGAATGTTAATGGGACGAGCATTTCTTGCACTTCCTGTTTGATCTCTCCTACCTTCTCACGATAATACTCATACTTGATTCGCTCCTGGGCCGCATGCTGATCAATAATATAAAGCCCACGTTCATTTTGAGCCAAAATATATGTGCCGTGCATTTGTCCGATGGGATACATCACAGGGACGCGTTCGTTTTCTGAAATGGCTTCTGCAGCATCTTCTCTTAGTTCTGACTCTTCATATTCTAGTGAAGCGGCGGATTCCTCTAACTGAACTCGCTCAGATGAGGCTTCTTCATAAAATACTGGTGATGATGGTTCCGTCTTCTCTTGATTAGGCATTCCGTATGCTTCGGTATGGCTTGTCTCATATAAGACCGATTCGAGCGGCTCCGGCTGATAGGATAGCGGCGTTTCCGCCTCGCTTGTGTTTCCTTTTTTCGCATCAAAGGTTAAGGATTGCTGCTCATTTTTGATCGCTGGCATTGGTGCTTTCTTTGGCACCGAAGCACTTGGAATGAGCTGCTGCTTTTGAAATACGTCCTTAATTCCTTGCTTAATTAACTCATGAAGTTCCTGCTCTTTACTAAGTCTCACTTCAAGCTTCGAAGGATGAACGTTCACATCCACTAAAATGGGGTCCATCTTCATCTCTATAAATGTAATCGGGTGGCGGCCAATCGGTAGCAGCGTGTGATACCCTTCATGGACCGCTTTCACGAGCGGAAAATGCTTAACATATCTGCCGTTTACAACAGAAGACATATAATTCCGTGATGCCCTTGTCACTTCTGGCAAGGAGATATATCCTTTCACTTCAAAATCAAGTGATTGCACGTGAAGCGGCACCATTTTTTTCGCAACAGCTGTTCCGTAAATGGCCGCAAGCACATGCCGCACATCCCCGTTTCCATTCGTCTGAAGCAGGACTTTTCCTTGATGACGCAAGCGAATCGATACTTCTGGGTGAGCCAGCGCAATTCGATTGACGACATCTGATATATTGCCAAGCTCCGTATGAACGGTTTTCATGTATTTTAGGCGGGCCGGTGTATTGTAAAATAAGTTGGTAACGACGATCTCGGTACCGCGGCGACTAGAGGTTTTTTTCTCTGAAATGATCTTTCCGCCTTGCAGCACCAGGTGCGTTCCAGCTCCTTCACCAGTACTTGTTTTCATTTCTAGATGAGAGACAGATGCGATACTTGGCAGCGCCTCTCCCCTGAAACCGAGCGTTCTGACACGGAACAGGTCATTTTCATCTTTGATTTTACTCGTTGCATGGCGCTGAAAGGCGAGCTTACAATCTTCAGCATCGATTCCAACACCATTATCAATCATTCTAATAGAAGAAAGACCTGCTTCTTCTACATCGATTTCAATCACTGTACTACTTGCATCGATTGCATTTTCCATAAGCTCTTTTACGACAGAAGCTGGACGTTCGACTACTTCACCTGCAGCAATTTTATTGGATAGGTCATCGGATAACTGAATAATCTTTGCCATTTTGCTCACCTCACCTTACATTATAATTTCTTTTGCAATTCATATAGCTTAGTCATCGCTTCGAGCGGAGTCATATCCATTAGATTGAATGACTTTAATTCCTCGATCACCGCTTGATCTTTCTGTTTTAGAACTGGTTTGGTTTGCGGTTTTTCTTCTACTTCAAAGAAAGAAAGCTGCTGCTTTTCCTCAGCCTTTTCTGTTTTTGGAGCTGCAGATACGTGCGGAGTCACTTCATGTGATCCGCTCTCAAGCTCCGTCAAAATGGTCTGGGCCCTATCGATGATCGCATCAGGCAATTCAGCAAGCTGCGCTACATGAATACCATAGCTTTTATCAGCTGCACCCTCTTTGATTTGATGTAAGAAAACGACCGTGCCTTCATGCTCTTCAGCACGTACATGAACATTTTTCAGCTCGCTTAATTGAGATTCAAGAACTGTCAGCTCGTGATAATGTGTGGAAAAAAGCGTTTTGGCACCAATATGATCGTGAACAAATTCAATGATCGCCTGCGCAAGAGCCATTCCATCATAGGTGCTTGTCCCGCGTCCAATTTCATCAAATAAAATCAAGCTGTTTTTCGTTGCATGCACCATTGCATTTTTTGCTTCGAGCATCTCTACCATAAAAGTACTCTGACCAGAAATCAAATCATCTGCCGCCCCAATGCGTGTAAAGATTTGGTCAAAGATCGGAAGAGTTGCCTTCGATGCTGGCACAAAGCAGCCAATTTGCGCAAGAATGGAGATAAGCGCCATTTGTCTCATATACGTACTTTTCCCTGACATATTCGGTCCAGTAATGAGTAAGGTTTGCCGGCCATTTCCCATATGGCAGTCATTTGGTACATACTCCTGGTGATCCATCACTTTTTCAACGACTGGGTGACGACCATCTATGACATCCACCTCATCCTCTGAGAATTCCGGACGGATATAACGGCGTTTTTCACTGACAGTCGCAAAGCATTGAAGCGCATCCAGCTCACTCATTTGTTTTGCGAGCAGCTGTAATCTCGGAATATAGACTTTCACTTGTTCTCTGAGAGCTGCGAATAGTTCATATTCCAATTCGTTAATATTTGATTCTGCTTCAAGTATCAGTGCTTCTTTTTCTTTTAATTCAGGTGTGATATACCGCTCTGCATTGGCAAGCGTTTGTTTTCTTTCATAACGGCCTTCCTCCAGCAGATGTGTATTTGCGCGTGTCACCTCGATATAATAACCAAACACTTTATTAAACCCGACTTTTAAGGAGCGAATGCCGGTATATTCCCTTTCCTGCTGTTCAAGACGTGCAATCCAGTCCTTTCCGTTTCGGCTGGCATCACGGTATTCATCTAATTTTGCATTGTAGCCATCTTTAATCAAATTGCCTTCTTTTATCGTCATCGGCGGATTTTCATAAAGTGCATCTTCTAATAAATTAAGCAAGTCGCCACAAGGATCAATCTCATTCGCTCTTGATTTTGCCATTTCCTCTGGCAGTGAGTGCACAAGCTCTTTAATGGCTGGTACTTGTTTTAAGGATTCCTTTAACTGAATGAGATCACGGGCATTTACGTTGCCAAATGCGACGCGGCCCGCTAAACGTTCGAGATCATATACTTGCTTTAACCGTTCACGCAGATCCTCTCGTTCAAAGAGATGGTCCATGAGAATTTGCACCATTTCCTGACGTTCTTTAATGTGCGAAAGCCGAATTAACGGCCGGTCGATCCATTGCTTGAGCAGCCTTCCACCCATTGCTGTTTTTGTTTCATCTAACAGCCATAACAAAGAGCCCTTCTTGCTTTTTGAGCGGATCGTCTCTGTTAATTCAAGATTTCGTTTTGAGTAAAGATCAATTTTCATTGTTTGTTTGAGCTCAAACACTTGAACTTGCTGAAGGTGATCGAGACTTCTTTTTTGCGTTCTTCTTAAATAGGCATATAATGTCAAAAAGGCCGATCTTAGTTGCTCGCTCAAGCGGGACACGAGTCGCTCAGCTTCATCGATCAATTCATCACTATCTTCGTATGAAATGGTCGCTTGGCACCGATCCTTTAAGGTCTTGACTGTTTCCTCATCCAGCTGCTTTGACACCACAATTTCTTTTGCACCGACAGAATAAATTTCAGACACGACTTCATCTAATCGATCAATGAAAGCCGCCATGTTTTCACCAGTAGATAAATCGGAAAGTGCAAGTCCATATCCACTTTCAAATTTTGTCACAGAGGCAATGAAGTTGTTTTCATTTTCACTTAAGCCTTTACCATCCATCACCGTACCTGGTGTAATGAGTTGAACGACTTCTCTTTTAACCACACCTTTTGCCGTTTTAGGATCTTCCACCTGCTCACAAATCGCGACCTTGTAGCCTTTTGAAATCAATTGTTCTATGTATGCAGAAGCAGAATGATAAGGAACACCGCACATTGGTATGGTCCCGCCATCTCTGCTTGTTAGCGTGATTTCTAATTCTTGTGACGCTTCTTTTGCGTCATCAAAAAACATTTCATAAAAATCGCCTAAGCGAAAAAATAAAAAGGCATCTTGATACTCTGCCTTGATTTTTAAATATTGCTGTATCATGGGCGTATAACTTGCCATATTTCTAATCCCTCACTATATTACATTCGAATTCATACCATCTTTCATTATAGCATAAAAAATCACCTTTTTTCTCCTAGATAGGACACAAAAAAACTAGGGGGATATGCGCCCTAGTCATCAATTACTCTTCTGGATCACCCGCTAGGAATTCTGGATGAATATCCTCTAACTCCTCATCCACCTCTTCTTCCCACTCATGATCATCTTTTTCTTTCCAGCTTGAATTGACCTCTACAACAATTTTTGTTTCTCCTACCACTTCAGCAATGAACTCCCGCTCTGCTTGAACGATAATTTTATTGCCGTTTGGAGAAATGGTCACTTCTAAGCAATTCGGCTGCTGCAGCACTTTTGCAATCACTTCGTGCTCATCATCAAGGAAATTTTTATCTTTATATCTCAGTTTGATGATGTCTACATATTTCACCCGTTCTGTGACGACTTCTGTTTTTGTGTTATCAGCGTAAGAATACCATACGTTAATATCAAAGGTTCCTTCAATCTCAACAGTTTTACCGACCTTTTCAGCATCATACTTATGATTAATGATCCAACCACCTAGGATGCTGGTTGGTTTTTGCGATGGAGAAATGGTGTGTGTGCTTTGGGTGAATTTCCTCCCTTTTGCAACCACCGCTTTTGTAATAATTTCTCTGTATTCAGACATTCCGTCATGCCTCCTTGTTCTTGATCGTTTTATCTTATGCTGGGCATTCGTCTAGTGTGTCACGATTTTGAACTTCATGTTCAATTAAATTCATTTCTGTTTCAGTGTATGCATGGTCGCCCATAAACTTGCCTTGAAAATTGGAAAAGTTGGAGAGTGAGAGATTGAGGTTGATTGGAATGGTTTAATTTGATTTAATACAGATAGTAGTCCTTCTTTATATAAGGAGGAGATATCATGAAAGAATTTAATATTATCATAAGTATTTTTGGTTTAAGCGTTGAGTTTCGCTTCAAATCTTTTAATCTGTAAAATCAATTAACCTTCGTTCAATAAGCTTCTTTCTAACATTTTCATATTATTACTTTACGTTAAAAATAAAGGGCTACTGCATCAACAACAAAATGTTGATGCAGTAGCAAAATATAAATTACATATATTCTATAACAAAAAAAACCCCGCATCTGCGGGGTTTTCTCATTTAATGGAGCAACTTGGTGATGAGTTTTTCACTTTTGAACCGGTTTCTCCTAATAAGAGGTCACCGCCGGTTGAAAGAATGATTTCATCTGTTACTTGATTAGAAATCGTATGCGCTACGAGCTGAAGCAGGGAATTGACTTCCACTTGTGATTCTTTGAATTCTTGAATCACTGGAATTTCATCCAGTTCTTCTTGCAGGGCATCGATTTTTTCTTCGACTTGCTTTAAGGCTTCATGTTTGCCGTAATGCTTTAAATTCACAGCTTGTTTTTGAAGCGCCTTAATTTGATTAATAATCGTTGAAATTTTTGTATTTTCATTGATTTGCGCTTCTGCTTTCTTGAAGAAATCAACTTCTTCTGTTTCAGAAATCATTTTAGCGAGCTCTCTTGCGCGCTCGACAATCTCTTTTTTTGAATAAAGCGTCATTTTAATTCACCTCGATAGCTTCTCCAACCATTTCTCCGTCAAGAGACCAAGTTTTGGCTTGTGTGATTTTCACTTTGACGATGTTGCCAATCGCTTCTTTTGGTGCTTTAAAATTCACAAGCTTGCTTTTACTTGTATATCCGGCTAGGATTTCAGGGTTGTTTTTACTTTCACCCTCTACTAATACTTCGACAGTCTGCCCTTCATATTCCTTCATTTTTTTTGCGGAAATTTCATTCACGAGGGCATTCAGGCGTTGCAGACGTTCTTTTTTCACATGCATTGGCACGTTGTCTTGCATTTTTGCTGCTGGTGTTCCTTCTCTTGGAGAGTAAATGAACGTATAAGCAGCATCAAACTCAACCTCGCGATAGAGGGAAAGTGTTTCTTCAAACTGCTCATCTGTCTCATTTGGGAACCCAACAATAATATCCGTTGTTAATGAAGCATTTGGCATCGCTTCTTTGATTTTGCGCACAAGATCAAGGTAACGCTCACGGTCATATTTTCTCGCCATAAGCTTCAAGACAGAAGAACTGCCTGATTGAACTGGCAAATGAATATGATCGAGAAGGTTCCCACCCTTAGCAAGCACTTCAATTAAGTGATCGTCAAAGTCACGCGGGTGGCTTGTTGTAAAACGGATACGTGGAATATTGATTTTTCGCAGCTCATCCATCAGGTGTCCAAGACCATATTCCATGTCTTCAAAATCTTTTCCGTACGCATTCACGTTTTGACCAAGAAGGGTAATTTCCTTATATCCTTCTGCCGCTAAACGTCTGACCTCTTGAATAATTTCGTCAGGACGGCGGCTTCTTTCTTTACCGCGCGTGTAAGGGACGATACAGTATGTACAGAATTTATCACAACCGTACATAATATTCACCCAGCCCTTAATTTTTCCTTGGCGGGCTCTCGGAAGGTTTTCAATGACATCGCCTTCTTTTGACCAAACCTCAATGACCATTTCTTTTGAAAGATAGCATTCAGATAACAGCTCTGGCAGGCGGTGAATGTTGTGTGTACCGAAAATCAAATCAACAAATGGATGTTTCTTCAAAATACGGTTGACGACAGATTCCTCTTGAGACATACATCCGCAGACACCTAAAATTAAATCTGGCTTTTCACGCTTTAATGCTTTTAAATGACCAAGCTCTCCAAACACTTTGTTTTCCGCATTCTCACGAATTGCACAAGTGTTTAATAAGATGACATTTGCATCCTCCGTTGAGTTTGTCGGTTCATAACCAAGCGTCATAAAAATACCAGCCATCACTTCTGTGTCGTGCTCATTCATTTGACAGCCATATGTGCGAATATAAAACTTGCGCCCATTTCCTAACCCTTGAAAACGCTCGTCAATTTGAAATTGATTGTATTCGACTTCTTCTTTACCCCGTTTTTTTGCATCTTTTAAGGAAGGCGGAATGTACACAGCTTCAAAATACTGGCTGTAGTCCTTCTCGGATTTTTTGTCCGATGAACTTACTTGTCCGCTCGCTTTTCTCTGCTCTTCATTCATGAATTTGTACTCCTTTCAAACCAAGCTCCACCCTACAGTATAGACTATTTTGTGATGAATTGAAAATAAATTCATATACAGTCTTTCTATAAAAAATGGCTATTCATCAAGAAGGTCACAGCCAATCTCTTTATTAAAAAAAGAGAGCCTGCGCTCTCTCAATCAAGTATGTTTAGTTTTTTTGCTTCTTCTTCGATGATCGTCAGTGCACGGTCTAGTTCTTCTTTTGTGTGCTCGGCTGTGATGATGGCTCTAATTCTCGCTTTTCCTTTTGCCACAGTTGGGAAGGCGATGCCTTGAGCAAACACGCCTCGTTCTATTAAAGCCTTTGAAAAGCGAAAAGTAAGGGCTTCGTCTCCAATCAAGATGGGGATAATCGGTGTCTCTGTCGGTGCAACTTGAAACCCAAGACTGATGACCTTTTCTTTAAAATAGGCGGCGTTTTCCCAAAGTGTATCGATTCGCTCCGGTTCATCTAACAGCACTTCAATCGCTTCTTCACACGCTCTAGTCACAGCTGGCGGATGTGAGGTGCTGAATAAAAACGGTCTTGCTTTATGCTTTAAATAATCAATCAAAACGGCTGAACCCGCTACATAGCCGCCAAGGACTCCGACAGCCTTACTAAGTGTCCCAACCTGAATGTGCACTCTGCCGTCGAGTTTAAAATGGTTGACTGTCCCGCGGCCATTTTCACCAAGCACGCCCGAGGCATGTGCATCGTCTACCATCACAAATGCATCATATGCTTCTGCGAGCCTGACAATCTCAGGAAGTGGCGCAATATCTCCATCCATCGAGAACACACCATCTGTGACGATGAGACGAACGCGGTAATTCATAGATTTCTTTAAAATTTTCTCAAGCTCTTCCATATTGGAATGACCATATACTTTTTTATCTGCTTTTGTTAACCGAATGCCGTCAATGATTGAGGCATGATTCAGTTCATCTGAAATCACAATATCATCTTTTGTCAGGATACTTGATAAGACCCCTTGATTGGTCGTAAAGCCTGATTGGAATACAAGGGCTGCCTCGGTCTTTTTAAATGCAGCGAGCTTTTTTTCAAGACGTTCGTGCATCGTCATTGTGCCAGCGATCGTTCGTACCGACCCCGTACCAGCACCGAATTGATCAATGGCCTCTTTTGCCGCTTTCATCAGCCTTGGATGTGAGGTGAGGCCTAAGTAGTTATTTGAGGAGAGCTGTATGACAGATTGTTCATTTAATGTCACAGTGGATGATTGTTTTGAGTCAATCTCTTTCAATGTTTGGTGAGTGCCTTGCTGCTTCATTGTTTCCAGTTCATCTTGTAAATACGTGAATTCTTTCATCATTTCTTCCCCCTTTGATTTGATGGCATCATCAGTACGACCTTTCCGCACATCCCATTTCTCATGAGTTCAAATCCCTTTTCGAACTGTTCAAATGGTAGTGTATGGGTGACAACTGGCTTGACATCAATGGTATTTGTTCTTAATAGCTCAGATACTTGACGCCACGTCTCAAACATTTTTCTCCCCGTGATCCCTTGCACGGTTAATCCCCTAAAAACAATTTGATTCGTAATGTCAATTGTCACTGGTCGTTCTGGCAAGCTTAGTATATTGACTTTCCCTCCATTTGCACAAGCTTCGAGTGCTTGATTAATGGCAACTGGATGTCCTGACATCTCGCATATCACATCTGCCCCCTCCATCCGCGTGAACTGCTTAATCATCTCAACAGGATCATCTTTTCCAATATCCACGATATGGTCTGCTCCCATTTCCTGGGCAAGATTCAGCCTGTATTCGTTTTGATCGACAGCAAACACTTGGACAGCACCGGAAGCTTTCGCGACGGCGATCGCCATTAAACCGATTGGTCCGCAGCCAAAAATCGCCACTGACTTACCTGAAACAGGTGTGTGAAGCACTGTATGAACCGCATTTCCAAGCGGCTCTTGAATAGACGCAAGCTCTACTGGCATTTGAGCTGGATTGTGCCACACATTTTGTTCAGGTACTTTGACATATTCAGCAAAACATCCGTCAATGTCTACCCCTAAAATTTTCGTTTCATTGCACAAGTGCTGTTGACCTGTTAAACACATAGAGCACTGATTACATACAACATGAGTCTCTGCCGATACAAAATCCCCTACTTTTGCACGTGAGACTCGCTTCCCCGTCTTGACAACTTCCCCTGTAAATTCATGTCCAAAAATGTAGGGCGCTTTCACTCTTCCCTTTGCCCAGTCATCCCAATTGTAAATATGCACGTCTGTTCCGCATATCGAAGTGGCTTTCACCTGAATCAATACTTCGTGATCATTGATTTCTGGAATCGACATCTCCATCAGCACCGCTCCGTAAGCGCTTTCTTTTTTAACAATTGCTTTCATCGTTCCACACATGACGTACAACCCCTTTGTTAAAAAACTTCTCCCACTGAGATTTTAACACGTCTTTTTTTCGTCGTAAATACCACTGTCCTCCTCAAAAATACAAATGAACACTCCACATATTTTTTTGGATATTTTTCTAAAAAAAAAGAAAATCCCCGTAGAAAAGGAGATTTACTTTTTGATTCACCGTCTTTTTGAAACGGCAATATATAAGGCAGGTACGATTAATAATGTCAAAATTGTTGAGAAAAACACGCCCGATACAATGCAGATGGCCAGCGGTTTAAAGAGCGGATCATTACTTAGTGCTACAGGCATAAGGGCGACAAGTGCTGTAAATGCTGTCAGCAAAATAGGCCTAATCCTTGCTCTTCCCGCTTCAATGACAGCTGTCTGTTGATCGAATCCCTGCTTACGCCGCTGCTCAATAAATTCGAACAAGACAACCGCATTTCGGACCACGATACCAGCTAATGAGACAATTCCCATTGTTGCCATAAAGCTGAACGGCGTTTGTGTGACAAATAGTCCGATAACAGCTCCAGATATCGCTAAGTAAACCGTTCCTAGAACTAATAGTGGAAGCATCAATGAATTGAACTGGAAAGCGATGGTCACATAAATGAGAAGCAAGACAACCCCAAATAAGAGACTAATTTCAATAAAGAACTTGGTTTGATCTTCATTTTCTCCGCCTTGAGAAATAGCTAGATCCTTCGCTGCATCTGTTTTTCCTACTTGATCGACGACTTCTTTCATGTCGCCTTTAAACGACTCTGACGTGCCAGGGTACGCCTTCAGCGTAATGGTCGGAATTCCATTTTCATGTGGAATGCTTTCGTACTGCTCTGTTTCTTTTTCTTTTACATATCGGCTAAGTGGCTCGAGTGAAGGCATACCGCCTTCATTTGAATTAACAGGCACTTTTATTTCTTTTAGCTTTAATCCATTTTGATGTGTACCTACATCCTGTTTGACCACTAAATCGATATCTTTTGTTCCTTGTTTAAAGCTGCCTAATGGCATGCCTTCTGTCACAAGACCGAGCTGTCTGCTGACAAGCTGAGCGCTGAGGCCATCCTCTGCCATTCGGTCACGGTTTAGTTCAAAGGAGATCGTTTTTACCGGCTGATTGACATCGTCAGTGATCAAGCTCGCTCCTTTTTCTTTCATTTCACTTGTGAGCGTTTCTTTGACATCAATGAGCTTTGCAAAAGAGTCACCCGCAATGGTTACTGTCACAGGTGCACCAGTTGGAGGTCCTTGAACAATGGTTTTCATAAAGATATCAGCATCTTTAAATTTCTTACGCAATGGCTCTGTCATACGATCGATCAATTGTTTACTCGTCATCTGATCATTGTCTACTCTCACGACAACCTGACCAGTATGATCACTTGCATTTGAGATACTTTCATTAAACAGGTTCGGTACACCGCCGCCTGCAAAGATCGCCGTCTCTTCAATGCCTTTCTGCTGTTTCATCTCTTGTTCTATTTTCTCTAATGTT
This sequence comes from Bacillus sp. FSL K6-4563, assembly GCF_038630405.1. Classification (NCBI taxonomy): domain Bacteria; kingdom Bacillati; phylum Bacillota; class Bacilli; order Caryophanales; family Bacillaceae; genus Bacillus; species Bacillus sp. FSL K6-4563. The sequence goes on along the minus strand of NZ_CP152030.1, from coordinate 1,696,020 downwards.
TCATTTGTTTTGTCTAATGTTGTTTCACTTGGAAGTGTGACAGTGACAACCACTTCTTTCTTATTCGCTGCAGGGAAAAATTCAAATGGTGTGACGAAAATCAATAAAAAGGCAAGCGTTGCAACAAGCAAACCACTTAAGCCAATAAGCAGCGGACGCTTCACAATGTTCGTCAGCACACGGTCTGCATAAAAATCAGCTAATTTTTTTAACGGTTTGCCTAGGAATCCTGGCTCTTTTTGAATTTTCTTGTTCTGTCTTTTTCGGTTCACAGTATATTGATAGACTGGCACTAGTGTCAGAGAAATCACCATAGACGCAAGTACAGTCGTTACGAGGACAGACGGTAATGCTCGTATAAATGAACCGTTTGCACCTGATAGGAAAACAAGTGGCAAGAAAGCAAACACAACCGCAAGTGTTGATGTCAAAATAGACCCTGCCACTTCTTTGACACCTGCAATCGTTCCTTTCAGCGGACTTTCATATTTTTTCATCTGCCTTAAAATATTATCGTTGACGACAATGGCATCATCGACAAGTATTCCTAGGGCAATGATAAAGCCGATAATCGAAATCTGATTGAGGTCCACTTGTAAAAATGGCAGCGGAATCGTTCCGATGGTGATGGATAATGGGATGGCAAGTGAAACGATAAACGCACCGCCAATAGTGAGACCAAGTGTGGTGACCACAATAACAGCGATGACCGCAACAATGGCTTCTTTTATCAAATCATTAAAAATGGCATCCACTTCACTTTTTTGTGAATAGTAGTTTACCCACTCGACATCACTTGGAAGCTCTTTCTCTTTCTCAATAACATCACTGACTTTGTTATACATTTTAGGGATATCAAGCCCTGGTTTGATATTGACTGTAAATGAATAGGCAGGCTCTCCGTTATACGACACAATATCACTTTTCTCTTTTTCTACTTCTTTTAAGCTGCCAAGCTGACTGATTGTGACCGGTTCACGGTTCGTTTTGGAGAAAAGCTCAAGCTTTTTCACTTGATTCAAACGGTCGTAGGTATTGATGGACAGCTTGACCTTATCGCCGCCTGCCCGAATGTCGCCTAGTGGAGATGTGTCAAACTCCTGATTGATGGCATTTGTGACATCCGTTACATTTAACCCTTCTTCCTCCAGTTTGCTTGAATCTAAGTTTAATACCGCTTGCTTGTCATTGAATCCTTTGATGACGACACTGTCTACCCCTTTGATGTCCTCAACCTTTTCCTTCAACGCACGCAGCGATTCCTGACTTTTTGCTAAGTCTGATGACTTACTGGACACAATCATGTATGAACCAACGGGCACGTTGCCGAACTCATCCTTTACATCTGGCTCCATCACTCCGTCAGGAAAGGACGATGCAGCACTTGTGGTTTCGTTCTTAATTTGACTTGCCACCTTTTGAAAGTCGGCTTGATCATCAATTTCAAGCACAATATTTGAAAAACCAATGGCAGAAACAGAGCTCGTTTTCTCTACACCATTGATATCAGATATGGCTGATTCGAGCTTATTGGTTACATCAATTTCCACCTGTTTTGCATCCGCACCTGGGAACACGGTGGAAATTGTGACAATATTCGCTTGGAATTCTGGCAGTTCTCGCTTAGGAAGCTGCGTAAATAAATAGCCGCCAGCAATGAGAACAATAAAAAATAAAATAAAAACAAGCTTTCCTCTTTTCAAAAAAGCTTCAACCATTATTTCACCTACTTAAATATTTATTTTTGATGAAGTATTTTTAACTTAATCTTAATTTATCATCATGGTGAAAAAATGCAAGCTCTAATATGTCATTTTTATCTATTTCATGAACTGAATATGTTATATAAGAAATGTATAGTGGTAAACAAAAACAACCTGCTTACATGATGTAAGCAGGTTGAAAATAATAAAATTAGAATTATCGTGGCTCAATAATCAATTTGATGGCTGTTCTTTCTTCTCCATCGATAAGAATGTCAGTAAAGGCTGGAATGCATATCAAATCCACTCCGCTTGGTGCAACAAATCCCCTTGCTATGGCTACAGCCTTGACCGCCTGATTCAGCGCTCCAGCGCCGATTGCTTGTATTTCCGCTGCACCGCGTTCACGTAAAACGCCTGCTAATGCTCCTGCTACTGAATTCGGATTTGACTTTGCTGAAACTTTTAAAATTTCCATTTCTGCTCCCCCTTAAATTTACAATGGATAAGTGAGTGTTCATTAGAACAATCTTTGTTAGATGATGCTATTTTTTGAAAATCCATCCCCAAAATGTTTTTCAAAAATAGCAGGCTACCTACCATTTTTACTATATTCACGATAGAGGGCGCATATTCCTTCTTTCTGATTAATATTTTTCTGAAATAAATATGTGAACATTTATTCAAAGAAAATATGGTCATCATTTATCAAAATTCGATCAATTTTGACAGCTTTTTTCGACTGTTCGTCAATTTCTACGATCACTGCACTTAATGTCGTGCGGCCTTCTGCAATTTCAAAACGGACTGGAAGACTTGTTTTGAATCGTTTAATAATCGTCTCCCGATCAACACCTAAAATGCCATCATAAGGTCCTGTCATTCCCACATCTGAAATATACGCAGTTCCTTTTGGCAAAACGCGATTATCTGCTGTTTGAACATGTGTATGCGTTCCAACGACACATGATGCACGGCCGTCTGTATACCAGCCCATCGCTAGCTTTTCACTTGTGGCTTCACCATGAAAATCAATAAAAATAAACGGGGTACGTTTGGATGCTTCCGCAATTAACTCGTCTACTTTTTGAAATGGGCAGTCAAGTGGGGGTAAAAAAGTACGTCCTTGCAGGTTGATGACGGCTAATTCTTTCCCTTGTTTTTTTATAAACGTCAGACCTTTACCAGGTGTACCTTCTGGGAAGTTCGCCGGACGAACCATGTTGGCAGCGTCATCGATGAAATCAAAAATGTCTCTTTTATCCCAAGTATGGTTACCCATTGTGAGCACGTCAGCTCCGGCTTGCAGCAGTTCATGATAGATTTTTTCAGTGATCCCTTTTCCATGAGCAGCATTTTCTCCGTTGACAATGGTAAAGTGAGGCTGATATTTCTTCTTTAGCTTTGGTAAGTATTCTTTCAGTGTGTCTCGTCCAGGTGAACCGACAATATCTCCAACAAATAATATTTTCATGCGCTTTGAACCCTTTCTCTTATAAATTGACTTCTTATCAGTGTTGCATATTTACACAAAAAAATAAAGCGGCGCTAAGCGCACCGCTCTATTTTGCATACTCTACTGCGCGAGTTTCTCGAATGACCGTCACTTTAATGTGACCAGGGTAATCGAGCTCGTCCTCAATCCGCTTACGAATATCCCTTGCTAGACGGTGAGCTTCAAGATCATTAATTGAATCTGGCTTCACCATAATACGTACTTCACGTCCAGCCTGTATCGCAAACGATTTTTCAACACCTTCATAAGATTCAGAGATATCTTCTAATTTCTCAAGTCTCCGAATGTAATTTTCAAGCGTCTCACTTCTTGCACCAGGGCGTGCTGCAGATAATGCATCTGCTGCCGCAACAAGAACAGCGATAATAGATGTCGGTTCTTGATCACCGTGGTGAGAGGCAATACTGTTGATGACAACAGGATGCTCTTTATATTTCGTCGCAAGCTCAACGCCAATTTCTACGTGGCTTCCTTCTACTTCATGATCAATGGCTTTTCCAATGTCATGCAGAAGACCTGCTCGTTTTGCAAGCTTTGCATCTTCTCCAAGCTCTGAAGCCATGAGACCTGCAAGATGTGCAACCTCAATTGAATGCTTCAGGACATTTTGTCCATAACTTGTACGGAATTTTAAGCGACCGAGAATTTTGATGAGATCCGGATGCAGACCGTGAACTCCGACTTCGAATGTCGTTTGCTCACCCATCTCACGGATATAATCATCGACTTCACGGCGTGATTTTTCCACCATTTCTTCAATTCGTGCAGGATGAATGCGGCCATCCTGGACTAGCTTGTCCAGAGCTATCCTCGCTGTTTCACGTCTAATCGGATCAAAGCCCGATAGGATAACAGCTTCAGGTGTATCATCTATGATCAAGTCAATACCTGTTAACGTTTCTAACGTACGGATATTTCGTCCTTCACGTCCGATAATACGACCTTTCATCTCATCATTTGGAAGATTGACTACAGATACCGTCGTTTCAGCTACATGATCAGCTGCACAACGCTGTAACGCAAGTGAAAGAATGTTTTTCGCCTTTTTATCAGCCTCTTCTTTCGCTCGGTTTTCAGATTCTTTCGTCATGACTGCAATGTCGTGGGAAAGCTCATTTTCAACTTGATCCAGAATGATTTGTTTCGCTTCATCTCGAGTTAAACTTGAAATACGTTCCAACTCGGCTTTCTGCAAACGAATCATATCATCCACTTTGCTTTCCATCTCTTCAATATGTTGTTGTCGTTCATTCAGAGAATGATCTCTCTTCTCCAACAGGGACTCCCGTTTATCTAAAGATTCATCTTTGCGATCAAGATTTTCCTCTTTTTGAAGTAAACGGTTTTCTTGTCTTTGAAGCTCATTACGTCTTTCACGAACTTCTTGCTCCGCCTCTACACGAAAGGAATGAATTTCATCTTTCGCTTCCAAGAGCGCTTCTTTCTTCAATGCTTCCGCATCACGCTTTGCATCCTCAACAATTTGTTCGGCCATGTTTCTTGCGCCGGATATTTTTGCTTCTGCAATGGTTTTACGAACAAAGTAGCCAACAACTAAACAGATTAGGCTCAGCAAAATGGAGATGATCGTAAACATCGTAGGCGACATATTTTCACCTCCTCTTGCTATGAACTTGGTTTTACAAATAAAGTGTCGGCATGTACATTGTTTTGTGTCTCAACATACAGGGCCTTCACAGGGAATGAGATCCTCACTGCCCTTGTCAAGTTTAAATTAGTTATCAATCATGTTAAGAAAAACAAGTGATACATTTCCATTGTAATTGTGTCGGAAATACTTGTCAAGCTAGTCAGACTGAAGCGTAAGTCGTTATTTCAAGCAAAGACAGAACTTTTGACCTGCTAGCTGTCATGTAAATGTAAAAAAAAGACGCTTTTCAGCGTCTTTTAGTCTTTAAATTTCCAATTCCTCTTGACCTTCTTCTTCTTCAGCTGCTTTCACTCCGTTTGTATCCAAACCGTAGTGCTCTCTAATTTGTTCTTGAATCATGAGAAGAATATCTTTGTTTTCTTTAAGGAACTGTTTCGCATTTTCGCGGCCTTGTCCAAGACGTTCCTCTTGGTAAGAATACCAAGCACCGCTCTTTTGTACGATATCTAGTTCGCTTCCAAGGTCGATGATTTCGCCCTCTTTTGAAATTCCTTCACCGTACATAATGTCTACTTCTGCAATACGGAATGGCGGTGCTACTTTGTTTTTCACTACTTTAATTCTCGTTTTATTCCCCATAATGTCATTGCCCTGCTTCAGCTGTTCAGCACGGCGCACTTCTAAACGAACAGATGAATAGAACTTCAGCGCACGTCCACCTGGCGTTGTTTCAGGGTTACCGAACATGACCCCAACTTTTTCACGAATTTGGTTAATAAAGATGGCAATGGTTTTTGATTTATTAATGGCACCAGATAGTTTACGAAGTGCTTGGGACATCAAGCGTGCTTGTAGACCAACGTGTGAATCACCCATGTCTCCTTCAATCTCTGCTTTTGGCACAAGAGCAGCTACTGAGTCAATAACAACAATGTCAACTGCACCACTGCGGACAAGAGCTTCTGCAATTTCAAGTGCTTGTTCTCCTGTATCAGGCTGAGAAAGTAACAACTCATCAATATTGACACCTAGTTTTTGAGCATAAACTGGATCGAGCGCATGCTCTGCATCAATAAATGCAGCTTGTCCTCCCTGCTGCTGAACCTCAGCAATGGCATGAAGTGCTACTGTCGTTTTACCAGAACTCTCTGGACCATATACTTCAATAATACGACCGCGAGGATATCCACCTATTCCTAGTGCAGTATCAAGTGCTAACGAACCACTCGGTACTGTTGAAATACGTGTATCTGTTCGCTCTCCTAGTTTCATAATAGAGCCTTTACCAAACTGTTTTTCTATTTGTTTAAGAGCCATATCTAAGGCTGCTTGACGATCACTCATTCTATTGTTTCCTCCTTTATCAATTCCACTATCTATACTATACCTTGTTTCACGTCATTTGCCAAGAAAAAAACGAACACATATTCGATTTTTTTCTTGGCAGATTTTTAAGAAAAGAGTGATTTCTATTAGAAAAAACACTCTTTTATAAAGGAGTAAACCTAACAAAAAACAAAATTAACTCTCTTTTAATAAATTGAGCAAGTGATGCAGTCCGTATTTCACAGCGCGCTTTCGAATACCCGACCGGCTTCCTGTAAACATCCATTCAAACACGTCTGTGTGGTCTTTCGTAGATAGCCCGATAAACACTTTTCCGACAGGCTGTCCCTCATGGGTATCAGGGCCCGCTACACCCGTAAAGCTAATGCCAATATCACTTCCCGTAAGCTTTCTAGCACCTTCAGCAAGCTCTAAAGCACACTCTTTGCTAACAGCACCATGAGAAGACAATGTTTCCTCCCGGCAGCCAAGCACCTGCTGTTTGACTTGGTTTGTATAACAAACGATACTGCCGCTTAAAATCGACGATGCACCTTCAAGGTCTGTCAGCCATTCAGAAAACATTCCGCCTGTCAGGCTCTCAGCCGCTGCCACTGTTTTCCCGTGTTCGTGCAGGGCCTTGGAAGCTTCACGGACAAGTGATGTATCACCATACCCGTAGAAGTACTCTCCTACACGCGCTAAAATTTTCGCTTCCGTTTCTTTTAACAGACGCTCCGTTTCTTTTTCATCCTCATGCTTAGCCGTGAGCCTAAGTGTCACTTCACCGTCAGATGCGAGAGGTGCAATCGTTGGGTTGGTTTGAGCATCAATTAAATCTTCTAGGTCTGTTTCAAGCTGTGATTCACCGATTCCGAAAAAGCGGAGAACAACAGACACGATTTTTTCCTTCAAATCCAGTTTCTCACATATCAGCGGCTTCGCCTCGTTCTCAAACATTGGATGCAGTTCACTTGGTGGTCCAGGAAGTAGCATATAAAACGTATCGTCTTCTTGAATAAACATACCTGGGGCCATCCCAAACCGGTTCACGAGCACATCAGATCCTTCTAGAACGAGTGCCTGCTTCCGGTTATTCGGTGACATGTCTCGTCCAGTCTTTCGAAAGTATTCTTGAATGGATTCAAATGCTTCTTCATTTAGCACGAGCTCTTTTCCAAGTGTACTCGCGATGGTTTCTTTTGTTAAATCATCTTTCGTTGGTCCAAGACCACCTGAGAAGATAATAAAATTCGATCTTTCCTGCGCCACTTGAATGGCCCTTTTTAAACGCTCTGGATTGTCACCAACTGCTGTATGGTAATACACATTCACACCAATTTCAGCTAGCTGTTTGCTGATGAATTGTGCATTCGTATTCGTAATTTGCCCTAGCAAAAGTTCGGAACCGACTGCAATAATTTCTGCTTTTCTCTCTGACTTCAAAGCGTACACGTCCTTTTTAGTTAGCATTCTTTAAAGATTCCCAGTTTTTCACAAAGTAATCCCAGCCTGACACAACAGTGAAGAACACTGCTACCCACATCGCAAGGTCACCAAACGGGAATGATACAAGTTCGAACGGCAGGTTATGCAATAGAAGAGCTGAAATCGCAATGATTTGCGCCCATGTTTTCACTTTTCCAAGCATATTAGCCGCTACCACTTCACCGCCTCCGGCTAGGACAAGTCTTAGACCAGTTACAGCAAATTCACGGCTAATGATCACAATCGCCATCCATGCCGGCGTGAGGTTGTACTGAACAAGTATAATTAAAGCAGCTGAAACAAGCAATTTATCTGCAAGCGGATCTAAAAATTTACCAAAATTCGTCACTAAGTTCAGTTTACGCGCATAGTACCCATCAATCCAGTCCGTTGTCGAAGCAACAATAAACAGGATTGCTCCAACAAGATGCGTCACTTCGATGCTGACGTGACCAAAACGTGCAACGCCCCAATCTAAAGGTGCAAGCATAATAATCATAAAAACAGGGATCAAGGCGATCCTAGAAAGAGTTATTTTATTCGGTAAGTTAAACATGAATTTCAATCCTCCAATAAGCCATTTTTTTATGTATATATAATAGTAGGAACAAAAGAAAAGTCATCTACTTGCTTAAGATGACTTTTCCTTTCCTTTATTCACAATCACAATGTTTTGTGTCATGGTGTTCTTAGGGTCTAATTCGTACTTAAGTGTCTCGTCATTCACCTTAATATCAATTCCAGTCGCATTGCCTAGACGGATATCGACCTGAGAGAGCTCAGACAGGTCTGTTTTAAACGATTCACCATCTTTTAGTTCACCCATTTTCAGCACTTTTCCAGATTCGTCTCTGACGCGCAGCCAAGAAGCTTTTGTAGCAGAAATGGTTAACTCCATCTCATCTGCGCCTGACACTTCATACGTTGTCGTTGAGCCTTCTGTATTCGCTGCCTTCAAAGAGACCGTTTCATCGTCTTTGGATGAATCCTTTGATGAGTCATCTTTTTTAGATGATTTTTCTTGATCATCTGACGAAGCTTTTTCTTTTTTCTTTTGATCCTTGGCAAGAGATGAATCCTCAGATACTTCATACTTAGATTCTGACTGCTGAGGAGCCGTCTGGTTGTTCTTCTGTCCGCTATCATGATTGACCGCCTGCACGATGACATAAATGATCGCGATGACCACAAGGACGCCTCCAATAATCAAAATGGTCGGCAGCAACTCAAGCACCTTCGAGGCAGGCTTAGGCAGCTCTCTTTGCGGCTTAATATTTGATAATTTATCAGATACTTCATCGTTATACGTGCTCGGCACATCTTTACGAAATTCTTCGAACAATTGTTCAGGATTTAGTCCAACGGCTTCGGCATATTGTTTAATAAACGCTCTGACGTAAAATTTACCTGGAATAATATCATAGTTTCCTTGTTCGATTGCTAGCAAGTAGCGCTTTTGGATTTTGGTCACCGTCTGAAGATCCTCCAGCGACATCCCTTTTTCCTCTCTGGCCTCAATGAGCCGTTTTCCCAATTCAGTCAAAACAAACACCTACCATTACCATATTAAAAATCGAAGCCAGAAAAACCAGAATGATCAAACACTTGTGGTTCTTCAGCGTGCTCATATGTAATCTCTTCGTCTGCACTATTACGCAATTCAATGATATAGTCGAAATCATCCATTGTATATTCTGAATTTTGAATAAAGATGTCTGGATGCTCAACTACTTTTGTTGCCGGCAGTCTCATAATTTCTCTTAAAAGCTGCAAGTGCTTCTCAGAACCTCTTCGCGTCGACACAATTCCATCAATAATAAAGACGTTATCTGGGCTGTATTCATCCGCAATCAGCTGGCTTCGGATCGTCTGTTTCAAAAGAGTGGACGATACAAAAAGCCATCTCTTGCTGGCACATACACTTGAAGCCACAATTGATTCTGTTTTTCCGACACGCGGCATCCCGCGAATCCCAATCAATTTATGTCCTTCTTTTTTAAATAGCTCAGCCATAAAATCAACAAGAAGACCAAGCTCGTCCCTTTCAAATCGGAACGTCTTTTTGTCATCTGCATCACGCTGAATATATCTGCCGTGACGAACCGCTAAGCGGTCACGAAGTTTTGGCTGTCTTAATTTCGTTACTTTTATCGTTTCCATTGTATTTAAAATTGATTCAAGGCGCTTAATTTGATCTGTATGGTCACAGCGCAGAAGCATTCCGCGTCTTGATACATCAACACCATTAATTGTCACAATATTAATTGAAAGCATCCCCATTAGAGATGAAATGTCTCCTAAAAGTCCGGGACGGTTTACCTGTATCTCATATTCAAAATACCATTCGAGCTTTGCCAAATGATATTACCCCCTTCATTGTGGCAAATTTTTACCTTCCTATATCATAAAGCATTTTCACATTTTTAGAAAGCACAATGTTGTGAAACAGTTAAAATAAAAAGAGAGGCACAAACGACCCCTCTTTTTGTTTAGTGCGAGCTATTATTTTCAACCAGTTTGACCATCATATTGGCAATAGCGCGCTGCTCATCTTCTGATGCAACGCTCCAAAGGTCAGCAAGTACTCTTTCTTGCTCGTTCTTTGCTTCAACTTCGTTAGCTAAATATCCGCCAATTTCATACGCAAGGTTATTGATGGTATCATCTTTTAAGCCTTTATCCTGCGCATGATTTAAACGGTCACCTAAAAAGTTTTTCCAATGGTCCCAGTTCTCAAGTACTGACATGTCGATTCCTCCATTCGAAAAGATGAATTACAGCCATAGCTTTTGTCATGGAGAGACGAATTATACACGTTTTTTAACAGTACCATCCGCCATTAACGGATAAAATTTGACCTGTCATATAACTTGACTGCTTTGAGGCGAGAAACCAAATGACATCTGCAATCTCCTCAGGTGATGCAAGCCGGCCAAGCGGGATTTCTTCCTCCAGCATGTCAATATCTTCTTGTGTGAAGCTTTTCATCATGTCTGTATGGACAGCACCTGGCGAAACAGCATTTGCTCTAATTCCACTTGGGGCAAGCTCTTTTGCCAGACCTTTAATAAACGCATTTTGCGCCCCCTTTACCATGCTATACAGCACTTCACACGATGCACCTGTTTCTCCCCATATTGAGCTTACCGCAACAATATGACCTGCTTTTTTTTGAATCATGGCTGGCAATAGGTGCTGGGTGACCTCATATGGACTTGTGACATGAAGCTGCACCATACTGGCTAATACGTCTTTTTCTGTATCTGTCACTAATCCGACATGACTCTTACCGCTATTTAATACAAGAATATCTGGACATACAGGCAGACGGCTGACGAGCTCATCTGCTCCGCCCGTTTTAGCTAAATCCGCTTGAACGACATGCGTCTGAATATGACATGTTTCTTCCAGCTCAGCGGCAAGCTGAACGGCTGTCTGTTCATTTTTGTGATAATGGAGTATCACATGGCAGCCTTCCTGGGCAAGCTTTTTTGCCGCAGCCTGCCCAATCCCGCCACTGGCACCTGTTATCAGCGCCCAACGACTCATCACATGGATTCCTACTTTCTATTTGAAATATCTATTCTTTTCGTTTAAATGGGAACCAGTTCGCTGATCCGAACAATTTCACCATCACAGGTACGAACAATGGTAGCACAACGAGTGCGTACAGCAAAAGTCCTGTGAGAACAAGTGTTGCAATCTGCAGGAGAGACAGCACTCCTGAAGGAAGCATGGCTGCAAATGTTCCTGCCAAAATAACAGCAGCAGACATAATGACAGAGCCCATATTCTTCATTGATTCGGTCATCGCAAACTGAATGTCTTTTGTTTTGTATTCATTGAACCTCTCCATTAAGAAAATCGAATAATCGACTCCGAGCGCCATTAATATGACAAATCCAAAGAATGGAACTGCCCAGTTAATGCCCGGATATCCGAAGAAATGAGTGAAAATAAATTCTGTCATTCCGATAGCTGTAAAGTAAGTCAAAATAAGTGAACCTACCAAGTACAGTGGCATCACAAGCGAACGGAACAGGATCACAAGGATGAGGAAAATACCGATCATCATGTAAAGAACCGTCTTATTGAAATCTTGGTCTGACAGCTGTTTTAAATCAGCATTCATACTTGATACACCTGAAACACCAAATGATGCATCTTTTAAATTTGTTTCAGGAAGTGCCCGCTCGACAGAAGCTTCTACTTGTTTGATCGTCGACAAGGCTTCATTACCATATGGATTTTTTTCTAAAATGACATCAATCTTTGTCATCTTGCGGTCATCCGACATGTATGAATCAAATACTTGCTTAAATGCTTTGTTTTTCAGCACGTCTTTTGGGATAAACCAGCCGGCCATGTCTTGATCTGGTGCATTTTTCAGTTCGTCTAAGTAGTCACCTGCACCCATTAATCCGCTTGAAATTTTCTCTAAGCCATCGACGCTTTTGTTCAGCCCATCTGTCAGTTTGGTCAGGTCATCACCAAAACCGCCAATCTTTTCTTTCATTTGTTTTTGACCATCAATCACTTGCCCGGCACCATTTGCAAGCTTTGGCATATTATCAGCTATTTGCCCTTGACCTTTAGACGTTTTATCCAATCCAGTTTCAATTGCATCTAAGCCAGCAATGAGTTCATCGATTTGACTCGTCAAAACGTTTTGCTGCTCTCTAGCTTTTGCGATAAAGGCATCCGCTGCTTCAAGCTGTTTTCTAGCTTCTTTCGCTTGTTTGGCATAGCTGTCTGCCTGTTTTGCGCCTTCTTGCAAGGTCGTAGAAAGTTCATTATATGAAGCTTTGATGGCTTGATACGATTGATTTTCTTTCACTTGCGGAATTTGTTTTTCAAGTGTACTAAATTGTTTATTTGCTTGTGTGATTAATGCTTTTACATCCGCTGCGGCAGAGGAGGACGTATCCACCTGCGCCAATGCTGCCTTTAATTCTTTGGAAATGCTTTTATACAGCGACACTTGCTGATTTACTTGTGCGACTTGAGTCGTTAATTCTTTTTTCGCACCTTTAATTTTTTCTTTAATCTGTGCAACACCGTTTTTGTTTTGATCGATTCCGCCTTGTAAATCTCTTAACGATTTTTCGATGTTTTGAATGCCTGTTTTCACTGATTCTGTACCAGAAATCAATTTGTTAATGCCTTTTCCAGATGATTTGATTTGCGGCGTTTGATCCTCAATGGATTGACTCATTGTCGTCAGTGCATCTTGGATTTTTTTCAAGCCTTCATTACTTTTATCAAGTCCGGTATTTAGTTCTTTTGCTTGTGATTTCACGTATAGATCACTCAGCCCTTTACCGACAGGACGTGTCGCACTTCTCACTTTACTTACGCCATCTGTTTGTTCAATTGCACGGCTGAGTTTTTCAACAGCAATCAGCCCTTTATTGTTGTCTAACAGATCAGCTGATTTCACGACAATCGTTGCCGGTAGAGCTTCTCCTGGCCCAAATTTGTCGGAAATCGTATTGAATGCATTGACTGATTCATATTTATTACCGATTTCATCTAAGCTATTATAAGAAAGCGTTCCTTTATACATGAGAATGGGAGGAAGCGTAATGACTCCTACGATTAGTAAACTGAAAAGTGGTTTTTTAAATGAAAAGCGTCCTGCTGTTTCCCACATTTTTGACTGCGGATGCGCAATATCACCTTTAATCGGCCAAAATAACACTTTTCCTAAAACCGCCATAAAGAACGGAACAATCGTGAGAAGCGCCACAATGAGCACAGCAACACCAACTGCTACTGCAACAGCTGATTTATAGAGCTGAAACTGTGCCAGGCCAATACATGTAAAACCGATGAGCACAGCAATTCCGCTGAATAAAACAGTCTTTCCTGCTGTTTTATACGTAATGAGAATTGCCTCAATTTTATCTTTACCGTGTGCGATTTCTTCTTTAAAGCGGCTGAGAAGTAGAATGCAGTAGTCCGTTCCTATTCCAAACATGATCGCGACCATGAAAATTTGGGTAAAGGTCGAGAGCGGGAAGTCGAGATATTTAACTAAATAAGCCACGATGGATTGACTCACCAAGTAAGACAAAGCTACTGCGACTAATGGAACGAAAGGCGCCACAGCTGATCTAAAGACAAGGACAAGAACGATAAGAATAAACCCAATCGTAATGAACTCTGTTTTCTTCAGACCTTCTTGCGAGCTTGTGATCACGTCATCATCAATTAACGGCTGTCCTGTCATTTCATATGTTAGATTTAAGCTCTTCAGCTTTTCATTGACTCTTTCTTTAAAATCGGAAGCTTTGATTTTGTTTGAGTCATATGTAACTGGAACAAGGAGCGTCGTGCGATCTTTAGAAAGCATCTGTTTTTTGATATCTTTATTGGCGTCAAAATAAGAAGTGATGTCCTCGACATGTAGATCTTGGTCCTTTTCTAAAATCTCCATTGCCTTTTTTAAAGATGTTTCTCTTTCTTTGACGATGTTTTTTTCTTGAAAGACAATGACAATTGATTTTTCTGTATCACCGTTTTCAGACATTTTCTTTAATAACTGATTTGCATATGAGGACGGATAGCCGTCTGGTACTGAAATTTGCCCTTTTTCTTTTGTTAATTGCGCCATATTAGGGGCGGTGATGAGTAACACTGCCGCTAATACGATCCATAAAATCGTGATCAGCCATCTACCCTTTATGATTGCTCTCATTAGTACTTTGTGCCTCCTCTTCGATGATTACTTGATAGATCTTTTCATATGTTTGAATAAATGATTCCATTTCTTTTTCTTCCAGCTTTTCAAAATAAGATCGAACGAGATCCTGAAGCTGCTTTTCCATTCGGCTGACCACATCTTTGCCCTCTGGCGTGACGTAAAGGTGAACATTTCTTCGATCGGCTTTATCGTGCTCACGGACAATATAGTTTTTTGTAAAAAGACGATTGGTCATGGAGGTTACCGCACTTTTATTCACATTGCATACATTTGCAAGGTCAGTTGACGTACATCCAGGATGTAAATTGATGTATCGAAGTGAGTAATACTGATCAAGTGTCAGCTCTTTATCAAGCTTTTCCGTGATCATACTTGATACCTTTTTTTCCATCATGAGATAGACGTCTGCATATCTCTGAATGAGCTGTGCAATTTTATTTTGTTCCATACGCTGCTCCTTTTTTAGTTTAAGTGTTTAACTATTAAAGAGTTTAACTAATGAACAAAATGATTGTCAATGAAAATCCTCACACATCACAGGCTTTTATTCATTAGACATAAAAAAGACAAACTCATTTGATCTGAGTTTGTCTCTCTTTATTTATTTTGTTTTCGGGACGACTTTGAAAACGGACATCCGTTCTTCATCAATTTCTTCCTCTAAAATTTGCTGAATGTCGGTTAATTGGATCTGTTCCAGCATGGTCACAACATCAAATAAGCTCATATCTAAAAATGCATATCGAGTGAATTGGTTCGCAATGTATTCAGGAGAGTTCATGGCTTTTAAAAAGCTGCCGATTTTCTTCTTGCGCGCGAGCTCAATTTTCTCTTCTGAGATCAAGTTCTTTGCTTGAAGAAGGGTTTCTTTTAATACTTTTGCCAGTTGATCAGGATCATTTGTGTCTCCGCCAACTGACGTGAAGCCAAAGCCGCCTTCTTCCGTATAATCGTAGCTGAAGGTCTCATCAATTAAGCCTTTTTCATACATTTGTTCATATTGTAAGGAGCTTTTACCAAACAGTGTCTCTAAAATGAGATTCATTCCGAGCTCATGTTTTAGCAGCTCATTTCCTTTTTTATGAGGATTTTTTGTTTTCAAACCGAACATACATTTTGAGCCTTGTACGTTCATTGGAAGTTCGTATTCTTTTCGGTACACACCTTCAGGCTCATTGATTTCTTTTCGTTTGATCTCTGGCTGGTCTGTAAATGGCTTTTTCGCCTGATTTGCTCGAACTTGATCTAATATTTGCTTCGGATCAACGGGACCGACAACAAATAGAAGCATATTGCTCGGGTGATAGAACGTTTCATAGCATTCATACAAATGATCTTTTGTAATCGGAGCAATGCTTTCTACTGTTCCAGCTATATCAATTCTCACGGGGTGCTCTTGATATAGATTTTCAATCAGACCGAAGAATAAACGCCAGTCCGGATTGTCATCATACATGTTAATCTCTTGACCAATGATGCCTTTTTCTTTTTCGACCGTTTTTTCAGTAAAATAAGGTTCCTGAACAAAATCAATGAGTGTCTCAAGATTTTGTTCGACATTTGAGGTGCTTGAGAATAAGTAAGCTGTTCTCGTAAATGTCGTAAAAGCATTTGCGGATGCTCCTTGTTTACTAAATGTATGAAATACGTCTCCGTCTTCTTTTTCAAACAGTTTATGCTCTAAGAAATGGGCAATTCCGTCAGGCACTCGAATCATGTCTTCTTTGCCAAGCGGCACAAATTCGTTATCGACAGAGCCATATTTGGTTGTAAAGGTCGCATAGGTTTTGTTAAACCCTTGCTTTGGGAGCACATAGACGTCAAGTCCGCTCTCCATTTTTTCGTGATAGACCGTTTCTTGCAGCTGGTCGAATTGAATTGTTTTCACTGTCATGAAGCACCCTCCGTTCCTTTAAGAAAATAGGTCGTATCCCATTCGATTTTCTGACCCACTTTGATGATGTCCTCTTTTGTCACTCGGTCAAGTGCTTCTAAAAAGGAATCAAGCGTTTCCCCTGTTGGCACAACGGCATGCTGATACAGGTATTCCGCTGTCCCATAAGATGTATCGATCGTTTCAAGCAGCTGATTTTTGACGACAGCTTTTGTTTGGTCAATCGCTTCATCTGAAAAATCACCTTTTTGCATCGCTTCAAATTGTTCTTTTATGATGTCTACTGCCTGCTGATAGTTGCCGACTTCAATCCCTGACATGACCATCATCAAGCCTTTAAAGCTCTCAAGTCTAGACACAGCGTAGTACGCAAGACTTGCTTTTTCCCGAACATTGATGAATAGCTTCGAGTGTGAGAAGCCGCCGAATATGCCATTAAACAAATGCAAAGCCGGATAATCGTCATCTGCAATCGTCGTATGCGTGCGAAAGCCGATATTCAGTTTGCCTTGCTTCACGTCTTCTTCGTCGATGACTTCTTTTGCTTCTCTTTGCGTGCTTGCTGATTCAGCGTGTTGTTTGACCGGTTCTCTATTACTTGTTTTGAAGTATTGAGAGACCATTCGGCTGATGTCTTGTTCGTCTACATCTCCCACAACATAAAGATCAAGCTGATTTGTTTGAAGCGCATGCTTATATGCTTCAAACAGCGATTGAGCTGTGATCGTTTCGATATCTTCCATTTCTCCATTGACGTGCAGTGCATACGGTTCACCTTTGCACATTTCCTGCACAAGCCTTAAGTTCGAGTAACGCATTTTATCATCATACACTGCTTGAATTCGCTGTTTTAAAGTACGTTTTTCTTGATCTACATATAATTGACTAAACGCTCCATTTTCAACATACGGATGGAATAGTAGATCAGATAGTAAGGCAATCCCTTTTTCTAGTAAAGGGGTTTGATCCTTTAAATATTTCTCATTCGCCATTTCCAGGCGGAAGGTAATGATGTGATTCTCCCCTTTTTTCGCCATGTCTGCTGAAACCGTAGCACCATAAAGCTCATCAAAATAAGCACGCAATTCTCCTGTTTTCGGCATTTTCTCTGTTCCTCTTAACAGCACATGCGGGAAAAGTGAACGCATGGTGACGTCATCTTTCGATAGAGGCGCAAGCATTTTAAAAAGGATTGTGACCGTTTTAAATTTTTCTGTTTTGACAATATGAGTATGAAGACCAGGTGTGTCTAGTGTCTTCTCTTGTAAGTACGTCATGAGAAACCTCCTTTGTTCATCCTATTTATTATGTATTAGAACATAGCTGATATATACGTAAAACAGCCATTTAATAGACATTATATCAATCAGAGGAAAGGATAGGAAATAAAAACGCCTCTGCTATAAGCAGAGACGCCGGTCGTTATTTCATTCTAAAAGGCCACCAATTCCATTTACCGAAAATACGAACCATGACCGGGATGAAGAGCGGTAATACAACAAAAGCATATAATAAAAGCCCAATGAGTATGACCGTTGCAATTTCAACAAGTGATAATACACCGGACGGCAGCATAGCGGCAAAGGTCCCCGCTAATATCGCGACTGCTGAAATAATGACGGAACCCATATTTCTCATCGCTGATATCATTGATGCTTGCACATGCTCTCCCTTCCATTCATTAAAGCGATCCATTAAGAAGATCGAATAATCAATGCCAAGGGTGACAAGAATGACAAAGCTGAAAAATGGGACAGCCCAGCTGAGACCGTCGTAGCCAAAAAATGTTTTAAAGATCCATTCTGTTAAACCGACGGATGTAAAATACGTTAAAATGAGTGAAAGTGTTAAGTATATCGGCATGACGATTGACCGTAATAATATAATTAAAATGATAAAGATGCCAACTACCATGAAAATGACCGTTCGAATAAAGTCACCGTCAGATGTTTCTTTTAAATCTACATTTAAACTTGAGATACCAGACACACCGTAATTTGCATTCTTTAACCCGCTGACAGGTAAATATTGATCAAGGGTGTCCTCAATTTTCGCAACGCCTTTCATCGCTTCATTGCTGTATGGATTCACATTTAAAATAACTTCAAAGGTTGTTAATTTACGATCTGGAGACATATACGTATGAAAGATTTGCTTAAATTCAGGGCGTTTCAGTACTTCTTCTGGAATAAACCAGCCTGTTATTTCTTCATCTGGCGCTTTCTGAAGCTGCTTTAAATAGCCGTCCGCCTCTGTGAAGCCGCTTTTGACCTGCTCAAGCCCTTCAATACTTTCATCTAAACCATCTGTTAACAATGTGAGTTTTGATGAAAGCTGGCTAAATCCTTTTTTGATGGCTTTTTGACCGTCTGTCAGCTGGTCTGCGCCATCTTCAATTTTAGGCATTTCTTTAATCAATTGTTTTTGACCCTCATTTGTTTGATCAAGACCGGCATAAATTTGATCCAGTCCTTCCATGAGCGCTTGTACTTGACGTTTTACTTCTTTTTGCTTGCTTGATAGGCTTTGAATCACTGAATCTGCTTTTTTGATCTTTTCTTTAAAGACAGAGGCTTCCTCTTCATACAGACTCATTTGGTCCCCTGCTTGATCAAGCATTCCTTTTGTGTCTTTGAATACTTTCTTTATTTCTTTATATTCATCCATATCTTTTACTTCTGGAAGCCGTTTTTCAAGTGCTTCAAACGATACATTTTCATACGAACTTTTTACTTTTTTAATGGTGGTTATTAGCTGCTGATTTGATTTCGCATGACGTTCAAGCGTACTCACCATTCGTTTAAGCTCTTGAATCATCGCTTCACTGCTTCGATATTCTTGCTCTAATTCCTTTTTTGTTTCTTTGATTTTACTTCGAATGGTTCCGACGCCATCTTTACTGCGCCTCACCCCATCTTCTAAAGAGATCAGGGACACCCTTACTTCTCCAATGCCGCTTTTGATCGCTTTTGTTCCATCAATCAGCTGATCAATGCCTTTAGCGGATTCTTGAATTTTTGGTTTTTGTTTAAGAAGGGCAAGATTTGTTTCGGTCAAACCATCTGAAATTTTTCCGATTCCTTCATGGCCTTTTCCTAATTCTCCGCCCAGCTCTTTTGCTTGAGAGGTGACGTAAAGCTGACTTAGCCCGTCCCCAACAGGCCGAGTGACACTGCGAACTGTTTTTACTTCGTCAATGTCATTTAATTTACGGGTCAGTTTTTCAATTATGACAATCTTTTCTTGGTTATCTAACTTATTGTCACTTTCAACAAGTACATTCAGGGGCAGCGCTTCCCCAAAGCCAAATTGCTCTGATATCGTATTAAATGCAGACACTGATTCATACTTTGTCCCAATCTCATTTAAGCTGTTATAAGAAAGAGTCCCGTCGTACATCAGAATAGGAGGCACCGTAATGAGTGCAACTAAACCTAGGCTGATCAGCGGCCTTTTAAATGAAAAACGCCCAGCCCATTCCCACATTTTACTTTGCGGGTGGCGAATGTTTTCTCTTTTAGATGGCCAGAAAAGGGATTTTCCAAAAACAGACATAAAAAAGGGAACGATGGTGACAAGGGCGATCAGCAGGATACCAACTCCAACAGCAACACTAACGGCTGATTGATACAATTGAAATTTGGCAAACCCAATGCTTGAGAAGCCGACTAACACGGCTAAGCCACTGAAAAGGACCGTTTTCCCTGCACATTTATATGTGATGATAATCGACTCTTTGACATCACGACCTTGACCGATTTCTTCTTTAAAACGGCTTAACAGCAAAATACAATAATCTGTTCCTATACCGAACATAATCGCTACCATAAAAATCTGAGTAAAATTAGATAGAGGAAATTGCATATATTCTACTAGAAAAGCCACAATACACCGGCTGACAGCATAAGAAATGCCGATCGTAATGAGCGGAACAACAGGTGCCAAAATCGATCTGAAAACAATGATTAAAATAAAGAAAATAAAAATGATCGTTATAAGTTCAGTTTTCTTCAGACCTTGTTGAGAGCTTTGAATGACATCTGAATCCACAAATTTTTGTCCCGTCATTTCATATGAGACATGATAGGGCTTTAAAACTTCCTCAATTTGTTCTTTAAGCTTCACAGCTTTTGTTTCGTAGTGGTCGAATTTGAATGGAACAAGAAGTGTACTTTTATCCTTTGATAAAAGTTGTCTTTGAATGTCCGGATCTACATGAAAATACGAAGTAATTCCGTCAACGTGGAGGTCTGGAGCATGTGTCATGAGTGCAGATAAAGCCTTTTTTAATTCCTGCTCTTTCTTTGGGAACAGATGTTGTTCGGAGAATACAATGACACCCGTATCTTTTTTCCCGTTTTGATCTGTGAGCTTATCCAATAAGTGAAGTGCCTCAGCTGTTGGTGTCCCCTCCGGAACCTTTAATTGCCCTTTTTCTCTTGTTAATTCCTCTAAATTGGGCGCAGTAATAAACAGAATCACAGCTGTTATCATCCACACCACTAATACAATCCATCTTGCTTTAATTATTTGCAACATAGCTGCTTCAAGCTCCTTCTAGTTCATCAATCAATTTGCTATATTTGAGCGTGTCTGAAGTGCTGACTGCGTCTCCTTCAACGTGCTAATGGCAGGATGACCTATTCAATTGTCTTTTCGTGTTGAAGAAACACACATTCATCATCACCACGCGAACTCAATTTCCGCCTAAAGAAGGACAGAAAATGAATGTTTTTGAACACCTCCCGTTTGGAATAATTTAAAAGATATTACTATACATTAGTTTAACTATCAAAATTTTACATGTCAATTTATAAAAAAGAAAAAAGATGGCAAAATACCGTCTTTTTTCTAGATTAAACCGTTTTTAATTGTTCACTTTCATCTTCTTCATCTGGCTGGATGAAGAAGATGACCAAAAATAGAGAAATAAGACTGCAAATGGTCGAGAGAATAAAAACGATGGAGTCCCCTTTATCCATGAGATAAGCGTAAATCGGAGGTCCTAAAGCGACACCGATAAAACGCATACTGCTGTAAAACGACGTAATGGTTCCGCACTGCTCTTTTTCAATTCCTTCTGTGATCAGGGCATCAAGTGCAGGCAGGACAATACCGATGCCAACACCGCCAATGCTTAAGCAGATAAACAATACATAAAAGCTGTGATTCCACCATAAAAGCATATAGGAAAGTGATAACAAGACCATGCCTACGATTAAAAAGATTCTCATTTTCCCTTTTTCTTTTCCAATTGTTTTCCCAGCAACGTATGAGCTGATGGATAGAAAAAGGAGCGGAATGCTAAGCAGGAGCCCTTTTTTGACACCCTTAATTTGATAAGCTGCCTCTAGGTTATCAGATAAGTAAAAAAGCACACCAAAAAGAAGAAACATAATAAAACCGCCAATTGCAAAAATGGCATACAGCCAGCGTCCCTCATGCTTAAATATGGTCTTTGTTGATTTTAAAAATTCTTTGAATGAAGGTGGGTCCTCCTCTTTTTTCGCGGATTCTACCATGAACAGTACCATGAGAAAGCTGATGATTGAGAAGAGCGGAATAAACCAAAATGGCACAAACCAAAACCATGAAGCCAAAAGCGCCCCAATAATTGGGCTCAATACCTTTCCAGCAGTGTTAGAGGTTTCAATGGCGCCTAGTCCCGCACTGACTTCTTCATCATCATGAAACAAATCTCCAATAAACGGCATCACGACAGGTGCTGCCCCGGCTGAGCCAACACCTTGAAGGACCCTGCCAAATAGAATCCACATGTACGGTTCTTTCATGATCGTTGAGGCAACTGCTGCCACAGCCCCTCCAAGTCCTGCGATTAACAGACACGGCAGGAGTACCTTTTTTCGCCCGATTCGATCTGATAAATAGCCGGCGATCGGAATACATAAGATCGCGACAACGGAGTATACCGTAATAATGAGGGAGACTTGAAAGGAAGTAATGGAAAGTGTCTTTTCTATCTGTGGCAATACGGGAATGAGCATCGAGTTCCCAAGTGTCATGATTAAAGGCACTGATGATAATGCAATAATATTCTTTTTACTGACTGTTTTCTCGCCCAACATCATTCACCCAATTCTATATACTGTTACGTATTAGTGTGGCAAGTTTTACGGGTATTATGTATGGGCAAACAAAAAGCAACCGCTTATGAAAGCGACTGCTCGTTAAAATCGTTTACGTATCACATGAAAGCTGAATTTATCCGCTCGAAAATAATTAAGCGAGTATAAGACCGGCTGATCATCCTGATCATAGTGCATTTGTTTCAGTAGTAATAATGCTGTTTCAGGGTCACATTCTAGTATCGGTGAAACCTGATCGTGGTAGCCGATTGGTTCAATGTCAGCAACTGCATATTTTATCCCGCTATGTGGTTCTCTTCCAAACAGCTCAAAAAGAGACTCTTCTTCATGTGTAAAAGAAGCGGGAAGATGCTTGACCGGAATTTTATCTAAACAGTAAACCACGGGCTGTCCATCTGCCGTCCGAACGCGCTCCATTGAAAAAATCTCATCAGATTCATCACACTGAAAACGAATCACATCATTCTCTGTTGGTTCCCCTTCTTGGGAGGATAAAAAAATGGTACCAGGCGTCATATTGACCTGCTCTATCATTTTCGTGACACTTGCCAGCTGTTCTATGCCTGTTGAAAAGAGTGGTCTTGTGTTGACGAACGTACCCACACCATGCCTTCTAATTAAATATTTCTCTTCTTCTAATATACGAAGGGCTTCACGCAGTGTCGCTCTGCTCACGCCTAAAAGCTTTGAGAGCTCAAACTCAGAAGGCAGCTTTTCTTTTTCGGCATATACGCCTGATTGTATATCTTCTTTAATACGGTCAATCACTTTCAAATATAAATGGCGATTGTCTGTTTTGGTCGACATGTTTTCCCTCCGTCTAATCAATGCAAATGATAAGATGAGAAATCTCTATTCCGAGATAAGTTGAACATAACTATATCATGTTTTTGCAAATAAATAAATAGTCTGACTTCCAGTTAACATAATCATACTATTGTTCACTTCTTTTTTAGAAAGCTCTCTTCGATTTATGAAGAGAGCTCGTCATATTGTTCTTTTGAAAGCAGGACTTCTCTCGGTTTACTTCCTTCATAAGGACCGACAACGCCTCGCTCTTCCATTGCGTCAATCAGGCGGGCGGCCCGGGTATAGCCGATGCGGAATCTTCTTTGAAGCATAGAGACAGAAGCCGTCTGCATGCCGATGATGAGTTCCACTGCTTCATCATATAAATCGTCATCCACAGCTGTAAGCTGATCCTGCGTTTCTTCAGTTGGAATCATTTCTTCTTGATATTGTGCTTTTTGCTGAGTGATCACATGATCAACGACATGTTCTACTTCTTCATCTGATAAAAAGGCGCCCTGCACACGAACTGGTTTGTTTGCTCCAACTGGTAGAAACAGCATATCCCCTCTGCCGAGCAGTTTTTCTGCGCCCCCCATATCAAGGATCGTCCTTGAATCGGTTTGCGAGGACACGCTAAAGGCAATGCGAGATGGGATGTTGGCTTTAATGACACCTGTAATGACATCGACAGAAGGTCTTTGTGTGGCAATAATTAAATGAATTCCGGCTGCACGAGCCATTTGCGAAAGTCTTGTAATAGAATCTTCCACATCAGAGGAAGCGACCATCATTAAATCTGCAAGCTCGTCTACAATGACAACAATATAAGGAAGTTCTGGCTGTTTCGCCTCTTCTGATTGATTCATTCGTTTAATGTAATCATTGTACCCTTCAATATTTCTTGTCCCCGTATGAGAAAATAATTCATAGCGGCGTTCCATTTCACTGACGACTTTTTTCAGTGCCTGTGAGGCTTTCTTAGGGTCCGTTACAACGGGAGCGAGCAGATGCGGAATGCCATTATACACATTTAGTTCAACCATTTTCGGATCAATCATCATCATTTTCACTTCATGAGGTTTCGCTCTCATCAGAATACTTGTGATAATGCCATTGATACACACACTTTTTCCGCTTCCAGTCGAACCTGCTACAAGTAAATGCGGCATTTTGTTCATTTCAGCCAGAACGGCTTCACCCGAAATATTGCGGCCGAGTCCAATCAGTAGCTTCGCATTTGGACGGTCATTTTGCTTCGATTCTAATACCTCTTTTAAAGAAACCATCGCAATTTCTGCATTCGGAACCTCAATACCGATGGCTGATTTACCAGGAATCGGCGCCTCAATCCGAATATCTTTTGCTGCGAGAGCAAGGGCTAAGTCATCACTTAGATTGACGATTTTACTTACCTTCACGCCAACATCTGGATAAACTTCATATTTGGTAACAGCCGGTCCTAAGTGAACCTGTGTGACTTTTGCTTTGACGCCAAAGCTTTGAAACGTTTTTTCAAGCTTTCTTGCATTTTCGTATATATTTTTCTTGTCTGTTTGCTGCCCTGAGTGCTGCGGCTCTGCCAAAATATCCAGTGACGGCAATTCGTAATCTTTGTTTTCAAGTTCAGTAAACGTCATCGGCGGCGCCTCTTTTGGTTCATCAGCTGAATCTGATGGAACCGGCGTACTTTGTACAGATTCTTGAAGAGGCGAAGTCTCTTTTGCCGCCTGCTCTTTTTGAACGAGCGGGGTGAGAATGTCATCTCTGTCAGCAAAGCTTGAGATAATCGGCTGACTATTGTCAGGCACTGGCGCTTCCTCTTCCATTAAGATCTGATCATCTTCGTCCTCTTCTTGAATACGAGACCGTTTTTTCTTTTCGACCGTTTTCTGAGAGGGCGCGCTCTTTTTCGCCTGCCTGATTCCTTTCATATCTTCAACAAACGCTTTCCACTGCTTCACCATAAATTGTGAGACAGGCAGCGTCACTTTTTTCACCATTTCTTGAAGAGATCGATTTGTAATCAGAACAATTCCAATCAGCATCAGAACGATTGCCATGATTTGAGAGCCTGCTTGTGCAAATAAGAAATAAGAAGCAGCAAATAATACGGCACCGATCATGCCGCCTCCTAAATCAGGCGACCCCGTCTCACCTTTCATGTCCATCAAGAAAAGCTCAAATGTATTTCTGATCACACTTTGAGAGCCTATCGCACCCGCAGATGAAAGGTGCTGAAAAAGCTTCACATGAGACAAAAGCAAGATACTCGCAATGATGCAGTATAGCCCTGCCTTTCTCCTTGTCAACATATCTGGGATTTGTTTTTTCCAGAAGATGGTCACGCCAAAAAGAAATAATCCGATAAGGCAGAGAATGAACCATTCACCTGCAAAAAATCGGAATAAATGTACGAAGGTTTGTCCAACGACGCCTAGCTGTAAAATGGCGATGATCGCTATGGCAATACAGACTAACCCATTTAATTCATATTTCAGTTTTAGCTGTTTATTTTGTTTTTTTCTCGTTTTCCGTTTTCTCTTTTTAGCCATACTCATCACCTTACTACGAAAGAAAATATAACCTACCGAAAGATCAGAAAGAAAGCAGCCTGGTTTTGGCTGCATCTTGTTGTAAGTTTTCCCTTTATTATAGCATAGAATCATTCATATGAGTCGGTTTGATTGGAGCCTAATTGTAACTTCAATCGCTTGCCTGGTGCAAGCTCTTGATTCAAAAAGTCCATTGGATTGGTGCTCATGACTTGAACGATTTCTGCTTCATCCTCTTTCATTTCAACCATAACTGGCACGCCTTGGATGTTTACCTGCTGAAGTTTACGGTCTCCTTGTTCCTCTGCGTAAATGGCTTCATATGGCATAGGTGTGTATAAAATCATTGGATCAGCCCCTCGTTTTGAGATGCCCTTTCTCCAATCAGCTCGTTCAACTTTTTAATCGCTTGTCCTACACCGCCTACTTCATTCATGAGTCCGTATTCTGACGCCTCATGACCAACAACATTTGTTCCAATGTCTCTTGTCAAATTGCCTTTTGAGAACATGAGCTCTTTGAACTTCTCTTCTGTAATATTGGAGTGGCTTGTCACAAAGTTAATGACTCTTTCCTGCATTTTATCTAAGTATTCAAAGGTTTGCGGGACACCAATCACAAGACCAGTTAAACGCACAGGATGAATGGTCATCGTGGCTGTTTCCGCAATATAGGAATAGTCACACGATACAGCAATCGGGACACCAATGGAGTGGCCGCCGCCAAGTACAATCGATACAGTCGGTTTTGATAAAGACGCAAGCATTTCTGCAATCGCTAGTCCCGCTTCAACATCGCCGCCTACTGTATTTAAGATGATCAAAAGCCCTTCAATCTTTGGGTTTTGCTCTACTGCTACGATTTGCGGTATGACATGCTCGTATTTGGTTGTTTTATTTTGTGGTGGAAGCTGCATGTGCCCTTCAATTTGTCCAATAATGGTGAGGCAATGGATATTTGTATCTTGCGGCAGCTGTGGTATGGCTGTTTCACCAAGCTGCTGTATTTTGCTCATAATGCTGTCTTTTTCTTCTGGCTTTCGCTCAGGCTGCTGTTCATTTTTTTCGTCCATTTGTCTCCATCCTTTCCTCAAACTCTCCTCCTATTATGAACAAGAAGGCCGTATTCAATCCGCATTCCTCGCACCACATCAAAAAAGCCCAAAGAGCTTATGCTCCTTGGGCTTTCTCATTATACTTCCATAATAATTGGAATGATCATCGGCTTACGTTTTGTTTTTTCATATAGGAATTGATTGAGTACGTCACGCATGGATTGTTTCAATGTTGACCATTCAACAATTGAGTTTTCCGTTTGCTCTTTGACAATCCCTTTGACCATTTCTGTCGCTTTCACAATCAGCTCTTCAGATTCTCTGACATACACAAATCCTCTTGTGATGATTTCAGGTCCAGAAATTAATTGTTTCTTTTGTTTATCGAGCGTAATGACGACAATTAAGATACCATCTTGAGACAATAGGCGTCTATCGCGTAACACAATGTTCCCGATATCACCAACGCCAAGACCATCGATCAAAATATTGCCTTGGTGAACTTTTTCACCAATCTTGACGTTCTGTCCTCTAAACTCCACAACATCCCCTTTATCAATCAAGAAAATGTCACTTCGTTTCATTCCCACTTCTTCAGCAACACGAGAATGTGCTTTTTGCATACGATATTCGCCATTCACCGGAATTAAATACTTCGGTTTTAGTAAGTTCAGCATGAGCTTTAACTCTTCTTGGCAGCCATGTCCAGAAACATGCACACGTTTTTGTGCAAAAATGACTTGTGCGCCGCTTCTTGTAAGGAAATCCACTGTTTTTGAATAGGTAAGTTCTTGTCCAGGAAGAGGTGTAGATGCAATCACAACCGTGTCATCTTTTTCAATATGAAGCTGTTTGTGATTTTGTTTCGCCATTTTTGTTAACGCAGCAAGAGGTTCTCCGTGGCTTCCAGCTGTCAGGACGACCACATCGTTTTTCGCCATTTTCTTCACTTCTTGAACTGGTACAAATAATTCTTCGTCTGCTGTGACATAACCAAGTTTGATCGCCAGCTGAAGAGTCGTCATCATATTCTTTCCTGCTACGGCAAGCTTACGGCCATTTTGATTTGTTGCATTAATGATCTGCTGCACTCGGTTAATGTTAGATGAAGATACAGCCACAATGACACGATTTTCAGCATTGTACATCGCATTTGAGATTTCGTCTTGGACGAGCGCCTCAGAAGGTGTATAGCCTGGTTTTTCAGCATTGGCACTGTCTGAAAGAAGTGCTAAAACGCCATTGTTTCCAATTTTCGCAATCTCTCCGATGTCACAGGCTTGGTTAAGCGCTGGGGTTTGATCAAATTTAAAATCACCTGTGCATACGATTGAACCAAGAGAGGTTTTGAAGCTGATCCCAACTGAATCAGGGATGCTGTGATTCGTTCTAAAGAATGATACCTTTGTTGTTTCAAACGTAATGACTGATTTTGCATGTACCTCACGCAAATCAGCTTTTTGATTGAAGCCATACTGTTTTAATTTTTCTCGAAGTAACGCAAGGGTCAGCTTCGTTCCGTAAACTGGTACAGACAATTTGCTTAAGCAATGGAATACGCCTCCGATTGCTTCATCATGTCCGTGGGTAAGAAAAATTGCTTTCACCCGATCAGCACGTTCTGTTAAATAAGAGATATCAGGAATGACAACGTCAATGCCTAGCATTTCGTTTTCTGGATGCATCAAGCCTGCATCTACCACATATATGTCCGAATCAATTTCAATGACATATAAGTTTTTCCCGATTTCTCCAACGCCTCCAAGTGCAATAATTCTTACGTTCTCTGTATTTTTCTTTTTCAAAATTCTTATCCTCCTAGTCTCAAGCCCGTCCATCATCGCTTAATGCTATTATAACTGAATCTAATTTTAGAAAACAAGATGAAGTCACATTTTAAGAAAGTGTTTATGTATAAAAAACGGTCATACTCAGGGACATCTGAGAATGACCGCTTACGAAATCTTTTGTTTTGATCAGCTGTTTAAGACGCTACTTAAATCCAGTCTCTCTTCTTCTGACAAAGGTAGAAGCGGAAGACGAACCGATCCGACATCTAGTCCTTTCAGCTGAAGAGCTGTTTTGACAGGCGTTGGATTTGGCGCTGAGAATAGCTGTTTCATGATTGGAAGCAGCTTTTGATGGATCAATGCGGCATTGGCCGTTTGACCTGAAGCATAGCTTTTCAGCATTTGCTGCATATCAAGCCCTACGATATGAGACGCCACAGAGACTACTCCTTTTGCACCAACAGATACAGCTGGAAGTGTTAAGCTGTCGTCACCTGAATAGACATCGAAATCCTCTGGTGTCTCTGCAATGATTTTTGTCATGGCATCAAGATCACCACTTGCTTCTTTGATTGCGACAATGTTAGGTATTTGCGCAAGCTTAATGGTTGTTTCTGGGGCTAATGACGCAGCCGTTCTCCCTGGTACATTGTAAAGCATGACAGGAAGAGATGTAGACTCGGCAATGGCTTTAAAGTGTGCATACATGCCTTCCTGTGATGGCTTGTTGTAGTAAGGTACGACAAGCATCACTGCATCAACGCCCGCTTCTTCTGCTTTTTTCGTTAGTTTGATAGACGCATTTGTATTATTACTGCCTGTTCCTGCAATGATTTTACAACGACCATTTGCTAATTTTACCGATTGCTGAAAAAGAGCGACTTTTTCCTCAGTCGATAAAGTTGGCGATTCGCCTGTTGTCCCTGCAACGACTAATGAGTCACTGCCGTTTTTTAACAAGTAATCAATGAGAATTGATAGCTTTTGGAAATCAATGTTGCCCTTTTTATCAAAAGGTGTAATCATAGCTGTTGCGATATTTCCGAAATTCATTTTTTTCACCTCATCATGATTCAATCACATTTATCTTGAAAGTTCAAACACTTCGTGCAGGGCATTGACAGCCGCTCTCATGTTTTCTTCGTTCACTAGCACCCAAATGGTCGTATGGCTGTCAGCCGATTGTAAAATCGGAATGTTTTGCTCGGATAGAGCCGATACAATTTTTGATGTGACACCTGGTACACCCATGATGCCTGCGCCAACAGCTGATACTTTCGCACAATTTGTTGTGACAATTGGCGTATAACCAAGATCTTTTAGGATCGAGGTTGCCTTTTCAGTCATTGCACCTGTCACGGTATACACAATCTCACTCGGTGTAATATTGAAGAAATCAACACTGATTTGTGCATTAGCCATTGCTTTAAAGACCTCAGTTTGGACGCTGTATTGCCCTTCTTTTGCCGGGACTTTGATTTGCGTCACATCATTGACATGTGCAATACCCGTAATGAGGCGGTCGTACACATCATGGCTCATTTTATCTGAGTAGTGTGACGTGACGAGTGTGCCCTCTTCATCAGAGTATGTTGAACGGACCCTCATTGGTACTTTTGCTTGCATCGCAATTTCGACAGCTCTCGGGTGAATGACTTTTGCTCCTTGATATGCAAGGTTGCAAATTTCTGTATATGTCACGACTCTGAGCGGCTTTGCATTTTCAACAATGCGGGGATCTGCCGTCATGACGCCTTCTACATCTGTAAAAATATCAATAAAGTCTGCCTGTAATGCAGCACCTAAAGCAGCTGCGGACGTATCACTGCCGCCTCGTCCAATTGTGGTCACGTCTCCATTTTTCGCGGCTCCTTGGAACCCAGCAACAACGACAACATCATGTTCAGATAGTGCCGCCTCGAGACGTTCGCACTTCATATCAATAATTTTCGCACTCGTATGTTCCTTATCTGTCACAAAGCCAGCCTGTGCGCCTGTCATCGCTACAGCTTTTAGCCCGTTTTCATTCAGCATGCTTGAAAACACAACAGCTGAAATATTCTCTCCGCAGGAAACGAGCAAGTCTTTTTCTCGATTTGTCATATGCTGCGCGCTGCCGTAAAGCAGACCAAGCAGCGTATCTGTCGCATAAGGATCGCCTTTTCG
The DNA here is from genome assembly GCF_038630405.1 of Bacillus sp. FSL K6-4563. Taxonomy (NCBI): domain Bacteria; kingdom Bacillati; phylum Bacillota; class Bacilli; order Caryophanales; family Bacillaceae; genus Bacillus; species Bacillus sp. FSL K6-4563. The sequence goes on along the minus strand of NZ_CP152030.1, from coordinate 1,665,314 downwards.
TCCCATTGCGGAAACGACGACAACAGATTTATAGCCTTTCTCTTTTGCCGATAAGATATGTGCAAGTGCCCTTTTTCTACCTTGATCATCTTTGACAGATGTACCGCCAAATTTTTGGACAATTATTTTCACTGTTTTCACTCCAAGTTCATTCTGACGTAACAGAAGAGAGCTGGCGAAAGATGCCTAACTCTCTTCTGTTCGTCCTCATCATCCATTGAATGTTAAACTAATTTTAATGCTTTTAAGCTTTCTGCAATTTGAACGGAGTTCCATGCAGCGCCTTTTAGCAGGTTATCAGATACAATCCACATATGGAATCCGTTTGGACGGTCCAAATCTTTCCGAATGCGGCCGACAAATACGTCGTTTTTCCCAACAGCATCTGCAGGCATTGGATAAATTTGCTGAGACGGATCATCTTGCAGTGTAATGCCTGGAGCATCTTTTAGAATGGACTTGACGTCTTCAACTTTTGCGTCGTTTGATGCTAGTTCGACGTAAACAGATTCTGAATGTCCTGTTTCAATTGGAAGTCTCACACATGTTGCCGCTACTTCCAGCTCTGGCATATGCATGATTTTTTTCGTTTCGTTGATCATTTTCATTTCTTCAAATGTATAGCCATTGTCTTGGAATTTATCAATTTGCGGAATCGCATTAAATGCAATTTGATAAGGCATGACTTCTGGCTTCACATCTTCTTTATTTAAAATGGCTTGTGATTGGCTATATAGCTCGTCAATGGCTTCATGTCCTGCACCTGATACGGCTTGGTAAGTGGACACGATGACTTTTTTCAAGCCATACGCCTGACGAAGCGGTTCTAATGCCGCAACCATTTGAATCGTTGAACAGTTAGGGTTTGCAATGATTCCTTTATGGTCATGCAAGTCTTTTTCGTTTACCTCTGGTACGACAAGAGGGATGTTTTCGTCCATACGGAAAGCACTTGTGTTGTCTACAACAATCGCACCTCGTTTGACTGCTTCAGGAGCTAGCGCCTTGGAAACATTTCCTCCAGCACTGAATAATGCAATACTTACTCCTTCAAAGCTTTCAGGTGTTGCTTCCTGTACAGTATACTCTTGACCTCTGAATGTCACTTTTGTTCCAGCAGAACGTTTTGAGGATAGTAGAGTCAGTGTATCCATTTCAAAATCTCTGTCAGCTAGTGTTTTTAACATTTGTTGACCGACAGCTCCAGTCGCTCCAACTACAGCTACATGCAATCCTCTTCCCATCAGTAAAACTCCTTCCGACCCATCCATGATTCTTTTCTTTCGGATGGCCATCCTATGACTTTTTACATTTTATTTTACCATAGAAAAGCAAGGCTTGAAGCATCTTTTTTGAATCTTTCATGATTTTCTAGTGAATCTATTATTCGCTTGGTCCAATTAAAATTGGCTGAATTTGTCTATGCTGAAGTGCCTCTTCTACTGTTTGAGAAAGCAAATCCATGTTCGCGACCATGGAGGTCGGTTTTTTAAATGGATCATCCTGGCCAAATGGAATAAAGAAAATATTTTTTGTCGACATCAGCCTCATCAGATTTGTACCATTTAAGCCTAGCGCATCATTTGTTGAAATTCCTAAAACGACAGGACGATGATTTCGAATGGTTGCTTTTGCAGCCATTAAAACAGGGCTGTCTGTCATGGCATTTGCGAATTTCGCCATCGAGTTCCCTGTTAATGGAGCAATGACCATACAATCAAGTGGTAGCTTAGGCCCGAGCGGCTCTGCTTTCACGATTGAGTCAATCGCCTTAAAGCCAGTCAGCTTCTCGATCCGCTCAATCCAGTCCGCCCCATCTCCGAATCTTGTATTCGTGTTCTGGACCGTATATGACACCACTGGACGCACTTCTGCTCCTTCTTTTACAAGTGCTTCGATTTGCGGATAAACCGCTTCGTACGTACAGTGGGAACCAGTTAAGCCAAAGCCGATTCTTTTCCCTTTTAATGTTGTCATGATTCCATCCCCCTTTTTTCCTCTGCAAGTTCACATAAGAGCCCAGAAAGCACTTTTGCAATGATTTGCCCTGCTGTCTTTGGTGCAACAATTCCCGGGAGTCCAGGTGCAAGAAGCGCCTTCACTCCGTGTTTTTGTGCAAAGTCAAAGTCTGTTCCTCCTGGGCGGGAGGCGATATCCAAAATGAGTGTCTTTGGTGTCATGCTGACGATGACAGATGAATCTAATACAAGGCTTGGAATGGTATTGATGATGATATCTACATCTGTTACTTCTTCTTTTAACCGGTCCATTGAAAATGGATCGAGTCCCATTTCAAAGGCCCGCGCTAAATGCGCTGTATCTGCTGCCCCTACTTTTACATCCGCACCGAGTGTCCGAAATGTGCGGGCAATGGTGAGTCCTGTTCTTCCGAGTCCAAGAACAGCGACACGTGATCCATGAATCGTATAATCCGTTTGCTGAATGGCCATCATGATAATCCCTTCAACTGTTGGAATAGAGTTATATATGGCAATATCATCTCGCTCAAACAGCTTCACAAGTTTTCGGTTCACCTGCTTTGCCAGATTGTCTAAGTACGTATTAGAAATACCTGAGTACAAGGTACAATGGGCAGGGGTTCTTTCTAAATATGTTGCTTCTAGTAACACCTGCTCATTTGAGAAAACTGTCGCGACAACACCTTCATCCGTTGCCCCTGATACTGGCAGGATCATACTGTCTACCTGTTCGAATGGTAGTTCTGACATTTTTAGCTTTTCAGCCCCAATAAATCCGTGATCCAGCTGATCAAATCCAACCAAAAACACTTTGGCATGCTGCTGTGACAGCTTGCGAATAATTTCAAGCTGCCTTGCATCTCCCCCGATCACCGCAACCGTTAAACCGCTCAACATACTGACCGTTCACCTTCTTTATTTAAAAAAGTCTGTAATATTTTCTGAATCTCCCTTTTAGCATATGAGGAGAGGATTCAGCCTGTGAACAAATCGAAGAGAGAAAAGAAAAAGAGCACCCATTTATGATGGATGCTCTTTTTCCCCGGGCGGCTGAAGTGCTTCAGGCACATCGAGAATGATCATATCTGATCCTATTTTTTGAATGTGATTCCACGGGACGCGGATGTCATTTCCTTGCTTTCGAAAGCCAAACCACTTCACCGAAGGTATGATGAGTGCTGTGATTTGACCGTCCTGTTCATTGATTTCAAGGTCGGTTTGTCCAAGCACGCCAAGCCGCTCCGCTCTTTTGATATCGACGATCTCTTTTCCTGACAGCTCACTTAGCCTCAAAATCGCATCACTTCCCTTCCGTATCATATATGCAGCCACAAGAAGAAATAGACCGTCCCGCTTTTGCAAGTTATGCATGATGCCAATTTGAATACCAAGCTGGTTTCAGTTGATGAAAGTGATCATGGTCTGCCAGCATTCTCTCCACTCGGTTCACCATATCTTGTACATGTTCAGTGTCATAAGAAAGCGTCCAAACAATAGAAGAAAAGCAGCTCATTGCTGTATAGATAGAAAAAAGAAGCCAAAAATCGTCTGTGGCCTGCGTATTTACATAGTGATCCAGTTGCCCTGCTGAAAACGGAATACTATTTTCTCGGCTAAATAAGGACAATTTATAAAAATCATGAACTGGATCACCCCAGTCAGATTGATCAAAATCAATGACGCCGGCATACTCACCTTCTTGTATGATGATATTCCCCAAATGAAAATCATCATGCTGGAATTGATTAGGTCTCGTCTTTACCGCATCAGCATGTGATTTGATAAAATCTAATACGAATTGCTCTTTCGTAAAGGTCACTCCACTTGATTGATAGGCATGTACATACCGTTCATGTTTCGACATGACTCTCTCATCCCATGGCGCGACATGAGAAGGTGCGGGACATGTATGCATGAAATTCAGCTCTCTGCCTGCCCGTCTTCCGATTTCATACTGCTCTTCATTTGTAAGCAGATGGATGGTTGCTCTAGCGTTCTCTCCTTCAATAAAAGAGAAAATACGATAGGTACAGTTAAGTTCAGGATTCATTCCAACCTCCATGACTTCAGAACATAGAAGCCCTCGATTTTTAAACTTTTGCTGAACTGACGCTTTTCTTTTAAAATTAGTATACGTTTTGAGATTTGATAACTTGAGCACCAGCTTTTCACTTGAGGATGTTGTGACGAGGTAAGTACGGTTTCCAGAAAAGCCAGATGTCATCGGCTGAAAGGAGATGGCTTGTGTCAGAAGCGGAGAGAGGAGTTTCAGTTTTTCACGTTCCATGTAAGCAGTGCCCCTTTCTACTTGATATACAATAAACGGCAGACCTCATAAGAAGCCTGCCGTGTTGTTTACATTATGATGGCTGATCACCCGTAGGACTAATAAGCGAGAGCGCATAATCCTCAGTAAAGATTCGTTTTGATAAGTTATTCACACCATCTAATGTGACTTTATTGATTTCTTCAATAATTTCATCAAGTGTACGATGTTTGCCAAGGAGCAGTTCATTTTTACCGTTTCGGCTCATCTTACTGTTTGTGCTTTCAAGACTGAGCATTAGGTTCCCTTTCATTTGTTCCTTAGAGTTTTCAAGCTCTTTTTGCGTGATTCCCTCACGCTTTAAGACGTCTAGCGTTTGTAAGATGGTTTCAGAGAGCAGGTTTAACTGCTTCGCTCCAGTCCCGCCATAAATCGTCAGCATGCCGTTATCCGCAAATGAACTGTGATAGCTGAAAACGGAATAGGCGAGGCCTTTGTCTTCTCTTACATCCTGAAATAAGCGGCTGCTCATGCTTCCCCCAAGAACATTATTTAAGACGATTAAGTCATAGATGCCTTTGTCTCCAGCTGGGAGGCCATTAAAGCCCATGCATAGATGCGCTTGCTCTGTTTCCTTTTTGCGTGTGAGCTTGTCATAGTGAAATTGCGGCGCTTCTACAGGCTGTTTTTTTCCTTTCGTTTCATACGAACCGAACAACTTTTCAACTTCACTAATGAATGTGTCATCCACATTCCCTGCAACAGAGATAACGACGCGGTCCGGCGTGTAGAATTCATCCATATAAGCTCTAAGAGAGTCACCGTTAAAGGTAGAAAGTGTTTCTTCTGTTCCTAAAATCGGGAACCCTAAAGAATGATCACCATAAATCGCTTTGCTCAACAGATCGTGAACGATATCATCAGGTGTATCCTCATACATTTTGATTTCTTCATATACTACATTTTTTTCTTTTTTCAGCTCTTCTTCATCAAAAGCAGAGTGGAAGAACATGTCGCTTAATACATCGAGGGCGTAGCCGGCATGTGAATCAAGCACCTTTGCATAGTAGCAAGTGTATTCTTTTGACGTAAAGGCATTTACTTGACCACCGATGCGGTCAAAGGATTCTGCGATATCACGTGCAGATCTCGTCTTTGTCCCTTTAAAGAACATATGCTCTAAAAAGTGTGAGATTCCGTTAATTTCTGGTGTCTCATGTCTAGAACCCGTTCCAATCCAGACGCCAATTGCGACAGATCTTACAGTGGGATTGTTTTCAAGTACAATTCTTACTCCGTTTTGGCATGTATACGTTTTGACCAAGTTTTGCTCCTCCTATTCAACAAACAGATCGGATCACGGATGTCTTTTTTCACTTAGGAGGTCAGAAACCGTTCCTAATTCATATCCTCTTTCCTTGATTTGAGTGATAAGTGCGTCAAGACTTTTCGCCGTCGAATCTGTTGGATGCATTAATATCATCGCCCCATTGTGAATTTTTCCAAGCACCCGTTTTTGTAGTACGTTTGGTGACGGTTTTTGCCAGTCAATGGTGTCTACCGTCCACATAATGGTTTCCATTCCTTCTTCTGCGGCAAGCTTCACTGTTTCTTCTTTAAAGCTACCGCTTGGAGGGGCGAACCACTTCGGTTTTTTTCCAAGGGATTCTTCAATTTGACGATTTGTTTTGGTAATCTGCTCTAATGCTCGTTCTCTTGTCAGTGTGCGCATATCTGGGTGATTGTATGAATGGTTTCCAATTTCATGACCATCTGCCACGATCTTTTTAGCAAGATCCGTGCTTTTTTTCACCCATTTGCCCTCTAAGAAAAAGGTCGCCTTGACCTGATGCTTTTCCAGTGTCTTTAACATCTTGATTAAATGCTCGTCACCCCAAGCGACGTTGATGAGGAAAGCATTCATTTTTTTATCTGGATGTCCCTTGTAAATGGGTTCAGCACCAAGTTCATGTAAATGAATAGAAGGTTTTGTTTCATTGAAAACAAGCAGCTTTTCATCAAATGACCCTTGTTTTTTCATTTTTTCATAAGAGGCATCGATATTGACCGTCTGTCCATTTAGACCAGGCATCTTTTTCCACACTTTATCAATCTTAGCATTTTGCGCCTTCACTTCATAGTCAGAAGACTTCGATTCAATCTCTTGATATAAAATATCTTTTGAAACAGATGCAACCTCAGCATGCTCTTTCATTGATTCAATATATGTAACAGCAGCCGGCTGCTTCATCGTTTGATATGACACGAGCAGTAAAAATACAAACACAATGAATGGTAATGTTTTTTTCAATGGTTGTCCCTCCCCTTTATCACAAATTATGATGGGGAGAAACAAGCTAGAACTATTGTTAGCGCAAGAAAAGAAAGAAGCCTGGTACGGATACCTGGCTTCTAACATATTTCATTAAGACTGTTTTTCTTCTTTTTCCTTTTCTTCACGTAAAACAGCTTTGCGAGAAAGGTTCACACGGCCTTGTTTATCGATTTCAGTGACTTTAACAAGTAATTCATCGCCAATCTTCACGACATCTTCTACTTTGCCTACACGATCAAGCGCAAGCTCAGAAATATGAACAAGTCCATCTTTGCCGCTGAAGATTTCAAGAAAAGCACCGAATTTTTCAATGCGTTTTACTTTACCTAAGTAAAGTTGTCCTACTTCAACTTCTCTCACAAGATCTTCAATGATTTTCTTCGCTTTTTGGTTCATGTCTTCTTCTGTAGAAGAGATAAAGATTGTACCATCTTGTTCAATATCGATTTTCACACCGGTATCTTCAATGATTTTATTGATTTGTTTACCGCTTGGTCCAATGACATCGCGAATTTTATCAGGATTGATTTTCATCGTTAAGATTTTTGGTGCATAACGAGACAACTCTCCTCTAGAAGCAGGAATCGTTGACAACATGCTATCTAAGATTTCCATTCTTCCTTTTTTCGCTTGTTGGAGCGCTTCTTCCAAAATGTCTTTTGATAGACCATCGATTTTGATATCCATTTGAAGTGCTGTTACACCTTTTGATGTACCTGCAACTTTAAAGTCCATATCACCAAGTGCATCTTCCATTCCTTGAATGTCTGTCAGCACTGTGTAGTATTCACCGGATTTCACAAGTCCCATTGCAATCCCTGCAACTGGTGCTTTAATTGGAACACCCGCATCCATCATCGCAAGTGTGCTTGCGCAAATACTTGCTTGTGAAGTAGATCCGTTTGATTCTAGTACCTCAGACACAAGGCGAACCGTATAAGGGAAATCTTTTTCAGATGGGATCACTGGTTCTAATGCCCGTTCACCTAGCGCTCCATGTCCAATTTCACGGCGGCCTGGGCCACGCATTGGACCTGTCTCACCAACACTGAATTGAGGGAAGTTGTAATGGTGCATGAAGCGTTTTGATTCTTCAACGCCTAGACCATCAAGAATTTGCACATCGCCAAGTGCACCTAATGTACAAATACTGAGCGCCTGTGTTTGTCCTCTTGTAAATAGACCTGAACCGTGCGTTCTTGGTAGAAGTCCTACTTCTGAAGAAAGTGGACGGATTTGATCTACACCACGTCCATCTGGACGTACTTTCTCTTCAGTGATCAGACGACGAACTTCATTTTTGACAAGCTTGTTTAATACGTCTTTCGCTTGTTTAATTGTCGCTTCGTCGCGATCTTCTTCTTCAAATTTCTCAACCACAGCTTTTTTCACTGCACTGATTGCATCTTCACGTGCATGCTTCTCATGTACTTGAATCGCTTTCAGCAGGTCTGTTTCAGCAAGTGCTTTTACTTCGTCTGCTAACGTTTGATCTACTTCATATAGAGGAATATCGATTTTTGCTTTACCGACTGCTTTGACAATTTCCTCTTGGAATTCGATTAAACGTTTGATCTCTTGGTGACCATACATGATAGCTTCAAGCATTGTTTCTTCTGGTACTTCATCAGCACCAGCTTCAACCATGTTGATCGCATCTTTTGTTCCAGCGACTACAAGGTTGATGTCACTTTGTTCAAGCTGTTCTACATTTGGATTGATGATAAACTTTCCATCAACTCGTCCTACTGTAACGCCAGCGATTGGTCCCTCAAATGGAATGTCAGACACACATAATGCTAAAGATGAGCCAAACATTGCAGCCATTTCAGATGAACAATCTTGATCCACACTCATGACGATACTAATAACTTGTACTTCGTTTCTAAATCCATCAGCAAATAATGGACGGATTGGTCTATCAATTAAGCGGCTCGCAAGGATCGCTTTTTCACTTGGACGGCCTTCTCTTTTAATGAAGCCACCAGGAATTTTACCTACTGCGTATAATCTTTCTTCGTAGTTCACAGTGAGCGGGAAGAAATCAAGTGGTTTTGGTTCTTTAGAAGCTGTTGCTGAGCTAAGCACAGCTGTATCTCCGTAGCGTACGAGGACCGCTCCGTTTGCTTGCTTTGCAAGCTGGCCAGTTTCAACTGTCAGTTGACGTCCAGCCCAGTCTATGGTGAAGACATGTTTCTCTTGTCCCATTCTGAGAAAAACTCCTCTCTTATCTTGAAATTTTAGTTAATTCTTATTATGAACAAAATGATTTTCACATATCAATGTGAAAGGTGTATGTAGAAGGGTTTTTGCCATTCTTTCAACATTTTAACCATAAAATATTAGTGATTATACGATAAAAAAGCGGGAATCCTCCCGCTTTTTACGATTATCGACGTAAGCCTAGTTTGTTAATTAACTCACGGTAACGAGTTACGTCTTTATTACGTAGATACGTAAGAAGATTACGACGTCTACCTACCATTTTCAAAAGACCGCGACGTGAGTGGTGATCTTTCTTATGAGTACGTAAATGCTCGTTCAAGTTGTTAATTGATTCTGTTAGGACAGCGATCTGAACTTCTGGAGATCCAGTATCAGATTCGTGTGTTTTGAACTCACTAATTAATTGAGTTTTACGCTCTTGAGTAATAGCCATCCTGTTTCACCTCCAAATCATGTTAGCCCCATCTACCTCGCAACCGTCGGTGAAGTCGGCCTGCCAAGTAAGTGGTTTTAAAGCTACAGGAATAATCATACTAAAAATATGCTGAATTTGCAAATGGTAGAGCAGTTTTTCTATGAATTTTTTGTTTACTTTCGCTGATGTTGAAAAAACTGAATCGCTTCTTCTTTATCTTGACTGATTTGAGCCGTTAACTCCTGGATTCCGTTAAATTTTTGCTCACTGCGAATGCGCTTGAACCACTGTAATTTAATTGGTTCACCATATATTTCTTCGTTAAAATCAAAGAGGTTTACTTCAATGGCAGGCTGATCAGGGCGTTTTTCATAAAAGGTTGGTTTATAGCCAACATTACAAACACCGTCATACACTTTGCCTTTCACTTCTGCTCTTACTGCATAAACCCCTGTTGGCGGAATGATATATTCAGCAGATAAACCGACATTCGCAGTCGGAAAGCCGATCGTCCGTCCTCGTTTATCACCATGAATGACAATACCGCGCAGCTGGTACGGTTTTCCTAAAAGCTCACTCACATATTCAACATCCCCATTTTTCAATGCAGAGCGTATGAGTGTTGAGCTGACTTTTCGGTCTTGATTGGACAACTTAGGAACGATGGTGGCCATAATACGCCCTTTTCCGTACTCATCGAAGGTTTCCATTGTACCTGCACCAAAACGGCCAAACGTAAAATCAAAACCAGCTACTGCGTGCTTCACATTCAGCTCATCTAAATATTGATCGACAAACTCTTGAGGAGATAGCGCTGCAAAGCTTTCGCTGAACTGCACAATGTATAAATAGTCAGCGCCCAGTTGTTCGATGAAATCAATTTTATCCTCAAGCGGTGTAATTAAGTCCTTGGGTTCACGTGCTTTTTGCAAAACATGTGATGGGTGCGGATGAAAGGTCATGACCGCTAAAGCCAATCCTTCTTTTCTCGCAATGCTTTTTGCTGCGTCAATCACTTTTTGATGTCCGAGGTGAACACCGTCAAAATACCCTAAAGCCATAACAGACGGGTCTTGATCCTTTTGATTCAATGTATGTGGGTGTGAAATATGTATAGTCTTCACGAGATGGTCACCTTTTCTTTAAGATTGCTTGTCCTGAGATAAGATCTTCGCCGGCTTCATCAGATTCTGTTTGGTCGGATGCTTCATATATATCGCCATACACCGACCTGAAGGAGCAAAGACAGCGACACGATCTTCCTCTGCGAAATGAGCGAATTCATCAGGCATGGGCAGGACTGCACCGTTTTCCACTTTACTTGCTAATGTATCATTTATCTCCCATTTCGGCAAATGATTGAGCGCGCGCTCGATCGAGACAAGGTGCTCATCTACTGTGCCTTCTTCGCTTATATCTCGCAGCTCATCAAGGGTGATGCACTCATCTAGTGTAAAATCACCTGATCCTGTGCGAATGAGATGTGACATATGAGCTGGAAATCCTAGTTTCTTTCCAATATCAACTGCTAAGGTTCTGACATACGTTCCTTTTGAACATAAAACGGTGAATCTAAATGATACTTTTCCATTTTCAAATAAAGCAGGTGTTGTCCGCTCGATACGGTGAATCGTAATCTCGCGGCTCGGCCGCTCAATTTCAATGCCTTCTCTTGCATATTCGTAGAGTTTTTTTCCGCCAATTTTCACAGCCGAAAACATAGGAGGAATTTGTTCAATGGTTCCTTGAAACTGTTTCAGCACAGCATCAATGTCTTCTTCTGAGATGGGGTTTTGTACCTTTTTTTCTTCTACGATCTCACCTGTTTGGTCTTCTGTTGTTGTAGAAAATCCAATCGTGATTTCTGCATCATACGTTTTCGATTTATCTGTTAAGTATTCGACAATCTTCGTTGCTCTTCCAATACAAATGGGCAGAACACCTGATACCTCGGGGTCGAGGGTGCCTGTATGTCCGACTTTTTTTGTATGTAAGAGCTTTCTCACTTTGAACACACAGTCGTGAGAGGTCATCCCTATTTCTTTATGTAATAAAAGAACACCATTTACCATCTGCGCTCTCTCCTTTCGTAAACGATGAAAAAGGACAGACGATCATCGCCTATCCTTATTTCAACGTCTTATTCGTGATCTTTTGTGTTTAGTTCAGCAATTAGGCTTTCAATTCTGTTTCCGTAATCCACGGATTCATCGAATTCAAAGTGCAGTTCTGGTGTTTTGCGAAGTCTAATTCGATTGCCAATTTCAGAGCGGATATACCCTTTAGCCTTAGCAAGGCCTTTTAAGGTTTCCTCTCTTTTCTTCTCGTCACCGAGAACAGAAATGTAAACTTTCGCAATTTGCAAATCACCGGTTACTTCGACATCGGTTACAGTCAAAAAGCCGATTCTTGGATCTTTTAGCTTTCTGCCTAGGATGTCGCCTAATTCTTTTTTCATCTGCTCACCCACGCGGGTTGCTCTCATACTCATGATCATATCACCTCTAATTAAAACCACTCAGTTTTCGTGATCGTTCGTTCAATTTCAGGAAAAGAATCAATAAAGCTTAAAACACGCTGCAATTCCTTTTCCACTTGAACCCGGGATGAGGAAATCACGGCGATTCCAATTGATGTACGCTGCCATGTGTCCTGGTAATCCATTTCAGCCATGGTTACATTGAATTTATGGCGCGTTCTTGTCAATATACGCTGAAGAACCGCACGTTTTTCCTTCAGTGAGGAGGCATCATAAATGATGCACTCACATTCGGTATAACCGATCATTTTCTTTCGATTTCTTGCATAACAAATGATTCCAGAACATCGCCTTCACGGATATCATTGTATTTCTTAATGGTAATACCACATTCATAACCTTGTGAAACTTCTTTCACGTCATCTTTGAATCGTTTTAATACGTCGACTTCGCCTTCAAAAATAACGACGCCGTCACGAATTAAGCGGATACCACTATCTCTTGTGATGGTTCCTTCAGTGACATAACCACCAGCAATTGTACCGATTTTAGATACTTTGAACGTTTGACGAACTTCAACTTGACCGATGACTTTTTCTTCATATTCAGGGTCAAGCATTCCTTTCATCGCCGCTTCAATTTCATCGATGACTTTATAAATAATGCGGTGTAAGCGGATATCTACGTTTTCTGTTTCAGCTGTGCTCTTCGCGTTTCCATCAGGACGTACGTTAAATCCGATCACGATCGCATTAGAAGCACTTGCTAAAATAATATCAGATTCTGTAATCGCTCCAACACCCGTATGGATGATTTTCACTTTTACGCCTTCTACTTCAATTTTTTGAAGAGCGGCCGTCAGTGCTTCAGCAGAACCTTGTACGTCTGCTTTCACGATCAAGTTGATATCTTTCACTTCACCTTGTTTGATTTGCTCAAATAGGTCATCTAGAGATAATTTCGCTTTGTCTGAACGCTGTTCATCAAGCTGTTTCGAAGCACGCGCCTCACCTACTTGACGAGCTGTTTTTTCATCTTTGAATACGAGGAACTGATCCCCTGCATTTGGTACATCGTTTAAACCAGTGATTTCAACAGGTGTCGATGGTCCTGCTGTTTTCACGCGGCGTCCGATGTCATTGACCATTGCACGAACGCGCCCAAATGTATTTCCGACAACGATTGGGTCACCTACTTGAAGCGTACCAGTTTGAACAAGAAGGGTTGCAACTGACCCTCTTCCTTTATCAAGCTCAGCCTCGATAACAGTCCCTTTTGCCGCACGATTTGGGTTGGCTTTCAGTTCTCCAACTTCGCTGACAAGAAGGATCATTTCGATCAATTCGTCAATGCCTTCACCTGTTTTTGCAGATAGAGGAACGAAGATCGTTTCGCCGCCCCAAGCTTCTGGTACTAGACCATGCTCCGTTAATTCCTGCATCACACGGTCAGGGTTCGCTGTTGGTTTGTCAATTTTGTTGACAGCAACAATGATTGGCACTTCTGCTGCTTTCGCATGGTTAATAGCTTCTACCGTTTGCGGCATCACACCATCATCTGCTGCCACGACTAGAATGGTTGTATCCGTTACCTCGGCACCACGTGCACGCATCATTGTAAAGGCTGCGTGTCCAGGTGTATCAAGGAACGTGATTTTCTTGCCGTTTTCTTCAATTTGGTATGCACCGATATGCTGCGTGATTCCACCAGCTTCGCCTTCAACGACTTTCGTCTTACGAATGCTGTCAAGAAGCGTTGTTTTCCCGTGGTCAACGTGTCCCATGATCGTCACAACTGGAGGGCGTACTTGCATATCTTCTTCTTTATCTTCCACTTCATACTTTTCAAGTTCAGTTTCTTCTAAAATAATGACTTCCTCTACTGGAACGCCATATTCAGAAGCGATTAGTTCAACTGTATCTTTATCCAGCTCTTGGTTAATGGTTGCCATTACACCAAGCATCATCAGCTTTTTGATAATTTCAGCTGTTTCTTTTCCAAGCTCTTCAGCCAGCTGGCCGACTGTCATTGAATTTGTAAATTCAATTTTTTCAGGAAGCTCTTTCTTAGGCTTCACAGGTCTAGCTTGTTGATGCTGCGATTTGTTATTCCCACCGCGTTTATTTTTGTTTTTGTTTTGGTTGTTGTTTTTTTTGTTTTTATTAAATTGATTATTCTGCACGTCATTCTTCTTTCTATCATTGTTTTTGTTAGATGATTGTTTTTTTTGTTCTGCGGGTTTCTCGTTAGTTGTCTCTTTTGCTTTGGCTTTTTTATAGATAGCGTCTAGCTTTTTCACAGTGTCGTCTTCAAGCGTCGCCATGTGGTTGTTCACTTCCACATTCATATCCTTAAGCGCTGCTATAATATCTTTACTTGAAACATCTATGGCTTTTGCGTATTCATATACTCTCACTTTAGCCATTCGTTCACCCCCAAATAAATTAATCGAGCAAGCTTATAAGCTTCTTAGCGAAGCCTTGGTCAGTGACAGCGACAACTACGCGAGCTTCTTTCCCAATAGAACGTCCGAGAACGGAACGGTCTTCAATTTTTCTAACCGGAACATTATAAAATTTGCATTTGTCAGATACCTTTTTCTCTGTGTTCGGTGAGGCATCTGCTGCAAGAAGAACCAGCTTAGCACGCGCATGTCTAACTTCTTTGATCACAAGATCTTCTCCTGACACGACTTTACGAGCTCGATTTGCTAGACCAAGCAAAGGATACCACTTAGAATCAGTCATTTGGTTTTTTCACCTTTTCAGCTAGTTCTAGTAATTCTTCAAATATGTGTTCGTCAATCTGTGTCTGAAATTGCTGCTGTAAACTGCGTTTGTTCTTTGCCGCAAGAATGGTTTCTTTATCGAGAGAAAGGTAAGCTCCGCGTCCGTTCTTTTTTCCGGTTGCGTCAACAGACACTTCACCTTCTTTAGAACGAACAACACGGATCAGTTCTTTCTTTGGTTTCATTTCTCCCGTCACGACACATTTTCTAAGCGGGATTTTTTTTCGGCTATTCACCTTTTACATCACCTCTTATTCGTCAGATTCCTCAGCTACTGGTTCAGCCTCTAAGAAAAGAGATTCAGAGTCTTCAGTTCTTGGGAAAATACCGAGTTCCCTTGCATCTGTTTCGCTTTTAATGTCAATTTTCCAGCTAGTCAGCTTTGCTGCAAGACGAGCATTTTGACCTCTTTTACCAATGGCTAACGACAGCTGATAATCAGGGACAATGACTGTTGTCGCCTTATCTTCTTCATTCACAATAACATCAAGTACTTTTGATGGACTTAATGCATTGGCAACAAATTCAACCGGGTCATTAGACCAATGGACAATGTCAATTTTTTCGCCTTTTAGCTCGTTGACAATTGCTTGTACACGCTGGCCTTTTGGTCCAACACAAGAACCAACTGGGTCAACATCAGGATCATCCGTACGAACAGAGATTTTAGAACGGTCCCCAGCTTCTCTAGCAACCGATTTAAGCTCTACAGTACCATCATAAATTTCTGGCACTTCAATTTCAAATAAACGCTTTAAAAGACCTGGATGTGTTCTAGACACATAAATTTGTGGTCCTTTTGTTGTTTTTTCGACTTTTGTAATAAACACCTTAATACGGTCATGTGGTTTGTAGTCCTCATTTGGCATTTGTTCGTTGACCGGAAGAAGGGCTTCGATTTTGCCAAGTGACACGTAAATGAATTTACTGTCAATTCGCTGAACGATTCCCGTCATAATGTCTTCCTCGCGATCGATAAACTCAGTGTAGATCACACCTCGCTCTGCTTCTCTCACTCGCTGCGTCACCACTTGTTTCGCAGTCTGAGCTGCAATGCGTCCGAAATCTTTTGGCGTGACTTCAATTTCAACGACGTCACCTACCATGTAATTCGGGTTCATATTGGCTGCATCATCTACAGAGATTTCAAGGCGAGAATCATACACTTCATCTACAACATCTTTTCTTGCAAATACGCGAATTGTTCCCGTTTCGCGGTTTAAATCAACACGAACATTTTGCGCTTGATTAAAGTTACGCTTATATGCAGAAATGAGTGCAGCTTCTATCGCTTCAATAATAATTTCTTTACTAATACCCTTCTCTTTCTCGAGAACAGTCAGGGCATCTAACAACTCACTACTCATTTTTATGGTTCCCCCTTATATCAATGAAAAGGTTAATTGAACGAAACTGCTAATCTTGCGTTAGCTATTTTTTCGTATGGAATATTGATCTCTTTCTTTCTTGTCTTGATCTTCACTGTCACTGTTGCAATCTCACCATCAAAGCTTGTAAGCTCACCTTCAAATGCTTTTTCACCATCAATTGGTTCATATGTTTTCATGAAAACATTTTTTCCAAGTGCTTTTTCAAAATCAGCTTTTTTCTTTAATGGGCGCTCCGCTCCAGGAGAGGACACTTCAAGAAAGTAGTTTTGGCTAATCGGATCTGCCTCATCAAGCTTTTCGCTCAAGGCTTCGCTCACTTTGGCACATTCTTCGATATCGACGCCTTTATCAGAGTCAATAAACACGCGAAGGAACCAGTTTTGACCCTCTTTGACAAATTCAACATCAACGAGTTCAAGCTGTAAGCCATCTAAAATTGGCTGTACCATTTCGCTTACGACATCCACTACTTTTTTGCTCATTCTCTTCCTCCTTGTGCTTTCGATAAACGCTCTTATCAATCATTCTGCATAAAAACCCTGCTTTATGTGAGCAGGGGGAGCAGAAAACGGATGAATAATGTCGAGACAAAAATTGCCTGTTCAATACAAAAGAGCGGGTTTCCCCACTCTTGTCTCGGTAATCGTTAGCATTTCCATAAAAACTATACCATATCCAATTTTTTTATGCAAATGAAGTTCTTCCTTATAACAGGTACTCGTAAATCGTTTACTTTAAACCAATCATACCTCTCTCTTCCTTTATTATATATGCCAATATGAACAGAACGGGCTGGTGATAATCGCAGCTGTATACTATGGGCGAAGAACAGAACTCACTATGAAAGATGATCTCCATCTGCACTAAATCATTTTTATGTCGAAAAAGCATTTTGTATTAAACAGAATGGTTGATATTTAATATAGAAGAAAAGAGTGTAAATGTTAAAGAAATAAGCAGGCTTCCATTTTAATCGCTTTGCCTTTGCTCCCTCATTTCAAAGAAAACCCTTCCAACTTGTTTCTAGCGAATAAAATTGAGAAAAAATTCACATTGAACTCCATGGGAGAGTAGGCGGAATACTGTACTGATAACCTTAACATTACACATAAAGAAAGGACCATGTTTAGATGGAGTTATTTAGCCAGAATTTTTAATAAGCCACGCATGTAAAAGTACAGGTACTTTCTGCGTTGAACTGCTATATTGATCTGGAGCCTGTCTTAACGTTTGTTGTAAATTTCCATTTCCTATTAACGATAAAAATTCCATACTAAATGGGCTAAATCCTCCAATTATAGAAGTACCAATCTTATACATCATATCTTCTCTCGGTTTGGTAATATAGGTGAGTAACTGTTCAAACTCAGATAATGTCAACGAGGCATGATATTGATCATATATATACAGTTCTTCTTCTTTGCTCTGAACTGAACTCAATCCACTTTCTATACTATCTCGATTTAAATCAACAATATAAATCATAGATTCATTTGATAAATAAGGAAGTAACTGTTCTAATAATTCGATCGGATTTTCAAATAGCCCAAAACACAGATGTATTAAAATCACATCATAAATTTTAGCATGTGATGAAAAATTTTTTATATCTGTACAAATAAAATTGGCTTTTATATTTAATTTATTTGCACAATGTATGGCTTCTTCAGATGAATCAATCCCAGTCAAATCAGCTAGAGGTAATTGCTTAGATATATACTCAAGCATCTGACCTTGTCCACATCCTATATCTAAAATAGAGACAGGTGTTTTTTTGAATGTTAGTTGATAATAAGAAGTGAAAGTTTCAGCTGATAGAAATCGAGTAAATGGTGTTTCTCTATTATCATAATTTGAACTTATTTTTCTTTTATCTGGATCCGAAAACCATGACTGAGCCAGAGCTCTTTTTACTTCAAGCTCTTTGATTTTTTCTTGTATCATCACAGGGTTTACCACCTTTATAAAAGCCTCACCAGTCAGTTTCAGATAATACGGGAGGTTTCGTTTTGAATTCCTTTACTTTGAGAGGGTGAAAAAAATGAATGAACAAATTATGAGAAATATGAAATGCTATCGCTGCTAAAATCCCAAATGCAAAGTATGAAATAACTGTAATTAATGTAAAAAGAGACATATAAGCAGTTGACTTAGCACCGCCTAATGGTATATGCAGCAATATAAATCCTATCGAACTTACACAGATTGATATTGCAATAGATTCCCATAAATTCATTAATAAAGCCGGAAGAATAAAGCGCCAAATTACTTCTTCTGATAGAGCAGTCAATGGAAGAAAAACGATTGAATCAACATTGACAGCATATCTACCTTTAAATACAATCACTTTGTTTTTTATTTTCCATAGCACTGATGGTAAAAGTACTCCTAACAAAAAGAAAAATAAAATACCAAATACATTTTTACTATTGGAGACTTCAACAAAGAGTTCTTGAGAAAGCGCACCACAGCATATAGAAGCTCCGATAATGGTGAGTCCATCATAGCTCCTCTGAGGTGTGATATATGTTGTTAGCCTTCGATTGGTTGTTGATTTATCTCTCATGATTTTGACAACCATTTTAGAACTTAAGGGACCCAAAAAGTGAATGAGGATCCCTAAAGCTGCTATGATTGAAATCATTTATTTAAGTACCCGCAATCAATGTATAAATTGGGGCATCATCTACCCCATTAAATCCACCGATCAATTCCATCAACTCATCATCGATAAACCCTCCGAACGGTCGACTATTAATCTTCTGTGCAGTAGATAGCATGATCATATTTTGCATGACATGTCCTGCCTCCATAAAAACAAAGCGATAAGAACGATGTCCATACTTAAATCGAGAACGCCAAAAATTAGCTGAAATGACTATAGCAAATGCAAAATCTTGAACTGATTCTTCTTGTAACATTATTTTCTCAAATTCTTTTTCGGAGTAATCACCCATTTTAGTCAATCCTCTTCTATACGGATCGAAATGATAAACACCTTTGTCTAAAGTATCCACTTTATTGGCTACAATATATAGATCTAGAGGATAGAGCGCACCACCAGATGGTATAGGACGTCTAGGTCCTTCTTTACGCTCTACCAATCCATAACTCTTCTGTAAAACTGTTGAGAGTTGTTCTAATGAAACACTCCCCCCGCTAAAATAATCTGCACTTCTTCGTCCCTTAATGACATCGTCTAAAGATATATTTGTATTTAATGGTTTAGGTAGTGAAATTAATGGTAGGTCATCAAATCTTTTACTTGCATGTGTAGCAATCTTTTGCAAAGTTTGAGATCGAAGCAGTCCTGCAACACCAGGTGCGTCCCATGCCATTGAACCTCTATAGATTTTTGTTGCTTCAAACCAATTTTCAGAAGGATCATCAAACCGTAATGCTTCGTTTCCATACACAACATCAGCCAAATTAGTAGCATGTCTTTCAATACTATTCATATATTTAATCACCTTTCTACGATATTAAGGAAATGGATGCGGAATTGGATTCAGTTCTTCTAATTTAAAAGGTTTATCTACTAAACCTAATTGATAAGAATGTTTTAAAATTCGTTCTCCACCCAACATTCTACCTCTATATAGAACGTCAATCGGTTTATATCCAGGAATAATTGATTTTACGACATATGCACCAGCATCTTTTATATCAGGACTGGTTAAATCAAAAGTTGCTACATGATATCCTTGTTTTGATAAATGACTGACGAGACTAGTCCATAAGATATCTGGAGAACCATCATCAAACGGTGTATAATCATTAACATCCACTAATTTCTTACTCGCAGTTAAAAAATCAGCTTCTTTCACAATAGCTGTTCCAGCATAGAGTTTAATATGATCTTCAAAACTATTTATATCACGATGATAATCTACATCTACTAGCGCATTCCCTAATCGTTGTTCTGTTTTTACCCAAGTTCTTGTATACATTCCCTCTATTGCAGCTTTCTCACATGCTCTTTCAATTGAATGAGCAGAGGCAGCGCCAATAGCAAATGGAGCTAAATCTGTATGAGGATTTCTTATCACTGCCAAAATAGTAGGTACACCAGAAAAAACGGTCATATCTACTAAATGCAAATCAAGAGATGTAGGTTTAATATATCGTTCATAGAAATGTTTTAATCTAGGTGAAGTATTAATATCGATCTGCGGTAAACTTAACTTATTGTACCAAGTAAGCATAAATGCATCTCTTTCAATTGTTTCAAATAAACCTGAGATTGCCGCTTCTTGATATGTAATACCACATGCTAGTCCATTACTAGTTGCATGACCAATATTTGGGTCTCCTGGCCACTCAGTATAGTTTGCAATATGAATTAATTGAGCAGGCGTCCAAACTTCTTCATTATTTTCAGCAATATGACCTTTTCTCCACCATAATTTTGTATCTTCATTCCATACATTATGAGGAAAATTCGGATCTTCATATTGGGTGACAGCATACATTTCCCACTTATCAAAGCCAATTACTGATTTGTTTTCATTGATTAAGTCCTTTTGTGTTCCAAAACAAACTACATCAGAGTTTAAAGGTAAATAAGCTGCACTATATCTTTCTACCGTTTCACCTATAGCTGCTAATCTGGCTGCTGCTGGATTAGCAGACCCTCCCCCATTATAAGAATTAGATGGTACTCCAAATAAAATATTGCTGTCTGTACCATGCGCTCCATATGAATGACCCCATATATCATCAACGTCTCTGAGTTTTCTATACTCTCTACGGACTATCCCAACATAAGGATCCGCCAATTGGTCAAGTATCTCCCATGACTCTTCTAATGTTGTCCATTTATTAACCATAATTAATTTTTCACCTCACCATGAAACCAAACTTGAGGAAAACCGGTATCTGCAGCTGGAGAACACTTAGGGCATCTTGGTACTCTATAAACACGATGATTATGAACAGATACTCCCTTATCATCTAAATTAATTGTTGTAAATCCACCTGGTGTTGCACTTGGTGCGTAATCTTTTAAAGTGAGCCATTCTAGAATTAAATTACTTGCAATCCCGATTTGAACTAAATTAATCGGCATATGATAAACCGGCTTCTTTTCAGGATTTACAGGTTTGATTTTCATTAAGTCTGAACGCAGTACTTCGTCAGAAAAGTTCGCTGATTTTCGAAGGTTATAACAATGTAAACAAGCTGATTGATGTGGTATGAAAAATGGACCTACCCAAGATGTCTGTCCATCATATGGCACAATGCTTAACCAAGGTATATGGTCTTCTAATGCTAGGTCATTTATTTCTTCCAAAATCGGATCTAAATGAGATTTACCAATAGCAACCCTGATATTTGGTTGCTTAGTTATTTCTCCCTTAAGCACTACATGTAGCCCTGCCTCTTGCAAATGACGAATGAATTCTACAGCAACTGGATTGTGATCCTGCGCAATCACTTCAACAATCCCTGTTTTTAAACGATCTAGTATATCTTCAACCAATACTTGGCCACCGGCTCTTTCATAAGACAAAAGCGCAGTCAAATCAAAGTTCATATCAGTCTTAACACATATTCCATTCGCAACTAAAAATTCGAGGACATGTTTTAATTGATCACTCTCAATTTCAAAATTCTCCTCTAGCTCTTTAATTGAAACCCCATTATCTTTCGTGAGATGATTAGAAATTTCTTGAATAAATTCAATAATTCCTTCACCTTCAATTTTGGTGACAGTTTGCGCTTTTAAACCAATCAAACTGTCTTCTAATTTACCCAGCGTAACGTGTGGTGCTAATTTATATCTCGTGCTTTCTTGTTCTTTAACAAACATACATTATTCCTCCTTTAAGAATAACTAATTTGTATTTTTAAATAATTGTGCACTTGTTGGGGGATGACCAATTATTTGTTCTAGCGTTTTCGTAAATGGCTGTAATTGTTTTGAAGAAGAATATTCCTGAAATCCGACTAACCATTCTAATACATCTAAAGGCATATTATTTTGGGATAAAATTGTTATAACCTCTTCTTTACTTTTACAATATAATTCAATTTTCATGTCTAAATCCTTTTCAAAGATATCCTTAAGCCTACTCATACTTACTAACTCTGGCCCTGTTAAATCATATGCTTTTCCAGCGCGACTTCTAACATCTTTTTTAGGGATCAAACATGCCTTTATAACATCAATTGTATTAATCCAATTAACTCCCTCGGGAGAAAATGCAGTTATTAATTTTCCAGTAGCACCTGCCCATCCTCTATAAAGTTCTATATTGATATCAAGCGGTGAAGTCCTATAAAGTATACTATTCTGATAAATTTTCAATAATTCACTTTCAAGAGAACCTAGTTCATCCTCGACATTATGCCTTCTATTAGATAAAAGAATTGTTTCCGTTTGAAAATCAGTATTATTTATAAAAAATTCTTTGTCATAATTGACCGCTCCGCCCAAATCAATAACTTGAACAGGGTAGTCGTCATAATCAACTTTCATCTTCTCTAAATAGACTTTTATTGGTTCTCTAATACCGACATAATGAATACTCATAAACAGCACTTCCCTCTTTTCTCTTTCTTATCTCTCAGTTAGATAAAATGATTAAACTTTTAACAGAAATAGTAATCTTCTTTTTGAGTTCTTCATAACATAGTTAACCTCGACTTTTTTCATACATTTACTTAACTTAATATCTAAATACCCAAAATAATTGATCCAAATTAACATCACCCCTCAATTAAAAAATAACATCTAGACCATATAATGACTTTAAATACATAAAATTTTAATTATAGTATTATTTTCCATGGTCATATTAAACCACACTTTTTTGGTGTTATCAATGTACTTTTCAGAAAATATAAAACTTTCACACTTAATTATTGACAAATAAAGACTTATGAACCATCATATGTAATATATCAACTACATAATCTATGTTGATAAATTTTATTTAAGGAGGTTTAAAGATGACTAAAATTACAATTCCAACTGCTTTGTCTGCTAAGGTACATGGGGAAGGTCAACATTTATTTGAACCAATGGCTGCGCGCTGCACTTGCACAACAATCATCTCAAGTTCTTCAACTTTCTAATCAACTTTAGGTTTTTTCGTAATATATATGATTGAAAAAACCTCCCACACACTTAGCGAAGCAGATTAGTTAGGTGTGTGGTCATCTTTTATTTGGAAAAATAGAAATTTTCCACACTCCTTAACGAAAACCTTGCATTTAACTCGCTTTTGTAAAGCTCCCTCTTATAATTAAACTAATTCTTGTACTTCAATTTAAATTCTCAACACAACTATTTCTCTTACATATATTTGAATTTCAACCCAAAGACACGGTGATCATGATACTAATGGGGTAATCTAGAGATAGTGGATAAAACAAAAAAGGCTATTGAGATTTTTCTCAACAGCCTACTACATTAACTATCGATTACTTTCACACCGCTTAAATCAGCCCCTTCTCCTTCTAAGATATAATAGGTCATTTTATCCATTGTCACTCCAATAAAATTTAATTTTTTAAACGTACATGATTTGAAATTAACATTTATTAATTTAGAATTCTCAAAAGAGATGTTTTTAAAATAACAATTTTCAAATGAAACATTTATTAAAGTTGATTCATCAATACGAACATTGGGTAAATGACAGCCATATAAAGATGAATTCGTTATCTCACAATGTTCAAAATGAGATTGAGTCAAATCACTCTTTTCAAAAGTTGATGTGGAAATTTTAGAATTGCTAACATTCATTTTTCTCAGATAACACCCATTAAATTCTGAATGGTTCATCACTTTTTGTACGATCGATAGCCCTTTAAAATCGCACAACTTATACTTAACATTTATAAAAGTCAACCAATCTAAATCAGCATTAACAAATATTTTTTTCACATGCTCTACTCGGTTATGATCATCAATATCTAATGTATTGACATCAATGCTTATTTCACCTGATTTCAGCTTTTCAATAAGCATATCCTGAACTTCTTCATCTTTTGTTCCAGCATTATCCAGTTTTAATTTAACTTTTCCAAGCATCTCTAATAATTCTTTTTTCTTTTCTTCATATGTTTTGTCTTTTTTATATGGCCGAAAACAACTTTCAACATATAATTCTAACTTTTCACTTAACATTGCCCCACTCCTTTTATATAAAAAGACGGCTTACAAGTATTGATTTTTCGGTCAACGTTCTAGAAATAGACTAATTGAAGTTTAGATAAATCATTAAAATTTAAGTTAGTTTATGTGCATAACATTCAGCTGAAATTTTTTTAGCCTAGCCTCTGGCTCTCTTTATATATTTTTTATAACCAACCAACGAAAGAATAAATCCTAACAGTGTATAACCTATAAGGACTACTGTTACTAAGATCAAATTCTCCCCCCCGGGTAGTGTTGATACTGATTGCACTAAGCCTTGATGTGCCCAATACTGTGGGAAGAGCATTCCAATTATTTTTAAATAACTAGGTAATTGATCAAATGGAGTCCATAAACCACAAGCAACCGCTGTCCCTAAAGCAATCATGTTCGTCATCACTAAACCTGTATTCTCAGTTTTAGCAAATGCGGCGATGGCTACTCCCCATGAAGTGACTTGCATTGATAATAGGACAACTACTAAGAAATACGAGCTGTATTGTGTGATTTCAATACCATATAAGTAAACACCCAAAATGGTTAACAACAAAACTTGAAATAAAATGATGACAAAGAACGGAACACACTTTCCAAGAAAAAAATTATGCGGCTGTAAGGGAGTACTTGCCAGCCTTGCCACAATTCCTTTCTCTCGATCTTTTACAAAGCTAATTACAATTGAAATAATAACAAATGTGGAAAAAAACACACTCATTCCTGTAACCGATTGAGAAGCAACTAATGTTTTTTGTGCTTGTGAACTACCTGATGTAAATAATTCTATTAAAAGAATAATTGAAGCAACTGGCAACAAAATGGTCCAGAACAACAAAGATCGATCTTTCACTTGTTTTATGGATTCGATGCGGACTAATGGCCACATAAAAATCACTCCCGTTATATTAATTTAATTCGCTTTCTTATATCACTTTTAAAATAATCACATTTTTTAATTATTTTACCATTTATAGATGTATTTAATTATAATTAGTCAAATAATCTTAACTAACCTACTTATTATTTTAAATTGAAGGTTCACACAAGGTAATTCTGTTCGTTTGATGTATGCCTCTTAACTATGTCAATCACTCTTATAAGTTATATGAATTAAAATACGAGAGTGGTTTTCATTCATAAAGACATTTTTATTGGAATTGATCACGTAAATCTGTTCCTGTTAATTGAAAAAATACATCTTCGAGTCTAGGTCTGTACAAAGATAATTGTTGGGGAACCAATGATTCTTTTTTACTCAGTTTAGCCAAATCTTCTAAAGTTTCTAAGGGTTTTGTTGTTTTAACTAACACACCGCCTTGATAAGTTACAAAATCATACCCGAGACTAGTTAATGTTTTATTAGGAATCATAGAATCAAAAAAGACAGATGTTTCTGCATAACGATTCAAAAGTTCACCTATTTTTCCTTCTTCAACAATTTTTCCTTTATCAATGAAAGCCACATAATCACATAAACTCTCTATTTCCTCCATATAATGACTAACATAGATAATAGTTCTTCCCTCTTCCTTCAATTTGTTGATTATGTCAAAAATATAGCGTCTTGATTGAGGATCTACCCCCACTGTCGGTTCATCTAAAAGAATTAACTCAGGGGCGTGCATGAGAGCGCAGCCAATATTCAAACGGCGTTTCATTCCTCCTGAAAAATGTTCAACTATATCATTTGCTCTTTCCCACAACCCTACATCTTTTAGTGTTTTTTCTACTCTTTCATCTAATTTCTTCCCTTTTAAACCATAAATCTGTCCAAAAAACTCCATATTTACTTTAGCTGTTAATTTTTCCTCCAAGCTGATGTCTTGGGGGATGTAGCCTAGCGCACTTTTAGACTCACCAACATGCTCAACTTTGCCTTCATAAGATTTAATTATATGAGATATAATTTTCATTAAGGTTGATTTACCAGAGCCATTTGGACCTATTAATCCATAACAAACTCCTTCTGGAATCGTTAATGTAATACTTCTTAACGCTTGGGAAGCTCCGTATTTTTTACTGACGTTTTCTATTTTCAACATTCGGCACCCTTTCCTTTCATCTCATTTGTTTTTTAAAATGGCTTCAATAACACTCAAATATTCTTTGTAAGCGTGCTCTCCTAAATCTGTTATACTAACTATTGTTTTTGGTTTTTTATCCACAAAGGTCTTTGTAATTAGCACATAGCCAGCTTCTTCTAATTTTTTCAAATGCGAGCCCAAATTCCCGTCTGTTACAGATAAAGAACCTTTTAAGAAGGTAAAATCACATGTTTCATAAATCATTAATAAACTCATAATCCCTAACCGGACTTTTGGATGGATTAAATCATTTAAACTATTGACATTACTCATTTCCTTGTCCTTTTCTTTTTAAAATCACACCAGTTAATAACAAACTTCCTCCACCAATAAAAGCAAAAATAATGTTCATTAAACTAGGAAATAATAAAAATGTAGTTACACCTAAAACACTTAACCAGAACCCCATAATAAAAATCTCTTTAGCTAGAACAATACCTAAAAGTAAATACATTATGGATACCAATAAAACAATATAAAAGGGTAAATTATCTACTGTATATGGTAATAAACCAACACATATTAAAAAAATAAAGATACCTAAAATGATTCCAAGGCCAAGCCATGTGTATTGCAATTGAGTTCTTAAAAACAAGGGCATTGGTATCATTTTCCTTTGTTTAAAATATGTAGTTAAAGTGATAACCCAGCCCACAATACCTAAAACAAGCCAAAAGACACCTATAGTTATTGGATTAGCAAAAAGTAAAGGTATTGAATACCCCATTATCCAAATAAGGCCCCAAATGATAAAATAAATACTTGTTTGTTTACAATACTCTGTTTTATAGTTTGTAATCGTCTTGATATGAGATAAATTCTCTAATATTTCTGAATTATTCGATTTTTCATTCGGCATAAATAAACTCCTCTTCCACAAAGAACTCTGTACTACAGAGTATAGAATTAAATTTCCATTTAGTCAAGTTATTGGAAATGTTTTTTACAAATTAAGATAAAAAATAAAAATAACCACCTCCTTTTTTATGGGGAACGAAATCTCATAAATACCTTCTGTCACTTGATCCTTTCTGAAAACTTGGTTTAAGCAATATAAACAGCAAATGAAGTTCCTTATTCAGCAAGCATTCGCCATCAGTTCTTTTCGTTCATTCTTTTCGCATGTTCACTGATAAGGGCTGCCTCCCTGCTCCCTTTTATGATGCGGAAACCGTCATAATCGGGATAGAGAGAATCATCGTCTTGAATGCTTGTTAAAATCCAAAATTGACTACCAGCCCCTCCGAGCCGCTCAACCTCTGACAGCCAGCTTTGGTATACGTCAGGACGTGCTGATTGATTTTGATAGCCAAACTCTTCTAACACAACTGGTTTTCCGATTGTCTTCCCGCGGGTGATATGGTCTTCGATCCATTTCACTCCCCAAGCAGCAGACTTGTTCCAATGATCTGGGTACAGATGGTAGGTTCCATAATCGATATTAGAGAGAGCTGTCAAACGGTCCCAATCGACGCCTTCTCCGCCTCTGTAAAACCAATCTTCATGGCCTGGTATGCGAAAAAATCCTTCATCTCCTACTGCAACAAGATGGTGACGATCCAGCGATTTGACCCATGTACTCATTTCATCTGCCCATTTGACTAGTATATTACCCGTTGGATCTGACTGCACACGCGGCTCATTGGCTAGTTCCCAAGTCATAATAGCTGGATCGTCCTTATATTGAACACCTGTGTACGTATTCGTTCTTTCTAAAACATAACGCACATAATTTTTGTAAGCATGTTGAATACGAGGATCTGTATAAAAGGCATCATGTGATCCTGCATTGAACCACTTTACGTATTGATTCATCCCGCCAAAGTCATCCCAATTGTTCACTAGTGGAATGACAAGTTTTATTCCTTCCTGCCCCGCTTTATAAATCGCATAATCTAGTTTTTGAAAACCCGATTCTTCATAGACCCCTGGACTAGATTGTAAAACGGAGTTTTCTTGAGGGGCTCCGTCGTGAAATCCCCAAATACGTAAGACCTTTAAATTCATTGCTTTCATATCATCGAACACTGCATCTACCATCTTTTTAGATTTGTAATGGAAATAGTAATTATTTGTACCAGCAAAGTAAAATGGTTGATTGTTCAGCGTAAATTGTGTGCCAGACGTCTGTACATAAGCGGCGGCTTTAATCGTCAGTGAAAACCATCCGGCCCATATAGCGACCACAATTATGAAGAAGGACACTCTTTGAGTCCACTTTTTCAATTACATTCTCCTCACAATCTATCCTTCTTCAGGTATGATCACATCTAGCCGAAGTGGTGTTTTTTCATTTGAATCAAGTTCAATTGTCTGCTGTTTCAACAGTTTACTTTCTTTACCGATTCGAATCTCATATGTCCCGTGAAATGCTCGACATGTCACATTGCCATTAGCATCTGTTTTTTCAACTCTTTGTGTCGTCCACTCATTTAGAAGCTTTTCGTAACGTCTACCTGCTTCATTTAAAGACCAATCGTAATTCACGATGGCCGCATGCTCACCTCTCCAATGGGCACCTGCCCAAAATCCCCACATTAGCACTCCTTTTACGGCTGGATGACTAAATGCGACACGATATAAAGCCTCTAGGTTATCCGCTCTTCTATTAGCGTCAGGGTGAACAGAGTCGTACTCTGTAACCCATATAGGAAGTCCAAGCTCAGCAAGCACATCGAGCCTCTCTTTTACAACGGCTGGATCGACCCGTTCTTCAAAATGTCCTTGTACACCAATCGCCTCAATAGGTGCGCCTAACTGACGAAGTTCATTGATATGTGCTTTATAAGCATGGTGCTCACCATATGAGATCACATTATAATCATTCACAAACAATCGTGCTTGAGGGTCAATTTTTTTCGTTTCTTCATACATCCATTTCCAAATATTTTTCCCGAATCGGTCTTTAAAAAATGAACCATGCATCATTTCATTGTTTACATCCCAGTGACGGAATCTTCCTTTAAAGTGATTGCCCGCATGCTCAAGCCGGTTTTTCATGGCTTCATACACTTCGTGATTCGGTAGTGACCTCAGCCAGCTTGGATTGGCATCCTCTACCTCCCAAAATAAAGCGTGCCCCCTTACTGGAAGTTGATGTTTATCTGCAAAATTCAGCATCGCATCTGCTTTTTCGTAGGTGATTCTCCCTCTTTCCGGCTCATTTGCATACCATTTTGCCTCATTTTCAAAAACAGCCCAATTAAAATGCTTCACAAAAAAATCGGCATATTGTTGATTAAATAACACTTGGTCATTCATCGCTGAACCAAATGCAAATTCATGCCTAATTTGCTTCAACTCAACCTCTATTCCTGCTATTGGCTTTTTATCGTGATTTGTGACGTTTATTTCAAGATCTCTTTGTCTATGCTCTGAGATTCGATCATTCGCCTCTTTTTTCCACATCAGATTGATCTGCTCATTTTCGCCCTTGTTTATTGATTGATGAAGAAAACTTCTTTCTTTGACCATGTAAAAACACCCTTATCTTCACTGTATTTATATTTCTTAAACAAACTGCCGGCTCAAAGAAACCGGCAGCTTAAATTTCACCTGCTAGTTGATTAGACGATGATATTCTGCGTAGGCAGTGGCCATATCCACTTGTGACCAAAAACGGTGATAGGTGAAAACCGGTGCCCCATTCTCCCATTTGCCTGTTGCTTCATTAAATGAAGACTGATATTTACTCTCGAGTGAAGACCATGCTGGATCTTGTTTAATGTTTGGACGAAGATCAGCAAAACTCGTATAGACCCCATTACCTCCTCGCTGCGGATCAGAAGGAATAGTGCTTGATCCAGGAATCTGATTCCCTTGACCAAAGGTCCCGCTCCAACCATTTGGGAAATACACTTCTTTTTTAAAGAAGCGGTCATAGTCCTCTCTGTCTTCCTCTGTCACAATGCCCACGCCATCATTGTAATTCCACGCCACCTCAAGGAGCTGTGCGGCTGCATCTTTCGCTTTTACGCCAAGCGCTGTATAATCCCCTGTTTCTAGCTTAGTAGCAGCAGCAAAGAATGTTAAAGCCTTGACGAGACTCCCTAGTACGCCCGTATCCTGAGTTGGATCTTTTGTGACAGCTGTTAAGTTTGGATTTCCTGTTGCAGACTGGAACCCATTCCACGTGTCAGGCTGTCCGCTCCAAGCAATATTTCCAGGAAGCCAAAACTCGCCAGGTGCACTCGTTGTAGCAACAGCAGCATTTGTTCCTCCTAGAATTCTTTGTCCTTGGTCATCTAAGAAATACCCCTCTTCATCCGACACAGGACGGCTGCCGATAAAAATGTAATCTAATGCATAGTCGACCCATTTTGTGATACAAGATTTCGCCATTTGGACATTTTCAGAAGTTTTGTCTCCATCTTTCACAAAAATATAATAAAGCTCTGCTACGCGCTCCATCGGCCATGCCTGCATCCCAAACCAGTTATTAGAAGGCGGATCATGGTAAACAGGTGCATCCTCATATGCCATATCATAAAAAGTACTTCTTCCCGCCGGATATGCACTATAGTCTCCATTCCAGCTATTGGTTGCGCCTCCTGCTATCGCTCCCTCTTTTGATTGAAGCCATACATAAAATTCAAGCTGCCTTTTTAATGTTTTTTCCCAATCGCTTGCACCGGTAGCGGAAGATGGCTTTAAACCACCTTTGTCTGAGGACAAAGCATAAGCGGCGACAGGGTTTTGATACCCTTGGTGGCAGTGGCTCGCTCCGATACGCCATGACCAGTTTGCATAGTCGCCAAGTCCTCCGCCCCAAGAGGTATACCACGCCATTAAGTAATGACAGGCACCCTTTCCGTTTCCAGGGTACGGATTCCCTTGCTTGCCACTTCCAATCGTTTGAAAATACTTATCGTACATACCGTAACGGAGAAAATCACCCATTTTTTTCGCTTTATCAAGATAGGTTGAATTATTGTAGCCGAGTTCCTTTGCCCAATACATCGCTTGTATTGCACGCGCATCAGCATCCGTCGCATTGGTATAGCGCCACTGAGCAGCTGGTGCTTGGTTTTCTTTTGTGAACAAGCTCATAAAGCCTTCATTTGGCTTCCCAAAAGATTGATCATCTTGTGATGGATGTGGGATCGCCTCCCATACAGATTCCTGCGGCCCGCGCTGGAACGTGTTTACATATGCGGCTGTATGTGATGGATTGAGTAAGTTCCCATATTTATACCAGTTATCGACATCAAGCAGCCAGTGCATTAAATACGTTTCATTCGTTCCATAGGTTGATTTCAATTCACCATCAATCGGATCTTGACCAGCAGGACGAGCTCCGCTCAGCTGACTAGGATATTGATCTGGATATGGTTTTTCCGCTGCGTATGTGGCTGGGCTAGAAGGATTGTAGGCGCTCATATGCGGCTGCTCATCATTTCCATCTTCATTTACTGGGATGATGTACTTCTCCATATTGTCCCAGGCTGCCTCTAATTTGCTCCAATCCCCTGTGTAATGTCCGTACAACACCTCTAGCCACAGCCAATAGCTATACGCTTCTGACGTTGTCATATGCCCATAATCAGGCGCTTCGCAAATAAGCGTCTCAATTGAATGATACGGAATTCCTTCTGATGAAAAATATCCATTCCCATCACTTTTAATTTGATGATAAAGCGTTAAAAACCGTTCTTTGTTTGACAAATCCTTCACCCTTTCAAAAAATCTTGATTTTTATTTGTCTGGAAGTGTACCAAATACTAAAGCACCATCATCAAAAACAGGAATTCTCGTTGTTTTTTGCATATTGGATGTTAAGCCTTGAAAGGAATAATCATTTGAGGCATCCCATACATTCGACCCATTTGGTGCAGATAATCGAAATTGTATTTCCTTCTTATGCTCTGATTCTCCTCCAGGAAAAATCGCTACGCCCGTAAAATCAATTTCTGCATAATACACGTGAGCTGATGCGTCATATACCTTGAGCGGAGATAAGGAAGCGCCTTCATTGTAGGCGGCTGTCACTTGAATATCTTTTTCAGTGAATCCCTTTGCAAAGACCTCACTCAGATTGACGTAATATCTAAAGGAGAGCGTTTGACTACGTCTAGCCGGCCATCCGGACCGGTTGTATAGAACCGCCTTTACTTGAGTAGATGTTGTATCATTATTCATCACTGCTGCCTCTACAAAAAACTCATCCTCTGGTTGTTCTTGAGGCGGGAAATTTGGCAGCTTTGATTGCCCTTTTCCAAACAGCTGCACCATTTTGGCTATATTTCCTGTAAAAGCGGCATTATAGTCCGTCGCCACCTCGTTTGATACATAATCAGAGATGTCATCGTCATATTGATCCTGTGCATTAGGTCCGCCAACGAGCGCCCCATAAAGAGTGTGACGATGATTCGAAGGATTTGTCAGTTGATTAGACCATGAACCGTGTGCAGTTCGGTGGTGTGGATGCTTCGGCGGGTTCTGGCCAAACCCAACGACATAGCTTCTATTAAGCGGATTATCACCAAGCATATAGTGAGTTTGGTTGATCGCAAACGTTTGGTATCGATTCTTTTTTTCTTCATCTGACACCCAATCAGCGTAAACAAAGGCTAAAAATGCTGCATTTGCTGTATAACGAAGCGAGCCCCATTGATCAAGCCATGCCAAACCGCCAGGCGTATAAGTGATTCTTTCGACTTTTCCATTTTGAACAAAACCTGTGGTCCAGTAATCAAGATTACGCTCAGTCGATTCTATAAATCGATTCTCTTTCGTGATTCTGGCGAGTAAGATTTGCGAAGCAAAAAAAGTATTGTCCCAAGACATGGTAAACGTATAATCCCAATCCTTCGGCCATTCCTCTACAGCTTTTAATGCTTGATTTAAATAGGTTTCTTCATTTGTTGCCAAGTACAGCCAGATTCCCCCCCAAATGAGTTCATCAATATAGCCGCTCCATGAGTTGTAAAACGGCTGAGCGTTTGTGACACAATCTGTATACTCGCCGCGATACCTGTCAGCAAATTCATACAGCTGTTTCGCGTGCGTCAGAAGCTTTGCTGCATAAGGGGCATCTGTCTCTTTAAAAATGATAGAGCCCGCTGCTAAAGCTGCCGCAGTTTGTGCGGCCACTTCTGTTCCTGGACAATTTTCATCAATTTTAAAAGCTGGCCGGCTCATCGGCATCACTTCTGCCGGTCCCCACCAAGCATGATCAGCGTTCCCATCACCTACCTGCGCCCAAAACTCGTTCGGACCTGTATGAGCTTTCAAAAAATAATCTGTTGCCCACCTGATTTGATCGAGGATGTCATCAAGCAGTTCTGCCTCTTCATAGGCTTCTCGGTATTCATATACTGTCCATGCAAGCACAGCTGCTGAGTACGCCATTGGAAGTCCAAATTTCACATGATCACCTGCGTCATACCAGCCGCCAGTTAAGTCATGCCCTACATCCTTCCCGTCCTCTAGTCCAGAATCTCCCCGCCAGTTGAGACGGCTGCTTTTAGGCAGTTTTCCAGACCGCTGCGCTTCATAAAACAACAAGGATTTTTGAAGAACCTCTACATAGTTATACGATGCCATTTCTGTATGACTCACCCCTTCTATTTAGTCAAACATGAATAGACAAGCCACCTCCTTTGATTCAGAACGTGATTTGAACAGCTTTGAAAAGAATCAAATATGTTTCAAAAATAAGCATAGTAAACAGCAATCAGCTTTGCGCTCATCGAAGTTTTTTTCTCTTGATTCTTTCTGTGACTGTACCCAGAATGATCATATGTCGATTGAGAACATTTCAGACGGCGAAATTCTCTTTTTTGCTCTATTTGGGTAGAAAGAATGACATACAATCTCTTCTTTTAAAACATCACGCTAAATCAAGGTATATGAATGAATTAGAAAATGATTCCATTTGGTGGAAATTCTTTATTAGTTAACATAATAATATTATTGTATATATAAAAAAGAAACGCCCCTTTAAGGGCGCTCTTCATTGATCGCATTAAAACAAAGAAAGCTGGTTTTGATCAGGAAGTGCTTCTAAGCAGCCTTGACGATCTAAATATTCTAGAATCGTTTTCGACACTTTTCCGCGTTTTTGTAAATCCTCTT
Source organism: Bacillus sp. FSL K6-4563 (assembly GCF_038630405.1). Classification (NCBI taxonomy): domain Bacteria; kingdom Bacillati; phylum Bacillota; class Bacilli; order Caryophanales; family Bacillaceae; genus Bacillus; species Bacillus sp. FSL K6-4563. The sequence goes on along the minus strand of NZ_CP152030.1, from coordinate 1,631,132 downwards.
TTGAAAGGAATTCCCCATCTTGACGTGCGCGAACAATATTTAACGCAACGTTCGTTCCGAGTCCAGGGATTGAGTTGAATGGCGGAATTAATCCATCTCCATCAATGATAAACTCTGTTGCACTTGATCGATAGAGATCCACTTTTTTGAAATGGTAGCCTCTTTCACACATTTCAAGGGCAAGCTCTAGTACAGTTAATAGGTTCTTTTCTTTCGGTGAAGCATCTAAACCTTTTGAGTTAATATCGTCCATGACCGCTCGAATCGCATTCGATCCTTTTGTCATTGTTTCAATATCAAAGTCATCTGCACGAACGGTAAAGTAAGCCGCATAGTATAAAAGTGCATGATGCACCTTAAAGTAGGCAATCCGTACAGCCATTAATACATAAGCAGCTGCGTGGGCCTTAGGGAACATGTATTTGATCTTTTTACAAGAATCAATATACCAGTTCGGTACATTATTATTCTTCATTTCTTCTTCCCATTCAGGGGGAAGTCCTTTTCCTTTACGAACAGACTCCATGATTTTAAAGGCAAGTGACGGCTCTAAGCCCTGATAGATGAGATAGACCATAATATCGTCACGGCACCCAATCACTTCACTTAGTTCACACGTTTTATTGTGAATGAGCTCTTGCGCATTCCCGAGCCATACATCCGTCCCGTGTGATAATCCAGAGATCTGAACGAGCTCTGAGAAGGTTGTTGGTTTTGTATCCTCAAGCATTTGCCGAACAAACCTTGTCCCAAACTCTGGAATACCGAGTGTACCTGTTTTACAGCCAATTTGCTCCTCTGTTACACCAAGAGGCTCTGTTCCTTGGAAAATTTTCATCACTTCTGGATCATCTGTTGGAATCGTCTTTGGATCAATTCCGCTTAAATCCTGAAGCATACGAATAACCGTAGGATCATCGTGCCCTAGTATATCAAGTTTGAGCAAGTTGTCATGGATTGAGTGGAAATCAAAATGCGTCGTTTTCCAATCAGAACCTGTCGCATCTGCTGGAAATTGAATAGGTGAGAAATCGTAAATGTCCATATAATCCGGCACTACAATAATACCGCCTGGATGCTGGCCCGTTGTCCGTTTTACCCCTGTACAGCCTTGTACAAGCCGGTCGATTTCTGCGCCCCTCATATGAAGATTATGATCTCCAGCGTAGCCTTTCACGTAACCATATGCTGTTTTTTCTGCAACAGTACCAATCGTACCTGCTCGGTATACATACTCTTCACCGAACAGCTCTTTCGTATAGTTATGGGCAATCGGCTGATATTCACCTGAGAAGTTCAAGTCGATATCAGGGACTTTGTCTCCTTTAAAACCTAAGAACGTTTCAAACGGAATATCATGTCCGTCTTTTTTGTACGGCGTGCCACATTCCGGGCAGTCCTTGTCAGGAAGGTCAAAGCCTGAACCAACAGATCCGTCGTTAAAGAACTCGGAATGCTTACAGCTTGGACATACATAATGCGGCGCAAGCGGGTTCACTTCGGTAATCTCTGTTAAAGTTGCAACAAGAGATGAGCCGACAGATCCCCTTGAACCAACAAGATATCCGTCATCAAGTGATTTCTTTACAAGCTTATGAGAGATTAAGTAAATAACGGCGAATCCATGCCCGATAATACTTTTTAATTCTTTCTCAATACGGTCTTCTACGATTTTCGGCAAATCATCTCCATAGATGCTGCGCGCCATTTGATAGCTCATTTCCCGTACTTCTTCATCTGCACCTTCAATTTTTGGTGTGTATAGGTCATCTTTGATTGGTTTAATGCTTTCGACCATCTCAGAGACTTTTTTCGTATTCGTCACGACGATCTCTTTCGCTTTTTCCTCTCCTAGAAAGGAGAATGCTTCAAGCATTTCATCTGTCGTTCTAAAATGAACTTTTGGCAGTTCATGACGATTCAGCGGATTTGCTCCACCTTGTGATGAAATTAAGATTTTACGATAAATTTTGTCTTCTGGATGCAGATAATGCACATTTCCGGTTGCTACGACTGGTTTATTCAGCTTTTCGCCAAGCTTCACAATGTTTGTGATGATTTCTTTTAACGCACGTTCATCTCGAACAAGCTCCAGCTGCAGCAGATGCTGATACACTTCTGGCGGATGAACTTCTAAATAGTCATAAAATGCTGCAATGTCTTCCACCTCATCAGGTGATTTTTGCATCATTCCTTCAAACACTTCACCCTTATCACAGGCAGACCCAATAATTAAACCTTCTCGATATTTCTCAAGCTGTGAGCGCGGAATGCGCGGCACTCGGTAGAAATAATGAATATGAGAAAGAGAAACAAGCTTGAATAAATTTTTCAGCCCTGTCTCATTTTGTGCGATCAGAATGGCATGGTAAGGACGTGAGCGCTGGTAAGCATTAGACTGACCCATGTTTTCATTCAATTGATCGTGATAGGCAATATCCTTTTCAGCCGCATCTTTTAGCATTTTCAGCATGAGGTAGCCTGTCGCCTCTGCATCGTAAATGGCCCGGTGATGCTGCGTCAGTTCTATATCGAACTTTTTACAAAGTGTGTTCAGCCGGTGATTCTTAAATTCTGGGTAAAGGAATCGGCCAAGTTCCAGTGTATCAATCACAGGGTTTGACGCTTTATCTGTTTTTAACAGGCGTTTGTACGCTGTATTTAAAAAGCCCATATCAAAGCTTGCATTGTGCGCAACAAGGATATCTTGTCCAATCCATTCTTTGAAATCCCGTACGACATCGACGACATCTGGAGCATCTTTGACCATATCATCCGTGATACCTGTTAATTCGATCGTTGTCGCTGATAGTGGGTGATGAGGATTTGCAAATGCCTCAAAACGGTCAATGATTTCTCCGCCCTTTATTTTCACTGCTGCCAGCTCAATAATCGTGTCATACACAGCTGAAAGTCCAGTTGTCTCTACGTCAAATACAACATACGTTGCATCCTCTAACAAACGGTGCTCTGGATTATAGGCAATAGGTACTCCGTCGTCAACCAAGTTGATTTCCACACCATACATCATTTTGATGTCATGCTTTTTACTTGCTGCATACGCATCTGGGAAGGATTGTACAACCGCATGATCCGTCAGAGCAATCGCTTCATGTCCCCATTTTTTTGCTTGTTCCACCAACTTGCCGATGCCAGTAACAGCATCCATTTGACTCATTGGGGAATGCAAATGAAGCTCGACACGCTTTTCACCCTCAGGTGCCGTATCCTCTTTCAGCTGAGGTTTCATTTCATTGACGTCATTGGCAATCATGACAAGGTCTCTAACAAACGTATCGTTTTGAATGCTTCCTCTTGCTTTGACCCACATGCCTTTTTTCAATGATTTCATCAGCTGGGCATCTTCTTTTTCTCTTGCAAACATTTTAATTAAAATACTGTTTGTATAATCTGTAATTTTAAAGATACAAAGCGTTCTGCCGCTTTTCAGCTCACGCGTTTCTGCATCGAATACATAGCCCTGAACGGTGATTCTTCTTTCCTCATCCATAATACTATCAAGCGTACGAATTTCTTCATTGTCTTTAATTTGATAGCCAATCATGAGTGGGCCAGACGGACCTTCTTCCTGCTCCTCACTTTCCTTCTTCTCCATCTCAGTGAGGGCTTGCATCGCTCTTTCTTGATCTTCAGCAAGCTTTTGTTCTCTGAACTTCTGAATCTCTTGATCTGATACAAAAATTTCTGTATCAAATTGCAATTCTGGAAAGCCTACTTGTTTAAAAGCAGCCTGGAGCATTGGACTGTACTTCTTCTTGATGGCCAAAGCCTCTGTTTCGCTTTTCGTTTTGATGATGATTTTATGTCCAGACAGCGATGGTTTTTGCTGCTGAAGCAAGCTGATAATTGGAGGAGAAATTCCTTGAAGCTCTTCCACACAATGTGACCAATACGATTGAACGAGCTCTTCAGAGATGCTCGAATCATTGACTTCAATCGTGCAAGTGACTTGTGCAATATGAGAAAATGCATTTGTCAGCCTGCTGAGAAACATGGCATATACCTTGTAAGGCAAAAGCGCCTTAAATTTAAAAAGGAAATGCCACGTTTTCGCCGCCTTATGCACCGTCAATTTGACGATTTCTCCTTCTTCAAAGTAACGACTGAGGTCATCATCTGTCATTTGAATCTGATTGAGTAATATATGAAATTGCCGCCGTGTGATCGGTAATTGTTCATCCAAGACAGGACCCTCCTTTTGTCAATCAGAAAGGTACCTCTTTTCTACAGGAGGTACCTTCATTTTTTTGTTCGTTTTTTATGCTTGGCGTATAAAAGAAATCAGCTCATCAACAGATACTTCGTGTGATTCCCCTGATTTTCTAAACTTCACTTCAACAATGCCTTCTTCTGAACGTTTTCCGCAGCTAATGCGAATTGGCAGCCCAATTAAATCACTGTCTGCAAATTTCACGCCTGCTCGCTCCTGACGGTCATCGAAAAGTACGTCAAAGCCCTCATCTTCTAAGCGCTCGTATAACGTTTCAGCTAGCTCTTTTTGAGCATCGTTTTTCATATTTAATGCAAGGAGATGAAGGTCATATGGCGCAACAGCTTCCGGCCAAATGATTCCTTTCTCATCGTGATGCTGTTCAACAATCGCTGAAAGCGTTCTAGAGATACCGATACCATAGCAGCCCATAATCATTGGCTGCGCTCGACCATTCTCATCAAGGTACGTCGCATCCATTGACTCAGAATAACGAGTGCCTAGTTTAAAGACTTGTCCTACTTCAATCCCTTTAGCAAACTGGATTGTGCCTTCTCCATCTGGAGAAACGTCGCCTTCTTGGATCAAACGGAGATCTGTGAATTCTTTCACTGACACATCACGCGCAGGATTGACATTGACAAAGTGATAATCCGCTTCGTTTGCACCTGCAACAGCATTTGTCATGCCTTTAACCGCAAGGTCTGCATAAATATCGACTTCTGCTTCCAGCTTCACTGGACCAACAAATCCAGGCTCTGTTCCAATGACTTCTAGTACTTCTTCGCGAGTAGCAAGCTCTACAAGCTGTGCTCCTACCAAGTTTTTCACTTTCACATCATTTACTTCATGGTCGCCTCTCGTCAGGATGAGAACATACGCATCATCTGCTTTAAACAAAACAGACTTGATACAAAGAGAAGGATCAACTTCTAAAAATCCAGCGATGTCTTGAATCGTTTTTGCTTGCGGTGTATGGACTTTTTCAAGTTCTTTGAAGTCCGCAGGATTTGTTTCTTCTCCTCGATAAACAGCTTCAGCCATTTCAATGTTCGCAGCATAGGAAGATGTATCAGAGTATGCGATTGTATCTTCTCCTACTTCTGACAGTGCCATAAACTCATGTGTATCTTTTCCTCCCATTGCACCAGAATCTGCAATAACTGGTCTAAAATTAAGACCTACTTTTGAGAATACATTGGAGTAAGCTGTAAACATCTTGTTGTAAGTGTCATCAAGGCTTTCTGGTGAAGAATGGAATGAGTACGCATCCTTCATAATAAATTCACGTCCGCGTAGTAGCCCAAAACGCGGTCTCTGTTCGTCGCGGAATTTTGATTGAATTTGATAAAGAGTTAAAGGAAGCTTCTTATACGATTTCACTTCGCTGCGTACAAGTGATGTAATCACTTCTTCGTGCGTTGGGCCAAGTGCAAACTCACGGCCATGACGATCTTTCATACGCATCAATTCTGGACCGTATGTATACCATCTTCCTGACTCTTGCCACATTTCTGCCTGCTGCAGCACTGGCATTAACAGCTCAGCTGCTCCCGCCTTTTCCATCTCCTTACGAACGATGGATTGAATATGCTGGATGACTTTATGAGCAAGCGGCAGATAATGATAGATTCCGCTTGTGTTTTGTCTAATGAACCCAGCTCTTACTAAGAGCTGGTGACTTTTTGCCTCAGCATCTGCTGGCACCTCTCGAAGAGTTGGTATGAAAGTCAGGGATTGTCTCATGTCGTTACACCTCATTTATGAAATAGGACTTCTCACAAAAACTCTTGTTTCCCGTAATGAGAAACAAGAGACATTGGTTTTATAAAAATAATCGCTGGATGTCATTCCACGTAACCACTAGCATTAACAGCATGAGGAATGCAACACCGATAAAGACAACAAGTGCTTCTTTCTCACGATTAATTGGTTTACCGCGAATGGCTTCAACAAACAAGAATAGTAAACGTCCTCCGTCTAGTGCAGGAATCGGCAATAAATTCACGATACCTAAGTTAATACTAAGGAACGCCGCAAACTGCATTAATGTTAACACACCTTGCTTAGCTACTTCTCCTGTCATGTCATAGATCCCAACAGGACCTGCTAACATATCTAGTGAAAATTGCCCTGTGACAATCTTTTGTAAGTTCGTTAAAATCAGACCTGCTGTTGAAATCACAGTCGTTCCTGAGGATGAAATAACCTTCAGAAATCCATTTTCCGTTGGCGGATAAGATCCGAAACGGCCAATGTTTTTTCCGTCTGCTTTCACAGCTTCTGGTACAACCTGCACAGTGCTTTCTTTGCCGTCTCGGTCAATGACGACATTCATTTTTTTCTCAGGGTTCTTTTGAACGGTTTGAACGACGTCTGTCCAAGAATTCATTTTATCCCCGTTAATGGACACGATGTGGTCTCCCTGCATGAGTCCAGCTTCTGCCGCTCGGCCGTCTTTCGTCAGCTTGCCGAGTACAGGATCATCAACGGTGACCCCTTGAATAAACCCTAAAGCAACCAAAATCACATACGCCAAAATAAAGTTCATAATCGGTCCAGCTGCGATCGCTTTAATACGCTGCCATACCGTTTTTGATCCAAATTGACGATTGTATGGTGCGATTTGAATTTCTTCACCATCTGCAATATAAAAGCTTGTTTGACTCACATTGTAGCCAGTCAAAATATCTTCATTTCCAGCTTCATATCCTGAGATTCTCATGGCATGATCTAAATCAATCTGCTCAACTTCGATGACAAGTGCATCAGGATATTTTTCTTTATCATTTAAAATGATTTTTTCTACTTCATTTTGCTCATTGAATAAGAGCCCCACTGTATGACCTGGTTTAATTTCAATGATTTCAGGGTCCTCTCCTGCCATTTTAACAAATCCGCCAATAGGGAGAAGTCTAATGGTATAAACGGTTTCTTTTCGTTTAAAGGAGAAAATCTTCGGCCCAAAACCAATTGCGAACTCACGGCATAAAATCCCCGCTCGCTGCGCCATAATTAAATGGCCAAGCTCGTGGAAAAAAACGAGCGTTCCAAAAATAATAATAAACGCAATCACTGTATTCACGAACATACCACCTTATGTGAGGATTGATTGAACAAAGTCTCGTGTATCTTTGTCCACTTCATGGATATCTTGCAAACTAGGCGTTGAAATCACATGATGTCTGTTTAGTGCCTTTTCAATCAATTCTTCAATTTGCAGGAATGTTACTTTGCCTTTCAGAAATGCATCGACTGCCATTTCATTTGCTGCATTGAGCACAGCAGGCATTGTCCCTCCTATTTTACCTGATTCATAAGCAAAATGTAAGCAGCGATACCTGTCAAAATCCGCTTTTTGGAAATTCAATTGTCCAATCTCCCAAAGGTTCAATGATTTTGCTTCTGGTAATGGCGCCCTGTCAGGGTATGTGAGTGCATATTGAATGGGCACTCTCATGTCAGGTGTCCCTAACTGAGCCATGACGCTTTTGTCGTGAAATTCCACCATCGAATGGATAATGCTCTCTTTATGTAACAGCACATCAATTTGTTCATACGGTATATCAAACAACCAATGTGCCTCAATCACCTCGAGCCCTTTATTCATCATCGTCGCTGAATCAATGGTAATTTTCGCTCCCATCGACCAGTTTGGGTGGTTCAGCGCTTCTTCAACCGTAACACCTTCAAGTTCAGTTCGTTTTTTATCTCGGAAACTACCACCTGAGGCTGTCACGATTAAGCGTTCAATGTTTTTAGCTTGTTCACCTTGCAGGCATTGAAAAATAGCGGAATGCTCACTATCGACAGGAAGTAAAGGTACATCATATCTTTTCGCGTACTCTTTTACTATATGACCAGCTGTCACAAGTGTTTCCTTATTTGCGAGTGCAATCGTCTTTTTTTGTTCAATGGCCTTTAATGTTGGAACAAGCCCGACACTTCCGACAAGGGCATTGACCACAACGTCCACTGCATCATAGGTCGCTGCTTCGATGTTGGCTTCATCACCAGCAGCCATTTTGACATCGTATTCAAATGAATGACCTTTTAGCGTGTGATAGGCCTCTTCACTTAAGCAACCGACAAATTCAGGCTGAAACTGTTCAATGATTGGTATGGCTTTGTCTACATTTCGGCCAAACGTCATGGCTTTTAGCTTAAATTTGTCTGGGTGCTGCCTCATCACATCTAATGTTTGTTCTCCAATTGATCCTGTTGCGCCTAATAGCGAAATATATCTCAAATTGCCACTCCTTCTCTCGTTCAATAAGTTTCTATGAGGTTAGCTGGCAAACGTTGCAAGCAATAAATATAAAAACGGCAGAACGAATAAAAAGCTGTCAAACCTGTCCAAAATCCCGCCATGTCCAGGGAGAATTGTCCCTGAATCCTTCACGTGGTAATGACGCTTTAAAGCAGATTCCACAAGGTCGCCAAGCTGTCCAAAGATACTGAGCAAAAGCGTAATAAACATAACGAGCAGATATGATGGCAAAAATCCTGTAATCGCCTGAAACACAAATGACAACACGACCGCTGTGACGATTCCGCCGATAAATCCTTCTACTGTTTTGTTTGGGCTGATCTCTGGCCAGAGCTTTCGTTTCCCCATCGATTTCCCAATAAAATAGGCACCTGAGTCAGTGGACCAAATAATCACTGCTGCGAAGAAGATCGCACTCATGCCATACAAGCCTCTAATTTGAATAAAATAATAGAAACTGACGCCAATATATAATGTCGCTAATATTACAAAAGCAACCTCATCGAATGTGAAAGAGTTTTTGCTCAACACTGTATAAGTTAAAAGAATTAAGACTGCAAATAAAGCAATCTGCATTTTTGATGCGTCTACGTTCGGGAAGAAGCTGTTCTCTCCGCCCATTAAAAGCCAAAGTAATATTAAGCTGACAATACCAGGAAAGCTGAAAATCGATATCTTTTTCATTCTTAGAAGCTCAAAGAGAGCGACACTTCCCATTAAGTAAATCAGCAGGGTAAATGGCATCTGTCCATATATAACTGCAAGTAAAAAGACTGCAGCTGCCAAAACACCCGTCAAAATTCTTTGTTTCATCTGCACCACCCTCTAAATTCCACCGAACCTCCGGCCGCGGCGCTGGTATTCTCCGATAGCGCCTATAAGATGCTCATCAGAAAAGTCAGGCCAAAGCACATCCGTAAAGACAAATTCGCTGTACGCAATTTGCCAAAGCATGAAGTTGCTTAATCTAATTTCTCCACTTGTGCGAATAAGTAAATCCGGATCTTGAAGAGATTCTGTCATTAAATAAGCTGAAAACATCTCTTCTGTGATGTCTTCTGCTTGAAGCTTACCTTCTTTGACTTTTTCAGAAATTTGTCTGCATGCGGAGACGATTTCTGTGCGCCCTCCATAGTTGAGCGCAAAATTCAAAATGAGCCCGTCGTTATTCGTCGTACTCTTTACTGCGTTCTCTACCGCTCTTTTCGTATGCTGCGGGAGGCCGTCTGGATCACCTGTTAAGCGAACACGGACATTTTCCTCGATGAGCTCGGGCAGGTAGATGTTTAAAAATTCTTCAGGAAGTTTCATTAAAAAGTCAACTTCTAGTTTTGGACGCTTCCAATTTTCTGTAGAGAAAGCATACAAAGTCAGCACTTTGACATTCAGCTCATTTGCAAGCTTTGTCATGCGCTTGACGACTTTCATTCCTTCATGATGTCCTGCTACCCGCGGAAGAGCACGTTTTTTTGCCCATCTTCCGTTCCCATCCATGATAATGGCGATATGTTCAGGAATTTCTCCATTTAATATGTCTTCTTTTGTCAGACTTTCTAAGTTGGAAGCTGCAGTTTGCTGATTCTTCCAATTTTTGAGTATATTGAGCATGAGATTCCTCCATCACCCAAAAAGGTTGCGTTTCCGCTAATAATATAGTCACCAACAGTATTAACAAAAAAACCCCCTGTAAACATGAAGAGGGTCTTTTCACTATTATCTATTGTACATAGTTTTTTCTTAAACTTCCATGATTTCTTTTTCTTTATCTTTCGTCACGTCATCAATTTTAGCGACATATTCATCTGTCAATTTTTGAACATCCTCTGTTGATGATCTTAATTCATCTTCAGTGATCTCACCATTTTTCTCGAGCTTTTTCAACTCATCGTTTGCATCACGACGAACATTACGAACAGCTACTTTTGCTTCTTCTGAATATTTTCTTACCACTTTCACAAGCTCTTTACGTCTTTCTTCTGTTAGTGCAGGAATCGCAATACGGATCACATTTCCGTCACTTGTTGGCGTGATGCCAAGATCAGACTTTTGGATCGATTTTTCAATATCACCGATAGCTGTTTTATCATAAGGTGTGATAATCAGCATACGTGCTTCTGGCACTGTGATTGACGCGATTTGGTTAAGTGGTGTTTGTGCACCGTAATAATCAACCGTCACTTTATCAAGCAATGAAGCATTTGCTCTGCCCGCACGAACAGTTGCAAGTTCACGTCCGTATGCTTGAACGGCTTTTTCCATTTTTTCTTTCGTTTGGTTCAATACTTCTTTTGACACGTTATTTCCCCCTCACAATCGTTCCAATTGATTCGCCATTTACGGCACGTTTAATATTTCCTTCTTCCATAATAGAGAATACGATTAATGGAATGTCATTGTCCATACATAATGAGGACGCAGTAGAATCCATTACTGCAAGCCCTTCTTTTAGCACATCAAGATATGAAAGCTTGTCATATTTTACTGCATCCGCATCTGTACGAGGATCAGCACTGTAGACACCGTCTACATTATTTTTTGCCATTAAAATGACATCTGCTTCAATTTCTGCTGCACGAAGTGCTGCCGTTGTATCTGTAGAGAAATAAGGGTTACCAGTACCTGCAGCAAAAATTACGACACGTTTCTTCTCAAGATGACGGATCGCTTTTCTTCTTATGTATGGTTCTGCAACCTGTCTCATTTCGATAGAGGTTTGTACCCTAGACTGAATGCCAAGCGTTTCTAGGCTGTCTTGTAGCGCGAGTGAATTCATCACTGTTGCCAACATGCCCATGTAGTCTGCTGTTGCACGGTCCATTCCTAAGTCACTACCTGTCTTACCGCGCCAAAGGTTTCCTCCGCCTACAACAACTGCAACCTCAACATCTAGCTCTGCAATTTCTTTTACTTGCTTTGCAATTGAATGAATGACAGTTGGGTTAATTCCATTTCCAGCATCACCTGCTAGTGCTTCGCCACTTAGCTTCAGTACAATGCGATTATATTTCGGTTTGCTCATGATAACCTCCAAGTGTAAACTATACCGTCTCTTATTATGCGTAAGAAACTGCCTTTTGTAAATCAATATCCTCTAAAAAATAGGGAACACAGTGCTTGTGCTCCCTAAAAAAGCCCCAGAGAGCTTTTCAAACATTATTTTTTCACTTGGCTCATCACTTCTTCAGCAAAGTTGTCTTGACGCTTCTCGATGCCTTCGCCCACTTCATAGCGAACATAAGTTTGAACGCTTGCGTTTTTCGCAGCTACTACTTGTTTCACTTTTTCATCTGGGTTTTTAACGAAAGCTTGGTCAAGTAAGCAAATTTCTTCGAAGAATTTGTTTAGACGGCCTTCTACCATTTTAGCTACGATGTTTTCAGGTTTTCCTTCTTGAAGCGCTTGCTGCGTTAATACTTCGCGCTCACGGTTTGCTTCTTCTTCTGACACTTGGTCACGAGAAATGTATTTAGGGTTTACAGCAGCAACGTGCATTGCGATGTCTCTTGCAAGCTCTTCGTCAGTTGTTCCGTTAAGAACAGCTAACACACCGATGCGTCCGCCCATGTGTAAGTAAGAACCGAATGCTGCGTTATCTTCTTTCGTGATAACAGAGAAACGACGTAGAGTGATTTTCTCTCCGATTTTCGCAATCGCAGATGTGATATGCTCTTCAACTGTTGAACCGTTTTCCATTTTAGAAGCATGAGCTTCTTCAATTGTTGCAGGTTTAGCAGCAAGCAAATGATCAGCAAGTTCGTTAAGAAGTGATTGGAACCCTTCGTTTTTCGAAACGAAATCAGTCTCAGAGTTCACTTCTAGGATCACGCCTGTGTTGCCGTCAGTTTTGATAAGAGTTAATCCTTCTGCAGCAATACGGTCTGCTTTTTTCGCAGCTTTTGCAATTCCTTTTTCTCTTAGAAGATCGATTGCTTTGTCGATGTCACCATCAGTTTCTGTTAACGCTTTTTTACAGTCCATCATACCTGCACCAGTTTTTTGACGCAGTTCTTTAACTAATTGAGCAGTAATAGCCATTTTACATTTCCTCCTTCTATGTTAAAACACGGATTACTAGGTGAAAAAAAGGTGATAAAAGGCATTTCCCTCTTATCACCTTTTGAATAGGTTACGCAGTTGTTGTTTCAGTTTCTGTCGTTTCTTCTACAACAGCTTCTTCTTCGCCTTGTTTAGACTCAAGAATCGCATCTGCCATTTTAGCAGTTAGAAGTTTTACAGCACGGATTGCATCATCGTTTGCAGGGATCACAACATCAATTTCGTCTGGATCACAGTTTGTGTCAACGATACCGATGATTGGGATATTCAATTTACGAGCTTCTGCAACTGCAATACGCTCTTTACGAGGGTCGATAATGAAAAGTGCATCCGGAAGACCTTTCATGTCTTTGATTCCGCCTAGGAATTTTTCAAGACGTTCTAATTCTTTTTTCAGTTGAACGACTTCTTTCTTAGGAAGAACATCGAATGTACCGTTTTCTTGCATTTTTTCAATATCTTTTAAACGTTTGATACGTTTTTGGATTGTTTCAAAGTTTGTTAAAGTTCCACCAAGCCAGCGTTGGTTCACATAGAACATACCAGAACGGATTGCTTCTTCTTTCACTGAATCTTGTGCTTGCTTTTTCGTACCAACGAAAAGGATTTTTCCTCCGTCAGCAGCAAGGTTTTTCGTGAAGTTGTAAGCTTCCTCTACTTTTTTCACCGTTTTTTGAAGATCGATGATGTAGATACCGTTACGCTCTGTAAAGATGTAACGCTTCATTTTTGGGTTCCAGCGGCGCGTTTGGTGACCGAAGTGAACACCAGCTTCTAGCAATTGTTTCATAGAAATAACTGACATGTTGTTGCCTCCTAATATAATGGTTTTTTTTCCTCCGCTCAAGTCATGTTCACATAAAACTGCGCCACGGCAGCACCTTCATATGAATCATTAAGCGTGTGTATTTAACACCAAGAAATAATATAACACATGATGGACTGACAATCAAGAATCCTTTACAGCTTTCCGCTAAATTTTAATAAAAGCTCGATTTCTGTCTTGCCCGTTTTCAGTTCTTTCGCTATTTCTTCTAGCGAATGCCCTTGGTCATATAAGGTCTTCACTTGGTCCTCGAATGTTTCTTCTACTTCACTTTCAGAAGACGCAGAAGCGTCTGATTCAAGATGTGGAACGGGTTCGTTTACCTTCTCTTCCTGCACTTCGACTTCGCTAAGGAGAGCCGACAAGTGCTCTGGTACTGGATCTTCACTTTCTACCGATTGCTGGGATTCAATTGGTGTTTGTGGCTGCTTTGGTGTCTGAAAATCTGTTTTCAGCTCTTCAGCAGAAAAATCAGGGGAAGCGGCTGCCACTTTTGATAGTTTGTCATTCTCTTCTTTGACTTCCATCAAAAATGCAGCCAGGGTATTTTCCGTTTCTTCTAGAAGTTCTCGCTGCTTTTGTTCAGTTGCCTTCAGCGAATTCATTCTCGTATATAAAATGATCACAAAATAAATAAGTGCAGCATGAAGCATGAAGCTAATCAGCCATAACATATTTTTTCACTCACTAACTCTTTAAGATTGAATGGCTTTATCAAGCAGATGCTTAAGCTTGAACAATGCCTTTGAATGAATTTGCGAAATGCGTGAGGTCGATAAATTGAGCACGTGACCGATTTCCGTTAACGTCAGTTCCTCTTTATAGAAAAGACTGATCACGAGCTTTTCTTTTTCAGATAGCTCGGTCATTTTTTCAGCAAGCTGTTCTATTAATTCATCTTTCAGCATCTTCTCTTCAGGTGTCACAGTTTTCTCGTCGCGAATCATGACTTGGACGTTTTCACCGTCTTCTTGATCATGCAGCTTCTCGTCGATTGAAAGCAGATTTGCAAAGAAACCTTCATTCATTGTTGTGACAACATCCTGTTCACTCATGCCAAGTTCCTCTGCCACTTCTGTCGGCGTCACATTTCGTAAATAGCGTTGTTCAAGCTTTTCAATAGCCGCTTCTACTTTTTTTGTTTTTTCTCTTGATGTACGAGGCAGCCAGTCCTCTTTACGAAGACCGTCGATGATGGCCCCGCGGATTCTGAAGGATGCATATGTATCAAACTTCAGATCTCTTCCGGGGTCGAATTTTTCAAGGGCATCATATAAACCGAGCATCCCTAGACTGATCAAGTCTTCTTTATGCACTGACTTCGGGAGACCGATGGAAATTCTTCCAACATGATATGTGACGAGCGGCATATAGCGGCGCATAAGATCATCTCCAGCAGCTGGGTCCTTCCACTCTTTCCATCTAGCCCATAGCGCCTGATCTTCGTAATTTAAGGATTGCATCTTTCTCCCCCTATACTTCCTTAGTTATATCTTCATAATGCCTTGCTTCACAGTGCGGATCTCAAGCTCTGTCGTAAGCGGGTCAAATTCAATCGTACGACCATTGTTCCCGCCCGTATCCTCACTAATGATCGGGATGCGATAAAGAGACAGATGTTCTTTAACAGCTGATACGTTTCTAGGTCCAATTCTCATCAGATCATTGGTTGACTTAAACTTAAACATTTCTGCGCCACCAGCAAGTTTTGCCTTTAGCGCATGTTTGCGCGCTCCTTCTTTAAGGAGCAGATCAATTGTATGCTTGACACCTGTATCTGCATATTTAGCCAAGTTCTCCACTGCCCCTTTTGCAAGGGATGAGTCTGGAAGCATGACATGGACAAGACCTGCCAGTTTTTTTTCTTGATCAAACAGAACAAGCCCTACACAAGAACCAAGTCCGGATGTCCGAATGCGGTCCGGTGTTTTCACAAGCTGAACATCCGCTATACCAACCTTTACAACTGCTGGAATCTGAACGTTCATTAAAGGTTACCTAATGCTTTGAATAGTTTTTCAAACGATTCAAAGTCTGGTAATAGAAACATATTTCCTTTCAGCTCTTGCTTATTTTGATCATCAAAAATTGATGTATCAATCACAATTGCCTGATCACCTAGAGGACTGAATTGCATTAACCCTTCGCTAATGACAGCCCCGAACATATCGAGCGTAACATCTGGAACACTTGGGTGAAGCTGCAATTTTGTTAAATCGGCAAGGGCTGATAAATAAGAGCCTGCTAAAATATTTCCCAGCTCGTGTAGTGCTGACGTCCCCATCACATGCTCGTGAATGGTATCAATATCAAATGCTGGATCTCGTACAAGCTCTCTTACAAATTGCTCAGCTTGCTCAAAGGGCATAATGAAAAAGATAGAGCCAGATAAATCTCCTTCCATTCGCAGGAAAATGCTTGCAACTGGGAGGTCTGCACCGCCAAAGAAATCCATTAATTCTTCAAACGAGAGAACCTTGACAAACGGAACAGCCATATCTATTTTGCGATCCAAAAGGCTGGCAAGAGCAGACGCGGCGTGGCCTGCTCCAATATTCCCTACCTCTCTTAATACATCCAGCTGTTCATCTTTTATTTCATTGAAAATGCTCATTTCACATCCTCCTTAATGAACAGGTGCATCTTGAACGCTCTTGTCGAGGACAGCACCAGGGTGAATGATATTAAATAGACGCTGATCATGCTTAATGATACCTGTTACCCATGATTGTCCTTCTTTTTCAGCTGACTCAGGAGAAGATTCTACTTCTTCTTGATGGACTGTAATGACATCATTCGCTTCATCAACAATCCAGCCGACTTCAATGTCACCAACTTGTACAATAATCATTCTTGTTTCATCTGTAATTTCGTTGTCACTTGATCCAAGTCTCACTCTAAGATCGATGACAGGCGTCACGACACCGCGCAGATTAATAACACCGCATATATAAGGGGCAACGCCAGGGACTCTTGTCGGCTGCTGCCATTTTTCAATGGACTTTACTTCTGATACTGAAATGGCGTATTCTTTTTTGTTTACGATAAACACAATCATCTTTTCGCCAGTTTTGATATCTGTACTCATTTCAGACCGCTCCTCTATTGTTTTTTACTTGATCAGTGCATTACAGTCAACGATGAGTGCAACTTGACCGTCGCCTAGGATTGTTGCGCCTGAGATCGCAAACACGTTTGGCAGGTAATCTCCTAGTGATTTCAATACAACCTCTTGCTGACCAATAAATGAATCGACCACAAATGCTGTCAGCTTATCTCCTTTACGAACAACGATGATGTGCAGTTCTTCCTCTAATTCATTCGCATTTGGTACGTGGAATTGTTTCTTCAAGTACACGACCGGTACGATAAATCCGCGGAAATCAATTACTTCGCGATCATGCGTTTGAAGGATGTCGCTTTTCTTAATGACAGCCGTTTCAATAATAGAAGAAATCGGAATCGCAAATGTTTCCTCTTCCAGTTTTACAAGAAGTACAGAAATAATCGATAATGTAAGCGGAAGCTGGATCGAGAATAGTGAGCCCTGTCCTTCTGTTGAGTTGATGCTTACAGATCCGCCTAGTGATTCCAGCTTGTTTTTCACGACGTCAAGACCTACACCGCGGCCTGAGATGTCAGATATCTCATCAGCTGTAGAGAATCCTGCTGCAAAGATCAATGAATCAATTTGATGATCTTCAATGGTTTCCGCTTCTCTTTCTGTAATAACCCCGCGCTCTAATGCTTTTTCAAGCACTTTCTTACGGTTAATTCCGCCGCCATCATCTTCTACTTCAATGAAGACGTGGTTTCCGCTATGATACGCCTTTAATAGAACGGTTCCTTTTTCTGGCTTGCCTTTTTTCACACGTTCTTCTGGCGATTCAATTCCGTGATCTAGACTGTTTCTAAGTAAGTGTAGGAGCGGATCTCCAATCTCGTCGATGACTGTTCGATCAAGCTCAGTATCAGCACCTTCAATGATCAGTTCAATTTTTTTATTGAGCTCTTTCGTCAATTGACGGATCATACGCGGGAACCTGTTAAACACCGTTTCTACAGGTACCATTCTCATGTTCAGGATGATCGATTGCAGATCGCCTGAAATACGTGTCATTCTTTCGACCGTATCAGTGAGTTCGTTATTTTCAAGCTCTTTGGCAATCTGTTCTAAACGGCCTCTGTCAATCACCAGTTCTTCAAATAGATTCATAAGAGAGTCTAGACGATCGATGTTGACACGAATCGTTTTTGTGCCTCCTGCAGCTGAACCGTTATTGCCATTTGCTTTTGGTGCATCGTTTGCTGGTGCTTTCGCAGCAGGCACGGAGACTTCTTCTTTTTTCTGTTCAGGTTTTGCTTCTTGTTTTTCAGCTGGATTCGCTTCTTCAAATGCAGAAACTTCTGAGATCTCAACTTGTTCAACTTCTGAGATCGTCATCACGATTTTTTTCACTTCGTCCATCGGTTGTTTAGATAAATAAGAAATACTGAATTCAGATTCGAAATCTTCTGATTCTAAAAGTTCTGCATTTGGAACTGTTTTGACGACCTCGCCTGCTTCGTTCAGTCTTTCAAAGATCATATAGACACGAACGGCTTTTAATAGGCATGCGTCACTTAATGTTACATTGAGTTCATAGCATTTAAAGCCTTGTTCTCTCGCTTCATCAAGCACTGTTCGTTCAAATTCGTTATAGTCTAAGTCATTAGCAGCAGCCGCTGATACAGCCGCTGTTTCAACACTAGGAGCTGCCTCAGCATGGCTTCCTGTCACATCTAGCTTTTTACTAATCTCTGTGACATCGCGTTTCCCATCTCCGCCTTCTGCAATTGATTGAACCATTGCTTCAAGGTGATCAAGTGCTTCAAACATTGTGTCCATTGACTCAGGTGTGACAATCATTTGTTCATTTCGAATGGCATCAAACATGTTTTCTAAATGATGTGTTAGCTGAGCCATATCAGCGTAGCCCATCGTTGCACTCATGCCTTTCAATGTGTGAGCCGCTCTGAATATATCATTCACTAGCTGCAAGTCGGTTGGGTTCTTTTCTAAATCAAGAAGTTTTTCATTACAAGTTTGTAAGTGTTCTCTGCTTTCATCTAAAAAGATATCTAAGTATTGGTTTACATCCAACGTGTTCACGCCCTCTCTTTTTTCATGGAGCTTATAATTGCATGTGCGATGTCATCCACATGCCTTGTTTCATGTGCAAGGCCTGCTTTAATGACTGATTTAGGCATTCCGAAAACAACACATGATTCTTCTTTTTCTGCAATGACTTTTGTATGACCGCTTGCGACCATTTTTTTGACACCTTCTGTGCCGTCACTACCCATGCCTGTCATAATGACAGCAATTTTCTCGTAACCCTTTATATGACTGATGGATTCAAATAAATAGTTAACAGAAGGTTTGTGCCGGCTTTCCGTGTCCTCTGGAGAAAGCCTGATGACTAAGGATGCCCCTTGTTCATGAAGTGACATATTCATTCCACCAGGCGCTATGTAAGCCACTCCATTTTTAGCGATGTCTCCATCTTGTGCTTCTTTAATCGAAATTTGAGATAAATGGTCTAACCTAGTAGCAAGTGATGCTGTAAATCCTGCCGGCATATGCTGCACAATCAAAATAGGTGCTTCTATGTCCTTGGGCAGCTTCGTGACAACTCGTTGAAGTGCCCTTGGCCCTCCCGTTGATGTTCCGATTGAAATAATCTTTCGGAGTGAGCCACTTTTTACGGCTTGCGGGCGAGGTGTAGCCACTGGAATTGGCGGCTTCATCACCGGCTTTGGAGAAACCTGTACTTCAGTGCGTTTCCTTGACAGCCCTGCCGCAAGCACCCGCTCTACAATTTGGCCTCTTACTTTGTGTAAATCGAGCGAAATACTTCCTGAAGGCTTTGTCACAAAGTCAAAAGCACCAAGTTCTAAGCAATGGATGGTTAAATCTTTCCCTTGCTTTGTCTGGCTTGACACCATAATCACGGCAAGGTCGTGTTCAGCCAGAATTTGTTTTAATGCTTCTGTTCCATTTAAAACAGGCATTTCCACATCTAATGTGACGACATCTGGATTCAGTTCCTTGATCCGTTTTAAGGCATCTTCCCCATTTCGCGCCGTTCCGACGACTTCTATTTCTTGCTCGGCACTTAGGAAATCACTAATGAGCTTTCGCATAAAAGCCGAGTCATCTACTACAAGCACTCTAATCATGAGTCCACCTTCCTCCTTTTAAAAAAAGAGGACAACTTATCTATAAACGTATGCTGCTCTCTCTGTGCCTCTCTTATCTGCTGTTGATAAAGTGTTTCTGCCAGCATCTTGATCGTTTTACTCAGCCGTGAATGAGGCTGCTTCATATAAAATGGAATTTGTTCAGCCACCGCTTTTGGAACCGCAGGATCATCCGGCACAGCACCAGCAAATACTAGTTTTCTGTGTAGAAATGATGTGACCACTCCTGCTAATTTCCGGTAGGTTTCTGACCCTTCTGACGGGGTTTTACAACGGTTGACAATGATTTGCACAGATTGTTCGAACTGATGAATCGCTAAGTGTTTAATTGCGCTGTAGGCATCCATGATTGATGTTGGTTCTGGCGTTGTCACAACCACAACTTCTCCTGCTGATAAAACAAAAGGCAGTTGATCTTTAGACAAGCCAGCCCCCATATCAAAGAAGATACAATCAAAGTCGTGCATCATTCTTTCCATTTCCTCTAGAAAGAACGACCATTGATCTTTATCTAAAGAAAACAGCTGTTCAAGTCCGCTGCCACCAGAAATGTAATAAAGGTTGTTCGTGCCTTGGGTCATAGCTGCTTGGAAGGATTTCTTCCTGACAAGAACATCTAATATAGAGCTAGTCGAAGTTTTTCCTAGTAAAATATCAATATTCCCCATACCAAAATCAAGGTCGATGACTAACACTCGCTTCCCTGCATTTGCGATAGACAGTGCCATATTCAGTGTCAAATTCGATTTTCCAACCCCGCCTTTACCGCTCATGACAGCAATGGTTTTTGCCTGTCCGCTTATACCAAGAGGAGCTGGTGTGATCGTTTGATTCTGCTGAACGAGCTTTCTTAAACCTTCTGCTTGGTCGGGCTTCATCATTGTAAGACCATCCTTGTTAATTCAAGAGGAGAGCCCTCAAGAATATCCTCAGGAACATTTTGACCATTTGTTAAAAAGCCAAGTCCAATTTGAGAGTCTGCAATGATTTGAAAGATGGTTCCCATCGTGTCTGTTTCATCTACCTTTGTAAAAATGAATTGATCGATTGGAACGTGTTCAAAGCGTTTAACCATGGCTTTCATGTCCTGATACTTCGAGGTCGCACTCATCACTAGGAAACTTTGAATGCTTTCATTAAATGGAATGATGTCTGTCAGCTCTTTGATATACGCTTCTTCTTTAAAGTTACGACCCGCTGTGTCTACGAAAATATGATCATACTCTTTAAACGTCTCTTGAGCTTTTACAAAATCCTCTCTCGAATAACAAACCTCAAGCGGTGCATTGAGCAGTTCCGCATATGTTTTCAGTTGTTCGATCGCTGCAATTCGGTACGTATCTGTTGTAATAAAAGCGATTTTCTTTTGCTTCTGAATGGCCGTTTTGGCAGCGAGCTTTGCAATCGTTGTTGTTTTACCAGCTCCAGTTGAACCAAACAGCACAATGTATTTTGAACGAATCATCGGCTCATCAGAGGTGTGAGCCGGCAGCATATCTGTCAGCTGTTGTTCAAGTTCTTTTTGAATTTGATCTTCCTTGACAGCACCCTTCGTTAAAAGACCTTTGAGGCATTCGTCTCGAATGACATCATCAAGACCTTGATCCTTCAGTTTTTGATCGATTGCCATGAGAGGATCAGGCAGAATACCAGCATGCCGCTCATTCCTCGCATATTCTAAAGGCTGAGCTTGAGAAGGTACTGGTTTCACTGCCTCAGGAGCAAGAGACGGCTCTTCAGGCCGGTGTTGAATCTGCTCCTTTTTCGGAAATACTGGAAGAGGAGGCGCAGGGTGTCCACCTTTACCCGCTCTTTCTTCAAAATCTTGATCCAGCACTGCAATCACTTCAACCATTTGCTGTTTCTTTAAACCGAACAGCTTTCGTTTCACAACGGTTTTGGAATTTAAAATGACGGCATCCTTTCCAAGCTGCTGCCTAATTTGAATCGTTGCCTCCTGCATTGAATTCGCTGTGATTTTTTTCATTTTCATTAGATATCCACCACTCCGATGCTCTGTACTTCCACATTTGCTTCTAGTTCGTTATAAGATAGTACCGGTAAATCCGGGAAATATCTTTCTAACAGCTGCTTGACGTACATTCTTATAGGAGGTGAGCACAATAGAACCGGCGTTTCCTGACGAAGCGAAAGCTGTTCAATTTCTCTCGCCACTGATTGAATCACACTTTCAGAGGATTCTGGATCTAACGATAAGTAGTTGCCATGCTCTGTCTGCTGTACGCTGTCAGCAATCACCTTTTCCACTCGGCCTGAGCATGTCACGACTTTGAGCGATTCATTTTCTCTCGCATATTGTGCAGTAATCTGTCTTGCCAGCGCCTGTCTGACATACTCTGTTAACAAATCTGTATCCGTCGTTAATTTTCCGTAGTCTGCAAGCGTCTCAAAAATGGTGACAAGATTTCGAATAGAAACCTTTTCTTTCAGCAGTTTTGCCAACACTTTTTGAATATCACCAACTGCTAGTGGGTTTGGCGTCACCTCATCCACTAAGACAGGATAACTTTCTTTTAGATGATCGATTAATTGCTTCGTTTCTTGGCGCCCGAGCAGTTCGTGTGTGTTTTGTCTAATTTTCTCTGTGATGTGAGTAGACACAACCGATGCAGGATCTACAACCGTATAGCCAAGCATCTCAGCCTGATCTTTTTCTGCTTCTGAGATCCATTTAGCCGGAAGACCAAAGGATGGCTCAATTGTTTCAATCCCTTCAATCGGATCATCATCAGGCGTTGGAGACATCGCTAAGTAATGATCAAGCAGCAGCTCTCCTTTTGCTACTTCGTTCCCTTTTATTTTAAGTCGATACTCATTTGGGTTAAGTGCAATGTTGTCTCGAATTCGGACAACTGGAATCACAAGACCTAGTTCGAGGGCAAGCTGCCTTCGGATCATCACAATTCGGTCTAACAGGTCCCCGCCTTGATTTGCATCGGCTAGCGGAATCAAGCCGTAGCCAAATTCAAATTCAATGGCATCCATTTGCAAAAGATGAATGACGCTTTCTGGACTTTTCATCTCTTCTACCTCTGCCTGTTCCTCCAGTACCTCTTCAATTTCTTCTTGGTCTTGTTTGTTTTTCGACATCATGTATGCGCCAAGTGCAATTAAACCTGCGATCGGTCCTGTCAAAAGTATGCCGATTGGTGTAAACAGCCCAAGAAGGAAGATCGTGCCTGCTGTGACATAAAGCATGGCTGGGAATGCAAAGAGCTGACCTGTAATGTCTGATCCAAGGTTTCCGTTAGAAGCTGCTCTCGTAACAACAATCCCTGTCGCCGTTGAAATGAGGAGTGCCGGAATTTGAGAAACAATTCCGTCCCCTACTGTTAACAGGGTAAAGTGGGAAGCTGATTCTTGAATCGACATGCCTTGCTGAAGCATCCCAATAATAATTCCAAATATAATATTGATGATAACGATGATAATACCAGCGATGGCGTCCCCTTTAACGAACTTACTGGCACCGTCCATCGCTCCATAAAAGTCTGCTTCCCTCGCTACTTTTTCACGGCGGTTTCTTGCTTCACTTTCTGTCAGCATCCCTGCATTTAAATCAGCGTCAATACTCATTTGTTTACCTGGCATCGCATCAAGTGTAAATCTTGCCGCAACCTCTGATACACGCTCAGCCCCTTTAGTAATAACAATAAACTGAATGATGATCAGAATAAGGAAAACAACGAGACCAACGATGATATTTCCTCCAACAACAAATGAACCAAACGTTTCTACAACCTTTCCAGCATCTCCTGTTGAAAGAATAGAACGTGTTGTAGAGATGTTAAGCCCTAAACGAAACAGTGTTAAGAGCAAAAGCAATGATGGAAAAATTGAAAATTCCAGTGGTTCTTGCATGTTCATAGTGGTGAGAAGCACGATAAGCGCAAGAGAAATATTAATAATGATTAAAATACTTAATAGCATTGGCGGAAACGGTATGACCAGCATCGCCACAATTAAAATAACACTGAATATAACAGATAAATCTCTTGCTGACATGCCTGTTCTCTCCTTTTAAAACCAAAAATTCATAAAATCTTTTGTTTCGTTTTATAGACGTAAGCTAAAATTTCTGCGATCGCCTTAAAGTATTCCTCTGGGACCGCTTGGTCGATGTCGACCTGATCATATAGTGCCCGAGCGAGCGGCCGGTTTTCTACGGTCATGATATCGTGCTCTTTCGCAATCGTTCTAATTTTCAAAGCTAAAATATCTGTTCCCTTTGCCACAACAAAGGGCGCGTCCATCTTTTCTTCGTCATATTTCAAAGCAATTGCATAGTGGGTTGGGTTTGTAATGATGACGTCCGCTTTTGGGACTTCCTGCATCATCCGTCTCATGGCCATTTCCCGCTGGCGCTGTTTAATCTTAGATTTTATGAGCGGGTCACCCTCTGATTTTTTATACTCATCTTTGATGTCTTGTTTGGACATCCGTAAGTTTTTTTCATAATCAAATTTCTGATACATATAATCAAGCCCTGCTAAGATCATGAGAGCACCTGCTGCATATAGCCCCATAATCAAGGTCATATTTGCGACGAAATGAAGGGTTTCCTCTGCTGTTAATAAAGGAAGCCTCAGGATTTCGTCAAAGTGCATCCAAAGTGCAATAAATGTCGCAAAACCAATTAAACCAATTTTCAAAATGGATTTTAATAGCTCTACGAGGGCTCGAATACTGTATATCCGTTTAAACCCTTTGATTGGATCGAGTTTTTCTAATTTTGGTTTGATTACTTCTGTCGAAAAGAGAAAACCAACTTGCAAATAGTTACTGATGATCCCTGCCAGCATACCAACACCAAGGATTGGCATGAGGAGGATTCCTGTTTCCTGAAGCAATTGCACAAATAGTTGATGAATATTAGATGTGCTAACCTTCATTAGCATCGTTGTTGAATAAAAACGTTCAATGAGCGCAATAATACGCTCTTTCATAAAAGGCCCAATAAAAAAGAATGATAAAAAGATTAATAGAAATGAGATGGCTGTATTGACGTCGGTACTTTTGGCAACCTGACCTTTTTTACGTGAATCTTGTCTCTTTTTCGGCGTTGCTTTTTCTGTTTTTTCGCCTGCGAAAAATTGCAAGTCTAGTCTAAGTCTTGTCATCATGACGAACCACCGACCAATGCTAAGAAATTCCTCATGGTGAGTACAATCGTATCAAATGTATTTTGGACAACCCCGAAGATGACGCCCATACAGATGATGATCATAATAAAACTCACACCCATTTTAATAGGAAGTCCGACAACAAAAACGTTCATCTGCGGAACTGTTCGTGCCACAATGCCCAGTGCCAAATCGACCAAAAACAAGCTGGCAACGACCGGTGCTGAGATTTGAAAGGCAATGATGAACATTTGGTTGAAGCTCTTTGCAATAAAATAAGCAAAGGATTCACTGCCGAAATTCAGTGCGTACTGATCAACTGCAATATATTGAAAGCTGTAATAGATTCCATCAAGCAGCAGGTGGTGTGCATTGGTTGCCAGCATCAATAGCAATGTGACCGTATAAAAAAACTGCCCCATCAGCGGCGTTTGCGCCCCTGTTTGCGGATCAATCACATTGGCGATCGCAAAGCCCATTTGAAAATCAATAAATGAGCCGGCAATTTGAACAGCGGACACCATGATATATGCAATCAAACCAAGCAGAAGTCCGACCATTGCTTCTTTCACCGCAAGCATCATATAAAGACCGTCT
Organism: Bacillus sp. FSL K6-4563; assembly: GCF_038630405.1. Classification (NCBI taxonomy): domain Bacteria; kingdom Bacillati; phylum Bacillota; class Bacilli; order Caryophanales; family Bacillaceae; genus Bacillus; species Bacillus sp. FSL K6-4563. Next base: position 1,605,765 of record NZ_CP152030.1, on the reverse strand, counting down.
ATGTCGAGTGCTGGCGGTTCCTTAATCGTGCTAAAACTAATCACGGCTAAAAACAGAGAGAATCCAACTCTGTGTACAGCTGGGATCGTTCTATGCGCTAAAAGCGGTACTGTCACAAAAAAAGCGGTGATCCGAATAAAAACTAATAGAAAAGCAGGGAATAATTCTATGATTGACATCGCTCGTTAACCTGCAAATCGATCTAAATTCGAGAACAGCTCTGTCGTAAAGGACACAATGGTTGACAGCATCCATGGACCAAACACAACAAGCCCGATAAGAACTGCAACAATTTTAGGAATGAACGCAAGCGTCTGTTCTTGAATTTGGGTTGTCGCCTGAAACACACTGACAATCAGTCCCACAATAAGAGCGAGCGCTAGAAGCGGCCCACTGACAAGCAATACCACATACACTGATCTTTCAGCCATCGTAATGACAAATTCTGAACTCATGTTTTAAGCACCTACTCTAAAAGCTTTGCAGCAAAGATTTAACAATCAAATACCATCCATCGACTAAAACAAATAACAATATTTTAAAAGGGAGCGATATCATAACCGGCGGAAGCATCATCATCCCCATTGACATCAGAACACTTGCGACCACCATGTCAATAATTAAAAAGGGAATAAAGATCATGAAACCAATTTGAAATGCCGTCTTTAATTCTGAAATCGCAAAAGCGGGTACCATCGCCGTTAACGGAATATCTTTTATCGATTCAGGTGTATCGATTTTTGCGTAACTAAGAAATAAAGCCAAATCCTTCTGTCTCGTATGTTTACTCATAAATTCTTTAATGGGCACTTCGGCTTTTTCATATGCCTGATTGAGCGTAATGTCATCATTTAAAAGCGGCGTGAGTGCCTCTTTATTAATCTCTGAGAACGTGGGTGCCATGATAAAAAATGTGAGAAACAATGCAAGCCCTACAAGCACTTGGTTTGGCGGCATTGAGTTGGTTGCAAGTGACGTTCTAACGAATGAAAGTACAATCACAATTCGTGTAAAACACGTCATTAAAATGAGAATACCTGGTGCAACCGAAAATACGGTTAAAAGTAAAAGAAGACGGACAGACGTGCTAATATTCCCTGCACCGCTGGAATTAAATAAATCGATAAACTCATTCATTTTGTTTCGGGCCTTTCTTTCTGACTTCTGATTGGGTCTTTTTCAATTCGGCTAGCTGCGCCTTCAAATTGGCTGAAAAAGAAGAAGTGGTTGGCTGATCCTGTTTCTTTATCTGAGATGTGAATTTTTGAACGATTTTTGGTAAATCAGTTTTGCTTTCCATCGCTTCTTCATATTGTTTCACGATCGCTTCACATTCTTGTTCATCATCAATTTCTTTTAGCAGCTGGATTGAGTCCGCTACTCCGACAACTAATACTCGTTTGCCCACTTTGATAAGCTGGACTGAACGGTTTTGGCCAACCGTCGTTCCGCCAATATTTTCAACATAGCGAAATGGTTTAAGTAAGCGGTTTTGCTTACCAACAAATCTCACCAATCCATATATGAGCAGGATGACAAAAAGTAAGGCACCAATCATTTTGACAAAATCCATAATGGAGACAGAAGAAGAGGGAACTTCTTCTGCCGGATTCGTTTGATTGTCAGTGGTTGTCTTTTCTGTATCCTTTTTGCTGCCTTTCTCTTCTTTGAGCCAGTCATTCACTGTGCCATTTTCAGGATCTTTCGTTTCAGCAAACAGTGAGGCAGGCTGTATCGTTAAGAAAAGCATAAAACTGATCATTGCTATACATATCAAACGTTTTTTCAACAAGTCTTACACCCTTTTTTAGCCTAACGTTTTATTAATTGCTTCAAGTACACGGTCTGCCTGGAACGGCTTCACGATAAAGTCTTTTGCACCTGCTTGGATCGCGTCAATAACCATTGACTGCTGGCCCATTGCTGAACACATGATGATTTTTGCAGAAGCGTCGATTTGTTTAATTTCTTTTAATGCTGTGATCCCGTCCATTTCTGGCATTGTGATATCCATTGTGACAAGATCAGGAGATGTTTCTTTAAATTTTTCAACTGCTTGAGCGCCGTTTTCTGCTTCTCCTACTACATCAAATCCGTTTTTTACAAGAATATCCTTTATCATCATTCTCATGAATGCTGCATCATCTACGATTAATACCTTAGTAGCCATTTACTTATTCTCTCCCTGTATGTTTGTTTATTTTAAATTAGAAAGTCTTTCTGACTGACTTAAAATATCAGTCACACGAACACCAAAGTTCTCATCAATGACAACGACTTCCCCTTTGGCGACGATTCGTTTGTTCACTAGAATGTCTACTGGCTCACCAGCAAGTTTGTCCAGTTCAATGATACTTCCTGCTGAAAGCTCAAGGACTTCTTTGACACTTCGCTGAGTTCTTCCAAGTTCCACCGTAATGGAAAGCGGAATGTCCATCAGCATATCAAGATTTCCAAGCTGGCTTGTTGTATGCTGAGGCTCACTGAACGCTTCAAATTCAACTGGTGCCACATTTACAGGTGCTGCCGGCTTTGGCTTCGCCTGTCTTTTCGGCGGAGCAGCTTGCTGCGCTGGTGCAGACTGCGTTTGAGGTGCTGCCTGCTGAGGTTCAGGTGTGCTCACTTGCGTGTCTTGAACCGGCTCTTCCTCCTGCGCTGGGTCTGTTAATTCTGCGATTAAATCTTTCGCAAATGTAATAGGATAAAGCTGCATAATATTTGAATCAATGAGCTCTCCTATTTTTAATCTGAAGGACACTTTGACAAGCATTTCTGCAGCTGGGATCCGGTCTGTTCCTTCTCCTTCTTTCACATCAAGTAATTCGACGCGAGGCGGAGAAATATCAATCTTTTTATTAAAGACCGTCGACATGGATGTCGCAGCAGAACCCATCATTTGGTTCATCGCTTCTTGCACTGCACTTAAGTGAATCTCGCTTAAAGAAGGGTCAGCATTTGTCCCGTCTCCGCCCATCATTAAGTCCGCAATGACTGCTGCATCTGTTTGCTGGACGACAAGCAGGTTACTTGCGCTGAAGCCTTCCGTATAATTCACTTCAATCGCGACATACGGATGAGGAAATTCCTCATTCAGCATACTTTTTTGAATCACTGTAACAGTTGGAGTGGTAATCTCCACTTTTTGATTTAATAGGGTTGAAAGTGCTGTAGCAGAACTGCCGAATGAAATATTTCCGATTTCTCCAATGGCATCTTGCTCCATTGCAGAAAGGATTGTTTCAGGCTCTATATCGTCATTGCTGCCTCCTTTAAGGAGCGCATCGATTTCGTCTTGTGATAATTTACTTCCGTTATTCTCCATCTTCTTCACCTCTTATGTCGTGATCTAGAATTTGAATCGCCTGTTTCCGATTCACGCGGCCGGCCTGTCCCAAGAATTTCGGTTTATTTCCGACCATAACAGTAAGAGGCGCATTTACTGGTTTGTCCAAGGCAATACAATCACCAATTTCCAAATTCAAAAACTCTTCCACCGTCATTTCCGATTCCCCTAGCTCTGCGACTACCGGTATCTTTGCCGTCATAATCCGTTTTTCAATAGCCTTTGTTTCTTGTTGTTTTGGTTCATTTCGTTCAGACTGCATCCAGTAGTGTACAGACAGCTTTGGAATAATAGGCTCTAATACAACATGAGGAATACATAGGTTAATAACCCCGCTTACCTCACCAATTTGTGTATTAAGAGAAATGACGACAACTGTTTCGTTTGGTGACACCATTTGAACAAATTGGGGATTTACCTCGAAATCTGCCATTTCAGGCTCGATGTCGGTTATGGACTGCCACGCTTCTCTGTAATTTTCCAAAGCTCCCTCAAACATGTTTGAGATAATCTTTGTTTCGATTTCTGTAAGTGATTCTGTCTTATTATGACTAATGCCTATCCCGCCCATCAGCCTGTCCATCATGGCATAGCCGATTGTTGGGTTCACTTCAAGCATGATTCTTCCTTCAAGCGGGCTGACATAAAATAAGTTTAATAATGTCATATTAGGAATCGAACGAATAAATTCTTCGTATGGTACTTGGTCAACCGAGCTGACAGTAATTTGAATATATGATCTTAGCTGAGCTGAAAAGTGTGTGGTGAGCAGTCTAGCGAAGTTATCGTGAATCCTTGTTAAACTTCGAATCTGGTCTTTCGAAAAGCGAAGTGCACGTTTAAAATCATACACCTTTACTTTTTTCGTCGTTTCTTCTTTTTTCAGCTCTTCTGCATCCATTTCGCCTGTAGATATGGCGGATAATAATGCATCGATCTCATTCTGGGAAAGCACTTCTCCTGACATTTCTTCACCTCCATCGTGTCAATTAATCGCCTCTATTGCAGATTAAAGGAGGTTATATATACTTCTTTCACCTTGCCATCTTGCAAATAGTTATTCACTTTGTTTTTAACTAGTGTTTTAAAATGTTCTCTGCCTTTTTTGCCATCAAGTTCATCTGCATTCGTGTCTGATAAAATGTCAATTACGGCGTCTTTCACTTGAAAACTTCTTTTCTCGAGCTCTTCTTTTGCTTTTTCAGAGTCTGTTTCAATATTCAATACAAGTTTGACGGCATTTCCTTCAGACTTTAAATTGGTGATAATCTCAGGAATTTCAACAGAAGCTTTTACGACTTCATCTGCTGTTGGCTCTTTTTCAGCTTTTGCTTCTTCTGAACCATTCAGAAGAAAAATGATGCCTGCTCCTATTCCGCCGATGGCAATAATCATGATTAGCATTACTACGACTAATTTCTTCTTCATTCAAATTCCTCTATTCCTTGATTCAATGAAATGACTTGGATTTTTCTGTAGAAAGAAATGATTTTCTCTTGAAGCTGCTCTTCATTTTCTTTCACAACGAATTTCTTTCCATTGGCTAATGTAATGGTCGTGTCTGGAAAGCTTTCGATTTGCTCGATATGGAGAGCGTTCAGCATAAATCCTTTGCCATTCAATCTTGTCACTTCGATCATATTAAGCAGAGAAGCGATCATCCGCTCCCCCTACCTCCTATCGTTTCAGATTCACAAGCTCTTGCAGGATTTCATCAGATGTTGTGATCGTCTTTGCATTCGATTGGAATCCACGCTGCGCGATAATCATTTCGGTAAACTCGTCTGTTAAATCAACATTTGACATTTCAAGTCGACCTGTTTGAATGATGCCCGTTCCTTGTTCACCAGGAACGATAGGATTACTTGGTGCACCTGAGCTTAACGTTTGGCGGTATAGGTTCTCACCAACTTTGTCTAATCCTGCTGCGTTACTGAAAGATACGAGTGAAACCTGTCCAACATTTCTAGATACGTTGTTTTCAACAACAGATATTGTTCCATCTGGACCAACACTTACACTTGAAATGCCATCTGGAATCGTTATCTTTTGTCCATTCATTCCAAGCACGTAATTTCCGTCAGAAGTGGTTAAACTTCCCTCTGAATCCCGAGTAAAGTTCCCTGCTCTGGTATAAAGAACTTCTCCTTGTTTTTCAATACGGAAAAATCCATCTCCATTGATGTAGAAATCATAATCTCTATCCGTATTTTGAGAAGCTCCTGCTGACATGATTTTATCAATAGAAGATAAAGATGATCCTAAACCAACTTGTTTTGAGTTGATTGAACCAGAGTTGTTCGTCGGTCCACCAGAACTTGAAATGGTTTGGCTGACCATATCTTTAAAAGTGATACGGCTTTTTTTGTATCCGTGTGTATTGACGTTGGCTACGTTATTGGCTACAACATCTAATTTTGTTTGGAAGTTTTTCATTCCACTAATTCCTGAGTAAAGTGAGCGTAACATTTATTTTCCTCCTCGAATTACTTCGTTTTTTCTCCAACTGCTGTAACATCCCAAGGGCTGATTTTCGTTCCATCTTCTAAATATAGGAAGTATTCATTGTTTATGTTTTTAACAGATTTCACAGTGCCTGATATATCTTTATCATCCAATTTGCCCGATACTTCTTTACCGATCCACCCTACATACGTCGTAAACGGATCTTGGTGTGCAACAAATGTAGACATGAGCTGATTCAGCTTGGTGATAGAATCGTTCATATTGGTTTGCTGTTCTAAAGATGAAAATGTTGCAAGCTGTGTGACAAACTCACGGTCATCTAGTGGGTTTGTCGGATCTTGGTTTTGAAGCTGTGTCAGCAATATTTTCAAGAATTGATCTTTGCCGAGCGTATCTGTTTTCTTTTCTGCTTTTGAAGAAGTGTCTGTTTGTGCGACTGTTCTATTCGTAGCATCAACTGTTGCCATTAGATTTCCTCCTCTTCTTCATCTGACCCAACAAGAGCATCCAGTACATCTTGGAATTCTGCTTCCTGTTCATCAGGCTTTTGGAAATTCTGCCCTTTTGACTGTTGCTGCTTGTTTTCTTCGTTAAATTGTCCAAATAACGGCTGCTCATTTGATTGAAGCGGTATATGGAAACGGTCCACTTGAACCGACATATTCGGAAGCGCCTGCTTGAGCTGCGGAAGGTGATGCTCTAGCAGTTCTTTTGCTGCCTGTGTCGAAGCTGTAATTTTACTCGCATACATACCATTTTGCTTCGTCAGCTGAATCGTGATAAATCCGAGATTTTCTGGATTTAACCGAACTGTAAAGCGCCCACTTGAGTTGCCAAATGGCGTGAATTTCATTTGCTTCCACGTATTTAGAATTTGCTGATCAACCGTTCCCGGCTTTTCATCAGTTGTTTGTGTCTGCTGAACAGGAGCTGCTGATTGCAGTTGAAAAAACTGCTTATGACCTGGCAACAGCGTATGAGTGATTGTTTTTTCAGAAGCAGGTGCAGCAGTGCTTTGTCCTTTGACAACTTCCTTTTTGATGAGCCATTCAAGAGAGTTAGCCCCTTTTGCAGGAGTAGCAAGAGTAGATTCTTGTCTTGGAGAGACCAATTCTTTTAACTCTCCTAAAGCAATCTTCAACTCTTTGTCTGACCCTTTTGCATTTGCCATCATATGGTCGATTAACTGATTAAAGTGTTTCAGCTCACTTTGAGACATCGAATTCAGCTTTGGTGCTGAACCCTGCGAGAAAAACTGCTCTTTTACTTGCTGAATCAGTTTCTCATCTACTCCATTTTTTGAAAGAAAGTGAATGAAGTCTTGACCCTTTGCTTCAATATCTTGCACTAGCTTTGCATCAAAGCTGAGCGGCTGTTGATTGAGTAGTTGATATATGAAAAAGTGGACTTGTATGAGCTGCTCACTATGTTCAGAAGCTGACTTATCCGTTTGATCACCGTAAATGGATGATTCCATTTTTTGAAATAGCTCTTCTAGTGACTTGAGATCAGACGAATCAAGCGTTTGACCTTGAAGTGTTTGAAGCGCGCTAAGAAGGTCTCCGTTGATGCCTTCTTCAGGCGATTGCATCCATTTTTCAATGATTTGCATCGCATCATTGATGGAAAGAGTGGCACCCGCTGTCTCAGCATTCACAAGGGCGCTTTGTGCGCCTGCCCCGCTAAGTAATTGTTTAAACAACCCGCTTGCAGATGCCGCGCCGCTCCCCTTTGGTCCCGAGAGACCTTGAGACGATTGCTGTAAGGCTCCAATATCCAATAGCTTCACTTATTGTCCACCCCCATTTTCACTTTCTTTTTTAGAAAGCTCTTTCGTAAACGTAGCTGCCTTCTGAGGTGTTAGTTTTGCTAATATGTCTGTTAGTTTATTTTTGCTCAGCTCTTCAAGAATCTTCAATGCCTCTTTATCACTTAATTCTGATAAAATTTTGGCGGATTTCCCTGCGTCCATGCTTTCATAGATACTGGCAATCTTCCCTTTCGGTTTCTGGTTAGAGGCTGCTGCCCCATCAGAAGTTGTCCCTGATGCATTATTACCTGATGTATCGCTTGATGAGCTGCTATTTGATGAACTGTCATCCGCTGACTTATCATTCGCATCATTTTCAGATGTTTTTTCAAGTGAACTGATTTTTTGATTCAGTCTTTTAATCTCTTCATCACTTGTTTTTAAGTCTTTTTGTGCAATTTCAAGTTCATTCTTTTGCTCTTTAATGGTCTTTTTCAGTTCCTTCAATTCTGCATCGCTTTGATTATTATGTGAAGATGACGTTTTTGAGGTGTCATCTGAACCAACCAAACTACTGACGCCCGGAATGTTTTGGAGCGGTTTCTTTAGATCAAAACCTGCCATATAAAGGATTGTGCCAGTCACTAACACAAGCACAATCAATGGGATGATGACAATAAACAAGATCCATTGAAATTTACCGCCGCTTGATTCTTTCGTTTTTTCCTTCTTAGGCATTCATCTCGACTCCTAATGTCCTTGAAACATGAATTGGCTGATAGAGATATCATCCATTTCTTTCATTTCAATGGCCTTATGTTCAAGGGAAAACTTTTCATACTGCTTTTCTTTCATTTTTTCAAACTTTTTAAACTCGATGTTTTTTTCAGTTAAATCAGATTGTTTTTCATTCATTTGATGGCGTTTCATGATCACAAGCTGCTGATAATGCTGAATGGTGTTATCTAAATTGGTCACAAATTGCTGATAATGACGCATTTCTTGAACACTCATACCACTTCTCAGCTTTTCTTCTTTGCTTTTTTCCATTAATTCTTTTTTACTCATATTTTCATAGAGCTTTTCAGCGACTTGCTCAAATGCCGAAACGGATTGTTGGTACGCTGCGAGTGACTTGTCTTTTTCACTTTCTTTCAGTTCTAAGAGCTTTTGAAATTTGTATTGATATCTCAATGTTTTCGTCAATCCTCTCTATTCATCAAACCGAGCAATACATTCACACTGTCGTCAATAGATACAGCCTCTTCTACATCCTGCTTCAAAAATGAAATCAGATGAGGATAAGCCTGCATGGCATCATCGATGTCTTTCGAGGAGCCTTTTTTATATGCTCCAATGTTAATGAGGTCTTCAGCGTTTTGATAAGTGGATAAAAGCTGGCGGAACCGGTTGGCCGCCTCCTTGTGATCATGACTTGCGATATTGCTCATAACACGGCTGATACTTTTCAGAATATTGACAGCAGGAAATTGTCCTTTGTTGGCTAAAGCACGATCAAGTACAATGTGGCCATCTAAGATTCCCCTGACTGTATCAGCGATTGGCTCATTCATATCGTCACCATCAACAAGCACTGTGTAAAACGCTGTGATGGAACCAAGCTGATTCGTTCCAGTTCGTTCAAGTAATTTTGGCAGTATAGCGAACACCGAAGGCGTATATCCTTTTGTCGTTGGCGGTTCACCAGTTGCAAGACCGATTTCCCTTTGTGCCATAGCGACCCGTGTAACAGAGTCCATCATGAACATGACGTTTTTGCCTCTGTCTCTAAAATATTCTGCAATAGCTGTTGCTGTATAAGCAGCCTTCATTCTCGTCAGTGCAGGCTGGTCAGAAGTTGCGACGACAACAATCGATCGCTTTAGTCCCTCGGTACCTAAATCCTTTTCAATAAACTCACGAACTTCCCGGCCACGCTCTCCAACAAGGGCAATGACATTGAGGTCTGCTTCTGTCTGCTTAGCAATCATCCCCATTAAGGTACTTTTTCCAACACCACTTCCGGCAAAAATACCGATCCGCTGACCAGTGCCGACTGTAAGCAGACTGTCGATCACTCTGACACCAACGCCCATTTTTTCACGAATAGGTGGCCTGTCCATCGGGTTTGGAGGTGACTGATCTGTCGAAACAGGTGCAAGTCCCTTTGGAAGCATACTGCCGTCCAGCGGTTCACCGAAGGCATCAACAACTTCGCCAATTAACCCAGTCCCAACTTTGACCTTCAGCGACTCACCTGTCGCTTCAACTAGACTTCCTGGTGAAATATTGGATGCTTCTACATAAGGCATGAGCAGAATATTTTCATCTCTAAACCCTACGACCTCTGCTTTTATTGGATCGTGCTTACGCCCCTTTTTATGAATGAGACACACGTCTCCGATAGAACTTTCCGGCCCCTTAGATTCAATCATCAGTCCAACAACTCGATTGACTTTACCAAATCGTTTATAAGGATCTGCGGTTTCAATCGTTTCTTTTAACACATCGATGTTCATTTGTGATCACCTGAATCAATAACTTCTAGTAGCTTTTCTTTCAACTGATTCATTTGTGTATCAACACTCGCTTCCACTTTTCCAAAGCTTGTTTCTACGTAACAAGTCCCTTTTGGCGCTTTTTCATCCGAGTAAATGGCAAGGTGTGTATCCTTTTGAAGGATTCTGATTAATTCGTCTTTATACTCCATCACATGATCGTAATGTTCAGGGTCAACATAGATGGAAATATCGTCATATTCTTTCACTTCAGAAATGACCTGCTTCACGAGAGCCAAAAATTGATCTTTCGTGTCCTCAGCCGAGTACCAAACACGTTTGGCGAGTTCAAAAGCCAGTTCCACAATTTTTTCTGCGGAGCTTTCAATTTTTTCTTCGTAATCCTGCTTGGCAAGACTGACAATGTCATTTGCTTGATCAAGAATTGATCGGTACTGACTCATCGCATCTGCTTCACCCTTTTGGAAGCCATCTTGGTAACCTGCTTGTTTCGCTTCTTCAATAAGCTGCATTCTTTCTTCTTCAAAATCAGCGCGGCGCTGATTGATTTCAGCCATTGTTTTTTCAAGCTCACTATTTGCTTGTTCTACTATACGGCTTGCTTGATCTTCAGCATCACTTAGTACAAGCTGCGACACTTCTGTTTCATTGACAAGCTCTTCTTCATGATGTTCTTTTTTGAACTCCACTTGCTGCAAAGGAATCGTTTGCCGGCCTTGCTCAGGAATAACAGATGTTTCATGTTTGATAATCCTAGACAATGATATCGTCTCCTCCGCCTCGAGCTATGACGATTTCTCCAGCTTCCTCGAGTCGTCTTACGATGCTGACAATACGGGTTTGTGCTTCCTCGACATCTCTAAGCCGGACAGGTCCCATAAACTCCATTTCTTCTTTGAACGTTTCGACCATTCTCTGTGACATGTTGCGGAAGACAATTTCTTTGACCTCTTCGCTTGCCACTTTGAGTGCAAGCAATAAGTCATCATTTTCAACATCTCTGATCACGCGCTGAATCGCTCTGCTGTCAAGAGTGACAATATCCTCAAAGACAAACATACGTTTCTTAATTTCATCAGCAAGCTCAGGATCTTGAATTTCAAGAGTGTCTAAAATGGTCTTCTCGGTCGCACGGTCTACACCATTTAGTACTTCTACAACCGCTTCGACTCCGCCCGTTTGCGTATAGTCTTGCGTAAAGGTTGAAGAAAGTTTTTGTTCAAGAATGCGTTCCACTTCATTGATGATCTCTGGAGATGTGCGATCCATTAAAGCAATACGTCTCGCAACCTCTGTTTGTACTTCCTCACCTAATTCAGATAAAATCTGCCCTGCTTGAACTGGATCTAAGTAGGAAAGGATGAGCGCAATGGTTTGTGGATGCTCATGCTGGATAAAGTTTAAGATTTGTTCTGGGTCAGCCTTTCGAGCAAAATCAAACGGTTTCACTTGAAGTGAGGATGTTAATCGGTTTAAGATACTATCCGCTTTGTCCTCACCAAGCGCTTTTTCAAGCACTTGTCTTGCGTACATAAGACCGCCTTGTGATATGTAGTCCTGCGCGATGGCGATGCTGTGAAATTCTTCAATGATTTCATCTTTTTTAGCAGTATCTACACTTCGCACATTGGAAATTTCCAATGTTAATTTTTCTATTTCGTCTTCAGACAGATGTTTGTATACAGATGCTGACACCTCTAGCCCTAAGGAAATCATTAGGATTGCTGCTTTTTGTCTGCCTGTTAGTCGATTTGAATCTTTTCTCGACATGTGTATTCCTCCTAATCCTCGGACAGCCAGCTGCGTAGCAATTTAGCAAAGTCTTCTGGTTTATCTTTTGCCATTTTTTCAAGCTGATTTTTCCTCACCATTTCTTCTGTTTCTGGTTCAGTGTCGATATCAGGAACATGAATTGGTGTATGTTCATCAAACTCAAACTCTTCTTCCTCTTCTTTTCTGCGTTTACGCACAAGAAGAATAATGAGAGCGATAATTGCAAGTAGTAGCACACCGCCTACAATATAAACCCAAATTGGAATATTGTTTGATGGGTTTTCTGCTGCAGTTTGCTGTTTACCGTCTAATTTTGATACAGATAAAACAATTTTGTTATCTAAGTCCGCTTGAGTGAGCGCTTGACCATTTGTGTATTCTTTATCAATTGACGTGCTAATGATCGTTGAAAGAATCTTTTTAATATCATCTTGCCTTTCAGCTGTTAAAGAGTTCACATCGTTTGCAGTTGGTGGTTCGACCAATGCTTGAATGCCAACATCTCTAATTTTATAAGGGCTCTCTTTGATATCTTTATGAATGCGGTTGACTTCATAGTTGATACGATCTTCGCTCTTTTCGTAATCTCCGCTACCATTCGCTCCATCGGCGCCTTGATAGTTTGTGACATCATCGTCGCCTGTTCCAGCGGTTCCACCAGCTGCTGCACCATTTCCTGAATAAGTTTCAGCAATCTTTTCAGCACTGACAGCGATGCCTTGCATGTTTTCTTTATCAACTGGTTCTACAAGGTCTTCTTTTCTTTTCTCTTCAGTAAAATCAATGTCTGTTGTGACCGATACAGCGACTTTTTCTTGACCCATCATTGTTCCGAGCAGCTGTTGAATTTTTCTTTGAAGGTTCTTTTCAATTTCTTCTTTTTTCTGCTGCTGTGCATCCATTCCACTTGCATAGGAATCGGAACTGCTGTTTAAATCGTAGTAGTTGGAATCTTGGTCCATAATGACAATGTTTTCTGTCTTTAAATTCGGTACACTTTTTGAAATAAGATGATAAAGGCCTTTTACTTGCTGCGGCGCGAGCGTGTAGCCACGTTCAACTTGCAGCACAATGGATGCTGATGCATTACTTTGCTCTTCTCCAACAAAAACGGAATCTTTTGGCAGGTTAATCATAACTTTTGAATCTTTGATCCCATCAATCGTGTTGATTAGATTGGATAGTTCTGTCTGAGTTGCGTCTACTTTCAGAACATCAAATTCATTATCTGTTAAACCGAAGCCGGAATTATTCGCAAAGAAGGAGTAATCAATATTCCCTGTCTTAGGGAGACCCTCAGATGCGAGTGTTACTTTTAAAGAGTCGGCCTGCTTTTCTGGAACGAGAATCGTTGTTCCATTATTCGCAAGTTCCGATTTAACGTTTTTGCCATCTAGTTCCTGTTTGATTTGCCCAGCTTCTGCCTCAGACAAATCTCTAAACAATGGAACCATTTTTTCAGAAGAAGCAAAGATGCTAACAACCGTAATAATGATTGCTAGGGCAGCAACGCCGCCAATCATAAGTATTTTTTGTAATTTTGATCGATTTCGCCAAAACTCAACTGTTTTTGTTCTTAATTGCATTAAAGTACGATTCATCTTAACCCCCGGTCATTCCATTCAGTCTTTTTTTGTCCGTCAGCACCTCCTACATCTGCATTCTCATAATCTCTTGGTACGCTTCGACCGCTTTATTTCGAAACTCCGTTGCAGCTGTGAGTGTCACACTCGCTTTTTGCGAGGCAATCATGACTTCATCGAGATTGACATCTTTTCCTTGTGCAAGTGCATTTGTATACTGGTCTGATTTAAGCTGTGATTGATTTAATGCCTCAATGGAATTCTTCAGCACATCAGAGAAATTCGTTTGACTTTTAGGTGCAGCCGCATGAACGGACGATGCATTTGTCAATTCACTTGCTTGCTGAGCAGCTTGAAGCTGGAAAGGAGATATTGCGTTAACCAATTCTTTTCACCTTACTTTCCTATTTCTAAAGCTTTCATCAACATGCTTTTATTCGCATTTAGCGCGGTCACGTTTGCTTCATATGACCTTGAGCTGCTGATGAGGTCAACCATTTCCTTTAATGGATCAACATTAGGTGTTTGAACATATCCATTTTCATTGGCATCGGGATTTGTAGGATCATATTGAAGGTTGAATGGAGTTTCGTCTTCTGTAATCTTCGTTGCTTTCACGCCGTTTCCTAATTTACCGCTCGAATTCATGCTTGAGTTTAATATAGATGAAAACGATTCACCTGACGGCTGTAATGTGACGAGCTTACGTCTATAAGGCTCCCAGTTGCCATCAACCTGTTTCGCTCTTGTTGTATCCATATTTGCAAGGTTAGAGGATACAACGTCCATTCTGAGCCTCTGTGCTGTTAATGCAGAGGCCGAAGCGTTAACGCCTGAAAAAATTGACATCACTTACCTCCTGTCAAAACTGTTTTAAGAGAATTGAATTTTCCACTCATTCTTTCAACCAACGCATTATACTGAATTTGGTTTTTAGCGAGTTCACTCATCTCTTGATCAATATCGACATTATTTCCGTTTTCTTGATATGAAGTACGGTTGCTCGAAACAACTGAATAATTAGACCCTGTTTTAGAAAAATCAATGTGACCTTGGTATGTTTTTTTAGCATCTAACTTGATCGACGCATCGTTTAGCATATCATGAAATGCGACGTTTTTCGACTTGTAGTTCGGTGTGTCTATATTCGCGATATTATTGCTTATGACTTTTTGCTTAACATTCGCTCTGCCCAAGGCATTCTCAAGGTTGCTTATCGTTCCAGAAAATATATCCAAAACCATATACCTCCAATCATATGTATTTCATTCCATTTAATCATGTCGAGATTTGTAAAACCATATGTTCATTGTAAGAAATAATAGGATTAAAGTCTATGATGTATATGTAAAAAAAACTCGTAATATATATCTATTTTACGAATAGGTATAAAGACCTAGATTCAAAGAACTAAGAATTGTAAGGGTTTTCTTGGAAAAAAGAGTGTCATTTTTCGGACAAATCCTCTTTTTTTATAAAAAAAAACCCTTTTCAGCTTGTATTTCTGCTGAAAAGGGTTTTTGATTAATGAGATTTTAAATTTTCAAGTTCAATTAAAAATTTGTTGTTTAACACTTTGATATACGTTCCCTTCATTCCAAGAGAACGAGATTCGATGACGCCTGCACTTTCTAACTTACGTAAGGCGTTCACGATCACTGAACGAGTGATTCCTACACGGTCAGCAATTTTACTTGCCACTAGAAGCCCTTCGTTGCCATCAAGTTCTTCAAAGATGTGCTCAATGGCTTCAAGCTCACTATATGAAAGAGAACTAATCGCCATTTGGACAACAGCTTTACTTCTTGCTTCTTCTTCGATTTCCTCTGATTTCTCACGAAGGATCTCCATTCCAACAACTGTTGCACCGTATTCAGCAAGAATTAAATCATCATCTTTGAATGTATCTTGCAAACGAGACAGGATTAACGTCCCTAAACGATCCCCTCCTCCGATAATTGGAACAATGGTTGTCAAACCTGATTCAAATAAATCACGGTTCTCAATCGGGAAAGCTGTATACTCACTGTTAATGTCAAGATTTGAAGATGTTTCAGGGATGTTAAATAGACTCTTTGTATATTCTTCAGGGAACTGACGGTCTTCAAGCATTTTCTTCATACGCGGATTTTCAATCTGCTGGTTGATCGAGTAGCCTAGAAGCTTCCCTCTTCTGCTTAATACGAAAATGTTTGAATCAATGACATCTCTCAACGTTTCTGCCATTTCCTTAAAATTAACTGGTTTCCCCGCTGCATCTTGCAGCATTGAGTTAATAATCCTTGTTTTTTGTAGTAACGCCATATTAATGATCCTCCTAGATTACTTTATTCATTTGTTAAAGTATAAATTGACTTAAGTCTTTGTTATTCGCAATCTTTCCTAGCTTCTCTTCTACATACTGAGGGGTAATGGTCACTGTCCCTAGTGTAATATCAGGCGCCTCAAATGAAAGCTCTTCAAGCAGCTTTTCAAGTATGGTATGAAGCCTTCTTGCACCGATGTTATCTGTCTCCTGATTGACATGATAAGCCACTTCGGCAATCTTATGAATAGCATCGTCAGAAAATTCAAGAGATATACCTTCTGTTTCAAGTAAAGCTTTATATTGCTTTAATAATGCATTATCTGGTTCCGTTAAGATTTTCACAAAGTCTTCGATACTTAATTTATCTAATTCTACACGAATTGGGAAGCGCCCTTGAAGCTCTGGAATCAAATCTGATGGTTTTGCCATATGAAATGCACCTGCTGCTACAAAAAGCACATGGTCTGTTTTCACTGCCCCATATTTCGTCATCACAGTTGAACCTTCTACAATCGGTAAAATATCACGTTGAACCCCTTCACGAGAAACATCTGCAGATGATGCACCACCGCTTTTAGCGATTTTATCGATTTCGTCGATAAAAATAATTCCTTGCTGCTCTGCTTTATAGACAGCTTCTTGACTGACTTCATCCATGTCAATCAGTTTTGAAGCTTCCTCAGCTGTTAACGCCTTTCTTGCTTCTCTGACGGTCAGCTTTCTGCGTTTTTTCTTTTTAGGCATGAGATTGCCGAGCGCATCCTGCATGTTCATGCCCATTTGCTCCATACCCGAGCCCTGAAGCATATCAAACATGGATGGCTGCTGCTCTTCGACTTCGATCGTGACGTAATGATCTTCAAGTTCGCCCATAGCCAGTTGATGAGCGATTCGCTTTCTTGTCGATTCAAGTTCAACTTCTTCACTTGATTGATCTCGATCACGGTCATCTTCATCAGAACCACCAAACAGCATCTCAAAAGGATTTTTCACAGACTGGCTTTTTTTCTTGCCAGGAACAAGTAAATGAACAAGACGTTTATTTGCTTGTTTTTCTGCTTCTTCTTGAACGTCTTTCATCTTTTCTTCTTTGACAATTCGGATCGCTGTCTCAACTAGATCTCTGACCATCGATTCTACATCACGGCCGACGTAACCAACTTCAGTAAACTTCGTCGCTTCCACTTTAATAAAAGGCGCACCAGAAATTTTTGCAATTCTGCGGGCAATCTCTGTTTTCCCCACACCTGTTGGGCCGATCATTAAAATGTTTTTCGGAACGACTTCATCCTTTAGCTTATCATGTAAAAGGCTTCTTCTGTAACGGTTTCTTAAAGCCACCGCCACTGCTTTTTTCGCATCAAGCTGACCAATAATGTATTGATCAAGCTTTTCAACTATCTCTCTTGGGGTGAACGGCTTTTTCTCCATACGTCTCATGTCCTTTCTATTCAAGCTCTTCTAAAGTGATTTGATCGTTCGTGTAGACACAGATTTCTCCAGCGGTTTCAAGAGCTGCCTTTGCAATATCTCTTGCTGTGAGATGATCACCTGCATGTGTTTTGAGTGCTCTCCCGGCGCTAAGCGCATAATTGCCGCCTGAGCCGATGGCCAAAATACCGTCATCTGGTTCGATGACCTCTCCTGTCCCAGAGACAAGCAGGATGCTGTCTTTGTTCATAACGATCAGCATGGCCTCAAGCTGTCTAAGCATCTTGTCACTACGCCATTCTTTTGCTAGTTCTACGGCTGCCCGCTTTAAGTTACCACCATATTCTTCAAGCTTCGTTTCAAACTTTTCAAAGAGTGTAAATGCATCTGCTACTGAACCTGCAAAACCTGCAAGCACCTTGCCTCCGAAAAGACGGCGCACTTTTTTTGCTGTGTGTTTCATCACGACAGCCTGCCCGAAAGTGACTTGACCGTCTCCAGCCATCGCACTTTTTCCTTTATGTTGAACGGCAAAGATGGTTGTTGCATGAAATGATGACATGAAAAAACCTCCTTTTAGGATCGTTTAAAAGCCCTTGGGTGATGAGACATGTATGTTTTCCTTAAAGAATCTTTTGATACATGCGTGTACACCTGAGTTGATGATAAATTCGAATGACCAAGAAGTTCTTGAACACTTCTCAAATCTGCCCCCTCATTTAAGAGGTGTGTGGCAAAGGTGTGCCTTAACATGTGAGGATGGATATGTAATGTGCCTGACGCCTTTTTCATTAGTTCAGTGAGAATGAATCGAACGCCTCTGTCTGTAAGAGGCGCCCCGCGCTGATTCAAAAACACATATGCATCAGCACGATCATTCCCCTTCGCTTTCAGCTTTAGCCTTCCATCCTCTAAATAAGTGATGAGCGCTTCATGAGCATATGAACCAAAAGGAACATACCGCTGCTTGCTGCCTTTTCCATGAACAAGCACTGTATCCATCGATAAATCAAGATCAGATTCTTTTAATGAACATAACTCACTGACCCTCATACCTGTTGCATAAAGAAGTTCTAAAATCGCTTGGTTTCTTTGCCCAAGCGGTGTGCTGACATCAGAAACTGTAAAAAGCTCTTTCAGTTCCTCTTCATACAAAAATGAAGGAATTCGCTTATCCTGCTTTGGTAAGCTAACGAGTAAAAAAGGATTTTCTTTCACAAGCTGTTCTCTTAATAGAAATTTATAAAAGCTGCGAAGCGCAGAGACTTTCTTACTAATCGTTCTTCTTGTCAGGCCTTTTTCATAAGCTTCTGTTAAATAAATTCTCGTATCTTGATAGGATACCTCTTCAAAACCGTCTATTCCTTGAACGTTCATAAATCTGACAAACTCTTCAATCGCTTCTGTATATCCTGAGATGGTTAAAGCAGAATAGTTTTTTTCAATTTGCAGATATTCAATGAATAAGTGGACAAGACGCTGTTTATTCGTCATTTTTACACCTCTTTAAGGCTTTTAAATGGTATCACATATCTTGCTTTCCGTGCAATGATTTACTACAGAGATTTCGAAATAGTTTGAATAGTTTCGATTGCGCGCTTAGCGTACTCCGCATAACGCTCTTGTTTGTTTTTAATGCGAACACCAAGATCTTTCAACAAACCAAAATTCGCATTCATTGGCTGGAAGCTTTTCTTGTTTGTCGATGTGATGTAATAAGCCATGCTGCCGATCGCTGTTTCCTCCGGAAGTGTCACAAGCTCTTCTCCTTTGACAAAACGAGCGGCGTTAATTCCAGCCACTAGTCCGGAAGCTGCGGACTCGACATAGCCTTCAACGCCTGTCATTTGTCCAGCAAAGAATAGATCTTCTCTATTTTTAAACTGATACGTTGGTTTTAAAAGACTTGGTGAGTTAATGAATGTATTGCGGTGCATCACGCCATAACGAACAATCTCTGCTTCTTCAAGACCTGGAATCAAGCGGAATACTTCCTTTTGGTCGCCCCACTTCAGATGTGTCTGGAAGCCGACGATGTTATATAAAGTGCCTGCTGCATCATCTTGTCTTAATTGAACAACAGCATAAGGTCTTTTTCCTGTTTTCGGATCTTCAAGTCCTACTGGCTTCATCGGACCAAACAACATCGTTTTCTTTCCTCTTTTCGCCATGACTTCAATTGGCATACAGCCTTCAAAGAAGATTTCTTTTTCGAACTCTTTTAATGGCACAGTTTCAGCAGAAATAAGCGCGTCGTAAAAACGATCGAATTCTTCTTCTGTCATTGGACAGTTTAAATAAGCAGCTTCTCCTTTGTCATAACGTGATTTCAAGTACACCTTATCCATATCAATGCTATCTTTTTCTAGGATAGGTGCCGCTGCATCGTAGAAGTACAGATATTCTTCACCAGTTAACGATTTTAATTCTTTTGAAAGTGCTTCAGATGTAAGCGGGCCTGTCGCAATAATTGTTGGACCTTCTGGAATGCTTTGCACTTCTTCTTGAAAAACTGTCACATTCGGGTGATTTTTTACGCGATCAGTAACGTTTGCTGCAAATTCATGACGATCTACTGCAAGCGCTCCGCCAGCAGGAACTGAGCTTTCATCTGCAGCTGCGATAATCGCTGAATCTAAATGACGCATTTCTTCCTTTAATACACCGACCGCATTTGTCAAAGCGTTGGCACGCAGTGAATTGCTGCATACAAGCTCTGCAAATTTATCTGTGTGGTGAGCTGGCGTTTGTTTGACAGGTCTCATTTCATACAAGTTGACTTTAATTCCGCGTTTAGCAATTTGCCATGCCGCTTCACTTCCAGCTAAACCTGCTCCGATCACATTTACAAATTGACTCATTGTACAACTCTCCTATTTCGTAAGTTCTGTTTGATGACATAAAAAAGCAGGTGAACAAGGCTGCTCACCGCTATTTTTGTTGTTCCTCTTTATAATCACAGTTCACACATTGAACTTGCATGCCTTTTTTCAGCTTTTTCTCTACAAGCATATTTTCGCATTTTGGACACTTTCTTTCAATCGGTTTGTCCCAAGAGACGAATTCACACTCTGGAAAACGATCACAGCCATAAAAAATGCGGCGCTTCTTAGATTTTCGTTCAACAATGTTTCCTTCATGACATGTCGGGCATTTCACACCAATATCTTTCACAATTGGTTTTGTGTTACGGCAGTCAGGAAAGTTAGAGCAAGCCATGAACTTACCGTATCGACCCATTTTGTACACCATCGGATGTCCGCACTCTTCACAGTCAACTCCGGCGTATTCAGGCTCAATCTCAACTTCTTGCATTTCTGCTTCTGCTTTTTCGACCCGTTTTGCAAAGTCTTGATAGAAGCTGTCGATAATACGAACCCATTCGATCGTACCTTCTTCAACGCTATCAAGTTCTTTTTCCATTTTCGCTGTGAATTCCACGTTAATGATTTCAGGGAAGAATTCAATGATTAAGTTGAGAACGATTTCCCCAAGCTCTGTTGGGATAAACCGTTTATTATCAAGTGCGACATAGCCACGCTTTTGAATCGTATCTAATGTTGGTGCATACGTAGACGGACGGCCTATACCTAGCTCTTCAAGCGTTTTGACAAGTCTTGCCTCAGTGTAGCGCGGAGGCGGCTGCGTGAAGTGCTGTTCAGGTTCGATATCTTTTGAAAGAACCGTATCACCTTCTTTAAGATCAGGCAGCATTTTGTCCTTTTCTTCTAGCTGGTCGTCTTTTCCTTCTACATATACCTTCATGAATCCAGGGAATTTCACTTTGCTTCCGTTAGCACGGAATGTAAGCCCGTTATTATCAAGGTCCACACTCATTGTATCAAGAACAGCCGGCGCCATTTGGCTTGCGACGAATCGTTCCCAAATCAATTTATACAGACGAAGTTGATCTCGGCTTAAAACATGTTTGACATCTGCTGGTTTTCTTAGCGTAGATGTCGGTCTGATGGCTTCGTGAGCATCTTGTGCATTTTCATTCTTTTTAGCGGTTCGTTTTGTTGTATTTAAGAAATTCTTACCGTACGTCTGATCAATGAAAGCAGATACTTCTTCAATCGCCGTATTGGAAATACGTGTTGAGTCCGTTCTCATGTATGTAATGAGTCCGACTGTACCTTCTTTACCAAGATCAATTCCTTCATATAATTGCTGTGCAATCATCATCGTCTTTTTCGCACGGAAGTTTAATTTTCTCGCAGCTTCCTGCTGTAAAGTAGATGTTGTAAACGGAACAGCTGGGTTGCGTTTACGCTCTTTTTTCGTCACTTTCTCTACAGAGAATTTGCTCCCTTTTAGTTTCGAAAGGATTTCTTTTACATCTTCTTTTGTTTTCAGTGGATGCTTTTTGCCATTGACGCCAAAGAAGCTCGCTTCGAAGCTTTCTTTTCCTTTTAGGAATGTACCGTCAATTGTCCAGTATTCTTCTGGTTTAAATTCATTAATTTCATTCTCGCGATCAATAATCAGGCGGAGTGCAACTGATTGAACACGACCAGCACTTAAGCCCTTTTTCACTTTCTTCCATAAAATCGGACTAATTTTATACCCAACGAGACGATCTAAGATCCGTCTTGCCTGCTGTGCATCAACTAAATCCATATTGATCATGCGTGGATGCTTAAAGGAATCTTTAATAGCATCTTTTGTAATCTCGTTAAAGACAACGCGGCAGTCAGAAGAGAGGTCAAGGTCAAGACTATGCGCTAAATGCCAAGCAATCGCTTCTCCCTCTCTATCGGGGTCAGCTGCGAGATAGACTTTCTTTACTTTTTTCGCAGCTGTTTTTAATTCTTTTAATACGGGGCCTTTCCCGCGAATTGTAATATACCTCGGTTCGAAGTCATGCTCAGTGTCAACACCAAGCTGACTTTTCGGTAAATCTCTTATGTGCCCCATTGAAGCCTTTA
The DNA here is from genome assembly GCF_038630405.1 of Bacillus sp. FSL K6-4563. Taxonomy (NCBI): domain Bacteria; kingdom Bacillati; phylum Bacillota; class Bacilli; order Caryophanales; family Bacillaceae; genus Bacillus; species Bacillus sp. FSL K6-4563. The sequence continues at coordinate 1,583,664 of NZ_CP152030.1, read as the reverse complement.
CTTTATACTTTTTACCTAAATAACGCTCAATCGTTTTCGCCTTGGCTGGCGACTCAACGATGACTAAATAATCAGCCATACTCAAAATCCCCCTTAAGAGGTGTTCTCTCTTTATACATTTCACAATTCATATTTATGTTAATTGCACCTATCTAACAGGCAATCATGAAAAATTCTTTATGATGAACATCATTATAAACACGAAAAACAAAGTGTAAACTTAAATCCTCACTATTATTAAATATTCCTATGTCTTTTGTCAAACGATATTTTTATGAGAGTTCAGTATATTGAACGCTGCGGAAGGAGAATTCCTCTAAAATATCCTTCGTTGAATGAACAAGCTTTGCTCCCTGCTGTATAAGTCTGGCTGGACCTGTGGAATTAGGATCAAAGATTGATCCTGCAACCGCAAATACCTCTTTGCCTTGCTCAAGTGCTTGATACGCGGTAATGAGTGAACCGCTCTTTTCTTTGCACTGAATCACGATGGTTCCACTTGTGAGCGCACTAATTAAACGATTCCTCATGGGGAAATGCCACTTTTCTGGTTTGACGTAAGGCGGATGCTCGGATAAAAGCAAATGATGCTCGCCCATGTATTCAGCCATTTGCACATGTTCTTTTGGGTATAAGTGCTGAAATCCGCCTGCTATAATACCGATCGTTTTCCCTTTATTCCTAATGCACTCTTTATGTGCAAGTCCATCAAGGCCTTTTGCTAAGCCACTGACAATCGTCCACTCTTCCTTTACAAGATCACCAACAATTTTCTTCACACATGCTTCTCCATAAGACGATGGAACTCGTGTGCCTACTACACCTAAACTTTTTTCTTCATTTAAATACGATATGTTTCCTTTTAGGAATAACACAGGGGGAGGATCATAAATATGTTTTAGTGTGCTGGGATATAAGGGTGATGTGATGGGAATCATGTGAATGTTTTGCTTTAAATAGGCTTGAACGATGTGTTGAAAAATGGGGAATTCTTTTTCTTCGGCTTGTTTTAAGCGGGTAAAGTCGATTGTTTGTAATGATCGATCCTGTTTGAAATGATGTGTTTCTTCATTTATATATAGCTCAGGATCGACTTTCCACCATTTTGTTAACAAAGAGGGTGAGATGAGGCCTTTTAAGCGGTGAAAAATCATTCTTTCGGACACGTTGTACATACCATTCCTCCTGTTTAAGATAGAAAGAAGAAGACTTGTCAAAGAACAAGTCTTCTTGTGTCATTAATGCGTTTTACAAGCTTCAAAGAGATTCTTCTCTTTTAGTACTTTAATCAAAGTTTCTCCCATGACAGATGGTGTCTCTGCCACTTCAATTCCACATTCACGCATTGTTTTTACTTTTTCATCAGCTGTTCCTTTACCACCAGAAATAATGGCACCAGCATGTCCCATGCGTTTTCCTGGAGGCGCCGTTTTACCGCCAATAAAGCCAACAACTGGCTTTGTCATATTTGCTTTTACCCATTCAGCTGCTTCTTCTTCAGCCGTACCGCCAATTTCACCGATCATAATGACAGCATGTGTATCAGGGTCTTCATTGAATGCTTTTAATACATCAATAAAGTTTGTCCCATTGACAGGGTCTCCGCCGATTCCTACAGCTGTCGATTGACCAACGCCAGCTTCTGAAAGCTGATGTACCGCTTCATATGTAAGCGTTCCAGAACGAGAAACAACCCCCACATGACCTTTTTTATGAATGTAGCCTGGCATGATCCCAATCTTACATTCTTCAGGTGTAATGACACCTGGGCAGTTAGGGCCAACAAGTCTTGTCTTTTTCCCTTCCATATACCGTTTTACTTTGACCATGTCAAGTACTGGAATATGTTCTGTAATACAAATGACTAGATCGACTTCTGCATCAACAGCCTCTAAAATGGCATCTGCTGCAAATGGTGCTGGTACATAGATAACAGAAGCATTTGCTCCAGTTGTTTGAACAGCTTCAGATACTGTATTAAATACAGGAACTCCTTCTACTTCAGTTCCACCTTTTCCAGGTGTGACACCGCCAACAATATTTGTTCCGTACTCAATCATTTGTTTTGTATGGAACAATGCGGTTGAACCGGTAATCCCCTGAACAATTACTCTCGTATTTTTATTAATAAATACACTCATTTAGGTTCCCTGCCTTTCTGCTCTACTTGACTAAAGATACAATCTTTTCTGCCCCGTCAGCCATAGACTCAGCAGAAGTGATATTTAAGCCTGAATCGCTCAGGATTTTCTTCCCTAATTCAACGTTTGTTCCTTCAAGACGTACAACGAGTGGTAATGTTAAGCCGACTTGTTTCGTCGCTTCAACGACACCTTCTGCAATGACATCACATTTCATGATGCCGCCAAAAATGTTCACGAAAATCCCTTTTACATTTTGATCAGATAAGATGATTTTAAATGCTTCCGTTACTTTTTCAGCTGTTGCACCGCCGCCAACATCCAGGAAGTTTGCAGGGTCCCCGCCGTAATGCTTGATGATATCCATTGTAGACATCGCAAGACCTGCACCATTGACCATACAGCCAATATTTCCATCTAGAGAAATGTAGCTTAGATCATATTTAGATGCTTCAATTTCTTTTGGATCCTCTTCATCAAGGTCACGGTATTCTAATATATCTTTTTGTCTATATAAGGCATTGCTATCAAAGTTTAATTTCGCATCAAGTGCCATGACTTTTCCATCGCCTGTTACAACAAGTGGATTAATCTCAGCAATTGAACAATCTTTTTCAACGAACGCATTGTAAAGACTTGTCATAAACTTAACAGCTTGGCCAACTAATTTTGTTGGAATATTAATTTTAAACGCTACTTCTCTCGCCTGATAGCCTTGCAATCCAATCGCTGGGTCAATGACCACTTTGACGATTTTTTCTGGCGTTTTTTCTGCTACTTCTTCAATTTCAGTACCGCCTTCTTCAGAAGCCATCAATACAATTCTTGATGTCGCTCTGTCCAAAACAAGTCCAACGTAGTACTCCTTTTGAATATCGCAGCCTTCTTCAATAAGTAAGCGTTTTATTTCGCGCCCCTCAGGCCCAGTTTGATGTGTGACAAGTGTTTTGCCGAGCAATTCCTCTGCAAACCCTTTCACTTCATCTTTTGTTTTTGCAATTTTTACCCCGCCTGCTTTACCACGGCCGCCTGCATGAATCTGTGCTTTTACGACATATACAGAGCTTTCTAGCTCTTCTGATGCTTTCACTGCTTCATCAGGTGTAAATGCTACTTTACCATTTGGAACTGAAACCCCATATTTTCTTAGGATTTCTTTTCCTTGGTACTCATGGATATTCATTTCCCATCCTCCCAACATATGTAGAAACAAAAATTATAAAATAGACTGCGCTTTCATTTTAAAGAATAAAAAAGAGAATGTCTAGGGTTCTATGTAAAATCGTAAAATCCTTCTAAACATTCAAACTTTTATTTTATTAAAAATATAAATTTTTCATTCAAAACACTTATTTTACCTTATTTTTTCATTTTTTGATCTAACCTATAGATAAACGAAAATATTTCTGCTACAGTATCGTATAACGCTTCAGGGATCTCCTCATCCAGCGTTAAGTGGCGCATGAGTTCGACTAAATTACGGTCTTCTTGGATAGGAACTCCCGACTTTTTTGCTTCTTCAATAATATGGTCTGCTACATAGCCGCTCCCTGTTGCAACGACTTTTGGCGCCTTTTGTTTTTCTTCATCATAATGTAGAGCGACCGCCCTTCTAAGCGGTTTTGAATCCTTCATACTCGTAAGTCCAGCCCTTTCTCGCTGATTTTATGAAAGTGTTCATCTAGAAAGTGAGACGGATCTACTGGCTCTTGTCTCTTCTTTGCTGTAATTCCCGTAAGGCTGTATCCCAAGGCATTTAAATTCTCCCGAACTGCTGGAATCATTGGATTAATGGTTCCTTGAAGTTCATGACCGGTTTCAACTGTAATTGACATGACCTTTTGCTGAATCGTACAGTCGATTAATGTTTCTTCGAGGTTTTCCATGTTTAAGTAAAACATAAGGCGACACTGAGAAATATCAATAGAGCCATCTTTTTTCTTATGTCCTTTTAGAATAAAGGTTAAGTCTTGAACACTATGTTTTGAAAAGAGCGGATAAGAGACCATCATTTGGCTGATGGTTTGGTTCTCTTGCTGCACAAATAACTGCCCGTTCAATCTATGAAACAATTGATCGACTTCTTTTTTTACGGGCTCTGGTAAATCGGACTGTCTCACATCATTTAAGACGAGCTTTAATTGGTGAAGCTCCTGATTTTTTACATCCTGGTTGCCTTTTTCGAGTAGTTTCAGCATACCGATTTCGTCACGTACACCTATTGCCTTTTTCATCGTCATGAGTAAATCGAGCACATCGGTTTTATTGCTTAATGCGGGTTCCGTCTGCTGCACCACCTGAGCCAATGCTTTTGCCTCTGTTTTTGACAGGAACGGAAATTCTTTTTGAAGCACAGATGCTTTTGCGTCAGGCTGAGATCCAGCCTGCTGAAGCCCTTGCAGCAATGATGTGAGCTGTTTTAAGCTAGGCTCTTGCTGCCCATCTGCGCCTTGTTTTATTAAACTTGTAAGTATCCGCTCAATTTGCTGAGGCGGGATTTGCAGCTCTTTTGGGCTTATTGATTGCTGCACGTTAGATTGAAGAACTTGGGTCGTCTGACGCTCTTGAGCGATTGGAGTTTGGCTATTTTCTTTTGGTTGAGTCAGATTGGGCTGAGGCGTTACAGGCAGACTTCCTCCTTGCTTCGTCGCCCCTTCTCTCGCTGCTAGAAGGACCGATAAGAGCTTTTCTGCATGGACAGACGTCTCAGCATCTATGACTGATCGAACGGCTTGTGTAAGCGCCTGTGTGGCGTCTGAGTGCTTCGGGAGCTGTGTTAAGCGTTCTAGCAGCGCTGTCATATCCTGATGAAGAGCAGAGGATGATTTCACAGCTAAAATGGATTGAAGCACTCCTTCCTGGATCGGCAAGTCTTTCTTTAAAGCAAATAGAAGTGCCTGGAGACCTTTTTTCACATCAGCTCCTTGAAGCTGTTCGATCCACTTCACTGCCGTTTTTAACTCTGTTTCGTTGATAACCGATTTTTCTTTTAAAAAAGCTGTGGCTGTTAGAATGTTTTCAAGTCCGCTTTTCAGAGAGAGACCTTCTAATAGTTTGGCAGCGGCATCCTTTAATGTCTTAGGATCTTGATCAAATTGCTGGACTGGCCTTAGTTTATTGAGGCTGTCTCCACCCTCTTGTTCAAATTGGAACCAATAAAATGCGTCTGCTTTAAGCTGAGCCGCTAGCTGTGCTTTTATTTTTGTTGAGCCTATTTGAACAAGGGCTGTATCATCTCCAAGCATTTTCAGTACTTTACCGAGAATCAGCCGATGCACATTTTCCTTTCCTTCGGTGTTTAATGGCACAGATTCTGCCGCACTTAACCGGCTATTCAGTGCTGTATGTATGTCCTCAACTCTTGTCATCACAGGCAGCCTCCTTAGGTCAAAAATTTATGAGATAACGGATTTCACTGGTGCAAACGATAATCGATGGATTGGGGCAGCTCCATGTGTTTGAATGGCAGCCAAATGCTCTTTTGTTCCGTACCCTTTATGTTTTTCAAATTGATACTCAGGGTACTTACGCCCGTATTCTTCCATCATCTGATCTCTTGTCACCTTTGCAATACATGCACCTGCTGCGATGGATGCACTTTTTGCATCTCCTTTGATGATATTCTCCTGGTGAATAGGAAGTGGGAGCGTCATGGCATCTATGAGTAGATAATCAGGTGTATGAGTTAACTGCTCCACCGCTCTCACCATCGCCAGTCTTGATGCCTCGTAAATATTGATTTCATCAATCGTAGCCGCATCAACAATGCCGATACCGATATCAAGTGCTTCTTTTTGGATCAGGTCATAATATGCCAATCTTTTTTTCTCAGATAATTGCTTTGAGTCGTTTAAACCGAGCAGGACTGTATCTTCCTTTAATATGACAGCTGCTGCTACAACGGGGCCTGCCAGCGGTCCTCTTCCTGCTTCATCTATTCCAGCAATACATGTGTATCCCTGCGCCTTAGCATTGTTTTCAAATTGCAGCATCTCATTCCATGCTACATGAAGTTGCTGCTGCTTTTCTCTCTCTTTGTGCCACTTCTCTATCAGTTTTTGGACACTTTTTCTCTTATCATCTTTTACAAGCTCATGAATGTATGACTCGTCTTGCGAATGCTTTTCTATCAGTTCTTTTATTTGTTTCACTGTGTACATAGGCTTTTCGTCAGCCTCCTTCTTTATATCGGCAGTTTTCCGCAAAAAATAAAGACCCGCATGAGCTGCGTGTCTTTTAGCTTTCAGGCTTCTCAAAAGTGAGGGGACCAAATTTTTCTGTTCGAATATCCCGAATAATGATTTCGGTGGTTTTGTCGTAATTAATCAATCCACCGCTCATGAGACAGCCGCGCTTTGTACCTATTGCATCAAACAGCTCAGCCGTATCTTCAGGGATCTCCGTTAGGTCATAGCGTTTTTTTAATCTCTCTGGATAGTTTTCTTCTAGAAAGCGAAGTCCATATACAGCGACATCCTGTAAGTTGATGATAGAATCTTTGATCGCTCCAGTTACCGCTAGCCTAAGTCCTACTTTCTCATCTTCAAACTTCGGCCAGAGGATTCCAGGTGTATCGAGCAGTTCCAATTCTTTCCCTACCTTCACCCATTGCTGTGAGGTGGTAATACCAGGACGGTCTCCTGTTTTGGCAATGTTCTTTTTCGCTAAACGATTGATTAAGGTCGATTTCCCGACGTTGGGAATCCCGATAATCAGCGCCCGGATTGCACGTGGTTTAACACCTTTTGCTTTCATGCGGTCGAATTTTTCTTTTAAGATTTCTTTTGAAGTTGTGATGATCTGATTTAACCCTTGTCCATCGACAGAGTTAATAGCAAGTGACCGAACGCCTTGCTGCTCAAAGTGCGCCTGCCACTCCTTTGTCACACGAGGATCCGCTTTATCTGCTTTGTTTAATAGCATGATTTTGGGTTTATTCTGAAGGATTTCTTCGATCATTGGGTTTCTAGAGGACATCGGAATTCTAGCATCAGTTAATTCAAATACGATGTCGATGAGCTTTAATTTTTCTGTGACTTCACGTCTTGCTTTTGCCATATGGCCTGGAAACCATTGAATCGTCATATGTGCACCTTCTCTTCTATCGATTATCTCTATACATCGTACAAAAAAAGAGCCTGTTACAGGTAACAAGCTCTTTCCTTTGATATCATTATCGTCTGATTTCTTTGATACGAGCCGCTTTACCGCGAAGTTCACGTAGGTAGTAAAGTTTCGCACGACGTACCTTACCGTGACGTACAACTTCGATGTTAGCGATTTTTGGTGTGTGTACAGGGAATGTACGCTCAACGCCTACACCGTAAGAAATCTTACGAACTGTGAAAGTTTCGCTGATTCCACCACCACGACGCTTAATTACAACACCTTCAAAGATCTGGATACGCTCACGAGTACCCTCGACAACTTTAACGTGTACACGTAAAGTGTCACCAGGACGGAACGCAGGAAGATCAGTGCGTAATTGTTCTTTTGTGATTTCTTCAATCAAATGTTGCATCGTTTTCAACTCCTTCCAACAGATGCTCATGTCCTCTTTCTTCATTGCAGCGGAACATCGTTTTCAAACTTGAATCGGCAAGCCGTCCAAGTCACAAGTAGTATCATACCATACCTCTATGCAGTGTGCAATACAATCTAGTCATTATGAAGCTGCCAAAGCCATCTTTTTTCTTCATCTGTTAACGTTTTGCATGAATCGATCAAATCTGGCCTTCTTGTATAGGTTCGCTTCAAGGATTCTTTGCGCCGCCACTCTTCAATTTTGGCATGATTTCCAGAGAGGAGCACTTCCGGCACTTTTAGTCCTTTATAATCGGCTGGCCTTGTATAGTGAGGATGCTCTAGCAAACCTGTACTAAATGAATCTTCAATGTGAGACGCTTCTTTTCCAAGCACATGAGGCAAAAGCCTGACCACACTGTCTGCAATCATCATCGCTGGCAGCTCTCCGCCTGTGAGAACGAAATCTCCGATTGAGATTTCATCTGTGACAAGATGCTCCCTGATGCGCTCATCGTAGCCTTCATAATGGCCGCAAATGAACATAAGGTGTTCTTCTTTTGCAAGTTCCTCTGCCTTCTTTTGTGTATATCTTTCTCCTTGAGGACAGACAAGAATAATTCGGGGCTTCTTGCTTGCTTTCTTCGTTAAATCTTCTACCGCATCGAATACGGGCTGTGCTTTCAGTACCATACCAGCACCGCCGCCATATGGGTAATCATCTACTGTTTTGTGCTTATGATCTGAATACTCTCTAAAATTGACAACATTGAATGAGACAGCTTCTTTCTCCTGTGCCTTTTTTAAGATCGATGAGTGGAGCACACCTTCGAACATTTCAGGAAAAAGTGTTAAGAAGTCGATTTTCATTCGTCAATGAGTCCTTCCATCACTTCAATGTGTATGGTTTTGGATGCGATATCGATCTTTTTGACGACAGATGGGATATAAGGAATTAGGGCATCTTTTTTGCCTTTTCTTCCGACCACCCAGACATCATTTGCCCCTGGTGTTAAAATCTCTTTGATTTGGCCGACAAGCTGATCCTCTTCATCGTATACTTCACAGCCAATGATTTGGTGGAAATAAAACTCTCCTTCATCTAAAGAGCCGAGATGTTCTTTTTCTACTTTTAAGATTGATTCTTTCAATAGCTCTGCTTCATTTAATGAGCTAATTTCTTCAAATGTGAGCAAATCAAACTGTTTGTGTTGCCTATGTGATGCGACAGTGACTTTTAGCGGCTCCCCTTGACCTTGCTTAAAAATATAGAGGACGCTTCCTTTTTTGTAACGTTCTTCTGGGAAATCTGTCTTTGACACGACGCGTACTTCTCCGCGCACTCCGTGTGTATTGACAATCTTTCCAACATTCAACCATTCTTGTACCATGTTCTCAATCACCCCTGACGTATTTCCACAATGGTGCCGTCTTTCACGACGATGACATTGTCTTGCATCTTGTCATCCCATTTATCACCTATGTTCACTTCAACCAGCGCATCCACTTCTGTCTCTTTCATTTCACTTCCAAGCGGCAAAATATGCAGCTGCTCTACTTGAAAGTCAATTTGCTGGATTTTCTCCTGCCGTTTATCGATGGCTTTTTGGAATTGAGGGATGGCTTCTTGCTGATGTGGTTCTTTTTCATGTTTTTTCAGTTGAAAATATAGTTGATTGCATTCACGTTCTAGTCTTTCTTTTTTCTCCAAAAAAGTCGTTAACAGTTTGTCCTTACTGCTTTCAGTTAATACTTGCATGACGGTGACATGTTGAATGATCTGCATCTTCCTTTTTGTCCCCCTATCCGAAGGCATTTGTCCTCTACATTATAACGAAAAATAGATTTAAACGTGTAAAAAAAGGGGAGGTCCTAAGCCCTCTCCCTTTTTAGTCAGCAATCTCAAGTTGAACTTTCTTAGAAGACTCTGCACTTGCTGCAAACATGACTGTTCGTATCGCTTTCGCTGTACGTCCCTGCTTTCCGATCACCTTTCCGGTATCTTCAGCATTGACAGACAGTGTGTAAATCACTTGCTCATCTTTTTCTAATGAAGATACGTGAATATCTTCAGGGAAATCAACAAGTGGCTCGACGATGGATACAATCAATTCTTCCAAGGACAGCTCATTCATTATTTGCTGTTTTTCGCATTATGAAATTTTTCAAGAATTCCTTGGCTTGAGAAAAGGTTGCGAACTGTATCAGATGGTTTCGCACCATTTTGAAGCCATTTAAGAGCTAATTCTTCGTTGATTTTCACCTCAGCTGGTGATAACACTGGATTGTATGTTCCAACTGTTTCGATGAAACGACCGTCACGTGGTGAACGAGAATCTGCTACTACAATACGATAGAAAGGAGATCTTTTTGATCCCATACGTTTTAAACGAATTTTTACTGCCATTTTACTAGCACCTCCGAAAATATTTCAACAAGATAGTATATTAACAATGATAAAAGGGTTTGTAAAGTGTTTTTTCTTAACAACGGTTTTATCATGTATAACCAATTACATAAATGGTAATTTAAAGCCTTTTTTCTTTCCTTTGGACATGTTGGTCATTTGCTTCATCATCTTTTTCATTTCGTCAAATTGCTTTAAAAGGCGATTGACTTCCTGTACAGATGTTCCGCTTCCTTTTGCAATCCGTTTTCTTCGGCTTGCATTGATGACCTCTGGCTGTTCTTTTTCCTCGGTCGTCATTGATTTTATGATCGCTTCGATGTGATTGAGCTGCTTTTCGTCTACTTGGACGTTTTTGAGCCCTTTCATTTTACCGGCTCCCGGCATCATTTGGATCAATTCATCAAGTGGACCCATGTTACGAACTTGGCCAAGCTGCTCGAGGAAATCATCGAGTGTAAAGCTCATGGTCCGCATTTTTTGTTCAAGCTCTTTCGCTTTATCTTGGTCCACGTTTGCCTGTGCTTTTTCAATCAGTGTAAGCACATCTCCCATGCCAAGAATTCTTGAAGCCATCCGTTCTGGGTGGAATGGTTCAATCGCGTCAAGCTTTTCACCTAGCGCGGCGAATTTAATCGGCGTATTGGTGACAGCTCGAATGGAAAGTGCTGCACCGCCTCGTGTATCCCCGTCTAGTTTCGTTAGAACGACACCTGTTAAACCAAGCTGTTCATTAAAGCTTTTCGCTACATTAACAGCATCTTGACCTGTCATAGAGTCAACAACAAGGAAAATTTCTTCTGGACTCGCTACTTCTTTTACTTTCTGAAGTTCATCCATCAATTCTTCATCAATATGAAGGCGTCCTGCTGTATCTAAAATGACATAATCATGGTGTTCTTCTTTCGCTTTTTCAATTGCCTGTTTGGCAATCTCGACAGGACTGACTTGATCACCTAATGAAAACACAGGCATATCAAGCTGTTTCCCCAGCGTTTGAAGCTGCTGGATCGCTGCTGGTCTGTAAATATCTGCAGCCACCATCATCGGCTGGCGATTATGTTTTTTGCGAAGTAAATTGGCAAGCTTCCCAGTTGTGGTGGTTTTACCTGCCCCTTGAAGACCAACCATCATAATGACGGTCGGAGATTTTTTCGCTACAGCGATTTTACTCTCTTCTCCGCCCATTAATTCAGTGAGTTCTTCTTTTACAACTTTAATGACCTGTTGTCCAGGGGTAAGGCTTTTCATGACCTCTTGTCCAACTGCCCGCTCACTTACTTTTTTCACAAAGTCTTTGACTACTTTAAAATTGACGTCAGCTTCAAGAAGGGCAAGGCGTACCTCGCGCATCATTTCTTTTACATCTTGTTCTGACACTTTTCCTTTGCCGCGGATTTTTGAAATCGTCTGCTGCAGTCGGTCGGCTAATCCTTCAAATGCCATACTGTGCCGCCTCCTAATCTAATTTCTCAAGCGATTCAATTAAAGCTTCTGCTTCTTCCATCTGAGCGGAATCTGCTACGAGCTCACTCATTTTTTTGAGAAGTTCTTTACGCTCTTTAAATTTCTTAAACAAGAGCAGCTTTTCTTCATATTGTTCAAGCATCGCTTCAGTCCGTTTAATATTATCATAAACAGCCTGTCTTGATACTTCATATTCATCCGCAATTTCACCGAGGGAAAAATCGTCTAGGTAGTAAAGCGACATGTAGCTCTTTTGCTTTGCGGTTAACAACGATTGATAGAAGTCAAACAAGTAGTTCATTCTCGTTGTTTTTTCAAGCGTCATGGGCTCTCTCCCCTTTGTTAAGTTCATTCCCTTTACATCAACTAAGTTTACACGGTTCTTTACTGTGTGTCAAGTTTTTATCTTGTCACTGCATGAAGCGGCGTATAAATAAAAATGCCAGCAATTTTTGCCGGCATTTTTGTTAGTCCTCTTGATCAATCACGTCTGAGAATAATCCATACACATACGATTCTGCATCGAATTCTTGCAGATCGTCTACCTTTTCACCTAAACCGACGAGCTTCACGGGGATGTTTAGCTCATTTCGAATTGCAAGGACAATCCCGCCTTTTGCAGTGCCGTCAAGCTTTGTTAAAGCAATTCCTGTCACATTCGTCGCTTTAGAAAATTCTTTCGCTTGTGCCATCGCATTTTGACCCGTTGTTGCATCAAGAGCGAGCAGCACTTCATGCGGTGCATCTGGAACCTCGCGTTCAATGACTCTCTTGACCTTCTCCAGTTCTTTCATCAAGTTGACTTTGTTTTGTAGTCTTCCTGCTGTATCACAGATAAGGACATCCGCATTTTTCGCTTTTGCTGATTGAACGGCATCATAGATCACCGCTGCTGGGTCAGAGCCAGCCGTCTGTTTGACAACAGGGACACCTGAACGCTCTCCCCATACTTCAAGCTGCTCTATCGCACCGGCACGGAATGTATCACCTGCTGCCAAAATGACGGATTTCCCATCATTTTTCAGCTTATTTGCAAGTTTGCCGATCGTCGTTGTTTTCCCAACGCCATTGACACCGACAAATAAAATGATATTTAATCGCCCGTCTTCAATATTCAGCGCAGAGATTTGTTCCTCTCCGCTATTGTAGATTTCAACCAGTTTTTCAGAGATGACCGATTGTACTTCACTTGGGTCTTGAATGTTTCTTAGTTTCACTTCTTTTTTCAGCTCATCAATCAGTTCCATCACCGTTGTGAAACCGACATCCGCGCCGATCAGAACTTCTTCTAATTCTTCAAAAAAGTCTTCATCAACTTTACGGTAGCGTGAAATGAGTTCATTTACTCTTCCTTGAAAGGAGTTTCTCGTTTTTTCAAGTCCATCCTTAAACTTTTCTGATACTGAATCGGTTTGCTGCGTAAATTTTTCTTTTAATTTCTTAAAAAAGCTCATTTGGTTCAAAAACCTCCTTTAATTACTGGACAAGCTCTTTCGTTTCTTCTAGTTTGACAGATACAAGCTTAGAAACACCTGACTCCTGCATCGTAACACCGTAGAGCACATCTGCTTCTTCCATTGTTCCTTTGCGGTGCGTAATGACTATGAATTGTGTTTCTTCGCTGTATTTTTTTAAATATTGTGCAAAGCGGAAAACATTGGCTTCATCAAGCGCCGCTTCTACCTCATCTAACACGCAGAATGGAACAGGTCTGACTTTTAAAATAGAGAATAGTAAAGCGATCGCTGTCAATGCTCTCTCACCGCCTGAAAGAAGGCTTAAGTTTTGCAGCTTTTTCCCTGGCGGCTGCGCGACAATATCAACGCCAGAGTTTAGTAAATCGTTTGGATCTGTCAGCTTAAGATCTGCTTTCCCGCCGCCAAATAATGCTTGGAAAACTGATTCAAAATGCCCCCGAATTTGCGAGAATGTTTCAGAGAAGCGCTTTGTCATCTCTTGATCCATTTCTTCGATCACTTGGAATAATGTATTTTTCGCTTCTGTCAGATCATTTCGCTGTTCTGTTAAGAAAAGGTAGCGTTCATTTACTCGTTCATACTCATCAATGCTGCCTAAGTTCACTGTTCCTAGCTCTTCAATGGCTAATTTGATCAGCTTCACTCGTTTTCTTGCTTCATCTGGCGATAACGTTAGATGATACATCTCTTTTGCCCCTTCAAACGAAAGAGCATACTCTTCGTTCAAATAAGCGATGAGGTTGTCGAGCTCAACTTCCATACGGCCAAGCTTAATTTCTTCATCTTTTAAGCTTGTGGTGAGCTGCTTGTAAAGGCGTTTTTGTTCTTTCAGTTCACGTTCAGCAAATTCTAACGTTTCAGAAAGAGCAAGACGCTGTTTGCGCCGCTCTGAAATGAGCGCGGTTGTTTTGTTTTTATTTTCCAGCTTCTCTTTCGCCGCTTCTTCCAGCTGTTCTGCTCCGCTTGAGCTAGATGTCATTTCACTTGTTAAGAGTGACAGATCTTCTTTTGTTTCCGTCAGCGTTTGTTCAGCCTCTTCTAATTCGGCCATTAAGCTCGAAAGCTTTTCTTGTTCATTCGCTAAGGACTGCTCTTTTTTGGCAAGCGAGATTTTCAGCTCTGTTAATTCGGCAGAAATGGTTTCTTTCGTTGAGCTTTGGGTCTGCTTACGCTTTGTTAATGTATTGATCTCTTGATCAAGGGTGGTCAATTTCTCCCCTATAGAAACTTCAAGAGCTGCCTGCTTTTTGTCCTTATCTGTAAGTTCAGTAGAACGCAGCTGCAATTCTTCTTTTTCTTGGTCATAGAGTTCAAGGTGGGCATTAATATTTTTTTCTGCTACTTGCAGTTCGTATAGCTTCCCTTTGAGCTCTTGCTGCTGTTCTCGAAGCGTTTCTCCCCGCTGACGCAGTTCGTTTAATTGACTTTCGTTTGCTGCAATCAATTGCTTCGTTTCTTTTGTTTCCTTTTCAAGGATCGTCGTTTTTTCTTCCATTTTAACAAGCTGCTTTGTTAATGTTTCGATCTCTCGGTTTCTTGAAAGAAGGGAGTTGTTCTTTTTCTTTACACCGCCACCAGTCATTGAACCGCCGGGGTTCACAACATCTCCATCAAGGGTCACGATGCGATAACGATGACCAAGCATTTTTGCCAGTTCATTGGCGCCTTTTAAGTCTCTAACGATCAGAACCGTTCCAAGCAAGTTCTGTATGACCTTTTGATACTTTTCTTCAAAGGAAACAAGGTGACTTGCTACACCGATAAATGCAGCGTGCTGCTCGGCTGTTTGGACGTCTCTATGCTGAATGGTTCTTTCTTTGATCACATTCATTGGCAGGAAGGTTGCTCGTCCAAAGGAGTGCTGCTTTAAGTATGCAATTGCTTGTCGCGCTGCGGCTTCGTTTTCTGTGACGACGTGCTGCGTTGCTGCGCCTAGCGCGATTTCAATCGCTGTCTCATGCTGCTGATCTGTTTGAATCAGCTCTGCAATGGCACCGTGAATACCGCCTAACCGTTCTTTTGCCTTTAAGACCTCTTTTACTCCTTGGAAAAAGCCTGAGAAGTCTTCCTGCATGGATTCTAGCATCTCTTTTTTTGACTTTGCCTGCTGCACATATTGATAGGCTTGGTAAAGAGCCGTTTCTTTTTTCTCGTATTGACGTTTCATTTGCTCAAGCTTTTGTTCCGCTTCTCTAAAACGCTTGACCTGAGCCAGAATGTCTTCTTCTATGGCTGAAAGCTGCTGCTCAGCCTCTGTTTTCTTCTCTTTGACAGACACACGTTCTTCAATGTGTTTTTGGTTGTTTTGCGTGAGCCGATCTAGCTGCATGGCCGCTTGGCGCTGCTGTTCTTCTAATAATTTGCGTTCGTTGCGGATGGAAGCCTGTTCATTGAGCAGATCAAAATAATCGCTTTTCAGCTGTTCAATTTGACCTTCCACATCTTCAGTATGAAGCGACAGTTGATGCTGCTTTGTTTTCACTTCATCTTTTAGCTGCTGCACTTCTTTTTGAAGGCTGTCCCGCGCGATTTTCTGCTGCTGAATCTTTTCGATTAGCTGCGCCTGCTTTTCAGTTAAGCGAATGAGCGTTTCTTCTAGCTGCCCTTGGTTTGCGGCTGCATTTTTCTTCCGTTCTTTTAGTACTTCTTTTTTACCTTCAAGCTTTTCTAATTCCTCACTTGTGAAAAGAAGAACTTCTTGCAGGTCATTAATTGATTCGTCAAGTGCTTGAATGCGGTCTCTTGACTCTTCAATTTTAGCTTCTTTTGCTTGAATATCTGTGGATTGCTTCATTTCATCTTGTTTGAACCGCTCGACAGCTTCACCAAGTGTTGTCCATTTTTCATGAAGTGCTTCGATGTCATGGACAGTTAAGGCGATTTCGACATTTTCAAGCTCTTCTTTTTTTTGCAAATAGTCCTTTGCAATAGATGCCTGCATTCTTAATGGTTCTACTTGATCTTCTAGTTCATGCAGAATATCTTCTACTCGGTTTAAGTTGTCCTGCGTTTCAAACAGTTTATTCTCGGCTTTTTTCTTTCTTGTTTTATATTTCAAAACACCAGCCGCTTCTTCAAAGATGCTTCTTCTCTCTTCTGCCTTACTAGATAGAATTTCCTCTACCTTTCCTTGGCTGATGATCGAAAAAGCTTCCTTTCCAAGACCTGAATCCATGAAAAGTTCAATAATATCTTTTAAGCGGACAGATTGATTGTTTATGAGAAATTCACTTTCTCCTGAACGATAGACTCTTCTTGTCACACTGACTTCGTGAAAATCGATCGGTAAAAAGTGATCTTCGTTATCTAACGTTAAAGTCACTTCTGCTAGATTGACTCTTTTTCTTGAGTCGCTTCCTGCAAAAATGATGTCTTCCATTTTTCCTCCACGGAGGCTTTTCGCTGATTGTTCTCCAAGTACCCAGCGGATGGCATCGGTAATATTACTTTTGCCGCTTCCGTTTGGTCCAACAACAGCGGTGACCCCTTTGACAAAGTCCACGGTCACTCGCTGTGCAAAAGATTTGAATCCTATCACGTCTAAACGTTTGAGGAACATGAGAGTGATCCTCCTTATGTATTTAAAGTACTATTATCTTACCATATGAAGTGAAAAAAGATGATGGAAAACAGAGTGAAATCCCCCTGAATGACGAGGGGGATTTTATTGGTTCATATGATGTTTCTGCAATTTAGCAAGTGCTTCCTGTGCAGCATGCTGTTCTGCTTCTTTTTTACTGCGGCCATTTCCAATTCCAAGCACTTCTCCGCGAAGGGAGACATTTGCTTCAAATTCCCGGTTGTGTGCTGGTCCTTTTTCATGCAGAATGTGGTATTCAAGTACACCTTTTCCATCGCGCTGAACGAATTCTTGCAGCTGGCTTTTAAAGTCCATGACATGCGAGAACGCTCCATCATTAATTTTCGGATAAACATAGGCTTCTAGGAATCGCTCCACTGGCTCAAGCCCTTGATCTAAATAAAGTGCCCCGATAAACGCCTCGAATACGTCCGCTAAAAGCGCTGGGCGTTTTCTCCCGCCTGTCATTTCTTCGCCTTTTCCTAAAAGAACAAGGTCTCCGAAGGACAGCTCATGTGCCAGAGACACAAGTGACGGTTCACATACGATCGCTGCTCTTAGTTTTGTTAAATCTCCCTCGCTCATCGCAGGGTATTTCGCAAATAAGAATTGAGAGATGGTCAATTCTAAAACAGCATCTCCTAGAAATTCAAGTCTTTCATTATCTTCGTATGGCTTTTTCCGGTGTTCATTCACATAAGAGGAATGCGTAAAGGCTTGATATAGAAGTTTTTCATTTTGAAAGTGTACAGAAATACGCTGCTGGAATTCTCTAAATTGCTCTAGTTTTTTGCTCTGTTTCTGTTTGTCTTTATATTGTTTTGGCATAGCAACCTCCAGGTAGGCTTAATCGCCTTTAAGGATACTGATTATATGGAGTCTCTCTTTCTACATGCAAGGAAACATTGCTCCTTAGCATCTGAAAAAGGCTGACAATTGATCAGCTGAATATGTTGAAACTAACATAAATTTTGAAAGTCCCGTCATGAAAACAGACGGGACTTTGTTACGCTTATTGCTGGCTATTTATGTAGTTCACAGCGTCACCGACTGTTGCAATTTTTTCAGCATCTTCGTCAGAAATTTCCATATCGAACTCATCTTCAAGTTCCATAACTAGCTCAACTACATCAAGGGAATCAGCGCCTAAATCTTCTTTAAATGAAGCTTCCATTTTCACGTCAGCCTCATCAACGCCAAGGCGGTCTACAATAATTTTTGATACACGCTCTAATACGTCTGCCATTGCCTTTCACCTCCCCTCAAAGTATTATAGTTGATTCGTTTTTAAAAAACTAGAGAAAACCTAATGAAATTTTGATATTTCTTAGGACATGACCATTCCGCCATCTACTTGGATGGTTTGGCCTGTAATATAACCTGCTCCTTCTGAAGCTAAAAAGACAACAACGTTGCTAATATCTTCAGGTGCACCAAAGCGTGCAAGCGGGATCTGCTTAAGCATTTCAGTTTGTACATTCTCATCAAGCTTGTCTGTCATATCTGTAGAAATAAAGCCTGGTGCTACTGCATTGACTGTAATATGACGAGTTGCCAGCTCTTTTGCTGTTGTTTTCGTTAATCCGATGACACCAGCTTTTGCTGCAACATAGTTTGCTTGTCCAGGATTTCCACATACGCCAACTACTGAAGCCAAGTTGATGATTCTTCCGCTGCGCTGTTTCATCATTTGACGTGTCACGGCTTTTGTACAGTTAAAGACACCTTTTAAGTTTATGTTAATGACGTCATCCCATTCATTTTCTTTCATTCTCATGAGCAGGTTATCCTTTGTGATCCCTGCATTATTGACAAGAATGTCAATTGAGCCAAATGTGTCAATCGCTTGTTTCATGAGCGATTGTACTTCTTCAGCATTTGAAACATCAGCTTTAACGGCAAATGCCTGCTGGCCAAGTGCTTTGATTTCGTCTACGACTTCATTTGCTTTTGCTTCGTTTCCAGAATAGTTGACGACAACATTTGCACCATTCTTTGCTAAATCGATCGCAATAGAACGGCCAATCCCGCGTGATGCACCTGTTACAACGGCTGTTTTATTTGTAAGCATCAAGAATCCTCCTTCAATGTTTCAATGGCTGCTTCAATTGTTTCCTGATCTGAAACTGAAATAGTTGTCAGGCGGCGATTGACCTTTTTCACAAGACCTGAAAGCACTTTGCCCGGGCCAATTTCAATAAACGTTGTCACGCCTAAATCAATCAGACGTTCTACACTTTCTTCAAATCGAACAGGAGAATACAATTGTTCAATGAGCTTTGTTTCAATAGCATCACGAGATGTAACGATGTCTGCTGTGACATTTGAGATCACTGGTGTTTTGGCATCTGTAATGTTTAGCTTTGACAGAACATCTGTGAATTTTTCAGCGGCTGGTTTCATTAAGGCAGAATGGAAAGGTCCACTCACTTCAAGGGCAATCGCACGTTTTGCGCCCTTTTCTTTCGCTTTCTCTGAAGCGAGTTCGACCCCTTTTGCTGTACCAGAGATCACGATTTGACCAGGACAGTTTAAGTTAGCGAGTTCTACAAGATGACCACTCTCTGTCACTTCTTTTGTCACTTCTAAAAGCGCAGCTTGATCTAAGCCAAGGATCGCTGCCATAGCGCCTTCTCCTGCCGGAACAGCTTCGTTCATTAATTCGCCGCGTTTTCTCACTGCATAGACAGCATCTTGAAACGAAAGTGCGCCTGCCGCAACGAGGGCCGTATATTCACCAAGGCTATGTCCTGCTGCGTAATCTGCTTTGATTCCGCTCTCTTCAAATTTCTTTAAGATGGCGATACTTGTCGTTAAAAGAGCTGGCTGCGCGTTATAAGTGAGCGTCAGCTCTTCTGCATCTCCTTCAAAAATCATTGAAGATAAGTCAAAACCGAGGGTCTTGTCTGCTTCTTCAAATACAGCTTTAGATACTTCTTCTTGGTCAAATAAATCTTTTCCCATGCCAATTTTTTGAGAGCCTTGGCCAGGGAATAAAAATGCAATTTTAGTCATGCTGCTATACCTCCATTAAGACTCGTTCGTGGTTTCTTTTTGGACCTCTTGATGAATGATGGCTGAAACGTCTTTTTCTACGATATCACGTGCCTGACGAATGGCATGAAAAATGGCGTTTTCATCAGAGGAACCGTGCGCTTTAATGACAGGTGCCTTTAAACCAAATAAAGCGGCACCGCCATATTCGGAGTAATCCATTTTAGACTTCATCTGCATCAATTTCGGCTTCATCATGCCAGCCGCTATTTTTGCTGTGAAGCTGGATGTTAATGTTTCTTTCAGCATTTTAAAGACAGAAAGAGCTGTGCCTTCAATCGTTTTCAGGGCGATATTTCCTGTGAAACCATCTGTGACAACGACATCAGCTACACCTTCTAGTAAATCACGAGACTCCACATTTCCTACGAAATTCAAATTTGATGCTTTCAATAATTCAAAGGTTTTTTTTGTGAGATCGTTGCCTTTTTTATCTTCTGTTCCTACATTTAACAATCCTACACGCGGATTGCTCTTTGGAAAAACACGCTCTGCGTAGATTGAACCCATCATCGCATATTGCACAAGGTGTTCTGGTTTGGCATCAACGTTTGCGCCGACATCTAGTAATAAAAACCCACTGCCATCAAGTGTTGGCAGTGTTGGAGCAAGTGCCGGTCTATCGATGCCATCAATTCTTCCTACGATAAACAGTCCTGCTGTCATGAGTGCGCCAGTGTTTCCTGCTGAAATACAAGCATCTGCTCGTCCTTCGGATACTTCTTGCGCCATTTTCACCATAGATGAATCCTTTTTACGTCTAACTGCACGCACTGGTTCATCTGTCGGTTCAATGACTTCTTTTGCATCTAAAATCGTGATGCGCTCGTTATTTGTTATGTATGGTTTGATTTTATTTTCATCGCCGACAAGTGTAATCTCGATATCTGAAAATGCCGTTAAGCTTTTTTGCACACCGTCAATAATGGCTTTAGGGGCATGGTCTCCCCCCATTGCATCGACTGCAATTCTCATATTACGTGCCACCTTTTACTTTTGTTTTGAGCGATACATGACGAAGTCACCTGAGAAGACAACTTCCTCACCGACATAGCTGTTTACTTCAACTACAGTTCTGCCTTTTTCTTTATCATGCGAGGCTACTTTGGCTTTTGAGACAACTCGTTCGCCTTGTTTAACCTGCCTTGTAAATTTAATATTCGCTTTTGCTGTTAAAGCCAGTTCATCGTCAATGACCGCTACTGCAAGCGAATTTGCCTGGGCGAAGAGATGATGTCCCCTGGCAATTTGGTTTCGGCTAAATACATGCTCTTTTCTCACTTCTAAAATGGAAATGGCTTGGTCATCAAGCTCTACATCAATCATTTCTCCAATCACTTCATCCAGCGGAAGTGACTTCACTTCATCCTCTAATGTCTTTTCGGCCACATGCTTAATTCTTTCGCGTAATTCAGGAATTGACAGTTCCAAACGATCAAGACGAACCGTTTGAATGCTTACACCGAATTTACTTGCCAATTCTTCATCAGTAATGAACGGAGTCGAGCTGATCGTTTGCTGGAGAAGCTTTTGACGTTCTTTTTTATTTAGTTTCATATGCAGACACCATCCGTACATTTATGACTAGGTACTAATAGTAGTATATAATCTCATAGATGATAAATCAATCCTTGTTTCAAAAAGACAAGAAAATTCCTCCAGCGCTTGATCAGCTTAATTTATCTCCGCCCAGCACCCCGCTGTCTACAAGTGTTTGCCGAAGTTCTTTGTATTCGGAATCTGTCCAAAATGCATCTGACTGCACAAGTTCTGCCGCATCTTTTCTAGCGGTTTCCAGTGCTCTGTAGTCATGAACCATATCGGCTACTTTAAATTCAGGCATTCCGCTTTGTTTTTTACCGAAGAAATCACCGGGTCCTCTTAGCTCTAAGTCCTTTTCAGACAGCTCAAAGCCGTCGGTTGTTTCGGACATAATCCTCATCCGCTCTTTCCCGGTTTCCGATTTTGGATCCGCCATTAAAACACAAAATGATTGATGCTCTCCGCGTCCAACCCGGCCTCTGAGCTGATGAAGCTGAGACAGTCCGAAGCGGTCTGCATCGTAAATGACCATGATGGTCGCATTCGGCACGTTGACACCCACTTCAACGACTGTGGTTGAAACGAGGATTTGTACTTCATTTGCTGTAAAGTCTCTCATCACCTGATCTTTTTCATCACTCGCCAGTTTCCCGTGCATTAAGCCGATCGACCACTTACCGCGGTATGCCTCTGTCAGCATGCTGTGGACATCAATCGCATTTTGGACATCCAGCTTGTCCGATTCTTCTATGAGTGGACAAATAATATATGCCTGTCTTCCTTTTTTTAGCTCTTTATCTACAAATGCAAGAATCCTATCAAGCATGTCATGCTTGACCCAATACGTTTCGATCTGTTTTCTGCCGGCTGGTAATTCATCAATGACGGAAACGTCCATTTCTCCAAAAACAGTGATCGCAAGTGTGCGCGGAATAGGTGTGGCAGTCATGAATAAGACATCTGGGTCCTGCCCTTTACTTCTTAGTTTTTTCCTTTGCTCGACGCCAAACCGGTGCTGCTCATCTGTGATCACAAGACCGAGCTGCTGAAATTCGACTTCGTCTTGGATGAGCGCATGCGTTCCGACTAATATATCAATCTCGCCCTCTTTTAGACGTTCTAGCAATTCTCTGCGGCGCTTTCCTTTCACAGAGCTTGTTAGTAGAGCGATATTTAGTCCCCATTTTTCAAACAGCTGATAAAGGGAATCTGCATGCTGCTCTGCCAAAATCTCTGTTGGAACCATTAATGCACCTTGATAGCCGGATAAATGAGCGGCATATAGTGCAATAGCTGCAACAGCAGTTTTCCCTGAACCTACATCCCCTTGCAGCAGACGGTTCATCCGGTACGGGGACGCCATATCAGTCATAATTTCATCAAGCACTCTTGATTGTGCCTTTGTCAGCGGAAATGGCAGACTGTGAACAAACTCAAAAACAGCGTCTTTAGAAAACGGATGCTGGATGCCCGATGTTTTTTCTCGTTCTTTCTTTCTGATGGCCTGCATCTTCAGCTGGAAAATAAGAAATTCCTCGTACACAAAGCGGCGTCTTGCTTGCTTGAGCGAGTCTCTTGTTTCTGGCAGGTGAATGGTTTTTAATGCTTCCTGATAGGACATGAGTTTATAGGTAGAGACAAGCTGCTTTGGCAGTGGATCTTCAGCTTTATCTACATAAAGTGACAAGGCTTGTTTGACAAAACGCCTCATCATTTTCACGGTTACATTTTCTTTTACTGAATAAACAGGCTCTATACTGCCATCTTGCTCGTGCGTCCCTTTTTTAAATTCCTGCACCATGATCGATTGACGGTTTTTATCCCATTTGCCAGTGACGGATACCGTATCACCTAACACAAGGCTTCGTTTTAAATAAGGACGATTGAAGCAAATTGCTGTGATGAGAAAACGCCCGACAAGCAGCCTGAATGTCAGCCTGCTTCGTTTTTTTCCATAATAGGTGAGGACGGGCTCACTGTGCACTTTTCCTTCAACTGTGACACGTTCGTCATGCTTTACTTCTTCTAAGTTACGAAGCTCATAGTCGTCATATCGATAAGGAAAGTAGCCAAGTAAATCGGCTACTGTGTGAATTCCAAGTTCATTGAGTGTTTTTTCGGTTTCTTCTCCAATCCCCTTAAGGACTGAGACATTATCTTGCAGTTTCTGTATCACGAGATGGGGTCACACCTCCGAAAATCTTCTTTTCAAGCTCTCTTGCTGTCGGTGTCGCAGCAAGTCCGCCTTGTGCTGTTTCGCGAAGTGCCGTTGGCATGGTTTGACCGATTTTATACATCGCATCAATGACTTCATCACATGGGATACGGCTTGTGATGCCGGCAAGTGCCATATCTGCTGCAATCATCGCATTTGATGCACCCATGGCGTTTCGTTTTACGCACGGTACCTCAACAAGTCCAGCTACTGGGTCACAAACAAGTCCAAGCATATTTTTCAGTGTAATCGCCATTGCTTCAGCAGATTGCTGAGGTGTACCGCCTGCCATTTCGACAATGGCTGCTGCCGCCATCCCTGATGCTGAGCCTACCTCAGCCTGACAGCCACCTGCTGCACCAGAGATGCTCGCATTATTGGCCACAACAAAACCAAATGCGCCAGAAGTGAATAGGAATCTGACCATTTGTTCCTTTGTTGGCTTTAATGTTTGTTTTACTGCAAATAACGTACCTGGCACAACACCTGCTGAGCCTGCTGTAGGCGTTGCACAGATCGTCCCCATTGCGGCATTGACTTCATTTGTTGCCACTGCCTTACTAACAGCATCTAATATCGTATGACCAGACAATGTTTTGCCTGATGCGATATACGCTTGAAGTTTGACCGCATCTCCGCCTGTTAAACCGGATAATGATTTCACACCTTTTAGCCCGTTTTCTACGGCTTGTTCCATCACTTCTAAGTTGCGGTACATCTGGGAGAAAATATCTTCACGTGATTTCCCTGTTACTTCCATTTCTTGCGTAATCATGATTTCTGAAATGGAGGTATTCCGTTCTTCTGTTAGCTGCACGAGTTCTTTGACGTTTTTAAACATCATTCATAACCTCCTTGTTGTTACTCTGCAATTTGTGTGACTTGAATAATGTTTGGCAGTGTTTCAAGCTCTGATAAGGCAGCTGGGTCAATATTTTGATCCACTTCGATGGTCATCAGAGCCTCTTGCCCGACATCTTTACGCGCCACTTCCATATGACCGATGTTGATGGCGAATTTCGCTAACACGTTGGCGACTGCCGCAATCGTGCCGTAGCGATCGTTATGAACCACAAGAATGGCAGGATGATTTCCTGAAAGTCTGAGCTCAAAGCCATTCAGTTCAGTAATTTCGATTTTACCACCGCCGATGGAAATCCCGATTAATTCAAGGCTTCCGTTCGCATCTGATATCTCTACTTTTGCTGTATTCGGATGCGCTGGTACCGCATCTTCTTCTTTAAATTCAATGTCGATCCCTTTGCTTTTTGCAATATCGATCGCTGTTTTGATGCGTTCATCAAATGTATCAAAGTCAAGAACGCCGCCGACCATGGCGACATCTGTACCATGTCCTTTATACGTATCTTTAAAAGAGCCATAAAATGAAACGACAATTCGCTTCGGTTCTCTTCCAAATAAGCTGCGAGCCACTCTTCCTATTCGAGCCGCACCCGCTGTGTGCGAACTTGATGGACCAATCATGACGGGTCCAATAATATCAAACACACTTCTAAATTTCATAGGTCTTCCCCTCTCATAACCACTCACATATTGGTTTGGTTCTTTCTTTAGACTAATGGATTCAATCGTTTCCCGCAACTCATTTCACCGTTGAATCGTTAGTAAAAAATTGCAAAAGAAGAAGAAGGGCTTTATTTGCCCTTCTTTCGTTATTCGACAGCCAAAATATATGAATAAAGCGGCTGTTTTCCATCGTGGACTTCAACTTCTATATCTTCAAATGTTTCTTCAATAAAGGCTTCTAACTCATCCATCTCTTCAGATGATGCATCTTCCCCTTTAATGATCGTAACAATCTCATCATCTTCTGTCACCATTTTGGTCAAAAGTTCTTTTGCTGCATCTAATTGATTTTTCGCAGTTAAGGTGATTTTTCCGTTAAAGAGACCCATATAATCTCCTTTGGCAATGTCGATTCCATCAATTTGGGTATCTCTCACCGCAAAGGTAATTTGCCCGCTTTTCACGTGGTCAATCGCTTCTAGCATCGCCGCTTCGTTGTCTTCATTTGAAGCTGCTTCATTGAGAGAAAGAAGTGCCGACATTCCTTGAGGAACGGTCTTCGTTGGAATGACAACAACCTCACGACTCGAGACAGTTGCCGCCTGTTTCGCTGCCATGACAATATTAGAATTATTAGGTAAGATAAAGACGGTTTCGGCATGTACGCTTTCAATTGCTGTGACAATGTCTTCTGTACTTGGGTTCATCGTCTGTCCGCCTTCAATGACGACGGAAGCTCCGATACTTTTAAACAAGTCAGCAATTCCTTCTCCCATTGCGACACTGACGACTCCAAAGCGCTGTTTTTCAGCAGCAGGTGCCTTTGGTGCAGCGGGCGCATGTTCTTTTTCTTCGTTCACAATCGAGCTATGCTGCTCTCTCATGTTTTCAATTTTCATATTGATCAGGCTGCCGTAGCGCTGTGCATAGGATAAGACATCTCCAGGCTGCTCTGCATGAATATGAACTTTCGCCAGCGTTTCATCAGATACCACAAGAAGTGAATCTCCGAATTCGCTTAAGTCTTCTCTGAAGGCATTCTCATCAAAGGACTGTTTCTCTTCTTCAAATTTCACCATAAATTCAGTACAATAACCAAATTCAATATCTTCAGTGTTCATATGGCTTTGTGCACTTTTATGATGCTCTGCACTGACAAGTTCTTTTAACGTTGGCAAAGAGGACGCTTTCAGATGGAGGTCCTCTCCTCTTAATGAAGCAAGGAAACCTTCATATACGCAGAGAAGTCCCTTACCTCCACTATCGACAACGCCTACTTCTTTTAAAACAGGAAGTAGATCTGGCGTTCGATCAAGTGATGCTCTCGCTTCCTCAATCGTTAACTCAAGAACGCGGTCAATGTCATTTTCGGTTGCTGAAACAGCAACCGCTTTCTTTGCTGCATCCTTTGCGACCGTTAAGATGGTCCCTTCAATCGGTTTCATCACGGCTTTATAGGCTGTATCAACACCGGCCTGCAAGGCAAGGGCAAATTCTTTGGCGTCAATCGTCTCTTTTTGTTCTATATTTTTACTGAAACCTCTAAAGAGCTGTGATAGGATGACACCTGAGTTTCCTCTTGCGCCCATCAATAGCCCTTTTGACAAGGCCACGCCGACCTTCCCAATATGATCGGTATTTGTTTCTTCAACTGCTTTTGCCCCTGAAGTCATTGACAAATTCATATTTGTCCCCGTGTCTCCGTCTGGCACTGGAAAAACATTTAACGCATCCACAATTTGTGCGTTTTGAGAAAGATGGTGAGCACCTGCAAGAATCATTTTTGCAAATGAGCGGCCATCAAGATTTCTAATAGACAATATATTTCCTCCTTACTACGGGTTCGTAACTCTTACTCCTTGTACATAAATGTTGACCGAATCAACAGAAAGTCCAACTGTGTGAGAAATCGTATATTTGACTTTCGTTTGAACATTATGTGCGACTTCTGATATTTTTGTACCGTAGCTGACGATGATGTACATATCAATATGAATGCGGTCTTCTTTTTGACGCACAAGAACACCCCGGCTGAAGTTCTCTTTACGGAGAATATCCGTCAAGCCGTCCTTGATTTGATTTTTGGACGCCATCCCAACAATACCATAGCAATCGATCGCAGCGCCTCCTGCCACCATTGCAATGACTTCATTTGATATATCAATTTGTCCGTATTTCGTTCTAAGTTCAATGGACACATTGGTTCCCCCTTTTTGAGAAATTGCCCTGAGTTATCACTATTTTACTATAAGACCCTTCTTTTTAAAAGAAATCATTCAATCCGACCCAATCCTACTTATACTATAGCCTTGATTTTTTATCAAGATGTCAAGGTATTTTTCTTGAAAGAGGAGTAAACAATCCTTGCAAACCCCTTGAAGCTGTGGTAAATTATTAAAGTATCTTGAGGCATCTCTAAGTACGTATATGAAGAATATGATGATGTTTTCGCAGTTAGGAGGGAAACAAATGGCACGTAAATGCGTTATTACAGGCAGAAAAACAAAAGCTGGGAACAATCGTTCTCACGCAATGAACTCTACAAAACGTACATGGGGCGCGAACCTTCAAAAAGTTCGTATTCTAGTGGACGGTAAGCCTAAAAGAGTATATGTATCAGCTCGAGCTTTGAAATCTGGTAAAGTTGAGCGTGTATAAGCAAGAGTAAACGCCTGCTACAATAACTTGTAGCAGGCGTTTTTATGTGGAAATAAAGGAGATTACTCATTAATCTTTCTTAAATGAACCAAGCATCGCACGGACAATGCCGCCAAGAAATCTAGGCAGTTTGATTGTATAAAATTTCATTTTGTCCCCCTCCTAAAAGTACCGCTTGCAGCACAATTGAGCTTAATCAGCCATCCACATTGATAGGTTGGTCAATCTTTGCTTCTTACCATTATTAATATGCCTTCATGAAAAGAAAAAGTACCATTTGAGTGGATGAGTTCGTTACTAATACATAGTGTGGAACTAGGCTCAATATGACAATTTTTCAGAGGATATTTGAAACCTTTTAACGTCAGCTTTTCAACCGGTGTTCCAAAGGGTAAAAACGATACATATTTTTTATCCTGATCTTCTTTTATTTCGTATGTACCAGGTTCAAACATTTGAATGATATTTTGTTTGTCTACAAGGGTGATATTCTGCTTGTGCTGAATCCCTTTGTAAAGAAGATGGATATTTCCTAGAAAATGATCCGCCCTTCCTCCTGTAATACCATAGATGTAAATATGTGCTGGGTGCTGACTTAGTGCCCAGTTCAGTGCAAGCTCTAAATCGGTTTCATCCTTTTCAGCTTGAAATACATTCAGAGCAGGCAATTTCTCTTTCAGCTCCCGAAGCTCTTTTTCTGTCACACTGTCAAAATCACCAAAGGCTTTGGCAGGGGTAATACCGTGCTCTAGTAAGAAGAGGGTTCCACGGTCTACGCCAATCCAGAGAACATCCTCCTGTGATGCTTCACGTTCAAGTGGCGGGATGTATTCAAAAGGACCGCCGGCTACGATATGTATGTGCATGATACACGCTCCTCTCCATGTAAAAAGAACCAAAGATCACAATGACTTTGGTTCCTTCCTTTACGCTTCTCGAATTGCCTGGATCGCTGCTGCGCGGTTTTCTTTACCATATACCGCAGAGCCCGCTACTAGTAAATTAGCGCCTGCTTCTTTGCAACTCTTTGCAGTCTCTACATTGACACCGCCGTCTATTTCTATTAGTAAATCGGTTAAGCCCTTTTGTTCACTCAGTGCTTTTACTTCTTTTACCTTCGTGAGGACAGATGGAATAAATGCCTGTCCCCCAAAACCAGGGTTCACTGTCATGAATAACACAAGGTCCACATCTTCTAATACATGCTCAATGTGAGAAACAGGTGTGTGCGGATTCAAGACGACCCCTGCTTTTACACCTTGTTCTTTCATATGTTGTATTGTTCGGTGTAAGTGCGGACAAGCTTCCACATGAACAGAGATAATATCAGCGCCTGCTTTTGCGAATGCAGGAATATACCGATCTGGCTGCTCAATCATTAAGTGAACATCAAGCGGAAGACGCGTATGTGGTCTGATCGCTTCAACGACATTTGGCCCAAATGTCATATTCGGAACAAAATGACCGTCCATGACATCGATGTGAATGTAGTCTGCACCGCCTTGTTCCACATCACGGATATCTTTCTCCAAATTGGCAAAATCTGCTGATAAAATGGAAGGGGCAATATAAACCATGATTTAGTACCTCGGCTTTCTGTCTTTGATTTCAGTTAAAAACTCTAAATAATGCTGATAGCGATATTCTTTGATTTGATCATGCTCGACCGCATCTTTTATCGCACAGCCAGGCTCTTTCACATGCAGGCAGCCTCGAAATTTGCAATCTGCACTCCGGTCTCTAATATCTAAAAAGTATAGACCTAGATCTTCTGCTTCGATGCCAGTAAATTCGAGCGAGCTAAAGCCCGGAGTATCTGCAATGAGCCCGTCTGCTGTTCGAATGAGTTCGACATGTCTTGTCGTATGCTTTCCTCGTCCGAGATGGGATGAGATATCATCTGTTTTCAGCGCCAATTCAGGACTCATCGCATTTAAAAGGGAGGACTTGCCTACACCAGACTGACCGGCAAATACCGTGATTTTATTGTGAAAATGCGGGGTCAGCTTCTCAATGCCATCTCCTTCAATCGTAGAGGTTAAATGAACCTCATAACCAATTTGCCGATAGTCGTCTGCATATGCCTTGATGGTTTCACGCTCTTCGTCTGTTTTCAATAAGTCAATTTTAGTGATACAGATAATCGGCTCAATATGATTGGCTTCTACAAGCACTAAAAATCTGTCTAAAAGTGAGGTGCTAAAGGCTGGTTCTGCCGCTGAGAAAACAAGTACCGCTTGATCAACGTTACTAATAGGCGGACGAACAAGTTCGTTTGTCCGTTCTTTTACTTCTAATAAGTAGCCTTCTTTATCATTGTCTGCTTGATACACGACGTAATCGCCAACAAGAGGTGTAATTTTGTTTTTTCGAAAGATGCCTCTCGCTCTGCACTGAACTACTTTTCCACTCTCTTGCGACTCATCCAGCACATAGTAGAATCCGCTTAATGCTTTAATAATTTTGCCCTCAGGCATAAAGTCCCTCCTTTATTCATCATCAGGGTATTCGATCGTTTTCGAGCTGACGACTTTATCATCAACCGTCACTTGATAATATCCTTTTTGACCTGGTTCAATCTTAAATTTAATGGTCCGTTCAGTCGGCGCAGTGATTTTAAAGCTTTCGTATGAATCAGAGATGCTATGCTCCGCATCATCAATGGAAATTTGGACATTCATCTCCTGCCCTTCCGCTTCTGGTTCATAAGGGATCTCAATCTTTTCAGTTACCGTTTTAGCTGGTTTTTCCTTCGGTCCAAGAGAGAATGTAATCTTGACCGTATCACCTGGTTTAACAGCCGTTCCTGCTCCTGGTTCCTGCTTCATGACCTCGCCTTTTGGCACATCGTCAGAATGCGCTTCTTTTTCATCGAGCTTTAAGCCGTTATCCTCTAAATAATTCGATGCCGCTTGCTTACTATACGTCGTTAAATCACGTAATGTAATATCGGCAGGACCTATGCTGACAGTCAACGTGACTTCTTCATCTGCTGCTACAAGCTCAGTATTCGCGGAAGGACTCTGTTCCATGACAATCCCAGACTCGGTGTCATTATCATTCACTTCCTCCACAACGACCTGTTTAAATCCTTTTTTCTCTAATATTTCTTTTGCTTTATCGACCTTTTCGCCTGTAACATCAGGTAATTCGGTCTTTTCCTTGCCAGTACTTTCGTAAAGCTGAATCTCTGTTCCTTCTTTGACCTTTGTGCCGATTTTCGGGTCTGTTTTGACGACGAGACCTTTTTCAATTTTCTCATCAGCGATCTCTATTGACTCCGAAGCGACGGTAAACCCAGCTTTCTTTAAGGTATCTTCTGCTTTTTCAACCGTCATGCCAGATACATCTGTGACTTCCACATCTTTTGGAAAAAGCAGCCCTGGAAACACAGTGATGGCTAAAATTGACGCAGCAGTCAATATAAATAAGATGGATGCCACAATCCATGGCCATTTTTTTCGTTTCTTTTTCGGCTTTTGTTTCTCTTTTTTCTTCGGTTTTTGAGCCGGATGGACGGCTGTTTTTTCATTGTCTTGATCGATTTGATGATCTTGAATGATTGGGATCGCTTTCGTTGCTTCATGGTCTTCTTCAATAACAAAGCGTTTTTCTTTTAATCTGGCTGGATCGAAAGCGGTTTTTAAGTCTTTTTGCATTTCAGATGCATCTTCATATCGATAAAATGGATCTTTGGCCATCGCCTTTAAAATGATGTTTTCCACGCTTTGTGGAACAGAAGGATTCCATCTTCTCACAGATGGTGGCTCTGATTGCAAATGCTTCAGTGCAACACTGACAGCCGATTCTCCTTCAAATGGCATGCGTCCTGAGATGAGTTCATAGAGCACAATCCCAAGTGAATAGATGTCTGATTTTTTCGTTGCAAGACCCCCGCGTGCTTGTTCTGGAGACAAGTAGTGCACGGAGCCTAGGACAGAATTTGTATGGGTA
Source organism: Bacillus sp. FSL K6-4563 (assembly GCF_038630405.1). Taxonomy (NCBI): domain Bacteria; kingdom Bacillati; phylum Bacillota; class Bacilli; order Caryophanales; family Bacillaceae; genus Bacillus; species Bacillus sp. FSL K6-4563. The sequence goes on along the minus strand of NZ_CP152030.1, from coordinate 1,552,118 downwards.
ATGGTCGCTGAGCTGAGTGCCATGGCAATCCCAAAATCAGTGACTTTGATGTTCCCCATATTGTCTATTAATATATTGTGAGGCTTAATGTCTCGGTGGACGAGCTGTTTCGCATGGGCTTCTTCCATCGCCGCAACGACTTGCTCCATGATGCGAACGGCTTCTTTCGGATGAAGCGGGCCATTGGCGTGTATGTATTCTTTCAGCGTCATCCCTTCGACATATTCCATGACAATATAATAAATGTCATCTTCTTCCCCAACATCGTAGATGCTGACAATATTCGAATGATCTAAGCTTGCAGCTGACTGCGCTTCCCGCCGGAAACGTCTAATAAAATCATCATCGCTCGCAAAGTCAAACCGCAAAATTTTAATCGCTACTTCGCGATCTAAAATCATATCCTCCGCCAAATAGACGTTGGCCATTCCGCCTCCGCCTATGACGCGAAGAATCTGATAACGGCCGCTGATCCTTTTTCCGATCAACACTCGCTGTCACCCTCCTCTGGCTGGGAGGAGATTTCTAACAGTACTGCTGTAATGTTATCTTCACCGCCGTTGTCATTCGCTGTTTGTATTAACTCTGTTACTTTTTCCTCTGGTGCGGTCGTTTGCGTTAATATATGAGTCAAATTCTCTTCTTCTACTTTATTCGATAGACCATCTGAGCAAAGCAGGATTTGATCTCCTGGGTCCACTTCAAAAGTGCGTGCATCAATTTGAACACGTTTATCTGTTCCTAATGCTTTCGTGAGCACATTTTTTCTTGGATGATATTCTGCATCCGCTTTTGAAATTTCACCTGTTTTCACAAGCTCATTCACGAGTGAATGATCATCTGTTAATTGGGTCAGCGCTCCTTCTCTTAGCAGGTAGCAGCGGCTGTCTCCAATATGCGCAATTGTGACCGTTTGCAAATGAACGAGCGCGCATACAATAGTCGTCCCCATTCCTTGGCACTCCTCATTGTTTTGCGCATGTTCATAAACTTGGTCATTAATGTCACTGATTTTTGAGATTAACCAGCTTTCTTGATCGGCTGGCTTTTCTGGAATTGAAGATGTTTCTTCCCAGTATTCTTTTAAAGAAGAGACTGCCATCTTGCTGGCGACATCACCAGCAAGATGACCTCCCATGCCGTCTGCTACAACAGCGAGAAGTGAATCTTCTTTTGCTTCAAAAATACCTGCATCATCTTCATTATGCTGACGGACTTTTCCTGTATCGGTAAGAAAGGCTGCCCTTATCAACATTCGTCACCTCGTCTCTTCCTGACGCTCCTTCGCTCTTAGCTGACCGCAAGCAGCATCAATGTCATGGCCTTGCTCTCGTCTAATCGTTACGTTTACGCCTCGTTCTTTTAGCGTTTTTTCAAATAGGAAGATTTGTTCTCTAGGTGTTCTCACATAATCTCTCTCTGGTACATAGTTCACCGGAATGAGGTTCACGTGGCACTTGATTCCTTTTAATAGGTCTGCAAGTTCTTCTGCATGGTGAACTTGATCATTTACTCCGCCAAACAGGCCGTATTCAAAGCTGACACGTCTACCCGTCTTTTGAATGTAGTATTCGATGGCTTCCATTAATTTTGGCAGCTTATATGCCTTATTGATCGGCATTAGGCGGCTTCTGATCTCTGTGTTCGGTGCGTGCAATGACACAGCAAAGTTGATTTGCATTTGCTCATCAGCGAATTGATAGATCTTTGGAATGATTCCGCTTGTCGAAACCGTAATATGGCGTGCACCAATATTTAAGCCATGATCATGGTTGATGATTTTAAGGAAAGCAAGCATTTCTTCAAAGTTATCAAACGGTTCGCCAATTCCCATGATGACAACAGAGCTGACTCTCTCGTCTGTTTCGTCAAGTGCCTGCTGTACTTTTAATACTTGTGCAACGATTTCTCCGGCTTCAAGGTTTCGTTTTAAACCGCCGAGTGTAGATGCACAGAATGTACAGCCAATTCTACAGCCAACCTGCGTTGTCACACAGACAGAGTTTCCATATTCATGACGCATAAGAACTGTTTCAATTGTATAACCATCATGCAGTTCAAATAAAAACTTGATCGTTCCGTCTTGAGACGTTTGTTTGATCACAGTTTTTAATGTTGTGATTGTAAATTGATCTTTTAATTTTTCTCTTAAATCTTTGGAGAGGTTAGACATTTCATCAAAGGATGTCACACGTTTCTCATAAAGCCACTCAAAAATTTGCGCTGCGCGGAAAGGCTTTTCGTCTTGTTCTTTTAACCATTCTTTCATTTCGTGAAGCTCAAATGAATAGATCGACGGCATATCTGTTTTCAGTTCTTTTCTTACTTTTTGTTCTGTCATTTTTTATCCCTTCTTTCTCATGCTGCAAATAAAGAAACCATCTGTTCCGAAATAATGAGGAAGAATTTGCACACTTCCGTTTTGAACAAACGGAGCAACCTGCTCAGGCAGCCGTTCATTAAGAGATAGATCGGGTTCGAAGTCTTGGTGTTCTTGTAAAAACGCATGAATCACTTGTTGATTTTCTGTTGGGTCCATTGTACATGTACTATATACAAGGGTTCCGCCAGGCTTTAAAAGCGGAGCTGTTTCTTTTAAGATTGCCTGCTGAATTGCAGCTAGCCTTGCTGAGTCTTCTGGAGACTTTGTATATTTCATATCTGGTTTTCGTCTAATGACGCCAAAACCAGAACACGGCGCATCAATCAGAATCCGGTCAAATGAAGCTTCGCTGTAATCGTCTTTTGCCTTCCTTGCATCAAGCGCTTTTGCTTCAATCTGAGTAAGGTTCAGACGTTTTGCTGCTTGTTTGATGAGTTTCACTTTGTGTTCGTGCAAATCAAGTGAAACAATTTGTCCTTCGTCGTTCATACGCTCTGCGATATGTGTTGATTTTCCGCCTGGAGCCGCACAGGCGTCAAGCACAGCTTCTCCCGGCTGAGGGTCTAGTGCTCTTGCGACAAGCATTGAGCTCTCATCTTGAATGGTCACATAACCTTCTTGAAAAGAAGGAGTTGAAACGATGGACCCTTTCATCAATTTAAGTGCATCTTCAGATAAGTTACCGAGCTCCGTTTCAATTCCTGCATCCATCAGTTCTTGCTGCAGTGCCGCGCGGTCAGTTTTCATTCGATTGACACGAAGGGTTTGCTTTGGCGGGACCAAATGAATGCGGCACATGCTTTCTGCCGCTTCAAATCCGTACGACTGAACCCATTCCTGCACGAGCCATAATGGGTGGCTTGTCTCAATCGAAAGCCGCTTGACTGGATCTTTGATGTCATCAAAAGCCGGAACGCCTTCTCTTTGCACGGATCGAAGAACGCCGTTCACAAGTGAAGAAATGCCCTTGTGCCCTCTCTTTTTCGTTAGCTCAACCGCTTCATGGATGGCTGCACGATCTGGAATCTTTTCAAGGTAGACCATTTGATAAAGGGACATCCGCAAAAGCTGCATGACCCACGGAGCCACCTTTTGCGGTTTTTTCACAAATGGTGCCAGCATATAATCTAATGCCAGCTTGTTTTGCAGTGTACCGTACACAAGCTCTGTTAAGAGCGGTTTGTCCTGATCTGCCAAGTCTTTGTCTTTCATAACTGACTGCAAAAGCAAATTACTGTAAGCTTGGTTTTGTTCGAGTTTGATTAAAGCGTCCAGCGCTACTTCTCTCACATTACTTTTCTTCATTCATTAACCCTAATTTCTGTCCCATTTCGATATTTGCGCCTCTTAAGAAGTCTTCGCCGCTCATCTTTTTCTTACCAGCTGGCTGTACACCTGTTAATAAAAGGCCTTGTTTATTCCCAGTTCCAATGACTGGACCTTCTTTTTGAAGCTCAATCACTTTCCCAGGTTCTTCTTGCGCTTCGAGTGGAACTTTTTTCGCTTCCCATACTTTTAGATGAGCCCCGTTCCATTCAGTATAGGCAACTGGCCACGGATTTAAGCCGCGAACTTGGTTGTAAAGCTCTTCTCCGGTCTTTGTCCAGTCTAACCTTTCCTGCTCTCGCTTTATATTAGGTGCATACGTTGCCGCTTCTTCATTTTGCGGAATTGGAGAAATAGATCCGCTTAGAACATTCGGCACAGTATCTTTCAATAGTGCGGCGCCTGCTACACTTAATTTATCATGTAATGTACCGACATTGTCTAATTCGTCGATTTCCACTTCTACTTTACTGATCATGTCCCCTGCATCGAGCCGTTCCACCATGTACATGATCGTGACGCCTGTTTTCTTTTTGCCTTGAAGGATCGCATAATGGATCGGCGCGCCCCCTCTTAGTTCTGGCAGCAGCGAGGCATGTACATTGATACAGCCGAACTGAGGTTCATCTAGTAATCGTTTTGGTAGAATTTGTCCAAATGCCGCCGTGACAATTAAATCTGGCTTTAAGGCAAGCACTTTATCAATTTCTTCATCAAGGCGTACCTTTTCAGGCTGCAAGACCGGAATGCCGTGCTTTAAGGCTTCTACTTTCACAGGAGGCGGCGTGAGTACTCGTTTTCTGCCTTTCGGGCGATCTGGCTGCGTGACGACCCCGACAACTTCGTATCCTTCTGTTATAAGTGTCTGCAGCACAGGTACTGAGAAATCAGGGGTTCCCATAAATACAATACGTGCCATTTTCTTCACCCTTCCATTTCCGCAAGTTCTTTTTCTGTATAGGTTTGAATGATTTTCGACGTAAATAATATGCCGTCTAAATGATCAATTTCGTGCAATAAGGCTCTTGCTAAAAATCCTTCTGCTTCTATTGTAAATGGTTTGCCTTTCTTATCAAAGGCTTTTACCTTCACATAGCTCGGTCTTTCTACTGTGCCGTATAAAGATGGAAAGCTCAAGCAGCCTTCAATATCTGTTTGACTTCCTTTCACTTCAAGAACCTCGGGATTCACTAAATCAATTCTGCCCGTTTCTTCTCCGATATCGACAACAGCAATTCTTTGTGAAATGCCGATTTGTGGTGCTGCTAGTCCGACTCCATCTAGCTCAAGCATTGTATCATACATATCATCAAGCAGTTTTTTGAGCTTTTTATCGAACGTATCGACAGGCTCTGCCATTTGTTCGAGTACTTCTGCCGGATGCATGACTATTGGTTTGACTGCCACTTAAAGCCCTCCGTTTTACATCATCATATATGGATTCATATCTATTGAAATCATCAATTGTTTTTGTTCCATTTCCTTTTGATAATGATCTTGTATTTTCCGTAGTAAACTTGCCAGTTCATTTTCCCTTTTGTATTTTATCACGCATTGATATCGATATCTATCTTTGATCTTAGCGATTGGTGATGCAGCCGGACCAAGAATTCTTGTATTCGGTGCACAGTTCATTTTTAGGAACTGAACAATTTGATCCGTGACATGCGCTGCCTTCGTCACTTCCTCATGTGATACTGTCACCATCGCCAAAAAGTAATACGGCGGATAGGACTGGTGGCGGCGATGCAGCATCTCCTGTTCATAAAAGGCTTCGTAGTCATGCTGCTTCGTTAATTCAATACTATAGTGAGAAGGCGTATACGATTGAATGATCACAGAGCCCGCTTTTTCATGTCGTCCTGCCCTGCCGCTGACCTGAGTGAGAAGCTGAAATGTTTTTTCACTTGAACGGAAATCAGGGATATGAAGAGACGTATCCGCACTTAGAACACCAACAAGTGTGACATCTGGGAAATCTAGCCCTTTTGCAATCATCTGCGTCCCGAGCAAAATGTCTGCTTCTTTATTGCCAAAAGATGTGAGGAGCTTTTCGTGAGCACCTTTACGAGACGTTGTATCTACATCCATTCGGATGACTCTTGCCTCTGGCAGTACTTTTGTCAGCTCTTCTTCTACACGCTGCGTACCCGTACCAAAATAGCGAATATGCTCACTATGGCATTCTGGACATTCAGCTGGCACCGGTGCCTCGTGACCGCAATAATGGCATTTCAGCCGTTTTTGATAGCGGTGATAGGTGAGAGAAATTTCGCAATGAGGACATTGCTCCACATATCCGCAATCACGGCACATCACAAAGGATGAATAGCCCCTTTTATTCAGAAATAAGACGGCTTGTTCTTTTCTTTCAAGCACTTCCTTTAATCTGAGCATTAATTCTTCTGAAAACATGGACCTGTTGCCATTTCTCAATTCTTCTCTCATATCAATTAACGAAACGTGCGGCAGCTGCTGCTGGTTGACTCGGTTTTTGAGCGTCAGCAATGTAAACACGCCTTTTTTGGCACGCGCGTAGGTTTCAAGTGAAGGAGTTGCACTACCTAAAACAACTGGGCATCGATGCCTTTTGGCTCTTTCAATGGCGACGTCCTTGGCATGATAACGAGGCATTTCCTCTTGTTTATAAGAAGATTCATGCTCTTCATCTATGATAATCATGCCTAGATTTTCAAATGGTGCGAAAACAGCCGATCTCGCGCCCACGACAAGTTTGACTTCCTTGCGGTGGATTTTCCGCCATTCATCATATTTTTCCCCTGTCGATAATCCGCTATGAAGTACAGCCACATTTGAACCGAATCGTTCTTTAAACCGCTGAACCATTTGAGGGGTTAACGAGATTTCTGGAACGAGGACGATCGCTTCTTTTCCTTTTTGTAGGGCATGATCAATCGTCTGCAAGTATATTTCCGTTTTACCGCTTCCTGTCACCCCGTGCAGCAGAAAGGTTTCATGCCGGTCATCGCTGACTGCTTGATGTATATGTTTTGCCGCTTCTGCTTGTTCTGGCATAAGGTCAAGTGAAGAAGAAGGTGTAAATGCCCGGTCACGATAAGGATCCCGGTAGACCTCTTCATAGCTTTCTGTTAGCAGCCCTTCTTGAATAAAGGTTTTAAGCGTTTGAGAACTCGCGCCTGTTTGCTGCTGCAAGTCTTTCGCTAAAAAGGTCGTCTCACTCGCTTGAAGCAAAAAGGAGAGCAGAGCCTTTTGTTTCACCGCATTTTTTTTCAGCTGCTGCTGTTTTTCTTCAAGCTTATCTTTTGATGCAGCTAATTGGAGCGTGCGCACTTTTTTCTTTCCAGATTTTTGGGAAACGTGATACCTTACCTCTAGATGACCTTTTTGGACATGCTTTTGAATCTGTTTTAGTTGTTCGGCTGGGATGTCAGCGTAAAGAATGCTATCTCGCTGACCGAAAAGCTCTTTCAATGACTGCGGAAGTTCTTCATCTGACAGCACTTGAATTTCTTTTTCATACTTCGCCTTCATGGCTGCAGGCAGCATCGATTGAAGTGCCGTAATGTGATAGGACAATGTTTTTTCCGTCAGCCAGTGGGAAAGCTCCAATAGCTCATCTGTCAGAACAGGTGATAAATCAAATAAATCGACAATGTCCTTTATGCTTCCTGTTTTTACGTCTGTTTCTTCTTTGACTTTTGTCACAAACCCTTGAATCTTCCTAGGGCCAAAGGGAACGACCACCCTCATTCCCGCTTTGACGAGATCTTTGAATCGATCTGGTACACGGTAATCGAATGGCCGGTCAATGGCTTTCGTTGTGACATCTACGATGACTTCAGCAATCATGCGCGATCACGCTCTTTTGGCAACAGCTGTTTTGCCTCCTTTAAGATTTCAAAAGCGAGGTCTTTTTTGCTCATCATCGGCAGTTCTGTTGTTGTACCATCTGCTTTGATGATTGCTGCTACATTTGTGTCTGTGCCAAAGCCTGCACCTTCTTTTGTGACATTGTTGGCCACAATCATATCTAAATGCTTGGATTCGATTTTCTTTTTCGCATAATATTTTACATCCTGCGTTTCAGCTGCAAAACCGACAAGCACTTGATGCTCTTTTCTTTTCCCCAGCTCTTTTAAAATATCTTTTGTCCGGGTGAATTCAATCTCTAAGGCGCCGTCCTGTTTTTTCATTTTATGAGGATATGAGGTCACAGGGGTATAGTCGGCGACTGCTGCTGATTTAATGACAAGGTCCGCTTCCTCGTACACAGCTAATGCGGCTTGATACATGTCCTCTGCCGATTCAACGTGCACCACATGTACATGATTAGGTGCCGTTAAAGAAACAGGTCCTGAAATAAGCGTGACATCAGCCCCCATTTGCTGCGCAGCCTCTGCAATCGCATAGCCCATTTTTCCAGACGATCGATTTGTAAAGAAACGCACAGGATCGATGACTTCTCGTGTAGGACCTGCTGTCACCACGACTTTTTTACCTGAAAGCGGTAAGTTTTTTGGCTCTTCGAAAAAAGCACGGATGTGCTCAACTATTTTTTCAGGTTCCTCTAATCGCCCTTTTCCAATATAGCCACAGGCTAAATAACCTTCACTCGGTTCAATAAACTGGTAGCCGTCCTCATATAATGTGCGAATGTTCCGCTTTACAGCCGGGTGATCATACATATGCACATTCATAGCTGGTGCGATCCATACAGGAGCAGTTGAAGCAAGTAAGGTCGTCGTGAGCATATCATCTGCAAGCCCTGCCGCCATTTTACCAATCGTATGTGCTGTTGCAGGGGCAACAAGGATGAGATCGGCCCAGTCAGCTACGTCAATATGCGCAATGACTTTTGGATTGTTTTCTTTAAATGTATCCACATACACCTCATGTCGAGACAGAGCTTGGAAGGTAAGCGGAGACACAAACTCACGGGCAGATTCTGTCATAATCACTCTTACATTTGCGCCTGCTTGTACGAGTTTACTAGTAAGTGCAGCTGCTTTATATACGGCGATTCCTCCGCTGACGCCGAGCAAAATATTTTTTGACTGTAACATTTGTTTGTCCCCCTTAACGGCCTTTTTCACAAATTCGTCTACAATTCAAAAAAGTCAAAACCAATCATAGTTTTGACTTTTTTGAACGTATCGTATCTGCATAGCAGAAGCGATGTGTTATTCTTGATCCTCTTTTTCAAATGTCAAAAGACCGGCATCAATTTCTTCAAGTGCTTTACCTACAAATTTGTAAGATTTCGTATTTTCGATTTGCTGATCTTGGTGGATCTGCATTTCACGTGCACGACGTGCAGACACTGTCACAAGTGTGTATTTTGAATCAAGTTTGTTCATCAATGAGTCAATTGAAGGATCTAACATAGTTTATTCTACCCCCAGCATTTTTTTATATCTTGGTGCGACTCTGTCTCTGCGCAGGTGTTCTGCAAGGACGATCGCTTTGATTCTTTCACAAGCAAGCTCGACATCATCGTTTTCCACGACATAGTCGTAAGCATCCATCATTTCAATCTCTTCTTTTGCAGCAGCCATTCGATTTCGAATGAGCTCCTCAGACTCTGTACCACGTGTAATGATGCGGTTCTGAAGTTCTGAAAGACTAGGCGGTGCAAGGAAAATAAAAAGACCTTCTGGGAATGCTTCTCTTACTTGAAGTGCACCTTGCACTTCGATTTCAAGGAAAACATCTTTTCCTTCGCTTAATGTCTGTTCTACATAGTCAACAGGCGTGCCGTAGTAATTCCCGACATACTCTGCCCATTCTAACAGCTTTTTGTTTTCAATCATATGTTCAAATTCTTCCCTGGATTTAAAGAAATAATCGACACCATTTCTTTCACCTTCACGCGGTTTACGTGTTGTCACAGAAATTGAGTATTCAAATTTCGTATCTTCCTGGGAGAAAATGGCTTGTCTGACCGTTCCTTTTCCAACTCCCGAAGGTCCAGAGAGAACGATTAAAAGTCCTCTTTCTTTCATAATGGCGTATTACCCCTGCCCTTCATCTATGATTTCTTCTTTTACAGAAAGTCTTTGCGCGACAGTCTCAGGCTGAACGGCAGATAAGATGACATGGTCACTGTCCATAATGACAACAGCACGGGTTCTTCTTCCGTATGTAGCATCTATGAGCATGCCTCGATCTCTTGCGTCTTGTATCATTCGTTTAATCGGTGCTGATTCCGGACTGACGATCGAAATCATCCGATTCGCTGAAATGATGTTTCCAAATCCGATATTGATCAACTTTATGGTCATCTTCTAACGTCCCCCTGTATTATAAACGTCTCTAGTCTCGCCGAAAGAGACGTACTGTAAACAGCATACACAATGACTATTCTATATTCTGCACTTGTTCTTTTATTTTTTCAATAGCACTTTTCATTTCAACCACCAGCTTAGTTAAATGATGATGGTTCGCTTTTGAGCCAATGGTGTTCACTTCACGGTTGAGCTCCTGTACTAGAAAATCAAGTTTTCTGCCAGCAGCACCGCCTTGCATCAAGATTTGCTGGAATTGCTGAAAGTGACTTTTCAATCTCGTAATCTCTTCTGTAATGTCACAGCGGTCAGCAAAGATCGCAGCCTCTGTTGTCAATCTGCTTTCGTCAAGCGCCTCTCCGATCCATTCTTGCAATCGCTGATTGAGCCTGTCTTTATACTGACTCACAACCTCTGGTGCAAAGACTTTGATTTCTTCTGTATAGGCCTCTAATTCAGAAAGCCTCAGCTCACAGTCTTTTTGAAGTGATGTTCCCTCCTGCTCTCTCATGAAGCAAAGCTCCTTGACAGCCGTTTCACAAGCTTCCATCAGCAATTGCTCTAATTGCTCATTTCGGCTAGCCGATTCTTCTACTTGAACGGCATGATCCAGCCCCAGTAAGTCATGTGCATGCTGAATGCCTGAAATGTGATAGCGTTTCTCGAGATCTTTTGCGGCTTTCATGTATTCATCAAGCAGCGGCCAGTCGATCTGCAAGGACCGGCTTGCTAGTTTACCGCCTTCAATCGTAACAAACAGCTCAATTCTACCGCGCTGCACGTGACGAAGAATGATTTTTTTTAATGTGTCTTCGAAATATAAAAGCGGCCTCGGCAAACGGGCATGAACCTCTTTAAAACGGTGATTGACCGATTTTAGCTCAACTGACACTGTCAGTTCTCCATCCGTTTTACTCGCTTGGCCGAATCCCGTCATACTGCGTATCATGTCAAAACACCCAATTCTTTCATATTAATAAAATGAAAAAGGTAATAGCAGACACTATTACCTCAAAATTATACCATAACGAATTATTTTTTTCTTGTCAAAAGTGATCCTGCCAGTAAAAAAGTTGGCAGTGCAGACATACCGATGATCAGCAGCCAATCAATTGGTGCGATCGCCACCGTTTTGAAAATCGGCTGAAGCGGCGGATAATAAATGACCACAAACATCAGTAAAAGTGATGACAAAACCGCACCGATTAAGTAGAGATTCCCGAATGGATTGCGTTCAAAGATGGATCGTTCACTGCGGCAGTCAAATACATGAATGAGTTGCGCCAACACAAGCGTACTAAATGCAACAGTCTGTGCATATGGCAGGTTGTTTGGATCACGGTGATACACAAACATAAATGCTAAAAGGGTCGCAAGTCCAATGAGGAACCCTCTAGATACAACCTTCCAGCCGAGCCCTCTAGCAAAAATCCCCTCTTTCATATTCCTCGGCTTCCTTTTCATGACATCGCCTTCTGGCTTATCCATACCAAGCGCCATCGCCGGGAGACCATCTGTGACGAGATTGACCCATAAAATTTGAATAGGAACGAGAGGAAGCGGAAGCGCTAGAAGCATCGCAAACAGCATAACCAAAATTTCTCCCACATTTGATGCGAGCAAATAGCGAACAAACTTACGAATGTTTTCATAAATATTTCGGCCTTCTTTAATGGCCGATTTAATGGTCGCAAAGTTGTCATCAAGTAAAATAAGAGAGGACGCTTCCTTGGCTACGTCTGTTCCAGTGATGCCCATGGAGATACCGATATCTGCTTGCTTAATTGCAGGCGCATCATTGACCCCGTCACCTGTCATCGCTACAATATGTCCATTTTTTTGATAAGCCTTCACAATTCTCAGCTTATGCTCCGGTGATACCCGTGCAAAGACGTATACATTTTCAGCCGTTTGCTCAAGCTCTTTGTCACTCAGCTGATCCAGCGCTTTTCCGTCGAGCACCTTTCCTTGCTTTGGTAAAAGGCTCAAGTCTTTTGCGATCGCTTTGGCTGTTTCCACGTGATCCCCTGTAATCATGACTGTTTTTATGCCCGCATCCCTGCACTCTTTAATCGCTCGTCTCACTTCAGGACGAGGCGGGTCGATCATGCCCTCTAGTCCGATAAATGTTAAATCAGTTTCAGCCTGCTGGACAGTGGTGATTGTTTCGGTCAGACCAACTTTTTTATACGCAATGGCAATCGTTCTCAGCGCCTGTCTTGCTAAACCTTGAATCGCAGCCTCTGTTTCTTGCCTGTGAGTGGCTGAAAATGAAGCTGTGCGTCCGCCGTGCATGATATGGCTTGAACGGTTCATCAGGACATCCGGCGCACCTTTTGCAATGACGTACCGCTCTTTTTGATTCGTTTCGACGACGACTGACATCATCTTTCTTTCTGAATCAAAAGGAAACTCTTCTACCACGTGAAATCCTGCTTCGATGAATTGCTCTGTAAAACCCGCTTTACGTGCTGCGGTGAGAAGTGCACCCTCTGTCGGATCACCATCAAGCCTCATTTCGCCATCTTTTTCAACGATGGTCGATGTATTACAAAGCGCCCCATATAATAACACCTTTTGCAGGCTTGGATGTTTGTCTACATGGACAAGTTCTCCGTTCAAGGTGAAATCACCAGATGGCTCATAGCCCGTACCAGAAATATTCCACGTTTTGCCCTCTGCCCATACATGGGTCACAGTCATTTTATTTTGCGTCATGGTTCCTGTTTTATCTGAGCAAATGATCGACGCGCAGCCAAGAGTCTCCACCGCCGGGAGCTTTCTGACAATCGATTTTTGTTTGATCATCCGCTGCACTCCTAAGGAAAGTGCGACGGTGACAATCGCCGGCAGGCCTTCAGGAATGGCAGCAACCGCAAGTGATACTCCCGCCAGGAACATATGATACAAATCATGTCCTTGCACAACGCCAAGAACCACAACGAGCACCGTTAAAAATAAAGCAGCCACAATGAGGATTTTCCCCAGCTGTTCGAGACGTCTTTGCAGCGGTGTTTCCATATTCCCTGCAGCATCCAGCATGCCGGCAATTTGCCCCATCGCTGTATTCATTCCTGTACCAATGACAACGCCCACGCCGCTTCCTCTAGTGACAAGCGTCCCCATAAAGGCCATGTTCGTCAAATCTCCAAGCGAGACATGATTGCTAGAAAGCGGACTTGCGTGTTTGACTGCTGGGATGGATTCGCCAGTGAGAGCAGACTCCTCGATTTCCAGACTCTTTGTTTCTAGTAATCTAATATCTGCCCCAATCCGGTCTCCGCTTGAAAATTTCACAATATCCCCTGGCACGAGATGTTTAGATGGGATCTTGATCCATTCATGATTTCTCCTTGCATACACATGCGGGGTTGATAATTCCTTTAGAGCTTGAAGGGATTTTTCCGCCCGGCGTTCTTGATAAAAGCCGAGCACTCCATTAATCAGAACAATCAATACAATGGCTACCGCATCAATGTATTCGCCTAGAAAAGCAGAAATGATCGTTGCTGCAAGCAAGATTAACACCATAAAGTCTTTAAATTGCGCTAAAAAAATGATCAGAGCTGACGCCTTTTTCCCTTCCTGCAATTCGTTTGACCCGTGTTTTTCAAGCCGTTTTTGTACATCTTTTTCTGACAGTCCGTCACCTATCGATGTATTCATTGTTTTTAATAAATCGGTTTGGTTCAGTTCATGCCAATTCATTTGACCTCGTCCACTCCTCTTTTGTTCTCTCTCATATGCAGTGTTCTATAAGCCAGTTTATTCAGACTCGTCCTAAATCATGCTATAATAATAAGACTGCCTAAAGAACGAGAAATGGAAGGTTCTTTCAGTAGATTTGTGTGAAAGAAGAGGGTGTATCCAACATGTCATTTGACGGCATTTTTACATATGGTATGACAAATGAATTGCAAGAGACATTAACTGGCGGAAGAATTTCAAAAATTCATCAGCCATATAAGCACGAGCTGATTTTTCATATCCGGGCAAACGGAAAGAATCATAAGCTCCTTTTATCCGCCCATCCGAGCTACGCTAGAGTGCAGCTCACAGAGCAGCAATATGACAATCCAAGCGAACCTCCAATGTTTTGTATGCTCCTTAGAAAGCATCTTGAGGGCGGATTTATTGAGCGTTTTGAACAAATTGGATTTGACCGGGTGATCGTACTTCATGTACGAAGCCGCAATGAAATTGGCGACGAACAGACGCGAAAGCTCTACATTGAAATCATGGGAAGGCATAGTAATTTGATTCTTGTCGAAGATGATACGCAGCAGATCATCGATGGCTTGAAGCATCTTTCTCCATCTGTAAACAGCTATCGAACAGTGCTTCCTGGGCACGAATACCTTCTGCCGCCTGCGCAGCAAAAATTAAATCCGTTTGCAGTAACGAAGGACGATATTTTAAAGCATTTACGCTTTCAAGAAGGAATGATCACAAAGCAAATTGTCGATACATTCTCTGGGGTTTCTCCGCTGTTTGCAAAGGAAGCTGTTCACAGGGCCGGTCTTGCCAATCAGGAAACAATTCCAAATACATTGCTCGACATGTTCCAGCTGATTCGCATGCATTCCTTTACCCCGCAGCTGACAAGAAAAGATGGGAAGGAGTATTTCTATTTATTAGAACTACAGCATGTCCAAGGCGAGATGAAGACATTCGACTCTCTCAGCCAGCTGCTTGACCGCTTTTATTTCGGCAAAGCTGAAAGAGACAGAGTGAAACAACAAGCGTCTGACCTTGAACGGTTTGTCATAAATGAAAAAAAGAAAAATGAAAACAAGCTCAAAAAACTGAACAGAACCCTTGAAGAATCTCAAAATGCCCATAAATACCAGCTCTATGGCGAATTGCTAACAGCCAATTTATATGCCATCAAAAAAGGGGATAAAGAAGCGACTGTCATCAATTATTACGATGAAGATGGTGGAGAGATCACGATACCGCTCAAAACAAACAAAACCCCTTCTGAAAATGCGCAAGCATATTTCACAAAATATCAAAAGGCAAAAAATGCAGTGGAAGCGGTCAATGAACAAATTGAGCGGACGCATGAAGAGATTGCTTATTTTGATGAGTTGATTCAGCAGCTGTCCTCTGCCTCACCGAAGGATTTAGAGGAAATGAGAGAAGAGCTTGTTGAAGGGAAATATTTACGCGCCAAACAAAAGCGCAACGCCAAAAAGAAAAAAACGGCGGCCATTCAGCTTGAAACGTATGAATCGTCTCAAGGGATTCCGATATTAGTCGGAAAAAACAACAAACAAAACGAGTATTTAACCACAAAGGCGGCTGCCCGTGACGATATTTGGCTGCACACGAAAGATATTCCTGGATCACATGTCGTCATCCGTCATCAAACGCCTGACGAACAGACGCTGCTTGAAGCGGCTCAAATCGCTGCCTACTTCTCGAAGGCAAAGGAGTCGAGCTCCGTTCCTGTCGATTACACGAAAATCCGGCATGTGAAAAAACCAAAGGGAGCCAAGCCCGGATTTGTGACGTATGATCAACAGCAAACATTATTTGTCACACCTGACGAAGATGTGGTTCTAAAGCTGCGAAAATAATAAAAGCCGATAAAATCCTTTCAAGAGATTTTATCGGCTTTTTCTTTGTTGTTTTTTTCTTTCGATATAGAGAGCATCAAGTGCATCTACATCCTCTTGTTCAAGCAATGTCTCAATTTCCGCAGCCAGCTGTTTTGTCCGGGCTGGGCTTGCACCGCTTGTAGAGACTGAAATCGTCACTTTCCCTGCTTTGACCACCTTTGGCACGATCACATTGCCAAGCTCTGATTGGCTCACACAATTCACAAGCTGGTGAGGCCGTGCTGTTTGTGCAATCCATTCATTTACCACCGGATCATTTGTAGCAGCGACAATGAAAAATGCATCCTCTACATCTTGAGCTTCCACTTTCTTTTCTTTCCAATTCAGGTTGTATGTATCAATGAGACGTGCCATCTCTTTAGAAATATCAGGACTCACGATGGTGATATGGCAAGGCTCTATGCATAGCACCTCTGCCCTTCTTGCGGCTATTTTTCCACCGCCGGCGATGAGCACTTGTTGATTGGTTAAATCAAGATGGACTGGAAGCATGGCTTTCTCCTTGGAAATGAAACGCATCGTCTTTGTTTAAAATGGTTTCTTGCACGCGTTCAATATAAGCTGCTTTTACATGCGGATGAAAGCCAATATACCGGCATACCCGGACGTCTTTCAGCCTCTCTCTCGCCTGAGCCGCTTCGCTTTCAATCTCTTTCATTAAAATACCCGTAAACAACAAGTAAGGAACGAGATAAACAGGCGCATCATCATCTGCTGTTAATTGCGCAAGAACATCTCGATAATTTGGCTCACATGCCGTAATAAAACATGGCAAGACCTCAGCAAGAGGAAGCAGGTGCCGGACATCGTCCGCAATGCCAAACACATCTCGCTTCACATCTGGATCAGAGCTTCCGCGGCCAATTAAAAGAATCCGTGCTTTCCCGCCTTGATATCCTGCTTCTTCAATTCTTGCAGCAACTGCTTTTGTCACTTCTTGATTGACCCCAATTGGTTTCCCGTATGTGACCTTCACTTGCGGGTATCGTTTTTGAAGTTTCTCAATCTCAACTGGAATATCCGATTTAGCATGCATAGCAGTTAAAAGGAGGAGCGGGACGATCGCAATGTGTGTAGCTCCTTTTTTCACACAGGCTTCAAAGCCTTCCTCTATAGAAGGGGCTGTTAGTTCTAAAAAACAAATTTCTTGTATTTCGGCTTCTACTAACGGCATACAGCTTTTCATAAAAGAAATGGCTTTATCTTGTGCTTCTTTTACCCTGCTTCCATGCCCAACATAAAGTACAGCTTGTTTCATGTGACTCCTCCTTCTTACTTGTTTTGTTCAGACGAAAAGACACGATCAATGCACGTGTCTTTTCTCTAACATTCTCAATTCTCAATGAGAGCCGGTTCAAACCAGTTCAGCTTTTGGTGAAAATGAACGACATCTCCAACAACTATTAAGCTTGGATGCTCGATGCCTTCTTTTTCAACGGTTTCAGACAGTGTCGCCACAGTGCAGCAAGTCGTCTTTTGCCTCGTCGTGGTTCCCCAGTGTATAAACGCTGCTGGCGTTTCAGGATCACGTCCATTTTTTATAAGAAGCTGCTGCACTCTTTCTACGTTTTTGACGCCCATGTAAATCACAAGGGTATCAATCCCTGTAGCCAGTGCCTCCCACTTTTCTTCAAAATGCTCATCCTTTTGATAGTGACCCGTGACAAACGCAACATTTGAGCTGAATTCACGGTGCGTCACGGGAATGCCTGCATAAGCAGCTGCTGCAATACCAGAGGTAATCCCCGGGACAACTTCATATGGAATTCCGTGCTCAGCTAAACATTCGATTTCTTCACCGCCTCGGCCAAATACAAAGGGGTCGCCGCCTTTCAGACGGACGACAACATTCCCTTCCTTTGCATGGGTCACAAGGGCTTCATTGATGGCTTCCTGTCTCATCGTATGATGATTCGGGAGCTTGCCGCAATAGATTAATTCCGCCTCGGGTTTGGCGTGGGCGAGTATTTCTTGATTGACAAGACGATCATATAAAATGACATCTGCCTGCTGTATTGCCTTAAGGGCTTTTAATGTAATTAAGTCTGGATCCCCAGGTCCAGCCCCCACAATGTATACTTTCCCCATCGTGCTTTTCTCCCCCTGCCATCAGGCGATTATTTCGCTTTTCCCTTTACATAATCAACAAGACGCTGTTTGGACTCTTCACGCGATAATTCACCTGTATCTAGAACAAGCTCAGGTGCAGCTGGCTCTTCATACGGTGAATCAATCCCGGTAAAAAATGGAATTTCGCCATTTCTAGCTTTTTTATATAAACCTTTTGGGTCACGCTCTTCGCATACGTTCAGATCACATTTCACAAACACTTCGTGAAATTCTCCCGCTTCAACTAACTGTCTAACAATGCGGCGGTCTTCTTGAAATGGTGAAATAAAAGCCGTGATGACAATTGTTCCTTGCTCAACAAATAATTTCGCCACTTCTCCGATACGTCGGATGTTCTCTTTTCTGTCATCATCTGAAAACCCTAAATCTTTATTCAGACCATGCCGCACATTATCGCCATCAAGAACAGTGACTTGATAACCTTGTTCAAACAGCTCTCTAGCCGCTGCATTTGCGATTGTAGATTTACCTGATCCACTTAGACCTGTGAGCCAAATAATGCCGCTTTTATGATTGTTTTTTTGTTGATATTCTTTTTTTGTAATAGATGAATCATGCCACACGATATGTTCGTTGCTCATGTCATACCCTCCCATTAAGATACCGTCGTTTTTAATCCTTCGATTAATGTTTCAATGACTTCTTTTCGGCTGAACGTGCTTGGCGGTAATTCTCCGTTTCTCAGCATCGTTCGAACCTTTGTACCTGAAAGAATGACATGCTCGCTTTTATCGTGAGGACATGTTTTTGGTGTTGCCATTGCTTCACATGTATTACAGTAGAAGCTATGTTCAAATTTTAACGGGGTAATGCCAATTTCTTCGCTTGTAAATTGTTCAAATAACTCCTGCGCCTCGTATGTGCCGTAATAATCACCAACACCTGCATGATCTCTTCCCACAATAAAGTGAGTACAGCCGTAATTTTTACGAACAAGCGCGTGAAAGATTGCTTCCTTTGGTCCAGCATAACGCATTGCCGCAGGAAAAACACCTAAAAAGACGCGATCCTTAGGGTAATAACCGTTCAATAACACTTGATAGCTTTTCATTCTCACGTCTGCCGGAATATCGTCTGATTTTGTTTCACCGACAAGTGGATTTAAAAACAAACCATCGACGGTTTCAAGTGCTGTCTTTTGAATATATTCATGGGCACGGTGAACAGGGTTTCTCGTTTGGAAACCAACAATCGTTTTCCAGCCGTTCTCTTTAAAATGACGTCTTGTTTCTTCCGGCTCATACGTAAATTGAGGGAATGGTTTTTCGCTTCGTTTCGTCAGTGTAATTTTACCACCAATGTACGTATCACCGCGTTCAAATAATTTTTTCACGCCTGGATGATTGCGGTCATCAGTTTTATACACATTTACCGCTTCTTTTTCCTTATCTGGTGTGTATTGATCCTCTACTTCAATCACGCCATATACAGTTCCATTATACGATAGACGCACAATCTCGCCTCGATGGATTTCCGCTGCCTTTTCCTTTGTCACTGGCAGTGTAATAGGAAGAGACCAAACGACACCACTTGCTAGCCGCATACTGCTCACAACCGCTTCATAATCAGCTTTTGTTAAAAACCCTTCAATTGGACTATACCCGCCAATTGCTATGAGTTCAAGGTCTGCAAAAGAGATAGCATCTAGTTCAATTTCCTTTGCAGCCGTGCTGAGGTCATACTCTTCATTTACTCGATTAATTAATACGCCACCATGTGGTGTTAAACTCATTTGTTCATCTTCCTCTCAATGTTCATATTTATTAGATGTAAATAGTCGGATTTGTCGTTAAATCCCGCCGCCCTGTTCATGAATCGAGCTGCTTTCATTTTTGACTGCCTTCATCAGACTTAGCGCACCAAGTGAGGCAAGCAGTACACTCATCATGATAAAGATAGAGTAATAGTCCCCTTTTAAGAAAAGACTCACTAGCAAATACGATAGACTAAGTGATAAAAAGGGTGATACTACCCACACTTTCAGCATTTTTTTCACCACATGTTTATGAAAAATATTAGGTCCGCCTTTTGCCATGCCAAGCCCAATGATAGACGAGGAGGTGATTTGGGTAAGTGGAACTGGCAGCCCAAAAATAGAGCTGACGATGACAAGTCCAGCACCGGTACCGGAAAGCAATATCCCTTCGCCCGTTTGATAGCGGGTAATTTTCTTTCCGTTTGTTTCCAGTACTCTTCTACCAAGCAAGAGGGCTCCAATGGCGACGAAGATTCCGCCGTAAAGTGTTCCTTGCCCAACTGACAAAACGCCCGCGGCAACAAGTGGACCGACTGCATTTGCCACATTGTTCATACCTGCTGAAAATGCTTCTAAAAATCCACTAAGGATTAAAACAATGGATAAAATGACTGTTCCTTTTTTAGACAGCTTACGTTTAGGGAACATTCTGATGATTTTGACTACAACAAAGGTAAAAAGAAAGGCGACAAGCGGAATGATAACCCAAAATGCCACAATGACTAAAATGGATTTCACATACAATACTTTATATGCGACCGCGACACCAACTACAGCTCCTACTGTCACCTCACTCGTTGATAAAGGGATGGCCATCAGATTCGCTATAAAGAGTGATAATGCAGCAGAACCAATAATAATACAAACAATTTCAAGTGTAATGACGGATTCAGGCATAATTCCAGAGCTAATCGTTTTGACAACCTCACCACCGCCAATAACTGAACCTGCTAAAATCCCAACTGCACATACACTGAGTGCATAGATCGGCTTTCGAATCGCACCTGATCCGTACGCGATGCCCATCGAAGCTGCTGCACCACTCGCGCCAATGTTTAGAGCGAAAAATAAACTAAATAAAATTGCGGCAATTTCCATACACTATGCTCCCTTACTCATGTAATCCGCACTCAGTCTTAGCTGTGCCTGACCATCTGCCAGACCGCAGATCCTCGGCAGTAAATGCTGGCTGTGTACACGGGGCACACCCGATACTTGGATATCCCTGATCATGTAGCGGATTATAAGTAAGTTCCTCTCTAGATGCATATCTCCATATGTCCTTCCACGTCCAGTGGATAAGCGGACATACTTTCACTGATTTGAATTTTTCATCCTTATTTAAAAAGTTCGTCCCTGCTCGCTTAGGAGACTGCTCCCTCCTTAAGCCAGAAAGCCATGCCGGATAGCCAGATAGCGCTTCTTGCAAAGGAATGACCTTACGCATATGACAGCAGCTTTGAGGATCTGTTTTCCATAGTTGATCACCATGCTGCTCGTTTTGCTCCTCAACCGTCAGCTCAGGGGTTTTCAGCACAATATCTAAACCCGGGTATCTTTCCTTTACCGCATCAATTGTGTCGTACGTTTCCTTAAAATGCAGACCTGTATCTAAAAAGACAATTCTTGCATCCTTTTTTACTTTCGCAATCAAATCAATGAGGACGATGCCTTCAATACCAAAACTGCATGCATAAACGAGCTGATCACCATAATGACCGTATGCCCATTTCAGCACAGATAAGGCCCCTTTATACAAATCATCTTCTTGAAATGTAATGGACGGCTCTTGCCAATTTTCATAAGTTAACATTGTTTCTCCCCTTCCGGAGTATCACTACTCTCCGCACTACGTCAACTGAATTTTTTCTGTCTTCTTCCACTTGGATCACTTGACCGTCCTGAACAATCAGTGTAACTAAACTGAATTCATATCCCCAATCAGTTTCTGCATAGGCTTCAATTAAGTCTTCATCCTGCTTTTGCTTCACTTCCCCCTCACCGTTAAAATAAAAAAACTTCCTTTCATTCCGAAAGAAAGATGAGGAAGCTCACGATTTCCTTATCTTTCAAAATAGAATCATTTTGCAGGAAGTAGCACCTTGCAAATTGCAGGTTGCCGGGCTTCATCGGGCCAGTCCCTCCACCTCTCTGGATAAGTTTTTTAATTTGTCTTAAATATTAACACAATTCAAACAAAAGTCAACCCGACTTTATTGATAGGATTAGTTTTTATTTAAATTTGAGTCTATTTTACTATTTTTAACCAAATAAAAAAGCTGTGCGGGTATGCGCAGCTTCATATTGTATTCAGCGTGATAGAAAACCTTTGCAGTCCTGACAAAGAATGCGAGGGTTTGTCTACACGAAGCTATTTAGACGATTTCTTCCATCCAAGATTCAGAGGAAGGATCTTGTCTCCAGCGTTTCAATTTATTCATAGCAGAAGGCTCAATCGCTTTCAGCTCAAGTGCCACGTCTGTCAGGGTGTCATAGTTTGTTAGGGTGACATATGGAATGTTTTTCTCTTGGAATGCTGCCGCAGCTTTTGGCAGTCCGTATGTGAAGATCGCGGCAACGCCTAGTACGTCACAGCCCGCTTCTTGAAGAGCAGCGACCACTTCAAGCACACTGCCTCCTGTTGAAATCAGGTCTTCTACGACGACCACCTTTTGGCCTTTTGATACGGCACCTTCAATTTGATTTCCTTTTCCATGTGCTTTTGGCTTACTTCTGACATAACACATCGGGACGTTTAGACGATCTGCTGCTAATGCCGCATGCGGGATGCCTGCTGTTGCAGTACCAGCAATCACCTCCGCTCCCTCAAAATGAGTGAGAATCAACTCTTTAAGACCTTCAGCAATGTCGTGTCTAACTTCTGGATAGGACAAGGTGAGACGGTTGTCACAATAGATCGGTGATTTGATACCGCTTGCCCATGTAAACGGTTCGTCTGGTTTCAATGAGACCGCTTTGATTTGTAATAGGTGTTTAGCAATTTTTGTTTTCATCTGGCAGTCACTCCCACTCTTTCAAAATTTGATGATAGGCTTCCAATGGTTTTTTAGCTTTTGTGATTGACCTTCCGACAACAATTTGTGAAACACCTTGCTCTTTTGCATAAGCAGGGGTTGCCACACGCTTTTGATCATCGGTTTGATCATTTAGTAAACGAATCCCTGGCGTAACAGTGAGGAAGTCAGGTGAGATGTGCTCATGAAGAGCTTTGGATTCATGAACAGAGCAAACAACACCGTCTAGTCCACTTTCATGTGCCAATTGACCGTACCGGATGACAGTCTCTTGCAGCGGACGGTCTATGAGTAATTCGCTTCTCATCATGTCTTCAGATGTACTCGTCAGCTGAGTCACTGCAATAATGCCCGGACGTTTTTGCCCAGCAGGCGTTCCGTTTTCAAGCCCTTCTAACGCAGCTTGCATCATCTGTTTCCCGCCAGCAGCATGTACATTGACTAGATCAACGCCAAGTGCGGCAAGCCGGTTCATTGCTTTTTGCACCGTTGTTGGAATGTCATGTAATTTGAGGTCGAGGAAAATGTGGCAATTTTTTTCTTTAAGTGCGTCAAGGATGGCAGGTCCTTCTTGGTAAAACAGCTCCATGCCGACCTTCACAAATAATGGTGTCCCTTCAAAGGGTTCTAAAAAGGCAAGCGCCTCCTGCCCTGATGGAAAATCAAGCGCGATGATGGGCAAGTGCTTCATATTTCCAGCTCCTTCCGATACATTCCTCTACAGATGAATACCCATAGGCTGCTAATACATTTGGCAGTTCTTCTATGATTTCTGGGCAAATAAATGGGTTTACAAAATTGGCTGTGCCAACAGCTACTGCACTCGCACCTGCTAGTAAAAATTCAAGTACATCTTCAGCATTTTGCACTCCGCCCATTCCGATAATCGGGATAGAAACCGCTTGACTGACCTCATGTACCATGCGCACAGCGACAGGTTTGACCGCAGGGCCTGATAATCCGCCTGTTTTATTGGCAAGAATCGGTTTCCCTGTTTTTAAATCTAAACGCATACCGATTAACGTGTTAATCATCGTGAGTCCATCCGCTCCAGCATATTCAATCGCTTGAGCAATCTCCACAATATTAGCTACGTTAGGAGACAGTTTGACATAGACAGGAACGGAGGACACGTCCTTCACCGCTTTTGTCAATGCTGCTGCCATTTGAGGATCTGTACCAAAGGCAATTCCGCCTGTTTTGACATTTGGACACGAGATATTCAGTTCAAGGGCATGGACATTTTTTGCTTGGCTGATCTGCTTCGCTACTTCAACATAATCATCGACCTGTGAGCCAGCGACGTTTGCAATAATAGGCGTATCAAACTGCTCAAGCCAAGGCAATTCATTTTCCAGCACTCCTTTTAGGCCAGGATTTTGAAGACCGATGGCATTGAGCATCCCGGCACCTGTCTCCGCTACCCTTGGTGTCGGGTTGCCAAATCTCGGTTCTAAGGTTGTGGCTTTGATCATGATACCGCCAAGCACGGATAAATCATATAATGAAGCAAATTCTCTCCCGAATCCAAAGCAGCCTGATGCAGGGATAATCGGATTCTTTAAAGATAAGCCGGGTAACTCAACGTTTAGCATGACAACGCCACCTCCTCTGCTTTAAATACAGGTCCGTCCAGACAGACTTTGACGTAAGCTTTTTCGTGCTGATCGGTATGACAGACACATGCAAAGCAAGCACCAATTCCGCAGCCCATTCGTTCTTCCATTGAAATGTAGACAGGCTTATCGGGGTAAGAGTCTTTTAGTGCTTTTAACATAGGGGTCGGCCCGCAGGAAAGCATGACATCAAAGCTCAAATCATTCTCTTCAATGACACTTGTCACGAAGCCCTTTGCGCCGTATGTCCCATCAACTGTTGCGATAAATGTATCTCCGAGTGCTTGGAATTTCTCCTCGTAAAATACATCCTTTTTCGATTGAAAGCCAAGGACATGCTTGACGATGACGCCTTTTTTCGTTAAACGTTTGGACAGCTCATATAAAGGCGGTACTCCAATTCCACCACCGACTAGTAACGCTGTCTGACCTGGCTGAACAACTGAAGGATCGTACCCGTTGCCAAGCGGCCCTAAGACATCGATGGATTCCCCATCCCGCCTTTGGGAAAGAAGCTTTGTGCCCTCTCCCTCTGCGCGATAGATGATGGTTGCTTCTTGCTTCTCGGCATGAATATTGGCAATACTGATCGGTCTTCTCAGCAGCGGTGTCATGGACTCGCTGACCTTGATATGAAGAAATTGTCCAGCCGTTTGAAAGGAGTCCACAAGGTCACCTTTTAATGTCATTTCGTAAATATGATCAGCGATCTCTCGATTTGAGACGACCGTCAAGTATGCTTTTTTCATATCGTTACTGTCACCTCAGCATTCGTTTTCACTTCTGGCATTTCGTCCGCTCTAAATGTCATGCTTTCTAGTACTCTTAAAATCGCTTCTGCTGTATCTAGCGACGTTAAGCAAGCTACGCCATTTTCAACAGCTTCACGTCTGATTCTAAAGCCGTCTCTTGCCGGCTGTTTTCCTTTTGTCAGAGTGTTGATGACAAATTGGGCTTCCCCGTTTCGTATGACATCGAGAAGGTTTTTGCCTTCTTCTCCTATTTTGCCGACAACACTTGATGGGATGGAGGCTTGTTTTAAGTAATTCGCTGTTCCTTCTGTCGCTAAAATATGGTAGCCGATTGAATGGAATCTTCTCGCAATCTCCAGTCCTTCTTCTTTATCCTTGTCAGCAACTGTCAGAAGAACTGTCCCGTCTTTAGGAATTTGAATGCCTGATGCAATTAATCCTTTGTAGAGAGCTTTTTCGATTGTGACATCTTTCCCCATGACTTCACCTGTCGATTTCATTTCAGGTCCGAGTGTAATATCCACTCTTCTTAGTTTTGCAAAAGAGAAGACTGGAACTTTGACGTACACCCCTTCTTGTTCTGTGTGAAGTCCTTCCTCGTAGCCATAGTTTTTGAGTTTTTCTCCTAAAATGACTTTTGTCGCCAGGTTTGCCATCGGGATGCCTGTGATTTTACTTAAGAAAGGAACTGTCCGGCTTGAACGCGGATTCACTTCAAGTACGAACACTTCACCTTTTGAGAGAACAAATTGAATGTTTAGCAGCCCAATAATGTTGAGCCCTTTTGCAAGCTTGATCGTGTATTCTGCGATCTTCGCTTTGATCTCTTCAGACAATGTTTGCGGCGGGTAAACCGCAATCGAGTCACCAGAGTGAACCCCAGCTCTTTCAATGTGTTCCATAATGCCAGGGATCACGACAGTTTCGCCATCAGACACGGCATCTACTTCGATTTCTTTTCCTGTCAAATACTTGTCAATTAAGACTGGGTGCTGCGGATTGACTTTCACTGCATTCTCCATGTAATGAAGAAGCTCGGCTTCTTGATAAACGATTTCCATTGCACGACCGCCTAATACATAGGAAGGGCGGACAAGGACTGGGTAGCCGATCTGATTGGCAATCGCTACAGCTTCCGGCACAGACGTAGCTGTTTTCCCTTTAGGTTGCGGCACGCCGAGTGCTTCTAATGTTTGTTCAAACTTGTCCCTGTTTTCGGCTCGGTCTAGGTCTTCAAGAGATGTGCCGAGAATCTTCACCCCTCTATTTGATAATTCATCTGCTAGGTTGATCGCTGTTTGTCCGCCGAACTGGACAACGACTCCTTCAGGTTGCTCTAGATCGATGATGTGCATCACATCTTCTACAGTGAGTGGTTCAAAGTAGAGCTTGTCCGAAATACTAAAGTCTGTTGAGACCGTTTCAGGGTTGTTGTTAATAATGATCGCTTCATACCCTGCTTGTTTAATTGCCCACACAGAATGAACGGTCGCATAATCAAATTCTACTCCTTGACCGATTCTGATAGGACCTGAGCCTAATACGATGACGCTTTTCTTGTCTGTACGTTCTGATTCATTTTCATCTTCATATGTGCTGTAGAAATATGGCGTCTCGGATTCAAATTCAGCCGCACAAGTATCTACCATTTTGTAAACAGGTACGATGCTTGCTTCTTGTCTTAGCGTATAGACATCCGCTTCATTCATATTCCACTCGCGGCTAATATAGATGTCTGAGAAGCCTTTTTCTTTCGCTTCTTTTAATACGTCTGTATTGCCTTTGTTTTCTTTTAATGTCTTTTCAAAAGCGATGATGCCTTCCAGTTTATGAAGGAAGAAGTAATCAATTTTTGAGAACTCATGTATTTGTTCAACCGTATAGCCTCTTCTAAGTGCCTCAGCGATATAGAATAATCGTTCGTCTCCCGCCTTGATAATCCGCTTTTCAAGCACTTCGTTTGTGATATCTGCTTCATCTTTTAATTCAATGTGGTGCACATCCGCTTCAAGTGAACGAACAGCCTTTAGAAGAGACTCTTCTAATGTACGGCCGATCGCCATCACTTCACCCGTTGCTTTCATTTGCGTACCAAGACGTCTGTTGGCCGATTCGAATTTATCAAACGGCCAGCGCGGAATTTTAGACACAATATAGTCGAGTGCCGGTTCGAAGGCGGCATAGGTTTTACCTGTGACTGGGTTCATCATTTCATCAAGCGTTAAACCGACAGCAATTTTCGCTGCAAGTTTGGCAATTGGATAACCAGTTGCTTTCGACGCAAGTGCAGAAGAGCGACTCACGCGCGGATTTACTTCGATGATATAGTATTGAAAGCTGTCTGGGTCAATTGCCAGCTGTACGTTACATCCGCCTTCAATCCCAAGTGCCCGGATCAGCTTGAGCGACACATTGCGAAGCAGCTGATATTCACGGTCACTTAACGTTTGGCTTGGCGCCACAACGATACTGTCTCCTGTGTGGATACCGACTGGATCAAAGTTTTCCATGTTACAAACAACGATCGCATGATCACCGCTATCACGCATGACTTCATATTCAATTTCTTTAAAGCCTGCAATACTTTTTTCAAGTAAGCATTGTGTGACTGGGCTTAGCTTCAAACCGTTTTCGACGATTTCCTTCAGCTCTTGCTCGTTTGTACAAATTCCGCCGCCTGTTCCGCCTAATGTATAAGCTGGTCTTACAATGACAGGGAAACCGATTTGATTCGTAAACGCCATCGCTTCTTCTAGGTTATGGATGATTTCACTTTCTGGTACAGGCTCATTTAGTTCATTCATCAAATTACGGAATAGATCTCTGTCCTCTGCTTTTTGAATAGCTGAAAGTTTTGTTCCTAATACTTCAACACCACATTCAGCTAATACGCCAAGGTCTGATAATTCAACAGCAAGGTTAAGTCCAGTTTGTCCGCCAAGTGTTGGCAAGATCGCATCAGGACGTTCTTTTCGAATGATTCGTGTTAAGAATTCTGGTGTCAGTGGTTCGATGTATACCTTATCGGCCATTTCTGTATCTGTCATGATGGTCGCTGGATTGGAATTCACAAGAACGACTTCATAGCCTTCTTCTTTTAGTGCTAAGCAAGCCTGTGTGCCTGCATAGTCAAACTCCGCTGCCTGACCAATGATGATTGGACCTGAACCGATAACTAAAATCTTTTTGATGTCTACGCGTTTTGGCATACTTCTTCCCCTTCTTTCTCAGTTGTATGAATCATGTCCATGAACTGGTCGAATAAGTAGTTCGCATCTTCTGGACCTGGTGATGCTTCTGGGTGGTACTGGACAGTGAATGCTGGTGCTTCTTTATGTTTTAAGCCTTCAATTGTATTGTCGTTTAGTGCGATGTGTGTGACTTCGAGCACGTCCTCGTTAATGGCACTAACTGTGTAGCCGTGGTTTTGAGATGTCAGTGTGACCTTGCCGGTTGCTAGTTCTTTCACTGGGTGATTCGATCCTCTGTGACCGAATTTCATTTTTTCAGTACTTGCGCCGCATGCAAGCGCGAATAATTGATGTCCAAGGCAAATGCCAAAGAGTGGAACTTTTCCAATCAATTGCTGAATCATCTCGACTGCTTCTGGTACATCCACAGGATCCCCAGGGCCGTTTGAAAGCATGATTCCATCAGGCTTTAACTGCAGTACTTCATCTGCCGTGATATTATACGGCACCACAATGACATCGCAGTCCCGTTTATTGAGCTCGCGCAAAATGCCGTGCTTCATGCCGAAATCGACAAGGACAATTCTTTTTCCTCTCCCTGGGCTTGGATACGCATTTTTCACAGAAACTTGACTCACTTGATCTGTTGGCTGCTGCATTGTTTGAAGGCGGCGGACCACGTCTTCTACTTCTTCATCCGGTCCTGCAAATGCCCCTCTTAATGTGCCTGCACTTCGAATCATTCTCGTCAGCTTTCGTGTATCGATTCCGCTAAGCCCTGGAATGTTTTTCATTTTCAAATACTCATCAAGCGAGTATGAAGAGCGCCAGTTTGAGGGCTTTTCACAAAGCTCCTTCACAATCAGCCCTTTGACAAATGGTGTGATCGATTCAAAATCATCACGGTTAATCCCATAGTTGCCGATAAGCGGGTAAGTGAGTGTGACAATTTGTCCGCAGTATGATGGATCAGACAAAATTTCTTGATAGCCTGTCATCCCTGTATTAAAGACGACTTCTCCGACTGACGATTCTAAGCTGCCAAAGCCTGTTCCTTCGAATACTGTTCCGTTTTCTAGCACTAAGCGTCTCTTCATTTTACTAGTCTCCCCTCTTCATACACGACTTTCCCAGATGCAAGTGTCATGACCGGCCATCCTGATACAGTCAATTTGTCAAACGGTGTATTTTGTCCTTTTGATAAGAAGCTCTTTTTATCGATTGCCATTTCTTTGTTTAGATCAATGAGTGTAATATCAGCTGTTTGTCCTTCTTCCAGCTTTCCATAAGGAAGGGAGAAGGCTTCTGCTGGCTTGATCGTCATATAATCAACGAGTTCTTTTAATGTCCATTCGCCTGTTTTGACAAATCGCGTGTAAAGAAGCGGGAACGCTGTTTCAAGCCCGACTATTCCAAAAGGTGCGCGCTGCATCGTTTCGTTCTTTTCTTCTTCTGTATGCGGTGCATGGTCTGTTGCGATGAAATCAATCGTTCCATCTAACAGTCCCTCGATTAGTGCCTCGCGATCCTCTTTTCCTCTAAGAGGTGGGTTCATTTTATAGTTCGTATCAAGCCCTGGGATGTCTGCATCACATAGGAGCAGGTGATGCGGTGACACCTCTGCCGTCACACGGATGCCTGCTTTTTTTGCATCGCGAACGACTCGCACAGATTCTTTCGTACTGATATGACATACATGATAATGACAGTTCGCTGCTTCTGCTAAAAGAACATCTCTTGCAATATGCACCGATTCACAAATGGACGGTATTCCGTTTAATTCATTCGCTTTTGAAAATTCTCCTTCATGAACGCATCCTCCGTAAATGAGCGAGTTATCCTCACAGTGCGCGACAATGGCTTGATCAAGACTTGCTGCCTTTTTCATCGCTTCGTACATCATTCCTGCTGTTTGGATGCCAACCCCGTCATCTGTGAAAGCGAAGGCGCCTGCTTCTTTTAGTGCTGCAAAGTCTGTCATCTCTTCCCCAATTTGTCTAGTTGTGATGGAGGCGTATGGCAGTACTCTGACAGAAGAGGTCTCTTCGATTCGATTCATGAGCCATTCCATTTGCTCTTTTGTATCTGGAACTGGGCGTGTATTCGGCATCGCTGCAATCGTCGTATAGCCGCCTCTTGCTGCTGCTTTAGAGCCTGTTTCAATCGTTTCCTTCTTCTCTCCGCCTGGCTCTCTTAAATGTACATGCAGATCAATTAAGCCTGGTGAAACAAATAGCCCTTTAGCATCAATGACCTCTTCTCCGTCTTCTCTTTCTAAGTGACCAATCGCTTGAATCACTTTTCCTTCTACCCTAATATCCTGCTGCACTTTTTCACCTGTGCTTGTTAAGATAAAACCGTTTTTAATGAGATACGACATAGACAGAATCTCTCCCTTTTTGATGTAGTCTGCTATTTTGAAAAGCTCTTTTTAATACCGCCATTCGGACATAAACGCCATTTTCCATTTGCTTGAAAATTCGTGACTGCTTTGATTCCACTAAAGAATCATCTATCTCCACACCTCTGTTTACTGGTGCTGGATGCATGATAATGGCTCGTTCTTTCATGTTGTTTGCCCTGTTTACTGTTAATCCATAAGTCGATAAGTATTCTTCATTACCCATTTTTTTAGCGTGCCGTTCATGCTGGATTCTAAGCAGCATCACCACATCAGATTGTCTAATGGCTTCGTCTACTTGGACATACGTTCCGTGAGGATTTTGCTCATCTTGGAAGGAAGCAGGTCCTGAGAAAAGGACTGTCGCTCCGAGCCTTGAGAGTACTTCCGCATTCGACCTTGCCACCCTGCTGTGCTTGATGTCTCCATGAATCGAAATCGTTAAGCCCTCAAAGCCGCCAAACTCTTCATAGATGGTCATTAGGTCAAGCAGTGATTGGGTCGGGTGCTGCCCGCAGCCATCTCCAGCATTGATGATAGGAATCCCAACCTTCCCGATCAGTTCGTTGTAATATTCATCGGTGCTGTCTCTGATCACACAAGCTTTCACGCCGATGGATTCGAGCGTTTTTACCGTATCGTAAAGAGTTTCGCCTTTTTGAACAGAGGTGCTTGCCGCATCTAAGCTTAGTACATTCATCCCCAGCTTCTTTTCGGCGACTTCGAAGCTAAATCGTGTTCTTGTGCTTGGTTCAAAAAAGAGATTTGCTACAAATTCTCCCGCTAAACCAAGCTCTTGCTTCCCCTTTTTGAGAGCCGTTGCTTCTTCAATCAGCTGTAAAATCTCTTCTTTAGATAAGCTGCTCATTGTCGATAGATCATTCATTTTTTCTTCCCCCTCTAGTTTTTCATCACTTTCAGGTTCAAAAAAACCCTAAGCCTCGGCAGCTTAGGGTTCTCCAAAAGAAGCAGCGGCACGTTCGTGCATTCTGCTCATTTTAGAACCCTTGTCAGCCTCACTGGACTTCTTTTAAAAGGTTTTCTGTATTCGATTCATTTGACTCGTCATCCTCCGCTTTTTGCTGCGGCAGGATCAGGTTCAACAGGACACCCGTGATGGCAGCAAGTGCCATTCCAGATAGTGTGAGGTTGATTTGTTTCACCTCAATGAATGCCCCTCCAATTCCGATGACTAAGATGACTGATGCGATAATGAGATTACGCTTTTCTTCAAAATTCACTTTATGATCAATCAGGATTCTCAGACCGCTTGAGGCAATGATTCCAAAGAGCAGGAATGAAACGCCTCCCATGACCGCGGACGGCACTGTACTGATTAATGCTGAGATTTTTCCGACAAAGCCGAAGCAGATTGCAAATACTGCTGCTCCGCCGATGACGAAGATACTGAACACTCTTGTGATGGCAAGGACGCCGATATTCTCTCCATACGTTGTTGTCGGCGGTCCGCCAATGAGTGAAGCGAAAATTGTCGCCGCACTGTCTCCTAAAATGGAGCGGTGAAGACCAGGTTTTTTAATGAAATCTTGCCCTACAACTTTACTTAACACCACTTGGTGGCCGATGTGCTCAGACATTGTCACAAAGGCAACCGGCACCATTACGGTGAGAATGCTTAAAGTCACAGCTGGTGTGTAGTCCACAAATGGTACAACGAAGTCTGGTACAGCAAACCATTTTGCATCAATGACCGGCTGGAAGTTCACAATGCCTTGTGATAAGGCAAAGAGATAGCCGCTGATAATGCCGATTAATACTGGGATCAAGCTAAGAAATCCTCTTAGGAAAATCATGCTGATAATCGTGACAGCCAGTGTGAAGCCGGCGACCATTAGGTGCTTCAGGCTGTAAACAAGCTCGGTTGCATTCGGATCAGCATACATCGCCATGTTGACAGCTGTTCCAGCGAGTCCGAGTCCGATGACCATAATGACCGGCCCTACGACGACCGGCGGTAGAAGTTTCATCAGCCAGCCTGTACCGAGCCATTTAATAAATAGTGCAATGAGTGCATAAGCGACACCCGCCATGAAGGCACCCACCATGGCGGCTCCAGGGCCGCCTGTTGCTTTGACATTCAGTATGGGGGCGATAAAGGCAAAGGACGATCCAAGATACGCTGGAATTTGGCCTCTTGTGATGATTAAGTAAACTATGGTTCCAACACCACTTGAGATGAGCGCGACCGCTGGACTCATATCGATGATTTTTGGTACTAGAATGGTTGCACCAAACATGGCAAACAAATGCTGAAGGCTAAGTGACAGCCATGTGAACGGTTTTGGGATATCTCGAATGCCTAAATTGGCTTTTTGCTGACTCATGATTTTCCTCCTAGATGTGTCCTTTTTCATTAAAAAAGCCTCTTTGAGAGTATGCGCAAAGAGGCCTAGAAAAACCGTACACGTCATGTTTGCCGTGCTCGGTATCTCTGTTATTGCCCTCTTTGCAAACTCTCTGGAATGCATTTAAAAAGGTTATTTTTCATATATAGCGACAAGGTCGTTTTGATCTACTTCATTCAGTTGAACCATAACTGTCTCTGCTTTTGATGTCGGAATGTTCTTCCCGATATAATCCGCTCGAATCGGTAGCTCCCGGTGTCCCCGGTCGACGAGAACAGCAAGCTGAATGGAAGATGGTCTTCCTACATCCACAAGGGCATCCATGGCTGCTCTGACGGTTCTGCCTGTAAACAGGACATCGTCAACGACAATCAGTGTTTTGTCATTAATGTCAGCTGGAATGTCTGCACCCTTCACAAGCGGGTCTTGGTTCTCTGTCTTTTTTGTCAGGTCATCACGGTATAGCGTAATATCAAGTTCACCCACTATGACTGGATTTCCTTCAATTTGCTCGATGCGCTCTGCAAGGCGCTTTGCAAGATGAATACCTCTAGTCTTGATCCCCGCAAGGATGACATCTTTCATCCCTTTGTTGCGCTCAATCATTTCATGTGCAATTCGGGTAAGCGCTCGTCTGATCGCTTGTTCATCAAGAATGACTGCTTTTTGTTCCATCTTTTACACCTCTTTTTGACAAATAAAAAGCCCCTTCTGCAAAGGGCAGAGAGGGGCGTTCATTTGTGCATACACGTGCACAAATTGATCCGTTATCCTTCTCAGCCTCTCTGGACTGTTTTAAAGAATCTTCATTTCTTCGTTTATTATTTCAAAAAAAGAACGGCCTGTCAATCGTTATTTCTTAATGAATCGATAAAAGCTTGCATATCAGCAGGAATCGGTGCTGTGAACTCGATATATTCTCCTGTTCTAGGATGATCAAATCCTAAAACACCTGCATGCAGCAGCTGACCATTGAAATCGACTGTCTTTCTCGGTCCATATTTCGGATCTCCTGCAAGCGGATAGCCGATATATTTCATATGAACACGAATTTGGTGTGTTCTTCCTGTTTCAAGTCGGCACTCCACCACCGTGAAATCCTGAAAGCGTTCAATCACATCAAAGTGAGTGACGGCTTGTTTTGCACTTTCTTTTGTGACCGTCATGCTTTGGCGGTCTTTTTTGTCTCTGCCAATTGGGGCATCAATTGTGCCTGTATCATGCTGGATAATACCATGGACAACGGCCGTATATTTTCTTGTGACAGTTTTAGCCACAAGCTGATTGACGAGTGATTCATGCGCCATATCGTTTTTTGCGACCATTAACAGCCCAGATGTGTCTTTATCAATACGATGGACAATTCCAGGACGCATCACACCATTAATCCCTGATAAGTCCGTGCAATGTGCCATCAGGCCATTTACAAGTGTTCCTGACACGTGACCTGGTGCTGGATGAACGACCATTCCTCGTGGTTTATTCACCACTAGCACATCTGCATCCTCATAATAAATATCAAGATCCATTGGTTCTGCTTCTACATCTAGTACTTCTGGTTCTGGAATCTCGACTTTAATCTGATCTCCAGCTTGTACTTTGTAATTGGCTTTCACTTGTTTCCCGTTTACTTCGATCAGCCCATCCTTTACCCACTGCTGGACCTGGGTTCTTGACCATTCTGGTTCTGTCGTGCTTAGAAATTTATCAAGCCGTTCACTCGTTTGTTCTTCTGAAACGGCAATATTTACTTGATTCATGTAGTTGACTCCTTCGTTTTCTTTCCATCTAAAAGCATTTGAATAAAGAGCAGAATAACTCCTACACATAGAGAAGAATCTGCAATATTAAAGATTGGGTAGTGATAATTCCCAAAGACGAAATGAGCAAAATCTACCACTTCCTGACGGAAAACGCGGTCGATAAAATTCCCAATCGCTCCGCCAAGCATTAAGGCCAGCGCAACTCCAAGCAGCTTGTCCTTTTGTCCATGCTTTTGCAAATAATAAACAATTCCTGCAATAACAACGAGTGTGATCACATAGAAAAACCACATTTGTCCTTGGAGAATTCCCCATGCGGCGCCTGAATTTCGGTGAGACGTGATATAAAAGAAACCATCAATCACTGGATAAGAATCTCCGGGCATCATATTTTTGACAATGAGCCATTTTGTTAATTGATCTAAACAAATCATCACGAATGCGATTATGTAATAGAACACACACGTTCCTCCATCTTCATACTTTGATCTTTATGCATTTTATCAAGAAAACAGGAAGGAGTAAAGAAACTTTAGTTGACAGACAAAAACCTCCCTACATATGGAAGGCTTCAAAATGAGAATCATCTGATTCATGAGGATAAGGAGTGAATGCTTTTTTCTCGTATTGCTTATGATATAAAAAGTCGTCAGCCGTGCGGGCGGTAGGAAGAATACTCATTTGTTCAAGCGGAATGACATCACCTGTCGCCTCACATATACCAAAGGTTCCTTGCTCAATTTTTGCAATAGCGAGAGACACATCTTGAAGTTCTTCTTTGATGTGATAAAGAAGCGTGGCCGTTTGGACCTCGTTCATTGAGACATGCTCAGCGGGTGAACGAAATGATGCGTATTCAAACAGTTTAGCTTGCAGCTCTTCTTTCATTTGAAGGAGTTCCGTGTAAATCGTCTCTAGATCGCCATTCATGTCGCTATTTCAACTCCTGCCCTGTCGTGATAATCATATTGTTGCCCCGGCTGTCCACTTTAAAGCCATAAGATTTTTCCTTTCGTTCTAAACGCTGTCATTTCCGCAAAAAAGAAAACACCCCGCATATGGCGGGGCGCTAGTTGGTCATATCACACTGTTAATTCTGGTAATATTTTTCCACGATTTCAGCATTTTTCAGTGACAATGTTGGGTATTTCGGATTTGCACCAACATCTTTTGAAATAATACGAGAACGTTCGCATAGTTCTCCTTCTGCTTTTTGAACCAAAATTCTTCCTGAAGTGTATTCAGGTGCTGATGTGTCAGCATTTTGCTCATCTTCTACCGTTAATTCAGAGATGATAAAGAGCTGCTTCACATCTTCTTTAATGGATGCAAGAAGGTTTTTCACTTCTTCTGTCGCATAAAGGGTCACACTTGCTTCAAGAGAACGTCCGATGACTTTCTCGTTACGCGCAATTTCGAGCGCTTTTAGCACATCGTCACGCACTTCCATAAAGCGGTCAAACTTCGCTTCTGTCGCTTCCGCTTGAGAAACAGCCACACCTTCTGGCATATCTGTTAACTGAACACTTGGCTCTTCAACAAAGCTTAAGTGGCTCCATAATTCATCTGCTGTATGCGGAAGAATTGGTGCAGTCAGCTTCACTAATGCCATTAATGTTTCGTAGAAGACCGTCTGCATGCTACGGCGGTCTGGATGATCCGCATGCTCAATGTACACGACATCCTTTGCAAAGTCGAGATAGAAAGAGCTTAGCTCAATTGTACAGAAATTGTGAATCGCATGATACACGACCGCAAATTCGTAATCATCATAAGCCTTTTTCACTTTATCAATCAATTTGTTTAATTTGATCAAGATATATTGATCCACTTCGCGAAGCTCTTCTACAGGTACTGCATTGACTGCTGGATCAAAGTCAAATAGGTTACCATGCAGGAAGCGGAACGTGTTACGGATTTTACGATAGACCTCTGCTACTTGTTTTAAGATATCATCAGACACCGGGTGATCGGCTTGATAGTTGACAGAAGATACCCAAAGTCTAAGAATTTCAGCACCTAGTTGTTTAGCTACTTTGGCAGGTTCAATGGTATTTCCTAAGGATTTACTCATTTTACGTCCTTCTTTATCCAAAGTCATTCCATGGCTAACCACTCCTTTGTAAGGTGCTTTTCCTGTGATAGCTACAGAAGTAGATAAAGATGAGTTAAACCAGCCGCGATATTGGTCAGATCCTTCAAGGTAAAGGTCTGCTGGACGGACAAGGTCCTCTCTTTCTTCTAAAACGGCTTGGTGAGAAGAACCAGAATCAAACCATACATCCATGATATCCTGCTCTTTTGTGAATTCACCGTTCGGGCTACCTGGATGTGTAAAGCCTTCTGGCAAGAGCTCTTTCGCTTCTTTTTCAAACCAAATATTCGAGCCATGTTCTCTAAATAATTGAGAGACATGCTGAATGGTTTCATCTGTGATGATCGGCTCACCATTTTCTGCATAAAAGACCGGAATTGGAACGCCCCATACACGCTGTCTTGAAATGCACCAGTCGCCTCTGTCACGCACCATATTGAATAGGCGCGTTTCGCCCCATGCTGGCACCCATTTCGTTTCTTTAATATTGTCTAATAGCGCTTCTCTGAAGTCTTTAATCGAAGCAAACCACTGAGCGGTTGCACGATAAATCGTTGGTTTTTTCGTTCTCCAGTCATGCGGGTAAGAGTGCGTGATAAAGTCGAGCTTTTTCAGCGCGCCTTTTGCTTCAAGCTGTTCTGTGATGGCTTTATTGGCATCCTCGTAGAATAGTCCTTCAAAACCAGGTGCTTCGTCTGTCATGACACCTTTTTCATCTACTGGACATAGCACATCAAGACCGTATTTCATACTCACATTAAAGTCATCTTCCCCGTGACCTGGTGCTGTGTGAACACAGCCTGTACCTGCATCCGTTGTCACGTGGTCACCAAGCATCACAAGGGAATCTCTACCATAGATCGGATGCTCTGCAACGACGTTATCTAATTCTTTTCCTTTTAATGTTTTCACGACTTCATACTCTTCAAAGCCAAGCGTTTTTGCCACTTGTTCAACAAGCTCAGATGCGACAACATATCGCTCAGCACCTACTTGAAGAACGCTGTACTCTAGGTTTGGATGAACACAAATGCCAAGGTTTGCAGGAAGTGTCCAAGGTGTTGTTGTCCAGATGATGAATTGTTCGCCGTTTTCAAGTACGCCTTTTCCATCTTTCACTTTAAATGAAACGTAAATGGATGGTGAACGTTTGTCTTTATATTCAATTTCCGCTTCAGCAAGAGCTGACTCACTTGAAGGAGACCAGTTAACAGGTTTTAGTCCTTTGTAAATATAGCCTCTCTTCGCCATTTCACCGAAGACAAGTATTTGCTGCGCTTCATACTCAGGCTTTAACGTGACATATGGATTATCCCAGTCTGCTCTGACGCCTAATCGCTTAAATTGATCGCGCTGACCTTCGATTTGCTTCCAAGCATACTCCTCGCATAGTTTGCGGAATTCAGCTGTCGACATTTCTTTACGTTTGACTTTTTTATTTTTAGTGAGCGCTGTTTCAATTGGTAAGCCGTGTGTATCCCAGCCCGGTACGTACGGTGCATGGAAGCCATTCATTGATTTAAAACGGACAATAAAATCTTTTAGGATTTTATTGAGTGCGTGCCCCATATGAATGTCACCATTCGCATATGGAGGTCCATCATGCAAAATAAAGGTCGGGCGTCCTTTTGTACGCTCTAAAACCATTTGATAGATGTCTTTTTCTGCCCACTCCTCTTGGATTTCAGGCTCTTTGTTCGGCAAGTTCCCTCTCATTGGGAATTCTGTTTTCGGCATTAATAAGGTGTCTTTGTAGTTCATACCCATTCCTCCATATGCAAATTCTGATTAAAAAACAATAAAAAAAGCCCTCTCATCCCATAAGGGACGAGAAGGCTTGTCTCGCGGTACCACCCTTTTAGACAAGCGCTATGACACAGCCGCTTATCCACTCTAAAATCGTAACGTGATCAGACGCCTTTTCTTACTGGTCATTTCAGAAAAGGAACTAAAGGGGTGATCTCATTGCAGCGTCTCGTAATGTCAGGCTTCCACCATCCCTGATTCGCTTTATTACGCATATCACAACTGCGAGTGTCCCTTTCAAACGTTTATCTCTTGTTAATTTATGATGGTATTATATGCAACTTGCACACATCATGTCAAGATGATGCGCTTATTCTTTTTCATCAAAGACAGCGTCAACTTCATATTCCAGTAAATGATCCCAATCGTCATTTTTTAGAAGATCAAGCTGAGCTTCGATGAGCATTTGGAATCGAGTTCTAAAGACTTTCGACTGCTTCTTGAGCTCTTCGATTTCCATCGCAATCTTTCGTGATTTAGATAGCGCTTCGTTGATAATACGATCTGCATTTTTCTCCGCTTCACGAATAATCAATTTCGCTTCTTTATCAGAATGACGTTTGACGTCTTCTGCTGCTTCCTGCGCCACAAGAATTGATTTGTTTAATGTTTCTTCAATTATTGCAAAATGACCTAGTCTTTCGTCAAGCTCGTTTACTTTTTCTTCGAGTTCATTCTTTTTGCGAAGTACGATTTCGTAATCTTTACGTACTTGGCTTAAAAACTCGTTTACTTCATCTTCGTCATATCCGCGAAAGCTTTTTGTGAACGTTTTATTATGAATATCATTAGGTGTTAATGGCAACCTCGCCACCTCCAGATTCAAGTTCGTTATGTCAGAAGCTCAAATGTTACTTTAAATTTATCTTTTTTGGTCTTCCCATCAATCGTTTTGAGGCTAAAGCGGCCAAATCCCCTGACAGAGAGCTGATCGCCTTCGCCGATTGTAAAGGAAGGGTCCTCAGTGACTTTCCAGTTAACTTTGACAAGCCCATTTTTGACCAAAAGCTGTGCCTTTTGCCGAGACTGACGGCTGATTGCAGCACATACCGCATCAAGCCGCAGTGAAGAAATCGTATCTTCTTTGATGTCAGTCTTGCTCTTAACCGGCTTTAAATCTGCTTGCGTGATTTCCTCTAATGAAACGGAGGCTCTGCCGACATGCGTCAGCTGCGCTCGAACAAAATCGGCGACATCACTCGTACAAATAAACTGCACATCTTCCTCTGAAAATAACAAATCTCCAAACTTTTGACGCTTCAAGCCTGTCCCAATCAGTGAACCAAGAAGCTTCGGGTGTTCTAACGAAATAAACTTTTCCGCATAGTTCACCTGAAAATAAGACAGCTCAGCATCCTGAGTAGCCGGTTGTAAATATTCAGGATAAATAAGAGCTCTTTTACGCTCCGCTCCTTCATACCCGCCAAAAAACATGATTCCAAGCTCATCAGCATGCTGGATGACGGACTGGGTAATAAACTGCTCACGCGGATCAAGAAAGTCTGTTAATTTCATTCGATACTGGTCGAGTGCGATTTTTTTCCAGCCTAACACTTGGTCGACAAATGGCTGTTCGTCTTTTCTAAAATGTTGATAAATATCGCTCATTTTGTTCCCCTCTTATGTAAAAGAGCCTGGCAGCGCCAAGCCCGGCAGCCTGTCTACATGAAGCGTGCAATCATATTGTAAAGACCAGTTAGTCCATATGTTGATGCAAAACGAATCACAAGCAATGCCACAATTGGCGAGATGTCAATCATGCCAATTGGCGGAATAATTTTACGAAATGGTTCTAAATATGGTTCGCAAATATTTGTCAGAAAACGCCCAATTGATGTTTCTCTTGCTGATGGCACCCATGACATAAAGATGTAAATAATAATCGCGAATGAGTAAATCGTTAATACAGTCTGTAAAAGCTGGAAAATGTAATTTAGAATCACTATGATTTACCACCTCTGAGGTTCTTCCTCTGTCAAAAGTTCTGATATTGTGCCAGATACATCTACATTATCAGGTGTACAGAGGAATATATTCGAGCCAATACGCTGGATATCTCCACCGATTGCATATACAGTGCCGCTTAAGAAGTCGATGATTCGCTTTGCTTGATCGTGCTGAATGCGCTGCAAATTGACGACGACTGCACGTCTGTTTTTAATATGGTCTGCAATCTCCTGCGCTTCTGCATAAACACGCGGCTCACTTAACACCACTTTAGAGGATTTCTGCACGCTTTGCAAGCTGACGACATTTTGTTTTCCTGTCTGCGGACGCTCTTGAAATGCCGCTTTGTCCTTTGTTCCTTTTTCTTCTTGGACTGGTTCTCTTTCTTCATCAATATATTCGTACTCATA
The DNA here is from genome assembly GCF_038630405.1 of Bacillus sp. FSL K6-4563. NCBI lineage: Bacteria > Bacillati > Bacillota > Bacilli > Caryophanales > Bacillaceae > Bacillus > Bacillus sp. FSL K6-4563. Next base: position 1,511,251 of record NZ_CP152030.1, on the reverse strand, counting down.
CTCTTCATCGTCGAGAGTGAAAAAGCTTTTAAACTTATTTTTTATGCTCATGTCACGCACCTCCTGTTTCATTTCCAACAAGTGAAGAGCCAATCCGAACGAATGTCGCACCTTCTTCAATTGCGATTTCAAAATCATTTGACATGCCCATCGATAAATGCTGACAAGGTGCATTTACTTGGTTAAGATGTTTTACTTCTTCTTGAAGGTTTTTTAATGTTTTAAAGCAGTTTCGTATCACAGTGTGATCATCTGTAAATGGAGCCATCGTCATCAGTCCAGCAATTTCAATGTGTTTGAAATCAGCGAGCTGCTTGACAAATGGGATCACGTCTTCACTTTGTAAGCCATGTTTTGACTCCTCCAGCGATGTGTTCACCTGTACAAAACAGCGAACCGTGTGATCTGCTCTTTTTTCAATTTCATTCGCAAGAGAGATCCTGTCGAGCGAATGTAAGTAGTCAATGCTCTGAATGACAGATTTTACTTTTCGTGTTTGTAAACTGCCGATGAAGTGCCAGCTAATGCTTTCATCGGTTATAGCCGCTTGTTTTTCAAGTAACCCTTGGTCACGATTTTCACCAAAATGCAAAATTCCTGCTTCCTTGGCTTCTTGTGCTCGTTCAATTGAGACATATTTTGTGACAGCGACGACTGATATATCGTCTGGGTTCCGGCCGGCTCTTTTACATGCTTCGTTTATTTGTTCATTTATTTGTCTGAGATTCTCTCGTACATTCAATTGCTCTTATGCCTCCTTAAACCCGACAAAAGACATCATACGTCCTGTTTTTCCTTGATCACGCCGGTGTGAGAAGAATAGCTGATCATTACAGCTTGTGCACATCGAACTGACATGTATGTTTTCTTCTTTCATCCCTGCATGTAGCAATACGTTTTTGTTTAATGTTTTTAAGTCTAATTTATATTGTCCTTGTGATATCTCGGAATACACATCCTCTGTAGAACAGGGAAGCTGTTTCACTTGATTCAAGACCACATCATCAACTATGTAGCAGCAGCTGCCAATGGATGGTCCAATGACAACTTGTATTTGATCGGTCTTAGCACCTTCTTGATTGACCCATAGATCTATCATTTTTGCACCAATTTGCTTGACGGTTCCTTTCCACCCGGCATGGGCTGTTCCGATGAGTCCATGTTGCGGAGCTAGAAAATAAAGCGGAACACAATCGGCGAAACAAAGAGCGAGCATGATGTTCGGTTCAGACGTATATAAGCCGTCTGTTCCAGGCAGTGCCTCATGATAATGAAGACTTCCTCTTCCTCTTTGCTCCTTGGTGACTTTCTTGATGCGGTCCTCGTGTGTTTGGTCTGCAAACACCCAATCAGAGAGCGGCACAGCAGTAGCATCTGCTATGACTTGACGATTCATTTGGACACTAGAAGCATCATCTCCTACATGGAGTCCAGTGTTCAATGATTGATATGGAGAAAGGCTGAAGCCGCCATTTTTTGTCGTAAATCCGGCTAATACCTCTTTACCAGAACATGTCATGTTCGTCCAATCATGAATCATCATTGCATAAGGTGATTTCTGCTGAAAGGGGTCATAATTGTGTGTCAAAGCTGCCCTCCCACCTTTCATTCATCTCTCTTTATATCGCTCCTATTTTACCACAAGACATGCGTAGACAGTTAGTGGGATTCATTAAATATTACACTCAAATGTGCCCTTTCTACAGGTTTTTTTGCAAATTGATATGAAAACGTAATCTTTTTACCCGAAAAAGACATTGTTTGCTGAGAATGGAGAGCTTATGTTAAGGATCATTAAATGATTCATTGAGGAGTTATACGAATTTTAAGAAGACAATCGGACAAGTATCACATCTTCGCCAATTTTTACTATATTTCGCCACGGGACAATCATTTCCTCTTCTTTTCCGAAAAATCCCATCATTTTACCTGTACCGCCGATAATGATTGCTTGTATTTTACCACTCGTAACATTAATATCAATGTCCCCAATGGTGCCTAGTTTTTTTCCGCTGGACACATCGACAACATCCTTGATTTGGAATTCAGAAATACTGATCATCTGTCCTTCCCCGCCTTTCGTTTTCTACTATAATATGTATGATGGAAAAGCAGGGACGCAGACCAATAGTTTCTTTTATCTACAATTTACTTAAGTGAGGACGGCCATTTCTCCACATCACATCTACCGGACATTCAAAGAAGGAAGAAAGCAAGTCGCTTGTCATCATTTCTTTTGTTTTCCCTTGATCAAAAACAGTCCCATCTTTTAATAATAAGGTGTGCTGAAAAACAGGCAAAATCTCTTCTGCATGATGGGTCGTGTAAAGCAAAGTAGGCGCATCAGGCTTTGAAGCAATGAATGAGATGGTCTCTAGCACCTGTTCTCTTGCTAAAAAATCAAGACCTGTCACAGGCTCATCTAAAATCAGGAGCTTGGGATCATTCATTAAAGCCCTCGCAATCAGGACTTTCTGCTTTTCTCCTTGTGAGAGTGTTTCATATGTCCGGTTTGCATATTTGAACGAACCAAATGCTTTTAATAGATCAATGGCTTTCTCCCTTATCTCATCTGTCGGGGTTTCATAAAGCCCGATAGAGGCAAATGCCCCGCTGAGAACAATTTCAAATGCATTGTCGTCTCTGTGCAGTTTCTTTTCAAGTCCCGCAGAAATGAGGCCAATTTTCTTCCTGAGCTTTTCGCCGAGAGCCTCCTTGCCAAAGATATGTCCCAGCACGGTCATCTCACCTGATGTAGGGAAATAATATGAGCAGAGCATATTTAATAAAGCGGTTTTCCCCGCACCATTTAAACCGTAAAGCACCCAGTGCTCCTCTTTGTTCACATGCCAGTCAACAGACTGAAGCAGCCATTTTCCATTTCGTTTTAAAGAAACATTCTTCAATTCAAGTGACACCATCATTTCCCCCTGATTAAAAATTCCGAATAAACAAATAATGAATGTTTACAGCATATCGCAATTGCTCTTTCTGGTAAACCTCACATAAAAAAGCTGCTCCTTTTACGGAACAGCTTTTCTTCATAGCTACGAAATTTCAATTCGTACGCCTTCTTTTATATCAGGAAACGTGTGCGGGGATGCAAAGACAGCTCCCGGTAATACATCATCAAACGGCTCTTGGAAGTAGATCGAAATATGGCCGAGTTCTTTAAAGTTGTCATTTGCTTTATTGCCGAGGGCTGTGATCGTGTACGTTTGATCGCCCACTTGAATAGTACCACCCAGTTTCAACGGCTCTTCTTCTAAATGTTCGAACTCATGAATGACGGACATATCTCTTAATTCCTGAGGCGCTGCGGGTCCAAATAAAACAATCAGCTTATCTTCTTTAAATTGCGGGACTAAGATCCCGATTTCTTTTACGACAGATTGTGTGACCATGTATATCGATTCCTCCTTTAATACGTTTAATACATACCGAAGCTGGCAGCGTATGCGATCACAACAGATAGAACCCCTGTAATGAGACGGCTATACAAAACAGCTGGTACTCCATATTGTACCGTTTCCGGCTTCGCTTCACCAAGTGACAGACCCACTGGAATGAAATCACACCCTACTTGACCGTTGATGGCAAATAGTGCAGGAAGTGCAAATTGAGGCGGAATATTTCCTAGTGCAATTTGACTACCAATCAGAACACCGATCACTTGTGCAATGACTGCACCAGGTCCTAAGACAGGTGATAGGAATGGCAATGTACAGACCACAACGAGCAGTAAGAGTCCCCAAATAGATCCTGCCAGTGGTGATAGAAAATGGGCAATCAAGTCACCAATTTTTGTATAATTGATAATTCCAATTAACATACTGACAAATGCCATGAATGGAATAATGTTTTTCAAAAGCATATCAACGGAATCACGACCAGCCTGATAGAACGTACCGGTGACTTTCCCAATTCCTCTTGAGAACCTCATCAGGAAATTACCTTTTTCCTGACGCTCGAGATTTTCCTCTTTCAGTTTTGAATAGGTTTCTTTGAAATTCTCCTTGTCAATCGGCTCACTGTTTTCCTGACCTTCTACTTTTGCCTCACCACTTGATGCTTCCGCAAAGGAAATATCTTTTTCTGTAACGCCTGATACGAAGATATCCTCTGTAATATGTTTTGCAAGCGGTCCAGAAGGAGAGGATGCCAAAACGTCTACAGTTGGAATGCGCTTCATTGGATAAAGTCCGATTCGTGCGGTTCCTCCGCAATCAATGACAACACACATCATTTCATCTTCTGGTATCGAGTTTTTAAAGCCATCACATGCTTCTGTCCCTGTCATTTCTGCAATTTTACGTGCAACTGGGTGAATGCCTCCCCCTGTAATGGAAACAACCTTTCTTTTTTTACCGGTTGGTTCAAGCTCCAAGCCTTCTCCCCATCCTCCAGCACCTTTTGCAACAAATACTTTGTGGTTTGTCATGTCTAACCCTCCCCTATTGTGAATTCGCTTTCATTTTTCCTGCTAAGTACTTTGTAATCCATTCAGTAATAATACCGCGAAGTAAAATGACGACGATCCCGACTAAGAAGTACCGTACAGCAAGCTCTGACATTGAGTATCCTGCTTCTTTAATACCGTTCGCAATCCCTAAGTAGACAAACAGTTCTCCTGCGTTGGCATACGGAAACAGTGATGTCACCGGATGAACAAATGAAACAGCTGAATCATAGAATGCTGGTTTTTGTTTTTCGGGTAAGAAGCGGCCAAACGTATAAGCCATCGGGTTTGTCAAAATAAGAACGGATAAGATCGGCATTAACGTGTAGCGCAAAATTGTATATTTCGCAGCAAACTGAATCGCTCTATTCACTCGCTCTTCTCCAATAAACTTCATGACAGCATAAGTGAAAGTAAGTAACACAACAAGCGTTGGAACGATACCTGTAACAAGACCCATGAATTGCTTTCCGCCGGCTTCAAACATTCCGATAAAGTGCTCTCCAAACCATTGAATCCATTCCATGTTTCATCTCCCCTTTCTTTAGTTCACATTTGTTATATTTTTTTTCGAAATCGAGACAAGTGCCTGTTCAGCCGCCATGGAAAGTGCGTGCATGACAGCTGGCCCCTTTTTACGTTTTTTCAACGTCTGCTTCATCATATGGTGCTCGTCTAACACAGCCCCTACATGCTTTCCTTCATATGAAGGGACTTCTTTAAATTTAGATAAGATCGACACACCGCCAAGCACATGGCATTTTTGAATGATATACGATTCATCTACAATGATGAGCGCAATGGCTCCAGGGCCAACTTTGCGCCGCTCCATTCCTGAAAATAAGTGATAGCCCTGCTTCCCTCTGTAATCATCAATAAGTGAATCCATGCTCTTGCGGTAGTACTTGATTTGAATAAAAGATAACCCGTACTGCACAATGAGAATGATACAAAGTACGATCGCTAATTTTTCCACAGCTTCACGTCCTTATGATTGAAATAAATGATCTTGTAATGATCGCAGCTTCCAGACCGTTGTGTTTGAATCAAGCTCTACATCATCATGAGTCAGGAATTGTCCTAATTTGATGTCTTTTTTCGCTACGACTTTTCCGCTAATTAAACCAATTGGAATGTGGCCGTTCGTTTTCATGTCTTGATGTGTTTCAAGAACACCTCTTACAGAGTATCCGCCAATCCCGTCAAGTGATTCTCCAGCTTTAATATCTCTTTTTGCCACAGCGACTGTTTCTGATACTGGTACACCAATTGGGTGAATGGATGAATCATGCTGTAAGACCGCTTTTGCGATGGTAACAGGTGTTTCAAGACTCGCTAAGTGGAAAGGACGGTAAAGTGTGTAGTGTGGGCCTTTTCCAACTTTTAAGTAGCGCAGCTCTTCATCTACAGGCTCAAGGTCACTCTTCACGATGACAAATACACCTGGTGCAAGTCCATTTACATATTCAACGACTCCGAAGTTATCAAGCACGCCGCCTTGCTGTTTTTGATTCAATTTATCTGCTACATTTTCTAAATTTGCTTCGACTCCGTGCATACCGACTTTATCTGGCAGAAGCCCTGTCGCGTTACTTAATAAGTTCATTTCCGCCATTGTTTTTGTTCCGTCCTGGAATGCAGCCAGCATATGTGAACTCATATGTTTACTATCTGCTTCTGCTTGACACGTATCTGGATTTGCTTCTGGGAAGAATGGGTTGTTCTTTCCTTTCCCAGCAACGAGTACCTCAAGACCCATTGTTTTCGCAAATTCATATAATTCTAGTGTTGCTGCTGGTTCGTCTCCAGCTGATCCTGAGTAAACAAGTCCTGCATTTGTGAATAACTTATGCATGACCAACCCGATGGTAATATCAACTTCTACATTTAAAAGAACGAGATGTTTTTTTGAATTAAGCGCTTCCAAAGAAATGTTTGCTCCGACCTCTGGGACACCTGTTGCATCTACGACAACTTCTACGGAATCTGATTGAATCACTTCTCTGTAATCATTTGTGACAACCATTTGATGCGGCTTTGCATGCTGCTTGTAAAAATTCGCTGCCTTCTCTGCTGCACTAAGGTGAATATCACAAACACCAGCAACAATCATGCCTGGAATTTTAGAAATTTGTGAAATGAGTCCAAAGCCCATTTGGCCTGCTCCAATAATCCCTACTTTGATTGGATCTCCACTGCGTTCTCGAGCTAACAATTGTTGATAGATTGACATCTAAATCATCCTTTCAGGTTTTCTTGCTTCTCAATAGATTGCTAGAAATATAATCTGAAACTTTTAACAAATGTTATAAAAATTAACAAAAATCTGTTTCTTGTAACATTTGTTATTTTGTTTATCATTTGTTATGAACTTAGTTTATATGATGTGTCAACTTTGTGTCAAGATAAAATCGATAAAATTTTCAATCTTTTTGAGTCTAAAGACTCAAAAAAACTACCTAATGATATTAGGTAGTTACTTTAATAAGGCATCTCCAGTTCGTTCATCGGTAATTAATACATGAATTAATCCACCTGCTAATGCCGCCCGAATTGCTTCAATTTTTTCTTCGCCACCAGCGACACCTATGACAAGTGGAATTTCTTTTAGCTTTTGGGGGCTTATGCCCATCACCCGGTCGTTCCATGGGTGGGGATATACTTCCCCTTGATGATCAATAAAGTTATAGCAAATGTCACCTGCTACATCCTTTGCTTGAAGGATGTCCTCTTCACCGCTTGTCATATAAGATTTCACCATCGTTGAATGCTGCGGAACACCACCAATTCCGACAACCGCGATATTTGATGATTCTCCTAGTTCAATCACTTTTTTGATTGACGGCTGCCGGATCAGTACATCTTTCGCTTCTTTCGTATCAAGCATGACAGGTACATGTAAAAACTCACATTTAGATTTGAGCGCCTCTGTGCATCTCGCAATAATATAGTTGGCGTGGATATCGACATCTTCATTTCCCACACCTCCGACAAGCGGAACAAATGTCACGGATGGATAGTGCTGAACAGACGTAACCGCTTTCGCCATCTCATGCAGCGTTGTCCCAGAGGAAAACCCAATAACTTGTCCATCCTTCATCACTTTTAATAAAAAGCTTGCCGCCGCGGCACCGATTCGGCTTTTGGTTGTGTCTTTGCTGAGTGTTTCCACACAGACGACTTCTCGGAGCCCATATTTACGTTCTATTTTTCTTTCTAACGATCCATACTGTTGGTTGACTTCATCATGAATAATGATTTCCACGATTCCTGCTTCACGTGCTTTTGCCAAATATTTCGATATGAGCGAACGGCTAACCCCAACCGCTTCTGCGATGTTAGATTGAGTGGCGCCTTCTTCATAATACATATGCGCAACCTTAATGAGCAGCCTTCTTTCATCATGGAATGTCATAATAACCCTTCTTTCCGCTTAAGTGTTCCCTAACAAATGCTATCTAAAATAACATTTGTTAAAGACAGATTAAATGAAAAAAATAACAGAGTCAATACTAGAGGAGTGTTCTCTCATAAGAATGAAAAAAGCCGCCCATGAAGCGGCGGCTTTAAAAGATGTTTTTATTCATTTGTTTAATGGCTGCTTTTTCAAGCCTAGAGACTTGTGCTTGAGAAATCCCGATCTCTTCGGCAACTTCCATTTGCGTTTTGCCCTGGAAGAAGCGTTTGCGAAGAATCATTTTTTCCCTGTCGTTCAACCTACGCATGCCCTCTTTTAAGGCCAATTCTTCCACCCATTGTGTGTCTTTGTTCCGTTCATCACTAATTTGATCCATCACATAAATCGGATCTCCTCCGTCATTATAGATCGGTTCAAACAAAGATACAGGATCTTGAATCGCATCTAGGGCAAAGACAATTTCCTCATGAGGCACTTCCAGCACTTTGGCAATGTCTTCTGCTGTTGGCTCCTTGCTTGTCTCACTAATCAGCCTCTCACGGACCTGAAGTGCCTTATAGGCAATATCTCTTAGCGAGCGAGACACCCGAATCGGGTTGTTATCACGCAAGTATCGACGGATTTCTCCTATGATCATAGGAACCGCATAAGTTGAAAATCTGACATTGTGGCTTAAATCAAAATTATCAATTGATTTCATTAATCCGATACAGCCTACTTGGAAGAGATCGTCGACATATTCGCCTCTGTTGTTAAAACGCTGAATCACACTTAAAACCAACCGTAAATTGCCATTGACTAGCTTTTCTCTTGCTGTATCGTCACCCTCATCTTGCAGCTGTCTGAACAATTTTCTCATCTCGTCGTTTTTCAGAACAGGCAACTTGGAGGTGTCGACTCCGCAGATTTCCACTTTATTTCTGGACACTTTTTTCCCTCCCTACAGGAGCTGTTGTACAAAGTTCAGTATCTCCTTGGGATGGAAAAATATGCACGAGCGATGACGAGAATCATGAAAAAAAAGGTTGTTTCCTTTGACAGTGCAGGGACAGAGCTTTTTAAAAAAATTTTTTAGACCATTTTATTAAATTCTTTTTGTAATCGTTTAATAATTCTTTTTTCAAGCCTCGAAATATAAGACTGTGAAATCCCAAGCATGTCAGCGACATCTTTTTGGGTTTTTTCCTCACCACCAATTAAGCCAAATCTTAGTTCCATGATCTGCTTTTCGCGGTCATTTAATTGCTCGAGCGCTTTTTTCAGCAATTTTTTATCTACATTTGCTTCAATATCGCGTGTGATAATATCATCATCTGTTCCAAGTACATCTGATAAAAGCAGTTCATTTCCGTCCCAATCAATGTTGAGCGGCTCATCAAACGAAACTTCTGACCGGATTTTATTATTTCGACGTAAGTACATCAAAATCTCATTTTCAATACATCTCGAAGCATATGTTGCAAGCTTGATCTTTTTTTCTGGGTTAAATGTATTGACTGCTTTGATCAGACCAATGGTTCCGATACTGATTAAATCCTCAATATTAATACCTGTGTTTTCAAATTTTCTTGCGATGTAAACGACTAAACGCAAATTTCTTTCAATCAGAATCGCTCTTGCGGTTTGATCACCCTTTGGTAATTTGACAAGCAGCTCCTGCTCTTCATCCTTTGATAATGGAGGCGGGAGCGCTTCACTTCCACCAATATAATAAATTTCATCACTCTTTAGACCTAGCTTCATGAGGAGTTTATACCAGTAGTAAGTGAGTTTAAATTTTAATTTTTTCATCTTCTTCTCCCTTCTAAATGTCAAGTTGACCTCGTAAGATAAAAGACATCACCAAAAACTACGACACCCCCTGGATGATTTTCCCGTCTAACATATCTGGATGAATGATGGATTGAAATTCCTGATCTGCCGATAAACCGCTGAGACTCAACCCAACAAAACACTTAGCTGGCTGAATCATATGCGTCTTTGAATAAATGAAGACTGTATCTGGTTTTAGGCATAGTAGAAAGCCGTGATCATGACCGACCGCTCGATATGGAACAAGTCTTAATCGATCAAGAAGAGGAAATTGATCATCGATCTTTTGCATGACTTCAACAGGATGAGACTGTTTCATGAGCTCTATAAATGGCTCTCCGCAAATGGCCGTTAGCTGGTCGGCCTGGACGATCATGACAGGTGTTTTTGTCATAGGATCATACAGCTGGTTGCCAGAATCGACGAGTCCCTTTAAACGGATGGTCTCTCCATGAATGTGTATTTCCACAAGCACTTGTTCATCAACCTGTCTTTTTTTCGTACCCACCTCGCCTAATCTTTTCTTTGAAAACAGCCAAATCGCAGGAAACCCAGTTAAAACAAAAAGCCAGCTAATCGGATCACCAAAGCCATCATTTTGAGAAATCAGCAGGCCATCTTGAATCACTGTATTGGTTTGCAAAAATGAATGAACCCCGATCATGCCTCCTCCCATCAAAAATGTTACAAAGTAAAAAGCAAACAGATTTTGAAAAAAGGAACGAAATCTTTGAAAACCAAAGGTTGCAAGAACAATGAAGACAGAAAAAAGTAGTTTGCCTAAAGGGTGTGACACAACCATTGCAAATGGTGTAAAGAGCAAGAGAACAATGCTCGATCCAATGAGAGCTCCTAACATATATCGCCTTTTTTTTACTTGTCGTTTGAGAATAAATGCAGTGAGTAAGAGAAGCAATAGATCAAAACAAAAGTTTAACAGCCAAATCACATCTAAATAAATGACCACCTTCTGCTCCTTTCATCTGAAACAAAGAATCAAAAGCAGTACTTGCACTTGTTTGTACCAGTATAAAACAGTCATGAGATGGAAGTCTGTCAATTCTTGTTGGGGATGATAGAGAACTTTTGGTGGATTGTTATTGTTTTTGTCGAGGAATGAGAGAGAGTATTCTTCTGGACAAGCCTTCAAACAATTGTTGAAAGAAAAAAGACACGCTCCAAGAAGTCGTGTCTTTTGTTTAAGTTACTTTTCATTGATGTTTAATGTGCCTGAAGCTTTTTGTCTTGTGACATTTCCATAATCATCTCGTACAATTACTTCAATGACCGCACCTTTTGCTTTGGCGGTAGAAGTAGCAGTCCAGTAGCCTTCATACGTTCCGCTCGATACTTCGCGAAGCGGCAGCTCTGTAGTATTTTGAAGCTTTGATCTCGCATTTGTCAGCGGCATGTGAATGACAAACGTTGCGTCTAGCTTTTCTCTGCTGTGAAATGAAATTTTAACAGACTCCCCTGATGCCAGATGGACATTCTCTGCTGGAGTCAGCTTAGAAATCTCAGGTGCCTCGTATTGGACATCGATATTGATTTTTTTAGTTGTTTTGTTTCCTGCTGCATCTTTCGCTGTGACTTTGATCATATTTTTCCCGTTCTCAAGCAGTATTCTTACGGAATACTTCCCTTCTTTTATGGTTGCCTTTTTTCCATTTACGGTGACTTGATCAAGATGATCATCTGTCACCTTTCCTTCTACAGTGAGCGATTCTTTATTCGTCTTTTCCCCTTTTTTCGGTGTATCGATAGTGAGCGCTGGCGCTGTTTGATCAATGATTACCTTTACTGGTGTAGATCGTTTTGTTGCACCTTTATCCGTAACAGTTGCAGCCGTGAATACATGCTCTCCACTTGAAACTGTGACCTTTTCTTTGAAGGCGCCTGACTGATCTGCTTTCACTTTGGCAATCTCTTCGTCGTTTTGATAGATCGCTACATCAAGCCCAGGAGAGGCTTTGCCTTCAATCTCCAGTTCATCTTTGTTCGTAATGACGCCTGCCTTTGGAGATGTAATCTCTGGCACATCTGCTTCATAGTCAACAAGCGCACGAATCATATAATTTCCCTCTTCTTTTGGAGAAGGAGAAAATGCACCGCTTGTCAGCTGCCAGCTTCTTTCAGCATTTGGTCCATCTTCATCAGTTGCAAGCCCTGGAGATTCCGTATTCTTTTTCGTTTGAATATAGACAAGATAGAAATCTCCATCCACCGTAATGGCTTGATCTTCTAAATCTACTTTTGTCCATTCCCCATTACGCAGCGCTTTTGCTTTTAGAGGTCCTGCCATTTTCTCCCCTGGAGCTCCGTTCTTCCCAGAAACGTCATACACTTCAACTGCAAATTCATTCCCTCCAGGAGCTGGCCACTCTGATGACCAGAAACGGAAAAGCCCTCCTGTGAGTTGCGCTTGTTTCTTCCCCTTTTCTAATGAAAACTTCACAGCCCAGCCATTGCCAGGATCATAGAAGGCTCTCGCATTTTCAGCTGTTCCATCATCGTAGCCAATTTCCCCAGCAAAGCCGATGAATGGCTCTAGCTGAATGTTTTTTCCAACTGGCTTTTCTGTCACATCTGCTGTAAAAGAATATCCTTTAAATCCTTTGGCAAATACTTTGACGGTATAGACACCGCTCAATGCCTCTAGAGAAAATTCGCCAGATTCATTTGTTTTCACCGGCTTAATTTTCGCATCCTCTACAAGATAAACCGTGGCATCCTTTATCTTTTCACCCGTTGTTTCGTTGGCAATTGTGCCAGATATCGTTCGTTTCTTTAGTGGCTGTAAGGCGAAATTCGCCTCTGCCGTTTTATTTGAAGAAATATGGACGGTTTGTGTGCGTGATTCAAATCCGTAAGCTTCCGCTTTCACTGTGAATTTTCCTGCACTGTGAGGAAGCTGATATCTCCCTGTCGCTTCATCTGTGTACGTTGACTTGCCGCTTTCAAGAACACTAATTTCCGCTTTCATTGGAAGAGCTTTGATGGACGGACCAGCTAGATTTTTTTCCTTTTTCAATTCTTTTATGTTCGCAGGCTTCTTATGTGGGTGTACCGCCTTATCTTTTTGAGTCAAGGCTTGATCTGTTATTTTCATATCATCTAAATGAACATCTTCGTTTGTCACCTGTCCTTCAATCATGCCAATTCCATCTGTTAATGCCGTAATCGCCTCTCTTGCATCAACTAAACCTGCCCCATAGCCATTGTTTGGGGATTCCGGGAATTGCTGATCAGTTAACGGCTTCGCTGTATCAATCAGAATTTGTTCAATCTCTTCAACAGAAAGATCTGACTGTGCTTGGCGAAGAAGAGCCACAACAGCTGAAACATGCGGACCAGCCATCGACGTCCCATTCCAGCCATCCTCATACCCTTTCCCAGGAATGGATGAACGAATGTTTACCCCTGGGGCGGCAATGTCTGGTTTCATGCCACCATATGGAGACGGACCTTGCAGCGAGAAAGACCCCAATTTGTTATCTTGATCCGTAGCACCCGTTGCAAAGACCTCTTGATAGTTCGCAGGATTCGCAATAGATCCTTCACCACCAGGGTTGAATAAATCGGTATTGCCAGCTGAAAACTCTGGGAAGATGTCCGCCGCTCTCCAAGTATTGACGACATCTTTATACCAATCATCTAGGCCAGGTCCACCTCCCCAAGAATTATTGACAACATCTGGTGCCTTTTCTGGATGCGGGTTGCCGGCCTCATCTTTTGGTGCTAAAATCCACTCACCTGCGTCAAGCAGATCAGCATCTGTCCCACCATCTTCTGAGAAAGCTTTCACCGCAATCCATTTTGCGCCCGGTGCGACTCCGATTTGATTCTTTCCATCTGGCTCAGAGCCAACCATCGTTCCCGTTACATGTGTACCATGCTCTAAATCATCATATGGCGCTTCAGATCCTGTCGTAGCATCGTACCAATTGAATTCATGAGTTGGTTCATTCGGATGTGCTGGATCAAATCCGCGGTATTTTTCCTTTAAAGCAGGATGATCCCATTCCACTCCTGTATCAATACTTGCCACAACTGTACCAGTACCGTCATAACCTAAAGCCCACGCTTCTGGAGCATGAACTTGAGAAATGTTCCACTCGACTCCACCTACTGCTTTCATTTGTTTTTTCTGCTTCGTCTTCAAATCAACCGGCCGGTGAATTTGACGGGTTTCATTTGGCAACACTTGATCTACTTCTGGGAAGGCAGCCACCTTTTCCATGACTTCTTTCGTTCCCGTCACCGCTAAACCATTCACAATATAGTACGAATGAATCTCCTTCACTTGCTTTTTCTTTTGTTCCTTTTGTAAATACGTAAGGAGCGCTTCCTGCGTCTTTTCAGACGTTGCTCTTAATTCGGATACGACAGCTGATCTTTTTGTGTATTGCGTTTTAGCCGCTGTTAATTTCTGTTTTTCGGCTTTGATCACCGCTTCCTTCGCCACATTTTGCGTATTTGTTTGCTCTTTCATTTTGATTAAAAAAGTCACCTGATCATCCTGCTGAAACTGCTTCATTAATCTAGATGAGATCTTTGCTTTTGTAGTCTTAGAGGAGACAGCTTCCTCCTGATATGAGGTAGAAGTCGATGTTGCTTGAACCGTCCCAAAGCTTGTCATCGTTAAAGTACCAATCACCAAAAGACTCATCAAACGATAGCCGGCGGTCTTGCGAAACTTCAATTTCAATCAAATCCCTCCTCCTCAAATGTCCAAACAGAGTATAGGTCCCACTCCTTTCCTTCTGTTGTTCATGACAAGATTCATGGTGTTCTATTTAATGTAGTCAAATAAAGTTCATCATTTTGTCGTTTTTTGTAAGAGGGAGTAAAAATGATTCTTTTTTCTTAAACACCATAAGTCAAATTACATATGGAAATTGAAGTAGCTTTCACGTATTTATGACTTTTTGATTAGAAACCCTTATAAGTTGAGACATAAAAAAACCCCTTCCAATGGAAGGGGTTAAGCTATACTCGATTAGCGTTTATTGCGGTTGCGTAAGAACGTTGGAATGTCTAGCGTATCATCACTTGATTGTGTATTTTGTCTTGGCTGAGATGATGGCTGTTGATGTTCTTCACGTTTTACTTCACGTTTTTGAGGAATGGATTGATTTTGCTTTAATCCTTGTCCTAATGGGTTTCTTTGTGATTTTGTCACTTCTGGTTCTTGCTCAATGAATCCAGTAGCGATCACAGTCACCACAATTTCATCTTTCAAGTTATCATTGATAACAGACCCGAAAATCATGTTTACATCTTCGTCAGATGCAGAAGCCACAATATCCGCCGCTTCTTGCACTTCATAAAGACTTAGGTTCGTTCCACCCGTAATGTTCATGATGACACCTTGAGCACCATCGATTGCTGTTTCTAGAAGTGGCGAGGAAATGGCTTTCTTCGCGGCTTCCGCAGCACGGTTTTCACCTGTTGCGACACCAATACCCATAAGAGCTGAACCTTTATTGGACATGATGGTTTTCACGTCAGCAAAGTCAAGGTTAATCAGACCTGGTGTTGCAATTAAATCTGAAATCCCTTGAACACCTTGTCTAAGCACGTTATCTGCCGCGCGGAATGCTTCCAGCATTGGCGTGTTTTTATCAACAATTTCAAGCAAGCGATCGTTTGGAATCACGATTAATGTGTCAACGGCTTCTTTCATAGAAGCAATTCCTTCAACTGCTTGAAGCTGACGCTTTCTTCCTTCAAATGTGAAAGGACGAGTCACAACTCCAACTGTCAATGCACCAGAATCTTTTGCGATTTTTGCAATGACAGGTGCAGCACCCGTACCAGTTCCACCGCCCATACCAGCTGTAACGAAGACCATGTCTGCGCCTTTTAATACTTCTTCAATCTGCTCTTTGCTTTCCTCAGCAGCTTTTTTACCGACTTCAGGATTCGCACCTGCTCCAAGCCCTCTTGTCAGCTTAGCACCGATTTGCATTTTAGTTTCTGCTTTTGATAGATTTAACGCCTGTGCATCAGTATTGACTGCAATAAAATCGACACCTTGTACGTCATTTTCAATCATTCGGTTGACAGCGTTATTCCCGCCGCCACCTACTCCGATTACTTTAATTGATGCTAGGCCGTCTATATTTGTTTCAAACTCCAACATGCTGAATCCTCCTAATCCGTCGAAAATCTAATTCTATTCCCAGAACATATTAAATAGTTTTTTCATTTTGCCCGGTTTTTTATTTGTCTCTTGTTGTGCTTTTTGTTTTACTTTCGGTCTTGGCTGCGCTTCTTTCACTTGTGGTGCAGAAGAAACCGGCTCCATGGATGCGCCTACTTCATGAAACGCCTCATCTGGCATTTGGAATCCAACTTGTCTGCCCTGAATCTTTGCATTGCGATAAGCAAAATGGATCAGACCCACTCCTGTCATATATTGAGGCTCTCTCACCCCGATATAATTCGGACTTGCAATCCTGACATTGTTTTGCAAGACTGTTTGTGCAAGAGAAAGGATACCTGGAATGGCTGCCTGTCCACCTGTTAGAACGAATCCACCAGGCAAATCATGGACACCCATATTTCTTAATTCCTCTGCCACAAAGAGCAGGATTTCTTCCAGCCGCGCTTCAATAATGTTAGCCGCATCAATTTGTGTATACGTTTGTTTTTGATCGGTACCGATCACAGAAACTTCAAATGTCTCCTCAGTCGATGCCTCATCATAAAACGCATGCCCAAATTGTTTTTTGATTCGTTCAGCTTCTTCAGTGGAAGTTCTAAGTCCTATAGACAAATCTTTTGTTATGTTCTCTCCGCCCAAAGGGATACTGTGAGTAGAATAGAGATGCCCGTTTTCAAATACGGAAATCGTTGTAGATCCGCCGCCAATATCGACAAGAGCTACCCCAAGATTTTTTTCATCTTTCGATAATGCTGCCGAGCCCGATGCGAGTGGCTGCAAGCATATATCCAGTATTTCAATTCCAGCTCTTTCTACACATCGGAGCCAGTTATGTAGAATCGTTTTAGAACCTGTAATTAACGATCCTTCCACCTCTAGCCGAACACCAAGCATTTTTTTCGGATCTGTGATCTCATCTCTTCCGTCGACGATAAATTGTCTCGGAATCACGTCTACGACGAGATGTTCTTGAGGAATAGATACTACTTGTGCAGCATCTAAGACACGTCTCACATCTTCAGCATGTATTTCTTTGTTTTCACTAGATACTGCGACTACGCCGCTCGTATTCTGAATATGAATGTGGTTTCCGTTAATTCCGACAATCGCCTTTTGTAAAGGAAAACCTACCATTCTCTCAGCCTGTTCAAATGCTTGTCTAATAGAATGAACTGTCTCATCTATATCAACAATCGATCCTTTTTTTAACCCCTCTGAAGGGACATTTCCAACACCTATAATGTTAAGCGAATCATCCGCCATTTCTCCGACGATGACTTTTATATTGGATGTACCGATGTCAAGGCTGACGTAAATTTCATTGTTGTTCATTCTATGGCACCTCCTCACATATCAATACTTTCTATTCTATTATTTGCTGAACAACAATACAATGAATGTGTTTTTACAAGTGTGTAACAAAACTTAAAAAATCAACATTTTTTATTAGGATTACTGAAAATATTCGTTACATCATATGTATATCCTTTTTTATGACTCACTTTTTTTCTTTTTTTCTCTAGAAATTGTCCATTTTGTTAGGAGAATTCTTCTAATAACTGCTATATTTTGAAACAATCTAACGCCGAATGCAAACATTCCGACTAAGTACAAGTCTACACCAAGATGGACGCCCAGAAAAGCTAAACTTATTGCCAGTATAATATTAAAGAAGAAGCCTGATACAAACACTAGTTCATCGTATGCCCCTTGCAGATGTGCCCGGATTCCACCAATCAATGTATCAAGCGCAGCAAGTACAGCGAGGGAAAGATAATTAGAATACTCATTCGGTATCGTAAAATTAGTTAAGAAACCGATCGCAACTCCTATGATTAAGCCAAGTACAGGAAGCCACATTAAGATTTTCCCTCCTTTACATCATCAAGAGGCTTCAATTCGTTTACTTGAATTGCACCGTCATATGCTTTTAAGTGGATTTTTTTCTTCGGCTGGCTCATACTCAAGCTGAAGTTTTCCTGAGCAAACAAATCACCAATATCTGATACATTTAAACGGCTGTATAATTTGTCAGCCTGCTCACTAATTATTTTAATGGTGACTTCATCACTATCTAGGCTGTAGCCATCCATTTTTGTCGTGCCATTAATATCTCGAATGACACTTGTATTAATGACACGGCGATCATTGATGGAAATATGTTTTGCCCCAAACATATTGGCTTCATTCATTAACTTTTTCAGAAGATCAGGTGGGATATTTTTCACTTCTTCTCCGGTAAGGTCCTTGGAAAAAAGCTGAGATATTTCAATTTCAATCCCCTCCCCTTCCACTTCTGTAAAACCAGCCTTTTCTTTTAAATCCTTTAATGTTTTTGTTAATTGTGCTTCTTTTGATCGGTCTCCTTGATGACCATATTTTTTTAGCATCTCGTCGTATTTATCAATTTCTTTGAGCAAATCCAATTCCTTACTTTTAGATGCAGATAAATCCTCTCTCAGTTCCCACACATCACGAGTATCACGAACTTTGGGCTTTTGTAAGGAATTAAATTGGATGGAGACCATGATGCCAAATATGATCATTAAAGCTGTTAAACTAAGTAAAGGCTTCTTTTTCCTCAACACCACTCACCTTTTCACTTTTAATCTTTGTTTCTTAAAAGAGGGTTCATACGAATATCCGTTTTCTCGATCGTCATTGAAATGTGATCACTTGTCAGCTGATCGACCACTCCCCCTGCAATATTTAAAGCAGGTATTAACACAGCTGGATCACCAATAGCAGATATGACAAATGGTGCTGGATGCTGAACACCATCTACTGTGACAACTGGACCGTTACAATGTATGTATGATTGGTGTGTGATTCTTTGCCCATTAATAGATACAGCAGAAGCCCCTGATATAAATAGTTCGTTTATCACATGAAAAATGTGGCTCTCATGCACAATGTAATTATTAACATTTTGTCCACTCGGGATATAAGATGCATCTTCAAGATACACTTTTACCCCTTTTCCTTTTACACCGATCTCTCCTGTAAACATTCTATATTTCTCAACATCTTCCAGCACATTAAAATATTGCTCTTTTTCATTTTTCAAATTGGACTCCGTTGCTTGTACCTTTGATTGAAGACTATATAATTCTTTTTCGAGTTTCTGATTCGCCTTTTCTTGCGTTGTGAGCTGACTTTTCAGAGAGTATTCTTTTTTCCATTGCTCTGTTCGAATGACATCTGCCTGATGCTGCTTTGTATATTGGTATGAAAAAGAAATCAGAAAACCAAGAACAAGCATGACAATCGAGAATATAACTGTTTTGCCTCTCAACGCTCATCTTCCTTTTTCTTAGATTTAAACGCTTCGAAATACGTAGCGACTTCCATATGGATTGTGCCTTTTTCAGATGATGAAAGTTCTTTTACAATGGCTGGATAGGTTTTCATTTTATCACCGAATGTTTTAATTGATGCAATCACAGTGTTTCCGTCATTCATATAAAATTTAACTAGCCACTTGTTTGAATTGGTCGGCACATAATATATTTCTGAGATGAGCTCCTGAATAGAGGCTGGTAGTTGATTTAAAGATTTAACAGTTTGCTTCAGCTTCTCCTTATTGTCCCAATCGACAAAAATAGGTCCTGCATGACTCGGTGTCACTTCTTCTGGTAAAGCGGTCCCATTTTCAAGAAGCTCATAATATAGATTTCCTTTTTGAAGATACGCAATATTTGCATATTCTTTGACAGCAATACTCACTTTATTTGGGAAATGCTTTTTGATACTGACACTTTTAATCAATTTATTTTGTTTCATATGATCTGCTGTTAAATCTTTATTTAAATTCCAAAACTCTGTTTCGCCTTCTTTAATTTGTGAAAGTTTAACAAGCTGTTTTGTTGAGACATGCTCGTTACCTGTGATGGTTAAAGAAGAAATTTTGCTGATAGGTGTCTGCAAATAAATAATAATTAAAACCATGATAAAAAACAGTAGTATAAAAGAGATCAGTCTCCGATTCGCTTTTTGCTTCCTTTGTTCTTTAATTTTAGGAATTCGCTCTTCTATATTGACGATCTTTTCATTTTCATGATCAGGCCGCATATATACTCTTCACCTCATTCAAAGCTGCTTGTCCACACCTTTGGGTCATCATTTTGATGAGAAAACAAACGGCATTCTTTCATGCCGTTTGTTTTCCTCAGATGCCATCATTCATAAAAACTAGCTGTTAATTTTCTTCACCGATAATTTCTACTTCTGTATGCATCTCTACGTTGTAGTCTTCTTTAATTTTCTTTTGGATGAACTGAATTAAGTCCAGCACGTCTTGAGCAGTCGCTCCACCAGCGTTGACAATAAAGTTGCCGTGCATATCAGAAATTCTAGCTCCGCCGATTTGGTATCCTTTTAAATTCGCTTTTTCTACAAGCTGTCCTGCATATTCAGGCAGCGGATTTCGAAAAATACTGCCAGCACATGGCCGGTTATAAGGCTGAGTTTCTTTACGATAATCTTTATTTTGCTGCATCTTCTTTGTGATTTTTTCGCGGTCATCCTGCTTGAGCTTAAACACAGCTTCTAAAACAATGCCAGGTCGTTCCTTTTGTAGGACTGACGTTCGATAGCTAAAATTCATTTGTTCATTTGTGAGCCACTCGATGCTTCCATCTTCAAATAAGATTCTGGCTTTCACAAGAATCTTACTGATATCAGATCCATGTGCACCTGCGTTCATATAAACAGCGCCTCCAATAGATCCCGGAATACCAGCTGCGAATTCCAGTCCTGAAAGCCCCTGTTTACTAAGTGATGTCGCGAGCCTTACGACAGAGTAGCCGCCGCCTACTGTAATTTCTTCATCATTTACAGTTAGGTGATCCAGTCCAGCACCTAACTTTAGGACAACTCCTCGAATTCCCTTATCAAGGACAAGTAAATTAGATCCTCTTCCAATGACCGTCCAATTCGTATGGTGTTTTTTCACATGATCCATGATCATTTTCACTGCATCGATATCTTTTGGGATGATCAAAAGATCTGCTGGTCCGCCTATTTTCATTGTTGTATGATTTGCAAGCGGCTCATTTTCAAGTACTTTACCAACTTGCGCTTCTAATAATTCATTCTTCAAGTTCTCCATATTATCCTCCGCCTTACCTAATATCATTCCATCATGTAGTTGTAATTTCTTTTAACACATTATATAAACGTGTAGCCGCATCTGGTACTCCGAGTTCTTTCGTTAAACGGCTCATTTGGTTGAGTTTTTCTTCATTACCAGCAATTTCATCAATGGCATGCAGCAAACGATCCCCTGAAAGCTCTGATTCTCTTAAAACAATCGCAGCATCATGTTTTTCAAGTGATCTTGCATTGATTTCCTGATGATTTGCCGTCACGTATGGGCTCGGAATAAAAATGGTTGGGATTCCAAGAGCCGTTACTTCAGCAATTGTTGTAGCTCCTGCTCTTGCAACAATCACATCGATCGATTTCAGGTACTCTGGCATTTGATGCAAGAAAGGTTTGGTGATCATATTAGGTGCTGCACCTTTTTCCTTTAGTTCATTCAACACTTTTTCATAATGAACCTCACCTGTGATATATAAAAGCTGGTAGTTTTTAGCCTTTAAATCATCTTGCATTTCGATCACTGCTCTATTGATAGGAGCAGCACCTCGACTCCCGCCGAAAATAAGAACCGTTTTTTTCTTTTCATCGAGCCCGAATTCTTTAAGAGATTTCCCCTCTTTTATAGAGACGACTTCAGAGGCTCTAGGGTTTCCCGTAAATACAACCTTTTCAGAAGGAAAATGTGCCTTTGCCTCATCAAAGCATATGGCTACCCTATTAACATATCTCGCTAGGAACTTATTTGTAATACCAGGCAGGCTGTTTTGTTCGTGTATAATGGTCGGGATCTTCAGCTTAGAAGCCGCATAAACAACAGGCCCACACACATAACCGCCTGTTCCAATAACCGCATCAGGCTTGAATTCTTTTAAGTAAGATTTGCTTTTTTGAACGCCTTTTAAAAATCTCATCACCGTTTTGACGTTATCAAAGGAAAGCTTTCGTTTAAAACCAGAAATTTCTATTGCCTTGAAAGGGATATTTTCTCTTTCTACAATTTTCTTTTCAAGTCCATTTTCAGTACCGATATATAAAAATTCCACATCAGGATGCAGTCTTTTCACTTCTTTAATAAAGGCTAAGGCCGGATAAATATGTCCGCCTGTTCCGCCTCCACTGATTACTATACGCATTATACCATTTCCCCTCAATTTTTTTCTGCTCTGAACAAAGTATAAACCCTGTTTTAAACAACAGGGCTCCATTAAAACCTGTAAAGAAGAGTCAAAATAAACGTTTTCGAAACAAAAACTGTCATTTTCACTCTTCAAATCATTTTTTTATACTTTTGCAAAATAAACGTCAACATGGTTTCATTAGCTTCAGCACGCTAATATCTTGCGTACCTGCTGACATTCAAAAGTACGCCAATCGCCATCAGCATTAATGTCAATGATGAGCCGCCATAACTAAGGAATGGGAGCGTGATACCTGTCACAGGAATAAGTCCAGTGACAACTGCGATGTTAATCATTACTTGAATGGCAACCATTGAAATAATACCAACTGCTAGGAAACTCCCATATAAGTCTGGGGCTCCAAGTGCTATTCGTATGCCTCTCCATAATAGAACACTAAAGAGGAGTAAAATGAGTGATCCCCCTATAAAGCCAAGCTCTTCAGACAATATCGCAAAGATGAAGTCCGTTTGGGGCTCAGGTAAATAGAAGAATTTTTGTCTACTTTGACCAAGTCCCATTCCGAACAGACCACCTGGACCAACAGCGTATAAGGACTGAATAATTTGAAACCCACTGCCTAGTGGATCTTCCCAAGGATTTAAATAAGATGTAATTCGTTTTATTCGGTAGGGTGCTGATAAGACAAGTGCAGCAAACCCGCTGAGCCCTATAAGACCGAGAAATATAAAGTGAGCAATTCTCGCACCTGAAACAAATATCATAATAATACAGGTTCCAACCATCACCGTTCCTGTTCCCAGATCCGGTTGAAGCATGATGATGGCAAATGCAGAAAATACAATGCCTAAAGCTGGGGCAAAACCTTTTCGAAAGGATGTGATATTTTTTTGCTTTTCAGATAAGAATTTTGCAAGAAACGCAATCATCGCAAGCTTCATAAATTCAGAGGGCTGAATACTAAACGCACCGACACCGATCCAGCTTCTTGATCCATTTCTCTCCATACCGATACCAGGAATAAGTACAAGCAGCAAAAGGAGAAAACAAACAGCAATCAATATCTTTGACCAAGTCCGCCACGTCCAATAATCGACTCGCATAATGAAAAACATTGCGATAACTCCGATTCCGGCAAACAAAAGCTGTCTTTTTGCAAAATAAAACGAATCATCAAATTTATACGATGCCCACACTGCACTAGCGCTGTACACCATAATTAAACCAATCGTCAATAAAAGTAACGTAATGACAACAAGCAAAAAATCCGGAGAAGTTTTCTTATTCGTCAAGAGACCGACACCCCAAGCATAATTTCATTTGGGCTGTCAGTCATATGAGAGACAAGCCCTTATTTAAGCATATGCACGGCGTTTACAAACATGTCTCCACGTTCTTCAAATGTTTTATGTTGATCCCAGCTTGCACAAGCCGGAGATAATAAAATCACGTCTTCTTCTTCAGATATGTTAAACGCCGCAGGTACTGCTTGTTCAACATTATCGACATGTTTTACGTGATGTATTCCAAGCTCTTCACCAAGCTTCACAAACTTAGGTGCAGTCTCACCAAATGTGATAATTCCTTTTACATGTTTCATAAAAGGTTTCAACTCATCAAATTCATTGCCTCGATCAAGTCCACCTGCTAATAAAATAGTCGGTTGTTCGAAGGCTGACAATGCTTTAGTTGTTGCCAGTATATTGGTCGCCTTGCTATCGTTATAAAATTTCCGACTCTGAATTGTATCTACAAATTGCAGACGATGCTTCACCCCACCAAATGTGGTGAGTACGCGTGTGATCGCTTCATTTGAGCAGCCTGCATTTTTTACAACACAAATAGCTGCCAGAATGTTTTCTTGATTATGCTCACCAGGAAGGACAACATCCTTTACATCAATGATATGTTCATTCATGTAGTAAATTGCACCATGTTGAATAAACGCACCATGTTCTACTGGCTCTTTCACTGAGAAAAACACTTTTTTTGCTTTTGAACCTTCTGCTAGTTTTACAACGGAAGGATCATCTAGGTTAATTACAGCGATGTCATCTTCTTGTTGATGTGCGAATACTTTCTGCTTTGCTTTTTCATATTCATCACGAGTGTGGTGATAATCTAAATGTGCATCAAAAATATTTAATATTAAGCTGATTTTAGGTCTAAATTCAACTGTTCCCATTAACTGAAAAGAAGAGAGTTCTGTTACGATCCACTCATCGCCAGCTGCATTTGCAGCGACTTCACTGGCAACTGTTCCAATATTACCCGCCACTAATGTTTTTTGGCTGTCTTGTTTCAGCATTTCATAAATCAATGTCGTGGTAGTGGTTTTTCCATTCGATCCAGTAATCCCAATAAAAGGAGATGAGGTTAAATGATACGCTAATTCTATTTCCGTCCAAACTGGAATTTGGCGGCGAAGCGCTTCTTGAACCATCACATTTTCATATGGAATGCCTGGATTTTTAATTAAAATTGTAATGTCTTTATCTTCGAATATACGAAGAGGATGACTGCCACAAATGACATCAATCCCCTTTTCAGAAAGTAGCTGAGCAGGTTCATTTTCTTCAAACTGTTTTTGATCATTTACCGTCACATTTACTCCATGTTCATGAAGAATTGAAGCTGCCGCATATCCGCTTTTAGCAAGACCTAATACTAGTACATGTTCGTTTTTTAACATTTGCATCTTATTCAATTATAACCACACCTCGATGTAAATTCCTAAAACAGCAAGTAATAAACCAGCTGTCCAGAAGGTGACAACTACTCTCCACTCTGACCAGCCAACTAACTCATAGTGGTGATGAAGCGGACTCATCTTAAAGATTCTTTTGCCGGTTGTTTTAAAGGAGATGACTTGAAGAATAACGGATAACGTCTCAACAACAAATACTCCACCAATAATGACAAGTAAAATTTCAAGCTTCGTTAAAATCGCAATTGCTACAATGGCTCCGCCTAATGCTAGAGAACCTGTATCACCCATAAATACTTTTGCAGGATGTGCGTTAAACACAAGGAAGCCAAGAACGGCTCCTGCAACAGCTACTGAAAAGATCGCTACATCATACTGGGATTGATTCCAAGCCAGTATAGCAAATGCTCCGAAAGCAATAGCAGCGGTTCCAGATAAGAGGCCATCCAGTCCATCTGTTAAGTTTACGGCATTAGAACCTCCGACAAGCATGAAAACAACAAGGATAAAGTAAGCCCATCCTAAATCAAAGCTGACGTCTGTTCCTGGAATGCGAATCGTCGTTGCAAACTGATAATAATGGAAAACTGCATAAAAGATCACAGCGATCACAATTTGACCGATTAATTTCTGTTTCGATGTTAATCCAAGATTTCGTTTCATCGCTACTTTAATATAATCATCTAAAAATCCTAATAGGCCGTAACCAAGTGTGACAAATAACAGTAAAAACATTTCTGGACTAATCTCAGAAAATTTGTTGATCATCACAATTGTTGTAATAGTGATAGAAAAGATAATCATGATGCCGCCCATTGTCGGCGTCCCAGATTTCTTTTGGTGGGACTGCGGGCCCTCTTCTCTAATACTTTGACCAAATTTTAGTCTTCTTAAAAACGGTATAAAAATCGGGGATAAAAGAACACTGATTAAAAATCCCATTATGATTGTAAACAATATCACCTGTTCAAGCATCGTTCTTTACTCCTTCCGAATTTCCAAAGCCGTTTTCCATCAGAAAATTGCATTCATTATTATGGTATTCATTCGCGTTCTTCGTATGTTGTTTTTGTACAAAATGCTTCATTTCATTACACTCTTTTCATCATTTTAAGATTTGTTTAGATCTAAAATAGCGTCAATAGCAACCTTTGCATCATCAAAGTCATAGACTTGATCGTCAATAATTTGATAGGTCTCATGGCCTTTACCGGCTATTAAGACTGTATCGCCTTTTTTCGCATTGGCAATGGCAAAGAAGATCGCTTGTTTTCGATTCACAAAGCTATGATAATATGCGTCTGGTACCCCGTTTTCCATATCTTTTAAAATGGCTGAAGGATCTTCGCTTCTTGGGTTGTCTGATGTAAATACAGGTTCATCTGCATATTTCACAGCGATTTGAGCCATTTGAGGACGCTTTGTTTTATCACGGTCGCCGCCGCAGCCAATCACGCAGAAAATTTTGCCCTCTGTTAATTCTTTACATGTTGTGAGGACATTTTCTAAACTATCAGGTGTATGTGCGTAATCGACGATGACAGGGAAGTCTTGATCGCAGTTTACAAGTTCAAATCTGCCCTTGACTCCTTCCAGCTCTTCAATCGCACTCACGATCGTCTCAAATGTTAAGCCAGATACGATCCCAACTGATACAGCTGCGAGGATATTATACACATTGAACTTTCCGACGAGGGCAACCGTCACTTTCTTGGTGCCGATTGGAGTGACCAAATCAAATTGAGTTCCCTTCGGCATGATTTGAATATTTTTTGCCATGACATCTGCTTTTCGCTCTAGGGCATATGTCATGACTTCAGCAGCTGTAACTTTTTCAAAATAACTCGAAGCCTCATCATCTGCATTTAAAATCGCATGCTTCGGTTTATTGTGATGAAAGGCACTTCCGAGCTGAGAAAACAGCAAGCTTTTCGCATGTTTATATTCTTCCATTGTGTTGTGGTAGTCAAGATGGTCCTGCGTAAGATTTGTGAAAACAGCAATATCATAATCACATCCATGCACCCTGCCAAGATGGAGGGCATGTGATGATACTTCCATGATGGCTGTGTCTACATCTTGATCAAGCATCTGTTTAAACGTTTTTTGAAGTGTGACACTTTCAGGTGTGGTGTTTTTCACGTCGAGAATGTCATCATTCACCTTCATATACATCGTACCGATTAAGCCTGTTTTCTTCTCGGCTTTTCTCATCATTTGTTCGATCATATGTGTTGTTGAGGTTTTTCCGTTTGTGCCTGTGATCCCGATGAGATTCAGCTTATGAGTGGGCTGTTCATAAAACGCATCAGCTATTCTTGCAAGTGCTCTTTGAGAGTGTTTCACAATAATGACTGGTACCTCTGTTATGTTAAGAGGGTGTTCTGCTACAATGGCAGTAGCCCCACTTTTCACCGCTTTTTCAGCATAATCGTGTCCATCTACTGTATAGCCTTTTATACAGACAAAAAGGCTTCCCTTTTTCACCTCTCTTGAATCCATTTCAATGGAAGTGATATCAGGATTTTCGTTTATCAATTCGTTGTTTTCACTTTTAAAGTATGTAAGCAGTTCTTGTAATTTCATTTTCATATCAAACCTCTCAAATTCGTTCACGTGCATGTCTTGTGAAAAAAACACACAGTCTATATTTTATCGTAAAAAAAAGGATACATCCAGCGTATTCCTTAAGTTTCTGTTGGAAAAAACACACTTTAGACTCTTTTTTTCAAACTCGCCTTCTCTTTCAACAAAAAGAGGCAGCCAAATGAGTGCGGCTACCCTCTGTTCATTCTTTATTATTCATCGTTTAAGTATAATCTGATCGTGGAGCCTTCTTTGACCTTTGTCCCAGCAGCAGGTGATTGCTTCACTACTTTACTGCCAGTTCCTGAGGCATCGATCTTTAGGTTGATCAAGAGGGATTCAAGATCTGAAACAGATCCTCCTACAAGATTCGGTACTTCAATGGTTTTTGTGTCCAGCCACTGATACTTCTTTTCAATTT
Organism: Bacillus sp. FSL K6-4563; assembly: GCF_038630405.1. Classification (NCBI taxonomy): domain Bacteria; kingdom Bacillati; phylum Bacillota; class Bacilli; order Caryophanales; family Bacillaceae; genus Bacillus; species Bacillus sp. FSL K6-4563. Next base: position 1,483,437 of record NZ_CP152030.1, on the reverse strand, counting down.
GGCCTTTTCTTTTTTTCACACCCATCTCAGGCAGGCTATCCCGCATAATATGACCAACAATTGGTGCGGCAACGGTACCACCAAATTGAATGGTGCCTTTTGGGTTATCCACAGCTACATAGACTACGATACTTGGGTCATCTGCAGGCGCAAATCCGATAAACGACACAATGTGGTTATTCTCCATATACTTTCCGTCCTTTACCTTCTGTGCTGTTCCTGTTTTTCCGCCAACCCGATACCCTTCAACAAATGCATTTCGGCCAGTTCCTTGAGCGACTACACTTTCAAGTGCATACCTGATTTCTTTAGATGTCTCTGCTGAAATCACTTTCTTTTTGGCAATCGGTGATTGCTTTTTCACAACCTCTTTTGTGATTGGATCTATCCATTCTTTTGCAATATAAGGCGTGTAAAGTGTACCGCCATTTACTGCAGCTGCTACTGCAGCTACTTGCTGAATTGGCGTAACAGATACACCTTGACCAAAGGCGGTGGTCGCCTGCTCTACAGGACCTACACGATCAAGCGGGAACAAAATGCCCCGTCCTTCTCCTTGAAGGTCAATTCCGGTTTTTTGGCCAAATCCGAAATTTTTGATATAAGAAAATAATTTTTCTTTACCAAGACGGTCTCCTAGCTCTACAAAGCCGGGGTTACAGGAATTTTGAACTACTTCCAAGAATGACTGTGATCCGTGCCCGCCTTTTTTCCAGCACCTGAGTCTTGCACCATCAACTGCCACAGATCCGCTGTCAAAAAATGAATCGCGTTTTAAATTCACTTTCTTCTCTTCTAATGCTGCTGCAAGTGTAATAATTTTAAATGTCGAACCCGGCTCATATGTGCTCCACACCGGAAGATTTCGGTTAAACACTTTTGAGTCAACTGATTGATAGTCAGCTGGATCAAAATCTGGTCTGCTTGACATTCCTAGCACTTCACCATTTTTCGGATTCATCGCAATCGCAATCATACCATCTGGATTATACTTTGCCTGCGCGTTGTCTAATTCCCGTTCTATGATGGTTTGTACTTTTGCATCGACTGTTAATTTCATATCAAGACCATCTTTAGGCGGTGTATAATCGTCTGCTTCATCTGGCATTTTCTGCCCTTTTGCATCAGAATAAAACTTCACAGACCCTTTTTCGCCTTTTAGGTCATCGTCATAGTAGGCTTCAAGTCCAAGTAAGCCTTGATTATCGATTCCAGCAAAGCCGAGTACATGTGAAAGAAAGCTGCCAAACGGATAATGTCTGATGCTGTCTTCTGCTACATACACGCCTTCTAAATCAAGCTCTCTTACTTCTTTTGCTTTTTCATGTGATACCTTTCTGCCCTCAGGAGAAATTCGTTCAATTGATGTTTTTTTCGTGACGTGCTTGTACGCTTTTTCTTCAGACATATTCAGCACAGCTGCCAATTTCTTGCTTGTTTCTGCGGGATCTTTAATTTGCCGAGGGACGACCAAAATAGATGGAGCACTTTTGTTCGTCGCAAGCTCTACCCCATTCCGGTCCAAAATATCTCCTCGTTCTGGTTCGAATGGAAGATTTCGGCTCCATGAATCTTTTGCTAAGCTTGTCAGCTTCTCACCCATAATAAACTGCACATATCCTAATCTAGTATCTATGATGAAAAAAATGATCACCCCAAACAGCAGCACGAAAAGCAATCGTTTTCTCACTGTTACACTCGACACTCGCACGCCCGGTTCACTCCTTACATATGGCTTGTTTTCATCATATGCAGGCCCGTCCTTTTGTAGAACGCACCGTGATATTCTGCTGGAGCAAAAGAAAAAACCTAGCAAGTGATTTGCTAGGTTTACAGTTAATTTGGGCTTTTAAATGTCACAGTGACGACTTTGTCTGAAATCTCCGCTCCACTTTTGACACTTTGTTTCACAGCATAGCCTTGTCCATTTGTTTCTATATGCACACCGGCAATCGAAGCATATTGAAGGACTTCTCTTCTGGACCAGCCTGTCATATCAGGCATCTTAATGGTTTTCCCTGCTGTTTTCAAGAAGACTTTCTGGCTTTCAGAGAATTCAGAGCCCGCACTCGGCCACTGGCGTTTAATGGACAGACCGTCGCCGATGACAACAGGTGTTAAGTGTTTATTTTTGACTTTTGTTTCTGCCTGCTTCACTTCTAAATCCAGGAATGAAGGCATCGTTTCTTGTTTCACTTTTTGTTCGCCTGATTTCTTATCGTCTGTTTTTGTTGGTGCAATATTTAAATATAGCAAACTATTTTTCATGACAGGGTTAAAGATTTGAGAAACCGGAGCTGACCCCGTTTCTGTTTCAGACAGCTGCGGCTGCTGGACAGCCACATAAACAAGTAGCTTCGGATCATCTTTTGGCGCCATTCCCATAAATGAAAAGACATAATCGTTTCTTCCTTGGAGGTAACCGCCGGCACCGCCAATTTGTCCAGTTCCTGTTTTTCCAGCAACGTCGAAGCCTTTGATTTGATAAGGCTGACCTGTTCCAATTTTCGAGGAAACAACCTCACCTAAAATGTCACGAACTTGCTTCGCTGTATCAGATGAAATCGGTTTTCCTGCCGCTGTTGGTTCGTGCTGCAAAATCGTTTTGTTTGTGTTCGGGTCTGTAATATGGTCAATGACATATGGCTTCATCATTGTTCCGCCGTTTGCTATCGCAGTGGCTGCTTCGATTTGTTGAATCGGTGTGATGGCTGATGCTTGACCATAAGCTGTCGATGCTTTGTCATATTCATATCTATAATTGATTTTACTAGACGCTTCGTTCGGCAAGTCAATCCCCGTTTTGTCATAGAAATGGAACTTCTGCAAATATTGTTCGTATCGTGTGAAACCTAGTTTTTCTTTTGCCAGCTTTGCAAAGGCCACATTTGACGAGCGAAGAACTCCTTGATGAAAGTCAATTTTCCCCCAGCCATTTCCGTTGTTATGGTCTCGGACAAGTCCGCCGCCTACTTTATAAGTACCAGATTGATATTTGTCATTGCCTTGGTAGACCCCTTCTTGGATCGCCGCAGCGAGGGTAAAGATCTTCATCGTTGAACCTGGTTCAAACGCATATGAAATCACATCATTGTTATAATTCGTAATGTCTAGTTCATTTAAATTAAAGCTTGGCCGCTGCCCCATCGCGAGAACCTTCCCAGTTTTCGGATCAACGACTGTGGCAATGATTTTCTTCGGCTTATACTTTTTGGCAACCTGCGTCATACTTTCTTCAAGAAACGCTTGAATTTTCTGATCGATGGTCAGCGTGACATTTTTCCCGTCTTTCGGGGCGACAATGTCTTCTTTACTATTCGGCAATGCCCATCCGCTTCTGTCACTGTTATATGTCACATAGCCGTCTTTTTCTTTTAAAAATTTGTTCAGTGCCTTCTCAAGTCCCATTGCACCTGACATGTCCTTTGTCGCCTCATTTAATCTGGCATAACCGATGAGGTTAGAAGCAAACATGCCGTTAGGATAATATCGCTTCGTGTCTTTTTCAAAAGCAACACCTGGAAGCTTTAGCTTTTCAATTTTTTCCTTCGTTGAAAAACTAATATCCTTCCCCGCTTTACCAAACTCCACTTGGAATGCATCTTTTGTATTGAGACGCTTTAAAATTTCGCTTTCACTCATATCGATGACTTTCGAGAGCTCTTTTGCCGTCTTTTCTTTATCGACGACATGCATTGGATGCTTAGGGTCCACTGTCATTTTCTTGCTCATGACCGCAATGAGCTTATACACAGATGTATCCTCAGCGATCACATTTCCATTCCGGTCTAAAATAGATCCTCTTTTTGCTTCAAGTGTTTTCTTCGATTGATATTGTTCATTTGCCTTGGCAGCTAATACTTGTCCATCAACCGTTCCTGTAATTTGAATATAGATAAAACGTGCTAGGATGATAAAGAAAAACAGGGCGAAGCAAATACTCGCAATTGCCGCGCCTCTGTTCATCATTTTATTCTTTTTAGGCATCGCCATGTTAATCGACCTTCTTAACATCTTTCGAAATAGTTAAGCCTGCTTTTTTTGCGGCATCAATGATTCTTTCTGGTTCACTCAGCAAGTCTTTTTCCTTTTGTAGCTCAGTGATCTTCTTCGATTCTAAAGATACTTGCTGTTCTAGCTTCTGCACTTCGATATTGGCGTGATAGACAGCAAAGGCTTTAGAAATGATGAGAATCGAGCTGCACATAAGAGCCATGACAAACATGACAAGTAAGATTTTTTCACCAAGTGTGATAGAACCTCTTCTTTTAATGACAACCGATTGGCCTTGCTGCTCTGTTTGATGTTGCTTCACTTCTCTTTGATAAGCCAAATTACTCATAAGAAACCTCCTTTTTATCATCATCTATGGTGTCGTTTTACTTTTTTTCTGCAATTCGGAGCTTCGCTGAACGGGCACGGTTGTTATGTTCCAGCTCTTGTTCTGATGCAACGATCGGTTTTCTCGTGATCAGCTTCAGCTTTGGTTCAAGTCCTTCTGGAATCACTGGTAGTCCGTGCGGAAGTTCTGGAAGAGAAGACATTTCTCTAAATGTACTTTTACAAATCCGGTCTTCAAGTGAATGGAATGTAATGACAGAAATTCTCCCCTTCGGATTGAGTAACTCTATTGCTTGTTCTAGTGCTTCTTCAAATACTTTCAATTCATCATTTACGGCAATTCGGATCGCTTGAAACACTCTTTTCGCTGGATGTCCGCCAGTTCGTCTTGCAGGTGCCGGAATTCCTTCTTTGATAATGTCAACAAGCTCAGCCGTTGTTTCAATTGGTGCTTTTTTTCTTGCTTCTTCAATTTTGCGTGCGATTTGCTTGCTGAACTTTTCTTCCCCATATTTGTAGAAAATCCGAACTAGATCTTCAAATGGCCATTCATTTACCACTTTTTTTGCCGACAATGCGGCTGATTGATCCATTCGCATGTCAAGAGGTGCATCATGGTGATAACTAAAGCCTCTCTCTGGTGTGTCGAGCTGAGGAGATGATACCCCAAGGTCAAAAATCACACCGTCTACGCTTGTAATACCTTGTTCATTCAGACGTTCTTTTAAATATCGGAAGTTGCTTTTTATGAAAAGAATGTTCGCTTTAGAATCCGCGAGCTTCTCTCGTGCATGATCCAGTGCAGCATCGTCTTGGTCAAATCCAATCAATGTTCCTTTTTCTGATAATTGAGATAGTAAATATGAGCTATGACCTGCTCCGCCTAGCGTGCAGTCCACATATGTACCGTCTTCTTTTACGTTTAAACCGTCAACTGTTTCTTTTAATAATACTGTCTCATGTTGAAACATGATGTTATGGTCCCACCTTTTTCAAATAGAAATGAATGAATGTGTAGAAAGCTTGCTGCACAAGGGATTATTATATATCAAATCCAATCATGTTTTCAGCAATTTCAGCAAAAGAATCTTCTTGCTCTTCTGTATATTGTTCCCAGATCGACTTACTCCACAACTCAATTCGATTTGAAACGCCGATGACCACACATTCTTTTTCGAGTTTTGCATATTGGAGTAGGTTTGATGCGATGTTGATACGCCCCTGCTTGTCCAGATCGCATTCGACTGCGCCAGAGAAGAAGAACCGGGTAAACGCACGTGCATCTTTTTTCGTTAGCGGTAGTGCTTTGAGTTTCTCTTCGATTAGTTTCCACTCACTCATAGGGTAGCCAAATAAACATTGATCAAGCCCTCTCGTCAGCACAAACTGTTCTCCGAGACCGTCTCTAAATTTAGCAGGGATGATCATGCGCCCTTTTGTATCAATCGTATGTTGGTATTCACCCATGAACATGATAATCAGAGCCCCACTTTCTCACCCATACTCTCCACTATCCACCACTTCTCTCCACAAAACTTATTCTACACTGTTTCTACATAAAAAAAAACCCTGAACTAGTCAGGGTTCATTAAAACTTTATTTCAAAGTTTGACAATTTGTTGCTTGTTTTGAAATGAAAATGGCATATTTTTGAATGTTTTGAAGAATTCTGGACCATATTTGTTTAAAAAGTACATGATATTCCAAATTCTTTCTTGCGGAGCATCTAGTGGTTTTAAACTATTTTCAATCCGTTCAAAGTCCCGAAGGATATATCCTTCCTTCTCTTCCACACGCTGCGCAACCTTTTGATAAACAAATTGAAGCTGGTCTTCAATAAATTTGGCATTTTTATCTAGCAGCTGCTCGAAGTTTGGTTCAATCTCCAGTGCTTCTTGTCTCATCACGTCATGAGCATTTGCTAATTCACGTTTGGCGTGTTGAACCGCTTGAACAAAGCTGTCTGGAAGACTTTGCTGAAAGTGCGCTTCTTTCTTTTTTTTCACTCCATTTGTCAGCACTTCTTCTACCGACAGTTCTCTAACTGGCAGTTTCTTGTCGATGTGCCTTTCAAGAAGGGTTACATGCAGTCTCGGAAGAACAGGCGCCATCTTTAATTTAAAATGCTCAAAGATTCCTTTCAGTTCTCCCCAATAGTTAACCTCACCGTGTCCTGCCATAAAGGCAAGTGTCGGGAGAAGGGTTTCCTGCATCAAGGGACGCGTCACCACATTGTTGCTAAACCGTTCTGGGTGCTCCTCCACTTCCTGCAAAAGCTCTTCCTTCGTCCACGTAAGCCCCACTTCTGATATAGAAAACCGGCCGTTCTCTTTTTCAATCAGGAAACGTTCCTCATCATATTCGTAAAACAGATTCGCCTGATTGTCACCAGCTTCAATAATTGGCTGATATCCTGCTCGTTTCATAGCAGCCTGTGATTCATTTAAGCGAGCAGTAACTGCATCATTTGTCTCGACAATGTGCTTGAATAACGGACGCTCGAGTGGTTTGACACCTAAGTCACCTGAATTAAATAAAAGCAGCCCATCCTCTTCAAAGAGGTCACATACAATCCATTCAAAGAAATCAGTAAACGTTTGTGATTTGCGTAAACATCGAAGAAGCTGATCAAACAAGTCATTGGTGTATGCAGATTCTTCATACGTTGAAAACACATCACGGAGCCATGTCTCGGTTTTTTCTTGATCAAGCGGGATTCTTTTCGCAGCCGCTTTTTTGACGTTATGTAATGACAGCTTTTGTTTCACTGGCCCTTTTTCGCCAGATGTGTACACAAAATTAATTTCATCTACGTCATGATCCTCACCGGCTACCCAAAAGACCGGAATCACCGGGACGCCAAGCTCTGTTTCTTTTTCTTTTGCAAACTGAATGATGGATATGATTTTATGTATGGTATAAAGCGGTCCTGTTAATAGACCAGCCTGCTGTCCTCCGACCACCATGACACTCCGTTCATCACGGATCTTTTCAATGTTCTGGCGCATCGCTTTCGATTCAAACTTTGCGTGGTACGCGCTCATATAATCCGCTAAAGCCTCGCGCGGGAAGCTCATTTCCATGAGATCGTCGTATCTCTTTTTCCATGTGTGCTCAGAATGTATATCATAATCAAAAAAAGTCGTCATCTCTTTTTTTTCTTCTATATAATCACGTATGAATAAATTCTGACTTCGGATGGAAAGTTCAGTCAATTGCATGTTTAGAACTTCCTTTCTTCAATAAATAGTTAGTTTCCCGAAAAAAGTATAGCATGTAAATGAGCTCACTCAAAAGATTTTGTTTGCTTTTTTTCCAATACTTCCAAGCTTCGATCAAAGAAAGTGAGATGTGGCGCCGCAACGCTGTGAGCTTGAGCCTTTTTTAAAAGATAGCCAAGGATGGCTTTTCTTTCGGTTTGGCGGCCTTTCACTATATCTTGAAGCATAGACGACTGATTCTCAGCCGTTTTCTCACAAACAGAGACTACATAAGACCAGAGCCGCTCTTTTTCATGTAAGCTCAAGATGGAAACTGCTTCTTCAAATGCACATTTCATCATGTATTCATATGAAGGGTTTGCGATCAATTCCCCGTTTCTCACATGCAGCAAAGCCGTGAGCGGATTAATACAGACATTGACAAGCAGTTTTTCCTCCAGCACCTTTTTCCATTCATCCGTATAGATCATCTGAAAATGAGATGATGTCTCATTCAATGCTTTTTTTATATCAGCTGCTTCTTCATGCTGAAATGCCCCCCACTTAATGACACCGATACCTGTATGGTTCACTGCATGATCTGACATCTTCATAGCTCCGTGCTCTACCACACCTATGTATAATGAATGTCCCGTTTTCCAATTCTCCAAATCTAATAAGTGAGCCATTCCGTTCTGTAAGAATAAGATACGATGAGGAGGTAATGTCGATAGTTCACCAAGTACATCTTGCAAATGATGATATTTCACTGTCACGATGAGCAAATCAAATTCTCCTGTTATTCCTGTCTGTGCATGAACAGCCGCCTGGCATGTTTCTCCTTTTACTGTTCGCTCAATGCCTACTGCTCGAATCTCTTCTGCCTGTTCGTTTCTTCTTGTAAAGACTGTGATGTCATGATGCTGTGATAAATAACTAGCACAAAGCAGACCAATCGCACCGCCGCCAATGATTCCAATATTCAACTGCCGCACATCCCTTTTTCGTTTACTTCATGATATCAACTATTTTAACAGGTTCATGTCGTGATGCAAAAAGCAGATGGCGCGCTATGATTGAATTTTTTTAATTTAAAAACTATAATAATAAGTGTAAAAACTTTTTGAGGCGGGTGGGATGAAAACGCCTTCAATGACATCACTGTCGACATTATGTGTGTAAGGGGGAAGATCATATGGCACAAGTAAAACGACTTCTAATTAATTACAAAACGTTAGAGGAATTTAAACAATTTAAGGAATACGGCATACAAGAGCTATCCATGCTCGAAGACCTTGAAAGCAATATGATTGAAAATGACAGCAACTCTCCATTTTATGGGATTTATTTTGGAGATAAGCTAGTGGCACGTATGAGCCTTTATCAAGTGGACGGCTCAACGACAACGTATTTTAACCACAACCATGATTATTTAGAGCTGTGGAAGCTGGAAGTGCTTCCTGGGTATCAGCGCAAAGGGTACGGCGAAGCACTTGTTGAATTCGCTAAATCGTTCGGATTGCCAATTCGGACCAATCCGCGCGTCAAATCTGCTGGTTTTTGGGATAAAATGGGCTTTGAAGCAGTCAAATATGATATGGAGCGCGATAAGGGTGAAAATCCCCTCATCTGGGAGCCCGCACATATTCAAAAAAATACAGGTGAATCCGCTTAAATCCTGATCACAAAACGCCCCTCCTTTCTTTGTGAGGGGCGTCTCTTTATTTAGCATATTCTTTTAAGCTGATATTCTGTTTGACTCTTTCAACAATACTTATGAGTGCCCGGTAATCTTCTTCTGTCATTTTTAATTGCCGCTTTAAGTGTTCATTTTCTTCTGTAAGTGACTTCAATTGATGCTGTGCATCTGCCAGTTCTTCGCGTAAATGAGTAGGTCCATCAGGTTCTTTTTCAAGCTGCTCTAAAAACTGAATCACTTCTCGAAGGGTCAATTCAGCCTGATTTGAAGTAGTCTTCTCTTCTATGGTTAACGCATGCTGTGGTAAACCAGAGGAATGAATACCTATTTTTTTGCGCAATTCTTTCCGCTGTTTTTTTGCCAGCTCTATGCCTGCCTGATATTGTTTTCTAACGTATGAGTTCCACCTGAAACCACATGCTGCCGCTGTTCTTGACAATGCTTTCCCGACTTCCTCAAATGCGGAAAGCTGCGTTCCTCCGTCTCGAATGTGCCTTAAGACAACTTCTGCTAAAAGTAAATCTTCATCCTGTGTCCATGCGTCCTGCCTTGTAATTGTCAATTGATCATCCCCCCTGAATCTGAATACCACATCATATGCGCCTACTAGAGTAGATAGACTATTTGCAGGAGAGAATCCTAAAAAATAGACAAATAAAAAAACGCAAGGGAAGAATTCCCTCACGTTTTTTTATCAAGCATTAGTTGCTTTTTACGTCTTTGCCTTTGTATGTTCCGCAAGATTTGCAGACACGATGAGAAATTTTCATTTCACCGCATTCTGGGCAAGCTACCATACCAGGTACTTGTAGTTTGAAATGCGTACGACGCAATCTTTTTTTCATTTTAGAAGTTCTTCTAAAAGGTACAGCCATTATTCCCACCTCCTTAAAGAGTTAAGTTAAGATTCATTATTTTCTTCTAAGAGCTTCTTCAAGCCTTCCAGACGCGGATCAATTCGGTTTTGATGTGCATCTTCCGAAATGACCGCCCAGTCATTCCCTTCTTGTGGTGCAGCACCTTTTACGTCCGTTTGGTCGCAAAAGATTTGCATCGGCACTTCAAGAAGAATTTCTTCCTTGACTAAAGGCGTTAAGTCGATGATATCGTCTTCTACAATAGAAACGTCTTCATCTTCTATGTCGTCTGTCTTATGAAGTACAAATAGTTCTTTCGTTGAAATCGCAAATGGATAATTTACATCAACAAGCGTTCTTGAACAAGGCAATGTCATTTCACCTGTGATGGTTAAATCAAATGCGACTTGCTTTGATTCGATCACTCCAGTCCCTTTCACCTCTACCGGTGAAATGCGACGTATATCTGAATGAAGGCTAGTAAGTTCATTTAAGTCAACCGTCTCATGAAAATCGAAGCTGTTTTTAGCTTTTTGATGTAACTGATAAACTGTCCATTTCAATTGTATCACCTCTAAGAGCAACAAACATGATTATAGCTTTCCTCATGTTATTTGTCAATATTTTTTCTTTACAGTCCTTTGTGATGTCAGAGCGTTGTTTGACATCAGTTCTCGGAATGCCTACACTGAAAAAAATGGGCTTCATTTTTCTCTTATGCTACTGTAGCATAGACCATTTAACCATAGCAAGAAAGGCGGAACATCTATTGAAAGCAACAGGAGTCGTTGTCGAGTATAATCCATTTCATTATGGACATGCCTATCATGTTCGTCAGGCGAAAACACATACCTCCTCAGATGTTGCCATTGCCGTCATGAGCGGTTCCTTCCTCCAGCGCGGTGAGCCTGCCATCGTCTCAAAATGGGCGCGGACAAAAATGGCACTGCAAAACGGTGTAGACATTGTGTGTGAGCTTCCATACATATACGCAGTGCAAAAGGCAGAAACCTTTGCAAACGGTGCTGTGGCGATTCTAGATGCTTTAAAATGCCGCTCCCTTTTTTTCGGCAGCGAGGATGGTGACATCAAAGCATTCGAGCGAACAGCTCGTGCTTGGCATGAGAAAAAAGAAGAAATTGACCTTTTCACAAAAGGAAAAGTAAAAGAGGGCCTTAGTTATCCAGCTGCAGCTGCTGCTGCGTTTCAAGAGGTGATTGATCCTAAGCACTTACTGGATCTGTCTCTGCCCAATAACATTTTAGGTTTCCATTATGTCAAAGCCATCTTGGAGAGATCCCCTCACATGCAGCCCTTTACCTCTCAAAGGATTTCATCTGGTTATCATGATGAAGAACTACCTGAAAATCAGAAAATCGCAAGCGCAACAAGTATACGAAAAGCGTTAAAAGATCATGGTACATTTGAAACAGTCGCCCCTTATCTCCCAGAAGCTACGCTCAAGCAATTACATGACTATCATTCTTCATATGGTCTTCTACATACACAAGAAGCCTACTTTAGCTTCTTAAAACACGTTTTTCACACAATGGATACGGCAGAACTAGAAGGCATCTATGAAATCGAAGAAGGCATCGAACACCGCATGCAAAAGGCGATTACACATGCGTCCTCCTACGAGGAATATCTATCACTTGTGAAAACAAAACGCTATACGTGGACGAGGCTGCAACGGATGAACACACATCTCTTAATGAGGGTGAAAAAGAGTGCCATGCATGAGCTGCTGAAAGAGAAAAAAGCGCCTTATATTCGTTTACTTGGTATGTCAAAGAAAGGGCAGCAATACTTATCTCTTGTGAAAAAAGAATTGGACGTGCCGCTCGTCAGTAAGCTGTCTGCCTTTTCACATCCCGCACTTAATCTTGATATTCGCGCATCCCGCGTCTTCAGCCTGCCCGTTAGTGAGCCGATGCAAACGAACTTAACGGAAGCGGAATTTAAAACCTCACCGATCCGATATGATGAAGAGACTGGTCTCTTCCAGTCTTAGCAAAAAAAGCAGCCTTGCGGAAGGCTGCTCCAAATTGTTGACACAGGGCTAAAATGATCTTTATTTTAGCCTTTGTCTTCTTTTCAGCATAATAGAAAGCCTTTGCAGTCCTGACAAAGAATGCAAAGGTTTGTCTACATGCTGAGAGCAGCCTTTATGAAGGCTGCTCTTTTTTGATTAAGATGCTTTCTCTTTTAATTTGTTTAAATAGTTCAGGGCATCTTGCATTGTATCTACAGGCACAATTTTCATATCACTTTTAATATCTTTCGCTGTTTTGACAGCATTTCTATAGTCTGAATTTGGATCACCTTTATCATTCGGTGCAAAGAATATATCTTTTCCTGCTTTATCTGCCGCCACGACCTTTTGATCGATTCCACCAATTGGACCGACCGTTCCATCGGCGTCAATCGTTCCCGTTCCTGCAATCGCATAGCCATGTGTTTCGTCTTCTTTTGTCAGCTGGTTATAAATTTCAAGTGACATCATAAGACCCGCTGACGGTCCGCCGATATTTTCAATATCCACCTTAATAGAAGGTGAGACTTTCACATTTCGGTCTGTAAATAATGATACGCCAATTCCAACTCGATTCGGCTCTTCTTTAAATGGTTTTAACGTCACTTTCTCCGTCATGTCTTTGCCATTTCGTTCAAGGACAAAACGGACAGATGTACCTGCTTTTTTGCTGCTGATATACGAAACCATTTTATCAGCAGAATCATAGGTCTTGCCATCAACGCTTTTAATTCGGTCGCCCACTTCAATTTTGCCGTAAGCAGGCATTCCTTTCATCACGTAGCTTGCATATACGCCGTTAAACGTATAATCTACTTTTTTACCTGCTTTTGTATATGCTGCAATCATGGCATTTTCTTGCGAGCTTTTCATCAGCTGAAGCTGCCGTTTCATATAATCTTGATCCGACTCCCCGTCCGCTTTAATATTTTCTTCTGGGACGATTTCATCATATTTATTCATTTTCGCAAGCAAATACGTATACGGATTGGCTGGACCTACTTTAATTGTCATAAGAGAGAAGCTGCCCTTCTCGCCATATCCGCCGTCTACTTGAATGTGGGGAGCAATCTCGGTTGCATCACCCGGCTTTGTCACGTAATATGGCAGTTTGACAAAGGTTAAGCCACATAATACAAGGATAACGACAAAAAAGCTGAGCCAGCGAATATTTAATTTTTTCATTCGATTAACACTCCCATTTATCAATGACATCTTTCAGTGTACCTGTTAGTTGATCTGCGGCAAGCTCACCTGCTTCAATCATCTCCTGCACCTGCGCGAACGCACTCGAGCTAAATGTTTCAAGCCTCGGCCGAATCATGACATCAGCGTGAATGGTTTGATGACGGACCAATTCATTTTGAAGGATGTCCAAACTTTGCATAATCACATCCGATAATCTCGTCGCCTTTTCCGTTTTTTTCACTCTTGATACATCAGAGGCGATGATGAGGTCTGCGCCCATATCTTTTAAAACAGACACAGGAATGCGGTCCACAACCGCTCCATCCACTAGCTGTCTGCCGCCCATTTCATGAGGAACAAACACGCCCGGAATGCTGATGCTTGCTCTGACTGCTTGTGAGACAGACCCTTTTTTAAACACGACCTTCTCCCCTGTCTCGAGGTCACAGGCAACCACTGCAAGGGGCATTTTTAATTCTTCGAATTTTTTCCCATATGTAAACGTGTGAATCAGCTGCAAAATTCGATTTCCTTTTAAAAGACCGATTTTTGGCAGTGTATAGTCAGCATAATACTTTTTTCTGAAGACAAGTGCAAGTTTTTTCATTTTTTCTACGTCCTGTCCTGCCGCATAAAAGCTCCCAACAAGTGCGCCAATACTGCTGCCAGCAATCATATCTACCTGAATACCTTGTTTCTCAAGACTAGATAAAACTCCGATATGTGCCATTCCCCTCGCACCTCCAGAGCCTAACGCAAGCCCGATGACTGGTCGCCTCATGAAAATCCACCCTCCTCTTTTCTATGCATATATACGAATCTATTGGTCTAAACATGCCCCTTCTGCTCGTATAGTAATAGAAGACAGGCTCGGCTAGTTTCTTTCTTTTTTGATCACGAGCTCGCCAATAGATCATAACGGCAAGGGGCGAAATCTCCATGAAAAAATGGAACACTCTGTTCATCGCTGCTTTTTTTATCTTTTTAACAGCCACTGTGATTACACATCCACAAGCCTCTTTGCAAGCGTCTAAAAATGGACTTGCAATGTGGTGGGAGGTTGTATTTCCATCATTGCTTCCTTTTTTTATTTTGTCCGAGCTATTAATTAGTTTCGGGATTGTCAGATTTGTCGGGGTATTATTAGAGCCATTTATGCGCCCCATCTTTCGAGTGCCTGGTGTAGGCGGATTTGTCCTAGCGATGGGAATGGCATCAGGCTTTCCTTCTGGTGCGAAATTAACCACAAGACTCAGGCAAGAAGGACAACTGACACAAATCGAAGCAGAGCGCCTCGTTTCTTTTACAAATTCATCGAACCCATTGTTTATTTTCGGTGCGGTGGCTGTTGGTTTTTTTCATCATCCAGCTTTAGGAATTGTTTTGGCCTGCGCACATTATTTAGGGAATCTCGCTGTTGGGGTGACGATGCGAGGATATAAAGCACGGCATGATGCACATCTGAGAAGCCGTAAGCAAATTTTATTCCCACCGTTTCAAGAGGCATTCAGCGCTCTTCATACAGCAAGACTCGCAGAGAAAAGACCGCTCGGCCAAATTTTAAGTGATGCGGTCATGTCATCAGTCCAAACACTCTTTATGATTGGCGGCTTTATTATCTTATTTTCTGTGTTTAGCAAAATGCTGTCAGTTGTTCATGTGACGGATCTCTTATCCATAGGGATCGGATATATGCTGCAAACGATGCACCTTCCGCCAGAATTAGATCTTGCGATGATTGCCGGTTTATTTGAAATCACATTAGGAAGTCAGCTGACAGGGTCACAGGAAGTCACCCTTCTTGCTAAAACGATTGTCGTCAGCTTTATATTAGGATTCAGCGGGTTTTCTGTTCAAGCTCAGGTCGCTGGCATTCTGGCGGCAACAGATATACGCTTTAAACCGTTTTTCTTCGCTCGTTTGCTTCACGGGATTTATGCAGCTGTTTTTGCCTTCTTATTGTTCAAGCCTCTTTATGTCTCTCGATCTGACATGGCTCTCCCAGCAGGTGCCTTTGAAGCAAGCCAGCAGGTCGTCATGTACAGCAGTGTGCTTTGGAATCAGCTTGTGACAGTTGGCCCTTTGATCACGCTATGCAGCTTGATCTTGTATACGGCGCTATACTATCAGAAATTAAAAAAAGGATGAGTGCACAGTGCACTCATCCTTTAAATTTTTCTATCAGCGCTTCTTCTACCTCTTTTGGCACAAGGTCTTTGACTGAACCATCATATTTCGCTACTTCTTTGACAATGCTTGAGCTTAAGAAGGAATACTGATTGTTGGTCATCATGAAAAACGTTTCAATGTCATCGTTTAACACTTTATTCATTGATGTGCCCTGCATTTCATATTCAAAGTCTGTCACAGCTCTTAATCCGCGTAAAATGACTTTGGCTTCTTTTTGTTTCGCATAATCAACAAGCAGACCGTGAAAGGATTCGACTTTGATATTTGGCAGATCCTTCGTCGCTTGGCGAATGAGCTCACACCGTTCTTCAACGGTAAATAACGGTTTCTTGGATGAGTTATTTAGTACACATACATACACTTCATCAAAGATCTTTGCACCTCTTTTGATGATATCCAAATGGCCCAATGTGACTGGATCGAAGCTACCCGGACAAACGGCTATGTTCCCCATGCTTTAATTTCCCCGCTTTCTATAGATCGTAATACCAGTCAACCCGTACAGTTCCTGTCTTGATATGTAAAGCTGTCCAGCTTCCTCTGGCAGTATAACGTCCTTATCATGCTCACACACGATTACGCCGTCATCTGTTAATAAGGCATGCTCGTCAATCATGTCAAGAAGTGCTTTTAGCTGTTGATCTTTGTAAGGCGGATCAAGAAAGATCGCTTGAAAGGATTCCTCTCGTTTCACAACGGCTGCAAGTGCACGCTTTGCCTCGTTTCGAAACACTTCACTTTGATCAATCAGCTCCAATTGATTGAGGTTTCCTTTTATCGTTTGAATCGCCTTCATATCTCGATCAACGAATATGCAATGATCGAATCCTCTAGAAAGCGCTTCAATCCCTAAACCACCGCTTCCCGCAAATAAATCAAGGGCCCATCCGCCATCAAAATACGGGCCGATCATATTAAATATCGATTCTTTTACCTTATCTGTCGTCGGTCTTGTTGATTGACCTGGTACCGCTTTAAGTGTGCGGCCTTTTCTCGTTCCAGAGATGACTCTCATTTTTCCACCACTTTTTCTGCTTGCTTCTATTGGTTATTGTGTATGACAAAAAATCCAACATTATCTTACCACAACACTCCGCAGGGGACAATGCGCAGACTTTCATTCATTTACTATGTATAGATCAAGGAAAGCGGGGTCATACTACTTATAACAGCATCTGATGTGGTGCTGTTGCCAACCGCGGAGAAGACTTACGTTTCCCCATAAGTTCTTCCTCCGGTTTCTCCTCTCCCTTTGCCTTCTCCTTAATGAATCATTAAGAATAGAAGGACCCCGCGGGTGATGCCGCGGGGGTTTTTTTGTGTCTTTAAAAGCCCACTTTATAATCATACTCTTTTGCTTTGTCCAATTTGGATTCGTACTCTAATTTAATAAAGGGTTTATATGAAGGCTCAACACGTTTCACAAATGGCAATGAGCTGAGCTTAGCCATATGGCGCTCGAGATCATTCATATCACAATAGATCACTGCATATTTCATTTTCCGTGAAATATAGTGAACATTTCCAAATTTTCTTAGCGCCTTTGACTGCTTTAACGAATGCAGCCAAACGACCATCCCTTGACGTTTGGTTTCCATCTTTTCACCTGCCGCTTTTTCAATTCTTTTCAGTCATTATGTAAAAGACGAGACATTCAAGTCTCGTCAAGATACTTTACAGCCACAGCTGCCACCAGATCCACAGCCACCGCCGCATGATGATAGACCATCAAAATATGGGTTCCCTGTTGGAACTTTGATATATGCTGATACAGCTTGACCGATTTCAATACTAATCTCATCTAAGATGGATTGAATCGCTGTTTCTGCTTTTTTGAAATCAACCACTGTATCGTGAAGATCTAACTTTCTTTTGACCTCACGCATTTCCTTTGAGATCGTTCTATAGTCCGGATGGTATTTGCCGAACCGCTGCACATCCTCATATTGCTCTTTTACTTTTGTAAAATGGGCAATAATTTGTTGGGCTTCTTCGTCTTGCTGGAGACGCTTAAAGCAGTTGCGGTAATGTTCAGCCTCCTCCGACTGAAGAATCATGGCAGCCAATTGATTCGCTTCCTCTTGGAGCTCCACAGATTCGATTGTCGCATACATAAATGATGCACCTCCAATTCATAGTTTACCACGAAACCTATGGATCAGAAAATGCTTTTACGTCACAAATACATCCCATGTCTCTCTTTTCTGCCTATATTCTGGATGACGAGAATTGAGCACAACGGTCATTTTATGCTTTCCTTTTGAGAGATGCTTGACCACAAATGCAGCAGTATATTCATTGCCTGCACGTTTTCCGTCTACATACACTGTAAAATATCCCGCCTTCTCATCCTTTTTTAGTCGCGTAGGCTCAAGATGAAAATCTTGCAGTGTACTTTCTATATAAACAGAAGACCCCTGCACTTTGTATTTTAAAAAACCTTGCTGCTTCATTTCGCTTTGGGCTTGCTGCATCACATGTACAGCTGGATCTTGCTTTATGACTTGCTTCTCTTCATGTTGACTTTGACACCCGGTGACAAGAAAAAGCAATGCGCATATTGACAGCATCCATTTCATCATCTGATTCTCCTTTCATCTACTTTTATAGGATGCTCAGGAAATAGACATCTTAATCAACTCAAAAAAGCCTCATCCGGCTCCATTTTGATTGCGCATTGCTTGGAACATTTGAATCATCATTTCAGCCATTTGGACACTGTTACTCAACTGACTCACACGATGAGGAATGGTTTTTTCGTAAAAATTCATTTTATCTAATTCAAAGGACGATAGCTTATCAGGATGTCGAGTCAGCTGTCTGTACCAGAGAGGACGCTGTCTGATGAATTTGATTCGATCCTCTTCGGCCATGACAAACTCCAGTACTTCTTTCCGCACCAAAAGCATCCCCTTTCACTTAATCTTTCCTGAAGGAGAATGGGTGCTGACTGCCTCCAGATGAACCTTTCTTTGAGCCATTTGATGAAAATTGTCCGAGTAAGCTTTGTAAAGAGGAAATAGACTGGCTCATTTTGTTGATTTGTTCATTCATTTGATCAGCGTCCATTTTTTTCACAGCAGAAACCATTTTAGACATAAAATCGGCTTTTCCCGCTTCACTTGGCTTAGAGTCTTTTTCTTCTTTCACGTCTCCAGATTGCGTTTGCCGGTAAGGAGACCACATCTCATCTTCCTCACCAAACATGACCCAATTTTCGTATACACTTTGCCAGCTTTTTTCTTGCGTTTGCACTTCTTGAATTAACTTCGGATGGCGTCTGACGAATTGTTTAAATTCATCAATGGATGTTTGTTTTTGCTTGTTTGTCATATCCTCACCCCCCATACAAATGCCTACTATACTATATACATCAGCAGTTATTTTGGTGAGCCTCTTTTTCAATCAAAAAAACAGCTGCGATGGTGCAGCTGCTTTCGTTTAAGATGTTTTTTTAATGAAGTTTTGGGTGTAGTATTTTTCTTTCACACCGACGCCAAGGTGTGTGTAATCTTTATTTAATAACGCCTTCCTATGACCTTCACTATTGAGCCAGCCTTCTACCGCTGCAGGTCCATCTACATAATTATAGGCAATGTTTTCACCTGCGAGCTGAAATGCCACCTCGCCTCTTTCTAATCGGTCTTTCAGCGTACCGTATTTTTTAGATTCATGGGAGAAATAATGATTCTCTTTCATGTCCTCACTATGCATGAATGCCACTTCAGAGGTTTCATCATCCCACTTTAAGATCGGCAGTTTGTACTTATGACGAATTATATTGGTCATATCAAAAATTTGTTTTTGACTGGAAGCTTCGATCTCTTTCCATTTTTCACCCGATATTGCCTCTGGTTCTATCAATTGACCACGATAGACGACTTCGTATGGCTTTTGTTTCACAAATGTATCTGCGTTAAACGCCCTAATACTTGAAAGGGTGCTTTCAAACTTATCCATGTAAAGCTGAACATATACATCATCGTCCACTTTCACGGTAGGTCTTGTATTCATATCATCTTCTGAGAATTCAAAGCGGTATGAATTTTGTTCATCCTCTACATGAATGTAAGGTGCAATTTGTGTTTTTTTAAATACCTCACTTGTGGCTTGACCGATTTTAAACGGTTCAACATTGAGCCCGTCTCCTGTTGCAAACAATGTCACCACTTTACTATCCTTTACCCCTACTTGAATATAGTGCTTCTTCGATTGATTGTATATCCACCAGTCATAATCATATGCGGAAGGATCAATGCGATCTGGTTCTCCCAGCTGTTTAAGCACTTCGTTTGAAGATTTCCCCATAAAGGACATGAGCCCCTTTTTCGGGATGTTGATCGGCTTATCGCTAGATGTTTCTTCATTAGACACCTTCGGTTCATTGCTGTTTTCTTTTTCTGGTGAAGATCCATATTGAATAAACAGAACGTACGTTCCAGATATAATCAGGAGGATGAGGAGTGTTTTGAGCACAGTTTTCAAATAAACACCTCCGTTAAATTGGCAAGGTACAAAAAGTACCTTCTACTGTCATTTAAACAAAACTCGCTCTATTTATCAACGACAATACAGCCTATTTAACACGAATTTAAAATATGCCCCTCTTAATGAAGAAATCCTTGCCCATGATCTTGATCCTGCTGAGAGATTTCTGTCAGTGCATCTCCTGCGCGATCATTCGATAAATCTTCGACGGATAAATCTCCAAGAGCGACAATCCCTGTTAATGCACCGTTCTTCACAACAGGAATGCGGCGAAGCTGGTGCTCTGACATCAGCCGGACAATTTCTTCAAGCGTTGCATCTTCTTCTGCTGTCAGTACTTCCTTCGTCATCAGCGAGCCTACTTCGTGTGAGTTTGGCTTTTTTTCTGCAATGCCTCTGAGTACAAGGTCACGGTCTGTCACGATACCAACGAGCTGATCTCCGTTAACCACGGGAATGGCTCCAATGTCTGCTTCTCTCATTTTGACTGCCGCTTCATACGTATTGTCATCTTGCTGACATGTCACTACTTTTTTTGTCATAATATCTTTGATTTTTTTTGTTTTCACGTTGATTCCTCCATCTGTTATTTTCTTTATTACTGTAACCAGGTTATAAAAGAACATACCTTTCACAGTTGAAAGTTTAACGCTTTCATACTATGATTGTCAGTAAAGGGAATTTTTATAAGGAGGGGTTTTGGGTGAAGTTTGAAGGTACGGGGATTGAAAAGGTAGCAGCTGACTTAAATAAATTAGATTTCATCATGGAAAGTGAAGGATTTGTACGAGCCGATCAATGGGATTATGAGCGTGTGACGTACGACAGAAAGTATAACATGGTAGAGGGAACCTTTTATTTACGCATTTCCGGCTACGCCACCGAAGGGGATGTTGGTTCAAAAAGAGCACACATACAGCTTCTCACACCTTTACTCGGAAAACATTATTATCCGCACGGTGTTGAATACGGCGAAGGCGAAGATTTCCCTAAGTCTCTCATCCAATCAAGCAAAAAAACACTTGAACAGCTGAAAGAAAAACTAGAAGCAATGACTGCAGAAGCATAAACGAAAGCACAGCCATCCGGCTGTGCTTTTTTCATTCATATTTCGGAATCAGGGCATCTGGTACGGCATCTTTCGCTCTTTCTTTTCTTGCCCAGTCAAAGAAGACAACAGCAAGGATCGAGCCGTACACAATCTCCTGAATAATTTTCATCAAAATCGCACCTAGCTGCTGGTCTTCTAGCAGCGGCAAGGTATGGAACATTTCAGGACCTGTGAGCGCAAGACCTGCCAGCGTATCACTTGGTACGCATAGATGCAGCGCCTGTATCCAAGCACCAGCATCAGAATAGGTTGCATAGATCGGTGCCTCACTAAACATGATGAGTGCACACGCAGGAGTCATTAATATCCCGTCTGCCATGATATAACCAAGCTTTAAAATGCCTGTAATCTGAGGCTGACTTTGGACTTTATGAACGAGCGGCCACCACATGAAAAAGGCAGCGATAAAAATGACCACTGTCATCAGCGCATGATAAAACGGATCTGTTTTCACAAAGTCAAACACAAGCGGAATATGGTACATCGAAAACAAGCCGTTAAATCCTAGCAATGCAATTAAAGGCTTGGAAAACAAACGAAACATCTGCTGAATGCCTGGTATTTGTATGATCCGCTCCCAAATGGCCACAGGTAATCCTGTAATAAGGAGAGGCGGAATGACTAAATAGAGCACCGCCATTTGCGCCATATGTGCACTAAACATAATATGCCCCATTAAATCAACTGGGCTTCCTTTTACGGCGTATAACAGAACAAGCCCCGTCAGAAACAACGTTTTCTCTTTTACCGTCGCACGATGCTTCCCCTTTGTCACAAGAAGCAGATAAAGAGCAGCTGCTATGACAATACTAGTCAAATAGTAAGGGCTCCATAATGCCCGAAATCCGAATATTTCTAAGTTCTCCATTGCTGCGCCTCCTTCAAGGGCAAAGCGGGCTTACCACCAAATAATGGTCAAAAAGGCTAATACGGTAATAAACGCGACAAACACACCTGAGTAAAGAAACAATGCGGGTGTTTCATGCCCTTTTTGGTTCATGTGCATAAAATAATAAAGCTGAAAAGCCACCTGAATAACGGCAAGCAGTAAAATAAATGGTACTGCGAACCAGTTTCCTACGTCTTCAGAAGCGATTGTTAAAAAGGCAACAAAGGTTAATCCAATCATCAAGCCGAAAGAAATGAGCTGATGCTTCATTTCTTCGGCATTTTTCTTTTTACGGTATACAAGATCGACTTTAGACTGATTTGTGTTTTTATTTCCCATTCTTATCCCACCATTCCCATTAAATATACAACGGTAAAGATGAAGACCCACACAACATCAATGAAGTGCCAATACAGACTTGCCACATAATATTTCGGCGCATTGTATAAATCGAGTCCGCGTCTCATATTTCGAATCATAAGAGCGGTAATCCAGCAAAGTCCAAAGGCGACGTGAGCCCCGTGAGTTCCTACAAGTGTATAGAAGGAGGAACCAAGAGCTGAGCTGGTAATGGTAAAATCATACGCATGCACATAATGATAGAACTCATAAATCTCAACCCCTAAAAATGAAGCACCTAATAGCACAGTCACACCAAGCCAAAGCTGCATCTTTTTAAAGGCAAAGTTTTTCATATGATACATTGCATACACACTCGTTAAACTGCTCGTTAGTAGTAGCATCGTGGCAATAAAGACAAGCGTGAGATCAAACATATCAGTTGTTTTTGCTCCGCCTGCATTAGAGTTTTTCAGCGCCAAATACGTGGCAAAGAGCGATGCAAACAGAACGGTTTCTCCCCCAAGAAACAACCAGAACCCGACGAACTTATTCTTTCCTTCTAACGTGGCTTTCTCAGGAGAAGCCGGAAAAGTTTCTGCTGTCATTTTTTGTGGTTCCATTATGCTTTCACCCCTTTATCATCGTCATCGGTCAAATCTTCTTTGTGAATATGGTACCCATGATCGTCTTTAAGAGAGCGAACCAGCATGGTTGCAAATGTAATGCCAAGACCAATGAGAATCACTGGAAGCCCCCAGCTATGCTCTTGACGATACATGAAGCCAAACGCTGACACAAATAGACCGAATGAGATAATGACAGGTAAGATGGAATTATTCGGCATGTGAATATCATCGAGCGGTTCAGATGCTGTCATTCCTTTTTTACCATCCATTTTTTCAATCCATAATGGATCTAGTCCTCTGACAAGCGGAAGCTGTTTAAAGTTATATTCTGGCGGAGGTGAAGACACTGCCCATTCAAGCGTTCTTCCATCTCCCCAAGGATCGCCCGATACACGCTCCCCTTTTGCTGTCGTCCAGATGATATTAATCAGCATGATGACAACAGCTACAAACATGAACAGTGCCCCAATCGTACTGACCAAGTTCCCAAGGTCTAGCCCCTGACCCGGCAAGAATGTAAAGACTCGGCGCGGCATGCCCCAAAGACCGAGAAAATGCTGGATAAAGAAGGTTAAATGGAAACCGACGAAAAACAGCACAAAGCCAATTTTCCCAAGCTTCTCATTCAGTATTTTTCCAAACATCTTCGGCCACCAGTAATGCACACCAGCTAAAATACCGAATACAACCCCGCCGATAATGACGTAGTGGAAATGCGCCACAACAAAGTACGTATCATGGAACTGATAATCTGCTGCAGCTGCTGCAAGCATGACTCCGGTTACCCCGCCAAGTAAAAACGACGGTATAAAGGCAACGGAATACAGCATCGGCGTTGTAAACTTCACATTACCGCCCCATATGGTGAGCAGCCAGTTAAATACTTTAATTCCTGTAGGCACCGCAATCGCCATTGTGGCTACAGCAAAGATCGCATTGGCAATCGGACCAAGTCCAGTTGTGAACATGTGATGCGCCCACACCATGAATCCAAGGAAACCAATCAATACAGTCGCAAACACCATAGACGAATAGCCAAACAGCCTTTTTCTTGCAAACACTGGAATGATTTCAGAAAATATTCCGAATGCTGGCAGGATTAAGATATAAACTTCTGGGTGTCCGAAAATCCAGAACAAATGCTCCCAGATGATTGTATTTCCGCCGAGCTCTGGATTAAAAAAGCTCGTATCAAACATTCTATCAAGCATCAGCATCGCAAGCCCTGCAGTAAGCGGCGGGAATGCGAATAAAATCAGTGCTGAGGCGACAAATGTCGTCCAAGTAAAGAGCGGCATTCTCATATACGTCATACCAGGCGTTCTCATATTAATAATCGTTGCAAGAAAGTTGATTCCGGCAATTAGCGTACCAATACCCGCTATCTGCAACCCTAAAATATAGAAATCCATGCCGTGTCCTTCTGAATTCAGCGTGAGCGAAGCGTATGCAGTCCAGCCTGCATCAGGTGCCCCGCCCATAAACCATCCAAGATTTAAGAAAATTCCTCCGAAAAAGAACAGCCAAAAACCAAGTGAATTCACAAATGGAAACGCTACGTCACGTGCACCAATTTGAATAGGTACAACCGCATTCATTAATGCAAATAAAAGCGGCATTGCTGCAAGGAAAATCATCGTTGTTCCATGCATCGTCATGACTTCATTGTAAAACCCTGCACTTACAAAATCATTTTCTGGGATGGCTAGCTGAATACGGATTATCATCGCTTCCAGGCCGCCAATTAAAAAGAAAAATCCCCCTGCCACTAAATATAGTATGGCAATTTTTTTGTGGTCAACCGTCGTCAAGTAATCCCATAAGACAGCGCCAAACCCCCGCTTTTTAGCTATAGTACTCACCATGAAATCCCCCTCTTATCTCCCATTTGTCCCTTTTCATATAGATGTTTTAACTTTACACAGACTGTGTCTGACAGATGGCTACTTCTTGGTTGTAGAGACATATTCGGGAGCTCTTAACAAAAACTTCACATCGATTAATTACCCTCTTACACATTCCTATTAGAAATTACTCGATTTTAAGTCCTTTTAAATACTCATAAAGTGCATCTGCTTCTGAGTCATTTAATTTAGGGTACGTCCCTGTCATTTTATTTCCTGGTTTAAAGCTCTCTGGATCTTTCAGCCATGCTTTCACGTTTTCTTTGTTCATGTCTTTAATTCCAGCTACTTTCGTTCGCTCTCCGAAGGTTGCAAGGTTTGGTGCTGTCCTTGCTGCTTCCGGCCGTTCGTCCCCAGGCTCTACTGCGTGACAGCTCAAGCAGTTTTTCTCTTTAAATAATTTTTCACCTTCAAGGGCAAGATCTTTTGTGGATGTAGGCTTCTTGTAATCAGCCATTTTTTTCGTCCATCCTAAAAACTCATCTTGAGAAAGCGTTTTAACTTTAAAGTCCATTAAAGCATGCGAGGGACCGCAAAGCTCCGCACATTTCCCGTAGAAATATTCTCCTGCATCTTTCGTTCGTTTTGAATCAAAGGTTAAATAAAACTTGTTTTCATTGTCTGTGTTTGTATCAATTTTACCGCCAGCCGATGGAACCCAGAAAGAGTGTTTCACATCAGATGCTTTCAGCTTGAAGTAGACCTTTTGATCTGTCGGTACAATCAATTCCTGACTCGTGACAATCCCATAATCAGGGTATTCGAATTCCCACCAATATAAACTGGCTCTTACATTGACAACAAGTGTCTTTTCAGGATCTCGTTTTTTCTTATCCATAGCGCTTGTATCCCCAAGCTCAAGCGTGTATGCCACAACAGGCACAACGAGAATAATGAGGAGAAGAATCGGAATCGCTGTCCACGTAATTTCTAGGTTACGGTTCCCTTCCACCTGCTTTGGAATCGTATCTTCTCCAACTTTAGAACGTTTGAATTTAATGATGACGTAAAAGAAAATGATCGATACAACAATGACGACAAGAACCATAATGAGTGTACTCAGTACCGTTAGGAAAAATTGTTTATCTGCTACTTCCCCAACTGGTTTGAGTGTTGATAAGTATGGTTCACCACAGCCCGCCAAAACGAGCGTCAATAAGAGAAACAGTGAATAAACACGCCATTTTCTTATCATAATTTGTCCCAACCCCTTTTGCTTGATCTCCTTTGCCTTTCGCTTTTTACCTCTTATTTATAAAATCACTTTTCACCCATCCATAACCCCCGCCTCTTATAAAAGCACTTACATTTCCTGTTTTCATAAAAAAATGATGTTTTTACTCAAAATACCATCTATGTATAAACAGAAAGCCGCCTAAATAGAACTGAATATCAGGCGGCTTTCATAGTTGTTAGAAAATGTTGTGTTATAAGATATAGCCTTGTTTTGATGTGATCAAAGTGTATTTTACTCTAGAATAGTGTAATAATAATCATCGCGACGAAAAAGATGGTTAAGTAGTTTAATGAATAAACGAACATGAGCGTTGACCACTTCATGACGTCTTTCATTTTAAAGCCCATAAGGCCAATGACGAGCCATCCAATATTCAGCAATGTGCCAAGTGCTACAATCGGCCATCCTAATCCACCTAAGAAAAATGGAAGCGGGAGAAGACATGCTGTCCAAATGATGATTTGGCGCTTCGTGACTTCAAAGCCATAAACGACTGGCAGCATTGGAATACCTGCCTTACGGTAATCTTCCGTTTTCTTAATCGCAAGTGACAGGAAGTGCGGGATTTGCCAAATGAACATAATCATAAACAAAACCCAAGCCGTTGTGTCGATTGTACCTGTGACAGCTGTCCAGCCGATTAATGGCGGCACCGCACCAGATACACTTCCAATAACGGTATTAATGGTGTAATGGCGTTTAGACCACATGGTGTAAAGAACCGCATAAGTAAAGACTCCGATAAATCCAATCACTGCTGATGTGATAGTTGTCATCAGAAGCATGATGAGTCCAAGTACAACAAGCAAAATACCAAATGCATACGCTTGCCCCGGCTGAATCTTACCTGTAACCGTCGGTCTTGTTTTTGTTCTTTCCATTAATATATCAATATCACGGTCAAACGCATTATTAATGGCGCATGAACCGGCAATAATAAGAGAAGAACCAATCATTGTTAACAGCACAATATCAAGATTCCCAAGGAAACTCATCCCTGTAAAATAAAAAGCAAGCCACATTCCAGTAAATGTTGTAATGAAGTTGGAATTGACGATGCCCATTTTAATCAGAGCAAGAAAATCTTTCCAAGCTGTTGTTTCTTCTATTTGTCCATGAATAGCTGCTTCCGCGGCTGTTTTGGAATTTGCCAATGTGTATAACCTCCCTTGCCCAAACCTTCAAACAAACAATGAAACGTAAATTCGTTACAACTCTATCATACAAGATAAACAGCTGTAAAAAAACATCCTATTAAATAATAAACGACAATCTCGAAGTTATTTGTGAACTTTTAGTGAATTTATTAGGATTTATCTGTGTTTCAGAAGGCGGTGCAAAATGAAATATTCTCTCCTCTATTTCTATCAGACTGTGAAAGAAAGATCAAGCACTCTAAATCTGTAAACTTTGTGAACTAACATATCATTTTTTTGTGAACTTTGGTCATTATGAATTGCAACAGAACACGCATTTGGCTTAAACTTGAGAGCATGTGAGGTTTTTCAATTAGATCAGAAGTTTTTTAGAGAAGGTGAAATAATTTGATGAAATTTGCTTTAAGGTTATTGAGCGTGATCACAACGTTTGTGATGCTGATCGTTTTGATTGGCGGTGCGCTTGTGACGAAAACCGGCTCGGGTCTTGGCTGCGGCAGGCAGTGGCCCCTTTGTCACGGTCGTTTCTTCCCTGAAATGAACCCTGCTTCCATCATCGAATGGAGTCACCGCATGTCAACAGGGGTTTCAACCATTCTTGTCTTGGCACTGGCGGTCTTATGCTGGAAAAAGATTAGTCCAGTATTCCGTGAAACCAAATTTTTGGTCATCATGTCGATTATATTCTTACTGCTACAAGCGCTGTTAGGGGCTCTTGCCGTCGTGTTTGGTTCCAACGCACTTGTCATGGCACTGCACTTCGGTATTTCACTCATTTCTTTTGCTTCAGTGTTATTGCTTGCGCTTCTTGTATTTGAGGCAACCAGATCTGAAACAAAGCTTGTGAAGCCGCTTCATATCGGCAAAAAAATGCAGTTTCATATTTATGGTTTGATCACCTATACGTATATCGTGGTGTACACGGGTGCTTATGTGAGGCATACAAAGTCAAGCCTTGCTTGCTCTGTTTTCCCGTTTTGTTCAAAAGACGGTGCACTTCCAGCATACTTTAATCAGTGGGTGCAAATGTCTCACCGAGCAGCAGCACTTCTTTTATTCGTCTGGATATTTGTTGCGATGTTCCATGCCATGAAACATTATAAAGAACAGAAGCAGCTGTATTATGGATGGATCATTTCAGCCATTCTCATTACACTTCAAGCGATTTCAGGTGTGATGTCTGTGTATTCTCAGCTCGCACTAGGTTATGCGCTGGCTCATTCATTCTTTATTTCCTGTTTGTTTGGAGTACTCTGTTACTTCTGTCTACTCATTGCCCGGTTTAAATATGAAAGCAAAGAACCATTCAAATAAGAATTTGTATCCCCCTTCCATATGGAATGGGGGATTTGTTTTATTGTTGTTTTGCTTCTTCAAATAGCGAAATGGCTTTTTTGCGTCTTTCCTGGTGGTCAACTTCCGGCAGCGGATATGTATCACCTAGCACACAGCCCGATTTCAATTGCTCATCAATCGGCATTTTACTTGGTTCATGAATCCATTTTTCATCGACACGCTCTAGCTCTGGTACATATTTTCTAATCAATTCCCCGCTCGGGTCAAATCGCTTTGACTGAGTCGTCGGGTTGAAAATGCGGAAGTACGGCACCGCATCTGTTCCGACGGAGGCTGCCCACTGAAATCCTCCGATATTTGACGCCTCATCATAATCCACAAGTTTTTTTGCAAAATACGATTCGCCCTTTCTCCAATCAATCAAATAATCCTTTGTTAAAAATGAAGCTGTAACCATTCGCAAGCGGTTATGCATCCAGCCCTCCTCATTTAACTGTCTCATCCCTGCATCAACGAGCGGAAAGCCTGTTTCTCCTTTACACCAAGCTTCAAACAGCGTCTCATCTTCATTCCATTTCATTCCTTGAAACGCCGAATTGATTTCTTTTTCTTTCATCTCAGGATAATGCGCATAAATCATATGATAAAAATCACGCCATGCCAGCTCTTTGATAAAAGTCTCTCTGCCCTCGTCTTCATAGAGTGGTTCTTCATATATCGCATGAAAGATTGTTCGAATCGAAATAGTGCCTGTTTTTAAGAACCGCGACAGCTTGCTCGTTCCAAAAACAGACGGAATATCTCGTTTCTCATGGTAACGCGTTAATCTTTTTTGGATAAATTGATGAAGCGTGTTCATCGCTTTGTCTGAGCCGATTTGATCAAACTTCCTTGAGCAGCCCTTTATCAATTCTCGCAGTTTATCATTTCCTTTTTGCGAAAGTGGCTCATCACAAATCGTATGCTCGCTGCTAAAAAATGATTTGTCAACTTTTATCACAGGCTGCTTTTCTTGCTTACGCCATGATTGATAGTATGGAGTAAACACTTGATAATGTGATCCATCTGCTTTTAAAATATCTCGCGCCCCGTGAAGGTGTGTATCTTGCCATGTTGACACATGAATGCCCTTCTTTTCTAAAAAATCGGTTACTTGCTTGTCACGCCTTTGACCGATCCCCACCTCATCTTCATTAAAAAAGACGGCTTTGATGTCATACACTTCCATGACCTGCTGAAAGGCGCGCAGGACATCATCATGGAGAAGGTGAACATACACTTGAGATTCTCTCGCTTCCTTGACGAAATGCGCCAAGTTTTGAAAGAAATGTTCGTTATTTATATCCATTTCCATTTCAGTAAAGAATGGATCTAGATGATAAAGAGCCAACAATTTGTACTCGTGTTTTTTTGCATAAGTGATCGCTTTTGACAAGGCGATATGATCATCCAATCGCATATCTCGGCGAAACCAAATCACGACAATTTCCAACTTTCTTCACCTCACTCTATAGTGTAATCACTCTCGCAGGCTGCTGCACATTTTAATGCGCTCAAAAAAAGACACATCACGATGGATGTGTCTCACTTATTATTCAGGCTTTAAAACAATCAGCAGATCTCCGGTTTGAATCGGTTCTCCATTTGTCACATGTATTTCATCTACGACCGCAGTGAATGGGGCTTGTACAGTCGTCTCCATTTTCATGGCTTCATTGATCATCAAATGCTCACCTTGCGAGATTTTCTGTCCTTTTTCCACGAGCACTTTGATGACAGTGCCTGGCATTGATGCGGCAATGTGATTTGGATTTGAACGGTCCGCCTTCATTTTTTCTTGAACGGATGATTTGATGCTTTCATCCTTAATCACGACTTCACGCGGCTGTCCATTTAGCTCAAAGTAAAGAACTCTTGTGGCATCTGGATTCGGTTCTCCAATTGACACGAGTTTTACAATGAGGGTTTTTCCTTTTTCAATTTCTACCTCTATCTCTTCACCAAGCCTCATCCCGTAGAAGAACGTAGGTGTGTCAAGAACAGAGATGTCTCCGTAGCTTTCTGCTGTTTGGACAAATTCAGAAAAGACTTTCGGATATAAGGCATACGCAATCGCGTCTTGCTCTGTCAGCGTCAGGTCATGAGATTCTTTGAACTGCTGCTGAATAGCTTCAAAGTCAACTGGCTTCAGCTTTTCACCAGGTCTGACAGTGAGCGGTTCTTCTCCTTTTAAAATCAGCTTTTGCAATTTTTCAGGGAAACCGCCATGCGGCTGGCCTAAATAGCCTTTAAATAGTTCCACAACAGAATCCGGGAAGTCTAAAGTTGCTCCTTTTTCATAGACATCTTCCTCTGTTAAATCATTTTGCACCATATAAAGTGCCATGTCTCCGACTACTTTAGAGGATGGTGTCACCTTCACAATATCACCAAACATGTCATTCACACGTCTGTACATTTCTTTTACTTCGTTCCAGCGGTCGCCAAGTCCGACACCTTTCGCCTGCTGCTGCAAGTTACTATACTGACCGCCAGGCATTTCATGCTCATAAATTTCTGTATGCGGCGAATTCATGCCGCTTTCGAACTCATGATAGTATTTTCTGACAGAATCCCAGTATTGAGAAAGGTGTTCGACAGATTGGACGTTCATGTCTGGCTTTCTTTCATGTCCATCTAAAGCATAGTACAGTGAGCTCGCACTTGGCTGCGATGTGAGCCCCGCCATAGAGCTAACGGCCACATCGACAATATCAACACCTGCATCAATTGCCCTTGCATAGGTGAACAGTCCATTTCCACTCGTATCATGTGTATGAAGATGGATAGGGATCGTGAGTTCATCTTTTAAAGCAGAGACTAACTCATAAGCTGCCTGCGGCTTTAATAATCCCGCCATATCTTTAATACCTAAAATATGTGCACCGGCAGATTCAAGCTCTTTCGCAAGAGATACATAATACTTAAGATCATATTTCGGACGAGATGGATCGAGAATGTCCCCTGTATAACAAATGGCTGCCTCTGCCACTTTGCCTGATTCACGAACAGAATCTATGGCAAGCGTCATGCCTTTGACCCAGTTTAAGCTATCAAAAATACGGAACACGTCAATGCCTGCCTCAGCCGATTCCTTTACAAATGCTTTAATTACATTATCTGTATAGTTTGTATATCCGACAGCGTTTGATGATCTTAAAAGCATTTGGAACAAGGTGTTCGGAACTTCTTGACGAAGCTCTTTTAATCGCTGCCAAGGATCTTCTTTTAAGAAACGGTACGCAACATCAAATGTAGCACCGCCCCACATTTCCATACTAAACAGCTCTGGCCATAAACCTGCTGTTGGCTGGGCAACTTTCTTTAAATCATGAGTTCTGAAGCGGGTCGCAAGTAGAGACTGATGCGCGTCCCTAAAGGTTGTATCTGTTAAAAGGACGCTCTTTTGTTCTTTCACCCAATTGGCAAGGCCCTCAGGTCCATGCGCATCTAACAATTGTTTAGTCCCAGATGGCATCTCTTGCTTGAGAGGAAGCTTCGGTACAATAGGCTTGTCAAAATGAGGCTTCTTTTTCTCCGCAATACCAGGGAATCCATTAATGGTCACGTTACCAATATAAGTCAGCATCTTCGTTCCACGGTCTTTTTGTTTAGGGAAATTAAATAGATCTGGCGTTGAATCGATAAACGA
Organism: Bacillus sp. FSL K6-4563; assembly: GCF_038630405.1. NCBI lineage: Bacteria > Bacillati > Bacillota > Bacilli > Caryophanales > Bacillaceae > Bacillus > Bacillus sp. FSL K6-4563. The sequence goes on along the minus strand of NZ_CP152030.1, from coordinate 1,451,186 downwards.
CGTATCGTATTCCCCTTTTAGAAACTTCTCATGCTTTGCCACGTTTTCAAGAAACGGAATGTTTGTTTTAATCCCGCGAATTCTGAATTCTTGTAAATTACGGACCATTTTAGCAGCAGCCTGATCAAATGTGAGCGCCCATGTGGAAAGCTTGACCAATAATGAATCGTAATAAGATGTAATGACCGCACCTTGGAAGCTGTTCCCAGCATCTAAGCGTACACCAAATCCCCCACCTGAACGGTAGGCCATAATTTTTCCTGTGTCCGGCATAAAGTTATTTAAAGGATCCTCTGTCGTGACCCTTGATTGAATGGCAAATCCATGTGTGAAGATATCTTCTTGCTTTGGTATTCCGACTTCATTGCTATGGAGATCATGACCCTTTGCGACAAGAATTTGGGTTTGTACGATATCGACACCTGTGATCATTTCTGTGATCGTGTGTTCCACCTGTACCCTAGGATTGACTTCAATAAAATAAAACTCTCCATTTGCAACAAGGAATTCTACAGTTCCTGCATTAATATATGATACATTCCGAGCCAGCTTAACAGCCGCTTCGCAAATGTCTTCACGCAGTTGATCTGTAAGAGACACACTTGGCGCCACTTCAATAACTTTTTGATGCCGCCTTTGAACAGAGCAGTCACGCTCATATAAATGAATGATATTGCCGTGATTATCACCAATCACCTGCACTTCAATATGTTTCGGATTTTCAATCAGTTTCTCAACATATACTTCGTCATTTCCAAAAGCAGCTTTCGCCTCTGACTTTGCACGGTCATAGCCTTCATTCAGCTCCTCTTTTGATCTGACAATCCGCATACCCCGGCCGCCGCCGCCTAGTGAAGCTTTAATAATAAACGGGTAACCGTATTCTTCACCGAATTTTTCGACTTCTTCGGCCGAATCAACTGGTCCATCACTTCCTGGAATGACTGGAATTCCAGCTTTTTTCGCTTCTTCTCTTGCCTTTACTTTATCTCCAAACATATCTAAATGTTGAGAAGTTGGACCGATAAATTGAATGCCTTCCTCTTCGCATCGTCTTGCAAAATGAATGTTTTCAGATAAAAATCCGTATCCTGGATGAATCGCATCCACGTCATTTCGTTTTGCAATTTCGATGATCCCCTCGATATCAAGGTAGGCATCAATCGGCTTTTTCCCTTCTCCAACTAGATATGCTTCATCTGCTTTATAGCGATGATAAGAGCCCGAGTCTTCTTTGGAATAAATGGCTACTGTACGTAAATTGAGCTCCGTACAGGCCCTGAAGACTCTGATAGCAATTTCCCCTCTGTTTGCAACTAGAACCTTTTGAATTGTTCTCTGTGACATTTCTCACTCCTCCATATCCCTTAAAATTTTATATGTACTCTATAATAAAGGAAGAAATGAAAACTGTACACTTTTGTTTTCTAAAGATTCAAAGTTTTCTGCAATCCATTTTTTTGAACTGATGGCTTGCTCATTGATTTTTTCTTTTTGTAACGCTCTTTATATTCAGTAAACATGCTGATATTCAGCAATATTCCCATACAACCGCTCAGTAAAATGATGGACGATCCCCCGTAGCTAATAAACGGAAGAGTGACCCCAGTAATCGGAATCAGACCTGAAACACCGCCTAAATTAATGCATGTTTGGATCGCAATCATGGAGGAAATTCCTATTGCAAGCAAACTTCCAAATGGATCTTCACACTTTCTTGCAATATAAAAACCTTTCACGACGATGAAGCCAAGGAGAGCGAGTACAAAAAATACGCCGAAAAAGCCAAGCTCTTCTGAAATGATTGCCATGATAAAATCTGTGTGCGGCTCTGGAAGATACCCGTACTTTTGAACGCTTTCTCCTAGACCCAGTCCAAAAAAGCCGCCTGATCCAATGGCGTAATAGGAATTAATCAATTGATGTCCAGTATCCCCTGCATCTTTAAAGGGATCTTGGAAACTCTCAAAACGCCCGAGGCGATTTTGCGTGAATATTTTATCCCAGAATAGAATAATAAATGGGGTTACGATGACCATCACGGCACTAAATAACGCCAGCAACTTAGCAAGTGTTTTCCCGCTAAACCCTGAGCATAAAATCATGGCAAGAGCAATCATGCCAATGATAAAGGCTGTCCCATAGTCTGGCTGCAAAATGATAAATCCGCATAAGATCGAAACAATCACGATTGGAGGTGTGACTCCTCGTAAAATATGATCAATATAATGCTGCTTTTTTGCATACACAGCAGCAAGATAGATAATAACGACTATCTTCACAAATTCCGCAGGCTGAAGACTGAATGGGCCTACTTTAATCCAGCTTCTTGCGTTCCCTGCAATATGACCGCCAAAGTACACATAGATGAGGGAAAAAACGGATAGCAGCAGCATACCGATTTGAAATTTCTTATTTGAAAACAGCTGATATGGAACGAGTGCCGTAAAGAGCAAGATGACCGCTCCAACGATCATAAATAAAAGCTGTTTCTTAAAAAAATTATCTGGCGCGGCATCGTATCTAATCACAGATGTAATCATACTTGAGCTATACACCATGACCAAACCGAATGCGCTAATTAAAATAATGGCGAACAATAATGAGTAGTCATACGATTTTAGCATTCTCTTTAACATATAATCCTCTTCCTAACGTCTGTTTCTACTGCTTGATATCCTCTTAGCTGTTTTTATTCTACTACATTTTCTCTGTTTGATCTCGTTTTACCTCTTTTATATTGTTCGTCATTCATGAAAGAATCAAGTCCGTTTGACATGAAACAATGAAAAGAAAATAGAGGACAAAAAAACTCAAACTTATGTTAAGGAAGTTTGAGTTTTCAATCATTATTTTTTTGTGAACGCATCATGAAGTGCGGAAAGCTCTCTCTCAAGTTTATCGAGTAGTTTCTTACCTTCATGTTGATCAACTAATCCAAGCCGGACAGCAAAATCAATTTCTCTCGATAATCCGAACATTTGAGTATCTAAAACCTCTTCATAAAGAGGACATTGCGGCATCGTTAAGTTGTCCATTTGCACTTGGATCAATTTTAAAATTTTATCTGCATCCAATTTTAATAAAGACAGTGCTTTTTGCCGATGATCGACTAAAATTTCTGACGCCAAAAGTATCCCTCCGTTCCCCAGGCGAGTACCTAATTCTTCTATTTATCATAAAGCGAAACGCCCAAAATTGCAAGCAGATTTGTACAGTTCGCTTTGTAAAAATAAAAAGAAGCCCTCCTTCATTAAAAGATACTCATCTCGTATTTTTCACTCATCAGCTCAAGCAGCTTAATCCCAGCAATACTATTCCCTTTTTCATCCAGAGCCGGACCGAAGATACCGATTCCAAAATCATATGGTGCAGCTCCCATAATCCCGCCTGAGACACCGCTTTTTGCAGGAATTCCGATGTTAATGGCAAATTCTCCGCTCGCATTGTACATGCCGCACGTCACCATAAAGGTTTTACAAATTCTAGCGACATCTTTCGAAAGAATTTGCTTCCCCGTTTCTGGATGTCTGCCGTCTAATGAAAAAACACAAGCAATTTTCGCCAAATCCAAGCTGTTCATCATGATGGCACATTGTTTCGTATAGACGTCCATGACTTCCTCTACGTTCCCTCTAATAATATGATATTGCTTCATATAATAGCACATCGCCCGGTTAATCATGGATGTCTCAAATTCGGAGGCTGCTGTTTCCTTGCAGTATGTAATGCTTTTGTCATTTGCAAGCTCTCTAATGAAGCTAAGCAACCGGCCCAGCTGATCTTGCGGAGTCGCTCCTCTGATTAAACTCGTGACTGCGAGCGCCCCTGCATTAATCATTGGATTCAGCGGTTTATTCGGACTCGCTGTTTCCAGTTTGATCATTGAATTAAACGGGTCACCTGTTGGTTCTTGTCCAACAAATTGAAAGACTTTTTTTGGCCCTTCTTCTGAGAGCACAAGCGCCAGTGCTAATACTTTTGAAATGCTTTGAAGCGTAAATCGTTTATCTACATCTCCAGCTGAGTGGCACGTATTACTCACATGATACACTGCCACAGATAAATCCGTCTGATCCGCTTTGCCGAGAGCGGGAATATAGGATGCTACTTGACCATCTTTGGCCACTTTTTTTGCTTCTTCTACAAATCGCTGAAGCTCTTCATTGTCGCGACATGCCATGCTCATACACTCCCTATCTTTCATGTATGATTAGTGTGTACAAGGTGCAGCATGTTTATGAAAGTGACAAAGCGGGAGAAAACTTCTATAATTTATGTTGGAAAGGGGTTGTCTTGAACATGAGTATCATTCAAATCAAGGGGAACGTACAGTACAAGATCACCATTGATCCAAGTGTATGGATTTTTGATGACCGCAAATTTTTAATGGATTCATTCTTTGAAAAAAATGCAGCAAGTGAAGAGAAACAGCTAGATCAGGAGCTTGACCAAGAGCGGGTTATAAGAGAAGGTCAAACTCTTCCACCTACGTTAAAAACAGAGAAGAAGTACGAAAAGGAAAGACTCGTCACAGGCAGCTTCGGGATGAAGCTTGGCGATATGCTAAAAAATGCTGCGCCGCTTGAACATGCGGATACATGCGAATTTGTCACAGAGACAGGTACAATTGCAGTGCCGCTTTCTCAGGCAATGGAAAGCATTGCTCATTTCAGCCAACATGGTAAGCCAATCACAGAAGAAGGACCCATCCACGTCTATTTCGCGGATCAGTCCAACCTCACTCAGCCGATAAAAGGTGTCAAAGAGCTGATCATTACATAAGAACAGAGGGTCTGGACTATAGCAAATCAGCGGCAAGCTGTGCAAGTCCAGACCTTTCTCCTTTGACAAGCTTGACATGTCCAGATATTTGCTGCCCTTTGAACCGTTCAATCACATACGTAAGCCCATTATTTAAGCTGTCTAAATAAGGGTGATCAATCTGCTCTGGATCTCCCATGAGCACAATTTTACTTCCCTCTCCGACTCGCGTTAATAATGTTTTCACCTCGTGCTTTGTTAAATTCTGCGCCTCATCAATGATAATAAATTGATCAGGTATACTTCTTCCCCGAATATACGTCAATGCTTCGACTTGAATAGATCCAATTCCCGCCAAAATCGCATCAAGCTCGCCCGGCTTTTTTGTATTAAATAAAAACTCTAGGTTGTCATAGATCGGCTGCATCCATGGTCTGAGCTTTTCTTCCTTTTCTCCAGGCAAATATCCTATATCTTTCCCGACAGGCACGATGGAGCGCGCCACGATCAACTTTTTAAACATACCGAGGTCCTCTGTCTGCATTAATCCGGCAGCAAGTGCAAGCAATGTTTTACCAGTCCCCGCTTTTCCAATCAGTGTCACGAGCGGAATGTCACGGCGCAAAAGCAGCTCGAGTGCCATCGTCTGCTGGACATTCTTTGGACGGATTCCCCAAATATGCTCTTGATCATAAACGAGACGTTTTACATGCTCTGCCTTTTGATCAAGCATTCCTAAAGCAGAACCACCTTCATTTCCCTTCATGATGACAAATTGATGAGGGTTGAATGGTGCGCTTGTGACCTCTTTTATTGGTAATTGATTTTGCTTATAAAATGTATTCAATTGCTCAGTCGGAATGTAGAGCTCATGATAGCCATTATCGATGTCCTCATTTTGCAAAACACGGTCACTTAAGAAGTCTTCTGCTTGAAGCCCTATAGCATCCGCCTTTACCCGCACTAACACATCCTTGCTGACCAAAATAACAGGCCTGCCATGAGGCTTTGTTTCTTCCTCTAAGCTTAAATTTTTCGCGACTGCCAAAATTCGATTATCGTTCGTTTTTTCAATAAAAATTTCTTGAAGCTCATGAAAAGAGCGGTGATTCAGTTCAATGCGTAGCGTCCCTTTTGACTCTAGTGTAATTTTTTCATGCAGTTTCCCTTTCGATCTTAAACCGTCGATTAGGCGTGAGACGCGCCGGGCATTTTGTCCAACCTCGTCCATATATCTCTTTTTTGAGTCTACTTCTTCTAACACAACGGCTGGTATGACGACCTCGTTGTCTTCAAATGAAAAGATTGAATTCGGATCCTGTAATAACACATTTGTGTCTAATACATAAATTTTACTCAGGTCCTTCGCCTCCTGATCGGGGTTTCATTCATCCTTGTCTTTCCCAAAACGATTGTTAAAATATATGTTTTCATGAATAAAGTTAGAAGGTTAATTCAACAATAAAATAAATCATGCAGTTTGTGAAGGAGGGAATACAGATGCGACTATTTTTGACATTATTCATGATTCAAGCCATCATTCTGTTGGGCGCTTGTCAGCAGCAAGAAAAGCCAGAGGCACTAGACAAGCAAGATGGACGCCAGCACGTAGTACGGGTGTCAGACTCAACGAAGAAAAAGACCAATCAAGTCCGGTCATCTACAGATGTTGCGCAGCATCTTGTCAAAGTGACAGAGCACGTAGCAGATGTCAATGATGCAACGGCGATCGTCATCGGCCGCTATGCTGTTGTTGGTATTGATGTAAAAGATGATTTAGATAGAAGCAAAGTAGAAAACATTAAATATTCAGTTGCAAAAGCACTGAAAAATGATCCAGAAGGTGCGAATGCTGTTGTGGTCGCTGATCCGGATACAGTCAGCCGGTTAAAAGAAATGGGCAAAGAAATACAAGCAGGCCGTCCTGTCAGTGGGATTATGGATGAACTAGCCGCCATCGTCGGCCGCGTGATGCCAGAGATGCCGAGAAATGAAATTGATCGCCACGAAACAGATCCGACAAATGAGCCGAATGATCAGCTCAAACAAAATGATCAAAAGCAGTTAGACGAACATCAAAACGATCAATCAAACCATCATATGAATCAGAAGAAATAAAGAGAACGGCTTATATCTCCTGTGATATAAGCCGTTTTATACGCTGATTTTAAGTAGCTGGAAAACATGCTATAATAAATGCAATAAGTGAGGTGAAAAGGATGAGAGTGAAGTGCTCAATATGTGAGAAGCTTGAAACCATTGATGATGATACACTCGTTGCTAAGCGGTTAAGAAATCGACCGATTCATACATATATGTGCGATGACTGTCAGGAACGTATTAAAGTAAAGACAGAAGCACGCATCAAGACTGGCAGATTCTCTCTTTATCAAGATCCTGCGACGAAAGAGAAAAAGAAGAAAAAAGGAAAAAAAGAACAAAAGACATAAAAAAAGACCTGACACATGTGTCAGGTCTTTTTTTACGTATTCACTGTTCCTTCTTTTTTCGCACGATGCAGCCGTATTTTATAAATAATCAAAATGGCAGCTGCCACAACTAGGCCTTCCGCTACTGGCAAGAAGATTCCTAGAAATGTGAGAAACGTGCAGCCAAAAATCAAAAACAAGTAAATCACGAGCGCTTTTAAAATCGGTAAACGTCTAGCAAAGCCGAGCTTAAAAACAATAATCGCTAAAACAAGGATGGTGCCATATAGGAGCCACATCCCTGTTTGCGGATTTTCATCGACACGAAACAGCATCGCGAAAAAGGATAGATTTTCACTTACTTCCTGATCATTCAAAAAGATTCCCTCCCCTTATCTTTCAGGGTTCTATCTCTTTAATTCTTCATGGAATTAAGATAATCCTGCTAGCTTTTTCTTCTTCGCTGATTTCTCACGTTCGTTTTTATCTAAAATTTTCTTTCTTAAACGAATTGATTCAGGTGTAACCTCACAGTATTCGTCCTCATTCAAGTACTCAAGAGATTCCTCAAGTGACATAATACGTGGTTTTTTCATGCTCACCGTTTGATCTTTCGTCGCTGAACGCACGTTTGTTTGTTGTTTCATACGGCTTACGTTGACAACAAGATCGTTCTCACGGTTATGCTCACCAACAATCATTCCTTGGTATACTTCAACACCCGGCTCAACGAAGATCACACCGCGCTCTTCAACGCCTTGGATTCCGTAAGCAGTCGCTTTACCTGTTTCCATTGAAACAAGAACTCCTTGACGGCGTCCGCCGACTTGACCAGACTGCATTGGCTGGTAGCTGTCAAACGTATGGTTCAAAATACCAAAACCACGAGTTAATGAAAGAAATTCAGTTGTATATCCGATTAAACCACGTGAAGGCACTGTAAAGATCAGGCGAACTTGACCATTACCATTATTGATCATGTCAATCATTTCACCTTTTCGTGCGCCCATTGATTCCATGATAGAGCCAGTGTGCTCTTCTGGTACATCAATTTGAACGCGTTCAACAGGCTCACATCGAACACCGTCAACTTCTTTTACAATAACTTCTGGCTTCGATACTTGTAATTCAAATCCTTCACGTCTCATATTCTCAATAAGAATGGATAAGTGAAGCTCTCCGCGTCCAGATACAACCCACGCATCAGGTGAAGCAGTTGGATCAACACGAAGACTGACGTCTGTTTGAAGCTGCTGCTCTAAGCGCTCTTCAATTTTACGTGATGTTACGTATTTCCCTTCACGGCCTGCAAATGGGCTGTTGTTAACAACAAACGTCATTTGAAGTGTCGGCTCATCAATACGAAGGATTGGCAAAGCCTCTTGGTGTTCAACCGGACAAACCGTTTCACCTACGTTGATGTCTTCCATTCCAGAAACAGCAACAAGATCTCCTGCTTTCGCTTCGTTGATTTCCACTCGTTTTAACCCTTGGAAACCAAAAATCTTCGTCACACGGAATTGTTTCACACTGCCGTCAACTTTCATTAAGGCTACTTGCTGTCCTACTTGCATTGTTCCTCTGAATACACGGCCGATCCCAATTCTTCCAACATAATCATTGTAATCAAGTAGTGCCACTTGGAATTGAAGCGGCTCTTCATGGTTATCAACTGGGCAAGGGATATGGTTAACAATGGCTTCAAACAAAGATTCCATGTTTTCATCTTGCTTGCTCGCATCGTTACTTGCTGTACCATTGATTGCTGATGCATAGACAACTGGGAATTCAAGCTGTTCTTCTGTTGCATCCAATTCAATGAACAAGTCGATTACTTCATCGACTACTTCAGCCGGACGAGCAAAGTCGCGGTCAATTTTGTTGACAACAACGATTGGTGTTAAGTTTTGCTCAAGTGCTTTTTTCAGCACAAAGCGTGTTTGAGGCATACAGCCTTCATAAGCATCCACAACGAGAAGTACACCATCTACCATTTTCATGATACGCTCAACCTCACCACCGAAATCGGCGTGTCCTGGTGTATCTAAAATATTAATGCGTGTATCTTTATAATGGATCGCAGTATTTTTAGCTAAAATCGTAATACCGCGCTCTCGCTCTAAATCATTTGAATCCATGGCTCTCTCAGCGATATTTTCATTCGCACGGAAAGTACCAGCTTGATGGAGCAATTGGTCAACAAGCGTCGTTTTACCATGGTCAACGTGGGCAATAATTGCGATGTTGCGAAGATCTTTTCGAAGTTTCACATTTTCATCTCCTAAAATAATTAGATAACTTTCATATTATATCACAATCCCCTTTAAATGCCGATCGTTTTTCTGTAAACTTATATTAACTCTAAAAAAAAGGGATGGGGACAAATGAAACAAATCAAATGGCTTCTATTATTATGTGCATTACTTGCGGTTGTCAGTATGGCGTTTATTGGGGTAACTCTTGCAGAAAAAAACGTGCTGGGTATTTGTTTAAGTATTGTGTTTGCCATGATTTTCATGGGTACAGGATTTACATTAAAAAGAAAATTAAACGTGCAATCATAAAATTTCTCAAAAGCCTTTTACATTCTATATGTAGAAGGCTTTTATTTTGGGTAAAAACAAGACCAACCACCTATGAAAGGTCGTGTATAAAGACAGAACATATCATTTAGGCTTGGCAAAAGTAAGCCATCTGAACCTCTCCATCTTTCGACAATAACGTTTATAGTTCTCCAAAATCAAACAGAAAGTTACAATTTTCCTATTCTTCCACAAAGTTTCTCGTGATATGCTGTTCTTGCAACAAAATTTAACAGAAAAGGGAGAGAAAAGAAGCATGAAGAAGATTTTGAGCAAATCGCTCAGCTCTGTTGTATTTTTCGCTTTAGCTATTATTCTTACTTTCACAACAGTAGCTCCTGGGCAAGCAAGCGCTGCAACTTTCAAAGGGATTCCTTTCGAGCAGCAGCAAGTCATTAAAGAATTATTGGAGAAAAACGAGCGTGTCATCAACATTCTCATCAACTCATTTGTTGAGGAAGACAACAACTACACATTTGATGTGAAAAAAGCTGTTGAGCTCGGACTAACTGAAGAAGAAGCGGCGACTGCTGAGAAATTCTTAGATCGCGCAGCTGTTCTGACAATCGTTTTCAGTGAAAGCATCACTAAAAACGAAAAAGGAAAATTGGTTTTTGATGCAGCGAAAGCTGTTGAACTTGGTCTTACAAAAGAAGAAGCAGCTAAATTTGAAAAACTGTTGAAATCAGTGATCAGAATTGCTGACCTTGCTGGTGATGCACTTGTTCTAGACAAAAAAGGTAATGTTGTCATTGATTCAAAAATCGCAAAAGGTATTGGATTCAGCTCTACTGAATTACTTGTTTTTAACCAGATGCTGAAGAAAATTCCTCAAGAGCAATTAAAATCGGTCTATGATGCCATTCAAATTGCTAAAGAAAAATTAAGCTAAGCTCGAAAACCCCCACCTGGATCGCCCAGATGGGGGTTTTTTATTTCAGCCAATAAAGAAGGATCATCTGGCTTTTTCATATCGATAGCCAGTTGTGCTTCATTAATAAGTTTCATCAAATAAACCAAATCACTTCATTCTCATGAAGTGATTTGGTTTATTTTTTATTTCCACTGCCTTTTATGTAATCGTGCAAGATTTTTTCACAAACGGATCGATTTCCGGCGACGATACTGTTTTTGTCTAGAAACGTTAGGCGTTCTCCGTGTATATTTGAGTAGACTGCCCCTACTTCATCCAAAAGCACACAGCCTGCTGCATAATCCCACGGCGCAAGCCTTAACGTGACGTATGCGTCACTTCTGCCGCTTGCGATATAAGCGAGCTCCAGGGCAGCTGATCCAATCGTTCGTGTCCCTCTCACGTCACGTACAAGACGGGCAAACGGTTTAGCATCAAAATAAGGGCTTTCGATCGCCCAGGTCGGGTTAATGCCAACAATGGCTTTTTCAATCGCTACATCTTTTAATGGAGGAAGCAGGGTATCATTCATATAAGCCCCTTCTCCTTTGACCGCATGGTAAAGCTCGTCATGAATGACGTCATATATGAGACCGATTTTCCCTATGCCATTTTCAAATATCCCGATTGAAATGGCAAAGTTGCGTTTTTGATGGACAAAGTTCATTGTGCCATCGATTGGATCAATGATCCACACGATCCCATCAAGTGAGGTCACCTCTTCCCCTTGTCCCTCTTCACCTAAAATATGATGATCTGAAAATGTCGATTGTATCTTTTCAATGAAAAAACGTTCTGTTTCTTTATCGATATTTGTGACAAGATCATTTGGATTTGATTTTGTTTCAATTGATAGACCATCCTGCATGGACGCTTTAATACGGCTTCCTGCTTCTTTTACCCAAAGCTTTGCAAGACGGTCAATTTCCACCCAGTTTGTCATCAGACTGTAAACCTCTTTTCTATGTAATACCTATTTGTAATAGCATACTGATATTATGTGCGTAAAAGCAAGAAAAAAGCAGCTTCATACAAAAACGAACCGATGAATTGGTTCGTTTTTACCTCACCTTGTTTTACCCTTTAAGCTGCTCCCATTCTTTTCTTAGGCGCTCAAGCTTTCGTTTGCTGCGTTCGATTTGGATGTCATCTTTTTGCTCGATGGCTTCATGAAGCGTAGAAAGCTCATAGTCCACCTCTAATCTCCACACAGCGATGCGATTCTTCTTCTCCTGTCTATACCCCTGCTTCACGATTTGCTTCATTTGGTCAACGCCCCTTCCAGAGAATGATTCATTCCTTGTCAGTTTTCATTGATAAAAAATTCAATCGATAAGAGAATTGGTTCTTGCTTATATCGTATGAAGCGATCGCATAACCGCAACGACATTCTGAAAATTGTGTTTTTACCTATTTGTTATGTACCACAAAATCGTTGTTTTTAAACGCTGCCCTACTTCCTCTACAATCTTTGACATGACGGTGCATCTTTTTTTGAGCTTAACCCAAGCTATGATAAAATATGATCAGCGAAAGAATACAGGAGGCATACTATGAGTGAAATGCGTTTTAGAGATGAAGATTTTGAGACATTTACAGTTGACGGTTTAGATGAACGAATGACCGTATTAAAAGAAAGAGTCCGTCCAAAGCTTGAGGCACTTGGAGAACACTTTGCACCACTTCTTTCTTCTATTACAGGAGACGAAATGTTTGTACACGTCGCAAAGCATGCTAGAAGATCAGTCAATCCGCCAAATGATACGTGGGTTGCTTTTGCAAACAGCAAGCGTGGGTATAAAAAACTCCCTCATTTTCAAATTGGGCTTTGGAAAACACATGTCTTTGTATGGTTTGCTCTCATTTATGAATCCCCTGTGAAAGGCGAATATGGTCAGTTATTCGAAAAAGAACTAGATACCATTCAGAAGAAAATACCGCAAGATTTTGTTTGGTCTAAAGATCATATGAAACCAGATGTCATGCGTCACAGCGAACTCGATGCAGAACAGCTAAAAACGCTGTTTGAACGTGTCCAAACGGTGAAAAAAGCCGAGCTCCTTTGCGGTATTCAGCTGCCTAGAGAAGAAGTCGTTCAAATGAATAATGAAGAATTTTTATCAAAAATCGAAGATGCCTTCCGCACGTTGACTTATCTATACCGCTTTACACAAAAACAATCTGTATAAAAAAACGAGCCCTCTAGGCTCGTTTTTTCTTACATACGTATAATGGCGGACTCTTCTGCCTCTCTTGCCGTTTTCACTGTACGATAAGGAGAATACCCGCTTTCCTTTTCAAACGCTGCACAATGCGTCTTTTCTTCTGCTTTTGATGGCACAATCTCTTTAAAGCGTTTATAAGTATCTAATAACTCCTGTTTCGCTATTCCTTTTTCATAGGCTTTTTCAACAGCTTGAAAAAACGAAATAACCGCAATTTTTTCCTCTGTTGTCCAGTCGACGTCCATTGGATATTGATATTCCATTTACTTGTCCCTCACTTTAACACTCATTTCTTATTTGAACTTTTATTATAGCATCTGTTCGATCAGAAACCGATTGATTTTATGCTTTACATTCCGATCAGTTCATAATATAATTCTTTTGTTTTATGCAATGAAATCTGTCGTTATTGGCACAATAATAGCAGGTATTTCGATGAAGGTGGGAAAGCAATTGTCACAACATGATACACCCTTATACACTGGACTAAAAAAACACGCAGCAACCAATCCAGTTCAATTTCACATTCCTGGCCATAAAAAAGGAGCCGGAATGGACCCTGAATTTAGAGCATTCATTGGCGACAATGCACTAAGCATTGATCTCATTAATATAGAACCTCTCGATGATTTACACTCACCTCGAGGAATGATAAAAGAAGCACAAGATTTAGCTGCTGAAGCCTTCGGTGCTGACCATACGTTTTTCTGTATTCAAGGAACAAGCGGCGCCATCATGACAATGGTGATGACCGTATGCGGACCTGGGGATAAAATCATCGTTCCGCGTAACGTCCATAAATCGATTATGTCCGCGATTGTATTTTCTGGCGCAGTTCCTGTTTTTATTCATCCAGAAATAGACAAAGAGCTTGGCATCTCTCACGGCATTACACCAGAATCAGCGAAAAAGGCACTCACGGAGCACCCAGATGCAAAAGGTCTGCTTGTGATTAATCCGACGTATTTTGGCGTTTCAGCAGACTTAAAATCGATTGTAGACATTGCCCATTCATTTCATGTGCCTGTCCTTGTCGATGAAGCACACGGCGTGCATATTCATTTTCACGATAAGCTCCCGCTATCTGCCATGCAGGCAGGTGCCGACATGGCAGCAACAAGTGTCCACAAACTCGGCGGTTCCCTGACCCAAAGCTCTATTTTAAATATGAAGGAAGGGCTTATCTCAAAAGATCGCGTGCAATCGATTTTGAGCATGCTGACAACAACGTCTACTTCTTACTTGCTCTTGGCGTCACTTGATGTCGCTCGAAAGCGATTAGCCACTGAAGGAAAGGCACTAGCAGATGAAGCCATCCGTTTAGCTGAATCAGCGAGAAACCGTTTGAATCAAATTGATGGCATTACGTGTATTGGCAAGGAAATACTCAGTTCAGCTTCTACGTATGATTACGATCCAACAAAATTAATTATTTCAATTAAAGACCTTGGCCTCAATGGCCATGATGTCGAAAAATGGTTGAGAGAAAGCTACCGGATTGAAGTGGAGCTTTCTGACCTTTACAACATTTTATGTATTGTGACCCCTGGTGATTCTGATGAAACAATCGATACGCTTATAACGGCTATGAAAGACATTGCCGCAACCTCTACAAGTGAGAGCGGCACACAAGCGGTAACTGAAGTCCTGCTTCCTGAGATTCCATCGCTTGCCATGACGCCGCGTGATGCCTTTTACGCCACAACTGAAGTGGTTCCGTTAAAAGAAGCAGCTGGCCGCATCATCGCAGAGTTTGTCATGGTGTACCCGCCAGGCATACCTATTTTTATACCAGGAGAGATTATCACAGAAGAAAATATCTCCTATATCTTTAAAAACATTGAAATTGGTCTCCCTGTCCAAGGACCAGAAGATTCAACGCTAGAAATGATCCGCGTGATTAAAGAACAGAAAGCAATTTTATAAAAAAGAAACATGCAGCCCCAAATGGAGCTGCATGCTTTTTTATTTATTCAGAGGCTTCATCACAGCAATGACAGTGACCACACGTTCCGTATAGTGTTGTCACTTTTTCATTTTCAAATTGATCAATGGTCTCATTGCAATCTTGACAAATAATTGTACCCACGTACATTCCCCTTTTCTTCATTCAATATTTGAAAGCGTTTAATCTATTTCACACTTCTATAATATGATGTCACATTTAAGTTGTCAACGGTTAATTGTATGACACATTTAATTATTTTTTATGAATATGTGCTATTTTCTCATCATATTGAGGGAACGTTTCAATTGTATTTTGCTTCATATCAATTCTGTAACAATTGAGTAACAATCGAAAATTGTCAAAAAGGACATGATACACTAGAGTAACTAACAGGTAACCAGCTCCTAAAAATGTTGGGACAACCCCAAAAGATTTTGAGGTGAATAGATTGAATTTTATGAGGACACTTCTCATTATATTCCCCATGCTCTTTGTACTTAGTTCATGCTCATTTGCGTATATCATACCGAATCAGACAGACCAAGTCAGTCATATTCAAAAACCAAGAATTCTCTTTTTTACAGATGCAGAAAATCTTGATAAAGAAAGTCCTTATTATGATGCAGTCCTCGATTTAAAGAATGAATACCCGAAGGAAATGTCAAAGATGATTGTGAAAGAAGATCGTAAAGGCTGGAAAAATGAAGTAGACGAATTGCCGGCTATTTTACTTGTAAATAATGAAAAAGTCATAGTGAAGGTTGAAGGAAATGTCAGCAGCAAAGAGGATATTTTATCGCCCTTATGCCACGCTTTAGACCGCGTGAATACAAATTAATGGTCTCACCTTGCACTTATATATCCATATGAAATAGCCCCTCATGAAATGAGGGGTTTTTCTCATGCAGCACTCAAAAAACCCTCTCCTTGTTGGAGAGGGTTTTTATAGGTTCATTATTTTACGATATGGATTGGGCTTCCAATTGCTACTTCAGCCGTTTCCATTGTAATTTCACCTAAAGTTGGGTGAGCGTGAATTGTCATTGCGATATCTTCAGCAGTCACTCCAGCTTCGATTGCAAGGCTAAGCTCTGAAATCATATCAGAAGCGCCAACACCTGCGATTTGTGCACCAATCACAAGACCATCCTCTTTACGAGTGATCATTTTCATGAAGCCATCAGTTGCGTCAAGAGAAAGTGCACGTCCGTTTGCTGCGAATGGGAATTTCGCTGCAACGATGTCGATTCCTTCTTCTTTTGCTTCTGCTTCAGTGTATCCAACAGTTGCAAGTTCTGGCTCAGAGAATACAACAGCAGGAATACCAAGGTAATCAATTTCAGCTGGCTCTCCAGCGATTGCTTCAGCTGCAATTTTACCTTCGTAAGAAGCTTTGTGTGCAAGTGGTGGTCCATCAACGATGTCACCAATTGCATAGATGTTAGATACGCTTGTACGGCATTGTTTGTCTGTTTTGACAACTCCGCGGTCAGTCAATTCAACACCAACTTGCTCAAGACCAAGCTCATCTGTGTTTGGACGACGACCAACTGTAACAAGTACGTAATCAGCATCAACTGTTTTTTCTTCACCTTTTACTTCGAAAGTAACAGTGACACCATCAGATTTTTCTTCAACGCCTTTTGCAAGAGCGTTTGTATGGATTTCAACGTTTCCTTTTTTCTTCAGGTTACGTTTAACCAATGAGCTCATTTGCTTTTCGAAACCTGGAAGGATTTCGTCTCCACCTTCAAGGATGACAACTTCTGTTCCAAAGTTTGCATAAGCAGTACCAAGCTCAGTACCGATATATCCACCACCGATAACAACTAACTTCTTAGGTACTTCTTTAAGCGCTAAAGCACCAGTTGAGTTGATCACGCGATCTGTGTATTTAAAAGTAGGCAATTCAATTGGACGAGATCCAGTTGCAAGAATTGCATTTTTGAAAGTGTAAGTCTGTGCTGAATTTTCATCCATTACACGTACAGAGTTGCTGTCTACGAAATAAGCTTCACCTTTAACGATGTCTACTTTATTTCCTTTAAGAAGACCTTGAACTCCACCTGTTAATTTGTTAACAACAGAAGCTTTCCACTCTTGAACTTTTGTGAAATCAACTGTTACGTTTTCAGCTTTGATACCCATGTCTTCAGAATGCTTAGCATTTTCGAAACGATGGCCAGCATTGATTAATGCTTTTGAAGGAATACAACCAACGTTTAGACATACACCGCCAAGTGTTCCTTTTTCAACGATTGTTACTTTTTGTCCAAGCTGTGCAGCACGAATAGCAGCTACATATCCACCTGGACCTGCACCGATGACAAGAGTATCTGTTTCGATTGGGAAATCTCCTACTACCATGACATTACGCCTCCATTAAAATTAATTGTGGATCATTCAATAAACGCTTGATGTGGTTAAGGGCATTTTGCGCAGTAGCTCCGTCGATCATACGGTGGTCAAAGCTTAGGGAAAGAGCTAAGACTGGAGCTGCAACGATTTCGCCATCACGAACAACCGCTTTTTCAGCGATACGGCCAATACCAAGGATCGCTACTTCTGGGTGGTTGATGACTGGAGTAAACCATTGTCCACCAGCAGAACCGATGTTTGTGATTGTGCAAGATGCACCTTTCATTTCAGCTGGAGCCAATTTACCATCACGTGCTTTTGTTGCAAGCTCGTTGATTTCGTTAGACACTTCAAAAATAGCTTTGCGATCTGCATTTTTCACAACTGGAACGAGCAGGCCTTTTTCAGTATCAGCTGCAATTCCGATGTTGTAGTAATGCTTTTGAACAACTTCATCAGTTTTATCATCGATAGAAGTGTTAAGTACTGGGTACTTTTTCAAAGCAGAAGTAAGAGCTTTTACAACGTAAGGCAAGTAAGTTAACTTGATTCCTTGATCAGCTGCAACTTGTTTGAATTGTTTACGATGTGCAACAAGGTTCGTTACATCAACTTCATCCATTAATGTTACGTGAGGAGCTGTATGCTTAGAGTTTACCATTGCTTTCGCGATCGCTTTGCGGATTCCGCTCATTTTCTCGCGAGTTTCTGGGAATTCCCCTTCAAGAACTGGAGCTGCTGCCGCTTTAGGAGCTGCTTCTTCTTTCGCACTTTCAGCTGCTTGAGGTGCTGCTTCTTGAGCTGCAGAACCACCATTAACGAAGCTGTCGATATCTTCTTTTAACACACGTCCGTTTTTACCAGAACCTGCAACTTTGTAAATTTCAATGCCTTTTTCGCGAGCATATTTACGTACAGATGGCATAGCGATAACGCGTTTGTTTGGATCAGCATCTACTTGCTCTTGTGCACCTGCACCAGTTGCTGCTGCCGCTTCTTCTTGTGCCACTTCTTTCTTCTCAGGCTCGTTACCAGCTTCAGCAGTACCTTGTACTTGAGCTTCAGTTTTTGCTTCGCCTTCTTCTTCGCTGCCTTTAAATTGAAGATTTTCGTAACCAGGTGCATCAAACGTAATGATTGTTTGTCCTACAGTTGCAACTGTTCCCTCTTCAACTTTTAATTCTAATACTTTTCCTTTAACAGGTGAAGGAATTTCTACAACTGCTTTATCGTTTTGTACCTCTGCTAAAACGTCATCTTCATTAATTTCGTCGTTTGGTTTTACAAACCACTTAACGATCTCACCTTCGTGGATACCTTCTCCGATGTCCGGAAGTTTAAATTCAAATGCCACTGTTTTTCGCCTCCTAGATTTTGTTGAATCCTTGTTGTGTATGTTTACACGGACTTGTAATTGATAAAGGGGAAGAGAAATAAATTCTTTTCCCCTCAGTCATTTAATTAAAATTCAAGAACTTTCTTAGCTGTTTCAAGCACATCTTTATGGTTTGGAAGCCATACGGTCTCAGCTTGAGAGAAAGCAAATACAGTATCAGGTGCAGCTACACGAAGTACTGGTGCTTCTAGGCTAAGGATTGCTCTGTCATTGATTTCAGCTACTACGTTTGCAGCAATACCAGCTTGTTTTTGTGCTTCTTGAACAACGATCGCACGACCTGTTTTTTCAACAGAAGCGATGATTGTTTCAATATCAAGCGGGCTTACTGTACGAAGGTCGATCACTTCAGCAGAAACGCCTTCTTTTTCAAGCTCTTCAGCAGCTTTAAGTGATTCGTGAACCATTGCACCGTAAGTGATGATTGAAAGGTCAGAACCTTCACGTTTCACGTCAGCTTTACCGATTTCAATTGTGTACTCTTCTTCAGGAACTTCCTGACGGAAAGAGCGATAAAGTTTCATATGCTCAAGGAATACAACCGGATCATTGTCGCGGATTGCAGAAATTAATAGTCCTTTTGCATCGTAAGGTGTTGAAGGAATGACCACCTTGATACCAGGCTGTTGTGCGATAAGACCTTCTAAGCTATCAGCGTGAAGCTCAGGTGTGTGAACTCCCCCGCCGAATGGAGAACGGATTGTCACTGGAGAATGCCAGCGTCCGCCAGAACGGTAACGCATACGAGCCATTTGTCCAGAAACAGAATCTAATACTTCGTAAACGAATCCGAAGAATTGAATTTCCATTACTGGGCGGAATTCTTGTAGTCCAAGGCCAATTGCAAGACCGCCAATACCAGATTCAGCAAGTGGTGTATCGAATACACGATCCTCACCAAACTCTTTTTGCAATCCTTCAGTCGCACGGAATACGCCGCCGTTTTTACCAACGTCTTCTCCGAAAACGAGAACGTTTTCGTCATTTTTCAGTTCTGTGCGTAACGCATCAGTGATCGCTTGAATCATTGTCATTTGCGCCATGGCTTACTTCGACTCCTTCTGTTTGTAAATTTCAAGCTGTTCAACTAAGTTGAATGGTTTCACATCGTACATATTTTCAATCAAGTCAGTGACTTTTTGCTTAGGCTGTTCGTCAGCTTCTTTGATCGCTTGTTTGATTTGTTCTTTTGCATCTTCGATGACTTTATTCTCTTCTTCTTCAGACCATAGGCCTTTGTTTTCCAAGAATTTGCGGTAGCGTACCAATGGATCTTTTTGCTCCCACTCGTTTTCATCTTCTTTTGTACGATATCTTGTTGGATCGTCACCAGCCATTGTATGTGGGCCGTAACGGAATGTAAGAGTTTCGATTAATGTTGGACCTTCGCCATTTACAGCACGCTCACGAGCTTCAGCAGTTGCTGCATATACAGCTAATGCATCCATACCGTCAACTTGTACGCCTACGATACCAGCTGCAGCCGCTTTTTGTGCAATTGTTTGCGCAGCAGATTGCTTCTCAACAGGAGTAGAGATCGCATATCTGTTGTTTTGGACAACAAAAATCGCTGGCGCTTTGTAAGCCCCTGCAAAGTTAATACCTTCGTAGAAATCACCTTGTGAAGCTCCGCCATCACCAGTGTAAGTGATTGCAACAGCATTTTTACCACGCTTTTTCAAACCAAGAGCTACACCAGCAGCTTGAATGATTTGTGCACCGATAATGATTTGTGGTGAAAGTGCATTCAAATCTTCAGGCATTTGGTTACCAACAAAGTGTCCACGAGAGAACAAGAACGCTTTTGTTAATGGAAGGCCATGCCAGATTAATTGTGGTACATCACGATATCCTGGAAGAATGAAATCTTCTTTCTCAAGTGCAAAGTGAGTTGCAAGCTGAGAAGCCTCTTGTCCAGCTGTTGGCGCATAGAAGCCAAGACGTCCTTGACGGTTCAATGAAATTGAACGTTGATCTAATACTCGTGTAAACACCATACGGCGCATTAATTCTTTTAATTGGTCATCTGAGAGATCTGGCATTGCCGCTTCGTTTACGACTTCGCCTTTTTCGTTTAAAATTTGAAACGTTTCAAACTGCTTTTTGATGGCATCAAATTGCTTTTTGCTATCAACAATTGCTTTTTTTGTTTTTGCAGCCATTCTAAAGTCACCTCTTCCTTTCTTTTAACAGTCAATTTGTCGTGAATCCATTTATACATACAGATATAGGATAACCCAAAATACACATATGACTCCTGTATTTAATAGCCACTAGGATCGTTGTCGAAACATAAGATGATCGCTCGTTTTTGAGTTCTTCTAACTGTATTAACGATAGTTCACAAATAACTAATACAACTTCTGTTAACAAGGACTAGTTTACAACAAGAAAAATAGTCCGTCAATTGATTTAACGGCTTTATTTAAATAAATGTATTCGCTTTACTTTTTATGGTGAGCTGTATCAATCTGTTTAACAAACACATCGAACTGTACTAGTATAGTGTGTACTACTGTACTACAATAGAAAATGTTTGTTTTTGTCGAAAAATAAAAAAAGAGCTGTTTTTTCAGCTCTTTTTGGACTCTTGATCTGCCACTTTAGACAAAGCCTGTTTATGCTCATTCAATTGCTTTGTATATTGATTGAACTTTTTACCTTCTTTTCTGACTTTGCTATAAGAACGGTTCACAGTCTTCAGCTTGGATTTTAGCTCTTTATATCCTAAGTCCTTTTTCTTTAAAGATTGATATAAATGCTGATCTTGTTTCAACGCCTTTTGATATTCCTTGTAAAGCTGGTCATACGACGCATATCTTTTCTCAAGCGATTTGACCGTTTCATCTGCTTTTTCTTTTAAATTCGTATCTTGTATACGTCCCGCAGATTCCTTGACCGTTTTCAATTCTTTTTTCGATTCATCCATGCTGTCTTTTTCTGTTTTCAAATGTTCTTCTCGTTTCGCTGCAGATGCTAACGCCTGATCAGAAAGGCTTGACACTGTTTTAGTGTGATCCTTTGTGGTTTGAATCATTTTTTTATAGAGCTGCTGCTCTTTTTTCTCATAGCTTTGCAGTGTACCTTGCTCTTTTTCAAAAGATGCCTCTTTTTCGCTCATTTTCGTCATCGCATTCTGGATGTCATGAAATGGACTTTGACCTCCGCATCCCGCCAGCAAAAGGGTACATATCCCCGCTAAAGCAGCACCTGCTTTCATGCTTCTTCTTATTTCTTTCATCACAAGGTTCCCCCTTTACATCTCCACATACCACTATAATTTTTATAGGCGTTTGTGACAAGGAAAGAGGTCATTTTGATGAGCCGAAGAAGATTTTTTTCAAGTGATAGGCGCATGACTATACAAATAGTGCATTCATACATAGTTTATATTACACGCTTCGCCTTCACTTATGAAAGGCCGAGTGTATTTCCAAAGGAGGTCAAAAGTATGTCTAATTATAGTCATGGAAGTATGTATGGTGGATACGGCGGTTACGGGTATGGATACGGTGGTGGATATGGCGGTGGTTGTTGTTACCCAAGTTATGGAAGTGGCTGCGGATACGGCGGGGGACGGACATTCGCTTTAATCGTTGTCCTTTTCATCCTATTAATCATCGTTGGCGCAGCATTCTTAGGCGGCGGTGGCGGCTGCTGCTAATGGCTGTTTAAGCCTCTGACCGGTCTTATAGGACCGGTCTTCTTTATTTCATTGCATATGTTGTGTATCATTTTATATACTTTACATACAAAGGAAATAGGAGTGAAGATTTGTGATTACCATGGAAGATATCGTACGGGACGGACATCCCGTCTTAAGACAAACAGCTGAAGCGGTCGAGCTCCCGCCGACAGAAGAGGAAAAACAGCAATTAGCTGACATGATTGAATTCGTTAAAAATAGTCAGGATGCTGACATGGCTGAAAAGTATGGACTCAGACCCGGCGTTGGACTCGCGGCTCCGCAAATTAATGTCAGTAAACGAATGATCGCTGTTCACTGTGAGGATGAAGATGGAGTGGAATACAGCTATGCCCTTTTCAACCCGCGCATTGTCAGTCATTCCGTCAAAAGAGCTTATTTAACGACTGGTGAAGGCTGCTTATCTGTTGATGAAGCCATTCCTGGATTTGTCCCTCGATATCAAAAGATCAGGGTGAAGGGTACAACGCTTGAAGGAGAAGACATTGATATTCGCCTAAAAGGGTTTCCGGCCATTGTGTTTCAGCATGAAATCGACCATTTAAACGGCATTATGTTTTATGATCATATTCAAAAGGATCAGCCATTCGCTGAGCCTGACAACTCTGTTGCGATCGGCAGATCATAAAATAAAAAGAAGACCCAATAACCTAAGGGTCTTCTTTTTTTATTCTTCAATCAGGCCTAAATGAGTCACTGCATGGAATATGCCGTCTTCATCTACTGGCTTTGTCACAAAATCAGCCAAATCTTTTAGTTCATTCACAGCATTTCCCATGGCGACGCCTGTACCAGCAAACGAAATCATCTCTCGATCGTTCAGACCGTCTCCAAAGGCAACGGTATCCTTTTGCTCGTAAGGCAGTCTTTCGATAACTCGTTTAATGCCTTCAGCCTTTGATCCGCCTTTTGGCAAGACATCTGTTGACAGCTCGTGCCATCTGACAAGATCAATTTCTTCGCGGAACGCCTCGTATTGGACTTCCTCTTCTGCCTTACAGAATAACAGCATTTGAAAAATCTCGTTTTCTTTAAAGTAAGATAAATCATGTTCAGGATGCTCTGTTTTTAAAGTCCCAATCCCCTCATGGATAAACGGGTGATTTGGCACAGAAGCCTTCATCGTTTTTTCCCCCATGAAAACAAGCGGATGATCATGATGATCCGCTGTTTCATAAATTTGCTCCATTAGCTCCAGTTTAAGCGGATTGCCGTAAATGACTTCTCCCTCATACATGACATACTGACCGTTATAAGCAATAAAGGAGTCAAGCCCTAATTCCTCTAAAATAGGCTTAATTAAAAAAGGCGAACGCCCAGATGCAATGAAGAGATGATGGCCTTTTTCTTTTAATAAACGAACTGCTCTCTTCGTTGATTCAGGTATTTTTTTATCATGATCATATAAAGTACCGTCGATATCAAAGAAGATGACTTTTTTATTCATATCCCGTCTCCTGTCTCTTGTTATGTATACCCACTCCCTTTCATCATACAGAAAGATTTCTGCTTTCGAAACCAATTCCTATTAAAACGCCCATTTCCCACATATAACCATGTAACATTCAATGGAAACGTCATATAATACAAGTATAAAGAGAGAACGGAATACAAGGTCTAATCTAACTTCAATTCGAAAGGAGGCGACCTGCGATGCTTCGTCGTCTGCGCAAGAAAATTAGAAGACAATGGAAGGACATGCTTCGTAAAAAATCGATCGCTTAAAAGGATCTTCCGCACATTTGCTGAAGGTCCTTTTTTCTCAGAGACTTTTCTTATGCGCGTTTTTTTAATATAATAGAAATAGCGAGTGTAACATACGGTATTTAAGGAGAGATTTGGATGATATATAAGGTATTTTTTCAGGCAAGTACTACTGAGGTACCTGTAAGAGAACACACAGATTCACTATACGTTGAAGCAGTTTCTGAAAGAGACGTACGTGATAAGTTGAAAAAACATAGCTACAACATTGAATTCATTCAGCCTGTAGACGGTGCTTTTTTAGACTATGAACGAGAAAGTGAAAATTTTAAAGTATTGGAGCTATGAGAGGAATGAAATTTGTAAAAAACGATCAGGCGGCAGTTTTTGCGCTCGGCGGTTTAGGCGAGATCGGTAAAAACACGTATGGCGTTCAATTTCAAGATGAAATCATTTTAATTGATGCTGGTATTAAGTTCCCTGAAGATGAGCTTCTTGGAATTGACTACGTCATCCCTGACTATACGTACTTAGTTAAAAACGAAGATAAAATCAAAGGTCTTTTCATCACTCACGGACATGAAGACCACATCGGCGGTATCCCTTACCTTCTCAAGCAAGTGAATATTCCAGTTTACGGCGGCAAACTCGCAATCGGCCTACTTCGTAATAAATTGGAAGAGCACGGTCTCTTGAGACAAACAAAACTTCACATTTATGAAGAAGAAGATACCATTAAATTCAGAAAAACAGCTGTGTCTTTCTTTAGAACTACACACAGTATTCCAGATTCTTATGGAATTGTCGTGAAGACACCTCCTGGTAACATCGTACATACAGGTGATTTCAAGTTTGACTTTACGCCTGTTGGCGAACCTGCCAACTTAACAAAAATGGCTGAAATCGGGAAAGAAGGCGTTCTATGTCTTTTATCCGATAGTACAAACAGTGAAATTCCAGAATTTACGATGTCTGAAAGACGCGTAGGCGAAAGCATTGATGACATCTTTAGAAAAGTCGACGGACGTATTATCTTTGCTACGTTTGCTTCAAACATTCACAGACTTCAGCAAGTGATCGAGTCCGCTGTTGCCAACGGCCGAAAAGTTGCGGTGTTTGGACGAAGTATGGAGTCTGCCATTGATATTGGACAAGATCTTGGCTACATTAAATGTCCAAAAAACACGTTCATTGAACATAATGAAATCAACCGTCTACCAGCAAACAAAGTGACTATTCTTTGTACTGGGAGCCAAGGTGAGCCGATGGCTGCTCTTTCTCGTATTGCAAACGGCACTCACCGCCAGATTTCGATTAATCCTGGAGACACTGTTGTCTTCTCATCTTCACCGATTCCAGGTAACAATATTAGCGTAAGCCGCACCATTAACCAGCTGTACCGTGCTGGCGCTGAGGTTATTCATGGCTCACTTAATAATATTCATACATCTGGTCATGGTGGACAAGAAGAACAAAAGCTGATGCTCCGTTTAATTAAACCAAAATTCTTTATGCCGATTCACGGTGAATACCGCATGCAAAAAACGCATATTAAACTTGCGAATGATTGCGGAATTCCTGAGGAAAACTGCTTTATCATGGATAACGGTGAAGTACTTGCACTAAAAGGTGACGAAGCGAGTGTCGCTGGCAAAATTCCATCAGGTAACGTGTATATCGACGGAAGCGGAATTGGCGATATCGGGAATATCGTCTTAAGAGACCGCCGCATTCTTTCTGAAGAAGGTCTTGTCATTGTGGTCGTCAGCATGGACATGAAAGAATTCAAAATCTCTGCTGGTCCTGATCTCATCTCAAGAGGCTTTGTCTACATGAGAGAATCTGGAGACCTCATCAACGACGCACAAGATCTCATTTCAAAGCATCTTGAAAAAGTAATGGAACGTAAGACAACTCAGTGGTCGGAAATTAAGAACGAAATTACGGACACACTTGCTCCTTTCCTTTACGAAAAAACAAGACGCCGCCCAATGATCTTACCGATTATTATGGAAGTGTAATCACAAAAAGAGACACGAGCCGACTGGCTGTGTCTCTTTTTTTCATCAGTATTGAAAAAAGCCGCATATATAACATGCGGTTTCTCACTTTTTATGATTGAATTGGGAGGTGCTGAAAGTTTCTGACATCAAACAAGCCCTTTGTCGTCATTTTCACATCAGGAATGACTGGAAGTGCCAAGAAGGACAGCGTCAAAAACGGATTAAAGTCTAAGGTAAAACCTGTTTCTTTAAGCGCTTCATGAAGTGTATGAAGGCTTTCATTGACGAGATGTGCCGGCTGATCTGACAATAAACCAGAGATCGGTAATGGCAGCGTATGAAGAGAACGCCCTTCTTTAACAACAGTCAAACCGCCGCCTGCTTCTTTTAACGCCTCAATCGCTTTGATGATATCAGCATCATTTGTGCCAACTGCAATTAAGTTATGGGAATCATGTGCAACCGTTGTTGCAATCGCGCCCTGTTTGATGCCGAAGCCGCTGACAATCCCTACGCCCATTTCAGATAAACCTTGATGACGTTCAACAAGCACCATTTTCAATACATCTCTGCCTGTATCACTTGTAAATTGTCCGTTCATTTCTGAAGGAGAGACTTGTTCTAACTTTGTTTCAAGCTGATTCGGAATAATACGGATCACATTCATATGTTGATCGCCCGTGATAGGTAGTGCAATGTCTTCCTCTTGAACATCTACTGCATGAACAGATTGTAATAATGCTGGGCTTGGTGCGATCTTTTCGACACTCGGCTTGTACTCTCCGTTCTGTGCAACCAATTCACCTGCGATAAATACGCTTGTAATGTCTACATGATGAAAGTCCGAGACAAGCATAAAATCAGCATCATAGCCTGGTGCAATGGCTCCCTTTGTTTTAAGACCAAAACACTCTGCGGCATTTAAGCTTCCCATTTGATAGGCTAAAAATGGGTCTAAGCCTTCTTTTATGGACATCCGTACTTGCTCATCAATACTTCCCTGTGCCATTAAATCATCCAAATGTTTATCATCTGTGCAAAAGAAAAAGCGTCTCGCATTCTTTTCATTGACAGCGGGTAAAACATTTTTCACGTTTTTGGCAACAGATCCTTCTCTCAGCATCACATACATGCCCCTTTTCACACGCTCAAGGGCTTCCTGTGCAGTTGTCACCTCATGGTCTGTTTGGATATTGGCCGTCCGGTAGACGTTGATTAAACGATCTGTTAAGCCTGCTAAATGGCCATCAATCAGTTTATTCTCGTTTTGGGCATCAAGCAGCTTTTGAAGCATATCTTCTTCTGCCTGCTCCACACCGACATAGTCCATCACCTCAGCAAGACCAAGCACTTCCTTTTCTTTATAAAGAGGCTTTAAATCTTTGGCTATTAATGTAGCACCTGATCGTTCAAAACTGACTGCCGGTACACAGGATGGCAGCATGAAATAAATATGTAAGGCAGCTTTTCTCGCTTCTTCCAGCATAAATTGGATGCCTGTTATACCTGACACATTGGCGATTTCATGCGGATCTGTTACGACAGTTGTCACACCGCGCGGAACGACAGCTTTGGAGAATTCAGCAGGGGTAACCATTGAAGACTCGATATGAACGTGGCCATCAATAAAACCAGGCACAAGCATTTGACCTGCTGCATCAAGCTCCTGTTCTCCCTCGTACTCCCCTATCCCGACTATTTGTCCATTTTCAACAGCGACATCAGCGTCTATCCATTCCTGGTTAAACACATCCATGACTTTCGCATGTTTAATCACGAGGGCTGCTTTTTTTCTCTTTGCTGCTACCTCAATTTGATGTCTGAAAAGCTCCTTATCCAACGACACTGCCTCCTCCAAGTAAACAATATAATGTTTCTTATCGTAAACGAATCTGTTTGTCCAGTCAATGACATTTAGAGAAAATCAACCATATCAAAACACTGATTTTTATTTCTGAATAGTGATAATTGCACGAAAAATAAGATGATTCATTTTTGCGGTTATACATGAACAAAGCAACCCTTTTCAGTGTCAATTTCCGTCTCAATGTCCACCTGTCATGAACACATTCATGTAAAAAAACACCCCGTCATCGGAGTGCTTAATAATCGTTCTGCATTTCTCGTTTTTCAAAGCGTCCTATATCGGCTACTGCCCCAATGACAATGAGGATATCTTCTTTTTGAATCATTTCATCTGCCAGCGGGGAAACAATGACTTCTTTTCCGCGCTTAATGGCCACAATGTTGATGCCGTATTTTGCCCGTATATCAAGATCTAAAAGAGAATGTCCCGCCAGCCTGCTGTTTGCCACAATCTCAATCAGGCTGTACTCATCTGACAGCTCGAGGTAATCAAGCACGTTATTTGAAATGATTTTATGTGCAATCCGTCTACCCATATCTCGCTCTGGATGAACGATGCGATCCGCTCCAATTTTGTTGAGCACCTTTTCATGGTAGTCATTTTGCGCTTTCACGGTGACCATTTTGACGCCAAGCTCTTTCAGCATAATCGTTGTTAAAATACTTGCCTGAATATTTTCACCGATTGCAACGATGACATGATCAAAATTGCGAATACCAAGATTTTTTAAAACGTTTTCGTCCGTCGAATCACCAATGACCGCATGTGAGGCAATTTTCGCGTACTCGTTTACTCGATCTTCATTCATATCCATCGCCATGACTTCAAGTCCTTCTTCGCTCAGCGCCTTGCAAATACTTCCGCCAAAGCGTCCAAGACCAATGACTGCATATTCCTTTTTCATGTTCAGACTCCTTTTATTTCACTTACCATGCATTTTACTACGGTTTGATTAATGAATCCATATGGGAACGAATTTTTTTACGGAACGCTTCACTTAAGTAAAGGTCTGCTCCTTTTTCGATTTCACTGCGATAATGAGCTGGCGGAGCGATTTCTTCGCTCTTTTGAAGCACAAGAAAGGTTAAACAGTCCTCATAAATTTGATCACCTATTTTGACATCGACAAAAGCTGGACGATATGTGCCTTCATATACTCCCTCTCGTTTATACAAATAACGAATGGCATCAAAAGGAACTTCATATAATACACCCTCTGTTTCGCCGCCGTCTTCTACCATATCAGCTCTTGATCCATCTGGCCTCACCAATGTAAATCTCGTAGTAAAACCGTTTAGTACACCACCGCCGATGATTTGTCTGAAGTGATGATCGACTTCTGCGAGCTTAAATCTAGCATCATCCATACAGGAGCCATAGGCAAAATAATAGAAGGATGATGGCTTCTGATGCCACAGTTTATAAGCTTTCCAGCACCCTCTCTTTATTTCTTTCAGTGCTGATGCCTTCTGCTCTGGCAAAGTGTATGTCATGGCTGCTACCTGACCTTGATCCGTCATGACATTGATTTCCTGCTTGTCATACTCTTCCTCTAGTGCGTCTATCTTATTCAACGTGTCAGCGGTCACCTCGTACAATTCCCCGTATACAGTGCCTTTTTCTGCGGGAACACACGCTGGATATCCTTGACCTGTATCGTAGATTCTTCCATTCATCCAAGCAGATTTAGCTAATAGTCTACTTTCCTTCATGTACGCTTCGTGGTGCTCTTCATGCTGCAATAGCTTCCCATTTACAAATAAAGCTTTCACCGTCATGTCTTCACGTCCTCTCAACTTGCTGCTGTCTGCTTTTTTGACACACAGGCAAATAAATATGAAAAGCTGTGCCTTTTCCAAGCTCACTAGACACGTCCATTCTTCCGTGATGATCTTTTAAAATTGTCGCACAGATGGTCAGACCAAGCCCTGTCCCTTCTTTTTTCGTGGAAAAGAAAGGGTCATATATTTTTTGAATATCTTCTTCAGACATCCCTTTTCCTTCATCTTGAATGGTAATCTTCCATTCATTCAATACTTTTTCTGTAGATATGTATATGCTGCCACCTTCTGGCATTGCCTCAATCGCATTTTTGATTAAATTAATGAACAGCTGCTTCATTTGGTTAGCGTCTGCTAGGATTGCACCGGCATCCTGCCTTTTAAATGGCTGCTTGAGATCAATATTTGAAAGAACGGCATTTGTTTTTAATAAAGTAATCACTTGTTCTAGAAGCTCATGAAGCTGGACTTCTTGAAATTGGACCGCTTGAGGCTTAGCCAATACAAGCAACTCACTTAAAACAAAATCAATCCGTTTAATTTCAGAGAAGATAATGTCAAAATAATCGGTTCTTTCAGGATATTGTGTCTTCATCAGCTGTAAAAAACCATTTACTGATGTCAGTGGATTTCTGACTTCATGGGCGATTCCAGCGGCTATTTGTCCAGCGACGGCCAGCTTTTGCGCCTGCATTTGCAATTGCTGATTGGATCTTTCAAGCTCAAGCTTTGCCTGCTTTTGTTTCGTAATATCAGCTACTGTTCCAATTCCTCCGGTAAACTGGTGATGCTCATCAAAATAGAGCTTGTAATGAACGTCTCCCCATACCTTCTTTCCCTCTTTATGTAGAAGCTGCAGTTCTACCCGCCCCGCATCCTTATGCTCCTTGATCACAGATAACAAATGCTGCACCACGCGTTCCTCTTGATCAAAGTACTGATTGTACATGGTGCCTAGACATTCATCAATGTCATAGCCTGTCATTTGTGTCCATGCTTGATTTAAAAAAATAATTTCACCTTTTTCGTTTGTTTCAAAGACGATTTCTTGCAAGTTATCTGTGATTCGATTCAGCCGCTCTGTCAGTTCCTGTGCTTCTTTCTCTCTCGTATTTAAGTCTGACACAAATAGATTTAAGCGGTCTACATAGCCTGAGACAACCCAGATCCCTGTTAGAACAAGGACTGTAAAGGCTAGATCGAGCGGCCAATTAATTTGATAGCCGCCTAGATAATAAAAGAAATCCCAGCTTAATATTAAAATAAATGCAAGAACAGATAACACGATCCGCACTTGATATGTTTTGTTCAAATGATTCCACCTGCCGCCCTGAGATTCTTTGTCAATTGTACCATTTTCCACTTATTTTTTGAGGGAGATGGGGCATTTTTAAGGAACTTTTTCAGAAAAAAAGCCTGTTCTCCGCACAAAGGAAGAGAGCAGGCTTTTTTCATTACTGCTGAAGAGCTTCTTGTAGCTCTTTTAAGAGTAGTTCTGCGCCTTCAGCGCTTAATGTAATTTGACCATTTCCATAATCATGGTTCTCTGATGTAATCTCACCAGTCATGAGGCAAACACCCTCTGGCTTGTATTTTTTCAAGACGATTTTCTCCCCATCTATAAAAAATTCCATACTGTCTTTAATGGCAATATCAAGTGCTCTTCTTAATTCGATTGGCATCACAATACGCCCTAGTTCGTCTACTTTTCTTACGACTCCGATAGATTTCAATTTCGTTCCCTCTTTCTTTCATTAGCTCAAGATCAATCTGTTTTTCACCAATTGATATATCGTAGACGTAAGAGATTCTCAAAAGGTTTCTCCTCTATAAAAAATTTTTTTATAAAAGAAAAAACAAAGGGAAAATTTATTGTGATTGTCAAAATGATACTTGAATTTTACAAGTTCATTTCAAGGTCATCACAAACCCCCACAAATGACCTCAACCCTCTGAACTTTTAAATGTAAAATTGTTTAAAACAGCAAAAATAGAGATTGGGTGAAAACATGTTTCAAAATGCCGAAATTGGAATTGATTTAGGAACAGCTAACATATTGGTTTATAGTAAAAATAAGGGAATTATTTTAAATGAACCATCCGTCGTGGCAGTCGATACAGAAACAAAAACTGTACTTGCCGTCGGAACAGAAGCAAAAGAAATGATTGGGAAAACACCTGGGAAAATTGTGGCGATCCGTCCGATGAAAGACGGTGTCATCGCTGATTATGATATGACAACAGATTTACTCAAACAAATCATGAAAAAAGCAGGAAAAAATATCGGGTTTACCTTCAGAAAACCAACGGTCGTCGTATGTACACCTTCTGGTTCAACAGCTGTTGAGCGTCGTGCCATCAGTGATGCTGTGAAAAACTGCGGAGCAAAGCACGTGCATTTAATAGAAGAACCTGTTGCAGCCGCAATCGGCGCTGATCTCCCAGTAGATGAGCCTGTTGCAAACGTCGTAGTTGATATTGGCGGAGGAACAACGGAAGTTGCCATCATTTCGTTTGGCGGCGTTGTCTCTTGTCATTCCATTCGAATTGGCGGAGATCAGCTGGATGAAGATATCATTACGTTTGTCCGAAAGAAATATAACCTATTAATCGGCGAGCGGACAGCTGAGCAAGTTAAAATGGAAATTGGTTATTGTCTCATTGAGCATGAGCCAGAGTCATTAGAAGTACGTGGACGTGATCTGGTGACAGGTCTTCCAAAAACGATCACACTTGAATCTCATGAAATTCAAGGTGCCATGCGAGAGTCACTTCTTCATATTTTAGAGGCGATTCGTGCCACATTAGAGGACAGCCCTCCAGAGCTTAGTGGTGACATCGTAGACCGCGGCGTGATCTTAACCGGCGGTGGCGCTTTGTTAAACGGGATTCAAGAATGGCTCTCACAGGAGATTGTCGTTCCAGTTCATATTGCAGCAAATCCACTTGAGTCTGTCGCAATCGGAACAGGTCGTTCACTAGAAGTCATTCATAAATTGCAAAAAACATTAAAATAATCTTCTTGTTCTACTTCTTTTTTTATCATTTCGATCATATCGTGAGGAATGGATAAACGTGAAGGAGGAAGAACATGTTGCTTGATTTAGGTAAACGGGTCGTTGTCACAGTCATTTTAACGGGTATTATATTAGGAGGAATGAGCCTGTCGTTTTCACATATGCCCCCTTCTAATGCACAGCCTGTGAAACAACTGAACCGCTAAAAAAGCCGCATGAAAGCGGCTTTTTTATTTTGGCTTTTCGCGTGCTCCCCATTTTCCTTTTCGGTCTTAAATCTGATATGATGAACATGACTAAAGGAGGGTTTTTATGAATTCATTTGAAAAACAATTAGATCAATATGCGAAGACCATCGTTGAAGTCGGTGTGAATGTTCAAAAAGAACAAGAAGTCGTCGTATCTGCATCTACTGAATCTGCAGACCTTGTTCGTCTTGTCGCGAAACATGCGTATGAGCACGGGGCGAAAAACGTACATATCCGCTGGAGTGATGGTGTTCTTGCTCGTTTAAAATATGAACATGCACCGCAGGATGTGTTTGAGCAATTCCCAGAATGGGAAGCACAGATGATGGAAACCATCGCAAAACGCGGCGGCGCTTTTATCACGATCTTGTCAGAAAGCCCTGACCTTCTGCGAGGCATTGATTCGAAAAAAATCGCTGCACAGCAAAAAGCCGCTGGATCCGCCCTTCATACATATCGCCAATACGTTCAATCAGACAAAGTGGCTTGGACGGTCGTAGGCGCTGCATCAAAAGATTGGGCGAAAAAGATTTTCCCTGACCAGACAGATGAAGAAGCTGTCGCTTTATTATGGGATCAAATCTTTAAAGTCGCTCGCGCTGATCAAGCAGATCCTGTGGAGGCTTGGAAAAAGCACGATGAGTTGCTAAATGAAAAGGTCAAAATCCTAAATGAGCGCCACTACCACAAGCTTCATTATGATGCTCCTGGCACTGATTTAACGATTGAGCTCCCTGAGCAGCACATTTGGGTAGGTGCCGGCAGCGTGAGTGAGCGCGGCGTCTCTTTCATGGCCAACATGCCAACAGAAGAAGTCTTTACCGTACCTAAAAAAGATGGTGTAAATGGGACTGTCTCAAGCACAAAACCGCTCAGCTATGCAGGAAATATCATTGATGAGTTTACTTTAACATTTGAAAATGGCCGAATTGTCGATGTGAAAGCGAAGGAAGGCGAAGACATTTTAACTTCGCTCGTTGAAACAGATGAAGGCTCTCATTATCTAGGTGAGGTTGCTCTCGTACCAGATGATTCACCAATCTCAAACTCGAATATTCTCTATTACAATACCCTTTATGATGAAAACGCATCGAACCACCTTGCCATCGGCAGCGGATATGCGTTCAATATCGAAGGCGGAAAAGAGATGAATCGTGAAGAATTGGATGCAGCTGGTGTAAACAACAGTATCACACACGTCGATTTCATGATTGGTTCAAAGGAAATGAATATTGACGGTATTACAAAAGACGGAAAACGTGAACCGATCTTCCGTAATGGGAATTGGGCGATTTAATCGAAAAAAAAAGACATCCACAATTGGATGTCTTCAGATTGTTGACAAAGGGCTAAAATGATCTTGATTTTAGCCCTTTGTCTTCTTTTCAGCGTGATAGAAAACCTTTGCAGTCTAGGAAGGGCGAGTACCGGAGCGGAGCGAATTTGACATTCGTGAGCACCGGCGCGCAGGACTGACAACGAATGCGAGGGTTTGTCTACATGCTGAAGACATCCACAATTGGATGTCTTTTCTTATTTACGCATAAAGCTCAACGAGTCTCTTTTGAATCTCTTGATCTGATAAGAACTCATCATATGTTGTTTGTTTATCGACGATGCCATTTGGCGTCACTTCGATAATACGGTTTGCCACTGTTTCAACAAACTGATGGTCATGAGATGAGAAGAGCATCGCTCCTTTAAAGCTCATTAAACCGTTATTTAGCGCCGTAATGGATTCTAGGTCTAAGTGGTTCGTCGGCTCATCCAGAAGCAGTACATTCGCTCCTGACAGCATCATTTTCGATAACATACAACGAACCTTTTCTCCTCCTGATAAGACGCTTGCTTTTTTCTTTACTTCTTCCCCAGAGAAAAGCATACGTCCTAAGAATCCGCGTAAGAAGCTTTCGCTTTGATCATTAGGAGAATATTGGCGAAGCCAATCCACTAAATCGACATCGTTTCCTTCAAAGTATTCACTATTGTCTTTCGGGAAAAAGGCTTGAGATGTTGTGACGCCCCATTTATATGTCCCGCTGTCTGGCTCCATCTCACCAGCAAGAATTTTAAATAAAGTAGACACAGCAAGCTCATTACGGCTTAGGAACGCAATTTTATCCTCGCGATTCATGATAAAGCTGACGTTATCAAGTACTTTCACACCGTCAATTGTTTTCGATAGACCTTCTACTTGAAGGACATCATTTCCGATTTCACGCTCTGGCGCAAAATGAACATACGGATATTTACGTGAAGAGGGCTTAATATCGTCTAAAGAGATTTTATCAAGCAATTTCTTTCTTGACGTCGCTTGCTTCGATTTAGAAGCGTTCGCACTGAACCGGGCAACGAACTCTTGAAGCTGCTTAATTTGCTCTTCTTTTTTCTTATTTGCATCTTGGCTGAGTTTCAGCGCTAGCTGGCTAGACTCATACCAGAAATCATAGTTACCGACATATACTTGAATTTTTCCGAAGTCTAGGTCCGCAATATGTGTACACACTTTGTTTAAGAAGTGACGGTCATGCGAAACGACGATGACGGTATTTTCAAAATGAATAAGGAACTCTTCTAGCCACTGGATGGCTTGTAAGTCCAAGTGGTTCGTTGGCTCATCCAGAAGAAGGACGTCAGGCTTGCCAAATAACGCTTGGGCTAGTAGTACTTTTACCTTTTCAGAACCACCAAGCTCAGACATTTTCTTCGATTGAAGGCTCTCTGGAATGCCAAGACCTTTTAATAAGATCGCTGCTTCACTTTCTGCTTCCCAGCCGTTTAACTCAGCGAACTCACCTTCAAGCTCTGCTGCACGAATCCCGTCTTCATCTGAGAAATCAGGTTTCATATAGATCGCATCTTTCTCCTGCATCACATCATATAAACGCTTGTGACCCATCATGACGACTTTTAATACTTCAAATTCTTCGTATTCAAAGTGGTTCTGTTTTAAAATCGCTAAACGCTCACCAGGGCTCATATGAACATCGCCCGTCTGAGCCTCAATTTCACCTGAAAGAATCTTTAGAAACGTTGATTTACCAGCTCCATTGGCACCAATTAAACCGTAGCAGTTGCCAGGAGTGAATTTAATATTTACTTCTTCAAATAGTTTACGATCAGCAAATCGCAAACTAACATTATTTACTGCAATCATTTATTAATCCTCCATCACTCATTCATCATTATGAAGTATAACATGAATAACGTTTGATAGAAACGTCTCTCACTAAGAACGAAGGCAAATTGTCCAATATGGTATAATAAGTGGGAATGATTTATTGAAGGAGTTCGTGCGATTTGAGATTACTTACACTGATGGAATACTGTTTATTGATTTTCTTTATGGGTATTTATTTATCTGCAACAGGCTTTAATGCGAGGGATTTTGGCCTTTATATTGGGCTTGTGCTTATTTACACACTGGTACACATCTTTTCGAAACGCTTTTTACAAAAGCGAGGGAAAGAAAATCATAAGATCGGATTGTTTCGGTCCGTTTTAGCCATTACTGGGTCTGTCTTCGCTTCTGTGTTGGCCATTGTGCTCATTGTTACAGTGCTCACGCCAAATTAAAAACGACCCTTCTTTTAAGGGTCGCCCATTCAAGCACTTTTCTCACACACCTGAGAAGGGTGCTTTTATTTTGTTTGCCGAATGTCGCCAAATGGGAAGAAAACAAATTCTGATGTCCCGACAACCCGATCCTTTTCAATGAGTCCAAGTCCATTTCTGCTGTCCATGGAATTGAGTCTGTTGTCCCCCATCACAAAGTAATCGTTTTTCGGTACTTTCACTGGACCAAAATCACCTGTCAAATGCACTTCATACTCTTTCGCATGTGCCTTGTTCTCTTTTAAATAAGTCTCATCTACTTTTTTACCATTAATGTAAAGCGTATCATCCTTCATTTCAATCGTGTCTCCCGGAAGACCGATCAATCGTTTTACATAATGAATTTTCTGGCCATCTTTTCCATTAATAATCACGATGTCACCTCGTTTGACACCACCTAGATAGTTAATGGTTTTGTTGACAAACAGCTTTTCCCCATCATGAAGGGTCGGTTCCATTGACTCTCCTTCCACCACATACGGCTCAAATATAAACGTACGGATGAGCAAGACGAGTGCAAGTGCAATTAAAATAGCTTTGATCCATTCAAACAGTGAACTTTTCTTCTCTGTTTTGGCTTGCTTTGCATCAGATTGAATATCATTTTCGTTTTGTTTGTTTTCTTCGTTCAAAATACTGCTTCCTCCTAAGACTTTCTGCTAAAAGACTTGAAACGTGAATTGAATAACTTTACTTTATCACATGTCATTTAAAAATTCACAAGACAACCATTCAATTAGATATTTTTTCCTAATTTGTTCATAATTAAACAAAAGAAGCACCGCTGTTCACGATGCTTCTCTTCTACTTTACGCTTCTAGTTTCACTGGTTTTTTCAAAATACCAAGTAAAATCGCTGTTACAACGGCACCGATTAAGATGCTGATGATATAAAGTATCGGATGATTTGTTACCCAGAAAACGAATAGTCCGCCGTGCGGTGCAGGAAGCGTGACTCTAAAGAATTCCGTTAATCCGCCAGCCACAGCTGCTCCAATGACAGCTGAAGGAATCACGCGTAGAGGATCAGCCGCTGCAAACGGGATCGCCCCTTCAGTGATGAAGGCCGCTCCCATGAAGTAGCATGTAATTCCTGCTTCTCGGTCACGTTTTGAGAATTTATTTCTAAAAATTGTTGTAGCAAGTGCAATACCTAATGGTGGTACCATTCCGCCTGCCATAATGGCAGCGTGTGGTGCATAGTTTCCAGCAGCAATCATCGCAAGACCAAATGTGTAAGCCGCTTTGTTAATTGGCCCACCCATATCAATCGCCATCATACCTGCCAAAATAATGCCCATTAAGACAAGGTTTCCAGTACCTAAAGTTTCAAGCCAATGAGTTAATCCGTCCATCACCATTTTTACTGGTGTGTTAACAACGTAATGCATAATGATACCTGTGAAGAAAATACCGAACAATGGATAGAGCAGAACCGGTTTAATTCCGTCGAGTGACTGCGGTACGAATGTGAATACTTTTTTAAGTAACACAACGACATAACCAGCAAGGAAACCGGCAATGAGTCCGCCTAAGAATCCAGCACCTGCTGCCGATGCCATAAATCCACCGACCATACCTGGCGCAAAACCTGGACGATCTGCAATACTCATCGCAATAAATCCGGCTAATACAGCCACGATTAAGGCAAGTGCATTATCTCCACCAATTCCTTTTAAAACAGCTGCAAATGAATTAAATGAAGGGTCATTAGGGTCAGCTGATTTAATACCCCAGAAGAATGAAATTGCAACAAGGATACCGCCTCCGACAACAAATGGAAGCATGTTGCTTACACCGCTCATTAAGTGCTTGTAAAAACCACTTCTCCCTTTGCCAGATGACTCATGTTCGTCTCTTGAAGAACTGCCGCCAGAGACTTTATAGATCGGCGCATCTTGATTGACTGCTTTTTCAATCAATTCCTGCGGACGACGGATTCCTGCTGTCACAGGTACTTCAATGACATGTTTGCCTTTAAAGCGTTCCATTTCAACTTGCTTGTCCGCTGCCACAATGATGGCTGGTGCTTCTTCGATTTCTTTTGCGGTAAGAGCGTGTTTAATACCGCCAGAGCCGTTTGTTTCAACTTTAATGTCAACGCCCATTTCTTTCGCTTTTTCTTTCAAAGCATCTGCTGCCATAAATGTATGTGCAATACCTGTTGGGCAAGCTGTTACTGCTAAAATCTTAGCTGGTTTACCTGATGCAGCCGGCTCCTCTTGAACTTCCTCTTCTTCTTCATCGTCGTCCTTATCATGCGTATTGATGATATCGATGATTTCATCTTCAGTAGCCGCTTCAAGAAGCTGCTTTCTGATTTCTTCACGCATCAGAAGTGTTGATAAACGAGAAAGTGCTTCTAAGTGCGTGTTGTTTGCGCCTTCAGTTGCTGCAATCATAAAGACAAGATGACTCGGCTGCGCGTCCAGTGATTCATAATCTACACCAGCTACCGAGCGGCCAAATGCAATGGCAGGCTCTTTGACACTTGCTGTTTTAGCGTGAGGGATAGCAATTCCTTCACCAATACCAGTAGAGCTCTGTTTTTCACGGTTGATCACTGCTTCTTTGTAGCCCTCTTTATCATTTAACTTGCCAGCTGTATCTAAAACAGTGACTAGTTCTTCAATGACTGCTTCTTTCTGCTGGCTGTCTAATTGAAGCTTAATGGTCTGCTTTGTGAGTAGTTCTGTTATTTTCATGATGACTCCTCCTTTAAATGCGTGTGACTTTTACTTGTGGTAATAGTGTGTCGACAAGCTCTTTTGTCCCAAGCTCCTCAGAAAATGCTGTAGCACTGCCTGATGTGACGCCAAGCTTAAATGATTCTTCAATCGAAAGGCCTTTCGAAACGCCGGCTAAAAATCCTGCAACGACTGAATCCCCTGCACCAACCGAATTAACAAGCGTACCCTTTGGAACATTGGACTGATAAATCCCTTCCTTACTGAATAAGAGAGCGCCATCTCCAGCCATGGATACGATGACATGTTCAGCACCTTGTTCTAACAGCTTCTTCCCATAAGGAATGGCTTCTTCTGCAGTAGAGATGCTCGTCTCAAACATTTCACCTAGTTCATGATGGTTTGGCTTCATTAAGAACGGTTTCAAGCCTGCTGCTTTTTTAAGGGCTTCCCCGGAAATATCAAGAACAACTCTAACGCCTTGCTTTTCGCACACTTCAGCAATACGTTCATATGTGTTATGAGGCAACGAAGAAGGAATGCTGCCAGCTAACACAACGACATCTCCTTCAATCAATGAGGTAAATTGAGACAGAAACGACTCAAATTGCGCTTCAGTAATTGATGGGCCGAGTCCGTTGATTTCGGTTTCTTCACCTGTTTTTAGCTTCACATTGATTCTTGTATCTTCTGACACCTCGTGAAAGGCTGTTTGTAATTGTTCGTTTTGTAAAAAGTCTTGAATATATTTGCCTGTAAATCCGCCTATAAATCCAAGCGCTTTTGATTCAACACCGTGACGTTTTAAAAGCCTTGAGACATTGATCCCTTTTCCGCCCGGATATTTTTTGTCATAGGTTGAACGATTCAAACCGCCGACTGCGAAATCCTCCACGTGTACGATGTAATCAACTGATGGGTTTAAAGTAACTGTATAAATCATGTTTTCACTACCTTTATAACCGTTTTTTCATGGTAATTATCGAATGAATCCTCTTTTGCGTCGTTTGTGATAATGGTGGCTTCCTGTAAACTAGCAAAGGTTGAAAACGATATTTCGCCAAATTTAGAGGCATCTGTTAAGATATAGGTTTTTTTCGCCTGCTTCATGGCCCTTTTTTTCATGAGCGCTTCCTCTGGATCAGGTGTTGTAAACCCTGCCTCGGGATGAATGCCGTTCGTCCCAACAAAGCTTTTGTCAAAACGGTAATTTTCCATCGCCGTCAAAGCTGCGGCTCCCACCATGGCTCCTGTTCGATGTTTCACTGATCCGCCTATCAGGTAAAAAGAAATGCCTTTTCTCATGAGTGCTTCAATGTGCATAACACCGTTTGTCACCACAACAATATCTTGTTCTGGATCGATATATTCAATCATTTGCTGTGTGGTCGTACCAGCGTCTAAATAAATACAATCGCCTTGTTTTAAAAGTGAAGCAGCTGCCTCTGCAACCAATGACTTTTCTTGAAGGTTTTTGGCAGATTTCTCAAATACATCTGGTTCAAGACGGATACTTGATATCTTGGCTGCTCCCCCATGAACTCTTTTAAGAAATCCTTTTTCTTCAAGGGCTGATAAATCTCTTCTAATAGTAGATTCAGACGCATCCGTCATAATCGTTAAGTCCTGTATTTTGATGACATCATTTTCTTCTAAACAGTCGATAATGAGTTGATGTCTTTCCGGTGTTAACATGAAAACACCCCCTTTTGAAAACGTATTCATTTTGCGCGCACCTTTATTGTAATCGCTTTTTTCAACATTATCAATACAAAACAATCAAATACATTCAATAACTATCAAAATCTTTCACAATGGTCATCTTACCTTTATATGTACCATTTGTAAACTGAAAAATATGTGACATTAAGATGAAAGTCATGATCTTAGCATTTCTATCATTTTTCATTTCATTCAATAGAACTAAAAAAAGCTTTTATGCGATGTGCATAAAAGCTTTTGATGTTTGATTACAGCGGAATTCACACTGTTTGTATACTTTTGTTCTTCTCGAAATTATTCATATCTAAGAGAATCAATCGGATCTAGTCTTGCTGCTTTATTCGCAGGAATTAACCCAAAAACAATCCCAATAAACATACTAAACAGCACACCTACACAGATGATTTGCCAAGATACTAAGGACGGCCAGCCGGCAATGAGTGATACTAACGAGGCACCGCCTATACCTAGTGCAATCCCCATCAACCCGCCGATCAAGGTTAAGACGACAGACTCAATTAAAAATTGAACGAGTATTTGAGCCCTCGTTGCTCCAATCGCTTTTCGAATACCGATTTCCCTTGTCCTCTCTGTCACAGAAACAAGCATGATATTCATCACGCCGATACCGCCGACAAGTAAAGAAATTCCAGCTATTGAGCCAATGATTGTGGTCATAACAGACGTGATTTGACCGATGCCTTCTGCGATTTCTTCCATGTTGATCATTTCATAAGCATCTTCTGTATGATGATTTTCATTTAATAATGCAGCCGCATTCTTTCCTACTTCCTTCATTTGATCAGCATGTGCGACTTGAATTGACAACTTATCGTATTCATTGATCCCAAATGTGGAGGTGAGCATGGCGAATGGGACATATATTTCATTCATATCGAATGAAAGCATCCCTTTTTGTTTGGCTAAAACACCGATGACTTCAACCGGCTGTCCGTTCATCCAAATCATTTCGCCCAATGCCTTCTGTCCATTAAATAATTCTTTTTGTAAGCCTTCAGAGATAAGGGCGGCTCTTCTGCCGCTTCTAAAGTCAATATCTCTTAAATTCTGCCCTTCTGCTATTTGTAATGAATGTACATTTGTATACCCTTCATTTATACCGTTAACTGTCGCATCCACTGTCGTATCTTGAAATCTCAGCTGCATTCCTTGCGCAGTCGAAGAGGCAACCTGATTCACCCCATTGATTGTCTTAATGCTTTTTATGTCTTCCTCAGTAAATGTGGCGTCGAATAAAGCGTTGGGATTTGCATTTAACTCTTCGTCAGAAGGCGTATATGTCATATCAACGGTATTGTTTGGACCTGAAATCGACCCTTTTAGCATTTGCTCGCCGCCTCGACCGATAGCCACGACCGCAATGACTGATCCAACACCAATAATAATCCCAAGCATCGTTAAAATAGAACGTAATTTATGAGCTAAAACAGAATTCATCG
Source organism: Bacillus sp. FSL K6-4563 (assembly GCF_038630405.1). Taxonomy (NCBI): domain Bacteria; kingdom Bacillati; phylum Bacillota; class Bacilli; order Caryophanales; family Bacillaceae; genus Bacillus; species Bacillus sp. FSL K6-4563. The sequence goes on along the minus strand of NZ_CP152030.1, from coordinate 1,408,761 downwards.
CTATTTTGATATTTTCAAAGAGTTTCATTCATAGCGTCCCCTTGTGTCAATCTATCTTCAACGAGTCGTCCATCTCTTACAACGACCGTCCGATTTGTATACGCAGCTATTTCTTCTTCATGGGTGACAAGTACAATCGTTGTCCCTTCCTCATTCAGCTTAGTAAACTGTTCCATGATTGAGAAGCTTGTTTTTGAGTCAAGAGCGCCTGTCGGTTCATCTGCTAAGATAAGCTGCGGCTTATTGACAATTGCACGGGCTATTGCCACTCTTTGCTTTTGCCCTCCCGACAACTCACTTGGCATATGTTTCATTCGGTCTGCCAAACCAACCTTTTCAAGTGCCATCTCTGCACGTTCTTTTCTTTCCTTTTGACTGATACCAGCGTAAATCATCGGAAGCTCAACATTACGCCTCGCATTTAACCTCGGCAGCAGATGAAATTGCTGAAAGACAAATCCAATGAATTGATTTCGAATCACTGCGAGGTCTTGATCCTTTGCTGCTGACAGCTCTCCTCCTTGAAAATGATATTGTCCTGTAGTTGGCCGGTCTAAACAGCCAATGATATTCATTAACGTCGATTTTCCAGAGCCGGACGGGCCCATAATGGACATATACTCGCCTTTTTCGATGACAAGATCGACCTCACTTAATACATCAAATGATTCCTCGGCAACCTCATAGCTTTTTGTCACGTTTGAAAGCTGAATCATTCAGCATTCACTTCCATTCCGTCATACATGTCATCTGATGGATGAGAAATGATTTGATCCCCTGCTATGACACCTTTTGTCACTTCAAGATCATGACCTGACGTTTCCCCTAGCTCTACTTTTACTTTTTTAAGTACATTCTTTTTGACAACATAAACGTATTGTCCATCATCCTCTTTTTTTACAGCTGATTCAGGAATCGTTAGGGCTTGACGCTTATCTGTTTCAATTTCCATGATCATTTTAAAACCAGGTTTTGCTTCAGGTTTTTTTCCTTTTATTTCGATTTCAACTGGATATTGCACCGTTTGATCACCTGCAGTTGTTTCGGATGCTGCCTGAGCAGGTACAACCCCCACTTTTTTCACGACCCCTTGCCAGCTCTTTCCGCGAATAACATCAGACGTTATCTTTACTTTTTGTTTCTTTTTCACTTTTATGGCGTCATATTCAGAAATCAATCCTATTACAATCATTTTTTTCTCATTGCCAATATGAATGATCGCCTGTCTCTCTTCTGGCTTTCCTGCCCCTTCTTCTTGCTCAATGGAAATGACTGTACCGGCAATTTTACTATGTACGATTAAATCTTCTATTTGTGCTTTTACTTTTTCTTGGCTGATCTCTGCTTGTTTTTGTTCTAATTCAGCCGCTTTCAGCTCTAGTTCAAGCTGGTCTCGCTCGGTTTTAGGATTGGCAACGGAGTCGCCTCCTTGTTTTTTATCTAATTCGCTCAATCTATTTTGTAATTGTTCGCGTTTTAACGTACTGGATTCAGCCGCAAGAGCTTGCTGCTCTTCTTCAAGTTCCAGCTCTCTATTTTCATATGTAAGAAGCGGCGTTCCAGGCTTTACCTTTTCTCCTTCTTTCACAGAAATCCCCTTCAAATGTCCCTTTTCCTCTTCTGCATAAATGAACTGCTCTTCAGAGAATGAAAGTGTCCCTGGCGTCATGACCGTAGTGGTGATTTCTTTTTGCGTAGGTTTTACTGTTTTAATAGCTGCTGTCGAAGCAGGCTTTGATTGATTTTTCGCAATGTTAAAGCCAATAAATAGACCGATAACAATAATAAAAATGGATCCGATGATGATTTTCTTTCTCATAAAGACATTCTACCCCCAGCTTACTGATATGGTGATTGCAGTTCCTACATATTGAAAAATGATAGATAAGAGATAAAAGACTCCTATAATGGTCCAAGCGATTCTTGGCGATATATGGCCTACTTTCATCAATAAAAAGCCTGTTAAAACAAGGTTCCAGATCACAAATAGATCAATATTGGCAAGCACAGCATGCCATGGACCAGACGTTTGAATGAGTGCATTTAATGAGGTGATTGTGATGTTTTTTGGCACATGGAACAGAATGATGGACAGATGAGAAATAATCGTACCAACGATCGTAACTGGTGTAATAAACAGGACCGCTGAAAACAGCTGCTGAAACGATGCATCACCCTTTGCTAAAAAAACGATGAACTTATATATTGCAGCATTAACCACAAGCCCGAGAAGTAGACCAATTAGCGTCACCACATAAACGACCGATACCGGCAAGCTTAAATCTGCCCACATTCCTTCATTCACCAGCTCTGACAAATAAGTCACAATCACTGTTAAAAAAAGTACGCAGGATAAAGGCCACCAAACCACCGGATTTTCCCATACTCTTTTCAGGTGCTCCGAAGGCCTTGTGCTCACTCCAATGATCGTAGGCTTTTGCATATTTTCTTTCATCAAATGTCATCCTCTCTATGTCATGCAAGTATGCAAACGCACATGCTCTCTCTTATTCTTTCTATTTTATCAAAAGATTGCCAATAAGTGATGGGTGATTTGATTTTCTTATTTTCATTGAGGGAAAAATTATCTATTATCATGAATGAAATCCTCCAAATGACACCATGACTAGACCATATTCATATCAAGAAATAAAGGTTTTTCTGACCTAAAAACATTTTATCAAAAAAAAACCATGTCTTTCGGAATAAATATCCTTTTCCTTTGAATTCGGTTGGTCTTCGTGAGACACAACAATTTTTTGTTAAAATAATCCTAGTAATTTCAACAAATCCCGGCTTTATAGGACTACGATTGGTTTCTTTTATAGAACAAATGAGCCTTTAGTAACAATACTTTCATATTAAAAAATTAAAAATATCATGATTTTACTTGATCAAAAGTTATTTTTTCATATAATGTAAAATAGAGGTAGGTTAAATGATAGTGGAAATGGAGTCAAGTGAATGTTAAGAGAAAAATTGAAAACGCAATTGATTTTACTTTATGAAAAGGAACAAGAAGCATGGCAATACTTTCGAAAGGAAAGAGAACTGATTTATCATGAGCTCAAATTACTTGATATGAAAGAAAGCAGACCCTCTAATGACAAAATATACTACGCTGCTAGATGTGTAGATATTATTAAAGAGAAAAAGGGTAGCATTGTGAGCACAAAAGAATTAAAAGAACAGCTTCAAGCCCAGACAGATTTCAACGTGAGACGAATTAGTGAATTGTATGATCTGATTCAGCAGCTCGATCCTCACATTTCTAAAGCACGAAGGGGATGTTTTATTTACGAAGATCACACCCAAATACCTCTACAATCTTTTCACACATAAAAAATTGGTTACAGCCGCTGGCCATAACCAAATCCTCTAATATCTATTATCCACCGCTTACAGGAGGAATGAATGCAACAGTGTCCCCGCTACACACTTCAGCGTTTCCCCTCGTATATCGTTCGTTGACTGCAACCATCACATTTTGTGCAGCATCAACACCATATACCTCCTGTAATTCTAATTTAATCTCATCAACCGTTGTTTGATCTTTTTGAATGATGATTTGTTGTTTACCGGCCTTCTCAGCAAGGCCGGCGAACAATAATACACTAATCAACCTGATCACCTTCTTTCTTTGCAAGTTGAAGATCACTAGGTTTCCCCTCTGGATATGAAACTGTTTCAAGCTGATCACCTACCCAGGCTTCCCCGTCTTCCCAATATTCTTTTTTCCAAATCGGCACAATCTCCTTAATTCGCTCAATGGCATATTCGTTCGCTTCGTATGCAGCCTTCCTATGAGGAGATGAAACGGCTATCGCAACAGCAATATCCGTTATATCAAGTGTCCCGACCCTGTGCACAATGGCAGCTTCAGTATCAGGCCATCGTTTCTTGATTTCTTGTCCAATCTGACTTAGCATGCTTTCTGCCATTGGTATGTAAGCTTCGTAAGTTAAGCGCAGCGTTTTCTTACCGTTTGTCCACTCTCTGACCGTCCCGATAAACGTCGTAATGGCCCCTGCCTTCCGCTTTGTCACATGCTGAATCAATTCATTCACATCAATCGGCACTTTTGTTATTTTAAAAAGTTCACTCAAATAGAGCCGCCTCCCTTCAATAAGTTATAACAAAATGTATTCGCATCCTTTTCAAAGGCTGAAAACACTGGAAAAGAGTAATTTTTGGCTAACTGAAACTCTTGAGAAAAATAAATAGCTGCTTGTATATTGGAAAGTGTTGAAAGATCAATGAGCTCCTCTTCATTCTTCACACAAACGATTTTGCGGTATGGTGCCTGTTTATACCCTTCTATCAAGACCGCGTCTAATGGAAGATACTGACACATGTTTAGCAATTGCTTTAACGTGATGTGCTGCATTGAAAAGTGAAATTCACCCTCTCCTTCTACGCCAGCGGCAAATGCACCTGCCCCGACATATCGATCGGTGTCTTTTTCTTTCAAAAGACGATCTGGTTTACCGCCATGTCCATGGTGTTTAAAACAGCCTAGCTTCAGCTCATCAAGTACAGCCAGCTGACAGAGCTTTTCAATCAACGACGTTTTTCCGCTGTTTTGATAACCGACCACCTGTAATATACTTAATGTGTCATCCAGCATGGGGAACCCTCGCCTTCGTGCTGAAACAGCAGAACATGCACCTGATCACCAGCCTTAAAACCTCTTGTTCCACCTGGCAGAACAATGAAACAGTTAGCCTCTGCTATTGAGGTCACGGCACTTGATTTATCGAGACCTGTTGGGGTCACACTGAGCTGACTGCCCGTGAACTCAAGTGCCGCTCTAACAAATCGAGTAAACGGATTAGCTTTTGGGAAATCGTGTGTCAGCTTCGCCTCAGCAAAATCGGGGAACGGCTGTTTCTTGAAAGACCATTTATAGATCATCGGTTTCACAAATAATTCAAAGCCAACAAAACAGGCAGCAGGATTTCCTGATAGGCCAAACAGCAGTTGACCATTTGGCATTGCAGCAACCGTCGTTACACTGCCGGGTCTCATGGCCACTTTATTAAATAGCACCTGAGCTCCCAGCTTTTCATAAATTGCGGGGAGAAAGTCAAAATCACCTACTGAAACTCCGCCTGTTGTAATTAAGAAGTCTACCTTGCTTAAGGCTGCTTTGACTGCATGATAGCTTTTGTCAAAATCATCGGACACACCGCCTAAATCAAGCGGCTCTCCCCCAGCCTTAAGGATCTGGGCATAAACCATGCTAAGGTTACTGTTTCTAATCTTCCCGTCCACCATCGCATCACTCACTTGAAGAAGCTCTGTACCTGTTGAGATGATGCCGATCACTGGCTTTTTGACAACTGGAACTACCGCATATCCGAATGTCGCCAATAAGGCCGTAACGCCCGGAGTTACTTTGGTTCCTTTTTTGAGCATCACATTCCCTTCAAGTACCTCTTCTCCTTGACGAGAAATATTGTCCCCTTTTTTCAGCGGTCTTTTAAGTGACATGTATGATTTCCCATCTTTTTCAAAGGTTTTAGTCAGCTCAAGCATGATGACGACATTTGCTCCATTCGGGATTTTTGCTCCTGTCATGATACGAATGGCTTGAAAGGGACCGATGGTTTTTGCTGAGACCACTCCTGCCCCAATATGATCAATGACCTCAAATTCAACCGGATGCTCGCTTGACGCTTCTTTTGTATCGTCTGCCCGAAGTGCAAAACCATCATACGGGGACCGATCAAATGCAGGCACATCTTGATCTGCCAAAATATCTTCTGCAATGAACCTTTCAAGGCTATTTCTTAAAGGCACCCATTCTGCTTCTCCATGCTTTTCATATTGATGGACTTTTTGAATGGCTTCTTGTACTGGAATTGGCTGACGTCTTTCCATCACACTTCACTCCTATATCCCTAGCAGTTTTGCTAGTAATGAATTGGCTGCTTTTTCATCATTTGTCCCATGGATTAATGCACGTCCACCTTTGAAAAAGACGATACGATAAGATTCATAGCGGACATGGATTAAGAAGTCATTCACTTCTACCTCACAAATGGATGACAGCCGCTCTTTCACATGCTGAAATGATAGATTAGCTAGATCCTTAGATACAACTTGGACTGTATCCCGCCCGCAAAGAATCGTCGTTTTTTTACGCTGATCGTGTAAATAAGGATAGGTTCTATCTTTGCCGCAAGATGGACAGTTCTTCTGCTTAGTAAGAGACAAATCCATTTTAAACGATGTCGCCTGCCAAAGATCAAATGTGACAAATTTCCGTTCGATTTGATCTTCATGTCCTGTTAAATACTTTAGCGCCTCTGTTTGCTGATAAGCAGAAACCATCTGAACTGCTGGAGAAATAATCCCCGCTGTATCACACGTCAAACCGCCAACAGGCAGTTCTGTAAAGACACACGATAAACACGGCGTTTTATCTGGCAAAATGGTCATATACATCCCCTGGCTGCTCACACAAGCACCATATATCCACGGCGTCTTCGTTTCCTGCGATAAATCATTCATGACCATTCTCGTCTCAAAATTATCCGTCGCATCAATGACAATATTTGCGCTGTGAAATAACGGTCTTAACAGCTCAACCCCTGCATCTTCAATCAGGGCGTGTATGGTCACTTCATGATTGATCTCTAGGAGACGTTTTTTTGCCGCAGCTGCTTTTGGCACATGTGCCTTTGCGTCATGTTCTGTATACAGCTGCTGCCGCTGTAAATTTGAAAATTCTACATAATCACGATCAACAATCGTCAACGTGCCGATCCCAGACCGGACAAGCCCTTCCGCAGAGGCCGTTCCAAGTGCACCCGCTCCAACAATTAGAACATGACTGTCAGCAAGCGCACGCTGACCCTTTTCCCCCACCGGAGGGAACAAGATTTGTCTTGAATATCGATCATTCAATGCTGTTCTCTCCTCACCATTTTTTATGTATCATATCATACCGTTTTCAGGTAAATCGCTTCTTTTATTGATATTTCGGAATTCATTTGGTGTTACGTTCAGTTCCTCTTCTGAGACGATACGCACCTTAAGCCTTTGAATTAACTCTTTGATGGCTAATTGTTTCTCTTTTAAACACGCATCAATGGACGGCAGACAGCGGCGGTGATAAAGTGCAAATAAAGGCTGTAATCTGCCCTGAACAAGCGGGATGATTGCATCTACGTGCTCGTTGCAATAGGACGATAATGCTTCGGCGGTCTCTCTCCGCACGAAAGGCATGTCACATGCCGTCACTAAATACCATGCTGCTTCTTGCTTTTGCATCGCTGTATACATGCCGGCAAGCGGCCCGCATCCGAGCACCTCTTCATCATCCAACCACACATCTCGTTCACCCCTTTCTTTAAAAAAGGTCAGAAGTGATGGATGGCTGATGATGACCATCTGTCCTTTCAAAAGCTGCTTTTTCACATGCTCATATAGTGGTTTTCCTTGATACATATAACTTGCCTTTGGCTCTCCAAAACGTCTGGATGCTCCTCCAGCTAAAATGACATTGACTATGTCCATCCACTCACCCTCCTTTGATATGGTTGTTCTAATCACTCTCATCTCGCATACTTTATTGGTAACATGAATAAGGAGGGTCTATCGATGAACAGGCGCCATGCTTCTCCCCTATTCCATGACCTATCTCAAGAGAATTTATACTTAAAAGCGGAAACAGCCAAATATCAACAAATGATCTCTGATTTACAGTCCTCATATACGTATTCTAAAAACAAGAAGTTAACTCAAGAATATCACGAGATGAAAAAGGATTACACGCAATTAAAGCAACAATTGGATGAAATGACCATTGATCAAGATCATGCAGCCTCAAAAATACAGGATCTTTCCTACAGCAAATCTGAATTATTACATAAAATAATCCTTCTTCATGAAATGCTCCAAAAAGAAACCTTTCATAGAAGGAAAGAAACGGAAGAAAAACACCGGCTGCATTTAAAAGTCATCAAATATAAAGAAATCTCTCAACAATTAAATGAACGGGTGCAAGATCAAGATAAACGGCTTGCAAAAGAGGAGAAAAAAGGAAATACTTTATCCGCTGTGATTGAGAAACTGCAGCAAACATTAGGTGATAAAAACGCAGAGCTCAATCTATTACAGGAAGGCGTAAAACACCTGCAGGAGCGTTTTTATGAAACACAAGAGAAATTACTGCAAATTGAAAAAGCAAAGGAAGCGATTTTTTATGAAACGCTCACAAGCTATCAAAAGCAGTTAGCCGAAAGTGAGGAATGGATCGCATCTCATTTTGCTGATATTGACCAGTCAGCTCAAACAAATTCACAGCCATTCTCTCGAGACAGCCTCCTGCAAACAACGGAAGAAATCGAACCCATCTTGAAAAAGTTGAATGAACAAGTTCAAACGCTACAAGCACAAGTCGATGCGGTGCAGCAAAATGGAGATGTCATGACAGTGAAGATTGAAGGCTTCAAAAAGCAGCGTGATCACCTGTCAAAGGAACGAAAAATTGTCTATACTGTTGATCAAAAAAAGTAATTCTCGCAATAAAAAAACTGCTGGCTTTTTTCGTCAGCAGTTTCTTTTTTATTTATTCGTCTTCTGTTTGAATATCGCCTTCTAAAATATACTGTCCGCGATATGGCTTTTTCACTTCAGGATACATTTTAATTAAGCTTTGCATAAACGTTGTCATATTTGGAATTTCAAGACCGCTCTCTTTTTCAATTTCTTTTTGAAGTTCAGAGCTTTTAATCGCTGCATTATGACGCTTTAACGTTTTAATCGCAGCTTCACGAAGCTTAGCTGCCTTTGAACCAGGGCGAGCTGTGCCTCTTCTGCGTCTTGTAGATCCTTCAGGAATACCTACAGGTGCACCGTTTAGCTGTCCTGTTCCTAAAGTTGATACAGCATTTGATTGTGATTGTGCAGGCGGCTGGTAGCTTCTCATTTCTTGTGCAGCCAGTTCAGCTAATACAGGCAGTGAATCCGTTTTTCTTTCTGTACGCACTTCTTTTTTTGTATCTGACACTAGACCTGTTCCATGACGGTCTAATTCTCTTAATTTTGCATAAATCGTATCTCGCTCAATTTGATATTCACGGATGACCTTTACTTCTGCTTCGTTTAATTGTTCCAATCGTAATCGTAACGCTTCCCTCTCATTAAACAATGGATTTCCCCCTCATCATATAAAAAATATTCTATAGTAAATATTAGATTAGAAAACTAATTTTATCAACTATTTTTTTATCATTTTACAGTTTGTTATCAGATAGGTATTTCCAACTAAAATTTTGCCAAAGAGGAACAATCGGCAGCCATTTCATTGCCACTAAAGGCTTTTGACAAACCTTAAAATATTGTAAAAAATTTGAATAAACACTTATACTACTTGATTTACATCGTTATTTACCAAACTGAAATTTCTTTTGTGCAAAAACGTTCTGAATAGTAAAAAGTTAAAATCTTTACATTTTCATTTCAAAACAAAAATGTAAATAGGTCTTTAGGTCTTTTTGTTTCAGGAATATTTTTTAATAAACTCCCCCAATTTCTCTTTTCTTAGGAAGGCGAAGTCCATTCCGTGCAATAGGTCGCCTATTTTTGTCCATGAAAAAACCCCCATTTATGGGGGAAAGCCTATTCTGCAGCCTTTTCAGACTCAGAAAGCACTCGATTGACACGTTTCTCAAGCATTTTCATTCCGCTTCCGCCAGCTTGGAAGTGGCGCAGAGCACCTGTTTTATCAAATACATAATATGCTGGTACATATTCATTTTCAAAGGCTTCTGTTAACTTATGATCACTATCCACAAAAATTGGCTGCGTGATTTCATGCTCTTTCGCAACTTCCTTGATCTTATCCAGATCTAGGTCATCCTCTGATCGCGGCATATGAACGGCTATCACGTTTAGTTGATCCTTGTATTCATCACGGAATTGATTGACTTGAGGCATTGCCTCTTTACAAAGATGACAGCTGACTGACCAGAAATGAATCAATGTTGGTTTCTCACCAATTAGATCTTCTTTTGTTACTTCTCCATTTAACCATTCTTTTGCACCAGTTAGTTCTGGCATTGGTTGACGTAATTTCATTATGAAGCGCCTCCATCCATTGTATGTGTCGAAACAAAAAGGTCTAACATTAGTTAGACCCTCCTGTTTCTTCAGCTATCAATTAAAGTGTTTTTTGACCAGGCTTCCAGTTCGCTGGGCAAAGTCCACCAGTTTGTAATGCTTGAAGAACACGTAATGTCTCATCTACATCACGACCGATATTGTTGTGGAATACTGTTTGATATTGAAGTTCGCCTTCAGGATTGATAATGAATAGACCGCGAAGTGCAATTCCTTCTTCTTCAATTAAAACGCCGTATTCTCTAGATACTGTGTGGTTTGTGTCAGCAGCTAGCGGATATTTCAATTCGCCTAGACCATTGTCTTTACGGTCTGTGTTGATCCAAGCAAGATGCGTATGGATTGTATCAGTAGATACACCAATGATTTCAGCATCTAAATCTTCGAACTCATCATAACGATCGCTCATTGCTGTAATTTCAGTTGGGCAAACAAATGTGAAATCCATCGGATAGAAGAAAAGAACTGTCCATTTGTCATTCTTCATGTTTTCTTCTAAACTTACTTTACCAAATTCCTTGTTAGCAAGTACTGCTTCCATTTCAAAACGTGGAGCTTGTTTTCCTACAAAACGCTCTGCCATATGTAAATCCCTCCAAAAATAATATCTTTATACAGACTTCTAAGCTGTATATAAAATGAGAATCAAAAGTTGAAATTCTCATTTAGTTAATAACTTCACAATTACAATTATAATACTTAAGCGGTTTTTAGTCAATATTAATTAATAATAAATTTAATTAACGATTTGTCACAATCTCTTGCTTCACTTAACAAAAGTTTAACATGTCTTGCAGAAGGGAACAAATGATTAGCTTCTCTATTAGAGCATACATAGAAAGGTTTTGAAGATCATGAAAGCATTTGAACAAGTAGATTGGGTTTCCATTATCCTCAATAGCAGTATGATTTTGCTAAAACTAATCGCTATTTTTGTGATTTATTTTATCATCAGAGCCATCGGAAATAAGATGATTAAGCGTGCCTATTCCACTTTCTCTGAAAGGCATGACGTCTCTTTATCAAGAGCTCAGACGCTGCAAAGTCTCACGCTAAATATTTTCGCCTACATATTGATTTTTATTTTAGTTGTCATGATCCTCGACTTATTTCATTATAACCCGACCGCTTTGCTAGCTGGCGCAGGCGTTGTGGGGCTTGCAATCGGTTTTGGCGCTCAAGGACTAGTGAGTGATATTGTGACAGGATTCTTTATATTATTAGAGAAACAATTCGATGTGGGAGAATACATAACAGTTGCTGGCTTTGAAGGGATCGTAGAACAAATTGGACTTAGAACCACGCAGCTTCGAAGCTTTGACGGCACCCTTCATTTTATTCCAAATCGAAGCATATTGAACGTGAGCAATCATTCAAGAGGGACTATGCAGGCACTCGTTGATATCGAGCTATCTCCAGAAGAGAATGTGGATCAAATGATCACAGCCCTTCAAGCTGCGTGTGATGAGGTACGAAAAGACATTCCTCAAATTATCGAAGGCCCTCAAGTTGTCGGCGTGGAGGCGTTCGGATCCTCTTCCCTTGTACTGCGCATCATTGCAAAAACCGAAACAATGGAGCAATGGCGGGTAGAACGAATCTTGCGCAAAAAAATGAAAGAAGTACTCGATATAGAAAAAGAGCAAAAAGAACCGGGATGATAATCTACCGGTTCTTTTTCTTGTTTGTTTTATTGAACACGCTGTTCTACTTCTTGACAAATTTCATCAGCCGTCATACCAGACGCGGTAATCACAGATGCCTTTGTCGTTGTGTCTGAAATGCCAAGAACATTTGAATCTAGCCCTGTGACTACATAGCAGTCACACTGATCCATTTGCTGTTCATTTTGAATACGTACGACGTCATACCCTTTTTGCTTCAGTAGTTCTTCTACATCGGATAAAGATGGTTCTACACCAATTCTTGTCATAATCAAGAACACCTCCTGTTCATAAGGTGTACAGGAGGTAGCTTGATTATTCATTCACCTGCTTGCTTTTTGAAATAAGCCGTCATAACGTTTACTGCGGTTTCTATCGCTTTTTCATCAGGCATAAGTTTTGCATGATGCAGGCCATATTCTGAATCGACCCCTAACCAAAACATGAATCCAGGGTATTTTTTCAGCATGTAGCCAAAATCTTCTCCTGTCATGGCTTCTCTGCATTCAATCACATTCGCAAGCCCTTCTCCGGCGACATATGACATAAATTCCTCTGTCAGTTCCTTTGAATTATCCACTTCGTAATAAGATGAAGGGTATCGCACGGTTGCCTTGCATTCGTAGCCAATTTCAATCCCTTTTGCTAGTGCTTCAATTCGCTTTCTCACTTTTTCCATAGATTCTGGTGAAAGTGTACGAATGGTGCCATCAAGCTTTGCATGCTGTGCAATGATATTTTGAGCCGTTCCCCCGGTAATCGTGCCAATCGTGATGACCGCACTATCAAGAGGATCGACATTACGAGAAATAACCGATTGCAGCTGACCTACAAGTGCGCTCGCTGCCACAACCATATCATTCGCTAAATGAGGGTAAGCAGCGTGTCCGCCTTTTCCTTCAAGATCTATCACAAGCTCACTCGTATTGGCAAAAAGCAGCCCTGGCTTTGTGGCTATCGTTCCGACAGGATATTCAGGTGCAATATGCAGTGCTGTAATAAAATCTGGCGTCCACTTTTTCAGCACATCACTTGTAAGCATCGGTTCAGCTCCGCCTGGACCTTCTTCTGCCGGTTGGAACATAAATAATAGATCTTCTTTGATTGGCTCATGAACGAAATGATCAATGATCCCAAGTGCGATGGTCATATGAAGGTCATGTCCACACGCATGCATCTTCCCTTCATGTACTGATTGAAATGGATACCCTGTGTCCTCAGGAATTGACAGACCGTCCATATCTGCACGATACGCAAATACGCGCTCAGGATTTGTTCCCTTTACTTTGACAAAAAGTCCAGTTCGCCATGTTTCTATCTCAACTCGATCTTTTGAATAAGCACTAAGATGATTGATGAGGTACGCTTGTGTTTTGAATTCCTTAAAACCAAGCTCAGGGATTTGATGTAAATCTCTTCGAATGGATATCAATTGCTCACGATTTAACAAGTGAACTCGCTTCCTTTCCTCTATACGAATAAGACGTGGATATATCATCCACGTCTATGTCTTCAGCTGCGAATTGTATGAATTAAAGCTGACGCAGTTCTTGTTTAATTTCTGTTTTACCTTTTGTTTTTTCATCAATGTCTTTGATTTTCTTTGCAGGTGTACCTGCTACAACTGTGTAAGGCTCTACATCGTTCACAACGATCGCACCAGCAGCTACGACTGCACCTTTACCAATTGTTACACCTTCTAGAACTACAGCGTTCGCACCGATGACAACATCATCTTCTACGACAACTGGTTTAGCAGATGGTGGCTCAATGACACCTGCAAGAACAGATCCAGCACCGATATGACAGTTCTTACCTACTGTCGCACGGCCGCCAAGCACCACGTTCATGTCAATCATCGTACCTTCGCCGATCACAGAGCCGATATTAATAGAAGCCCCCATCATGATGACTGCATTATCACCGATTTCAACTTGGTCACGAATGATCGCACCTGGCTCAATACGTGCTTTAATGTTCTTTAAATCTAACATCGGGATTGCAGAGTTGCGGCGGTCATTTTCCACGACAACATCTTCAATTTTGTCTTTGTTCGTTTCTAGCGCTTCTTGAATGTCGCTCCACTCACCGAAAACAACTCCAGTGTTTCCTGTGATGAACGTTTTTGCATGTTCACCAAACTCAATACCTTCTAAATCACCTTTGATGTAGACTTTGACAGGTGTTGATTTTGTACTATTTTGAATAAATGAAATAATTTCATTAGCGTCCATTTGTTTCATGTATGTATGTCCTCCTCTTAATTTATACTTCATTACTGTACCAAAGGAGAGTTTTAATGACAAGTGAAAGAGTTGACTCTTCAATGGAAAATAAAACAAGCGGGACTGATTACCCCGCTTCCTGCTGGTGAAGATGAACAAATTGTTTACCAAAAGAAATCAATTTCTCTTCTTCTTCTCCTTCTGGATTTAGCTCGATCTTGACGGATGGCAGGACAATGTCCCCGCCAAGTTCCTTCACTTTTTCTTCGATTAGATCAACAGCTCCGCAAAAATGCTCATAAGATGTATCCCCGGAACCGAATACAGCAAATGCTTTTCCCGTTAAATCAAGCTCTTCCATTTCTTCATATAAATCAATAAAATCATCAGGAAGGTCACCATCTCCCCATGTGTACGCACCTAACATAATGTGCGTGTAATCATTGAGAAGTTCTGCATCAATATCCATCGCTTCATGACGGTCCACGCCAGCTCCTGCTTCTGTTATTCCTTTTTCAATTAGATCCGCCATCGCTTCTGTATTCCCAGACATCGTGGCATACACGAGTAAAACCTTTTCTGTCACTTTTTCTTCCTCCTTATCAATGAATCAATGCCGGCTCCTCATATGGTCTTACAAACTTGCTTTCATATAAACCAGCACAGAAAAAGTTTTCATTTTGATTGGCTACACGAAAACCGTGTCCTTTGATCGTATCAAACCATTTGAGCTCTTTTTGCTCAATATCAAGCTGATACACTTTAGAAAACCCGTGTTCGTCTTGTGAAGTCGTCACATACACAATGCCATTATCCTCTGACACATCCAAAAATGATTCCTCTCTAGCAAAGGCTTGTGATTGAATATCATGCAGCATATTGGTATGTAAATCTAAAATTTGAACAGATCCCTTTTTGCCTTTTTTTGATCCCAATGCGCAAACAAGCAGATGCTCCTGACAGAGCAGCATAGAAGCTGTCATCCGGTGCTCCTCTCTGTTTAGGAGGAAAACCTGTTCGCTCTCCAAGTCATACACCCATATTCCTCCATGAACATCATGAATCTGAGTTCCAATATAAAGATGATCACCTGCAGCACATAAGGAACGAATGACAGGCGGATGGTTCACATGAGCAAATGGCTTCATAATTTCCCAGGAAATCCCGAAATCATTTGACACATAAATACTATGTTTTCCATGTGCACACACAAACCCATCTTTGCGTCCTGTAATAGACCAAACGACTGCATTTGTTGGAAATGATGATAGCGCCCATGTATGGCCTTCATCTCCTGATCTAATCACTGTGCCATTTTCACCAACACCGAATAAATAAGGTCCAATATAGCTGATGGCATGAATTTTATGCTTGAGCTTAAACAGTTGCTGCCACCCGCTCTCCACACTGTAGTGAAAAATACCTTCACGTTTTACAGCGACAAAGTATCCACCGTTTTTAGATGCAGCAACAGCTGTCGCTCCTTTATGAAACATGGTTTTCAACTCGTTTCTCAGATAGCGCCGCCCACGTTAAAAAGCTTGTCGCAAATTCCTGACAGCACGCCACATCCTCATCGGTATCAGGCGCAAGCTCCATTTTCAATGTTTCAGGAAATACAGATGCACCGGTTGATTTGAGCATGTCATGAAATGTATGGACAGCCTCACAAAACTTCGGGTAGCTGTAATCTCCAGACCCGAACACAGCTGCTTTGATGTCACTTAGTTCAAGCGTGGAGACCTCTTCATAAAAGTCCTCAGCTTCATAAGGTAAATCACCATCACCCCATGTATAAGAACCGATGAACACATAATCGTATGAAGAAAGATCCTCTGCGCTTGTATCATCAAATTCCAACATCTCTGTATCGATCCCTATTCCTTCTAGTGTTTGCTTTATGATCGCTGCCATATCTTCTGTATTACCAGACATACTCGCAAATGTAATTAGTGCTTTCATCTATCGGTCACCCCATCTAAATGATAATCATTTTCAATTATTATATGTACACTTTAAATGATAATGATTTTCATTGTCAAATGATTTCATAAAAAAGCTTTGGCCAATCAATACGATAACCCAATGAAAAACCCGCTCATTCCAATGGGAAGGCGGGTTTTTCGTATCGAAGAGATCATCGGTTTCTCATTCGTTCGTTTCATCTATTTGAATAAAATATGGACCATAATCCGTTTCGTGCGTCACCACAAATGTCCATTTTTCATTCCAATCCATCACATACATATCGTTATAATCCATATGATTAGATTGATATGGTAAATCATTGATTAAAAGAGAGCTGGCATTTTCGAAAAGATACGCCTCGTCAACAAATTGATAAAAAACAGTACACTTATCCTTTGATTGTTGAAGAAATGCGTCTATCGCTTCAGCATTTTCAAGGCATGTAACCATTCCAAAACTGCATAAATGCCATAAAAAATCATCTAATATCTCGTTTTGTTCTTTCATTGAAAGATGACTAGCAAAACGTTCACGCCACCTCACGCGCAAATGATCTCCCCATTCTGGTTTGTTCATTTTGATTAATTGATTGTTTTTCATAAGATCGAAGTCTCCTCTATGATTCGCTCCATCTATCTATTGCTTTGATATGCGACAATAAGTAAATTTAATCAAACTGATTATTTACCTAAAAAAAGCACCTTTCTTTTCCAAGAAGGTACTTACACCGCATCACTTTCAAGCATTTCTTTGACCACACCGACAAATGCTTGCACTTGTTTTAATTGAAAAGAAGCTTCATAGCCTAGCAGCCATGTGTCACGTCCGATTTGCTCTCCATTCACGTCAACAAGCGGTGTTTTATGAACACTTTTTTCGTGATCGTATAAGGTGACCGAAGGCAAAATGGCGTAGCCTATGCCGTGGTAGGCCATTTGTTTACACGTCTCAATCTGGTCCACTAGAATCGTCTGCTTTGGAGACACTTTGAATTTTTGATGCCACCAGTGCTGGATTTCCTGATAATACGTGCTGTCGCTTTTAAATTGAATAAACGGGCGTTCTGTCTCGATTAACTCGTCCACGTCTTTGATAACGGAATCGACTAAATATAAATGATCTGTCATCAAATATTCCTTTGTTCCCTTCCAATCAGGGTTTCCGCGAATGATCCCAATGTGCACGTGGTCCTCGTATAAGCTTTTGAGCATTTCACTACTCCAGCCGGTCACAAGTGATACCTTCGCATTTGGGTACTTTTCGACATACCGCTTTAACACTTTCGGCAGCCAGTGCTGTCCAATAATGGATGCAACCGCAAGCTTTAGTGTACCGTGAATTTCCCCTTCAAGTTCATCGATTCTCTCTCTCACTCGATCTTGCTCAACCGTCACCTCTTTTGCAAATTGAATGATCTGTTCACCTGCCGAAGTCACGGTGAGCCCTTTCTGAGAACGAAAAAAAATTTTGGTTCCCCACTCTTTTTCAATCGTCTGCAATCTTTGGGATAAAGCAGGCTGAGAGACAAAGAGCCGCTCCGAAGCCTTTCTCATATTCAATTCTTCACTTAGCACAACAAGCATATGTAACTCCTGAAGCTGCATGGGCGTCCCCTTTCTCTCTATAAGTTTTTCTTATTCCATATGGCCATTATATAAATTATAGCTTATGAAGGCAAAAAAATAAGCTGGGTTTCAGCTCATTTTTTCGCGGCATGAATCACTTCATTTAAGCGCTTTAATACAACACGTCGTGTAAATATTCCTTCAAAGACTTGCTCCTCATTTACGACACAAACAAATCCATTATTCGTTACAGCGTGAACGCCTTTTAGCACAGGATCCGTCGTTTTAAGCCTTGGGATATCAGTAAGCATAACCTCTTCTACCTTCAGTTGGTCCAGCTTTTCGAATTCAATTCGTTCTAAACCAAAGATCTTATCCATGATCATATTCGTTCCAATTAACCCATGCAGGTGATAAGAAGGATCTAATACCGGGATGGCTGTATATCCTGTTTTTGTAAGGACCAATAGAGCATGCTCAAGGTTATTTCCAATTTGAACATGTGCCACTTTATCTGCATCAATCATATGCTCGGCTACTGTTGACTCAAGCAATTGAGTTGGTTCTATCTCTATCATGTTTCTTCGACCCCTTTTCTCTCAATCATCAATCATACATTCCCCTTTACCATTAAGCATAAACTAAAACGAAATTTGTCGAAAGATTTTTTCTGCATAAAAAAGATACTCAGCTCCCGAGTATCTAATAGAATGTTCAATCAATATTAATTCTCAAACCTTACTCTGTCATACAATGTGATCAACTGCTTATACGTATTGTCATCGACATTTTTTGTTCCACATTCTATATCATTGATCTCACTGCTTAGTAATTCGACAGCATATTCCTGATTCAGCAATACGTTTAATAATAGCTTTTTCTCTTCTTCATTAAAACGATTTTCGATGACGCTCATCCAACATCAGGCCCCCTGTTTCATATATGCTTTTATATTGATTAGCAGGCTTTTGAATGTCTGCTTCCTCTCTATACAGCTAGAATAAGGAACTAGAATCGAATCGTCAACCGCACGTTTCGACAAGGTTTGGAGAAAAATGACGGAATTTATTTTGTGTATCGATTGGCATAGCAAAATGCTGCGTATGAGTCGGGTTTTATTTTAGCTTCAATTCCCATAGCTGTGATCATTCCGGTCATTTCCTGGATCAGATCTTTTGTACTTCCTTTTTTGCCAATATCCAGATGGGCTTCAAAACGGAGGTCTGCCCCTTCCTCAGCAAACGGAAGAAGCAAATCCATCAGTTCTGTTAAAGGCCCCTCAAGGATGTCTGCACATACCTTTTGGCTAAACGCTGTCTCTAATGAAATTTTTTCTCTAAGGCTTTGCACAGGTCTGCTGATCACTTGTTGCGTGAGGCAGCCCCAAGCCCCTTTGCCAATCCGGTGGAGATGAATTGCAGTCATAAATCTTGTGACATTTTGATTGACCTGAGAGTCCGTACCAATTGATAACACATAGGCGGATCTAGGGTCTTTTCGAATAAAGTCTTTCATTCTCATGACGACATCAGAAAACGCTAAATGATCTTCAGAAAGATTGTAGTAAAAAGAATCACTCACAGAAAGGAACTCCTTTTTAATGGTCTCTTATCCGAAATATGCGCTGAATGATCATCTTCCATTTGTACACTGCGCCAATCATGACACATGTATATTGCCGCAAATAAACGAAGGAATCCTTAGAAAAAACATTTCATACGATTCAGCTTAGGATTGTAAAAGCTCAAAAATCTCAATCGAAATCATATCAATGTTGTCAAATGGGAAAGTATTTGGCTTATCCCCTTGTTGAAAAACAGTCAATTCAAACGTTTGATTCTTTTCGAAATACTTAACACTACAGATTTTCTCACCGTTCACTTCGAAATAACGCTGTGCCGGTTCGTTTGCAGCTTCTGCTGTCTCTTGAAGACTTTGCAGCCTTGTAATGATACCCATTAATTGTGACATTCTAAAAAAAGACTCCTTTCAAAAAAACAACTCAAGATGAACCCGTATTGATTATACACAAGTCCTACAAAGCATCATACCATAAAGTGTTCTCAGATGATATTTTTCCTCTTGAATTCAAAAAAAGAAAAAGAATCTGTTTTTTTAGTTTGAGTCTTTTTTCTAATCTCATGCACCATGTTTTTATAAACCCGCAGACCTCATCAGACGTTTGGCAATTTCGTCAAAATCCTCTTTGGAAATGCCTGGGGCAAACTCTTCCGGTAATTCTCTATAATCTGGCACAGGTGCTCCTTGCGGGGTGCCCTCAATCACTGTGAGCGGTTTTCCATCAATCGGATGACTGCCTTTCCAAATCTTATTAATGTCCTTGTAATCCGTATCACTAAATGTATACAGCTTTGTATGAACATTTTGATCTTCAAATTTCCTCGCTGAATCAAAGTATTTGTTGTCGAGGTTTGGGATTGGCAGCATCTTTCCTACATCTACACCTGTGGCTACCTCAAGCGCCTTTGCATATGCCACAACATGCACTCCGCCCCTGACGAGTAAATAACCGATCATCTCTCTTGCTGTAGGATGATCTGTCATTTCATATACGCGCATTTTGTGCGTACGTGCTCCGCATTCTAGGAAGAAATTATGAAGGAGGTCAAGAATCAGGTTTCCGCTTGAGAACACATTCTCCCCGGTCCAAGGTTTTGCCATGGAATCAAACGGATAGCCTGTTTGAGCGGTTTGAATAAAATGCTGTGTATTTCGTTTATCGACAGCCGCTTTCATCGGTGTCGTATCTGGATCTCCGCCATGGGTAGTCCCTGTAATCATAAGATTCACAGCTGTGGTCACAAGTTCTACATGACCGAATTCTTCAGCCGTAATGCTGGATACGAGGTCATAAAACGGTTTGAGTTTTCGTTTTCCTCGAAAGTTAAAGGATTGAAACATGTAATTATTTAATGTTGACATTTCGCCGAATTTTCCGCCGAGTAATTCTTGCACAGCAGCAGCACCATTTGCATCTGGGTGATCTGGTCTTGGCAAATCAATCAGCAGCCGCTTGTCACGTTTGATCATGACGTTCCCTCCTACCGTCTAACTGTCATCACTTAAGATGTATGGAAGGATTGGGCTGTCCTATGCATGAGGCAAAGATGAAAAGCACAAAAAAAACTTGGCGGGGGTAGCGCCAAGTTTTTTGGATCTTGATCTGATAGAGGGGTTGGGGAACAGAGAGTAGCTTCTCTCCATAACTAAATGATAATGATTATCAGTTTCATTGTCAACCATTTTTTATTTCTTTTTTTCAATCAAAAAAAGCAGCCTAAAAGGCTACTCAGATTGTTAATAAATGGCTAATATAATCTTCACTCTGTGCTTTTAAATTAATCCATCTTGCTCATATAAATAGGCATACGGAAGATCTATAAATAAATACATATCTCCCTCTAACGGGTAAGAAAACGTACGTATCCTCTCACCAGTTTCTAAATCGCTGTAAATATCACTGAAAAATCCTTTCCCGCTCATTCTCATTTGGAGAATATTTGCTAGGAAATAAGGACGCCAGCTCCAGTTTTTCTCGATATATTCAGGCTGGAACAACCATTCTTTTTCTTTTTTAAACACATTTCCAGTGATTTGAAAGCCTTCTTCATTACACATATAAATCCGAAAGCTGCAATCCGTTAATTCTAATGCCAGCTTTTGGATGAGTTCATCATTTGTAGTGCATGATTTTTTTAAGGTCGTGACAGCTTGGTGAATTCGCTTATAAAATGTTTCAGAATGTTCGTAGACAGTTTGTAGTTTCTTTTTCTCATGCGCAATAAATTGCTGGAATTCTTCCCTCAGCTGATCTTTTCGTTTATTGCGGTCAATTAATTCCGCCGCCGGCTCGTGAAGATAGAACCCTTGAAAGTATCTGCCGCCATTTCTCCAAGCATATTGCAGCTGAAAATTTGCTTCAATGTCTTCATAAATTAAAGCCGCCCCTATTTTTCTCGCAAGCAATGAAATGCTGTACAAGACATATTCATAGGAAGGAGAAGGAGCCGATGCCCTTAATGCGTGTAAATCTATTTTTAATAGATCGGGTGAGAGCAAGGCAATCCGGTCAAGATTGCTGCTTTCTTTTCCGATATTCGAAATGGCGATTTTAATACCATATGTACGAAAATACGTTAACGTATGGTAAAGCTGTTCAATATCGCCGCTAAACGTATGCTCTGTAAATTCGATAACAAACCGATTAAGCTGAATGCCCCTTGCTTCATATTGCTTCAAGAGTTCTAAAAAGCTTTCACCATGATCAAGCATCAGGATATTGGCATCATGATTAATAAAAATGAGCAAATCATCATCTGCTGTTGTGAAAAGATCGAGTGCTTGCGTCAGTACTTTATGATCTACTTCCACTTTATATTCGTCAGGAATAGATGAATCCGTAAAGAAGGAGCCTAGGCTAACTGTTTCAGACTCGAGCTTCATTCTTCCTAAAACCTCATAGCCTATCACTTTTTGCTCTTCCGCACTGAATATCGCTTGATAGTGCGGGAAAACATCTTCAATATTCGTTAAAATATCCAATGGATCGACCATTTTCATCACCTGCTTCTCTCTTTGTGTGATTATAACACATCAAAAGCAGGTCTTACATCGTCATTCAAAATGGGGATTGGTTGAGCCATTGCCCCCCATCCATTGTGATACAATCTCCATTTATATAAGACGCTTGTTCAGATAATAAAAAGCTTGCAAGCTTTGCAATTTCCTCTGGTGTACCAAGTCTGCCAAGTGGAACACTATCTACTGTTCTTTGCGCTGCCTCTTCCGACTCCCATAGTTTATCCGCACCGCCTGTTCTCTCGATTGGACCTGGCGCGATGGCATTAACGCGAATTCGATATTGCTTACCCCATTCCACTGCAAGCGTTCGAGTGAGAGATAAAACACCGGCCTTTGCTGCCGCTGAATGCGCCACACCTACACCAGCACCCCATGCATAGGTCGCCACCATATTGACCATACTTCCCCTTTTCTTTTGACGAATCCAGTAATTGCCCACTGCATGACTGCAAAAAAATGTTCCATTTAATACAATATCAATGACAGCCTTCCAGCCGTTAGGAGATAGTTTTTCTGCTGGAACTAAAAAGTTTCCTGCAGCATTGTTAATCAGAGCGTCCACATCTCCAAATGTATCTACCGCAAACTTGACCATTTGATCGGCATCCTCTGGGTTTCGTACATCCATTTGGAAGTAAGCGATCGAGCCGCCATTTTGTTTTATTTCATTTGCTACCTTTTCTAACGTTTCTTCTGTTCTTCCAGTAATCACGACATTCCAGCCTTCATGTGCCAAATGGACAGCCATCGCCTTCCCCATTCCGCTTGATCCCCCTGTGACAATCACTGTTTGTTTCGTCATTTGTTCTCCCCCTCTGTGGTTTTGAATGACTATTCATTCATTATTTTCTATCATATCATGATTGACCCTAGATGCACCATATGGGAGATTCTTTAAATATGATGCTATACTTAATTTTATTTATAAAGGAGTCTTATATGAAGCAACTTTCTCGGAGACAGTTTTTAAAAGGAGCAGCTGGCGCGAGCATTCTCGGTTTTTTAGCTACAACATGTGGATACGGATATGCCAGATACATCGAACCACGCATGATCGATACCGTGTCAATGACCATTCGAGATGCTCAGCTTCCAGCTTCATTTGACCAGTTTAAAATTGCTCAATTTAGTGATGTTCATTTAAGTGATACATTTCCTGCGAAGGAATTAGAATCCGTCGTCCAGCAAATCAACGCTGAGTCTCCAGACCTCATTGTGTTCACAGGTGATCTCGTTGATTTTCAAGCATCAATTGAAGAGCATGAAAAAGCGAAAGCCTATTTGACTGAGCTCCATGCCCCGTTTGGTAAGCTCGCGATATGCGGTAATCATGACTACGGACCATTTGGCATTGATCTTTATGAGAATACGATGAAAGAATGCGGCTTTACAATATGTAAAAATGATGTGTTTCCATTAGAAAAAAAAGGGGCGCATATTCAGATTGCTACAATGGATGACCTGATGATGAGTGTGCCGGATTATGACCTGATTAAGCGAGAAGTATCATCTGATTTATTTACCTTGCTGCTCGTACATGAGCCTGATGCAGCATTGGAGCTGGATACAACCCCCATTAACTTGCAGCTTTCTGGACATACCCATGGCGGACAGGTGCAGCTTCCTTTCTACGGACCCATTCTCACAGCACCTTTTGGCCATACATATGTGGAAGGTTTATACGGAAGTTATCAGCACCGAATCTATGTCAACCGCGGACTTGGGACAACAAGACTGCCGCTTCGATTTTTAGCCAAACCTGAATTAACCTTTTTCACCCTCTCTTCTCGCATTTAGACAGAAGCCAAACCGCTTCTTTTTGCATATAGATAATCAAAGATCTTTCTCATGACAAATGTTAGGAGAAACCTTCCTTAGCCTGATTCCGTCCATATATAGATTGAGTGACAGGCATCATGGCTTCTTTTATTTGAGCAAAAGGAGTGTCCTTTGGTGCTGCGATATACGGTAAAACGCGGAGAAACGCTTGCTTCTATAGCGCTTGATTTTCGAACAACAACAGAAGCTTTAAAGGCTGCAAACCCTTCACTGCAAGGCCGAGAGCCGTTACAAAATGAGGTCATTATCATTCCTGGTCTGCCCGATCCTAATACGATCCCTTACCGCATTTCTGTTTCGATTTCAAGCAAACGTCTCGTCTTGTTTTCTGGATCAGAGCTGATTCGGTCTTATCCGATTGCAACAGGAAGAATTTTAAATATGACACCGACAGGTTCTTATTATATTGTGAACAGACAGCCAAACCCAGGAGGTCCCTTTGGCGCCTATTGGCTAAGCCTCTCGAAAGTTCATTACGGCATCCACGGTACGAATAACCCGTCTTCAATTGGTAAAGCTGTGTCTAGAGGATGCATTCGTATGTATAATCAGAATGTCATCGAACTTGCTTCAATCGTTCCAAATGGAACACCTGTGACCATTAGCCAGTAGGAGAAATCAATTGTATGAATGCTTAAAATTTTATATGATATAAAGTGGGATCTTCAGGTTAAGGAGCGTATTTATGGATATTTTTAAAAACAGAAATTTTGTTCGTCTCTTTTTTGCAGCACTTGCTTCGCAAATGGGGACAACAGTAGGCAATATGGCGTTTGCCTTTTATTTGCTCGATCATTTTAGTCATCAGCCCGCCTACGCCACATTAGCAGAGCTCATGTATTCACTTCCAACGATCTTTGTCTTTTTTATGGTCGGTGTCGTAGCAGATCGTTTTGATCGTAAAAAAGTCGCAGAGAATTGCGATTGGATACGAGCTGGGCTGACGATTGTTTTATTCATTGTTATTTATTTCAATTCACTACCTCTTATTTTCTTGATCTTGTTTATACGAAGTGCCATTACGAAGTTCTTCTATCCAGCTGAAGCCTCTCTCGTTCAGGCGATTTTAAATAAAGATCAATATGCAAAAGCCGCTGGCTTAAATCAAATGCTGTTTAGTTTATTCATGGTATTTGGTGTTGGAATCGGTGCGATTATGTATAAGACAATTGGACTTCACGGTGCCATTACCATTGATTTGATCAGTTTTATTGTGTCAGGCATCCTGATTCGTACATGTAACATTCCAATTGAAGCACGTCAGCCAAATGGACAAGCAGGCTGGAGAGGCATGACCATTAAAACGTCTCTAAAAGATTTTAAAGAAGGCATTCTTTACATTATAAAAAATAAATTATTGGCTTCTTTAATTTTTGGCTTTTTTGTTTTTGGTCTAGTCAATGGCGCATTTGCTGTACTTCCGATGTTTACAATGAAATATGGCCTTTCACCGGACCATTTTGAACTGCATACATCATTCTTTACAATCGCGATCGGTGCCGGTCTACTTGTTGGCAGCTTAATGGGCTCTGTTCTCGCTAAAAAAGTAAAGATGCAATATCTCATGTCACTTCCAATTTTGGTTGCAGGCATTCTGATTTTTGTACTTGGTTCCACCCACACACTATGGTTGTTTTATGTCACATCGTTTGTCATTGGTACATGTATTGGCCCAGTCAACATTGTCATTGGCGGCTGGCTGCCGAGAATCGTCCACCCTCGTCTGATGGGACGTGTGTCAGGCTGGGTTGACCCACTTACCATGTTTGCTCAATCCATGACATTAGGTTTGATTGCGGTACTATTTCCAAAACTCATTACAAACGTTTCTTATATTTATTACGGAATGGGCGTTATTATTTTACTCGTTTTCCTTTTTTACTTCTTTACACTGCCAAAGTTTAGCAGAGAAGCTGACGACTTAGACGTGCAGCGTGAACTAAAAGGTCAGGGAGCGCAATAAATGAAGCAAAAAGGACTTTCTTCTATAGAAAGTCCTTTTTGCATGACTGAAACACAAACGGCACTTATTTTTTCTGCTCATCGAAATGATTGGAAGCAAAATGAATGATTCTTTCAACTGCATAAATGCTAATAAATAGGATGAGAAATAGAACCAAAGGATGAATCGACCGATCATCTATCACGTACACAATGCCTCCAACGACAAATGCGACCAATAAAGGAGTTAACATATCTTTCAATCTAAACAGTCCTTTCTGTTCTCATTAACTTTGATCTTATAACATATTTTTCTTTGTATGAAATAAAAGGAATATGTATAAAATTGCAATATTTTTAATTAAAAATCTTTACATCATTGGAAGTTTTATAGTAGGATAGTCAGGTTGGAGGTGAGGGGTATGCTAAAAAGTTATTATTTTATTCATACAAAAGATGATCAAGGTCAATATGTTGTACATACAGAAGATTGTGCATTTTTAGGTGATGCTGCAAGCCGTAAATTGATTGGTCTGCACATGAGTGGCGAAAGTGCCATTGATGAAGCTAAACAAATGACGAATGAAACTGATTTTAATGGTTGCTTCTACTGCGCTTATTCAAGTCATAAGAAATAGGCCATGTGATTAAACCATATGTTCGGGCATGTTGTCTGGCATATGGTAAATTTTCAGACGCAACATGAATACAAATTGAGAAACTACCCATTTATTTAAATAGGTAGTTATCACGAAGTAATAGTTCACTTCATATATATTTCATCCAGTCAATTCTTCTTGCAATGAAAATCTCTCTTTGAACACCCTTCCTTCTCATTTTTTCGGCTGATATAATGCCATGAATAAAATCATGTATACTATACAAGCTGTCCCAGCCCATTGAAAAAAACCAAATGGCTCCTTTAACCAAAAAACAGTCGTGACAACTGCCGCAAGGGGCTCGACACTTCCAATTAAGCTTGACTCTTTCGGTGATAAATATTGCAAGCTTTCTATGTAAAACCAAAAAGCGATCATTGTACCAAATATGATAACAAACAATAAATATACATACGCTTCAACAGGTAAATGTGACAGATTTATCTTCCATGGCGGATGGACTAAGCTAAGGGCGGCTCCCCCAATCAGCATCGCCCAGCCGACAACGACTAGAGAATCAAATTCTTTTAACAGATTAATTGGATATAGCGTATAAAACGAAAGCGCTACAGCAGACAGTATTCCCCAAACCACTGCGACAAATGGAACGGTTAATGTTGAAACAGAACCATTCGTCAACAAGAGAAACATGCCCATGAACGCCAATGACACCGTCAGCATATCTCTTTTGGTAAAAGTAGATTGGCGGCGAAGTACTAAATACATGATAATCATAACAGGGGCCGTATACTGCAGAAGCGTCGCCACAGCTGCATTCCCAAGTTGAATGGATGCCATATAAGTATATTGAACAGCTAGCATGCCCATTACTCCAAATATAAGGACTTGCATAGCCGTCCTCTTCTTTTTCCACACACCAATTAGTTGCGCTCGTTCTTTTGTCATGAAATGAACAAATAAAAGCAGTCCACCTGAAATAAGCAGCCTGACAGTCACAAGCCAATTGACATAAATCCCATATTGCTGAAACAATTTTTGTGAAACAGTTCCTCCTACTCCCCAACAGATGGCACCAATCAAAACAAGCAAAATTCCCTTATTTCTATCCATTTCGTTCTCCTCAACTCTCAAACAATCATGATAATATAGTTGATAGTAGTTCACTTTGTTACATATTGATATATCAATTGAACATAAAAATAAAAGAATATTGAGGAGAACCATGAACAACTATCATTTTCTTATTGACTACAATTTGAAAGAATTAACGGAGCATTCTACTACGACCTGGTCTATCGCTCTTTATCATACGAAAATTTGTGATCATAGAAGCGGCCACATCCCTCTTCACTGGCATGACGAATTCCAATTTGTTTTTATTTTAGAGGGGGAAGCTGAATTTCACATCAATGAAGAGACGATATGTTTGAAGGAAGGAGATGGCGTATTCATCAATTGTGGCTGCCTGCATATGGCAAAAGATGCGAATGGGACAACTTGTACATATCTTTGTCTAAACGTTTCCCCACATTTCATCACAGCTAATGAATTATTTACCACTTTCGTTCATCCTTATATGCATGCGAGTCAGACACCTTATATTTTATTGAACCGAAAAGACCACTGGCCAAATCATATCTATCAATGTATTCAAACCATTCAGCGATTAATTGATGAAACTCCAGCATATTATGAGCTTGAACTCAACATTCAACTCATCACCATGTGGAAATGTTTATTACAAAATGGCTTTCAAATAAAATATGATGCACGGCAGCATGATAAAAATGAACGGATGAAACCTATGCTGAATTGGATTCACCAGCATTATCACGAAAAGGTGCTTCTTCAAGATATCGCTCGAGCAGGTCAGCTAAGCCGATCTGAATGCTGCAGATACTTCAAAGATATTCTAAAGAAGACACCTCTACATTATGTGAATGAATATAGAGTTCAACAAAGTCTCATCCTGCTTCAAGAAACAGACTTCAATATAACAGAAATTGCTTACAAAGTCGGCTTCAACAGCACAAGTTATTTTATTAGTATGTTTAAAAGAATAAAAAATACGACACCTTTAGCATATAGAAAATTAAAAGCGCCGCATTCTTTGTAACTGAAACAGATTGAAGAAAAATCATGATGGATAGATACTAGTGTCTTTGCACACCATTCTGTCATTTTTATATACAAACACGTTTTAGAACC
This sequence comes from Bacillus sp. FSL K6-4563, assembly GCF_038630405.1. NCBI lineage: Bacteria > Bacillati > Bacillota > Bacilli > Caryophanales > Bacillaceae > Bacillus > Bacillus sp. FSL K6-4563. The sequence goes on along the minus strand of NZ_CP152030.1, from coordinate 1,379,998 downwards.
GTCATGAATGGCTATTGTAAATAAGAACAATGGAAATCCTATCGCTTTTTAAAATAAGTCTATTTGCAATTTACTAATAAAAACGTATAATTTATACTAAGCACAGGAAGACGAAAGACAAAGGAGAGAAAAAATGGACGATTATGCTCATACTAAAGACATAGAACCTACAGCAGAAAACATCGCAAAAGCCATTTATACTGTTAACCGCCATGCTAAAACCGCACCAAATCCCAAGTTTCTTTATCTTTTGAAAAAACGTGCGCTGCAAAAACTATTGCAAGAAGGTAAAGGAAGAAAAGTGGGCCTACATTTCTCTAACAATCCCAAATATAGTCAACAACAGTCTGACGTGCTGATTGAAATTGGAGATTATTATTTTCACCTGCCACCAACCAAAGAAGACTTCGAATTTTTGCCACACTTAGGAAATTTAAATCAATCATATCGCAATCCGAAAGCGAATATGTCATTAAACCGAGCAAAGCAACTGCTTCAAACGTATGTCGGTTTAAAAGAAAAACCTACCGCCACAAAACAAAAATCACATTATACAAAGCCCGTCTTCAAACGACTCGGGGAAAGTTATTTTTAAACAAAAAACCACTCATGACGAGTGGTTTTTCCTTTAGATAATAAAGTGATCGACTTTTTCAATCAGCTGATGAATTTCTGGTTTACTAATTTGATCATCTGCACCAATTGTTTCCCCTTTATGGCGCAAATCTTCAGTGATTAACGAAGAGAAGATAAGAATCGGTATGGAACTTGTTAAAGGATTTTCCTTCAACAGTTTCGTTAATCGGTGACCATCCATTTTAGGCATTTCAATATCTGTAATAATCATATCAATTTCTTCTGTCACAGTAATTCCTTTGCTAACAAGGTCCATGACGTGGTCATATGCCTGTTTCCCGTCTTCAAAGGTCACAATGTTTTTATAGCCTGCTTCGGTTAATTCATTTGTTAATAAACGCATGAGAAGCGGAGAGTCTTCAACGACATAAAGCTTCTTCCCTGTTCTTCTCTCGTCTTTCTCACCGTCAAACATATGATACGTTTCTACTCCAGAAGCGGATTCAATATCATAAATGATTTTCTCATAATCTGGAAGGAAAACCATTTTCTCATCAAGCTTAATGATACCGGTCAAATGACGTTCCATCCCTTGATTGAGTGCAGTTGGCTTTTCAATCTCTTCCCAGCTGACGCGGTGAATTTGTGATACCGTTCCTGTATGGAACACAAATTTCCGTTGGTTGAATTCAGTCACAATATATTTCTCTTGTTCTGACTGATCTGACTCGACATTAAAAAAGGAAAATAGATTGATGACTGGTAAAATCTCGCCTCGTAAACTAATCATCCCTTCTACATCTTGATGAGAGTGCGGTACTGCCGTCACCTCAACCGGCTGGATGATTTCTCTTACTTTCATGACGTTAATGCCGAATTGATTTGAACCAATTTCAAACTTCACAATTTCCAATTCATTGGTACCAGAGTCAAGTAAAATTTCTTGTTTGTTTAAAGCCACGGAAATCCCTCTATTCTTCAATATAAGATTGTACTTTTTATATCGGCAGCATAGGTAAAAAGTTGACGTTTCTTTACGCTTTCTCTCGTACGAATTGATGAATCACAAGTCCTATCGCTGCAAGAATAAGTAAAGACCCTAGCGCAAGGCGGCTTGCGAGGTTTCCGTGCTCTGCAAACAGCAGAGTGACTGACCCATAAATGATGGGTCCAATAATGGAAGACACCTTCCCTGAGAATGCGAAGAGACCAAAAAACTGTCCTCTCTTTTCCTTCGGTGTCAGCTCGATAATCAATATTCGTGATGCCCCCCAGCTTGCGCCGAGTGAAATACCGAATAAACTGCCAGCCACCCAGAAGATCCATTCCGTTGTGGCTGTGACAGCCAGAATCAGGGCAACGATCAAAATCACATACACGACTGTAATCGAGCGCTTTGCCCCAATCGCTTTTGTGATATATCCAAATAAAAAGGAGCCAATGATACTTGAAATGGTCGACACAAGATAAAGCAGAATAAATTGTCCAGCGGTAAAGCCAATGATGATTTTGGCGTACACCGCCATCATCGCAATCGCTGTCTGTAAGGCATCATTCATAAAAAAGAAAGCAATCATAAAGATAAAAGCCGGCTTGTAATGTTTCATCTCTTTAAACGTGCGAATAATTTCTTTATATCCGCTGAAAAATGACGCCTTTTTCTCTGGCTGCGGCAGTGGATGAGGGTCTTTTACAAAAAAGAGAAATGGCAGGAAAAAGAGAAAGAATAATAGTGCTGTCGGAATAAATGCTTCATGAAATTGGTCATTGCCAACAAGTAAATAAACTGTGAGACCAACAAGTGTCCCTAAATAACCAACGGCAATGCCAAATCCAGAAATAAGCGGTATTTCATCCTTTGTCCCAAGATCGGGCAGGATGGTGTCATAAAACACTAGGCTCGAGTGATAGAAGAATTTTGCGATCACAAACAAGGTGACCACTACTAATAAAGAGACAGGCAGCCCAAACCATTCGCTTGAGAAATCAATCCCAGCAAAGATCCCCATCAAAAATGTACAAGCTATACATATTAGAGTAAACACTGTGATATAGCGCTTCTTTTTTCCTGTACGATCGATCAGGACTCCGTATAATGGTGTGAAAATGACGAGAAAAAAACTGGCTAGTGCGTTTGCATAAGAAATAAATGTACTAGCGATCTGATCCATTCTCGCACTGTCTCCGATTGTTTCCTGCAAGTAGAACGGGAAGAAAATGGTGATCATATTCGATGAAAATATCGTATTTGCAAAGTCATACAATGCCCAGGCCAAAATGGGTGCTGTCAAAAACAGACCGAAGCCTGCCCCTTTTTTCTGCATGGTCTTTTCCCCTGTTTTCAATCGTTTGTCTCCCTTCCCTGCCTGATTTTTCACTATCATTCTATTTTATGTCATACGTCCCTCTTCCATACAAGCAATCTATACAAAAAGCACCTCTTACGATTGAGCAGAGGTGCTTTTTTTCATTATTTCTTCACAACAATGGTACTTGCAATTAAATCGTGAAGTGCTTGTTTTTTCTCTGTGAAAAAGGCAATGATGTAGCCAATATATAAGATTGGAGACAAAAAGCCTTTTGCAAAGAAGCGACCTGTTGCACGGCCGAATGTCACTTTTTCGCCCGTTACTCTTGTCACTTTAATCCCAAGAGCCATCTTACCAAGCGTTCCTTGCAGTTTTGATGATTCCATGATGGCGTAATAAAGCCATGTCACCACAATACCGACCAAGATCGCTCCTATATAGAAAAAGATAAGTCCCATAATCACTGCCCATTCCTCATCTGTCATAACAGTTGTTGAATAGTAATAGCTGTCGTCATCCATCATCAATGCTGCCTCTGGACTTGAGACAAAAAAGAGTGTTGCCAAAATAAACATGATAAAAGAATATGGTACGCCGATGATGATACCATCCAAAAGGTGTGCAAGAAAACGATAGCCTACGCCTGCTAGCTCAGGATGTTTCTTTTCTTGAATGTGTGGTTCTGTTATGTTTGTTTCCATCCTATTTCTCCTTTATTATGTATGTTTTCTATAAATTTCTTATAATCATTCGTTATTATATCTTATGAATATCGCAAGATCAATGTAACTTTACACTTTTACATATATTTTAGATCAGTTCGTCCTCAATGATTTATGTGAATAAATACTGAAAATTTGTGAAAATCATGGTACTTCTAGTTCTTTTACCTCCTGATTTTTTAACATTTTGTGATATTTTCGTCTTGTTTCCATTCTACTGTTGACAATGGTTCTTCACATGGTACAATAGTCAAGGATTTTTTAAAGAAAGGTGTTCATGATGGGAACTGTCGTACTATTAAATAACAATGAAATGACTGTGATTGAAGATATTTGCGAAGCTGATTTTTTAGACATGAAGCATGGTTTGTCAAATGATGACGCAGCTTATATCTCTTGGTATGAAGATTACGATACTGCTTATGGATATTGATTTCATTTCATAGATGAAGCGTAAAAAAGGCGATACAACCTAAGTTGGTTGATCGCCTTTTTACGTTTGCGTGTTTCTTTCACTTTCAGGTTCTACATGAATAAAGATTTGTGCATGCGGAAATTCTTGCTGAATCTTCTCTTCAATTCGATCACATAATTGATGAACATCTTCTATCGTTGTCTTGCCATCTACAATCAAATGAAAATCAATATATTCCTCTGCACCGGATCGTCTTGTTCGAAAGTCATGATATTCGATGAATTCTTGACTGAATCCTTGAATGATTGCTTCGATCGATTGTTCTTCCTCGGGCGTTAGCCGGGCGTCTACGAGCGGCGGGAAGGCTTCTTTCATGAGTTTAAATGCTTCACGCATAATAAAGAGAGCAAGTATCATTCCAATGATCGGATCTAAGAAATACCAGTCGGTTAATGCGACAAGCAATAAACTGAATGCGACCCCTAATGACGTATACACATCTGTTAACAGGTGCAATGCATTCGATTTCATGGCGACAGAATGGACCCTTTCCGCCTCTTTGTTCACAACCTTCGATACGATAAAGTTGATGATCGCGCCTAATAGCATCACCACAATGCCAAGTACAGGCAGCTTGACTGGCTCTGGATGCATTAATTTGTGAACACATTCGTAGATGATCCAAATGCCCGCAACGAAAATCAGTAAGGTCTCAATCGTTCCAGAAATATTTTCGACTTTTCCATGTCCATAAGGATGTTTAGAATCTGCTGGCTTTCTTGAAATACGAACAGAGATAAATGCAATAAAAGATGCCATTAAATCGAGAAAAGAATGAATGGCTTCTGATAAAACCGCAACAGATCCAGTGAGCAGACCTACAATGATTTTTAAGATGACAACAAATGTGTTACTCATCACGGATAGAAACGCTATTTTTGATGTCTTCGCTGATTGTTCCATTTATCGTCCTCCTTTAGGAGATCGTATGTCTATGAAAGCAATTCCCATGACCCTGATTCTCACGTTCTTTCAGTTTACACCGTTTTGCCGTTTTCTAATCATGTTATCGCAGCCTGTATTTTCTCGTGAGGTTACGCTATAATAAATGTTGCTCTTTCTTCAATATATCACTCATGCTGTGATGAATAGGAGAATAGACTACAGATAATGATATCCAGTGCCTTTCGCAGGTGACATTTATGCAGTGAATGGTAAAATAGGATAAAAACATAAATTTTTAAGGTGATGAGAAATGGAGCATTTGCTGAATCCAAGAGTAAAGGATATTGAAATTTCAGGCATTCGAACATTTTCAAATCTCGTATCGTCATATGAGGATGTCGTATCTTTGACGATAGGCCAGCCCGATTTTTATACGCCGCATCATGTCAAAACAGCTGCAAAAGCAGCCATTGACGAGAATTTCACTTCGTACACTCATAATGCTGGTTTCCTAGAGCTAAGACAAGCAATCCAGCACTACATCAAGAAGAAAGTCAACCTTGATTATGATGCAGAGTCAGAGATCATTGTGACGACAGGTGCAAGTCAAGCGATTGATGCTGCGTTTCGAACCATTTTGTCAGAGGGTGATGAAGTGATTTTACCTGGACCTGTCTACCCTGGCTATGAACCGATCATTCGAATGTGCGGGGGGAAGCCCGTACATATCGACACAACGAATGCTGGCTTTAAATTAAATGCCAAGCTGATTGAGGATGCATTAACGGAAAAAACAAAGTGTGTTGTGCTTCCTTATCCTTCAAATCCAACTGGTGTCACGCTTTCAGAAGAAGAATTGAAAGAGATTGCCCAGCTCCTTGAAGGAAAAGACATCTTTATTTTATCCGATGAAATCTATAGCGAGCTGACATTTGACCGGCCGCATCATTCAATCGCTTCTTTCTTAAAGGAACAGACCATTGTGATTAACGGACTGTCTAAGTCTCATAGCATGACTGGTTGGAGAATTGGCTTTTTATTTGCTTCAGCTCCAATTGCTAAACATGTATTAAAAGTACATCAATATAACGTGTCTTGTGCCTCGGCTGTCTCACAAAAGGCGGCACTTGAAGCTGTGACAAATGGTGTGGATGATGCACTCATCATGAGAGAGCAATATAAGAAAAGGCTCGATTATGTATACGATCGGCTCATTTCTATGGGGCTTCCGGTCATTAAGCCTTCTGGCGCTTTTTATATTTTTCCATCCATTGAATCGTTTGGGATGAGTTCCTTTGATTTTTGTATGGAGCTGTTAGAAAGTACAAGACTTGCTGTCGTACCAGGGTCTGCTTTTTCTCCACTCGGCGAGGGGTATGTGCGTCTATCCTATGCTTATTCACTTGAAACACTGAAAGAAGGACTTGACCGCCTAGAACAATTCGTTCTTGAAAAGCGTTCCATTCATTTAACAGACTGAAACAACGGCTCTCCTGCCGTTGTTTTTATTTTGCAGGAAACATGATGTGAAATACGGTGCCCTTTTCGGGATGACTATCCACACGGATCGTCCCGTTGTGATTTTCTAAAATATTAAATGTCACCATAAGGCCAAGTCCAGTCCCTTTTTCCTTTGTCGTTAAAAAGGGCTCTCCTATTCGCTTCATGACCGATTCAGGAATGCCAACCCCTTCATCACGAATGGTGACGTGAATTCCATCTCTTTCTGCTTTGGCCGTAATGTCAACCTGCCCTCCGTCCGGCATGGATTCTACGGCATTTTTGATTAAATTGATAAACACCTGCTTGAGCTGATTTTGATCCCCGTTCATCAGGAGATCCTCTTCTATTTCACTTGTATTCATTAAAATGCCATTTAAGTTCGCTTGTGTTTCTAATAAAGCCGTGACTTCGCTGATGATTTTTTTCAAATCAAGTGTCTGCATCGATGCCGTTTGCTGCGGTTTTGCCAGCATGAGCAGCTCGCTTAAGATAATTTCTATCCGGCTCAGTTCAGAGAAAACAATCTCGAAATATTGATCCCGATCTTTTGTTTTCGGTTTAATGAGCTGCAAAAAGCCTTTGATGGCAGTCAATGGGTTCCTGATCTCATGTGCAATGCCCGCAGCCAATTGGCCTGCGATCGATAATTTTTCAGATCGGAGCATGAGCTCTTCTGTCTGCTTACGTTCGGATATATCTCTTAAAATAATTTGAACGGCTGTTTCTCCAAAAAATGTAGTTGGGATACACACCATTTCTGTATAGATCAGCTTGTGCTTAAATGTATGACAGCTCATCGTGACAATCTCAGAATCTGATGCTCTTTCAATAATACGTGATATGCTCTTTTTCACTTTTGGCTGGTCACAGGAATGGATTTGATGGAAAATATCTTTTCCTATTAATTTATCGTAATGCTCGGCTTCAAATAATTTAATGCCTGATTCATTCATAAACACCCATTTGTGATCGTGAATGACCGCAATCGTATCAATGGAGTTTTGGATGAGCAGCTGATACCGCTCCCGGCTTTTTTGCAGAACGGTTTGGAATTTCTTACGGGATGAGATGTCTACTAACAGCAAAAGCTCTGCCCGCTGATTTTGATAGATCGTTGGTGATGACTTCACTTCGATATGAATGCTGCTCCCATCTTTCCGCTTCCATATCTGTTCAATCATTCCGACTGGAAGACCTTGTTGCAGCCTTGTAATTCGGCTTCTCACAATGTCATGGTACTCCTCAGCAATAAAGTCAAATGCAGTTTTACCGATCATGTCATCTCTTGTACATACCCCCATTAATTGAAGCATCGCATCATTCGCATAAACAATTTCCCCTAAAATCGTAATACATAACGGATTTGGCAGCATGGCAATCAATTGTTCAGCTTCACTGACATGTTGGAAAGCCGGCAGACTGCCTAACGACTGTTCTGACACTTCTGATGTTGTTTGAAATGCTGCTTTTTGCGGTTCAGCGTCCAGCACCCTCATTTTTAGGATCATTTCTCTACTTAATTCACTGTCTAACTCATCACAAGCAACAAAATCAATACTAGCTTCAATCCATACAGCTGTTAGATCACTTCTAAGCAGCCTAAAGTGGCAAATCTCTAGCATGTGCTGATTGTAGAAATAACTCTCGACGAGAAATTGATCTTCGGTATGAACAAAGTCTTTCAAAAAACACCCTAGTAAATCCTTTTGTTCATAGAGCAAAAGCTGCTTACAGTTAGAAGAAATGTAGAGAAAGCGGCCATTAGAAGAAAGAACGGCATGTAAATCGATATTCGAATAAAGCTGATTCGAATCTTTCATTTTTTGTTCCATCGTCGTCCGACCCTCCTTTTCATTTTTTAGGGTTGTCCTTAGATTGATGTATAAAAAAGATTCGCTAGAAAACCCGTATTTTCCTTCCGTCATCGAGGGAAACGTCCATATTTTCAGCAAAAAAGAGCACATTCTCTTGATGTGCTCTCTGCTGTTTACTGCTTTTCGTATTTCTTTTGTAATTCAACGTACTTATCAATAATTTTACTTGGAATGGTTTTAATGACGGAATCTTTGTCTGAAACATAAGGGGTCACGACACTAAAAGCCACTTTTGGATTGGACGATGGATAATATCCCCCAAAGGTTAAATTGTAAGTGGGGTTTCCCCACCAGCTGCGGTTGGCACCATAGTAAAAGGTTTGGGCCGTCCCTGTTTTTCCTGAGACATCATGCTGACCAAAGCGGCCTGCGGCAGTACCGCCGGTCGATGTGACCATTTTCAGTCCCATTTTGACGCGGTCAATATCTGCTTTCGAGTTGTTAATCGTGTTCAATACCTTCGGCTCATATTTTTTCACGACTGGGCCTACTTCATCCTTCTTTGTTGGAAGGTGAACGCTTTTCACCACTCTTGGTTGAACGCGATTTCCTCCATTGGCGATCGTTGACATGTACTGGGCAACTTGAAGCGGTGTATACGTGTCATACTGGCCAATTGCTTCATCGAGCAAAAGTCCGCCGACCGTCTTCGGATGTGTCTGCATCCCGCTTGATTCCTGCGGCAAATCGATCCCTGTTTTCACACCAAGGCCGAATTGCGCATAGTAGTTTCTCATTTTTTGCAGGTGCTCAGGTCTTGCCGGTAACGGACCATCCTTTTGATAAATGATGCCCGCCATTCTCATCGCTACTTGGAACATGTAGACGTTGGAACTTTTTTGGAGAGCCTGAAGATCATTGACCCATCCAAGAACTTTGTATGACCGTTTCGGCTTTCCACCACTTCCTGCAAAGTAGAGCGGTGTATCCATATAGGATTGGTTGTGCGACATTCCGTCCTGATAACCGCCAAGTACTGTGGCTCCTTTGACTACAGAGCCCATTTCGTACTGGGTCGTAAATGTTCCGATGGCATAATCAGTGACGTCTCTGCCGTCCATTTTCTTGCCAGACATCGCGAGAACATCCCCAGTGTTAGGGTCCATCATCACGACAAATGCGCGATCCATCATATAGTTTCTCGCACTAGCGGATCTAAGCTCTGATTCGACGATCTTGTCGACTTCCTTTTGCAGCTCCATATCAAATGTCAGTGCAAGATCAAGTCCTCTTCGTCCCTCTGTCCGCTTGATTTCATCGAGCAGCTTCCCGCCAACCTGAGTATATTGAACGGTCGCTTTCTCCGGGTTCAGAAAATCCTCGTATTGATACTCTAAATAACTCTTCCCTACTCGGTCATTACGTGAGTAGCCTCTTGCCATATAGTAATCTTCACGCTCTTTTATAATCCCTTGCTCTGGTGTGGTCACACCGCCAAGTACATTATAAAGGGTCTTCTCATACGGATATTTTCTTGTCCAATCATTGATGACATTCACACCAGGCAGTTCATCAAGATGCTCTGATACAAGTGAAATCTCTTCATAGGTCAAACTCACAGATGATGCCTGCTTTGACTCTTTTGTTTCATCGAGTAAAGCAACTTTTTCGTCCCCCTTTTTCTCTTCATTTGGGTCCATTGCTTTCACGATTTGAGGCTCAAAGGCATATCCGCCTGTAAATCGACGATAGATCGCTGCAACTGCTTTTTCCTCTGCATTTTTTTCGATCGCCTTGACCTCTTCCTTAGGCACGCGCTCTACTTGAAGCGGATAGACATCTTTTGCTTTAAGATTCTTTTGCTCTGCTTTTGAAATGAGCTTATCCGCTTCTTTCGGATGGCTTGCCAGCCAAAAATCTCGAATGTCACGCTCTCTCAAAAAATCAGTATCCATTTTTATATAAGTCGCAAGTTTTCTTGCTACCTTAATCTTATCCTTCGCTTTTACACCGCTTTCTGATGTATAAACGATGGCAGGTACACTTTCATTATCAACGACGATTCTTCCTCTCGCGTCATACATTTTTCCTCTTGGTGACGGGTATGATGCTGTTTTGACCTCTGTTCGGTTAGCCTGCTTTTTATAATCCTCACCATTGACGATTTGCAGTACACCAAGCTTGATCACAAGCACAGCAAACAAACTAAAGACAGCGAAGAAAAAGAGATTAATCCTCCAGGCGTTCCGGCGCTTGAATTTTTTCTGCTCGGCACCACCTTGATGCTGTTTCTCTCCCACTTATGTAGCTCCTCTCATCCTTTCAATCTTTTACAATTACCACTCATTATTGTAACACTTTTGTAATAGTTGTTACAGCGAAACAAGCGAAAAAAAGCTGTCAATCCCTATTATGCAAAAAAATATACTAACACTTTAAAATATTGGTATGTTTATGTCGTTTTCATTAAATGGAAGAATTCCCTATCCTTTGATATGAGGCGGTTTTTTTTGTGACTTTAACAAAAATGACAAACAGGCATTGTCAATGGAGGATGCTGGTACGTTTATAACAAAAAGTCCATGTTATGATTTTCTGTGAGAAAACAAAACAAAGATTTTAGGAGGAGTTACAATATGAAGAAGAAATCATTCTTTTTTTCAGCGCTAACGGCTGCTGCACTCATCACGTTCACTGGGGGACATTCAGCTGATGCGAAGGAGCTTAACCTGAAACAAGTAATACATGTACAGCATCAAACCATTGATCTTCATACATTAGCTACAAAATTACATATCTCTTCAGATGTAAACAAGCTAAGCAAGTCGAATCAAAAAGAGATCGAAGCTCTTTTAAACAAGCTGATCAAAAGCGGTCAACCTGTTACTGGCACAAAAGTGGTAAAAGAAGTAAACAAAGCAAAAAATGAACAGAAACAAGAATCAGTGAAAAAACCTACTGCTTCTAAACCAAGTGCGCCAGCAAAACAAAATACAAACAACAATACAAAAGCTGATCAAAAAGACACAACGACAGCAAAAGCAGACAGCAGCTTGAATGCATTTGAAAAAGAAGTCGTTGAGCTTACAAACAAAGAGCGTGCAAAGCAAGGATTAAAAGCACTTTCTGTTGATTCAAAACTAAGCAAATCTGCTCGCGCAAAATCTCAAGATATGAAAGATAAAAACTATTTCTCTCATACAAGCCCAACTTACGGATCTCCATTTGATCAAATGAAGAAATTCGGGATCACTTACAAAACAGCAGGTGAAAACATTGCCCAAGGTCAAAGATCTCCACAAGAAGTGGTGACTGCTTGGATGAACAGTGAAGGTCATAGAGCCAATATCTTAAACAAAAACTATACACATATCGGTGTTGGTTATGTGAAATCTGGCAACTACTGGACGCAGCAATTCATCGGAAAATAAGTTATCTAAAAAGCCTGTCCCGAAGTAGGACAGGCTTTTTTATTTCACCCATAATTTATATATACTTTGTGTGCCGCTATTTTCTTCGCCCTGTTCGCGCAGCTTCTCATAAAGTGACTTCGCAAGTGAGAGCCCAGGCATCTCTTCTCCCATCAGCTCTGCTTCTTCAAGTGCAATGCCCATATCTTTAATAAAATGCTTCACGTAGAACCCTGGCTCGAAATCACCTTTCAACATTCTTGGTGCAAGGTTTGACAAGGACCAGCTTCCTGCCGCACCCGTTGTGATGCTTTTGAGCACGTGCTCTGGATCAAGTCCTGATTTTTCGGCATAGGCCATAGCCTCTGCGACACCTACCATGCCTGCTGCAATCGCAATTTGGTTACACATTTTGGTATGCTGGCCGCTTCCTGCAGGTCCTTGATATTGAATGTTTTCGCCCATTTTCTCAAATAAGGGCAAACACGCTTCATAGGCTGATTTTTCTCCGCCAATCATAATCGCAAGCGTTGCATTTTTTGCACCTACGTCTCCGCCAGAAACTGGTGCATCTAATGCAAACAGCCCTTTTTCTTTCGCTTTCACTTCAATTTCTTTTGCCAGCTGAGGCTTCGATGTCGTCATATCTATCAGATAAGTACCAGGCGTAGCATGTGCCACAAGCCCCTCTTCACCTAAATAGATTTCTTCTACATCTGATGGATATCCCACCATTGTGATGACAGCATCTGCATGTTGTGCAATTTCCTTCACTTCCGGCTTCCATGATGCGCCTTTTTGAATGAGTGCATCTGCTTTCGCTTTTGTTCTTGTATAAACGAGAACTTCATATCCAGCATCCATTAAATGTTCAGCCATACTGCGTCCCATTACACCAATTCCAATAAAACCAACTGTTTTGATTTGTGTCATCACTTGTTCCTCCTTAAAGAGACTTTGTCAATCCACCATCAATGATAAGTGTTTGACCTGTCATATATGTATTGGCTTCAGATAAAAGAAAGGCTGCATATGCTGCAAATTCCTCTGGCTGTCCATAACGGCCAAGCGGAATCGTACGTTCAGCCTGTGCTTTGATTTCTTCAACCGTTTGGTGCTCTGCCTGCGCGCGGTGCTTGTCGAGCTGTTTGACGCGGTCTGTTTCAATTTTCCCAGGGGCTAACGTATTGATCAAAATTTCATCCTTGGCAAGCTCCTGAGCGGCTGTTTTTGTCCAGCCGACAATAGCCGGTCTAAACGTATTTGACAGCATCAAGCCTGGGATCGGTTCTTTTACTGACATAGACGCAATGTTTAACACGCGTGCACCGCGTTTTTTCAAATAAGGCAATGCCTCTTTTAATAATCGAATATAACTGAGTAAATGAAGCTGAAATGATTCCATCCAGTCTTCATCTGTTAAGGTTTCAAGTGTCCCTGTTTTAGGACCGCCTGTATTGTTCACAAGAATGTCTAAGCACTTCTCATCACCAGCTGCCGCTTGAACTAACGCCTTGATTTGCTGCGCGTCAGACACATCACATACTTGATAAGTCAGCTTTCCTTTTACAAGCGGAGATAATTCTTTCACCGTTTCTTTCAGCGTGTGCTCATGTCTTCCTGAAAGCATGACTTCTGCTCCCTCTTTTGCTAGAGCAAAGGCAATCGCTTTTCCGATACCTTGACTGCTTGCAGCGACCAATGCTTTTTTTCCAGATAAATTGACATTCATGTCAACACCTCCTCTGCTTTATTTTATCATACAAAAAGAACCTTGCTCACGTCGCAAGGTTCCTTTCTGCTTGATTACACTTTAAATCGGTCAACCGCCTGATGGAGCGCCTGGCTTGATTCGTTCAGCAGTTCAGTCGAAGTTTTCGTTCTTTCTAACGCTTGAACTTGTTCATCTGTAGACGCATGCACTTCCTCAGCTGAAGCTGCAGATTCTTCAGAAATTGCCGCAATACTTTGAATGGAGTCACTCATCTTCTGTTGTTCTTCTGTCATTTCATTGATCTGTGAATGAATACTGTCGATTGATCCGACAAGTGCCTGCATTTCCATTGTGATGCTGCTCAGCGCCTCGCCTGTTGCATTAATGGCGTCACCTTGTTCCTCATTCATCTTACTTGCTACTGTCATCGCTTCAGCCGCCTTCTTCGATTCATCTTGAATGAGTTTGACGGTTTCACTAATGTGTTTTGTTGATTGCGCAGATTGTTCAGCAAGCTTTCTAACTTCTTCTGCAACAACAGCAAAGCCTCTTCCGCTTTCTCCAGCTCTCGCTGCTTCAATGCTTGCATTCAGTGCAAGTAAATTCGTTTGATCCGAAATTTGAGAAATCGCTGTCACCACGTTTTCAATATTTTTCGTTTTATGCTCAAGGTCTAGCAGCATTTGCTCCACCTTTTTCGATTCTTCGCTCGCTTTTGTTGATTTTTGGACGAGCACACCAAGTGCATCTAGCCCTTTATAGCTCGCATCTTCAGATGATTTTGAGTTGGTTTGCATTTGTGAGGCAAGCTCACCCATATGGCGCACTTTCTCATACAAATGCTCTGATTTCTCATTAATCGTTTCTGCATCTGATGCCTGCTTAGACGCCCCTGTTGCCACCTCTTGAATGGCCGTTGCAATCTGTTCGCTCGACAGCAAGGTTTCATTTGAAATTTGGGTCACTTCATCCGTTGATGTCACAACTTGCTCTGAAGCCCCTTTTACTTTTTCAATTAACTCCCTAATGTCCTCTATCATTTGATTAAAGCTTTTCGTGAGGAGACCAATTTCATCTTTGGACTTCACTTCAAGCGTACTTGTTAAATCGCCTTCTGACACTTTACGCACATGCCCTGTTAGACGCTTGATTGGCGTTGTAATGCTTCTTGCCAATAAGAAGCTAAGGATCATCGCAAGAATAATGGCAATGACGGATATAATGATACTTGTCTGATTCATTTGTTCTGTAATCCAAAGCAGTTTCTTTTTCTCAAAGCTCACGCCAACCGTCCAATCGGCTTCTTTGATTTTAGATATGACCGTCAGTTCTTTGCTGTCATCGATACCTGAGTTGTCAAGCGCTTTTTTCACAGAGGCGACCTTTGATATGTTTTTTCCTTGCTGTGTTGGATGCGCCAAAATGGTGCCTGTGTTATCAACTAAGAAAGCGGTCCCTTTATAAGGAATCTCTTGTTCATTTATATAAGATTGAATGGAGGAGAGCTTCAAATCAAGTCCAGCGACTCCAATGACCTTTCCATTTTTGACAATCGCCTTCGTGGCTGAGACAATCACTTTTTTCGTTGCTTCATCAATATATGGATCTGTCCAAACAACCTGATCAGGCTTTTCGACTGCTTGTTTAAACCAGCCTTGTTTAGATGGATCATACCCTTGGCCAAGATCAAACTCCGGGAAGCCGAGCATTTTGCCATCAGTTGTTCCAATATAAGCAAACGAAATGAGTTTATCCTGTTCCTGCAAGTTTTTTATTGCACTTTTTTCAAAATCCAGTGTTTGCTTTGTTTGTTTTTGCGCAAATTCTTCAGTTATTTTACCTGTTGCCAATTTGTTAATTGTATTGCCGTAATTATCAAGCTTTTCTGTAATAATGTCTTTCAGGCTTTCTGCCGTTGCTGTGGCGGTCGTTTTTGCATCTCGTTCAATCAGTGGTGTTAATACCATGTTGGAACCCACTTGAACTGCCACAACGGTTAAAATTAAAATAACTGAGATGAAAACAGCTATTCTCACTTGAAGTTTCTTAAACATCTCCTCACACCCCTATATCCTACTTTCATACCTCATTGTATATATCGGCATCATTGATACCGCATTCAATAGTTGTGAGAAAATTTAAATAGAAAAAACAAGCCCAAAAAGGCTTGCTTCAAGTAAAATATTCAATTTTTGCAGACGGAAAGTACTGATCAATATATGATTCTAACGTCTGTCTTAGTTCTTGTTCCTCATCTTTTTGGTAGATATATTTCCCGATTCCATATCTACCCCACTTGTATCTTCTTTTTTCTTCATCTAATTCTAATTTTGATTTCGGATAGTTTTTTTGGATGACACGCTTCGCTGGTTTTGTAAAACGATGCTGGATCATTTCAAAGGTGATATCGTGCCTCACATCTTCAGGAAGGGCTGCATCTAGCTTTTCAAAAAGAACTTTATACCCTTCCTGCCAGCCTTCATGAATGTAAATTGGGGCAATAATAAAGCCAAGAGGATAGCCTGCCTTTGCGACCTTGACAGCCGCTTCAATCCGCTGATCAAGCGGTGATGTTCCAGGTTCGAAATATTTAATGACATAATCCGCATTGATGCTAAAGCGGAATCTTGTCCGGCCATTATGTTTTGCATCAAGTAAATGATCGACATGATGAAATTTTGTCACAAAGCGAAGCTTACCAAGATCAGTCTGGCCAAAGTATTCAATCGCTGTCTTTAGTGTATGTGTCAAATGGTCAATTCCTACAATATCTGACGTACAAGAAGCTTCGAACCTTGTGATATCTGGCGCACGCTCACTCATGTACTGCTCCGCCTGATCTAATATTTCTTCAACATTCACATATGTTCGAATATATGGCTTACTTCCCATTGTTGTTTGCAAATAACAATAATGGCAATGACCCATACAGCCTGTTGCAAATGGGATCGCATACTCCGCAGATGGTTTAGACGTATCAAACTTCAACGTTTTCCTCACACCAATGACAAGCGTTGATTTCGCATTACGATACTTTTGTAAGTCATTTTTACCCGGAATATTTCTTACTTGGTTATGTGAAGTCGTTTCTCTTATTTCAATACCCATCCCCTCGAACTTTTCCTTCAGCTCTCGTCCTAACGGGTACTCTAACGCCCGTGGTTCAATGTACACAAGCTGGGGCACAAAAGGTTTGATCATATTTAGCACATCCTTACCTTATAGGTTTTCATACCGTTACTTTAACCGTGCAGGATGGCTTTTATCCTTTCTAAAATCTCCCTTATTCAAACAAATCTTGATAAAGAGCTTCTGCTTCTTCATATGTTGGAAAGACCGCATCATCTGGAGCCAAGGGATGGTACGTTTCAAGTAAAAATAGGGCAAGCTCCTCTTCGTTGTATGGATGTGAAACAATTTCTGCTTCTTTAATTTGTGCTACGTTTGCTGCATGTGGATTTCGATAAATCACATATACTTGATCACCCGGTTTATAGTCTGAGAAAGGCAATCTGGTCACCTCCATTTTTCTTATAGAATGCCCTTCTCTCTGACGGATATGACCCAATATGATAAAATTCGACAAAAAAACCAGACAGGGTTACTGTCTGGTTTGAATTCACTTAGTTATGTTGAAACGTTTTCTTCACGAAATCAACCACTTCTTCTGTCGTGCTAAGTGATAAAATATGCTCTTTAAATGATGCCGCTTCTTCCTTAGAAAGCTTGCTTAGCTGAGTTCTTGCTGGAAGAATAGATGTTGCACTCATTGAGAATTCATCTAATCCTAATCCAAGAAGAAGAGGAATTGCGATTTCATCTCCTGCCATCTCTCCGCACATGCCAACCCATTTACCTTCTTTATGCGCTGCTTCAATAACAAGCGTAATCAGACGTAAAATCGCTGGATTGTAAGGCTGGTAAAGATAAGACACTCGTTCGTTCATTCGATCAGCAGCCATTGTGTATTGAATTAAGTCATTTGTTCCAATACTGAAGAAATCCACTTCTTTTGCAAATTGGTCTGCAATGACAGCTGTTGATGGAATTTCTACCATTATACCGATTTCAATGGAATCGGATACGTCTGTACCAGCGGCAACCAATGCTTCTTTTTCTTCAAGTAAAATGGCTTTTGCTTCTCTAAATTCTGATAACGTCGCGATCATAGGGAACATGATTTTCAAGTTTCCATATGTACTTGCACGAAGTAAGGCGCGTAGTTGTGTTCTGAAAATCTCCTGTTCTTCGAGGCAAAGGCGGATCGCTCTAAAGCCAAGAAACGGGTTCATTTCTTTTGGAAGCTGCAAGTAAGGGAGTTCTTTATCGCCACCAATATCTAGTGTGCGGACAACCACTGCTTTGCCTTCCATTTTCTCTAAAACAGTTTTATACGCATCGAACTGCTCTTCTTCTGTAGGAAGCTGATCTCTGCCCATGTATAAAAATTCTGTACGGTACAATCCGACTGCTTCGCCGCCATTTTCAAGCACACCTTTTACATCTTCAGGTGTTCCGATATTTGCAGCTAGCTCTACGTGAACGCCGTCTTTTGTGACCGTTGGCTGGTCAACCAGTTTCGCCCATTCCACTTTTTTAGCTAAATAGTCTTCATGCTTTTTTTGATACGCTTTCACTTCATCTTCAGAAGGCTGAATGATGACGTCTCCGCTAATACCATCAACAATGATCAGATCACCATTTTTCACCGTTTTTGTTGCTTCTTTTGTTCCAACAACAGCTGGAATCTCCATTGATCTTGCCATAATCGCTGAGTGAGAAGTACGACCGCCGATATCTGTCGCAAACCCTTTGACGAATTGTCTGTTTAGTTGAGCAGTATCAGAAGGAGTTAAATCTTCAGCAATGATGACCACTTCTTCAGAAATCATGCTTGGATTCGGAATGTCAACGCCTAGCAAATGTCCAATTACACGTTTTGTTACGTCGCGAATATCCGCTGCACGTTCCTTCATGTATTCATTGTCCATTGCTTCGAACATCGTAACAAACATTGTCGCTGTTTCTTTTAAAGCAAATTCAGCATTTACTTTATCAGAGTTGATTTTATCCTTTACTGGGTTTAGCAGCTCTGGATCACTTAACACAAGAAGGTGTGCAGAAAAGATATCTGCTTTGTCTTGGCCAAGCTCTTTTAGCGCATGTTCTTTAATTGCTTCAAGTTCTTGTTTAGAAACATGAATTGCTTCTTCAAAACGCTTCACTTCTGTCTCTGGATCGTTGATGTCTTTTTGGTGAACTGTTAAATCTGGTTCTTCCAGACGATATGCTTTTGCAATCGCAACGCCTGCTGAAGCACCGATTCCTTTCAGTTGTTGCATTATTCGCCTAGGCCTTCACTTTTCATTGTGTCTTTAAGCGCAGCAAGTGCATCATTTTCATCAGAACCAGAAGCAGAGATAGTGATTGTAGCACCTTTCGCAATTCCTAGAGACATTACACCCATAATAGATTTCAGGTTCACTGTTTTACCATTATATTCTAAGTTGATATCAGCATCATATTTACTAGCAGTTTGTACAAGTACTGTTGCAGGACGTGCGTGAATTCCAGAATCTGCAGTTACTTTGAATGTTTGTTGAGCCATTTTTATCAATCTCCTTTTTATACAATTAATACATCCACAATATTATATCATACTGCCGAGCTTGTCATCTAACAAGAACGGCAGTTATGAAAATTATTTTGAAATTTTCATGATGTTTTCTTGACCAGCTTTGATTTCACCGGATTCTTGAAGGTCAATAAATTGTCCTTCACTTAAGTTGGTAAATACAATTGGTGTCATCAAAGATGGTACTTCAGACTTAATTTTATCAATATCAACCTCTAAGAGTTTTTGACCGATCTCTACTTGATCTCCCTCTTGTACAAATGCTTCAAATCCTTCTCCTTTGAGGCTGACCGTATCAATACCGAAGTGGATCAAAATTTCAAGTCCACCATCAGATTGCAGGCCAATTGCGTGTTTCGTTGGGAATACATTTAAGATCTTCCCTTTCACCGGTGAAACCACCGTTCCATCTGTTGGCAAGATGGCGAAACCGTCACCCATCATTTTCCCTGAGAATACTTGATCTGGTACATCTGTAATCGGATGAAGCTCCCCTGTAATTGGTGATGCAAAGATTTCTTCACCTAGTTCGTTTTGAAGCGGTTTTGCAATGACTTCTTCGACCTGCTGGCTGACTTCTTCTTTTGCAGAAGGGTCTTTCGCTGGACGAGGCGTGCGGCCTGCAATGATGTCCTGCATTTGTGTTTTTAAATTATCAGAGCGAGGACCGAAGATGGCCTGGATGTTGTTCCCAACTTCGAGAACTCCTGAAGCACCAAGCTTTTTCAAGCGGTCCTTGTCCACTTTCTTCTGATCATTAACAGTGACACGTAAACGCGTAATACAAGCATCAAGGTGTTTAATGTTTTCTTGGTCACCCATTGCTTCAAGAATTTCATAAGGTAAGTCATTACCCTTTTCAGACTTAGCACTATCTGCACCGTCAGCTGCTTCATCCTCGCGGCCTGGCGTTTTCAGATTAAATTTGCGAATGGCGAATCTAAATCCGAAGTAATAAATAGCAGCAAGTGCGAGACCAACTGGAATCACAAGCCACCAAGCGGTTCTGTTTGGCAAGATACCGAATAAGAAGAAATCGATTAATCCTCCTGAGAAGGTCATACCGATTTTCACGTTTAGAATATCCATTATCATAAAGGATAATCCAGCAAATACACAGTGGATGGCAAATAACACTGGTGCAACAAACAAGAATGAGAATTCAAGCGGTTCAGTAATTCCTGTTAGGAAAGAAGTCAGGGCTGCTGATCCCATAATTCCTGCGACAAGCTTTTTATTCTTTGGTTTTGCTTCATGGTAAATCGCAAGTGCTGCTGCTGGCAGACCAAACATCATGAACGGATATTTCCCTGTCATGAATGTACCAGCTGTCAGCTGAACACCATCTTTGATTTGAGCCATGAAGATACGCTGATCACCACGGATAATATCTCCTGATAAGCTCTTATAGCTAAAGAACTCATACCAGAATGGCGCGTAGAATATGTGGTGCAGACCAAACGGAATTAATGAGCGTTCAATGACACCGAATACAAAGGCAGCCAGCGGCTCATTCGCTGCGAGCAGTCCTGTTGAAAATGAGTTCAGCGCACCTTGGATTGGCGGCCAAATGACTAGCATCAAAAGCCCTAAAATAAGTGCTGAAATAGATGTAACAATTGGAACAAAACGCTTACCGGCAAAGAAGCCAAGATATTGTGGGAGCTCAATTTTGTAAAATTTATTAAACATATAAGCTGCTAATACCCCGACAATAATCCCGCCAAAAACTCCGGTAGATAAGGTCGGTATGCCGAGCATATTAACATATGCTGGGTGGCTTTCCTTAAAGAACTTAGCCAATTTGATTGAATCGGATGGAATGGATCCGTTGGCCATTAATACGGCACTCATCGTTACGTTCATGACAAGATAACCGATAATTGCGGCAATCCCTGCCACACCGTCTCCATTAGCAAGACCGATGGCAACCCCTACAGCAAATAAGAGCGGAAGATTCGAGAAGACAATGTTCCCCGCATTTTCCATGACGCTTGCAACAAGCTGAATTGTATCATTGCTTAAAAATTGAGCCACATCGATCAGCTGCGGATTTTGCATCGCATTCCCAAGTGCTAGTAAAATACCAGCAGCAGGAAGGATCGCAACTGGAAGCATAAGTGCTCGTCCAATTTTTTGCAACACACCAAAAAGTGATTTAAACACTAGTTGAACCTCCTTTTATTTTCGCTTACAACATACAAGCGGGACGCTCCCTGACATACATTTCATAGTTAACCGTTTACATTTCACTTTCAAACACAAAAAAAGGCATGGTGATATAAGGTTGCGCAAATAACAGGATCTTATCCTGTATTTACCTTAAGTCACTCATGCCTGATCGAATCAGTTACACGTTTCAAGGAAACTATGAAATTTTATTTGTCAATCTGTACAGATGAAGGGTTAGGTAGACAGCCTCTGCATCTTGTACAGGCTTTTTCAATGCATGTTGTAATATTTTGATCATTTTCCAAGCAGTATTGTAGCATAAAGGATATTCATTTTTCAATAGATGAAGCAATTTTTCTGGCTCCTCTAAAGATTCTTCCCGTTTAATACGCTCAATCGAAAACGTAATATGGCGCAATAAGCGTAAATAATGAATACTTTCTCTGTCTACTTTCATATGAAATGAATCTTCTATGACTTGGACCATTTGCGTGATGAGCTGCGAATGACGGTTCACCTCAGATAATGGCCGATTCGTTAAAGCTGAGTGAATATGGAGCGCAATAAAGCCAATCTCTCCTTCTGGCAGCTTGGTTTCGACATCAGGACGCTCGTTAATTAGCTCAACGACTTCCTTTGCGACCTCGTATTCTTTCGGATACAACGATTTCGTCTCAAGCATAAAGGGATTGGTGATATCATATCCTTGCTGCACCCGCTTAAAACTAAAGGCAATATGGTCAGTCAGGGCAATATGAATATGCTCATTCAAACGGTGTCCCATTTTTTCTCGTATATGATAAATGACGTCATTGGCAAGCTCGATCATGTTCTCATCAATGTGGTGAAGCAGTTGTTTATATTCTGTTTGTTCCTTTGTATTTTTAAGGACAAACATTTTTTCAAATGTATCTTGATCGAGAACATCACCCGATTTTTTCCCGAAGCCGATTCCTTTCCCAATCAGAACTACTTCGCCCAAAGAAGGGTGTCTTGCAATGATGACATTATTATTTAACGCTTTATCAACGGTGAAGGATTCCATGAACATCCCCACCTCCTTCTTATTCAATCCCTCTTATCGTACAAAACAGATGAAACGTGCGTCAACGATTGTTTTTGAAAACGGTGGTTGATCGCTCGATCAGGCGGAATGGCAGCATTCTTTTCTCTGGCACCTCTCCCTTTATGGCCCGATCGAACAAGTCAAACGCTTCCTGACCCATTCGTTTCAGCGGAATATCAATGCTGGAAATCCCCAAAGCCTCACTTAATTGGTTATATTGAAAGCTCAGTATGGCTGGAAATTCTCCTACTTTTATGTCATGACGCTGTGCCTCTAATAAAAAGCCTACAGAGACATCGTCATTTGTAATGAATAATGCCGTAGGGCGATTTTTCATTTCCTTCCATTCTGTAAACAATCGTTTCCCATCAAGAAGTGATAGCTTCCCTTCAATGATCCACTCTTCATCAATGGCCTGCCCGAGCGATTTCATCATGTCTTGATAAGCCTGAAGGCGCGACTCGCTATTCGCTCCTTCTGTTCTGGCGAGAACAATCGCAATTCGTTGATGGCCGCATGCTGCCAAATGATGCAGGCCTTCCTTAAATGCTTGATCATGTGCAATTGACACTGTTGAGCATGTATCATGCGGCGTGGGATGACAAAATATAATCGGCCCAGATTCCTGCCACTTTAAAATATGCCCATCACTTAACGCATTTGAACAAAATATTAAACCATCCACACGACGTTCTTTTAAACTCATTAACGCTTCTTTTTCTTTTAATGGATCATACCCCGTTTGAAATAAAGCAAAATGCATACCGCGCGCCTGTGCTTTTTCTGCAATACTTGTGACAAGACTGCTGAAATAAGAGTGTTCAATCGTCGGGAGAACGATGCCAAGCATATTTGAATAGCCCATTGCTAAATGGACAGCTTGAATGTTTCTCGTATATTTGAGCTCTTTCATCGCATGTAGAACACGTTCTCGTTTTTCCTCTTTGACATAAGGATGATCATTCAACACACGTGATACAGTTGTCACAGATACGCCCGCCCTTTTCGCAATCTCCCTTATGTTTGCCATTTTTTCTCCTACTTTCTCTTGCTATGGTAAGCGTTTCATACTTTAAGATGTATGTGAGCTGAACAAATCACTGGATGGAAAGGGGAATTCAAGATGGGTTTCATCATATGGATTATATTATGTATGACTGTTTTGTTTTCTGCTCGTTTTGCACTACATCCTTTAGGAAAAGAACATAAAATCAAACCGTTTGAATCAATTGATGATTTTTTTGTTGATAAGGATCGAAAAGAGTGACAAAAAATCACGATGACACTTCCAAGACTTGGACGTTCATCGTGATTTTCTTATTACTTGATGATCGTCAGCTCTTTCGGATAATTGGTTAAAGTGATTGGACCGTCTGCTGTGATCAATACATCATCTTCAATTCTGACGCCGCCGACTCCTGGGACGTAGACCCCCGGTTCGATCGTATACACCATGCCTTCTTGGAGAATATCATCATTTGCCTGGCTCATCGAAGGAAACTCATGAACAGACACCCCTAGACCATGCCCAAGGCGGTGAGGGAAATAGTCTCCATATCCAGCTTCTGTGATCAGCCCGCGTGCTTTTAAGTCCAGGTCCCCAATTCTCACACCCGGCTTACTCATTTCAAGTGCTGCCATTTCTGCGTTCAGGACGGTTTGATAGATGTCCTTTTGCTGATCAGAAGCTTCCTGATAGATGAATGTTCTTGTAATGTCTGAGCAGTACCCATCAACAATAACTCCAAGGTCAAATAACACAAAGTCGCCTTTTTTTAAGGCTGCCTGTCCTGGATTTCCGTGAGGCTCTCCTGATTTTTCGCCAAAGAGAACCATCGTCGAAAAGGACATGCCTTGAATACCTTTTTTCTTTAGCTCATATTCAATGACAGCGAGCACTTCTGTTTCGGTGACACCTTCTTTTAAGGCGTTCACCCCAATTTTTACCCCTTCATCTGCTAATTGAGCTGCTTTTTTCAGTGTAGCAATTTCAGATTCATCTTTAATCAGCCTTAGCTGATCGAGCTCTTCTTCTGCTCGGACAAAAGTTTCTGCCCCAGTGGCAGCTTGGAGCTGTTCTGCTCTTTGAAGCGGAATCGACTCTTTTTCAATTGCAAGTCGAGTTGCTCTTACACCGCGTTTTTCTACTGCTGACTGAATGTAATCAAATGGATTCTCATGGTCTTCGTAACCAATGATATCGCCTGACCATCCAGCATTTTTCGCCTGTTCGACTTCCATTTTAGGCAAAATAAAAAATGGATCTGCCTCTTGAAACACAAACAGCCCCATTACTCTTTCATGCGGCTCTGTGAAGTATCCAGATAGATAAAACACATTTTCCTTTGTATGTATAAATGCACCTTGAATGTCTTTTTCCTTTAGCCAAGAAGACAAACTCTTCATTCGGTTCATCGTGATCCTCCTCACACGTTTTACTACTGATCTATTGTATCAGTTTTTGCTTTATTTCGCACAAAAGCGCACTGGCAAAAGCCAAGTGCGCTATGATGATTTGCTTAAGATGCACGAAGCAGACGCAATCCATTTAAAATGACCAAAATCGTACTTCCTTCATGCCCGATGACGCCAAAAGGCAAATCAAGCACTTGTAAGAAATTCGCACAAATTAACAAACAAATCACCGTTAATGAGAAAATAATATTTTGCTTAATAATTCGATTCATGTTTCTTGAAAGACGGATCATTTTTGTTAAGTTATTTAAATTGTTTTTCATTAAGATCAAATCTGCTGTTTCTAAGGCTACGTCTGTGCCTCCGCCCATCGCAACCCCGACATCTGCTGTGGCGAGTGCCGGTGCATCATTGATTCCGTCGCCTACCATGATGATCGAGTTCCCTTGTTTTTTAAATTGATTGACCTCATGGACCTTTTCATCTGGCAGACACTCAGCAACAACCGTTTGGATGCCGGCTTCCTGCGCAATGGCTTCAGCTGTTTTTTGCTGATCTCCTGTCAGCATGACGGTTTGGATGCCTAAATCATTCAGCTCTTGAATCATTTTCTTCGCTTCAGGTCTAATTTGATCCTTAAGGCCAAGGCATCCAACGACTTCTTGCTCCTTCTGAACATACACCACTGTATATCCTTTTTCAGAAAGATGCTCTCCTGCCTCTTCAATCTCGCGGTCCATTGAAGCCTTGCCAGCAAAGTCTTTCTTCCCAATCCGCCACGTTTCTCCATTCAATTGTGCCTTTACACCAAAACCAGAGGTTTCTTCAATGGTGACATGAGCTGATCTTTCTATTTGTTGCTCTTGTGCCATATCAGAGATCGCTTTCGCTAATGGATGGTTTGATTGACTTTCAATTTGATAAAGCGCCTGATAAAAGGCCGCTTCCTCTTGTCCTTTAGCGATCACCACCTGCTCCACAGCTGGCTTTCCGCTTGTAATCGTTCCCGTTTTGTCAAAAGCAATCATGCTGCTTGTGCCTAGCTTTTCTAAAAAGACGCTCCCTTTGACGAGCATTCCGTTTCTTGCGCCGTTTGAGATCAGTGACAAAGCAGCTGGCATAATGGATGCAACAAGCGCACAAGGTGATGCAACAACCATAAACACCATGGCCCGGTAGAAGGTTTCACTCATACTCCAGCCTAGTACAAAATGAGGCAGAACCATTAAAATCGCAACGGTGATCAGTACACCTTTTACATACACACCTTCGAATTTTTCAATAAAAGCCTGGCTTGGTGACACACTTTCTTGTGCGGATTCGACAAGTTTAATAATTTTATGGAAAAGCGTTTCTTCATTATGTTTTGTCACTTCTACTGTTAAGGAACCATTTAAGTTCACTGTTCCCGCAAACACATCTTCGCCTTGCCCTTTTTCCTGGGGCACAGACTCGCCCGTAAGCGCAGATTCATCCACACTTGTTCTGCCGCTTAGAATCACACCATCTGCTGCAATACGTTCCCCAGCTTTGATCATGATACGGTCACCTGGTGTTAATGATGAAGCAGCGACTTGAATGGTCGTGCCATCTTCTTCAATAAAAGTCGCTTCATCTGGTGCGATGCTCATTAAAGCTGTTAAATCCTTCTTGCTTTTATTTGAAGTATACGTTTCAAGCGCACCACTTAATGAGAAAATAAAAATTAAGATCGCGCCCTCTGCCCAATATCCAATGATTGCTGAGCCTATAGCTGCGAAAATCATTAAAAGTTCAACATTCAAGCTTTTAGACGAAATGGTTTCTTCAATTCCTTCCTTCGCCTTTGCAAAACCTCCAATAATAAACGCAAGGATAAATAAAGGAATACTCCACATGCTCTCATCCTTTAACATCCATCCAACCAAAATGAGAATCCCCGAGATACCTGCTGCTATTAATTCTCCGTGCTGTGCCCATTGATGAAGGGACCATTTCGATTCCTTTTGATTTGTTGTTTGATAAAGTGCTGTATTCTCATTCATGATTGTTTTCTCCTCTCTAATTGATAATGATTTTCACATCATCAATTGTTGCCCGTTTCCTTTTTTCATCTATATTTACTGCTATTTCAAGCTTTTTATAGGTCTGTTATTCATTATAACAGGTTCTGACCGATTTTCAATTAATAATTATTATAATTTCTTTTTGATAATAATTATCATTATTGATGTAGACCCTTTCATCTCTTCTGAGCACAGTTTATTCAGATAAAAAGCAATTGAACACAAAAAAAGAACCAAAGGAATGATCCTTGGTTCTTGAAATAATGTTTCGTTCTAAAAATCCGTCCACTCCTTGATATGTTTTTTCGTCAGTGGACCTACATGATTTTTCACAATTTCCCCTTTTTCATTTATCAAAAAGCTGGTTGGAATGGTGATGATTTGGTATTTCTTCATCATTTCCCCTCGCTCATCTAGTATGACCGGGAATGTAAACTTTCTGTCTTTCACAAATTGGGCAACCGCATGTTTACTTTGTTCTGCCCCTAGTAAATTCACCGTTAAGATATCAACATCACTCTGATTTTCTTTCACGAGCTGGTCAAATACAGGCAGCTCCATTTTGCAGGACGGGCACCATGTTGTCCAAAAATGCAAAATGGTCTTTTTTCCTTTCGCCGGAATCATCTGCGTTTCACCAGTTAATGCAGGAGCCTCTATCTTTGGCGCCATAACGGGCTCTTTCGCTTCAGCCTCGCTGCCTAAGAGTAATAGAAGCAAGGTCATAATAAGAAGACAGGCGGGTAGATATTTACGATTCATCAGGATCTTCCTTCCCAGTTTTCTTATAGCTTGCCCGCTCGACGAAGAGGACATTCATGCTTTTTTCACTCTAAGAAACATGGAAACGCCGAGCTCCTTACAAATCGTCGCATAATGCAGTGCAGTCAACAGAAGCATGCCCGTATTCATCCCTAATATAACCCCCATCATATTTAAGCTTTCAATTGATCCGAGAAAATACACCATTGAAAACGAGACGACATGCACCCATATATTATGTAGGAACACATCTTTAATGAGCCCCATACCGATTAAGCACGCTTGAAATGGCATCACAAACAGGTGGCATAAAAAGTACGGCCAAAGCAGCTGTAAGTAGACAGCAGCTTGCGGTGAATCAAAAAAGAGCTGTGTGAGCGGATAAGCAAAATAATACATCACCATCACTGCCGGTACCCCGTACCCAAACGTAATGATTATTGCCTGCCTGACACGTTTTTTCACAAGGGCATACTGACCTAAAGCATAGGCTTCAGATACACTCGGAATCATCACAATCATGATGGAATGAGCGATAAATGCAGGGAAAAAACCGATCGACATCGCGACACCAGCCAGCATGCCGTAATGATCAACAGCAAGTGTGCCAGAGGTGCCTGCAGCAATAAGGGCACCTTTGATTAAAAACGGTTCTATCGCATTTGCGATCGCATGAAAAATCCGCATGCCCGTTGTTGGAATGGAGACAGCTAATAGGCGCTTTCTCACGTCAATTCCTCTTAATTCAACAGACCTGACATTGACAGCATTTTTCGCCATGACGTATTGGGAGTATAAATAAATAAAGACGACAAGATCACTCGCGACAATGACACCGATGGCAATGAGTACCGCTGTTTCAATATCAAACGAATACCAATGGAAGAACAAAAACAGGCAGATAAGCTGGATCGTTTTCTTCAGCATATTGGCAAGAGCGATCCTGCCCATTTGCTGCTTTCCCATAAAATAGCCGCGTGCAATCGAGGTAAACGCAATAATTGGAATAAGAGACAGCACAAGCCCTTTCATGAGCGGATGATACGACTGAAACACTGGAATGAACGGCAGGACAATCGCAGCGATCCCCGTTGTTGTACATGTCACCACAAGCGTCATTTTAAACGCATGGCGGAGCATACTTTTATGGAGCCGCTCATGCGATTCTGCAATGAATTTAGAAATGGAGACTGGCAGCTCTAAGCTGGCAATCACGAGGACCAGCATGATGATTGGAAGGATACTCATATATAGACCCATTCCATGTTCTCCAAGCTCTCTCGCTAAAATCATATTGACTAAAAACTCTATACACTCCGCAATGAAAGCTGCGACAGATAGCAGAATGACCCCTTTTACAAATCGATTCATGTAGCCTCCCCTTTATCTAAAGCAAATTCTTTTCACATTCTATGAGACAAGTCCTGAAAATATTTTGATAAATGAAGACAAAAAAAAGAGCGATCTGATTGATCGCTTCATTTCTTTATACAGCAAATACATGACGACCGATACGTTCTACAATTTTGCGAGAACGAATCCAGTTATCTGTTGCCGTTTTGGGATTATAAAAATAAATGGCCTTTGTTGTTCTGTCATGTTCTTTCACTACTTGCTTCACAGCTTTAACAGAATCTTGATCTGCTTTATCATGAATACTTCCATTCGATACTGGCTGGAAAGCATTTCGCTGATAAATAACACCTTTGACACTGTCAGGAAAAGAGCGATGCTCCACCCTGTTTAAGACGACGCTGGCCACAGCTTTTTTACCTGCGTAAGATTCACCTTTCGCTTCAGCATGTACCAATCGTGAGAGCAGTTCCATTTCCTCATTAGAATAGCGTTTGGCGCTTTCCTCGTTCGTCGTTTCTGATTTTACTCTTTTCTTTTGCTTCGGTTTTGAAGACATTTTTTCTGAAGACGTACTTAGCATTTTGACTTTCGGCTGACGCTTCTCCTCTGAAAATGCTGGGATGACTTGATCGTGTTCATCTTGATCTATATATGAAAGCTCATGCTTAACAGGTGCTTGTGAAAGTTCGTGACTTAATGTGCCTTGCTGCTCTTGTATGTTGTCCATCTTCATGGCTGCGATTAGCATAAGGATGACAAAAAGAGCGGTATGAATTTTCATCATTCGCCTCATTCCTCCTTTAATTAAAGTAGGCGGTAAGATACTTGTCCACTCTAACAAGAGCTCCTTCTATTTTCACGCACAAAGATTTGCATGCCTAACCAAATTCCGTCATTAAATGGCATGTCCTAGTTGAATTGCGTATCAACTGGAATTGTTAGCGCTTAAAAAGACCCCTTTTCCGCCTATAATCATCCTTATGCTCCTGATTATGGGTTATTACATTTTCTTTTCAGATGTATCAAGCTCGTTTGAAGTGTGACAAAAGAACTAAAATAAAAAAGCTTTCTCTCATTCATGAGAAAAAGCTTTAGCTTCTTGCTTCTGTAAGATATTCAAAAATAACATCTCCACCATGTTTCGCAATCCCGCGAAAATACTTAAAATCATCTTGATTCACCAAGATCGAACGAAACGTTAAAAAATCATCTTTCTGAATGGTCACTTGCTTTTCTGTCCCATTTCGTAACGATTCAAGTATTGTGAGCATTTGTTCTTCCGTCAAATAAACCGCTCCTTTACAGCCATCATCAAATATTAAATATATCATCCGTTAGGAAAGCATACAACGAAAACGAAACAAAAACGTCTTTATCCTTTACATTGGTATGAAAATATTGCAAAATACTTTTTAATAGGGAATGAAATCTGTTTTTAAAGGAGAGGGATCGGTTGAAGATTGCAAAAATTGGAAATGTGATCGAATTTAGAAATGGTTTAACAGGTGTAGTTGAAAAAGTGAATGAAAACTCTGTCATTGTGGATGTCACCATTATGGACAACTATAGAGATTTAGAACTGGATTCACTAACAGTCGTTAATCATAAAAACTATAAAATCATCAAAGACTCCGCACATTAATTTGCAATCCTCAATTCAGACTATCGATACATACGTAAATACGAAGCAAAGCTGTTCATTTATTTGTTGAAAAGGTGAATAGTATTTCAGACAACTTTCTATTTTTATAAAGTGATGAGATGCAGTATTAGCTCTAGACAGGAGAAACTAAAATGCAAAATTCAAATGATATCATTGTGCGTTTTGGGAATATGGAAGACGCTGAAACTACTTTAGACATACAGTCATCAGTGATTGCTGAATCAGATTATTTACTTACAACGCCTGAAGAAAACAAAAAAACCCTTTTAGAACACAAGGCTTGGATACAAAAAAGAATAGAGAACGAAAACGAAACGTACATAGTTGCTCAAAAAGACGGAAAAGTCATTGGGTTTATAGCATTTGAAAATGGATCAAATAGAAAAAGAACTGCCCACGCAGGTTCATTTGGTTTGATGGTTCATAAGAGCTTTAGAGGTTTAGGCGTAGGGGAAATGTTGCTAACAGCGTTATTAAATTGGGCAGAAATGAATCCTTCGATCGAAAAGGTTAGTTTAGCCGTATTCTCTACAAATCAAAAGGCCATTTCTTTGTACAAAAAGATGGGATTCAGAGAAGAAGGTCGTAAAATAAAAGAATTTAAAATAAGTGAACATGAATACTGGGACGATGTTTTAATGTATAAACTTGTTTAATACCATAAAAATAGATGCAGAAATAAGGACATAACATAAATTGATTCATCAATTTGTTATGTCCTTTTCTTATTATTTTACCTGTACTAGTGTCAGTCTTTTTGCGTATGAAAGGTTTGCATTTCCGCTTTCGTTTTGTACATGTCAACCTCCTCTGGGGTGATAACGCCTTTATCGATTAAAAGTGCAATCACTCCAAGCAATGTGGAGGCACTCCATTTATATCGTTCTTTGTTTTGATGTTCGAGCATTTGAAGCTCTTCTTTTAGTTCCATCAGCAGCTTCTCTGTCTTTTCTTCTTTGTTTGCCAACTCAAACGCCTCCGTTATTCGTTCATTGCCTCTATTTTATCTTAAAGCAAATAAGATAAGCAAAAAACACAATTTATCTTTACAAACATACGTTCTGTCATGTATAATAAATTTACGAGCTGGTAGCCCCCAGCCGTCCTAGCAAGTTCTATTCCCATTTTATGAGGAGAGCGACATGACTCTTCTCTTTTTTTATCACTTCAATCTAATTCATCCCATTCAAACCCATAAAAAAAGACATGTCATTAGGCATGTCTTTTCCTTTATTAGCGATTATCAATCGTTTCAGGATACATATCATGATTCATCATGCGATATGAAGCCATTTCTTCATATTTGGTACCAGGTTTTCCGTAGTTCGTGTACGGGTCAATTGAAATACCGCCTCTTGGTGTAAATTTGCCCCATACTTCAATGTATCTTGGGTCCATCAATTCAATGAGATCGTTCATAATAATATTCATACAATCCTCATGGAAATCACCATGGTTACGGAAACTGAACAAATACAATTTTAATGATTTACTTTCAACCATGATTTCATTTGGGATATAGCTGATATAAACTGTCGCAAAGTCCGGCTGACCTGTTTGCGGACAAAGTGACGTAAATTCTGGGCAGTTAAATTTCACAAAATAATCTCTATTTGTATGTTTATTCGGAAATGTTTCAAGCACTTGTGGTGCATAATCAAACAAATAATTGGTTCCTTGATTTCCTAGTAAAGTGACACCTTCTAATTCTTCTGGTTTTCTTGTCGTCATGTCGTCTCTTCCTTTCTATACGCCTCGTTTATTGCCCCATAATAATGTGTGCAGCTGCGGCAGCACTCTTACGCGATTTAAGTCTGGGTCTTGCGCTACTTGATCGACAAGCGCTTCATACTTCTTTAATAAGTGCGTCAATAAGTACGCATCATCACCTGTTGTCGTGTCATCATTTCCTACCTGCAAATAAAAAGGAAGCTCTGGATATTTCGCATGAACATCCTTTGCATAGGCTAGATCATGATCGTCAAAAATCACGACTTTCAGGCTTGCATGCTGTAATCTATTTCCGTTTTTCAGCTCATCTATAATACGTGTGAGTTTCGTAAAATCTGTTTTCATATTAGAGCTTGGCGGCTTCGGAGAAATGGTTAAATCATCAATTTTCAAAAACCAGTCCTGATACATTGTCCCTTGTGTTTCAAGCGCTGTATCAATTCCTTCTTCGTGTAGCAAATCAATAAGTGATTCCATTTGTTTTAAAAGCGCAGGGTTTCCCCCTGAAATGGTGACATGAGAAAAAGCCTGTCCGCCTATTCTTTTTAATTCCTTGACAATGTCCTCTGCGTGAAGCCACTGAATGTCATGCTTTGCTGAGCCATCCCATGTAAAGGAGGAATCACACCAGCTGCATGAGTAGTCACAGCCAGCTGTTCTGACAAACATGGTTTTTTGTCCAATGACCATCCCTTCTCCTTGAATGGTCGGACCAAAAATTTCTAATACAGGAATTGCTTTAGCCATTGTGTTCAACTCGTTTCGGCCGGTAAATGCAGTAGCTTGTTGGTGTCTCCCTAACAAAGACCTGAACACATACTGGTTTATTTGCTAAAGTCGATAAATATGCTGCGACTTTGTCATGGACTGTCTTTGCCACAACCTCTGTAGTAGGCATCGCGTATGGATCAGTTGATGAGAATTCCTCATGATCATTGAGTAGCGTGTGATCATACTGTCCATGAATAAGTTTTTTCAGTGTACTAAAATTGACAAGGAAACCCGATTCATCTAGGTCATCTCCAGCAATGGTTATATTGATGGTGTACGTGTGACCATGTACACGGCTGCAAGCACCTGCATCCTCTCTTGGGATGAAATGGGCAGCTGATATATGCATATCCTTGTTCAATTCAAATGAGTATGGATGATTCGTTTGTGGATAGATTTGAGAAAGCATTTATTTTGCCTCCTTCATTTCCATATAAGTGTCATAGCCCTTTTTCCGAAGCTTACACGCAGGACATTCCCCGCAGCCATCAGACATGATGCCATTATAGCAAGTGAGCGTTTCATTTTTCACAAAATCTAATGCATTCAGCTCGTCTGCTAGCTTCCATGTTTCTGCTTTATTGAGCCACATGAGTGGTGTATGGATGACAAATGGTTTTTCCATCGCCAAATTCACTGTGACATTACAAGACTTTACAAACTCGTCACGGCAATCTGGATAGCCGCTAAAGTCTGTTTCACATACACCTGTGATAATATGTCTTGCACCGATCTGATACGCAAGAATAGAAGCGAAGGATAAGAACACTAAGTTTCTTCCTGGTACAAATGTGGAAGGCAGCTCTCCTTCTTTTTCCTCAATGTCAATGTCATCTCTTGTTAAAGCATTTGGTGCCAGCTGATTCAAAAGAGACATATCTAATAGATGGTTCTTCACACCTAACTTGTCAGCAATTCTTTTGGCGACATCAATTTCTTCTTGATGACGCTGATTATAATGAAAGGTCACGGTTTCTACCTCTTCGAATTGTTGAAGTGCCCATAATAAACATGTCGTACTGTCTTGTCCCCCGCTAAAGACAACGACTGCTTTTTCATTTTTCATCTTCTGTTCTCCTCCTTTTGCAGATCTATACACTCGTACAAAGCTGCATCTGAAAGGCTCATGAAAACCCCTATTTTTCTCAAAAGAAAAGACACCTTTACATGTGTACGAGGTGTCCCAGCCATAAAAAATAAAAAATGCCACATCCAAGGATACGGCAAGTCCTTAGTTTTTTATAGAGGGTTTTGCTAGAACCTCTCCCGTTTACACGGATTTTTGTTCAATTTTCACAGAGGATAGTGTACCACATATTTTCCATGCAGGCTATCCTTTCTTTACTTATCATGTGATGCAGGCACTTTTTTTAGAAAAAGAAAGAGGATAAAAAAGATGCTCACATAGCCAAAAATAGGATAAACTGTTGATATCAATGTACCGTAACCAATTTTACTAATCACATAGCAGCATAAGAGAATAAGGGATATTGTCAAGACACTGTTCATTCGTATATACGCCCTCACTTGTCTCTCAAGTCCATATAAATTGCCTATGACGGATGTAAAGACTTCGCCGAAGATCACAAATAAATAAATGAGGTGAATGGAATTTGCTACTTGATACACGACCTGAGCCATTGGAATATCAAACGCCTCCAGCATATCTAATGAAGAAAGAGATAAAAAGCATACAAATAAAATAATTGTCAGCATGACGCCCCCAAGCACAGCTCCCTTTTTAATCACCGCTTCAGAGGTCATTTCATTTGCGACGGGCACTAACACTGCTTGAGAAAGTGCCAAATTAAAAGCACCATATGAGATAGCTGATAAAATCCACTCTCCCGCACCCATTTGCAGCGCAAGAACATAACTTTCACTACTGCTAAAAACGAATGAATCAAGAAACACGATCAATGAAAAGAAAATAAGCATTGGGACGACGAGAACATTGACACCAAATAATCCTTTTGATCCTTTCAAAAGCACAATCACGCTCAGAATGATCGTCAAAAAGATCCCATATTCCTTCGATATGCCAAGTTGCTCTTCAAATATAGCACCTGCGCCAGAAATCATCACTGAAGTGACGCCTAATAAAATAAAAAACATGACGACATTAATATACCTGCTTGCAGCTGCGCCAAATAGAAAACCGTTCATATCTTGATAAGACTCTGCTTCAATTCGTTTAGAAATGAGCATCATTTTTGCCCCAAGTCCAGTAAAAACAGCGCCGCTAATCAAGATTCCGAATAATCCAATCCAGCCAAAACGAACAAAAAATTCTACGATTTCTTTTCCTGTCGCAAACCCAGCTCCAACCACTGTTCCTACATATACAAAGGCAAGCTGAAAAGCGGATTCATTTGAACGTTTCATGTGACCCCTCCGCACCCATCACTTTCGATTGTCTTTTTTTATCCTATGAGACAAGTTCCTTGAAAAGAAGGACAAACCATGATTAAATGCAAAAAAGGATTTTCACCCGCCTTTGAGCAAAACAGTTGAAAGTCAAAATAGGTCAGAGTATACTATAGTCAAAGATGGTCAAACAACAGACCATTTTCTTTAACATTCATTGGTCAAATAAAGTCAAACTTTTATCATAAGGAGGTCATGGCAAATGCGTTGTCAACATTGTCAAGTAAATGAAGCAACTATTCGCCTGAATATGCAAGTGAATTCATCCCGGAGCCAAATGGTTTTATGTGAAGACTGCTACACCTCTTTGATGGAGCAATCAAAAATGAAAATGGGACCTCAATTGTTCGGAGGAAGCTCATTCTTCTCTGGGCAAGAGCAAGCAGGACATACGCAAAACGTAGAGCAGCCAAAGCAAAAAGGCTTACTTGATGAACTTGGCCGCAATTTAACAGATGGCGCAAATGCTGGTTTAATTGATCCAGTCATCGGCCGTGATGAAGAAGTCGCAAGAGTCATTGAGATTTTAAATAGAAGAAATAAAAACAATCCTGTCCTCATTGGTGAACCAGGTGTTGGGAAAACAGCGATCGCTGAAGGACTTGCATTGAAAATTGCAAGTGGCGATGTACCAAATAAATTAAAGAACAAACAAATCTATTTATTAGATGTCTCCTCCCTTGTAGCGAATACAGGGATACGTGGTCAATTTGAGGAAAGAATGAAGCAGTTAATCAAAGAACTGCAAAGCCGTAAAAATATTATCTTATTTGTAGATGAAATCCATCTTCTTGTAGGCGCTGGATCTGCCGAAGGGTCAATGGATGCTGGAAACATCTTAAAACCAGCTCTTGCACGAGGCGAGCTCCAGCTAGTAGGTGCGACGACATTAAAAGAATATCGTCAAATTGAAAAAGATGCCGCACTTGAACGACGCTTCCAGCCCGTCATTGTAGATGAGCCAACACAAGCTGAAGCGATCGAAATTTTAAAAGGCATTCAAGATAAGTACGAAAGCTACCATGGCGTCACCTATTCAGACGAAGCCATTCAAGCGTGTGTTCAATTATCTTCCCGGTATATTCAAGACCGTCATCTACCGGATAAAGCCATTGATTTAATGGATGAAGCAGGTTCAAAAGCGAACCTCTCCATTGATGCAGCAAGTGAAGATGAACTAACAAATCGTCTGAGAGAAATTGCTACTGAAAAACAAGCCGCTTTAAAAGAAGAACAATACGAAAAAGCAGCGAAGCTTCGAGATGAAGAAGAGGCCATTGAAGCTAGACTTCAAAACAAAACAAATGACAAAGAACATGTCGTCACAGCAGAAGACATTCAAGCCATTGTGGAACAAAAAACAGGCATCCCTGTCGGCAAACTGCAAGCAGACGAACAAACCAAAATGAAAGAAATTGACGTCCGCTTAAAAGCACGAGTGATCGGTCAGGAACATGCGGTTGAAAAGGTAGCGAAAGCTGTGAAGAGAAGCAGAGCCGGCTTAAAATCGAAACATAGACCAACTGGCTCCTTCCTATTCGTTGGACCAACAGGTGTCGGGAAAACCGAATTATCAAAAACACTAGCTGAAGAATTATTTGGTTCGAGAGATGCGATCATCCGTTTAGATATGAGTGAGTACATGGAGAAACACTCAGTATCTAAGCTCATCGGTTCTCCTCCTGGTTATGTTGGACATGATGAAGCGGGTCAACTGACGGAAAAAGTACGCAGAAAACCATACAGCATCATTTTGCTGGATGAAATCGAAAAAGCACACCCTGATGTGCAGCACATGTTCCTTCAAATCATGGAAGATGGCCGATTAACAGATAGCCAAGGTAGAACCGTCAGCTTTAAAGATACGGTCATTATCATGACAAGTAACGCAGGCAGCACAGATAAAACGGTCAAAGTCGGCTTCCAGTCTGATCAGGAAGAAGCAATTGAGGAGCAATCACTCATTGATTCACTCAGCGCCTATTTCAAGCCAGAATTCTTGAACCGTTTTGACAGCATCATTCAGTTTGATTCATTAGATCGAGATGATTTAGTGAAGATTGTGGATCTTTTGCTCAATGAGCTATCAGAACAATTAAAAGAGCAAAATTTAACAGTCCATGTGACAAAAGAAGCGAAAGAAAAAATTGCAGAACTTGGATACCATCCTGCATTTGGTGCTCGTCCACTGCGAAGAACCATTCAAGAGCATGTTGAAGATCAAATGACGGAAATATTGCTTGAAGAAGAACAGCTTTCAGGATTTACTGTAGAAGTTGAAGATAACGAAATTGTTGTAAAAAAAGGATAAGTACATCTTAAGAAGGATCTATAACTCCATCATGTTGCGGTGTCTAAGTTCCATCCGCACGCCGACGCTCCCCCGCCTCTATTCCTTTAAGATAAAAGAAAAAGAGGTGGATCACATGATGAATTGGAGCTATGATCTTGTCAAAATCATGTATGAGGAAAAATTAAAAGAGCTGCTTTTAATTGAAACCGCTCAAAGAAATTAAAAAGAAACTCCCTTTATATCAGAGGGAGTTTCTTTTTTAAGGTAATAGAAAGCGCTTTCGTCAAAAATTCTTCACAGAAACTGCCTTAATTTGATATTCAGACTAAAACCCTTCTAGAAGACACCGATATTAACTATAGAAAAAGATAGTTAAAGGATTTGGTGAGATAATGGACAAAACATCGTTAATAGGTATTATTTTAGCATTTATTGCACTGAGTGTCGGTATGGTTCTGAAAGGTGTAAGTCTAACCGCTCTTATCAACCCAGCGGCTATATTGATCATTGTGGTTGGGA
Organism: Bacillus sp. FSL K6-4563; assembly: GCF_038630405.1. NCBI lineage: Bacteria > Bacillati > Bacillota > Bacilli > Caryophanales > Bacillaceae > Bacillus > Bacillus sp. FSL K6-4563. The sequence goes on along the minus strand of NZ_CP152030.1, from coordinate 1,341,735 downwards.
CGATTGCAGCTGTTGTCATCGCATTCCCATCTAGTGAAATTAAGAAAACACCAAAATTGTTCGGCAAAATTTTCAAAGACAACAAGCTACCAACGATTCAAGAAATGATCCCTCTTTTTTCAAACTGGGCACAAATTGCGCGTCGTGAAGGTCTTTTAGCATTAGAAGCTAGCATTGAGGAAGTAGATGACGATTTCCTCAAGAACGGCTTAAGCATGGCGGTTGACGGTCAAAGTGCAGAATTTATTCGCGACGTCTTAACAGAGGAAGTTGACGCCATGTCTGAAAGACATCAGTCAGGCGCATTAATCTTTACACAAGCCGGTACATACGCTCCGACGCTTGGTGTACTTGGCGCCGTTGTCGGACTTATTGCTGCACTTGCTAACATGGGAGATATTGAAGCACTTGGACATGCAATCAGTGCAGCCTTCGTTGCCACACTGCTTGGGATTTTTACTGGGTATGTGTTATGGCATCCATTTGCCAACAAGCTAAAGCGTAAATCAAAGGAAGAAGTAAAACTTCGTCTAATTATGATCGAAGGGATCCTTTCTGTTCTTGAAGGTCAATCTCCAAAAGTGATTGAACAAAAACTTCTCATGTACTTACCAGCGAAAGAACGTGCAAATCTTGTCATTGAAGAAGGAGAAAAACAAAATGGCTAGGAAACGTAAAAAACATGATCACGATGACCATGTAGATGAATCTTGGCTGATCCCTTATGCCGATCTTCTGACGCTTCTACTCGCTCTCTTCATTGTGCTTTTTGCATCAAGTTCGATTGATGCGGCAAAGTATGAACAGATGGCCAAGTCTTTTAATGTCGTCTTTACGGGCGGTACAGGTGTCATGGATCAAACCAGCATGCAAAGCACTGAAGAAACTGAAAATAGCAACCAGACCAAAAAAGCAGCTGAAGAGGATGAAGAAGCTCAAGCGAAAGCTCGAGATCATGCCGTTCTCACAAAGGTCAAAAAGCAAGTGGATTCCTTCATTGCCAATAAGAAACTTGGAGCTAAGCTCGAAACAAAGCTCACGGACGAAGGTTTGCTCATTACGATAGAAGACAGTATCTTCTTTGATTCTGGCCGGGCGATTATTCGCCCTCAAGATGTCCCGTTAGCAAAGGAAATCTCAAAACTACTCGTCATTAACCCCGCTCGTGACATCGTCATTAGCGGACATACTGATAATGTTCCGATCAGAAATTCAGAATTTGAATCCAACTGGTATTTAAGTGCCATACGTGCTGTAAACTTTTTAAGTATTCTTCTTGAGAACAGCAATTTAAACCAAGAAAACTTTAGTACAAAAGGTTTCGGTGAATTCAAGCCAATCGCTTCAAATGACACAGCAGAAGGCAGAAGTAAAAACCGACGCGTAGAAGTACTTATTTTACCGATTGAGAAAAAAGCAAAATAAAAAAGGGAGCTCTCGGCTTCCTTTTTTATTTATTCTTTATGATCATATAAATGTTTTGCACGCAGTCCCACATGTTTAAGCATGTCAATGCAGGCATCCTTCTCTTCTTCGCTCAGGACACTGATCATCTCATGAATTTCTTTCGCATGATCTGGGAAGATATCATCAAGCAAAGCTCGTCCCTGCTCGGTAATATGCGCAAATGTGACCCTGCGGTCTTCTGCACAGGCCTTACGACTGAGGAGTTCTTTCTTCTCCAATTTATCGACCACATACGTGATACTGCCGCTTGCAAGTAAAATCTTATCACCGATTTGCTGAAGCGGCTGATCCCCTTTATGATACAGCAATTCTAATACTGCAAATTCAGTCGGATTCAGCCCGTGCTTCACAATATGTTTGTTCATGTGATGATTAATTGAGCGATAGGCACGTGATAATACAATAAATAATTTCAAAGATTTTTCAACATTATGATTTTCCATTTTTTATCATCCTTTATGAAATACAACCCACTAATGTGACATTAATAAACAATAAGTAAAATGTCAACATCTTGATCTATCTTTAGCATGAAAATGAGACCAGAACGAATCACCTAATTTTTTAAAAATCACACAAGTCATCGTAATAAACATAGGTTCAATGCTATAATAAGTCTATTAGGTAATACGTTGGAGCGATGAATGATGAGTATACTGAAAGGGTTTTGGAAGAAGATCAGGCTGTACCTTATTTTGGTCATGATTCCAACCCTAATCATTAGTTATTTTATCTATGAAAAAGAAACGGAAAAAATCGACTTAAAAAACAAACAAACTGCTACACTTATGTTAAATATTCACAAAAACCAAATGAATTATTTAATTAGTGAAACAGAAGCGAGATTAACTTCACTTGCCATGGGATTTGACCAGCCTCTTGAGACGAAAAAAGTAAAAAACATCCTAGAGAAAATCTATAAACAAGAACCTCGTTTTTCAGGTCTGTATCTCCTAGACAAAAAAGGAAATGTAACAGTAAGCACCACACCATTAAAGGAAAAAATCAACCTATCATTCAGAGATTACTTTAAGCGCATTCAAGTGACCAAGCAGACGGTGATCACAGATAACTATGTTAGCCGAATTACAAAACAGCGGATTCTTTCCATTTGCGTGCCTGTGCTGGATGAAAACGAAGAAGTCACCAATGTGCTAGTCGCCGCCATTCAAATTGATTATTTAAGAAATATTATGAATGTATTGAACCCTGATCTTCATTTTAAGATGCTGAATCAAAATGGACATGTCGTGTTTACAAGTGGTCCACAGCCAGCATCAGAAAATGGCAGCACCGTGTCTACATATTTAGATGAAAACAGCTGGAAGCTAGAGGTCTATCCGCAGCGCGCTTCTACAGGTGAAGTGCTGTCTGTTATGCTGATCCCTTTATCCAGTGCTTTTATTTTATTAAATATTTTATTCACACTTGTTCAATATGTCATTTTAAGGCGTCAAACCCAGCAGGAGCGTCACCAAAATGAAGCGCAAAAGCTTGAATTAATCGGAACCCTCGCAGCAAGTACGGCACACGAAATTCGCAACCCATTAACAGGGATTAGTGGATTTATACAGCTTTTGCAAAAGAAGTATCACTCTGAAGAAGATCAGCTCTATTTTTCTGTCATTGAAGAAGAAATTAAACGAATCAATCAAATCGTCAGTGAGTTTCTTGTATTAGGGAAACCAACGGCAGAAAAATGGCAGAATAACTCTGTCAAAGAAATTGTCAGTGAGATCATGCCGATCGTTTTCTCTGAGGCGAACCTTTATAATGTTGAGGTTGATTTGCAAATTAATACGATTCAAGATGTTGGGGTATATTGCACAAAGGATCACATTAAACAAGTCGTATTAAATGTAGCGAAGAACTCGTTAGAAGCGATGCCAAATGGCGGTCATTTGAAGATTTTAATTGAGGCTGAAAAAGAACATGTCATTATTAAAGTGAAAGATACGGGTGAAGGCATACAAGAAGAAATGTTAAAACATATCTTCCTCCCTTTTATTACGTCGAAGGAAAAAGGGACAGGTCTTGGGCTTGTTGTGTGTAAACGAATCATTTCGATGTATGGCGGAACAATTGATATCGAGAGCGAAGTGAATAAAGGAACAACCGTCATGATCATGCTTCCTTCTGCTCACTCAGCATAGCTGAAACATTCAGCCGGTTTTGCTTAGGCAAGACCGGTTTTTTCATGTCAATAAGAGGGACGGTTCACAGATAGAAGACTCATTTGAGATACAAGATCATGAAAGGAGGGGGCAGATTGTTTCTCATGAAAAAGGAGATGCTGATACTCATTCATCAGGTTGTCCAGTTCTTGACTATATTTAATTGTCGTCTCACCAGTGTAGCCTTCTGCTTGAGCAGCTTCTACCATCTGTTTTCTCTTCTCATCAATGGACATTAGCAATTGTTCTTTTCTTACATAAATATTCATGATCTCAGCTCCCGCAATGAATTCGACTGTCTATGCTCAAAATGATCCGACACCAAAATTATACTTTATTTGTAAATTAAATTAAATATGCTAATTTTATTTAATTTTTTACAGCCTAAAGACCTCTTACCCAATCATATTTGGGGGTAAACTTCAAATTTGGACAGGACTGACACATGGATTAAACAGAATTTTATCCTATGTAGAAGATCAAAATCAACTATTTTCTTTCTCATTTTATGTCTATTTCCCTAAAAAAAAGCTGATCTTCCGCCTCATGCGGAATGATCAGCTTTTGTCATTAAACCTTTTCTTCCTCGTAAATTGGCACCCAGCCCTCAGTTGTGACAAATATGCGAACGGCAACCACTTTTCGATCCTCTTGAAGTGTAAAATAGTGACGAATATGTGGCGGAACAGAAATTAAATCGCCTGGATTCAGTCTCACGTCAAAAAAGACGCCATCCTTACCTTGAATGGCAAAGATTCCATGTCCGCTTACAATAAAGCGTACTTCGTCATCTGTATGGTGATGCTCACGCTGAAAATTTTGGAGCAGGTCATCTAGGTTTGGTGTGGCGTCAGATAATGAAATCACATCCTGCGCTTTGTATCCTCGTTTTTCAGATATACTCTCGATTTCCTTTTGGAAAACAGTCAAAATCTCTTCCTTTTCCTCATCTGTTAAATCATACTTTTCTGATAATCGGTTTGGCAGCTTTGCAATATCCCAATGCTCATAAATGACCCCTTGGTTTTCTAAATAGGCTGCCACCTCTTGCTCGCTTTCAAGTAATGTGTTCTCTTCGTTATGAATCAAAATCGTCGCCATTTGCTTTTCCTCCTTTTTATGTGACAAGCTGCTTTTGATAAAGCGTTAATTTTAAGTGGTAGCTAAACAAAAATTCATACGCCTCTAATACTCGTTTTGCTTCAGAGGCTGTTTTTCCCCAGACTGTGATGCCGTGATTTCGAATGAGCACAGCTCCTGATTCCGACTCTTCAGTGAGATGCTTTGCAAATTGTGCTGCAAGATGCGGGATATGGGCTGGATTTTCAATAATCGGTAACGACACTTCTGCATCCTCTTCCCAGTAACCAAGCGCTTTGATGATTTCGTTTCCTTTGAAACGAACCTCGCCCCTATCCCCATACAGCTCAGACATCACATTATTATCGATTGTATGAACATGGAGACAGCAGCCTGCATTCGTCTGCTCATACACGTAGTTGTGAAGCAATGTTTCAGCTGATGGTCTAAGCGGTTCGTTCGGATCAACAGGCTTACCTGCTGCATTTACTAAAACAAAGTCTTCATCTGTTTCTTTTCGTTTATCTTTGCCGCTTGCCGTCACCAAAAACGTGATTGGATCATCCGACACCTTGATCGATAAATTGCCGCTTGTTCCATAAAACCAGTCTCTTTGTGCCAGTTCACGTTTGACGTCTGCTAGCTCCTGCCAGCGCTTGCTCTTTGCGTCTGCCATTCCTTCACTTCCTTTATTTGATCAAATTGTGCTTTAAGATCAATAAATGTTTCATACTCTTCATGAACAAGCCCGAGCTCTTTACATTCGTTTAGCAAGTAGTCACGCGCAAATGTGAGATCCGCATGCTTTGCCGCCTCCACATCGGTGACTGAATCTCCAATCATGATAATGAAGTCATTCTCACAGGTCAGCTCTCGAATGATTGACGGCTTGCAGCATCCGCAGCCATTTTGACATTGCGAATCGCAGGCATGCGGCCATTCAATCTGAATATGCTCTTCCCCAAATGACGCATGATTGCAATAAATATCGTCTCGATCCACAATGCCCTCGAGTATGGGATAAACAAAAAAGTCCATCCCGCCGCTTAGCACATAGAAGGGAATATCAGCCTTTTTCACATGATCAACAAATTGCTTGAATCCTTCTCGAATCTCTGTATCTTCTAAAATAAACGATTGAATGGCTTCTTTTTGATCACTCGTCAGTAATTGAAACATCTGCCCGACGCCTTCTTGAATGGTGATCTCCTTTGTGAGAACATCGTCCTTCAGCTTCGTCCATTCACTTGGTGCAAAGTGTTTCATGATGCGAATGATATTATCATTTTTCGTAATGGTTCCATCAAAATCACAACATACAATTGGTTTTTTCATTTATTCTGCTACCCTTCCCCATAGTTCAAGTGCTGCTTTTAAGTCTTGGCAAGAAGCTGCCTTCTCTTGGATCGACTCTCCATGTATCACCGCATCAATGATCGATCGAAATGCTTTCCCTCCGCCGATGGCTCCACGCGGATGTCCGTGAATTCCTCCACCAGCATTTATCACATGATCGAGTCCAAAATCTTTCATCAAAACTGGAACCATTCCAGGATGAATGCCTGCTGACGGAACAGGGAACGTTTTTTGAACCGAATCCTCTTTTACACAAGCTTCATAGATTCCAAAGGCATCTTTTTTCGGAAGTGCGACCGACCCATACGGTGAGGGAAAAAGACTCAAATCAGCGCCTGCATATCGATTTAATTTACCTAAAAGAAGTGAATGGGAGAATCCATATTCGTGCGATGTTGTCAGAGCGCCGCTTACTGCGGGATGGGCCATAATAGGCAATCGAATATCTGGATCCTCAGCTAAGCTTTGCATGACATCTAACCCGTAGGCAAAAACATTGAATAAGAGTGCATCTGCTCCAAGCTCAGCTGCCTTTCTTGCTCGATCCTTTAGTTCAAAGGTTCTGCCTGTTAAATTAACGGCATATAGCGTTCGGTGCCCTGTCTCTTCATATGTTTCTTTTAATATCTTTTTTCCTTCTTTGATTCGTTCTTCAAAAGGGGCTAGTGGGCTCTCAAATAAAATTTCATCGTCTTTGATAAAGTCAACGCCGCCTAATGCTTGTAAACGGAGCTGTTCTTTTAAATCTGCCATATCACGGCCAATGACACCTTTAAAAATACTCATCAACAAAGGTCGATCAAACACGCCTACTTTTTTTCGTATGCCATCAATTCCAAATACCGGTCCTGGCAGACTTCTTTTAAATCGATCCGAGAATTGAATGTCGATTAGCTTCACTTTTCCATCTAGTGAAAGCTTTCCAAAGATCGTCGTCAAAACGGCCGGAATATCCGCTGAAAAGTTAGCCTCAGGATAAGCAATGGTCACCTCAGATTGATATAGGCCATTTTCGGCTAGAGCAAACTTTTCTGATACCTTTTCCACCCGGCCTTTATGCTTTTGAAGCTGCTCTTTTTTGAGCTGCGGCAAATCCGTCCATGATCCAACTGTTAAACCAAGTGCGATCTGCTCCGCTTTTCGGTTTACTTGTTCATCCTCTCGATGTGTTAATACGTATGTTGCCAGTAATTCACTCACTAGGAATCCCCTTTCGATTGCGTCATGCATATGGTCAATAAAAAAACCTCTCCAAGTGCTTTATCAGCGCCTTAAAGAGGTTGTTTCGTGTCATTCATCCGAATCTTATCTCTCAGCGCTTGCTGCAAGAATTAGCACCGTGCTTCATGGAAGTCGGTTGCCGGGCTTCATTGGGCTAGTCCCTCTGCCTACTCTTGATAAGAATATTCAATTTTCTTAAATATTGTCTGAATTATCGCACCGTTTATTCATGTTGTCAATGGCTTATTTTCAAACAGATTCAAGGCATCGATTCGCCGAGCGGCTTCTTTTAACCGCTCCTCATTTGTTAAAAGTCCTACTCTCACGTATCCTTCACCGTGAGTACCAAACCCATTCCCCGGCGCCACAACCACATGTGCTCTCTCTAATAATACGCCAGCAAAAGATTCAGATGTATATCCTTCTGGCACCTTTAGCCAAGCAAAAAACGACCCCTTTGGTGCAGTGACCTCCCAGCCAATCTCCTTGCAGGCAGCAATCCACACATTTCGCCGATTCTCATATCGATCATTTTGCACCTGTACGCACGTTTGGTCGCTTAACAAAGCTTCCGCTGCCGCATCTTGAGTGGCTTTGAACAGTGAAACAAACAGGTGATCCTGATAAAGCTCAATCGCTTCAATAACAGACGGATTTCCTGCTGCAAAACCTACTCTCCAGCCGGCCATATTATACGTTTTAGACAATGTGTATATTTCAATTCCTGTCTCTTTCGCTCCATCTGTTTGCAAAAAGCTGATTGGCTTTTCCCCATCAAACCCAATGCCGCCATAGGCAAAATCATGGACAACACAGAGCTTGTGATCTTTTGCAAATGTAACGGTTTCTTCAAAAAATGAACGGCTTGCCGTGGCACCTGTCGGATTGTTGGGATAATTTAAATACATCAACTTTGCTTTTTTCTTAACATCCTCAGGCAACCTGTCATAGTCAGGTAAAAAATCATTTTGTTCAAGAAGCGGCATCGTCACCATCTGAGCTCCAGCAAGCACGGCACCTGACCAATAATCAGGATAACCTGGGTCTGGAACAAGGAGCGTGTCACCCGGATTCAGCAGGCATTGTGGCAGCTCTACAAGCCCTGCTTTCCCGCCAAATAAAATCGCAATTTCCGTCATCGGATCAAGCGTGACACCATATTCTCTTTCATAAAAGGCAGCGGCAGCCTTTTTTAATTTCGCTGTTCCGCGGAATGACGAGTATTGATGATTTTCAGGTTTTAATACCGCTTCCTGCATGGCTTTTACAATGTGTGCGGGAGTTGGCTGGTCAGGATTTCCCTGCCCTAAATTAATAATATCAGCGCCTTCCTGCACTTTTTTCTGGACCTTTTGGACAAGGGATGCAAAAAATTGTGTCGGTAATTGTTTCAATACATCTGATTGCTGGAATTCCATTTTTTTCACCTTCTATTCAAGTTACGTAGCAATACAAACACTGTAATGGATTGTTTTACGAATTGTAAAGCAATTTTGAAAAAGGATTGACATGTGAAGCGCAGCTCTGATAATATCTTGAATTAAGAAATGCAAACAGACACGAGACAATTACATATTGATTTCTCTTATCGAGAGTTGGGCGAGGGATTTGGCCTTTTGACCCCAACAGCAACCGACCGTTAATACCACTGTGAAGTGGGGCGCAGCAAGTAAGCGCCAAGACAATCGTCTTATAGGGCACGGTGCTAATTCCATCAGACGTATGTGCTGAGAGATAAGAGAGGCTTTGAGCATACACACTATCAAGCCTCTTTCTCTCAGGAGAAAGAGGCTTTTTTATATGATTTGGAGGGGAAGCAATTGGTTACACTTACGGCATCATATGAAGAATTAACAGAAAGCTCGGCAGTTGCACTCGCAATTAGACTTGGCTTGATCCAAGAAAGTAGTCATTTGACATGTACGGAAATCGGGGACGGGAATTTAAATTACGTCTTTCATATTTTTGATCATAAACAAGAAAAAGGTTTGATCATCAAGCAGGCACTGCCCTACGCCAAGGTGGTCGGAGAGAGCTGGCCGCTTACATTAGACCGTGCGAGAATCGAAAGTACTGCCCTGATCAAGCAGTCAGAGTATACACCGCACCTCGTACCAGCAGTCTATTATTCAGATACAGCTCTTGCTGTGACGGCAATGGAGGATCTATCACACCTCGAAATCGTCAGAAAAGGGCTAATTGCCGGAAAACAATATCCGCATTTATCCGATCATGTCGGAGAATTTTTAGGAAAAACACTTTTTTACACTTCTGACTTTGCCACAAATCCTAAAATTAAAAAACAATTTGTGAAGCAATTTACGAATCCGGACCTTTGTGACATTACCGAAAAGCTCGTCTTCACAGATCCTTTCTTTGATAGCGGCACAAATGATTTCGAAGAAGAATTAAGAGAAGCTGCCGAAGCGCTTTGGGCAGATCTTGAAGTGCAGGCAAAAGCAGCTGAATTGAAGCTTATTTTCCTGACATCTGCCGAAACACTTGTTCATGGAGATCTTCATACAGGCAGTATTTTTGCAAGTGAGACGGAAACAAAAATCATTGATCCAGAATTCGCTTTTTATGGTCCCTTCGGATTCGATATCGGTCACTTTATCGCTAACCTGTTCCTGAATGCTTTGTCTCGTGAGAATGAACATGATCAGCAGCACCTTTTTGCCCATGTCGTCAATGTATGGGCAACATTCAAAGAAGTGTTCGCAAAAGCTTGGAAAGAAGACAGCATTGAAGCGTTTAGTGTATCTGACAGTTTTTTAGAAACAACCTTTAACCGTATTTTAAAAGAAGCGACAGGCTTTGCAGGCTGTGAACTTGTCCGCCGAACGATTGGCCTTGCTCATGCCGCTGATCTCGATGCGATTCCATCACCATCTAAACGGATTCAGCAGAAAAAAGCAGCACTTACGCTCGGAAAAACATTCATCAAACAATATCATGCAGTGGAAACAGCGTCTGACCTCGTCGCATTATTCCAGCAATCTGTAAAGGAGTGACGGGTTTTGTCTAAAGAATTTGAAGTCCCCCGTTCTGTCGAATGGGAAGAAAACTATATTAACATTTTGAATCAGCAAAAATTACCGGCAGAAACTGAGTTTGAGCATCTATATACAAAAGAAGACGTGTATGATGCCATTGTCACGTTAAAAGTGCGGGGAGCACCTGCCATTGGCATTACAGCAGCTTTTGGACTGGCGCTCAGTGCCCAAGACATTGAGACAGAAGAAATTGATGTGTTTAGACAAGAAGTCATTCAGATAAAAGAATATTTAAACAGTGCTCGTCCAACCGCTGTGAATCTAGCCTGGGCATTAGAGCGATTGTTGCAGCGCATTGATCGTGCAGCTTCGGTCAATGCAGCCAAAACAGACCTTGTCCATGAGGCCATTCAAATTCAAATTGAAGATGAAGAAACATGCAGACAAATCGGTCAAAATGCACTCCAGCTCTTTAAATCGGGTGATCGGATTATGACCATTTGCAATGCAGGCTCCATCGCCACGAGCCGGTACGGAACAGCCCTTGCTCCATTTTATTTAGCCAAAAAGAAAAATCTCGACCTTCACATTTATGCCTGTGAAACACGCCCTGTTCTCCAAGGGGCTAGGCTGACAACATGGGAACTCATGCAAGGCGGCGTAGATGTGACGCTCATTACAGATAACATGGCAGCCCATACGATGAAAGAAAAACAAATTTCTGCAGTCATTGTTGGAGCTGATCGCATTGCCCGTAATGGAGATACGGCGAACAAGATTGGCACGTTAAGTCTCGCCATTTTAGCCAAGCATTTTCAAATTCCGTTTTTTATAGCTGCACCGCTTTCTACCTTTGATATCTCAACCAAAAACGGGGCAGATATTCCAATAGAAGAGCGTGACCCGCTGGAAGTAAAGGAATTAAACGGCGTCCAAATTGCACCACCTGATGTTCAGGTATTCAATCCCGCCTTTGATGTCACTCCTCACCATCTCATTTCAGGGATCATTACAGAGAAAGGGATTATTACGTCGAACTATACAGAAGAGATTGATGCTCTGTTCACTGAAAGCATCTCACTCTGATCATAAAAAAAGCGCCGTGTACTTCTTATTTAAGAGCACCGCGCTTTTTTATTTCATTCGTTTTTGCTAAAATTTCTTTTTTCTGTTCTTCTGTCAAAACCTTCATTTTGACACATAGTGATGTGACGGCATACATTTTATTCTTTTTGTCCCAAAACATTCCCTAGCGCCCTCCTTTTTCCCTCAACCAACTTTTTTAGCTTAATAAAAGGATATGTCGCATGGAAAACATTTGGAACAGGTCAATCGATTTATTTTTGAACAAATGGGATACCTTCTAATTCAAGCAGAATCGCTTTTATATCTGTCTTCGTTCCTGCATAGCCCGTCAGAGAACGGTCTTTTCCAATCACTCTGTGACAGGGAATAAAAATAGGTAATGCATTGCGTCTGTTGGCTTGTCCAATGGCTCTCACAGCCTTTGGGTTACCAATCGCTTTTGCAATGTCTGCATAACTTTTTGTTTCACCATACGGAATAGTCGAAAGTGCTTCCCACACTTGCTCTTGAAACGAAGTTCCCTTTTGCTTGAGCGGGAGATCGAATACTTGGCGCTCACCCTTGAAATATTCATCTAGCTGCTTTTTTGCTTGTTGTAATACAGACGTTTCTTCTTCTTTTAAATTGGATGCTTGCTTTTTTGCTAAAAACGGCTCATCATCAAACATCACTTCGATGATGGCATCGTCTTTTTCTAGTATGTATAGTGCCCCAATTGGTGCGTGATAGACGGTATAATACACATTAATGCTCTCCTTCTTGTTTCTTCTGCCTCAGTGGCAGCGTGAGATGGAAGACGGTTCCTACCCCTTCCTCACTTTCTACCTCAATCGTTCCTTGATGCTCTTCAATAATTTTATAACTAACCATTAAGCCAAGTCCAGTTCCTCTTTCTTTTGTCGTATAAAATGGTTCCCCTAGACGCCTCAGCTTGTCCTCTGCCATTCCGCACCCTTCATCCCGCAGTGAAATGACAATATGCTCTTCGCCCTTCCGCTGAATGCTCACATAGACATTTCCTTTTCTCGGCATGACTTCAATTGCATTTTTTAAAATGTTAATAAAGACTTGTTTTAATTGGTTTTGTTCACAATAAATGAGCGGAATCTCATCAATCACATTGAGATGCATTTGAACGTTGCCAAGATTCGCCTGTGCGTGCAACAGATCCATCGTGTCTTTCACAATTTGCACCACATTTTTTTCTTCAAATACGATGGCTTGCGGCTTTGCTAAAATCAAAAATTCGGTGATGATCGATTCAATTCTTTTCAGCTCTGAAGTGATGACATTGAAATAGAGCGAATACTCCCCTTCTATATTTCCTTTTAGCAGCTGAATGAAGCCTTTTAATGCTGTCATCGGGTTTCTAATTTCATGCGCAATTCCAGCGGCAAGCTCTCCGACCACATGAAGGGTATCTGATTTTCTCACCCGTTCTTCTAATTCCTTCCGCTCTGTCACATCTCTAAAGATCGCCAAATTCATATTATGAATGATGTTGCGTTTAAAAGAGAATTCCAATATCCGCTGATCTGGGTGGTTCAGCACAAATGGCACTTCATTGTCCATTTCATCTAATGACATCGCCTGGGCAGGCTGTGCCAAATGTTCAATTTGATAAGGCGCAAGGATATGGAAAAGGTTCATTTCCGTTAAATGATCACTTTTCAATCCTAGTAGCTCGCTTGCGGATGGATTGACTTCGATAATGCGGTATTGGTTATCAAACAGAACAATGCCGTCCATTGATCCATTAAATACTTTACGGAATTTGAGCTCACTTTCGCGCAGCTCCTCCTCCATCCTTTTTCGATCACTCACATTACGTAAAATGGTTAAGTGCTGTCCTTCTAATACCGTATGCTTTGATGTAAACTCGAGCTCTTTAAACTGACCATTTGCCATTCTGAACAAAAGCTCTTCCCTTATTTCATGATTCCGAATATATCGTCTTCTAGTCGATCTATATCTCTGATCAGATTTCACGAGAAAGTCTGTGAGTTTCTTGCCAATCAGTGAATGCATAGGCAATTCAAAAATGCGGCAGGCTGATTCATTGGCTCTCACAATCTCTCCATCATCCGCCCATATGATGATCGCATCCATTGCATTTTCAAAAATTTCTCTAAAGCGTTCCTCACTTTTTAACAGCTTTTCTTCCATTAACCTTTTTTCTGTAATATCCCTCATGATCGACATATAAAAACCACTCATCACATTTGATGTAATGGTGAGCTCGAATAATTTGTACTGGCCAGATTGAAGGGTAACGGGAAGTTCTCCCTTGGCTTTCCCTGTTTCTTTAAGTGACGTTAAAAGGTGCTGTAAGGATGGAAGATTTTCTTCGTCGACAAATTCATGTAAATAGCGATCGGTTAAATCAGTCTTTTGCAGCTCAAAGCTCTGACAAAAAGAATGATTCGCATCAATCATGCAGCCATCCTGATCAAAAATGACCATCCCGTCAATGGCTCGGTCAAACAAATCTTTGAACAGCTGCTCATTCATGGAGCGTTCTCGTTCTAATATTTTCTTTGAGGAAATATCTCGCATGACGACAATATATTGCTGATTCATGGTGTCGTGCTCTGCGACAAATTCAATGTATTTTGTTTCACCATTTTCCAGCTGAATGGAGATTTCTCTTTTTAACGTACCTTTTCGAAAAAATAGATCGAGTGAGCATTCAATTTTATCTTTCGGGATGCCGTAAAGGAAATCTAGAACGGATTTATTGAGGAGGTCTTCTTTCGGTGTCTGTACAAGCCTGCATGTTGCTTCATTGGCTTGGATGATGTTGAGGTGTTGATCAAATATGAAAATGGCATCTAACGTCTTATTTAACAGCATTTTTTGCTGCATCAACTCTGTTCGCAAATATTCGTTCTCTTTTTCTAATTTTCTGATATCTTCTGCGCCATCGAGCGTTTCAGTCATTCTCTTACACTCCTTTTCCAGCCTCATTCCTCTACAATATTTCTACAATATTTTCATTGTTCCTTCATTCGACTCATAAAAAAAGATAACTTTTTACACGAAGACTGTCTCATTTATTTCATTTGGATGACAGGATCGAACCTCGATTCTCTTTTCTTACGCTTCTTTTACAGCCGTTCTACAATTTCACATCAAATAGCGAAATGAGCCAAAATGTATTTTAAAATGGGGCAAATACGGGAACAGTGCACTTAGAACATTTATGTTTAAAATCGAGCAGGAAAGGTGATGTTATGGCATCTTCACGAGATAGTTATTTTGATAATGCGAAATTTCTTCTGATTTTTCTAGTTGTTTTTGGTCATTTGTTACGATCATTCATTCATGATAATGATTGGATGCTTTATTTATACAAATTTATTTATACTTTTCATATGCCTGCCTTTATTTTGGTTTCCGGCTTCTTTGCAAAAGGGTTTAGAAAGCCAGGTTTTATGAAAAAAGTTGCTATTAAGCTGATCATCCCATATTTCATTTTTCAGGTGATCTATTCCGTTTACTATTATCTCTTGCAGGATCAAAGCATGGCCAATTTAAATCCAATTGATCCGCAATGGTCTTTATGGTTTTTAATTAGTTTATTCTTTTGGAATTTGCTGCTCATTCCTTTTTCTAAACTGCCATTTCACTGGGCGATGATCGTCAGTTTGTCGATTGCGTTACTTGTCGGTTACGTGGACAGTATTAGCAATACGCTGAGCTTATCGCGTACGTTTGTCTTTTTGCCGATGTTTTTAGCTGGCTTCTATTTAAAAAAGCAGCATTTTGAATTCATCCGTACAAGTAAAGGAAAGCTGTCAGCACTTCTTGTATTAATGGCTGTATTCTTGTTTTGCTATTTCTATGAATTTGATTATTCCTTCTTATTTGGATCACAGTCATATGCTTCTCTTGGTGATGAGGGAGTGATTGCGGCAATGAAACGAATGGCATGGTATCTGCTTGCATTCGGCGCTACATTCAGCTTCTTTGCTTTAGTGCCAACACGCCGTTTCTTCTTTACAAAATGGGGCACAAGAACGTTATATGTGTATTTATTACATGGCTTTGTCATTAAGCTGCTTAGAACGACTTGGTTTGATGACTGGGCCTTGAATGCAGCAAGTGTGGTCATGTTATTGCTGCTGACCATTCTGTTAACCTTTACCCTGTCTAGCACCTTTGTTAAAACCGTTGCACAGCCAGTGATTGAGCTCAAAATGACCAATCTCATGCGTACAATCACCGGCAGGCAGGGCAGTTATAGCAAATAAAAAACGATCCCGCACGGATCGTTTTTTCTATTTTTCATTCATGTGTCCATTGTGACATTCAGCATCTTTCTTAGGCTTTACAAGCGTATCAATCCATTTGCTGCTGTTGATATCTCCAAGCTCACTGCCAAATTCCTCTTCTAAGATATCTGGGTCCATTGGCTTTTTATGGTCTTTCATGTCCTTGCTTTTTACATGCTTCTTAGTCACGAGATCCTCCCCCTTGTTTCCCTTTATGAGAATTTCGGTTTGCTTGACGATCTCTTGAATGTTCATCAAATTGCGTTTTTCCTTGATCATGTGCCATGCTTTCTGTCGGTGTCATATTATTTGTCAGTGCTTCATTTTTCGCTGCTTTTCTTTTC
Organism: Bacillus sp. FSL K6-4563; assembly: GCF_038630405.1. Classification (NCBI taxonomy): domain Bacteria; kingdom Bacillati; phylum Bacillota; class Bacilli; order Caryophanales; family Bacillaceae; genus Bacillus; species Bacillus sp. FSL K6-4563. The sequence goes on along the minus strand of NZ_CP152030.1, from coordinate 1,325,737 downwards.
ATCTGAAATCAGTCCTTTTTTGACATATTTAGTTCTTCTCTTAATTGGTCTAGAAGTTCCTTCATTTGTTTGACCGTCACCGGCTTTTCCTCTGGCTTTAACTCATAGCCGATTTGTCCATTGGCTTCTAGGGTGGCTTTTTTGAGACTGCTGATGTCTGTAATGCCTTGCTGCTTTAAGCGCATTTTGAATTCATCCCTTGTGAGCCGCGTTTTCTTAAGTTTGTGATCAAGCATTTCTCCATCCTGCAAAATGACCACAGATTTCCCTGAAACCAATTTTTCAAAGAAATCAGATTGGATAGACAATTTTTCCATGATGACGAGTGCAATGATAAATGTAGCGGCGGCATAAATCGTTTCAAGTAAATTGTGCTCAATAAAGGGTTGGATAATAATCGATCCGATTGAAATCATGATCACTGTTTGTTGAACAGTTAATTGACTAATGGATTTAGGCCCTGCTATTCTCAGCAGCAAGGTACCAACTAGCAGCATGACAATTGCTTTCCATATTACATCCAGCACGTCTCGTTCACCTCTTACCTATAGATTGCGAACATCCCATGTGATTTAGCCAGTTAGATAATGGAAATAAAAAAACAGCATTCGCTCGGAATGCTGTTTAGCCGATGATGACGCGCTCTTTCGGATAATGATAATTCGCTTCGCTTTCTCTTCGGCCAATTAAATATAAGAAGCTTGGAATGCCGATCCGTCCAATAAACATGACGACCATAATGATACATTTACCGAACACCGTAAGGTCCGAGGTGATTCCTAGCGATAGCCCTGTTGTTCCGAATGCAGAGCAAACTTCAAATAAATTTTCTAGAAGTGTATTATGCTCGGATAAGGATAACAGGAACGTAGCGCCAAACACCAAAATAAAAGCCATCATCGTCACCATCAAGGATTTGTTAATATCCGCTTGATGAAGCTCTCTTTTGAAAATTTTAATGGACTTATTTCCCCTAGCAAAATGAAACAGTGCGAGTAAATTCAGGGCAAACGTAGTTGTTCGAATTCCGCCTCCCACAGAGCTTGGGGAAGCCCCGATAAACATAAGCATACATAGAAATAAAAGGGTCGGTTCTGTCAGCTGGGTAATATCTAATGTTGTCAAACCCCCACTTCTTGTTGCGGTCGATTGGAAAAAAGAATAAAACAAGATTTCGTGCCAGCTTTTCCCTAGGAAGCTGAACCCGGCTTCAAGTGCATATACGCCAATCGCTCCAACAACGACAAGACCGCCAAACGTAATCGTTGTGATTTTTGTAAACAATGAAAACGATGCGTGCTTTCGGTCCTGATTAAATAAATAATCCTTTACTTCGACGAGCACAGGAAAGCCAATCGCTCCAAAGATGATCAGCAGCATCGTAATAAATTGGACAAAATAATCATCTTTGTAAGGGATGAGCGAGTTCCCTGTAATATCGAAGCCCCCATTGGTGGTCGCACTAATACTTGAGAAGAAGCCATGCAAGAATGCTCCTTGCACATCGTAATATTTGAGAAAATACATGCTTAAAATCAGACCGCCTAAAAACTCAATGAGCAAAATTAAATATAAGACCTGCTTCATTAATTTCACAATACCTGATAAATTGCTCTGGTTTTGATCTGCCATGATGAGCTTTCTTTCTTTAATCCCAATCCTTTTTCGCATGACAATCCACACAAAGGTACCGAGCGTCATAATGCCGATACCTCCGATTTGCAGGACAAACGCAAGGATCCACATACCTGCCACACTAAATGTTTGCGAGGTATCAACGACAGTGAGTCCTGTGACACTTACCGCACTCACCGCCGTAAATAAAGCATCAATAAATGTCCATTTCACTCCCTCTTGATGAGCCACTGGGAGGCTGAGAAGAATAAGTGATACGGTTACAGCAAGAAAATAATAGAGGGCAATCAGCTGAAATGCTGACAGCCGGTCAATTAGCTTTTTGATAGGATTCATTGTCATTCCTTCTTTTATCTATCTTTTCGAATACTTTATCATTTTAATGAAAAGAGACATGATTTTAAAGATATTTTATGCTTTATTTTCTTTTTCATCAAAAAGAAAAAGACATCCTGTTGCAGAATGTCTTTTCGTCTTTCTTATTTTGCTTCTAGTCTTCTGATTCTTTCGTTTAAATCAGGGTGTGTTGAGAAAAGAGAAGCTTTTCGTTTACCACTGATTTTAAGCGTAGCAACTGCTGTTTGATCATCATCTTTGATTCTTGACGTATACGCCTCAAGTGAGCGAAGCGCATGAACCATTTTATCTTTACCGGCAAGATCAGCTCCGCCGCGGTCTGCATGGAATTCACGGTGTCTAGAATATGCAAACACGACAAGGCTTCCTAGGACAGAGAAAATGATTTGGAAAACAATCACTGCAATAAAATGAACAATCGGAACAAGCTCTTCACGCGAAACAAAGCGGCTTGCGATCCATGCCGCAATTCTTGAAAGGAAGACAACGAACGTGTTGACGATCCCTTGAAGCAGCGTCATTGTCACCATATCACCGTTCGCAACGTGAGCAACTTCATGAGCGATTACACCTTCAACTGCTGCATCATCCATTTCATGAAGCAATCCAGTTGAAACGGCAACAAGTGATCTTCTCTTAGAAGGACCTGTCGCAAAAGCATTTACTTCAGATGATTGATAAATACCAACCTCAGGCATTTTAGAAAGGCCTGCTGCTCTTGATAATCTGTGCACGCGGTCAACAAGCTGCTGCTCATCATATGTTAATGAATCCTTTTCAGGGTTTAACACACGCACACCCATCATCATTTTTGCCATCCAGCGAGACATCGCAAGTGACATGAACGAGCCAACAAAACCAACAACTGCACTGAATACTAGCAGTGCCACCAAATTAATTCCACCGTCTGCTCCTATATAAGAACCAACACCAGTTGCTGCACTAATAACCGACAGTACAATACCAATCGTAGTGATAACAAGAATGTTCGTTAATATAAACAGAAATATTCTTTTACCCATACATAACCTCCGCTGTCATATTAAGTTCATTTGAACTTATTAATAAAATTATAAAAATAAACGTCTCAAATTGCAAGGAAAAAGGAATCATTCCTTCTGTTTATCATAACGGCTTAAGCCCCGTCACTTCAATATTTACGACTTTGCCACAGCTGAAAAGTGAACAAATTGTGACGCCGCGTTCTGTATTTTAGTTTATTTTGCATTTTCATCAAAAAGAGATTATGATGTTGAATTAGATCAATAATCACGTTTTTGACGTACAAATGAGGTGGAACATGGTGACTTTTAAATTAACGAGAATTGACATGACGAGACTTCTATATTCTCTAAAAGGAGAGGGAGATCTGACTCCGCTTCAGCTTTTGAATCTATCTGTAAAGGGCGATAAGGATCATGAATATGATGAGTTAAAGATCCCTTCGTTTTTTGAGAAGCTCGAACGGCGGAAGCAAAAATCAGAGCACGGTCTTTCTACAAATGAAATTGTTGAGCTTGGCAACTTGTGTGAGCTAACGTCTCTTAAATCGACGGCGATTCAAAATTGGATCAAGCGTGATATTAAAGATATGATTGGTCATCCAGAGCTTGGCAAGAAGTACTCCATTGATCAGGTCGTTATTTTATTAATTGTCAGGGATTTAAAATCAGTTTTTGACTTTGATGCCATTCGCATGATCTTATCTGCCTTATTTAACACGATCACAGATCGAACAGATGATATTATTAGTCCAATCCGTTTTTATGAAGCATATGCGCACGTCCTAGATTTTATTTATCACCATACACATTTTCCGTTAAAGGAAACAAATTTACGAGAAATGACTGAGGAGCAGACCGACATGCTCCATGAAGAGTTTACAGAATTAACGAAGAATCAATGGAATTTGATTAAAGGCATTATCAGTTCTACCGTCTTCTCTGTGTTCACTTCCCACTTGCAAAGTACAGCGCAAGAAATGATGTTTAATACGCTACAGGCGGCTAAATAAGGATAAAAGAAAACCGAGGTGATGAGGTCACCTCGGTTTTTTTGTGCAGCAATTGCCAGCATAATTGTACGCCGTTTTTTTCAAAATAAGAAGGCGCAACAAAGATGAGGTGAAAGGAGGAATATGGACATGGCAAATCGAAATCAGCTTCTTGTTCCTGGAGTAGAACAAGCATTAGATCAATTTAAATACGAGATCGCTCAAGAATTTGGCGTGACTCTCGGTTCAGATACAGTCGCACGTGCAAATGGTTCTGTTGGCGGTGAAATTACAAAACGACTCGTTCAACAGGCTCAATCACAAATGGGCAATCAATCTAAATAAAAACATGGTGAAATACGCCGGAGCTATTCTGGCGTTTTTTTATTGTTCATATGTGTGCTCATACCGGTTCTCACGATACGGGGACGGTGCACCTTTTCCTTGCTTCTTCATATGGTCTTTTTTTCGTTCAGCGGACGGCTGTTTCTGATCCCTGTCGTTTTTTTTTGCGTGCTTTTCAGCACCACCACGTGATGTGCCGTTTGGATTCCTTTTGTCACCAGGTTCCGTTGAGTGATTTTTTTTTTGTTCTTTATCGATAGAACGATCCTTTTCTTCCTTTATTTGATTGTCTTTGTTTTTATCATCAGGTTTTGTTTGGTGAGGCTTTTGAATAGATCCTTGCTCTTCCCTCTCTTGATCCTTCTGCTCTTTGTCTTCAGCTTCAGGAGCCTCTTGATCTGGCTTCATCTCTTCGCTATCGTCTGTCTTGACGTCTTCTTGTTTGTCTTTGTCTGCTTGATCTTCATCATCTTTTTTAGGCTCTTCTTCTTTGACAGCATCACTCTCTGCTGCGTCTTCATCCTTTTGAATGCCTTCTTGTTCTTTGTCTTGGATTTCTTGATTTCTGATATATGTGCCTGTTGAAATGCCTGCCTTTTGAGCTTTTTCTCTTGTTTCCAGGTCACTTTCTACAGTTTCTAGCTTGTAATCGCGCTTTTGATATTCACCAGAGATGGTGTTAATTTTACTTTTGACGTTGGTTTTATATGTATGGTCCTGCTTGTTTTCATAAACCGTTGAAATATAAATGCTCTTAGAGTGGTTCACATAACCTTTTTTGTCACAGTCATCTATGATTTCCTGCACAACCTTGGTCATGTCGTTTTTTTCTAAATCCTTCATACTAGCCAGTACTTGTTTCGCATCTTTATTCAGTGGTGTGACACCGATCACTTGATAATTGTGATCAAGCTTCAGTTCAAAGCTTGGATTAATGTCAATCGTCATATATGCATATGCTTTTTGACTTGAGAAAGATGGCATCATAGTAAAAATCACGACAATAATCGCTGCGATTGATAGGATTCCTGCATTTAATGGACGTAAACGAAGCAAGTCAAAAAAACCGGCTTTTTTTCTTTCGAGACGTGATTCATTCGGAAATGTCACTTCTTGACCGATTTTATAATCTTGCTGTTCATATTTTGTCCGCAGAAATTGTCCATCAGGGGTCAGCAGCGTGACATATTTTTTGTTTTTCTCTACTATAATGCCTCTTCTCATGAATTAAGCACCCCTTTAAGGTAATCTTTCAAATACACATAATCACCCGTCATAATGATCGCCATCGCAATGATATATTTTCTATTTCTCTCAATCGTTTTCCGGCTGACTTCCACTAGCTTTTCAAGCTGTTTGACTGGCAATTGTTTTTTCTGAAATAAAATGGTTCTGAGCTCATCGTGTTCAACGAGTGTGTGAGCTACTTTAATGGCATTTTGCCTTGCATCTGCATGCTTCGGTGAATGTTCAAGCAGCTCTTGAAACGTGAGACCGTATACTTTCAATCGTTCTTTAAAATGTTCAATTTCTTCTCTTCTGTGTTCTTGTTCAATTAAACGTCTATATTCGTTTGCAGACAGCTCTGCTTCAATCATGCTTTGAGAGTACTCGCCATTTTCACTTTCTTGCAGGTCCATTTGAACCGTTGGCGCATTTCTCGCTTCTTTTCGAATATAGTCGATCACTTTTCTTTTAATAATTAATTCTGCGAAAGCAAGGAGTGAGTTTCCTTTTTCGGCAGAGTATTTTTCTATCGCTTCATTAAAGGCAATTAAGCCTATGCTGAATTCATCATCTTTTTCATCTATATATCGTTTACAAACGGATGAAACCGTCTTAGCGACAAATGGTTTGTATTGCTCTATTAATGCATTTTGCAGCTCGATATCACCTTGTTGAATACTGATAGCCGACTGCTCTAATGTTTGCTTTTTCTTTCCTTTTTTAAACAAAAGGCTAAGCAATGGTTTCACCTCAGTTCTCCCTATATTACTCATTTATGATAGCTAATTTATGAGGGAAGCGCAAAGGAAGAAATGAGGAATTCAATTCCTGTTACTCAATTATGACAAGCATATCATCATCTACTTTACAGTGTTTCGTCTAAATGCAAAGAAATAAGGGGGTATCTCCCCCTTATTTGTAATATACGTGTTATGAAAATGAAATGATATTTCTTTCAAAAACCCTACTCTTCTAGGCGCGCATCTCTTGTTTTTCCTTGTTTTCTTGCCCACCCTTTCTTGATGGATTTGATAAAAACCAACCAAATGCTGCAATTGCGAGAAGCACTGTCCAGAAAATCACTTTCCATAATGTTGAATGAATAAAATGAGACGATACGACGCCAATGGCTGGATGTGACAGTGTATAAAGCGTGAGCTTCACACCAACCCATCCGACAATAACAAAAGCTGCTGTTTCTAGGCTTGGTCTTGTTTTAAGAAGTTTCACAAAGACAGTTGCTGCAAATCGCATGATGACAAGACCGATGATTCCCCCTAATAGAATGACAATAAATTGACCGCCATCAAGTCCACCGATTTGCGGAAGACTTGTTTTCGGCAAAGTTACGGCTAATGCGACCGCCGCTAAGATGGAATCGACAGCAAAAGCAATATCAGCAAGCTCGACTTTTACGACTGTTGCCCAGAAGCCGCTTTGCTTCATGTTTGTGTCTGATTCCTTTTTCTTAAATACGTGCGATTTTAAAATATGGTGAATGGAAATATAAAGAAGATAAATTGCACCAATGGCTTGAACTTGCCACACATCTACTAAAAACGAAATAAGAAACAGGGAACCAAATCGCATGACAAACGCACCCGCAAGTCCGTAAAACAATGCTTTTTTCCTTTGTTTTTCTGGAAGGTGTTTCACCATTACAGCCATGACCAGCGCATTATCAGCGGCTAAAATTCCTTCTAATCCAATCAGTACGAGAAGAACCCACCCGTACTCTAAAATAATTGCTGCATCCATCATCATTCCTCCTTGTTTTATCTATTGTCCCACAACAGTCAAAGGCTTATGAATGCAAAAAAGACCTTTGCCTGTAATGGCAAAGGTCTTGCTAGACATGTGATATGTAGAATCATGCCAACAAAGCCGATGGAACTTAAGTCCATGTAATGACGACTTTGTTTCCGGTAAAAACCGGACGCTACTCCCCTTTGGTGGGATTTAAGAATATTTAGATTACTTATATTTTAATCAATAGACACTGTATTGTCAACAGGGGACTTTCACCTCGGGTCCAGTAATTAGGCAGTTGGCGTTTCTGCTTTTCTTTTTCTACGTTTCAGCCATATATACATCACGAACAACAACACAATCCCGATCCCAATCGGCAGAAGATATGGATCTAACATTGCGCCAACCTCTTTCCAGTTCTCCCCGAGCACAAATCCAAGATACACATATACAAATGTAATAGGCGTAATCGCTAAAAACGTGTACAGGCAAAAGACCCACACATTCATCTTGGCAATACCGCACGGGATGGAAATAAGCGTTCTGACTCCTGGAATAAACCGGCCGCTAAATGCGACGAATCCACCATGCTTTTCAAAGAAGGCATCCGATTTATCAAGCGACTCCGGTTTAACAAAAAAGTACTTCCCATATTTATTTAAAAAGGGTCTACCGCCATAACGTCCTAACCAGTACAAGGTCAAAGGGCCAGCCACGCCGCCAATAGAGCCGGCTGCCACAACACCAATGAAGGCCATGTCCCCTTCTGAGACCCAGTAACCCGCAAGAGGCAGAACCACTTCAGCAGGAACAAATTCAATACATAATGCAAGGAAGATGCCAAAGTACGACAAGTTCTTAAAGGCATCAGCTAAAGAAATAATAAAATCTTCGATGTTTATCAATCCCTTTCACACATAATCGTTTAACTGATTCTATCTCTTTTAGAATCGCACATATATTAAACGAATAAAACCGAAGAAACGATTCACTTTTCGTCGTTTTTTTACATTAAATTTGATTTTACTATAAAAGACAGGTGAAAAAAAAGTTGATTGTGGTATTTATGTGAAGGAAAAGTGAACACAGAAGCCATTCGATCCGATATATTAGGTATACGTCTGTTTTAAGATACTGGAGGTTTTCTTACATGACCCATTTAACAGGAAGCTACAATGGATGGCTTGTCTTTCTGTCAATCGCAGTCGCCGCTGTCGCCTCCTACTCAGCTCTTCATTTAGCCAGCCGAGTGGCACAGTCAAGCGGTGCAAAGAAAAAGGTATGGCTGATCGTTGGTGCCTTGATCATGGGAATGGGGATATGGTCGATGCATTTTATCAGCATGATGGCACTTCACGTGCGTGCTGGTATCACATATGAAACACCCTTGCTCATTTTATCGATTTTGGCATCTTTTGTCGGGTCCTTGATCGCATTCACAATATGCATTCAAGAGCAGCTCTCCACAAGGCGGCTGCTCATTAGTTCAATCACCATGGGCTCAGCTATTTGCAGCATGCATTATCTTGGAATGGAATCAATGGCCAATGTCTCAATCAGCTATGATCCAGTCCTCTTTTTTCTTTCGTTTTTCATTGCTGCGATAGCGTCTTTCTTTTCGCTTCATCTCTTTTTTCGGCTCCATCGATCCGGGAAAAAGCAGGAGGATCATCTGTTAAAAATAGCTGGTGCACTCGTGATGGGCGGTGCTGTTTCTGGCATGCACTATACCGGTATGGCTGCTTCTACTATGTTTTTTCATTCAGACGGACAGTCCCCTGGGGGTGGTTCTCTTGAACTATCACCATTCAGTCTGTCGATTTTCATCGGCTTAATGACACTGATTGTCCAAACACTGATGATTTTTGGAGCCTATATAGATCACCGAATCATGAAGCAGGCAGATAAGCTAAAGGAAAATGAACAGCGGTTCCAATCGCTCATCAAACATAATATCGATGGCATTATCGTGTTATCGGTCAATCGAAAGGTGCTTTCTGCGAACGACTCAGGTAAACAAATTCTAAAAATGTGCAATTCTTGGATTGGTGATGATGTCAGCCAATACGTCATGCCGACTGACATGTGGGAAGAATTTATTTACGAGTCAAAAAAAGCCATCACACGTGAAGCAGAACTAAAAGCAGCAGATCGCTTTTATTATTATCATGTCACTTACATACCTGTTCATGTCAACAATACGCTTGACAGTATTTATCTTGTCTTAAAAGATTTAACGCAGCAGCGGATTGCAGAAAAAGAAATTCATGTCATGGCACATTATGATGCGTTAACCGAGCTTCCTAATCGGCGCCACGCCATCAACCATTTAAGTGATGTTCTCTCCGCTCAAGAAGAGACAGGAACATCGACGGCTGTTCTGTTTCTTGATTTGAATCGTTTTAAAATTATCAATGATGCACTTGGTCATAACATAGGGGACTTACTTCTTAAAGCAGCTGCAAACAGACTGACGCAATGTTTACCAGACAACGGCTTTATAGCCAGACTAGGCGGGGATGAATTTTTAATGATCTTCCCTGACATGGGGCATGACACACAGAAAATTGAACAACTTTCTCAAAATATCATTCGGCAATTTGAGCGTCCTTTTTTCATCCAGAATCATCAGCTCATTACTTCTATCAGCATTGGAATCGCTATCTCACCTCAAAATGGCAAAGATGGGATGGAGTTAATGAGGAAAGCCGATATGGCGATGTATTTATCCAAAAAACATAAGCAAAGCCGTTATGAGTTTTTCACCGAATCAATGGAAAGATCAAGTGAAGATAGGTTGAACCGAGAGCTTGAGTTACGAGATGCCATTCAAAGAGAACAGTTTGTGCTTCATTACCAGCCGCAAGTGAGTGCGAAAACAAGACAGATGACTGGCGTAGAAGCTCTTCTAAGAATGAAAGCACCAGATGGTTCGTTAAAATCACCCGAGGCTTTTATTGAGCTGGCAGAGGAATCAGGACTGATCATTGATATTGGCAGATGGGTGATTGATACCGCATGCAGGCAGGCTAAAACGTGGTATGACAACGGGCTGAAAATTCCCGTGGCTGTCAATTTATCTGCAAAACAATTCAATTCTGAAGACTTAATTGATTTGATTAAGCTGACACTGAAAAAATACGATATGACACCGTCACTGCTCGAGCTTGAAGTCACAGAAAGTATGACAATGGACAATATCAAGCAATCAAAACAGGTACTGACCTCACTGAAACATCTGGGCGTTCGCATTAGTATTGATGACTTTGGTACAGGGCATAGCTCCTTAAGCTATTTAAAGGATTTGCCCATTCATCGCCTAAAAATCGACAAATCCTTCATCGAAGATATTTTAAATGATTCAAAATCTGAACAGATTACAGGTGCCATTATCGCGATGGGACATCAACTATCTCTCGAGGTCATAGCAGAAGGTGTTGAAACCTTTGCGCAGGCGCAGCTTTTATCTGCGCAAGGATGTGACGACTTGCAAGGCTTTTATTATGCAAAGCCCCTTCCAGCAAACGATATCGAAAAATTCATTGCCTATCCAGCGCATCAGCTGGACACATAAAAAAGGTGCCAATCATGGCACCTTTTCGTTCTATCTAAATAATAAATGTTGACTGTGAATACCTGCTTTTTTCAATAGACTAATCAATTGTTCTTGTTCTTCTCGCGAGAGGCCTGAGAAGGCACGCGCAATCCGGAGAGAATGAATCGGGTAAATTTTATCAAGATAACTGCGCCCTTTATCTGTTAAATGGGCATAAACCGACCTTTTATCCTTTGGGTCCTGCTCTCTTTCAATGAAACCATTTCGTTCTAATTTGTCAATTACGTACGTCACATTCCCGCTGACAAGCAGGAGTCTTGAGCCGATTTGCTGAAGTTTTTGAGCACCTCTTGTATACAGCAATTCAAGAACCGCAAATTCAGTTGGATTAAATCCATGCTCTTTGCTGTCTCTAATGCTGTGTTCTGAAACGCTTTTAAATGCTCTTGCAAATACCTTGTAAAGTGTCATTGAACGTTCTACTTCTTCTTCATTAAACGATAGTCTCATCACATATCTACCTCTTATAATATTTTTTTAACTTCAAGGCTTTCTTGCGGTGCAGTTGGAGCCTTTCGTAAAAAATAGAAGTACGTTTTTGAAAACCCTTTCAACCACATAAGTGACTCCATTCGTGTTATGTATAAGATTTCGATATAAACTTTTAAAATCCTTCTTATTTTTCACAACCATCTCGAAAAAAAGGTTTTTTAGCAAACCATCAAGATACGACACAGTTTAACATAATCTGTAAAGACTCTATGTTTCTTTACACTGTATTCGTCAAATTTCTACAAAATTCAATATTGCTATAACATTAAACAAAAAAAGAACCCTTTATGTGACATGCGCACATTTCAAGGGATTTTCACAAATCACGCTTTGTTTTGTTGAAAAAGAAGTGATACTCTTTTTTTAAGTCACTAATTGTCATGTTCTTGGCCGCACTAGGACTGTACACTCCTAATGAACAGAGCTGCTTCGTATAATAATGTCTTTCCTTTGCTAAAGCTTCTGTTAGGATACGCCGCACCGATTATCCCCTCCTATCAATTGATCTGGAGCAGGTGCTTATGAAGACCTTTTATACAAATCATTTTGTACAGCTCTTAGAAGAGCATGCGCATTCTGACCTGCAGCCTGCATGAATCGCTCCAGTAATTCATCCCTCTTCATATCTAATGCGATGATTTCTTTTGCCATACAGATGATCCGTGTTTGCTCCATCATATGCTCCTCCTCCTATTTCAACTCATCATCATTATATGCAAGCGTAGCAATCACTTCACATATGTTGTCAACTTTCCTTCCATCGTTTTTTCATTTTTATGTTTTTATGTTATATTTTCTAACAAACGATAGGTTTTTTTCGTTGTCATTCTGTATAATATGAAGAAAAGACTTGCAGGGGTGAGTATATGACGCAGGAAGATGCATCTTATAAAGATAAAAAAGTCATTTCAATCGGGATTGTCAGTGAATTAACAGGGCTATCCGTCAGGCAAATCCGATATTATGAGGAACGCAGACTCATCTACCCCCAGCGCTCAACAAGAGGCACGCGTAAATATTCTTTTTCTGATGTAGAACGATTAATGGACATCGCCAACAAACGAGAAGACGGTGTGCAAACAGCGGAGATTTTGAAAGACATGAAGAAAAAGGAACAGGCATTAAAAAGCGGACAATATAAGAAAAAAATGCTGGAAGGTCAAATTAACGCACACTTCCGGTACAAAAATCGATAAACAAATAAAGTTTAGCTGACTCTTTTAGGCTTTGTTCGTACTTGATTTTTGGTCATGGCTTAATGAAAAAGAGACAGCTTTTTTTGCTGTCTCCGTTATCAAACCAAAGCCCTTGGCAATGCCAAATCATACTCAGTGAAATAAGCTATATAGGCAAGGACATCCGTTTAAATTTACTTTTTTTAGGCGGTATTCCACAACATTTCATTCTAAGAAACAACATTATATCAAATAGCGTTTTAGGTATATTGTTAAGTGCAGGCGATCTAGCGTTTATCCATTCGTTCAGGAATCGAAACAGTTCGTTCATTGATCACATTCCCCGTGTTTAACGTCGTTTTTGGTTCAATTAAGAGCAAATGAACTTCTTCTTCAGCAATTGGCTGATGTTCAATTCCTTTTGGAATCACAAGAAACTCACCTTCATTAAGCGCTATTTCTCTATCCCTAAAACGGATGACTAGATTTCCTTTCCATACAAAGAACATTTCATCCTCGTCATCATGGTGATGCCAAATGAATTCACCCTTAATTTTTACCATTTTCATGTATGAGTCGTTCAACTCTCCACTTATTCTAGGATTCCAATAATCATTTATTTGCGAAAATTTCTCTTGGATATTAACCTTTGAAATCAATAGATTCCCTCCTCATTTACTTGGAAACGTCTTTTTTATCTTTCTTAAGCTAGAACTCCCTACCTTGCAAATTCTCCTCCTCATGATAAACATCAAGGGACACAATGAGCATCAACCTCTTATATTATTAAGTTTACTTATTCTGTTGGATCACGTAAAATCAAAAAATAATGTATAGTTCATCACAATTTGTGATACAAAAAGGAGCATTGTTTTGGATATTACATCTTTGGAGATATTTAAAGCAGTAGCTATTGAACAAAGCGTTACAAAAGCTGCTGAGAAATTAAATTATGTACAGTCCAATGTCACTGCACGAATCCAGCGTCTTGAACAAGAATTAGGTGTTCCTCTTTTCTATCGATATCACAAAAAGATATCCTTAACGCCTGCAGGGCGAGAACTGTTGCCATATGCAAACAAATTACTCTACGATTTTGAAGAAGCGATAGAGGCCGTAAAGCTTTCCTCTACTCCGCGAGGTACTTTGCACATTGGATCTATAGAGTCTACCGCTTCGACAAGATTGCCCAGCATTTTCGCAGCATATCACAAGACATTTTCACAAGTAGAATTGAGCTTGTATATGGCACCTACTGTAGATCAGGTTCATGCTATTCTCAACTACAAGGTAGACGGTGCATTGGTTGATGGGCCCATTCTTCATCCCGACATTATTGAATATCCGGTATTGGAAGAATCACTTGTTCTCATTACAAGCTACTCCCAGGAGGAATTCCAGGTAGAATCAATTTTACATGAACCATTGCTTTCGTCATTTGCGCATTGCATCTATTTGGGGCGTTGGCAACGATGGTTAGAGAGCAATGGCTTTGCTCCGATGAAGGTAATGGAATATGGCACTTTAGAGGGCGTGCTTAAATGCGTTGAAAACGGGCTAGGGGTTACCGTATTACCAAAATCTATGGTTGAATCTCGGGTGCAAGGCAGATTTACCTGTCATCCTTTACCGGAACCACACAGAATCGTGCCAACTGTGTTTATAAGGCGCCGCGATTCGTACATGACCAGTGCCCTCTCACGGTTTATGGAATTATTGGGCATAACTCATATGTGATCGGGTCATTTGTGGTAAAAAAGAGGATAGATAGAGCGACATTCTTTCAGCTCTTCTATCCTTTTTACATAAAATTATTTTAGCTTTCATTGAGAGGAAGTGTCAGTTCCTTCAACGAGTCCTACAAAGTCAATCCGTACACCGCCTTTTTCGGGATCTTCTATGACCCGCATGGCCAGTGCCTTTTTCTCCCCTGTTTTTTCATCTTCGTAATTCGCATGAAAGACGTGAATGCTGGCTTCTTCCAATTGAAAATCATCATAAGAAAGCGTCTCTATGCCCCATTCTTTTTTCAGCTTTAGAATGTCATTTGGGCTTGGGACAGCACCTTCAACATAGATGTTTTCTATTTTTTGTTTATTTCCTTCGGTAATCGCTTCAATCATATGCTCTGCAGCCACTAGTCTTCTGTCTTTCCCCTCGTCTTCCCTTGAACATGCACCTAGCAATACAATGCACATTAAAATGAATAAAAACTTCTTCATTTTTCTCTCCCACCTTCTCCTTAAAATGTAAAGGATGGAAGCGCTATATGCAATCTTTATTCAAAAAAGACTGTAAAACGTCACGTTTTACAGTCTTCTTGCTACATCAGTGTATGAAGGAATGCAGTTGCAATTCCAAAATAGATCAGTAAGGATAAAATATCATTCAATGTTGTGATTAGCGGCCCAGATGCAATGGCTGGGTCCACGTTTAATCTGTGTAAAATAATCGGTACAACCGTACCTGCCATTGTCCCAATAATCAGTGTTGCAAGCAGTGAGGAACCGACAACAAAACCTAAAATCATATTGCCCTGCCACACCATTGCGACGACTGTAATAATAATGGAACAGACAATCCCAATGTAAATACTCGTTCTCAGCTCTCTAAAAATAAGGCGCATGATGGTTTTTTTCGTTAATTCTTCTTTTGAAAGCCCTCTAATGACGACGGCAAGAGACTGTGTCCCTGTATTCCCTGTCATCCCGGCAATCATCGGCATGAAGAACGCTAAAGCAACGACTTGCTGAAGGGTACCTTCAAAATAATTTAAAATACTGCCTGAAATCAGCCCAATGAACAAGAGCAAAATGAGCCACGGAAGACGGCGGTATGCCGCCACAAATGCCGGCGTGTCGAACGTGATATCTTTACCAGAGGCAGCAAACTTTTCATAGTCTTCGCCCGCCTCTTGAATCACAACATCAATGATATCATCGACTGTAACAATTCCGACTAGGACATTGTTCTCTTCCACAACAGGAATCGCAAGGAAATCATATCGTTCAATCAGCTTTGCGATTTCCTCCTGATCTTGAAAGGCTCCAACGGCAATGACTCTTGTAAACATGAGATCCTGTACCTTTTCATCCGGTTCACCTAAAATGAGATCCCGGTATGAGAGAACGCCTACAAGCTGTTTTTGATCATTAATCACATATAAATAGTTGATTGATTCCGCAATTTCAGCAAAGCTTTTCAGCTTCACAACGGCATCCTGCACTGTAAAATGCTGAGGAATCCAAACATAACGGTTGGTCATGATCCGTCCCGCTGTCTCAGCAGGATAATTCATAAGAAGCTGGACGGCCTTGGATTCCTCTGCTTCCATGTTAGATAAAAGCTGATCCTTTAGCTCATCCTCCATCTCATCAAACAAGTTGGCTAGATCATCGTTATCCATTTTGTTTGTGACGAAGGTCGCTTTGTCTTTACCTACTTTTTCAAGAACAATTTCTTGATATTCCCGCTCCAGCTCACCCATCATTTCTGTCACGTCATCGACTGGTAAAAAGCTGAGGAAGCGGCCGCGGTGTTTCTCTGGAAGCTCTTTAAATAAATAGGCCATATCATATGGTTGAAGTTCTTCCATGATGTTTTTAAATTCTTTTCGTTTTCCATCTCTTAGTAAAATAATGATGCGTAAAATGAGTTCATCATACGTAATATTTTGTATCATCGCTGTTACCTCCCCAAAGTCAGGAGATACCCGAATCCCTTAGAATGTGCGGGGGTCAGGATCTCCTCTATCTGATGTCTCAATCTGATCTTTTGACATATCCTCTATGTGTCTCGAATCGGGATGATCCATCCCCACACCTCCTTTTCTCATAAAAAAGCACCTTCAACCGAATGAAGGCGCTTTGTAAGCATGACAAATAAACACTTGCTCCTTCAATCGTAGAGCTTTAGCACTGTATGGCATAGGAAAAATCCAGCTGCATTAAAAATCACCTTATGTCGATGATTTCTGTTGACCCATTGGCGTCTTTGGACATTTTTGGGCAGCAGCGTATCTCCATACAGGAGCCTCACCTAACGAAGTCTCATATTGTTGACACACTGAGATTACAGAAAAAGCGCAGTGATGTCAATAAGCAAGATGCCAATTTCCCTTATGTATTCGCTTACTTTTGAAAAAAAGAGCGATAGACAAAGTAGACCATCGCCCTTTCATGTCTTTTATTCCTCTTCTGGCTGATTCATATCCTCTTGGGAGAGGAGATGAAAGGAATCATGCAAAAACAAAGCATATCCTTCTCCATCAGGATGCGGAACATATTCCGCATGGTCCATTGTTTGCTCTTCTTCTTTTTTCTTCATATTCTCTCGCCTCCTTTCCCGTAGTTTGTCCCAATGAAAAAACCTTACACATGAAAGTGTAAGGAGTGATTAGTACAAAACAGCTGAACTCATAAAGGTGCGGCGAATGTCACCATTGGCAATGCGCTGATAACCGTCGCTTTAGCTAAAAATGAATGATTGTTTACAGAAAAAAGCTCTCTCTGATTAGGGTACAGCCATTGATTGATAACACAATGTATAATACTAAGTATAAGAAATGAATATTGGGGGATATGATGATGAGCGAATCTACACTGAACATGCACTTTTCAAATGATTTATTAAAAAAAGTAAGAGAACAATTTTTATATATTGATGAGGATCCTATCCTAAAAAAGGAACGACTCTTTTTTGACAATGCAGGTGGCTCTCTTCGTTTAAAACAGGCAAATCATATATTTTCAATCATTGATGGCATCCCAGATTGTTCTGAAAGAAATCATAAAGCTGCAAAACACTTGATTGATATCCAAAAAAAGGGGATTGTTGATCTTCAAACCATTTTTAACGTGAAACAAGGAAGCTTCGCCACATATCTGACAGCATCACAGGCTATCTTTCAAACTACGGGTATCATTGCAGAACATATTCAAGGAACAAATATTGTCACAACATCCTTAGAACATCCAGCAGCCTATGACGCAGCTAGTTTTTATGCAAATAAATTAAACAAAGAGCTGAGAGTGGCCAAGTCTAATCCTTTAACAGGTGGAGTGAACGTAGAAGACATCTTGGCATTAATCGATCAAGATACTGTTCTTCTAAGCGTCATCTATGCTTCGAATATCTCTGGTGCTATTTTAGACATTGAACAAATTGTACAAGAGGCAAGAAAAAAGAAACCAAACTTATTTATCATGGTTGATGCCGTTCAACATGCACCTCATGGTTTAATTGATATTGAAAAAACACCTGTGGATGTGATAAATTTTGCCCCATATAAATTTTTTGGTGTTAGAGGCTGCGGGATTGCTTATTTATCAGAAAGAGCTGCTCTTCTCCCTCATCATAAGTTAAAAGGAAAGAAAGAAACTGAATGGGGTCTAGGAACTCCAGCACCTGCTCATTATGCGGCTATTAGCGCAATTGTTGATTATGTGTGCTGGCTTGGAGGTCATTTTACAACAGTGAATGCCAGACGGCAGTTATTCGCAGCAGGTATGGAAGCTATCGGAAAACAGGAAAGGTCTTTATTAAAAATAATGCTAGACGGGACACCCAACGTAAAAGGGCTAAGAGAAATCAAAGGAGTTACCGTGCATCTTGATGACCATGATTTATCAAAAAGAGATTTCATCGTAGCCATAACGATAGAAGGAACAAACCATGAGGATGCAGTAAGACAATATGAACAGCACGGTGTGATCGTATATGAAAGGTTGAATACAAGCATTTATTCTAAAAGGATGCTGGATTCCTTTGGAATGAAAGGGGCTATTAGAATATCACCTCTCCATTGTCATACTATTCAAGAGATTGAGACGTTTTTAAGAACAACTGAAATGATAAGCAATCAACATAAAAAGCATTAACACGCTTGGTGGACAGATACATGGAAGTACGCTATTTAGTTTAAAAGATGATATTCATTTGTACTTGAATATCATCTTTTAAACTAAAATAACGGTCTGAACCATCGGTTCAGACCGCATACAAATATATCTTAGGATTGCTGCCGTATTAATCATCCCATTCTTGCTTCAGGATTTTGCCTGTTTTAGCGGAAATCTCAAAATCAACTTCCTCGCCGTTTGGTGTGGTGATTTCTGCTTCATACAAGTACACACCATTTTCTTTATCTAAATCAGAATCTGTGACTGTTCCTTTTACTTTTGCAAGGGCAATTTGTTCAGCCTGCTTTTTAGTGATTTTCACATTCTTTTTCTTTTCTTTGACTGGATCATTCAGCGCTTTCCCTGTTTTGGCATCGACATATACTTTATATTCAAAGCCGCCTTTTTTAATCTCGACCTCATACACCCATTTTCCTTTTTTACGCTCAAGATCCACATCGTCCACATAGCCTTTCACAACTTTTAATGCTGCTTTTTCAGCTTGTTTCTTTGAGACAAACGATGATTTCTTTTGCACCACCTGCTCGGCGTTTGCTGTTTGATTTGTATTTTGCGCTTGAAGTGTAAAACCACCTGCGACAAGAGTTCCTGTTAATGCAGTAGCTACTAGTACTTTTTTCATCATGTTCATGTCCTCCTCTATTTGATTTCTCCTTTATCTTAAAGAAACAAGATGATAAAGGAAGGAAAGAAACATGAGAAAATCATGAGAAAAGGATTAGTTTTCGTACGTAATACCTTCAATGTCTCCTGTATATGCGTTCACAAGCACCTCTGCCTCTCGCCCATCAGGCAAATCCAGCTCCACCTCAAAGACGAGCATACCGCTAAATGTTTCAAGATCAGCATCATCCACTGTCCCTCCGACTTCTTTTACTGCAATTCGGATGGCTTCTTCGACCGTGATTTTTGTCATTTTCTTTTCTTTAGAGGTTGGGTTTTTCTTTTCTGCTTCAAGCACCTTAAACGTTTGCTTGTCGACATCGACTTGATATAATTCTTTTTTTGATTGGATCGTAAAAATAAAACGATCGGACTTTTCTTTCTTTTGAATGACCGTACCGCTTACTTTTTTAACAGCCGCTTCTTCTGCCAGAAGCTCAGCATTTTTTTCATTTGGCTTTTGATAGCTTTTTAACTGCTTGATTTCTTTCATTTGACCGCTTGCAGAAGATGCAATGATTTGATAGATCCCATTTGAATTTTCTAGGGTCAAGGTATAGTCCTGTTTATGATTGATTAAATCAATATTTGTAATGTTTCCATTGTAGTCTTTTGCGATGATTTTTTTGATTTCTGCTTCACTTAATATTTTTTGATCAATGGTTTGAATCATGAGCATTGCAAAGGCTGCAAGAACGACGAGACATCCTGCGAGCGCAAGCACCATTTTCGTTTTTCTAGACATGCAGCGCCTCCTTCCTATTTCCTATTTCCTATTTTATAAGGAGGAAATGAGAAATTGATAAGAAAAGACCTATTTTATTTCTGAAAAAGAATGGTCATGGTTGTCCCTTCGCCGATACGACTGTCCACCTTCAGTTCGGCCCCGTGCTCTTCCGCAATTTGCTTCGCAATTGAAAGACCAAGTCCGGTTCCGCCCGTCTCACTGTTTCTCGCTTCATCCACACGGAAAAAGCGGTCAAAGATTTTCGGCAGATCCTCTTCTTTTATGCCAATCCCATGGTCAACGACTGAAATATACGGCTTCTCTCCCGCCCATCCACAGGTCACATCAACGGCCTCTGTACTATATTTAACTGCATTATCAATCAAGATGGTCAAAAGCTGTTTGATTTTCTCTTCATCCCCCTCAGCGACGAGCGGCTGATCTGTTTGCACATCAGGATCAATGGTTCGATTCGTTGCAACTTCAAGTGTATGACATACCTGCTTGCATAAATGACCAAGATCAACTGGCTTCATGTCCAAGTAAAGCGGCTGACCATTTTTCGCAAGTGTTAATAATTGATCTGTCAGCCTTTTCATTTTTTTCGCTTCATCATGAATCGCTTGAGAGGATTCTTCTATAACCTCTGGACGTGTCTGTCCCCAGCGCTTTAGTAAATTGCTGTAGCTCATAATGACGGTAATCGGTGTCTTCAATTCATGAGAGGCATCATGCAAGAATTGCTGCTCTTTCTCATAATGCTTCTCGAGGATTTCTGACATTTCATTAAAGGTTTGTCCCATTTGATACAATTCATCCTTTGAATCGCCTGCTAGTTTGATTCGCTTAAACGCCTTCTCCTTCATACTTGCCTTCATGGTGCTCGTCATTCTACTAATAGGGCGTACGATTTGTTTTGTTAAAATGTGGCCAGCAAAATAGGAAAGCACTATAATTAAAACGCCAGCAGCGATTAAAATCATTCTTAATAACGCCAAATTCTCTTCCGTATTTTCGATTTCTTCATATACTTGGAGCGACACAATCTCGCCATTTGTCCAAATAACCGGAATCGCAGCGAACGCAACCATATGCTTGTTGTATTCTTTGATTTCTGCTGTCTGACCAGTTTCATATGTAAAAGGCAGTGAGCTAAACGTTGATTCCTTTGTGACAGTCAGCTTTGACTCACCCTTTTCTGTCACGACACGGATCATGCCATTTTGAGGCAGGTACGCCTTCAGCAGCTCCGAGGATGGAAGACCCTCTTCTTCTGATTTTTTTAAAGCAATGGCAATATTTTCAGCGACCTCAGACAGCCTGGACATATCTTTTTGCGTCAAGGTCATCGAAAAAATAAAATAAATGGCTGTATGAAACAGCAGCACCATTAAAAACAAGGACAACGATGTATAAAGCTGAATTTTATTTTTTAATCTCATTCTTTATCCTTTCATCACATAACCCACACCTCTCACTGTGTGAATCAGCTGTTTTTCGAATGGGTAATCGACTTTTTTCCTTAAATAACGAATATAGACATCCACTACGTTTGTGTCACCGAAGTAATCAAAGCCCCAAACGGCTGTTAAAAGCTGATCTCTTGTAAGCACTTGCTGCTGATGCTTCAGCAAGTGGACAAGCAGGTCATATTCTCTCGGTGTGAGCTCAAGCATTTGCCCGGCCCTTTGTATGTCTCTTGTTTTCTCGTTGACGGTCAAATCTGCTATGCTAAGCTCTGTTTCCTTTTCTTCTTGCGCCTTTATATTCAACCTTAGCTGCGCACGAATTCGCGCTAGTAATTCTTCTATGTCAAAAGGCTTTGTAATATAATCATTCGCCCCAAGATCGAGGCCGCTTACTTTATCAGGCACACTCCCTCTTGCTGTTATCAAAATAATAGGTGTCGCTGTATTTGTCTTTCGAACCCTTCTCAGCACTTCAAGACCACTTAATTCTGGAAGCATGACGTCAAGCAGCACCAAATCGAAGCTTTCCTCTTCAAGAGCCTGGAGTCCGCTCATACCTGTATCTTTGACTTTGACCTCATATCCTTCATATTCAAGCTCTAGTGACAGCACCCTTGCAATTTTCTTTTCATCTTCGACTACGAGTATCTTCCCTTTGTTCATCTCTATCTCTCCTATCTAAAAGGCAAGCTTGTCTTTCCATTATTATATGTTGCCTTTCCCATTTGGAACAGTCACAAACTTCACATGTTATTTTTCATCTGAACATTGATAAAAAAGAACATTTGTTCTATAATGAGGTTATCATCATAACAGTTATTGATATTGTAAGCACCTGAACGTAATCCCATTTCATTCGTTTTTATAAACATACCTATAGAATATGCAAATCGCACTCATTTATAAAAGATACAAGGAGGAACACCATTCTATGAAAAGCAAAAACAATGTGAAATTAACGCACTTTTCAGATGTATATATAGAAGGCTTATCGTCTTTTGTTCTAGAGGAAGAACAAGCAAAATTTACTGCTTTACCTAGCTCATATTTTGAGTT
This sequence comes from Bacillus sp. FSL K6-4563, assembly GCF_038630405.1. Lineage (NCBI taxonomy): Bacteria > Bacillati > Bacillota > Bacilli > Caryophanales > Bacillaceae > Bacillus > Bacillus sp. FSL K6-4563. The sequence goes on along the minus strand of NZ_CP152030.1, from coordinate 1,303,312 downwards.
TACCGAAGGGCAATACAGAATTGTCATACTCAATGAAGATAAACCGGTTGGATTCTTTGTATTACATGCAACAGATCGTGTTAAGGATTATTCAGATAACCCAAACGCTATGTTGTTAACTTCATTATCTATTCATCAGACGCAGCAAGGAAAAGGATTTGCTAAACAAGCAATGTTCTTATTAAATCAATTTGTCACCTCTGAATTCCCTAACTGTAACGAGATCGTACTGGCTGTAAATCATCAAAATATTCCCGCTCAGACTCTGTACTCACAAGTAGGCTATAAGGATACAGGTAAAAGAAAAATCGGTCCAATTGGTGAACAGTTGATTATGAGCTTATGGTTATCCTAACTGTTCACCAAACGGGTACTAGAGTGAAAAGTATTTTAGAACAAAAATATTTCCGCTCAACCTTCCTTCTTCTCACTTCTCAACTATCACTTATTTTCGTTGTTTAATCAGAAAGCCTTTTTAGTTCTTTCCACCCATTTTCATCTATACAGGTGCAAGCTCACTATGCAGCATTTCCTCCTTTTTCATATGATATTAAGAGTTTTCCTCAAAAGCTGAGTTCTTTCGTCAAGATGTGAGGAGAACTGCACTTTTAATAATAGATTGATTATTTGAAAAATTATTACAATTGACCCTTTCCGATCAAAAGTTTCTTTTATACAATAACATTACGCAGCCTGAATCTACTTTGAAAACAAAATAAGGAGGGCTTTCTTATGAAAGGTGAAATTCGCTTAATTCCGTATGAAGTAAAAGCCAATGTGATGGAAGCGAAAGAGACGCCGGAAAGTATTCAGGAGATTAAAGCACCCGAACTTTGGTCAAGTGGCTTCAAAGGAAAAGGCATAACCATTGCTGTCCTTGATACAGGCTGTGACACAGAGCATCCCGACTTAAAAGATCAGATTATCGGAGGCAAGAACTTTACCGATGATGACAACGGAGATGCTGAAAATGTAAAAGACTACAACGGGCATGGTACCCATGTAGCAGGAACGATTGCAGCAACAGATCAAAATGGCGGAATTCTAGGGGTTGCCCCTGAAGCCAAGCTGCTGATCGTGAAAGTTCTTGGCGGTGAAAATGGCAGCGGGAAATACGAATGGATCATTAATGGCATCAACTATGCCGCTGAGCAGAAGGTGGATATTATCTCTATGTCTCTCGGTGGTCCAAGCAATGAGCCTGCCTTACAGGAAGCCATTCAAAACGCGGTGAAAAGCGGTGTACTGGTTGTGTGCGCAGCAGGAAATGAAGGGGACGGAGACGAGCGTACGGAAGAATTCTCCTACCCAGCAGCATACAATGAAGTTATTGCCGTCGGCTCTGTATCCCTTGCAAGAGAATCCTCTGAATTCTCCAACGCCAATAAAGAAATCGACCTCGTCGCTCCAGGAGAAGACATTTTATCCACTCTTCCTAACCATAAATATGGCAGACTCACAGGCACCTCAATGGCTGCCCCTCACGTGAGCGGTGCACTAGCCATTATTAAAAATGCCGAAGAAGAAGCGTTCCAGCGTAAGCTGACAGAGCCTGAGGTCTATGCTCAGCTTGTCAGAAGAACCCTTCCACTGAAGCAATCTAAAGCCCTCGTCGGAAATGGATTTTTATATTTAACTGCGCCTGATGTCCTTTTAGAAAAAACATTGGAAGCAGATCTTTTATCTCTATAGCTTGAATAGAGGTCCTGAGAATAGATAGAATTTTCTCAGGATTTTTTTAATTAAAATTATTCAAAATTTACTTTGACGAAATGAAATGGACGTTATATAATCGAACACAATAAATTCATAGTTTGAGAGTCGGTAATTCGATCATACGTCGAATTTTAATTGGGAAGACCGGTGAAAATCCGGCGCGGTCCCGCCACTGTGAGTGAGGAGAGCTTTTCTTATGAATCCACTGTCATAAGGACGGGAAGGATGAAAAGCTTGCAGATTCACCAGCCAGGATACCAGCCGCTCTATCACATCAAACCCCCTACGGTTGATAGGAGATGTCGAAAAAAAGCGTCAGTTCTGCTCACGCCTTATTTCGCACACACATTTTGTCTTTTTAAACCAGACATTTGCCCTCATCAATCTTCACCATGAGTGTAAATGTCTTTTTATATTTAGAGGAGGAATTGGAATTGACAATTGTTAAAACAAGTAATCTAGGTTTTCCGAGAATTGGTTTAAACAGAGAATGGAAAAAAGCACTTGAGTCTTATTGGAAAGGTCAAACTGACCGTGAAACCCTCTTAAGCACACTGGATGAACAATTTTTAACTGCCATTAAAACGCAAATTGATCAACAAATTGATGTTGTTCCTTCTGGAGATTTTACCTTCTACGATCACGTGCTCGATACTGCTGTCATGTTCAATTGGATTCCAGAGCGCTTCCGCAGCTTAAAAGACCCGCTAGATACATACTTCGCGATGGCAAGAGGAACAAAAGATGCTGTCTCAAGTGAAATGACAAAATGGTTTAATACAAACTATCACTACATCGTTCCAGAATACGAAAAAACCACCGAATTCAAACTCACACATAACAAACCGCTTGAAGCTTACGAAAAGGTGAAAAAGGCGTTTGGTGTTGAAACAAAACCTGTCGTACTTGGTCTTTATACATTTGTCTCACTTTCTAAAGGCTATGAACCAAATGAAGTAAAAGAGATTCAGCAGCGTCTCGTCCCGCTTTATACTCAAGTTTTAAAAGAACTTGAAGAAGCTGGCGTCAAATGGGTACAAATTGATGAGCCAGCACTTGTCACAGCTTCATATGAAGACGTGAAAGCCGTCAAAGAAATCTATCAAACAATCAAAGAAGCCGTACCTGCCTTAAATATTCTTCTTCAAACCTACTTTGATTCAGTAGATGCCTATGAAGAGCTTGTCACATATCCTGTTGAAGCCATCGGTCTTGATTTTGTCCATGATCAAGGACGCAATCTTGATCAAGTGAAAAAGCACGGCTTCCCGAAAGATAAAATTTTAGCAGCAGGCGTCATTGATGGAAGAAATATTTGGAGATCAGATCTTGGTGAAAGATTATCATTCGTTTCTGAGGTCATTGCTGACGCTCAGCCGAAGGAAGTATGGCTGCAGCCATCAAGCAGTTTGCTGCATGTACCAGTTGCAAAACACCCAAGCGAACAGCTTGAAGAAAAACTATTAAACGGACTTTCTTATGCTACTGAAAAGCTGGCTGAATTAACAACATTAAAAGAGGGCTTAACAAAAGGAGCTGCGGCGATTGAAGCCGCCATCAATGAAGCCAAGCAAGCACTTCTTACTTTAAAAGAATTTGCAAAAGGAACCAATGCGGATTTCACAGCAGAACGCAACAATCTTTCATCGAAAGACTTTAAGCGTCCAGTTGCCTTTGAAGAGCGCCTTCGTATCCAAAACGAATCTCTTGAACTGCCACTCTTGCCAACAACAACCATTGGCAGCTTCCCGCAGTCTGCTGAAGTGCGAAGCGCTCGTCAAAAATGGCGTAAAAATGAATGGACAGATGCAGAATATGATGAATTTATTAAGAAAGAAACAAAAAGATGGATTGATATTCAGGAGGAAATCGGTCTGGACGTTCTCGTACATGGAGAATTCGAACGTACAGACATGGTTGAATACTTTGGTGAAAAGCTAGCCGGATTTGCCTTTACAAAATTTGCTTGGGTACAATCCTACGGCTCACGCTGCGTGAAGCCGCCAATCATTTATGGAGATGTCGAGTTTACAGCGCCAATGACCGTGAAAGAAACGGTTTATGCACAAAGCTTAACGGAGAAAAAGGTCAAAGGAATGCTGACAGGTCCTGTCACCATCTTAAACTGGTCTTTCCCAAGAACAGATATCACCCGAAAAGACATTGCCTTCCAGATTGCTTTCGCATTACGTAAAGAGGTAGAAGCGTTAGAGGAAGCAGGGATTCAAGTTATTCAAGTGGATGAACCTGCGCTAAGAGAAGGTCTTCCGCTCAAAGAAAGTGATTGGGCAGACTATTTAAACTGGGCAGCAGAGTCGTTCCGTCTATCAACATCATCTGTTCAAAATGAAACGCAAATTCATACACATATGTGCTACAGTAACTTCGAGGATATTGTCGATACGATCGAAGACCTTGATGCCGACGTGATCACAATTGAACATTCACGCAGTCATGGCGGATTCCTCGATTACCTAGAGAAGCATCCGTATTTGAAAGGCCTCGGACTTGGTGTATATGACATCCATAGCCCGCGCGTTCCATCTGTCGAAGAAATGAGTCAAATCATTGATGATGCGCTGAACGTATGCCCGACAGATCGCTTCTGGGTGAATCCTGACTGTGGACTAAAAACGAGACAAGAGCCTGAAACCATTGCTGCTTTGAAAAACATGGTGACGGCGGCTGAAGTCGCTCGTAAAAAGCTGTCGCAGCATGCATAATTGATTTCCTCTCCCCTGCTATCATGGCGGGGGATTTTTATGTGCAAATTGTCCTGCTTGACCATCTACTAGGAGGTTTCCTTTTCTAGCATGATTCGTTTATACTAGAGAAGTCAGTCGAACAAAGGGAGGAAGACAATGAATCACGAAGATTTTTTACAACGCGCAATTGATCTTGCAGTAGAAGGAGTCAATAGTGGTACTGGCGGCCCTTTTGGAGCAGTCATTGTCAAGGATGGACAGATTATTGCCGAGGGAAGCAACAATGTGACAACAACAAATGATCCAACCGCACATGCTGAAGTCACAGCCATTCGAAAGGCGTGCCAAACGCTGAATACATACCAATTAGAAGATTGTATTTTATATACAAGCTGTGAGCCTTGTCCGATGTGTCTTGGTGCTATTTACTGGGCTAGACCAAAAGCGGTCTATTTTGCTGCTGGACATCAGGATGCAGCAGTTTCCGGTTTTGATGACTCGTTTATTTATGAAGAAATCAATAAAGATTACGAATCAAGAAATATTCCATTTTATCAGCTGACACTTCAAAAAACCCTTGCACCATTTGAAGCATGGGAAACATACGAACAAAAGAAAGAATATTAAAAAAAGACACCTGCGCTCATCAGCAGGTGTTTCTTTTTTTCAGCGTGATAGAGGACCTTTTTTATTCAGCCACTTCAAGCTCTACTTCGATGTTCCCTCTTGTTGCTTTTGAATATGGACAGAATTCATGCGCAGCCTCAACAAGCTCTTTCACCTTGTCATGGTCAAGGCCCTTTGCAGATACAATCAGCTTGACACCAAGCTTAAATCCGCCATCACTTTCATCTTTTAAAAGACTGACATGTCCCTCGACTTCTGATTCAATGTTGACCCCTTGCTTTTTCGCTACTTGTTCAAGTGCCTCTCCGAAACAAGCTGCATAGCCCGCTGCAAATAATTGCTCTGGATTCGTACCAGTTTCTCCGTCTTTCTTTGCATTAGGCATGACAATGTTATGATCGAGCACACCATCTTCTGAACGAACATGTCCAGCTCTTCCATGTTGTGCCTTTACTTTTGCTGTGAATAATGGTTTCATCTTCATCTCCTCCTTTATCTATTTATTCCTTTCACGTTCTATCCATTTCTCAAACATTTATCGCACATTAAAGAATTTTTTCGTTTTTGGGCTGTATTTATTTTAAAAAAGAAGAAAATCTTATACAATGATAAGTATGACAAAAAATAGTTGGTGACTGACATGACAAATGAATTCGAGCATATGAAGCTGGAAAATCAGCTTTGTTTCTTGTTATATGCAAGTTCAAGAGAGATGACGAAGCAGTATAAACCGTTATTAGAAGAGTTAGACATTACGTATCCGCAATATTTGGCACTGCTTTTATTGTGGGAGCATGGGACATTAAATGTGAAAACGATGGGAGAGCTTTTATATTTAGACTCCGGTACACTCACACCTATGCTGAAACGGATGGAGCAAAACGGACTCATCATCCGCGAGCGCTCGAAAGAGGATGAACGTTCTGTGCAAATTCGTTTAACGGAATATGGCGAGCAACTAAAAGAGAAGGCTACTGCAATTCCATTTCAGATGCTGTCTGGGACAGGCAGATCGGAAGAAGAGTTAAAAACGCTGCGCGCCTCTTTGCATGAGCTTTTGCAAAAATTAACACAATCAAAAGGCTGAGGGAACATTCCCTCAGCCTTTTATGATATCAATTATTGTGCGACAGCTACTAATTCTACTTCAATATTTCCTTGAGTCGCTTTTGAATATGGGCATACGCCGTGTGCTTTATGAACAAGCTCATCCAATGCTGATTGCTCAATTCCAGTTCCTTTTACTTCTAGCTTAACGCCTAGTTTGAAGCCGCCATCTGAACTGTCTTTTACTAAGCTCACATGTGCTGTTACTTCACTTTCAAAACGGATACGCTCTTGTCTTGCGACCATTTGAAGGGCTGAATCAAAACATGCAGAGTAGCCTGCTGCAAATAATTGCTCTGGATTTGTTGCTTTTTCAATTTTTTTCGCTCTTGGTGTTCCAGGCATTGCTACATCATGCTCAAGCACACCATCAGTTGAAACAACCTTTCCTTCTCTTCCTCCTACAGCTGATACCGTTGCAGTAAATAAAACTTCTGACATGTATATAACCCTCTTTCTCTCCAATAATATTTTCTACAATTGAATTGTACACAATTAAAATTCAAGAGTCAACGAATACACACTCTTTTTTTAAGATTTCCTTTCTCCTCTATTTTATGTAAACAGTAAAAAAAGCCCTTAATAAGGGCTTTTAGATGATGTCATGCTGCGCATTTGGTTGTTGTAGCGTATGATTTCTGTTATCCGGGTCGGCATTTGCTGCTGCCAGCCATAACGCCAGGATGGTGATGCTTGTACAGACGACTGCCCATTTTTTAAAATTCATATAAACAATCCCCTCTCTGAATATAGATTCGAGCATGTTCCGCTTCTCCGTAGAACATGGAAGATTTTTCATAATCTTCCATTTCATTATAATACTTTGCGGTGTCTAATGCCAGCTCCTCTATATCTGGATATGCATAGGCAGACTCTAAAAAATGAAAAATTCGTTTAATATGCTCCGCATCTTGCTTTAAATACAATGCTTCTAAAAATATCGTCTTTTGAATATGAATGTCATCTTGAAGCGCTTCTGCTCGCTTCATACATTCTTCTCTGTAGTGTAAGGCTTCTTCGTGTTTGCCTTGTTTGTATAATATCTGAGCGGCTGTATAAAGAGGGTCTATGGATCGACGAAGATGATCGGATTGATTTTGGTCAAATAACGAGATGGATTCTTTCATTAGTTCGAGTGCGCGGTCAAGATCGCCCATTCGGTAATAACTGTTGCCCATATTAAACAAAGAGGAAGCAATAAAACGCACATTTTGAAAGTCTCTTGATCTCGCAAGCGCTCTCTCGAGATGTGGTAATGCCTTTTCATGTCTTCTCATATCATCATAATTACCTGCCACAATAAATTCGCATTGGATCGTGCGAAGCGCATATAGCTCATGTTGAATATAGACATCTCGCGCCAGTTTGGCATGATGCATCGAGATATGTGTTTGTTTCATGTGATAATATATTTCTGACATTTTAAAATGAAATTCCGCACGTTCAATATCATCTGACACAAAAGAAAGCTTGTGCTCTGCCTTTTGATAAGACGAGATGGCAGCAATATACTGCCTACGGCCAAATTCATACATGCCTCTGAAAAAATGATAGTAGTATTCAAGCATGCCTGTGACATGTGTTTGATGCTCATCTATTTCTTTCGAAAGCTCGGAAAAGTTGGCGCGAAGCTTTCCTTCCTTTAATGGCTTTAAATAATCGAGCATGACCTCATGTCTGAATTCCATTAAAGAAAAATAGAGAAGCAAATTCTGATCTTCTTCCATTGAATCAAGAGAGGTGCGAATTTCCTGCTTTAGTTGTTCTGCTTGTTCTGAATCAAATCTGCGGATTAATTCATACCACTTGTTGATTTTCACTCCAATATCCGAAGAGGGAATGATTTTCGCCATACGTTGCCTTCTCCAATCTTCTCAAAATATAAAACATTACCATATTTTATCATACTTGACCGAAGAAATACAAAAATGAAAGGAAAAAGAGAGCCCTTTTGTCACAAGACTCTCTTTTGAATTCGTTATTCTCTTATTTGTCCTTGACCGCGAATGACAAACTTTTCAGAGGTTAAGGCAGGCAGACCCATAGGTCCTCTTGCATGCAGTTTTTGTGTACTAATCCCTATTTCTGCTCCGTAGCCAAATTCAAAGCCATCTGTGAACCGAGTAGAGGCATTATGATAGACAGCGGCAGCGTCGACAGCTGTTAAGAAAAGTGACGCATTTTGATCATTTTCCGTAATGATCGCTTCAGAGTGCTTGGAGCTATACGTTTGTATATGCTGAATCGCTTCTTCTATATTGGCTACGATTTTAATACTGACAATCGGCGCTAAAAACTCTGTTTCATAGTCCTCTGTGGTCGCTAATGAAGCACTTGGCGCAAGAACACATACAGCTTCATCGCCCCGTATCTCTACCCCATTTGCATGAAGGGCTTCACATAACGAAGCGCCATATGTTTTTGCCCATGCTTCATGAATGACAATGCTCTCGATCGCGTTGCAAACAGACGGCCTTTGGGTTTTAGCATTCAGCACAATCTGCTCAGCCATTTCGTTTTTCGCTGTTTCATCAATGTAGATATGACAGTTCCCTGCACCTGTCTCAAGCACTGGCACGGTAGACTCTCTCACAACAAGATCAATTAAATTTTTCCCGCCGCGCGGAATAAGGACATCCAGATATTCATTTAAAGTGAACAGCGTTTTCGCCGTTTCACGGCCTGTATCTTCAATCAATTGCACACTGTCTACTGGAATATCCGTTGTGTGAAGCGCTTCATGGATCACCTTCACAATCGCTTTATTACTATGGATGGCAGAGGAGCTCCCGCGAAGAATAACAGCATTCCCAGTTTTCAAACAAAGGGTGGCAGCATCTACAGTCACGTTTGGTCTTGCTTCATAAATCATTCCAACCGTTCCAAGAGGCACACGCACCTTTTCGATGTACAGACCGTTTTCTTTTTGAATGGTTTCTAATGTTTCACCAATTGGGTCTTTTAGGTGAATGAGTTGAAGGGTCGCGTCTGCGATGGCTTCAATTCTCTCTTCCGTGAGTCTAATCCGGTCAATAACAGAAGGCGTGAACTGCTTTTCCTCTGCAGCCTGCACATCCTTTTTATTCTCATCGAGTAAATAAGCGGAAGATGCTTTAAGTGCCGTTGCGATGGCATGTAAAGCTGCATTTTTTTGCTCCGTCGTTTTTAGGAGCAGCTGATCTTTGGCTACACTTGCTTTTTTTGCTTTTTCAAGAACTTCATTCATCGTATTCCCTCCTCAGTTTTGTACATGCTGTACCCAGTGATCTCTGTGTATGACTTCAGGCTTCTCATTTGAAAGCTCATCACTTCGCATTCCTTTAATACTGAGAAGCTCATCGGATGCGTACAAGGTTTGTCCTTTACCTACTAGCCCATTCGGACCGACGACTTCAACGACCTCTCCTTTAGAAAAGTCACCAGCGACATCAATGACGCCAGCTGGAAGAAGACTTCTGCCATGATGCAAAATCGCCGCTTCCGCTCCTGCATCTATCATAATTTTCCCAGAAACGGGTGAATGGAATTGAATCCATTGACGGCGGTTGTTAACAGCTGATAAGTCCTGTTCTCCGATATACGTTCCGTCTCCTTGACCCGCTAGAATATGAAGCAGCTTATCCTCACCAGTACCTGTACCAATGAAGACTTTCACGCCTAGTGAAAGTGCCGTTTGTGCAGCAGACAGCTTTGATTTCATCCCGCCTGTTCCCACTTTTGAGCCTGTGCTCTTCGCATATGAAAACAATTCTTCTGAAATGTGTGTTAGTACATCAAAACGCTTCGCCTCAGGATGCTCATTTGGATTTGCATTATAAATACCATTAATGTCTGTTAAGATGATCAATTGGTCTGCATGAATTAATCCACTGACAAGAGCTGACAGCATGTCATTATCACCAAAGGTAAGCTCCTCAATGGAGACAGAATCATTTTCATTAATGATCGGTAAAATTTTTCTTTCTAGCAGCTCCATCATCGTTGCATAAGCATTTCGATATCTTGTTCGATCTGAAAAGTCATTACGGGTTAAAAGCATTTGTGCAGGTGTCATGTGAAACTGTGAAAATAGTTCTGTATATTTCTGCATTAATAAGCCCTGACCAACGGCTGCTGCTGCCTGTTTTCCCTTTAAGGTCACAGGTCTTGATGGATACCCTAAGCTGCCAAACCCTGCTGCCACGGCTCCTGATGAAATTAAAATAATTTCATGCCCAGCCTCTTTCAGCTTTGCTATCGCTTTCACATGATCCTGCATTTTTTGTTCATCAATGGCTCCTTTTTGCTCTGTTAATGAACTGCTGCCAATTTTGATGACGATCCTTTGCTTTTTCATTATTGATTCCCTCCGCTATACCTTTAGGCACAAAAAAATCCCTTTTTCTCCTTATGTAAAGGACGAAAAGGGATTTTCCGTGGTACCACCTTCATTGAATAAGCATACTTCTAGCTTATTCCACTCAACTCCTGTAACGCCAGGCACGCGCTTAGATTTTTCCTCTAAGGCTCAAAGGGCAGGTTCAGCAGCTGTCTGCGGCAAATGTTTCAGCATGTCATTTGCTCTCTTTACGCATCAGTTCCTGCTTACTATTCCTTTTCAACGCTCGTTAATTTTTTTATATTATCACCAATTGCTAAGGAAAAGTCAAGCGGTCAATTAAATACAATCGTTTTATTCTCATGCACAATAATTCGATCTTCTAGATGCCATTTGACGGCACGTGCAAGCACACTCCGCTCAATTGTTCGGCCAATATTTTTTAAAGCTTCCGCATCATCCCGGTGATCTACACGCTCAATATCCTGTTCAATGATCGGTCCTTCGTCTAAATCATTGGTCACATAATGAGAGGTTGCGCCAATTAATTTGACTCCTCGCTCATATGCCCGCTTATATGGATTCGCACCGATAAACGCTGGCAGGAAGGAATGATGAATATTAATGATTTTGTTCGGGTGTTGTTCTATAAATCCAGGCGTTAAAATTTGCATGTATCTAGCAAGCACAATGGCATCAATATCATACTCTTCTAATAATGTGAGCTGCTGTTTTTCCGCTTCTTTGCGAATGTCTTTGTTCGCCTTCACAAAATGGAACGGAATTCCAAGCGCTTCTACTGTATCTTTTGCCGTTTCATGATTGCTGATCACGACCGCAATTTCAGCCATCAAATTGCCGCTTTGCCATTCCCATAGCAGCTCATGTAAACAATGAAGCTCTTTTGACACAAAGATTGCCAGCTTTTTCAGCTCACTTGCACGCGACATGCTCCACGTCATTTGAAAAGATGCTGCAATTGGTTCAAACTGCTGCTTCAGCTGATCCATATTTGCCGAGATGTCTTTCCAATCAAATTCAATTCTTAAAAAGAACCGGCCGCTTTCATGATCTGTTGTGTATTGGCTGGATTCAATGATATTTGCTCCGTGCTCAAATAAAAAGGAAGAGACAGCTGATACAATTCCAGGCTGATCCGGGCAGCTGACAAGTAATCTTCCTTTTTGCTCATGCTTTTGTCTGTGTAATTCAAGTTTCTCTGTTATCAAAGTTCTCATGTATCATGACCTCATTTACGTTTTCATTCTAATGAAATATTATACTGGACTGGAAAGAGAAAAAGCAATGTAGAGCCCTATTTTTCATTGAATATTCATTCAATTCTGCACCTATCGTGATATAATGTGAATAGACCTTTTATCATAAAAGGAGTGATGGAGATGAAAAGTATGACTTTGTTTGGAAAAGTGAGCTTTTGGCTCGGCATCATTTGTCTGATCACAGGTATTTCTCTTTTTATAGCCGGTGAAAGACTCATTCCTTTTCTCACATTTGGTGTGTGTTTTCTGCTTGTTAGCCAGCTTTACCGCAAAAATGAAAACGATTCCAATCATCATTCGATGTAACAAAAGGCTGGCATCTATCTGCCAGCCTTTTCTTATTCAATGATTTTCAATCCTACTGCCGCAGATAAAATCAGTGCGATGAAGAAAATACGTTTTGCGTCTTTCGATTCTCCGTAAAACAGCATACCGACGATGGCGCCTCCAGCAGCTCCGATTCCAGTCCAAATGGCATACGCCGTTCCCATCGGAATCGTGTTCATCGCAAGAGACAGCATCAGAAAGGACATCGAAAAGCCAGCCGCAATGAATAAAATCCATTTGACATGCTTGTCTTTTTGGAATTGGTTCATCATGGTCACACAAAACATTTCTAAGATGCCTGCTCCAATAAGTAAAAGCCAGCTCATGATTCAGCCTCTCCCTTCTTTTCACCTGTTGTCAGCTTCAGTCCTAATACACCGCACAAAAGCATGACAATCAAAAGCAGTTTGACAAGCTGAACCGGCTCACCAAGCACCATGCCTATGACGACGGTTCCTGCTGTCCCAAGCCCGGTAAAAACGGCATAAAGTGTGCCAACTGGGAGTACACTTGTTGCTTTCAGGAGTAAATAAAAGCTCACGATAATACAAACGATGGTTGCGCCCCATTCTATGAGCGAGTGGGCATATTTCAGCCCCATCACCCAGCCGACTTCAAAGATGGCCGCAATAAAGACATTTCCCCATTTCATCTGATCTTCTCCTTTCTGAACGATTCCAACCAACAAAAAAAGCCTGGAAATCGATCGTTTGATCAAATCTCCCGGGCTTTTATCCCTCCGTGTCCATATGGCCTCTTCTAAGACCCTATGTGTTTTCTCTCGGTCCAGACTGCGCCAGCGCACGGAACCCTAGAAAACCAATTCATGATAAACAGACCTGACTTAGAGCAGATTCTGTATTAAAAATCTTATCACACCCCGATATGCCGGTCTACCAGTTTGCTCTCCCTCTTCAAATATACTTGTTCATTTTTCGAAAGAAATGGTTTCGGACCGGCGTATACTAAGTGTTAGAAACAGATCAACTGATAAAGAAGATCTGCGGGATATTTGCGTGCTGCTAACCGAAGGGAAATGAACGTATATGACAATCCATTTATTTTTTATTACATTGACGATCAAGCGTAAATACAAGGACATGGAGACCGTTCTTTACGAACAAGAAGTTGAAACATTTTATGAAGAAATGAAACAGAAACAACTAAAGTATATGAACTAAAACAGAAAAAATATGGAAGAAGGACCAAGTTAGACACGCTCAGACGTTAAAGGAACGATCATATCGCTGGTATAATGAACTCAGATTGATGTGATGAACGTTCAACTTTAGGATGCTGCATTTATAGATCATCCGTTGTATCGGCCCAAATAATGAAACCAAGAGGTGGATCGTATGATGATAACCGACGTACAGAAACATGAATTTTATCAAGCACTGGTTGACAAGAATCCGCAATATGACGGCACATTCTTCGCCGGCATTAAGACGACCGGTATCTTCTGCCATGCCACATGTACCGCTAGAAAACCAAAATATGAGAACTGTGAGTTTTTCTTTACAGCAGAGGAAGCACTGTTAGCAGGGTATCGTCCGTGCAAGCGCTGCACTCCATTAACCTATCCAAACAGCATTCCAGAAGAAGTCAAAACACTCGTTTCAGCAGTTGAAACACATCCTGAAAAACGCTGGAAAGAAGAGGACTTTCGCGAGTTAGGGATTCACTCTGCAACGGCCCGACGGAAATTCAAAGAAATCTACGGCATGACCTTTGTTCAATATGCGAGATCACGCCGAATGGGGCTTGCCTTTAAAGAAATTATGAATGGAAAAAAAGTGATTGATCAGCAGGTCGCCTTGGGCTATGATTCTTCGAGTGCCTTCAATGATGCCTTTACGAAAATCATGGGAAATCCCCCTAAAAAGGCGCAGACTAAGATTCTCCATGCCAATTTTATTTCCACACCGATTGGACGCATGATCAGCGTGACAGATGCCGCGCATGTGTATTTACTGGAATTTATGGACAGGCGGGGACTAGAAAAGGAAATTGAGAACATGAGAGAAAAGCATCATGCGCGTATTTTAGTTGGGGAAACAAACGTCCACCAACAATTGGTAAAGGAATTGACCTTATATTTCGAGAAAAAACTGACGCAGTTTACCGTACCACTTTCCATGCATGGCACCCCTTTTCAAATGAAGGTGTGGGACCTGCTCACACGCATTCCATCAGGCGAAACAAGTTCATACCGAGATCTTGCTGTGATGCTGGGCGATCCGCATTTGGTCCGGGCGGTAGGGAATGCAAATGGTGCCAATCAATTGGCGATCATCATTCCATGCCACCGCGTCATTCAAACAAGTGGTGAGCTTGGCGGCTACGGCGGCGGGGTTGAACGTAAGAAATATTTACTTCAGCTAGAACAGCGGATATAAAATAAAAACGGCTCTGCTTATTTTGTAAGCGAGCCGTTTTCTTCGTTGCGGGTGATGCTGTATACATCAATGATTTGGTCCCATTTTGAAATGGTTTTTTCTTTTTTCATGCCCATTTTTAAAGCGACCTTTACCGATGCTTCATTGTCTGGGCGGATTAAGCTCACCATTCGTCTGACCTTCATTTCTTCAAAACCATAGGTGAGACAGCCTTTTGCGGCTTCAGCAGCATAGCCATTTCCCCACGCTGCTTTTTTTAGCATGTAGCCGATTTCAAGTTCTGTTTGTCCTTCAATGTTTTGCAGAACAATCCCGCTTTGTCCAAGTGGTTCATTCGTTTCTTTGTCTTCAATGATCCAGAGAGAAGTATGATACATACGGTCATTCTTTTGATTCCATGCAATCCACTCTTTCGTCTGCTGCTCATCCTTCAAAGAAGGATAATACTTCATTACTTCTTCATCTTGGAACAACATGTCATATAAAAATGGTGCATCATGTTCATTCATCGTTCTCAGTCTAAGGCGCTCTGTTTCAAGCACTGTGCGTGTTTGAAGTTTCATTTATGATCCCCCTCTCACTTACTGATTAAAAATATCACCGAACAATCCATTTGAATCTGGGGCAAAGTAATGGATTCCCGCACCGGTTAAACTAGCTGCCAGCGCCGTCCACA
Organism: Bacillus sp. FSL K6-4563; assembly: GCF_038630405.1. Classification (NCBI taxonomy): domain Bacteria; kingdom Bacillati; phylum Bacillota; class Bacilli; order Caryophanales; family Bacillaceae; genus Bacillus; species Bacillus sp. FSL K6-4563. The sequence goes on along the minus strand of NZ_CP152030.1, from coordinate 1,288,157 downwards.
TCATTAAACTGACTGTCATCCACACCGCAACTTGCTTTCTCTTCGTCCCGAAGCTCATGCACATAAATGCCGCTAGATGACTGCCGATGATAAAAGGACCAATAAGCGCTAATCCCGGGAGACCATATCGTTCCCAAATTTTTCTGGCTCGCAGTTGCTTTTTTTCTCCTTTTTCATCACTTTTGTCCTCTTTTCTTCTCAACCGCCATGCTTTGAAGCGGTCTACGAAAACAATGAGGAGCAAGACTGTGAGAAAGTTGCCGATGAATCCAATTACAGCCGTTGTCACAGGATGCAGTCCACCTAAGATGGCCAGTGGAACAACACCAACCACTTCAAAAAAAGGCAAAGCAGCCAATACAAAAACAAGTACATATCCCCATAAAATATCCAAGCATAGAACCCCTTTTCATTTTTGTCCTCTTCCCATTGTAATGAAAAATACGCTACCATTTCTACATTTTTTTAGAAAAAGAAAAGCACACCGGATGGATGTGCTCTATTTTTTACATCGTGTTTTCATTTTTCTTGTTCGCCCGGCGTAAGACCATGAGCATAAGCCCTATTACGATCACAACCGATAGTAGACTTTGCATGAGAAGCACGCTTGGTGATGTCCAGCCAAGCCATTCGAATATGAGCTGCGGTCCGAAGAAGATAACCGGTATCAATGAAACGACATTCGCCTTTAAGATTGCATTAAAGACAATGATACATAACAGCATAAGCAGGATGACGCCCAATCTTTGACCTGAGGTCAGCACAAGTAATGGTGTGCCGAGCTTTTGATCCAATAGTTTGATTGTGACCATTGAAGTCAGTTGAAAGATTCCTAAGATCCAAAAATAAAGAAATGCCCGGCCGCCTGTCTGAAAGGCAGACGCTCTAAACATCACAATAATCATGATGACATTGGCTACTAAAACGAGCGGATAGCCAATTAACGCATACCAAGAATAGGATAAGCTTTGACTGATCGCATCTGATAAAATCATATAAAAGAGTGAACCAATTAAGAAGGCACTGACGAAAGGAACCCAGTCTTTATGGTTTCCTGACAGCTCTTTTGCGAGTTCATCAGCATAGCCCCTCGGATCTCCGCCAAACACAGCCTCCCCTGTTTTGCCATCTTTTTCAGCCTCAACCGCATGTGTCGTTAGCTCATCCATCAGCTCATCAATTTCGCCCTCATTTTTTCCCATTGATATGAGATAAAATTTCAGCTCTAGTAAGATGTGTCTTGTTTCTTTTGATACCATAATCTCACTTCCCTTTTTGTAGTAAACAGTTCACATTTTTTGAAAGCTCACTCCAGCGGGTCATAAACTCTGTGAGCGCTTGTTCTCCAGCTTGTGTGAGCGTATAGTATTTCCTTTTCGGCCCGCTTGCTGATGCTTTTGTGACAGTGGTCACAAACTGTTCCTTTTGCATACGCAGCAGAATCGGGTAGATACTGCCTTCACTAATTTGATCAAATCCATAATGAGCGAGCTTCTTCGTCATTTCATATCCATAAATCTCACCCTCTGAAATAATCGACAGCAGGCAGCCTTCTAAAATTCCTTTTAGCATTTGTGTGGATGTTGTCATCTTTGTTCCTCCGATTCCAGTACCTTGCATCACAAGATAGCATCATCTTACCACACACTATCTTGCCATGCAAGATACCGTTCTAGAAAAAAATCACCGCTTAAAGGGTGATTTTTACGCCCATGGTTTATCTGTCCCAAGTGCGTCAGCCAGTGCCTTGCTATGCTTTCGGCGGCTTTTTCTTTCTTCAGCCCGCTGTTTTGCGGTTTGATGCAGCATGATTTCTTCCTCTGTTTCCGGCATGACTTGTGGGACTTTCTTAGGCTTCCCATTGTCATCTAACGACACAAAGGTAAGAAATGAAGTCGCTGCGAGTCTGCGCTCTCCAGACATCAAGTTTTCTTTGATGACCTTGACGAACACTTCCATAGAAGACGTACCCACCCATGTGACATAGGACTCTAAACATACCGACTCCTTTTGTCCAATCGGCTCTAAAAAATCAACTGAATCCATTGATGCCGTGACCGTTTCACATCGGCTGTGCCTTGCTGCCGAGATGGAGGCAATGTCATCTATATAACTCATTAATTTTCCACCAAATAAGGTTTGGTGATTATTCGTATCGAGAGGGAATACCCTGCTGGTTTTGACAACTTTTGATTCCTTGCAGTATTTAAAATTTTCTTCACTCATCATCATAGCTCCTTCTTGCTGTTTTCGTGAATGCGGAACGACTTTTATTAAACACTATTCTTTTAGGTTTGTCTAAACATTTTGCTTTAGTCTCCTGTGAGAGATTTTCTTTCGGAAATGTTTCAACTATGACTAGAACGAGGAATAATAGAACTATGAACAAACAAGGAGGCCATTTGATGGATTCTATGAGAGCAGAACAAATACACAAAATGCCGCAATGCATGAGTGAATATGACGATTTACAAGAAGTCCTTTTATGCAGTCCCATCTATATGGAAATCAAACAGATCATCAACGAAACCCAAAAACATTTTGCAAGAGAAAATATTTCTCAAATGAAAGCCATTACTCAGCATAAGCAATTGATCCAAACCCTAAAAGACCATCAAGTACGCCCCATTATGCTTCCTGCAAATGACCGCTTTCCTGAACAAGTGTTTACCCGGGATATTGGGTTTACGATTGGACATACACTCTTTGTTTCAAGCATGGCCGCTCCAGTTAGGCAAGGAGAAGAACAATTGTTAAAAGAGTGGGCACAGGGAAATGGGTTGAAGACTGTTACCCTGACAAATGGAACGATTGAAGGCGGCGATGTGCTTGTGGATCAAAGACGCGTATTTGTCGGAACGAGCAAAAGAACAAATCCAGCCGCTATTCATGAGCTTAAAAAAGAACTGCCGGATCATGATATCATTCCCATTCATCTTCCTGCTCACATTTTGCATCTCGATTGTGTGATGAATATTCTCTCTCATGATGAGATATTGATTTATCCAGAAGCGTTCAAAAAAGAGGATCTTCACCTGCTCAACATGCATTATCATCTAATTGAAATAAGCGAACAAGAGCAATTCACACTCGGCCCAAACGTTTTATCCATTGGACAGAAAAAAGTGATCAGTTTGCCCATCAATCAAGAAACAAATGCTGCATTAACCGCTCACGGCTACACTGTCATTGAAGTGGATTTTTCAGAAATCATTAAATCTGGCGGCTCTTTTAGATGCTGCACATTGCCGATTCGGCGTACGTTCACTAAAAAAGCCAGCGTGTAGAACAGTTTGTCTACTTGCTGGCTTTTTATCTGCCTATTTTTATGTCCGATCGTATAAATGACAGGCGACATCATGCCCTTCTTCTACTGCTTGTAATGTTGGCTTTTTTTCAGCACACACATCCATCGCTGCAGGACACCTTGTTCGAAATACACAGCCGCTTGGCGGGTTCACTGGACTTGGAATTTCTCCCTTTAAAATGAACCTTTTGCGCTTGTCCTCCACGTCAGGATCTGGAATGGGGATCGCTGACAGCAATGCTTGTGTATAGGGGTGCAGCGGTGTTTGATATAACGTATCACTGCTAGTCAATTCGACGAGATGACCTAAATACATGACACCGATTCGGTCGCTAATATATTTGACCATCGACAAGTCATGCGCAATAAAGAGAAATGTCAGCCCTTCCTCCTTTTGCAGTTTCTTCAGCAAATTCACGACCTGCGCTTGAACGGAGACATCTAGTGCAGAAATTGGTTCATCTGCCACAATAAATTTCGGCGCTAAGGCGAGTGCTCTTGCAATACCGATTCTCTGCCTCTGCCCTCCGCTGAATTCATGAGGATAGCGCGTGGCAAAGTCATAGCTAAGTCCAACAGCTTCCAGTAGTTCTTTCACCCGGGCAACCCTTTTCTTTTGACTCCCATAAAGGTTATGAATCTCCATTGGCTCCAGCATAATATCTTTTACAGATAGCCGCGGATTTAAGGAGGAATACGGATCTTGAAACACCATTTGAATTTGCCGATTAAAATCAAAGGATTCTTTTTGTGAAAGGTGATGAAGGCTTTTCCCTTCATACAAAGCTTCTCCATCTGTCGGTTCATAAAGGCGCATAAGCACTTTTCCAAGTGTGGATTTCCCGCAGCCGGACTCGCCAACAAGGCCAAATGTTTCGCCTTGTTTCAGCTGAAAGGAGACACCGTCTAGCGCTTTTAGCGTTCTTCCTTTCGATAGATGAAAATGTTTTTTGAGATTGTTTACTTGTAAAAGTGGTTCAACTGCCATGACCTTTGCTCCTCTCGCTTGGCAAATACCGTCTTGCACCTGCCCATTCTTTTTCATATGAAGTGCCAGCAAGGGAAAGAAGTTCAATTTCTCTGCCGGTTTTAGGCGAATGAAGCATCATACCGTCACCTGCGTAGATCCCAACATGGCGGACTGCTCCCTTTCCGTTGTCATTGGCGAAAAACAATAAGTCGCCTTGTTCTAAATGGCTTGATGCGACCGGTGTTCCTTGCACTGCTTGGTCACTTGCATCCCTCGGCAAAAGATATCCGCACGCTTTATACATGCTGTAAGCAAAGCCCGAACAGTCATAGCCAAAGCTGCTCATGCCGCCCCATAAATACGAAAGACCAATAAATTGTTTTCCCTTGTCTACAACATCTTTGCCGGCCATAGAAAAAATGGATGAAACTGGCTGCACATCTGCTTTATTGATTTCTCTCGTCCCTGCTGGTGTGACAACACGAAAGCAATCACTCGTTTCTTCTACAGCTGTGAGCTCTGTTAAAAAACTAATTTCCATGTCCGCTTGCCCGTTTCGATAGAGCATGGCTTTTTTCTGACAAACGATATGAGATATAGTTGGTGCACTTCCTTCTGTCACTTGCTTTAGTTGGTTCGCAGGTATATAGCCAGGATAGCCTTGTGGGTGTTTCCGGCTGGCTTGCTGCGGAATAACGACTTTCATCCAGCCGTCTGTTTCTTCTAAGCCAATGACTCGTTCACCGAGCAGTACTTGCGACTGGATCAGATTTTCTTCACATAAAGCCAGTTTTTCTTCATATGTTTGCTTGTCAATCCACTCTTTGAATTTGAAGGAGCTCTGAAGTACCTTTTGATCGATTTCTCTCGGTGACTGCGGCGCTGTCCATACGTTCGCAACTGCAACCTTTGATTCAAATATCATCATGAGACTCCTTTCACTCCTTGAATGCCTAACCCATGATGCGGCGGGAAAAAGATATCTTTTCCTTTGTACACGATTCCTCCGTCCACCATGTCCTCTTTTAGCATGAGCGGGGCATCAAAATCATAGCGGGTGATATTTGGCTGGCTGGCGGCGAGATGAGCGGCTGCTGTAATGCCAAGTTTTGACTCAATCATGCTGCCAATCATGCACTTTACGCCGTATGCTTCTGCCAGTGCATTGATTTTTAGGGCTTCTTTTATGCCGCCTGATTTCATTAATTTTAAATTGATTAAATCACAGCTTCTCGTTTCAAGCACCTTGATCGCATCATGAAAACTAAAAATACTTTCGTCTGCCATTATCAGTGTATCTGTTGCCTCCGTCACACGGCGTAGGCCTTCGATATCTTCTTTTGGCACTGGTTGCTCGACTAGCTCGATATTCATTGGCTCCATTTTCCGAATGGCTACGACCGCTTCCTTCCACGTCCAGCCCTGGTTCGCATCGAGTCTAATCTGAATATCCGGCCCGATCTTTTCTCGAATTCGCTTGATACGCTGAATATCCGTATCTATATCATCTTTTCCTACCTTGATCTTTAATGTCTGAAAGCCTTCAGCTGCGTATTGCTTCGCATCTTCCGCCATCTCAAGCGGACGGTTTACACTGACCGTATAATCGGTTTCAAGCTGACTGCGATATCCGCCAAGGTATTGATAAAGTGGAAGTCCTGCCTGTTTCGCTAAGCCATCATAAATGGCCATGTCAACCGCTGCCTTTGCGCTTGTGTTGCAAGCGAGCACCCGGTTCATATGAGAAAAAATTTGTTCATATTCTGACAAGGAAGCTCCAAGCAAACTCGGTCTGATCACTTCGCAGATGGCATAGTCGATGCTTTCCAGCGTTTCACCTGTAATCACTGTTGTCGGGACTGCCTCTCCGTAGCTGACGTCACCTTGATCATATGTGATGATAACGATCAGAGATGCTGCGTCATACACCGTTCGTAAAGCGGTTTTGAAAGGCTTTTTTAGCGGTACACTCATTCTACATGTACGAACATCAACGATTTTCATTTGATCGCCTCTTTCGCTGCAACGCCTGGAGAAATGTGCAGTTTTTTTCCTGTCGCATCTAATGCAGCCTGCGTGCCCATTGGAATGGCAAAGTTTGGCGAAGAATGACCGATCCGGAAGCCCCCAAGTGCAGGTTTCTTTTGCGGGACAATATAGGTGTCCCATACTTGATTCAATGTGAGGGACTGATCTTTCTTTTTTGGCTCACATTGATGAAAATCTCCAATGATGAATCCAGCCGCATCATCCAATTTTCCAGCAGATGTGAGGTGCTGCATCATTCGATCGATTTTATAGGGTTCTTCGTCAATATCTTCAATGAACAAAAGCTTTCCCTTCGTATCGATTTCAAAAGGCGTACCAAGTGTTGTCACGATGAGGGCAAGATTTCCTCCTGCAATCTCACCTGAAGCGGTGCCCGGATAGAAAGTATGAAGGGGTGACAAGTGGTGCGCATACGTAAAGGCTTTCGGTGCGAACAGCTGTAAAAAGGTATCTTTCGTATAAGGATGGACCTCCTCAAGTCCCACATCAGAGGAAAGCATTGGCCCATGAAACGTCACAAGACCCGTCTGCTGCTGGATGGCCGTATGTAAAAACGTAATATCACTATAGCCCCAAAAGATTTTTGGATTCCGGCGAATCAGGTCATAGTCAATGACTTCCGCAAGTCTTCCAGTCCCGTATCCTCCGCAAGCACAAATAACCGCCTTCACTTCTGGATCTTGAAACATACGATGAAGATCCTCCACTCTTTCATGATCATGACCTGCTAAATATCCATACCGGCGGCCCAAATACTTCCCTTTTTTCACCTTTAGCCCGAGGCTTTCTAAAAAGGCAATCCCTTTTGCTAATTTCAGCTCATCAGGCGGACTTGCTGGTGCAATAATCCCCACCGTATCCCCTGTTTGAAGTGCCACTGGCAGCTGGCTCATGCCATATCCCCTCTTTCTCTTTGTTTCTTTCAATCTATGGGTTTCTGCTTCATAACATGAACGAATAAAGGAACAGACGCTTTTATCTAAAAGCGTCTTAGATTGTTGACAAAGGGCTAAAATGATGTTTATTTTAGCCCTTTGTCTTCTTTTCAGCGTGATAGAAAACCTTTGCAGTCTAGGAAGGACGAGCACTGGCGCGGAGCGAATTTGTCATTCGTGAGCACCAGCGCGCAGGACTGACAACGAATGCGAGGGTTTGTCTACACGCTGAGACGCTTTTATCTAAAAGCGTCTTTTGATCCTAATATTACTCTCCATCTACTTGTGCCCATTTCAAATCGATATACCCAACAGGGTGACGGACAATCCCCTTCACTCCTTCTTTTTGTAAATGAACTTGGTTATAAAAATGAATCGGAATGATCGGTGCTTCTTCAATGAGAAGTGCCTCTGCATCATGAAGAATGTTATTTCTCTTTTGCTCGTCTGCTTCCTGGCTCGCCTTTTTGATCAGCTGATCATAGGTATCGTTTGACCATCCTGTCCGGTTCATCGCATTCCCTGTTTGAAAGCTCTCTAGGAAATTGATCGGATCTGCATAGTCTGCTAAAAATGAACTTTGTGAGAATTGGAATTTGAGCGCCTTTTGATCTTCTGCAAACACATTGGCTTCCATGTTTGCAAGCTTCACATCTACACCTAGCGCTTCTTTCAGCTGCTGCTGGATGGCTTCAGCTTTTTTCTTGTTCTCAGGCTTTGTACTGTATGTCAATGTGACGGCTGGCAGTTTTGAATAGTTCTCTTCTTTCAGCCCTTTTTCTAATAACTTCGCAGCTTCACTCTTATCATTCTTCAAAAGATCACCGCCAGCTTTTCTGAAATCCTCACCCTTTGAATCAAGAATGCCTGGCGAGACGAAGGCACGTGCTGGCTTCTCTTCATTTTTCGTTACATAATCCACGATATCTTGCGGGTTGATCGCCATTTGAAAAGCTTTGCGGATGTTCTTATTTTGAAAAGGTTCCATGTTCACATTCAGACGATAAAAGAACAATCCAGCCTGGTCTTCAATTTGTATATCTTTATTTTTCAGCAGATTTTCACTTTGCTCTGCTGGGACAAAGGCAGTATCTAAATCTCCTGATTGATACATTTGATAGTCTGTGTTTCGATCACTGATCATCAGCCACTTCACTTGATCCAGCTTGACTGTTTTTTTGTCCCAATACGTCTCACTTTTTTCCATTGTGAAGCTCTCATCATGCTTCCACTCTGTCAGCTTGAACGGTCCATTTCCGACAAAGGTTTTGGCGTCTTTTGCCCAGTTTGGGTCCTTCTTAGCTACCTGTTCATTGACAGGAAAAAAAGCAGGGTTTGCGGTCATATTTAAGAACGATTTCTGCGGATATGCCAGTGTGACCTTAAGCGTTTTGTCATTTACAGCGCTGACTTTCACGTCTTCTTTGTTTCCTTTTCCGCTGTTAAATGCCTCTCCGCCTTCAATCATGTAGGCTAGGAACGATGCAGATGAGCCTGTTTTCGGATCAAGCAGCCGCTTCCACGCATATTCAAAGTCACTCGCTTTCACTGGATCACCATTTGACCACTTGATGCCATCTCTTAAATGGAACGTGTACGTTTTTCCATCCTCTGATATCTCCCATTTTTCCGCCATTGCAGGAGATGGTTCGTGCTTTTCATTCAGTCTTGTTAATCCCTCCATTAAGTTATTGAGTCCTTGCCACGATACATTATTAAAACCAATCGGCGGATCAAACGACGTCGGTTCATTTTCGTTATTTAAGGTTAATATTTTCTTTTCACCCTGATTGCTTGATGATCCTTTCCCTGCTTGCTCATTGGCTGTACATCCTGCGAGCAGCATGATCGTGAACAAACATATACTGATGATCCATCCCTTTTTTCTCATCAAAAACTCCCCCTTTGTGTTGAAGATAAAACGGTTTGATTCGCTCGCTCATCTTGGAGCCAGCAATGCACTTTGTGGGTAGGTGACCGCTGCGTTTCGTGCGGCATGATATGATCACACACCTTCATGGCGGACGGGCAGCGATCTGTATACGGACAGCCCTTTGGCGGAGCAAATAAATCAGGCGGGCTTCCTTCAATTGGAATGAGTTCATCTTTCATATCAAGTCTTGGAACGGATTGCAGAAGTCCTTTTGTATAGGGATGCTGCGGACTGTAAAAAATATCTCGCCTCGTTCCGACCTCCACCATTTTCCCTCCGTACATGACGGCTACCCGGTCTGCGACTTGGGCGACGACCCCTAAATCATGTGTGATTAAAATAATGGTGACCCCTGTTTTTCTCTGAATCTCTTTAAACAGCTCTAATATTTGTGCCTGTATGGTCACATCCAGTGCGGTCGTCGGTTCATCAGCAATCAGCACTTTGGGCTCGCAAATCAGTGCCATGGCAATCATGAGCCGCTGCCTCATTCCCCCGCTGAACTGGTGAGGGTATTGCTTTAACCTTTCCTTCGGCTGCGGAATGCCGACCAAATCAAGCATCCGAATGGCGGCTTCTTTCACTTCTTTTTTCGTCAGCTTTTGATGCTCCTTTGCCGCCTCCATGAGCTGATCCCCTATCGTCAAGGTTGGGTTCAGTGCGGTCATTGGATCTTGGAAGATCATCGAAATATCGACACCTCGTATGGCGCGCATTTCTTTTTCAGATAATGACAGCAAATTTCGGTCTTCAAACCAGATTTCTCCCCGATCAACATGAGCGCTGTAAGCTGGCAGCAGCCTCATAATGCTTTGTGAAGTCACACTTTTCCCGCAGCCTGACTCTCCTACAATGGCAAGGGTTTCTTTTTCATATACATCCACATTCACCCCGCGTACCGCTCGAACTGAGCCGCCATATGTCCGAAAGCTGACGTGCAGATCGATGATTTGTAGAACTTTTTTCAAAGCGCCATCACCTCTTCATCTTCGGATCAAGCGCATCTTGCAAGCCATCACCTAAATTGTTAAAGCAAAACATCGTGAGCGAAATAAAAAACGCAGGGAAAAATAAACGCCACCAATGCCCGTTATCTGACAGCACTGTCGGCAGCGCATCATTTGCCATCACGCCCCAGCTTGCAAACGGTGCTTGAATGCCTAAACCAAGAAAGCTTAGGAACGCTTCTGCAAATATCGCGGTTGGTACAGTTAAGGTCATCTGAACGATAATCGGCCCCATCGTATTCGGCAGCAGGTTGCGGCGAATGATACGAAGGCTCTTTGCACCAAAGGTTTTTGAGGCAAGGACATATTCCTGGCTTTTCAGCTGAAGAACTTGACCTCTCACGATTCTTGCCATTCCAATCCATCCGGTGACAGTGAGCGCTACAATAATGGTGACGAGCCCTGGCCCCATCAGAACCATCAATAAAATGACAACAAGTAAATAAGGAAGACCGTAGAGCACCTCGACGATTCGCATCATGACATGGTCATATCTCCCGCCCTTATAACCGGCAATGCCTCCATAGATCACGCCGATGGCAAAATCAATCAGGGCTGCCATGACGCCTACAAATAAAGAAATACGCGCCCCGTACCATGTACGCGTGAACACATCTCGTCCAAGCTCATCCGTTCCGAACCAGTGAGCAGCGGATGGCGGCAGATTTTGCATCGAAAGACGCTGCTCTGTCACGCTATTAGGTGCAAGCAATGGGCCTAATAGTGCCATGATAAAAAGTAAAATCAATACCGATAAACTAAACATCGCAAGCTTATTTTGCTTCAGTCGCCTCCATGTGTCTGCCCAATACGAAAGAGAGGGTCTTTTAATGGCATGGGCCTCCGTTTTCTTTTGCTCTCTCGGAGAAAACCATTCGTCCGGCACTTCATGATGCGGATTCGGTTGATCCTGCTGCAAATGTATACTCATGCCTTTCCTCCTTTCTGATGCAGCTGAATCCTTGGATCAAGCAGGCGATACGCCACATCGACAATGAAAAGAAGTGTGATTAAAATGATGCTGTAAAAAACAGTGGTTCCCATGATGACAGGATAATCACGGTTGTTAATACTCTCGACAAAGTATTTTCCCATGCCAGGAATCGCAAATATTTTTTCAATGACAAAACTTCCTGTTAAAATGCTTGCGACAAGTGTGCCAAGAATGGTCACAACAGGCAAAAGCGCATTTCGAAGTGCATGTTTAAACACAATTTTAAAGGGAGAAAGTCCTTTTGCTTTAGCAGTGCGAATATAGTCCTGAGACAGCACTTCAATCATGCTCGATCTTGTTAACCGGGCAATAATGGCCATCGGACTAACGGCAAGAGCAATGGTTGGCAGCACCATATGCATCGGACTTGTCCACATCGCTGTAGGAAAGAGCTTCAAATTCACAGCAAGCTGCTGAATTAATAAGGTAGCAAAGATAAAGTTTGGAATGGATATACCGAAAACAGCAATGGTCATGCCGATATAATCAATCAAGCCATTGTGCCGGAGGGCAGCCATGACCCCTAGCAGGATGCCGGAGATGACAGCAATCAATATTGAGATAAGACCAAGTTCTAATGAGACTGGGAAGCCTCTCGCCAATAGATCATTGACACTTTCAGAAGGCTTTTTAATGGAAGGACCAAAATCAAAGGTAACGATGGATTTTAAATAGATGACATATTGAACATACAGTGGTTCGTCTAAGTGATAGTAGCTTTCGAGGTTTCGCTGGACGGTTTCGTTTGTATTTCGTTCTTCATTGAAGGGCGATCCTGGGATGACCTTCATTAAAATAAACGTTAACGTCGTAATCGTTAAAATCGTGGCAATCATCGCAATAAAACGCTTGAGCAAAAAGCTGGTCATCTGCCGTCTCCCCCTCGCTTAACAAAATGTTGTACGTGCGGCAAGCTCTGTCATGACAAGCATCGCTTGGTAGGCTTCTAATATATTCTCTGCTTGATACGTCACCGTTGTTGTCCCTTCAATAATGGCAGTACCAGGCATTAAATTCGCCCATTCAGCTTGTCCATAATTGGCAAACTCAATCTTCAGCAGCGGCTGATCAGGAGGCGTCAGCGGCTTGATGTGATGAATCTGTTTCATTGCGGCTTCCACTTGCTGTGAGATTTGTTGGTTGACTTTGGCAGGAGTGAGACATTTCACAGCAGATCTTGATATGGTCTCTTTCACTGCCACTGTTTTCACACCAGGCATCAGCTTCTCTGCTTCAAGAGCTGCTTGATCGTCTCCGCAAACAAGAATCACCGGCACACCATAGTAGCCTGCAACATACGCATTAAAGCCCATTTCACCAATTGGATGATCATTTATGTAAAAATGTCTAACACCAAAAATCATACTGTGGGACATCACACCTTTCATAGACGCCCTCGCATGATAGCCTAAAAAAACAGCAGCATCATAGGTTTGATCTAACCCTTGAACCATTGAATAAGGCTTGACGTCACCAGATATAAGAGATGCTTCTTCATGCAATTCTTCAATCAACAAATTATTCATTTTAGAATGACTGTCATTGACCAAAATATTGGTTGCGCCATGCTGAAGAAGTGCCTCCACACAGGCATTCACTTCACCCGTCATGATCTTTCTGCCCCGTTCATAATTGTGCTGACGGGCATCGACAAATGTATGATCAGCTAGACCAGTAATCCCCTCCATATCGACAGATACATAGAGCTTCATTCCCATCCCCCTTAAATTAAACTTAAAATTTGTGTATATTTTTCTAAATTTTCTAAAAAATTATATGATTACTTGATCGATTTTTCAATACAATGTCTGAAAATAAGGAAATTAGACTCAGATATTATAGATCAAAAGACTGTACGACAAAGGATTTTTTTAACAAATAAAACACCACTAACTATGTCTTTAGTGGTGTTTGTCTGCTTCGTTAATCTGTGATTTCAGCTGTTCATATTTCTTCATCGTTTGTGTAAATAGATCATTAAACATCTGAGGTGCCTGCTTTTGAATAACCTCGGCGCCTTCTCCTGTAATGCCCCCTTTTGTCGCCACTCTATCGACGGTTTCAGCAAAGGTGAGGCCCCGTTCTACAAGGACTTGACCTGTGCCTAAAAGGGCATACGTTAAAAATTCATACGCTTCCTCTAAGGAAAGCTCACTATTTCTCACAGCAGCTCTCGCCATTTCTTCAAAAAGAGCAGCGATAAAACCAGGAGATGAGCTCGTCAAGTTACTCGCCGCATCGAACTTGTCTTCTTCAACTTCACGTACGATGCTAAAAGCTGAAAGCAGGCGGTGCAAACGCGCCTTTTCTTCCTCTCCAGCAGTTTCACCATGCGCAACGAGGGAAACGCCCGTTCCAACAGCTGACGTGAGCGTTGGGATGTATCTGGATATTGGTTGAGTCGTATGCTTTGATAACTTGTCTAACGTCACAGCCGCGGCTACTGACACAATATGCACCGATTTGGCTGCTGAAGACAGTTGATCGAGTACATCAAGTACAGCAAGCGGCGGCACGCAGATAAAAAGTACATCACATGACGCAGAAAGTTCCTCTAATGAGCAGATGTTTATTTCTTGATGCTTGTCTTTAAGTTGAAGCAGGCGGTCCGTTTCACTTCTTGTGTGGATCATGATTTGATGTGCATCGAGCACTTCTTTTTCCAGCCATTTTTGCACCATCATATCAGCCATGCTTCCATATCCAATGATTCCAATTGTCTTCACAGTTTAATCTCCTCTATTTTGCTTAGATTCACTACTTATTTTAACAATTTCCCACAATGTTTTCATTTTTATCCCACACTTTTTTCTTACGATCAAGTCAGTATCCACAACAAAAGGTAAAACCCCTTAAACCCATACATGAAAAAATGATGAAAGAGAGTGATTTAAATGACACATCACAAAAATGAACAACAACCTTCTCAAGAACTTCAAACAACGGAGCAGCCACAAAAACGAAAGAAGAAGCCAAACGGCTGGTTTAAGCCATTTGTCAGCGGTGTTGTAGGCGGTACGCTGGCGTTAGGTGTGTACGTCCTTTCGCCATATGCCCAGCACGCATCAGACAACACAGCACATAATTCAGCAGTGGTATCGACAAATGATACAAGTGCCAATTCGTCAAAAACAACCGCCGTCCAAACATCACATTCATCGAGCAGCATCTCCAGCATGGTGGAAAATGTATCACCAGCCATTGTCGGCATTACAAACTACCAAGCGCAAAGTCAAACAGACACGAGCTTCGGCGATTTCAATACGCCTTTTGATGAATCACAGCAAAATAAAAGCAGTCAAGAGGAAAAAACAGGTACAGGCTCAGGAGTGATTTTCAAAAAATCCGGCAGTAAAGCCTATGTCTTAACAAATAACCACGTCATTGAAGGGGCAAATAAACTCACAGTATCCTTACACGATGGCAAAACCGCCAAAGGTAAACTGGTTGGAGCTGACCCGCTGACTGACCTAGCTGTTGTAGAAATTAGCAGCAGTCACGTAACGAAGGTTGCGGCATTAGGCGATTCCTCCTCGCTGCGTGCTGGGGAAACCGTCATCGCGATCGGAAACCCGCTTGGTGAAGATCTATCAAGAACCGTGACACAAGGAATTGTCAGCGGTGTCGACCGAACAGTCTCGATGAACACATCCTCAGGTGAAAGCAGCATTAATGTCATTCAAACAGATGCAGCTATTAACCCAGGAAACAGCGGCGGCCCGCTTCTTACGACAGATGGAAAGGTTGTGGGGATCACGAGTATGAAAATTTCTGAAACAGGTGTTGAAGGCATTGGATTCGCGCTTCCAATCAATGATGTCAAACCAATCGCCGATCAGCTTCTCGCAAAAGGAAAGATTGAGCGTCCATATATCGGCATCAGCATGCTGGATCTCGAACAAGTCCCGGACGTGTATCAGAAAGAAACACCCGGTCTCAAAAATAGTCGGCTTGATCAAGGCGTATACGTCAAAGAAATCGCCGCAGGCTCACCTGCCGCCAAAGCCGGCTTAAAGTCAGAGGATGTCATTACCGCCATCAATGGGAAACAAATCAAAACCGGAAGTGAATTACGTCATGAACTATACACGAATACGAAAGTTGGAGACACCGTGAGCATCACACTCATTCGAAACGGAAAAGAAGAAACGAAGAAGGTGACATTAACACAAACTGAATCTAAGCAGGTAAGTTCCTAATGCAAAAAGTAAAAGGGCTAAAATCAAGATGATTTTAGCCCTTTTTTCTTTTCAGCGTGATAGAAAACCTTTGCAGATCTGACAAAGAATGCGAGGGTTTGTCTATACGCTGAGCAGCTCATCATGAGCTGCTTTTTTATGATGACTGAATTGGCGTTAATCTTTGTTCTATTTCTGCTCGTTTGTGCTCTAGAAATGGCGGAAGGGCTAATTGATCGCCAAGCTCATCTACTCCTTCGTCGACTGTAAATCCAGGGCCGTCTGTTGAAATTTCAAATAAGATACCATTCGGTTCTCTAAAGTAAAGGGCTTTAAAGTAGAAACGTTCCACAACACCAGAGTTCGTGAAGCCTGCTTTTGATATTTTGTCATACCATTTTTCCAGTTCCTCTGCATCTTCCACGCGAAAGGCTACGTGATGCACACTTCCTCTGCCGGAACGCTCAGAAGGCCCTTCAGTTTTTTCGATCACATGAATTTCTGTTCCAGCACCGCCATTTCCTGACTCAAAAATGGTCACGATCTCACCATCATTTGATTGTTCACGCGCTCTTTCGGTGAAGCCAAGGATGTCTGTTAAAACACGGATCGTTTTGTCCGCTTCTGCAACAGTTAATTCCACTGGACCCAAACCTCTAATGGCAAACTCTGCCGGAATATCATCATGCACTGGCGGTGAGCCTGCTTCTTGTGCGTTCGGTTCTACTGTTAAAAATAGCTGCTGCCCTTCTGGATCTTGAAAGCGCAAGGCAGGTCTGCCCCCTCTCAAGGAAGCCGTTTCTTGCTGTACGTCTGTCTCTTCAAAACGCTTTTCCCAAAATGAAAGTGCTTCTTCAGAAGAAACGAGAAGGCCTGTGCTTGTGATCGCGTTTGTTCCTTTCAAACGACGAGCGAGCATTGGAATTTCAAAGAATGTGAGCTCCGTTCCCGGTGAAGCGACCTCATCTCCATAAAATAAATGATACATAGATGGGTCATCCTGATTGACCGTTTTCTTTACAAGTTTTAAGCCAAGAATCTGGCGGTAGAAATCAACATTTTTTTGAGCATTGGCTGTTAATGCAGATACGTGGTGAATTCCATTGATTTTCATTACGTTCACTCCTATTTCTAAATATCTCGAATTCAAGATAATATCCTTATGAATAAAATAGGTCATTTTTCAAGAAAAGTCAACCATTTGGCTAGATGTTCGGTTTCTAACGATAAAATTAACATTAAATCAAAAATAATCTTTTATTGTTCGTTTTTAACGAAACATTCACCCTGATATCTCCAATAAACGAACACTTTTAAATACAAATACGAAAATCAGAAAATTTTTTTAATTCTTGTTTTCCTAAAATCGTATTACAATGAACGAAATACATGTCACAGTAACGTACGAAAGTGATGCAGGAGGTCGCGAGTAATGAACAAAGAACAACCAGCGTTAAAACAGGACATCGGCTTATTTTTCGCCCTATCTCTTGTCATCGGGACTATTATCGGGTCCGGCGTCTTTATGAAGCCAGGCAACGTCCTTTCCTATTCAGGAAGCTCAGATATCGCATTATTCGCTTGGCTGCTAGGCGGCATTTTAACCCTTGCAGGCGGACTCACTGTTGCTGAAATTGGTACACAAATCCCTCGGACTGGCGGATTGTATGCCTACCTTGAAGAAGTGTATGGTGAGTTTTGGGGCTATTTATGCGGCTGGGTGCAGATTATCATTTACGGACCTGCCATCATCGGTGCGCTCGGTCTTTATTTTGGTTCATTGTTAGCTAATTTATTTTCTCTATCTTCTTTATGGTCGACAACAATTGGCATTATCACTGTTTTATTTTTATGTTTCATTAACATCATGGGAACAAAATACGGCGGTTTTGTTCAAGGGCTGACCACCATCGGAAAGCTTGTCCCGATTGCCGCTATTATTGTGTTTGGCTTATGGAAAGGAAACGAAAATGTTTTTATGGCTGTCAACGATAGCATCGCTCAAATGAACTTCGGTGCAGCGATCTTGGCTACGTTGTTTGCCTATGACGGCTGGATATTGCTTGCAGCACTTGGCGGTGAGATGAAAAACCCAGAGAAGCTGCTTCCTCGTGCAATGGCAGGCGGGATTTTAATCGTCACGGCTTGCTATCTCTTTATTAATGTCGCTCTTTTGCACGTGTTACCAGCAGATCAAATCGTACAGCTTGGAGAAAATGCGACAAGTACTGCTGCGACAATGCTCTTTGGACCAATCGGCGGTAAGGTCATTAGTATCGGCATCATCATTAGTATCTTTGGCTGTTTGAACGGAAAGGTTCTTTCATTCCCACGTGTGATTTTCGCGATGGCAGAGCGAAAGCAAATTCCTTTCGCAAACGCGATTTCACGTATTCACCCTACATTTAAAACACCGTGGATTGCTGTATTTGTACAAATTTTGATCGCCATTGTGTTTATGGTCGTCAGCAATCCAGAAAAGCTGTCAGAGGTTTCGATCTTCATGATCTACATCTTTTATGTCATGGCCTTTTTCGCAGTCTTTAAACTGAGAAAACAAAACAAAGGAATCGAGCGTGCTTATAGCGTACCACTTTATCCGCTCACACCAATCGTTGCGATTATCGGTTCTTTATTCGTCTTAATCAGCACCATGATCACCGACTGGAAAAGCTGTCTCATCTCTATGCTGATCGGGATTGCTGGACTGCCTATTTATTATTATATGAAAAAAACACACAAAAAAGCAGAGCGCTAATCAGCTCTGCTTTTTTTTATATTGCTTAATCACTTTGTATGATTCGTTTAAATATCTCATGAGCCGGTATGGCTTACTAAGCACGCGGATTGGGAGTCTTGAGATAAATCCATTCAAATTCGCCTTATATTCCTGCGTCATCCGCTTTGGCTTTGTCGCAATTTTTTCGTATACTTCTTTGTAAAATTCCTTCATGATGTCGACTTTCACACTGATCTTCTGATGACACTCTGTACACTCAACGCTTTTCATCTGATCATTCACATAAACGATGCTGTGGAGGGTCTCTTCTTGGCACCGAGTACAATGTAGGTTCGCTTCCATTTCGGTTTTCTTCAAGATACACAGCTCCTTTCTCGTTTGATGTTGCTCTTTTTATACAATTCGATGGGTATTAGCCGTTTATTGGACGGAAGCTTCCTTTAAAATGGCTGCGGCCGTTAGTTCGTCTGTCACCAGTACTTGAATAAAGCCGCCATTTAAAGCCCCTAAAATACTTTCAGCCTTATGGGTTCCTTCTACAACAGCGATGACCGTTTTGACGCTCTTTAACTGCTCCAGTGATAAACCAATGACCTTTTGGTTCAGTTCATCTTGGACAGGTTTGCCTTGACCGTCAAAGAAACGAAAGCCAATATCACCAACAGCCCCTGATTGCCTTAAACCAGATAAATCTTCTTCTTTTAAGTAACCAACTGTTTTTAACGTTGAACCTTTATGCGGGTTGCCAATACCGATGAGGGCAATATCTACATTTTTACCTTCTTCAAGCACAGCTTCTATATCCTGCATTGCCATGAGCCGCTCTTTTAATTCTTCTGTTTCTAAAATCGCCGGGGCATATAAATAGGAACACGTGCCATTCATTTTCTTTGCCAGCTCATATGCCAGCTGATTGGCATGAATGTCGACTGCCTGCCTGCCCATTCCGCCCTCTAATGGAATGACCTTCACATCGTTTCTTCGCTCGAACGGGTATTCCTTTACAAGCGCAGCTAGTGTAGTTCCCCATGAAATACCGATTTTCTCCGCGTCTTTCATGTTTTTAGATAAATAATAGGCGCCTGCTTGACCGACTGCCCGTTTCACCATCTCAGACATTGTCCCGACGCTTGGGACAACGACAGCATCTGTTAATTGAAAAGTTGTTTCTAGCTGCTTTTCCAGTTCCACCGTATGAATACTTTCGTCTTTAATGTACACCTCAACAATTCCCACATCTTTTGCTTTTTGTAAGAGCTTTGAAATGACTGGTCTTGAGACATTGAGCTTTTTTGCGATTTCCTGCTGCGTCCACCCGTCTGTATAATAAAGATGAGCAACTTTGACGAGCTGTCGTCTTTCTTCCCAATTCAGCATGTGACATCATCCTTTTAATATACTATGATTCCCAGTATACCAAACATTCGTTTCTAATTGGCACAATTGTTATGAAAATGACAAAAAGAGCGATTACCTCTCCGCTCTTTTTCCCTCCGTATATTTTGGCTGATACGTTCTCCCGCCGTCTAACAGAATAATTTGTCCGTGTAAATAGCTTCCCTCGTCACTTGTAAGAA
This sequence comes from Bacillus sp. FSL K6-4563, assembly GCF_038630405.1. Classification (NCBI taxonomy): domain Bacteria; kingdom Bacillati; phylum Bacillota; class Bacilli; order Caryophanales; family Bacillaceae; genus Bacillus; species Bacillus sp. FSL K6-4563. The sequence goes on along the minus strand of NZ_CP152030.1, from coordinate 1,268,467 downwards.
ATAAAGTGAGTCCTGCGATATCGTCTGGTCTTCCTAATCTCCCGACAGGAATGAGCGATTGTAGCTGCCTTTTCTCCACCTCAGTAGGATAGAGCGTATCAAGCATTTGAGATTCAATCACGCGGGGTGCAATCACATTGATACGCACATGGTGTGCCCCTAATTCCTTTACAAGCGAGCGCATCAGGCCAAAAGCACCTGCTTTTGAGGCGTAATACTGAATTCCACCGCCTGAGCCAGTTATAGCAGATCCTGATCCAATCACGACAATGCTTCCTTCTTGCCGCTCACATATATAAGGTGCTGACGCTTTGATGCAATAGTAAAGACCATACAAGTTCACAGCCAGTGTCTTTTTCCAAAGTGAAAAATCGACTTCTAAAAAAGGAAGTGATTTTGTCATCCCTGCTGAATACACAAGATGAGCAATGCCGCCTAGCTCCCTTTCAGCTGCTGAGACCATCTGCTGAACACTTTCCCACGATGAAACGTCAGCTTGAAATGTCAGCAGCTCAGAGTGCTGTTTTTTTAAAAGCGAAAGTCCTTGTTCATCTATATCGGACACAGCCACTCTGTGACCTTCTTTTAAAAAACGCTCGGCAATTTCCTTTCCAATCCCTTGGGCACCGCCAACGATGAGAACTGTTTTTTGATCATTAGCCAGCACTCTCACCCCCGTCAAGCATAATCGCTGCACCATCAGTAAATGCGCCATATGATGTACTTAAAAAGACCGTCATATGGGCCACAGACTCCTTGATTTGCTCTGCATTAGGAATCAAATGGAGAGGCGGCGGCAATAAAGCGAGCACCCGAATCCCTTTGTCTTTAAATTCTCGCGCCAGCCCTTTTGTCATGGCATTCAGCATAGAATTCGATGTCGCATGTGAAATCCCGCCATCACCTGTGATACTGCCTGATGACGATATATTAATAATGCAGCCTTTTTTCTGGTCAACCATGTGCCATACGGCAGCTTGACTGGAAAGAAAGACAGTATTCACAGCGGTTTCCACTTCGTCCATCCACTCATTAGGGTGTGCGGCGTCAAGCTCCGCTTCCGTTCCTTGTGCTGCTTGATTGACCAAAATATCCAGTTTTCCGCACGTATCGATCACTTGTCTCAGCATACGCGTGGCATCACGAGGCGTTTCAAGCGGATTCATGATGATACTCGCCTGACCACCCATTTTTTGAATGTCTTCACAAATGGTTCTAGCCTTTGATTCATCATGAAATGTGTGTAAAAAAACATGTGCACCTGCCTGGGCTAAAGCCAGGCAGATGGCTTCTCCAAATCCATCTGTGCTACCTGTCACAAGTGCCGCTTTCTGATGAAGCTGGACGTGCACATGCATCTCCTCCCTATCCCTTGTTTAGCATTTATTTTCTCAGCTTACTCACGATATCAAGAGCTGCTTCATAAAAACCTTCTGAGATGGTCGGATGCGGATGAATCATTTTCGCCATCTCTTCTGCTGTTCCTTCTAAATACATAAAGGAAGAAGCTTCTGAAATCATTTCTGTGACATGCGGACCAACCATCGTTGCACCGATCACTTCACCATATGCTGTATCGTACACCAATTTAATAAAGCCTGTTTGAACACCTGCCGCTAACGCTTTACCGCTTGCCGCTAAATCAAATCGTTCAGTTTGTACGCTGAGCCCTTTAGCTTTTGCCTCTTTCTCCGTAAGACCAACACTTGCCACCTCTGGTAATGTATAAATACATCTAGGCATAATATCAGCATTCATTTTTTCAGGCACGCCGCAAATATTGCTGACCGCAACAGCAGCCTCTGCCATCGCCGCATGAGCCAGCTGATAACCGCCGGCGACATCCCCAACTGCGTATACACCTTCAGCACTTGTCTGCATCCGATCATTCACCTTGATAAACGGACCATCATGCTGAAGATCAAGCTGGTTTACAGCTGATACATTCGGTCTTCTTCCAACGCAGACAAGCAGTCTTTCCGCTGTAAAGATGTGCGTCTCCCCTTTATCATCTGTTGCATGAACCGCTTTGACTCCTTCGCTTTCCGTCACCTCTGTCACAGTGGTTTTCTTCGCGATATGGATGCCCTTTTTCTTGAGTTCTCTTTCTAGCAGCTTAGATGCTTCTTCATCCTCTTGTGGAATTATGGACGGTGCCGCTTCAATAATGGTGACTTTTGATTGAAGACTTTGGAAAATACAAGCAAGCTCAAGACCAATGACACCTCCGCCAATAATGACGACAGAAGCAGGAATATCTGGGATGTCAAAGATTGTATCACTTGTATCAAATGAAATATCTTTAAGCACCGGTATTGGCGGAATAGCTGGTGTAGATCCAGTAGCAATGATTAACTCTTTCGTTTCAATCGATTCTGATCCATCTTGTTTTTCAATCTCAATCCGATGCTTTGTCACCGCTGTGCCTCTGCCGTTATATACATCAATCTTTCCTTGCTTTAATAAAAAAGCGATTCCACCTCTGAGCTTTTCAATGACGTCATCTTTGCGCTTTCTCATTTTATCGAAAGAAAGAATCATGTCACCTGTTTCGATTCCCCAGCTTTTCGCCTTCTCGATTGATTCAATGACTTCTGCATGTTTCAGCAAGGTCTTTGAAGGGATACAGCCTCGATTTAAACAAGTACCGCCTAGAAAATCCTCCTCAATCAAAGCAACCTTCCGTCCGCGCTCAGCCGCTTGAAGGGCGGCAGTATACCCGCCAGGCCCTCCTCCAATGACTGTCAGATCATACGTTTTCGTCATCCGATTCATCTCCTACATTAGCAATTCAAATGGTTGTTCAAGCACTTTTTTAAGGTCTGTTAAAAAGGCAGCCGCTGGTGCGCCATCTACTACTCGGTGATCAAACGATAAACTGACACCCATCATTGGCCGCACCTGAATTTCTCCATCTACTGCAACAGGTTTATCTTGAATCCGTCCTACACCTAAAATCGCCACTTCTGGCTGATTAATGATCGGGGTAAAGGTATCAATGGCATACATGCCTAAGTTACTAATCGTAAAAGTGGATCCTTTCAGCTGGTCAGGAAGTAGTTTTTGATCACGTGCGTTTCGGCCAATTTCTTTCGCTTCTTTTGTTAGTTGTTTTAATCCTTTTTGATTCGCATGAGAAATGACTGGTACCATCAAGCCGTCTTTCACTGCAACAGCGAGACCAATGTGTACATCTTCATGGAAATGGAGCTCATTTTGTTCAAATGTCATATTGATCTGCGGGTGGCGCGTGAGTACATGGCTGACCGCATGAATGATGATTTCTGTGAACGACAGCCGGTAGCCTGTCTCTTTTTCAATCGCCGGAAGTAACTGCTGACGCACTTCTTTCGCTTTCGTCATATCAATTTCACTTGTTAATGTGACGTGCGGTGCTGTAAAGGCACTTTGTGACATGCGATCAGCAATCACTTTTCTCATGCCAGCTAATTTTTGTGTTTTCACAGGCGAAGCCTCTTTTGTTTGCGTTGCTGCTTGTACGTCACTCTTCATGATCTTACCGTGAGCGCCAGATCCAGAAACTGCTGCTAAATCAATTCCTTCACGAGCAGCGACTTTTTCTGCAAGCGGTGAGACGCGCTGGTCTTTCTCACTAGAATGAACGACTGCCTCGACGTCCCGCTTTTGGACTCTGCCTTTTGGCCCTGTACCAGATACCTCTTGAATCGCCACATGATGATCCTTTGCCGTTTTTCTCGCTGCGGGCGTGGCACGTACTTTTTCACCAGATGTTTTTGGGGCTTCAGTAGAACTGGATGAAGACGAGTCTGGTGAAGACGATTCGCTGCTTTCTGAGGAATCCTCATCTGCCTGTGCTGGCGGCTCGCTCGGCACCTGTTCATTTGCCTCTCCGATATATCCAATAACAGCATTGACTGGAATTTGATCATCAGCTTCGTAGTATTTCTTTAGAAAAATGCCGTCATCATAGGCTTCCACCTCGATGTTAATCTTGTCTGTCATAATTTCAAAAAGAGGCTCACCGATTTCAACCGAATCTCCTTCTTCTTTCAACCATTGAAGCAAGGTTCCGATCTCCATCGTACTGCTTAGCTTCGGCATAAATATCTCTTTTGGCATGATCTTCTCCCCTTTATTTAAGAGCGTACAAGCTCTTTTGCTGCTTCAATAATATCTGGCACTTGTGGAATGACCGCTTTTTCCAGCGTCGGGTTGTATGGTATTGGGACTGCAAGGCCGCCAAGTCGTTTAATCGGCGCATCTAAATAGTCAAACGCTTCACTTTCCGCTATCATACTTGCAATCTCTCCACCGTAGCCGCCTCGTTTGACAGCCTCATGAACCACGATACATTTACCTGTTTTCTTCACAGATTCGATAATGGTTTCTTCATCTAATGGGACAAGTGTTCTTGGGTCAATGATTTCAACATCGATTCCCTCTGCTTCTAGTTCCTTCGCCGCTTCTAATGCTTTGTGTACCATAATCGCTGTTGCTACAATTGTGACGTCTTTCCCGCTTCTTTTCACATCAGCTTTCCCTAAAGGAATCGAATAAGGCTCTTCAGGCACTTCGCCGATTGTTTTATATAAAAGCTTGTGCTCGTAGAAAATGACAGGGTTGTCATCATCCATTGCTGCTTTTAAAAGTCCTTTGGCATCATAAGCTGTTGAAGGCTGAACTACCTTTAATCCCGGAATATGAGCCATCCACGCTTCTAAGCTTTGTGAATGCTGCGCTGCGGCACCCGTTCCTGATCCTGCTGGTGTTCTCACAACGAGTGGTACTTTTCCTTTTCCGCCAAACATGTATCGTGTTTTGGCTGCTTGGTTTACAAGCTGATCCATTGCGATTGTAATAAAGTCAGAGAATTGAAGCTCTAAAATCGGACGCATACCTGTCAAAGCCGCTCCGACTGCACCTCCTGCGATGGCAGCCTCAGAGATTGGTGTATTGCGTACGCGCTCCGGACCGAACTCTTCAATCATGCCGCGCGTGACCCCAAAAGCACCGCCATATTCGCCGATATCCTCACCTAAAATGAATACATCTTGGTTCTCTCTCATTTCCTGACTCATAGCCTCTCGAACGGCTTCTAAATATGAAATCTCTCTCACTGTTGTTTTTGTCACGTGATTCCCCTCCTAATTAGGCGTATACATCCTCTAATAGTGTATCGATTGACGGTTCTTTACTGTTTTTAGCGAATTCTACAGACGCTTCAATTTCCTGCTTCGCTTCTTCCTGCAAGGCCTCTGCCTGCTCTTCTGTCAAAACATTCAGTTCAATCAAGAGAGACTTAAAGCGCTTGATTCCGTCTTTTTGTCTCCACTCTGTTTCTTCTTCACGTGTACGGTATTTTTTCGCATCACTCTTAGAATGACCCTTCCAGCGATACGTTTTCATTTCAATAAGTGATGGACCTTCTCCAGCTCTTGCGCGGCTGACTGCTTCATCTACTGAGTTCATAATCTCGACCATGTCATTTCCATCAATCGATTTCCCAGGTATTCCGTAGCTTTCTGCTCTTGTTGAAATGTCTTCAATGTTGATCATTTCTTTTACAGGGCCAGACATGCCGTACTGATTGTTTTCACAAATGAATACAACAGGCAGATCCCAAATGGATGCAAGATTTAGCGCTTCGTGAAAGCTGCCTTCATTTGTCGCTCCATCTCCGAAGAAACAAAGAACGACATAGCCTTCCTGTTTCATTTTAGATGTGAGCGCTGCACCTGTTGCCAGCGGGATACCGCCGCCAACGATTCCATTTGCGCCAAGGTTCCCTTTTTCTAAATCAGCGATATGCATCGAGCCGCCTTTTCCTTTGCAATAGCCAGTCTCACGTCCGAATAGTTCTGCCATCATCTTATTGACCTCTGCACCTTTTGCAATACAGTGACCATGTCCACGGTGCGTGCTGACGATCTTATCTTCGTCCTTTAATACGGCAATTGATCCAACAGCTGACGCTTCCTGTCCGACACATAAATGAGTGGTTCCATGGATAAGTCCTTTGGCAAAGAATTGATCGACCTTTTCATCAAAATATCTCACTAACCACATTTGTTTATATAAATCTGCTAATCTCTCATGACTAATCTGTTCAGGCAAAGTGATTTGTTTTTGCATTTCTTCTCTCCCCTTTACATTTGTTCTTATATGTTACATTTGTAATAATCATACGTTTAAGTATCTTTGAAGTCAAGCATTTCTCTTTCATTTTTAAGCGTTTTCATCTTTTATCAGAAAAAAAGAGAAAGGCAAAGCCCTTTTCTAAAGAACTTCTCTTTCTCTTCCAATCTCCTAGGTTCTCATTCATCTGGGTACATCATGATTTTGACACTCTCACCTTCAGGGTGCCTTGCGCATTCTATCGCCTGAAGGAGCTGACTTAACGGATAACGATGCGTCACCATCTTTTCTGTGTTGACCACTTTTGCTCTTAAAAGTTCAAGGGCTTCGAGGTAGTGATAAGGATGTGAGGAATAGGCTCCTACTACTTTCACTTCATCATGGAAAAATCGATCAGCCGGAATGGAGACGTCTCCCTTTGGAAAATGAGCAAACACTAAAATCGTTCCGCCTCTCGCTACCGATTGAAATGCTTCTTTTAAAAGCGCACTACTCCCAACAGAAATAATGACGAGGTCTGCTCCCTTTCCATTTGTTTCTCTCATGACCCGGTCTTCCACCGGCTCAGAGGCTGGATGAAAAGCGACGTCTGCACCTAAATTTCTCGCTTGCAGCAGCCGGTTCTCATTCACATCCGTTATCATCACTTTCCCAGCTAAGTAATGTTTGGCAAGCTGTAGTTGAATGCAGCCAATTTGCCCCGCTCCAAGAATCAGTACAGAATCTCCTGGATGAACAGGTGCTCGTTCAAACCCGTGCAGGCAGCAGGCGACTGGCTCCACCATCGCCCCTTGCTCATATGAGACATCATTCGGGAGCTTGCCCATTGTGTGCTTGACATGTAATGCAGGGACGCGGATATACTCTGAAAACCCGCCTGGCTCTACATTAGTGGCTGCAAACTGCGGACACATTGTATAAAATCCCTTTTGACAAAAGTCACAGGTGAAGCAAGGTACATGGTGCGCAACATAAACCCTGTCTCCCGTTTTTATATTTGTCACATTTTTTCCGGTTTCAACAACATCTCCTGCGATTTCGTGCCCTAGTACCGTTCCAGGAGGTACCGTCTCATGTGTTGCTTTGTAAATATCTGTGCCGCATAAGCCGCAGGCACGCATTCTTAATAGCACTTCATCATCACCAATCGCAGGCCGGTTCCGCTCCTCACACCGAATGTCCTCTGAAGAATAAAAGACAGCTGATTTCATGTAGCTGCATCCTCCTTTTCATCACCTTTCGCAAAATCCTGCAACGTTTGCACAAGCTGCTTGTACTCACTCATCTCACTGGATATCCAGTAACGTCCTCCGAATATGCGAGATGGGCCCACCCTGACATAGACTTTTCCGATATGAGGGTATGGCTTGATAAAAAGCTTTCCTTTAATATCAGAGACCGCATATGTGTGCCATCTGCCAAACGCTCCGATTTTGAGTTTATCTTCACTAATGATGACGTTTGTCGGCTGGTTTAGCCCAGTGATGCTAGAAAGCATGAGAATAGGCAGCGTATAAACGCCTAACACAGCTAACGGTTCAGGTCCTGCTGACATTAACGTATAAAGAGACCAAAGGAAAAACAGACAGATGAGTACGGCTGGAAGAAAAATAGACAACACTGCAGACGTTCGGCTATAAGCATGATGCTGCATGAGACGTCCTCCTTTCAGATACATAGAAGGAGCCGGGAAAGCAAAGCTCCTCCATGGGATGATTGTTTACTTAATATGATCGATGATTTTTTCAATATCATCTTCTATGCCAAATCCGGTTAAAAAAGATAATGTTTGAATGACAGGCGTTCCTTTCGTATCACTCACTGGTGTGGTCGTCACGATTAAATCGGCGCCCTCCGCTTTTTGCGGGACTTCTGATGCCTTGCACTGCTCCACCACAACATCGTATCCTTTTTCCTTTAACGTCTCTTCAACCTTTTTGGCAACAACCGTTGATGTTGCAACCGCTGTTCCGCATGAAACCAATATTTTCTTTGCCATAAGAATCCCTCCAGCTCTTTTATTGATCTTTCTGATCTAAGCCCATTTCTTTCGCATACTGCTTTCTAATATCATTTCGCACCCAGTACCATAGAAGCGCATAAGCCAGAGCACAGATGATGGCTGCAATAAAGTACGGGTTGCTCGGATCAAGAAGTCTCACCATGATCCAAGGAATGACGTGGGAACCAAGGTCAATACCTGAAATCATATTGGCTCCTTCTGGGAAGTCAAACCCGACTGCTTTTCCCATTGTTGTCGCAAGTGGTGCAAGATTCGTTGCGATAAAGAAGACAATCATTAATGTAAAAATACTGTTAATAAGACCACGAATAATGTTTCCACGAGCGGCTGCTACTGCCCATACAACTGTAAATGGTAGAACTGATAAGTCAGCAAACGGCAGCATGCCATTGTAAGGGAGAACGACTGCAAGTAGAATCGTAATCGGCACCATAAGAAGGGCTACCGCCATATTCGCCGGATGACCAATTACAATTGCTGTATCTAACCCAATATAGACATTTTTCCCAGGGAAGCGCTTTTGAATATAAGAACGAGCGCCCTCAGAGATTGGAATAAGACCTTCCATTAATAACGCAACCATTCTTGGCATGAGCACAAGAACTGCTGCCATTTGGATACCAAGCGTCATGACTCCTTTCGCATCATAGCCACCTAAAAGACCAATAATGATACCAAGTATGAGACCCATCACAAGCGGTTCGCCAAAAATACCAAAACGTTTCTTCAATGTTTCTGGATCAGCATGAATTTTGTTTAAGCCAGGGATCTTGTCAATGATACGGTTGGACGCATACATAAGAGGCGCGAAGTTGACCGTTTCAGCATGAGCCATCGATACGCCTTTCAATCCAAAATGGTGTTCGATTGTTGGTGCCGTCCAATCGGCTAATTTAAGCGTAATAGCAGAGACGATCAACCCAACAGCAAGTGCCAAGAACATATTATGATAAGCGTAGTAAGTCACAGAGGCTGCGAAAATCAAATGCCAGAAGTTCCAAATATCCACATTCAGTGTTTTCGTAAAGTTAACGGACAATAAGATGACATTTAACAAAAGCACAAGAGGAATCATCAAAGGGGCAACAGGTGTACCAAAGGATATAGCAGCTCCAATCGGCCAACCAACATCCAAAATATCGAGCTTTAGCCCGAGGGAATTAACCATGGCTTTTGCTGCTGGCCCAAGGCCACTCACAAGCAAATTAATAACAAGGTTGACACCGACAAAACCAATTCCGATCGTAATACCGGCTCGGAAGGATTTCTTAAAGCCTTGCCTTAAAATCATACCGAAAAGCGTCATAATAATCGGGAGCATAATAGTTGGTCCAAGGTCTAATATAAAATCGACAGCTTGCTTGATCATACATCCACCTCCTGGATTTTTCAGATAAAGCGCTTACATTGTTTTGTGAAAGTCTATTGATTTAATTCTTTCTGAAGCACATCAACCGCTTCGTCATACGACGTCATATCAGACAGCTTCGTCATCACCTCTTCTTTTCTAAAAAGTGTCATGAGCTTCTCTAACATCACAAGTTGCTTACTAGGTTCAGAGATTGCTAGGACGAACACAATTTTGGCTAGCACAGTTTCATCAGGGCTTCCCATCTTGTGAAAGATAACAGGTTCCTTTAAAGTGGCTACACTAATCGCTGGTTTATTCACATGCTCTGGATCTGTATGTGGAATTGCTACACCAAAGGTCGCAAGTGGAAGGCCCGTAGGATATGTTTTTTCTCTTTCAAGCACCGCTGGTAAAAAGCTCGACTTAATATATCCTCCCGCTTCTAATTGCTCTGCTAAATATGTGGTCACCTCCTCTCTTGAAGATGCATCGTACTGCAGCTTGATCAGCTGTTCATCTAACTCAAACAAGTTGTTCAAACAACCACTCCTTTCATTTGGTATAAATATGAACACATGTAACAAAAAGAAAGAAAATTTTGGAATAGAACCTTTTATAAAGCGCTTACAAATATTCATCCTGAAAAATGTTCAATGTTGTTACCTTTGTAAAGATATTATAATATTCTAAATTATAAGTCAATGTTCCTAGGGAAAATTTTATAAAAAAAGATGCAGGCTTTTCTGCATCTCAGATTGTTGACAAAGGGCTAAAATGATCTTTATTTTAGCCCTTTGTCTTCTTTTCAGCCTGACCTGAAAACCTTTGAAGTCTAGGAAGGCCGGCTACTTTTGCTGAGCGAATTTTCAATTCGTGAGCACCAGCACGCAGGACTGACAAAGAATGCGAAGGTTTGTCTACACGCTGAGATGCGGTCTTTTCTGCATCTTTCATCAACTCTGCTCTACTTCTTATTAAATGTGACTTCCTCTCTCTAATTACTCTGTACTTGCTCTTTGATGTCAGCAACAAATTTGTCATTCATACGCAAAAAAGACCCTTAATCATTGAGAAATACATTACAGTCCTGTACTTCATAAATGGCGAAGCGTCTTCCGCTCTCTGATCAGCTGTGTTTCTTTTATTTTAAATAAAAAAAGAAACGCCATCCTTAAGAGGCGCTTCTTTTCCCGGGAAATGTTCTTATTGGGCAGATAGCTTTAAATTGACGCCAACGGCAGTTCCGTTTCTCGAGGAGTCAGCCACCCCAGTAAAGGTTCCTGCTTTTCGATCAATGAGTAGCGCTTGGACATTTCCTATATCAATAGGCGAATTGCCGAAACGATGTCCCATGTCATTAAGCTTTGTTCTCACATCGAGAGGGACACCTACTTCATAACGATAAGAAGTTGGGCTGTTTGTATAAATTCTTGGTTCTTCAACTGCATCCTGAAGCTCCATCTCATATTCAAGCAAATTCAAAATGGTTTGTGAAACAGAAGCAATGATGGTCGTTCCCCCCGGTGAACCTACTGTCATGACAGGCTCATTATCTTTAAAAATGATGGTCGGTGTCATACTGGACAATGGTCGTTTATTCGGCTGAACTTCATTTGCTCCGCCTGGCCTTGCATCAAAATCTGTTAGTTCATTGTTCAAGAAAAAGCCATATTCCGGGACGAGAATCCCTGTACCAAATAACTGTTCAATGGTTGTCGTGAATGACACAACATTTCCCCACTGATCGGCAACAGTAAAATGTGTGGTCTCACCAATGGTTTTATCTTCAGGCTGCGGAACAATAGGGGATGGATTTTTTTCATCCTCATACGCCCACGGATCTCCTTCTTTCGGGTTACGATTCTTTTGATCTAATTGAATAAGAGAGGCTCTTTCTGAAATGTAATCATCGTCTAATAGTCCTTTTAGTGGAACATCTACGAACTCGGGGTCGCCGGCATATGCAGCACGGTCAGCATAGGAGAGATGCATCGTTTCAGCAAGTAGCTGATATTTTTCAAATGATTTGGGGTCATATTGAGATAGGTTAAAGTGGTCAAGTATTTTGAGAATTTGCAGCATAAACACCCCGCCTGAGCTTGGTGGAGGCATACTTGCAAGCTGGTATCCTTTATAGTCTCCCCAGATAGGCTTGTCAGTCTCGACCTCATAACGACCAATGTCATCAGTTGTCATCGTACCGCCAAAATCTTGGACTGTATTTGCAAGTGCCTTTGCTACTTTTCCTTCATAAAATGCTTTGCTTCCTTTTTTCGCAATGAGCTTAAATGTTTTTGCAAGACCTGGCTGAACTAGGAGGTCTCCTTCTTTGAGCGGCTGATCATCTGGAAGAAAGATTGGCGCTGCGGCCGTTTTTTTCAATTTTCCTTGATGATCATCAATGGCTTTTGCCAGAACAGAATCGATTTCAAATCCATCCTCTGCAAGCTCAATGGAAGGCTTAATCAATTCCTTCATCGAGCGGGTTCCCCACTTATCTAATGCCGCCTCAAGACCTTTTACAGTCCCTGGAACACCAACAGCATTACCGTGTGTAGATCGCTCATCGAACGGGATGACTTTCCCCTCATCTGTTAAAAACATGTCTGGTGTTGCGCCTTGTGGTGCTCTTTCTCGACTATTGATGATGGATGTTTCTTTTGTCTTCCCATCATAAACCATCATAAATCCTCCGCCACCAATTCCAGACATCATTGGCTCTGTCACATTCAGTGCGTACTGGATGGCAACAGCAGCGTCAACAGCGTTTCCACCTTTCTTTAATACATCTGCACCCACTTCTGATGCGAGTGGATGGGCAGTAGCCACCATGCCATCCTTCCCAACAGCTACTTTATTCCCATGAGTTTCGTTTGCAGTGACCTGACTGACAGGCAGGAAAAACGAGAAAACCAACAGACATATGGACAAAATAGTTAGAGAAATGCGTTTCATACACAACACCCCTTCCATATTCTTACTTTGACCATACCGACTTCTTGACCAGAATACAATAGATTATTCTAAAATTTCTAAATTTTTCATTACATCTTCCTATATTCACCAAATATAGAGCGGATTTTCAAAACATATGACACATGTACTAAGTAGGGATAAAGACACTATCCTTTCATGTCTTTGATTTCGCGGTATAATAAACGCATCACAAAGGGGGAAGAATGATGAATCAGCAGAGCACCTTATTTTGGGAAACTTATTGGAAAGAAAAATCAGAAAGCGCACCAATTGACGCATCTGTTTCCGCTTGGGCATTTGGAGCAGACCCAGATCATTTACTTGACCTTGTTCTGCAAGGGAAAAAAACAGCGACATGTTCTGGACATCTTTTTTACGAAAAGGAACAGGAGCCGCTTCCAAAGGCAGGACAATATGCGGTCATTTTAGACAGCCATGACGAACCAAAAGCCATCATAGAGATCACACATGTAGATGTCATGCCAATGAATGAGGTTCCAGAATCATTTGCCCAAGCAGAAGGCGAAGGCGATCTTTCTTATAACTATTGGTACAAAGCCCATCAAGCATTTTTCACAGAAGCACTCAAACCGTACGGATTAGAATTTAAAGAAGACATGCTCCTAGTTTGCGAGCGATTTAAACTAGTTTATTCAGCTTCTTAAGCTTTAAGCGGCGCCAAGAATGGACCGCTTTTTTCATTTCTTTTCTCCTTTCTGAAAAAGGTGTGTTGAGAACACATCTTTAGGTCAGAATAAGATCAAATAGAAAAAGTGAAGAAATTTTCGACTACACCTGTTTTTTTTCGACAAAAGAATATATAATTATTTGATGTGTGCATTGTCTCATTTATACAATGGAGGGTTTTTACATGTTAAAAAGGAAAAAAGACAAGTTTTCCGTCTTGTTAACGGAAATTGCTAAAAATTTAGATGAAACTGCTGAGTATTTTGTTAGCTATAAAGTAACAAATCAAACCACTCTGAAAGAATTTTCTGACACATTGAAGGAATATGAGACAAAAGGTGATAATCATGTTCATACGATGATTAAAGAGCTGAACAAAGCCTTTATTACGCCGATTGAACGTGAAGACATTCTTCAATTGACGAATAGCCTCGACGATGTTTTAGATGGAATTGAGCATTTTTCAGCGACAATGGAAATTTATTCAATGACAAGCTCTGACGAACATATCGACAAATTCAGCCACTACATCAGAGAATGTGCAAAGGAAATTTTAATTACAATCGATTTACTGGCTGAAAATCGCTTAAAAGATATTCAACCACACGCAATCAAAATCAAAGAGATCGAGCATAATTGTGACAATCTTTATCGTAAATCACTAAAGAACTTGTTTGGAAAAGAAACGGATCCAATCAAGGTCATTCAATACAAAGAAATTTACGAAACACTTGAAGAAATTGCTGATTCCTGTCAAAGTGTTGCCAACAATCTAGAAACAATCATTATGAAGAATGCGTAACGGGGTTAGTTAAACATGGACACATTACTCATCCTTACCATATTTATTGTCATTTGTGCACTTGCTTTTGATTTCATCAACGGATTCCACGATACAGCAAATGCCATTGCCACTTCGGTTTCAACAAAGGCGTTAAAGCCTAGACATGCTATTATTATGGCAGCGTTCATGAACTTCTTAGGAGCAATGACATTTACAGGTGTGGCAAAGTCCATTACAAAAGACATCGCAGATCCTTTCACACTTCAAAACGGTTCTGTCGTCATTTTGGCTGCTTTAATTGCGGCCATTACTTGGAACTTGCTTACTTGGTATTACGGAATTCCGAGTAGTTCTTCGCACGCACTGATCGGATCAATTGCAGGAGCTGTTATTGCCTCTGCTGGTTTTGGCGCTTTAAACTATTCGGGGTTCATTAAAATCATTCAAGCACTGTTGCTTTCACCTATCCTAGCTTTCGTATTGGGATATATCGTGTATACCATTATCAAAATTATATTCAGAAACAACAATCTCGCAAAAACAAATAAACAATTCCGACGTGTTCAAATTTTAACTGCTGCACTGCAATCGTATACCCACGGAACAAACGATGCGCAAAAAGCGATGGGAATTATTACGATGGCTTTAATTGCAGGTAATTTGCATACAACTGACGACATTCCTTTCTGGGTACAATTCTCTTGTGCGCTTGCAATGGGACTAGGTACTTCTATTGGCGGCTGGAAGATTATTAAAACAGTCGGCGGTAAAATTATGAAAATTCGTCCAGTAAACGGAGTATCAGCTGACTTAACGGGTGCAGCTATTATCTTCGGAGCGACATTTATTCACTTACCTGTTAGTACCACTCACGTGATCTCATCTTCTATTCTAGGTGTAGGTTCTGCACACAGAGTAAAAGGAGTAAACTGGGGTACGGCAAAACGCATGCTCGTCACTTGGGTGATCACATTACCGATTTCGGGAACTCTAGGGGCTCTTATATACTTTGTGTTAAATGCGATTATCTAATATCAAAGACCTGTCAGACAGGTCTTTTTTTATTTGTCTGCACCCTTTTCCTGCAAGCCATTTTTTCATGAAGCAGGGTTTCCAATCATATCCATAGAAATGAATAAGTATCCATCTGTCTATGGGAGAGAAGAACATGCTATTATTTTTTCAATTGACCGTGTGGTTATTGCTAGGTGCTCTTGCTGTATATGTATTTGCCGTATGGCGCTTTGAACAAAAAGTAAAAGAAAAGATGTTTGCCATTCGTAAAACGTGGTATTGGATTTATGTAGCTGGTGCTGTTGTGTACTGGACAAATGACCCTTCTTCAATCTTCACCGATTGGATGCACTACTTGATTATTGCCGTTTTTTTTGCATTAACCGATGCATTCATCTTTCTCAGCTCCTATATTAAAAAACTCGGAAATCACGAACTGGAAACCGACACCCATCAACTCCTAGAACAAAATAACGATCTACTTCATTCTTACCTCAATAAGCTAAAAACGTACCAATACCTATTGAAAAATGAACCGATTCATGTATATTATGGAAGTGTAGAGGCATATATAGAGGGAATTGAACGGCTCATTTATTCTTTTGCCGACAAAATGAATATTCAAGCGGTTCTTTGTCCATACGATACGCAGGAACAAAAAGATGACCTGCTGCGGACACTTGACCAGCGCGCTCTTATTCAGGCGAAGCTTGACAGGCAGGAAGTCTATTACGATGATTTCGGCAAATTGGTGCTCATCCCGTTTTCTGTAGCAGATGATCACTTCGTCATTAAGCTCACCTCTGATGACATTGTCACTGAGTTCGACTATTTATTAATGACGTCACTTACAACAATTTATGATCTAATCTTGCCTGACGAAGAGGAAGGTGATGAAGATGGACCACGCACTTCAAGGGGATAACAACAATCGCAAGAAAAACCCTTTTAAGATTTTAAAGAAAAAGCAACATATTAGTATGGCGGATTACAAGGTAAGCCCCCATACTGAGCGTATTTTTAAAAAGAACGAACAGCTCTTGGATGAGTATAAAAATAAAAGGGCTTGATTACACTAAAGGACGCGGAACAAAATCCGCGTCCTGCTTCCATTTTCACATAGACTTGCATACAATAATCTATACGCTGCAACGATTGAGGTGCCAATAAATGAAAAAGAAAATCAAACAATTGAGATATGTTCAGTTTGCTGAATATAAGTCGTCGCCTTATATGCGTCGATTAAATGAGCAAAGTGAAGCAGTCATCCAATCATACAAACAGAAACACTCACTTACTTAACAGCTTCAGGAGTTTTTCCTTCGTTTTAGGTCCGTATACCCCATCACTTGTCAGACCATTTACCAGCTGAAAACGCGCTACGGCGTTCGCCGTTTTTTCTCCGTAAACTCCGTCTATTCCTTTATTTGCAGCTGCTTTATCAGGATAAAAATAAACAGCAGCAAGCGCCTGCTGGACGAGGCGTACATGCTCTCCCTTTGTCAATGGAGAAGTCACCTTTAAAACCCCATCTGGCAGCTCATACAAGCTCTTTGCATCGTTACGATAAATTTTGAGAACTTGTCCAATTTGAATCTTGTTCGGATCGCTAATGTCATTCCACTTCTGTAAATCCTGAACTGTGACCCCGTGAGCTTTCGCAATACTCGTTAACGTATCACCGCTTTTCACGACATACGTGATGACCGTCTCCGGATCTTCTGCCGTTCCAATCCCTTTTTTAAATTCATCCCAAGTAGATAGAAGCTGGCGTGGACATGCTTTTCCAGACCAGTACTGATGTGTGACCACGTTTGCTAGCGGAATGTGATGTTCTTTTAACAGCTTTTGAATGAGCCATTGTGCATGTTTGACCGCTTGCTGAAAATTCCCATCTACATTCTCACAAATTTCAATTCCGATCGACTTCCGGTTACCATTCCCATGACCATCCCCTGCATGCCAGCCATTTTCATTTAACGGCAGATGCTGAAAGATTTCATGATCATCCACTGTAAAGTGCCAGCTCACCTCTGTCGTTGGGCTTTTTACATAGGCCGCATGACTTTTCGCATCCGCTCCCTTTGACGTGTTTGCTGTGTTATGCACCGTTACATACTCCGGTGTCATCGCATATCCTGGGCGGTTTCCGTTTCCAACTGGAATAAAATCTTGATAAATTTGTACCATGTACTGCACTCCCTTTTGCTAAATTGAATTGATCTTTCTCATCAATCGGTGGCATTCGTAAGACAATACTTGTTTGTTTTCATGAGAAGACTATGGTAAAATTTGAATTCAATTCACTCTTTTTAGTCGTGAAACGTGCAAAAATACAGAAAAAAACAGGAATTAATTCCATTTTTCCTTGATTTTATGTTAAAATTGTTAAAAATAAGCCGATAATAAAAGTAAGTAATAGCTCATTTAGCTATTTAGTCCTATATGGACTTTTCTTTTACGCTAAAAATAGAACATACGTTTGTATGGAGGTTTTCAAATGACTGGTTTTTTAACCCATTTAGAAGAAGATATTAAGCGTTTATATGCTCAATTACAAATAAGCGGTCCTGCTTATAGAGAGATGCAAAGGATCGCTTCTGAATTTCGCGTGTGGGTCCATTACGAGGAGACTGGCAGCATGATGATCCAGCATCAAGGTCTTTACAGTATTATCTTAAACAGATCCCTATCACCTGAAGAACAGTGGCAGGATTTCGCCCACGAGCTTTGTCATGTGCTAAAGCATACAGGCAACCATTTCAAAATGAACAAACTCTTTCGAGAACTGCAGGAGTTTCAGGCAAAACAATTCATGTATCACTTTTGTGTTCCAACCTTTATACTGATGAAAATGAAGCTTCCACCCCTTCGGCAGCAAGCCATTTTGCATATTGCTCAAACGTTTCACGTCACTTGGGCTTTTGCTGAAAAACGGCTTGCCTTATTCGAACAGCGAAAAGCAGGTATTCGCTTTCAACAGGAGTTTACGTCTTATTTAATGAAAGCAGAAAGAGTCGCTGAAAAAGAAGCAGTTTATCAAACGTAAATCATCGCATAAAAGTTTATTCATAAAGGGCTAATACTTGTTTGAGTACATTTGTGTACCGATAAAATTGTTCAGTTTGTGTATCTCGCCGGTATTGACGCCTAAAGTCTTGAAAGAATGCTCTTCTTTGCGCCTGACTAATTTCAAGTTGTACACTTTTTCCTGTCAGACATTTGTTATTGATATTATCAGGATGCGTTCCAGAAAAACGATCAGATTCGGCTAGCAGCAATGCTTGAAAGCCATTTAGCGTTAAACGCTTCACAGTTTCTGCCGCTCTTTCTCTGTCTGTACCTCCCACTAACGTTTGAAGCACCTCTGTTTCTCCGTAGCCATGAAGTGCAAACGTATAATGATGGGTATGCACTTCTGAAAGGCAAAGCGGCTCATCAAAGCGTGTACTTGTAATATGAAGAACATGATTGCCTTTTACTTTAAGGCCTTCAAATAAATACATAGAATAGTCACTAGAAATTTCATGAACAAGCTCACTCACGCCTGATTCAATTCCTCCAGCATGAGGAGACAAAACTAGCAGCTGGTCACCTTTCCGCTTGTGAAGAATTTGATAATCAATCCCTTTTCTTTCATGAGCGGAGAGCTCTTCATAATTTTCATACGTATCGATAATTTGCCTCATGTCATCTGCTCCATTTCTTTATATGAGCATAAGTCTACTGATCCCTCATTCTTTTGTAAAGAGGTTTCGAATCAAATATACCACTTGAATTCTTCCTTAAATTTTCCTTACATTTACGGCATTCTGTTGAATTTTGAGAAAAAATGACCGATAATTGAAACGAATAGAACTTTTGGACTATATGAATCTTTTTGTATTCTCTCTCATAAATTAGAAATATTGTGATCTACATCTGGAGGAATTCATGTTAAAAAAGAAAACCACCCTCACTCTTATCATCTTACTCCTTAGCTTTGCTGGCATTATTTATTGGAAATGCTTCTCTCTTCAAGGCGTGTCTCACGGAACATTCATCCGCTCGATGTCATCACCTGACGGAATGTATATCATCAACACCTATCAGCATAGCGGAGGAAAGCTAAAGGAAAACGCAGTCAGAGCAGAAATTGAAAACAAACTGACCCATCGCAAGAAAACGATTTACTGGAAATACCCTGATAAGGACCCTCTCATCCAATGGAAAAACGGACAGCTTGTTCAAATTGGACATGAGTTTTTAAATGTGGTGAAAGGCGATACGTACGATTATCGCTTTGATCAGAACAAGAGAAAATAATGCATCAAAAAAACGAATCCCTCTTGGATTCGTTTTTTACGTTGACATGACGGTTTGCATGAATTTCTTCATATTCTTACTAACCGTCGTCAATCGATCGACAATTTCACTAAACTCTGTCACAAGTAAAGCCTGTTCCGATGAAGAACCTTTCATATGGTCCATACTTTCAAGTAATGTATGTATATTGGAGGAGATTCCTTGCAGTGAGCTTTCGATGTTTTCTGTTGCACGTGAAGTTTCACTTGAAAGCTTTTGAACCTCACTTGCTACAACACTAAAACCTGCTCCCTCTTTTCCTGCCCTGGCAGCTTCAATTGACGCATTCAATCCTAGCAAACTCGTTTGTTTCGAGATGCCTTTAATCATTTTTGTAATATCGGCTGTTTGTTTCGAGCTTTCAAGAGTTTGCTGCGTTTGTAAGGTCATTTCCTCACTCGTCGCTGAAAGCTCCTCTGAATGCGCCGCTACCACATGCACCTTTTCTTGAATACTTTGAATGATGTCACTTAATGACTCCATATACGCTTCAAGCTCTAATTGATTTTTAAGCGGAAAACCTAAAGCGAGTGCACCAATTGCTTGTTGGTTTTCATCTAAAATAGGCATACACATTGAATTTAATGGCGTTCCATACACCGATTCAGGCAAAGATATATTTGATGTCTCACCTCTCAGCGCTTTTTTCAAATTCAGATCATCTGGTTTAATGAATTCACCAGCCCGAATTTGAAAATCAAGATCTTTAGATGGCAAATAAAGCAAAAATTTCTCTCGATCAGTGACACCCAGCGTCACTTCATTTTTTAAAATCTGCATGATATAAGGTGCTGCAGTTACAATGCTCTGTAGTATATCCAATTTCTCTACCCCCTTATAAAGTTTATCGGTCGTTCTTCTTAAATTAGTAGTTGTTTCTTAAAAATAATGATGATGTTTGAAGAAATTCTTCATATTTACGAGTAAAAAGTAGGACATTTCCTTTCTATATTCAAACGTAAATTTGCTATAATTAACGAATCAACATATGATGAAATGGTCATGTAACCATTTTACTTATTCATTGGAGGCGCATGTTGTGACACAACCCATGAAATATGAGCAGGCGATCGTCATTGGCGGCGGTATCACCGGAATGCTCACTGCAAAGGTTTTATCAACGTTTTATCATCAGGTATTTATCATTGAAAAGGACGAATTGCCAGATTCTCCCGAGAATCGTCTCGGCACTCCTCAAGCCTTTCACCCACATAGAATGCTTCCACTTGGCAAGCAAATATTCGAACGTCTATTTCCTGGTTATACAAAAGAGTTACTGGCAATGGGCGGGTTTAATACATTGCATCAAACATCTCGATTTATCACAAAAGATGGTGAATTAGTGCTCACCGATACAGAAGAAACAGCTGTCACAAGACGTGCCATGCTAGAGTGGGTGCTGATGCAAAGAATGTTAAGTGAGGAACGTGTTCATTTTCTAGAAAAACATGAAGCGATCTCGCTTCAGTTTGAGGAAAGAACGAATCGAGTCATAGGACTCATCGTGAAAGATCGGCATGTAAAGCCAGGAAATATTTATCAAATAAAAGCAGACTTAGTGATCGATACGTCTGGAAGAATGTCTAAATTACCAAAATGGCTGAAAGACGCAGGGCTGTGCTTGCCACAGACAGATGAGTTAAGCGTCTCTCTTGGCTACAGCACAAGATACTACCAGATACTACCAGAGGCGCCAAACCTGCAATCAATGGTCGTAGTTGGACAGCCTCATCAAAAAATCCCAACAGGGCTGTTTGAACGGGTAGATCATGATTTAGTGGCTGTTCTTCTCTCTGCAGCTGGCGGTTCACATTATCCAACAACAGATGCTGATCAATTTGATGCAGAAACCGCTGCCCTTACCCATCCAGCGATAGCAGAAGCCATCACCCATTTAACGCCCTATACAAATCCAAAAGGATTTAGAGTCCCTTCTTGCGTGAGATATCACTATGAACAAATGCACGACTGGCCAAGTGGATTATTGGTGATGGGCGATGCCTTGTGTAAATTAGATCCCATTCATGGTCAAGGAATGACAAAGGCCGCACTCGAAGCACAAACTCTTGAGCGCATGCTCAAACAAGCACAAGAAAATGAGCGGCTATCTTTTGAAAAGGACACGTTACAACAAATGCAGCATGCGAGTGAACTTGGCTGGTGGCTTTGTGCAATTGCTGATATGGCGTGGGAAGGCGTCAAATTAAAAGGAGAAACAACCATTCCCCATTTGACGTTCGTACAAGGATTTTTAAATCGCTACGTACAATACGCCATAGTAACAAAACAGCCTGAACGTCTTGAGGCGTATCACCGGATGCATTCTTTCTTAACCGAACCGAGAGAGATCATCAACTTAGAACAACTGCATGACATGATTCAAGCCGACGCTTCTGGAGAAATTGCTGAATGGTGGAGTCAGTGGGATCAAGAGAATGATGAAGACAATCGAGCTTTTTTCCATGAAGCGGTTCCTGACTTTCGTTTACAGCACTTGCTGTCATTCGATTGAAACAAAAAAAGCCCCTTAGAGGGGCTTTTTCATTAACGTAATAATTGAAGTACGTTTTGCGGCTGTTGGTTTGCTTGAGCTAACATTGCTTGAGATGCTTGAGAAAGAATGTTGTTCTTTGTGAACTCACTCATTTCTTTCGCCATGTCAACGTCACGAATACGTGACTCAGCAGCTGTTAAGTTTTCAGCAGAAGCACCAAGGTTGTTGATTGTGTGCTCTAGGCGGTTTTGGACCGCACCAAGTTTAGAACGCTGGTCTGAAACTTGTTTGATCGCTCCATCAATGATTGCTAATTGATCGTTAAATCCACCTTCTTCATCTGCTGCAATTTCGGCGAAATCAGTTACTTTAATAGTAGAAACGGTTTTATCCTCAACTCCAAGTTTATCAGCAGACATTGCTTCAATATGAACTGACAATTGCTGCGCACCGTTAGCTCCAATTTGGAAAGTAAGTTTTTTCGGTTCTCCGTCTTCTGGTTCAGCAGCAAAAGTTCCATCAAGAAGTTTCTTTCCGTTGAATTCAGTACGGTCAGAAATACCGTTCTTATCTGTACCGTTCCCAATTTCCTGAACTAGTGCATCAATTTCCTCTTGAATTGCACCAAGGTCTGTTTCATCTTGTGTACCAGTGTTTCCAGCTTGAACGACTAGTTCACGTACACGTTGAAGGATTGAGTGAGTTTCAGTCAATGCACCCTCAGCTGTTTGAATAAGAGAGATACCGTCTTGAGCATTTTTCGTCGCCATTTCTAATCCGCGGATCTGACCACGCATTTTTTCAGAGATTGCTAGACCTGCTGCATCATCTCCTGCACGGTTAATTTTAAGACCAGAAGAAAGCTTCTCCATGTTCTTTTGTCCTGCTCCATTGTTTGCAGACAAACGGTTCAGTGTGTTAAGTGCTGCGATATTGTGGTTAATTCTCATATTAAATGACCTCCATGTGTTTGAACCAATTAGACATCCATGTCCAAAAGTTCTCAATTAGAATTTTTTTGTAAGCCTTACAATCCATTTATCGAACTTTAATGGAATATGTTTAACAAAAAAGGGATAAATAAGGATTAAGTCTCATTCACTATGATCGTTTCGCTAGAGTATGCCAAAATTAAAGGTCATTTATCATGATTTAACAGAGGGATTTAAGAATCATAAGACTGTAGAAAATGCGAAGAAAAAAGCATAAAAAAAAGCCCCATAAAGGGGCCTGTCATTAACGTAGCAATTGAAGTACGTTTTGTGGCTGTTGGTTCGCTTGTGCAAGCATTGCTTGAGACGCTTGAGAAAGAATGTTGTTCTTTGTGAACTCACTCATTTCTTTCGCCATGTCAACGTCACGGATACGAGACTCAGCAGCTGTTAAGTTTTCACCAGAAGCACCAAGGTTGTTGATTGTGTGCTCTAGACGGTTTTGGACCGCACCTAGTTTAGAACGTTGAGTAGATACTTGTTTGATTGCTCCATCAACAATTCCTAATTGTGCATCAAAACCAACATCAGCTACATCAGCTGCGTTTGCTGCAAATTTTGTAACATCAATATCTTTTACAGCTTGGTTCGCTACTAAAGTACCATCGGGTAGAGTTGCACCAAGTTTGTCAGCAGACATTGCTTCAATGTTAACTGATAATTGTTGAGCTCCGTTAGCTCCAATTTGGAAAGTTAAAGAATCTGTTCCAGTTGAACTGAAAGAACCATCAAGTAATTTTTTACCGTTGAATTCTGTACGATCAGAAATACCATTTTTGTCTGCTCCATTGCCAATTTCTTCAACAAGCGCCTTGATCTCTTCTTGAATTGCACCAAGGTCTGTATCGTCTTGTGTACCAGTGTTTCCAGCTTGAACCACTAATTCACGTACACGTTGAAGGATTGAGTGAGTTTCAGTCAATGCACCTTCAGCGATTTGGATAAGTGAGATACCGTCTTGTGCGTTTTTAGTTGCCATTTCTAATCCGCGGATTTGTCCACGCATTTTTTCAGAGATTGCAAGACCTGCTGCGTCATCTCCTGCACGGTTGATTTTAAGACCAGAAGAAAGTTTCTCCATGTTCTTTTGGCTTGAAGCGTTGTTTGCAGACAAACGGTTCAATGTGTTAAGTGCTGCGATATTGTGGTTAATTCTCATTTCCTATTACCTCCATGTATGTGGGACCTGACAGACGTCCTTGTCTGAAAAAAGTCCTTTATTCTAGGGCTTATCAACCCTGACAATTCTATTATCGGACGTGGTTATAGGATGTTTAGCAGATTTTTAAAAAAATATCGCATTTTTTCATGACGTTGATCCTAACTTTGACAATTCTATAAAAACAAGAGCTGCTGATCTATCATCAGCAGCTCTACAAATTCTATGAATATCAGTATTGTTTGATATCAAACATTAAGATATTTTGGTAGACGAGGTAATCTTTCTTACTTGTGAAAGGCCCTTTATTGTGTTCATCATTGATTTCATAGAAGTTCATCCCAATTCCAAAACTTCTCTCTTTATACCAGTTTAGAAAATCGTTGATTTCTTTCATTGAAAGCAAATAATCCTTTTCCAACCCGTTTATCATGGTAATTGAAAGTATACCTTTTGTTACTTCTTCACCTGGCTTTGTTCCGTCCTGATCTTTTGGTTCTTCGTTTGTGCCATCACCTGGCTTTGTTCCGTCCTGATCTTTCGGTTCTTCGTTTGTGCCATCACCTGGCTTTGTTCCGTCCTGATCTTTTGGTTCTTCGGTTGTGCCATCATCTGGCTTTGCTTCATCTTCAGTTATTTGCAACTCGCTTAATGGAATAGAAATCACTGATTTGTAATCACTTTTTACAGAGAGGTTTCTCATGCTATTCGAGTAGTCACGTCCGCCAATGACATACAATTGGTCATCAACAATTGCTGCCACAGCTGATACTCTACCTTCTGGCAAATCATACGCTGAATTTTTAAATTGACCATCTTTCGGATTGAAAATTTGAACGATATTCAACATTTCACTTGAACGATCACCAGTCCGTTGTCCACCAATAACGAAGAATTCCCCATTATTTGCTTCGTAGGCCGGTTCAAATACAGTTGAAGTTAAGTCACTATCTTTTAATTTACTCCATTTATCTGTTGAAATATCATACTGGAACAAAGATTTTTCTCTACTATGTCCAATCAAATTTTCGCCGCCTGCAACATATATTTTGCCGTCAATTGCAGAAATGGCTCTCCCATTTCGAGATGGTAAAGCCGATGAGTTCAAGCTCTTCCATTCACCAGAGGCTGTATTATATTGATAGACATTATTCTTATAAGAGTTTTTTGAAGATACAATATATATATTCTCTTTCACTGCAACTGCGTACAAAGTTCCTTTGTCATAAGTTGAAAATACAGGGTCTCTTGGAATTTGAATCGGTTCTTCAGCCCACTGATCAAGTTCTGTATCATATATATCAATCGTGTTATAAGCTGTTTTTGTTTCTTCGTTTATTCCACCTATTAGATATATTTTCTTACCTACTGTAGCATATGTACCGCCTGTTCTATTTGTCAGCATGCTCGTTTTTTCTTCCCAAACATCTTTCTTAGGGTCATACATAAATGTTTGATTATTTAACTTATTTTTTTCACTTGCGCCACCAAATAAATAAATCTTTCCATCTACCACTCCTACACCGGCATTAATACGTTCTTCTGGTAAATCAGCTCGTTTTGTCCATCCAGTTGATTTTGTTTCTGCATCTGCTTTAAATGGACTAAGAGTACTTGTTAAAAGAAGTACCATGATAAATAGTAAAAATTTCTTTTTCATTTTTCTTCCTCCACATCATTATATTCCCTCCTTTTATCGATCTAATATTTGTAAAGTTTACAATTTAATGGTTTTTAAATAAACTTTTTATAATAAAATCCTCACACATACATCACCGGCGTTGATATTTTAATAATCTTCCCGCCTCGACGATAAAACCTCGGCACACGTCGGCTTAAAGTAGCGATGACTTCGTAGTTGATTGTATTGAGCATTTCAGCAATTTCATCGACAGAAATTTCTCCGCCTTTTTGACGACCGTATATGACGACTTCCTCGCCTTGCTTTGCTTTCATTTCTCCTAAACTGATCATCGTCATATCCATCGTGACTCGGCCAGCAATCGGCATTCGTTTTCCGCGGAAAAGCATAAATCCCCGATTTGATAAAGCACGTGAGTACCCATCTGCATAACCGATCGGTATGGTCGCAATCACTTCATCAGGCTTTGCCACATAGGTTGCCCCATAGCTGACGGTCCTTGGCTTTGTCACCATTTCCTTTACGAACGCAATCCTTGCTTTTAAACTGAGAGCGGGCTCTAGCTGAACAGCGTCTAAGCTTTCAATGTATTGCGAGGGATACAGTCCATATAGCCCGATACCCAGACGAATCATATCAGCGCTAAATTCAGGAAACACGATGGCAGCCGCTGTATTGTTCATATGTACGGTCGGCAGCTTAATTCCTCGTTTTTTCAAAAACCGAAGAAAATCAATAAAAATGCTGTGCTGCAGCTGCGTAAAATCAGGGTCAGGCTCATCTGCAGTGGAAAAATGCGTAAAAATCCCGTCCCATCTAAGGTTTTCACTCTTTTCAAGTGCCTCCACCACTCCTAACAGCTCTTCCTTTGTCCGTACACCTAATCGCCCCATCCCTGTGTCGACATTGACATGTATCCCAAGCCGGCGCTGACTTTCTTCTTCCGCTAAGATCTCATTTGCTTCAACAATCCAGTCTTCACGAAGGCCAGATAGATCAATTCTCCAGGCCGCAGCCCTTTTCACACAGTCGAGCGGGGTAAATCCAAGAACCAAAATCGGTGCTTCAATTTTTGCTCTTCGCAGCACAATGCCTTCCTCCAAGCTAGCAACTGCGAGCTCCGTCGCACCGCTTTCCAGTGCCTGCCGGGCTACCTCCACTGAACCGTGGCCATAAGCATTCGCCTTCACGACAGCCATGATCTTACTTTTCCTCGGAATATGCGCTTGAATGGCTTCGATATTTCTTTTAATCGCATCAAGATTAACTTCGATCCAGACTTCCCTGCATAGCTTTTTCATTTATTTTTCCTCCTCATCACATGAGCGTTCTTTCTATCTCCATGTTCGCTTTTGCGTCTAGTCTATCTTTATTCATTTTTGAGAAAAACATTCAACTACAATGACTGGACCTGCTTTGTCTTGTTGCACATAAAAAAAGAAACCACATCAACTGTGATTTCTTCTCTATGAGCGATGATATTCAATTTCATCCGCAGATTTCATCATTGCATCAATATCATGATAAATCTCCTGCAAATTTTCCCGTTCAGTTAAATATTGAGCATTGCTCTTACGAACAGGCACATCAAATTGCAGGAAGTTGATTGTCATCGCGTGTAATTCTTGGTCATTCATTGTGAACCTTAATTCAAGCGTCGAGACCTCTTCTTTATCATCACTCTCCGCTACATCATCAATCGGCACACCATCTTCTAACATCTCAACTTGTTTCAAATCTTTCAAGGAAATATCTGTGACTGCAAATCTATTTTTTCTAGTTGACCCGCCAGGCTGATGTTCAATAAAACGCATTTTCTTTAACTCATCATCAATCGCAAAGCCCTTATCAACTTGCTCTGAAAAGATATAGGTAGGTGCTTGAAACCCATCTTCGTGAAAAAGCATCATCATTTTGTCAAATAAAATGTTTGGATCATTCTGTTCTTTTCGTCTTTGACATCTACCGGCTATGAATAAAATGACCAGTCCTCCGATGATGCTGAGAGCCGGTCCCAATCCATTTCCTACATCTATGAAAACAGTAAAGCCTAAAATAGCAATCATAAAAGCAATGACAATACCTATGTTGAATATCACACAATGCTCCTCCTATCATGACCCTTCATGAATGGTTTAGCCATAGTATAGCATTTGAAGCAAGATGATTTAAGAATATAAATCTGATAGGAAGAAAAACAGACCATAAAGGTCTGCTTTCTCATTGAATTTCGTTCAAGTGTTTAAAAGATAGGTAGTAAGAACTCACACACGCCTTCTTCTTCTCTATATCTCTCCATAATAGATGCCTGACGCATGTTCAATTGATTGTTTTGGATCATTTGAGGCAATTGGCTCCAAAACAAATTCACTTTTTCGATTGTATGTGTCACTGTAAACACAGCATACTTTCCCCCTTCAACATGTCCAGTCTGAACCATTTGATCTTTTGAGAAATCTCTATTTGTCATCAACATGAGGTCGTATCTGCATTTTTCTGGTGGAATTTTACCAGGATCATCTTGAGGAACACCATATATACCAAATTCCTTTAATTCATCATTTAATTGATGTTGATTGATCCATTGTTTAAATCTCTTCATCATCTCTACATTTTCTTTGTTGGCATATGGTCCTATATTCCTCATATACACCATCTTCATATTGCTTACTATTTCAATTTTGTAATTCATGATTCCCCTCCAACTCTTATTGGAAGATTGGCCAATCATTCCTTACATCCAACGGTAACATCCTTTAAAATATAATACAGCAGGATATTAAAAAGAATTTTCAATGTATGTTGGAAAATACATATTTTCTCGTTAGCAAGATTCCAATCTTTTTTTCAATTCCACACTTGTTTTTTATGAAGATTTATCATTGAGATAGGCGACAATCTAATAGAACAACATCTTACTCATCGGAACATATAATAAGACACTGAACAGCTGTATTCTCAGTGAAAATAACACTAAACAGTATCACCGTCATATTTAGCAAGACTAAAAATATCTATGCATAAAGAGAGACGGGTATACGTTTGACAATCTTTCATGCATTGAAAAGACTTTCAAAAGATGAGGCTTAACCTTAGCTGCCATGAATCTAGAAAACTCAGATTAACAGGATTCTATTAATCATATGCGAACTGATCTATTTTATAAAATAAGGAAAACCCCACTTTTACTTAAAGTAAAGGCGGGGTTTCTCTAGAGTCTGAGAGAATAAATTATGATTTTCTTTCTAAAATTGGTTATTATATAAAAGACATTAATCTGTAGTTTGTATTTTTCCAGAATTCATTTTATAAACAATATGACATAGTTCCTCTATATCTTTTTTATGGTGAGAAGTTAATAAAACAGTTGCACCTCTTTCATTTTCTGCTTTAATCAAATGATATACATTTTTCACTGAATCTTCGTCCAGTCCATTCATCGGTTCATCTAATAAGATAATGTCTGGCTTTTCCATAATAGCTTGAGCAATTGCTAATTTTTGTTTCATACCTAACGAATATGTTTTAACACTTCTTTTATCATCAGGATTCAGTCCAACACTTTCAATTACCTGCCTAATTTGTTGATCATCTATTCTCTTTTGTATATCAGCAAGAAACTTGAGATTATCAAAACCACTGTATTGTTCTAAAAAAGCGGGTTTCTCTAAAAGCACGCTAATACTTTTAGGAAACGAAATTTGTTTATGCAAAATTTGATCAGATACTATAACCTCACCAGCACTTGGTTTCACCAAACCAGCTATCACTCGAAAAAGCATCGTTTTTCCAGATCCATTATGACCAACAAAGCCAATGATTTTTCCTTTTGCTAATGACAAATTAATATCTTCCAATACAGTTTGCTTTCTAATTACTTTCGTAACTGCATTCAATTCAATTATAGACATGATAAAGCTCCTTTTATAAATAATCGGTTTTGTTAGAATGATATACAACATATGTCATGAGACATGCAATGATTGTAAGTTCAAGAAGAATAAAAAGCGATTGTCCTTGGACATGTTCATACATACCATAGTATAAGGGAATATATTTATTTTCTATTTTAATACCAGCAAAAAACATACCCAGCACACAAATGTTAGCCACTTCAACATTTAAGTGATTTTTCAACACTAACCATATGGTTCCATGCAAGAATAAATTTATAGTGATATAGATAAAAATAAAAATCCAGCCCATATTAAATTGAATGCTTACATGAAGAAAACTAAATAAAATTATAGCAATGCTGAGTGCAGTTATCACATAATAAAAGGTAAATAATAAACCAATAATAAATCTAGCTATCCACAGAGTTCTCCACTGACGTAACCTTAGAATCATTTGCATTTCAAACATATATAAAGGATTTTTCCAAAGCATTTGAAGAAAAATAATATATCCTACAGAAAATGACAACCAATACATCCAACTAATAAAAGTTCCATTTGAAGAACTAAAAAGTAAAGTGAAGAAGTCTTTAGAGCTTTCCAAACCCTTAATATTTTTGATGAAAATCATTGTATTTATAGCATGTAATACTAGTACAATGACTAAACTTCTAAGTATGGTATTTTTCAGTCTGAAATATTCAAGCTTTAGTATTTTCATTTAATTGAGACTCCCAAAGTCCGATGAAGTAGACACCCATCTTGTTAATAAGAAAAATATAAAGATGAGGGCTGAAAGCTCTAAGACAGATTGAAAAGGAGCTTGTTTATAACCATACACAAAATAAAATGAGACAAAGCCCGTTAGTGTTCTATCTATTATCATTAAAAAAATACAAAAAAGAGTAACTAGTGACTTATTATTAATTAGCTCTTGAAAAAAAACATACACCACTCCAATTAATTGCGTCATAAGAAAAAATATGATAAAAAAGAAAACCCCACTAAAGATATTGTCGCTTTCTACTGAAGGAATATAATTTAACAAAGCTGTGTAACTTATTCCTTTGAAGTGTAGATAACTAGCCATCTTAGTAACAATAATTGCCCATGTACTTATTAAAAGAGTATATAAAAACGAATAGACGATAACTGTTGTAATTTTAAAAGAAATAATTTCTTTCCTAGAAGAAAACCTTCTCAAAATTATCCAAGCGTTCAATTGATATGATTTAGACATTACCAGTAAGAAAAGAAAAATTGGTCCAAACATAAAATCATATCTAAAAAAAGTAAGTATTTCTATAAAATTAGAAAATTTCGCAAGTCCGTATGAGGATATTGGAGTTACAGATATACTTAATATGAAAAGAAGCACACTCATAAAAATTAATAACTTCAATAAATCCCTTTTTAAATCTATAAAAACATACTTAAATTGTGTCAGAATTTTTTTTCACTCCTAATATATAAATGATCACTATTGTCAACATTCCAATAATAAAATTAATATAAAAAGAAGAATATGATAGATTGTGTACTGGTTGTCTTGGATCTAAGAAATTAAATGGATCGATAGATACTTTTCCTATTAAACTACATAAAAGCCAGAATCCTAGATAGAGCATTAAAGGAGAAAGAAGCACAATATATCTGTTTTTTAAAAACAAAGAAATCGCTAATCCAAAACAAGCATACATTCCTGCATATAATGCAGCTATTAAGTAATATATGCAAATATATAGATAAGGAGATTTAGCTAGTAAATCAGAGAACATTTCTTTTTTCTGTCCGTCAAATACATTATCAGCAAAGGAAGCCGTTCCATTCATTACTTTCTTATACACATCCGTATATGCTGAAAAATCCCATTGTCCATTAACCAGATTAGAAATTAATATTCCTATAAGTAACGGGAATGCAAACAAAATAACCCCTGAAAAATATGTAAATATAAATTTCCTACTATAATATCTTAGTCTACTTTCTTTTGTTAGGATATATTCTACATTCCCAGAACTCTTTTCTCTAAAGATGGAATCAACAATTGGTAAACCTATAAGTAAAGGAAATATGAAATAAAAAAATGAAGAAAAAAATGAATCTGATAGGCCCATCCAATATTGATGCGGTGATATCATTGCAAGAGCATCTGGAAATTTACTATATAATCGATTATACAGATCGTATTCCGTATTATATTGTATGGAGCCAATAATTGCATTTACCAAAACAATACAAATTGATATAAACAATACAATATATAATAACTTATTTTTTATAAGCTTCCTTAATTCACACATAGATTTCTCCCTCTTAATTATTAAAAACAATACGACGATATCGTCGTATTGTTTTTAAAATTATTTATAATCCGGATTCCACTTTCCTGAAACTTCCACACCATGTATCGTCCAATTAGACGTTTGTGCTCCTGCTTTAATCGTCTTTTTTTCCGCACTAGAATCAACAGTAAAATAACGTCTGTCATTTTTTTTAAGATCGTATGCTTTTGCTGAAACTTGTGTATCACCTTTCCAATGACCTACATTTATCTTATAATCCTTTGCGATTACAGAGAAGTTAATGCTAGCTTTTTTACTGGTGCTTTTTACACCTTTCGCTACATCTCCCCAGTTTTGAAGCTTAGGTAAAACTCTTGAAAAATTATAGTTCTTTGCTTGTGCTATTCCACCGATACCAACTATTAAGCTAAGTGCTAAGACTCCTGCAAGAATTTTTTTCATTTTTTTCTTCATCTCCTATTATCTCAAATTATGGTTCAAATAGATTATAAGTGGGAAATTATTCTTAGTCAACATCTTTTTCTTATTTAAGGATATTTTTGTATTACAATTATAACCCCGCTTTGCTATTGAAATTATTACAATCAGTTTAAGCAAAATAACCAATACTTGATGTATGTCCTCTCTGGGCTTCATTATGGATATCGTTTGATGAAGCATAACTAAAAGCACATAACAAACTGACAATTATTAATACGGTTGCTACTGACTTAAATTTCATAAAGACAGTCTCCCCTTTTAATTTGGTGTTGGAAATATAGAATCTTCTCAATAAAATTCGTTTGAGCGTGCTATATCTCCTGCTTTATTATAATGCTTCACTGCATCTTTCGCTAAATCTTCAAGATTTGCAAAAAGAGACTTTGATTCCAAATAAGCCATTGACTCTGCTATGCGATTTACATTGTTATCAATATAAAGTGATCTCAACATAACGAAAGTATTGATAAAAATATCATCTTTTAATTTTTCAGCTAATTCTATTCCATAGTTTAGTGCATATAAACCTAAATCACTCTGCTCATTTTTAAAATATGATTTTGTCAACATGACCAGCGGATCAAGAATTTTATTTAAGTGCTCATATCCCTGTTCTTTAAACGAATGAATAGATTCATTAAAATATTTAATTGCGGTTGAAAGATCATTGTTATGAAAATAACTCAATCCTAAATTATAAAGTGCTGATCCTTTTAATCGTTTTGTTGAGTTGTCGGCGGCTTTTTGTAGTGCGTGCTGAAAATGGGGTATGGCTTTTTCGGGGCAGCCCATATCGATATAGTTTAATCCAATGACAAAAGAACATTGAATTTCTCTGACTGTGTATGTATCTTTTTCTCGGTAACATTCTATCGCCTGTGCGATATGGTGCATCGACATGTGGGTTTGTTTCATGTGGTAATAGATTTCTGCCATCTTGTAATTGAACTCGGCACGTTCAATATCGTCGCTGACAAGAGACAGCTTTTTTTCTGCCCGCTTATAGAAGGTAATCGCATTTAGGTATTCATAGTTTTCAAATTCGTACATGCCGTAGAAAAAATTAAAGTAATACTCGAGCAATCCTGTTAATTTTTCTTGATCCCTTTTGATCTTCATTGCGAGTTCCCTAAAGTTCGCCCGCTCTTCCCCATTTTCTAAAGGATTCAAGTAATCAAGCATTAATTTATGTCTGAATTCCATGAGTGAGAAATACAATAATAAATCTTGATTTTCTTCCATATGATCAAGCATTGATTTGATTTCCTCTTTATATGCTTCGGCGTCCGGTACGTTAAATCGTTGAATATGATAATACCATTCATTGATTTTCAAGCCGACGTGAGAAGAAAGAACTTTCTCCATCAGACCTTACCACTTCCTCTTTTTCCCTATAACGACATATATTATCATTTTGTAAATCATCCGGCATCGAAAAGAAACCGCAAATGAATAAAAAAAGCTTCTTGAAAGAAGCCATGTGAGTGATCATAATTTTGAGATTTTGAGAAGGAGGATAACTGAACTCGAATCAATCCCTCTGTACTCTCTGAAATATGATGAAAATATCAGGTCTTACGAAATATATGTATCTAGTATATCCTCCACGTCATCCTTGTTTTAATCGTTTCCATTTACGAATTTGAGTACGGAAATTTTTAAAAGGGGCTACGGTATTCACATGAATAAATTTATAAACTGGCCAAACTGCCTTTGCTGTAGCGCCATCCGCCCATTTTCGTTGATGAGGTTCAAACACTTCTTCCTCACTCATACGATCTAACATATTACAAATAGTTAACACATTCTGTTTGAGCTGAGCTCTTAATGCGACTAGTGATTGACAAGCATACTTCTCATTAAAAAGAGAATATAACGCGCCAAGCTGGTTCCATTTATAACCTTCTGCTGGCGTATGGACAACCTTTCCTTCAGTTTCGTCTTGCTCCCATTGAAGCAGCAGGGTTGTCCAACCAACTTGATAAGCCAAATTTTCTGCAGGAGTTCGGCTCACATCCTCTATTCGATCATCTTTCATTTCTTCTGGAATCATATCAAATTCTTCATCGTATTGATTGTACGTCTTCATGATTGCTTGCTTTAAAACATCTTTTGACTCATAACTTGTCATATGATTCACCTCTAGTTCTTTTTGTGCAAATTTTTCTCGGAACATATCTTGCAAAAGTACAAAAAAGGAAGTGGAGCTCATGATATTGAATGATTCTATTGCTTTGTGTTTTACAGTCTCTATGAAAATCAAACACTTATCAACCGAAAAAGCAATAGCTCAATAAAGTAAAGCTATAAAAATGGATACGAAAAATGAAGACTCTCTTTACGTTCCATCATAAACAAGCACCCAGTATCTCTCCCCTGGCTCACCTTCTTCTACAACAGCCTTCCAGCCTCTTTTTTGATAAAAAGCCAAAGCCTTGTGATTGTCAGAGACACATTTGAGGGTGACCGGTGTTCCGAGCACTTTTATAGCATGTTTGAGAAGCAAGTCGCCAGCTCCTTGACCAGCAGCTTCGGGATGTACAAACAAGAGGTGAATAAAACGATCTGGTACATAGAGTGAGATGAATCCGAGGATTTTGTTGTTTTCCTCAGCTATGAAAATTTGCTCTTCCTGTGTATCCTGATCAAAGTCTTGCAGATTGATTTCTTCAGTATGAAGCCAGTGAAAGCTCTGACGGCGGGATTCTAAATAGATTTTTCTTAATTGTGGATAATCTTCTATGCTTGCTTCTCTAATCAACATCGCAACATCTCCTATGTTTTTAGAATATACTTTGCCTGTGTTCTGCCTGCCAATAACAATTGATCGCTGAACTGCGAATCATTGACCGCTCGTGCAAGAGCAATTGTACCAATCATGCTGCTTACTAGTGCGTAACTCTTAGAGAGATCTATGTTTCCTGCATCAGCTATAAACATCATAAACCGTTTCAATTCATCCGTATAGGCTTTCCGTACCTCTTGCGATAATTGAGAAATCTCCCCTGCTAGTGCAGGCAGTATACAGCCTACCTCCGTCTGATCACGGTGAACGGAACTTAAATAGAATTCAATGATCGTCTGAATTCGAGACTGGTCTGCTTTCTTATCTGCAACACTTTGCAGCAACTTTATCGTATCAGTAATAGCAAAATGAAAAGCCTCTATTACCAACTGATCCTTGTTCTTAAAATGAGCGTAAAACCCTCCATGAGTTAGACCTGCCCCTTTCATAATGAATGGCAAACTGATATTACGAACGCCATTTGTTCGAAATGCTCGTGCAGCACTTGCAATGATTTGCTCTCTCACTTTTGACTTATGACCTTTCGGATAAGGCATTTTCTTACTCCCCTCCTTCACTTTAACTCTTTCTAAGTGTATTTATCAAAATATTATAATCATCATATTTTCGTGTGTCAAATTGACTGAAATTCATTTTTCCTCACTTAGATGGGATTGACTTCATCAAAATATGATGGATATAATATATTATGGTCATCATATTTTAAGACGGAGGTGCAAGAAATGATTCATTTAGAAACAGTAGATACTTTAGTAATCGGATCAGGTCCGGGAGGCTACGTGGCGGCATTACGTTCAGCTCATCTCGGCATGAAAACAGCGATTGTAGAGCGTGATCAATTAGGTGGAGTATGCACCCATGTAGGCTGTATCCCTTCTAAAGCGCTAATAGCAGAAGCAGAGCGGTTCAAACTCCGCACACAATGGGGGGTTTTTCAAGAAGGCGGCTCTTTCAAGGAAGCTCAAGCGTTCAAAAAAGCTGTTGTGAAAAAACAAGCTGGAGGCGTTCAATTTTTGCTAAAGTCAGCAGGAGTTACCATTCTGGAAGGAGAGGCAAGCTTGATCGATCAGCATACAGCGGTGATTCAACATGCCGAAAAAGGTGAAAAGCGAATCAATTTCAAACACCTAATACTAGCAACTGGTTCCCGTCCAATTGAAATGAGATCACTCCCTTTCGGAGGTCGTATATTGTCTTCCACTGAAGCACTATCTCTTCCTAACATTCCAAAAAGCCTTGTCGTAGTTGGAGGTGGTTATATTGGGATTGAACTAGGACAGATGTTTGCAAGATTTGGAGCAGAAGTCACCATTTTAGAAGGAGGCAATCAAATATTGCCTGGCTTTGAAAGTGAACTTGTCTCGCCTGTTATTCGGCAACTGAAAGAAGATCACATCACCGTGATTACAGGAGCAAATGTCAAAAATGCTGAGCAGCATATGAGCGGAATTGATCTTCATTACGAGCGACAGAAAGAAAGCTACACGGTGAAAGCGGAATATGCACTGATTACTGTCGGAAGAAAACCGAATACTGATGGTTCATTAGGTCTTGATTCTATTGGGTTGTCCATTACCCCTCACGGACTGATTGAAGTTGATGAACAATGCAGAACATCCATCCCGCACATATATGCGATTGGTGATATCACCAAAGGTCCTGCTCTAGCTCATAAAGCTTCCTATGAAGCGAAGGTGGCAGCAGAGGCAATCGCTGGGAAACCTTCGATGATCGATTATAAAGCGATTCCACTTGTTGTGTTTTCCAGCCCAGAATTGGCGAGTGTCGGATTGAGCGAAACAGATTGCAAGCAACAATCCATTCCGACTGTCATTGGAAAAACAATGTTCTCTATTAATGGTCGAGCACTGGCATTAAAAGAATCAGAAGGATTTGTGAAGATTGTAGCCCATGCCGAATCTGGCCTTATTTTAGGAGCACAAATCGTAGGTGCAGAAGCTTCTACTCTTATATCAGAACTTTCTCTCTCTATTGAAATTGGTGCAACAGTCGAAGATTTAGCAATGACGATTCATCCTCACCCAACATTAGGTGAAATGATCATGGAGGCCGCAGAAATGGCCACCCGTAAAGTTGAAAAACATCTTGCACGATAATTGGTTCAGGTGTAGCTTCTAAAATTGAGCAAAATAATCGCCATAGCTTATTTATTTAAGAATAATAGGCTATGGCAATTTCAATTGAGCACTCATATTAAAACGTCGGTCAATTTATCGTTAATTGGATCCTACTTCACGCTTTTTACCGAGATTCATGGATAACTGAACGCCAATCATCAGCATGACGATGACAAGCATTGCCACAATAGAAGCATAAAAATGTCCGCTTAGATCGAAAACAAGGCCAATGAAAAACGGACCGAATCCTCCCATGATATACCCGCCCATCTGCGACATGGCGGACCATGTACCAGCTTCCTCCGGTGTACGCGTCTCAATAATGGGCAGCATAAGTGCTAAAGGAAATAATCCACCTGCACCCATACCTAGGAAAATGACAGCTGGCAAGATCGGCATTGGCAGGAGAAGAAAGATGAGACCAATCAACTCAGACAGACTGCATAAGATGAGAAATAATTTCGGTTTTCCTAATCGAGTAACGACCGCTGGAACGAGTAGTGCCACCGGAATCTGAATGAGTGTAAATATGGTCAGCAGCATGGCAGCATATTGCGGACTGTTTCCGAAGCTAAGAGCAATCGGTGAAATCCATGCCGTCAAAGAATAAAACATACTGGACATAAAGCCAAAAAACAAGGTGAATTGAATGGCTTTTTTGTTTCGCAGCGGCAATTTTAGCGGCAAGGTTACATGATCACTCTGCTCATTTTTGCGAGCAATACCTACCCATAGAATAAGCGCGATCACCCCTAGAATAGCCCAGCAAGACAATGCAAACGGAAGGTGGTGACTCATTAGATAAATCGGAATGGTGAAGCCGGAAGCAAGTGCTGCCCCAATCGTCATCGAAATAGAATAAACACTCACAATCCCCGGATTTTTCGGGAAATACTTTTTGATAAAACTAGACAACAAAGGACCCGCGAAGCTAATCCCTACCCCTCCTGCAAATGCAGTCATGAGCAGAATAGCGACCGATTGGCTTGTACCCCGCAGCGCTGTGGCGATTGTGATGAGAAGAATCGAGAAAAAAAGCGTTCTCTCTAAACCAAAACGCCGACTGAGTGTCGTCGCAACGGGTGCAAACACCCCCATACAAAGGACAGGCAAAGTGGTCAAAAGACTGGCTGTCAGTGCGTTCACACCAAGCTCTGATTGGATCATACTCATCATAGAAGCCACGGACGTAATGATTGGGCGCAAGTTTAATGCAGCTAAAAATAAAGCGGCTAAATAAAATATTTTTTTCATCAATGCACTTCTTCCTCTCTCTACTTGTTGAAGCTACTTTGAGTATAAATCCGCCGCATTCATTGATCAATACAATAATTCGTATTATGATGATAGTAAAAAACTATTATTAATGAAAGGATGACAAATGGATACTCGGCATATTACATATTTCATGGCTGTATTCGATCATTTACATTTCACAAAAGCTGCTGAGCAATTAGGGATATCACAGCCTACATTAAGCCAGCAGATTCGGCTGCTTGAAGCAGAAGTTGGGATGCCGCTCTTTGATCGAATCGGCAAAAAAGTCGTCGCAACCGAAGCGGGTTCTCTGCTATATCAATATGGGATGAAAATGCTCCAAGCTGAAAGAGATGCAAAAAATGCGATGAAAGAACTATTATCTGAAAAACGGGGAAACGTTCGGCTTGCAGTCCTCCCTTCCGATCTTGACTTTCAGCTTGTTCCGCTTTTTGTAGAATTTAAAACACTTTATCCTAAAACCAATTTGAAAGCATATTCAACCATCTTCGTTCGTGAAGAAGTTCTGTCGCATAAAGTGGATCTCGGCATCGGGCTGCGAGGGCCTGCGGATAAGCGTCTCGTTCAAATGCCGCTTGGAAGTGAGCCCTACGAATTATTTGTTCATTCAGAAAGTGAACTAGCCCAAAAGAATGAAGTGACATTGGAAGAGCTGACGCAGCATGCTTTGGTCATGTATCCGAAGGGATATCTAGGTAGGGATTTAGTAGATGACGTATGTAAAGAACAGGGTGTTGAACTAGACACTGTCATGGACGTTGGGTCCGCATCTTCATTATTGCAGCTGGTTGAAGCTGGCATCGGTGCAACCATTCAGCCGCGAGGATTGCTACAACAACATGCCACATGGCCAAATATTGTTTCGATACCTATTGCTGAGCCAGCACCTGTTCGTCACCTGGAACTAATTTATTATGCAGATCGATTTGTCAGCAAAGCACAGCAGCAGCTATCTGAATGGCTGATCGACTTTTTCAAATCAAGAACTAACTAAAAAGTGAGGTTAAGACATGAAGAATGCAAACAACATATTCACAAAGACAAACCGAGTGGTTATCCGCCAATTTGATAGGCAAGATATCGAACCGTTTTATCAGTACCGAGCAAATCCCTCTATTGCAAAATTTCAATCTTGGGAAAACTATACGTACGAAGAAGCTGAATCATTTGTTCAACATCAAATGACACAAAAACCTAATCAACCGGGGTCTTGGTTTCAATATGCGATTGCCTTATCTGAATCCAATCAGCTGATAGGGGATTGTGCCATTCATACACTTGACAGTGAGCCTAGAATCGTTGAAATAGGTTTTACACTCGCGCCTGAATACCAAGGAATAGGCTATATTCACGAAGCTCTAAGTGCAATTTTCGAATATATTTTTATGACACTAAACAAACATAAAATCATTGCCTTTACAGATGTGCGAAATGAAAAATCTATTCGCGTGCTGGAACGTTTAGAAATGAGACGCGAAGGACATTTGCTGCAAAATTATATGTCGAAGGGACATTGGGTCGATGAATATCAATATGCGATTGTCCAATCGGAGTGGGCCGCTAAGCGCCATTAAAAGACGCTTTTGATCAACCTTCTATATACATATAGAACTTTTCTATAACGCTAACCATGCTTTCTTTTTTTATAATAGAAAAAAAAGAAATGTGGTGGCGTATATGTCTACAACGATCGGAATTATGGGCGGGATGGGTCCTTTAGCAACGATTGATCTGATGAAAAAAATCATTTCTCATACTCCAGCGATAAAAGATCAGGATCATATCCATGTGATTGCTGATAATTATCCGCAAATCCCTGATAGAACCAATGCCATATTTGGGAGAGGCGAAGATCCTACAGATGATATGATTGCATCAGCTAAGAGATTAGAACGTGCAGGAGCGGACTTTATTCTCATTGCATGCAATACCGCTCACTTCTTTTTAGAAAACGTACGACATTCCACTCATATCCCTATCATGAATATGCCATTAGAAACCGCAAATTATCTAAACAAACATCACTATACATCTGTGGGCTTACTATGTACTGATGGCACATTAAAAACCCAGCTCTATCAAAGGGCTTGTGCTCATCACAAGATTGACGTCATGACTCCTAGTGAAAATCTTCAGAAAAACGTGATGAATGGGATATATGCGGTGAAAGCAGGAAAATTAAGTGAAGGCGAAAGCGAATTGGCGTTAGCTGCAGAGATTTTAATCAATCAAGGCGCAGAAGCCATCATTGCCGGTTGTACAGAAATCCCCTTAGTCTTAAGGTCAACTAAAGAGGTGAAAGTGATTGACCCTACTGTCATTTTGGCGAAAAAAGCTGTAAAATTAGTATATGAGCTTGAAAAGCTAAACATTAAAAGTACGTAATTTAAGGGGATAAAATGAATATTGAGAATATAGAAGCGTTTATTTACGTATGCCAGCTAGGCAGTATCAATAAAGCTGCGGAAGCACTGTATTTAACCCAGCCTTCTGTTTCGGCACGTATTCAATCGTTAGAAAAAGAATTAGACCTGAAATTATTTGATAGACAGAGAAATAAACTATCTCTGACGGAAAAAGGTGAACAGTTTTACCCGCATGCCAAAAAGATCCTCCATTCTTATCAAGAAGCAAAGCATAGTCTCAAACAAACGATGATTCCTTATGAATTGACGATTGGATGCGCATCCTCTATTTCCAATAATCTATTGCCTAACATACTGCCCGCACTAAAAGAAAAATACGAAAACCTGAAAGTGAAAATTGTAACAGGACATTCAAAGGATGTTGTCCAAAAAGTGATTAACAACCAAGTGGACTTTGGGATTGTCAGGACTGAAACACATCCTCAAATTGAATCAATCCCTATTTTCAGTGATCCAATCGGGCTGTTCATCCCAACTCATCACCCGCTCGCTAGCCTTGACAACATTAATATGAAGGAACTAGAAGAACAGCCTTTTATTTTCTTTGACTATGGGTCATTTGATTGGCTGATGCTTCACCGATTATTTCAAAAAAACAGCATCACACCGAACATTTCCATTGAGGTTGATCATATGGAAACCGCAAAGAACTTAGTGCTGCAAGGAATGGGACTATCGTTTCTTCCTCATCATTGTGTGAGAAATGAGTTAGAACAAGGAACATTAAAACAAATTTCAATCGATCCATCCATCCATTTCAACATCAATATCGAGTTCATTTATAAAAAAGGAAAATCCAAATCAGTTTTCATTGATCAACTCAAACAGTTTTTTCATGAATTAGATTGAGCAGCTTAAAAAGCCCTTTTTAGGGCTTTTTTGGATACGTTCTGATTAGCTTTCCAAAGTTAAATAAAGTAAGCTCCCTTTAGAGAGGTTTAATACTCTCTAAGTGAAGTGAATTTTTCTAAGAATGTTC
This sequence comes from Bacillus sp. FSL K6-4563, assembly GCF_038630405.1. Classification (NCBI taxonomy): domain Bacteria; kingdom Bacillati; phylum Bacillota; class Bacilli; order Caryophanales; family Bacillaceae; genus Bacillus; species Bacillus sp. FSL K6-4563. The sequence goes on along the minus strand of NZ_CP152030.1, from coordinate 1,226,575 downwards.
TTTTTATTATACAAGCCCTAATGAGGAAGGTTCTTTTGAAAATGAGACCCAAGAAAAAATTAGTTATTAGCATCATCATTGGTTTTGTTTTGTTTTCTTCCTATTATCTACTAAAAAATTTATTCTTAAAAGAACATGCTACACACGTTTCAGAAAATGAGTTCAAACCTTCATTTCTAAATGACAACAGAATGATTTCAAAGTGGGTGCCTCCTCGTATCTATTGAGATAAGTATAACATTGACCAACTGTTCATTTGCTCATTCTACTTCATAAAAAAACAGACTCTTAAAGTCTGTTTTAATCTTGTCTATACGTTTTCAGTGGTTGTATTTCGATCAATCATAGTCGTGTTTCGATTTGATTTTTGTTCCTCCATTGTTGTATTCCGAATTGATTTTGTTTCAATGATTTTTAAAGTTTCTGCTGTTGAAACACTTAACAATACAATGGATAAAATGATTAGTAATTTTTTAATAATCATACAGACACTCTCCTTTTTGAATATCATTTTGAGCCTTAAGAGCCTTTCTGTAATATTCGGCAGCTTTTTCAAAGTCCCCTTTTTTTTCATAAAATAACCCGACACTTTGAGCAAATGCTTCCACATAGACATGTAGTTTCTTTTCTTCAAAAATATCAAACACTTCTTTCAAAGCTTGTTCATCAGTATCCATATAAATAGCTTTTAATGCTTTAAATAACAAGACACTTAGCGAATCATTTACCTTTGAGGAATATATAAGTCCATCTTCAACGAGCAGATCCGCTTCATCAGTTTGATTAGACTTGTATAGCGACCAACACAAACTAAATAGGGTGATTGGCTTTATGTCACTTTTTTCCGAAGAAATGACATCTAACACTTCTTTATAATGCTTTATTGCCTCTGTATACTTTGATTGCCTATCATATGTATTACCAATATTTAATAATGTTTTTGCTACTAAACGTTGATCGTTTGCGCCCACAGCAATTGAATAAGCAGTCTTTAAATGTTGCAACGACTTTTCATATCTCATGAAATCATCATAATTTCCTGCTATGACAATTAGACTTTGAATTTGACGAACTCTATACTGTTCATGTTCTTTATAAATATCTAGTGCCTTTATGATGTGATGCATAGAAACATGTGTTTGCTTCATAATATAGTAGGCCTCAGCCACCTTGAAGTGAAACTCTGCTTGCTCAATATCATCGACAACCAGTGCAAGCTGCCTCTCAGCGATTTTGTAATATTGAATAGCCTGTACATATTCTTTCTTACTAAATTCATGCATTCCTCTAAAAAAAGCATTGTAATATTGCAACATACCCGAAAGTTGATGATTAGAATTCTCAATTTTATCAACCAAATCAGAAACAGAAGGCGATCGTTTTTCTGATGGTTTGATATAATCAAGCATAAGCTGGTGACGAAAGCACATCAATTGATAATAAATGAGTAAATCCTGATCTTCTTCCATCCGTTCAATTTCTTGTTCTACCTCAGCTTTCAAAATCTCTGCATCCGGTACACTGAATTGCCGAATCATTTTATACCATTCATTGATTTTCACACCTACATGTGAAGAAAGAACTTTCTCCATCCCTTATTCCCCTTCCACTGAACTCCCTTATATGACATTTATTATCACATACAAGAATTTACAAAGCACCGAAAAGAAACCGCAAAAAGAACAATTGTTACATCAATAAACATTTGGCACATTTTCATTCTCATCACAAAACAAAAAGGCAGACTCATTTCAGTCTGCCTTCATCTTCTAGATTCCCATGAGCATACCTTTTGTCTTCAGGTAATTTGCATTGAATCATTTAACCACTCGTCACAATGTTCAATAAGCCACCTCAAATATTCCACATATTGACCGACGTGATAGCCATCACAAACAGCATGATGTACTTGTATGGCGACGGGCAGGATGATTTTTTCTTCTTTCGTCTTAAATTGACCTAACGTAAATATTGGCAGTAAATAAGTTTCGTCTGTAGATACATTAAGGTTAAAAGAAGTAAAATCAATCCACGGTAGACTTGAAATATTGAACATGTTTTCTGGCATAGGAGATTTCGGAAACAGCTTGCTGCTTTTGCTAAATGTTTCAATGTCGGCTACACAGCTTTTATAAAACTGAGCAAAGTTTTCGTCATAAGGCGTCCAAATACTTGAAAATGTCTTTGTTTCTTTATTTAGAATCGTATAACTAGGATGGAGAATCTTCCAGTAACCAAGTTCATCGTTTACTTGATCCATCCGAAACTCAGGAATTTTTTGCACAGCTCTTGCTAACAAATAAATTTGCACAGGATATACTTTTAGCTTTTTTTCTTTTAATATTGCATGCAATTTCGTGATGTCTAGATTGATCACCAAGCTATATGAGCATCGGGTTAACGTCATATAATGGTGAAAGTGCTCTTTTCGCGGATAATTTTCGTCTATTTGTTTAAACATTTTTATCTCCTCCTGAATGTGATTTACTGTATTCAGGAGGAGACTTTATCTGTTTTCACCACCACAATCATCCTTTCAAGAGATATGTCATGTTTCTGTCCATTCAAAGTCTACCATGAGCTTTGCCTACGTTAAAGCCTGCAGCAACTCTTCGTAAGTTATCTTGCCCAACGTGAATTTTTCTAGTGCTATATATGTATTCTCCGTTGAGGTATTCATTCACTAACTCATGTTCATTTGGCAATGGTTCATGTATATGTTCTTTTTTTCGAAATGCTTCATAATATCTTATACCAAATATTCTCTGAGACATCGCATTGATGTGAATTCCGTCTGGGTTAGATGCAAGGCCTTTCGCAGTAACATAATAACAATTTTCATGATGATGTGCATATTTTTGTAGTTCCTCATTCATCAGTTGATATTCCACACATCCTGCGCCAAATGCTCTCTTTCCCAAGAAATCGCCCAAACCTACTATCACAAGCGGAATGTTAGGTACAGATAATTCAGTTCTTAGTCCATTAAATAATCTTAGTATTTTTTCATAGTATTCATTGTATTTCCCATCTTGGCTGTCACTTTCTCCTTGATGCCATAATATCCCTACCAATTCGCTACTTTCCTTCGCAAATTTAGCTTCACTTATTGCATGACGAAATAATGATCCATCCAGCGACCACTCATCAATAGAACTACAACCCTCTGCACATGGAATAAGGTCAATCTTCTCTCCTTCATGATCCTTACACCAAGCCTCCGCAAAGGAAGCAGCTAGTCCTACGCCAGCTACCGGCCTATCATAATGAATGGGTTCAGTCATCATTTGCCATCTACCATTTCGCAGCATCATGATTCTTTCATGATAAATCGGAGGCACTTCATGTTTGAAGCCGCGCCCCGCCATATTTGATTGTCCAATTAGTAAAAGTGACTTCATATCTTTCTCCTCTCGACTAAATATTTTATCCAATGTGTATTCACTTGAACGTTATCATTTTATCCTTCCTCTTTTTTCTCAAATTTCAACAGCCTCTTGCAATTTCCTTTTCATTTTAATATTTGTCTATTTTTGTCGAAAGGATAGTAAAAAGGAATTACTTATTGTAAGATCCTTATGCATCTATAAATCAGGAGGATCTACTATGAAGAAATATTTCGTCTTATTTTTTACTTGTTTATTATTGTTAACAGCTTGTAGCAGTGCAGCATCTACTAAAAAACAGCTCACCACAGACAACATCATTGAAGCTTTCAAAAGTGCTGGGCTTGAAGCAGAAAAACCAACTGATCTTAAACAAAAAGAGTTTGGAAATATAAGAGAAGAAGGAAAAAGGATTCCCATTCCTTCTTTAGGCGAAAATGCTGGTGGGAGGATTTTTAAATTTGGAAATGAAACTGATTTAGATCAGGCTAAGTCTTATTACGATGAGTTGGGTAATGCTGGATCTATGTTCTTCTCTCACACCTATTCAAAAGGGAACTTCCTGTTACAAATGAACGGAGAAATGAAGGATTCTGAGTTTGAAAAATATAAGAAAGTGATGGATGAGGAAATAAAATAATTTCTTATTTCTTTTTTAAAAGGGGGTAAACCAATGTCATCATACTGGCTGCTGACAACTTCTGAATAGGAGTTGCTCTTTTGAAAATTATGGATCAAAGATTCGTCAGTGTATATTCTCAGGTGATGATTGTATATCTGACTATTAAAGAAACTAATGTAGGGATTTTACTATTGCTGTTTTTCTATTTTAGTTTTTTGAAAATCACAAATTGATATACTCCAAATAATACGGTTAGAATGATGATTGCAGTAAATATTTGATCGACTGGAAGCAAGAAATATACGACAATAAAAGATAAAAGCAAAACAAAATAACCTATATTGAATGCTTTTTTAAATGTCATCATATTACCTCCTTTTTACAATCATATCACGTTTTACCTATCTCCATAACCAACTTTTTCCTATCAAAACACAAAAAAACCTCATCCTACAAATGCCAGGGGTTTTACTTCATTTATTTTTTCAATACTTTTGCTTATGAAGTCACTTTCATGTTGCAATGAAAATGTTTCTGCGTTAATATGTATTATCACTTTTGAAAGGATGTGAGGAGATGAATGATTTTGTGACTTTCCTTCTTCTTACCTTATTTGTCGTTGCTTCTCCTGGGGTTGATTTTGCGTTAATTACTAAAAGAACCATCGGAACAGGAAAATCTGATGGAATGAAGATGGCATTAGGTCTTACATCTGGAGCTCTCATTCATACACTTGCGGCAGCATTTGGACTTTCTTTAATTTTAATGAAATCTGCCTTAGCGTTTGAAATTATCAAGTATTTAGGGGCCATTTATCTTATATATCTAGGGGTGTCTTCTTTCATCCATAAGAAAAAGAAAGACGATACACTCTTTCATGAAGTTGAAGTACCAAAACAATCTGCTTTTAAACAAGGTTTAATTTCAAATACTCTAAACCCAAAGGTTGCTATATTCTTTTTAACGTTTTTACCACAATTTGTTACACCAAAGTTCAATACTAGTCTTCAATTTGTCATTATGGGCTCTATTTATGCTCTATTATCTATATTGTGGTTTACGACGATCGTATTTCTGCTTGGCTACATCAGAAAATTCCTATTATCAACAAAAGTGCAAATGACCATTGACAAATTAACAGGTCTAGTTTTAGTAGGTTTTGGTGTAAAACTATTATTTACAAATCCAAAGCATTAAATTTTGACTACTAGTAGAGTTACACCATTTAAAACATAAAAAACAAAAAACCCTTGCTAGGCAAGGGTTTCAACGATGATTCCGACTGGGCTCGAACCAGCGACCTCTCCCCTGTCAAGGTGAATGATCTCATCCAAAACAAACAGATGTTCTCTGAAAAAGACTGATTTAACAAGGCTCTATGATGGGCCTTTCTGATAGAAAATGTGTGTTCCTGAACAAAACTGAAAGGGTTGGTCCCCAATCCGTCCCCATAAAAAACCAGACCATGGAGGGTCTGTTTTAATTTTGCCTATACGTTTTGAGAAGTTGTGTTTCGATCAGCTGCAATCACCGTAAGAACAATCATCGTAAACCCTTCTTAAGAGTCATACAAACAATCCCCTCTCTGAATTTTGAGTTGTGTTTCTAATACCTTTTGATAAGCAGCCGTAGCTTCTTCAAATCGACCTCGTTTCCCATACTCACCTGCAAATACTATATAGCATGCTTCAGCATAAGCGAATAGCTGTTTCTGCGCTAAATACTGAAACACCTCGGCAAGCTACTCCTCATTTATATTATTAACCTAAATCGCTTCTAAGATTTTAATAAAGCTTGTTAGGGGCTTCCTCACATGCCCATCAACTTAAGAATTTAGATTTTCGTTTTTGGGGTAGTTTTATTTTCTTAGCTTGATTGCGATGAGCGTTACCCCATAAAGGCCCCTGATACATAATTGATGTTCTGCCATTTGTAGAAAACAACCCACTTAAACCATTTTAACAAGAAGAAATATCTCGTCCATGTTGTCATATTGGCTTATGTTAAGCTTGTGAAATAATCATATTGATGTATAATACAATTGATGTATGATGCACGAATTGTAGGAGGGTGACCTTTTTGAAAAGAGATGATGCCTTAAAACTAAGAACAGATATTAAGAAAATGATTATTATAACTGGAGTTTTTGAATCTCAAAATTTGCCAAATGGACCATTTGAAAAACCTCTACCAACTTCTCAAATGATGGCGTTAGAGGAACTAGAGGTGGAAAGATTAACTGTTTGGCAACTATCCAATAAACTTAGATTAGATACTTCAACTGTAAGTAGATTGGTAGATAAGTTAGTAAAAACGGGGCTTGTTTATCGTGAAGTAAATGAAAAAAATAGAAGAGAACTTTTTCTGCACCTCACAGAAAAAGGTCACATTACTGTTAATCGCTTAAGAGAACAATCCCTTACATTTTATCAACGTATCCTCAATAATTTATCAGAATCAGAACAAAAAATAGTTGTGGATGGTTTTGAATTATTTATTGATTCTATTTCTAAGTCTTTTGATTAGAGTGAGGTAAATCATAACCTTTGGAGGATAAAATGAGTTTGGATTTTGAACGTCCTATCATTGAACTAAAAGAGAAATTTGATGAATTAAAGAAAATGATGAAAGAAAATAATGTAGATTTATCGTCAGAAATTCATTTATTAGAAAAACGTTTAAATAAAATGCAAGATGAAATTTATTCTAATCTTACACCTTTTCAACGAGTTCAAATTGCAAGGCTACGTAACCGGCCCACGACATTGGATTATATACCTTTATTGTTTACAAACTTTTTCGAACTTCATGGTGATCGATTATATGGTGATGATAAAGCAATGATAGGTGGTATTGCAAAATTTAAAGAGATGCCCGTTACGGTTATTGGTCATCAAAGAGGTAGAAGTACAAAGGAAAATATAGAAAGAAATTTTGGAATGTCACATCCAGAAGGATATAGAAAAGCGTTAAGACTTATGAAACAAGCTGATAAATTTAATCGCCCTATTATTACATTTATTGATACAATAGGCGCCTATCCAGGGAAAGGATCTGAAGAACGTGGAATTTCTGAAGCGATAGCTCGAAATCTTTTGGAAATGGCTACGCTTAAGGTCCCAATTGTTTGTATTGTAATTGGAGAGGCATCAAGTGGTGGAGCTCTTGGCATTAGTGTCGGTAACCATATCCATATGTTAGAGTATTCATGGTACTCGGTAATTTCGCCAGAAGGAGCAGCATCTATCCTATGGAAGGATGCTAAGTATGCTCCAGAAGCTGCTGAACATATGAAAATTTCAGCAAAAGATTTAAAACATTTAGGAATTATTGATGAAATCATTGCTGAAATTAAAGGTGGAGCACAAAATGATATAAAATCACAGGCAAAAATGATTGAATCTGTGATCGAATCATCTCTAAAAAAATTGAGACCATTATCCTCGGAAGAGCTTATACAACAGCGATATGAAAAGTATAGACAAATAGAGAATTATAAATGAAAATATTTAAAGTCCGTATTACATTTAGGAGGATTCTCGCAAAAAATTCTAAATATTTTGTAAGTAACTTAAGCTGGATTTGCTGATACTATTAAAAGATGTGTGATCGGTACGAAAAGGGATTTTTTTCATCTATACTTTTTCTGAAGGTCTTCAAATCGTCCTCATAAAAAAACAGACCATGCAGGGTCTGTTTTCATTTTGCCTATATGTTTTGAGATTCTCCATCTCTCAGTCGCCGAGCCATATCTAAAGCAAAATAAGTCAAAATACCATCGCATCCAGCGCGTTTGAACGACATTAATGATTCTTCAATTACAACATTTGCATCAAGCCAACCATTCTGAATAGCTGCCATCAACATTGAATATTCTCCACTAACCTGGTAAGCAAAAGTAGGAACTTTAAATTCCGATTTCACCCGATGTATGACATCTAAATACGGCAGCCCTGGTTTTACCATGACCATGTCCGCGCCCTCATTCAAATCAAGCGCTACCTCTCGAAGGGCTTCATCGCTATTGGCAGAATCCATTTGATAGCTTTTTTTATCCCCAGACAATACATTCCCCAGAGCTTGACGGAAAGGACCATAGAAGCCGGATGCATATTTCACCGCATACGATAGAATTCTTGTATTGACCAGTTCCTTTTCCTCTAAAGCACTCCGTATAGCACCTATACGCCCATCCATCATGTCGGATGGAGCTACAACATCAAAACCAGCTTCCGCAAGTAAGGTGGCTTGTTCGGATAATCTACTTACACTTTCATCGTTTACGACATATCCATTACGTAAAATTCCATCTTGCCCATGAGTGGTGTAAGGATCTAATGCAACATCACCGATTAATCCGAGTTCCGGGAATGCTCTCTTAAGCTCGCGGGCTGCCCGACAAATCAAATTATCCGGATTTGTCGCCTCACTCCCATCTGCATCTTTTTTTTCTGGATCGATAACAGGAAATAGCGCAACTGCTGGAATTCCCAATTCTACTGCCTGTCCCACGTGTTCAATAAGTCGATCCAGTCCGACTCGCAACTGCCCTGGCAGCGAAACAATTTCTTCCTCTCCCGGTTGTTCCCGAACAAAAACTGGCCAAATGAAATCATCAGCAGACAATCGATTTTCAGCGACCAATCTGCGGCTCCAGTCATTGTTTCGATTTCTTCTCATCCGAATGGACGGAAAACTCTCCATCAATATCATCTCCTACTGTTTTTTACCTAGTGGTTTTATTATTGCTCAATTATACCGACTTTGAACAAAAAGCTCGATTTCCAGCTGGAATTAACTTTCTCCTGTCGGTATAGTACCTTTAATTGCTGACTTGAACCTTAACAGACGTAACTATTCACTTTAAAGGTATATTAATGAACACTTGGTCGTTAGATGTTTTCAAAGTGAGCCATGTCGAAATCCAGGATTCTTCATGACCCTTCAAAGCCGGTTAAATTGGTTCCGGTATTTTCAAACCAACACGTGAAGAAAGAATTTTGTCCATCCCTTACCTAATTCACATAAAACACCTATATCTTATATTTACTATCACATCCAGGAATTTACAAAGCGCCAAAAAAAAAGCTCCTGTAAAGGAGCTTGTGATAGTTATCGGTTTAATATGAAACTTATTTATAAAAATACATCATTGAAAATTATTTATAATTGTACTTAATGCTTTCTTTAGTACAACCTTATCATCATTTGACAAGTTTTGAAGCGCTGTCTTGTTCAGCTCAATTGTTGCTGCTTCAACTTGATCTCTAATGACTAAAGATTTTTGAGTAGCCTCTACTAAAATATTTCTTCGATTGTTTGGATCTATTGTGCGTTCAATTAAGTCAGCTTTTTGCATTTTATCTAAAATTCCAGAAATTGTTGAGGCTTCTAAATATACAAGTTCTCCAATTTGTTTAGGAGATAGCTGGCCCTCTCTCCACAAACAGTTCAACACACCATATTGAGCGGGTGTCAAATCACATTCCTCTAAAAGCTTACTAAAGTACTTAAACACTTTATTTTGACTAACACTTAGTAAAAAATTTATGCACTCTGATAATTCCATTTTATCTCCCCCACATTGACTTTACCTATAATATCATGGTAGTTTTTTAATTGAAATACTTTTGCACCAGAAATATTTTGTTGTAATATATTTTTAGAGAGGAAGATAAACAATGGATTCATTTAAAGCGATACTAGTGACAGAAAAAAATGATCAAGTTAGTTATGATCTTCAAAATGTAAGTGTTAATGATTTATCTGAAGGAGAAGTATTAATTAAAGTAGCATATTCTTCAATCAATTATAAAGATATGCTGGCTGTTCAAAAAAATGGAGGTGTTATTCGTCACTATCCAATGATTCCTGGAATCGATTTAAGTGGAACGATCGTTCATACAACAGACAATCGTTTCGTAGAGGGTCAGCAAGTTATTGTAACAGGTTTCGCTATGGGCATGAGCCACACTGGAGGTTTTTCTGAATATGCTAGAGTACCTGCAGATTGGATTGTTCCTTTGCCAAATAACTTGACTTTAAAAGAAGCAATGATTTTTGGAACAGCAGGCTTTACCGCAGCTCTTTCTATTATGGCTTTACAGGAAAATGGTATGAGTACGAAAAATCAACCTAATATACTCGTTACGGGGTCAACTGGTGGAGTTGGTAGCATTGCTATACAATTATTATCTAAAATTGGGTACAAACATATTTTTGCTTTAGTGCGTAAAGATAATCAAGTTGATATAGCAAAATCTTTAGGAGCAACTGATGTCATTTTTGCAAACGAGTTAGGAGAGCTAAAAAAACCATTAAACAAGCAAAAATTTGACTTCGTCTTAGATACCGTAGGAGGAGATGTGGCTTCTGTGATCATTCCTCAAATTTCTTATGGTGGAAGCATGAGCATGTGCGGGAATGCAGGCGGAATTAAATTAACAACAACTGTGTTACCTTTTATTTTAAGAGGGATCAACCTTCTAGGAATCGATTCTGTAAATGTACCAATCAATAAACGCAAAGTCATTTGGAACGAGATAGCAAACGAATGGAATATCTCCCAAACGACCCTAGTCAATGAGATTACTCTCGATACATTACCTGAAAAAATTGAAGCCATTAAAAATGGTCAACATTTAGGAAGAACCATTATTAAATATTAAGATAAACGAACTTTATTTATTTAAATTACACCAGACAAATATTGAATGTATTGATGCAGATACCCCATCCCAAACAGGTGGGGGTACATATGTATGTGTATTCACCATAAAAGTTCCTATTTAATGCTTTTCGAAAGCGATTTTCCGACCCGTAAATGCTATCTACAACTAGCCCATGTATCAACTGAAATCGTTTGATCGCATTTACAATTTTTTGTCCATTGTAGCTCAATGGTCTAAAAAACAAACATTAAAAAACATTCTATTCCATGATTTAAACCATACAAAAATGGTCACGCTCCTTATATCGACTCGTGATGAGAGCATGAATACTATTCAAAAAAGAGCGGGACATGCTAGTGCTAAAACAACCTCAAATATTTATAGTCATGTTACAAACAAATTAGAATTTAACACTGCAGAACACTTTAATCGTTTTGATCCTAAAAATACTGAGGAACAATCTGGCGGATAAAGTTCGTCCCCAATCAAAAGAAATAGAACAAATATTCGTTATCCTAAAAACAAAAAACCCTTGTTACGCAAGGGTTTCAACGATGATTCTACGGATAAAGAATCTCTGATCTTCATGTTCATACTCTCCTTGCCGAATAAGCACCACCTTACGCTATTCGCTTAAATAGATTTTGCAATGATGATTACTCTCCGAGAGGATGCCAAGTACAGTTCATCATCATAAAATGAAAAACTGTCCTTGATACGTCTGCCGCAGACCAACTGCTATCCAGCTCAGAATGTCCCTCTCTTATGGCCAAATTCCTCATCACCTTTGTTCCGTATCCAGATACGCCATTGATAAGGGAAAAGCGCGTCTCCCAATAAAAAAAGCGAACACCAATCAAGGCACTTAAAATGCTCAATGATCAGCGCCGGCAGGTTCTTCCTTCTGGACAAAATATTCACGTTCGTTTTGCTTGTCTCTATCATACGATGATCCACTTAGGAAAAAAGGTCCCCTTTTTATCCCCCATTTTATCGTTTTTCCCTTGTATAAATTTAAATTTTTTTCATTTCCGCAACGGCCCTTACATAATTCTCCTCATTTAATATGATGTGTTGATTACATTTTTTTTAGGAGTGAGTTCAAATGAGCAATAGGCGATGTTGTCGTTGTGGAGAATGGTTAGATGTTTGTTGTTGTATAAAGACAGTTGGTGTTCCTGGAAGGCGTGGACCAGCAGGAAAACCAGGTAGACGAGGTGCTACTGGTCCTTCTGGCCCCCCTGGTGCTACTGGCGCCACAGGTCCTACTGGCCCTTCTGGTGCTACTGGCGCCACAGGTCCTACTGGCCCTTCTGGTGCTACTGGCGCTACCGGTCCTACTGGCCCTTCTGGTGCTACTGGCGCCACAGGTCCTACCGGTCCTTCTGGTGCTACTGGCGCCACCGGTCCTTCTGGTGCTACTGGCGCTACTGGTCCTACCGGCGCTACGGGGGCTACTGGAGCTACTGGTCCTACCGGAGAAGCCTGCTGTCCATGTACAAATCTTTTAACTAACCCTGGGTTTGATTTATCAGATACTGGGGAACCACCAGCATCATGGACATCTGCTACTGCTACTGTAGTTGATTTCCCAGATGCTCATAGTGGTCGTTTTGTCGGAAGTCCCACAACACCGACCATACAATCGGTTAGTATTCTAGGTTTAGACCCTAACCCACCAGTTGGGACAGTAGCAACTCCTGGCTTTATCAACCAAATTGTTCCTGTTTCAGAAGGCTGCTGCTTTACTCTTACGTTTGCAGGTGATGTGCGAGCACAAGGTGTATTAGTTGCATCGGTTTCCTTCCCACCACAAACATGCCCACCATTAATCACTAATACGGGTACTGCTGAAGGAACAGTGACAACTAACCCAATATTTACAGAGGGTATTCCGCATATTATAGCGGTATCTAACCAACCTCAAAGTGTCTTTCAAAATTATTCATTAACAGTTTGTGCACCACCAGGAGCGACTACCGCATGTATTACTTTTCAAAATATTGGTGATCCGTCTGAAGGTAGTCAGGCCCTAGTCGACAATGTTGTCTTTAAAAATGCAGGTGGCCCATGCGATACGTGTGTTCAAAACTTCTAATATTAAAGAGTTGGCAAAGGCATGTGAGTAAATATGGCTAGGAACTGCGGATGCGGAAGAAGAGTTTATAAAGAAGGAGATTTCATTGTTAAAACAAGCTGCCCTGAAATCACTTTAGAAATTATCCAAAAGGAAGATTTGTGTTTTCAAGTTAAAGGAAAAGTATCATGCAATACACTTCCTTTACAACATGTTAATGTAAATTTATCAAGTTCATCTGAAAGTATTTTAGAACCTCAAATATCTACTACTGATAAAGATGGAGGTTTTTCATCAGAATTAAATTTATTAAAGAAATCAACAAAAGAAGTTAAAATCACAGCAACTGTAATTTCTAATAAATCACCTGTAACTAAGTCCATCACCATCAACCCTTAAAGAGACTCATAAAAAGAACGCTAAATTCTTACAAAAAGAGGGGTTAATTTTACATTGACCCCTACTTTCTTAGATCCTTTATTCTTCAAGTAACTAAATGATTCCAAGGGCTGTGGAAAGATTAAATGTAGCTTGCTTTTTTAATTTATAGTATCAATCCTTCTTTAACCCCAATTCTTGGCATACCTCTAAATCTTTAACCAGGCATGACGTGAGATACTTTTTCTCGATTATATTGTAATCAAGTTCATCAAGACTGTTCTTCAATGCTCGTTCAATCTGACGTAATTTAAAGCCCATTTATTGCTTCTTGAGGCTGGTGAGAGCATTAATGCTATTCAGAAAAGAGCGGGATATGCTAGTGCTAAAACAACATGAGATATTTATGGTCATGCTACATATAAATTAGAATTTAACAACGCAGAACACTTAAATCGTTCTGATCCTAAAAATACTGAGAAACAATCTGGTGGATAAAGTTCGGCCCTCATTCGTCCCCAATCAAAAGAAACAGAACGAATATTCGTTGTCAAAAAAAACAAAAAACCCTTGCTAGGCAAGGGTTTCAACGATGATTCCGACTGGGCTCGAACCAGCGACCTCTACCCTGTCAAGGTAGCGCTCTCCCAGCTGAGCTACGGAATCAAGTTATGTATCAGTTCTGGGCTTTCTGTTACTGACAGTCTCTATTATATAACTATCATGATACATCGTCAATGGTTTTATTGAAAAAAGGTCAAAAAGCCGGCGGCTGTGCCGGCTTTTTTCTCTCCTTTATGATTGGTTGACAAGAACGGGCTTTAGTTGATCGAGTGCTTGTTTGAAGTCGCGTTTGAGGTCTTCTCCGTTTTCTACTCCTACACTTAATCGAAGTAAACCGTCCGTAATCCCTCTTTTTTCTCTTTCTTCTTTTGGCATAGCGGCATGTGACATTTTGGCCGGGTATGACAGAATGGATTCGACGGCGCCTAGGCTGACGGCGAATACTGGTAATGTGACAGCATCCACTAATTCTTTGACCGCTGCTTCGTTTTCTAATTCAAATGAAAGAACTGCTCCAGCTCCGCTTGCTTGCTTTCGCTGAATGTCTGCACCAGGATGGTCATCTAAGCCTGGATAATATACTTTTTTCACCGCAGGATGCTCTTTGAGGAATGAAGAGAGTTCAAATGCCGTTTGGCTTGCTTTTTCTAATCTGACCTGAAGGGTTTTTAACCCTCTTAATACGAGCCAGCAATCCTGCACGCCAAGGACCGCACCGAAGGAGTTTTGCAGCGAATAAAGCTCCTCACCCAGTTTCTCGTCTTTCACTACAGCTAACCCTGACAGTACATCACTATGACCGCTCAAAAATTTCGTTGCGCTGTGCAGGACAACGTCAACACCAAGATCGAGCGGACGCTGAAGAGCGGGTGTTAAAAATGTATTATCTAAAAATGTCAGACAGTCATGTTCTTTGGCAAGCTGGACGACTCCCCCAATATCCGTAATCCCTAGAGTCGGGTTTGACGGCGTTTCCATGTAAATGACTTTTGTATTCGATTGAATGCCTCTTTTGATTTCAGTCAAATCCGTCATGTCCACAAAGGTATGCTCAATGCCAAATCGCGAAAGAACTTGGGTGATCATCCGAAATGTACCACCGTACACATCTCTTGTGACAAGGACGTGATCTCCTTTTGATAATAGAAGAAAAGCGGTTGAGATGGCTGCCATGCCTGATGCAAAAGCAAGCCCTCGAGTTCCTCCTTCTAGCGCCGCAATCGTATCCTCTAATGCTTGACGTGTAGGAGTCCCCGACCTTGAGTAATCATATTGACCAAAATCATCAAAGCTGCTTTGATGAAAGGTGGACGCATGCTGAATCGGCACACTGACTGCACCTGTTGAACGGTCTGTTTTGAATGCATTATGAACGAGTTGGGTTTCGAATGTCCAATCATGTGTGGTCATTTGGCATGTACCTCCTCTTTTACTTGTGATAGTGCCTGCTTTAGGTCTGCCTTCAGGTCATCTACGTGCTCAATACCAACGGAGAAACGGAGCAGTTTGTTACACACACCGTTTGCAATGCGAATTTCCTCAGGAATATCCATGTGCGTTTGCGTCGCAGGATACGTAATGAAGCTTTCGATTCCGCCAAGACTTTCAGCAAAACATATCGTTTTCAGCTGCTTTAAAAATGGATTGACCCAGTCCTCTTCGGCTACACGGAATGACAGCATTCCTCCCTTGCCTGGGTAAAGGACATCTTGAATTTCTGGCTGTTTCTTTAGAAACTCAGCTAGCTCCTTCGCATTTGCCTCGTGCTGGCGCATTCTAAGAGCCAGTGTTTTCATCCCTCTCATTAACAGCCATGAGTCAAATGGAGATAAAACGGCGCCAATTGCGTTTTGATGCTGGAACATGTCTTCAGAGAGCTTCTCTCCTTTTGTCACCACAAGCCCGGCAAGAACGTCATTGTGTCCACCTAAATATTTGGTTGCACTATGGATGACAATGTCCGCTCCAAGCGTAATCGGCTTTTGCAAAACGGGTGTGTAAAAGGTGTTATCGACAATGACCAAAGCGCCATGTTCTTTTGCAATCTTCGCTATTTTTTGAATATCCGCTTCCTGCATAAGTGGATTTGTCGGCGTTTCAATAAAGACTGCTTTTGTGTTTGGCGTGATTTTAGAGCGTAAACAGTCTTCATCTGAAAAATCATCGTAAAGAAAACGTAAGCCGTACTTTTTCCATTCGTTTTCAAACAAACGGTATGTACCGCCATATAGGTCTGATGAGACGATGAGTTCATCACCGCTTTCAAATAGCGCCATGATCGTTTGGATCGCAGCCATTCCCGAACTGAAGGCAAATCCGGCCGTCCCTTTTTCGAGTGAAGCAATCGCATCCTCTACAAGCTGTCTTGTTGGGTTTTTCGTACGAATGTAATCAAATCCGGTTGATTCCCCTATGCCTCTATGTCTGTAGGCTGTTGAAAGATAAACGGGGGGACTGACCGTACCAGTCGCCTCTTCGCTGCGGTTTCCAATTTGCGCTAATGTCGTTTCCACATGTTCTGTCATTTGACACCATCCTAAGTAAAAATCTGATTTCAAAACAGAAAACCCCTTCTTCATAAGAAGAAGGGGTTTTAATCGCTTCCTCTTATCTTCCAAGCAAAAAAGCTGCTTGCTGGATTTAGCACCTTGGTACATCACATGAAGTGATGCATACCGGTTGCTGAGGTTTCAAAGGGCCAGTCCCTCCACCTCTCACGATAAGAATGTGTTGTCTGTCTGTTCTAATTCCTAATACTGTAACGCATTAAATCTCATTTTTCAAGAGGAATCTGAACAATTAATTGAAATTTTCTGTATTTTATAACAGATTCGGTGTTAACTGAATTGATTGCATGTTAGCATATAGGAACAACGCTATTTTTCATGTTACAATGAATGGAAACGTTTCACTTTGTGATGAAATCGGTTAGCTGGAGGAATGGATTATGGTGAAGAAAACAGGCATTATTCAAGAAGAAACATTACATTCAAAAGAACTTGGGGCGGATGTGACCCTTTTGATCTATTTGCCAGTCAATTATTCCCCCCTTTATACATATCATGTCATCATTGCCCAGGATGGTCATGATTATTTCCGCTTAGGCAAAATAGGCAGACAGGCAGAAGAATTGATGCAAAACAAAGAAATGGAACGCTCCATTATCATTGGTGTTCCTTATGAAAATGTCACGGAAAGACGGAATACGTATCATCCAGACGGCACAAAATTTGAAGCGTATAAACGCTTTTTAGCAAATGAACTTGTCCCTTATATTGATACGCATTATCCAACCTATCAAATTGGCTCAGGTCGCACGTTTATTGGTGATTCACTAGGTGCTACAATTTCTCTTATGACAGCGATTGATTATCCTTCTTTATTTGGCGGACTCATTTTGCAGTCACCTTACGTTGATGAGTCAGTCTTAGAAGCTGTTAAACAGTCGACAGCCCTTTCTCATTATGCAATTATCCATCAAATTGGACTGGAAGAAACGGCTGTGAAAACGACAGATGGCCAAGTGCTTGATTTTATTCAGCCAAACGACGATTTAAAGGCACTTCTTGAACAGTCAGGTGCGGATTATTTATTTGAGACATTCGAAGGGGATCATAAATGGACGTTTTGGCAGCCGCTCATTGCGCCTTCGTTAAAAAGAATGCTCCCATATTCGTTAATCAACTGAATTTTGTTATAATAAACAATAATAAATACTTTCTTAATCAGGAGGGAACAAGATGAAATACGGAGTTGTTATATTTCCATCAAAAAAATTGCAAGATATTGCGAACTCTTACCGGAAGCGTTATGATCCGAACTATGCACTCATACCGCCTCATTTAACACTTAGAACACCTTTTGAATTAACGGATCTAGAAGCGGCTGAGGTCGTCTCAACGTTAAGAGAGTATGCAAAAAATGTTTCTCCTATTACGTTACGTATTAAAAAATTCAGTTCATTCGCTCCTGTAAACAACGTCATTTATATGAAAGTAGAACCGAACGAGGAAATCATGGCGCTCAATGAAAGATTGTACGCAGATCCACTTGAAGGTACACCTGAATATGCCTTTGTTCCGCATGTAACAGTGGCTCAAAAACTATCAGATGATGAGCATTCAGACGTACTTGGCACATTAAAGCTGAGAAAGATTGACCATGAAGAAACAGTGGATCGCTTCCACCTTTTATATCAATTAGAGAACGGATCTTGGACCGTCTATGAAACATTTATTTTAGGAGAAGAGGGTTAAGTACACTTGAAAACAGTCATCGCAACAGCACAAACACAACGAGAAGATGCATATTACGTTCGAAAAGAAGTATTCGTCAAAGAACAAGAAGTCCCAATAGAGATTGAAATAGATGAACTAGAAGACGAGGCCATTCATTTTGTCATTTATAACGATGAAATGAAGCCTCAGGCAGCCGCTAGATTGCGGATCATTGAAGGGCCAAAGGCAAAGCTAGAACGAATTTGTGTGTTAAAAGAGGCGCGCGCTTTCGGCCTTGGCCACAAACTATTAGAAGCGCTGGAAACAGAAGCCATTGCGAATGGAGCGAAGGAAGCGGTTATGCACGCACAAGTCCAAGCTCTTCCTTTCTACGAAAAGAAAGGCTACAAAGCCGTATCTGAACCGTTTGAAGAAGCAGGAATCGCACATGTCAAAATGACAAAAACACTGTCTGTTTGACCAAAAGAAAAAGCCAGAGCATTCATGATGCCCTGGCTTTTCTTTCTTTATCATCGTTCGTCAATGGAAGAAAGCGCAATCATTTATATATACGTATTAATATGAACGCCTTTACCTTCCTCCATAAACATATCTCGTACAAAGCGTTCCCGCTTTTTTTGTTGTACTTTCGTTTCCGCTTCTGTCACTAAGTCCTCTTTTTTCTCCAGCTCTCTGTATATCTTGTCATGAAAGGTGCGAGTAACCTTAGTTACTTTCGCGTAGTCTTCTTTATCCTGAGGAGCAGGACGATTGATATATTGAAAATACAGATCCGGCTGAATCGGGGCTATATATCCCATCAAGAACGCCTCCTTTGCTTCTCTTCTACTCTACTATTCCCTAATTATGACTGTTTGAAACACGTCTCATTTGATATGATTAGATGTGTTTCTTTTTAAGATTGATTAACTATTGGAGGACTAGCTTTGAAATGCGCACGACGACATGATCGAACAATCTCATTACATACGTATTCGAGAGAACATTATCAATTCCTCCATGACGAGGGAAAAAAAGGGCACTTATTCTGCCCATATTGCGGACAACCAGTCTTTTTCAGATTAAATATACATGAAGAACCTGCCTTTATTCATAAACATATGTCTCAGCAAGAGCTGTGTGAACAAGCAGAAGAACAAGAAGATCAGAAAAAACACGCAGAACAAAAGGAAAGTGCTTCTTATAAAGAACTTGGGGGCTTCCGTTTTCCAACAGGTAAACAAATCATCTCGCAAACGAATGAATCATATGACTGGCAGGAACCAAAGTCGATTCAATTTAGTGATGCGATACATTTAGAAGAGAATGAACAAGCACATACCATCGATCTCTTTCCGCATATCACCTTTAGTACACCACAGCTTCAAGCTGTCACACATAAAGACGGTCCGATGCTAGTGCTGGCTGGCGCTGGCAGCGGGAAAACAAGAGTCCTGACAGCAAGAGCGGCTTATCTCATGTCACATCATCATATTCCTGCTCACCATATCTTACTCGTGACTTTCACCACAAAAGCCAGCAGTGAAATGAAAGAAAGACTGCGCAAGCAATATCAGCTTCACCCATCACAAGCAAGCCAAGTGGTGACAGGCACTTTCCACAGTCTTTTTTATAAAATGCTGCTTCACGATGACGCAAACAAATGGAACGGCCAGCACCTGATCAAGTTTGATTGGCAGAAGGAACAGTACATTCGGAAAGCCATCATGAATGAAGGACTAGATGAAAAAAACTACCCTACCGATCAAGTCCTGCAATCGATCGGCTTTTGGAAAAATGCTTTTTTACCAGGCGAGCTTCCTGATTTGAAGGATGAAAAAGAAAAACACATGTGGACGATCTATCAATCTTATGAACAGCAAAAACAAGACAATCAGCAATTTGACTTTGATGACATGGCCATTGCCTGCTTGCACATGCTGACTGAACAGCCTGAACTGCTGAAACGGTATCAAGAACGGTTCAAATATATATTGGTGGATGAATTTCAGGATATAAATCCAGTTCAATATCAATTGATTCAGCTGTTAGCTGGAGAATCTGAGCAGCTATTTTGTGTCGGTGATGATGATCAAGCCATTTATGCCTTTAGGGGCAGTAATCCTGCTTTCATTCTTGAATTCAAACGAGATTATCCTTC
This sequence comes from Bacillus sp. FSL K6-4563, assembly GCF_038630405.1. Lineage (NCBI taxonomy): Bacteria > Bacillati > Bacillota > Bacilli > Caryophanales > Bacillaceae > Bacillus > Bacillus sp. FSL K6-4563. The sequence goes on along the minus strand of NZ_CP152030.1, from coordinate 1,206,499 downwards.
GGCACAGATTGTCCATTTACATGCCAATTATCGGTCGCATCATACAATTGTCGCAAGTGCGGATGCCATTATTAAGAAAAATCAGCATCGTTATGAGAAAACGTTAAAAGCCGTCCGATCGGAGACAATCCCTCCTACGCTCTTTTATCCATATGACGAGGAAGAGGAAGCGACCATGATCGTGGCAGATATTCAGGAGAAAATTAAAAACGGCGCAAAGCCGAATGATATCTGCGTACTCTTTCGCACCAATACGGGAGGCCGCGCGATTTATGAGCGTCTGCATCAATCTGCGATTCCGTATGAGACGGAATCTGGTGTCAAAGCCTTCTACAGCAGACGAATTGTTCGGGTTCTTCTCGCCTTTCTCTCTTTAAGTCAGGATGCCGATGATGTGGCAGCTATGAAACAGCTGCTTCCGGTTTTCTTTTTAAAGCAGCAGACCTTAAACACAATGAAGGCACTAACCATCACCGAAGATTGTTCAATGGTCGACGCACTCGGAAAACTAACAGATATTCAGCCGTTTCAACAGAAAAAACTGCAATCCATTGTTCCTCTGTTCCGCACGTTACGAAATTTAAAGCCGTCTGATGCTGTGGCGTTTATTGAACAAAAGATGGGATTTGGTGATTACTTAAAAAAACGAGTGAATGATACGAATGTGCTTGAAAAAGGGGCTGATGATGTACGAGATGTAAAAACCGCCGCCAAACGCTTTGAAACGATTGAAGCCTTTCTCGCACACGCCGAACATATGAAGTCTGCCGAAAAGGAAAAAACAGACGAACCAGGTGTTCAGCTCATGACGATTCACCGTGCAAAGGGACTGGAATTCCAAACGGTGTACATCACTTGCGTTGTCGACGGAGCACTGCCTCATGATTTCTCACTCGATGAACTCAGAAACGGTGAAGAAGAAGCCTTGGAAGAAGAGCGCCGTTTATTATACGTGGCTATGACAAGAGCTGAACAATCTCTTTATCTATCGGTTCCATCATTTAGACGAGGAAAAACCGCTCATCGCTCGCGCTTTTTGTATCCCCTTCTAAAGAAAAACCGAGAATTATTCGCAGAAAAACAACAGGCCCCCCTCTAAGCGGAGAGCCTGTTGTTTATTTTTTGTTGTTCATCATTTTAGCGATGGTATTGAAATCAAGCTTTTCTTTTCCACTTGTAATCGATTGAACGATTTTGTCTTCCATTTCTTTCGGTACACGTTTATTCGCAAGCTGCGCTACTTTTTTAATGACGCCTCGAACCGTTGCTTCATCTTTAAAGTTGGCATTTTGCAAAGAACCTGCAAGCTTAAAAACATCGTTCATATTCACACCCGTTTTATTTTCAACGCTTTTAAAGAATTTATTATCCATTCATTTGCCTCCTCTTTGTGGAGTAATCACCTTACTATATGATAATAGGCGAGATATGTGCCTATCCTAAAGCCTTGTTTGCCCAAAGAGAAAGGAAAGCAAAAGGCTCCCCTATTGCTTCCCTCACCTTCTTACTGTTTAGTTAAAGAAAGAAGCACCAACGATGATTAGAAGGATGAAAAGCACAACGACAAGAACAAATGTTGATCCATATCCGCCGCCATAACCTCCGCCGTAGCCGCCGCAAGAACCGCCACCGTAACCGTAACAACTCATATATAAGCACCTCCTCTTCTCCCTTACAAAATATGAAAAATACAACAAATGGTTTGGACGATCACATAAAAAAGTGCGGAATTTTTATTTCTGCTGTTTAAAGACGTAATCTGCCTCTCCATGACGTATCATGAATGCTTCTGTTTCTTTCGCAAAAGCATCCATTTTCACGCCAAATGCTTTTAAATGCTCCTCAAGATCCTTCGCTTTATCCGTTAGATCCATTTCAACCTTTTCATGCGCTTGCTCTTTCCCATCATGGGGGTTAGTGAACAAGGAACCGATTAATTGTTCGAATGCATCCATTCTGGTCACCCCTTCTCTCTTACATATGCATCACTCAAAAAAAGGGCAACAAAAAAACCGGATAAATCCGGCTTTTGTTTTTCCTTTATTGAGGTTTCTTTTTGTTTCCACAGCCGCAGCCTGCTTTTTTAATTTTCTTCGTATAAACAGATTGTTGATTTGACTGCGCTGGATAACCTTGAAGCGTATGTGACGGCGTTTCAGTTGGTTTCATCGCAACCCTTCCTTTCCTATTCCATGATAGTATATGCATTTTTTAAAAGCGTGTCTGATCAGAATGCCTGTTTATTTCACCAGCTTTGAGACGATCGCTTCAATAATGCCTGCTGCTGCGGCAATCGCTAATAGTAAATTAAGCCACATGCTAATGACAGGAAATAATATGTATATCAGAAGTAAAGCAGCAGTGCACCACATGCCAGTACACCAATAACAGCTTAACAGCTCTCCTACCCAAGACCGCAGCCCTTTACCTTTAATGATGATATATGTCTCTACTTCACCTTGTTCATTGACCTCTTCTTGTTCTTCATGAAATAAACGGCGGAAAGGAGCAGTAATGGTATCAAACACAATGAGCCTCGTCAGTCTAAAGGATGCGAGGGCAAACACGACAAATGACAAAGCACCGCTCAGGAGCCTCCACCTCCTTCTTTCTTCTTTTTTGCGTCCTTTCTTTATATATGCAAAAAGAAAGACCGCCATGATGAATCGAGCAGAAATAAAATTGGGTTGTACTTTTTCACACTTTCCGATTCCACCTTGAGCCTCTGCTGCATTAAATAATGTATAGATAAGAAAGGAGTGAAAGTATTGTCTATTGAAGAAAGTGCTGATTTATTATACACACAACTGTTAAACGAATTAATCAGCAATTATGATGATTTCATTGAGATCAAAGATTCCGAAAATGTCACAATTCATAAAACAGATGTAACAGCCGCACTCTCCCTTCAAGCGACCGTAACGACAATCATTACTCTTTTAATCCAGCTTCTTGTACCAGACGATGAATTGGCTGCAGATATCACAGATCAGATTTTAGCCACACAACAAGTGACAGTCCAAAAGAAAACTGTGATTCAAATCATCAATTGCCATAACATCACGATTACATTAACTGATGCATCCATTATGAACTCCGTCCAAATTCTCACTCAAACATTGAATGTACTCTTAGTTGAAGCCGGCATTCTTTGACCCTTTCTTTTTCTAACATCATGTATGAAAGAGGTGAAATAGCTTGTCTGAAAATAATAAAAAACAAGATTACAATATTGATACAAATGTAGACCCTTTAACCAGCCTGCTTGTCAGTGATGTTTTAAATAAGTACAACATTACAGCAGAAAATAGACGCCCTTTAGATGATGAACAAAAAAGAAATATTTTAAAATTAGTTGAAGACCTTCAAAAGAAGGCAAATGATTTTGTTGAATCACAGAAAGAAAAAAAACGTCAAGAAGAAACTCAAGTTGCTCAACAACCAGAAGCAACTGATTCAAAAACTAGGCGTGGAAAAAGAACAAACACATTGAGACATCGTATTCATCAGCGAAAGGAGACTGAATAAAACAACAATGAATAAAAATGGGTGCTTATATCAAGGTATTTGCCTCAATCCAAAATCAATATTTCGCATTTAATAAAGTAAACGAGAGGAGGAAGAGAATATGGAATCAAAACCTTATTCATGGGTAGCACTTGATCGCAACTGTACACATCAAGAACACCACCATCACTTCGATAGAAAGCCTGTATGTCATGACCATTGTGATGATGACGAAAACGTTTTACAAATAGCGGAGCAATTTTCGCAAAATAAGCAAATTTCAGAAGAAGTCATCATTATTAGGGATTCTTGCGATATCAATGTTTCTACAGTTGATGCTCAAATCGCAGTTTCTATTCAAGTAGCGATACAGCTGGCCTTAGTTGCAATTATTAACATTTCGATTGCTGACAATGACTTAGCTGATGAAATCGCACAAGATCTAGTACAGTTAACGTCATCTAAACAAGCAAACCGTCAAAAACTTGTCATTGAAAATTCTCGAGATGTAAGTGTTACAACAGTCGATGCAGATGTAGCAGTTTCAGTTCAAGCGCTTGTACAAATTTTAGCTGCGCTAATCGTTGCAATCGGTATCCTCTAATGTCCAAAAGCAGAGCGAAAAGCTCTGCTTTTCCTTTTATAAAAATACAACAAATATAAATGGTCATTTACCCACACCAACTAGAGGGCGCATACATATGTTGTTAAGGACTAAAGTCAAATACCTTGTTAAAGGAGCTGAAATCCATGAGCTGCGGAAAACACCATGGCCGACATGATGAAAACTGTGTATGCGATGCGGTTGATAAGATTTTAGCAGAGCAGGAAGCCGTAGAAGATAAATGTCCTACGAGCTGCTACAGTAATTTATTAAGCCCAACCGTTTCTGGAAAAGATACGATTCCGTTTTTACTTTTCGATAAAAAGGGCGGATTGTTCTCTACTTTCGGAAACATTGGAGGATTTGTTGACGATTGCCAATGCTTCGAATCCATTTTCTTCCGGGTTGAAAAATTACACGACTGCTGTGCTACGTTATCTGTATTAAGACCTGTTGATGTACACGGACATACGCTAAGCGTGTGTCACCCTTGTGACCCTGACTTCTTTGGTTTAGAGAAAACGGACTTTTGTATTGAGGTTGATCTAAACTGCTTCTGCGCAATCCAATGCTTAAACCCAGAGCTTGTCGACAGAGTCATGCCATCGAAAGATAAAAAGCATCATCACCACGGCTAAATCAACCGGCCGTTGATCTAACTTGTCATGAGTCAAAGCATCCCCTTCCTTACGAATGACAGTCAATCATGCGGAGCAGTCAGCATAAGAGCTGCCGCTGCCGCATTGATTGAAAGTAGAAGTATCAGCCGGCAAAGATAGCTTGTAGATGATGACAGTGCTCAAACACTCAAACAAAATTCCTAGTATAGGAGGGTTGAATATGAGCCGCAAACATTCATGGAGCTGTGTAGCAGAGGCTGTTGAAAACATTAACGACTTACAAAATGCCGTCGAAGAAGAATGCCCGACTAGCTGTTACAGTAATCTCCTTTCTTCATCTCATTCATTAGGTGACACTGTCCCGTTTGTTCTCTTTACATCCAAATCAAAACCATTCGTCGCATTCGGAAACGTCGGAGAAGTAGATGCAGGCCCTTGCTTCAGCACTGCATTTTTCAGAGTCGAACATATCTGTGATCACTGCGCAACACTCAGCTTGCTTATCGCATTTGACAAAGACCGTCATATTTTAGATTTTACAGATAAAGATTCCGTATGTGATGTGTTCCGATTAGAAAAATCGAAGTATTGCATTGAAGTAGATCTTGACTGCTTCTGCGCAATCGAGTGCTTAAATCCACGACTCATCAACCGTAACTGCTAACAAAAAAAGTCCCTCTATGGGACTTTTTTTATTCGTTAAAAGCCAAGCGGATGAATCGAGGAAATTTCATCTATTGCTAATTCAACTGGATTTCCCCCGCCCGCTGTTCGAATGACCACTGTATCTTCTTTTCGATCCATGATAATCCCTCTATATGTTTTACCATCAGCTTCAATTAGGCAAAGGGCTCTTGGCATATTATGAGGCAGGCTTGTGAGAAAATCGACTTTTTCGTCAATGCTCATCTGACTTAAAGGCTTTTTCACTCGTTTTCTTCTAGGTTCTTCTTTTGTTTCATGAAAAACGCCTTCTGGCGGCTTCTCCTCTTCTCGCTGAGGTTTTCGTTCTTGTATAAGCTCTGGTTCTTTTGTGATGTCTTTTTTTTGAGTAAGCTCTGGTTCTTTTGTGATGTCTTCTTCTTGGGTAAGCTCTGCTTCTCTCATCATGTTTTGCTCTTGCTGACGCGCAGGCGGCTCGGCTTCTTTTTTCTTCTCGATTTCTTGAGCCACAGGTTCCTCGTGTATACTTTCTTCGATCACATCTTTTTCACTCTTAGGACTTTCTTGTGGTTTTTCTGATTTCTTTCGCTTTCTCACAATATTTTGCATGGCCGGCATTGATTCATCATAGCTCGGCTGAACAATATACATAAGTGGCTTCTGGTTCTCATCACCTTTATTTGACATACTAATCCCTCCCGAATGATTCATTCCTTATATATATGAGCGGACGCCTCAAATCAGAAGAAAAATAAAAAAACAGCATACCCTTATTCGGTATGCTGCAAATCATTTAATTGGTTAGCGAGCAATGATATGGAAGCCAGAATCAACATGCAGATTCTCACCTGTCATGCCGCGTGATAGATCACTGAATAAGAATAGAGCTGTATCGCCAACTTCTTCAGGAGTCGTTGTACGGCGAAGCGGTGCACGCTCTTCAATATCCTTCAGAATGGTATTAAAACCACTGATGCCTTTTGCAGACAGCGTACGAATTGGACCAGCAGAAATACTATTCACACGGATACCTTCTGCGCCTAAATCAGCTGCTAAGTATTTCACACTTGCTTCAAGTGCTGCTTTTGCTACACCCATTACGTTGTAGTTAGAAACCACACGCTCTCCGCCTAGGTATGTAAGCGTGACAATGCTTCCACCTTCTGTCATCAATGGACGTGCTGCTTTTGCTACAGCTGTTAAAGAGTATGCACTAATGTTGTGCGCCAAAAGGAAACCTTCACGGTTCGTGTTTAAGTATTCACCGACAAGCTCTTCCTTGTTTGCAAATGCAATCGCATGCGCAACGCCATGAATGACTTGTACTTTTTCTTTAATTGTAGCGAAACATTTTTCGATTTCTTCGTCACTTGTCACGTCACATGGAAGAATGATTGAATCATCGCGCTCAAGTGTGCTTGCAAGTTCTTTTACAGATTCAGCAAGACGATCTCCAACATAAGTAAAAATCAAACGAGCTCCAGCTTCGTGAAGTGAGCGGGCAATTCCCCAAGCGATGCTTCGTTTATTGGCAACACCCATTACCACGATATTACGGCCTTCTAAAGAAAAGTTCATATGTAATAAAGCCTCCTATTTTTTCAAGACATAGTATTAGTACCTGATCATAATATTATCACAGATCATGAGAGAATGACAATTTCCGCAGAAAGAAAGTTTCTTTTTCATCAAAAAACCGTCCTCGCAAATGAAGACGGTTCGATTCTCTCATCGTTTGAGCCGGTTTTGCTGATAAGCAAAATGGTTGGTAGGTCCGTGTCCAGCCCCAATATTCAAAGGGAACTTGATGGCTTCATGGACAAAGATTTCTGCTGTGTCAAAAGCCTCCCTCATGGAGGATCCTTTCGCAATTTCGGCTGTTAATGCCGCTGCAAACGTGCAGCCTGTGCCATGTGTATGCGGTGTATCAATATGTTCATTTGTGACTTCTATAAAGCCTTTTCCATCATACAACAGGTCTGTAATCATCCCGCCAGATGGACCGTGACCGCCTTTGATCACGACATGTTTCGTTCCAAGCTCATATAGGCGCTCCGCTGCTAGATAGCGATCCTCTTTTGTCTGAATCCACACGCCTGTCAGCACTTCTGCCTCAGGAAGATTCGGCGTTACGGCATAGCTGACAGGCAGCAAGTGTGTTTTCAACGCTGTGACCGCATCTTCATTTAATAAAGAAGCGCCTCCTTTTGCGATCATCACTGGATCGACAATGAGCTTCATGTCATATTGAACCGTTTTTTCAGCAACTATCTTGATCATGTCTGCGCTCCACAGCATTCCTGTTTTGACGGCATCTGGCAGTAAATCCTCTGCCACTGCATCAATTTGACTTTCTAACGCCTCGTTTGAAAGCGGATATACTCCGTGAACACCTAGTGTGTTTTGTGCTGTAATCGCTGTGATCGCAGACATTCCGAACACACCGAGCTCCTGAAAGGTTTTTAAATCAGCTTGAATGCCTGCTCCGCCGCCAGAATCAGAACCTGCAATTGTGAATGCTTTTTTGATCGTCATTTCATCACACCTCTCATTAGCCAATCCATTGATGATAAATGGTTCTTGCTTTTGCCATATCATTTGTGCCATGGACAAGAGCTCTGCCGTCTTTAAATAAGACAAGCTTATATTCATCCTTTTGACAGGAAAGCAAATACGGATTTTCAAGGACATCCATCCCTGCTTTCTTTAACCGAAGAGCCACTTCGTTTAATGGCGGCGGGGTTTCGGCTGCACTGCGGATTTGGACCGTATTGCGGCCGCATAGTACATCTGCTTTCGCTCTCTTGTCATAGGAGAGAAAAGGATATGTCTTCAGTCCGCAGCTTGGACATTGCTTCTTCTTTAAAGAGCTGGTTGATCGGATGTCAGACCGCTCATTGGTCCATAAATCAAAGGATCTTAAAATTGGCGTCACTTGATGACCTGTTAAACACTTCAGGGCATCTGCCACTTGATATGATGCGACCTGCTGCACAACTGGACTAATGATACCGGCTGTATCACATGTCATGCCTTGTGCGGGTAAATGTTCAAGCAGGCAGTGTAAACACGGCGTTTCACCTGGCATGACAGTAAATTGAATACCATAGCTGGCGACACAAGCTCCATAAAGGAATGGAATTTGATGTTTGACGGCAGCATCATTTGCGATCATCCTTACCTCAAAATTATCCGCTGCATCCACGATAATCGAAGCCCCGCTGACAAGTTCATCAATATGTTCAGCGGTCACATCAATGACAATTCCTTTGACATGCACGTCACTGTTCACCTGCTTGAGTCTATTTTCAGCCGCCACGGCCTTTGGCAGTCGATCCTGTACATCTTGCTCCGTGTAAAGCTGCTGACGCTGAAGGTTGCTCCATTCAATATAATCTCGATCCAAAATGGTGACAGATCCAACGCCAGCACGAACGAGCATTTCCGCACTAGCTGTTCCAAGCGCTCCTGCACCAATAATGACAGCCTTTGAGTCATTTAACCGCTTTTGCCCCTCTATGCCGATTGGCTGAAAGAGCTCTTGTCGTGAATAACGTGTGCTCAAAATGCCGGCATTCCTTCCTGCGGACTGCTTGCTGTCCCGTAGTTTTTCAAAGGAATACGTCCCGCCTCGAAGCCTAGCCTTCCTGATTCAATCGCCAGCTTCATGGCTTTAGCCATTTTCACAGGGTCCTTTGCACCTGACACAGCGGTGTTCAGTAATACAGCGTCAGCCCCTAGCTCCATCGCATAAACCGCATCCTTTGGAGAGCCTACACCAGCATCAATAATCACCGGTACCTTTGCCTGCTCGATAATAAATGAGAGATTCAAAGGGTTTAGTAAGCCTTGCCCTGAACCAATCGGCGAAGCACCTGGCATGATGGCATGGACACCAAGCTCTTCTAATTTTCTTGCCAGTACCACATCATCAGATGTATATGGCAGCACGATAAATCCTTCTTCGAGTAGCATTTCGGATGCTTTTAACGTTTCGACTGGATCTGGCAGAAGAGACCTTGAGCAGCCAATGACTTCTACCTTGATCATGTCACACAGTCCAGAAGCCTTCGCTAATCGAGCAATACGAACTGCCTCTTCCGCTGTACTAGCACCAGCTGTATTCGGAAGCAGCGTATATTTTGATAAATCAAGCTGCTCCAAAAAGTTTGGCTGAGATGCTTCGAAAATGTTCATTCTTCTCACAGCAAAGGTTAATATTTCTGCTTCTGATACGTTCACGGCTTCTTTTTGAACTTCAAATGATGGATACTTCCCTGTACCAAGTAATAATCTAGATGTGAATGTTTTTCCGCCAATATGCAGCATGTTGTCATCCTCCTCCTACAAAGTGAACGATTTCGATCGTGTCATTAGGTTGAATTTTCACTTGTTGAAACGCTTCTTTATCAATAATTTCTTGGTTCTTTTCCACAATCACTACTCGATTTTCAAGCTGATAGTCTGATAGCAGGTTATAGATCGTTCCATTCTCTTGATTGAAATCAACGATTCTGCCATTCAATTGAATTTTCATACAAACAGTGCCTCCTTTCGGTCAATACGAAATGCGTGAAGCCATTCTTTTTTGACCGGTTCACCTAATATCAGGTCGCGAATGATCTTTCCAGTAATCGGAGCAAGTAAAATACCATTTCTGTAATGACCAGCAGCAAAAAGAATACGCCGATCTTCTGGATGTCTTCCGATGTAGGGATGCTGGTCGCTTGTCGCCGGACGAAGGCCAGCCCAGCACTGATCAATCGACATCTCCTTGATTGAAGGCATCAGCTGAGACGCCTTTTGAATGACAGCTTCGATGCCGCCAAGCGTCGGAACAGTTTGCCACTCGTTTGGCTTCATCGTTGCGCCAACGACCAGTTTGCCGCTATCTCGTTGAACGATGTAACTATGATCATGATAAATGGTGTGTTGGAGTGCTGGACCATGATTCCATACAGACACACATTCCCCTTTTACTGGATAAAGAGAATGAGATAATCCAAGCTCTTCAAAAAAACGGCCAGACCACACACCACTTGCTACAGTTAGTTCATCACATGTGAATGTTCCCATCGTTGTTCTAATTGCTAACGCTTCTTTCTCCCGCTTCACTTCGATCACGGGTGTACACTCTTTCACTTCTGCCCCGTACCTGACCGCCGCCTGCCAAAATGCCCGGCATACCGCATAAGGTTCGACATGAACATCCTCTTTAATCAAACCTGCTCCTAAGATGTTCTCTGCTATTTGAGGCATGCATTTTTTTACGCTGCCTGCGTCCATCCACTCAAATGTAGACAAATGCTGCATCCGGCAAAGTGCTTGTTTCTCCTCTTCGGTAAAGGCTACCTTCATGATACCGCCCGCTGATGTTCGAATATCAATGCCAGATTCATGCTGTAGATCGACTTTTAACTTTTCGTACAATGCCTGGCTTGCTCTGCCTACTTGAAAAAAAATATCCTCATGACCCTCTCCTTCAGCATGTGCACCAAGCATCCCAGCAGCCGCACTTGTCGTTTGCTTCCCTACCTCATTCGCCTCAAATAAGACGACCTGCTTTCCTGCTTTTGCAAGGTGATAGGCAATGGACATCCCTATGATTCCACCACCAATGATTGCCACATCATAATGCTTCTTCATAAGGATGCTCCTTTACTTGTTTAGAAAATGCTTGTGCCATCTTGCGCGGCTGATGATGAGTAAAAATTCCAGACATGACAGCAATCCCTTTCACATTCGCGTGTCTCAATTCTGGAATGCGGTCAGGTGTCACACCACCGATTGCCACGACTGGAATAGATAGTAGAGATGTCAGTTCTTTCACAAGCTGTACGCCTCTTGCCTGAAGTCCTGGTTTACAAGTGGTGTCATATACGTGCCCAAATATGACATACTCTGCTCCATTTTTCTCAGCTGCTTTCCCTTCTTCAATCGAATGAACAGAGACGCCCGCATGAAGATGAGGGAATTTTTGCCGCAGCTCTTTTGGCGAAAAGCTATGGCCCGGGAGATGTACCCGGTGAATATTGGTGAGCAGTGCAACGTCTACTCTGTCGTTGATGATGAGCTTCTCTTTCGGTACACCTTCTAAAAGGAGACCTTTCACGAGATCAACAAGCTCACTTGCTGTTTTAGACCGTTCCCGGATATGAATAAAATCCACTTCAGGTGCAATGTTTTTTATTTGTTTGATCAGCTCACCCGCAGGAAGCGAATCATTTGTCACTGCGTGGAGTTCCATTTGCACCAACCCCATCTAAGCATGCTGTTTGCCACATTTCTTTTTGATACGCCATCTCCCAGAAATGGTATTCGTAATAGCTTGAAATCACAAAATTTTCTTTCATATTGGCCCGTACATGTTCTGGTGCTTTTTCGGCTAGTTCATCAAAGCGGTTGACTTGTTCAAAGACAAGTTCCTTAAACCAATCCCCTCCATATGTCAAAATCCATTCCTGATAAATCGGATGGTCAGGTGTGGTTTGTTTCAGCTTTTCACCCACCTCATAATAAAGCCAGTAGCACGGCAATAACGCAGCTAATATCTCTTCGAATCGTCCGCTTTTCACAGATCGGTACATATGAGACGTATACGCATATGCAGTGGGAGAAGGCTTAAAGTTCTCGATGGCTTCATCTGAAATCTCTAAAAGCTCTGTAAACTTTCTATGCAGCGACAGCTCTGCTTCATACGTTCCCTGCGCATGATACGCCATTCTGCCCGTCGTATGTAAGTCCTCACTAATTGCCGCTCCATATGCTTGCACCTTTGCAAAATGAGTTAAATAATATGAATCTTGCATCACATAATACGTGAAACGATCGAGTGACAGCGTGCCATCGCCAATCCCTTTCACAAAGGGGTGTGTAAAGCTTCCATTCCACCATGGTGCTGCTGCTTCTTTACATTCAGTTGAAAATGTCATGTTTCTCTCCTCCTGTTTTTCCATATAAAAAAGCCACTTTCCGTATGGAAAGTGGCTTGGAATTTGTAAAAAGCATAATCAAAAACCGCACCACTTCCCTACGCAGGTATGAACCTGTTCAGGTAATGAGGGTCTAAAAGTCGATACTTTTATCTCAGCCCTTTTAAAGGACTCCCCTAGTGGATCAAATATATGATGTTGTACTTCTATCTTAATCAGGAATTGTTCATTGGTCAAGGGTTCATTCTCACTCTAATTGGGCTCTAAGTCCTGCTACATACTCACGAGAGCCCGACACAAGCACACGGTCACCACTTCTAAGCGTCGTATCTCCATGTGGTACTAAGCTGTCTATCCCTCTGAAAATACGGACAAAGACCAAATCGCCGGTAAACGGAAATTCCCTCAGCATGACATTGTGGTAGCGATGATTGTTCATTTGAATTTGATACAAGGAAGTATCCTCATTTGTTAATAATCGAATCGCATCCGGTGCTTCAATCAAGGCTCTTAGCACCGTTTTAGATGATAGGAAATTAGAAAACGTATCAATGCCCGCTTCCTTCAATGTTAGCTCTGCCTCAGCTTTGCTCACACTCGCAATGACTTGTTTTGCTCCTTCTTCCTTTGCAAATAAAGCAATTTCCTTATTTTTCGTCTCACTGCCTGTTGCGACGACGAGGACATCCTCCTGGCCAACGCCTGCCTTTCGCAGCGTCTCATCGTCGTACTCTTCAATTGATTCGACTTCAAAGATGGAGTCGGCGAGCATCGCTTCTTTATTTTCTTGAAAGACATGCAAAATTCGAATATCATATTCATCCTGATGTAAATCGAGTGTGACAGGTAAGGTCAGCTGATTTGCACCAATAAAGGTCACACGTTTTTTATGGCTCACAGCTTGTTCTTTTTTAAACAGTGCTTTAAACCAAACTGGCGTTAAAATACTCGTGAGTATCGCGACTAAAATTAGCGCGCCGGACATTTTATGATCAATGACTCCGAGCCGCTCCCCGATCGTCGCAGCTGCAATGACGAGTGATAATGTCGATGTTAATAAAAAGCCAGAGCCGATCACTTTTTTCATGTCATACCATTTTTTCAAATAAAGAATCGGGATGAGTTTACTAATCAGTAATGCAATAAATAGCAGCGGGATCATGATCATAATGTTTGGGTCCTTGAACAGTGCCCATATATTCAAATCCACTCCGACCATCACAAAGAAGATGGGGATCAAAAATCCGTAGCCAAATGAATCCAGCTGCTGGACAAGCTCTTTATTCGGCGAAAGAAGGGACACAAGTACGCCCGCTAAAAACGCCCCAAGAATATTTTCAGCACCGAGTGATTCAGATAAAGCAACTAAGACTATAATGAGAGTAAAGATCGCCCTTGTCCCAATTTGCACGGTCCCTTTTGACATGGACTGAAAAATTGACTTTGTCTTAAATACGCGGCCAAATAAATAAAGAAGGATGCCCGCAGCAAATAATAAGAGCAGAAGCCACATATTCCCTGTACCATCGCCATAAATGGAGGAAAATACAGCAAGTAAAATCATCGTCACCAAATCCGCAATGACAGCGACAAGCAAGATGATTTGACCGATATTCGTCTGCATCAATTTTTCCTCTTTTAAGGTGGGAACCACTACCCCTAATGAGATCGTCGATATAATGAGCGTCATTAAAAAGGCATTTTGGATAAACCCTGCAAGGACAAACGCATAGGACAGAATAAAAGAAATACTAAATACGCCAAGAAAAACAATAGTGGCTGCTTTAAACGTATTCGGTTCTTTTAGACCATTTGGTAGTTCTCGTGCTTTCTTCTTTGACTCGAAAGAAGAAAAATCTATTTCAAGTCCACTTAAAAACATCAGAAAAATAAAACCGAGCATGGATAACGTATCTAACCATGCATCATGTTCAACTACCAGTTGAAGACCGCTTTTTCCAATGATGAGCCCCATGATGATTTCAGCAACAACGACCGGAATGGTCAGCTTAAATCGGTGCAATAAAAGTGGGGTGAAAAAGGCGACAATAATAACGACAACGAGTGATGAAACAGATGTATGCTCCATTGGCTAAAGCCTCCTAACATTGATGTTTAATCTTTTAAGGTTTACGTTAAAGCATTGATTCTAACAATTGCCTAAATGAAAAGAAAGCCATTCGTTATATGTTCTAAAATTCAAACTTCTTTAACCCCGATGAATGGATGAGAAAAATCAGGAGGAAATCTTATGAAATTTGATATCATTGGTGATATCCACGGCTGCTACGAAGAGCTGCTTGCCCTCATACACAAACTAGGATACGAATTCAAACATGGATTACCCGTCCATCCTGATAAGAGAACGCTAGCACTTGTCGGTGATTTAACAGATCGAGGACCTCAGTCAGTAGATGTCATGCGATTTGTCATTCATGCCTACGCACACGGCGCGATCCGCTACGTACCTGGCAACCATTGCTTTAAGCTTTATCGCTATTTAAAAGGAAATCCGGTGAAATTACTTCATGGCATTGAAACCACAGTGAACGAAATAAAAAAGCTGCCCCTACATGAACAAACCAAATTGTCACATGAATTTAAGCAGCTATTTGAGAAGGCTCCGCTTTACGATGTACTTATTCCTGATGAACTGATGATTGCTCACGCAGCGATGAAGGAAAAGGACATTGGAAGAAAGCCGAACAAACAGATGCGATCCTATCTATTATTTGGCGCAGTCACAGGAGAAACGTGGCCGGATGGGCGACCTGTGCGGAAGGATTGGGCAAAGGAATATCGCGGAAAACCATGGATTGTCTACGGACATACACCAGTGAAAGAACCGCGATTCGTTGGCAGAACTGTCAACATTGATACAGGCTGTGTATTTGGCCACCGGCTGTCTGCCCTTAAATATCCTGAGCTTGAAACGGTTTCTGTTCCTTCCTCTATGCCTTATGACGATTCAAGGTTTCAGCATTTCACATCATAAAAAAACCCGGTCCTGCGCTTGCAGGTAGCCGGGTTTCTCTATTTAAAGCAGCAATGATTTCATGTCTTCAGGAAGCGGAGCCGAGAATGTCATTTCCTCCCCGGTCATCGGATGAGGAAAGACAAGAGTCTCACTATGCAGTGCCTGCCGGTTCATCTGCTCACTCGTCCCGCCATATAACGTATCTCCGATGAGCGGATGACCAAGATACTGCATATGAACACGAATTTGATGGGTTCTCCCCGTTTCAAGTGCCAGCGTCACATCTGACATGTTCAACTCAGCATCCACCGCTCGCACTGTAAAATGCGTCACAGCTTCCTGCCCAGTATCATCGACCATTCGCTCGATGATACTATCTCCTTTTCGGGCAATTTTTGCACGAATGGTTCCATGCTTTTCTCTGATCATGCCATGTGTAAACGCCCTGTATGTTCGTTTGACCGCTCCACTTTTCTGCGCTTTTGATAAAAGACTGTGGGCAAAGCGATGCTTGGCGACAAGCATGACGCCTGATGTATCACGATCAAGGCGGTTCACTAAATGAACCGTCAGCCGAACAGACTGCTCTGCATAATGATGCAGCAATCCATTCGCAATACTGTGCTCTGGGTGCTCCCGAGAAGGAATGGACGGGATATATGGCTTTTTATTCAGCACAAGGACGTGATCATCCTCAAATAAAATATCAAGCGGAATCGGAGCAGGCTTTAGCCCTTCACTCACTTTTTCCTCTGGGAATAAAATGGTGAGCCTGTCTCCGTTATGCAGCTTGTATCTCACAGTCACATGCTCTCCATTAATGAGGAGATCACCGCCATCAAATTTAATATCCGTCAGCATTCTTTTCGAAATGCCAATATCTATTAAATAATCCTTTAAAAGCAGCCCTTCTTCTTTGGCTGTCATGGTTTTGTTTAGTGTAAAGTATTCCAGCGAGAACGACCTCTTTCTTATTCACCTTTTCCGATAAAGGAATCTTGCACCCTTTTCCAAAACGGAAATGGTCTAAATCGGGCAAAGCGGACATTCTCGTCTGCTACCCGGCATTGAATGGATTTGACGTCCTTATGAAGCAGCGTCAAATGATCAATGGTTACCTGAAAATCGACATCATTCCTCGGTTTAATGACACAAGTATGGTGGTCTGGTAAAATAAGCGGCGAACCGACCGTTCGAAACACTCTGTTGTTGATTGAAGCCATTTCTGCCAGCTGAATGGCTCTAATGGAAGGATGAATAATGGCGCCCCCAAGTGCTTTATTATAGGCTGTACTGCCAGACGGCGTAGACAGACAAAGACCGTCACCTCTGAATGTTTCAAACAGCTGACCCCTAATTTCAACATCTGCCACAAGTGTCCCTTCCATACTTTTAATCGTACATTCATTCATGGCTAAATATTTCTCTTCTCTGCCGCCATCGTTGTATCTGACAATGACTTCTAAGATCGGATATTCCACAATGTGATAAGGGGTTTTCGCAATAGCTAAAACGAGTTTTTCAA
Source organism: Bacillus sp. FSL K6-4563 (assembly GCF_038630405.1). Classification (NCBI taxonomy): domain Bacteria; kingdom Bacillati; phylum Bacillota; class Bacilli; order Caryophanales; family Bacillaceae; genus Bacillus; species Bacillus sp. FSL K6-4563. The sequence goes on along the minus strand of NZ_CP152030.1, from coordinate 1,189,671 downwards.
TTTCACTTGGCACCCAGTCAGCATAAAAACCAAGATGACCTGTATGAACACCGACAAAAGCTGTTTCATTCAGACGGTCGCTATAACGGTGAAACGCATAAAGAAGGGTGCCGTCTCCACCAACCGTAATGACAAGATCGGGTTCCTCTTCATTGAGTTCCATCCCGAAATCCAATAAGTAGGTCTGAATTTTACTTTTGAGTGTGTCAGATACAGAATTCCCTTTCGAAGAAACTGCAAATTTCATGAATTCTTCTCCTTTTCCACCTTGCTGCTATGAGAGGGCAGCATCATATTTGATCAAGCACAGGCTCAGCTATCGTTTTTCTTTTTCCGGGAAAATGCCACTTGTGCTTCTTGAATTTCCCCTCTAATTTCAGACATCTCATCATCAAGAAGAGATGCTGCCTCGGAAGCTCTTTGAAGGCGCAGCTTGACTTTCTCCGGGATATTCCCGCTATATTTATAATTCAGAGAATGCTCAATGGTCGCCCAAAAATTCATCGCAAGTGTACGAATTTGGATTTCGACGAGGAGCTGCTTCTCTCCATTAATCGTTTGCAGCGGATATAACACAACAAGGTGGTACGAACGGTATCCGCTTTCTTTATGCTCTGCAATATAGTCGCGTTTATCAACAACCACGAAGTCTTTTCGTGACTGGAGCATTTTTTTCACGACTTGTATGTCTTCTACAAACTGGCACATAATGCGAAGCCCAGCAATATCCTGCATCGTTTCGATTTCATGCATTGGGATGTTTTTACGCTTTGCCTTTTCTAATATGCTGGCAACAGGTTTCACTCGGCCTGTAACAAATTCTACTGGTGAATGGTCATCCTCGAATTCATACAGCTTTCGAATGCCTTTTAGTTTCACTTTTAATTCTTCGACTGCTTGTTTATACGGTGCGAGGAATTGATCCCATTGTTTTTTGTCCATGAAACTTCCCCCAATTCCATATACCTAATTATTTCAGAGGAATGTGCTCTTCACTTTCTCTTCCATATCTCCGTAATTGGCATTGTCTTTAATATTGTCGATTAAATAATGTAATTCTTGATGAAGCTGAATGAGTTCTAACGAATGTCCTCCCGCTGTCAAATAGACAGGGATGTCAAGATTCATTGCTTCTTTTAATGGAGTCCATGTATGTTTCCCTAAGATAAGATATGAAAAGGACTCCTCGTTTTCAAGTATGTAAACGAACGCAAAGTGATCAGAATCAACAAGCATTTGTCCTGATGCTTTTGCTTTTTGGATTTGCTCTTCTGACTTGGTCGTCAAAATCAGCCTGTCTTCTTTTAAAGTTGCTTCTGCGATTTCAATTCGGTTTTGCATCATGATCTCCTTTACAACAAAGTACAGCTTTATTTTATCATATCAAGTTCAATATTGATAAACCGAACTTATTGAGAAAAACCTATTTTCTTCTTATAAATGATCCTTTCACGTAATTATTCATTGATTTTGGCACATGCGGAAAGAGAAATAATAGATAAAAACAGTCTTTTACATGATGAACATACTTCATGTACAATAATCATATTTCCTCTAAATGAAAGGTTGATGTCAAAATGGCACAGGAAATTGAAATAGAACTAAAGCAATTGTTAATGAAAGAAGAATTTGAACAGTTGAAACAACATTTTCAATTGAAGGATTCGGATTTTCACACGCAAACCAACCATTACTTTGATACACCTCAATTTGATATAAAATCTCAATTCGCTGCATTAAGAATGAGAGAAAGAAACGGTCAGTGGGTTCTCACGTTAAAGGAACCACACGAAATAGGCTTGCTCGAAACCCACCAAACGATCGCTCCTCCTTCAAGCCTTGACGATTTTCAGCTGCCAAAAGGTGAAGTGGCTGACAGGCTAGATCATTTGAACATTCAAAAGGATCAAATTGTGTATTTTGGTTCACTTGAAACGTCAAGAGCTGAAAAAATGATCAAAGAAGGCTTAATTGTTTTGGATCACAGCCGATATTTAACAGTAGAGGACTATGAACTTGAATTTGAAGTGAGCGACCTGGAAATCGGACAAGCCGCATTCTCCGCATTGCTCCAACAATTCCAAATCCCTGTACGAAACACGAAAAACAAAGTCGTACGTTTTTATGAAGAGAAAATGAAAACACAGAATAGATGAATTCCTTGAAGGAGGAATATGATGAACGTCAATCAACTTCAATCCTTTATGCAGCTCCAAGCGCTTAAAACGTTACAATCAGACCCTGGACAAACGCAAATGCCGGGCGGCCAAGAATCGAATGCTCAAGCTTCATTTCAGTCGCTGCTGCAAGATTTTTTAGGCGGATCAGAATTATCACGTCTGCCGCTTTCAATTTCTGCATTTATGGGAACGGACCCATCAACGGCTCCGAACACGCAATACGCGCGTACAAACCCATACTTATCTGCTATCGCTGGCGGTGAGCAGCTTCAAGCTCAACCTTCATATGCGAATGACGCTCAATTGAATACAGCAAATGGTATTGGAAATGTCTTAAACAACAGCTACACGCCGCCGCTTCAAAAGGCTGTTTCAAGCGGCTCATCATCAAAGGAAATTAATCAAATTGTGTCACAAATGGCTCAAAAACATGGTGTTCCAGAAAAGCTAATTCATGCGGTCATCAAGCAAGAATCTGGCTATCGTACGAATGCGGTCAGCCATGCAGGCGCGCTTGGCCTTATGCAGCTTATGCCATCTACAGCTAAGTCACTTGGCGTGAATAATGCCTTTGATGCGGCCCAGAACATCGAAGGCGGCACGAAGTATATCAAACAAATGCTTCAGAAATATAATGGAAATGTCTCACTCGCCTTAGCTGCTTATAATGCAGGCTCAGGAAATGTTGATAAATACGGCGGCATTCCACCATTTAAAGAAACACAAAATTATGTAAAGAAAATTACAGCACAATATTTCGCTTAAACCGAAGAGAATAACCTCTTCGGTTTTTTGTATGTCGCTTTTCACCCTTTTTTGACTGAATGTGTTATGATATGGTCAATTGATCACGGAACCCACCTCTCCCCTTATTTCCAATAGACCAAAGCGGTTTGTTTGTGGAATTGAGATGAGGTTGTTAAAATAAGTACAAGAATAGAAACATTAAAATAGAACAAACTGAATATCACTTTTGAAATAAATGAATTCACAATAGGGCGCTTCATCCTATTAACTACGAGTAAAAGGAGTAGTCAACATGGTACAATCGTTTAACGCACCTTACGAAGCGGTTGGAGAGGAACTTCTATCGCAACTTGTTGATACTTTTTATGAAAATGTAAAGTGTCATCCTTTGCTTCATCCTATTTTCCCGGATGACTTAAAAGAAACAGCAAGAAAACAAAAACAGTTTTTAACCCAATATTTAGGCGGACCCCCGCTTTATACAGAGGAGCATGGCCACCCTATGCTAAGGGCGAGACATCTCCCTTTTCCAATTACTGAGGAGCGGGCTGACGCATGGCTTGAATGCATGGAGGATGCGATGGATCAAGTAGGATTAACCGGCGATATTCGTGACTTTTTATTTGAGCGACTTTCTTTAACGGCTCGTCATATGGTCAATCAAACACCTGAAAAGGATGGACGATCTTGAGCTGCAATACGCACGATCAATATTTCTCACACTGTCACGGACATCCTCAAAAGCCGATTGAAATCTATGTATTCATTGACCCTCTAAGTCCAGACTGCTGGTTATTAGAACCATCCATTAAAAAATTAAAAATGAAGTACGGCCGTTTTTTCACTTTACGAACGGTGACAAGTTCTAGTATTAATGCATTGAATCGAAAACGAAAAAAGCATTTACTGACCGAAGCATGGGGGAAATTTGCGACCAAAACTCAGACCAAAAAAGAACAAATGCTGTCTGAACAAATTGTGACTTCACCGTATCTCGCCTCGCTTGCATTAAAAGCGGCTGAACTTCAAGGCAGAAAATGCGGAATGAAATTTCTGCGTCTCATTCAAGAATCACTTTTTTGCCATCAGCAAGATGTCACAAGTGAACATGTACTGCTAGAAAATGCAAAAAGCGCTGGACTAGACATCGAGGAATTCCAGCGCGATATTCATTCTCAAAGTGCTGTCAAAGCACTAAAATGTGATATGAAAATTGCCGCTGAAATGGACGTGTCTGAGCTTCCGACCTTTGCCTTTTTTAATACAGTAAACGGAGATGAAGGATTAAAAATTTCAGGTGCGTACTCTTATGATGTATACGAGGAAATCCTTTTTGAAATGATTGGTGAAAAACCAACCCCTTCAGAACGGCCTCCAATTGAATGGTTTATTGCTTACTTTCAATTTGCATCTGCCAAAGAGATTGCGGTCGTTTATGACCTGACACTTGATGAAGTTGAACGAGAAATGAAAAAGCTGGCTTTCGCTAAAAAAGTCGAACGTGTACAAGTGCATCAAGAAATGTTTTGGCGCTATAAAGAAGATGATCATCATTCAGATATTGATGTCTATCGCTGTGAGAATGAACATGGGTGCTGACCCATGTTTTTTCTTTACCTCAAAAGGAACGTTTGTTCTTTTTTAAACCACGAAGAAACCGCGCCGGGATAAGCGCGGTTTCACTATGTCTTAACGACAACAAAGGGGATGGGAGAAATTTTTCACGGTCAAACAAAGGGGTAATGTTTGTATGTGATTAATTTCACATCTTTAGTATATCAAATTTTGTCGACTTATGACAACAGATATACTATATGTTCATATTTTTGTCACAAAACATAAGAGGGTTGTCACTTTCATATAGTGAAAGTAACGAAAAAATGGAGGGATCTGCATGCGCAGCACAACCATTGGACTTGTTTCCATTGGCTTATGTTTCTTTTTAAACATATTAGGCTTAATGAAAATGCTTCCTCTTTATCTCACATCGCCACTCTTATTTGCTACAATACTTTTTACACTTTATCGAATGAACCACCGGAAGACCTTTAAAGGATTTAAAGGTTGATGATAATGAACGGCCTCTACATGTGAAGAGGTCTTTTTTGTGAAAAAAACTCCTGTCAAAAGATGAGTTTTCACTCACACGCCTGACAGAAGTCTTTTCATTACTCACCCGTTTTAGAGATGAGCTCTTCCATTTCTTTCAATTTTTCTTCGAACAATTGACATGCTGCTTCGATTGGTTCTTTGGAAGCCATATCAACACCCGCTTTTTTCAGCACATTGATTGGATAATCAGAGCTTCCTGCTTTAAGGAAGTCTGTGTAGCGCTCCACCGCAGGTTTTCCTTCTTCTAAGATTTGCTTGCTTAATGCCTGTGCAGCACTATAGCCTGTAGCATATTGATAGACATAATAGTTGTAATAGAAGTGAGGGATTCTCGTCCATTCTAATCCAATTTCTTTATCCACAACCATGCCGTCTCCAAAATACTTCTTATTCAGGTCGTAATAAAGGTTCGTCATGAATTCTGGCGTTAAAGCCTCTCCTTCTTGTGCTTTCACATGAATCAAATGCTCAAACTCAGCAAACATCGTCTGTCTGAATACCGTTCCTCTAAATCCTTCTAGCAAGTGATTTAACACATACAAACGCTGCTTTTTATCATCTAGATGATTCAGCAGGTATTCGCCAAGTAACGCTTCATTTGTCGTAGAAGCTACTTCAGCTACAAAGATGCTGTAGTTTCCATACGGATATGGCTGGTGCTTTCTTGTATAGTAGCTGTGGACGGAGTGCCCAAATTCATGAGCCAGTGTAAATAAATTATCAATATTATTTTGCCAGTTCATGAGGATATATGGATTTGTGCCATAGCTTCCAGATGAATACGCACCGCTACGTTTCCCTTTATTCTCATAAACGTCTACCCAGCGATTATTGAGTCCCTCTTTTAACACGGACACATATTCTTCTCCTAATGGCGCTAACCCTTTTAGCATATAATCCTTTGCTTCATCGTAGGTTAGCTTCATGCCAGCATCTTTTACAAGTGGCGTATACAAGTCATAATTGTGCACTTCATCAAGCTTTAACACCTTTTTACGCAATTCAATATAACGGTGTAATAACGGTAAATATTGATGAACTGTATCAATTAGATTGTCATATACTTCTTCTGGGATACTGTTTCGAGATAGTGCTGATTCTCTTGCCGATTTATAATTTCGTACTTTTGCATAAAAATTATCCTTTTTAATCGAACCACTCAGTGTCGAAGCAAGCGTGTTTTTATACTGATCATACGTTTTATACACAGCTTTAAAGGCATTCTTTCTCACTTCACGGTCATCACTGTTTAAAAATGTGATAAAGTTGCCGTGGGTAATTTTCTTTTCTTCCCCATTTTCATCCTTTACAGAAGGGAACGAAATATCAGCATTGTTAAACATACTAAAAGTAGTAGATGAAGTTGAGAGAGGTTCAGATGCCTCAGCTAATAAGGCCTCTTGCTCCTCACTTAAAATATGTGGACGTTCTTTATTAATTTCTTCAAGAGCATGAGAATACAGTTTTAATTCTTCTTTTTCCAGAATAAACTGCTGCAATTTATCTTCTTGAATCGATAAAATCTCTGGAACAATATAAGCAGAAGTACTAGAGAGTTGTGTAAATAAATTCGATGCTTTATCATTCAGCGCTTGAAATGATGAGTTAGTTGTATCCTCATCGTATTTCATGTGCGCATATGTATAAAGCTTACCAAGCTTTTCAGAAAGCTGATCCTGAAAGGTTAGGGCTTCATACAGTACATCAGCAGAATGGGCGAGCTTGCCTTTAAATTGGGCGAGCTTAGGAATTTCTTTTTTGACCGCTTCGAATTCCTTATTCCATGCATCGACGCTTTCAAAAATATCTTCAAGTCGCCATTTGTTTTCTTCTTTTACTTCGCTTCTGTCTGGTAAATGGTTGTTTTTGCTTTGTGAAGTCATATGAATCCCCCTTGCATAAGTTGTGTTGAACCAACCTTTCGGAAAGTGAAAGAAATTGGTGTTGTATTTATCTTCTTTGTTTTGAACTATATTTGTCAAATCATATGCAGAAATAAATACCAAACAGACTAAAAAAATGAGAAAAAAGCGTTTCTTTCTATTCAATCGCAGCACCACCTTTTTCTTATCATGATCAAAGTGGGCATGAAACATGCTAATGAAATAAGAAAGCATCTCGTTTGAACGCTTCATCTACTGTTTGTATCGGCATTTGATTTGACGCTACTTCATAATTACCCTCTTTCGTCATGTGTAAAAACCCTTGTCTGACAAGCGCATGAACATATGATGTGATAACCTCTTTTAATTCTTCTATTGAAACATCCCCATATCGAAGCTTTACTTCTTTCATCTGGATACACCGCTTGATTTCTTTCATCAGCAGTTGAATCGTCACTGGACTGCTTCCTTTTTTCCTTATTATCCAATCATATAGACACCCTTGCCAGACATAAACGGGACTTGTAAAGATGTACGCTTCTGGCAGCGGGATAAATAATTCAGCCGGTAGAAAAGGGAAAGCTGTTTGATGATACTCATAAAAAACGTCTCTCAACCGTTTGCTTTCATTTGATAAAATGCGAGGAGGCCGCTGCCTAAATTGCTGTATGCATCTTAGCCATTGCTTAGAAACTTGACGCTTGCTTGAGGGCGGCGATAGGATATCCGAAAGTTTGCGGTATGCTGTTGGCGGTCTGACAGTCATGGCAGCACATATTTTCGTTGGTTGAAATACAAGGAGTTGAGCAAGATGGATGAATCGATTCTGGAGCGGACAATAAAAAATCAGACTTCCTTTCTGTGATTCCCTTAGCATTCCCCAATGAATGGAGGAGAAGGAAAAGAGCTGGGCAGATTTTCGCTTTAAACGATTTGCTCCTAGGACCCATATAGGGAAGAGCCCTGCTTCGCGGAGTCCTGCTGTTCTTTTACGGAGCTCTTGCCGTGAAATATTTGAGCATTGATATTCGATTGCATAGCTTGTTCCTCCAATAGAGACTGTCACGTCAGGACGCTGATGAACCTTTGACACATACTTTTCAAGCACCGGTTTATGTCCCAGCTGCTGAAGCCAATTCATCATGGCTTCTTTCCCCGCCTGATGATAAGCCGTTTCGCCTGAGGCTAGTGGACATGCTGTCAGCTGTTTATGTGCAAAATGATAAACACGTTGTTCACCAAGCTTTAATTGCACCTCTTCCCTGCATTCAGGGCAGTAAAATTTGCACGTCGTCCTGACATGGTCCAACCTGTTTTTAGATAAGTGATGTGTAATTCGAATAAGCTTTCCATTATCCATGATCGCTGTATTCATTCAGCTCGCCCCTTAGTCTTTGATGACCGTATTATAGCTTGTTCGTCTATAAGAGAGCGAATAGGCAAAATGAGCTTTTATTGTGTGAAAATATGATTTTACTGAAGTTTTCTTGAGGAAAATGAAAAAACCCCCTGATAAAAAGGGGGAAAATACAATCTTTATAGTAATGGCGATAATAATCTTGCTGTTGATTCAAAGAGTCTTACCCTTAACGGTCTCTTTGCAAATTCTTCTGGGACAATCTCGTGCGACTGCTCTAAATCACCTAAAAAGTCGTTCACGAGCTTCTCAGTGCTTTTCGTTTTATAGAGGAAGGCATTCACTTCAAAATTCAAATGAAAGCTTCTCATATCCATGTTGGCCGTTCCTATCGAAGCCAGCTCGCTATCTACAATGATAAATTTACTATGCATAAAGCCTTGATCATATTCATACACCTTTGCCCCTGCTTCTAAAAGCTCCGGGAAGTATGAACGGGACGCATGGAAGACGATCCGTTTATCTGGATTCTTCGGTGCAATAATCCGTACGTCTACTCCGCTTAATGCAGCAATTTTCAATGCAGACAAAATATCATCATCCGGCACAAAATATGGTGAAGCAATCCAAATAGACTTTTTGGCAGAGATAATCATGGAGAAAAAGAGATTTTTAATGACCTCCCACTGTTTATCAGGACCACCAGCAATCATTTGTACGCCTTCTGTTGTAATCTCAATGTGGGTGAAATCTTTGAAGTATTCCACACCTGCACATCTCTCATTCGTCATATAGTACCAATCCTGCATGAAAATCTGCTGCAGATCACGAACAGCTTCACCCTTAATCATCAAATGGGTGTCACGCCAAAATCCATATTGTCTGCTTCTGCCCATATATTCGTCTCCAATGTTTAGCCCGCCAACAAATCCAACTTCTCCATCAATCACGACAATTTTTCGGTGATTTCGGAAATTGATTTTATTATTTAACAGAGGCAGCCTCACGGGTAAAAATGGAACGATCTGAACGCCAGCCTTTTCGAGGTCAGCAATATATTGACGAGAGAGCTTTAAACTCCCTACATCGTCATATAAAAAGCGGACAATCACGCCATTTTTCGCTTTATCAATGAGAATATTCTTTAATTCTTGTCCAAGGTCATCGTGGCGGAGAATATAATATTCTAAATGAATGTGATGCGTTGCCTTTTTGATTTCTTCAAAAATATGAGAGAATGTTTCTTCTCCATTCGTCAGGACTTTAGAGGACGTGCGATACGTAATAGGGGTATGTCCAAGTCTGTGGGCCAGCTTAAATAAGAGCTGCTGATGATCACCCATATGCGTCATTTTCTCAATCGCTTCTCTATGAATATGTTCATCTTCCTGGATTAACTGTTCGTCCAGGATGGCTTTCTTTTCAAACAACCGGCGCTTTTTGATATTGCGTCCAAAGAAAATATAGAACAAAAAGCCGAATAACGGAAAGCTGCCAAGCAGGACAAGCCACGTTATCGTTTGAGATGGATTCCGGTTCTCCAAGAATATGACAAACCCGATGAAGATAATCGATAAAGTGAACAGAACGCTGACTGAACTTAATACACTTACCGCTAAATCACCGGCAATTAATTGAATGACTAAATAAGCACCTATCGTAATGATAAGAAAAAATAGAACTTTGACTAAATTTCTCATTTCATTTTCTCCTTGCCGATCTCTTTATTTACCTATTCATTCCGATAAAAAAGCCGATTCCTCTATAGAAATCGACTTTTGTTGGTTACGAGAAGTGCTGTTGAATCGTTTCAAGGGCATTTCCTTCGATAATCAGCTGACCATATTCTTTCAGTCTGTAAATGCTGACCACTGATTCATGAGCATATTCAAGCAAAATGCTGAGCTTATTCTCCACTTGCTCATCTGACAAATCCTCGTGGAAGTCAACATATAGATAATAACGGTTTTCAAACGAATATAAACTTGAGGTAAAATCCTGCATATTTAATTGAGAAAGTGCAATCAAATCTTCAAAGTCATCCATTTTCAACACAAATTGAAGTTGAAGTTTTTTGTCCTTCTCATTATGGTCTTCTTGATCCTGCTCTTCTTTTTGAAAATCATCAAGCAGTGCGTCTAGACTTTCTTCATCTGTTTGATCTTTTTTATCTTCTGGAATCGGCAATTCGAGCTTTTGTCCATCTTTAGAAAGTTGGGCTTTCGTCACGACAATTTCAAGACCTTTGTCAAGTGCCTGCACTTGAATCCAAAGCGGTCCCTCAACTGCAAATTCTTCTTCTTCGTGCACTTCGTCCATTACTTCCCAAAACAGCTCTTCACTGCGTTCACGATTATACCAAATCTCTTCACGGTCAAATCCGCGGTCTTCAATATCACCGTAGGAAATATAAAATTTCACTGTATGTTCATTAATTCTTTCGATTTCCATTTTGCCAACCTTCCCTTCTATATAAGATGTTGAAGGGACATACAAGCTCCCAATTAATAGTACTTTACTACACTTTACCCGTTCCGTCTACATGTTAACCTTTTAAAGAATTGAGGTATTGCTTCGTACTGTCTATTTTATGATAAAACATGAATAAAAGAAATAAAAACGCATTTTTTGCAGAGAAAACTTACAGAAACATATATTTGAATTGTCTTCATATATTGGTTGTACGAGCTCTATTAGACATGAGGTGAAATGGATGGAAACAGAATGGATCATATCCTTACTGATGATTATTGGCATCGATCTGATTTTAGGCGGAGATAACGCGTTAATCATTGCGATGGCTAGCCGCAGCTTGTCAAATGACAAACGCAATAAAGCCATATGGATCGGCACACTTTTGGCAGTGCTGATGAGAATTACAATGACAGGTGCCGCAGTTTATTTATTGACCATCCCTTATTTGCAATTTATCGGTGGACTTTTTCTCCTTTATATAGGATACAATTTGTTAATTGAGCAAAAGAAAGAATCAATTCGCATTAAAAGCAGCGGCTCCCTTTGGCGTGCGGTTCAGACCATTGTGATTGCCGACCTCTTTATGTCACTTGATAATGTGATTGCAGTTGCAGGAGCGGCAAAAGGGAACATGCTGCTGACCGCTTTTGGCCTGATGATTTCAGTACCGATTATTATTTGGGGAAGTAAGGTGATTCATGCCGCTTTCACCAAATTCCCGTTTCTTTTATACGGAGGAAGTGCTCTTTTGGCTTTTACTGGCGGTGAAATGATTGTTCGTGATGTGAAATTGAATGAATTTATGGCTCAGCATGCAACTCTTGAATTGATGCTTCCGTTTTTAACGGTCGTCATGGTCATTTTAGCCAGCCTGTTTTACGAACAAACGGCTGAAAATAAATAAAAAAAGCTGCCAAATGATCGGCAGCTTTTCGTTTTTCTATTAGTTAGCAAGTCGCTGAGCTTCTCTTAGTTGGAATGTACGAACCGTTCTTGGAAGAAAACGTCTAATTTCATCTTCATTGTAGCCAACTTGTAGTCTTTTTTCATCCAAGATGATTGGACGTCTTAAAAGACCTGGATGCTCATTGATCAGTTTATACAATTGTTGAAGAGGCATTGTCTCAACATTCACATTTAGCTTTTGGAATACTTTTGAACGTGTTGAGATAATTTCATCTGTACCGTCTTCAGTCATTCGAAGAATTTCTTTAATTTCATCGATTGAAAGAGGCTCTGAAAAGATGTTTCTCTCTTGATACGGAATATTGTGCTCTTCTAACCACGCTCTTGCTTTTCTACATGATGTACAGCTTGGTGATGTGTATAATGTTACCATAAATCTTCACTCCTCAATTTGTAGAATGAATATTGATCTGTATTCTTAAATTAAAATTGTTCTAAATAAGTAATCTTTATAGTGATTATACTATAAAAAAGTAAGTGTGAACAGATTTTCTTGCAATTTTTGTGACAAAAACTAGACAATTTCATTCATTTTCTCGTGTTGCTTGATGTCTGAACATTCTCATTTAGTCGAGATGATCGAAAATATTTTTTTGTTTTCTATTTTCAATGACCTTCAATACATCATCAACATCTTCATACGACTGCCCATACCATTCTTCATCTTTATACGTATGGATTCGTTCATAGGTTTTCCTCATAGCCTCCATCATTTCTTCTTCATTATCTGTAAGAGGCGACCAATAAAGGATTTCCATGCGGTTCACTTCATTTGTTGCAAGTGACCTGCGTTTATAACCGATTGATTCTGCATGCTTGAAGTGCTCTCTTTGGTAAAACTTTAGGCGTTTTGCAGTATCTGCATCATCTTCATCTACAGGCTCAACCTCAAGCAAGATCGGTTTCTTTTTTTCCTTCAGCTTATGAATGAGCTTTGATCCGAGGCCTTCACCTCTTGCATCTCTGGAAACAAATAAATAATCAATAAAGATAAAATTATCAAATTCGGCGTACATCATCACATGATGAGGTCCTTCCTCCTTATGATAAACATCACTTCTTTCCTTTAATAAAGCTTCCATATGCTCTTTTGACTTCATTTCTTCTATCGGGAAGTATTCACTGAGCTTTTCATACCAATTCATGGATCCGCTCCTTATGATATCGTTAAGAACCACTTCCTTAGATATTCCCGATTTCCTGCTATTTAAACGCCTGTACTAGTAAGACGCAGCAAAGTCTCCTCTAGTTTCACTTTTTTTCAAACAACAGAAAAAAAGTTTTATATCGAACGATTCATGAGTAATTGAAAACAGACAAACAGGATAAGTGTCATCCCAGTTTGGAACATGATGAAATAAAGATACTTGCTGCGCCGTGCTTCCTCTTTCTGATTGCTTGTTTTCCGGTGAAGCATATATTCCACGGAAAAAGACACGATGCCAATGAGCACCATAAATATGAGCATCCACTGTCCTCCATTTGGCTTTCTCAAAAAAGACGTTGAAAAAAGCATGAATACAATGAGAAAGTGAAAGAATGAATAACGAAACGTCTTCCATATCGACATCTGATTTCCTCCTAGAACCCGCTTGTTGTTAACTAGAAATTACCATCATCTCGTTTTTTTGTAAAATAAAAAAAAGAAGCACTGACATAGCAGTGCTCCTTCCTTCTTATAATTGTTTTGCCTGAAGCTCTTTGAATTCTTCCTCTGTGCAGCTCACAAAGTGACCTGGCTTCACTTCACGGAAATCAGTGTTTGTTCCTTTGTGAACGGACGGATCATACTTGATTCGCTTGCGGTTACGCTCATAATCTGGATCTGGAAGCGGAATCGCAGATAGTAATGATTTTGTATATGGATGAAGCGGGTTTTCGTATAATTCATTCGCTGGTGCCAGCTCTACCAATTTCCCGAAATACATCACGCCAATACGATCGCTGATGTATTTTACCATGGACAGGTCATGGGCAATGAATAAATACGTTAAGCCTTTTTCTTCTTGCAGTTCTTTCATTAAGTTAACGACCTGCGCTTGAATCGACACATCTAATGCAGAGATTGGTTCATCGGCAATGATAAAATCTGGCTCAACTGCTAATGCACGGGCAATTCCGATACGCTGCCTTTGACCACCAGAGAATTCATGCGGATATCTGTTTGCATGCCCTTTGTTCAATCCAACGGTTTCAAGCAACTGGTACACACGCTCTTTACGCGCTTGCTTTGATTTCGCAAGACCATGAATGTCGATGCCTTCTGCAATGATATCAAGGACTGTCATTCTAGGGTTCAGTGAGGCATATGGATCTTGGAAGATCATCTGCATTTGACGGTTGAACTCAAGCATTTTTTGTCTTGATTTCTTCCCGTGTACATTTTCTCCTTTATAAAGAACCTCGCCATCTGTCGCATCATAAAGTCTAATGATAGATCGGCCCGTAGTCGACTTACCACATCCAGACTCACCTACAAGACCTAGTGTTTCACCTTTGTAAATATCAAATGAAACGCCGTCAACTGCTTTCACCGTTCCTCTTGCTGTATGGAAATGCTGCTTTAAATTTTTGATTTCTAACAATTTTTCTGCCATGCTATTCACCCTCTTTTACTAATACAGGTTTTTCGTAGCTACCTTCTAGTTCACGCATTCTCGCCTTTACAGCAGCAGGCGGTTCAACTTTAGGTGCATTTGGATGAAGTAGCCATGATTTCACATAATGCGTATCTGATACTTTGAACATTGGCGGTTCTTGTTCAAAGTCAATTTTCATTGCATAATCGCTTCGGAGTGCAAATGCATCTCCTTTCGGCGGGTTTGTCAGATCTGGCGGTGTTCCTGGGATCGCAGTCAGCTTTCCTTCAGCTCCGCCATCTGTGTCTAGGCTTGGCATTGATGCCAATAGTCCCCATGTATACGGATGTTGTGGATTGTAGAAAATTTCATCAACAGTTCCTGTCTCAACAATCTGACCTGCATACATAACAGCTACACGATCAGCGACGTTGGCGACAACACCTAGATCATGTGTAATAAAGATAATTGACGTTTCAACCTTTTGCTGAATTTCTTTCATTAATTCTAAAATTTGCGCCTGAATTGTTACATCTAGAGCTGTTGTCGGCTCATCGGCAATCAATAGCTTTGGATCTGCTGCAAGTGCCATCGCAATGACAACCCGTTGTCTCATCCCGCCACTAAATTCGTGTGGGTATTGTTTGATTCTTTTTTCAGGCATTGCAATTCCAACAAGCTCCAGTAATTCAATGGCTCTTTTTTCAGCCGCTTCTTTTGAAATTTGTTCGTGCTTGAACAGCACTTCTGTAATTTGTTTCCCGACCTTCATCGTTGGGTTCAAGGAAGTCATCGGATCTTGGAAGATCATTGAGATGTCTTTTCCTCGAATGTTTTGCATTTGTTTTTCAGTTTTCTTGACAATATCTTGCCCATCAAACAGGATCTGTCCGCGCTTGAAATAACCCGGCGGCATCGGAATTAATCTCATGATGGCCTGTGATGTCACACTTTTACCAGAGCCAGATTCACCTACAATAGCAAGTGTCTCGCCTTTATTTAAGTGGAAGTTCACACCACGAATGGCTTGAACCTCTCCACCATATGTTTTAAATGAGATTGCAAGGTCTTTCACCTCTAGAATACGTTCACGTTCCATCCTAATCACTCCTTATTTACGCAACTTCGGATCTAAAGCGTCTCTTAGTCCGTCTCCAACCACGTTAAAACCAAACATTGTAATACAGATAAATGCGGCTGGGAACCATAATCTCCACGGGTAGTAAGTCATGGCTGGAATTCCGTCAGACGCCATTGTTCCCCAACTAGCTAATGGAGCTGGTACACCAAGCCCTAGATAGCTTAAGAATGCCTCCGTGAAAATAGCCGAAGGAATTGTTAGTGTCATCGTGACAAGAATTGGTCCCATTGAGTTTGGAATCAAGTGTTTAAATAAAAGTCTAGATGTTTTCGCACCTAATGTTTGTGCGGCAAGAACGTACTCTTGGCTCTTCAATTGTAAAACCTGTCCCCGAACAATACGTGCCATGTTAATCCAGCCTACAACTGTCATGGC
Organism: Bacillus sp. FSL K6-4563; assembly: GCF_038630405.1. Lineage (NCBI taxonomy): Bacteria > Bacillati > Bacillota > Bacilli > Caryophanales > Bacillaceae > Bacillus > Bacillus sp. FSL K6-4563. The sequence continues at coordinate 1,173,856 of NZ_CP152030.1, read as the reverse complement.
GAGGATAATCGTTAATAATCCTTTTGGCAGAACAACCATCATTAAAATAACCATTAATAGTGTTGGGATTGCCCATAAAACGTCTGCGATACGCATCATCACTTCGTCCGTACGTCCGCCTTTGAATGCAGCAATACTTCCCCAGATAATACCGATGATCACGTCAAGAACAGCTGCTGCAAGACCGATAAAGATCGAAATTCTTGCCCCAACCCATGTACGAACAAACATGTCTCGGCCTAAATCATCCGTACCGAACCAGTGCTCTTTTGAAGGCGGCTGATCTGCATTAAGCAAATCTGTCGTAGAGTAATCATATTTAGAAAACACCGGAACGAAGATCGCCAGCATCACAACAATGAAAATAATTGTAAGCCCAACCATTGCAAGTTTATTTGCACGGAAGCGAAGCATAGCATCCTTCCATAAAGATAGACTAGGTTTAGAAATTTTTTCAGATTCTGCTGCATCAGCCGTCGCCGGCACAAATAAGTCTTTTCTCATCTCTTCCATGTGTTAGACCCCTTTCTTCGCCTTCGTCAGTTTAATTCTAGGATCGATAATACCGTAGAGGATGTCAACGACTAGAATACTGATTAATAGAATAATACTGTAGAAGACTGTGACACCCATGATGACGGTGTAATCACGGTTTGTAATACTTGTGACAAAGTGAGAGCCTAATCCAGGAATACCGAAAATCTTCTCCACGACAAAACTACCTGTTAAAACTGAAGCAGCCATTGGTCCCATGTAAGTAATGACAGGTAACAATGCGTTTCGAATCGCGTGTTTGATCGTCACAGCTGATTTTGTTAATCCTTTCGCTCTAGCCGTTCTAATGTAGTCACTGTTTAGCACTTCAAGCATACTTGACCGTGAAAGTCTAGCGATAAATGCCATTGGCATGAAGGAAAGTGCAATAGAAGGTAGTACGGTGCTGGCCCAAGACTCCCATCCTGCAACTGGGAAAATCGCTAAAATGCTTGCCTCAGATGCAAATACATATTGTAGTAGCGCCGCTAAAATGAAACTTGGAACTGAGATTCCAAAGATCGTTAAAATGGCAATCGTATAGTCTTGCCACTTGTTATGATAGAGCGCTGCAAGGACCCCAAACAATACACCAAATGCTAATGCGAGGAGAATTGCCTCAATTCCGAGGGTAAAGGAAACGGGGAACCCAGAACCGATTAAGTCATTTACGGTTTGTCCTTTATATTTAAATGAGGGACCAAAATCTAATTTTGCAACTGAACCTAAGTAGCTTACATATTGAACAAATAAGGGCTTGTCCAACCCGTAGTGCTCGTTTAGGTTTGCTTCAATTTCAGCAGGAAGTTTCTTCTCCCCAGAGAATGGACCACCAGGTGCTGCCTGCATGAGAAAGAAAGTTGCAGTTACAATAACAAACAGTGTGATTAAAATATATATTAATCGCTTACCGATATATTTAAGCAACGGAATTGCACCTCCATGATTTTACAACATTTTCTCTAATCAGCAAGAAAGGTATATGGAGAGACATCCTCCATATACCTTAAGATCCTTGCCGTAGATCTCTTACACTATACTCTTACTTTTCGAAATGAGCCCATTTGTATTGAACATCACCAAGTCCAGATACGACGACACCTTTAAGTTTTGGATCTTGTACCCAAAGCTGAGTGTAGAAGTAGATTGGTGCTATAGGCATATCGTCGATGATGATTTTCTCTGCTTTTTTCAGCATTTCTTCACGCTTCGTTTTATCTGTTTCTTTCGCAGAATCATTCAACAATTGTTGATACTCTTTGTTTTCCCATCCAGTGTCGTTGTTTCCACCGTCTTTATCTTTGTAAAGCTCAAGGAAGTTCACTGGATCGTTGAAGTCACCTAACCAGCCCATACGCCCAATTTGGTAATCTCCACTGTGGATTTTGTCGATGTATACGTTCCACTCAGAGTTATCAAGTTCAACTTTCACACCTAAATCTTTTTTCCACATTTCTTGAATTGCTTGTGCAATCTTTTGGTGAGCTTCATCTGTGTTGTAAGAAAGTTTCAATGCTGGAAGATCAGAAACTGACTTATAACCTAATTCTTTCACACCTTTTTCAAGAAATTCTTTAGCAGTTGCTACATCGTGATCTTTGAAGTAGCCAGTTTTGTTATCAGTAAATCCTTCCATTGTTGGAGGAACGATTGCCATTGCTGGAACTTGTTCACCTTGCGTAATTTTGTCAACAATTGCTTGACGGTTGATTGAGTATGCAAGGGCCTTACGGATGTTTGCATTATTTAAAGGTTTTGATTCTGTGTTGAATTTGTAGTTATAAATACCAGCGATCGTTTGAATTTTAAGACCGCCATCTTTTTTCAATGTTTGTAAAGATTCTGTTGGAAGGTTTCCAGTTGGAGAACCAGCCCAGTCAAGCTCACCTTTTTTGAACATGCTAAGCTCAGTGTTTGTGTCTTTGATCATAGACATGTTAATCTTTTTCAATTTCACAGTGTCTTTATCCCAGTATTCATTGTTCTTTTCAAGCGTGATAGAACCGCCATGTTTCCATTTAGAAAGAACGAATGGTCCGTTAGATACGTAGTTTTCACCAGCATTTGTGTACCAGTTTTTATTCTTTTCAGCCACTTTTTTGTTGACTGGCATATACGTATAGAATGCAGTTAGTTCAGTAAAGAACGGTGTTGGGTTCTCTAGCTCAACTACAAGCGTTTTGTCATCTTTTGCTTTAATACCAACATCAGCAACTTTCGCTTTCCCTTTGTTCGCTGCTTCAGCACCTTTAATATAGTAAAGCTGGTAAGCATATTGAGATTCATTTTTAGGATCTAATGCCCATTTCCAAGCATATTCGAAATCTTTAGCTGTGACAGGGTCACCATTAGACCATTTTGCATCACGAAGTGTGAATGTGTATGTTTTACCATCAGCACTTGTTTTGATATCAGAAGCCATTGCATTTTCTGGCTTACCTTCAGCGTTAATTCTTGTTAATCCCTCAAAAGTCTGACGGATGACACTTCCTGAAGTTGAATCATTTGCCAATCCCGGATGTAGAGAAAAAGGCTCAGTGGAGATATTCACATTTAGTGTTGTTTTAGCCTCTCCAGAACTGCTCGTGCTGTCGCCTGATTTGTTTCCGCTGAAACCACAAGCGCTTAATACAAGTGTGAAAATAAGCATTAAAGTAACAACAGACCAACGCTTTTTCAACTGTATTCCCCCTTATAATATGTTTTAGTTCAAAGGTCTCGATAGAAGATGAGATTCAGATTTAAGAAATAGCGTAAAAAAGTCCCTAAATAGCTTACTTTCTATTTCTTTTGTTTTTTCTGAATTTTCACTATGTAAAGAGCCTAGCACAAACGTGTGAACAAATTAATTATAATGAATAGAATAATTTATTGCAATATCAATTTCATATATTTTTAAAAAACGTAAATGGGGATAAAGAGGGATTTTTATAAACTAAAGTCTCAATCACTTCAACAAATTAAAGCGGAAATTGATTAAAATAATTTAACAAATTCAGCAGGAATAATGTTTTATACATATAATTAATCATCCTTTTTTAAAAAATTCTGACAGATAGTTGGTATTTTACCTAAAATTTTAAGTGTCAAACGACATGATGAGAATGTCACATGAGGGCTTCGTGACTTTTTCATGGTCATCCTTTATAATAGATAGACATAATGTTGCGATGAAAAAGAAGAGTACATATATTCACCATTAACAGAGAGTCTGCGGCTGGTGCGAGCAGATAATGGCATGTATGGAATGGGCTTTGGAGCAGCTAACCGAACACTTTTAGAAGTAAGTAGGCTTAGACGGAGCAGTCTCCGATATCAACGTCTTGAGTGATTTCCATGTGAAATAACAAGGGTGGTACCACGGTTCATTCGTCCCTTTTCTGTTGAAAAGTGATGGGTGGGCCTTTTTATATTGAAGAAAAGAGGTTTTAGTATGACAAAGAAGACAATTTTTTCAGGCATTCAGCCGAGTGGTTCGGTCACATTGGGGAACTATATTGGAGCGATGAAGCAATTTGTCGATTTGCAGCATGATTATCACGGCTATTTTTGTGTAGTCGACCAGCATGCGATTACGGTGAGTCAGGACAGGCTAGCCCTTCGCCAAAATATTAGAAGCTTAGCAGCTCTTTATTTAGCGGTTGGACTTGATCCGGAGAAGGCGACATTGTTTATCCAATCAGAGGTACCTGCTCACGCCCAGGCAGGATGGATGCTGCAATGTGTTGCTTATATTGGGGAATTAGAAAGAATGACCCAATTTAAGGACAAATCCGCTGGTAAGGAAGCGGTTGTTTCAGGACTATTAACGTATCCCCCATTAATGGCTGGCGATATCTTATTATATGGTACTGATTTAGTCCCTGTCGGAGAAGATCAAAAGCAGCATCTTGAATTGACTAGAACGCTTGCTGAACGTTTTAACCGCAAATACAATGACATCTTCACTGTACCTGAAGTGAAGATTCCAAAAGAAGGCGCTCGGATTATGTCTTTAGCAGATCCGGTGAAAAAGATGAGCAAATCCGATCCGAACCAAAAATCGTTCATTACTTTATTAGATGAACCAAAGCAGCTTGAAAAGAAAATCAAAAGTGCTGTGACGGATTCAGAAGGCATCGTTAAGTTCGACAAAGAGAACAAGCCTGGGATTGCCAACTTGCTGACGATTTACTCTGTGTTAGGTAACATATCGATTGCAGAGCTTGAGCAAAAGTATGAGGGCAAAGGGTATGGTGAGTTTAAGGGAGATCTTGCGAACGTCGTTGTTGATGCTTTAAAACCAATTCAAGATCGATACTATGAACTCATTGAGTCAGACGAGCTTGATCGCATTCTTGACGAAGGTGCTGAAAAAGCAAACCGCGCAGCAAACAAAATGCTGAAAAAAATGGAAAATGCAATGGGTCTTGGCAGAAAGCGCAAATAAAAAAAGCTTGCAGCACATCACGCTGCAAGCTTTTTCTAATTCACCTTTGATTCGTTTTCCATTTCCCAAAGTTTTTCAAAAAACGGCTGTCCCTTAATCATTTTTTCACAAAATGCTAAATGATTCTCTGACCATCCATCAATGGTTTCATTGTAAAGCATGTTCCAAATCTCTTCGAATGACATTCGTTTGATTTGATTGTACATGCGCGGATTCCATTCCGTATACCAATACGCAATCTCCGCCCTGTTTTGAAGACCTTTTAATTGATCGAGCGCCATAAACATTAGCTGCTTCAGCTGTCTTTCTTTTCTCGTTAATCCGCTGATGTGCTGCGGAGGCAAAGACAAAATATGATACTCCTTCGCCGACTCAAGACGGTCCTGAGAGAATTCATATTCCTCAGCCTTCACATCCTTCACCATTTCATACACCAATTGCTCCTGCCTTGGGATTAAGCGGCTTTTCCTCACAGGAATGGAATACCCAATCGTATCCACAGCAATAATTCGTATGCCGTCTGTCACCACAAAGCAATATTCTAATTTACGCCGTTCATGATTTTTTCGAATATATGATTTCTCAAAAACAGATTCTAGCAGCGTCTTCGGCAGCTCTGAAAGATCATTCTCTATGTAATCATACAAAGGACTCTGCACCTTGAGTAAAGGTACTTGATCTAACAGCTCCACACTGTCCTCCTTGCGCCACTCATGAAAATGACACACATTGTAGCCATTTTCTTCCCCTTCAAACCAATTCACCCATACGTCATGAAGAAATAACATAACCAATCCCTCACTTTATAAAAACTGTTGTCCACAGTATGGGCAAGGGATAGAGAAATTATTCCAACTTTATTAAACTTCAAGCGGAGTGAATGATGGCATGCTTTTCTTTATGACATAAAGAAAAGAAAGGGTGCCGCAGAGTCCCTTTCATCTTGTCATAAAAATGAGGCATTACTTTAACTTTTTAGGATCAAGCGCATCTCTCAGCCCATCTCCTAAGAAATTAAAGCATAAAACGGTCAGCAATATCAGTAAACCTGGGAAGAGCGGATACCACCACGCTTGCACCATAATCGAGAAGTTTTGTGCATCTTGCAGCATGTTGCCCCAGCTCGCTGTTGGCGGCTGTATGCCAAACCCTAGATAGCTCAGCGTTGATTCGGCTAAAATGACGGAACCGACTTTTAATGTAGCTGACACAATAATAGGACCGATACAGTTCGGTAAAATATGCGAAAAGATGATGACATGGTTTTTCGTTCCAATGGTTCTTGCTGCGAGTACGAATTCTCTTGTTCGCAGTGATAAAAATTCACTACGGATCAGTCTCGCGGTTGTGGTCCATCCGGTCAAAGCAAAGATTAAAATCAATTTATCAATGCCCGGTTTGAAAATAGTAACGAGCGTGATCAAGAGAAAAATGTCGGGAATCGACAACACGACATCCACAAATCTCATTAACAAGGAATCAACAAATCCTTTGAAATACCCCGCTACCGCTCCGACCACAGTGCCAATGGTAATCGCACCGACCACCGAAACGAAACCGACTAACAAAGACACCCTCGCGCCATAAAGCACCCTTGAGAAAATATCTCTGCCAAACTTGTCAGTTCCCATCAAATGCTCAACACTTGGCGGCTGGAGCCGTTTTAATAAATCTTGCTGCTCTGGTGCGTAAGGGGCAATCACAGGAGCGAAAATGGCTGAAAAGATAATGACCAATAAGATCACGGAGCCGGCAACCGCCAATTTATTTTTGAAAAATTTCTCGCAAAATAAACGCAGCATCGTCTCTGGCTTTGGCGGAAGACCCTCCTTTAATTTGAGATCAACAGGAGGTGTTCCCATATTAGGCTGTGCCAATTGTGCTTCAGCTCCCTTCTAATATTCAATACGCGGATCAACGATCGCATAGAGAATATCCGCAATTAAATTTCCAACCACCACGAGCACTGCGGAAATAACAGTCATCGCCATAATGACCGGATAATCTCTCGAAAAGGCAGAATCAATGAACAGCTTTCCAAGCCCTGGCCAAGTGAAAATTTGTTCCACCACGACTGCACCACCAATAAAGGATGGTATCATCAATCCAAAAATTGTAATGACAGGCATAAGACCGTTTCTTAACCCGTGCTTGAAAATGACTTTGTTTTCTCGAAAGCCTTTCGCTCTTGCGGTTCGAATGTAATCCTGCCTCATGACATCAAGCATACTCGACCTTGTGTACCGGGTGAGCCCTGCCATATCAGCGGTTGCTAAAACAAAGGCTGGTAAAATGATGTGATGAAGCCGGTCAAATACATTAAAATCGGCGTTTAAGGTAGAGACGCCGCCTGTCGGGAACCATCCTAAATTCACAGATAAAACCATTATTAGAATGAGTCCAAACCAAAAGTTCGGAATAGCCAGTCCGATAAAAGATGTAAATGTAATGCCATAGTCTAGCTTTGTATATGGACGTTTTGCTGAAAGAACACCGAATGGGATGGCGATGATCAGGGCAACTAATGTAGAAAAGATCATGAGGATGAGGGTATTTGGCAGCCGGGCAAAAATCAAATCAGCCACAGGCGTTCCCTTTTTAACAATAGAGGTGCCAAAGTCACCTTGAAGCATATTGCCAAGCCATTTCATATACTGCACATATTCAGGGTCGTTCAAGCCGTACTTATCAATAAAAGCTTCCCGGTCTGCCGCACTAATGGTTGGGTCCATCATAAGTGACATCGGATCGCCTGGTGCTGCTTTCATAATGGCGAAGGACAAAATGGTAATCCCGAATAAGATGGGAATGGAAAGCAGTGTCCTTCTAATGATATATGTAACCATATGCACAACTCCTTTTTCATCGGATCGCCATACTGTGATGAAAAAGGGCTAAAATGGTCTTTATTTTAGCCCTCTGTCTTTTTTGGTGTCTTCACGCTGAAAGGGGAGAACCCTCCCCTTTTTCACTAGCAGCCTACTGTTCAATCCACCATTTCTCGATTTTGTAATACTCATCTTTCGGGTGGTAAGAGTAGCCTTGGAGATTAGATGGCATCGCGCGATGTGAGTTGGCATAATAAAGGAACGTATATGGCTGATCTTCTGCGATCAATTCATAAATTTTTTCATATGCCTTTGAATATTCTTTTCGATCGCTTAAATTCTTGGCATCTACTAACAGCTTATCGACCTCTTTATTTTTATACCAGATGTTATTCAAGCCTTTTTCTGACTGGCTTGAGTGGAAGATGCTGAATTGATCAGGGAATGTGGCAAGGCTCCAGCCGAGCAGCAGCGCATCATAATCCCACTTAGGCGGTGTCGTCTGCTCAATGAGTGCACTGAATTCCACAATTTGCGGCTTCGCTTCCACACCAATTTCTTTGAGCTGCTGCTGGACAACGACAGCAATATCTTCACGGACTTTGTTTCCTTGGTTGGTCTTTATGACAAAGGAGAATTTTTTACCGTCCTTATCAAGATAGCCATCTCCATCTGTATCCTCCCAACCCTCTTCTTTCAGCATCTTTTTCGCTTTTTCTTGATCAAACTCAAATACTGGAACACTTTCATTCTTCGGATAGTTCCATGACAGCGGACTTTCTGGAATGTTGGCTACTTTGCCGTCTCCATCTAACACTTGATCAACAATCGTTTGACGATCAATGGCATGTGTCAGCGCTTGACGGACCTTTTTACTTTTAAACAGATCATTTTTCTGGTTCCAGCCAATGTATGAATAATTGAGCCCTAGATCAGATTCAATTTTAATGTTGTTGACTTTTTCAGCCGTTTGCAGCTCTGCTCCCGGTACAGCAAAGAAATCAATATCACCTGCTGAAAGCTGGGCAATTGCTGCGTTCTGATCAGGAATCGTTTTAATCGTGACGGTATCAAGATATGGACGTCCATCCCAATAATCGTCAAAGGCTTCTAGTTTCACGTAGTCGCCTTCTTTCCACTCGGCAAATTTAAATGGACCAGAACCAATTGGTTTTTTTCGGTTAAATTCATTTTCACCGAGATCTTTTATAGGCACATCACCTAAAATATGCTTAGGCAAAATGCCGTAGCTTCCTAGTGTGACATTATAAAAATAGGGATCTTTTTTATTGAGCTTGAATTCGATTGAGTAATCCCCTGTCTTTTTAACTGAATCTAATACTTCAAATCCTGATCCGCGCTCCCCGTTGTAGTCCTTATTGATCGGAATGCTGTATGTAAACACAACATCATCAGCTGTCAATTCTTCTCCATCATGAAACTTTACGCCTTTTTTAATGGTCACATCAAACTGCTTCCCGTCATCAGATTCTTTAATATCTTCTGCGAGTGATAGCTGAGGGTTCAGCTTTCCATCAGTTTGAAGTAAAAAGCTGTAGATTCTTTCTTCAATATCAGAGCTAGCCACATCTGTTGAATACAACGAATTAAATAATGTTGGTTCTGCAATAGAACCGATAACAAGATCTCCGCCCTGTACAGGTTTACCGGTGGATTTCTTTTCACTTTCTCCAGAGGTTTTATTTCCACTAGAGCAAGCCGCAAGCATGAGCGTGAAAATAAGCAGTAAACTGATCAATATGGATTTTCTATTTCTACCTTTCATATACAATTCCCCCTATCCTTTTTTAGAAATGACGACAGATGCCGCTTCATCCCCCCTCTCAAAGATGAAATCATCCAAGCCGATTAAGTGTCGTAGAGGTGACAGGCAACGAAGTGGTTTGGTTTTAATTCTTGAAATGCTGGTATTGTTTCTTTACAGATTTGTTTCGCATGCGGGCATCTTGTGTGAAATACGCATCCTTTTGGCGGATTTGCAGGACTTGGCAGATCGCCTTGAAGCATGATCCGTTCTCTTTTGATCTGACCTTTTTTACGGGTAACAGGGACAGAAGAAAGCAATGCCTGTGTATATGGATGGAGCGGTTCATCGTACAGGCTGTGCTTATCAGCAAGCTCCATCATTTTGCCGAGATACATCACGCCGACTCGATCACTAATGTGCCTGACCACACTTAAGTCATGAGAGATAAATAGATAGGTCAGATCAAATTCCTCCTGAAGCTCCTCCATCAGGTTAATCACCTGCGCCTGAATGGATACATCGAGTGCTGAGACCGGCTCATCTGCGATGATCATTTCGGGATTCATGGCAAGCGCACGAGCGATGCCGATTCTCTGCCTCTGCCCGCCAGAAAATTCGTGGGGATAGCGATTTGCAAAGCTTGGATGAAGACCCACCTTTGATAAAAGCTGTTCTACTTTTTCATTTCTTTCTTTTAAGGAATATAAGTGGTGTGTTTTGTAGGGTTCTTTGATGATGCTTCGAAGTGTTTTTCTAGGGTTGAGTGATGCAAAGGGATCTTGAAAAACCATTTGGATGTTTTTTCGTGTTGATTGTCTTAGCTTTGATTCTGATACACGGGAGATATCTTGCCCTTTAAAAAGGATTTGACCGTCAGTTGGTTCATATAAACGAATCATGGTCCGGCCTAATGTCGATTTACCGCATCCTGATTCCCCCACTATCCCTAACGTTTCACCTTTATAAATCTTCAAATCTATGCCGTCAACAGCTTTGACTGCACCGACTTTCTTCTGAAAGACACCTGCTTTAATCGGAAAATGTTTTTTGATTTGTTTCAGTTCAAGAATGGTTTCTTTCTCTATTAGATCTGTTGCATGTGGTTGATTTTGAGCAAGGGTCATGTTTGGTCTGCCTCCTCATATAAGAAGCATCTGACGCTTCTGCCATTTTCAAAAGTCCTCAGCTTAGGCAGTTCACCTAGGCAGCGCTCCTTCACTTGCGGGCATCTAGGAGCAAAGCGGCAGCCGGCTGGAAGCTGATCTGGCGCAGGGACATTCCCTTTTATCGCTGTTAGCGGCTGTATGTCTCCGTCAATGACAGGAATCGATTCAAGCAGCCCTTCTGTGTAAGGATGCAGCGGCTGATCAAATAATTCTTCGACGGTCCCATTTTCAACAACCTGTCCGCAGTACATGACAATGACTCGATCTGCCACTTCAGACACGACACCTAGATCATGAGTAATGAGGAGAATCGATGTACCAAATGTCGTGCATAAATCTTTCATCAATGTGAGCACCTGGGATTGAATGGTCACATCTAGTGCCGTTGTCGGTTCATCTGCAATGAGAAGCTTTGGATCACAGCTTAGCGCAATGGCAATCATCACTCTTTGCCGCATGCCGCCTGATAAACGGTGCGGATAATCTTTGATGATTTGTTCCGGTCTGGAAAAACCAACAAGCTTCAGCAGGTCAATCGCTTTTTTCGTCGCTTCTTTTTTTGAAAGTTTTTTGTGATAGATGAGGATTTCTGTTATTTGTTCCCCGATGGTTAAGACGGGATTGAGTGAGGTCATGGGCTCCTGAAAGATCATCGACACGTCATTACCACGAATGCTGCATAATTCCTTTTCACCATATGTAACGAGATCCTTACCATCTAGCTTGATGGAACCGTCCATAATTTTTCCACCAGTGCCGTTAATCAAGCCCATAATGGATAAGGACGTAATGCTTTTGCCAGATCCAGACTCACCGACTAATGCGACAGTTTCTCCTCTGTTGATACTGAAATCAACGCCATCTACAGCAGGTATCGCTTCTTTTTTTCTAAAAAAATAGGTTTTTAAGTTCTGCACTTCAAGCAGCGTGGTCATGTATTCGCCCCTTTCACCATCAATCAATAGAACAAAATCTAAAAATTTCATCTTTTTCGAATAAAAAGAATTATCAAAATTTATATTTGTATATTATTACATTGTTATGACGAAATCAAGAAGAATTTAGTAAATTTGTAATATGTCTCTTTTTATGTGAATCATTCACTTTATGAGTCTATCGCCTTTAAAAAAGTTTCGGACGGCTCTGCAATCATAGACTCCTCGCTGATTCTGTGCTCATTGAAATACTTTTTCACAATATAATACCCAGTGGCGTAACCAAGCATTTTGGGGTAGTTCCCTTTTCCATAAAGGAGGTTCTGTATCAGTCTTTCGTCATCCTGCACTTTTTGATCAAGATGACTGGATACCCATTTCGTATACATACGCTGAAGCTGCGATTCGTCATAGAGAGTGGTCCATTTGGCTGTATAGCTTTCTCCGTATCTATGATACACAGCATATTCAGCGAGTCCCTCCATCATGATTGTATCAAGGAATGTAAAATCTTTTTCTTCTTTCGTGAGAAAATGCAACCTACATACATGGTGATATTCATGAGTCAGCAATGTGCCGATACGTTCTTTCGGGGTATTTGGCGACAAAAAGAGAAAGACCTTGTCGTCAAATGCCATGCCGGATTGATAATAAAATTGCTCTCTAATTTCTTTACTGCTCTCATTGACTGGCAAAATAAAGACTGGAATGTCAGGGCCTTTCCACTGCTTTTGCAGCGCCCGGTATTCTTTCATGACGAGCTGGAAGTACCCTTTTTCTTTGAGCTTGTCGATCATGTCTTTGCATGATCGAAAAGACCGAATCATGCCGTGATGCTGCAGGTGGGAGAGAATAGAGGACCATTCTTTTTCCTCCGCCCCTTTAAAATAAGGAACAAAACGCGACGCAAGCTCCTGAAATGATGAAGATTGATGAATGAGATATTGTGTATTGACTAGACCCATACCGCTAAACACCTCCATTTTCATCATATGCAAAAAAGCGGCGATCTGATTATAGATCGCCGCCTTCTTAGGAAATATTACGCTTCGTATTTTTTAAAGATAATTGTCGCATTATGTCCGCCAAAGCCAAGTGAGTTACTTAGAGCCACTTGTACTTCTTTTGAACGTGCTTCATTTGCCACATAATCAAGATCACATTCTTCATCCGGTGTTACAAGGTTAATGGTTGGAGGAATAACGCTGTCTTTAATCGCAAGCACAGAGAAAATAGCTTCTACTCCACCTGCTGCGCCAAGTAAGTGACCTGTCATCGATTTTGTCGAACTGATCGCAAGCTGATTCGCATGCTCTCCGAACACTTCTTTAATCGCCATTGTTTCAAATTTATCATTGTACGGTGTGCTTGTTCCGTGGGCATTGATATAATCAATTTCTTCCACAGACAAACCAGCATCTCGAATCGCTTCTTTCATTGCGCGTACGCCGCCTTCTCCGTTTGGAGCCGGTGCTGTAATATGATACGCATCTCCAGTTGATCCATATCCAACAATTTCTGCATAAATCGTCGCGCCACGTTTTAATGCATGCTCAAGTTCTTCAAGAACGACAATCCCTGCACCCTCACCCATCACAAATCCGTCACGGTTTTTGTCAAATGGACGGCTTGCTGTCTCTGGATCAGGATTTGTCGAAAGAGCTTTGTTCGCACAGAAGCCAGCAAACGACATTTTTGTTAACGGCGCTTCTGTTCCGCCTGTGATCATCGCATCTGCATCTCCGCGCTGAATGACTTTAAATGCATCACCAATTGAGTTTGTTCCTGTTGCACATGCTGTTACAGTACAAGAGTTAACCCCTTTTGCGCCAAGTGCAATTGAAATTTGGCCTGTTGCCATATCTGGAATCATCATTGGAACGAAGAACGGGCTTACGCGTCTTGCCCCTTTATTTGAATACACTTCAAACTGCTCTTCAAATGTTTCAAGTCCGCCAATACCAGATCCAACCCATACACCAACACGCGGTGCGATTTCATCTGTGATTTCAAGACGTGAATCTTCTAGCGCCTTTTGAGCAGCAACGACTGCATATTGTGTGAAGCGTGCCATTTTTCGTGCTTCTTTTTTCTCCATGTAATCTTCAATGTTAAAATCTTTTAATTCTGCAGCCACTTTTGCTGTATATTCACTTGAGTCGACACGTGTGATTGGTCCAACTCCTGATACACCTGCTAAAGCATTTTTCCATGTTGATTCTACATCGTTGCCAAGAGGTGTCAAAGCACCCAATCCTGTAACAACTACTCGTTTTTTATCCATTAATTTGTGCACCTCACTCTTTTATCGGCCCCATCGCATAGCGATTGCGCCCCACGTTAATCCGCCACCAAAACCTACCATTACAATCACATCGCCGTCATGAATTTTTCCGGCTTCGATTTCTTCACATAGTGAAATCGGAATGGATGCTGCTGATGTGTTTCCATATTTATGGACTGTCTTCGACATTTTTTCAACTGGCAGCTCTAGGCGTTCGCGGGCTGCTTCCATAATGCGAATATTTGCTTGATGCGGGATCAAGAAGTCAACGTCTTCTTTTGATAGTCCAGCTTTTTCGATGACGTTTACGCTTGACTCGCCCATTTGTCTTACAGCAAATTTAAATACTTCTCGTCCATTCATGATTGTATGATCTTTTTCATCTAAGTACAAGTGCTTACCGCCTCTTCCATCGGCTCCAAGCTCAAATGAGAGAATTCCTTTCCCTTCGCTGACCTCTCCTAACACAGCAGCACCTGCTCCATCTCCAAACAGAACAGCAGTATTGCGGTCATCCCAGTCGGTAATGCGAGAAAGTTTTTCAACGCCAACGACGAGCACGTGCTTGAACGTACCTGATTCGATAAATTGTTTTCCAGTAACAAGCCCATACATAAAGCCAGCACACGCAGCGCTAATATCCATTGCACATGCTTTATGTGCACCGAGCTGCTCTTGAATCATACAAGCGACTGTCGGAAATGATTGATCTGGCGTGACTGTCGCCACAAGAATCATATCGATATCTTCTGCAGCTACATTTGCGTCAGCTAATGCTTTTTTTGCAGCAGCAAGCGCCATATGTGATGTATTGACATCATCAGAAGCAATTCTTCTTTCTTCTATACCTGTTCTAGTACGAATCCATTCGTCAGAAGTTTCAACCATTTTTTCTAAATCAAGATTTGTTAACACTTTTTCAGGTATATAGCGGCCAAGGCCAATAATTCCAGCATTCATTGAATAAGACTCCTTTTACTCATACGAGCATGTGATATTGTGATCTTATATTAGTATCTGGTACTAATTTTAACTTATTTTTTTCTCCTTGGCAATACAAACGTCTAACCTTTCCTCTCACTTTTTTCATAGATTATTGATATACCAATCGTAGAAAGGAGCATTTGATATGGCGCAAAAAGATATTTTTTCGGCGATGATGTTTGGACAGCCGCTTGAAAAGGAGAAAGGCAAGACAGAAGCAAAGGAGGAACGAGCAGAAACAACTTCAAGTGAAGAGTCCATTGACTACATGCATGTCATGAACCAAATTGGGAACATTATGAACTCGATCGATGAGCTGAAGCCTGTGTTTAAAGATGTTGGCCCTATGATTAGTGCCTTCAAGAAAAAATTATCATAGAAAAAAGCCACTATTCTGTGGCTTTTTCTGATTCTGCATCTGCTTTTCCAAGCTCATAAGCCTCTTGCATGACAGATGTAAACAATGATAAAAGCGGCTGAAGAGCTTCAGGCTCAAGCTGAATACCTGCTTTATCTAATTCTTCTTTTGCCTGCGGAAAATACTTCATGGCAATTTGTAAAAACGCCATCGATTTTTCGTGTTGCATCGCCTGATCCTCACTTTTCATTTGGCAGTTTGCCAGTTTTTTTGTAAGACGCAATATCACTTTCAATGTCTTTCAAAAAAGCACGGTCAATGGTGGAACTAAATTTCCCCATTTCGATCACTCCTTCTTTAAAGTCAAAGGAGTACTCACCTTGTGCATTTAGCTTGCCTTCATTAAATTTCTTCGCAATAATACTATACGCTTTATCCACATGCTGGACTGTGCTTGTTAAGACGGTATGGCTGCCGAGGTTGGATTGATCGGTGACATATCCGATCGCTGATAAATTATCGGCTTTTATTTGTTCAATGACAGGGATATTATAACCATCACCTGCTGGATATACAACATCTACGCCCTGTTTTTCCAATTTTCGATAGAGCTCCACGGCTTTGTCCGCATCATCCCAGTTTTCGACAAACTCGGCAAGCACTTGTACATGTTCATCTTGATACTTTGCACCTTTGATAAAGCCGTCTACTTCGCTTTGCCAATCATATGTAGCAAGAATACCAATCTTTTTTGTTTTTGACATATGGGCTGCTGTCATGCCTCCAAAAAAGCCCATCGCTTCACCTTTAAACGTCACATTCGCAACATTATCCGCCTGAGGCTTGTTTCCATTTACCGTGATAAATTGTGTTTTCGGATAATCTTCACTAATGATGTTGAAAATTTCGCTGTATTCACTGCCATGGCCAATAATCAAATTGACTCCTTTTTTGTGAAATTCTTCAATGGCATCAACGATTTTCTCTTTGTCGACCATTCCTTCCTTATAATAAACATCTACACCAAATGTTGATTGAATATTTAATAAGCCTTTATAACCTTTCGTTCCCCAAACTTGATCATTAATTGTATCGGGGACGAGTAAACCCACCTTCTCAATCTGTCCTTTTAAAGGTGCCTGTGAGCAGGCAGATAATAGGAGAAGGAACGAAAAGATCATGACAAGCCGCTGATACTTCATGCCATGTTCAACTCCCTTTGCCACATGCAGGCATGAACCTGTATGTTAAATATAGGTTTATTTTATACTGAAAAAAGATAAGATGGAAGATCATTCTTGCTTTTTGTCGAAAAATGTTGAGTTTTGTCTTTTCCATTCTGCCATCATTTCTTCTGCTTGTTTGTCATCTGTTTGTCTTTCTACCTTCAATTCATGTGTTATTTCCTGTCTTTGTTCAGAGCCTGATGCCCACTTGAACAAATCCCTTGCTACATCTTCTACAAAAAATGCCTCATCACGCTTCGTTCTTTCTTTATCAAGTGTCCATGGTCCAAACATACGAGGAAGAATAACAGCCGGCACATTCTGATTGGATGATTCGTCTTCGTTTTTTTCGTAAAGAACCCGGTACATACCTTGCGCCGCTTTCAAGTCTTCGTATCTTTTGTCTGGTTCTTCTGATTGAATAAAGATCAGATCATACGTGTCTTTCCCATCCTGAAGGTCAATGACACGGAAAAGATCATTTCTGCCAAGCCACATCATTCGTTCTTCTAATAACCTCTTTTGCTCTTCTGTTTGCTCATGAGGGCATGTGATATCCATTTGAATGCCCTCTTTCATCATATATTCACACAGCGCTAGGCCAAAAAATTCATCTGCCCCTATGATCAGTCCTGTCTCCATGTCCATGTCCCCTTTTTTAACTTATCGAATAAAAAGAAGAGCCCTTTCCATGAAGGGCTGTTATCATCCTATTCATCACAATTCTCTTTCATGCGATTTATAAAACTTGTGAATGGATTGAAAGATTCTTCTCGGATGATCAAACATATGCAAGGTGAGATCGATCTGACAATGCTCTGGATTCTTCATGTGCTGATCAATAAAAGGCTTTGCATGCAGTTCATATGCATAGGGTGCGCCGTTTAGTCTTTGCCATATGTGAATCGGTACATGAGCAGAATGAACAGGGCAAGCTGGGAGCGGATACGTTTCCGCTTCCTTTTCAGAGCAGCCGTAGCTCTTCGCTAATTCTTTGATTAGCTGTTTATAAAAGAATTTGTGTTCCTTTTCTCTTTCCCGTTGTGCATAGAGATGCAGACATGGATTCACCATCGCAATGGATCTTAGCACTTCTGGCATCTCTTCAGCAAGGCTCATAGCAACGAGTGCACCCATCCCCTCTGCCAGCACATGAATTTCCCGGTTTAATATTTCTTGTTTTAATGTGTGATGAACGAGCTGCTTTGTACTAAAAACAGCATCTTCGCATCCCCAGTGATTCCCATGAAGATGACTATTAAACAATGTATATCCTTCATCCTTTAAGGCAGTTAAAAGCTGGTTTCTTCCATAGTGCTGAAGCCAGAATGATGTATTTTCCTGCACAAAGTGATTTCGGTCACCGAGGATAAGAATGCCAAAGCCATTTGGTTTTTGAGGAAGATGAATGACGTTCCACTGGGAACCAAGCTGGAAAAACCGTTCGCTTACACCCATATGGCCAGCCTCCTTTCAGTGATTCTGCTTTCTATGATATGAACAACAACTCTTGTAGGAATAAGGAAATCCCCTAATGACAGAAGAATTCTTTTTATTTTTATAGAAGAAGGTCTAAAAATGGTCACATAAAGGCTAAAACAGTCTTTTCCCCTCACTCGTATCTATGGTATGATAATCAATAGATTGTTACATAAAGGACGGTGGGATTATGCGTTATATTATCACCCTCATTTGGACTTTTCTGCTGACACATATGGCTGGTTACATCGTTGCTTCGATGAATGGCGCTGCTTATGACTTTACTTTGACTTCTATTCTTGCAGTGGTGTTTACGGTTATTTTATTCATCTTTGCTGAAGTAAGTCCAATGAAAGAAACGGAAAGTTCAACAAAACACTCTTAATACGTAAGAGATGAATGCGAGAAAGAGCTAAAATGATCTTGATTTTAGCTCTTTTTCTTTTTGCTTGAAAAGCGGTACGCTAAAACCCCCTGCAGCTACAGGGGGTTTTTTATTGATTACACCTCGACGGTTTCGGACTTCTGTTTGTCTGCTGTCAAATGGCTTTTCGCAAGCCCTGTAAACAGGAAGATCGCGATACCTGATAAAATTTCAAGGACCCCGCCGCCAGCAATGACAGGTCCCGCTCCAAATCTTTCTGCCAGAACGCCTGATACGACAGCTGCAAACGGGAGGAAAACATTTGATGAAGCATTGATCACCGCGTATACTTGCGGCTGATCATCTTGGTCGACAGACGTTTGAATAATGACCATTTCCGGTACATTGATCGCACTAACGGCGGCACCGAATATAAAGGAAGCTAGTAGAACGACTGGCAGCCATGTACTCATCCCTGTGATAAAGAACGCAGCTCCTTCAATCATACCAGCGACAATAAAGAACAAACCAAATCTCTTAATTTTTATCTTCGCCAGAGCAAAGCCCATCATAAACGCGCCGACTGCAGCAACACCTCTTAAAATGGAATACACCATAGAATCGCTTTGCAATGCTTCTGCTACGTATACAGCAGATAGTGCCTGCCACGGAGCTGCAGCGACATTCATTAAAATACAATACAGCGTCAGTGCAAATAAAATGTGATGATTTTTGACGACGAGAAACCCTCTTTTTAAGTTATAAAAATATGTATTCTTTGCTTGTTTTATACCTGCTGCTTTGTCTTCAGCGGTTTTCTTTAATTTAACACCGATAATAAACAGGCCGGATATGATGAATAAGGCAGTGGTGATGAGCAGGGTATCTGCAGGTCCGATTAATTTGACTAAGAGACCAGCGACCATGACTGCTGCAAGTGCGACAATTTCAAAAGAAGATTGCAGGATGGCATTTGCTTTTTGAATCAGATGCTTCGGTACAATCTGCGGTAAAATCGCCACCGAGGCTGGGTTATACGCTGCACCTGTTGCCGATTGAATAACCATTAATGAGATCAATAACCATAATGGCAATAGATGCGAAAAATGCAGTAGCGGAATAATGAGTACAATGGTTGCTCGAACGACGTCTGAAGCGAACATCCATTTAGACAAATGGTGCTTTTTCATAAGAGGTCCTAGTATTGGGGCTAGCAAAGATGAAGGAAGTACGGTTACTGCTAGGAGAAGTCCTGTACCGAGCGCTCCATCCCCTCTCAAAATCAATAGCCAAAGGACGGATGTAAAAGCAAAACTTTCTCCTGTGTTTTTAATGAGTCTTGATATGAATAATGAGGTGAAGCGTTTATTCCAAACACTTTCACTGAGATTCATCTTTTCCATCACACAAATCCTTTCAACTAGTTAATCTCACTTACATATTTTACCTTAAATTCTCTTTTATTCATACTATTTATTTGAAAATTTGAACTTAATTGTTTTTTATTATAAAGAAAAAAGAGGCATGACACATGCCTCTAAAGACTTATTCCAGCCGACTCTTAGTCAATTGCTTATGGCTTTCTCTGATAGGTCCAAACACGGTTATGGTTCGAGTTATCCGGAAAGACGTCGCCTGCTTGAAGCTTAATCTTTAAAGGATCTTTCACCATACTGCCGGTTTCACCGATCTCGACATACACACCATTATTTGGTGCTTTATTCCCTGATTTAAACTGATGCTGCTGACCCATTTCCATCCTCCTTTCTCGATGATGTTATTATGTCCCGTGACTTGCTTCTCCAATCCTTTATGCAAAAAGTCCCTGCTCCTACGAGTCAGGGATGCTTTTCATTTATTTGGTTTGTTGATACATGAGCTCTTTGATTAATGCTTTTTGAACATGCAGGCGGTTTTCTGCCTGCTGAAATACTTTTGAGTGCGGTCCGTCAATAATGTCTGCTGTCACTTCTTCTCCGCGGTGTGCCGGGAGACAATGAAGGAAAATATAATCCTTTGCTGCATGACGCATTAGTGCGTCATTGACTTGATATTCTTTAAATTCAGCAAGGCGTTTCTCTGTTTCTGCTTCCTGCCCCATGCTTGTAAACACATCGGAATAAATGACATCTGCATTTTGGACAGCAGCGACAGGGTCTGTCGTAACGATGACTTCTGCGCCTGATTGTTTTGCAAACTCACGTGCTGTGTCTGTTACTTCTTGAAGTGGTTCATAGCCTTTTGGTGATGCAACTGCAATATCACAGCCTAGCTGCGCACAGCCAACCATCAAGGAGTGAGCTACGTTATTTCCGTCACCGATGTAGGCGACTTTGATTCCTTTTAATGTTCCTTTTGCTTCTTTTATCGTCAATAAATCAGCAAGTGCCTGGCATGGATGGGAGTAGTCAGTCAGTCCATTGATGACAGGAATGGACGCGTATTGTGCCAGCTCCTCGACCTTCTCATGTTCAAAGGTTCGAATCATAATGCCGTCTACATAGCCAGACAGCACCTGCGCTGTATCACTGATCGTTTCTCCTCTGCCGATTTGCAAATCATTTGAGCTGAGGAAGAGCGCATGTCCCCCAAGCTGCGTCATTCCCGCTTCAAACGACACGCGGGTTCTAGTTGACGATTTTTCAAAGATCATCGCTAACGTTTTCCCTTTGAATAAATCTTGGTATGGGTTTTGTTTCATTTCTTCCGCTTTTTCAATTAAATAAGCAATGTCATTGATTGAGAAATCTTTTAATGATAAAAAGTCTTTTCCGTATAATGTCGGTTGCACGTCAACTTGACTCATGCCGTCACTTCCTTTTTGTATAATTCTTGGAGCGATACTGGTGATACATCTCCATTTTTTCCTTGCAGGAATGCTTGAACTGTTTCATATTCTGTTAGAACTTGGACGCCGTGTGTGAGTGCTTTTACGCGTTGCTCTTTTGCCTCTTCATCTTCGCCTAAATGGATATGAAGGGATTTATCTTCGTTTTGCAGCCAAGTGTCAAAGCTGTCCGTCCAGACGTCAAAGCCTGCATGTTTTGCTTCATCTACCAATTGTTCACTGCCTTTTATAAAGAGGCTACCTTTCTGATGCCAGATCGACGCAAACACTTTTTTCAAGGCGCTTTCGGCGTTTTTGCCTACACACATTCCTTCTCCTGTCGCTTTCATTTCAGGTGTCAGCTTTAAGTCAATATCTTGAATGGCATGTGATGAGAAGACTGGGAATTTGACCGCTGTTCCCCCTTTGTTTTTCGTTACTGGGTTCAGTTCTTCAAGCGTTGCACCAGCTAGTAATTGAGTCGCAAGTGGAATCATGTCAATGCCCATCACCTTGCTGACAACTGGAACGGTCCGGCTCGCCCGCGGATTCACCTCTAGTACAAGCGCCTGATCCCCTTTGATCACAAATTGGATATTCATAATGCCCTTAAACGCTAATTTCTTCGCTATTTGTTCGGACGCAATATGCACCTGCTGTTTGATGTCCTCGCTGATGGAGACACTTGGTAAGATGGCAAAGCTGTCACCTGAATGGACGCCTGCTTTCTCAATATGCTCCACGATCGTTGGGATGAAGGTCGTTTTTCCGTCAGAAATCAGATCCACTTCAACTTCTTTTCCAGTGACATACTCATCAATTAAAATTGGATACGGCAAATGATCTGGCTGATCAAGTAGTGACGTCAAATGCGCTTCTGACTGGACAACAATCATTCCCATTCCGCCAATGACATACGATGGGCGAATTAACACAGGGTAACCGATGCTGTTAGCATGCGTGAGCGCTTCTTCTTTTGAATGAGCTGTATTTCCTTTTGCATGAGGTAGGTTCAGTTCATCAAGAAGCTGATAGAACAGATCACGATCTTCCAGCGCATCTAGCGTGTCAAAGGATGTACCTAACAACGTAATGCCCGCTTTTTCTAAGCCTTCTGCTACATTGATGGCAGTCTGTCCGCCAAATTGAACGATGACGAAATCAATTTGCTCTGCTTCCACAACGTTTAAGATGTGCTCTAATGTAATGGGCTCAAAATATAAACGATCTGCGATTTCATAATCCGTACTGACCGTCTCTGGATTGTTGTTCATCATGATCGTTTCAAAGCCAAGCTTTTGCAGGGTAAGAACGCCATGCACCGCACTATAGTCAAACTCGACTCCTTGCCCAATTCGAATTGGACCAGAGCCAATGATGAGTGCACGCTGTTTTGTTTTCTCTTGATGCTCTCCATCACTTTTGCCAAAGTATGTGGAATAGAAGTAGTTCGTTTTTGCATCAAATTCCGCTGCACATGTGTCGACAATCTTAAATGAAGCCGTAATGCCATATTCTTGACGAAGCTGTCTAATAGCCTCTTCACTATTGCCTGTTAGAAGAGCAATCGTTTCATCAAGAAAGCCCTTTTCCTTTACCTTTTTCAAGATGTCTTTGGAGAGCGTTCCTTCATGGTTCTTCAATTCCTGTTCGAGCGTGATCATATTGTTGAATACATGTAAGAAGAATAGATCGATTTTCGTCGCTTGATGGATCGCTTCAACCGTTTCCTGTCTTGAAAGAAGTTCCATGACAGCAAAGAAACGTCGATCGTCTGGTGTTTTGACAAGCTCAAATAGTTGTTCAGTCGATTGATCTTTCAATTCTGGCAGGTGGAAACCCTTTGTTTTGATTTCAAGAGAGGCGACCGCTTTTTGGATGGCTGACTCTAAATTACGGTCAATCGCCATGACTTCGCCAGTCGCCTTCATTTTTGTACCTAATTGCCGATCTGCCTGTTTAAATTTATCAAACGGCCAGCGCGGGAATTTCACGACGACATAATCGAGTGCCGGCTCAAAACTAGCATAAGTTGTGCCTGTGAGCGGGTTTTTCAGTTCGTCTAGTGTATAGCCTACCGCAAGCTTTGCTGCCATTTTAGC
Organism: Bacillus sp. FSL K6-4563; assembly: GCF_038630405.1. Lineage (NCBI taxonomy): Bacteria > Bacillati > Bacillota > Bacilli > Caryophanales > Bacillaceae > Bacillus > Bacillus sp. FSL K6-4563. The sequence goes on along the minus strand of NZ_CP152030.1, from coordinate 1,150,572 downwards.
AATCGGATAGCCCGTTGCTTTTGAGGCAAGAGCAGATGAACGACTAACCCGCGGATTCACCTCAATGACAAAGTATTCTTTACTGAGTGGATCAAGGGCGAATTGGATGTTGCATCCCCCGACTACATCGAGTGCTGAAATGATTTTCAGGCTTGCTGAACGAAGCATTTGATAATCCTGGTCTGTTAATGTTTGCGAAGGTGCAACGACAATCGAATCTCCTGTATGCACACCAACTGGATCGATATTTTCCATATTACAAACCGTAATACACGTATTTTGACGGTCTCTCATGACCTCATATTCGACTTCTTTAAAGCCCGCAATGCTTTTTTCAACTAAACACTGATGAATCGGGCTCGCTAAAAGGGCTCCTTCAATGAGCGGTTTAAACGCTTCTTCTGTTAAAGCAATTCCGCCGCCCTTACCGCCAAGTGTGTATGCTGGTCTTAGAATGACTGGGAAGCCTACTTCTTTTGCAAATTGAAGGGCATCCTTTGCATTATCCACAATTTCACTATCTGGCACAGGTTCGTTCAACTGCTTCATGAGAGCACGGAATTTCTCTCGATCTTCACCGTTTTCAATTGTTTCAACTGACGTTCCGAGCAGGGTTACCCCGTGCTTTTTCAGCACACCGGCTTTTTCGAGCTCGACAGCAAGGTTTAAAGCGGTCTGTCCGCCAAGGTTGGCTAAAAGACCATCTGGTTTTTCCTTTTCGATGATTCTTGTCACTGAATCAACTGAAAGCGGTTCAAAATAGATTTCATCAGCAAATGATTCGTCTGTCATAATGGTTGCTGGATTGTTATTCACTAAAATCACTTTGTAGCCCTCTTCTTTTAGGGCCATACATCCTTGTGTTCCTGAGTAATCAAATTCAGCTGCCTGACCAATGATGATTGGACCAGACCCGATGACTAGAATGGTTTGTATGCTTTGATCTTTAGGCATGTGCAACTTCTCTCCTTGCTTGTTTCACTTTCTCAATAAAATCATCGAATACCCATTCACTTTCAGCAGGACCTGGGTGTGCTTCTGGATGAAATTGAACTGACATAATGAGCTTCTCTTTATGAATGAATCCTTCGACAGATCCATCATTAACATGAAGGAATTTCACGTCCACTTCTTTGTCATTCATGCTTTTTTCATTCACCACATAGCTGTGATTCTGACTTGTCATGAAAACACGTTTGGATTCTGTATCTTGTACAGGGTGATTCGCCCCGCGGTGGCCAAATGGAAGCTTATACGTATCCCCGCCAAGTGCAAGAGCGATTAATTGATGACCTAAGCAGATTCCAAGTGTCGGGAAGGTCATCATGATGTCATGAATGGTTTTTAAATATGGCTTCATTGTTTTGGGATCTCCAGGTCCATTCGATAGCAGGACCGCATCTGGCTTCATTTCAAACACCTTTTCCAGCTGTTTGTACGGAATGACGGTTACTTTACAGCCGCGCGCTTCAAGCGAATCTGCTATTGATTTTTTAAAGCCAAAATCAATAAGCGCTACATGTTCCTCGCCGCTGCCTTGAGTGTAGATTTCATCCTCTGTCACCTGTGCGATCACATTGTCTTGTTTCATGGCCGGCGGTGTTTCGTTTTCGTCTACACTGATCACAGCGTTCATCGTCCCATTTGCCCGGATGTTTTGCACGACTGCACGTGTATCGGTATGAGTCAGAAGCGGAATGTTCCACTTCTGTAAATAATCTTTTAAGCTAACCGCTGCAAGATGGTGAGAGAAATGATCCGCTGCTTCATACACAACGACAGCTTTCACTTGTGGTTTTTTGCTCTCAAAGTCTTCATGATTAATGCCATAATTTCCGATGAGTGGATATGTGAAAACAATGATTTGTCCCTTATAGGAAGGGTCTGTGAGCACCTCTTGGTAACCTGTCATCCCTGTAAAGAAAACCACTTCACCTGTCATGCCAGCTTCTCCTGTCAGATCTCCTTCAAAAGAGGCTCCATCTTCTAAATTTAAATAACCTTTCATGCTTGTGTCACCCCAAATTGAATAATTAGTAATATAGATGCATTTTTATGCGTTTAGATGCAAAAAAATTTATACCGTCACTGTTTCATTTGCTAAAACATGAGTCATCGCTTCTATTGCTTGATCTATTTCTGCTTTTTCTACATTCAGCGGAGGCAATAACCGAATCACATTCGGACCAGCTGGAAGTACTAGCAACCCCTGTTCTCTCAGAGCTGTGATATAATCTCCGACTGGCTGATGACATTCAACCCCTGCCATCAATCCTTTTCCGCGTACTTCTTTTACGATATTCAGTTGTTTCAGATCTTGTAGTTTTTCTAGCAGATAAGCGCCTTTTTCTTTGACTTCTGTCAGAAACTCATCTTTGAAAATGACATCGAGTGTTGCATTCACAGCAGCCATGGCAAGCATGTTGCCACCAAAAGTTGTTCCATGTGAACCTGGTGAGAATGCGTCTCCTAAAGCCTTTTTCCCGATGACTGCACCGACTGGGAAGCCATTTCCTAATCCTTTAGCAGAAGAGATAATATCAGGATCAAGTCCCGTCTGTTCGTATGCAAATGCTGTTCCTGTACGTCCAATACCCGTTTGAATCTCATCTACGATCAGAAGTGCTTCATGCTTTTGGCAAAACGCTTGAACAGCTTCTAGAAATTCTGTTGTCGCTGGATTTACGCCACCTTCTCCTTGCACAACCTCAAGCATCACCGCTGCCACATCATCGACTTCACATGCAGCAATAGCGTCTGGGTCATTAAACGGTACATAATGAAAGCCTTCCAGCATAGGGCCAAAGCCCGTTTTGATTTTATCTTGACCTGTAGCAGCCATACCAGCATACGTGCGCCCATGAAAAGAGTGCAAAAAAGTCACAATATTTGTTTTCCCTGTTGCTTTACGCGCTAATTTGATTGCACCTTCATTTGCCTCAGCTCCGCTATTACAGAAAAACACGAGATCCCCTGAACTGTTTGCAGCCAGCTTTTCTGCTGCTTTTTCCTGCAGCCCATTTTCAAATAGATTCGATACATGCCAGACGTGATCAAGCTGCTTCTTGATGGCTTGATTGACCTTTGGGTGATTATGACCGAGATTTGTGACCGCAATGCCTTGTATAAAGTCTAAATATTTTTTCCCATTTGTATCGAATGCCCAAGAACCTGCTGCCTCTTTAATTTCAACATTCCACCGTCCATAAGTTTGAAAGAGATGACTCACAGGACCGCCTCCTTTTCCTTCACAATTCTTGTTCCTTTAAAGGTTTCCCCTGTAAAGATACTGCCTTTGCCATTGACGATCATGACTTCATCCACATCTCTTGATAAAGCACTCAAAGCGGATTGCACTTTTGGAATCATTCCCCCGGAAATAATGCCTTCATCAATGAGCGTGAGAGCTTCTTGTTCGGTGACGACATCTAATAGCTCGCCATTTTTTAAAATGCCTTCCACATCTGTAACAAACATGAGCTTATCAGCTTTCATCGCTCCTGCGACAGCTGATGCTGCTAAATCAGCGTTTACGTTTAACGTTTGGCATTCCTCTGTCATAGACAGTGGTGCAATCACAGGAATAAATTGTTTTTCCATTAATGCTTCTGCCATCTCTGGATGCACTTCTTTGATTTCACCAACGTACCCGTACACGTCTTGATTAAGAAAATCAGCGACAAGCATCTGACCATCTTTCCCAGACACGCCGACAGATGAGATATCATGCTTTGCGAGCTCTGACACAAAGTATTTATTGACCGTTCCCGAGAGGACCATTTCGGCTACCTCTAATACCGGCTTCGTTGTTTTGCGCTGCCCGTCAACAAATTCTGTTTTCACTTCTAATTTTTGCAGCATGCTAGTGATTTCAGGGCCTCCGCCATGGACGATAGCCAGCTTAAACCCAGCAGCTTGAAGTGAGCGGACATTTTCGTAAAAGGTATCTGAAAGTTCTCGAATGACACTGCCTCCACACTTGAATACGATCGTTTTATCCATGTCTATCTCCTTCATTATGTGCGATAGCTCGCGTTAATTTTCACATAATCATAGGTAAGGTCACAGCCCCATGCCGCTGCCTGACCATTCCCCTCATTCATTTGAATCAAAATCGTGATCTCATCCTGCTCTAAATACGCTTTTGCTTCCTCTTCTGAGAATGGCTGCGGTTCATTATGTTTAAACAGACATTGTCCACCTAAATACACTTCTACCTCTTGTGGTGTGACGGACGCTGCGCTATGGCCAATCGCTCCAATGATACGCCCCCAGTTGGCGTCGGTGCCGTATACGGCTGTTTTCACTAGACTTGAACCGACGATTTTCTTCGCTATGATGCCGGCTTCTAAATGATTTTTAGCGCCAGCGACTTGCGCTTCAATTAATTTCGTTGCACCTTCTCCGTCTCTAGCAATCTCTTTGGCAAGATCCTCACAAGCTAGCTTTAATCCTTCTTTGAACAATGGCCATTCTGGATGCTCTTCATTTAGCACATCATTTTCTGCCATGCCATTTGCCATCACGAGTACCATATCGTTTGTCGATGTTTCTCCGTCGACAGTAATTTGATTAAAGGTCACATCGGTAATATCACGCAGTGCATTTTGCAGAGCGTCTTGTTCGACATTTGCATCCGTTGTCACGAAGCCAAGCATTGTTGCCATATTTGGATGAATCATACCTGAGCCCTTCGCTGCACCTGAAATGAGAATCTCTTTGCCGTTTATCGTCAGGGTGTATGTTGTGTTTTTAATGACTGTATCTGTCGTTAAGATTGCCTCTTCAAAATGACCATTTCCTGCTTTTGCTTCTTTCAGCTGAGTGATGCCTTTTTTAATTTTATCCATATCCAGACACTCTCCAATGACACCAGTAGAAGAAACAGCAATGTAATCAGGTTCTACCCCTAACATATCTGCGCAGGCTGCCTGCATTTCGTATGCGTCCTTTAAACCTTGCTCACCGGTACATGCATTGGCGATAGCACTATTGACAATGACCCCTTTTAATTGCCCTGTCTTTTTTAAGCTTTTCTGAGTGACTTGTAGAGGCGCAGCTTGAAAGTGACTTTGTGTGTATACCGCTGCACTCGCTGCCGGCACTTCACTGACGATCAGTCCGAGGTCTTTTTTTGAATAACGTAATCCAATATGAATCCCCTTTGCTTCAAAGCCTTTTGGTGATGATACGTCACCGTCTATTTTAACAATGCTTTTTTCATTCAATTCGATCATGTTTGTTGTCTCCCCTGTTCTTATGGATAGAGAGGTGTCATTGTGAGGCCCGCCTCTTCATCTAAGCCTTTGATGATGTTGAAGTTTTGAACCGCTTGGCCGGCTGCACCCTTCATGAGATTGTCGATCACAGACACAATCGTGAGTCTGCCTGTACGTTCATCTAAATGAAAGCCAACGTCACAGAAATTACTGCCGTATACTTCCCTTGTTTGCGGATACACCCCGTGATCTCTCACTCTGACAAAATAGGAATCTTCATAAAAGCCTTTCATATGCTTCATCAATTCCTCTTTTGTGATATCTGATTTCAGCTGGGTATACATCGTCGCCATAATCCCCCTTGTCATCGGGACAAGGTGCGTTGAAAATGTGATATTCGCCGTGTGCGGATTCCATTCTCTTAATATTTGCTCTATTTCAGGTGTATGTTGATGTTCATTTACCTTATAAATTTTGAAGTTGTCGTTTAGCTCTGAAAAATGCGTTCCAAGTGAGGCAGATCGTCCTGCACCGGACACTCCTGTTTTTGCATCTATGATGATCATAGATTCATCGATTAGATTCTGTTTCATCAGCGGTGCTAAACCGAGAAGAACTGCGGTAGGGAAGCACCCTGGATTTGCAATAACTTCAGCCTGCTCAATCGTTTCACGATTCAATTCAGATAACCCGTACACAGCTTGTTGAACAGATGCTTGATCAGCTGCCCTTCGTTTATACCAAGCTTCATAGGTTGCACCGTCTTGAATGCGCAAATCACCTGATAAATCAATGATAGGCACTCCTTGGTTCATGAGCTTCGGTGTGAGTTCACTTGATACGCCTGCTGGTGTCGCTAAAAACACAGCATCTGTTTCTCGCACAATGGCAGCAGGATCAATGGCTTTTAATGTTTGATCAGTAATCGTTGTTAGATGCGGATAAGATTGACTGTATAATTGCCCATCACCACTCGATGAATACAATATACATTCATCCACGTGTGGATGTTGCTTGAAGATACGAACTAATTCCGCACCACCGTATCCCGTAGCACCTATAATACCTATTTTCAACGTCAATACACCCTCTTGATCTTTGTGAAATTATTTAACATTATAACATGTATAAAAATTAATTCAATTGTATATTTAATATTTCTTTTCATTTTTTTTCATAAAAAAATCCACATATCTACGTGAGATATGCGGATTTATCTTTCATATTTCATCAAGATGATCATGAGAGCACGCATAAATATATGATAGAGCTTGCATAAAAAATGAAGTAAACGGTGAAGAAATCTGCAAACAGGCCGCCAAGCATAATTGCTATCGATGAAAAAAGAGCTGTCCAAAAATGATAGCGGCCGACCTCCTTCATTCTTTTATTCTCTGTTGTCAGTTCCGTAACGATGAGTTTTTCCCCGTGCTTTTGAAAGCCGCCTAGTGCACCAAGTGCCAGCTGAATCATATACACTTGCGCGACTTCTGTTATATGCGGAAATAGCAGCAAAAGAAATGCCATACCGAACGAATGAATAATCAAAAAGAGCCGCCTATCGGTGGTTTCGGGCAGTTTCCCTAAAAGTAAATGAATAAACGCTCCGCTTAAACCAAACAGGCCATAGGCAAGACCAAACTGAGAGTAGCTTGATCCAACATTTTTAATAAAAAGAATGTAAAAAGGGAAAATCAAACTGCTGGCGAAAAACAGCAGACTTTGTGAGTAGACGAACCATTTCATTGCTTTTGCATTCATTGTGTATTGTACCTTTCATAAAAGTAATTGATAAACCTGCCGTCCGGATCTGCTTGCTTTTTCTTTTGGAAGAACACATCCGTTTTAGGATACGCCTGTTTCATTTGTACCTTCGTTTGATAAGGCATGTACGGTAAGTAATAGCTTCCATGGTGCCGTAGCGTGATATCTGTCATTTGCCGGATGATCCGCTCTGCTTCTGCCTTCTCTTCTTTCTTAAAACCATAATTCACTAAAAGAACAAGGGCAAACATATCTTCTTTCGCATATGAGAGATCCGCTTTTTCATTTTTTTGTACGTAGCGTATTGTGATGTTCATTAAATTCAATTCTTCCTGTTGTAAATAGCTTCTCATGTCATCGATATACGCACGAAAGCGGTCGACTGGGACGAAATATTCCTGCAGTACATCTGTGTCTGACTCATTTTCATAGTCTAAAAAAGCAGAATCTGAGCGCATCACATTATTTCTTGTGATCAGCTGATCATTTTGACTTTTGAAATACTTCTTTTGCAAATTCCATAGCAGATCTTTCCCCATATCAAACCTTCTTGAAAGACCGAGCATAAATTTTAGTGGCATAACGAGTTGATCCTCTTTCAGCTCTTGATATGATTCGATCTCTTGTTGTGAAGTGAGGGAATAATTCGTCACATACATCTCTTTCAAAAAGTTTGTTTTCGCTGTTGAAATTCTGGCAAGATGCATGCGTACTTGTTTATTTTGTTTGACATGTTTTTGAAAATAATCACTGTATTCGCGATAATCTAGAGAGGTTGTCTCCATTTTGTATAATTCATCTCTCGTTAACGAAAGCTCAACATCTAAAATGACGCCGAACAAACCATATCCGCCAATCACGGCAGTAAACAAATCATCGCCCGGCTTCACTGTAACGATCTCCCCATCTGCCTTAAGCAGCCTGAAAGAACGAACGGTGTCAATGAGTGATCCGTAGCGAATGTCACGTCCATGTGCGTTTGCACTGAGGGAACCGCCAATCGTAAAGATATTCTGTGATTGCATGACCTTCACTGCAAGACCATATGGGTTGACATATCTTTGTATATCATCCCATGTAGCGCCGCTTTGGACACAGATGGTTTTCTTTTTTTTATCAAATGCTAAAATTTGGCGGAATTCTGTCATATCGAGCACGATGCCATTTTCATAATACGTATGGCCGCCCATGCTATGCTGTTTGCCGGCAATGGATATCGGCAGGTTTTTTACTTTCGCTTCTTCTACTACTTCTTTTAAAGTATCTATTTCTTTACCTTGAACGACTTTTTTTATTTTAATGGGCATGAGATGACTGACATCTGTAAACGCCTCAAGATCTTGTTTTTTGTGTGCTTGCTCCTCGCGGATGGTGATTGATGTAAAAAATGCAGCAGCGTATCCCATTAAAAGAACAATCCATAACCATTTTCGTTTCATTATGAGGTACTCCGATCTGTCATATTACACCCATTATATCAATCCATTCTCTTCCTCCACCTTATTTTTTCATAAAAAAACCTGGCATGAGTTCAACTCATACCAGGCATTTTCATTTGTGCTTATTGAATACCGAGCGCAATTTTTGCGTATCTTGACATTTTGTCTCGTGTCCAAGGCGGATTCCATACGATGTGAACTTCTGTTTCTTTCACTTCTGGAAGATCACTTAATGCTTTTTTCACTTCATCCACGATTACTGGTGCAAGAGGACACCCCATTGATGTTAAGGTCATCGTGATATCCGCTTTTCCATTCTCATCAAGATCGACATCATAGACAAGTCCAAGGTTGACGATGTCGACATTCAGCTCAGGGTCAATCACCTGTTCTAGGGCGCCTAAAATATTTTCTTTCAATGCTTCATCCATGATATCCACTCCTTTTCCATTAGTATAACGTACTTTTTCTTTTGACTAAACGTTTGTGCTTTTCAGATGTGTCACAAACCAGTCAACCGTTTCAAACATTGCTTGTCTTGAGACCTTATGGCCAGCTTGTCCATCTGTAATAAAACGAATCAGGTGCGGATCTTCTTTATATTGGGTTGCTGCTAACTCGTCATAAAGAGCTTTTGCATGCCGGTAAGGGACAACTGGATCATTTTCTGCATGCCAGAATAACAGCGGTCTTTTGTTTAATCGATCTGTTTGCAGCGTTAAATCATAAGGACGCAGCACGTCTAATTGCTGATGAACCTCTTCGTCTGTAATGTCTTTCATCAACCCTTTGTTCCGCATGTTCATGATTTGTGCTTGTAGGAATGTCGTATATTTCGGACTGCCCATCAAGCTAACTGCCGCTTTAATCCAATCATGCTTGGCGAGTGCACCAAAGGTCGTGATGCCGCCCATGGAAGTACCTGCAACACCGATCAGATCGGCTTCAATCAATTGTTTTTCTTGAAAATATGTTTTGAGTATATCGATTTCACGTATTTCGTTCAGGACAATTTCCCAGAACCTTGACGCCAGTTCCTCTAAGCTGAGGTTTTCTGATCTTACACCATGATAAGCACAGTCAGGCAAAATCACTCTCATGCCTTTTTCCGCCAAATGAAAGGCGAAGTGTAAGTTGTGCTCGCGTGCACTTGTAAATCCGTGTATAAAAAATACAAGCGGCAGCGGTTTGTTTTTATTTTCAGCTTTTACGATATGTAAAAATGGAATATCGCGCGCAATTTGCTCATCAATGGTGATCACAGCCTATGAATCCTCCTTTATCATTCCCGTCTTTGTTTATTTTAACATGTAGACAACAAAGATGTGATAAAGATACACTATAGATAGAGGCGCCGCAAGAATTGCCTCCTATCACTTACAGATCAAAGGAGATTTTATGGAGACTCAACCTTATCTAATCGCACTTGACCTGGATGGCACGTTATTAAAAGATGATAAAACCATCTCTACACACACACTTGACGTCATTCAAAAAGTGAAAGACAGCGGGCATCATGTCTGTATTTCAACCGGACGGCCATTTCGTTCCAGCTCTCCTTATTATCAGCAATTACAGCTTGATTCACCCATTGTGAATTTTAATGGAGCGTTTGTCCATCATCCTCTTGATGAAAAATGGGGAAGATTTCATACGTCACTTGATCTTCAAGTCGTTAAACAGCTTGTAGACATTAGTGAGGAGTATAAAGTACACAATGTGCTTGCTGAAGTGTTAGACGATTTGTATTTCCATTATCATGATGAGAAGCTCATTGATATATTTAATATGAATGCAAATAAAGTTACTGTTGGAGACCTTCGGGACAACCTCGGAGAGAATGTGACGAGCGTGTTAATTCACGCAAAAGAAGAGGACGTCGGAGCCATTCGAAGCTATTTATCAGATGTTCATGCAGAAGTGATTGATCATAGGCGATGGGCTGCCCCGTGGCACGTGATTGAGATCATTAAAACAGGCATGAACAAGGCTGTTGGACTGCAAAAGATCAGTGATTATTACGGCGTTCCACAGGAGCGGATTGTGGCATTCGGAGATGAAGACAATGATTTAGAAATGCTTGAATTTGCTGGATGCGGTGTGGCTATGGGCAACGGAATCGATGCCGTGAAACGTGTTTCAAATGAAGTCACTGATACAAACGAACAAGATGGAATTGCAAAGTTTCTAACGAATTACTTCTCGCTTTAATTTTTCCATTCATACATAGCAGATGGAAGCGGGCATACTACCTTTAGACAGGTTGTCCTGTCAGCTTGTGTAAAGGGGCGGATTCCGAATGGGTAAAAGAAGCAAATCGAAACGCTTTATACAACAAGGTAAAGATTCAATCAGTCTGCATGACGCACGTTTTCCTTATCGTTCTACGCTTGAAGAAGCGTCTGGCAGAGAAAACATGAAGACTGATGCTTCTGGAGGTTCATTGTGAGAAACGAACTTTTTGATCAAGCCAAATCATTTACTGAAGAAGCCCTTACTTCTTCATTTTCATCTGGGTTAGAGCGTCAACAGGCGGTCAAACGAGCCAAAAATGCCGTATCATCTGCATTTGCCAATTCGACAGATGCAGAAAGAAACCAGCTGCATACCTTCCAAGACTTGCTCGATGATCTCTAACATAAAAAAGCTGTCCAACATTGGACAGCTTTTTCTGATTCTCATGAAGCTGAAAGCAATTATTTCACTTGGAATGTTTTCTTTTCCGTGATTTGCTTCAGCCCTTCTGCTTTTCCTTTAAATGTGACGACCGCTTCATACGTTCCCGGCTTGACACCATTTGACCACGTATCTTGAAAATCATAGGCTTCGCCTTTCTTTAGCACAAAGGATTGGATAGCCTGAGTGAACATACGGTCTTTTGAATAGCGGTATTGTTCATTTCCGTTTTCGTCATACACACTGAGCTCGAATTTCTGGCTTGTGTTAAAGGTAAATTCAATATCTCGATCTGATTCATTTTTCAGTGACATGTTAAATTGAACCGAAGAACCTTTCTGGACGGGGTCTACTGTGAGTACAACCGTTTTTTCTCCCATTTGACCGGATACCTCCTTGTCTGGTTCATCCTTTTTTTGTTGTCCACAAGCGGTTAAAATCAATACAACGAGAAGAAGCACCAACCCTTTTTTCATTCGCTACCCACCTTTTAATCTCGTCTGAAAAATCCAAGAATATTAGTTGTTTGCACAATATTTGTAAAGGCTTTTGGATCGACTTCTTTAATAATTTGTTCAAGTTCATACAGCTCATACCTTGTAATGACGATCACCATCATTTCTTTTGGCTCATTGGTAAAAGCTCCCTTTGCAGGTACAGTCGTAATACCTCTGACCATTTTTCCATAAATGGCTTCCTTGATTTCATCAGCCTTCTTCGTCACAATCATCGCGGTCAGCTTCTCATGTCTTGTATGGATGGCATCAATGACCCTTGTGGTCACATACAATGTGACAAGGGTATATAATGCTTTCTCCCAACCTTGTAATAATCCTGCTGTAAAAATGATGATACCATTTAAAATGAAGAAATACGTGCCGACTGGTTTATCCTTCCACTTCGCTAAGATCATGGCTATGATGTCGAGTCCGCCTGTCGATGCCCCAAATTTGAGCGTGATCCCAATCCCTACTGCTGATATCACGCCGCCAAACACAGCATTTAGTAAAATATCATGTGAAACACTCGTTTCTGGTAAGATGCCGAGGAAAATGGTCGTCAGGGCCACACTGATGATGCTGTAAAACGTAAAGGAACGGCCCACTTTCATCCACCCTAAAATGCCGACTGGAATATTTAAAATAAATAATAGAATCCCTGTGGATACATAAAATGGCGCATATTGATCCATTAAGCTAGATAACAGCTGGGCTACCCCTGTAAACCCACTCGCGTATACATCAGCTGGAATTAAGAATAAATTTAGTCCAATCGCATTGAGCAGTGCACCAATGACGACGACAATGAGTTTTTTTGCTTCTCCGATGAACATATTGTCATTCCTCCACTTACCATTCTCTCTATGGTTTTCCCTAAAATTTAGAATTTGAACACGAAAAGTTGATTTCTGTGATATAGTTAGGCTAAAAAGTTGTAAAATATGGCTGATTTTTTTAGAAAGAAGGGATTTTGATGACTGTTCATATCATAGCAGACAGTGCTGCTGATCTGCCTCTTTCTTATTATGATGAACATAACATGACGGTTATTCCGCTCCGTGTATTGCTTGGCGAGCAGGAATTTGAAGATTTGGTCACCATTGAACCAAAACAAGTATTTGATGCGATGAGACAAGGTGCTAGCCCAAAAACGTCACAAGCTTCACCAAACCGAATCAAAGAAGCCTTTGTTTCTCTCGCACAAACCCATACATCTGCAATCTATGTTGCCTTTTCATCAGAGCTTTCTGGTACATATCAAACCGCTGTGATGATGGCAAACGAAGTGAAGGAAGAATACCCTGATTTTGATTTACGAATCATTGATTCTAAATGTGCTTCACTCGGCTATGGGCTTGCTGTCAAACACGCTCAATCACTTGCCATTGACGGAAATACAATACAAGAAATTGAAACGTCTGTAAAGCATTTTTGCGAATCTTTACAACATATTTTTACTGTAGACGATTTATCGTATTTAGCAAGAGGCGGAAGAATTAGTAAAGCGTCCGCATTTGTTGGCGGTTTATTGAGTATTAAGCCCATTTTACACGTCGAGGATGGAAAGCTCATCCCCCTTGAGAAAATCCGCGGACGTAAAAAGCTGTTGAAACGCATTATTGAATTGATGAAAGAACGTGGAACGGATTGGTCAAATCAAACTGTTGGCATTAGTCATGGTGATGATCCTGCACTTGCAGAAGACATGAGACAATTGATTGAAGCCGAATTTCATCCAAAAGAAATTGATATTCAGATTGTCGGCGCAGCTGTTGGGTCCCATTCAGGCCCAGGTACGCTTGCCATCTTCTTTACAGGCAAACCATCATAAAAAGCACCCTTCCCTGACACATCACGGGAAGGGTGCTTTTCTTATGACTTATGAAAGTTTAAAACGGTGGACGGTTTCATTTAACCTTGCCGTCATACTCATCAGTTCTTCTACCTGTTTGTTCATTTGATGGAAAGATTGCAGCTGTTCATTGGCCGAGGCAGAAATTTCTTCACTGCCAGCTGCTGTTTCTTCTACAACCGCACTAATATTTTCAATCGAGTTGAGTACTTGTCCGCCAAGCTCTGTTGATTGAACAATTTGGTCATTTAAGACCGCCATTTCTCGTTTAATGTGCTGCGCTTTTGTTTCTATATCTTCAAAGGAGTGTGAGGTTTTGTCCATCGCATCCTGCTGTTGAAGTGAAAGCTTGACTCCTTCTTTAACAGTTTGACTAATGGATTGAATGCCTCTTTCAATATGACTGACCATATCAAAGATTTGTCTTGTAGCGTTAGATGATTCGTCGGCTAGCTTACGAATTTCATCTGCTACAACGGCAAAGCCTTTTCCAGCCTCACCTGCTCTTGCCGCTTCAATCGCTGCATTTAGCGAAAGTAAGTTTGTCTGATCCGCAATGTCAGAAACTGTTTTGGCCATAGCCGAGATCCCGCTAGCATATTGCGTGAATTCTCCTGCCGACTGCTCGATTTGCCTTGTGGCATGTGTATTTTTTTCAATCGCCGTTTTGGTTTCTGTTAACGTGTGCTTTCCACTTTCCACTGCTTCTATCGCATCCCCTGTACTTTGGATGACTGTTTGTGAACGTTCGGAATTTTTACGTCCATGCTGATCCATCTTTTCAATCAAGCTAACGCCATGCTGGAGATCCTCTGAAATGGCCTGTGACCCATTTGCCATTTCGTCTGTCGAGACAGATACTTGATTTGCAGATTCCATCAGCTTTTTGTTTTCATCATCTAATTGGATCGAGAATGTCTCTACTTGACTTGAGACATTACTGATTTCTTTAATCAAACTAATCAGTTGATCTGTCATTTGATTAAAGGATTCATTCAAGCCGCCGATTTCATCCTTACGCTGAATGTCCATTCGCTCGACAGCAAGGTTGCCTTCTGCGATCTGCTTCGCTCGGTAGGAAAGTGATTTAATCGGTGTCACGATGGATCTTGTTAATCCAATATTTAAAAAGACAGCAATGACAATCAGTGTGAGAGCTGCGACGAGTGCACTTGTGATGATCCATTGCACATTATCCGCTGTATTCTCTAGATTTTGTTTATATGCTTCTTCTGCTCTTTTATTCATTGTATGGATGTCGTTTAAAACACCATCAATTCTTGCAGCGACCCGTCTTGCATCCGATGCGTTTTTTTCACCAATGGCATTATTTGCTTCCTTAGTCCACGTGTCATATTTTGCATTTAACCTTGTTAATTCATCTTTATTTATATTTCCTGCGTGTTTGTTTAACGTTTGCAGCTGTTTTTTTGCTGTAGAAATACCGGTTTGAACAACCTCTAGCTGTTCATCAGAAAGAGTCATTGAATAATTGGTCATGGTTTGTTCGACGCTTTCAAAGCTTGCCTTCGTTTTTTGAACATTTAATAAGGCTTGAACTTCTGTTTCATTTGATGATTGGATCTTTGTCATACTGACAATGATAAAGGCGATGACGCCAACTGCTAAAAGAAGTGAGACGAGTGAGTTGAGTAAAATTTTGATGCGCAAGCTCATGATGCGTCCCCCTCATCTTTTAGCAATTGCTGCTTCAGTTCATTTACTTTTTTGGTCAATGTTTCAGCATCTTTGAGCACCCGAATTCTTGCCATATCGATTCCGTCATTGTTTAAGTCGTAGATAACATGCCCATTTTTGATTTGATTGCTCTTGACAAGCTGTTCGCTGAATTGATAGACCACTTCATCGACTTTTTTTACCATGGACGAAATCACCGCTTTTTCAGCGGTGTAGTACTGATCACTATCTACACCAATGGCATATTTGCCCTGCGCTTGCGCTTCTTTTAATACACCGACACCTGTATAGCCAGCTGCGGCATATAAAACGTCTGCTTTCTTTTTGATCATGCCTTTGGCTATTTTACTGCCTTTGTCCGCATCACTAAACGTATTAGCATAGGTGGATAAGATCTTGATGTTCGGATTCACTGATTTGGCGCCTTTTTGGAACCCTTTTTCAAAACGATGGATCAACTCCGCATCGACACCGCCAACAAATCCAATGACATCACTTTTCGTTGTCATTGCAGCAAGTGCGCCCGCTAAATAGCTGCCTTGCTCTTCTTTAAACGTCACGGAGGTCACATTTTTCAGCTCAGATACGGCATCGATGAGCAAAAAGTGCTTCTTCGGATATTTCTTTGCGACTTTTTCTAAGTCTTCTTGCATACTAAAGCCTACCCCGATGACGAGATCATTGCCAGATTTTACAAGCTCGGTCAGTCCTTTTTCATATGTATCGGTTTCTGCAATTTCTCTATAATCAAATTCAATACCTAGGTCATCACGTGCTTTTTCTAATCCTTTAAACGATGAATCGTTAAATGATTGATCACCAAGACCATCATCTGTGAGCATAACGCCAATATGCTTCGCATTTGATGCTGGTGGTTCCCCTTGTTGATTGCTGCATGCGGCGAGCACCATAAGCACGGCTACCAACAGAAGCAATGAAATTTTCACTTTCATCCAAACACACACTCCTTTTGTCATCCTTACTCCTTTCTTATCGGATTTGAGAGGCGTTGTTTCAATGATTAAGTGAAGGTTTTTCAGCTTTTTTCATGACTTTTTTCACTAAAAAAAACCATTATTTATCACAAATATAAAAAAAGGGATAAAACCATGATGATTTTATCCCTTTTTCTTCATTTCAGTGTGATATGAAAACCCATGAGGTTAGGGTTCTCTTTCACGCTGCTCATTTTTTCTCATATGTCCAGCCCTCTTTTTGGTAGACTAGGCCGTTTTTCATCAAATGACCTAATGCTCGTTTAAAGGCTGCCTTGCTCATTTGGAATCGTTCACGGATGTCTTCTGGATCACTTTTGTCTCCATAAGGCATGGCACCATTTCTCGTTCTCATATAGGTTAAAATTTCTTCTGCATCGACAGATAACGCTTCCTGTTTTCTAGGAAGCAGAGAAACGTTCACGGTCCCATCCTCTTTCACTGCAATGACGCGTCCTGTCACGGTCGATCCTAATCTTGGTTCTTCCTTTCGTTCCGTGCGGTGGATAAACCCTCGCACGCCTGTATCTGTCAGCATAAACGAGCCTGTCGCAATTAAGCGATAAATCGTACCAGTGATTTCTTTGTTCATTAAGGTTTCAGGTGCCTCTGTAAACAATTCACTGATCACATCTTCAGTGGCTGGCTTTGCGAACATTCTGCCGTAGCTTGTGACTTTCAGCATACAGTAAAGTTTGTCTCCTTTTTTCGGCCATGCTTCCTCAAAAGGCGGTAGATGTTCTGTTGCAACAAGTGCATCCTTTGAAAGCCCGACATCCACAAATGCGCCCATGTCTTCTAGGACGTCTACGACTTCTACCCAGCCATATGTATGCGCATTGATTGTCGGTATTTTCATCGTCGCAGCTAGTCTTTCTTCATGATCTACGTATAAGTAGACCTCTACTTCATCTTGGTCACCAATATCTTCTGTCATTTCACTGCGGTGCAAGAGGACCGAATCTTCACCATCTGTCAAAAAGTAGCCGTATTCCATCTCGTTCTCTATTTGCAAGGTCAGTTGCTCACCTGGTCTCATGTTCTCTTCCTTCCTATCTGCTCATAAAAGAGCGTTCGTTCATCTTTTGATTCACTTTATTCTACTATACTTCTCCTCACATGAACATCTCTAGTTCTGTTAGCTAAAGTGGTCAAACCGAACGCGATTTATACCGCTGCTGGCAGAACTCTTTGACTCATCTCTTTGATAAAGTTTCTTCTTCTCCACGTTGCATGATAAAATAGACGCAATATCTATCCATGGAGGTCATGTGTTATGGCAAAAGAAAGCTCATTTGACATTGTATCAAAGGTTGAACTGCCTGAGGTGCAAAACGCCGTTCAAGCAGCGCTGAAGGAAATTAAAAACCGTTATGATTTTAAAGGAAGTAAAAGTGATATTTCTCTTGAAAAAGAGGAGCTCGTGCTCATCTCTGATGATGATTTTAAGCTGGAGCAGCTAAAAGATGTACTTGTGTCAAAGCTGATCAAACGAAATGTTCCAACTAAAAACATCGACTACGGAAAAACCGAGCATGCCCTTGGCGGAACCGTACGCCAGCGCGCGAAGCTGATCAGCGGAATTGATCAAGACAACGCCAAAAAGATCAATGCACTCATTAAGCAATCCGGCATCAAAGTGAAGTCACAGTTTCAAGATGACCAAGTGCGTGTAACAGGAAAAAATAAAGATGATTTACAAGAGGTTATTTCTCTTATGCGCAAGGCAGATTTACCGATTGACGTTCAATTTATAAATTTTCGATAAATTTCAAATTTTCCATTGATTATTTCCGATTTTTTCGATACAGTGGATGGAAGTTCAATTTATTGACATGTTCATATCGCTTTCTTATCAAGAGAGGCAGAGGGACTGGCCCTGTGAAGCCTCAGCAACCGGTGTAGTAGAAATATATTTTCTATGACCAAGGTGCTAAATCCAGCAAGCAACTGCTTGGAAGATAAGAAGAAGAATTACGATACAGCCAAAAAGTCTTCTTCTTATCAGAAGGCTTTTTTTGTTACATAAAAATAAGGAGGAAACCAATGGGCCTATTACAAGACTTACAAAACCGCGTACTGATTGCTGACGGTGCAATGGGAACACTTTTATACTCTTACGGCATTGACCGCTGCTTTGAAGAATTAAATTTATCGAAAGAAGATGAAGTAAGGCGCGTGCACGAAGCATATGTGCAGGCTGGTGCGGACATCATTCAAACAAATACGTACGGCGCAAATTATATTAAACTATCCCGCTACGGCTTAGAGGAAGAAACAAAGCGCATCAATACAAAGGCGGTACAAATCGCAAAAACAGCCGCCGGCTCTGCTTATGTCCTTGGAACGATCGGCGGCATTCGAACGTTTAACAAAAATGCCTATACAATTGAAGAAATTAAACGAAGCTTTAGAGAGCAGCTGTACATTCTATTAAATGAGCAGCCCGATGGATTATTGCTAGAAACGTATTATGACATGGAAGAAGCGAAGGCCGTTCTCCAAATTGCACGAAAAGAAACGACTCTCCCGATTGTCATGAACGTCTCCATGCATGAACAAGGTGTGTTGCAGGATGGAACACCGCTCAAGGATGGTTTATCTGAATTGTCCTCTCTTGGCGCAGACGTCGTTGGCATCAACTGCCGGCTTGGCCCTTATCATATGATTCAGGCACTCGAAGGCGTTCCAATTTTAGAAAATTCCCATTTATCAGTCTATCCCAACAGCAGTCTTCCCTCTCTTGAAGAAGGCAGACTCGTCTATGATACAGATAACGATTATTTTCGAAAAAGTGCACTTGAATTTAGAAATCAAGGCGCACGTATTATCGGCGGCTGCTGCGGAACAACGCCTCAGCATATTCACGCAATGGCTGAAGCGGTCAAGGATTTAGCCCCGATCACTGAAAAAGAAGTGAAAGTATTAAAAGAAGAAATCATTTCGATTCAAGATCAGCGGACTGAACCAGGTCTTGATGAGCTCGCTACGAAAAAACGGACGATTATTGTAGAGCTTGATCCGCCGAAGAAGCTGAACTTCGAAAAATTCCTCGTCGCGGCAAATGAGTTAAAGAATGCAGGCATTGATGCCTTGACATTAGCCGATAATTCTCTTGCGACCCCGCGCATTAGCAATGTGGCTTGCGGGGCATTATTGAAACAGCAGCTTGATATGCGTTCACTCGTCCATATCACGTGCCGTGATCGTAATTTGATTGGGCTTCAGTCCCATTTGATGGGTCTCGACACCCTTGGTTTAACTGATATTTTAGCCATTACAGGCGACCCTTCTAAGATTGGAGATTTTCCAGGTGCAACGTCGGTTTATGATTTAACCTCCTTTGATTTGATTCGGCTGATTAAGCAGTTTAACGAAGGCCTTTCTTTCTCAGGGAAGCCGCTTGGCAAAAAGACCAATTTTTCAGTAGCTGGCGCGTTTAATCCAAATGTTCGTCACATTGATAAAGCGGTCAAACGTCTTGAGAAAAAAATCGAATACGGTGCTGATTATTTTATTTCACAGCCTGTTTATTCTGAGGAACAGCTTGTGAAAATTCATGAGGAGAGCCGTCATTTAGATAAGCCGATTTATATTGGCGTTATGCCGTTAACAAGCAGCCGAAATGCGGAGTTTATTCATCATGAAATTCCAGGCATCAAATTATCTGATTCCATTCGTGACATTATGGCCAAGGCTGGTGAGGATAAAGAGAAGCAGCGAGCAGAAGGCTTAGCGATTGCCCGCTCTTTATTAGATACAGCCTGCGAATTGTTTAACGGCATTTATTTAATTACCCCTTTCCTTCGATCAGACTTAACAGCAGAACTAACCACCTACATTCATCAGAAAGAAAAGGAGTCAAACACCCATGTCAACTATCACTGAACAGCTTAAGAAACGCATCCTCGTCCTTGATGGTGCAATGGGGACCATGATTCAAAATGCCAATCTCACAGCAGAAGACTTTGGCGGAGAAGAGTATGAGGGCTGTAACGAGTATTTAAATGTGACAGCCCCTCACATCATCCGCGCGATTCATAGAGAATACCTTGAGGCAAGCGCCGACCTCATTGAAACGAATACGTTCGGGGCTACAAAGCTCGTCCTTGACGAATACGGGCTTGGCCACCTTGCCTATGAACTCAATATACGGGCTGCCCAGCTGGCAAAGGACGAAGCTGACCGTTTCTCCACGCCGGAGCAGCCCCGATTTGTTGTAGGTGCGATGGGTCCCACTACGAAAACATTATCTGTGACAGGCGGCACAACCTTCGATGAGCTCGTCAGAAACTATGAAGAGCAGGCCCGCGCCCTGATTGATGGCAAATGTGATGCCCTTCTTTTAGAAACAAGTCAAGACATGCTGAATGTAAAAGCTGGTTTCAAAGGCATTCAGGAAGCCTTCCAGCAGACAGGTATTGAGTTGCCTCTAATGGTATCGGGTACGATTGAACCGATGGGCACTACCCTCGCTGGTCAGGATATTGAAGCCTTTTATATCTCTCTTGAGCATATGAAACCAATGAGTGTCGGCCTGAA
Organism: Bacillus sp. FSL K6-4563; assembly: GCF_038630405.1. NCBI lineage: Bacteria > Bacillati > Bacillota > Bacilli > Caryophanales > Bacillaceae > Bacillus > Bacillus sp. FSL K6-4563. The sequence goes on along the minus strand of NZ_CP152030.1, from coordinate 1,129,887 downwards.
CTGTGCGACGGGTCCTGAATTCATGACAGACCATATCCGCACGCTCTCCTCCATCGCCAAGTCAGCGGTTAGCTGCTATCCAAATGCTGGTCTACCAGATGAAGAAGGTCAATATCATGAATCCCCTGCTTCACTTGCTAAAAAAATTTCCGCCTTTGCCAAGGAAGGCTGGTTAAATATTGTTGGCGGCTGCTGCGGAACAACACCTGCACATATACAGGCATTGTCAGATGAAGTACGAACGATTCAGCCGCGTCACATTGCGCATGAATCGTCTCAGCATACCGTCTCAGGAATTGAGCCTCTGATATATGAGGAGTCAATGCGTCCTCTTTTTGTAGGAGAACGAACCAACGTGATTGGTTCACGCAAATTCAAACGACTCATTGCGGAACAAAAGTTTGAAGAAGCATCAGAAATTGCTCGTGCACAGGTAAAAAACGGCGCTCACGTGATTGATGTGTGTCTCGCTGATCCAGATCGCGAGGAGGCGGCTGACATGGAAGGCTTTTTACAAGAGGCTATGAAAAAAGTCAAAGCCCCTTTTGTCATAGATTCAACGGATAAACACGTGATCGAAAAAGCGCTCACATATTCCCAAGGGAAAGCCATCATCAATTCCATTAACCTTGAGGATGGCGAAGAACGCTTCGAAGAAATTCTTCCACTTGTGAAGCTATACGGCGGTGCACTTGTTGTCGGCACGATCGATGAAACAGGGATGGCTGTAACAGCAGAACGAAAGCTGGAGATTGCCGTACGCTCTCATGATCTATTAACGAAGAAATATGGCATTCCCGCAAGTGACATCATTTTTGATCCACTTGTCTTTCCAGTAGGCACTGGAGACGAGCAGTATATTGGCGCTGCCGAAGAAACGATCAAAGGCATCAAAATGATCAAGGAAAACCTGCCTGAGTGCTTGACGATTTTAGGCATCAGCAACGTGTCTTTTGGACTCCCGCCTCTTGGGAGAGAAATTTTGAATGCCGTCTACTTGTATCACTGCGTCCAAGCAGGACTTGATTACGCCATCGTGAATACAGAAAAGCTTGAACGCTTCGCTTCCATTCCAAAGGAAGAAATTAAGCTGGCTGAAACACTGCTCTATGAAACAAATGATCAAACCCTTGCTGAATTCACCCAATTTTACCGAGGCAAAAAGAAAACGGAGAAAAAACCAAAGGTCTCCTTATCACTTGATGAAAGGCTAGCACTCTACGTCGTCGAAGGAACAAAAGAAGGACTTATCGATGATTTATCCCTTGCTCTAGAGCAATTTGAATCACCACTTCATATCATCAATGGTCCGTTAATGCAGGGAATGGCTGAGGTTGGACGTCTTTTCAATCAAAACGAACTGATTGTGGCGGAAGTGCTTCAATCGGCAGAGGTCATGAAGGCATCTGTATCGTATCTCGAGCAATATATGGAAAAGCAGCATGCAAACGGAAAAGGTAAGATTCTACTTGCCACTGTAAAAGGAGATGTCCATGATATTGGAAAAAACCTTGTCGACATCATTTTGAGTAATAACGGCTTTCAAGTGGTCGATCTCGGGATCAAGGTGACACCACAAACATTGATCGAAGCTGTGCAAAAGGAAAAGCCAGATATGATTGGGTTATCAGGATTACTTGTGAAATCAGCACAGCAAATGGTACTCACCGCTCAGGATTTACAAAAGGCGAATATTTCCGTGCCCATTTTGGTCGGTGGCGCTGCACTTTCTCGAAAATTTACGAAAATGAAGATTTCGCCTCATTATGACGGACCGGTTCTTTACGCAAAAGATGCGATGGACGGCTTATCTTTAGCCAATGAGTTAAAAGCAAATCCTCTTCAGTTTCAAATTAAGCCCGACGAAGAGCCTGTGGCACCTTTCAAAAAGAAAGAAACAAAGCAGCCACAAGCTGTCATTGAATTACTAGAAAAACGTGCGGCACTCCCTGATGCACCTATTTTCACGCCAGAAAATACGGCACGTCATTATGTAAGGGACATCGACCTGCATCATATTATGCCTTATGTAAATGAACAAATGCTCATTGGCCACCACCTTGGGTTAAAAGGAAAGGTCAAAACATTGTTAGCGCAGCAGCATCCAAAAGCATTGGAATTAAAGCAGCTTGTCACAGACCTTCTAAACGAAGGCAGAGAGAAAAACTGGTTTGCCCCTGCATTTGTTTATCAATTTTATCCTGCTAGTTCAAACGGAAATGATCTGCATATTTATGATCCCGAAGCGCCTGACGGTATCATTGAAACATTCCAATTTCCAAGACAGGAGAAGCTTCCGTACCGCTCCATTTCTGATTATGTGCGGGGAAGCGGTGAAAGGGAGAAAGATTATATTGCCTTATTTGCCGTCACAGCCGGAGCGCGTATACGTGAAGTCGCGCAGCACTTTAAGCAAGAAGGAGATTATTTAAAAATGCATGCAGTTCAAGCTCTTGCGCTTGAGCTTGCAGAAGGATTAGCCGAAAGAACCCACCAAGTGATTCGTGACAAATGGGGCTTTCCTGACCCAGTCGATTTCACAATGGAAAAACGATTTCAAGCGAAATATCAAGGGCAGCGCTATTCCTTTGGTTATCCCGCCTGTCCAAATCTTGAAGACCAAGAAAAACTGTTCAAGCTGCTTCAGCCTGAAAAAATCGGCATCCATCTAACAGAAGGATTTATGATGGAACCTGAAGCATCTGTTTCAGCGATCGTCGTTTCTCATCCTGAAGCTCGATATTTTAATGTTCATTAATGCAGAACCTCCGAAACTGGAGGTTCTTTTTTGCTGGGAAAATTAGATAAACTTCAATTTTTACACTATACCTTCTTATGGTACGATACACATAGATGAATTCAGCTAAGAAGGAGTTGCGCGTCATGACAAACGTTGTTCAACGAGCATTAACACTCGATGACATACCAGATCTTATCGCATTGTCTCAAGAGGTAGACTGGCCTGATTACAATGCGGAAGAGCTCACATCTCTTTTAACAAATGGATATTTCACAGGTTTTTCAACAGCGGATGGACAAGTCATCTCATGTGCAGGACTTTTCCAATATGATCGAATGGCGTCAATTGGTGCTGTCATTGTATCTGAGACACATCGCGGCTTAGGTCTTGCAAGGAAAATGATTGACACCCTGCTAGATCAATGTGATCAAAGCATTCCTGTCGTTTTAACCGCTACTGTCCAAGGGCGGCCAGTTTACGAAAAAATCGGGTTTCACACGGCTGGTTACATTACGACTTACAAAGCGCAAAACCCAAACCCAGAAGCGCTTCGTGTGTCAGATGACATCCACCTGTCTCCTGCCGATGAATCGCACCTTCCGTGTATTGAAGCACTAGATGAAAAAGGCGCAGGCACAAATCGATCAAGCTTTATAAAAAACCGGATGAACCGAGCAGCACGGCGTATCATTGCACAAAATGAACATCACGACACAACTGGCTTTGCGTTTGGCGTTGAAACACCTGCCAATTTAATGATTGGTCCGCTTACAGCAAATGATGAACTTACAGCTCTCTCGCTGATTCGTTCGCTCATTTCGTCTTATTCGGGTCCGATTCGTTTAGATATGCAGGAGGAAACAGCTGAGCGCCTCCATGAATCACTTGTTGAAGCAGGTTTTACGAAAACAAACAAAGCTCATTTTATGATGATTCGCGGAAAAGAAAAGCTGAACGATCCCGCCCTTCTTTATTTCCTTGCCTCTCAAGCATTTTCGTAAAATATAAAAAGCTGTAGACACTTGATGTCTACAGCTTCAGATTGTTGACAAAGGGCTAAAATGATCTTTATTTTAGCCCTTTGTCTTCTTTTCAGCGTGATTGAAAACCTTTGAAGTCTAGGAAGGCCGAGCACTGGCGCGGAGCGAATTTGCAATTCGTGAGCACCAGCGCACAGGACTGACAAAGAATGCGAGGGTTTGTCTACACGCTGAGCTGTAGACACTTGATGTCTACAGCTTTTCTATTACTTCTCACAGGCGGACGAAAGCACATGCGCGAGAGCATTTGTGACCTTTCCATGCTCTGATGCATGCGGGCGGTCATCTCCATCTCCATACCCATAATCAATCATTCGATTACGATTTAAGCACAGCTTTGTCAGCTTCGGCTGGAAGAGATCAAATAGTTCAAAACGATCCTTCAGCTGTGGGAATTGCTTTTGATACTGCTGAATTTCTTCGGCAAGCAAGCGCCAAAGTGTCGCTTCATCTAACAGCTGATGATTGTCTAACACATTTGATACGTAACGCAGGTTACAAATAAACAATCCTGTAAAGATAAACTGCACTAAGCCTTCCGGCGGCTCACTCCGCAGCACTTCTTTTAAATCGTCTCCTAGAGAAGCCAATTCAGGCAGCGGCTGATCACTAATATTCACATCATCGACGAAATCTTTGATCGCCAAACGATGAGGCTGATGATCTTTTAACACAAGAATCGTATTTTGTCCGTGCGGTGAAAAGACGGTGCCGTATTGATACATAAAATGCAGCAGCGGCGGCATGACCACATGGAAAAATTTCGCCATCCACTCTTTAGCTGAGAGACCTGATTTTTCAATCAGCTGTTTCACATATGGCTCACCTTCATGATCCTCATAGGTGAGTGCCGCAAGTGTAACAGGGGTCTCTCCTTCATCTAAGTACGAGTAAATGCTTTCTCTAAAAATCACACCGAGCATTTCAAGATATTGATACGGCGCACCAGGCAGTTTGCTATAGTAAGGATGATCGACATTAATACTTGCATTCTCACCAGGTAATATCACGCGGCAGACATCAGATAAAAATGAATCTTGATCCGCGATCCCTTTAATATGCGCTGTAATGCGAGGGGCAATGACTGTCCGTTCTGACGGAAGTCCTCGGTACACGAGTGTATTTAAAATGCTCATTGGCAGTTTAATATGATGCTTGCCTTTATTTGAGATGTTCGTAAAGGTTCTGATCGACTGCTGCGGGATATATTGATCCAGTCCCTCTCCTACATACACAATCCGGCGCAACGCCAAATCTTCTGGGAAATGCTGAATAATCATATGTGTCCACTGCCATTTATGAACAGGCATCAAATAATAATCAGCTGCAATCAATCCTTCATCCTTTAGCACGCGGTGAAATTGACGGATCGTGACTTCATCTAACTCTTTGGTAATTACCTGCTCATAGTTTTCATGATCGACTGCATGGAATGTCGCAAGGTCCCGGTGAACAGCAATCCAAGACAGCTGCACACTTTCTTGCCTTTCAGGTGCATAGGCTAGGTAGTCATCATAACTGAACCCAATGCGTCCTTTGTTATACACAATCCAAGGATGGCCTGTCATTTCTCCTTCAATCCATGCATAATCAGTATCTGTCAGTTCATCCGCACGAAGTGCTTTTTTCGACAGCAAATGTACATCTGCTAACAGGGTGTGATGAAGCTCTTTTATAAGGTGTCCTGTTGTGTCAGAAGACATTGGAATGAGCGGCTGAATGTCTAGTAAAAACACAATGGCACTGACATCCTTTGACCATTTTCCGTCTTGACAGCACTCGATTGATTCAGCAATTGTATCAAAACTATCAAACAAACGAGGTTTTGCAAGATAGCGATATTTCTTATGTTCGTGAATGATTAATTCATACTGAGCAATGCCATCCTTATGATCTAGCTGCACGGGATGAAGCATATCCTCATACATGTATTCAGACAGCATTTTTGCCACCATTCGCTGGTTTGCCTTTTTCCAAGCAGCCGGATTCACAGCTTTTTTCAATTCATCTTGTACACTCATCGCTTCATCCTCCTTAACCTTTGATTTCTTCAAATGTGTTGACGTTCTTATGTGTACCAAATGTCTGGAAGACGTGCTTTTGATAAAGTGGATACACGGTTTGACGAGCAAGTTCATTGATAATCACACTGTTTCGGTAAGCGCCAAGTCCTAAATCTGGAGCGCCAACCCCATGTGTATGAAGCTCTGCATTTTGGACAAAAATATCATTTTCACCCATTGTATTCGTTTTTAAGCGATATTCACGTTCGACTTGGAACCGTCCTTGATCGTCCCATTGAATGTGATGAGAAATTGGATTGATAAACGGGGGCAGTACCGATTGATAGCCCGTCGCCAGTACGACAATATCTGTCTCGTGGGTAAAGGTGTCCTCTTTGACCCATTGCGTGCATGAAAGGGACAAGCCGCGAGCTGTTTCCTCAATCAAGTTGACCTCCGTCATTGCTTGAAGCACTGTGTTCAACTGCTCTCCGCAGGCAGAACGTTCATAAAGCAAATGATAAATATCACGGATCATTGCAGAGCTGATGCCCTTATACAGCAAATCTTGCTGCTTTAACAACGCATCCTTTTTTGTTTGCGGAAGCTCATAAAAGAAATCAATATAATCTGGAGAGAAATATTCAAGACCAAGGTTTGAATATTCCATTGGGAAAAATCCTTTAGAGCGTGTGAACCAGTGAATATCCTTCGCCTCATCATCTGATAAAATATCATAGAACACTTCTGCCGCACTTTGACCAGAGCCGATCACTGTCACAGATTTCCCTTTGAAACAGCCTTCTTTCTTTCGTTTTAAATAGTCAGCAGAATGAAAAACTTTCTCTCCTAAAGCTGGCTGGAGCGATGCTGGTATCGCCGGCTGTGTACCAATCCCTAAGACGAGATGCTTACTTTCAAACACCTCTACCGTTTGGTCTTTCACATGACGCACATGCACTTCATATCGCTTTTCTCCTGCTTTCTCGATCAATGAGACAGATTCGACGTTCATGCCAAATCGGCAAGAGTCTAACTGGTCTGCGACCCAGCGGCAATAATGACTATATTCCTTGCGCGGGATATGAAAATCTTCTAGAAAGTAAAATGAATACAAACGATTTTGTTCCTGTAAATAGTTAAGAAAGCTATATTTACTTTTCACATCTGCCATACTGACAAGGTCCGCTAAAAAGGGAACTTGCAGTGTCGTCCCCTCAATGAGCATCCCTGGGTGCCAATGAAAGGCTTCACTTCTTTCAAAAAACAAAGCGTCAATTTCATTTACCTCTTCAGATAATGCGGCAAGTCCTAAGTTAAACGGGCCAATGCCGATCCCTATTACATCCACTACATCATTTTGCTTGTTGAACCGCGTCATGGTTATACATCCTTTCGAATCTTTCTCGATCACAAAACATTAAAAGACCTGTTTTATCGGGTAAATTGACTGGTTTTACACGTTCAAATCCGCATTTTTCAAATACATGGATCATTTTTTCATTGCGAATATCCGGCTCAGCGACAACTTTTTCTGTTCGTTTATTCTGCTCAAATTGAAATGCTGTCATGGCCTGAAGCAGCGGGGCCGCAAAACCTTTTCCTACATAATCCGGCTCCCCTATTAATAGATGGATTCCTTGATCATGCGGAGAAGGCTGATAGTAAGATTCAATGACATCACCTTTGACGTTGTATGCCTCAAAATAACTCATTGGCGTCCCATCAATTGTGCCTAAATAAAGGGTTTGATGCGGATCATGAACCGCCTGATAAAAATGCTTTTCAAAAGCAGGGAACGGAATATTCAAATGCCAAAATGGGTGAACATACTCCTCTTGCATCCACCTGTGGACAAGCCGGACATCTCTTTCATATTCAGCGCGAATAAACTTAATACGATCCCTCATCCAATCAGCGCCTCCTTATGTAAAAAGAGCGGATTCAAGACAGCTGTGTAACGAGACTGTGTTTCCAGAGATCCTGTCAGTTCATCCATATCTTCAAACCGTGTCAGCAAATTCGCTTTTGAAGGCAGTTCTTTTGAGCGCAGAAGGCTGTTTGTCAGCTCAGATGCACCGTATGTTTCCTCATGAGCGAGCAATGTGTCTCTCACAAGTGCGAGCAAGGCTTCTTCTTTCGCCAGACCTTCTGTACCAAAGCCGTTAATGAGACCAAATAAATGATTAAAGAAGAAATAATAACGCAGTCTCTCAACGGCTACCTCATCTGCACAAATCGTTTCACTTCTCACGCTCAGGTTTTGGACAAGATTTGCGAGTTTATCCTTTTTCGATTCACTATAATAGTAGCCTTGGTTGTCACGATAATAGAAGGTGTTCGGGTAACCACCCTTCATTTGCACAACAGCGTTTTGCTGATGGGCTTCCAGTGCAAGACCATACGTTTCAAACAGCCAGAGCATCGGTTCTAACGAAATGGTTAAATATTGCTTAAACCAATCTTGGCTCACAGCCTCCGGTGATCGGCCTTCTGCGTCTGCAAGGTCATGAATGATCCCTGCTAATCGCGATTTTCCACCATACGCATGATCCTGACATAATCCAGCAATTAAGCTTGCCCCTTTTTCACGATGTAAAAATGGATTTTGACGAATGACTACTTCAAAGCCAGATTCCGCCTCTTCTCCTTGAATAGATAAATAGGCAGGATCTTCAATGACCCGGAATCCAGAGAATTTGTCGTATAGAGAAACGCCTAATTCTGTTTTTAAAATGCGCGACATCTCTACTCCGCGATCCAGTTCCTTTTGTTTATTGACACGTAAGGAGTTTGTAATTTTCACAGGAACAGAGAATTTGAGCATGTAAGCAGAATCCTTTTGATAGACGGTTCTGAAGGATGAAGTCGCTGTGTATTCAGAACCGATCGGTCCTAAATAAGTGAGTTTCCCTTCCTCTATATAACGGTTCACGAACGCTTTCTCCATAACCACCTTCACTTGAAGCGGGTGAATCGGAATGAGTACATATTCTCCGTTTTCTACTAACGTATTCAGTCTCTCTTTTTCTGCTGGTACCTGGCGCAAGAGCTCCTCTAGCATGAGGCTTGCCGCAGACTGTGTAATTGACGAATCCTGAAGCACAATCGAATGATGCGCTTTAAAGTAATGAAGCTGGAAAGCCCCTTTCAGCTCAGGAGAGTAGATCGCTTCCTCCTCCTCTGTCATTCCTTGTCTGCTTTTTGGGGTAGGATGCGTTAAATGACCAAGGAGAAGTGACTGCTCAGCCTCAATATACTCAAAATCGGCTTCAGAAAGAGCGGCTCGATCACTTTCTCGCTCCTTTAAGAACCGTTCAATATTTCGGCAGCTTAAAATGATGCGAAGCATGAATTCATCCTCTGCATCTGTACGGCCATATTCAATGAGAAGCTCCTTTGAACATAAAGCAACAAGTGTCGTGTAATCGACGATTGCGCCCTCTTGTTCACTGCCTTGCGGGCGAAAGCGAATCGGAAAATCAAAGAGATGGCGGCCAACAGATGAAACATATCGGATCGGAATCACAAGCTCTAGATCTTGCTTTGCTAGTTTTGCGATGAAGACAAGTGAGCCATCTGCTCTCGTCTCTTTTTTTGCAGATCGATCGATTCCTGTTTCGCGTAAAAAACAGTTTAAAAAGCTTTGCATGGTTGCATTTTCAGCCATTTGTTTATATTGACTCAACGTAGTACCCTCCCGGATTGAATATGAGCGATCCCGATATCAACGACGTCAGAAAGGATTTCCTCAATATGTGTGATTGTCGTTCTCGGATTTAACAAAGTGAATTTTAAGCATGTTCGGCCATTCACCACTGTTTTCGCAATGACAGCAGTTCCTGTTTTGAATAATGTCCGATGAATGATTTTATTGATGTCATCTGTTTGATCGTCATCCTTAAATCGGAACACAACTGCATTGATTTCTGGCTCAGGATTGATCACTTCAAGGTCATCATTTCTCTCAATAAGCGCGGCCACATCCTTTGCAAAATGAATGGTATGGTCAATGACCTCTCCAAAGCCTTCTTCTCCAATTAAACGAAGAGAAAGAAGTAATTTCAGAGCATCAAACCGGCGCGTCGTTTGGACAGATTTATTGACGAGATGTAGAATACCATCGAGCTCGTCTTCCTTTGGATTAAGATAATCGGCATGATAATTGATCAAACCAAAATGTCTTTTATCCTTTAGCAAAAATGCCCCGCAGGATATCGGCTGATAAAATTGTTTGTGAAAGTCAATCGTGATTGAATCAGCAAGCTCAATACCGTCTAACTTCTTACGGTAGGTTTCGCTTAATACAAGTGCTCCGCCGTAGGCAGCATCTGCGTGAATCCAAAGACCGTATGGCTTGACGAGGTCATATACCTCTCGAACTGGGTCAATACTGCCAAAATCCGTTGTCCCGCAAGTGGCTACTACCGCAAAAGGCAGCAAGTTCTGCTCCTTCAACTCAGCCAGCTTCTTTTTCAAATCATTGAGGTCCATTCGATGATGCTCATCTGTCTCGACTAGTACGACTGCCTGCTCTCCTAAACCTAACTGGGATGCAGATTTTTTCACAGTGAAGTGAGCATTCTTCGAGCAAAGGATTCTCATGCGGTGAGATTCACTTGGTAAGCCTTTCTGCTGAACATTCCACTGCCATGTGTTTTCACAAAAGGCATCTCTCGCTAGAAGCAGCCCCATGTAGTTAGATTGGGTTCCACCGCTTGTAAATGTCCCATCTGCTAGGCTGCCATAAGAAAACTTCGCACATAGCCACTTGAGAATTTCTTCCTCAACCAAAGAAGCAATACCGCTTTGATCAAAGGAATCCATTGATTGGTTAAAGGAACTTACCATCACCTCTGCGGCAAGTGCAGGAATAAGCGGTGGACAATGCAGATGTGCCAAGCATTTAGGATGCGATACATCAATCAAATGCGGCAAAAGATGTTCTTTTATATCTTGAAAGACGGATTCAATGGATTCACCAGACGGTTGAAATCGGAATAGCGATTCGACACTATCCGCTAATTTCCCAGGCAATATTCCACTGTATGGTCCTGTGTCTTTTTGCCATTGATCCAGTAAGCTGTCGATAGATGTATGAAGAGCCGCTTGGAAGGACTCTCTTCCAAGCTGGCTTTGATTGATAAATAATGAATCCACTGAAGCCTTAGTTGATTGCATCGTACACGGCCTCTTTAAAAATAGCGATGACTTTTTCAAGCTGTTCTTCTGTCATAATGAGTGGTGGCAAGAATCGAATAACACTTCCGAAACGGCCTCCTGTCTCCACAATTAAGCCTTTGTCGAAGCAATTCTTTTGAATAAGACTGGCCAGCTCTGGATTCGCTGGATAGCTTCCGTCCACATCCTGTTTCTCATTTGGATTGACTACTTCAACGCCAATCATTAAGCCTCTCCCTCGAACATCACCGAGAGCAGGGACTTGTTTTTGGATGTCTTTTAGATGCGCCTGCATACGATCTCCTAACTGTTCTACATGATCAAGCAGGTTGGTTTCTTTGATAAATTTAAGCGTAGCAGTTCCAGCAGCCATCGCCATTTGATTCCCTCTAAATGTCCCGATGTGTGCACCTGGATTCCATTGATCTAAATCTTGATCATAAATCACAACTGAAAGCGGCAGGCTTCCACCAATGGCTTTTGACAGCACAATAACGTCAGGTACAATTCCTGCATGTTCAAAGGCAAACATCTTCCCTGTTCGGCCGATGCCTGATTGAACCTCATCAATAATGAGTGGGATCCCTTTTTCTTTTGTGATTCTTCTCATTTCTTTCATCCATTCAATCGATGCTGGAATGGAGCCCCCCTCGCCCTGCACTGCTTCAAAGATCATACCTGCTGGCGGAAGAATACCACTTTCAGGATCATTTAATACGCGCTCAATATACGAACTTGAAATGCGGTGCGAATTCTTCCCACCAATTCCAAATGGGCAGCGATATTCATATGGGTAAGGCATAAAATGAACATCAGGTATTAACCCTTGTACTCTTTCCTTTGGAGATAAATTCCCGCTTAATGACATCGTGGCATGTGTCGCACCGTGATACGCACCATGGAAAGATAGAATGCTTCGATTCCCTGTCGCTGTTTTGACTAATTTAATTGCTGCTTCTATGGCGTCACCACCAGTTGGTCCACAAAATTGAATTTTGGCTCTTTTTGCAAACTCTTCTGGCAAGTGAGAAAAAATTTCATTCACAAATTCTTCTTTAATTTCTGAGGTTATGTCCAGCGTATGCAACGGTCTTTTTTCATGAAGCATACGTTCAATTGCATCTATAACAACTGGATGATTGTGACCAAGTGCAAGTGTTCCTGCGCCTGCCAGGCAGTCATAAAACTCTCTGCCATCCGCATCTGTCACGATCATACCCTCGGCTTTTTGCATGGCTAATGGGAACCGTCTCGGATAAGACCTTGCATTCGATTCTCTTTGACTTTGCTGCTCTAAAAATTGCTGATTTTTAGAAACGGTTTTGATGGACATAATAAAACACTCCTCCAATTGATAAAGATTATCATTTTCATTTACTAGCCTAGAGGATGTGAGATATGAAAGTCAATTGTATTCAAAAAGATGATTCTAAAAGCATATGAATGCTATATTCTCTATTTAACGAGTAATTTCGTGTCATTTTGACAAACCTCTACTGCTATAGGGAGAATAAACGCGTGAGACGAAATAATGTAGAAAAAAATTACAAATCATTCTTCCTGGTTCTTTTGTTTTATTCATGACAAAGCACTTATTTTATATGGGAAAGTGGATGAAAGTGATGTAGAAAAGGAAAAAAAGAAACGTCATTCTATATTGATATAAATGGTTATAATGGTATAATTTCTCTGAAACAAAAGGGAATGGAGAGGGATCTGATGATTTTAACAAAGCATGATCTCCACCACTACTTAGCTCAGGACAAGAAAGCATTAGCCATTAAGCGCAAACGACCTAAGTGGTTTGGGGATGATATATGGAAATATCAAAGGATTTTACGAAAATATGAATACTATTCTAATAGCGGTGCTGAACTTCGCAAATGGTTCTATCGCTATTTACATAAAAAGAAAGGCATGCAGCTTGGCTTTGATATTCCGATTGGTGTCTTCGGTCCCGGTCTTAGAATCAATCATACGGGTCTCTTAATTGTGAACAAACATGCAAAAATTGGGGCATTTTGTGATATTCATCAAGGGGTGAATATTGGTCAGAATCATCATGAAAAAGATGTACCAACCATTGGGGATCATGTATGGATTGGCCCAGGTGCTAAGCTGTTTGGGGATATCTATATTGCAGATCATATTTCCATCGGAGCAAATGCTGTGGTAAACCGTTCCTTTCACGAGGAGAAAATTGTTATTGCAGGTGTGCCAGCGCAAAAGGTAAAAGAAAAAAGCCCTTCATCATGAAGGACCCACCTGATAAAAAAGAATGATACCGATCAAAACAGAGACGAGCAGCATGAGGTAAAACAAAATCGTTAAAATAAGAATGGTCCAGCCAAGTCCCTTCCTCTCTGTCTTGATCAAATAAATACCGAGAACGATCGTACTAAATAAGACACCTAAAATGGCCCACAGCCATTTGTCTTTATCATGCTTTGGCGCATCAAACCATAAATAAATGGAAACAGCAAGTGAAACGAATAACCCTGTAAGTCTCACGTTCAAACTCCTCCTTATGTACACGTGTGCTTTCTATTATGCGTTTGAGTATCCGATCATCAGCAATAAGAAGTAAAAGACATAGACTAGAATGAAAATAGAATAAATGATAATGGACACGATCAGAACCGTCCAGCCCAATCCTTTTCTTCCTGTTTTGATCAGGTATATTCCAAATGTAAAGAGCCCGAATAAAAGGCCTAAAATCGCCCACAGCCATTTATTCTTCCCATGTTTAGGCGCATCTACAAATAGGTAAACGGACACTATAATCGACACAAACCATCCGGTAATCCAGCGCAACTCATTCGTCACCCTTCTTTTTTAGTTTATTCAATCATACGTTACTTTTGTACTAAAAAGAAAAGGAATTATTCAGTTGAATGTTGCAGAAGGCTTTGCCATTCCTCTCTCAGCATCCCGTAACGCATCGAATCATAATACTCTCCTTGGTAGTAACGGACCTTTCGCAGTCTTCCCTCAAGGATAAACCCGCATTTCTCTGCGCACCGCATCATCCGTTCATTTCCCGACCATGTAGTAAGACCAATTCGAGGAATATCAATGTGTGTAAATAACTTATCAGTCCATAGACTTAATGCCTTTGTCCCAACGCCACCGCTCCAAAAGCGCGAATCATAAATGAGAATGCCGCATTCAAGCCACCGTGTACGTTCATTCTCCCAATAATATGACACGGTGCCTTTGATTTCGCCGTCTATTTCAATACCATATAGCTTTGGCGGAATGGATGTATCCTGTAAGTATCGTTTTTTAAAAGCAGCATGCGGGATTTCGTGTTCATGAAAATATGGGGCGTTCCACTCTCGATAGGACTGGTCTGGTGCTTTGAATCTTAAATGCCATACCAACTCTAAATCAGCTTCGTTTAATGGTCGTATGTTCACAAGCTTTTGTTTTTCCCTTTTCATCTGTTCACGTTCCTTTACTTTGTCGTTCTTTTTGCAAGATGACGGTACTCGATAGGCGTCATGCCTTCGTTTTGCCGAAACAGCTTAGAAAAATAAGTAGGATCATCAATGCCTACGTGATCAGCAATCGCTGCGATTTTATCATTCGTTGAGGCAAGCATGCTTTTGGCTTTTTCGACCTTGAGACGATTGATATATTGGTTTGGCGTGAGTCCATACACCGTCTGCATACACCTTGTCATGTAATCAGGGTGATAGTGCAGCTTCTCTGCAAGCTCCTCCATTTGCAGTTTCTTCATAAAGTGACGCTCAAGATAATGAACCACTTCTGAGGCGACATTCTCCTTTGCACTTGGAATATGAAATGCTTCTTTTTGTAAATGAATGAGCAGTTCTTCAAACTGAAGCTGTTTTTTCAGCGGCAGTTCAGACGCGTCATCATTTAGGGCCCGCATCTGTGCAAGGTGCTTTTCTAATACATTTCTTCCTTTCACTTTTCCTTTACGGGGCAGGCTAAATTCATATGTTGCCGGCTTTTCAAAGGTGGCTTGATTTTGTTTCATATCAAACCAGTGTTCTCTCGGCCGATTCGTCAGCTCATATGGATCAATTGAGAAATGCAGCCACTCATAGTGCGTATCTTCTTCGCATGGCAGGTGTCCGCCATGCGACAAGCCAGGTGAGAGAATGATATATTCTCCTTCTTTTACGTGATGAGCCTTTCTGTCCTCTGTGATCCATAGCTGCCCTCTTGTGACATAAAGAAGATCAAACACGGTGAAGGTTCTAGAAATATGTCTTTCTCCTTGATGAAATACGCCTTTGCCTGAAGCGATATAAACCGGGAACGGCGGTACAGTAAATGTAATAAATCGATTCATATTCATCCCCTTATGAAGTCGGATTTCTCCAATAAGTTTCGGTTTCATCTCTTCTTATTATAGTCGATGCAAGGTACACTATAAATCGGATTTATACGAAAGGAGGTTGATTGATGAAACCTCAATCACTACCAATTCAAAAGATTCAAGCTAGGGGGAAGAAAAACCACCCTTCATTATTTGCATTAACTTGGCCTATTTTTATTGAAATCTCTTTATATATGCTGATGGGAAGCGCGGATACCCTCATGCTCAGCCAATATTCCGATAATAGTGTTGCAGCAGTTGGTGTAAGCAATCAGCTCCTGAATTTATTGATTGTCATGTTCAGCTTCATTACAACTGGAACGACGATTGTGATTGCGCAGCTTTTAGGAGCGAGCCGCAAGCAGGAAGCGACTCAAGTCGCCTATGTCTCACTAGGAACCAATTTCCTGATTAGCTTTGTCATTAGTCTTCTCATGTTTGTATTAGCTGTTCCCATTTTACACCTGATGGGCCTATCAAGTGAGCTCATGCCGGATGCGACTATATTTTTACAAATTGTCGGGCTGCTTTCTTTTATTCAAGCGCTCATTATGACGTATAGTGCTATTTTAAAAAGCTACGGATATACAAGAGATACGATGTATGTCACTATCGGAATGAACTTGTTAAACGTTGCCGGTAACTATTTGGTGATTTTTGGTCCGTTTGGTTTCCCTGTATTAGGTGTCATGGGGGTCGCTTTTTCGACCTCACTCGCTCGATTGATCGGATTAATGGCCATGATCCTCATTGTACGGCGCCGAATTGGATTACGCTTTTCACTGAAGAAGATGTTTCACATCCAGCGGACATATTTAAAAAAGTTGCTGAAAATCGGCATTCCTTCTGCTGGAGAGCAGCTTTCTTATAACGGCTCTCAAATGATCATTACACTGTTTATTACATTCATGGGGACGCAGGCATTAGCTGCAAAGGTTTATACTCAAAATGTCATGATGTTCATTATGCTATTTGGTGCATCCATTAGCCAAGGGACACAAATTTTAATTGGGCGCCATATTGGGGCGAAGGAATTCGATGCTGCCTATCACAGATGCATAAAAAGCTTATACTGGGCCATTGGCATCTCCCTTCTTTCTTCCACTGCTTTATCTTTATCATCGACGCATTTGCTTGCTTTCTTTACTAGCAACAGCGAGATCATTCAAACCGCCGCCACCCTCCTCCTTTTGACCATTATTTTGGAACCGGGCCGTTCTTTTAATATGGTCATTATTAATTCCTTGCGGGCTGCTGGCGACGCGAAGTTTCCAGTGTATATGGCGATGATTTCAATGTGGGGCATCGGGCTTCCGATCGCTTACTTGTTAGGCATTCAGCTTGAAATGGGCCTCATTGGGATTTGGATTTCTTTTATCGTGGATGAATGGGTAAGAGGCATCTTTATGTATAGGCGGTGGCGTTCAAGAGTTTGGACAGAGCATCGCTTTTCTTCCACATAAAAAGGACTGCGGGTGCAGTCCTTTTTTACGTAATATCTTCTAAAATAAGTTCTTTTTCTTGGTTCGAAATAAATGATCGCTGTGTAAACACGCGGTATTCATTTTCTCTTGTTTTATCTAAAATGGCTTTATAAAAGTGAGCAGCTGCTTTCACTGGTATACGTGAATAGAGCGGGAATTCATGAAGATGGTCAAAAAACTCCTCGTAGTATGCCTCTGCCTCAAAGGCAATGTACTCCCATACGTGCTGAAATGCTTGATTGATAATGCCTTCTTGCAATTCTTGCTCTGTATATCCGAATTGATCCATGACTTGCTTTGGCAAATAAATGCGGTCTCTTTCAGCCTTATCCTCGCCAATGTCACGAAGAATATTGGTCAGCTGCATGGCAATCCCTAATGAAATCGCTGCTTCTTTTAGCTGTTCTTTTTTACGCGGTGCAATAATAGGAAGCAGCATAAGTCCAACGGTACTAGCAACATGGTAGGAATAAATGAGCAGTTCATCTAACGTTTCATATCGGTGCTGCTCTAAATCCATCTCCTGACCTTGGAGCAAGTCACGGAACGGGGCTTCATCCATACGAAACTCTTGAAATGTATGTGCTAGCGCCACCCACATCGGATCATTCCGATCTACCTCACCTTGTAAAAATCGATCAAACGTCTCTCGAAAGGAGGCAAGCTCCTCTTTTGGCGAGGGGGACTCATCTACAATATCATCTGCTTTCCGGCAAAAGGAATACACAGCCCAGACGGCCTGTCGTTTCTTTTTAGGCAGCATGGAAAAGGCACGGTAAAACGTGTTGGAATGGGTTTGAATGGTCTCCTCACACAATTTCAATGCTGTTTGTACATCAACCACTTAGTTTCACTTCCTTTCTGTCATTCAAATCTTTTAACAGCACAGATGTCATTAGCTTCGCACTTTGCATCACGATCGGCACTCCGCCACCAGGATGGATGGAAGCACCTACCGCATAAAGATTATCGGTCTCAGTTGCCTTCACTTGCGGGCGGAACACACCTGATTGAAATAAGTTAGGCGCAAGTCCAAAGCTGCCACCTTCAAACAATCCTTCTCGCAAGGAATCATTTGGTGTTCTGATTTTTTTCCAGACAATCGACTCTCGCAATCTTGGAAAGCCTCTTTTCTCGAGACGATCCACCATTTGCTCTACAAAATCTGTCTCCTCTTCCCAGTTGATATGATCTCCTGAGGGAACGGGAATCAGCATATATAAAACACTACAGCCTTCCGGGGCAAGAGATGGATCAATGATCGATGGATTAAATGTATAAAACGACGGATCTTGAGGGATCGTCTTCGTTTGAAAAACCTCTTTCATATGCTGATCAAAGTGTTCGCCCATAAAAAATTGATGCACAGGCGCATCATGGTACATTTTGTTTAACCCGAGATACACCATTACACAGCCAGAGGACGGCACGTATTTTCGCCGATCTTGTTCGTCTAAACCAAGCTGTTTTAACGCAGCTGGATAATCTCCGTTGATGACAAAGGCATCAGCTGCTATATGGGCGTCACTGACTTTTGCTTTAACCACGCGCTTCCCATCAAACTCTAGCTCCGTGACTTCGACATTTTTTCTCACATGCACACCCATTTTCATGAGCTGCCCTTCCAATATATCTACTAAACTCGCATAGCCGCCTTTTAAATAGTAGATTCCATGTGCGTGCTCACTATATGAAACAAGCGAATATATAGCAGATGCTTCATATGGATTTCCTCCGACATAGAGGGTTTGAAGTGCATATGCATCTCGCAGGCGTTCGTCTGAGAAATACTTTTTCAGGGCACTTTGAACCGTGCGATACGCCTTTAATTTCATTAAAATCTTCATGTTTGCTTTTGTAAAAAATGTACGCTTTTCATGAAATGATTTCTCTAGAAAGGCTTGCTGTCCTTCTTGAAACCGGTCTGTCATTTCTTCCATAAACCTTAGAAATCCTTGATCTTCCTTTGGAAATACACGTCTGATTTCCTCTAGCTGACGAAGTGCATCAGAGTACTTCGTGTAGGAGGTTCCATCTTGAAATTGAATCGTATACAGCGGATCAAGCTGCAAAAGATCAAGAGATGCTTCGTCAATTCCTACCTCATGTAAAATACCTTTTAACATATCTGGAAGTAGGACAATGGTCGGACCTTCATCTACTTTATATCCTTTCTCACGTACAAAAGCAAGTCTTCCGCCAAGTCGCTCGTTTTTTTCGACAAGCGTGACATCATGTCCCGCTTTTTTTAAATAAAGTGCTGAGATCATCCCACCAATACCGCCACCTGCAATCAATATATGTTTTTTCATGAGGCGCTCCCCTTTTCTTCTTGCGGCAATGTTTTGTGCGTATTTTTCTCCTTTGAAAGAATCGCATTTGTCGTGATACGTGCTGATTCTAAAATGGTCGGCAGTCCGCTTCCTGGGTGCGTTCCTCCTCCTACAAGCCAGCAATGATCCAATTCATCAAATTCATTGTGCGGCCTAAGAACCATCATCTGCGTCAGCTGGTGACCAAGGTTAAATGTGGCTCCTTCGTATACGTAAAGGTCTTCCTCCCATTGCTTCGGTGTGATCATCCGCTCGACTTCTATATGCTGCCTTACATTCTTAAAACCGGTTTTTCGCTCCAGTGTATCCAGCACAAGTTCTCTGAATTCATCTTGATGTGCTTCCCAGTCAATATCGCTTTGATTGTTGGCAACGGGTGCCAGCACATAAAGGGCGGACTTTCCTTTTGGCGCAAGTGAGTCATCTGTGACGCTAGCATTTTGAATATAAATAGATGGATCATCTGGCAGCTCAAATGTTTTCGTAATGCCTTTGACGAATTGAGCATAATCATCAGAAAAAACGATGGTATGATGCGGCTCCTCATACATGGTATCTAATCCTAAATAAAGCATAAAGGTGGAGCATGAGAATTTTTTCTTTTTTAATTTTTTCTCGCTATATTTCTTTAAAAGTCCTGGCTCTACAAGTTTTGTCATCACATGTGCAAAGTCTCCATTTACGACAACTTCATCTGCCTGTATTTCTTCCCCAGATTCTAAGCGAATGCCTTTTACTTCCCTGCCTTCTGTCAGCAGTTTTTCGACGCCAGATGACAGATGAATCGTTGCTCCAGCTTCAATCGCCACTTTTGCCATCGCTTCTGACAGCTGATTGACCCCGCCCTTCGGATGGAACACACCTGTGTCATGCTCCATAAATGATAGAATGGAGAAAGCACCAGGGCACTCCCACGGTGACATGCCTAAATACTTTGATTGAAATGTAAAGGCATATTTCACTGATTCGTTTGAGAAATAATCTGACAGCACATCATATAAACTCTTATTCAATGAAAGCTGCGGAAGTGCTTTGAGCACCTTTGGACGCAAATAATGATGAAAACGATCCATTTTACTTTGTAAAATAGGTGTCAGCCGATCCATTTTGCGCTTCGTATCGTTCATAAATCGTCTATACCCTTCGCCCTCTCCAGGTGCAAAGGCTTCTAACCGTCTATACATTTCATCACGATCTCGTATCATATCTAGCTGATCGTCTTGAAAAATCAATCTATACATTTCTTTTAACTCAATCACATCAATATAGTCATACAGATTTTTACCAGCAAAGGCGAACAGCTCCTCTGCAATATGAATCATGCTGAGAAAGGTAGGACCCGTATCAAACGTGAAATCACCCAGTTGAAACTTAGAGTTACGTCCGCCAACAAAGGGCTGTTTTTCGTAAACATGAACATCATGTCCTTTGCTTTGAAGCATCATAGCTGCCGCAAGTCCCCCTGGTCCTGCTCCGATCACAATGATTTTCATTATCCTTTTTCCTCCAAATTAATTCACTTTAAGTTAATTATACAAATTAGAAAGATTAGATCAACTTTCGATGTGCTCTATTCGCCTCATATTATGTATCAAAAAAAGCCGGCTTCCCTTCAACAAATGTAAGAAAGCCGACCCTTTATTACGCTTCTATATCAATTCGATACGTCTCAAACCAATGATGAATTTGCGCCAGATGAGCGATTAATTGCGGGCCCTTCATAAGCTGGCCATACCAAGGGACTTGAAAGGAAGCTCCTTCCGTTTCAATGAGCTGCTTTAATTGATTCGGATCTAGAAATTCGTGAAGAACAGAATCTTTTTGCGCAAGGCAATCTGTTAACATCTCTTTCACAGCCTGGGTATAAGCTGGATGATGTGTTTTCGGATAAGGACTCTTCTTGCGATAAAGCACTTCATTCGGTAAAATTCCCTCTAATGCTTTCCTTAAAACCCCTTTTTCACGATTTCCATGCATTTTCATTTCCCAAGGAATATTCCACACATATTCGACAAGACGATGGTCCGCAAATGGCACACGTACCTCAAGACTCGCCCCCATACTCATTCGGTCTTTTCGATCTAGCAGCGTTGTCATAAACCAAACCATATTTAAGTAAAAAAGTTCTCTCCGGGCTTTATCTACTCCAGTTTCTCCATCTAAAAGAGGCGTTTCCGCCACGGTTTCTTCATATTTGCTTTGTGCATATTCTTTTAGTGACAGCTTCTTTTGCCACGAGTCTTGTAAGAGCTGCGTTCTAGCTTCCGTCGATCTCATCCAAGGAAAACCATTCGTTTCATTTGCGGTATGGAACCAAGGATAACCTCCAAAAATTTCATCCGCACATTCACCTGACAAACCCACAACAAAGTCCTTTTTAATTTCTCGACAGAACCAAAGCAAGGAAGAATCAATATCTGCCATACCCGGTAAGTCTCGGACCTCAACCGCTTCCTTTAAATAAGCAGCCAGCTCCTGTTGTCCAATGATGCAGCTGTGATGATTCGTTTGAAACGCCTTGGTCATGCGGTCAATCCATGGACCGTCCGCATTCGGCTGGAATTGACTTGCTTCAAAGAATTGATCATTCCCTTCGTAGTCAACAGAATACGTATGAAGCGGTGCTTTCCCTATTTTCTCAAAGTGCTTAGCGGCAATGGCAGTAATGGCACTCGAATCGACGCCACCCGATAAAAATGTACATACAGGCACATCAGAGACGAGCTGCCTTGTGACGGCATCTGTAAAGAGATCCTTGACGTGCTGTGCGGTGTCATCAAGTGAGTCCGTATGCGCCTTGCTTTCGACATTCCAGTATCTCCACACACGCAGTCCGCCTTTTGAAAAGGTCAAGGCATGAGCAGGTCTTAGCTCTTTTACCCCTTTAAACACTCCTTGCCCTGGTGTTCTAGACGGTCCTAAGCCAAAGATCTCCGATAATCCCTCATGATCGACTTTTGCTTTCATATCAGGGTGAGCAAGAAGCGCTTTGATTTCTGAACCAAATAAAAAGGAATGATGACGTTCTGTATAGAAAAATGGCTTGACGCCGAGCCGGTCTCTCCCTGCAAATAATAATTCACGCTCACTATCCCAAATCACAAATGCAAAAATACCATTAAAATGGGTCACACACTCTTCCTTCCATTCTGTGTAGGCGTGAAGAAGTACCTCTGTATCAGAATGCCCAAGAAAGCGGTGGCCTCTTTTTAACAATTCTTTTCTTATATCCTCTGTGTTATAGAGCTCTCCATTGTATACAACGGTATAAGCATGGTTTTGATGTGTATATGTCATCGGCTGCTTTCCGCCTTCTACATCTACAACCGCTAACCTTTTATGTCCAAATAGAACGTGCTCACTTTTCCACGTATTTGTATCGTCTGGCCCTCTTTTAGATAATGTATCTGTCATTTGATTGATTACATGATCCTGTTGGATGAGCTGCTTTTTAAAGTCTGCCCAGCCTGTTATTCCACACATCATCATCAGCTCCCATCCGTTTTTCCTCAAGTGTTCTCATTCAGCCTTTCTTAGTTTATGCATCGTCTCCTTGATAGTTGATTTGTCCTTTTTTTCTCTGGCGTATAGGACAAGCATGATTTGGTAAGAAAAGAAAGAGGAAAGGAGCTTTTGCAAATGGAAAAACGAATGAAGCAGCTTGAACGTTGCAGCCGAAGATGGTGTAGCGGGTATTTACTCATTGAAAACGGGCATTGTCTGATTGAAGATGAAGAAGGAGAAATCATGCTACCAGAAAGTCTTCAAAGCACGATGATCTGTTTGAAGGATAATGACAGGTGGACAAAAGGGGAACTGCTCGGCTCCATGATCCTTCATGAAAGTGGACAGCTGTTAGAAGTACGAGGCGGTGAAGTGATTCAATATACAGCATCACTTGCCAAAGGATGGCTTGACCTCCTGATGTTCGTTCCTGAAAACGTCTTTTATGAAATCATTGCACAGGTAGAGCAGCTTGGCTTTTCTGTCTACGATTGTGTTTTCTCTTCCTTTCATTCTTTTCAACGAGTTTCTTTCTTTCAGTTTTCGACAGATACACAATCACTTGCCCTTCAATGTCACCACGACTCCGCCGCAGGTCAAATTCGTTTTGAATGGACCACTTCTGACGGTCACCGGTCAGTTTCGCAATTTGAAGGCATATAAAAAGGACACTGCTTCGTATAAGCAATGTCCTTTTTATGTTAAAAGATATGAAAACCAATCGGCAGACGTAAACCGAGAAGAATGGTCACAATCGCGAGTACGATAAAACCAATCAATACACCAGTCACCGATTTTCCTTTTTTCTTGCGTACAAGAACCATTTCCATGAAGCCGATCACAAGGATACCGAAAATCATTTTACCGATATACTCGCCACCGAAACCTGGAATCTTCATTCCTGTGCGAACATACAGCTCTACGCCTGTGGCGATAATGATCAAGTACAATAGTCTGACAATCATGTGCACAATTTTAGCACCTTTGTCGTTTTTACCTGCTAGAGCAAAGGCCACGAAGAATAAAATAATTCCTAGCACCCATGCTGTAATATGTAAATGCGTTCCCATCTGTTATTTCCCCCTTTATCAGAACAATTACCTTCTCATCGTACCACGAAATAAGTCGAACACAAAGCGACAATCCTGTGTCATCTCACTCTTTATTTGACGCGATTTGATAGCGTCCCAATCGGTTCAATGGTGATGTCGATTCGATCCCCTGAAACTAAAAATTTAGGCGGTTCAAAGCCTTTGCCAACCCCAGAAGGTGTTCCCGTTGCAATGATGTCACCCGCTTCTAGTGTCATCCCTTTTGAAAGAGTGGAGACAATATCCTCGATGGCGAAGATCATCAATTCCGTACTGGCAGACTGACGAACCTCTCCATTTATCTTTGTTTCCACATGGAGCGCGCCATGATCCTCGATCATTGACTTATGCACAATATAAGGTCCTATCGGGCAGGTTGTATCTAAGCTTTTACCTATGAAAAATTGTTTGTGTTTTTTCTGTAAATCTCTTGCCGTTACGTCATTTAAAATGGTGTAACCAAATAGATAATCGCGGACCTCTTCAGGTGCAATATTCTTCCCTGATTTGCCCATCACGATCGCAAGCTCCCCTTCATAATCCAGTTCACTCGTCACATCTTCATGAAGGTGGATATCCGCTTCATGTCCAACGACTGAAGTAGGTGCCTTTGTAAAGATCATCACATCTTTAGGAATATCCGCTGCACTTCCCATCTCCATGACATGATCTTGATAATTCTTTCCAACACACATGATGTTTTTAGCTGGCTTTGGAATCGGCGCATGGAGTTTCACGTCCGACAGCGGATATACATAAGAACCGCGATCCTCTTCTTTTTTCTCAGCCCAGTCAAGGAGCTGTTTGACATGCTCAACAAACTTGTCCCCCATATGAATACATTCAGCTAAAGAGTTTGGCAGTGTCTCAAGCTCAAATAATTTGACTTCTGCCTTTTTGACGTCCATGACCCATTCATCATCAATGACCACCCCAATAAACATCCTGCTATGTATCTCACCTGTAAAAAACTTCATGTCTTCCCCTCACAATCTTCATTTCGCTAAGTGATGATGTCTCATTTTATTTCTCTATGAAATAAAAAAAACCCTTTTTTATCATACTCTCTTTTAAAAAGGGTTTCAAAAAAGATGATCTGATGTTTAGCGGTAGCGGCGATACTCCCACATGTTCCCTTGGTCCCATTTGCGATCAACATTTCCTCTATTTTGGGAATGATGCTTTTTCTTTCCACCTCTTTGACTAGAGTGACTGCGTCTATGATGATGAGAACGTTTCGATCGATGGCTGCGATGTGACTTACGGCAGCTTTTCTTATGATGGGATCTGTGTTTGCTGCGATGTGACTTGCGGCAGCTCTTCTTATGATGGGATCTGTGTTTGCTGCGATGTGACTTGCGGCAGCTCTTCTTATGATGGGATCTGTGTTTACTGCGACATGACTTGCGGCAGCTTTTCTTATGATGGGATCTGTGTTTACTGCGATGTGACTTTTTCGGTTCGCTCTTTTTGCTTCTGTAAGATTTTTTGCTTTTACATGATTTTTTACTCTTCATGCTTTTCTTTGAACGATAGCTTTTCTTTGAGCGATAGCTTCTGTAGCTTTTTTTACTGCGACATGATTTACGGCGTCCACCACCGCCAAAGAACCAATGACCGCGATTTGAATGACGAGAACGAGCTGACTTATGCGATCGTCTCGATTCTGGCTCACGATCTAAGTGATGATCACGTCCTTCACTTCGAAGTGAATCCACTGCATGTTCAATATGTGAATGATCAAATGTGCTCACGAACGATTCCCCTTCCAGTCTATACTTTGACAAAACAAACAGATCAAGCTGTTTATCTTCTCTGCTTTATATTACGAGACTGGGTAGACAAGTGTTCTTGGCGGATGCCCCTTTCTTTTAAAACTCCATGAATACCTAACAAACGGGTACAGGACATTCCTTCATTTTCATATCGTAAAGAAGAGCATAGGAGGATGATGAACGCATGACTACAGAACCTTTAAAGCAAATGGATATTTGGATTCATCCAAAGGACCTGATTGAATTAAGAAAAGACATATGGAACGACGAACCTGTTGAAGCCATTTTGAAAACCGGCCAGATCAAATCACATATTTACGCTTCATACCGCGGGTCTCACATTAGAAAGCTGAAAAAAAAGTCCTATCAAATTGAATATCGTAAGCCAAAGCAAAGACAAGGCGAATCCATCTTTCATTTAAATGCGGAGTACAATGACCCTTCGTTTATCCGAAACAGGCTGTCCTTTTATTTCTTCGAGCAGATAGGTGTGCTAAGCCCGGCTGCGTCTCATGTGTTTCTCACTATAAACGGAAGAAAAGAAGGCATTTATTTAAAAATAGAATCCGTCGATGAGCACTTTTTTCAGAAAAGGCAGCTTTCAGGAGGCGGCATTTATTATGCAGTCGATGACGACGCCAACTTCTCCCTTTTAAGTTCGTTTGATAAAAAGCCAAAAAAACACCTTCTCCTCGGGTACGAGAAAAAAACGGGGACTTCTGAACATGACCAGCAGCTGAGCGAATTTATTTATTTTCTCAACACAGCGAAAGATGACATATTTGCAGAAAAGATTGAGCAATACCTAGATGTGACCCAGTATTTCCGCTGGCTCATTGGTGTCGTGTGCACACAAAACTTTGACGGCTTTGTCCATAACTACGCTCTTTATGTGAATGAACAAGGCAGATTCCAAGTACTTCCTTGGGATTATGATGCGACATGGGGCCGTGACATTCATGGAGAAGAAATGGCTTTTGATTATATTCCAGTAAGCGGCTTTAATACTTTAACTGCTAGATTACTAGATATCCCTTCGTTTAAGAGAGCCTATTACACGCTTTTTCAGCATGTACTCGATACACATTTTTTAGAAGACCGGCTTTGTCCAATCATTGAGAAATGGCATGCTTCTATTGAGAACCGAATTGGAGATGATCCTTATACGAGAGACCGAAAAGACATCCTACAATCAGAACGAGAGGTCATCCGGCAGTATATCAACAAAAGACGACGTTATTTACAGAATGAAATAAGAAAAGAGAGAGATGGCACGTAAGGACGCTTTCGAATTTTGTCACTTTATTACTCATATTGACGAAACAACTTTTTTTATAGAAAAATAGGGTATACTAACCATATCCTTCTATTTGATAAAAAATGTGAGAGTTGGCGTCCGTTATGATCAATTATGAAATTGAACAAAAAAGATTACATTTAATTGAGACCGCAAAAAAATTCGGGATGAATGCCGAAGAAACCATCAGGTGCAGTCAAGAGCTTGACACACTCTTAAATAAAGGCATCAAATACACCTCGAATGAATGCTCTAAACAAGGGTAAACCATACACCTCATTCCTCTCATCAAAAGCTTTCAAAAAGACAATCACACATTAAAAGACCCATCATAAGCTATGGTGAAACGCCCAAAAACAAAGTGCCTTATTTTTATAAAGGATGTGCACCGCTATGCCGGCTATTGTTGGAGCCTTTAAAGTAAATGCCGTCGGAACGAGCGGAGTCGTTCATGTTGGAGACTGCATCACCATTTCTCCAAATAGTCAGGTTAAAACGTTTGCTGGCGCAGGCAGTTTTAACACTGGTGATCAATTGCGCATTAGCAACTATAAAAGTGTGACAAATACGTACGACAGTGATGTCATTGATCAACCGCTTGTTGGTAACTTGTAAGGAGTGAGAATCCGTTGAACTTCTATATTAATCAAGCGATACAAATTAATTATTTGCGTGTAGAGTCTGTCAGTAACTCCTCTGTGCTGCAAATTGGGAGCGCTGGTTCAATTAAAGCTCTTTCTAATCTGTATAACACGGGCAGCTACGTAGAAGCAGCACCTGCCGCAGCAGGCACACAAGGAATTGAAGAATCCCAAGGCGCAAGCACAGCACCTTTTGTACCGCTTCAGTCACCAACAACTTAAGTTCATCTGCAATCCCCGGAGGTGTATGTCAATGTATGACTATCAAAGCAACGCTTCACAAGTATATGGCATCATTCAAAAACAAACACAACAAATCATGATGCTTGAAAAAAGGCTTAACGAACTTCAGCAGGAAATGCAAATGATCAAGGATAAACCGACAACGACGATTGAACGGATTGATTATCAATTTGATCAACTGAAAATCGAGCGGCTGGAAGGTACGCTGAATATCGGCCTCAATCCATCTGATCCAAACAGTGTTCAAAACTTTGAAGTGGGCCAAACAACAACCCCGGGCATTGGAATGATGCAGCAAGAAACGGCTGATCAATTTTTCAATCAAACACGCCAGCTTGTCGACGCATTCTTAAATGAAGAAGCGCCAGAACTTCTTGAAGAGCTAGAACAGCGATATGAAGGGTCCCTGGATGAAAGCAACAAACACCACATCATTGAGGACATCCGAAAACAAATTGACAGCAGAATCAAATACTATGCAGGACAGCTCCCGCACCGGGAAGATATGACTCCGCTGCAGCGTTCAGAGCAAATTGCTGAATATGTGAAGCATGATGTTAAACGAGCGATTGAGCACTTCTTAGCCCATATTCCAAATGAAACGAAAGGAGAGGAAAACGGATGAATTTCACAGTCGTCAACCGCAACATCGAGACCGGAAGCATTAAAGTAGTTGGGGTTTCGTCCTCTTCCCTATTTATCATCGGGGACACAGATCATGTACAATTATCCTCCATTTTTGATACACCGCCAGAATCTTTGATCATTGGCCCGTTTGTTCCTCTGGCACCTCGATAATGATTAAGCGCACATCTCAAGTGAAGTTCTCGAAGGTGAATTCTGTCGGGATTTCGAGTGTCGTTCAAATTGGTGATACACAGGAGCTATGCCCGAAGGTCAAGGTGTTAGCTGTTCAACGGACGCTTAGTTTGTTTTATGGCTATGAAGCAGAAAACTTAAATGCGAAAGAATTTGAAGTATATTTTGAGCCGATTCCATTGATGCTGCCGGAACGATCTGTCAGAACAGCTTTTTATCACGAGAAGCCTGTGATTAAAGTTTCTTCAATACATGTAGAAGGGGTGTCTTCCTCTTCTGTGTTTCAAATTGGCTCTACATGTGGAATGAATGGCGTTGCAAGAGTGAAGCATATTCGAGAGTTATTTAGCAACGACGAAAGTCCGCCAAACTCACAAGTGGACCTACCTACGCATATGATGGTGATATGACTTCGAATAAAGGATGTCGATTATGCCAGCAATTGTCGGACCCATTTACATTAACTCTATTTCTGGAGGCGTCGTAAACGTCGGTGATTCATTCTATCTGTCGCCTAAGAGTTCATCAAAATCTGCTTTAGGCTCTGGAGCGGGGAATACCGGAGATTTCTTGATATTAAATAATGGCATTAGCGCCACCAACTATGTGGATCCTGACTTAAATGATCAGAATATGGTAGGCAATGCATAAAGCAGCTCCTCTAAAGGCATTTCATTGAGAGGAGCGCTTTTTATGCTTATTTTTTTCTGCGTTGTCTCGATTTTTTTGTTTTAACCAGCTTGCTTGCCGGCTGTTTTCGAATCCATTTGATGTACGATGCAAGCTTTTCATCCTGCCTTAGTGCATCAAGTGTATTCAAGCGTGCGGCAAGCTCCTGGTTTGTAAAGAGAGCATGCACTTGTTTATGGCAGGGGATACACAGGAAGGCAGTCGGTAAAAATGCCCCACCTTCTTCTCTTGGTGTTAAGTGGTGTTCTGTAAGCAGGACATGTTGTCTTCCGCACAGCTCACATAATCCAATGGTTTGCTTTGCCACCCTGTTATCACCTCAACATTTACATTAATTCCATTGAGACCGTTGTCCCTTTCCCGCTTGGATCTGCTGGATGGACAATCAGTTTCTTCGGTAGTCTCATTTTCAATTCTTCCACGTGGCTAATAACACCAACTGCTAAATTGTGAGACTGTAGCTTCTCTAATGCGGTAATGACCGTATCAAGCAAGTCTTGATCGAGCGTACCGAATCCTTCATCAAGGAAAAAGAATTGCAGCGGGAATTCACCTCTCAGCTGAATTTGTGCAGAAAGAGCAAGCGCCAGCGCCAGCGATGTCAAGAAAGTTTCCCCGCCGGACAAGCTGGACACAGGACGCCTGACACCTCCATTTGCATCATCACGCATAACAAAGCCGCCTTCTGAGTCGACCTCAATCGCATATCTTTGTCTCGTCAACATACCTAAGCGGGCGGATGCATCACGACTGACACTTTCCAGCTGTTCTTCTGCTAAAAATTCAACAAACGTATTCCCTTTAAAAACAGTTTGCAGTTTATCAAGGCGATCAATTTCTTCCTGCAGTGCTTCCAATCGTTCGTGAATACTTGCAAAGCGCTGATGATTCTCTTCAATCACACGCAGGTGTTCATGTGCGGACCCACTCATTGCTGTCGCTTCTTCCAATGCTTTTTCAGCTGCAGCTTTTCTGTGCTGAATGTCCGTCCACTGCTTTTCATCCAGTGACTCTTCTTTCAGTAATTCAGAAATTCGCTTTAAGTTTGCGGCACATTCCTTTCTTTTATCCTCAAACTCCTCAATTTCCTGTTTGACCGATTGACGTACTGGCTGTTCCATTGAAACAGACTCAATTTCCTGCGGCATATGAAAAGGAGAAGATGCTGCTTCTTTTTCCCATGCTGCGTCTGCTTCTTGTTTTCGCCTGTTCGCCTCTTGAAGCTGACGCTCACTGCTTGAAAAATGACTTTGCGCTTCACTAAACAACTGCTGCGCGTACTGCAATTGCTTGTACGATTGCTGCTCTTTCTCATTAAGAAGAGAAAGGGTGTGTTCAACCTCTATAAGTTCATCAGAAATAGAGGCAGCTTTTAATGGATATCGGCCTAAATCTGTTTCATATTGTTGGATAAGCTGCTGCTGACTTTCTAACTGATGCGCTAGTTTATCAAGTTCTTTCTCGACATTGTATATCACTGTCTGCAGCTGCTCTTTTGCTAGCTGTTTTTCTTCCAAAAACGTAATGCTTTTCTCAATACGTTCTTTATAGCCTTCCGCTTGTTGGTCCTTTTCATCGATTTGCTTTTGCATTTCTTGTACTTGATTCAATGTAAGATGCGGGAAGGTCTGTTCAAATTGAGTCGTTTGCTCTGAAAGCTCAGCATCAAACTCTTTGATCAGCACCTCTAATTCTTCGATGCGCTGCTGTTCAAAAGTCATTTGCTCTTTTATCTTGCTCATCTCTGCTACTTGATCATGCGTTTCATCCATTAAACGAGCTCGTTTATGTTCAACTTCTTGAGTATCCTGTTTTATGCCTTTCCATTCTTGCACCAGACCCTGCAAAGACTGCGAATTTTGTACCGTTTCTACTGCTGCAGCGACTTCCGCTCCAGGGGCTTTCTGAGATAAGAAAGCGAATTGCTTCACTAATTGATTGGCATGCGTTTCGAGAAGCTGCTTTGCGGCATACATGTCTCTCCCATAATCCTCTGCCTGCTTGAGCTCTTTGTCCATCCGTTGAATGACTTCATCGACTTGTGCCACGGTTTCTTCATGGTCATTGGATTGCAAAGCCTTTGGATCATGATGAATCGACCCACAAACCGGACATGGCTCACCATCTACTAGCTCTGCCGCTAATTCTTTTCTTAATTCTGCCGCCCTTACCGCATCACGCTGCTTTAATTTTTCGAGTTTCTGTTGTTGTTCTTTTTGACTCCATTCTGTCAGAGCTCGTTCGAGTTCACATACATAAAAATAGAGGTGTTCAATTGCTTGAAACGATTGGCCTATTTTTTCATAATGGTCGTTTTGCTGCTTTTGAAGCTTTTCATATGCTTCTGAAGTCTGTGAGGCTCGCTTGTTGAGCTCCTCCAGCTTTTGCTTTTCCTTTTGAATACTAAGGTTTATTCTTTCAACATTTTCACTTAAACGTAAAGCATCCTGTACACTTTTGCGTTCTTTCACTGAAACTTGTAACTGCTCCAGCTCATTTTTCAGCTGTGTTTGTTTCGTTAGTGCACGCTCTAATAGAGATTGGAGATTCTCCGCTTCTTTCTTCTTTTGGAGGAGCTGCTGCGCTTTTTCATTTTTTTGGCGCTCTATGCTCGTCTTTTCCTGAAAAGCTGCCTCTTTTTTACGTTCAATTTCTTTTAGCTGAATCAGCTGTTCTTTCTTTTGGAGAAGGTCTGGCTCTGTCTCTATTTTCTTTTGCCGGGCTTGCTCATACTCCCGCGCCATTTGATCATAGATCGTTCGTTGATGCAGCAGCTGCTTTTCTGCTTCCTCTTTCTCTTTCGATGCTTGAGAAAGCTGTTTTTCAGCCTTTGTCAATGCATCCGCATAGGGCTTTAGCGTCTCTGCCTGCTCTGCGATATGGAGCTTCGTCTTTTTCTCTTCTATTGATGGTGCCAGTAAATTCAGCTTGTTTTGTTCAGTCTCG
Organism: Bacillus sp. FSL K6-4563; assembly: GCF_038630405.1. Classification (NCBI taxonomy): domain Bacteria; kingdom Bacillati; phylum Bacillota; class Bacilli; order Caryophanales; family Bacillaceae; genus Bacillus; species Bacillus sp. FSL K6-4563. The sequence goes on along the minus strand of NZ_CP152030.1, from coordinate 1,097,749 downwards.
TAAGCTTCTTGTTCCTTTTGATACTGCCAGATCGCTTGCGCCTTTGTAAAAGCAGTGAACGCTTCGTCCCGCGCTTGTTTTTTCTCATGAAAAATAGCCTTTGCCTGCTCAGCTGCTTCCTTTGCTTTTGCCAGCGCCTCTGGACCAGCTTCTCCTAAACCATTCAGTTCAGCTAGCAGTTCATTTTTTTGCCCATAATGCTTTTGAGCCTTTGCACGCAATTGCTTGACGAGTTGATCTCCATATTTCTCCAAGTTAAATAACCGCTGAAGCATTTGACGTCTGTCTGCCCCTTTGAGGGAGAGAAATTCTGCAAACTTCCCTTGAGGTAAGACAACCGCACGGGTAAAGTCATCAATGGTTAATCCGAGTAGTTCTTCTACTTTACGATTCACCTCACTCGCTTTATCTGCGAGAACTGTCTGCGTATCACCGATTTCAATTAGGCGGCATAATGTCGTTCTGACTTTCATTTCATCCGCTCGTTTGAAAGCACGTTCAACTTTATAAGAAATGTGGTGTTCCTTTTGCAAAGCAAATGTAAAGGAAACCGACAGCTTTTCTTCCGCTTGGTTCAAAATACCATGTGTATTATTTAACGCACGCTCCACTTTGCCATAGAGTGCCAGTGTCATGGCGTCTAATATGGACGACTTTCCACTTCCTGTCGGTCCAAATATGCCAAACACACCCGCATCACATAATGAGCTAAAGTCAATTATTTGTTCTTCTCTGAAGCTATGAAGTCCTTTAATGGTCAGCGTAATCGGCTTCAAGTCGCTTCCTCCTCTTGCATATCATTGGCTAGCTCTAAAAACAGTTTGACTGTTTTTTCATCAGGCAGACCGCCACATGTCTGGCGCTCATAAAACTTCACGAACCTCTCTTCGATTGAGAGTTTTTCCACTTGCTTTTGCTCTTCTATTTGCTGTAGTTCTTTGAACTTTGGACGAATGTGAACAAACCCACTATGCTGCTTTCGGAGCTGATGAATCTCTTCAATAGAGAGCTGATCTGTTAAATGAATCTCTAGATCAATCCATGCCTGAAGATCCCGTTTTTCATCCAGCCACTCGTACACTTGACTCAGTCCCTCAGTCGCCTTCCATTTCATAAGTGGTTTTCCGCTTGATAGAAACACTTCTTTCCAGCTCGCTTTTTCATTCGGTTTTGCCTCTACAATTGTGACTGATTTGGCGTAACCTGATTCAGAAAAGCTATAAGCAAGAGGTGATCCAGAATAACGAGCAATCGTTTTGGCACGTTTGATCGTTTGCGGCCTGTGCAAATGACCAAGTGCAACATAGCAAGCGGATTCTGGCAGGCTTTCAGCCGCAACAGTATATGCGCCGCCTACTTCAATCGGTCTTTCTGAATCTGTTTGACTCCCCCCTGCCACATAAATGTGGCTTGTTGCCATATTGACCGTATCCGGTTGAAATTGATTACTTAAATGTTGAAACGCTTGTTGAATCTTTAAATTGTAATGATCACGAAGCAATTTCTCTTCAAATGTTTCAGCTAGCACCTCATTTAGTCTCGCCTCAGACGGATAAGCGAGTGCTGCAATGGATAAACGTTCATCCGCAGAAGGAACATCGACACGGATGATGTCATTTGTCGGATATCCAATTAAATGAATCCCTTGATCATTTGTTAAAGGTGATGCGGCTGATAAACGATCCGGATTATCGTGGTTGCCTGAAATGACCACTACCTGGCGTTTTCCTTTATCAGATAAGGCAGATAGACTTTCATAAAAAAGCTGCTCTGCTCTAGCAGGCGGATTCACAGTATCAAAGGCATCACCGGCCATCACAATGACATCAATGTGTTCGTCTTTCACGATTTGATACAGTTCATCTAAAAACTGTGCTTGCTCATCAAGCCGGCTTCGACCTTCAAGGGTTTTCCCTAAATGCCAATCCGCTGTATGCAGAATCCTCATGTGATTCACCTCTCATTCCGAACCATTTATAAAGAAATTTCTAAATTTCCATCGAAGAAATAGAGAATTTTCTCCTCTAATGTTCTGTTTGTCAAACGCTCTACAGCTTTTGCATATAAGGCTATTTGGGTTTCATAACGCTTTTTCAAGATCGGTTCAGCAGCGTCAACTGTATATCTGCCTTGTACTCTATCAGTTTTATAATCTAGTAAATATAGCTTTCCACCTGTTTCAAATAAACAGTCAATCATCCCCTGAATCAGAACAGGCTCTCCCTCAGTATCAATATGACTGTATACCTCTTTAACAGGTAACACCATACTAAATGACACCTCTCGTTTTACCCAGTCCGCTTTTAGCAGTTTTTGACCAATTGAAGTAGAGAAGAAAGAAGCAATTCCTTCTTGATTAATTGATTGGATCTGCTCATCTGTTAGCAAGTCTCGCTGCTGTAAGGATTCGAGCAGGTGTCCTATACGTGATTCATCATAGGGCTCCTCAGAAGGGAGCGGGATATGCTGCATCACTGTATGCATTGCGGTGCCTTGTTCTGCGGCAGTGAGTGTTTTCTTCTTCATGAAAGCTGGCCGGTCATACAATGTTGCACGAGCTTTTCGAATAGAAGAAGGAACACTGTACTCATCCTGTATTTCTTTCATTCTTTTTATCTCGGAAACAGACTGCTTTGTGCCGACTTGCGAGGCCGCTAGATACGGATATTTCCATGAGAGTCTCTCTGCCACCTTCTCATCAGCATCACCATATCCTTCAACAGGTAGACCATCGATCAATGCTTGTACAATCTCGTCTTGCTCCTTTTTTTCAAGTGACATATCTTCCTTTAAAAGATCAGAAGCTTGCGTAAATGAGATAGTGAATGTAGACGGATGCGAAAGAACAATATCTCCTGTTTCTTCTAAAACAGATGACATCGCTTGATGACGGATAAGGGCAGGGCCAATGAAATCTAAGTATGTTTTCGATTGATACCGTTCAAAATCAGGGAGCAGCCACTCTTCTCCGGTTGCGGCATTTTGCCATTTGCTTAATGCTTTCACCTGATTTTTGACAGAGCCGACTAGAAATAATTTTTCTTTAGCCCTTGTGAGCGCTACATATAGGACCCTTAATTCTTCAGATAACAACTCTTTTCTCATCTTTTTTTTCATCGCCACAAGCGGTAATGTCGCATAACTAATTCTCAGCTCAGGATGGATGTACTTGCTTCCAAAGCCTAGTTCTTTATCAAGTAAATAGGGCTGGTTTAAGTCCATCATATTAAAGTTTCTGCCGAGCCCTGCGGTAAAGACGACTGGAAATTCTAATCCTTTACTGCTGTGGATCGTCATCATGCGCACAACGTCCTCTGTTTCACTGAACGTTTTTGCTGCACCAAGATCATCCCCACGCTCCTGCATTCTTTCAATAAAACGAAGGAATCGGAATAGCCCTCTAAAGGCAGCTTTTTCGTATTGCTTAGCCCGGTCATAAAGGGCACGAAGATTTGCCTGTCGCTGCTTACCTCCAGACATTCCGCCAACATAATCAAGATACTGCGTATCACGGTAGACTTCCCAAATTAATTCTGCCACCGAATGATTGATAGAAAAATCACGCCACTTGCGCAGTAATTGGAAAAATCGCTCTAGTTTTTTGCATGTAGGGTGATCAGAATGCGTCACACTCATGAATGCCTTTACAGCATCATAATACGTGCCTTTTTTATCACTCGTTCGAATCAGAGCCAATTCATTTTCGTCTAAATGAACAATAGGTGATCTTAAAACAGCAGCAAGCGGGATATCCTGATATGGATTATCGATGACTTTTAACAATGAAAGAATGACAGACACCTCTGTTGCTTCAAAATAACCAGAGGAAAGATTCGCATATACAGGGATTCCCTGCTTCTTTAATTCCTCCATCATTTGTGGAGCCCAAGGCATAGACCGAAGCAAAATGACAATGTCACGATACTGCAAATTACGGGTCATTTGCTGCTTTGCATCGTACACTTGGAATGGCTGCTCCACTAATTCTTTTATTTTTTCAGCAATGATTCTCGCTTCAAATTGGACGGTCTCGAGCTCTTCTCGCTCTTCGCCGGTTTCTGCTTCCTGCTGATCTAAGTGGACAAGAAGCATTTCTGTCGTTGTATCTTTGCTTTCTGGATAACTCGCTCCAAGCTTTAATTCAGCTTGTTCATCATATTCAATTTCTCCCACTGTTTCCCCCATCAGCTGCTTGAACAAAAAGTTCGTACTATCTAAAACATCTGAACGGCTGCGGAAGTTTTTATTTAAATCGATTCTCTTCCCTGTTTCTTTGCCGTCTGGTTGAAAGTGTTTATATTTGTTTAAAAAGAGCATAGGCTCTGCCAGTCTAAAACGATAAATAGACTGCTTTACATCACCAACCATAAACAGATTGCCCTCTGCAGAATGTTTCCCCATAGATACAAGCTTTAAAATCGTTTCTTGTACAAGGTTTGTATCCTGATATTCATCAACGAGCACTTCTTCAAACTGCTGTTGATAGTATTTGGCAGCTTCTGTTTCGATCAAATGTCCTTCTGCATCCTGCTCCGCTAAAATGCGTAAGCAATAGTGCTCTAAATCCGAAAAGTCGACAATTGACTTTTCCTGCTTCGCTCTTTCGAAACGCTCACCAAATTGGATCACAAGCTCTACAAGCGTCTCCACAACTGGCTTCATTTCAGCTAAGCTTTTTAAATGCTGGGCAGGACTGCGCATGAAGTATTCATCTTTTAGTTTTTCTAATTGTTTTTTTGCTTGATTACGTGCATCAGTGGATTTTTCTAAGAGAGCAGGGTCATATTCGTCCCCTTTGCACGTTTTGAGCCTTTTAAAATTAACGTTCGGCAAAAGCTCATAAAGCTTCTCAAAATCATCTTGATGACGGATTAATTCATTGACTTGCTCTAAATCATCTATAAAATTCTCTGCTCTCGGTGCTGGCCCGCCTGGCTCTTTTGATAGCGAAAGAGCTCGTTCAAGCAGCTCCTGGCAGCTCCGGAGAACGAGAGAAAGATCTTCTTTGATATATGGATAAAACGGTAATTCTTCTACTTTTGTTTGAGCATCTACATCATAAAGTGAAAGAAATGCCCGCATCCATTGCTCCGGAGAAGGATGAGATCTCGAAAACTCATAAATTCTCTTCACGAGCCATTGCAAATCTAAGTCGTGACGGTCAGATGTGTAACGATCAACCAATTCAAAGAATGATGGCTTTCCAGCCTTATATTCATCCTCAAACAGTTCGTCTAACACTTCATCTCCTAATAGTTCTCCTTCTGTTTGGTCAGCCAAACGAAAGCCTGGATCAAGATCAATTTCATAGTAAAAGGTGCGCAAAACCTGCAAGCAAAAGGAGTGCAAGGTTGAAATATTAGCTCGATTCATGAGGGACAGCTGCCTTCTCATATGAAGAGACCCAGGGTTTTTGGCTAATTCTTTTTCAAGTGCTTCTGTGATCCGATGCTTCATCTCTGCCGCAGAAGCATTTGTGAAAGTCACAACGAGCAGACGATCCACATCAACTGGATGTTCAGGCCGGGTCATTTTTCGAATCAGGCGTTCAACCAAAACAGCTGTTTTACCTGACCCTGCCGCCGCCGCAACCAAGATATCTTGTCCTTCTGAAACGATGGCTTCCCACTGGTCATCCGTCCACGTACTGTTATTCGGTTTTGGTATTTGCATACTGATCCCCTTCTTTTTTGATCCGTTCTATCACAACATCATCCTTTTCAGAGGTGAGCACCCTAAAATCATTATCTTCTATTGATTCATCGAATTGGCAAATAGACTTGAATGAACAAAAGCGGCAAGGTGTTTGATCCTTTAATTTATATGGATTAATTGCGACCTCTCCATTTGTAATTCTTTCGCCTGCTTCTTCAAATGTGCGCCGAACGTGTTGTGTGAGTATATGGAAATGATCCTCACTTAAAACTGCCGAATCAGAACGGAAAGACCCATCCTTTTTCAAACCGGCTTGAATGACTTGCGATCTACCTGAATCAAGCGTTTGATCCATTAGCTTTACTGCTTCCACATCTTCAAGCAATAAACCCTTCATTTTAAATTTCTTGAAGATTTCCTGCTCAATTTCATCCTCTGCAAGTGGAATCGGTGCTTGAATGAGCGGATCATGAATATGGAAATATAAAATGCCAGCAGGCGTTGCTTCTACGCCGAGCCACTCTTTCGAATACGTAATGGTTAGGTCTAAGTATGTGAGCATTTGCAAGGCAAGACCATAGTATACTTCTGCTAGATCAAGACCTTTCTCACTGGATTTGTAATCGACGATTCTTAAAAGCAGCCCTTTTGAACCTTCTGCCTTATCTACCCTGTCAATCCTTCCGACAAGCTCCATCGTGCAGCCATTCTTTAATTGAAAAGTAAACGGCGGCAAAGGCCCTTGACCTCCAAAACCTAACTCAAGCCCTACCGGAGAAAATCCACTCAATTTGGCATGTTCACTTAATATAGAAGAGACTCGAATCAAGATTTTCTGAAGCTTTTCTTTAATATAAGCATGCCGATTAGAGCTTAATAGAATCTCCTTTTGAAGACGCGGAGCAAGCTGTTCGATTGCATGTCTTGAATAGGTGACACAATCTTCCTTCGTTAGGTTTTTCCAATCCTTTTTTTGTTCAACTAGCGTATCTGAAATATGCTTCAAAGCCGAGTGAAACAATTGGCCGATATCGGGTGCTTCCAATTTGTAAAATTGTCGATCCTTTAGTTTTAAACCGTGGGAAGCAAAGTGAGAGAATGCACACGCATTGAACTTCTCCATTCTTGAAACACTGCCCTGAATATGGTCACCGTAAAGCTCTTTTGTGACATTAGGCTTTAATGGCTTCGCTCGATTTGTAAAGAACAAGCTTGACATGATGTTTTTTGATACATCCCGATGAGGAGATGTCATTAAGTAGTTATAGACACTCCACCATACACCGCTGATGGGATATTGATTGAGCCATTGCTGCAGCTGTGAGATGGTATACGACAACGAAACATGCTCATTCGCTACAAATTTTAATTGCTCATCGTCTTCCAGCTGTTCTGGATCTAACACATAAAGAGCCTGCTGATGATTTGGCATAAGCTCTTGGCAATACTTGATGAGTGTCGAAGGCAATAGAGAACGTCCTTCTGCATCAGAAGCCGCATAGGATAGATATAAATGATGGGATGGACTTGATAACGCTTGGTAAATTAAAAATTGCTCATCTAGCAGCCGTTCCTTTCCTGTCTCTGCCAGCTCTGCTCCTGCTCGTTTTAACCATTCTCGGTCATCCTCAGACAATACACTCTCATCAGAGGGACGTGCAGGAATAACGCCATCATTTACACCAATGATAAACGTACACTTCACTTGATACATTCTGGATAAATCCATACTTCCAATAAATACTTGGTCGAGTGAAGGCGGAATCAAAGCGAATTTTAGAGAAGCTAACCCTGTATCTATCATCTGTTGGAATAAGGGAAATGAGAGCTCTTCGTCACCTAGCATGTCAACAAATTCATCCATTAATTGAATCACCGCATCCCATACTTGCCCGTGCTGCATTGCTTCAGCTAATCGACCTGCTTCTTCAGCCTCAAGCCTCGCTTTTTCAAGCTTATCTGGTACTTGTATCTCTTCTAAAAAGACATAGACAGCCTCTACCATGTCCCTTACCTTTTGCGCTTTTTTGAGCCTTTTCTGCAACTGGTAAAGCGGGGACGCGATCCATTCTTTGACGTCATTTAGCATTTGTTCCATTTCAATTTCTTGATCTGTTTGTCCGAAATCCTCATCTAATGATTGGAAACGCCTGTAATGAAACCGGGAACCGTTTGTCCAGCGCTCTCCTTTTACACCATAAGCAATGCAATAGTTTTCAAGCTGATCTGCCTGCTCTCTCGCTTTGTTCTTAGTGATTTCAAGCGGAAATAAGAACTCTGTTTTCACGCAGCGAAATACCGCTTCATACCGCCAATTTCCTTTTATGACATCCAAGCTCGAACGAATTAATTCAATGAGCGGATGATACTGCATCGATTCATTTCCATCAATAAAAAAAGGAATATCGTAATCTCGAAAAACCTCTTTTAACGTATCTTTATAGTCATCTATATGCCGCCCTACAATCGAGATATCTCGCAGTCTGAGTCCTTTTTCTCTCACTAAATCAAGGATATCTCTCGCTACTCCCTCAATTTCAGCTCGTTTATTTGCACTTTTAGACACTGTGAGATGAGGGGTGTTTTCCTGATATGGCTGAACGGGCCGCTGCTCATATTGGTGTTCTAAATAAGCAAGATCTGGTGTATAAAGGTGCCGATGATTTCTTTCAAAAATGTTTTCAGAAATGTCAGCTTCGCACTCTTTAGCAAGCTGATAGAGCTGGAAATACGTTTTACCTGTCATACGAAATAAATCAAGTTCATTTGGCTGCCTATCATGATAGGATCGATCTACTGTGAAAGCCGCAGTTATTTTTGCTGCATACAGCAAGAGCTGTTCAATGACAAGAAGCTGCTGCGGTGTAAATTGATAAAAACCATCTATATAGATGTGTGCTCCTTTTATTTCTTCAGCTGAAGGAATTTGCTGGGAAAGAAGAGTCAAATAGTCTTCTGAGTGCACATATTCATCTTGTAAATGCTCCTCCATCTGCTGATAAAGAACATGGAGATCATGCAATTTTTCGGCTGCCCGTCTTTCTTCTGTATACTCTGAATGCATGCTAGACGCTGAAATTTTCTCAATATCCTCCGGCAGCATACAGTATCTTTTGAATTCAGCCATCGTTTTTTCGATTTGCTCCACAAACCCCGGCTTATCACTCGCTTTTTTGAATACTTTAAACTTGTCTTTCTGCTCTTCAATCACTTTTCTTAAAAGCATTTGAATTCCTGTGCTTGTCACAAATTGCCGATTCGCTCCACCAGTCTGCTGTAAAATCGACCAAGCAAGACGAGTGAAACTAAATACTTTAGCTCTGATCATTCCACCAGCTTCAGACGTTTTCGCAAGCTCATATTCCATTAAAAATGTCATTTGATCCGGGACTAAAAAAATGATTGGCGGACCCAACGGATCAAGCCGAAGCTGTTCTTTGATTTCCTCTAAGATTGCAGTCGTTTTTCCACTCCCCGATCTGCCTGCTAAAAACTGAATCTCCACGTTCCACAACACCTTTCTTATGTACTCATATTCTAGCGAAAATAAAGGTAAATAGCTATTTTCCGATCACGTTCCCATTCTCCTTTCTGAAAAAAGACATAGGCACCTTTCCTCACTCTTTTCATATCATAAACCATCATGAACTAAAAGGAGGCTGGCAATATCATGTATTACGGTTACTACGACTACTCGCCTTATGACATGCGCCAAAACACAAGAATCATTTCAGACCTTGAGAAGGCGATCAATGGTGAGTATTCTGCGATCCAATGCTACGAAAAACTTGCCCAAAAGGCAAAAAATCCTGAAGCAAAGAAGATCATTCAAGAAATACGCCAGGATGAAGTCAGACACTATCAACTATTTTCAAAGCTATATTATTCTTTAACAGGTAAAAACCACAAACCAAGCGTAACAGAACCTTGTCCAGACCAATTCAGAGAAGGACTTATGTTTGCCTTTAAAGATGAACAAAAAACGGTCGATTTTTACTTAAGCGTATCAGACTATGTCCGGGATCAAGGAACAAAAGAGCTAATGAAACGTATCGCTCAAGATGAGCAGCAGCATGCTGTATGGTTTTTATATCTTTTAACGCACCATATATCATAGATAGTCCTATTTTAATAGGAGATCGTATGTTCCGTCAAAAAATGAAATCGATTTTTCGTTCATTCAATCTATTAAAGAAAGCGCTAAATGTAGCAAAGCCTCACATCCCTTCCTTATTTTCAAACAAGAAAATGAGAATTTGACCATTAAAAAACTCCTCTGCCCAAAATAGCAGAAGGAGTTTTTTCATGATCTTTTAATGAAATTTTGCTTCATTGCTTTGCTGCTGATGCTTGAGTATTCCATCAATTGACAACAGCTTACTGCCGCTAAGAGTCAAATAAAGCGCCATGACGAGCAGCGAAAGTTCAAATTCATAGCCACCAACAAATCCTTTAGAAAAACCAACAGTGATAATCGCTACAGCCATAATTGGTACAAATAATGCTGCGAAAATACGTGTTCCTAGACCTAAAATCAAGGCAATACCACCGACTAGCTCAATTGTCTTTACAATATATGCCATAAATTCAGGTACACCGATTTGTCCGAAGAATGCTGCTGTGCCTCCCAGCCCTCCTTGATATGCCTGAAGCCCATGTAAAAAGAAAATAATACCTAAAATAACGCGTACAAAAAGTGTTCCTATTTCTTGATTTGTTTTCATATAGTGATTTCCTCCTGTTTTTACACTACACAATGTAATGTTAATAAGTAAAAAAATTAGTAATTAAGGTTGAGCATAATCATTAAGACCACCATCAGAATGGCTGAAGTGACGATTGGAATCATTGGTACATTAAAAGGAATATTGTAAGTTGGATTTAAAATTTTTTGTATTCTTAAATTCAATGCCCGATCCCCAAAGGACACCGCAAACTTTGTTTGTTTTTGAAACTGGGTTCTCTTTTTAATCAGCTTCAAAAGGGCCTGCCCTACTCCAAGCTCAGTACCTGTCTTCTGAATGGCATAGTCATCTGCAATCACTTCACGAAAAACAGAGTAGCTTTGTCTCATATGCTTTAACACTGGAATGTACCAAATGACTTTTGTGAGCATTGAGAACATGAAAGCCTTTAAAGGATCATAGCTGTATTTGTGATGCAATTCGTGATGAACTACAGCGTCAATCTCTTCTTCATCCAGCATGTCCATGAGAGCTGTTGATAAATAAACCTTTGGGTGAAGCATCCCCATTGCAAAAGCAAGCGGTTCATGACAATGAAACACGATGATGTCATTAGCATATTTCTCAGATAAAGATTCGGTCGACTGGTGATCGACTGCAAGCATCAGATTTTGCTTGAATTGAATGTACTTTTTGATTTGTTTCGTCATATAAAAAATCGCAAAACCCAATGTGTAGAGGACTAAGGCATCCAGAAAGTATTTTAAAGGAGTGAATCCATAGAATTCGAGCACAGACTGGCATACATGGATCAGGTTATATGCTTGATTCCAGCCAAAAAAGCTTGAAAGCACGTAATACCCCATCTGATAAAAAATGGCTAAACCAATCAATATACCGCCTGAAAACAGCAGACTCGACTTCATTTTATTCATTTTGCTGCTCCTCTTTTTTAGATGCTAGCCGTGCTTCTAGTACTTTGAGTAATTCAGGATCAGCACTTTCAATCGCATCCACCATATGATTCACTGCCAGTGGACCGAAATCATCCATCAATCCTTGTGTAATCCATTTTGTTTGCTCATTTAGAAATTCTTCTTTTGTTAAAATAGGATTATAAATAGATGAGCGCCCTTTTGTTTTTTTCTCCACAATTCCTTTTTCGGTTAAGCGGTTCAGCACAGTCATCACGGTGTTGAAATTAATCGGCTTCTCATCTGACAGCTTTTGCTGCACCTCTTTAATCGGCATATCCTCACCCTCATAAAGGATCTCCATAATTCTTCCCTCTAAAGGACCAAAAAAACGATTCAATCCCTTTTCATTATATTTAAAAGAAGGAATTTTCATGTTATCACCTCACACTAAGCATTGTAGTGTAATTGAAAATGATAGTCAACCGATAACATAAATAGGGGAAAATCGTTGTATATAGACTTTGTTTTTGGTAAAAATGATATCTTTCTTTATAAAAATGTACTAATCATTTAGTGATAAGATAATCTTATGAAAATAGTGAAAAAATTCGTATTTTATTTATAGAGACTTTTGTATTATAGTGAAGTTAACAACATTTCACTTACTGAACAAACATATAGGAAGAAGGTTTACATGTGATGAAACAAGGAAACAGCCTTCGAACCGATCTCATTCTCATTGCGATAAGCGGTTTAGGTGGATTTCTTTTGTCTTTAACAGGTATGTCCATTGGCTGGATGGTAGGTACATTAATCACCGCAGCTTTTATTGCTATGCGCCGCCCCACCCTGTTTCAGCGTAAAGGAACTAGCACCTTACGTATTCACAGCAGATGGCTGCTCCTTGGTCAATTCATTCTCGGAATCGAACTCGGACAGAAAATGAATATGAAGGTCCTTCACATTTTCGCTGAAAATTGGCTCCCTGTGAGTTTCATGCTCGTCTTTTCTATTCTACTGGCGATGCTCTCAGGCTTTGTCTTATGGAAGCTGAGCAAAACAGATATGCTGACAAGCTTTGTCGGAACTGCCCCCGGCGGTTTATCCGCTATGCCGGGCATTGCCCAAGAGGTGGGAGCCAATACAGCTGTTGTGAGTCTCGTGCAAACGATACGTGTATTAATGGTTGTACTCACTATCCCATTTACAGTGTTTTATTTAAATACAAAAAACCAAGCGGATGTGGCTGTAGTTACGCAAGGGAGCGCTTTTTCTTCGGGTGTTTTCACCCTTTCAAACATCTCTTGGACCGCTGCGCTTATTTTAGGTGCCTGGCTCATGTCACGCCTAGCAGTTCGTCTTCATTTCCCTGCTCCTTGGCTGATCGGCAGCATGCTAGGCGTCGCAGCTCTTCAAGTTGGTGCGGGCGCACTCATAGGTTATGATTTGATTCCTTATTGGCCGGCACAAGCGAACATTGCGTCTCAAGTATTTCTAGGTGCAACCATCGGTTCAAAAATGAATAAAGAAATGTTTGTCGGGCTAAAAAACACTCTCATTGTGGCTGTCGTCAGCTCAGCTGGGCTAATTGCTGCGACTGTCCTCAGCTCTATTGCCATCGCTGAGATCACAGGTATTTCTGTCATTACAGCCATTCTTGCTTTTTCGCCTGGCGGTATTGCAGAGATGGCAACAACAGCAGTCACACTGCACGAGGATTCTACCTTTGTTGTGGCTGTACAAGTCGTCAGAATTATTCTCGTCATTGCAATGCTGCCACCGTTTTTCCGCTTCTTACATCACGTATGGGCAAAAAGGCAGCCTGATTATAAAGCCGCAAAATAAAAAGAGACGCTTTGCATGTGCAGAGCGCCTTTTTTTATTCGCTGGTATTTCTTTTAACACCGACAACTTGATCCTTTGAAATGGTGCCAAAATGCCGGCTGTCGAAGCTATGTATTCGGTTATCTCCGACCACAAAGTAATGATTGTTTTTGATTTTATCGTCTCCTGTGATGGCTTTCAGCTGAAAATCCCCTGTCAGAACGTTCCCCATTTTATGTTGTTTCTGCTTTTTTAAATAAGGTTCCTTCTTTTTTTCACCATCGACAAATAACTGATCATCTTCATACTTGATCGTTTCTCCTGGGAGTCCAATGACCCGCTTGATCAAGATTTGATTTTTAGGTCCGTGAAATAATACATAATCAAACCGGCTAATTTTCGTGAGTTTTGGCGAGAACTTATTGATTAATAATTCTGTTCCATCTGTAAAAGTTGGGTCCATACTAACCCCTTCTACTTTATATGTGACAAACATGAAATTCTTGACTTGGAACAATAAGACGATGCCTGTAATAATCATCAACCATAGCAATGGCTTCTTTTTCATTAAGAGCCTCCTTTGTCCTCACGTTTACTCATTCGAATGTTTAACCTATTTTCTACTCTCTTTCCAACATACCATAATACTGCAATAACTAGAACCGCAAAAATACTTCTTAACGGATTCTTAACTAAAGCAGAGAGGTCATAACCAATAAAACTAATGATAAAAAGCATGACACACTTACCAGATAAAGTAGCTAATGAGAATTGCCAAAAGCTAATTCTTGATAAACCTGCTACAACATTGACGGCAGCAGAGGGTGTGAAAGGAAAGCAAAGTAAAATAAATAATGGACCAAATCCCCGCTTCTCCACCCAAAGCATCAATTTTTTAATGGAAGGATGCCTGCTGATAAAGTTGAGCATTCTCATCTGTCCAAATTTTCTGATCAGTAAAAAGACAAGAATAGACCCTGCACTTGCACCAATCCAGGTCAATAAAAATCCTTCCCAAAGGCCGAATGCATTTGCATTCGCTACAGCAAACGCAACGAGTGGTAAAAACGGAAGAAATGCTTCTATTAAAGGGAGCAATATGGCCACAATCGGTCCAAAGGCCTTGTAGCTCTCAAAAAATGATGTGATATTTTCGTGAGTAAATAGGGAAAGAAATGATGTCAACTTGTTTGACTCCTTCAAGGTTTGTCTACTTTTCATTTTACATGGAAAACATAAAAATATACAAATGAATCCCCCCCCTTGAGATTATTTGACTCATTCGGTATAATAAATAAGAACATGTGTTCTATCAAGAAAGAAAGCAGGCTTGGACATGACGAGACTATCAAGAATACAGCTTCAGATGATGGAACAGGCCATCTTTCTTCCAATGGTCGTCTCCATCCTCAATCGTGATTTGACTCACTTAAAACAACATCAAACATTTAAACTAAATGAACCATACATTCAGCTTGTGACCTCCGCCTTAAAGGAAGCCCAGAAAGCACTTTATGAACTAAAGCAGCATTTACGTAAAGAAAAAATGAAGGTACAGCAAATCGAACACGATGAAGGATTTACAACGTATCTATTTATCATGGATGGCTATGAAGAAAAACATAAATACTTTAATCCACGTATACGTCACCGGGTAGAGGAACTACTGACTCGGTATTTTCTTCATCAAGCGAATTGAATTGGCTTCATTGTCGCGCTTCCCCATTCAAAGCAAAAAGCCTGCCACAGCGGCAGGCTCCTTCTTATTTATGATAATTCAAGCTGTTCTCTCAGCTCTGTTCTCACTTCTTCTAATCCAGCGCCATCTAACTCAAAGTAATACACATTCCCAGGCTGATAATCATGGCCCTTTAGCTGAATGGTATCTACTGATGTCAATGAGCTCAATAACGGGAAAAGACCGATAAACTGCTTCATGGACAGATTGGTTGAAACATTGTCACCAAGTGTATCAATGATGTTGTCATAGGATGGGATCGAAGAAATGGATTTAGATTTTTCAAAGATGGCTTGAAGTGCTTCCATTTGGCGCTTCCCGCGCATAAGGTCACTGTCTGCCTTTCTTGTTCTCACAAAGGCTAATGCTTCTTCACCATTTAACGTATGTGTTCCTGTTTGCACATGAACTTTCCCTTTTGAATCCTTTTCCATTTGTTTTGCGATACCTTCATCTTCAATCGTTACGTCAATTCCGTTTAGCTCATCTACAATGTCTTGAAACGCCTTAAAGTTCCCTGAAATCACATAGTCTACAGGAATGTTCAACAGGTTTTCGACCGTTTTGACTGACAAATCTGCACTCCCAAACGCATGGGCGTGGGCGATTTTATCATATCCTCTTCCCGGAATATCTACATAAGAATCACGAGGAATACTGAGGAGCTTGATGGTTTTCTCTGTTCGGTTCACAGCCGCCAGTAAGACCGCATCACTTCTTGCTTCGTCTACCGTTTCACCTGGACGGCTGTCAATTCCAAGCAGCAGGACCGAGAAGCTGTCCTTTCCTGGATCAAAAGCTTTCACACGCTTTTGCGAGGTGTCTCCTCTTTCTAATGACACTTGCGCCTTATTCGACGCTTTTGAAATTTTATAGTAAGCATATCCTGTCACAGATATTGCCATCACCATGACAAATGCCATGATAAACAGCACGACTTTCACCCAAGGTCTCAGCCTTCTTTTTGATCTTGTTTTCTCCTTCATCCTTTCCGAACCCTCACTCTATCTTAGTCTATCAATGTAGGTTCCACTATAACATATTTTAACGAAAGTTTCCTGCACGCAACATATTTTTATGAATCCACAATTAAAAAAATTTAAAACTCAGATAACTCAATCTTTTAATCTGCCGGTAGTGTTCTTTTTAAATGATTCCGTATAATTAGCATTGTCTACATCCATATCATCGCAGGAGAAAATTCAGAAAAAAGCAGCCTCTAATGTCGGCTGCTTTTTCACCATTATTGAAAACTCACTTGAAATTGTCCCTTCAATTCCTCTTCTGCTTCTTGAAATAACTGCTTTACGCTTTCTGCATACTCGCCAAGAGCGTCCTTGCTCGTGTCAAAATTCACCCATGTCAGCTCTACTGGCAGATTTACTTCTCCTGTCAAACAGTCCCATAGGGCATCGAGATTTTTCCCGTAGTAGTCAGGAAGGTGTAAAACTTTTTTTAGTTGGTCATGAAGCTCTTCTTGCGACCTGCACGACGCGCCGTCCAGCTGCACTTTTTTCATGTCATCTTCCCCTCTCATGCCTTTATTTTAAACGAATGGAAGACAAAAGAGAAAGCAAGACTCCTCACTTTTGTTTCTGTCTGACACTTGACATCAAAAGGATGAGACAAGCTGCCAAAACGACCAAGAAAAAGACGGTTAACACCATCTGAGTTCCGAACAGATCAGCGAAGAGCCCGACAAAAACACTTGGAAGACCCAGACCTAAATAGGCAAACAAATAAAACCCGGCAACGGCTCTAGCTGCCTCCTTTTTTCCCCGCTCGACAATAAGCTGAAGACCGCCTAAATAAGTAAATCCATAGCAGGCAGTACCCGCAAGCATCGTTCCGGCAAGCACAAGAATGATGGATCCACTATTTGCTCCAAATAGCAAGAGACCGTATCCACATGGAAGACAGATAAATCCGGCAAGGAGCGCTGCTGTGCTATTCATTTTGCGAACAAAAGGCTGCATCAGGACACCTGCCATATTAATCAAAAACAGTGCCGGTCCTAACCATAATTCATATCCATTCAATTTAAGCTGTGCTGGCAAAACCGAAATCACAAGGCCGCACACTGACCACGCGACAGCAATCGCTGCATTCGCTGGCATTGTTCCTTTTGGAAATGTTGGCATGTTCATCATCGGTTTATCTGCATCTCCTTGTACAGGCGGAACGAAAAAAAAGACACCCACGATCGTTAGGATTAAAAAGCCCATCACAATCCAATAACTAAGCGGCGCAAGCGTCACATACTGAAAAGAAAGAAGTGCCGTAAAAAGAGCACCGCCCCCAAAGCCAACCGAACTGCATAACGCAATAAAAGTTGGAATCCAGCTTGATTTTTCTGGATATAAAGCAATCAAATAAGCAGTGCATGTGCCAACACTCAGGCCAAGCCCCACCCCTTGCAGCAGCCGCGCCAAAAAGAGCATCTGAATGGTAGGATGTACGATCATCAATAAGGTAGCACATAACGAAAAACTAAGTGCGACCAATAAAACCGGTTTGCGTCCAGCCCGGTCAGATATCCCGCCAAGAAAAAGTAAAACTGGAATCAGTCCGAAGACATATGCAGCAAATACAAGGGCTGTCGCCGCCTTTCCGTACCCTGCTTGTTCGGCATACAACGTATAAAGGGGCACCTGCAGATTCACTGCGGTTGTAATCATAAAAAGACCAAATAAAACGAATATAAATGGAATGATGGATAGGTGTGCGGTTTCTTCTTTAGCTGCAGGGATCATTTCACTCTCTCCTCTAGTCATAAGCATATGAGAACAGTGTACACACCTTTTGGCTTACTTTCTATATCCAAAAATGATGCTATTGACCACTCCATATTTCCGTGTCATCATCATGTTATATGTGACAATGAGAGAAGGTGTCCGATGTATATTTATTTAGACCGCTCAAGTACTACACCGCTCTGGCAGCAAATCGTGACTGGGATCATTCAACAAATTCATTCCAAAAAACTGCATCCTCATGATCAGTTAACACCGACACGCGTATTAGCACAGGAGCTCAATGTATCAAGATCAACTATACAGCTTGCTTATGATGAACTGCTGGCAAGAGGATATGTCAGCACATCTAGAAGAGGCGGTACGAAGGTCATTTCGAGTGACCACTATGCGGCCTCCGCTCCCCATCAAGGTGAGCCGCCTTTTCCTCTTCTGGTAAGACCACACTTTCAAGAGGCGGAGAAACAAATGAACCACTGGCTGTCGGCCAATCAATTTCATGAGAAGCTTGATATTGATTTTCGTCATCAGGAACCAGCCATCGATGAACATTTCCAAAACATATGGAAACGCTCGCTCACAAAAGCATTACAGCGATTAGAGATGAAAGATTGGGGCTATTCCTCCCCGCATGGCCTATGGGAAGTACGTTCAGAAATACGCCAATACTTATCTGTAGAACGCGGCATTGATGTAGAGGAGGATCAAATCGTGTTAACAGGTGGCACGCAGCAAGCCATTGATTTGATTTCACAGGTATTGCTTAAAAAAGGCGATACAGTAGCTGTTGAAGATCCAGGCTTTCCTGGAGCAAGGCTTTCCTTTATGCATCGTGAAATGAACATTTATCCCGCGCCCGTCGATGACGAAGGAATTATGGTGAATACATTACCACGAAGAACAAAGCTGATTGCGGTGACGCCCTCCCATCAGCGTCCAACCGGTGTATGTATGAGTGTGAGCAGAAGGCAGCAACTGCTAAAATTTGCTGTCAGTCATCAGTCTTATATACTGGAAGATGATTTTGATGGAGATTATCGTTATCATGGCGGACCGCTTCCTTCCTTATTTTCAGAAGCATCAGGCCATGTGATTTATATCTTAAGCTTCTCCAAAGTGCTGGCACCCGGCATCCGCCTTGCTGCCATTATCGGCTCCAAAGCGGTCATAAAAGAAATCGCTTCCTTGCAATCACTCATTCAAAGACAGCTGCCCATTATGGAACAGATCACACTCGCCTCTTTTTTCAGAGAAGGAGAATTCACGCGATATGTCAGGCGAATGAGACAGCTATATAAAAAAAGACAGGCTGCCATGATGGATGCCCTTTTAACACAACAATTTGACAAGCACTTTCATATTTATGGAACAGATACGGGTCTTCATGTCTTTTTAGAAGGAGCGCCAGACTTTGACGAAAAAGGCAGTATTGAGGCAGCAAAAGCAGCAGGCATTGGCATTTATCCATTAAGTCCTTATTGTTTTGAGAGCAATCGAAAGGGATTACTGCTAGGCTTCGCCTGTACGGACGAAAACATGATTCAAGAAGGTGTGCGCCGCTTAAAGCAAATACTTTATATGTAAAAAAAGCCTGGAAGTCCGCCTTCCAAGCTTTTTACGTTGATTGCTGAATGCGGCCGACTTCTTCAATAAATGCAGCTGCCCTCTGCAATCCATCTTGTAGATGATGAGTAGCGGAAATAAACAGCTTTTCTTGATCTGGGCGCTTTAATAGCTGCTCCACCTGACCAATTCCTTTTTCAAATGAATGAAGACCTGTCTTTAATTGTTCATCTGCCTTTTGATAAGCGGCTGGAATTTCTTGATGAGCAAGCCCCTTTTGAATCACACGATCAAAGGCTTTCGTCGCCTTTTTCAATTTTTTATTTACTTGGATCTTTCCCTGTCCATCTGAAATAAATTGGTCGGTCATGTTTTCATAAGCTTCATTTAACTCATCCATATAACGCTGAACCCATTGTTCATACGCAGCTTCTTTTGTGTCTTGTTTTGAAGGCGATTGACCTGCTTGCTGACAGGCTGCTAGTAAGGTCACTATCAAGGTGAATAGCAGCAGCAATTGCGATTGTTTTTTCATACAGAGCCTCCATTTCTTATTCCCATTCGTTCATATCGGTCAAAATAGGAGGAGCCTTTACCACATACGAACACTTTGCAAGAAATGATTTCTTTTATTGTAACAGACGGCTCGTGTCACTTCTGTGATTTATGAATAATTGCTTGAAAATACGTCTAAGGATCCACATTTCTCTGTCATTTGGTGGACAGTCTACCGATACACACTCAATAGACGACTGGATATATGGATTTGGTTTCAACAAATTCATGTGCATGGTGGATGTTGTCGTGTCATCATAATGATGCCCCAACGAAGTCGCCTTGTCCTGTTGATTTATTGAAGTTTACCTTTACAAGCAATGTCAAGCTCTTCGACTACTTCACCATCTTGGATGAGATAGGCTTTTTCATGAAGATTGACAGCGGGACAAATATGATTTGGAATGATTTGCACCTTCTCACCGATCTGGACAGTCTGACGGAAGCCTTCGTGATAAATGATGGCATGCTCATCAAATACACTGGAAACAAATACATCATCAAAGTCTTTTACCTTGCCTAGTCCCTTTGTTTTCGTCAGCCCTTTTGTACGGGTTTGAGCCGTGAGCCCTTTGGCTCCAACATCTGTAATGACACGAGTATTTGTTGGCTTACTAATGACTGTCGTCAGGACGGCTGCTGCACAATGTGAAAAAGTGCCGATCACATTGGACTGAGAGGCATCCATGAAGATGTATGTGCCTGGGCGGATTTCGGTCACTCCCTTTGGAATATCAAATTGAAATAAGAACGGTGGTGTTGAACCTATGCTCACTACCTCTAGCAGCATGCCTGATTCTTTTGCAATCTGTGCAAATCGAAGCGTTCGATTCACAGCGTCTTCATATAATGTCTGACAATGCGCTTTACTTTCCGCCTTGTATGTATGACCATCATGAGAAAAAATCCCTTTTAAATGAACGAACTCACATGTTTTTATCGCCTGCAAGATTTGACGGAAATCACTCTCTTCAATGACACCAGACCTCTCTTCTCCAACCTCTATCTCAATTAAAACCTCCGCTTTTTTCTCTGCTCCACGAAAGACATCTTCAATTTGATGCACATGCTCTACACAATCTATTCCAAATGAAATGTGTATCGACTCTGCCAGCTTTCGAATTCGCTTCAGCTTTGTCTCACCTACAATTTGATTGGCGATAAAGATATCTGTTAGCCCATGCGCCGCCATCACTTCTGCTTCCCCTACTTTCGCTACAGTTAAGCCAGATGCGCCCATCTCCTCCTGCACCTTCGCAAGACTAGGTGTTTTATGTGTTTTCGTATGAGGACGCAGTTTGACTTGCTGACGGTCCGCATATTGCTGCATAGCAGCTAGATTCTCCATCATCACCTGTTTATCAATTAATAGCGCCGGTGTATCTAGTTCATCATAAGTCATCATCATATCCCCTTTTCTGTCGCTCATTATATAAAATTTTATACGTTGTACTTAAATTATATAATTTGTTATATAATTTGTTATATAATTTGTTATATAATTATCAATGTTTTTTTCTTCGAGAAAGTAAGACGATATGCTAAACATAAGGAGTCCAGCGGCTGGGCTGCCGCTGGTTTTAGTTAATATCTGTTCCGAAGCTCCCTTAATATAAAATCGTATACAAGGTTGAGCTGTTGTTCCTTTGGATACAGCATAAATTCTTGTTTTTTAGGAAGACCACCATCAAGGCGATCTTGAAATTTCGTTCGGAGATACGCTGTTCTGTGCACCTGACTCTCAAATGACTTATATGAGACATCGAGTTTGACGGTTTGCTCATTTGTAAAGATGACCACCGTGTCTCCGAGGGATGATTCCTGGAAGGTATGAATGTATTTGTGGGAGATCCAGCCGCACTGAGGACGGTTGGATGAATAGGTTGGGAAGAAATACAGATGATTGGATGAGTCAATCACAATGGGAGGCTTGTGGGATATTCCTGTTACTTCATATGTTCCCGCTTTTCTGCCTGCATAGCTTGAGCCGAAGAATCGGCAGCTGCGTTCAATAATTTGCAGAGGTTTTAATTCAACGTAAAAGCTTGTCTCTCTTTCTATGACTTTTGAATATACTCTTTTTCCTTCTTCAACCGGAAGGATCGCCATTGTTGTTTGATTAATGACGTATGAATCTAAAGGTGTTTCACTAATTCCTGACACTTCATTTCCTCCTGTGTTAATTTTTGGTTATTTTAGATACTATTAATCTATCACCAACATATAAGAAACGACAGGATTTTTTCAAAATTTATTAAAAATCATTTTTTTATCGTATTATTTAGTCCATTCGATCTATCGAAAAGCCTTTTTTAAGATATATCACATCGTGTCGATTGGACAAGAGGTGTCGATTTCGCTCAAAAATAAATTGTCTAAAAATTATAAATTCTTGTTGATTTTTTCTTCGCCAATCCATATACTATAAAAAAGGCATCGGGGGGATTCTTTATGAAAGAGAAAAAAACGTATGCTGAGCTCATGAAGTCCCGCAACACCCAAAAAACCGAAGAAAACGGCGTGACGATTTTAGACATCTATATTCAAATGGTTTTAGATGAGGCGCTTTATAAACAGCGCTTAACCTTCCTTAGAGAAGAGATTGATAAGGCACTGGATCAGCGTGATGAAAAACGATTCAACGACCTGTCAGCTCAATATGCAGAACACTGCTTACATTAATCATGATGATTTTACTTGCGGCAAAGAGGGCAGCAACTCGTCTCTTTACCGCAAGTTTTTTGTTTATCCATTTAAAATGGTTCCGCCATTGACATGCAGGATTTGTCCATTTATATAAGAGGAGTCTTCGCTCGCTAAAAATAAATAGCTCGGCGCAAGCTCTACTGGCTCACCAGGACGCTCCATTGGAACATCTCCGCCAAATTCAGAGACTTCCTTTTCCGTAAAGGTCGATGGAATGAGCGGTGTCCAAATGGGTCCCGGAGCTACCCCGTTTACTCTAATCCCTTGCTTAATGAGCGATAAAGATAATGATCTCGTAAATGTCACGACTGCCCCTTTTGTAGATGAATAGTCAATTAAGGTTTCATGACCTTTATAGGCTGTGACAGATGCGGTATTAATGATACTGCTTCCTTTTTTTAAATGAGGAAGTACCGCTTTTGTTAAGTAAAACATGGCAAAAATATTCGTTTGAAATGTTCGAAGAAGCTGATGTGAGGTAATCTGTTCAATGCTTTTTTGCGGATGCTGTTCCCCGGCGTTGTTCACCAAAATATCAATGGAACCGAATGCATCCTTCGTTTTTTTGACAACCTCGTTTGAAAACGACTCATCTCCTAAATCACCTGCAATTAAAATGGCGCGGCCTCCCGCCTTTTCAATATAGTCCTTCGTTTCCTCTGCATCACGGTGCTCACTCAAGTAAACAATGGCGACATTGGCGCCTTCCTTCGCAAATAAGACCGAGACTGCTCTTCCGATCCCGCTGTCCCCACCTGTCACAATGGCTGTTTTCCCTGCTAATTTTTTATCCGGCATCTCTCGATCAAAAACAGGCCTTGGATTCATTTTATATTCAAGACCTGGACGCTCACTTTGATGCTGAGGCGGCAATGTTTTCTTCGGCTGCTTTGTTGACACGTCTGACCACTCCTTCCTTTTATCTTGTTTATTTTTATGTGTTGGCTATTTTTTTATGTATGCCAGACTAGTTTCCTTTCAAATGTATGATTTTCTTCATTGTGGAAAAATTATACACAACAAGTCACTAACTGGAGGCGACAGTATGGAGCAAGAACATAAAGGATTGGAACAGGCAAAATCGTTATGGATAGCGGATAGTCAAAAGCATTTTTTTCCTACAGTAGATGAGGATCTCACAGCAGATGTCATCATTGTTGGCGGTGGTATTACCGGTATCGCTACCGCGTTTGAAATGACAGAACGCGGGCTGGATGTCATCATCATTGATGCTGATCAACTGCTGCAAGGTACGACCGGACATACGACAGCTAAGATTACCTCACAGCACGATGTTTACTACCATGAGCTGATCCAGCAAATTGGTATGCCCAAAGCCCGTTTGTATGTAGAAGCAAATGAGAAAGCAAAAGAGCTAATTCAAGCTCGCGTCCAAAAGTACGACATCGATTGTCAGCTAGAAGTCAAGGATGCGTACCTTTATACAAAGGAAGAAAGCGGTGTAAAAAAATTAAAAAAGGAATTAGATGCCTACAAACAGCTTGGGATTGATCGGGGATGGAAAACAGCGCTTCCTTTTGATGCTGACATCAAGGCTGCCCTAGCAATGACGCAGCAGGCACAGTTCCATCCCCTTCATTATCTCAATGCACTCATTGACCAGCTCCTAGAGCGTGGTGTACGTATTTATGAACAGACAACTGCTGTTGACGTAAAAGAAGGAAACCGCCCTGCTGTCGTCACAAAAGACGACCATCACCTGACAGGCCGCTATATCATATCCTGTTCGCACTTTCCTTTTTATGATGGAAAGGGACTTTATTTCACGCGCATTCACCCAGAGCAATCTTATGTGGTAGCAGCCAAAACAACGAAGCCGCTCCCAGATGGAATGTACTTAGGGATCGACCAGCCTGCTCATTCTTTAAGAACGACAGAATGGCATGGTGAGGAAGTCGTTCTCATCGGAGGAGAAGGTCATAAAACTGGACAAGGCGGGGATGAATCTGCTCACTATGAAGGACTAGAAAGGTTTGGAGACGCTACCCTTGGAATTGAAGAGGTGCTGTATCGCTGGTCGACACACGATATGGTCACAATGGATCAAATCCCTTACATTGGCCGCCTAACCAAGCACCATCAAAATATCTTCGTTGCGACCGGTTTTAGAAAATGGGGCATGACGACAAGCCACGCGGCAGCTACTCTTATCGGTGATTTGATTGAAGGAAAATCGAATCCATACGAATCCATTTTTACGCCATCAAGACCTGTTTCTGATTCTTTCGTCAAAGATTTCGTTAAAGAAAACAGCAATGTCGCTGCCAAGCTGATCAGTGGTAAATTAAAACGAACCGATCAAACCATTGATGATTT
Source organism: Bacillus sp. FSL K6-4563 (assembly GCF_038630405.1). Classification (NCBI taxonomy): domain Bacteria; kingdom Bacillati; phylum Bacillota; class Bacilli; order Caryophanales; family Bacillaceae; genus Bacillus; species Bacillus sp. FSL K6-4563. The sequence continues at coordinate 1,073,016 of NZ_CP152030.1, read as the reverse complement.
AAAGCCAGGTGAAGGCGGCATTGTATCGTATGAGCATAAAAAATGCGGCGCCTTTAAATCAGAGGATGGGAATATCTTTCTTGTCGATACAACGTGTACTCACCTAGGCTGTGAAGTCGCTTGGAATAATAGCGACCGCACTTGGGATTGCCCGTGTCACGGTTCACGTTTCTCCATTACTGGAGAGGTAGTAGAAGGCCCAGCAAAGAAACCACTAAAAAGGTCTTATAAAGAACAGTAAAATTTTACTGATCCCCTTTAAAAAATCCAATATTATCCGATAGATAATATAAAGTCTGATAATTTGTGATGATTATAGGGGGACAAAAACATTGTTATTTAAAAAAGAGACGAAAAGAAAAAACACTGCTTTTTTCACACAGCAGGATGATGGGATAAAACGTATCAACTTTTCTGACAATACGGATATCGCGAAACAAATTAAAATGATAGATCTGACGCAGCATGACCTATTTATTTTAAAACAGCTCAATCCAATTGTTCAGGAGGATATTGCACGTATCGTTGATAAATTTTATAAAAATTTAGAAGTCGAATCTTCCTTGATGCATATCATTCAAGATAATAGTTCTGTCGACCGTTTGAAAAAAACACTCCGCATTCATATTAGTGAAATGTTTGCAGGTGTGGTTGATGAAGCCTATGTGGCAAAACGAATTAAAATTGCGCAAGTTCATTTACGGATTGGCCTCCAGCCTAAGTGGTATATGGCTGCATTCCAGGACCTTCTGCTATCAATTATGGATTTATTTGCTCAGCATATCCAAGATTTCAAAGAATATCAGACAGCAGTCAAAGCGACGACAAAAATCTTAAATTTAGAGCAGCAGCTTGTCCTTGATACATTCCAAAATGAATATTCTAAAATTCGTGATGAAGCAGAACAGCAGCAGCAGGAGCTCCATACAAAAATCACAGAAACATCAAATTCACTTGCTTCTCTCTTCTCAAACACAACAAATGCCGTGGACAAGCTTGTATCAAAATCTGATGAGATGGCAGACATGTCGCAAGCTGGCACGCAAATTTCAGCACAGGTCGAGGAAAAATCGATTGGCGGTAAAAAAGAATTAGAGATTCAACAAACACAAATGAACCAAATTGATGGCAGCATGACAAAGATTGAAACAGAAATTAAGCGTTTAGAAGAAATCGCCAAACAGATTGAACAAATCTTTGGGATTGTCACAGGCATTGCAGAGCAGACGAACTTGTTATCTTTAAATGCTTCCATCGAATCTGCACGAGCAGGCGAACACGGAAAAGGCTTTGCTGTCGTCGCAAACGAGGTTCGTAAATTATCAGAGGACACAAAGAAAACGGTTTCAACCGTATCTGAACTCGTCAACAATACCAATTCACAAATCTCCATTGTGTCTCAGCACATTGGGGACGTGAATTTACTCGTGACAGATAGTAAAGAAAAAATGACTCAAATCAATTCGCTCTTCGATGATATCGTCAGCAGCATGAACTTAAGCAAAAATCAAAATGGAAAAATTGAAATAGACCTTCAAACCTTCCTGAACGAATTGAAGGAAGTCAAACAAACGGTTTCTCAAGTTGCCAGCTCAGTCGAATCCTTAACAAGTCTCACAAATCGCTAATCCAGTCTTTTTTCTTCTGCTTTAGTATAATAGAAGAAAAGATAGAAAAGGCGGGATTTGATTGACAACAATTTGCCTAGTCAGGCACGGGGAAACAGATTGGAATGCAGCGAAACGAATTCAAGGACGAACAGATATCCCTTTAAATGATACTGGTAAATGGCAGGCTGAACAAACGGGTCTTTATTTGAAGGATGCCCATTGGGATGTTGTCATTTCCAGTCCACTCACAAGGGCAAAAGAAACAGCACACTTGATTTTAAAACATATAGATGCGCCTCTTGTCATCATGGATGATTTCATTGAGCGTGATTATGGCGATGCTGAAGGCATGTCATTTGAGGAGCGCCAAAAGCTTTTTCCAGATAAACAGTATCCAAATATGGAGCCGCTTGAAGCGATTCAAGATCGAATGGTAGAAGGCATTGAGAAAGTTAGAGCAGCCTATCCGAATCAACAAGTCCTGATCGTGGCACACGGCGCTGCCATCCATGCTTTACTCACCACCTTAGCGGATGAACATCTTGGTCTTGAGAACACGAGGCTCGTCAATGCTTGCTTAAATTATGTGGAATGGAAAGATGGTAAATGGAAGGTGCTTGATTACAACGTGGTCAGCCATTTAACTCAATCCTCTCCTACTTAAAGAACCTGTTATGTAAACAGGTTCTTTTTAAATGACAAAAACAATGATAAAATAGTATTTTTTTATATCGAAATTCGAAATAGATGCTAGACGTTTCTACCTATTTTAAGGCTTTTCGGGTATCGAATATTTCTCCGAAAATGGATCATAAGAAAAAAAGCACATTTCCTTTTTAATAGATAGCCGCTGAAATAGTAGTATAAACATATTTTACCATCATTTCCAAGTGACTTAATTCCCCAATTTTCGCTAGGACTTTCACAAAAATTCGGGTCTACTCTTATTTGCCTACTTCCCTTAAACTGAATATACAGAATAGTCAAACGGATCATTCTTATAGACTACGGATGATTATTCTGAAATAAGAAAAAAGGGATGTGGATTGTGCGTGAAAAAGAAAAATGTGATGACAAGTGTTTTATTGGCTGTCCCTCTTCTGTTTTCAGCAGGGTTTGGAGGCTCCATGGCAAATGCCGAGACGGTCTCAAAGTCAGATAGTGAAAAGAGCTATATTGTTGGCTTTAAAGCCTCTGCCACTACAAACAGCTCTAAGAAACAAGCCGTCACTCAAAATGGTGGAAAACTAGAAAAGCAATATCGTCTCATTAATGCCGCACAAGTAAAGATGTCCGAACAAGCCGCAAAAAAACTTGAACATGACCCTAGCATTGCTTACGTAGAAGAAGACCACAAAGCAGAAGCATATGCACAAACCGTCCCTTATGGAATCCCTCAAATCAAAGCTCCAGCTGTACACGCTCAAGGTTATAAAGGGGCTAATGTCAAAGTAGCTGTCCTTGATACGGGCATCCACGCTGCACACCCTGACTTAAATGTTGCAGGCGGTGCCAGCTTCGTCCCTTCAGAGCCAAATGCCACCCAAGACTTTCAATCACATGGAACTCACGTAGCCGGAACCATTGCTGCCCTTGATAACACAATTGGTGTTCTTGGGGTCGCTCCAAGTGCTTCCCTATATGCTGTTAAAGTATTAGACCGCTATGGCGACGGACAATATAGCTGGATCATTAGCGGTATTGAATGGGCAGTAGCCAATAATATGGATGTCATCAACATGAGCTTAGGCGGACCAAATGGTTCAACAGCGCTTAAAAATGCCGTTGATACAGCGAATAACCGCGGAGTCGTTGTTGTGGCGGCTGCAGGTAACTCAGGTTCCACTGGTTCTACTAGTACAGTTGGCTATCCAGCAAAATATGATTCTACCATTGCCGTTGCCAATGTAAACAGCAACAATGTCAGAAATTCGTCTTCTAGCGCAGGTCCTGAATTAGATGTTTCTGCACCTGGTACTTCTATTTTAAGTACAGTACCAAGCAGTGGATACACATCTTATACTGGAACGTCTATGGCGTCTCCTCATGTAGCAGGAGCAGCAGCGCTTATCCTTTCTAAGTACCCGAATCTATCAACTTCTCAGGTTCGCCAGCGCTTAGAAAACACAGCAACACCGCTTGGTAACTCCTTCTATTACGGAAAAGGGTTAATCAACGTTCAAGCGGCTTCTAACTAAACAATAAATAAAATCCGGCTAATACAGCCGGATTTTTTTATTTATTGCTTCCTCGACGTTTCCTCTTTTTCCGCTGCTTTTTCCATTTCCATGATTCTCTCCATCATAGTTGGGTGCCCGTAGCGGAAGACCTTCACTAAAAGTGGCGGATTCACCTGAGACAGCCCTGATTTTGCAAGCTTTTGAAAAGACGTCACCCCTGCCTTTCCGTCTTTTGTCAGGTTTAGCGCATACTCATCAGCTGCACGTTCTTGATGTCTTGAAACTGCATTTGTAAAAGGTGATGCTGCAAATGACAGCATCGATACAATCATGAGAAGAATCGGAAGAGCAGCGATGTCGCGCGGCTCCCTCAGCCGAAATAGAACTGCTCCTTTACGATAGAAATAAAAATAGAGACGGTCGATCGCAAAAAATCCCGCAAGTGACAGTACTAGATATCCTGCTAATCCTATATAGACATGCTTCATGACGTAATGTCCCATTTCATGTGCCATGATAAATAAAATTTCGCGATCTTTCAGCTTTTGCAGTGTCGTATCCCATAACACAATACGCTTATTTTCACCAATTCCTGTGACATAAGCATTCATCGTGTTCGTTTTCTCAGACATATTGACCTCATATACATGACCTGCCGGGATATGAGCTTTGTCTGCAAGTGTTAAGATCTTGTTCTCAAGAGCTTGATCCTTTAGTGGATAAAAATTGTTATATAACGGATCAATGACGACCGGCTGTATAAAGAAGAGAAATAGCGTGAATGGAACTGTCAAACACCAGGCATACAGCCACCAGCGCTTTCTTCTTTTTTGAATAAGCCAAAAGAATACAATTGCACATAGAGCAAGAAGCGGATATTGAATCCAGAAATCTAGAATTTGATCTTTCAACCAGCTTGCCGTACTTTGAGCAGATACTCCGTAGTGCAAAGACAGCTGATAACCAATCCACTTAATGGGAAGTGAGATCAGCATTGTCAAAAGCGATAGCACAAACACATATACAAGTTTACTTAAAAATGTGAAACGAGCTGCTGCCAGGCTCCATTCTTCTAATTTTCGTGAAAACCCTGAAATGAGCAGAAGAAAAAAGACATACCAATCTAATGGAATTGTCATGAAAAATAGCAAGTTACGTAATCTCGAGAAATTCTCGCTGATGACAAGCTCATGGCTTGTCATAAAGGTATGCGGATCTGCACTTGTTCCTTTTACACTATCAGGAACCGCTGCATCCCCAAATAGAAACAAATAAGAATAAATAAAAAGACCGTACAATATGTATGCTACCGTTGCAAGAGCTACCCATTTACGTACTCGCACAGGTCAGCCTCCTTTCCATCCCTCTCTCTATTCTAATCATCCATTATTTTGTTTAGAACCTGTCTCATGTGGCTCCATCATAGCATGCCCTATCTGAAAAAGCTTTCACGAAAAAAATGATTATGCTACTCGAAAATCGGAGATGCTACATATAAAATAGAGAGTTGGAGGATCGAAATGAAGAAAATCCTTGCAGGAGTTGTGATCTTTGGACTTTTACTTATTACCTTCTTTTATGTATTCAGCCGGACGAGCGAAATCTTTGATGAGAATCGAGCTGAAAAATTGCTCCTTTCATCTGAAAACGAGTCCACTTCTTATGAAATAGATGATAAGGACACAGCAGAAGACTTAATAGAAGAATTAAACAAAGGCAAACAAACAAGCAATCATCTCAAGAAAAATTTAAAGAAACCAAATTATATCGCCAAGGTGATGTACGGCCGAACAAACGGCACCACCTTTCAGCTTTGGACAAACCGTTCACAGGTCGTTTTTTTAGTAGATGGGACTTATTATGAGCTGAATCAAAAACAGTCTAATTCTTTTCAGAAACAGTTAAAAGAAGCCATTCTAAAGGGCTGAAATTTTATTTTATCCCTTTGTCTTCTTATCAGCGTGATAGAACCTTAGCACACTAAGGGAGTCTCTTCATAAGAGACCCCCTTTTCTTATTTACTTTCCTCTGCTTGATACTTTTCCTTTAGTGCTCTTCTTAAAATTTTACCTGTTGTGTTCTTTGGAATATCATCTATGAAATGGATCGTTTGGGGCTGCTTATATTTCGCTAAAAAGCGTGAACAATGTGTGATGATGTCTTCTTGATCGATGTGAGCATGTTTCTTGGGGGAAATGTAACAGACGACAGCCTCTCCGGTGTTCGGATCTGGCACACCGATGACAACGGCTTCTGCTACAGCTTCATGTTGATAAAGCACTTCTTCTACTTCTCTTGGATACACATTATAACCGCCAACAAGAATCATATCCTTTTTCCGATCGACAATATAAATGTATCCTTCTTCATCTCTTCTTGCTAAATCACCGGTGTACAGCCATCCGTCTCTTAGTGCAGCTTCAGTATCTTCTGGCATTTGATAATAGCCTTTCATAATGTTGGGTCCTTTTGCTATGAGCTCTCCGACTTCATTTGGACCGACTTCTTCTCCCAGTTCATTCACAATCTTATTCTTCACATTCATAATGTCGGTCCCGACTGAACCGGGTTTTCTTTTTCCATCAAGAGGATTGAATGCAGTTACTGGGGAAGCCTCTGATAATCCGTAACCCTCCAGCACCGTGACACCAAATTTTTTCTCAAAACCGTGAAGTAAAGCAACAGGCATTGAGGCACCGCCTGATATACAAATCCTCACAGAGGACATTGCTTTCTCATGCCCTTCCTGGCGGTACAAATAGTTATACATAGTTGGAACACCAACAAATAACGTTGGCTTCTCTTTTTCCATCATACGCAAAAGCTCTGATGGGCTGAAATGCGGCAGGACATAGATGGTCGCGCCATGAATCAATGGTGCATTCATACAAACCGTTAAACAAAATACGTGGAACATCGGCAATGCGGCGATCACCTTGTCCTTTTCATCAATGGATAGGTACTCAGCAACGTCTCTGGCATTTGAATACAGGTTGAAATGAGTCAGCATCGCACCCTTTGGTTTTCCTGTCGTGCCAGATGTAAATAAAATAACTGCCGTATCGTCCTGATGAATAGATGGATGCACGTTCTCTTTCGAATGACCAGACACAAGCTTTCCAAAGAAGACAAGTTGATCTGATACTTCCTTAAAACTTGATCTGCACGCAGATTCAATTTCTGCACAAATAATCACCCGTTCAATAGACGGAAGCTGTTCATACACTTGCTCGTACACTGGTAGCAGTTGTTCAGGGGCAACAATGCCTTTTACATCACCTGTAATCAGCATATAGCCAATTTCACTAGGCGTGTATGTTGGATTGATTGGTACTACGACAAGCCCGGCTTTTAAAGCACCAAAAAAAGAAATGACAAAATGCGGTGAATTTCCTAAAATAAGCGCGATATGATCCCCGGCTTGAAATCCTTCGCCCACTAATCCATCTGCAAAGCGCTCGATACTTGTCATGAGCTCTCGATAGGTCCACTGATTTCCTTCAAAGATCAGTGCGATATCTTCTCCTTTCGTCATCGCCGTCTGCTCTAGATTTTTGATCAAATCCATTCTCCCACCCCTTACATGTCATCAATGAATGAATAACCATTCATTTTATGGCCAAACATTCCTCCTTTCTATTATAATAGACAATCGAAAAAATCCACAAGATCAAATGTAAATCGCTTTCAATTCTTTCAATCAAAAAAGCACCGCTATCTCTAGCCGTGCTTGTCCCTCTTAATAAATCAAATCAAGAAAATCCTCTTTTGATACATTGCCGAAGTAGTGGCGCATGTCCATATCTTCTAATACGTCGCTGATCGTTTTGCGATCATATTGTTGCCCAATGAGTCTTTTTTCAATATCAGCAATATCCCCTACACCGAAGAAATCACCAAAGATCTTGCAGTCCTGGATCATCCCTTTTTTCACTTCTAATCGAAGATCAATGGAGCCTGCTGAGAATCTTTTAGAATGCTGTAAATTAAATTTCGGTGAACGGCCGTAGTTCCATTCCCATTTTTGATATCGATCCCGGGAAATCTCGTGAATCTTTTCCCAATCCTTCTCAGTCAACTGATATTGAGGAACATCCCCATTCGTATCGAAAATGTAGCTTAACAGAATTTTTCTAAATTCTTCTGTTGTCATCTTTTGATCCATTAATTCACTAATATTGGCAACCCTGCTCCTAATGGATTTAATGCCTTTTGATTCAATCTTTTCTTTTTTCACATTTAAAGCCGAAACAACATGTTCAATTTCTGAATCAAATAGCAGCGTGCCATGGCTGAAAATACGTCCTCGTGTTGCGAACTGGGCATTTCCAGAAATTTTTCGACCTTCTGCCATGATGTCATTTCTGCCACTTAATTCAGCTTTGACGCCTAGCTTTTCAAGCGCTTGGATGACTGGCTCCGTAAACTTTTTAAAATTATGGAAGCTGTCCCCATCGTCTTTTGTGATAAAGCTGAAGTTTAAGTTTCCTTTGTCATGGTAAACTGCGCCACCACCGGACAGGCGGCGGACAACTTTGATGCCGTTGTCTTCCACATACTTCGTGTTGATTTCTTCTATTGTATTTTGGTTCTTTCCTATAATAATCGACGGCTGGTTAATATAGAACAGCAAGTACGTTTCTTCTGGGTCTAAATATTTTAAGCAATATTCTTCAATTGCCAAATTAATCATTGGATCATAATGTTGTTCGTTATCGATAAACAGCATCTCTATCTTCCTTCCTTGTTCCATCTAAGCCCTGAATGGGCAAGCTGTATATTGCCAGTATATAACGCCTGTGCTTCATTGACTAGGTCTTTATGACGACCAAAATGGGGCAGGTGGGTGATGATCAATTCTCCAACATTTGCTTCCTTTGCAAGCTTGCCCACCTCTGTACTATTCATATGTCCTGCACTCGATCCATCCTGTCCAGCGTAAAAATTGCTTTCAGCAATCAGTAGATCTGCATCCTTGCTAAATGGGATAAATGCCTCCTGATAACTTGAGTCTGCTGTATACACCACCACAGCATCCCCCGCCTGAATTCTCATCGCATAGCATTCTGCCGGATGAACCGTTTTCAAAAAATCAATTTGAAATGGACCAATTTGAATACCCTCTTCTGGCTGATAAGCCTTTGCCTTAGTATGTACATCATCCGCAAGCCGCCCAAATGCTTCTTGATTACCTGTATGTCCATAGATCGGAAGCGGACCGCTGCTTTTTCCTAAATGATATCCCACTAGCTTCGCATATTGGAGTGGTCCGATATCTGCAATATGATCGTGGTGATAATGAGAAAGGAGAACAGCATCTAGTTCTTCTATATCTATGTATTGCTGCAGTTTGGAAAGAACACCGCTTCCGCAGTCTACAAGTAGACGAAAGCCATCTGATTCAAAAAGATACCCTGACGTCGCTTCACCAGCGGCCGGGAATCCTCCGTAGCATCCAATGACAGTTAATTTCATCGTCATTTTTCCCTCCTTTTCTAAAAATCCCCTTCTTACAATATACCCATTTTTCATAAAAAAAGCATTCTTCTTGCCTATTGTTACAAAACAGATTGACAATTATTAATCTGTTATAATACAATAATAGCAACAAAACGTATTGGAGGATGACAAATGCTAGGAAAAATCACAGAATTTTTTAGAAATTTGCCTTCAAAAAAATGCACAAAATGTGGAAATGATTTAATGGAACAACACGAGTGTTACGGTAATGAATGTGAGGAATGCTCACAAGTAAGTTATCTTAAATAAGGTAATAAATTGAATTAAAAAGCACTTTTTTCCTCCGTCGTCAGTTGGAGTCAAAAGTGCTTTTTATTTTTTCTGAAAAATAGGTAAAAAGGTAAAACCCTTGTCCTAAAAGGGTTTTTTAGTATTTTCATCTGATGAGTTTTAGTTCCGAAGGCACTTTTTATTGACTTGAATCAATAAAGGAGGTTCTAAATGTTCATTTTTTCAAACAATTTTGTATTTTCTTAATATAATTTAATCGTGGACGAACCTCTTTAATTTTAGTTATACTTTATTTCATATATTAAAACTTAATATGATGGGAATATTCCTTTAATGAATATGCTAGGGAGGAAATCTATGAAAAAATTAAAATTTGGATTAGCGACACAAATCCTAATCGGTCTTATTCTCGGTGTCGTTGTTGGGGCAATCTTTTTCGGTAACCCAGGCGTTGAGACTTATTTAAAACCAATTGGAGACTTCTTCTTAAGACTCATTAAGATGATTGTTATACCAATTGTCGTATCTAGCTTAATTTTAGGAGTTGCAGGTGCCGGTGATGGTAAAAAGGTAGGGAAGCTTGGTTTTAGAACCATTCTTTATTTTGAAATTATCACAACATTTGCGATTATCCTTGGTCTTGTGCTTGCTAACTTTGTTCAACCTGGTGCAGGCGTTGACTTTGGAAATACGGAAAAACAAGATATTAGCCAGTATGTTGAAACGGAAAAAGAGCAAAGCAGCAAATCAGTTGCTGATACGTTCCTTCATATCGTTCCAACGAACTTCTTCCAATCATTGGCGGAAGGTGATTTGCTTGCGATTATTTTCTTCACTGTGCTATTTGCTCTTGGCGTTTCTGCCATTGGTGAACGCGGCAAACCAGTGCTCGCCTTCTTTGAAGGTGTATCACACGCCATGTTCCATGTCGTCAATGTTGTGATGAAAGCTGCACCATTTGGTGTCTTCGCACTCATTGGCGTGACTGTATCAAAATTTGGTCTTGAATCTCTTATTTCATTAGGTAAGCTTGTAGGTCTTGTTTATTTTGCGCTCGCTCTCTTCCTTATCGTTGTATTCGGAATTATTGGAAAGATGATTGGCGTCAATATTTTCAGATTTCTTGCTTACATGAAAGACGAAATGCTTCTTGCCTTTAGTACATCAAGCTCTGAAACAGTTTTACCAAGAGTCATGGATAAAATGGAGCGCATTGGATGTCCGAAGGGAATTGTTTCTTTTGTTATCCCAATCGGTTATACGTTTAACCTGGACGGCTCCGTCTTGTATCAAGCGATTGCTGCGCTTTTCCTTGCACAGGTATACGGCATTGACCTCACGATCGTCCAGCAGCTCACACTTGTTCTTGTGCTGATGGTGACATCTAAAGGAATGGCTGCCGTTCCTGGTACGTCCTTTGTTGTATTACTCGCCACATTAGGAACGATTGGTGTTCCTGCTGAAGGTCTTGCATTTATTGCAGGTGTGGATCGTATCATGGATATGGCGCGAACAGTTGTTAACTTAACAGGAAATGCACTTGCAGCTGTTGTGATGTCTAAATGGGAAGGGCAATATGACCCTGAAAAAGGACATCGCGTGATGACTGGACAAGATGTACCTGAACCGACACAGCTTTCAAGCTAATGAAAAAGAACCCCGATAAATGGGGTTCTTTTTTTATACTGTGATTAAGGATGATTGCACGTAGTGATAAAGAAGATTCGCTGTATGGACAAGGGAATCTTCATGCGTTCGTTCAAAAGCATGCGAGGAATCGATCCCTGGACCAATCAGTCCATGAATGATATCATGCCCTGCTCGAATCGCTGCTGATGCATCAGAGCCGTAATAAGGGTAAATATCTAAACGGTAATCTATGTTGTTCTCTTCTGCTAATGCAGCTAAATGCTTGCGTAATCCATAATGATAAGGACCGCTTGAGTCCTTCACACAAATAGACACGCTGTATTCATCTGTTGATTGACCATCGCCGATCGCTCCCATATCGACAGCAAGATATTCCACCGTTTCTTCTGGAATATTGGAGTTACCGCCGTAGCCAATCTCTTCATTATTGGAAATTAAGAAGTGCGTCGTATGCGGCAGTGTGATATTTTCCTTTTGAATGCGGTGGATGAGTCGTAGCAAAAGCGCTACACTTGCCTTGTCATCAAGGTGTCTTGATTTAATAAAACCTGATGACGTCACTTCCACTCTAGGATCAAATGAGATAAAGTCCCCTACTTGAATCCCAAGTGCTTTGACATCGTCTGCATTTTTCACCTTTTCATCGAGACGAATCTCCATATTTTCTTGGTTTCGTTTTGCTTTTCCAGCATCCGCATAGACATGAACGGACGTTTGATGCATAAGAATAGTACCTGTGTATGTATGACCTGTTGCTGTTTCAATTTCACAATATTCGCCTTCAATTGAGTTATATTGAAAGCCTCCAATGAGTGCAAGACGAAGCCGTCCATTTGATTTAATTTCCTTTACCATTGCACCGAGCGTATCGACATGTGCTGTCAGCATGCGGTGTTCCTTGTCATCAGTTCCTTTAATAGTAGCAATTAAGCCGCCCTTACGATTTCGTTTTGTCTCAATATTTACATCTTGTAAAAAGCGTTCAACAAAGCCGATCACCTTTTCTGTATTCCCTGACGGACTTGGGATCGATACGAGCTTTTGAATTAGCTGAACGGTTTCGTTTACTTCAGTAGTCATTCGGCATTTCCTCCTTTGTGTGAAAGCAATTCCTTCCATTAAAATATATCGCTTCGGGTTCAAGATGTCTAATTTCAAATCAAAAATCCTTCCTCTATCAAGAGAAAGGATTCATTGATTAAGCTTCGTCTTGTTTCATTTTTCTTACGTTCCAAGCAAAGTATGCAGTTGTTGCCGCCATCATGATGATCGCAACTGTACCGAGAATCGCTGCTTGGTGCCATAAATAGCTGTCATCACCGCTTGCAATGATCGTTCTAAATCCATTGATTGTATACGTCATTGGAAGCAGACTATGAATGACTTGGAAGAACTTCGGCACAAGCTCAAGCGGGAATGTACCAGCACTTGCTGCGAGCTGAAGAACTAAGATAATGACGGCAATGAAGCGTCCTGGGTTCCCCATTGTTGTTGCTAGCAGCTGAATAATCGCTAAGAATGTCAGACTGACGACGATCGCAAAGAGATAGAAGCGCCAGAGGCTTTCCACCTCAAGACCAAGCCCAAAGATGAGCATCGTACTTGCAATGACTGCTTGAAGGATACCCACAAGTAGAAGCACGCTATATTTGCTGACAAACCATTCAAACGCATTTCTAGGGCGGCCAGCAGGGTCTTTCATTGGGAATACGACGGTGAGCATTAGAGCCCCAACAAAGAGTCCCATGGATAAAATATAAGGCGTGAGCCCTGTTCCATAATTATCAATCTTCTTCGCTGTATCATTTTCTGTTTTAACTGGGCTAGCAATCATATTGTAATTGTCTTGCCCCGCATCAATTTCACCTGTATCATCTGCAGCGCTTTTCAATTTATTGGACAGCTTACCTGTACCGCTTTTTAAATCTCCCAATCCTTTATCAAGCGATTTTGAGCCTTCGGCAAGCTTAGATGTATTGCTTTGGATATTTGTTGAACCACTTTCCAGCTTATTTAACGCTGCGCTCAGCTGGCTTGATCCATTCGCAAGCTTATCCGCACCGCTTTTCGCTGTATCAAGCTTTCCATTTGCTGTTTGCAGGCCATCTTGTAATTGGCCTTGACCTGTTTGAAGCTTCAGTGCACCTTGATACAATTTATTCGTACCAGACGTCATTTGGTCGATCGCATTTTGTATCGCAACTGTAGATGTGTACAGCTGTTCTGTTTTCTCTGGCAGCTGTTTGATTTGCTGCAGCTGCGCTTTTGCAGATGCAACTGCTTGTTGAACCTCACTTGCATCAGGCAGTTCCTGCAAGGCCGCTAAGCTTTGTTCGAGTCCAGACAGATCAGGCAGTTCGATTTTAGGCAGACTGTTCAGCTGATCCATTGCCGCCTTTTTCTCTTCATCTGTCATAGAGCTGTTTTGGATAATGCTTTTTACTTTAGCATCTCGATTTGATAGTGCTTCTTTTAATGAAGCAAGTTTTGTACTGAACGTTTTTGCGTCTTCTTTCACCTGATCGAGTTTAGGCGCCATCTTCTCTAAATTCGCTAATTCTGGTGACGACAAGACTTTTTCTACTGCTGCAATTTTTTCCGAAAAGGATTGGGCTTTGTTGTTTAGCTGCTCAATGCCTGCTGTGAATTGCGGCATTTTAGAAGCGAGCTGCTGATGTCCTTCTCGGCTTGTGTTTAATCCTTCGGTTAATGTATCAATTCCTGTACCAAGCTCTCCAAATTTCTGATCAATGGTTTGATAGCCTGTTAGGAGCTGACCAAGCCCACTGTCTAGAGACTGTATGCCTGTGTTCAGTTCACCCATTTTCCCTGCGAACTGATGAACACCTTCGCTATAGGTTAACGTACCTTCAGCCAATTTGGCTAAGTTGTCTTTTAATTTCGTACTGCCATCTTTTGCGCTTTTTGTTCCGTCATCAATTTTCTTCGCGCCATCGCTTGCTTGATCTAATCCTTTTGCAATCGTTTTGAAGTTATCAAAGATGACCTCGGCGTAATTTTTTGTGACTTCTTTTGAAACCGAATCTTTTAATTTGATAATGGCATTATTCGCAATTTGTGACGCCGCATAGTTGGCGCCTGGATTCGTATAATATTTCAGATTCGATTTTTTCGGATGTTTATCTAGCACTGTACTTGCATTTTTCGAGAAATTCTTTGGTATTTCCACCACGAGGTAATAGTCCTCGTTATTTAATCCTTTTATAGCCTTTTCATGACTATCGACAAAGTTCCATTTGAAATTATCGTTTTTCTTTAATTCCTTTACTAAATCATCGCCGACTTGAAGGGTTTTCCCGTCATAATGACTGCCTTCATCCAAGTTGACAACCGCTACAGGCAATTGATCAACTGTACCATAAGGGTCCCAGTATGCTTTTAAAAATACACCACTGTAAATCAGCGGAATAAATAAGACAGCTAAAATCGGGATCAGTAGTTTTTTGCTCGTTACAATGTCCTTCCATTGATTCCGAATTAAATTCATTGCTGTTTTCCTCCCATAGATGAATGACTAAATATAAAATTTGGTCATTTGAACTCAAAAAAATTATGTTGTTGCAGATAGTCCTTTTAAGACATAAAGCTCCAGCGATTCGGCTACCTCTTCTTTTGTTAAAGGCTCGTATCGCTTTTCCCAATCAAAAATCAGTGCAATATATAGTTTCACCATCACAAATGCAGTCAATTCAGGATCACAAGGCTTAATGTCGCCTTTATCCATCGCTTCTTGCACTTTCATTTTGATATAGCGAATGATCATCTGCTCCATTTTTTCGATCATTTCCTTGACCGCTGACGTGCCAAGCTCTGCATTTTCCTGAAAAATCTTAATTGTGAGCTGGTGGTTTTTTCGAAATTCTAAAATTGCAAAGAGTGCTAAGTGAAGGTTTTCAGAGAAACTATTCTTCTCATCAATTGCCTCATCCGCAATTTTCCTCATCTCTAGTAAAAGGGATGTGAAAATTTCATCAAACAACTCTTCTTTGTTTTTGAAAAATGTATAAATGGTTCCTTTTCCGACGTTGGCAAGCTTTGCCACAAGGTCCATTGTGGTCGCTTTATACCCGAATTGAGTAAATGCTTTCGTCGCACCATCTAAAATCATTTGTCTCCTATCAACACTCATGATCTCACTCCCGAAATGACTATTTGAACGTTTTGGTCATTAAGTACAGAAAGTAATATACCATATCCTTTTCCCCAGATGCAACAACTTTGTTCACATTTATGATTCCCAACTCTTTTTGAATGATTCGAACATGAAAAACTCCCTTTCCATGACAGAAAAGGGAGTTGTTTTTTATGAAAATAGATACGATACAGCCTCTGAGATGGCGGCTTTTCCTTGATCAATACAATCAGGGATTCCAACACCTTCAAAAGCAGCACCTGTGATATAAACACCAGGATATGATTGCTTAAACGTTTCTCGCATGTTCGAAATAGCTTTCTGATGACCGACGTGATATTGCGGCATACTTGTCTTCCAGCGAGTCACTGTCGTCAATTCTGGATCTGCTTTAATATCCATGATTTTCTTTAAATCTTCTAGCACGATGCTGACGATTTGACTGTCTGACTGCTCGACAATCGATTCGTCACCAGCTTTTCCGACATACGCACGCAATAGCGTTTTTCCTTTCGGAGCGGTATGCGGCCACTTTTTGTTTGTCCACGTACAGGCCGTAATAGAGAAATCACTGTTTCTTGAGATAACAAAACCAGTGCCGTCATATTCATTATGAACATCCTCTTCTTTAAAACCGAGTGCTACTGTTGCAACAGAAGTAGAGGTCATGTCATGCAAATACTCTAGCCCTGCTTCTTTAGGAAACATGGAATAAATCGATTGATGCGGCGTCGTGACAATGGCTGAATCGGCAAAAAGCGTTTGACCGCTGTCTAATTGCACACCATAGCCTCCATCCGTTTTTTCAATCTGTTTTACTTTTGTCCCTTTATACACCTTTGTCAGCTTGAGCTTACTTTCTACTGCTTCCACAAGCGACTGCAACCCTTGATTGATCGTTTGGAACTGTCCTTGTTTTTTCGCAGTCACCTGCTGCGCTTTCGCATGCTGCTGTGATTTTTTCATCCCAAGAATCAAACTGCGATGCTGCTGTTCTGTTTGATAAAATTGCGGGAAGGTGGACATTAAGCTCAGGCGGTCAATATCCCCTGCATAAATGCCTGATAGAAGCGGTTCAATTAAATTCTCAACGACCTCATCACCCACACGTCTTCTAAAAAATTCACCAAGCGACTGATCTTCGGTCTGCTTGCTTTTTGGCAACACGAAATCCATCGCCGCTCTTGCTTTTCCCGCAACTGAAAAAAGACCAGTTGTAATAAATGGGCTGATTTGAGTTGGAATGCCCATAACAGCACCTTTTGGCATCGGGTGAAGCTTTTCATTGACCAGTACATACGCTTGCCCAGTTTCATTATTGACGAGCTGATCGGACAGACCGACATCCTTTGCAAGCTGCGGCCCACTGACCTTTCTTTCTAAAAATGAATCAGGTCCACGTTCAATGATGTAGCCGTCTTTATATAATGTTTGTATTTTTCCACCTAGCCTAGGGCTCGCTTCAATAAGTGATATTTGAATCGGAAGACCTTTTTCTTCGACTTCCTTTTCCAAATAGAAGGCGGCGGCTAAACCAGTGATGCCACCGCCAATGATGACAAGGTGTTTTTGATTGTCATGCATAGGATCGCCTTCTTTTATATGATTACTTGCTTTCGTCAAGCTTCTTTAATACGACTGTTGCCAGAGCATCAATAAATGCTGGTTTCGCATTTGGCATTTCTGGACGATAGTAGGCTGCACCAATTTCATCTGTGACGACTTTACATTCATAATCGTTGTCGTATAACACTTCAAGATGATCAGCGACAAAACCAACAGGCACATACACGAATGTTTGATAGCCTTTTTGTTCAAATAAGTCCCGCGTTAAGTCTTGTACGTCTGGTCCAAGCCATGGATCCGGCGTATTGCCTTCACTTTGCCAGCCAATTTCATAGTGTTCAATTCCCGCACCTTCTGCAATCATTTTGGCAGATTGTGCGAGCTGATCAGGATATGGATCTCCTGCTGCAATAATTTTTTCAGGAAGGCTGTGTGCAGACACAATAAGTACCGCGGAATCTCTTTCCTCTTGACTCATTGATGCATACGTATCCTTCACTTGCTTCACCCAATAGTCCACAAACTTCGGCTCATCGTACCAGCT
The DNA here is from genome assembly GCF_038630405.1 of Bacillus sp. FSL K6-4563. Classification (NCBI taxonomy): domain Bacteria; kingdom Bacillati; phylum Bacillota; class Bacilli; order Caryophanales; family Bacillaceae; genus Bacillus; species Bacillus sp. FSL K6-4563. Next base: position 1,055,562 of record NZ_CP152030.1, on the reverse strand, counting down.
TTCAACAGACGTAATCTGTAGATTGCCAAGCTTGTCTGCCTCATCTTGTGCACGTTTGTTATATGATTTCACACTAAAGGTAGAGAAATGCGGCGCTAAAACGATACTCACAGCTTCTGTCATGCCGTCCTTGTGCATGTCAGCAACTGCATCCTCTATGAAAGGCTCGATATGTTTTAAGCCAATGTACACATGAAATTCAATGTCGTCTTGAATGTCATTCAAGTGATCACACAAACCATGTGCCTGCTGCTCTGTAATTTTTGATAAAGGAGAAATACCGCCGATTGCCTTGTAGCGATCCTTTAAATCTTGCAGCATTTCCGGCTCCGGCTTTCTGCCTCTACGAATATGTGTATAATAACGCTCAATGTCTTCTTCTTTATATGGGGTGCCATATGCCATGACAAGAAGCCCCATTTTCTTTTTCTCCACAACCAACACTCCTTCAGATCAATTGAAATAGTTTAGATGGATGATTTTTTATGTGTAGCTGAATAGTCGTGAATAAAATCGGTCAGCTTCTTTAACGTATCTGGTGAAACATCTGGAAATACCCCATGACCTAGGTTAAAGATGAAGTGATCTGATTTCATCCCTTGATCTAATATGTCTTTTGCTCTTTCTTCAATGACTTCCCAAGGAGAAAGTAAGATCGTTGGATCAAGATTTCCTTGTAACGTTTTTGTGAGCCCTTCTTTTCGCGCTTCGTCTACACTCATACGCCAATCAAGTCCAACGACGTCTAGCGGCAGGTCATGCCAATCTTTCACGAGATGGCTTGCACCAACTCCGTACATGATCATTGGTACATTTTCACTCTTCAACTCTGTGAAAATTCGCTGCATGACAGGTTTAATGAATGTCCGGTAGTCTGCTGCATTTAAAGCGCCCACCCATGAGTCGAAGATTTGAAACGCACTGACCCCTGCTTTTACCTGCGCGCGTATGTACGTGATCGTCATATCAGCTAATTTGTTCATGAGCAGCATCCATGTCTCAGGCTCACTGTACATGAGCGCTTTTGTTTTATGATAGTTTTTAGATGGACCGCCTTCAATCATATAGCTAGCCATCGTAAATGGTGCACCAGCAAAACCGATGAGCGGTACATTCAGCTGCTCCTTCGTTAAAAGCTGAATGGTGTCAAGCACATATGGCAGGTCTTCTTCAGGATGAAGTTCCCCAAGACGTTCGATATCTGCTTTTGTCCGAATCGGTGAATCAATGACAGGTCCAATGCCATTTTTAATTTCAACGTCCACTCCAATAGCTGGTAGCGGGGTCATAATATCTTTATATAAAATCGCGGCATCTACACCATATTGTTCTACAGGAAGTCGTGTTACATAAGCACATAGCTCTGGCTGATGCGTAATTTCAAATAGCCCGTACTTTTCTTTAAGGGCACGATATTCAGGCTGTGAGCGTCCTGCCTGCCTCATATACCAAACTGGTACATGGTCTGTTTTTTCCCCTTTGCACGCCTTTAAGAACGTGTCATTAAAAGCCTTCGTTTTTCCCATTACCTTTCATTCCACCTTTCGCCTTACACTCTCTTTGTATAAGGCTCAAACACTGCTTTTACTATACCGCTTTTTCAAGGCACGGTATACTAAACCGGCTCATTGTTCAAAAAATCGCCGAATATTAACGTCCAAAAGCCTCTGGCTTGACATATGGACTGCCTTCTCCTTCTTCTTGCGTTTGGGTATTATATGGAACCACCTTATACTCCGCATCTGAAAACACATTGGCATACGGCATTGTGTAGCTGCCTACGCCTGTCACTGAATCGATCAGCGTCTCGTTTCCATTCCTCTTTTCATAAATACGGTATTCAACGCGTTTATCCTCCTGCTTGTCCCAAGACAGCTCTAATGTAAACAATCCTTTGATTTTAAACACATAGCGGGCTTCAAATCCAGAAAGTCCTTCTAAATGAATTGGTGCTTGAAGTTCTTTAATCCCCTCTGGTTTTTTAAACGTTTCATTCGTTATTTGGGCTGCCGTTAAAATATCCTTAAACAGCTGCACTGGGTATTGACTTCCGCCAGTTAAATAGTGACTGTTATCGGCTTTGTCATACCCCATCCAAATCGCACCCGTTGTACTTGGCGTATAGCCGGCAAACCAAGCATCTTTTGTTGCACCCTTCACACCTGAATATGTGGTCGTGCCTGTTTTACCTGCTAAATCTCCAGCATATGAACCGCTCTGGGCTGTTCCGCCTTTGACGACTTGCTGCAGCATTCTTGTCATATTCCAAGCATTCTGCACGCTAAACACTCGTTCTGGCTTACTACGATTTTTCTCTACCGTTTCTCCTTCATCATTGGTGATTTTCTGAATGAAGAAAGGCTTTTGATATACGCCTTCGTTTGCAAATGTGTGGAAAGCTCCCGCGATTTGAAGTGGAGAAACCCCTTTTTCTAAACCGCCAAGGGCTATCGCAAGTCCTTGATCCGAAATATTGATTCCCATTTTCTCGAGATATGTTTTCGAAGTATCAATACCAAGCTGGCTTAATGTCCACACCGCTGCTGTATTCTTACTTTTCATGAGGGCCTCCACCATCGTGACCTTGCCTTCATACTGTCCATCGTAATTCTTTGGTGAATAACCGTCATAGCTTTTTTCTTCGTCTTCAAGCAGGGAATAAGGTCGAAATTTTTTCTCCTGTAGCGCAGGTCCATATACCGCGATCGGCTTGAAAACAGATCCAGGCTGTCTAACAGCGGTCACCCTGTTATAGCCCCTCGCTTGATATTCTCGTCCTCCAATTGCTGCTTTTACTCCGCCTGACTCATTATCAATAAAGATGGCACTGCTTTCAGGAGAACCGCTTTTTCCCGGGAAATAACGGTTGTTTTTCATCGCATCGTAGGTGACCTTTTGCAGATTCATATCAATCGGAACTGTTATGGTATAACCACCTTGAAGCAATTGTTCATGTGAAATGGCATACTCTGATTCTGCTTCCTTAATGATAAGATCGACATAGCTATCGACCCAAGGCGTTTCTGATTTCTTTTTTAAATGAATGCCTAGTGTTCTCCCTTTTGCTTCTACTGTTTCTGTTGATGATAAATATCCTTGCTCATTCATTAAGTTAAGAATCGTGTCCCGTCTTTGTTTATTTTTATCAGGGTGTAAAACAGGCGAGTAAGTAGACGGCGCCTTTGGCATCGCAGCGAGTGTAGCCCCTTCGCTGACCGTTAAATCTTTCACATCTTTACTAAAGTAATAATTGGCTGCTGCTTGGATACCGTAGACGCCATGACCGAAGTAAAGCTGATTCAAATACATTTCGAGCAGCTTATCCTTTGAATAATCTCTTTCTAAATTAATTGCAATGATGACTTCTTTTGTTTTTCGCAGAAAGGTTTTGTCATTTGTGAGAAAAATATTTTTTGCGAGCTGCTGAGTAATTGTACTGCCGCCCTCTACCTTTCCACCTGCTAATATATCTCGATAAACCGCCCTTGAAATTGACTGCGCATCAATTCCATGATGCTCATAAAACCGCTTGTCCTCGACAGACACAAAGGCTTTTGCTACTTTATCAGGTACATCCTTTATTGACACAGGGTCCCGGTTTTCTGAATACATACTTGTGAGTTCTTTTCCATTCCGATCAATGATTTGGGATGAAGCGTGAAATACAAGCTTCTTTTCATCTATGACATAATGTCCTAAAAATAAAATGGTCAGATAGCCAATAAATGAGAGTACGATTGTACTTCCTGCAATGACTAATGGAATGATTATCTTCTTTTTCTTCAAATTAGGTCACCTCATTCCTTTATACGGATAGTATGGGATGTATTGCTTCATAATATGTTTTATGGATTGACTACCAAAGAATTATATATCATTCTTTTGTTATACTATCAAGCGGGAGGCGGTTTAGATGAATGTCTATATAACCTATGGAACAGCAGATTTCTTGCATAAAATCGCAAAGAAACACGATCAGGAAAATCTGCTTTATATGGTCGGAAAAGAACAAGCAGCTCTTTTCCATGAGACGGAGGGCGAGACTGTTTTTAAAGCCCCTCATGCCTATGATGTGATTTATGCGAAAGGTGAGCTAGTCCAACCTGGCTTCGTCACCTTGAATCATATCCCTGTGAAGCTTGAAAGCAGAGCACTGTTTGAATCTACTTTTCAGAAGAAGACGAACATTTCAGAACATCAGCGGGGCTTCCAGGCTCTTCGTGTTTTAAGACCGAAAAAAGATGAAGAAGTGTATTTGATTATGACACTCTGGGAATCAGAGGACTTATTTGAAGACTTTCAAGAATCAGAAGCATTCTTTCAGCCAAACGATGATACTGGCTCCATCTTCTCTCGTCCTGCTTATCTCACATCCTATCATGCCGTTACAGACAATTAAGGAAGTGCTGCTTTCAGCACTTCCTTTTTTTATGAAAAAAAGCCCAATCGCTGGGCTCTTCATTTTATCGTCGTGATGTCAGCTCGTACCGATGAATGATCGGCTGAAGTACATAGAAATTCAATAGGATCCATCCTAATAAGATCGGCCACTTCAGCATAGGTGAAGCCCCTTTCAATTGAATGAGCATCACCAATAGCGGAATCAAACAGATCATGAAAAAAATCATTTTTGATACAAAGGTTTCTTTGATTTGATGCCGACAGCTTGGACACATCATCATTTTCGTATGTGATAAATGAAACTTTTCAACGAAAGAAAACGCTTTTGAACAATTTGGACAGCTCCCCAATACAATTCCTCCCTTTCTCCGCTTCATAGCACCTTCGACTTTTATGTAAAATGACCTTTTGATGCGCATACGACATTCTCTTCTGTTGAAAGATTCTAACAATTACCATACAATCAGTAAAAGAGCATGAAGGAGGTTTTCAAATCAATGACAATATCCACTTTACAAAAAAGCATCAATGAACGTCTTGATGAACATTATGAGGAAATGGTTGAAATTAGACGCCATCTCCACATGAATCCTGAACTTTCTTTCCAGGAAGAAGAAACAGCCGCTTTCATCGCCAGCTACTATGACAGATTACATATACCAACACGTACACAGGTGGGCGGCCATGGTGTACTCGCCTTTATCGAAGGAGCTTCTTCGGGGCCGACGATTGCCCTCAGGGCTGATTTCGATGCACTTCCTATCCATGATGAAAAGGAAGTGCCTTACAAATCGACAAAGCCCGGTGTGATGCATGCCTGCGGGCACGATGGACACACAGCGACACTACTTGTCTTAGCGAAAATTTTGAATGAGCACCGTGATCAATTAAAAGGGAAAATCGTCCTCATTCATCAGCATGCGGAAGAATATGCGCCAGGCGGTGCAAAACCAATGATCGAAGATGGCTGCTTAGACGATGTCGATGTCATATTCGGGACGCATCTTTGGTCTCCAGAGCCTTGTGGCACGGTTCTTTATAAAAGCGGAAACTTTATGGCAGCTGCCGACCGCTTCTCTATCCGAGTTCAGGGGAAAGGCGGACACGGCGCCCAGCCTCACTTAACGAAAGATGCTGTACTTATCGGTTCACAAATCGTCACAAACTTGCAGCAAGTCGTTGCCCGTAAAGTCAATCCAGTTGATTCTGCTGTTGTATCTGTTGGAGGTTTTGTAGCAGAGAATGCTTTTAACGTCATTGCAGATTCTGCAGTTTTGACTGGTACTGCACGGTCCTTTGAAGAAAGTGCACGACACACCATCGAACGAGAAATTGAACAGGTCGTAAAAGGGGTGTGCGACATGCATGATGCCGGCTACACATATGAATATGTGAGAGGATATCCTGCTGTCAAAAATCATCCAAAGCCAACTGAATATATTGCTGACATCGCAAAACAAACAGATGGTGTCACAGAAGTAAAAGAAGCGGAAACCCAAATGGGCGGAGAAGATTTTGCTTACTACCTTCAGCATGTCCCTGGTACCTTCTTTTACACAGGCGCTATGCCTGAAAACAGCGAAGACGCGTATCCCCATCACCACCCGAAGTTTGATATCAACGAAAAAGCAATGCCTATCGCAGCAAAGGTACTCGCCCGTGCTGTCCTTTCCTACGATGAATAAAAAAAGCCGCTGGCAAACAGCGGCTTTTCTATTTCATTTCTTTCAACACCCGTAAGTGAAACACATGACGAGCGACATCTCCGAGCTGTCCTGTCAGATGATGATTTGCCACACCGCCAACAGCGGCTCCGACAATCGGCATTAATTGAAACAGCTTCACTAGGTCAATGTAATCTCGATACTCCTGCTGAAAGCTGTACCAATCCATTTTCTCACGGCTCGTTTCCCAATCATCAATGATGCTCATCATTTTTTGACGATGTGTACTACCAGAAAAGGCGAGTTGAAATATACAGAGCAAAAAGAGTCTTTCCTCTTTTTGAGACAAATCAAAGCCATAAATACATGCCAGTTCATAAAGACATTTCATCTTGATGCTAAGCAACAGCGGAAAGTCTGCCATACCGAGCAAAATACCACCTGCACCTGTTCCAATTCCTTCGATCGTAGCTGCTTTTTGATAGTACTTCACTTTCTCCTTTGCCAGTTCATTTCGCTCAATGATGGATAATTGCTCATCAATGACTGAAAATGAAGTGAAGTGAGATCCTGATACGGTGGATTCAACCATTGTTTTGACCGCACTTGTGATGACTTGATGAAACCTGGCAGGGATTCGGCGGTTCACCTGCTGCTGAACTCCTTTTGAAAACCGTTCGATCTTTGAAGGTTTTCTTAAAAAACGCGTTTGAAAAAGAATGGCTTCTTCATATAACTCCCGTTCAGCTGCATTCATCCGGTCCCCTCCTTGATGTCATCATACGCCCGCTTTCAGAAACATATCTCTGCTTATCGCATCTTTTTTAATCGACTGAGTACGTAAGGCTTGAAGAGGACAAGCACAAATGCCAGTGAAATCAGAAGGGCAAGTCCACTTCCCTGCCATCCTCCTGCCGGTAGTACTGAACAGCTCAGCAATATCGATTGGATGATGAGCACGTTACGGACGAGAACAAAAAAGCTCCGATCCTTTTCTTGCTGAGCAACAGGATAAAGTGCCTGTAATGAAAGATGGGCAAAGTGCTTCGTTAACGGCACAAGCTGGACACCTGTGATGAACACGGTGAACAAGACAAGCAGCGCGCCCACCCAGCCTGCTGCACCTGTATACAAAATAATCAGGACAAACACGGCCGTTAATCTAAAAACGAGACCAAAATAGTCATTTGAGCGTACAAACGCCCTCACATACATATAAGAAAAAGTTTTACGCTGGTCATACGGAACAAACTGTAAAAGCCAGTCCATATAAGCTCTTCTTTTCACCTGTTTCTTTAAATGAGGCACATCTGTAAATAAATTGGCCAAACGATAAAAACGCTGTTTTCGTTTTAATTCGTCAGAAATATGCAATTCCCATTGAAAAGGCTGCTTTTTGACTGCATTGGTTAAGTAAACGAGATAGACACCATAGATGAGATAAAAAACGATTGCGATTGCATAAGATGCCTGTAAAACGGTATAGATTAAAATCATATTCAATAGAAAACGAAGGACTGCATCAAGCCATCTCATCTGTTTTCCTTGAAAATACGTCATTCTCCATTGAATCGCTGTATTCAGACCCTTAATCAAAATCATTTGCGCCAATATAAGCACATACATCTTGATGCCGCCTGAAGACACCGCCGAATAAAGCGGAAGTGCAACAATAGATACGGCAATGAGAGGAAACAGCTGAGAAATGAAGCTAAAGTTAAAAGCTTGTTTTAAATAAGGCTCCATCTTCCCTTCCAAAGGAAGCAAAAACACGAGATCTGCTTCTTTGATTAACGTCCGCACGTAAGAGCTTGTCAGCACCAATGAGAAAACAACTGCCATGACCCAGTAGGAAGGAAAATGAGCTGGAATTTGTTTGAGCCAGTTACTATACCAGCTCGCTCCGCCTGCAAGGAAAAAAATGAGCACAATGACAAGATGATCATTGAACATGTATTTTAAATATTTTCTTGTATCTTGTATGTGTTCCGCTAACCGGGATTTCCAAATGCTTTGCGTCGTTTTACTCATAGCTTTCTTCCTTTGTTAATTCCAAATAAAGATCATCGAGTGTCGCATCTCTCATATTGAACTGTTCTCTCAGCTCTGTCAGTGTTCCTTTCGCTCTAATTTCCCCTTCGTGCAAAATAATAAAGGAATCACAATAGCGTTCAGCTGTCGCCAAGATATGCGTTGACATCAGGACACTAGCGCCGTTTTTCTTTGCAGCATTCATCCGTTCAAGCAGTGCATTAATCGCAAGAGGATCAAGCCCTAAGAACGGTTCATCGATGATATACAGTTCCGGTTCAACAAGAAACGCACACATAATCATGACTTTCTGCTTCATTCCTTTTGAAAAATGAGCAGGGAACCACTTCAAACGTTTCTCCATTCGAAATTCTTTCAGCAATGACGGCAGACGCTCATCTAATTGTTCCTTTGACAGTCCGTAAGCCATCGCTGTCAGCTCTAAATGCTCTTTTAAAGTTAATTCTTCATATAATACAGGTGTTTCTGGAATAAACGTAAATTGCGAACGATACGCCTCTTGATCATCTTGAAGGGTTCGTCCATTCAATTCAATAACACCTTTATGCGGTTTCATGAGTCCGATGATATGGCGAATGGTTGTGCTTTTCCCCGCCCCGTTTAAGCCGATGAGACCGACGATTTGATTTCTTTCTAATTCAAATGAGATATTTTTTAGAACGGGATTCTTCGTATATCCACCCGTTACATCTTTTACAGTGAGAAGGGACATGAATTCGTTCCTTTCTTTCGTTTTTCCTTTATAGTAACAAAAACGAAAGGTAATTTGAAATGTTTACCTATAGACAAGTCAAGAATAAAAAATAGGCATCTTGGTCATCATAATGTATGTAGAAGAAATGAACTTGATGACCAATAAGTAAATGAGGTGTTTGTTAAAGGCAAAGAACCGCATGACAAGTTGGTTTTTCATCTAAAAACCTTAGCTTCTGTTTTGCTTCACTGATTCTTGATTTTTGTGTCCTATACAATATGTATACGACAAACCAAAACGTCAAATGAGGTGTTTACGGCAGAAATAGCAGGCATATGAATTCTTTATTTCAGTAAATAGAGAATTCAAAAGGCATATCGAATGAAAGCATCAGCATTTCTTCTGCAGGAGCAGGATGAGCGACCAAAGGAGTTCGCTTGTCCTGTTTTCTTTTTTGCTCATTTTTGTGATACGATGAAGGAAAATGAATGAGGAGTGACATGACGTGAGCGATTGTATTTTTTGCAAGATCATTGATGGAGACATTCCATGTGCAAAAGTATATGAAGACGAGCATGTATTGGCTTTTCTAGATATTAGCCAAGTAACAAAAGGGCATACCCTTGTAATCCCAAAAATACATAAAGAAAACATCTACGAAATGACACCAGAAGTGTCTAATCACTACTTCCAAGCGATTCCGAAAATTGCAAGAGCCATCAAACAGGAATTTGAACCCATTGGATTAAACCTTTTAAACAACAACGGCGAAAAAGCCGGACAATCTGTGTTCCATTACCATATGCATATCATTCCGCGCTACGGCAAAGGCGATGGCTTTGGTGCCGTATGGAAATCACATCAAGATCAATACACGTCAGAGGATTTAAAAGAGATTTCTTCTGCCATCCACACGCGCCTTACCTCATCTTAATAGATGAGGTTTTTCTCATTTCCACCCCTTTTTATCCCCTTCATTTCTTAATAGTAAGATATTTAAAACGATTCAAATTTTTTGTCCAATTGCTTCAAATTTGTGATAGGATGGTTTTATCTTTTGATCCATTAACGCGAGAAATAGGGAGAGATTGTGATGAAGCGAACGACGAATTTTAATGCTGGTCCGGCGGCACTGCCGCTAGAAGTGCTTGAAAAGGCACAGGAAGAACTTGTTGATTTTAAACAAACTGGAATGTCTGTGATGGAGCTGTCTCATCGCAGCGGTGAATATGAAGAAGTCCACAATAAAGCAAAAGCACTGTTGGTGGAACTGATGGACATTCCTGAAGATTACGAAGTCCTCTTTTTACAGGGCGGAGCTAGCCTTCAATTTGCGATGATTCCTATGAACTTCTTACATGAAGACGAAACGGCTCATTTCATTCAAACAGGCGCTTGGTCAGAAAAAGCATTATCAGAAGCAAAAGGGTTTGGTGAAACATCTGTGTTTGCTTCAAGTGAAGACGACAACTACTCGTATATTCCAGAAGTAGATGCCTCCGGTTTAACAGATGGCGCTTACTTACACATCACATCAAACAATACGATCTTCGGCACTCAGTGGAAAACGTTCCCTGGTACATCATTACCACTCATTGCGGATATGTCTAGTGATATTCTCAGCAAAAAAATCGATGTTTCTCAATTTGATCTCATTTATGCTGGGGCACAAAAAAACTTAGGGCCTTCTGGTATCACGATTGTGATCGCGCGCAAACGTTTATTAGAAAAAGAGAAAAGCAGCACACCGAAAATATTAAAATATTCAACACACGCAAAAGCTGGCTCTCTTTATCACACACCACCGACTTTTGCGATTTATATGCTGTCTCTTGTCCTTGAGCATGTTAAACAGGCTGGCGGCGTAGAAGCAGCGGAAAAACGCAATGAACAAAAAGCAGGCATTCTCTATGACACAATTGATCAAAGCGGCGGTTTTTACAAAGGACACGCACGCACTGACAGCCGTTCGCATATGAATGTCACATTTACCCTTCGTGATGATGCGCTCACTGCTTCCTTTGTAGAGAAAGCAAAGCAGGAACAAATGGTTGGACTTGCCGGCCACCGTTCTGTCGGTGGATGCAGAGCATCTATTTACAATGCGGTATCGATTGAAGACTGCCAAAAGCTTGCGGACTTTATGAAAAAGTTCCAGCAAGAAAATGAGTAAAAAAGCTTTTCTATAGAGAAATAAATTTGTTATAATAACGAGAAATATAAAGTGATGACTCTTGCAATAAATGATGAGCCATATTATTGGAGAGTTCTAAGAGCTTAGCAGAGGAGAGCATAGAAATGAAAACAAAAGAATTAGTCATTATGTCATTGCTTGCAGCAATGGGAGCTGTTTTGCATACGATTTTCCCGCCCATCTTTTTCGGAATGAAACCTGATATGATGCTGGTTATGATGTTTTTAAGCATCATCCTTTTCCCAAAGGTACAGCATGTAGTGGTTATTGCCCTCGTAACAGGCGCCATTTCTGCATTAACAACAGGTTTCCCAGGCGGACAAATTCCGAATATGATTGATAAACCAGTAACAGCCTTTATCTTCTTAGCCCTTTTCTTATCTTGCATGAAGATAAAGAACAAAGTAGTGCTAACCGCTGTGTTAACTGCGATTGGAACCATCGTATCCGGCGTGATTTTCCTATCTGCCGCATTACTGATCACTGGACTGCCAGCTGCATTACCGGCACTTCTTGTAGGCGTCGTCCTGCCAGCAGCCGTGATTAATACCATTGCCATGGTATTTGTCTTCCCAATTGCTCAGTCCATTCTCAGACGTGCAAGAATGATAGAAGTTGCTTAACAAATAATCGAACCTCTTCATAATAGATGAAGAGGTTTTTTTCATACTTTTATAAAAGAAAAAGGGTCAGCAGCAAAATGAGGAGCGAAATTCCTGCACCTGCCGCACACACAAGTGCTTTTTGCTTTAATACATGTTTTGGCGGATAAGACCCTGCATACCCCAGCTGTCTTGCATAATGAATAGAACCACCTGTAAAAACGACACCGATACACGTAAAAACGAACAGAAAGACAGACAACCTTCTCCCCTCCCTTTTCTTCAAAAGTATGCTAAAATAAAGCAAGCTATGTATGGAAGTTCAATGAAGCTGATCGTCAGCTCAGAGAGAACATGCGAATGTGTAAAATTTGACTAGAGGTGATTTGAATGGCTAGTGGACGTTCTTTATTAACAGGATTAGTTGTAGGCGGTCTCCTCGGAGGTGCGGCAGTGCTCCTGACGACTCCCTCTTCTGGCAGAGATGTGCGCGGAAAGATGAAAGACGGCTATGACAAATTCGAAGATACGCTGACAAGATTAAAAAGAGATGGACAAGCTTTAAAAGAGCAAATTGTTGAAACAGCAAAAGAAAGCGCAGAGGTCATTAAAGAAGTCGGAACTGAATTACAAACATCGATTCAGCAATGGCGTGAAGAAATCAAGCCTCATCAGCAGGATTTGCAAAAGGAAATTCAGGAAATTGAGGAAAAGCTCAAGCAACTGGAGAAAACCTTACAAAACTAATATACTCAAGAAAAAATATTCGTTTACAAAAGTGTGCGGGGTGCGTATCCCGCACTTTTTTTGTTGAAAAAAGGTTATTTTGTCAATGTTTTTCATGAGTTTTAAAAATTCTTGAATTTTCAGCTTTATTAATCTTTATTTTATTGGCATAATAGAATTACAAGAAAAAGAGAAGTAGGTGAAATGGATGAATCATTCGGAACAGCCTTTCGATGTAAAAGAAGCACTTTTATTCAGTCAAAGAATGGCCCAATTGAGCAAAGCTCTTTGGAAATCCATTGAAAAGGACTGGCAGCAGTGGATCAAACCGTATAACCTAAATATCAATGAACATCATATTTTGTGGATTGCGTATCAATTAAAAGGAGCTTCAATATCAGAAATTGCAAAGTTTGGCGTCATGCACGTATCAACCGCGTTTAACTTCTCCAAGAAACTCGAGGAACGAGGATTTTTAAAATTTTCTAAAAAGTTAAACGATAAACGCAATACGTATATTGAGCTAACGCCAAAAGGCGAAGAGACATTCCATAAACTACTCGAAGATTATGACCCGGCAAGAACTGGTATTGTCAAAGGCGCACAGCCGCTTCATGACATTTACGGAAAGTTCCCTGAGATTTTAGAAATGATGAGTATTATTCGAAACATCTATGGTGAGGACTTCATGGAGATTTTTGAGAAATCGTTTTCAAACATTGAGAAGGACTTTTTGAATGAGCGAGGAAAAGTCACGAAAAAGTCTGAGGAACTTGAAGACTCAGCTGATGCAGCAGAAAAAGCGGCTAAAGCAAATCAAATTGTTTAATGATCTTTATAAATTCATTCATTAACGGCTGAAACAGCCCTTGATCATGCAATGCAAATATCGTCTCATGCACATCCAGCTTTTCAATTAGCTGTCCTGCAAAAAGCGCAAGCATATCGTCAAACATGACGTAGCCTTGTGCTTTTTGCTTGTCCATTTCCTCTGAAAGCTCAGCACAAATACGCTCAATTTCCTGCGCCTCTTCTTTCGATACCCGCTGCCTGATCAATAATGCATAATATGGATAACGGCTCATATCGGTCGCCGTCAGCAAAAGTTCCATATAATATTCGAGCTGGCTCATTCGTTCCTCAATACTCATGTACGTTCCCTCTTTCTCTTAGTCTTTCTATTCTAGCCGAAATTACTCATTGACGAAAGAGACGAACCTCCCTCTTCTGTCTTTTTTTCTTGAAAAATCCAAAGTTTCCTCTCTTTATTCCATGTGAACACAACATTTTATTTTTTTTCATGAAAACCATTGATTTTTATCCTCAGGAAGAGTAAATTATCTTGAGATATTCAATTAGTTTTTTAAGATTGGAAGGATGAAAAATGAATTGTTGGAAAACCATTAATCTTGAAAAGGATTATGGTTATACAAGACTGCTGATTTCAGCCATAAGTCTTGCTATACTTTTTTTCATTACGGCTTTTTTATGTTTTCAACTGACTCATCCTGAAACGAGACTAAGCAGTCACAACGCACCGCTTTTTGCGATGCTTTTACTTGTGACATTGCTTGTCCACCGTGTGGTTCACTTGATCCCAGTGATGAAAAACAAGAAAAAAATGACGCTATTTAAACGCAATTGCTGGCAGCGTGTACCAAAGAACATCATGCTTTATTCACTTCTCAGTCCATTTTGTGTGATTTCACCGGTTTACTTTGTGTTAGGTGTGGCGTTTCCAATGTATGCACACTATTTTATCATCATCGCAAGTATTCATGCAGGCTATTGTTTGCCTGACTTTTTATTTGCATGGAAACTGCTCAAAGCACCTAAATCCTGCATCATCGATCAAGCCCAAGACGAGTTTGATATTTTAGTTGACCAAACATCCTCATCATGAGGTTTTTAAAGCCAACTTCTATCTTTTTCATAAAAAATTTGGTAATGTAGTATGGGAATAGCATAGAGAGGGGGGATCTCCGATAGTTTTATTTTACTTCATCGTCTTTGCCGCGTTTATTGTGTATTCAATAAACAGGCTTACTAATACATTATGCCTTGTCAGAGAGATTCCTGAAGAACGGCAAGATAAGGTGTTTCGCTTTATCAATGTATCGATACTGATCTTACTGATCTCATCATTTGTTGAAATTACCATATCTATTTAAGATCAAAGCAAAAGCTGCCAGTTTGAGGGCAGCTTTTTGTGTATATTCATTAATTAGCAAATCCAAGATGCACCGATAATGATCAATAAGATGAATAACACGACGACTAGTGCAAAACCGCCAGCGAAGACTTCTCCTCCCATGTAAAAAACACCTCCTGCCAGTTCTTCCTCTGTTCTAAGCTCAGTGTATGCTATAAAATTGAAAACGTTTAGGCACCTGTCATCGTTTGAAAAAAGAACCGCCCGCACGCATGGCAGGACGGCTCCTTTCTGTCACAGCGATTTAATTAATAAAGATATGCTGCACCAACGATGATCAGCAAAATGAATAGCACGACCAATAAAGCAAACCCATTAGAATATCCTGCTCCCATATAATTCAGCCTCCTTTTTGTGATCACTATATGTGTATGTAGCGCGCAAATTTTTGACTAGACGAATGCCCTCCCATTTGCATTTCTTTTTACAGCGTGTCACAATATGTTATGATACAAGCAATGATAAATAAATTGGAAAGATTAGGAGTGTTTTTTGAATGAAAAAAATGGCTTTAGCAGCTGTAACAGCAGTTAGTGTTTTAACTCTTGGCGCATGCAGTAGCGGTGATAAAGATGTCATCGCAACAACAAAATCAGGAGATGTCACAAAAGAAGAGCTTTATACGACTCTTAAGAAACAAGCAGGTGGAGATGCTTTAAATCTACTTGTTCAACAAAAGGTTCTTGCTGACAAATACAAAGTATCTGATAAAGAAATTGATAAGAAAATGGAAGAATATAAAAAGACACTTGGTGAAGATCGTTTAAAACAACTTCAAGATGAATTCGGAAAAGATTACATCAAAGATCAAGTGAAATATGAGCTGCTGACTCAAAAGGCTGCCAAAGCTAACATCAAAATCACTGATAAAGAAGTAAAAGCGTATTACGATGACCTAAAAGGGAAAATCCGCGCAAGCCACATTTTAGTAGCTGATAAGAAAACAGCTGACGAAGTGGAAAAGAAATTAGATAAAGGTGAAAAATGGGATGCTGTTGTGTCTGAATATTCAACTGATACCGCTTCAGCTGCACAAGGCGGCGATGTAGGCTGGTTCGCAAAAGAAGGTCAAATGGACGAGAACTTCAGTAAAGCTGCATTCAAACTAAAAGTGAATGAAATCAGCAAACCAGTGAAATCACAATTCGGCTACCATATCATTAAAAAGACCGAAGAACGCGGTAAATACGATGACATGAAAGCAGACTTGAAAAAAGAACTACTTAATCAAAAACAAGCAGACACAAATGAAATCCAAACGATCTTAAACAAATTGGTGAAAGATGCCGATGTGAAAGTAAAAGATAAAGAACTTGAAAACACATTCAAAGAAAAGTCTCAACAACCCGCACAAAATCAACAACCACAACAAAACCAATAATCACAAAAAACCCCTCTGCCGTGATCGGGCAGAGGGATTTTTATATCACCTGATTAAGCAATCGAGTGATCTTCTTGTGCCGCCGTATCTTGGGATCTTTTCATTTGCTGCCCCTGTCGTCTGCGCTCTCTTTCTTGCTCCATTCGCTCGATAAAAATTTCTCCTTCCTTTTCAATAAAGGATTGATCAATCTCTTGCTCCTCTTTGGCCGTTGTCATTAATTTATACGCACAGAAAATAATGCCAATGATACATGCATACACCCACCATGGAAAAAACAACATTTTTTCATCGCCTCCTTTTTTTCAGAACAGCTCTCTTCCTTTGTGTTACATGCTTATGCGAGAAGAAGACAAGTTATGAAAAAAACGCCCGCATAAGCGGACGTTTTGACATGGTTATTCGTGAAAGGTTGGTTTATAAAATGAACGATTCTCTAGCGCAAAAATACGTTCTGTATATTCTCCTGGCTTCACATGCTCAAGCGCACGATCCATCATATTCATCTTCGCATCTAAATTATCAATATAGTGGAGAATTTCGGCTTCCTTCACCATTGGTGGTTTCGGGCTGCCCCACTCTCCTTTGCCGTGATGACTTAGTACTAAGTGCTGTAGAATCAGAATTTCTTCTGAATCAATGCCAAGCTCTTCAGCAGCTTTCGCAATTTCTGTCACCATAATCGAAATATGACCAATTAAATTGCCTTCCACCGTATAGGTGGTTGAGACTGGGCCTGAAAGCTCTTTGACTTTTCCTAAATCATGAAGAATGATGCCTGAATATAAAAGATCTCGATCTAGTGATGGATATAGATCCACAATTGATTTAGCCAAATGCAGCATAGACACCACGTGATAAGCAAGACCAGAGACAAATTCGTGATGGTTTTTTGTCGCTGCTGGATAGTCAGCGAATTCCTGTCCATATTTTTTCAGCAAATGTCTTGTGACACGCTGTATATTAGGGTTTTTCATATCAAAGATATATTGCATAATCGTATCCATCATATCATGTTTTGGAATAGGAGCTGTTTCGAGAAAATCATCGATTCGAATTTGCTCATTTTCAGCAACAGGGCGTATATTCCTAAGTTTCAGCTGATTCCTCCCGCGATAATGATGAATATCGCCTACTACCTTCACAATGGTTTGTGCGGCATAGGTTTGTTCATCATTCTGCTTCGCATCCCATAGTTTCGCCTCAATATCTCCACTTTGATCTTGAAGAATTAACGTTAAAAATGGTTTGCCATTACTCGCAATCCCTTTAGTAGATGATTTAATTAATAAATGCAGGTCAACTTGTTCGCCGACATCATAGGTCATGATCCCTTTAGCCATTCAATAAAAGCTCCTTCCATGTTTCTGCTCATATAAGTATAACATAAGTCATTATTTGTCAATCATTCAACAACTAAACTCGTAACCTGTCCATCTTCTGCTGCTTGCTTCATATGCTCATGACAGGTGAAATAAAACAGCTGTGTTTCAAAGCGTGTGAGCTCGTCCATCATCTCCAGCACTCTGCCTAGACGAACGTGATCGAAATGAACAAAGCTGTCATCCATCATAAACGGAAGCTGACAATCTTGCTGATGAGACAAAGCAAGTGCAAAACGAATCGCCAGATAGATCTGTTCACACGTTGCCTGTGAAAGCTCCTCAGGACGGAATATTCGTCCATCCATTCTTTTCACCATGAGCAAGTCATCTTCAGGTGAAAATAAAATCGCTTCATAACGATCATTTGTTAACGGTTGAATAAAACTAGAGGCTGTTTGAAGCAATGCAGGCAGCCTTGTTTCTTTATGCTCATTCAATTTTTCTCGTATGACGGTGCGGACAAGCTGAATGGCCGCCCATTTTTTTGCAAGGTGCTTCGCATGCTCCTGCTCTGCGGCAAGCTGATGAGTCAAATCAGACACTGTTCCAGAAGCTTCTATTTGCCGGATTTCCACCGCTAGTTCTGCTAAACGCTTTTCCATATTCTCCGCATTCAATTGAACGTCATGAAGGTGCTGCTTTGCTTCTGCACACTCCTCCTCAAGGAGAGGTAGTCCTTTATGAACAATCCATTCTTCCTCATCAAAACAACCGCTTCTATGAAGCTCTTGATTCAGCTGCTGCAGCTCAGAAAGCCGTTTCCGGTATTCTTTCGATAGATGAGAAAGCACTTGGTAATCTTCTTTGGACTCTGCTTCTACTTGACGAAAAAGCTCGTCAGTTTGTTTTTCGTAATATTGAATTTCACCTTCTAGTGTCGAGAGCTGCTGCATCGCATGTTGAATGGATACATGTAATGTCTGGCGTTCTTTTTCTCTTTTCGCTTCATCTTTCAATATCTCTTGAAAGGCTGAAATATTCTCCTGAATAGTTCCTTCCTTATTTTGAAGGAGACTGCTTAACCCTGAAACCTTGCGCTCATAAACTGATTGCTTATCGGAGAGCATATCTATTTCACGCTGAAGCTCCTCATATGCCGCTGTATTCATTTTTAATTGTTTTAGAATATGGAAGGCCTCTACTAGGAAAGAAAGCTCAGACGACAAGCCAAGCTGTCTCTTCTTTTCCTCTACTTGCTGCTGGACAGGCTCTAGCTCTAGCTCCCAGTCTTCATATTGCCGGATGATTCTTTCGTACAGCAGCTCCTTCTGCCTCATAAGTGTTTCAGCTGAAGCTGCCTGCACTTGAAAGGAATCTAAGGCGTCTTCGCCGCTTCTTTGTTTCATAGGGCGCATTTGACTGAATGAGTAAATGACAAAAAAGAGAAAAACAGAAAATCCCGCAAACAAGAGCGTGATCCACCACTCTGTTAAAAAGAATAGAACACACAGAAACACCACATCAAATGCGATCAAGCCTCGGAATAACCACGACCGGGAATGAATCGGTTTCTTTTTCGTTCTTGTCCCCTTCGCATCATCTTCTGTTCCGTGCAGTCTCACTTGCTGTTCCTTTAATCCCTTTAAAGCGGCTTCTGCTTCGTCCAGCTCATGTCTTGCGTGATCAAATCGTTCATCTAACTGCGCCTTTCTGTCCATGAGACGGACGTATTGAGTAACAGTCTCCTTTAATTCCCACTCAAATTCAAGCGAATCGTCGATTTGTTCGAGCTTTATCGGGCGCTCCCACTTTAGCTTTGCTACCGCTTCGTCGATTTTTTGTTTCAATGAATCACGGTTTGCTCGACACCCTGCTAAGCGCTTTTTCACAAGCTCAGCATTAGATGCTTCATCTACAACTCGTTTCATCTCCATTAAGGTATCCTTGTCATAGAGCGGTTGAACTTGTACGAGTGAGGTTTGCAAATGTTCTAACTTCTGTTTCAGTGCAGTCAATTGAGCCTTTTTCGGGTGAAGATGTGATTCTAGTTTATCCAGCTCATGCTCTGTTTCTGCTCTAAAACGCTTGACCCGGTCTGGATAGCGGGCTAATTCCTTTTTCAAGTCCACTTTTTTCTCAATCATGGGATACACTTGAATGGATTTAGTCAGTTTCTGAAGCTGTTCTCCTGCTTGCTTCATTTCATTTTGAAGCTTTTCGATCGTCTCCGTTAATTCAGATTGCTCCCGTTTCTTTTCGGTATAGCTACCTTCTATCAATCTCGCTTGTTTCAGCTGACCTGTCAGCTCTTTTAAATGATCAAGCTGCTGGTTTAATTCAGGCTTGCGGCCATTTGGTTTAAACAGCTGCTCCTGCTGCTTTAGCAGCCTGCTATCCATCTTGGTGGCTGCATCTGAGCCAAATAAACTTGAGAAAAGTAGAAATTCGCCTATCTGATCCTGATTTAAGGCTTGGACATTTTGCAGTCCGAACACATCAAATGAATAGATTGATTGATATAATCTGCGATCCGTTCCCTTTAAAAGTGTCTGTAGAAAAGCTTCGTCTTTCACTTCACCATTCGGTAAAAACACCTGTGCTTGACCACCGCGGTCGGATGTTCTCTCAATGTGAATAACGCCTAACTCGTCATCTTGGCAAGTGAGGGAACCACCATAAAAAGAACCCTGTTTCGTCTTGTACATCTTGTTTTTCGGAAAACCAAATAACATCGATTCAATAAACGTTTTCAATGTCGTTTTCCCCGATTCATTCAGGCCGTAAACTAGCTGAAAACCGTCATCAGAAAAGTGAAAGGTCCGATTTGAAAATTTCCCAAAATGGGCGATATGGAGTGAACGTATTTTCATTGTGCCTCTCCTTTTCTCATAATTGCTTTAGCTGTTCTGTCAGCAGCCTTTGTGCTTCTTCTTTTATATCCACTTCATCCTCTTTTGTGAGAGTTTTGCCTGACTTTCTATAGGTTGGGTGACGCTTGATCGGTGATAGAAGCTCTTCATATGCCTCAAACTGTGAAATTTCAGCAGTGAGTTCCTTTAAAAAAGAATCTTCTGGATAGGCGACATCCTCATTTGTTCGGCAATCAATCGAGATCACCCAAACGAATACATCTTCATCTTCCTCCTGTTCATGAAGAACGGTCATGAGCTCCTCAAGCAACTCAATCTGCGTATGCTCAAAGTAAGGAGGAGCCTCACCCGTCAATTCAATTTTTACAAAATGAGGGACGCCATCTTTTTTCAGTTCACTGATTTTGTTATCCACAAGTATCACAAGATCCGTCATATGAACCGTCTCTGTGATGTCTATTGCAAGTGTCTCAAACATCACATCCGCACAGCTCATAAATTCTGCTGTCGCAGAATCCTCGGAGAGTTGAACAACGTAACAGCCTTTCTCTCCTGTTTCTTTTATATGTCTGCCCTGCATGTTACCAGGGTAAATAACCAACGGGTCTTCATGCAGAAGGGCTCTCTTATGTATATGTCCAAGCGCCCAATAATCGAAATCTCGGGAAACGAGCTGCTCAAGCTGAAAAGGTGCATACGCGTCATGACCTTCTTGTCCAGCTAATGTACCGTGAAGCATCGCAATGTGAAAGGCAGCATCTGTCGTTTTGACGTAATGTGAGGTCATATTTTCATAGACAGCACGCTCCTTGTAGCTAAATCCATAAATACTTGCGACAAGCTGATCTCCTCTATAGTAGGATTGCTCATTTGGGGTACTGGTTGAAAAAACGTGCACATTCTCAGGCCACTCAATCGGTGTCCATTCACCGCCTAAATGATCATGATTACCATAAATAATAAAGACTTCAATCCCTTGAGTTTGCAGTCTTAGAAACTGATTTCTTAAAAACAGCTGTGCTTTCAGGCTACGGTTGGATTCGTCAAATAAATCTCCACTCAGCAGCACAAAGTCTACTGCTCGAGCAATGGCGAGATCAAACATATTCTTCGCACTTTGAAATGTACTTTCTTTGAGCCGCTTAAAGGGTAAGCTAGGGATATTCGACATTCCTGCAAATGGACTGTCTAAATGTAAATCTGCGGCATGAATAAAGGTGAGCTTAGTCAAACGTCTATCTCCTTGTCCGATACTGTCATTGTCCATATTTTATCATGCCATTTTTGCGAATGCACGTTCTATCACTCTCATTCTAAAAAACACATTTTTAAGGGCTAAAAAAGAGGTTTTATCTTATTCCTTGTTTAATTACATAGACAAGTAGAGGAAAGGAAGATGAGGAATGGAGAAGACATACTTTTTAACTGTATTTGACCCATCGGGTGAGACTTTATTAAATGAAAAAATCACAACGGATAGTGATGAAAAGGCAAAGGAATTAGGTCGCCATCGCTTAATCGAACAGCAATACACGAAGCATTCTCATCGGCTCGTTGATGATGCAGGCAAGCTACTTTTATTTGAACGTTAAAAAAGCCGGCATTCGCCGGCATCACATCCGTTTATACATTCTGGAACACAGGTCGTCTTTTTTCTAAAAAGGCCTGAATGCCTTCCTTATGATCATGGCTTTGCCTCAGCCTTGCCTGTGCTGCCCTCTCCTTTTGAAGAACGGCTAATAGCTGTGATTCTGACTGCTGGAAATAGATTAGCTTTGTCTCGATAAATGCTTGAAGCGGCATGTTCATAAACGGCTTCACACATACCTTTTGATACGCATCGACTTCCTCTTGAAACACGCCGTCTGCAAGGCCCAGCTTTAGCGCTTCTTCAGCAGGAAGCTTTTGTCCGCTCCAAATCAATTGTTTCGCGGTTTGTTCACTGACTCTTTTTGTAAGGAAAAAGTGTCCTCCGCCATCTGGTATTAAGCCTACTCCATTAAAATTCATGGCGAGCTTTGCATCTTGATGCATAAACAAGTAGTCACAGCTTAAAGCAAAGCTAAAAGCAAGGCCTGCCGCTGACCCGTGGACAAGAGCAATCGTCACTTTTTTCATACCGGCAAGAGAAAGCGTAATCCCCTCGATCAGATCCATCACACGATGGAAATCTTCTTCATTTTCCTGCTTCAGCATCATGCCAATATCTCCGCCTGCTGAAAATCCTTTTCCCACACCCTTGATCACAACGACTTTTGCACTACTTTCCTCCGCCGCATCACATGCCTCTTTGAATTCAGCAAACATGTCCACATGAAATGAATTGTAAGCATCTGGTCTGTTGAAAACGATTTCAAAAATATCCCCGTCTAGCTGACAATTGATATATGTCATCATGCATCCCCCTTTTCTTTTAAACACACAACTTACTTCCATTTCAACCCGAATAATCCCTTTTCCTCTGCGTAAAAAATTTCAAGATCAGTTGATACCAAAATAAGCATAATTGTTGAAACAAAAAATATATTTTTATATAGTAAATGAGGAAAGAAATTGATGATGAAAGGGGGAGGATGGCTGATAAGGCGTTCCCTATTCATATTGGTTAGTTTCATCGTCATGTTTTCTCCTTTTTCAAATGTCGTTTTTGCTACACAAGCAGAAACGAGCACACCTAGTCTTATTTCTCCATCCATCTCCGATGAAGAAATACACGCTGTGAAAACACCTCTATTTTCAAAAAATATGCCTCTTCTATTCTATTAAAGGACAGATTATCACTGGCTGATTCAAAGGTTTTCCCTCTAAAGCCTGCTCCATCAGCTGCGTTATCGATTGATCTACGTTTTTTGAAAATAAAGTGTGCGATCCCCATTATGTGTCAATCAAATGATCCATAATGATTCATTTTATTTCATCCGTATTACGATATGAAAATCACAACCTACATATTTGGAGGGATAAAATGAATATGAAAGAAAATGATCTTCCTGGGAGTATTGCGGGCGGACTTGCCGCTACCTTAAAGCCATTTGCTGCATTGTACGTCTTAATTCTTGCGATATTAGGTCCACTAGTGACGAAGGAATCTAAGCGAATTTATCAAATTCTGAACAAAGTGTTCAAATGGCAAACAGAAAAGCCAAAAGTGAAAAAAGAAACGAATCTAATGAAAAAGGGCCCTATGCTTGGGGCCCTTTTTATCTCTTATTCAAATTGCTGAAAGGCTGTTTCTTGCTTAACTGGCGCTTCTTTGACCCCGCGAATGGTTTGAATCACTTTCTGGTTGCGGTAGATGGATAGTTTTAAATTGGTCGCCGCTGTTCCATGAGAGTGATCTAGGTGCGTGAATGTAAAGAAATGATGCGGACGCTTGTCTTTGAACACAAGCCTGAAGTCTTCTGTCACTTTAAAATGCTCTTCACTTTCCCATTCAATTAAAGGTTCATACGCACTAAACCATGCCGGGATATTCGGTGTATACCCTGTAGCCAATACGGCACGATCTACTGTTATATTCTTTTTTTTCTTTAACTGCCACTGCTTTAGGTGTAGCTTCAGGGACTGATTCTCCTCCACCTGTATGGCTTCAAGCTCGGTCATTGGCTGAATAATCACAGATGGCTCTTCGCCTGAAACAGACCGATGATACAATTCCTGATAAATGCGTGAGAGTGTCGATGCATCTATCCCATTTCTTAATCCAGTCAGCCTAGGTAATGTGTTCATTCGTTCTTCATAAGGAAGCGAATGGAAATATTCAACGTACTTTGGTGTAAACAGCTCCTGACCAAGCTCAGCCGTCTCCAGCTCTCTAAATTCACTAGATCGCGTAAACCAAGATAGCTGTTGCCCTTTCTTCTGATGCTGAAGCAGGTCTAAGAAGATTTCGGCTGCACTCTGCCCAGAGCCAATGACCGTCACCGTCTCAGCTTCATGAAGTTCTTTCTGTTGTTCTAAATACCGGCTGCTATGGGTCACATATGGCAGTGCAGCAGCAGGCACATCGACAGGAATCATCGGTTTGCTCCCTGTTCCGAGCACGACATGCTTTGCCTGATACTCAGAAAGCGATCCATCCTTCAATCGCCGGACTTTCACAAGATAACCACCTTGGCAGTCCGTCACTTCCTCTACCTTCATGCCAAATTGACAGCTATCTAATTCACCTGCGACCCATGACAAATACTCATTGAATTCTCTTCGCGGAATGTCAAACTGTTCAAATGTATAGAACCGGTGAAGTCTATTTGATTCATGTAAATAATTTAAAAATGTATATCTGCTCCTTGGATTCGCCATCGTCACAAGATCAGCTAAAAAGGAGACTTGTAAATCCGTTCCTTTGATCAGCATACCAGGATGCCAGGCAAATTCAGTCTCCTGTTCAAAAAAACAGCATGAAACATCTTCATACTCCGCTAACAAAGCCGCCAAACCTAAATTGGCAGGCCCAATCCCAATTCCGATCACATCAATCATATGTACACCTGCTTTAACTTTTTATCACTTATATACCCTTTTACAAATGAAAAAAACACTGCGTCACCGCAGTGTTTAAACATGAGGAACAAATAATGACTCAAGAAACTGAATTTTCTCTTCAGTATAGTGTTCATAACGGTCATTATATGATTTTGGATCTTTTGGATTGGCATATTGCGTAATTTTTCCTGAACGTGGATCAATAAACTTACTAGCAGCACCGCATCCAATCCCAATGATTGTCTGCACTTCTTCCATAATAATGATATTATACAAACTTTCCTGTCCATCTAATGAATACCCGACATTTTCAAGGTTTCCTAAGATGTTTTTTTGTCTATATAAATAATAAGGATGATAGTCATGTGCTTTCGTCCAAGCGACCGCTTCATCCATCATACGTGTGATCTCTTCTCGGTCAGCTACTTGATATTTGTCCTTATTGCGCGTCATCTCAGACGCTCTTTTAAAGGAGAGCGTATGCACAGTTAAAGATTCAGGCTTAAGTTCTTCAGTCTGTTGCAAGGAATGCTGGAATTCCTTTAGCCCTTCTCCCGGCAAACCAATAATTAAGTCCATATTAATATTATTCATGCCATACTGTCTTGATAAGTGATACTTTTCAATCGTTTCTTCTACACTATGGTGCCGGCCAATGGCTTTCAGTGTTTCATTCTCATACGATTGTGGATTGATACTAATCCGGTCAATATGATATCGGTTTAGCACCTCTAGCTTATCAGGCGAAATCGTATCAGGACGTCCTGCTTCGACAGTCACTTCCCGTATATGTTTCACATCAGGGAACGAGCGATACATTTCTTCATACAGCAAATCCATTTCTTCTGCAGTGATACTCGTCGGCGTACCTCCGCCAAAATAAACAGTCGTCACTTTGATCCCATGTTCTTTTAGCCAAGTACCAATTTTTTGCATCTCATAATGCAGACCAAACAAAAACGTTCCCACTCTTCCAGCTTGTCCTTTAATCGCATAAGCAGGAAACGTGCAATAAGCGCATTTTGTTGGGCAGAAAGGAATACCAATATAAATACTTACTTCCTGCTGAAGGTCATACAGGTCAGGAATCGCTTGAAGCTGACGATCAACAATCTCCTGCATCAAATTGATTTTTTCATCATGAATCAAATAATCACGCTTTAACGCGGCATGCGCATCTTCCTTTGTCATACCTTCTCTCAGCATCTTATGAAGTAATTTTGTAGGACGTATCCCTGTGAGAATACCCCACTTTTGCGTCATTCCTGTGTGCTCCTGAAGCAGATGTAAATAAACAGACAGCACTGTGTTTTTGATTTGCTTCCAGCGCTCCTTGTCATTCATGCCGTCTGGGACGTCTCGCGAAAAACGACTAGTGATGTCTAATCCAGCGATGTGACCAGATGCCTCCACTATGCCATTTTCTTCTTTCCAGCTAAACTCCATGACTAGTCCATCATGCAATTCATCTGGATCAAACAGCACTTCACTATCTTCTTCAAATAAATTGGCTATATTGACAAGCGGGCGATGAAATCGTTCATCTGACAGCCCTTTAATTAAAATTCGCATCGTATCACCTTTATCTTCAAACTTGTTTCATTTTACAAAATCTATGTAGGAAAAGCAATGACTGGAACAGTTGAAGGCCCTGCCATTTCTTGATTGACAGGGCCTTCGCCTATATTATCGTTTAATATCGAATTGATGTAAGAATCCTTCTCTTTGCTGCATTCTAAAGTATTCTTTGATCATATAAGCGACTCCCTGTTCATCGTGCGAACGTGTCACCCAATCGGCTTTACGCTTAACAGAATGAGGTGCATTTCCCATCGCAACGCCTAAACCAGCCAATTCAAGCATTGCGATGTCATCTGTTCCCTGCCCAATGACCACCGTATCTTCTAAAGTCAAATCTAATGCTGAGGTCAAAAGAGAAAGCCCCGCTTCTTTCGATACGCCTTTGCATACAATATTCATTTTCTCATCACTGATCCGAATAAGATCGACAGATGGAAAAGCTTGTTGAATGGTTCGGTGAATTTCAGGCTGCAGCTCTGCCGTTGAATATACTTCAATCACTGGTGTACTGACCGGTTCATCCATCAGCATATCACTTAGCGATTCAACAAATTGCACGGGATAGAAAATTGGATCAGATGGATGAATCAACGTCTTTCCCATCAGCTGTGACTGCGTTTTTTTCCGGTTGCCAATCGAGAATTTTTCATGCAGCAAGCGAACATTACAATCAAAGCTTTCAAGAATTTGTACAAGATTAAATGTTTTTTCTTCCGTTAGTTTCTTCACATGAAGCGGCTCATCGAGTTTATTCGCGATAAATGCACCACTATGCGTTACAAGGGTTGACGTTGGAATCTTCAACGCCTTGGCAATTTTTTGTGCGGAACGAAAATGCCGGTTGGTGACAAGCGTCACGTAAACCCCTTTTTTCTTCACGTATTCCACAGCTTCTTTTGTAGCGGAATGGATTTTTCCATTGGAACGAAGTAACGTTCCATCTATATTGAGTGCAAGTAATTTTTTTGACACTGAGGCATCCCCCTTCTTGATGACTGTACTTACGATGAGGATATGCCCTAGCTTGGTGCTTTAGAACATGCAGTTGAAAGAGCCCTGTGTGTTATGAATCTTTTGCAAATAAAAAAAGCCTACCCCTAGGCTTTTTTTTATGTATGGTTTGGATGCGTCACAATGAGGTGATGAAGCTCCCCATGATCCCCTTATCTTTCACACACCAAAGCATTGCTTATATCAGATCCCCTTATGCTTTGTGTTTCTCCCAGAAGCGCTTCTCTCTCGTTTGGCTAATCGCCATAAATCCCAAGTGAAACGCACCCAATTGTCCCATGAGAGCGCTCATTTGAAAGCACTTTCAATATAAGTATTATCGCAAAATTTATGAGCTTCGACAACCTTTTTTTGAAAAGTTGGACAGGGAACATGTGAAATAAAAAAAGGGCGAATATCATCGCCCTTTTCATTAATTTTCTTCTGGATTCCCATAAAGCTCTTCAAGAGGCTTCATGATCACTTTATTTAATTCTCCGATGAGAACACTCACACGTTGTTCTGCTTCCATCAACTGCGAGATTTTATCGTGCTGTTGAACAAGTGCCACTGTTTTTTGAGCTTGCTCCACTTCTTCTTGTGTGATCTCTTGACCAGTCATTTGTTTTTGTTGAAGGTTTACTTGAATGTCACGGAAGTTATCGAACATTCTTTTAGAGGATTCATCCGCGTTTACCTCATCATAAAGATTTTTTAAAGTTGAATATTCTTCGCTATGACGCAGTGCTTTTTCAAGGTCATATGCAACATCATAAACATTTACAGACATGTTATGTCTCCTTTCTATCCGTTATCACCGATATGATCGGCGGACACCACTCCACTATAACAAACTATGGCTTTCGTTTCACATATATACAATGAATTCATCAAAATTTCTCTATTCTGTCTTAAAATAGCGTGACAAAGATTGCTTGGATTGCGCCGATCAATCCGCCTAAAAGACCGCCTAAGAATGTAATCATCTTGAGCTCCTTATTGGAAATACTGACGACAAGCTCTTCCATTTTTTCTAGCGGGAAAAGTTCAATTTGTTCACGAATGATGTCTTCAAATTGCAGCTTTGCAAGCAGATCCTCTAAAACATTTGATGCCGCACTGATCCCCTTTTGAATCAGTACTGGTGCAACGTGTGTTTTAAGATCATCCGCTACAGCACTGACATATGCACCAACTGGTTTGTCTAATATCAGCTTTGTTGAGAACTGAGAAAGCAATTGGTTTTTCACGCTAAACATAAGTTCCTTCACATTCCATCTTTCATCAAGCTCATGTAGAGAGAACTGCTTCACCTTGTCCCATTCTTGAACAAGCAAATCTGATAAAAACCTTTTTGTCTCTGCGTTTCTTAAAAATTTGATGATTTCAGGATGTACCCGATCAATTAAGCTTGAATTTCCTAGAAACATTTGGACCATACTGCCGAGCATTCCTCTTTCTTTTAAGAAATCATCAATCATATTACCGAGTCTTGATTTTCCTTCCTCACTTTCAAAATAATGAATCCCTCTCTTTAAAATATAATCTGCTGCATCTGGAATTTTTGAAGATATTTTGTTTTCCACATCTAGCGGAAGCAATTCAGATAAAGTTTGCTCATTATAATTTTCAAGTAGTGAATTGAGCTTATGATCAGACCACTCATGGATCCATTCATCTGCTTTGACGTCAGCCTGTGATACGCCGAAGCTTTCAAGCAAAGATAGCACTGTTATCTCCATTTCAGCGCCTTTGTCAATATATCGATGGACTGTATGTAAGATTTCTTGCTTTGCCTCCGATGATTCAAATCGCTTTTGAATACCTTCTGGCGTGAGCAAATGCTCCATCACCATGACACCAACCTGCTTGGCTACTTCGTCTCTTCTTTTCGGAATGAGCCCTGGTGTAAAAGGAAGCTGTTTCCCGAATAAGTAATACGGCTTATAAGGGCGAAAAAGCATTTTAATCGCAAGATGGTTTGTTGCTGCTCCAATGACTGCGCCTATCACAATCATAAAGATAAACGTTGTGAATATATTCAAAGTCGTCATCAACCTTTCAAATAACACCCGATGTTTATTGTTTTAACCTATACGTATTATAGTTGTTGTCAAGTTCCCAAGCAAATGAAGCATGCTGCTAGACATATGATCAATCGATCTGTCGTAATGATAAAGGAGCGCAATCTTTATGTAAAATCATAAAAAAGTGTTTTTCTGCTGGTAAAAAAAGAAGTTGAAAAGAAGGTGTTTTTTAATGACATCAACATTAGGTATTGTGACCCTTTCACCGAAGTATGAAGAGGCATTCACACGTGGGCTAGCCAAAGCTGCCCCTGCTTATGGTTTAAAGGTTGTCCGTTTTACACCACTTGATTTAAAGCCGGCTTCAAATTTGATACAAGGTCAAACATATACGAATGGTCATGGATTCGTCGCAGCAGAATTTGAGATTCCTGACTTGATTTACGATCGATGCCTTTACAAGCATGACGCACAATCTAAAAAAGCAAAACCAATCATGGATTGGCTGAAAAAGTATCCGAAAACAGATTTTTTGAATACAGGTATTTCAAATAAAATGATGCTATTCGAGCAGCTCCGCCTTCTCCCTGCTTTACAGCCATATTTACCTGTCTGCTCATTATTAAAAAAGACATCAGACCTTCTCAGCATGTTAAGGAAAGACGGTTATTGTAAAATGCAGCCGCTCTCTCAACACCATGCAGCATCTACTTACTTCATTTTCTTAAAAGGCAACACTTTCACTGTTCAGCTAAGTCCCGAGCAAGTCATCACATTTTCGCGTCCATCAGATATAGAGCGCTGGTGTAAAAAATATGTAGGCCGATATTTCCTTCAATTTTTTCAGACGAGTGATGAAAAAGACTTTTTATTCAATGAAATAAGGATTTTCCTGATGAAAGATTCACAAAATCAGTGGAATCGCATAGGAATTCACACAAAATCACCTACAGAAAATAGTCATTTAAGCATTACACAAAAATCAGCAGCCATGATAGGCTTTGATCACTATCTAAACACCTTGCAGCCGCACATCAAAGAACTTCTTTTAGATGATATTGCATCCATTCAAGCATCTCTGCCAGCATATATAGATAAAACCCTTTCCCCTTGCTTTGAATTCGCTGTAGACTTACTTCATACAAGTGAAGGCAGGCTTTTCATATCAAATATAAGATCAAAACCAGGGCGATCCGCTTTTTTAAAAGCTTATCCTGACAAGGAAAATCATTTGATTCGTACCATTCTTGCACATGCCCAATCGATGAAGTCTCAACCGAAGGAGGTATCTTATGAACAAAAATCGCTGCATCATCGCTCCTCATCCCACAAGTGAAAAAACAATTCATCTTCCCGTCCGTTTTAAACAGCAGGAGGCGATCTATTCTCTTGCTTTAGGTTCCCGTTTAATAGATGAATTCACCGTTTCCTATCATCAACATTCGAAGAAAATTTTATTATCAGAAGATCTATATAGAGATTTACGAATTCCTTATCAATCAAAAGCTGATGTGATCGCCATTGATCATACCCTGTTTTTAGGGCCACTGCTTGGTATTTTCACCGCAGGTTTTGAGCAAAGCACGCAGCCACTCGGAACGAGATCAGACTTTTTTATCAAACTGCTGCGCTCTTTCAAACAACATGCCGGTTTTGCCTATCTTTTTGGTACTCATTCTATTGATTGGGATAAAGGAATGGTAGAAGGATTGTTGTACCAACAGCAAACATGGGTTAAAAAACAGATGCCCCTGCCTTCAGTCATTTACGACCGTCTTCCAAGTAGAAAGGCTGCTCAGTCAGCATTCATTCAAGAAACAAAACGCAAACTCACTCAAGACTATGATATTCCTTGGTTCAACCCTCATTTTTTTAACAAATGGGATATTCATGAACAACTGTTAACAGATGAAAAAACATGTCCTTTTCTTCCACATTCCATACAATTGGACCCGGTGGACGCTCTAAATAAAATAGAAACACTCCTCCATCTACATCAGGTCATTTACTTAAAACCGTCAAACGGCAGTCACGGCGACGATATTTATCAATTAAACAAGAAGGCTCATGGAATCATTGTATGCTCAAATCAAGGAAGAGCTGTTCCATATGACTCATTAGAGGATTTCGTGACCAATCTCCGGAAAGATCACGCAGTTCAAGACTTTATGGCTCAACAAGGCATTGCACTTCTTCAAATAGACAATCAACCAATGGATTTTAGAGTCCATACCAATAAAAATAAGTACGGTCATTGGACAGTCACAGCAGCAGCAGCAAAAATTTCTGGCAATCACACCGTCACGACTCACCATTCACATGGTGGCTCCGTGAGAACACTTTATGATGTTTTTCCAGAAAAGAAGAAGCGTTTCAAAATCCTAGAGCAGCTTTCTTATACGGCCATCACGCTTAGTCAGGTAATTGATGAAAAAATGTCCGGTCATATTGGTGAAATCGGTTTTGATTTAGGTATTGATCAGACAGGAGCTATCTGGATGTTTGAAGCCAATTCTCGCCCTGGCCGCGAGGTTTTCCAGCATGTCTCATTGCGAAACTCAGAAAGGCTGATCGGCAAAAGAATCATGGATTACGCATCTTACCTTTCACAAACGACCTCAACAACTACAGACCATACAAACGTCTACTGACTGTTTTTCGTTTTAAAGTGAGGGTGCTATGAAATCTATGCTTTTCCTATGCTCTTTTCATCAGATGAGATACAATAAAATCAAGTTCAAGGTTGTTTCCGTATTGTCGTGTTTATTTATTGTTTCATCAATAAAAGCAAGGAGGCAATGATGATATGATTTCTCATTTTCAATGGAAACCTCTCTTTAAAAAAGCACAATTGCCAGGCTGGAAAATATCCTTTTTTCACAATGGTGCGCACTACGAAGGCATCTACCACAAAACAGGTGATATTGAATGGGGCTCTCAGCTTCCGCCCCATGAAGTCGAACCAACATTAAAAGAAGAAATCCACGAATTAATGCTATTCCATGTCTATGATTAAACTGTTTAAGGAGCTTCGCCATGTTAGAAAAATTAAAGCTTGTTTACGGAGAGCATATCATCAGCTCCCCTACAGATGATCATCAAATTCTTTGGTATCAAACAGACGAAGGCGAATTATTTGGAGTAGACAAATCAAAGCTTACAGCTAGAGAAACACTTCTTCTCAATACTTTCCTTACACCAATTGATCTTTCTCACACAAAGCAGACTGAGGATGAACAAAAATGGTACAGCTATCTTTTTGATAACAAACCACTAACTGTTCAGCACCCCGTCCGTGTATATTATTTTAAAATGTCACATCAAGCAGAACAAAGGCAGCAAATAAAAGAGGCTGTGGTCCACAGCCTCGAACAAACTCATTTCATTTGGACAGGCGCTCATACAGCGATGCTGATTCAAACAAACGCTACATCAGAAAATAGTCAATTAGAGCTGCTATATGATTTGTCTCTAGCCATTACAAGTGACTTTTTAACAGACTCAGTCTTTTTACAAGGACAGCTCCATTTGCCAAATGAACATTTACAGAAGAAATTGTTAAAAGAACAGCAGCTTGTCTTGGGCCATATGCAGCGAGCTAAGCCTAGGTCAGGGATTTGCACAATTTATCAATGTCTACCCTCACTCTTACGTTATGATGAATCCGCCCTCTCTCATGCTATTTCAGATGCTTTTAAAGAGGCGGTCCTTGATCGGGACGTTTACCGTACCCTCATGACTTATATGCAATGTAGCTTAAATGCATCTAAGGCAGCAAAAGCTTTATATGTTCACAGAAACAGCCTTCAATATCGAATTGATAAATTTATTGAGCGAACAGGAATTGATATACGACATTTTCCAGAAGCATCTGCCGTCTATTTTATGATGAATCTTCTCGACCTTTCATCACATTCAGTGACATGAGCACCCTGCCCAAAAATGAAAATGAGATGTTGTGCACGTTGTCCATTTACAGACGCTTCCCCATTTTATACACTTTATTTACAAGTAAAGCGCTTTCAATAAGTAAATGGGGAGGTTATCATCTATGGCTGAAATGATGCTCAATCAAATTTATAAAGTGTATGATAACAAGGTAACAGCAGTAGACAACTTTAATCTACATATAGAAGATAAAGAATTTGTTGTATTTGTTGGTCCATCTGGGTGCGGAAAATCAACAACCCTTCGCATGATTGCAGGACTTGAAGAGATTTCACAAGGGGATTTTCTTTTAGACGGAAAACGGATGAATGATGTAGCACCAAAAGACCGGGATATCGCAATGGTTTTCCAAAACTATGCATTATACCCTCACATGAATGTATACGATAATATGGCTTTTGGATTAAAGCTACGGAAGTTCCCGAAAGCAGAAATTGATGAGCGGGTTCGAAATGCCGCTAAAATATTAGGCCTTGAGCAATATTTAGACAGGAAACCAAAAGCACTGTCTGGAGGTCAAAGACAGCGTGTTGCACTTGGGAGAGCAATTGTGCGTGATGCAAAGGTCTTTCTTTTGGATGAGCCGCTTTCTAATTTAGATGCAAAACTCCGCGTTCAAATGCGTGCTGAAATATCTAAGCTTCATCAGCGTCTGCAAACAACATTTATCTATGTCACACATGATCAGACTGAAGCTATGACAATGGCTACTCGTCTTGTCGTAATGAAAGATGGCTTTATTCAGCAGGTTGGAGCGCCGAAGGATGTATATGAAAATCCTGAGAATGTATTTGTAGGTGGATTCATTGGTTCTCCTGCGATGAATTTTTTTACAGGAAAGCTCTCTGACGGTGCCATTGCAGTTGGAAAAACGCATATACGTGTACCAGAAGGAAAGATGAAGGTATTACGCAGCCAAGGTTATATCGGAAAAGATATCATCCTTGGTATCAGACCAGAAGATTTTCATGATGAACCCGTGTTTATAGAAGCGTCTGAGGGCACAAAGATCGATGCCAACGTAGAAGTTGCTGAATTAATGGGAGCAGAAACGATGCTTTACTCTTCTCTCGATGGTCAGTCTTTTATTGCACGTGTTGATTCTCGTACCGAGGTTCAGGCCGGACAATCTATACCTCTTGCCATCGATATGAACAAAGCCCACTTCTTTGATTCGGATACGGAGCTCCGCATCCGTTCCGCTGAATAAAGAGATATATGCAGTGCCATCACTCATGATTGAGTGATGGCTTTTTTGCATGTTGAACAACATTTACCATGTACTTTTCTCGTATGTTTTTTTCGAAAATCACCATAATACTTAGTACAAAGCAGTTACTGCATTGGGTTTCGCCAAGTGGCAAATGACTTGATCATTTCGCTGGTGCGATTCCAGCAAACCCAACCAAAAACCAAATCATATACAAAAAGGAGATTCACAACATGGCTAATTCTAATAGTTCAAATCAATTACTAGTTCCAGGAGCAGAGCAAGCAATCGATCAAATGAAATACGAAATCGCTTCTGAATTTGGCGTTAACCTTGGAGCAGAAACTACAGCTCGTGCTAACGGTTCAGTTGGTGGAGAAATCACAAAACGTCTTGTGTCTTACGCGCAACAACACATGGGTGGAACAAAAGCTTAATTTCATATCTGGATATTAGAAGGCACCTCTTAAGGTGTCTTCTTTTTTTGTTATTCCCCCTCACCAATCTCCTTTCCAGCTCATATCATGGAGTAGAAAGGAGCGGATCTTCATGGACATTATTTCCGGTATGAACTTTGAACTTCTACAATTCGTAGGTATCTCTTTATTATGTGAATATGCTCATAGTATTCGGTCCTTTCACCTTTATAAAAAAAGCATCACATAAAAGTTGTACCATTTTCGGTTCTTTTCACTTATAGTATGTAGTGGAGGGATCGAACAGATGAAAATAGCTCTTTTCGGTGCTCATGGACGTGTAGGACAAGCATTTCTTCGTTTCGTTCAAGTAGATGATCGTTACATAGTTCGTTCATTGATTCGGACAAACAGAGAAGAAATGCTTGCGGGTATGTTTCAAGTCACCGGCAATTCAAGAAATCGAGAAGATGTGCTTGAGACGATCAAAGGAGCAGATATTGTTGTGAGCTGTCTATCGACAGATGGTGATGATACATTATCTGTTTCAATGGAGCATATCGTACAAGCCATGAAGCAATCAAATACATCAAGAATTATTACAATAGGTACAGCAGGTATTTTAAAGGCAAGGCAGCAGCCGGAACTTTACCGTTTTGAAACAAATGAATCAAGGCGGACCACTTCCCGAGCAGCTAAGGAGCATGCCAAAGCGTTTGAACTCCTTCAATCGACTGATTTAGATTGGACCATTATTTGTCCAACCTATTTACCAGACGGAGAAGTGACACGGTCATATCGCTATGAGAAAGATTTTCTCCCTATAGATGGAAAGAAAATTTCAGTTGAAGATACCGCACACTTTTTATATCAGCAGTTAAATTCGAAGGAATTTGTACATCAACGCGTCGGCATTGCCTACTAATGACGCATAACGAGTAAAGATCGAGGTCAAAAACGATTTCTCGACTTTTTTATGCAAATTAAAAGAGCCCCATTCAATATGAATAGGCTCTTTTTTGTGATTCATCAGCTGTTTGCCACAGCACCCTTTTGCAGTTCGTACATTTGCGCATATAGCCCTTCTTGCTGCATGAGTTGATCATGACTACCCCGCTCGACAATTTCCCCTTTTTCTAAAACCAAAATCATATCGGCTTTCTTAATGGTGGATAATCGGTGAGCAATGACAAAAGTTGTTCGTCCTTCTTTGACGACATCAAGCGCTCGCTGAATGATCGCTTCTGTTTCTGTATCAATGTTTGCGGTGGCTTCATCTAAAATTAAGATCGCTGGATCGTACGCTAGTGCACGAGCAAATGAAATTAACTGACGTTCCCCTGAGGAAAGAGTACTTCCCTTTTCAACGACTGGTTCATCAAATCCTTCTGGCAGATGCTTCAATAACTCTACTGCGCCTACTTGTTTTAATGATGCTTCAATCGTTTCTCTTTTAATGTCTTCATTTCCTAAGCTGACATTAGATGCAATCGTTCCGGAAAATAAATACGGGTCTTGAAGAACAATGCCCATTTGTTTCCGCAACGTTTGCCGAGACTGGCGATAAATGCTTTCTCCATCAATGAGAATGTCTCCTTGCTGAATGTCATAAAAACGCAGCAGCAAGTTCATGATCGAGCTTTTCCCAGAACCAGTATGCCCCACAAGTGCAACCGTTTGGCCTTTTTTTGCCTCGAACGTAATGTTCTTTAATACATTATTCCCTTCATTATAAGCAAAGGTGACATCTTGGAACTGAACGTGTCCCTCCATTTTTTTTTGAACAGGTTCTTCTACTGTTGTTCCTGGCTCATCCAATAATCGGAAAACCCTTTCCGATGAAACCCTTGCTAATTCCAATCTCGAGAATTGGTTCACAATGCCTGTAATCGGCTGAAATAATCGATTTAAATAATCGACAAACGCATAGAGCACACCAATTGACACAATGCCCGTCGCACTTAAGGACGCACCGCCAAAATACCAAATGAGTGCCACATAGGCTAAATTCCGAAGCAAGTTAACCAAATTATGCGACAGAAGTGAATTTAAATGCAGCATCTTTCGCTGATATCGAAAGTGATTGTTGTTCAGCTCATCAAATTCCTCTTTCGTCACTTTTTCATGACGAAACGCTTGAATAATGGTCATCCCTTGAATGGCTTCATTTAGCTTGGCATTGATGTCACTAATGATCGAACGAATGCGGTGGTTGTACACTGATGCAAACTTTCTGTAGGTCATCGACCATAGGAAAATAATCGGTACCGCCACTAAACAAATGAGTGCCAGCTTCACATTTAATAAAAACATGGCAATATAAATTCCTATCATGTAAATAGCACTCGTCACGAAATTAGCGAGGACTGTCACATATAAATCACGAATGGTTTCTGTGTCATTGGTAATCCTCGCTACGACCTTTCCAGCAGGTAAATTATCAAAATACCGGATAGGCAGTGTTTGAATATGCTCAAATACATCCACCCTCATTTTTTGAATAATTCGATTGGCTATTCGTTGTAACAGATAATGCTGCGCATATTGAAAGAAAATCGCAATAACGAGAAGCCCTAGATAAAATAGAACAAGCTGCACCAAACCACTGATTTCCGGCTCATAAAAAGAGAAAATTTCCTCTTTCGATAAACGCTGTACTTGATAGGTCTCGCGCTCGTTTCCATTTTCAATGGTAAGCTGATCTCCCGAGATCTTTCGGTTTCCGTCAAAGCGAATCGGCTCATTCACAAAATAGTAACCGAATCCGAC
Organism: Bacillus sp. FSL K6-4563; assembly: GCF_038630405.1. Lineage (NCBI taxonomy): Bacteria > Bacillati > Bacillota > Bacilli > Caryophanales > Bacillaceae > Bacillus > Bacillus sp. FSL K6-4563. Next base: position 1,018,015 of record NZ_CP152030.1, on the reverse strand, counting down.
TTGCACCACATTGATTTGTTTTCCAGATTCCATACCACTGTCTAATCGATCGCTTCGTATATAGTTATTTCCCTGGTAATAAACGGTTTTGTCTGTTTTTTCATTGACCTCGACATAAGGCTTTTCTACACCTAAAATATGATCATCAATCATTTTCTTCCCAATAAATGGTCCTGTCAGTTCAGCACCTACTGCAATGATGAGAAAAATCAAGGCAACAGACAGTACTTTCTTATAATGGAGTGCGTAGGCAAGGAGTCTTCTTCCTGTTGTCATGCCTCATCCCCTCCTTCCAGCTGGTTTGTCAGCTGCTGACGCAGAAATTGTTCTTTGTACCATCCATCTTCCTGAATGAGCTCTTCGTGAGTTCCCTTTTGGACGATGCGTCCTTCTTCCATGACAAGTATGAGATCTGCATGCTCAACAGCTGATAGACGATGAGTCGTAATAAACGTCGTTTTTCCATGACGATTTTGCCTTAAATTTTCTAAAATAGCGGTTTCTGTTTTTGCATCTACCGCAGAAAGCGAGTCATCCAGTATTAAAATGTCGGGATCTATTAATAAAGCGCGTGCAATGGAAATTCGCTGCTTTTGTCCACCTGACAGCGCCACACCTTTTTCTCCGACCATGGTTTCGAGACCTTCTGGCAAAAGACGTAAATCTTTTTCGAAATAAGCATCTTTGATCGCTTGTGCTAATTCATTTTGTTTTGCGTCTCGATGACCAAAACGCATATTCTCTTCTACACTTTTAGAAAAAAGAATATGATCCTGCGGTACGTATCCGATCCATTGAAATAGCTGATCCAATTCGATCTCTTGGATTGGGACTCCTGATAGCAGGATTTGACCATTACCTGTTGGGTACTGGCGCAGAAGCTGTTTTACGATAGTCGTTTTACCGCTTCCTGTTTTGCCTGTAATTCCGATCGTTTGCCCCTTTCGAATCGTAAAGGACACATCAATTAAATTATCTTTAGGGGAAGTTGGATACCTAAATGTCACGCGATCAAACTGAATATCGCCAGGCTCTTGTAACGTTTTTGGCTGAGAAGCGTCTGTGACATCCGGCTTGTAGCTGAGTGTATGATTCAACCGGTCTAACGACGCATTTCCTCTTTGCATAATATTAATCAACTCGCCGATCGCAAACATTGGCCAGATCATCATCCCAAGATAGACGTTAAAAGCGACAAGCTCACCAATGGTTAAATCACTTTGGAATACAAGATAGGCTCCGTAGCCAATTCCTATTAAGTAGCTGACACCGACAAGTAATTTCACTGTCGGCTCAAACAATGAATCAATGACCGCCACTCTCATATTTTTTTGAAATACATCATCAGTCATTTGACGAAAGCGTTCGACGTCTTGTTTCTCCTGTACAAAAGACCGGATGACCCGGACGCCTGCGACTGATTCAAGCACGCGGTCGTTCATATCACCAAATGCATCTTGAGCAACTGTAAAGCGATCATGAATCTTGCTGCCATAATACGCAATCAAAAGCGCCATCAGCGGCATAGGGATAATCGCCATTAAAGTTAATTTCCAGCTAATCGTCAGCCCCATCGTAAAAAAGATCATCAGCATATAAGCAGTGGAATCCACCAATGTCAGAACGCCAAAACCTGTCGTTAAAGCTACAGCATTCAAATCGTTTGTACCTAATGCCATTAAGTTACCTGTTTTTTTCTTCTCATAAAAGGTAGGTGTCATCTTAAGTAAGTGGCGCATGAGTTTCCCACGCATTACACGCTCCATGACATTTGCGCCGCCAAATAACTGATACATCCAAAAATATGTCAGTGTATAGACGACGACACCTAGCAAGCAAAAAATGGCTACATAAAACATCATACTAGATGTTGTAAATTGACCAGAACGAATGTCATCCACTGCCTGCCCAAGATATCTTGGCGGCAGCATTTCAAGCACATTCACAATGAGCAGGAGCGTAATGGCGATCGTATAACGCCTCCACTCTTGTTTGAAGAACCAGCCTAATTTCGTAAATACTGAAAACATGTTTGTCTCTCCTTTTAAAGCTAGCCGCTTTCTAGATTTTCTTGGCTGTCACCTTGAATTGTTTTTTTGGTTTTTGTCATTTGTCTTGTTTTTGGCATGTTCACATGCTTTCACTCCTCTTCATTTACTTGTTGATCTCCATCCCTTTATTTCGAAATACGAAATGAATACAACAAAAAAAGAGGCAACCAGCTATCTGGTACGCCTCTTTTCGTCATGTAAAAAGGCGCATGTTGACAAATACGCAACATACGCCTTGATTCATCCGATCAATTGGAACATACGAGTTCCTTTTCAATGACCAACGAAGGTGTAATTGTCACGTGAATCAACCCATTCATGCAGTTTGATTTCATTCTTCCAATGTTGCACATGACATTTCCTCCTTTTGGCTCTTGAATCTTTTTTTATCTTATAGTGGCTGTCACCATTTTGTCAATAAATATTTTTCAATAAATGAAATTTTCTAACAAAAAATTCACCGCCTTCATGTGTATCTTTTTCAGATAACGGGTATACCATGAGTGTAAAGACTCCTTTTGAAAGGAATGAGGACATTGTTTCAAGCTGATCGGATGGTCGTTGCGTTTGATGGACATGAAGACAGTAAGAAAGCATTAAAAAAGGCAATCGCTTTAGCCAAAACCTTGAATGCCAAGCTGACCGTTGCCTATGCACATGATGGCAAATCAAGCATACAGGTGTTTGATGCACCGCGCCCAATGACTGGCGGAGCTTATATCGGCGGCGGCATGGCAGACCTTCAAACACCCCCTGTGTATGTACCTCATGATGAACAGCAAAGTCCCTTGATTTTTGAAGATCATACAGAAGAGGTCGTTGCAGAAGCAAGAATGCTTTTAAATGAGGAGCAGTTTGAAGCTGCGATTGAAATTGTTGAGGGGGAACCAGCGGAAGCGATTATCGAATATGCTGAAGACATATCAGCAGACCTCATCGTCATGGGAGCACGTGACCAAAGCAGATTGAAAAAAATGCTCTTTGGCAGTGTAAGTGAAAAGTTATCATCAAAATCAGATATACCTGTGCTTATTGTAAAATAAAAGAATCACAGAAGGCTGTAAACATTTGCTTACAGCCTCTTTTTATTTATGAAGAAATCGATGCTTCACTTTCCTGTTTAATTTTTTGCTGGAAGCCTTCCTGTACACGCTTTGTTAACTCTCCTGGAACGCCTTCTCCTACTGGCTGACCATCAATTTCAACAATCGGAATGACTTCAGCCGTCGTCGAGCTGATGAAGATTTCCTGGGCGCGCAGCAGCTCTTCTTTACTTATACGCATTTCTCCAACGCTGCATCCCTCTTCTTCACATACTTCAAGAAGCTTTCTACGGGTAATGCCGTTTAGAATAAAATTGTTTGCGGGATGTGTGCGAATCACGCCATCAATGACGGCATATACATTCGAGGAAGTACCCTCTGTCACAAAACCGTCTCTAATCAGAATGGCTTCAAACGCACCAGCTTCAGATGCTTTCTGTTTTTCCATGACGTTATATAAAAGATTTAAGCTTTTAATATCACATCTTAACCAGCGAAGGTCCTCAGATAATATAGCCTTTGCACCAGCTGTCTGCTCATGAACAGGCTTTTTCACCTGGAACGTATATGCTGTGATTTGAGGAGTGAGAGAATTGCCATATTGATGTTTACGAGGTGCGACGCCCCGCGTGACTTGAATATACACACCGCCATCTGTTAATTGGTTATGGGCGATGAGCTGTTTTAACTTTTCTTCCATATCTGATACTGCACCTTGAAGATGAATGCCGATTTCTTTTGCACTCTTGAACAGACGCTCTGTATGCTCTTTTAATGTAAAAAAATTCCCATTGTATACACGGATGACCTCATAGACACCGTCACCAAATTGATAGCCTCTGTCTTCAATATCCACATGTGCATCCTTTTTTTCAATGAAATCGTCATTATACAATACTTTCATACGGAATCTCCCCTTCGCTTCGCATTAATGGTTGAATCTGATGCTATCTTAGCGGATAAATGGGTACGTTTCAATGATTATTCAGAATTATTTCACATCATGATAAATGGTCAACTTTCTATTGTAACAAACATAGACTCATAACCAAAAAGATTCCAATTTTTTAGCATCTTCTATATTCATAGGCTCTTTTTTCCTGTATACTTACTCCATATGAACACGACAAAAAACAATGAAAAAAGACAGAATCTACTACATGATTCGACACAAATTTTTGATTTATTGGAGCGATTGTAATGCAACGGGTTACGAAAAAACAGACACCTTCAAACACGATGCTGCTCTCAAAGGCGATTGGTTTAGTGATTCTGTCACTGATCCTCTTTTTTATTTGGGATATATCTAAAACCAATATGCAGGCAGCAGATCAGCCGGCTAAAATGTCTGCGAGCAGTCAATTCCGAGACACAAGCACAAGTCTGAAAGCAAAAGATGATTCTACGAAAACATTAGATGCACATTTTAAGATCAACCCAAACAAACATGTAACGGATCAAACGATCTTTTTAACCTTTGATGATGGTCCGTCAGCGACATCAAACCAGCTTTTAGATGTGCTTAAGGCGCATCAAGTAAAGGCCACATTCTTCATGCTTGGGCCACAGATTAAAGAACATCCGGCAGCTGTGAAAAGACTTCATCAAGAAGGTCATCAGTTAGGGCTTCATGGGATCACACATGATGTGAAACGCTTTTATCAAAAAAGTGATTCTCCCGTTAATGAGATGAAGAAAGATCAGCGCATTTTGGCTTCTGTCACAGGAGAGTATACACACCTTGTGAGAACACCTTATGGCAGCGCCCCAAATTTAACCGATCAGCAAAAAGCACGTTTAAAACAAAAAGGCTTTATCTACTGGGATTGGACAATTGACAGTCTTGACTGGAAATATAAAAGCTCAAAATATGTACCAGAAGTATTGAATCAGCTGCAAGTGCTAGAGACAAAACATCCAAAGGAACCAAAGATCATCTTAATGCACGATCAGCCAGCGACAGCAAAATACTTAAACAGTTTGCTCACACAGCTAAAAGCAAAGGGCTATACATTTGAAGTCCTAGATGAAACAATGGAGCCGCTGCAGCAATAAAGAAAAACCCGCACCTATTGAATGCGGGTTTTTTGATGATTTATAAAGCTTTCACGAGATCACCAATTCGCTCATGAAAGACAAGATCAAACAGTGGATCGTATTCTGTTTCACTCAAATTCATCATCACCTTGAAGATGGAAGGATTTTGAGCCGCATCTTCAGGAATATACCTTGCTGGCGCTACTTCTAGGGAGGTTCCCATGACGAGCAGAAGGTCCGCTTGCTGAAGTGATTTCTCTACTTGATCAAAATGTTTAACCCTGTCTCCAAAAAGGACAACATCTGTTTTCAGCACTTGCCCACATGTCCGTCCGTCTGAGGAAACCTTTAGACATACAGGCACTTCTTCTTGTAATAAATAAGGCAATTCATATGTAGCTTGGCATGATGGACAAGTAGCTGTTTGAATGGAGCCGTGAAGTTCATATACATGCTGGCTTCCTGCTTTTTTATGCAGGCCATCAATATTTTGGGTAAAAATCTCTACAAGTTTTCCTTGTTTCTCAAGGCTTGCTAAGAAGGTATGCCCGCTATTCGGCTCGTACTCCCCGCTCATTTTCATCTGAAACAATTCCTTGAATTTCGGCCAGAATTGATAAGGGTTTGATAAAAAGTAGGAGCGGCTCATCGCTTCCATGCGAGCGGTGTCTTCAGTCCATAAGCCGCCCGTTGATCTAAAATCGGGAATACCTGATTCCGTGCTCATCCCCGCACCTGAAAGCACCATTATATGTGAAGCCTGCGTTAATTTCTCTCTTAGCACTGCCACCTTTGTTTGATCCACGCATCCTTCCTCCTTTATTCACTCAGCTGTTTTTCACCTTTTTGTTTCATGTAAATGGTCTGTCCAGGGAAGGCAAATTCTACACCTTCTTCATGGAAGATATCCATAATACGGTAGTTAATGTCCTGTTTGATATTCAGGTTTTCAGCCCAGGCTGTCGTGTTTGTGTAAAAGTTAAAAAATAAATTCAAATAACTGTCTGCCAGTACATCGAGATTCACCATGATTGTCTCCTTGTGCACCCCATCATGCTCATAAAGCATTTGTTTGAGACGTTTGATACAATGGTCCAGATTTTCCTTTGGTGTATTGTAGGATACACGTACGGAAAACGTAATTTGGCGTTTATTCATTCTCGTCCAGTTCGTGATTGGTTCCTTTGAAAGCGTAGAATTCGGAACTGTCACGACAGCTTCAGCAGGTGTTCTAAATTTTGTACTTCGAAATGTAATGTCCTCGACAGTCCCAAGAACACTTGGCGTCTCCACAAAGTCGCCCATTGTAAAAGGCTTCTCTGTAATGATGACGACCCCTCCAAAAAAGTTCGCCACCGTATCCTGTGCAGCAAGCGCAAAGGCTAGACCCCCTAGACCAAGACCTGCCACAAGTCCATTTACATCATAATTAAATTCCTGTGCAATGACACTAATACTTAGTGCAATAATAATGAAACGAAGCACCTTTGATAAAAACGGCGCTAAAATATCATCCATTTCTAATTCAAATTTCGAATTTACTTTTTGAAATAAGAAAGAAGAAGCTGCTGTTAGATTACAAAGCCCCCATGTCAGCATCAATATAATGGAGGATCTATATAATTTGACGATGACATCCATATGATGCTCAAAGTATGGTGCCTGTCTTAACGCAAAATATAACCCAAGTGCGACAAAAAACAGTCTGGCTGGCTTTTCGAATGCCACAACAATTTGGTTAATGACCTCCGTTTTAGACCGATTGGTCAGCCTAAAGAGAAGATGAAATAAGTACTTCGTAAATACTTTCCGAAGCAATAAAAAAAGCAATAAAATACAAAGGCTAATACCGATTTGGATCGCAACATCTACTGTAAAATATGTATCCATCCATTTTTGTGTAATCATGTTTGTCTCTCTCCTTTAAAACAATCCTCTCTAGTTTATAATATAACCTTCGTTTATGTCCTCTCATAAATGTCTGACCTCTAAATAAAAAGCCTCGGGATCAGTCCCGAGGCATGATGTTCAATTATGAAATTTTGGCTAGAGACATATCGACGGGCAGCAAACTACTTTTTCTTCTGAGCCTGATCAAGGAGAGTCGCTTTAAACATTTCAGCATCCGTTTCGGCCTTAATACGTTCTTCCACTCTAATTCTCCCTTTACCCAATCATCTCGCCTCCTTTTCATCATTATAAAACATCAGAATTTTCAGTCAACATGACGAAAGCACTAATATTTTGGCGAACGCTGACGATTTGGACAAAATTGATCGAAGAAAAAATTGATGTACTTCAGATTTACTCAATCATGGCTTGGGATATTCCTGCAACTTTTTACATTTGTATTCTCATACTTTCTTAGCAATCCAATTCACCATTACATACAGCTCTTCTTTCGTCCATATAGTAAAGAAGGAAAAACGGTAAAGCATTTGATATGATAAGACCAGAACTTAAGTCAGGGAGCTGGAGCATGTGTATATTATTGCGCATAGAGGGTCATCAAGCGCTGCCCCAGAAAATACAATTGCTGCATTTGATTTAGCTGTTCAGCAGGGTGCAGATTATATTGAATTAGATGTACAGCTCACATTGGACCAGCACGTCGTCGTGATCCATGATGATACAGTTGACCGAACGACGAACGGGAACGGCTTAGTCAAAAGCTATACACTCGATCAGTTGAAAAAACTGGACGCAGGAAGCTGGTTTGACCAACAGTACACAAATGAACGAATTCCAACATTACACGAAATTTTTGAAAGATACAGCCAGCGGATCGGGATATTGATCGAGATCAAACACCCAAAACGGCAGATAGGAATTGAAAAGGCAGTTGCCCGCATCATCAATCGGTTTGCCTATTCTCGTCATATCATGATTCAATCTTTTGACGATCATGCACTGCAAAGAATCAAAGCTTTCGCCCCTTCTCTTCGAACAGCTTTGATTATAAAGCCTAATGCATTTAAACTGACGAAAAGAAAGTTAACGGCATACAGCTCGTTTGCAAATTGTCTTAATATGAAAAAAACGATGATCAATAGATGGTGGATAGACCGCATCCACACATTCGGGATGGATGTGTTTATATGGACTGTGAAAGATCAAAAAACAGCCGATCGGATTAAAAAATATCCCGTTGATGGTGTGGTGACGGATCATCCGCTATTTTTTCTAAAGGAGAAATGATGTAAATGAAAGCGTATCTTGCCGTATTTATTGGTGGACTGATTGGGACACTTTGCAGATATGAACTAAGCCAATTGATCGTCAGCCAAACATTCCCCTATGCAACGCTAATCGAAAACGTGACAGGCAGTCTGCTTCTTGGTCTTTCAACAGGATATTTTATGTTCCAAAAGAGAAAAAAATATCTTGCCGCTTTGATCGGAACAGGATTTTGCGGAGGTTTTACGACAATGTCCACTTTTTCTAAAGAAACGATTCTTTTATTACAGACCGGGCAATTCACTTCAAGTGTGATCTACATCCTGCTCTCAGTCATTGCAGGAGTAGCGGCTGCCTTATGTGGACTAATGCTAGCTCAACGACTCTTTCATCAAAATAAGCAGCAGAGAGGAGGCAGATAAATGATCGTTTTATATACAGCTATTGCCGGCGGGATTGGCAGCGTCCTTCGTTTTTTGATTAGCCAATCGATACATAAAACTAAGTCTCATGCTCGTTTCCCGTACAGTATTATTCTCATCAACTTATTAGGTGCTGCCGGTTTAGGTATACTGACAGGTGCCGTGACTGCTAATCATCCGCTGCTTGTGATCATTGGAACAGGTTTTTTCGGTGGCTTTACAACATTCTCTACGTTTAGTGTAGAGTCTGCGACCATGCTACAGCAGCGGCAAATCGGAAAACTTGCTGTCTACTTAGTGACGACAATCATCGGGTCTTTCTGTCTCTTTACTGCGTTCTATCAAATAGGACAACACCTTTTTTAAATATTGGTGATCGCAGCTAAGCTAATGAGCAATTGATCCATAAGCTGGCGCTTCATTAAAAAGAGAGTTTTCTCACTGTAGCCGATTTCCATCGCACACTTGGCCATCCGCCAATCACGAAAGTATTTGTAATCGATGAGCTGCTTCTCTATCTCATCCAACTCTTTTAGTGCTGTTTCAATACAAGCAACGATGAGTTCATACTGATTTTTTTGCTCTTCTAACTTCTTCCGTGTCATGTGATCCAAATGATGCGGATTTCTTTTTTCAAGCTGTCTTTCGATATTTAAAATCGCTGCCTGGTAATTTTTAAAATTCTTCAAATGAAACTCAATTCGTTTCATTGAGGTTTTTTTCTCCGTGATACTGGCTGTTTCATACCAAAGCATATCCATCCCCCTATATCGAACGTTTGTTCTCATTATAACACGAACAAGCATTCGTAAAAAGAGACTAAATACCTAAAAAAACCTTGAGCTTATTTTTCGCTCAAGGTCATTTCATTTACTAACAGTGGCTCTTTTATATCAAGCCCTGTGCGTGTATTTATTTTTTCTGATGATGTGACGCCTTTCTTTAGGTCGATCTTTTTCACATAGCGTCCATCCATCTCCAAGACCTTCATCCGAATATCATCAAGATAAATGGATTGTCCTTCTCGGATATCAATGTTCTCATTTAAGATTAACCCGCCTATTGTATCAATTTCTTCATCATGATATGACATTTCGATCAAATCTTGAACTTCATCTAATCTGACTTTGCCATCTAAAACATAATGATGATCGGCTCTTTTTTGAATAACCGGCTGCTCATCTTCATCGAATTCATCTCGAATATCGCCAACAATCTCTTCTAAAATATCTTCTGTTGTGACAAGTCCAGACGTTCCGCCATATTCGTCGGTTAAAATCGCCATATGCATTCGATCGCGCTGCATCTTGACAAGAAGCTCTTGAATAGGAATCGTGTCAATGACTTCAATCACTGGATATATATAATCTTGAATCTTCAGTTGATCTTTTTCTCCTTGATACACAAGATCTGCAAAGAGCTGCTTTTTGTTCAGCATGCCGATGACATGGTCTTTATCTCCTGAAAACACAGGAAAGCGTGTATACTTCTCCTGCGTCATGATGGAGAGGATTTCATCCAGCGGCATATCTTCTGGAATGGCACAAATTTCTCTCCGCGGGACCATGATTTCTCTGGCAATTCGATTATCAAAGTCGAAAATTTTGTTCATATAATTATATTCTGATGGGTTGATTTCCCCATTTTTTAAGCTCTCAGATAATAAAATCTTTAATTCCTCTTCAGAATGGGATTGTTCTTTTTCAGACCCCATATCGATGCCCATCATTTTGGTTAGAACACGGGCTGACCCGTTTAACACATAAATGAAAGGGAACATTAGGATATAAAATGCATGCAGCGGGCCTGACAGCCAGAGCGTCATTTTTTCCGCCTTTTGAATCGCCAGTGTTTTTGGTGCAAGCTCACCGACGACTACATGCAAAAAGGTAATAATAGAGAACGCAAGTGTTGCTGAGATCAGGCTGATTGCTGAATCAGGAATGTTTGTCAAACTGAAACCTCGAACCAAAAGTTCTTTTACAGCTGGCTTACCAATCCACCCTAAACCAAGGGATGTCACTGTAATACCGAGCTGACAGGCTGACAAATATTCATCCAGCCTTGATGTCACCTTTTTCGCCACGATGGCCTTTTTAGACCCTTCGGCAACAAGCTGATCAATTCTTGAGCTTCTTGCCTTTACTATGGCAAATTCAGATGCAACAAAGAAAGCTGTTAAAGCAATCAAAACACCGACTATACTCAGATTAACAATATCGTCCATTTAACCTTGCTCTTTCTTAGAAGAACAAGGAGTCACCTCCTGATTGATGATGTTATGTTTTGCAAAACGGTTAACTGATTAAATAAGACTATATTGAGGGCCCCACTTAACCACCTCCGGTTCACGTATAAATCCGCTTCTCTACATATATATGAAACGGTCTTCATTTTATCTTACCATAAATAATCTGAAAATTCCTGTATCACTATGTTAAATTTGACAGGACAATTTAGACTGAGAAATCCCTTTCTCCTCTTCATATCGGCAGGAAATATGAACAATTAACTTGTATTTCAGGCTAGAATTATATTAAACTATTTTCATAAACTATAACGTGACGGTTAGGAGGAGATGTTCAGATGGGGCTGAGAAAAAGTATCGTATTGGTGAACTAGCACAGATTGCACAGGTGACGAAACGTACTGTAGATTATTATACAAATCTAGGGTTGCTTGCGCCTGTTAGATCTTGCTCAAATTATCGTTATTACGATGAACATGCTTTAAAACGATTACAATTAATCGTTCTTTGCAAACAGCAGAGATTGGCTCTTTCTGACATCAAATCCAGATTAGATGAACAATTCCCTTCTCAAAAGGAAGATCCTGATGAACTTGTCCATTTAACATCTGATATCGATCGGATGAACGAGCATATGGACCGCATTTTGGTACGTTGTAAGCAGCTTCAACCAGAACAACGTGAAAAATTAAAAGAGCAGCTTACACCTGAGAAGATGACGGCTGTCCAATCATTTTTACTGCTGTTAAGTTAAAATTTTTACTAAACAGGAGGTGTTACCTTCGTTCTCAAAGTCAGAACGAAGGCCTTAATTGGACATAGTTAATTTACTTATAGTTGCTTTGCTTATAGCTTTAACCGCATTTTTCGTTGCATCAGAGTTTGCGATCATTCGCTTAAGAAGCTCAAGAATTGATCAGTTAATCGCAGAAGGTAATAAAACAGCAGTTGCTGTCAAGCATGTCACGACTCACCTTGATGAGTATCTGTCGGCCTGTCAGCTCGGTATTACCATTACCGCCCTTGGTATTGGTTGGTTAGGGGAAGAAACAATTGCGCACATGCTTGCTCCACTATTTGTAGAGCTGTCCATTCCTCAATCAGCTAGTTCTATTGTCACTTTTATTATTGCGTTTAGTATTATGACGTTTTTACACGTTGTGGTTGGAGAACTTGCACCAAAAACACTCGCCATTCAAAAGGCGGAGCAAGTATCTCTTCTCTTTGCTAGACCGCTCATGATTTTTTACAAAGTGATGTTCCCGTTTATCTGGGTATTAAATGGATCTGCTCGTTTGTTAACAAAAGCGTTCGGTCTTCAGCAAGTTTCTGAGCATGACATGGCGCACTCTGAAGAAGAATTGCGGATTATTTTATCAGAGAGCTATAAAAGCGGCGAAATTAACCAGTCTGAATTCAAATATGTAAATAAAATTTTTGAATTTGATGACCGTCTGGCGAAAGAAATTATGATTCCTCGTACCGAAGTTGTCAGCTTCCCTCATGATATTACCATTGAGGAAATGCTGAAGGTGACCAAGGTAGAGAAATATACACGTTATCCAATTGAAGATGGCGATAAAGATAATATGATTGGTGTTCTGAACATTAAAGAGGTTCTTACTGCATGCATTAGCGGTGAGTGTTCTACAAGTGATACGATCGAAAAGTTTGTCAATCCAATTATTCATGTGATTGAAACCGTTCCTGTACATGATTTATTGCTCAAAATGCAGCGTGACCGTGTACACATGGCGATTTTATCAGATGAATACGGCGGTACAGCTGGTCTTGTGACTGTAGAAGACATCCTTGAAGAAATCGTCGGTGAAATTCGTGATGAATTCGATATGGATGAAATCAACGAAGTGCGTAAACTTGGAGAAGACCATTACATCTTTGATGGAAAGGTTCTAGTGGACCAAGTCAACCTGCTCTTAGGTACGCAGCTTGATAACGAAGAAGTCGATACGATCGGCGGCTGGTTCCTTACTCAGAAATATGAAGTTGAGAAAAATGACACCATTCGTGAGCAAGGCTATGAATTTATCATTAATGAAGTCGATGGACACCATGTGGTATATATCGAGGTCAAAAAGTTAAATGAACAATTAGCAGAAGCCGCTGAAGAAGGCGCTTCTTAAGAAAAAAACGACCCTTGCCAAAGCAAGCGGTCGTTTTTCTTATGCCTTTTCCATTAATTGAGCTTCAAGTTCTTTAATTCTCGTGTTTAATACTTCTGTCATGGCACCTAATCGTTCTTTTGGCGGCAGATGCTCAAATTCTGACTGCTCAATCGGTTCACCAATAATTAAGCGCATTTTCCCCTTTTTGAAAAGACTTTTCGCATTGGACGGTCCTTTGTACGCTGCTGGAACGATTGGCGCTTTACCGAGCTGTGCAATAGTAACCGCACCTCTTTTTAAAGGTACATCCTCTGTTGTACGTGTTCCGCTTGGAAAAATCCCGACGATCTTTCCCTCTTTTAATAATTTAATGGGCGTTTTAATACTGCTTGGCCCAGGATTCTCTCGATCAACTGGAAAGGCATGAATCTTCTTTAAAAATCCACCGATCCATTTGTTTGCAAACAATTCTTTTTTCGCCATGTAGTGGATCTCAAACGGAAGAATTCCTGCGCCTAATGCAAGAACATCCACAAAACCCTCATGTGTACATGCAATGACAAATCCCCGATCCGTTGGCAGATTCTCTTTTTGATATACTTTGATTCCGCCTCGGAGAGTAAATACTACTTTAATGGTATAGCCTGAAAATTTATACATAGTGCACTTCCTTTGTTTGAAGAATGAAGGATTTGTTTCTATTATAACAAATTTTTTATTACCTGGTACTAAAATTTTCATAAAACAGCCAAACCATCACATCATTTTTCTTTCTAAATCATCGTTCTTTCTGTATTCAGGTCTATGGTTTTAGGAGAGAATAGAAGAGGAATTGTGTCCAATTTTGTCGTTTTTTAAGGTTTTTTCCTGATTTGTTCTATTGAAAATGCTTTATAAATGACGCAAATTTCGCTATGATAAGGAGAAATGATTTTGATTCGGCGAAAGAAATGAGTATTGTACGGTATTGAGAAGTTTCGTGCAACTTTATGCCTTTCTTATGCGTGTATAACATAGAGGGGAGAAAAATCAGTGACGATCGATGAAATTTATCAAATGTATATGAACGATGTTTACAGGTTTCTGCTCTCCATGACAAAAGACAAACATTTGGCAGAAGACTTATTGCAGGAAACCTTTATGCGTGCTTATATACATATTCATTCCTACGACCATAGCAAAGTGAAACCTTGGTTATTTCAGGTGGCACGAAATGCTTTTATTGATTATGTCAGGAAACATAAAAAAGAAGTGACCATATCGGATGATCTTATTGGCGGCCTTTTACAAACGTCTGTACAAAGCCCTGCTGAACAGGTTGAAATAAAAGAAGTCCTCAACATGTATTTGGAACAGCTTCCAGATAACTACAAGGAAGCGTTGACATTGTATTATTTAAAAGAACTGAATTACAAGGAAGCATCCAAGGTCATGAATATTACTGAAGCAAATTTTAAAAGTGTTTTATTTCGTGCAAGGCAGCGCCTAAAAGCACTTTACAACAGAGGTGTTAATGATGAATGAAGAGTTTAACAAGCGATGGGAACAATATAATAATGGTGAGATGAACGAGGAAGAAATGATAGCGTTTGAAGAAGAGCTTGAAGAAAACGAAAAACGCTTAAGTCAGGAACTGAACGACTCGGATTGGACCGATTTTTCCATCAGTCCTGAAAAGCAAAAAGCCATCTTGCAATACGGAAAAAGAAAGTCTTATTTACGTATTTCTGTACTTGCTGTCATCTCTACACTTATTATTTTACCGCTTTGTACATTAGGAAGTTATCTATACTACGGCGTTGGCGGAGCAGATAGCAAAGGGAATCACTTCATGGAAACAGCCGCTGTAACAGTCGCTTTGACGAAACCAAACGTGGCGATTGATATGAAGGATTTAAAAGGCCAAGTCAAGCTTTTTGGAATGAACACCGAATTGAAGCTGCAAAAACAAATTGGCAATAAAACAGAAGCCATTGGCAGTGAACAAATCGAGATGTTTTTCGATAAATTAAAGCAGCCTACCATCTCATATTATGGTGACAGCGCACGCGATACGGAGGATTTCTTTACCCATCCTTCTACTCAGGCAGATGCATCAAAAAAACAAACACTCACTACTTTAGACAAGCTTCCTGAAGGAACAGTCAGTGAAGTGTATGTCTCCTATGACAAAGCGTATACACCAAAGGACGTTTATTCCTTTGCTAAAAAATATGATATGAAAGTGCTCTGGAATGCGATTAAAACAGAGGATTCATTAAGCGAGAATCAGCGGCCAATTGGCTTTCCTGGGAGAGACTCTGAATTCTTAAAAGAGCTTCAGCACACATCAAAAACAGAGGTAGATCAATTTAAAGATGCCCTTACTTATGTCAATCAGCACCCAACCTGGGCAAAAACGATCTCTGGCAGAACTGAACTGGATCTGTCAAACCGCATACGCTATATCAACCAAAATGGTGTCACGATTTATGGCTCTGTGATCACAGGTCCTTCGAAAGAAATCGAGAAATTTGTGAAGACAAAACGCATTAAAACGGCAAAAGTGAGCGAGGTGGAATTATGGAATTGGTAAGAATTTTTAAAGAGCATAATGTATTTGGCTGGATTTCTGTCGGTACAGCGATATTATCTCTGCTCATGCTGAACCTCGCCATTATCAGTAATGTGACATTTTATTCTTTTCAGATGCTTCCTTTTGCAATGGCCGCAGTTCCATTTGGCATTATTGAACTGTTCATTAAAAAAGGCCGTACGGGCCCTGGGTTCCTTGGTGTTGTTCTGAATATCTTTGTCATTCTTTGTGTCTATGCCATCGTATCGATCGATGTCGATCTTCAATTAGGCTTTTAAGCCGTTCTCAAAATGAAAAGCCCGAGTTACTTGACTAATGCCAAGTCGCACGGGCTTTTTTGAATATCGATTTATGTTCTTAAGTCTACAGCGCAAATAAAAAAGACTGCTTCATCAGCAGTCTCAGCGTGTAGACAAACCCTCGCATTCGTTGTCAGTCCTGCGTGCTGGTGCTCACGAATGTCAAATTCGCTCCGCGCCAGTACTCGTCCTTCCTAGGACTGCAAAGGTTTTCTATCACGCTGAAAAGAAGACAAAGTGCTAAAATAAAGATCATTTTAGCACTTTGTCAACAATCTGAGACTGCTTCATCAGCAGTCTCTTAAAATAAATTAGTTTACAAAAGTTTTCGCTCCAAGGTAAATCGGCTTCCAGTAGCTTGAATTCATATCACTGATCGTCACACCATCGGAAGCAGCATGAATAAACTTGTTGTTCCCAATGTAGACACCCATGTGAGACGGACCCGATTTATATGTTGTAAAGAACACAAAATCGCCAACCTTTGGAGAAGATACGCTTTTCATTGATCCCCAAAAACCTTCAGTTGTTTGTCTTGAAATCTTTTTTTGTTTGTTAATGATATACCACATAAACCCGCTGCAATCAAAGCCCTTTGGTGTCGTTCCACCCCATCTATATGGTGTGCCATTGTGCGCTTTAGCATCCGATACAAGCTTAGACGTGTTTAAAGAAGAAGCAGAAACTGTTTTTTCTTTAACAGGTGTTGTCTTCACTTTTTTAGACGACTTTTTGACCTTTAGCTTTTGCCCAATTTTGATCAGGTTTGTTTTGAGTTTATTTAACGATTTCAGCTCTTTTACAGTCATGCCGTACTTTTTGCCGATTTTAGATAATGTATCACCTTTCACAACTTTATGAGTGGCTGTGGCTGACGCCGCTTTTACTTTTGTTGTTGTTTTGGATGTTTTCGTTGTTTTTTTTGCGGCAGTACCATTTACTTTTAACGTTTGTCCAACATAAATCGTGTTAGATTTCAGCTTATTGTCTGATTTAATCTTGCTCACGCTTGTCTTATATTTTTTCGCTAGAACAGAAAGAGAGTCACCTTTTTGAACTTTTACTGATTGTGCTGAGGCAGCTCCGGCAAATAATGTCGTCCCAAGTAAAACTGCACTTGCAGCTGTGATCAATTGTTTTTTCATTTGTTCCTCCTGTATGTATCTATCGAGATCGGAATTTTTATCTACTTACTATTATAAGGATCAAATACCAGAAGAAATAGTCTTGACTTCCTACGACATTATGCTTATTAATTCGGCAAAATTTATTTTTTTTTAGGGTTCTTTATATTTCATTTTCATTACACAATCATGACAAAATAAACGCATCTTGTCATGGATAAATGATACATTCATTTCTCTTTTTGGCTCATTCTATGTAAAGTGGGCCTTTACAATTTTAAAGGGAACTTTACGATCCTGTAAATGGGAATCCACAATTCTGCTCTACCATTGTAAACGTAAGAGCGATACATAAACATTGAGGAGGCAAAATGAATGAGTGTGTTGAAAAGCTCGAAAACGAAAATCGCTACAGTGGCGGCAGCATCTGTGCTATCGATTGGCATTTTTTCAGGAATTGAATTTGGACAGGCTGACAAAGCAGAGGCCAAAAAGAAGCCAAAAAATGACGTACAAAATGTGATCGTGCTGATCGGGGATGGCATGGGAACACCGTATCTTTCAACTTACCGTTCATTTAAGCACAACGGAGACCTTTCAAAGCAAACAGCGTTTGACCCTTACCTTACTGGCATGCATAAAACATACCCTAACGACTCGAAAAGCAATATCACTGATTCTGCCGCAGCTGGTACAGCTATGGCAACTGGTAAAAAGACATACAACAATGCCATTGGTGTAAACAAAAACGGCAAAAAATTAAAAACCGTTTTAGAAGAAGCCAAACGCAAAGGAAAATCGACGGGTCTTGTCGTGACCTCTGAATTAACAAATGCCACCCCTGCTGCGTATGCGGCTCACGATGTATCGAGAAAAAACACAGCAGCCATCGCTGATGATTTCTTCGATGAAAAAATCGGTAAACAGCATACAGTCGATGTCATGCTTGGCGGAGGTCTCGTCGATTTTGTCCGAAAGGATCGTGATTTAACGAAGGAATTTAAGCAAGCCGGATATGATTATGTCACCAATAAAGATGCCTTACAAAAAAACAAAAACCAAAAGGTGTTAGGCATTTTTGCTGATGGCGGTCTTGATAAAGCGATTGATCGTGATAAAAAGACCCCTTCCCTGCAAGACATGACATCCTCAGCCATTAAACAGCTGTCTAAAAACAAAAATGGATTTTTCCTTATGGTCGAAGGCAGTCAAATTGACTGGGCAGGACATGATCATGATATTGTGAGTGCCATGAGTGAAATGAAGGATTTTGAAAAAGCATTTGAAGAAGCGATTCGTTTTGCAAAAAAGGATAAAAATACGTTAGTCATCACCACTGCCGATCATTCAACTGGCGGACTTTCCTTTGGGGCAGACGGCTCAGGTAGCTGGGATTACAAACCGGTAAAAGCAGCGAAAAAGACCCCAGATTTTATCGCAAACAAAATCGTCAGTGGCATGCCTGTTGAATCAGCGCTGAAACAATATATCGATCTTGATTTCACAACAGAAGAAATGGCCTCTATTCAAAAGGCCGCTGAAACAAAGGATACTGTTAAAATTGATGATGCGATTGAAGAAGTGATCAACGTGAGATCACATACAGGCTGGACCACATCAGGTCATACAGGCGATGAAGTGCCATTCTTTGCGTATGGCCCAACAAGCCAAAAGCTAAAAGGTCTGATGGAAAACACCGATCAAGCAAAACACATTTTCAAGCTGCTGAAAAACCAATAAAACTGACAAAAAAGATGTCTGCTAAGAGACATCTTTTTTTGTTTTTTTATGCGAGATATTTTCTATGAACTCCTTTTCCATCATACGAAAACATGACTTCTTTTCCTTCAAGAATGGATTCGATATGCACACTTCTTCCCCATAGCTGATGCAAATATGGGAGTACTTTTTCTAAGTATTTCAGATCTAGTTCAATGCCCTCATACCAATGTTTAATATAGAGTTCATTGTTTTTTAAATAGTCGCCATCCATCACGGTCAAATAAGGAAAGCCGCCATTGACCCTCATGCTGACTAGCTGATCACGAACAGCCTTCCATTCTTTATCGATGACTTTATAATCTCTCCCTTGTTTTTGAAACAAGTACAAATCTTCTCTCATCACAAGGTCTTTTGTTAAGTAATTTCGAATGAAGGAAATATCTGATTCAATTTCCCTTACTTCAAACATTTTGCTGCGGCCCGATCCTTCTGTCACCCCTGCTTTTTTTAATTCTTCACATGGGTTGTCATAGCGCTCTTCGATATCTTCAAAAATCTTCAAACCTAAATAGTAAGGATTGATGCCTGTTTTTGACGGTTGCACCACGCCAGCATTTAATTTGGCAAACTCAATCGATTCATTTGAATCCAAATCAAGCTCTCGCATTATCCGCTGATGCCAATACGATGCCCAGCCTTCATTCATAATCTTTGTTTCTAGCTGAGGCCAAAAATAGAGCATTTCCTCCCTCAGCATCGTGAGGACGTCGCGCTGCCACGGCTCTAACTCCCGGGAGTGCGCCTCAATAAAGAGTAAAATATCTTTTTCCGGCTTTGGCGGAAATGGCTTGGCGATTTTCTTTTTCTCACGTATTTTCGGCTCATCCATTCCCCACAAATCATCATACGGCGTCTGACGCTTTGGTTGGTCATCTTCATATTCTTCTTCATCGCCGATATTCCAGCTTAGTTTTGAACGAACAAGAGACGGATCAATATGCTCCTGAAGAGCCAATACGGCGTCTAAAAAGGATTCAACTTCTTTTGTTCCATGAAGATGCTCATATTCTTTGATCCGCTCTGCCGCAGCTGACATGCTTTCTACCATGTCTCGTTTTGTGTTTTGGAAACGGCAATTATTTTTGAAGAAATCACAGTGTGCCAGTACATGAGCCACAATTAATTTATTCTGAACAAGCGTGTTGTTATCAAGTAGAAAGGCGTAGCAAGGATTTGAATTGATGACCAGCTCATAAATTTTGCTTAATCCTAAATCATAATGAAGCTTCATTTTATGAAATTGTTTCCCGAAGCTCCAGTGGCTGAATCGTGTTGGCATTCCGTATGCACCGAACGTATAAATTATTTCCGCGGGACAGATTTCATACCTCATCGGATAAAAATCTAGACCAAATTCTTCTGCAATTTCTGTAATTTCATCAATGGCTCTTTGTAAAAGACGTTTTTCTAATACGCTCAAGGAAACCATCCCTCCTCATCGGACTTATCCCTACTATATGAGCGTATCTAAAAAAACATGATGTTCCGCCATTCGTTTAGACGACTTCCATTTCTTTCGTGGATTGCCCGCCGAATGACTCGAAATGTATATTCTGTTCTGGAATTCCCAGCTCTTTTAGTATATAAATCATCTCCTGTGTAAACACCGGGGATCCGCATAGATAAAATTGGCCTTTCCCTTCTCCAACCACTGATTGAAGGAATGGACGGTCAATACGGGAAGCTGCCTTTTCAACAAGCTCACCCTTACCAGACTTCGCAAATTGTTCATTACATAAGATGATGCGGCCATGCGGAGCTGATGCTAGAACGCTTTCAAATTCATTTTCAAAAGCGGTGACATCCTCTAATCGATCTGCATGAATCATTGTAAATGGATGGCTGTTTTGCGCTGCTGTTTTCAATAAACCGATCATTGGCGTGACTCCAGAACCAGCACTAATGAAATAAACAGGCTCTTTTGTGGCTTCTTGCAAGCAGAACATTCCCTGCGGCATACTCACTTGAAGAACGTCTCCTTCTTCCATTTCATCATGCAAAAATGTAGACACATGACCATCGCGCTTCACTGTGATGCGGTAATAAGATGGATGATGGTGATCTGATAAGCTGTATTGTCTGCTACACATATAAGCCTCACCTGGCATATCTGCCTGAACCGTAATATATTGACCTGCTTCAAACATTGGCAGCTCTGATTCATCTTCTGGTACTAAGTAAAAGGAGATCAGCGCTGGAGATTCCTGTACCTTTTTCTTTATCACAAACGGCTTCACATCTGCCCATCCACCTGGTTGCTTTACATTCACCTCCATCATTTCTGCTTCAATCGTGATAAAAATATTTGCAATGATGTCATATGCGGCCTTCCAAGCTAAAAGCGTGTCATCTTTTTCCGTTAAACCAAACACTTCTTTCATCGCTTCAATTAGGTAATATCCGACGATTGGATATTGCTCTTTTTTGACCATCACACTGACATGCTTATGGGCAATCTGTTTGACCGCAGGAAGTAATTCTTCTAATCGATCGATGTGCAGTGCAGCTTGGTATAGTGTCGCAGCAAGCGCCTCTGGCTGACTTCCGTTCATGAGGTTTGTTTGATTAAATTGATTGAGTAGCTCTGGATGCTGACGAATCATATTTTGATAAAAAACAGTCACAAGGTTGGTTCCCTCGCCTTTTAATAGAGGGGCTGATTGTTTAATAGCATTCATTTGATCTATAGATAACATCGTCATTCCTTCTTTCAAAAGATGTATTTTAAATACATCTTTATCGTAACGGATAACAGCTTATAAAAGCAATATTTATAATACATGTTTTAAATATTGACACATTTAACACTTTCTCGAACAGTTTTTGTCTAAAATGTGTTACGATGATACAAAACTCTATCAGGTTTAGAGGTCGTCAAAATGAAACTAACGAATTATACAGATTTCTCATTAAGAGTACTCATTTATTTAGCATCAAGAGAGAACAATGAACTGTCAAATATTCAGCAGATCGCCGATGTTTATGGCATCTCTAAAAATCATCTGACAAAGGTGATTTATCATCTTGGAAAACGCGGCTATGTTGAAACGATCCGTGGAAGAAATGGCGGTATTAGGCTCGGGAAAAGCCCAGAAAGCATTAACATTGGAGAGGTTGTCCGTTATACAGAGGATGATTTAGTCATGGTTGAATGCTTTGATCCAAGGAAAAACAGCTGTATCATTTCCCCGATTTGTTCATTAAAGCATGTACTTCATGAAGCACTTACTGCTTACTTGCGCGTTCTTGACCAATACACATTAAAAGACTTAACTCAAAACAAAGATGCTCTTAGAGAGCTCCTCCTTTAGGCGAAAGAATTCTATTCTTTCGTCTTTTTCTTTACCTTCTTGTAATAATAATTAATTTAAAATTATTATAAATAGATATTGACTATCATGTTTGATTCAATATAATTAGGGTATATAGATTGCTAGAAACCATTTTTTTGTTTACAGGAGGAGAAAAGAATGACAAATTCAAATCATAAAAATTTGACAACGAACCAAGGCGTACCTGTTGGCGATAACCAAAACTCAAGAACAGCTGGTCACCGCGGACCTACATTTCTTGATGATTACCATTTGATTGAAAAACTTGCACACTTCGATCGTGAACGTATTCCAGAGCGTGTTGTTCATGCGAGAGGCGCCGGCGCTTATGGTGTGTTTGAAGTTGAAAATAGTATGGAGAAACATACAAAAGCAGCCTTCTTAAGTGAAGAAGGAAAACAGACAGATGTTTTTGTTCGCTTCTCAACAGTTATTCATCCTAAAGGTTCACCTGAAACATTGCGTGATCCGCGCGGCTTTGCTGTCAAATTTTACACAGAAGAAGGCAACTATGATCTAGTTGGTAACAACTTGCCGATCTTCTTTATACGTGATGCATTGAAATTCCCTGATATGGTTCACTCTCTCAAGCCAGATCCTGTAACCAATATCCAAGATCCTGACCGTTATTGGGATTTTATGACCTTAACACCTGAATCCACTCATATGCTCACATGGCTCTTCTCTGATGAAGGAATCCCTGCGAACTACGCTGAAATGCGCGGTTCTGGTGTGCATACATTTAGATGGGTCAACAAATATGGAGAAACAAAATATGTGAAATATCACTGGAGACCTTCAGAAGGTATTCGCAATTTATCTATGGAAGAAGCAGCAGAAATCCAAGCGAATGATTTCCAGCATGCGACAAGAGACTTATATGACCGCATTGAAAATGGCAACTACCCAGCATGGGACTTATATGTCCAGCTGATGCCGCTGAGCGATTATGATGATCTTGATTATGATCCATGTGATCCAACAAAGACATGGAGCGAAGAAGATTACCCGCTTCAAAAAGTAGGACGCATGACTCTGAACCGCAATCCTGAGAACTTCTTTGCTGAAACAGAGCAAGTTGCTTTCACACCAAGTGCACTAGTTCCAGGAATTGAAGCATCTGAAGATAAATTGCTTCAAGGTCGTCTGTTCTCTTATCCAGATACGCAGCGTCATCGTCTTGGTGCCAACTATATGCGCATTCCGGTGAACTGTCCTTATGCACCTGTACACAATAATCAGCAGGATGGCTTTATGACAACGACTCGTCCAAGCGGTCATATTAACTATGAACCAAACCGTTACGATGATCAGCCAAAAGAAAATCCTCACTACAAAGAAAGTGAACAAGTTCTTCACGGTGATCGTATGGTGAGACAAAAAATCGAAAAACCAAACGATTTCAAACAAGCTGGGGAAAAATATCGAAGCTATTCAGAAGAAGAGAAACAAGCATTGATCAAAAACCTAACAGCTGACCTGAAAGATGTAAATGACAAAACAAAATTACTTGCGATCTGCAACTTCTATCGTGCAGATGAAGACTACGGACAACGATTAGCCGATTCACTTGGCGTGGATATCCGCTCATACCTTCAAGGAAGCATGAAATAATTGATCCAGAAAGGGCACCTCTAATAAAGAGGTGCTTTTTTTATAACCGGAATACGTTAATACTAATCAAATGACCGGTCACCGGGTGAAAATAGATTTCTGCATGCGCAGCAAAAAGCGTTGAGCCTTCCTTCACGGTGACGCGAAAGACATCTTTTGTCTGATCTTCATTTACTTGTGTACGCCCGATATATTGATAATCGTTTAAAACGGCGCCTTCATATTCCTCTTGCAACGCTGTGTACGCAAGTCTTTCCAAATTTTCAACAGGCTGCATCGCTGCATTTGTTGCAGGATGGATCATGAAACTGCCAAACAAAACCATTCCCGCTGCAAAAGGCACCCACCATTTCGGCTGCATGATATCATTGATCTCACTTTCATGTATATTTTGTTTATGTTGTGCTGATCGATCCATTTTCATACATGAAGCATTTATTCAGCCTATAATTCCCGGTACACGATTGATGCGGACACCAACTTTTCCCCTGAAAATGTCGATATGTTCCGAGCAAACTAATGAGGACTTCTCAAGGGAAAGGAGAAGGTTTGATGAATGTGGCGGATTATGATAAAGCACTTTATTATACGCATCGCTCGCAATGGGATAATTTACTTATTCTTATGGTACGTACGCAAGATGACTTGCTCTCGAAACGTATTGAGCATTTCTTACACGCGTATCAATTTAACCGGAACGATGCTGATGTTGAAAAATGTTTATATGGGCTCCTGCAGTACATTGACCATGCTTCAGAGGCCGCTGCTTCTGAAGTTTATTCACAACCGATGTACACATAAAGAAAAAGGCTGATTATCAGCCTTTTTACATACATTTAGCAGTGCGCAGTGATTGGAAGCATAAAGTGTCCTTTTACCCAATCTTGTTTTGTATAAACAAACAGCGCATCCTCGTCATATGGTGCCTTCACCGAGTGTAAGCCGTCAATTGACGTATCAGGTGTAAAATAGAACATCACTTTTTCCGTCGTTTCATTCACAATATGTGCAACAACTTCCTCTATATTTTGTGGCTCGAGAGAAATGATATCAAAGACATGTATGGTTTCATTTTCTTCATTCATCAGAACAATCGTATCCAACGCTTCAATATAGAAAAGGGCATCCGGCCAAACCAATGTAAAATAAAACATCAATAAGCTGCCATGATGCTTAGCGTCTAATTTCTTTGAGCCCGTTTGGCGTTTTTCTGCGAACTGTTCAAGTAATGGCAGGTCATGTTCCAATGTCAGCTGCTTGAGACGCATGTCCTTTTTTATATGAATGGCACTTTTGCTGATATCTAGACTAAACTCACTTTCGTGGTACCGTGTAAAGCCGAATTTTGGATAAAAATCCAGTACAGTTTCATTGGCAAAAAGAAAAATCAAATCACAATCATGTTCGTACGTATCCATAATATGCTCCATTAACTTTGTCGCTAATCCTTTATGGCGATAGGCTTGATCCGTCATCACCGTGCCAATTTGAACAGCTCGATACGTTTTTCCATCAATGATCAGTGACATGAGGTAAACGGAAGCGTTTGAGATCACTTTCCCGTGATGGACAAAGGAATAAGGAATATATTTTTTATCCCAATACCCTCTTTTGTACCAGTCACTAAAATCCAAATCAAATGTATTGATCGCTAGCTTATTAAAGCTTTCTTTCAATTTTTCATTATGGCGATAATCACTCACTAATTCATATGTCTCCATGCTCATTTCCTCCTTTTATCATTTCACCTTCAGTCAGCCGGTTTATCACCCCCTTCAAAATAAAAAAAAGACTTGATGAGCATATACTCATCAAGTCTTTTATCGTTCTACTTTTAGAAATTAGACTGAACATGCTTCTCTTTTCACGCAAAAGGGCACGTCAAATAAACCAACAACCGTGCTCTTTTTATTCAATTCATTGAACTGAATGTGCGCTTAAAAGTTTTAGCATAACGACTAAATTCCCTTCTGTTATAGCAGCTCTTTAGGCTGACTTTTTTGATAATCCACTGCATACAGAGCCGCTTGGGTACGATCTGCCAGCTCTAGTTTTGATAATACATGAGATACGTGCGTTTTGACAGTTTTTTCAGAAATAAACAAGGATGAGGCAATTTCTTTATTGCTTTTCCCCTTTGCAATTTCGAATAAGACATCTCGCTCTCTATTGGTCAGCTCTTTCATTAACTCCCATTTTTGCTCTTTTGGCTCAGTCAAATGCTGCACAAGAAAATTGGTGATATGACCATCTAATTGATAGGTGCCCTTTTGTACGTCAATCATTGTCGTAAGAAGTTTTTCTGGCGCTACATCCTTGAGCTGATAGGCTTTTGCCCCTGCTTGAATGGCAGGAATAACATAATCTTTATCCGCATAACTTGTCAGGATCACAATGCGGGTATCAGGCATTTCCAGCGTCATTTGTTTCGTTGCCTCAATGCCATTCATTACAGGCATCGATAAATCCATGAGAACGATGTCAGGTCGCGTTTGTCTGACAATTTCTAATGCTTCTTCTCCATTAGAAGCCTCACCAACAATTTCGACGTCAGGCTGTGTCTGCAGGAAAAACACAAGCCCTTTTCTCACAATATGATGATCATCTGCAATGACAACTCTCATGACGACCCCTTCCTTTCTTGAGAAAATGGCACCTTCACTTGAATAGTGGTCCCTTTACCGAGCTCAGACTCTATACAAAATGTTCCACCAGCTCTTTTGATACGGTCAGACATCCCTTTCAGACCAAGTGAAGGGAGGCTCATTTGCTCGTCATACTGAAACCCTTTACCGTGGTCGATGATTTTCATCTCAAACGTGTCTTTTGATTGTTCCAGCTGGACTTTAACTTCCTCTACTTCCGCATGTTTTTGACAATTATTCAGCGCTTCCTGGCATACCCGAAACAACGTTTCATGCTGAGTATGATCCATCTCCATACAACCTGATAACGATAATGTACAGCGTAATCCTAAAAGCTTTGCATACTCTTGAATCCCTGTTGTGAATCCTTTTTCAAGTCCTCTTGGCCTTAGCTGCCAAATGAGTGACCGCATTTCAACCAGTGCATCTTGTGACAAATGCTGAATAAAATCAATCATTTCCCCTAGATTCTGATCGTTTGTCATTTGACGGGCGGCTTTAGCAGTCAGGCTGACTGAAAATAGCATTTGGTTAACGGAATCATGTAAGTCCTGTGCAAGCCGGTTTCTTTCTTCCAAAAGAGCATGCTGATGTTCGTTTTGCACAAGCTTCATCCGTTGAATGGCGGTACCAATTTGAAGCGCAATGCTTTCAAGCAAGTTCAATTCTTCTTGCGTAAATGTGACTTTTCCTTTTGCCGCCACATTCAATAACCCGAACGTACGCTTACATGCTTTGAGGGGAACCGTCGCATGATGTGTAATTCCTTCAGTATCCCCAAGCTGCTTTTTAACCGCCGTTTCGATGCGTTTACAATTCATAATGTTTGTGGCTGATTGGAGTGAGCCCTTTGTGTATCGATTGATGCAATAGCAATCGTTTTGGCACATGAGCTGCTTTTGATGCTTTGCCAGCGCTTCTGGTAAGGAGACCTCTGCCATCAGTTCGTACGAGCCGTCTTTTTCTATAAAATAAATCCATGCGGAATGAAAGCCTGTGACATCCATCAGCATATGGAGCACTTCATGAAGCGTATCTTTTATTTCCAAGCCTTCATTTAGCTTTTCAGCAATTTCTTTTAGCGTTTTTAATGTTTCAACCTTCTCTTGATATTCTCCCATACTGTTTACCCCCGGCATTTGCTGCCTTCTCTTTTCATTACGCTCATTATATCATGAGCATTCTGCCGGTTCTTTCGCTAAAAGGATGATTTTTTCTCATCCTTTTGATGGAGAAAAAGCCATCGTGTATTCACACAATGGCCTTGTTTGTTTATTTAGCTGTTTCTTCCACAATTTCATAAACGACTTTCATCACTTCTTCTGACAAATGCTTCAGCTTTTCTTCGCTATCTGTTAACGATGTACCTTTGACGGCAATATAAAATTTCACTTTAGGCTCAGTTCCGGAAGGTCTTAAGCAGAACCACGAACCATCCTCAAGGAAATATTTCAGCACGTTTGATGCTGGAAGGTGAATGGTTTCTTCTTTCTTTTCGGCAATCAGATATCTTTGACTTGATTGGTAATCCTCGATGACAGTGATGCGCTGACCCGCGATAGCAGCTGGCGGATTTGTTCTAAAGGTATGAAGGATCGCTGAAATTTGCTCTGCTCCTTCTTTTCCTTTTAAGGTTAACGACTTTAACCCTTCCCGGTAAAATCCAAACTCCTTGAAAATATCAACAAGCGCATCATACAAGGACTTGCCTTGTTTTTTATAGAAAGCAGCGACTTCGACAGCTAACAACGCCGCTTGCACCGCATCTTTATCTCGGGCAAAGTCACCGATCAAATAGCCATAGCTTTCTTCGTACCCGAATTGAAACGTGTATTCTCCGCTCTCTTCGAATTGCTTGATTTTTTCACCGATAAATTTAAAACCAGTAAGCGTGTCAATCGTATGGGCACCAAATGCTGAAGCAACAGCACGCCCTAGCTCACTTGTGACAATCGTTTTCATCACAACAGGACGAGGCGGCAACTGACCAAGCTTTTGTTTTTCAGACAATAAATAATGGAGCAATAGGGCTCCTGTTTGGTTGCCTGTTAAGACGGTAAACTCTCCATCATGATCTCTGACCGCAATACCTAACCTATCCGCATCTGGGTCTGTTGCAATGAGGATATCGGCATTCTGCTTTTCGCCAAGCTTGATGGCATACTCAAATGCTGCATGCTCCTCTGGGTTTGGCGATGTCACTGTTGAAAATTGCGGATCTGGTCTTTCCTGTTCAGGCACAACGGTTACGTGCTGATAGCCTAAAGCTTGAAGCCCTTTTCGGACAGGCTCGTTGGCCGTACCATGAAGTGGTGTGAAAACGACTTTGACATCGACCTCATCTGCCAGCTCAGGGTGCACACTGATGGTTTTTAATTTTTCAATATAAGCATGATCGATTTCTGCTCCGATCATGTTGATCAGCCCTTGTTGTTTTAACGTTTCTTCTGAATCAACTGAAATCGACAGTTCATTTTCTATTGCATCTACTTCTTGAATGACTTGATCTGCTTGAAGTGGCGGCAGCTGTCCGCCGTCTTCTCCATATACTTTATAGCCATTATATTCTGGTGGATTATGACTTGCTGTTACGACAATCCCAGCAAATGCATTCAGCTCTCGAACAGCAAAGGAAAGCTCAGGTGTTGGACGCAGTTCGTCAAATACGTATGTTTGGATGCCCTGCGAGGCAAGTGTTTTGGCTGCTTCCATCGCAAATTCAGGCGATTTATGGCGTGAATCATATGCAATGGCGACGCCTCTTCTTTTTGCATCCTCTCCATGTTTCGCAATATACGCAGCAAGACCTGCAGATGCTTTACGAACCGTGTACACATTCATTCGGTTCGTACCAGCACCAATCTCCCCGCGCATTCCTCCAGTGCCGAACTCAAGGTTTTTGTAGAAACAGTCTTCAAGTGCTTGTTGATTATCTTGATGTGCCTCCAGCCATTCCCTTAGCTCAGTATCCAGGTGCTTCTCATTGATCCATCGCTCATAATTCGTCTTCCAACTCATGGTCGTCCTCCCAGCTCTTATCATCAATAAAATAACCTCTACTGCTATTTTATATGGAATCAACCTTTATGTCATGCTATATCATTGGGAGATGAAGAAAATGCTGAACAAATAAAAAAGCCGATGCATGATCGGCTTTTCTTTTATTCAGCATCAAGCGGTACAACTGCTTCATGGAATAGTTGATCTAATTCTGTTTGATGCTTCTGTTTTACTGCTTCATCCCAGCCAAAACGCTCTGCCATATAATCAGCGACTGGCTGTGCATATTTTTTTGCCCAGTTGATATTAAATAGTAGGCTTCCTGTTCTTCTTAAGAAGAAATCGACAGGAGTAACAGCTAATTCTTCTTCGATTGCATAGACAAGCTCTGCGAGTACATACGCTGGAATGTTTCGTTTGTCTGCTTCACCTTGAAGCTGCTCTACACGCTTGAAGAGACTGCTGACGTTTGAGCCATATTTTTCGGCGAGTTTTTGAGCAATCGGTTCTGTTAAACCAACAGATGCTCCTTCTGCTGTTTTCGCTTGGACAAAGGCAGCCATATTTTTAGATCCGCCTACATGACCGCCTGAAATTGGCATATGCTTTGTTTTACATGGCCCGAAGTCTTTGCCTGTTTCTTCTTTTAGTCCATCACGTACAAGATTCACAATATGCTCAGCCATTTTGCGGTAGCCTGTTAATTTACCGCCAGCAATGGTGATTAAGCCTGAAGATGATGTCCATACTTCATCCTTACGAGAAATTTCTGAAGGGTCTTTGCCCTCTTCATGAATGAGTGGACGAAGACCAGCCCAGTTAGATTCAACATCTTTTTCTGTAATATTGAGATCAGGGAACATGTATTGAATCGCATTGATGACATAATCACGATCTGCTTTTGTCATACGCGGATGTTCCAGCTGCTTTTTGTACACTGTATCTGTTGTACCAACGTACGTTTTGCCTTCTCTTGGAATCGCAAAGACCATCCGTTTATCAGGTGTGTCAAAGTAGATCGCTTGTTTTAATGGGAAGACTGATTGGTCGAATACTAAGTGAATACCTTTTGTATGCTGTAAGTGCTTCCCTTCTTTTGAGTGATCCTTGTCTCTTAGTTGATCGACCCACGGACCTGTCGCATTGACGATTTTCTTCGCATATACATCGTATGTTTTCTGCGTCATGACATCTTCAATGACAACACCGACAACTTTGCCTTTATCATAAATAAATTCTTTTACTTTCGCATAGTTGACCGCTTCTGCTCCGAATTTCACAGCCTCTTTCATGACTTCGATTGTGAGGCGTGCATCGTCCGTACGGTATTCAACATAGTAGCCGCCGCCTTTTAAGCCGTCCTTTTTCACAAGCGGTTCTTTTGCAAGTGTTTCCTTCGCGCTCAGCATGCTTCTGCGTTCGTTATGCTTGACGCCAGCTAAAAAGTCATACACTCTAAGCCCAATGGATGTTGAAAACTTACCGAATGTCCCGCCTTTATGCATCGGAAGAAGCATCCATTCTGGTGTTGTTACATGAGGACCGTTTTCGTATACAATGGCACGCTCTTTACCGACCTCTGCGACCATTTTTACTTCAAATTGTTTTAAATAACGAAGTCCACCGTGCACTAGTTTCGTAGAGCGGCTAGATGTACCTGCTGCGAAATCCTGCATTTCTGCAAGACCGACGCGCATTCCGCGTGAAGCCGCATCAAGTGCTGTACCCGCGCCTGTAATACCCCCACCAATGATAAACACATCATATGGTTTTTTTGTCATTTCCTGCAGCATTTGTTCTCTTTCTAAGCTAGAAAAAGTCATCTCTTGTTCCTCCCATGTTGTACGGTAAAGAAAAAGAGACCGCAAACACCCAAAGCGTATTTCTACACTTCGGTGCCTGCGGTCTCTCCAGTTCTCCAACCGTTCTATTAACTTAATTGAAGTATATCATACTTTTGGTTTATTTGAAAGCTTGAGCTGCTTTTACAGCCTTTTTCCACCCGCTATATAACGAGTCACGGCTGCCTTCTTCCATCTTAGGTTCAAAGCGCTTGTCAAGGTTCCACTGTTTTGCAATGTCTGAACGGTCGTTCCAGAAGCCAACTGCTATTCCCGCAAGATAGGCCGCACCGAGTGCCGTCGTTTCATTAATTTCTGGACGCTCTACAGGCACATCCAGTAAATCACTTTGGAAGCCCATTAAGAAATCATTCTTTACAGCTCCGCCATCCACACGCAATGTTTTTAATGAAATATTTGAATCCTTTTCCATCGCATCTAACACATCTTTCGTTTGATAAGCAAGTGATTCTAACGTTGCACGGACAAAGTGCTCTTTAGAAGTACCGCGTGTTAACCCGAATACAGCGCCTCTGACATCACTATCCCAGTATGGTGTGCCTAGACCAACGAATGCCGGAACGACGTATACGCCATCTGTTGACTCAACGCGCTCTGCATAAGCTTCGCTGTCTTTCGAGTCTTTAAACATTCTGAGTCCATCACGCAGCCATTGAATCGCTGAGCCAGCAACGAAAATACTTCCTTCTAAAGCATATTCAACTTTGCCGTCAATGCCCCATGCAATCGTCGTTAATAAACCATGATCCGACTTAATGGCTTTTTCCCCTGTATTCATCAACATGAAACATCCTGTACCATATGTGTTCTTCGCCATTCCTTCTTCAAAGCAAGCCTGACCAAATAAAGCAGCCTGCTGATCTCCCGCCGCTCCTGCAATCGGAATATTTCTGCCGAAGAAGTGATAGTCAGTTGTTTCACCATAAATGTGTGAAGATGGTTTCACCTCTGGAAGCATAGAAGCCGGTACGCCAAGGATATCAAGTAATTCTTCATCCCATTTCAGATCGTAAATGTTGAACATTAATGTTCTTGACGCATTGGAGTAATCTGTGACGTGTGATTTACCGCCTGTCATCTTCCAAATAAGCCAAGTATCGATTGTGCCAAACAGTAAGTCGCCATTTTCTGCTTTCTCACGGGCACCCTCAACATTGTCTAAGATCCATTTTACCTTTGTACCTGAGAAATAAGCATCAATAAGAAGACCTGTTTTATTTCTAAACGTTTCATTGTGTCCTTGTTCTTTTAACTCTTCACAAATGCCAGATGTTTGTCTTGACTGCCAAACAATTGCATTGTAAATAGGTGCGCCTGTATGTTTATCCCAAACAACCGCTGTCTCACGTTGGTTCGTAATTCCGATACCAGCGATTTGGTCTGCTTCAATTCCTGATTCAATTAAAGCAGTTGAAATGACAGATAGAACAGAGCTCCAAATTTCATTTGCATTGTGTTCTACCCAGCCTGGGTTCGGAAAATATTGATTAAATTCCTTCTGAGTTGTATGTGCAATTTTGCCTTCTTGATCAAATAAGATCGCTCTTGTGCTTGTTGTCCCTTGATCTAGTGCAAGAATATATTTTTCTTTTGTCATGATGTTTTCCTCCCCTTACATACTTTCATTTACAGCATTTGTTTGGTTTTTCGTAGTGATATAGAGTCCTAACAATACCACAACTAAAATAACGCTTACAATCCAAAAGGCTGGAGTGACGTTCGCTTTAAAGGCTGCATTGTAGAAAACACCGCCAAATGCGCCGCCTAAAATTGGACCAACGACTGGCACCCAAGCATACTTCCAGTTCGATGGGCCTTTCCCTGGAATCGGCAAGATCGCATGTGCGATTCTCGGACCTAAATCACGTGCAGGGTTAATTGCATAACCAGTTGTTCCACCTAAAGAAAGACCAATTGCAACAATTAAGAAACCAACAATCAGCGGATTGACTCCGTCTGCAAATTTATTTGCACCAATCGCTAAAATTCCTAGAACCAATACAAATGTACCGATGACTTCACTAAGTACGTTTGCAAAAGTATGCGGAATCGCAGGACCAGTTGAGAATACGCCTAGCTTTGCACCTGGATCATCTGTTGCTTTCCAGTGCGGTAAGTAATGTAAAAAGACAATAGTAGCCCCTATTAATGCGCCAAGCATTTGACCAACAATATACATTGGAACATCAGCCCAAGGAAAACTTCCTTCTAGCGCAAGCCCAATTGTGAGTGCAGGGTTTAAATGAGCTCCACTAATTCCACCAGTTGCATATGCTGCAATGGCTACTGCAAATCCCCACCCGAAAGCGATTACAATCCAGCCGGATTGATATGCGAGTGATTTCTTTAAATTAACTGCCGCACACACACCGCCTCCAAAAATAATGAGCAGCATTGTACCTACGACTTCTCCCCAAAATGGTGTCATGAAAAATTCCTCCTCTGGTTCAGTTGCCATCCCCTATGAATGTGTAGAAAAGATAAAGAAAAAGATCCACAACAAACATACTTTACATCAGGGTCATTTGTCACCTAGTAAAGCGTTGTTGTGGATCTCCGTTTCTCCATCACATGATATTAACTTAGTGCTATAGTATCAGAGGATGAAAACGTTGTCAATAAATATTCACATTTTATCTTTTCACTTTTGGAACGCTTTCCAAAGGGTGGTATTTGAGGTCGTCACTGCTGTAGCCCCTGCTTCAAGCGCTCTTTCTACATCTTCTTTTGTACGGATAAATCCGCCTGCAAAAATCGGGATCCCAGTTCGCTCGCGCACTTCTGTAATTAAATCTGGCACGACGCCCGGCAATACTTCAATAAAATCTGGACGATGTTTCCCGACGAACTCCATGCTTTTTTCCATGGCACTCGTATCAAGTAAAAACATTCGCTGAATGGCATATACCTTTTTTTGCTTGGCTTTTACTATGACAGAAGACCTAGTAGAAATAATTCCTGCTGGCTTCATTTCCTGACAAATAAATTCCGTTCCATACTCATCATGTTTAATCCCGTGAATGAGATCGACATGGACAAACATTTTTTTGTGATGAGCATTTGCCTCATTCATGATGCCCTTAAGCCGGCCTAAGTGAACATCAAGTAAAACACCATATGTAAATGGACTTTTTAAAAATTCCTCAAATTGCTTCATATTGCGTACAGCAGGTAAAATGGGTTGATCATGAAAACTCATAAGCCGTCTCCTTCAAAAGTGTATTGAATCAGTCTTCTCCTAACAGTAATTGAAACTCTTCTATTTTTCAATACACCTAGTGTGCCCAATACCGATTTCATCTCACATCATCTTCATAGAACTAGCTCAAAATGATGAAAAGCAAACTTTTATTCCATAAAAAAAGCAGAGAAGTCTCTCTGCTATAGCTGTGCCATGCTTTCTTTTAAGGTATTGATGATAAATGAGGCGTCATCATCTGTTATATTAAGCGGCGGTGCAAGCTGGGCAACGTTATTATAGCCGGCCACTGTATCCCCATTTTTCCCGATGATCAGTCCGCGTTTTTTACATTCAGCAATCAATTGACCGACGACATGTGGCTCAGCTGGTTTTTTGGATTGTTGATCCTGAACAAGCTCAATGCCAAACAGCAAGCCTTTTCCTCTGACATCTCCGACAAATGGGTGTTCTTTTAACTCTTGCAAACGTTCAAGCATATCCCGGCCGAGCGCATCGGACCGTTCCACTAGTTGCTCGTTTTCCATAATCTCTAGGTTGGCAAGTGCCACCGCACAGGAAGCAGGGTGACCGCCAAATGTATTCACATGACGCAGCCTGTCATACGTATCTTCTCCTGCATAGGCTTCATAGATTTCTCGTTTCACGCACGTTGCAGAAAGCGGTAAATAACCGCTTGTGATCCCTTTTGCCATGGTGATAATATCCGGCTTTACTTCCTCATGCATAAAACCAAACCGCTTCCCTGTCCGGCCAAATCCGCAGATGACTTCATCTACAATGAGAAGCGCTCCATGGGCTTCACAGATGTCTTTGACCTTCTTCAAATACCCTTTTGGCGGCATTAGGATACCTCCGCCCGTAATGATCGGCTCCATAATGACCCCAGCTATCGTCTCACTTAGTTCCCACGTCATGGCCTGATCTATTGCCATAGCACTTGCCAGATTCTCTTGATCCTCAGGATGACGATACACATCAGGCGGTGCGACATGAATAAAGCCCTGACCTAATGGTTCATATTTATATTTACGCTGCGCTTGACCGGTTGCGGCAAGAGCCGCTGCTGTATTGCCGTGATACGACCGGTACCGGGAGATAAACTTTGTCCTAGTACTTTCTCCTTTTTGCGTATGATATTGTTTGGCCATTTTAAATGCAGCTTCATTGGCTTCAGAGCCGCTGTTAGAAAAGAAGATAACATAGTCCCCGCCAAGCCACTCATTTAGCTTTTCAGCCAGCTGAATCGCCGGTACGTGGCTTTGTGTAAGCGGATAGTAAGGCATTGTCTTTAATTGCTTATACGCCGCTTCTGCAAGCTCTTTCCGGCCATATCCGGCATTTACACACCAAAGGCCTGACATCCCGTCTAAATAACGATTTCCATGAATATCTGTCACCCATGCGCCTTCTGCCTCGTGAATGACCATACTTTCATTTTCCTTGTTTGTTCCTTTCATATGATGCCAGATCAACTGATCATCTTTTGCCTGAAGATTTTGAGCCTGCTCATGTATTTTCATCTTCCCGCCCCCATGTATCCGTTTTCATCATTAAAGAAGCTTAGACCAATTCAGCAGCACATTGCCTCTCCATTCATTATATGGATGAAACGTGAGGCATATGAAACTGGAACCAGGCCGCCCGTAAGAGAGAACCAATCGTTACTTTCATTATAAAAAAGGGGTCAGGCCGATTACATTAGACAGATCGTCAACTGATTGAACACCAGCATAAGACACTTTTCTTGATGCCTTGGCAAAATGGAGCACACTCTGCTAACGTCGATTTCCTTGCAGGAATTCATAGGCAAGAATCGCAAATTCAAGCGCCTGTCGTTTCGGCGCCTGCATCATATCCTCACCGAGCAAGGCATGCAGTTTATCCAGTCTATGATAGAGGGTTTGCCTAACAATATAGAGCTGGCTTGCGGTTTCTTTTTTAGAACCGTTTGTCTGTAAAAAGATATTTAGCGTTTGATAGAGTCTTCCGCTATTTTGATTATCGTATACAATCACGGGCTCTAAATACTCTTTCACCATACATTCAAGCAGACCGCTTTCCTTCATCATAGGCATGAGACGGAGCATATGTAGATCTTGATAAAATGGACTTTCCACCCGATGAGGCATCACTTTTTTTAAATGCAGCACTTCTTTGGCTGCTTGAAAGCTTTTTCTCATGTGCTGAAATTTTTCACAATATTGCCCGATACCAAAATTGATCTCGGCCCCTCGGGGCTGCTCCCGGTCATACAATTGTTTGATGTCGTTTGCAGCCTTTCCTGCACGCTCTTTCCAGTCCTCTTTCTTTCTCGTGTTTAATAAAATAAACAAGGTTTGTTCTTGATGCTCATATGCAATCAGATGGAAACCAGCACGCTGAAAAATGGAGCGGCAAGAGACAAGAAAGTAAAGATTCCCTGTGATTTTTTCAATTTGATGATGTTTTTGAAAGAGCAAGACTACGCAGCCAGTTGGCTTTTTCACCCCTTCTGTTTCTTCTAGGTGCTCTATGATCTCTTGTTCTGTATGCTCTTCTTGAAACCATTTTTGCAGCCATTCATTTTCTTTTGTCTTCTTCAGCTCTTCTGTATAAAGCTCTCTTAATGTTTGCTGGGCTAGAGCATTCGCTCCTTTATCCATTACAAGCAGTTCGAATTCAGAGAGCGTGTCCGCTTGATGAATGAGCACAAGATCTGCAAATGTTTGTTTGAGCGCAAGCACTTGTTTTTGTGTCACTTCGTATCCTTTTGGCACGGAAGCAAACTGCAAATAATTCATGACCAGTTCTTCGGTTTGTTTGGAAGAATCACATAAAATAATCGGCTCGCCCTGAATAGGGAGGAGTAAAAGTATCCCCCTTACGTGCTGATACACTTGATCCAAAATATCCATTTGCGGATGCGGGGTCAGCAAAAGCTCATTTAGCTTTGATGACAGTGCTTCTAAATCAGCCATCATTTGATACTGACGCTCGATCATCATCGTATGAAGATGCTGCGTGATGTTGACGAACTTCACTTCTTTTGTAAACAGAATAAGCGGAAAATCTCTTTCTTCTGCATAGGTCAGTAATTCTTCCGGCACTTCGAATCTTAGCGGAACAAATTCAATACACAAGCCGGCCGCCCCTGAATCAATCAGCTGTCGTAAAAACGCTTGAAACACATCCAGTTGGTCATGGAAGCCTGCGGCTGTTGTTAATATAAGCTCGCCTCCATTTAATAAATCCTCTACATCAGGCACTTCTAACACATGTATCCATTTGACCTGCCGAAACAATCCTTTTTCCCCTGCTAACACTTTTGCATGCGCAAAATGCTTCGTTTTCAACACGTCACTCACTTGGAAATGAACATCTACATTCATTCATATGTCCCCCTTTGTATGCCGCCTATCCCCTATCCCAGAGGGTGCATGGATAAAATCCATAATAAAACTGGTAATGTCACGATACTTAAGATTGTACTGAGAAATGTCGTGCTTGAGACAAACTCAGGCTTCGTTCGAAATTGTACAGCCATCAGCGTGGTATTTGCTGCTGTCGGCATGGCTGCCACTAAGATCATGATTTGTTTCACCATATCATCTACCGGTAAAATAAGCGTAAAGCCAAATGCAATGAGTGGGGAGATAAACAGCTTCAGCAATACAGCATAAGAAATATTGCGATAATCCACTTGCTTAAAAGAAATCACAGCAAGCTGCATACCTAAAATAAGCATAATCGTCGGAATGGCAGCATTCCCCACAAGCTGAATACCCGTCATCAGCTCTTTAGGTAATGAAAGGTCAATCAGCTGAAATAATAGACCGATGAGTGCCCCATAAGCAACTGGCATACGCAGCACTTTTTTCAAGACGACCTTTCCATCTCCCGCATCCTCTCCGCCCTTTGCTGCATAATACATGCCGATTGTACTCATGACAAGCTGCTGCAGCACCATCAACACAATCGCAATATCCAAACCTCCGGCTCCGAAGACAAGAAGCACAACAGGCGTGCCATAGTTTCCATTGTTCATAAAAGCTGACGACAGAATCATGGCGCAATACGTTTCATTCGAATACCCATAAATACGAGATAAAATAAAGACACATAAAATAAGTGCAAGACAAAGCCCGACAACAAAAATGGATAAATACACATAGTCCATCGACACTTTGTTTTGATAAAAGGTTTCAAACGCAAGAAATGGTGACATTAAATATAAAGACATTGATGAGAGCGTATGTATGTCAAAACCAATCGCCTTCTGCCCGATATACCCGATCAGGAATATGCCGAACACTGGCAGTAAGACAAGTAAAAACTCCATGCTGCACCTACTTTTCTCTAGTTGAATTCCAGATTCCTTCTGCTACCTCATTATCATACCATTGATAAACAATAAAAAAGAAGCACCCTTATGAAAGGCCGCTTCTTTCCTCATCCATATAAAACACTTCCCACAAATGACCATCAAGATCCTGAAAGCTCCATCCATACATGAACTCATGATCCTGCTTTTCCTTAAACGGTGAACCCCCTGCTGCCATTGCCTGCTCGACAAGCTCATCGACCTCTTCTCGTGAATGAACGCGCATAGAGATAATCACCTCTGATGCTTTTTTTGCATCCACTAATTGTTTCTCTGAAATGGACTGAAAATGCCTAAGAGATAACAGCATGACGGTGATCGTGTCATCAATGACCAAACAGGCCGCCTGATCATTCGTGAACTGCTGCTCAAATTCAAAGCCCAGCTGCTCAAAAAAAGCGATAGATTCCTTCACATGATTTACCGGCAAATTGATATACAGATGTTTAGATTGTCTCCCCATGTTCCTCTCCTTTTTGAACACATAATCTCCTTTCAGTATATTCAGCTTTTTCTTCAGCATCCCTTTGGCAATTGAAAAAAATATGTTATCAAAAAGAAGCGCCTCAACAATAGGCGCTTCCTTCATTATTTCTTATATTCAATATGGTACACGTCTCTTCTTCGGTCTTTCAGCTGACGTACGGTCCCATCTTGCCTTTGTCTTCTTAAAATTTCTAAATCGACATCCCCAACGACAACCATCTCAATGTTTGGATTACACTCTCCTACAATCCCATCTCTTGCAAATTCAAAGTCTGATGGGGCAAATATAGCCGATTGTGCATATTGAACATCCATATTTTCGGTTTGCGGAAGGTTGCCAACTGTTCCAGAGATGACGGTATAAATCTGGTTTTCAACCGCTCTCGCCTGTGCACAGTAACGTACTCTTAAATAGCCTTGGCGGTCTTCTGTACAGAACGGAGTGAAAATAATTTTCGCTCCTTTGTCAGCTGCAATCCGTGCAAGCTCAGGAAATTCAATATCGTAGCAAATTTGGATCGCAATTTTGCCGCAATCCGTATCAAATACCCGGACCTGGTCACCAGCTGAAATCCCCCACCATTTTCTTTCATTCGGCGTGATGTGAAGCTTATATTGCTTTTCAATCGTTCCATCACGTCTAAATAAATAGGCGATATTGTAGATTTTCCCTTCTTCTTCTACAAAGTGGGAACCGCCGATGATATTAATGTTATATTTCACAGAAAGGTCTGTGAACAAATTAATGTAGTCCTCGGTATATTCCGTGATCCGCTGCACGGCAAGACTAGGTGACCGCTCTTCTAAATAAGACATGAGCTGCGTCGTGAAAATTTCTGGGAATACCGCAAAGTCAGCTGATGCATCTGATGCAACATCCACATAATACTCGACCTGATTCATAAATTCTTCAAAGGAGTGAATTTGTTTCATCGCATATTGAATCACACAAATTCGAACAGGGAACGCCGATTTAAAATATCTTTTCGATTGCGGGCGATAATCGACATTGTTCCATTCCATTAACGTCGCATATGTGCTGGATGCTTTATCATCAGGCAAGTAATTGGGATTGATCCGCATGAGACTAAATTCATTTAACAGCTGAAAAGATAAAACGGGATCATAGATTTGGTGAAGCATCACCTGCTCCACATACTGGCGAGGCGTCATTTCCTCTTGGTATTTATGATAGTTCGGAATGCGCCCGCCAATGATGATGCTTTTTAAATTTAATCTTCTTGCCAAGTCTTTTCTTGCTTCATACAAACGATGTCCAATTTTCATTCGTCGGTATTCAGGACTCACCATGACTTCGATTCCGTACATATTCATCCCATCCGGATTGTGGTTTGTGATGTACCCATCATCTGTAATGTCCTGCCATGTGTGGCGATCATCGTATTCATCAAAGTTAATTAATAAACTTGAACAAGAGCCAATGATTTCTCCCTCGAATTCAGCACAAAACTGCCCTTCTGGGAAATGCTCAAGGTGGCTTTCAAGATGCTCTCGTTTCCAAGGATCCATGCCTGGAAAGCATACCTCTTGCAAGGCAATGATTCGGTCAATATCCTCTTCCCGGATATTACGGATCTCCATTCTTT
This sequence comes from Bacillus sp. FSL K6-4563, assembly GCF_038630405.1. NCBI lineage: Bacteria > Bacillati > Bacillota > Bacilli > Caryophanales > Bacillaceae > Bacillus > Bacillus sp. FSL K6-4563. Next base: position 977,023 of record NZ_CP152030.1, on the reverse strand, counting down.
TTTCAAACCGCGTTAAGTCTAGTTTTTCTGCCATGATGTATTTGCCCCCTTACTGATCCTCTTTTTCAAGCTGATGGAATAGCTGGAGCAATTCGATTTCAGCCATGGATTCTAATCTGACATCATATTCTTCAAATTGCAGCGTGCTCGTCACTTTGTTTGGGACGATGACACATTTCATACCTGCCCGTTTGGCAGCTACTGATCCATTTACAGAATCCTCAAATGCCACACAATCTTTTGGCTCTACCCCTAAGCAGCGTGCGGTTTGCAAATAGAGCTCTGGATTTGGTTTCACTTCTTCCACATCATCTGACGTGCGGATACATTCAAAATAGTCGAAAAGACCAATCTGCTTCAGGTGATCAGACACCCATTTATAGTCTGAGCTGGAAGCAAGTCCAATCTTGATCCCGAGCTCCTTTGCTGCATCTAAATAAGCTTCTACGCCAGGTCTTGCTGATTCGTCCTTCATTCTTTGTTGAAAACGAGAACGCCGATCTGCTGTGAGTGTCTCATGATCCAGCGTCTTCCCTAGCTGTTTTTCCAAATATTCAAATGGCTTAAAGCCTGCCTGCGTGCCAATGACCTTGCCCCATACAGAAAGAGGCAGATCTGACTCATGCTCCGCAAACATTTCTTGTAAAACCTCATATTCATGTGTTTCTGTATCTAAAATTAATCCGTCGAAATCAAATATAATCGCCTTTACCAACGAGGCCACTCCTTTTTTTTACAAAAGTCTTAAACATATACCCAATGCTATCATATCGTGAATAAAATTGACTTTCAAAGATGAATGTCTGCTAAAATGATTATGTATAAAAGGAGCCTGCATCGTTTTGTCAGGCTCCTATCCGTGTTCGGTTCATTCTGCAAGAGATCCAAGCGCTCCGATTCGTGGAGAAATAAGCGATGTTGAAAAAGAGCGGGTTTGGTATTACAGATCTTAAAGGTTTCTCCGTTCCCTTAAAAATAGTATGTGCGAGCGCCTTGTAAGTTAACAAGGAAGTTCACACCATCTTTTACGCATTTTGAAGGTGACGGCTGGCAAAATCGTCTAGATCAAAAGGAAAAGAAAAGCCGCAGGCGTTGACCTGCTCACGGTTTCGCTCGAATAGCTCACGATCTCGTTTGGTGAGATGACGTTTCGGTTTTACAATAATGGTATGTAATAGCTGAAGTCCCGATAAAATACGAAAAGCATCATCCATCGTTCCGTTATATACGCCATCAATAAAGGAAAGGGAGCGATCTTTTTGACGCATATCCCGCTGTTGTCCATTGACAGCATGAGAAAGAAGATCTTCAACATCCTTTGATATTTCTTCAATTGCCTGCTCTTGCAGGTCTGTAGCAGCTTTCATTAATCTCACGTGACATCTACCTCTCTGTCGTTATTTCTCCATTCAGAATAGCACAGAAAAAAAGGCATTCGCCAAGGTAAGTGTTTCCTATATATACCCATAGAGAGGAACGGATATCATGATCATAAAAGGACACACGCTCTCGCTAAAAGTAGACGAGCAATATCATCACACTTCACTCAGTCATTTTTTAAAGACAGCCGTATCTGCATCAAAACCGATTATTCATTTTTGGATGGAGCATCAAAAAGTTCGTTTAAATCAAAAGCCTGCCCATCACGCAGCTAAAGTCAGTCAAGGCGATCAGATCATCATTGATTTATTTGAAACAGAAGAAAGTGATGTGACACCGGAATATGGTGAATTAGAGGTACTCTTTGAAGACGAGCATTTATTAATTGTGCAAAAACCTGCCGGCCGGCCAACTCATCCGAATGAACAAGGACAAACAGGCACACTGGCAAATCTTGTGGCATTCCATTTTCAAGCAAATGGTGAAGAAAAGCGGGTAAGACATATCCACAGGCTTGATCAAGACACGAGCGGCACCGTCATTTTTGCAAAGCATAGATTAGCCCATGCGGCTCTTGATCAAATGCTTTCTAAAAAAACAATCAAACGCACATACATCGCCATCGCAGAGGGACTTTTCAAAAAAAAGAAAGGCACCATCGATGCAGCGATCGGCCGTGACAAACACCACGCAGTCAGACGAAGAATCTCCCCTACTGGGCAAAAAGCTGTGACTTATTTTCAAGTCATGGACATGAATAAACGTCTGCAACTGACAGCCGTTAAACTTCAATTAGAAACGGGTAGAACGCATCAAATTCGTGTCCACCTGAGCAGTCTCGGGCATCCACTAGCTGGGGATACATTATATGACGGAGTTCGTGATTACATCAATAGGTGTGCTCTTCACGCCAAGCAAGTAGACATGAAACATCCTTTTACAGGTGAGCATCTGATCATCGAAGCACCTCTACCACCTGATATGGACCAGCTCATGAGTCAAATCATCCATTAACAAAAGAGCCTGCGTATGAAAGCAGGCTCTTTTTCTTTATTCAGACACTCTTTTTGCATAAATAATATACCGCTCTGGCGCATTGCCGACGAAATGAAAAGGATAGCATGTGGTTAATATCAGCTCTTCCTTTTCATTCTGCAACGTAATGATGGATGTATCATGCTGATCAACAATTTTCGTATGTGTGATTTCATATATAAATTCACCATACGGCACAGTGATTTTCAGTTGATCTCCAATATCCAGTTCGCCTGTCCGGCGAAACACCGTGTCACGATGGCCAGAAAGGACGATTTGTCCATTTTGATCCGGATAATAACTGTCTTTGTAGTGTCCTACTCCCTTTGCAAGGTCATCCGCATCCGTCCCTTCGACAATGGGAAGGTCTGCTTTTAATTTTGGAATCGTCAGGATGCCAGAGGCTCTCCCCATTTCAGGAGCAAACTGCTTCTTGGACATCCCTTGATCGTCCGCCACGACCTTCTTCGCTTCGTCTAATGATTGGGCTGTTTGAAGATGAGTCGATGCGATTTGCCATATCCCCCAGCCGAGCAGCACAACCCCGGCTGTCATTACAGTCAGTGCAAGCCACTTTTTCATGCTTAAACTCCTTTGCCTGTTACATTTCTCTTAGATGATACGCTCTCTTTAGCTTGCTGCTTTTTCCTCTTGTTTTTCTTTTTGAATTCGTCCCTCTTTTTGATACACAATGGAAGCTCCCTCAAAGCTTTTCACAAAATCGACAGTGGCTTCTAAGTCTTCTGGGCCTGTTTCAGGGTTTTGCCCAAGCCTGCCTATTGGTGCATATTTACTGCCAGTTGCTGTTGCCATGAAGTTATTCACAGTGAGTGTATACGCTTGATCGAGAGCTACGGCTGAACCGTCTGGCAGCTTCAAGTCGACTACTTTATATGTTACAGGATCATAGGAATATGAAAAGCCTGAAATGCTATAATCTGGTCCAAATTGTGGAGAAATTTGTGCTTCTATGATCTCTACTAAGTCTTTTCCCTTGATCTCTAGTTTGACTAAAACGTTGCCAAATGGCTGAATATTAAAGAGATCTCCCCACGTTATCGGCCCTTTTTCAAGGTTTTGTCTAATGCCGCCTCCATTCATCATGGCAAAGTCACTTTTCATTGAATATCTCATACCATCCGCAATCAAATTACCGAGCGGCGTGTCTCCATCATTTGAATAGCCGCCTTCCATTTTGACCCCGGCTTCTCCAACAACCTCACTAATAATCGGCTCCACTTCTTTCCCGTAATGAGCCAAGATGTCTGCTGCTTCCTTGTCCTTTTCTATACCAGCTTGATCTACATACTGGATATTCGCACTCTTTTTGACGATATCCTTCGTTTTACGGTCAAGTGTCACATTGACTTCGCCAATCGCCTTTCCATATTCAAAGGCTTGCACAATTAATTTTCCATTGACCTCTCCATTGACCACTTCATGATTATGCCCTGCAAAGATGACGTCAATTTCATCATCACCTTCTTTGGCAAGCTTTGCACTCTCCCCAGTGATCGTATCCCCATTTTGAGAGGCTGTCATATGAGCTAAAACCGCTATGGCTTTAACTCCTTTTTGTTTTAATTCCTTCGTGGCTTCATTCACGGCTTTGACTTCATCTGTAAACTGAATGTCTTTAATCCCTTCTGGCATGACCATTCCTGCGGCTGACTTGGTCACAACGCCGATAAATGCGACTGGGATTCCTTCGACATCGATGATTTCATAAGCCGGTAAAAGCGGTTTGCCAGTATCCTTGTATTCACAGTTCGCACAAACGAGCGGAAAGTTCTGTCCGTCATACCCCTTTGTGCCTTTAGGATGATCTCCGCCATTTAAAATACGCAATAGCTCGTCTACCCCTTCATCGAATTCATGGTTGCCGACCGTGCCGACATCAAAGCCAATGTTCTCCATAAGCTCAACGGTTGGTTCATCTTGCAGAAGAGAAGATATTGGAGAGCTCCCGCCAATCATATCTCCAGCATGGACCGTGATCGTATTTTTGTGCGCTGCTTGTTTTTGCTTCATATAGGCCGCGACATAATCCATCCGCCCGTACATGCCTTTATTGCCATCATCTTTTACATCCAGTTCGTATTCTTGATCAATTTTACCGTGTAAATCATTCATACTTAAAATCGTTAATGGTACTTCGCCCGCATCCTTTTCCGGCTGATAACCAGCCTGTTCTGCTTCTTCTTTGGAAGCAAAAAAGACCCGTTTATCCACATCGATTTCTTTCCATTTGTCAGGGGACACGTAGGTTTTGACAGATGAATCACCAACATAGCGTGTCAGTCCTTTTTTCTGTTCACGTGCTCTAAATTCAAATGGCTGTTCCAGCAGAGGGTCTGCTTCGTTCCATATGCCCAGTCCTTTTTCCTTTGCTTCTTTTACTGCTTTTTGAAACGTATGATAGTCCTTTTCATCTCCAACTGGCCAGATGAAATAAGTAGGGGCATATCCTTTTTTCACAAGCTCTAGATTTGTATTTAACCCTTTTTTGGTTTTTACTTGAGCTAAAAGACGTCCATAGTTATCTTTCGCTTCAGGACCAATCTTTAATGTGACTTGGTCACCGCTCGAAAGTAGTGTTTTTAAATAGTCAGTCGCTTGCTGTCCAAAACGCAATTGGTTTTTGTCTAATTCGCTTTTTGGCTGATGATACGTTTCCGGCGTGTCCATATTCACAAAACGCACCTTTGTTGTACCTAAAACGGGCTTCTTTAGATGTATCGTATCTCCATCCACCACACGGTCAACCGTTGCTTTGTATTCTTTCTTCATCTTTGGCGGCTTTGGCTGGCGTTTCAGCAGGTTCATATCATCCTTATGTCTTGGAAGCACCTGCAACGTATCATATCTGCTTAACACCCCTGTAAACTCGTACCATTTTCCTGTCTTTACTTTATCAATCGCATTCGTATCGACCATCACTCTCAGAGTGGTGCTGTGATATTTTTTATCGATGATCACCACATTGTATCCACCGCCAGCCGGCTGCGCTGGTTTTGCCTCTACATAGCCTTTGACCTTTACTAGTCTTCCTTCATGTTTACCTGCTTGTTCCGTTTCTAGCTGCTTCACAGACACTCGCTTCGCCTTTGGCAAGGTTTGGTTCACAGCATCTATCTTCAGACTGCCTTGATCTGGCACAATTTCAATCAGTCCTTTATAAGACGTGGTTTTACCAGTCACTGTCACCTTCATCCCTGCTTTTAGTTCCGGGAAGTGATTGGGCTGAGCTGAATAAACATTGATTCCAGCTGATTTGTCTTGAATGTATGTGGACAGTTTCCCATTGCCTAAAGCTGATTGATCTGCTGTCACAATTCCGCTCACTGTCACGGTCTCTCCTATGAGCTGACGGGCTTTTTTGATCTGCACAATCTTTTTTTGTTTCCACACCATTTCTTTCTTTTCAGATGCATTGACCTCGCTCCCTGCGGACATACCAGGCAATAAGGATTGCAAACTAAAGATCACCAAAACCAAACAACAAATCATTCGAATAGACAGCATTCGTTTCATTAGACCTCTCCCCTTTGTGCTTCATCTCTCATAGTGTACAAAGTAAATATTGATGTTGAATGGATTTCATGTAAAACTTGTCTTTTTTAACTCATCGGAAAGGTAATAATCACTCGTGTCCCCTCAAAGTTTTTGCTTTCAAAACGAATGGTGCCGCCATGGCTTTCAATGATTTTAATGGTCATCATTAAACCAAGGCCTGTCCCCTTTTCTTTTGTTGTATAAAATGGTTCACCGAGTTTCCCTATTTCGTCCTCTGGTATTCCCTTTCCTTGGTCTTCAAAGATCAACATCATTTGCTGATCTTTCATGAGAGAGGTCACCTTGATGACGCCTGTCACACCATCCATCGCTTCTATTCCGTTTTTAAGGATGTTTAGGAAGACTTGTTTCAGTTCATTCGGAATGCCTTGAATGTTAGGGAGCGACGGAGACAGCTTTTTCTGAATGGACACGCCTTTTAAGACCGCCTGGGATTCAACGACCATGATCACTTCTTCGAGCAGAAGATTGACATGTACCGGTTCAAATTTCACCGATTTGCTTCTCGAAAGAACGAGGAATTCATTAATAATCGACTCGAGCCGATTAAACTCTGACATCATCACATCTGCATAATCTTTCTGATACTTTTTACTTTGAATCATCAGCTGTAAAAACCCTTTTAATGAGGTCAGCGGGTTCCGTATCTCATGAGCGATGCCTGCTGCAAGCTGCCCTACTGCTGACAGCATCTCAGATTTCATCAGCATCTTCTCTGACTGCTTTTGATTGGTGATATCCTCTGAAATCCGCATGACGGTTGACTGCATTTTGTCAGGGTCATCAATTCGGTGTAAAGAGACTCTCTCCCATCGTTCACGTCCAGATAAATCTTGAAAGTATAGTTCACCTGTCCAGCTGCCCTCTCTTAAACAAACCTTCCATTGTTTCTCTAAATCATCACATTGACATAGCGAATGATAGACAGAAAAAATATCTTTGCCGATCAGGTCATATTCATGCTGCTGGACAAACTGACAGAAACGCTGATTCACGCATTGGATGACCCCTTCCTCAGTTGCCACAACAATATGAATATGGCTGTTATCAAGTGCCGTCACCGCTAGATGAAGCGACTGCTTGATTTTCGTTACTTCAGTCATTTTAATCCAGGTCATCACTGCTCCTTCACGTTCTTCATCGTAGATGGGTGTGATGTGAACGGTGAATTGCTCGCCTTCGTTCGTTTCAATTTCACGTTCGATCGCGCGCCTATCCGATATGACGGATTGGATATCATGATAGAGCGTTTCCTGCGTAAGCTTTTTAGCCATCGACTGAAAGGATTGCTGATGTCTGATTTTCGCAGAAGTAAATAAAGAGGCAGCTGTAGGATTGTAATAGCGTATATTCATGTCCCTGTCCACAAACAGCGTTGCAAGCTCCGGCTTGACAGAGGGTTTGTACAGTTCTTCTCTTGTCACCCTCAAGTTGTTTATGATATTTATATAATGTTCGTGTTTTTTCTCAAACTCCTCTAATTGCGTGTGTTTTGCTTTTAATTGAGCCCTTGCCTCCTGCTCCTTTTGTTTGACTTCATTGAGTTCATTTTCCAAATCGACAATACGCTGTTGATAGACTGAATTCTGATCTGACATCCCTATGTCCCTGCCGTTCTTTTGATTTTTTCCTCTCTCATTCATTCGAATGAGAATGACGTAAACTCCCTTAAAACGGCGGTCAAAACTTTTTACGGTAAAATCTGCATACTGCTTGCTGCCTTTTTCCGAAATGAGAACATGTTGAAACACAACCTCTGTCTCGTCTGTCCACACCTTTTGAAAGGTTTGACTGAGCATCTCTTTCATATAATCTGGTGTCACATATTCACATGATTGATTTGACACTTCTGTATGATCTAAAAAAGAATACGCACCCTTTGATACTGCCAGGATTTTGTCACTATCGTTGATGACCATACATGCATCATAATCCTTGCTTACTTCTTGCATATATTGTTCGGCTCGCGCTTTCAACTCGATATCACGAGCGTCTGGTGTCCAAGGGACATGTGGTTTTGAAACGTTTGAATGGGTGTAAATGTTCCATTTTTCATTGAACAAATGAAACAAACGAGGGATATTGGGTACAGTTTCATTTGGCCCTAATATCAACATCCCTTGATCTTTTAAAGCATATTGGAATCGGGACAATACTCGTTTTTGCACTTCAGGCTGGAAGTACATCAGAACATTTCGGCAACTGATAAAATCGAGGTGGATAAAAGGTGAATCGATCAATAAATTGTGAGGTGCAAAGACAATATGTTTTCTAAGCGACTGCTTCACAATAAAAGCGTCACCTTTCCTTTCGAAATATCGCGCCCGCCATTTTTCCGGCATCCTTGCCATAGACTCTACTGAGTAAAGACCTTTACTAGCTGTTTGAATGGCTTTCCGGTTGATATCTGTTGCAAATACTTGAAGTTCAATGGTCACTTGTCTTCGCTTCATTTCTTCTAAAAATAAAATCGTAAAAGAATACGCTTCCTCTCCTGTCGAACATCCTGCAATCCAAATACGGCATCGAGATTTCCCGTTTTTCACCGCATTTTCAATGATCGACGGAATGATTTGATGTTCACATACATGAAAAGCCTCCATATCTCTAAAAAAAGATGTCATGCCGCTTAGAAGCTGAGCGTGCAGAAGGTCAAGCTCATCTGGTTCTCTTTCTAATAAGTAGTCGTACTCTGCTAACAATGAAATCCGTTTTTTTGCAACATTCATTCGTTTTTGAATGACAGATAGCAGCCTTTTCTTTTGATAGGTTGAAAAAGCAATGCCTTTATACATTTCAAGACGTTCAATAATTCTCAGTAAAACAGGATCTGCCTCATCGAGATGCGGGACGTTGATGATATTTGCGATATATGCCGCAAGGGTTGAAGGGTCTTTGAATGTTTGTTGATACAAAGTGTCAAAACCACTTTCTTCCTCACTGCACGATAAAACTGTACCGCCCTGCTCAACCAACTGAAGCAAGCCACTTCCCACGCAATGACCTTTTTGAAAGAAAATCGCATATGCCTCCTCCTTTTGAACGCTGGCAAGAGACTGAAAAAGCAAGTCCACAGAGCAAGCCATGCACGCCGGCAGCTGCTCTGATAGGTGCAGCCGCTGATCTTCTGTTAACGTCACTACCGCATGCTGTGGACAAAAATAAATCGTCTTCTTCATGACTTTCTCACCATGTTTAATCGTTTTTGCCCGGTAGCCAATCGGTAAAACAAGTGCTTCCAAATCAGTTATACAATCGCCTGTCACATGATTTTGTACAACAATAAAAGAGGCATTTAGTTCATGTGGAAATGATTGAAAAAAAGCCTCAAGATGATGCTGTTCAAACGGCGAAACACCGATGCCAATCACTGGTGCCTGCACATGTTCGTCTTCTATCAAACGATTAATGATTTTGTCCTGCATCTGGTACCCCCATGTTCATTCGTCTGATACTTTTTTTCGACAAAAAGGAAGAAAACCCTCTAATTGTAAATAATGTTTTTTGCATGAAAGAAGGAAAACTTCCTCACATTAAAACAGAATGTATAAACAATAGGAGGAATCTCTATGCAAAACGATCAGCAGACAAACGTTCAAGGAAATGTCCAGCAGCCCCAATTCAATCATGGCGGGCATGAGTTATTTGATTTACATGAAGTATTAGCAGGGACCATTAATATTTTGGATCAATACATGATCTTTCGCCAATTCATCCAAGATCCCGCATTATCCGACATTTTAGATCGACAATATCAATTTGTATTGTCACAGTATAATGTCACGGTAGATTGTTTTTCTACTGGTCAAAAGCCTAGTGAAGAAACATCTACGTATATGATGAAAGAACAAACACAGGTGACATACGGAATAAAACCATCTCAGCCTAAGAAGCCAAATCAATCGTTACAGGATGTAAAGGACTCGGGAATTACAGGGCATATGCTAGGTCTCGTGAAATCACATGCTGGATTACTTTCAATGACTGCACTAGAGGTAACAAACCCTGTGGTGCGACGTGTGCTTGCAGCACAAATTCCGAACTTTATTGAAATGGCGTATGAAATTTTCTTATATCAAAATAAACATAGCTATTATCAAGTTCCGCAGCTTACAGCTCAAGATATGCAGGCGATGACGTCTACATTTGCCCCAATGAAGGGCCAAGTTCAAATGCCGCCAAACAAAGCCAATCAGCAAAAACCGCTTCATTAAACAAAAAACGGCCGACCTATATCCTCAGGTCAGCCGTTTTTTCTTTGATAACTCAGTTTAAATTGCTCTTCAAAATCTGCCAAACGTTGTCCTGTCGCTTGTTCAAAACCTCTATCAAAACGGCCAGTCTTCGCCGTTTCCTCCATAATCTCATGTATGACGTCTCGTCCATAAAGCTGCACGAGCTCATAAATCATATAGTAGCTTTGCACATAAACATCTGTCTCATACGTCATTCGGGAGTCCTGCCAATCTTGATCGGAATGAAGAAATTGAAAGGGAATGACGTCGAACCGTTCAGACGTGGCATTTAACACGTCATAGGCCGTCCATTCTGCTGTTCCCTCATGGAACCAAAGGGGAAAGATCATCGAAGACACTTCGTAAGAATGAACTTTTTCATAGAAAACAAAGTGAGCATATTCATGAATCAATAACGTGTTGAAAAAGTATAAAGGGAGTGTCTCTTTCTTCAATAATGCTTCCCGCTTATCTGGATATAACCCTATCATTTGATCATGATCGGAGTAAAAACCCGTAATATGCTTAATTCCTGCAAATTGCTCGATTGTCTCTTTATCATCAAAATAAATAATGTCTAAAGGTTTGTCAGTTTCAAATTGAAATACTGACGCTGTCCTCTTCTTTGCCTGATCCATGGCCTCAATTGTTAAATCAACAAAAGCGTCCTCTTCCTCTGCATAGTATATTCTAATATGTTCATAGACTTGCTTATTGAGTCCCTCCGTTAAAATCGTTTTAGGAGAAGACTGCTGCTCTAAATATTGTCCTGTCAGCTGAAACGCAACATAAATCAAGTATGCGGTGAAAGCATAAAAAATGAGACCTGCTGCTATCATTCCGCCTACAAGCTTTTTATGAATCAATGACGGCTTGGCTTTCATTTGCTCCCCACCTGAATTCATCCTGCAGCCTCTTTCTCTTTCTATGAAGAAACAAAGATCAACAAGAGGTGATATATTTTTTACTTTATGCAGTCAGGTGCGCAAGGTGCGGTTCCAAACAAAAAAGCCGCATATGACATACGGCTTTTGTCGTAGCTATTTTGATTCAGGGAAGACACGTCTGACCGTTTCAGTAAATTCATCGAAAAATCCTGAGATGGGCTCTCCGCTTCTAATACGTTTTCCGTACCCTTCCATACGATCGACAAAGTCTGGATTTGCAGATACATATACATTGTCGATTTGTTGATCCGTTGATTTGACTTTATCAGAAATTTTCTTTTTCAAATCTTCTGTTACATTACCGCTTTTATCGCCTTCAAGCATAACGGCAACAAATGCATTCTTTCCTGTAACAAGTACGTTCGCTGTTTTTACTTCAGACATGTTGGCTACTAGCTCTGACGCTTTATCTGCCACTTTGACCTTCTGAGGTGTTTGAACATCTGGCTGATCCTGCCTCATGTTGTCATTCTTATATGTGACATTTTCATACTGTCGTTTCATTGTTCCTCTTCGCTCATCGCCCTGGTTGTTCATACCACATCCAGTGGTGATCAATGCTGGAACGAGTAGTAAAGATAGCATCCATTTCTTATTCATCATTTATTCCCTCCTTTTGCTCTTAGGTTTTTCATCCAGTCGGCTTTTTATGCATACATCCTCTTTTTCAACGAAATGAATTCATAATTCAGCTTTGTTTGGTCATCCTAAACATGATGAAGAAGAATCATCACGATCAAATGGAGGGATTCGTTTGTTTAAAAAAAGAAAAGGCATGAGCACTGGCGCAATGATCGCAGCATCTACAGCCATCATTGCATTATTTTCCCCAGTTTTACGAAGAAGACTGAAAAGCATGACGCAAATGAATATGTCTTCAATGATGAAGGGAAAAGATCAACAGCACCATGAATCGTCTCGACAAGAGTCACACGCACAGAAAGAATCAAAGGGCACTGCGGAAATCGGACAAATGATGAAGCAGGCATTCACTGCTGTACAGCCAAATCATACGAATCCGCACCAATCGACATCAAGAAACCATCAGCCAAGAGAGTCTTATGCACAGTCTCTTCATATTGATGAAAGTGTCATGAATGTGATGGATGATGAATCAATCCAGCAAGTGATCAATGACATCGAGCACAAATAAGAAAACAGGAGCCTTTATGAATAGAGGCTCCTGTTTATTCTCCTGAAAAATGTTCTTTCATCATCACAGAGAAGAAAGGTAAAAAGGTGATTTCAACTGTTGTGATAAAATCGCCATAAGCTTCCACTATGATTAAAAGCTCTTTTTCGTATTGCTTGTCTTTTTTTATCTCTACATGTTGCACGGTTTTAAAATCATAGATGCCTAAAACAGATCCATCTTTTTTTCGAACAGCTTTTAACGTAAATTCTTGACTTCCAAGGTACATCGTGACAACGAAACGCTCGTCTTGATTCTCAAATCGAAATGTCAGGCTTTGATATTCAATAGGCATCCCTTTCTCGAACCTTTCATCAGGCTCCGTTTCAAAAAAAGAAAGCCAGTCCGTTTCATCTGGGAAGCGTTTTCCTCGCATATGTTTCGATCCCCTTATAAGTGAAATTTTTATTAATTATCCTTTTTCCCCTTTTCTTTTGCAACAAATTTTAGTAATTTTAAAAAGGTGATTTAATTTTGCTAAGAGACCTCTTTATTAATTTAACAATTCTTGTCACTTTTCATTATCTATTTCTGCTTGTGTTTAAAGAGAATTTTCTTAAGAAAGAAGATACCCTGCTCAGACAACTATTCAAAGGCATTCTTTCTGGGTTACTCGGTGTCCTCTTAATGTTCTTCTCTATCAAAGCAGGACCAGCCATCATCGATTTAAGACATATCCCCCTTATTTTAACGGCCTTTTATGGAGGCATCGCCCAAACCATCATTGCAGCCTGTGTTGTAATCATTGGTCGATTATTAATCGAAGCCAACGTCGCTTCTTTCATCAATATTTTTTCCATGATGATCATCGCAACAGCTTCTTTTTTAATTGCTGAGCGCCATATGAATCAAGTTATGAAAATGCTTTTGTCCATTACGTTAGGTAATGTCATTGCCACAAGCCTGTTTATCATGATCGTGCATGAGACATCATTTGAACTGCATTTTGCTTATTGGATGTTCTCATATGTTGCAGGACTGTTTAACTTTTACGTCATTGAGCATCAAACAAAAGCATATCAGCTGTTAAATTTGTATAAATTCCAAGCTCATTATGACTTTTTAACAGGTGTTTTAAATAAGCGGAAGTTCGATGAGGTCTTAAATGATGCTTTTTCGATGAAATTTAAGCAGCCTATCCATCAAATATCCCTTATTTACTTAGACATCGATTACTTCAAATCCATCAATGACCAATATGGACATCATGAGGGAGATATGGTTTTAAAAGAAATCGGAAAAAGGCTGATGAAAAACACAAGAAGCTCAGATTATATTGGCCGAATTGGCGGTGAGGAATTTGCCGTCCTTCTACCCAATTGTACAGTTGAAAAAACATGGCAGATTGCAGAACGCTTACGAAGAAAAATAGCAGATCAGCCGATTTATTTACAAAATGGCATGTCCATTCATATTACAGTATCACTTGGGTGTGCGTATTTCCCCGGGACAAGTCCAAATATCAAGCAATTACCGATTATAGCTGACCAAGAGCTCTATAAAGCGAAGCAGTCTGGCCGAAATCAAGTGAGCTTCTCAGGGAGAAAAAGAGGCCAATGAACATAGGCTTTTTCCTCAATTTGTTAGCGCTAATTATTTTTAAAAAAGTTTTTGGATAACAGTTGTTTTTTCCCGCAAACACTGGTAAAGTAAAGGTAATTATTTTTGTTCGTATCATCTTTAAGAAGAAAGTTTTGAAAGAGTTTTCGTCTTTGAAGTTTGTGTAAGAGCAAGAATAGTGAATTTAAGCGTTAAGATCGCTTTAGGAGGAAATTTCATGTTAGAAGGTAAAGTAAAATGGTTCAACTCTGAAAAAGGTTTCGGATTCATCGAAGTAGAAGGTCAAGACGATGTATTCGTTCACTTCTCTGCTATCCAAGGCGAAGGCTTCAAAACTTTAGAAGAAGGTCAAGCAGTTTCTTTCGAAATCGTTGAAGGTAACCGTGGACCACAAGCTGCTAACGTTAACAAAGCGTAATTTAAGAGCATCTGCTCTTTAGCACTTTATAGAGTGAAGGAAAACCGCCCGGCTTCTGCCGGCGGTTTTTTTGTGCTATAAAAAAAGAGAACCTGACGAGAGGTTCTCTTTTTTATTTGTCGTTCTGCTTTAGCTTCTGCAAAGCAGAACGATACATATCATCATTCATTTTAGTTTCTGGCTCTTCTTCTTTGACAGGTGGTTCTGGCTGCTTAAACTTTTGAAGCGCCTGTCTATAGAAATCATCACCAGACACTCGTTCATCCGTTTGAGAAGGCGTTGACGCTTCCTCTTCTACTTCAGGCTCTACAGGTCTCGCCGCAACTTCTGACTCGCTACGGGGCACGTCAGGCTGATTGGGCACATCTTCATTGATCTCTTTCTTCTCGACCGAAGCGTGTCTGACATTGAATGCTACTAATCCGATAATGACTAGAACAGCAGCTACTAACGCTACAATAATCGTCGCCAAAAGAACCCTCTCCTTATCGCTTAAATGACGCAGTGACTGATGCTACACGTCTTCCTAATGCTTTCCCGAGTTCAATGCCTTCTGTCGAAATCACTTCATCAGAATCAATCGGACATGTCACACCTGCTCCATAGTAAGAGCCGTATAAAGCATTTTCTGGCACATTTCCAGGAAGACCAACGACAAGCATCCCTTGGTGGAACATTGGTGTAATCAAATTATGCATCGTCATTTCTAAACCGCCGTGCGTTGTAGCAGTTGTACAGAAAACGGCACCGACTTTATCGATTAGTTTTCCCTCTGCCCATAGGTAGCCAAGACGGTCAATCCATGTCTTTAATCCAGCACTAATGGTCCCAAAGTGACCAGGGCAGCCCCAAATGATCGCATCCATTTGATCCAGCTTGCGAATATCCGCATCTTTCACGTGATCAACGAATACTTCAGCCTGCTCTGTTTCACCTGCGCCTGCTGCAATTGCTTCTGCCAGTGCTTTTGTATGGTTACCTTCACTATCGTATACGACATAAATTTTCATGTACGGTCCCTCCACACTTATCTTGCATCTTGGTTTGCTTCCTTAGGTGCTGGAAGCAGTGTTATTTCTTGTTTTTTATGCTGCTGATCTTTTCGCTTTTTATCCTTACGTACATCACGCAGGAACAAGCTAAGAATGACACCAGCGGCACAGAATAACGTTACCCACATGTAAGCATCATTGATACCCATTACGTTTGAATCAACCTGTGCTTTCGTAAAGAGCTGGGTGGATACATATTTTTGAGCAGCTTCAGCTGTCATGCCCATATGATGCATCACATTCGACACAGCCGCCTGGAATGAATTCATAAAGAATGGGTCCGCTGTATTTGTTTGATCCGCCATATTGGAATAATGGAATGTTGTCCGATTCGTATAAATCGTTGTGATCAAACTCGTACCGATCGAACCGCTTATTTGTCTTAATGTATTAGACATCGCTGTACCATGGCTGTTTAAGTGCTGTGGTAATTGGTTCATCCCAGCTGTCATCACCGGCATCATAAGGAGTGACATACCGAATGCACGCACTGCATACATGAGTACAATGTGACTATATGATGTATCAATGGTCAGCCTTGTAAACTCGAATGTGGTGACAACGGTAATGAGCATCCCCACAATCGCAAGCGGACGAGGTCCAAATTTATCAAACAAAATCCCTGAAATCGGGGACATAATCAGCATCGCAAGTGCCCCCGGAAGCATTAATAGCCCGGATTGCAATGCCGTAAATCCAACGAGGTTCTGCAAATAAATCGGAAGTAAGAACATCCCAGTGTATAAGGCAACTGTAATAATAATATTAATAACACTTGATAATGAGAAAATGCTGTATTTAAACACACGGAAATCAAGCATCGGATTATCAACTTTCAGCTGTTGGAAAATAAAGAGAATGATCGCAATCGCACCAACAATAATCGTCGATAAGACGATCGGATCTGTCCAGCCATCACTTCCGGCTTCACTCACTCCGTATAGAAGCGAAGCAAAACCAACGATGGAAAGAATCGCACCAAGGCCGTCCAGCTTGATCTTTTTAGGCTCTACAATATTTCTAAACATAAAGAAAGCCGCGATAATGACAATTGCTCCGATTGGAACAAGTCCATAAAACATAATACGCCAAGAATAATTTTCAATAATGTAACCAGATAATGTTGGTCCTACCGCTGGAGCAAACATCATTGCAAGACCGAAAATCCCCATTCCTTTCCCTCTGTTTTCAGGAGGGAAAATAAAAAGGATTGTTGTCATCACAAGCGGCTGCAGAATACCGCCGCCGATTGCCTGAATCAAACGACCGATAAGCATCGTTGAAAAGTTCGGCGCAATCCCGCAAATAAAGGTCCCTAGTGTAAACGAGATCATGGCAACTAAGAATAAGCTGCGCTGTCCAAAGCGTGTGATTAAAAACGCAGATAACGGAATCAGCACACCGTTGACAAGCATATAACCTGTTGTAAGCCACTGAATCGTCGTTGCACTCACATTAAATTCAGTCATTAAATGGGGCATGGCTACGTTCAGAAGTGTTTGGTTCAAAATCGCTACGAACAAGCCGGCCATTAAAATGATCAGTAAAGACAAGGAGCCTGCTCCCTGTTTTGTTGCTGCAGGTTGATTTGCCATCTCAGACAACCTCCTTTCATTTTTTGATATCAATCATCATTAAGATGAAATTTTGACAGAAGCATTCATACCAGGAAGTACTTTGTCTGATGGATTTTTAATTGAAATTTTCACTGCTACTTTTTGTGTGACTTTTGTATAGTTACCACTTGAATTTGTTGCTGGCAGCATGCTGAATGTTGAGTTTGTCGCATAACCAATTTGTTCAACTGTTCCTTCAAATGTTGTATCAGGATCACCATCTACGACGATGTCAACTTTGTCGCCTTTTTCAATGTTTTTAATATCTGTTTCTTTGATATTCGCTGTGATGTAAAGCTTGCTTAAATCAATCGTTTCACCAAGAACTGTACCAGGCTGCACTTGTTGATTGTTTTGTACTTCTTTTTTGACTAATGTGCCATCAGCCACTGATTTAATGTTTGTTTTTGTTTCTCCTTCAACTTTTGCAACTGTGCTGTCTTTTTGCACTTCGTCACCTTCATTGATATCCCAGCCTTTGATTTGTCCAGCTGCTGGTGCTGTGATTTGATACATGTCACCTGTCACTTTCGCCTCGTCAGTTTTGACAAAATTTGTGCTTTCGTAGTAGTAATAAGCACCTCCGGCAATAATGGCAAGAATTACAATAAGGCCAATAATGTTCGTTAGCAATAAACGCCCTCTGTTCATGTTTTGTTTCTCCTTTCATGTATAAAAATATAGTGTCATCTGCTTTAGCAAACTTAGAATGCCCATCATCTGACAGAATATGAAGCAAGCTCATAAAACTGTTATATCTCCTTCATCTTCCCCGCATGAATAATGGTGTGCAGCCCATTTATACTTATTGTTCACTCATGAGCAAAGAGTAGAAAAAGAAGAAAAGACGATCGGCATCTTTTTTGAAAAACTTATATTTAACAAGATTAAATATTAATAAATGAAAATTGAAATGTCAAAGAGAAAGTTTTACTTTTTTTCTGGTGATCCCTTCCTTCTCCATACAAAAAACCCTTCAGCCCTTATGCTGAAAGGTTTTTTCAAATGTGCTATTTACGAAAGAACTTCTTCCTGCTGAAAAAATTTTTTTAGGGCGAGAAAAACATCTGATTTTTGCTTCAAAATATAATGCTTAAATTTCTCATCCTGTATATGCTTATATGCTGACATTAATGTAGAATGCCGGTTGTATTGATTCACTTCACCATAACAGAATAAATTGGCTTTTTTCATAATTTCAGAAACAAGCTTTACGCACCGTGCATTGTCTGAGGTCAAATTGTCTCCATCAGAAAAATGAAAAGGATAAATATTATATCGCGATGGCGGATAACGTTCGTCTATGAGCTCTAGTGCTTTTCGATAGACAGAGGAGCAAATCGTCCCCCCGCTCTCGCCGCGCGAGAAGAAATGCTCTTCATCTACAACCTTCGCCTCTGTATGATGGGCAATAAATTCAATATCGACCGTCTCATACTTTGTCCGTAAGAAACGTGTCATCCAAAAGAAAAAACTTCTCGCCATATATTTTTCCCAAAGTCCCATACTTCCGCTCGTATCCATCATTGCCAAAACGACGGCTTTCGACTCTGGTTTGGTCACTTCATTCCACGTCTTATATTTGATATCCTCTGGGTAGATTGGATAAAAGGAAGGACTGCCTGTCATTGCATTTCGTTTAAATGCTGAGAGCATCGTTCGTTTTTTATGAATATTCCCTGTTAACCCGGTTTTGCGAATATCGTTAAACTCAATTTGCTCGACAATAATGTCGTCAAGCTCCTTTTGTTTAAGGTTTGGTAGCTCTAATTCCCGAAACAGCGCTTCCTCAAGATCCATTAATGAGACCTCTGCTTCGTAATAATCCTCTCCAGCCTGATCTCCTGCGCTCTGCCCCTTTCCTTGCCCTTGCTTACTGTCTGATCCATCACGTGCGACAATATCGCCTACCTCGCTATCTCCATCACCTTGACCCACATGCTTATTTTTATCGTAGTTGTACCGAATTTTATATTCATCTAACGAACGAATTGGAATTTTCACAACATCTTTTCCGTTAGACATGATAATGCTTTCTTCTGTGACAAGATCCGGCAAATTGTTTTTAATCGCTTCTTTGACCTTTTTCTGATGACGCTGCTGGTCGTCATAGCCTTTTCGATGGAGGGACCAGTCTTCCTGAGATACAATAAACTGACTTTTTTCTTGCCGGGACATCCATCCCCCTCCTCACCTGTTTGCACAATTCTTCTAACCACCGATTCCTTTATCTTATGCTGCTCGTCACCCAAGTTGACGGTCATTTCTAAAAAAGACATTACCGGTGCAGGTGCGCCAATAATGCCTCCTTCCTTTATTAACGATTAAGAAGACTGCCTACATATTTTAAAAGTTCATTTGCACTTGTTGAATTATAGCCATGTTCATCAATTAATCTAGCCACTACTTCATTCACTTTCTTCAGCTGCTGTTCATCCGGTGTCTTCGTTGACGTCGTGATTTTCACCACATCTTTTAAATCAGCAAACAGCTTCTTCTGAATCGCCTCACGCAATCTCTCATGAGAATTATAATCAAAGCGTTTGCCCTTTCTCGCATAAGCCGAAATACGAATCAGAATTTCTTCTCTAAATGCCTTTTTCGCATTTTCAGAAATTCCGATCTGCTCTTCAATTGAACGCATAAGCTTTTCATCAGGATTCATTTCTTCACCGGTTAACGGATCACGCAGCTTGTTTTTGTTGCAATACGCCTCGACATTATCTAAGTAATTATCCATCAGTGTTTTCGCAGACTCTTCATAGGAATACACAAATGCCTTTTGTACTTCCTTCTTGGCAATATCGTCGTACTCTTTTCGCGCAACAGAAATAAAATTCAAATAGCGCTCCCGGTCCTCGCTAGAGATAGACGGATGCTGATCGAGTCCTTCTTTTAACGAACGAAGAACATCCAGCGCATTGATCGACTCCATATTCTTCCGGATAATAGTGGATGAAATGCGGTTAATCACATATCGTGGATCAATTCCGCTCATCCCTTCATCATGAAATTCCTTTTTCATCTCATCAATATCAGCAGATTGGAAGCCTTCGACACTTTCTCCGTCATACAGACGCATTTTTTTCACCAAATCAATATCAGAACGCTTCGGCTCTTTGAGTCTTGTCAAAATGGAGAACATCGCTGCTACTTTCAGCGTATGCGGGGCAATATGCACATCAGAAACATCACTTTCTGAAATCATTTTATGATAAATGCGTTCCTCCTCTGTCACCTTCAAGTTATAAGGAATCGGCATCACAATAATTCTTGAATGCAAGGCCTCGTTCTTTTTATTTGAAATAAACGACCGGTACTCGGTTTCATTCGTATGAGCAATGATCAATTCATCTGCACTAATCAAGGCAAAACGGCCTGCTTTAAAATTTCCTTCCTGCGTTAATGACAGAAGATGCCATAGAAACTTCTCATCACACTTTAACATCTCCTGAAACTCCATCATCCCTCGGTTTGCTTTATTGAGTTCTCCATCAAAGCGGTAGGCCCTTGGATCTGACTCTGATCCAAATTCAGCAATGGTTGAAAAATCGATGCTTCCTGTTAAATCAGCAATGTCCTGAGATTTCGGATCAGACGGACTAAAGGTACCAATACCGGTCCGTTTATCCTCTGAGAAGAAGATCCGTTCAACCCTTACATCCTCAATTCGTCCGCCATATTCCTCTTCCAGCCTCATCATATTCAGAGGGGACAAATTCCCCTGCACACGAATGCCATATTCTCTATAAAAATCCTCCCGCAGATTTTGCGGAATAAGATGAAGCGGATCTTCATGCATCGGGCAGCCTTTGATCGCATAGACTGCGCCATGATCTGTCAGTGAATATTCCTCTAGTCCTCTTTTCAGCCTAGTAACAAGCGTAGATTTCCCCCCGCTCACTGGTCCCATCAATAACAAAATACGCTTCCTCACATCGAGGCGCTTGGCAGCAGGGTGAAAGTATTCCTCCACTAATCTTTCCAATGATTCCTCTAATCCAAAAAGCTCCTGATCAAAAAATTTGTACGTTCTGACCCCATTCTCCTCTTCAATCCCGCTGTCTTTAATCATATGATAAACGCGAGAATGAGCAGATTGAGCGACAAGTGGATTTTCCTTTATAATGTCTAAATACTCTCCAAATGTGCCTTCCCATTTAAGACGCTGCTCTTCTTCTCTGTGCTGTTCGATTTTCTTTAAAATATCCATATGAACCTCCTCTTTCAAGATTGAAGCAAGTAATCAGATACTGTTTTACAATCTATGCGGAGGCGTCCTATTACATGCTTTCGTTCTTCAAAATGACGAATTGGCAAACTGAATTGACAACCATCCGCAAGACCCTTCATAATAAAGGAAAAACAGGAGAAAAATGATCTTCTTCTCTTGCTTTTCAAGGCGAACTTCACATCATATGAAACAGGCAGCGATAGAAACAAAGGGATAAGGGGGAGCTTATATGAGAACGGTCATTATGATGGGCGTCATCATTACGTTTTTAGTATCCATTTTCACAGCTGGCTACGAAGGCAAGCCTGGTAAATGAAAAAAAGGATGTTCCATGAGCGGAACATCCTTTTTTCATTTAGTTCGTTGTTTTTAGCACCTGCTTATTCACTGTGCTTCGATTTTTTCAATATGTCAAAAAATAGACTGAACAAATCATATTTTGTTCCTTATCTCATATAAAAAAAGCCGAGATTGGTATCCCAGCTTTCTTCTTGACCTTATATCAGATCTCGATATTGCTGCTGTCGAAGTGCCTCATACACAAGAATTGCTGCCGTATTCGATAGATTCAGAGAACGAACATGTTCTGTCATCGGTAAACGAAGGCAGCGGTCCATATTCCGCTCGATCAAATCTTTCGGCAATCCACTTGTCTCTCTGCCAAAAACGAAGAAGTAATCTTCATCTAACTGAGAGTAATCAAATGTCGTATGCGGCTTTTGGCCAAATTTTGTGATATAGAAGAATTGTCCCTTCGGATGAGCCTCAAACAATTCATCAAGCGAGTCATGATAGACGACATTGGCATATTTCCAATAATCGAGTCCTGCACGCTTCAGCATTTTATCATCTGTCGAAAAACCAAGCGGACGAATCAGATGAAGGGTTGTATTTGTTGCTGCACATGTACGCGCAATATTTCCAGTATTAGCTGGAATCTCTGGTTGATATAAAACGACATGAAGTCCCAAAAAAGTTCACCTCTAATTTTCTTTTCCGCTCAACATTATACCATTAACTACCCTTCGCGGCATCGTCCAAAATGTGAAAAAACGTATAACGAATAGCTGGTGTATAGGCGGTCGAATCCTCATACGACCAATAACGCATTCGGCTGTCATATGTCTGAGCATTCACAAGAGGCATTCCGCCTTTATCGTGATCGACGACAATGGTTGTATGATTATACCTGCCATCTCCCTCAAAATCGTAGCAAATGACATCACCAATTTGAAGCTCCTGCGCTTCCTTGAGTTTCTTTGCTCTTAAACCCGCTTTCGAATTCGCTAAATAATTTTTCATCGAATGAGCCACCGTCCAGCTATAGCTCCACGTATGCGGCCGCACCCACCAGCCAGATCCGCGGTTCGGATACCCTCTCGTTGGCGCATTCCCTGCCTTCAAGCATTGTGAAATAAAATTTGTGCAGTTATCATCGAAGTTTTTATAGGCGGGATTTCGTTTATTCCAGTACGTCTCCGCATATTGTACGGCTGCCCGCCGGTCATAGTGAAAGGCTCTCCCAAACTGTTCTTCGGTCTGAAAGCGCTCATCCACCTGCTCTTCCATTTGCCGCTTTTCTAGCATTATCCGATCTTTCACAAGCATGTCGTTGTAAAGGAACGCTTCTCTTTTTTCTACTTGTTCCTCTAAATAAAAAGAATCGTCTACATCCTTGCATACATAAGTGAGATGAGCAAGATACTGCACATGCTGAGCCCCATCATCCTGAATCGTTGAATCTAGGAGTGTTGCTTTCGCCTTCGCCTTGACAATCTCCACCTGTCTTCTAGCAAAAAGCTCTTTTTTCCGTTCGACTGCTTCCACATCAGACATGAGCTGCGGCTGTTTGATTGCACTTCCATTTAATAAATAACCAAGCCTGTCTTCTAATGTTTGCTCTAATAATTGTTTCACACAGACACCACCAAACTTTTTTTAAAATCTCTGTTTGGTTCATTCTATGTTCACAGAGATGTTATTTAGTATTTAAAGGTGTCTGTAAAAACTCAATCCCTTTGACAATTTCTTGTTTCGCTTCCTCATCACTTTCCCGCTCAAGGGCTTTTTCCAGCTCTGGGAGTAGCTGCTCGTCGCCAATTTTCCCAATTGCCCAAGCAGCCGTGCCTCGAATAACAGGCCTTGGATCCTTGTGCATCAAATCAATCAACACGGGTAAGGCAGATGTATCTTTAAAGTGAGCAAGTGCCAAAATCGCATTTCGCTGAATTGGCTTTTTCCCCCGCCATGAACCTGAAACATGACCGTATTTTTCCTTAAACTCACGATTACTGATCGTAAGAAGCGGCTTTAAGAGCGGCTTCGCAATTTCAGGATCCGGCTCCATTTCAGGATGCAGGTGAAAGTCCTTCCCTTTATTGATCGGGCAGACAATTTGGCACGTATCACACCCATATAAACGATTTCCTATTTTCGAACGAAACTCGTCAGGCAAAAATCCTTTCGTTTGCGTTAAAAAGGAAATACATCGCTGGGAATTCAGCTGTCCTGGATTTACAAGTGCACCAGTTGGACACGAATCAACACATTTATTACACGTTCCGCACTGGTCTTCAATTTTTTCATCCGGTTCAAATGGGACATTTGTGATCATTTCAGCCAAATACACGTAAGACCCAAACTCTGGCGTGATAATCATACAGTTCTTCGCACTAAAACCTATGCCAGCACGTTCCGCTACTGCACGATCGGACAGCTCCCCTGTATCCACCATTGATTTTGTTCGTATATCGACATGTTTGCTTCGCAAGAATTCCTCGAGCATATCGAGCTTTTTTTTCAGCACAACATGATAGTCTGTTCCCCAAGAAGCACGGCAAAAGATCCCTCTTCTTGCATCCTTTGTACTTCGAGGAGCATCTTTCATTTTGGAAGGATACGCGAGCGCTATCGCAACAATTGATTTGGCCTTCGGAAGCAGCAAAGAAGGGTTTGTTCGTTTTTCGATATCAGGCTCTTCAAAGCCTGACAAATACCCTAACGATTCATGTAAGATGAGGCGATCTTTTAATGAATCAAATGTATCAGCACTTGCAAATCGGATTTTATCGACACCAATTTCTTTCGCATATTGAATCAATTCTTCTTTTAATTCTCCAACATGAATCACCTTGCAAACCTCCTTTCTTTGTTTCTTCTGTTGTTTTCAGTATAATACGAGTGTATCATGACCGATTGGAGTGAGTCACTGTGAAGATACATATGGAAATTTCTCATCCTGACAACCCGTCTATCCATGTTGGACAGATTGAATATTCGCATATTGAAGTTGGCACATCCCCTCAAATGTTAAAAGGCCGGCTACGCCTGTTTCAAGAATCTTTATTCTTTGAATACGAAGATAAAGTCTTAGAAGAAGTATCAGCAATCAAAGAATGGACGGACCTTTTAAAAGACGTTCCTTTCCTGCCAATTCTTGCTGATATCCAAAAGGAACAATTTATTGACTCGACCAATTCCGTACAGGATTTGTCGATCTTTTTCTCTTTAAAATATTTCTTGCCTATCCTGACATTCGATGCTGATCGCATAGAAGAGCCGCTTTCACTAGCAAAACATGAGAGTGGTTACATTGAATGGCAGGACAACGCAGGACTTAAGGGATTATTTTCTCAACCAAGTAAAGCACACATTTCTCAAGACACAAAAAACATTCTGCAAATCATTCTGTTTCCGCCATCTATTTCCCGGGAAAAGAGTGAAGCTCTCATCCAATCCTTGACGAAGATGTTTGTACAAATACATGGTGGAGAAAGTAAATATGAATTTATTGAAAAAGCACTGTAGCTTGACAGAGCTTTTTCACATTATACTGACATAATAAAAAACGCAACACTTCGTTTATCTAAGAAACGAAATACTGCGTTATTAACAAAAATTATGTATTGGAGCGGGTGATGAGAATCGAACTCACGACATCAGCTTGGAAGGCTGAGGTTTTACCACTAAACTACACCCGCATCAATTTTTCAAAAGCAACGTCATCGCGTTGACCTTTATTATGTTACAACTTCCTAAACAATTCGTCAAGAGAATATGAAGATTTTTCGTCAAAAAACTTCATATTCTCCGTATATATTACGATAGTTATTTATCGAGCTGGATGTAAAATAAGTAGGCATGTGACTTATTCTTCAGCGCTTGCTTAGGATTTTTCTCAATCTCTTCAAGCATTGGTGAATTTCCGTCTTTCCCCATTGCCGCTGTATACGCAATCAGTGCCTTTCCTCCAGAAGAGACTTTGACAGTTTCAGATTGTGCAGAAAAAACATAGTCACTTACTTTGAACGGAAAGCTTGCTGTTGCTTTCGTCATTCCCTCGTTCTTGTTGTCTGACCACATACTAAATTGTGATTCATATGTATCTTTCTCATGCCTTAATTGTAAGAGCACATTCATCGTTTGGTCGGTTCCATCCTGATGTAAAGTAAAGGTGGCAGATGACGCTTCCTTATTAGCTAATCGGCCATTTTTATAATGACTCCCGATAAACGTAATACTCTTATCCTTCTTCGTTAATCCTTTTATTGTCAAAGCGACCATTTCATTAGTGGTTGATGCTTCTAGTAAGTTTTTTTCTTTTTTTGTCAGTTTCATTTGTTCGATGGTTACTTGCTTCTTAGTAGCAGACTCCGTGTTTATTGTCGATACCGTCTTCTCGGTTTGCGTGGTTTCTTCAGCCTTCTCACCGCATCCTGCTAATAGAAAAACAGTGAATATAAGAACACTCCATTTTTTTAACATTGAGATCCCCTTTGATGTTTTTTATTTTCTATTATACTAAAATTTGGTTGAACATACAAAAAAAAGATTAGGAGAATTCTCCTAACCTTTCGCTTTTTTCTGCTTCATGGCTGATAAGATAGCCACAATGAGAAAACTCGCGGCAAAAATCACAATCATATAAATAAAAAAGTTTGGCTTGATTTGAAAAGTAAATGCGGATGAACCTTCCATCTCAAAAGCGAGACTGTTAAATAATAAAGCATCATTCGTTTTTGATTGAAATAAATGATAGAATAATATGCCGATTGTCAGCATCGGAAAGCCTAAAAACCCCAGAAAACCACCAACAATAGCACCTTGTTTCATCGCCTGTACGTTCATGATCGTTGTCCTCCCATTCCCCCAAGCAATAGCTGCTTCATAATGGATTTACCATCCCCCATAAATGGAAGAAGATAGAGTAATTGAATAAAATACGTGATTGAAAAAATAAAGAAACCTGTTGAAATTGGATTTTCTTTTAGACATAATACGGTCACAATGATCCCTGCTGCTCCGATCACACCTGGGACAAGCGGCCCAAGCAGGGTAATCCATACCTGCTTTTTCTGAAACGGATCTAATACCGGTCTCACAAATTTCACTGACATCATATCACTTGCAAAAAAACCTTGTGGACCATCCCGTCCCGCAAATTTCCGATGCGTATAGCCATGTGCTGCCTCATGTAAGGCCGTTCCCGTAATTAATCCAAAATAAATAATTGTAAAATAAATCGCAATGGCTGCAATCGACCGGTCAGGAATGAATAAAAAAGCGATTCCTGCCATGACCATAAATAGCATCCAGAAAAAGATGATTTTACGCGTCACCATGAGTAATGCTGTCCCAAAAATATGAAGGAACGAGTGACCAGTGCAATCAAATCGTTCCTTCATTTTCACTTGATACTGCTTGAAAAATTGACAGCAGGCTGTCACAATCCGATATGGTGATTGATAATGAATAGACAGTAAGTGGTGCTGATTCAACCCCATTATCAGTTGATAAAAGTCACGAGAAATCACAGACTCATCGACCTGAAACAAATCGGCGAGCTCTGTGGTAATACTCGCTTCTGTCCTTTTGCCATCTACTTTCGTTAACATATGATAGGCACTTTCATTAATCGGGAGTGTGCTTCCATACTGCGTATCCGTGAGATGCCTCTTTTGTAAGGTCACATACGGCACGAAAGCCGGTACCCGCTCAATCTTTAGCTTATTGTTAAGAAGTTGAATCATGTGAATACCTCCATGAAAAACCTTTGTATATGGCAAAGATGAGCAGACCTTCAAATGCAGCTACAAGCAGCCACTGAAGCGTTTGACTCGACTCCCCTATGACATAGTTTCCAATAAAAACAATCGGAATCATGAGTAAAATAAGTGCTCCAAATGAAAAAATGCCTGTGTAAGGATTGTTCCGATCAAGCGGAAGTAAAATACCTACTACATAAAAGAGCGCAGTGGCATTGCATAAGACAGCGGCCCCAATCAATACGTTCCAAACCTGATCAGGAAGCGTCAGCGTTGTCAGCATGAAGATTGCAATTTGCAGTACACCAACAAACAAAAGCCCGATAAACTTATACAGAGCCACTTCCCACGATCTTAGACCAAATGTTTTGTACATCCCCAGCATTCGTTTATCATTGCCAAATGAATTGAAGGCGGTTAATCCAGCAAGAGCGCAGAGAACAAAAAATGCTTCTTCTTCAAAACGGAATCCAAATTGATAACGGACGAATAAGATCACAATGAGGAGAATGAGAAAGTTTAAAATGTTTTCTTCATTTCGCACCTGTGATTTCATTTCCTTTACAATAAGTGACCATTTTTTTGAAGAAGAGAACGGCAGTTTGTTTAAGAAGGTTAACGCTTTTTTCTCTGCCATAATCGGCATCATCGCAAGGGAAAGAAATGCACCGCTCGCCGATAAAAGGATAAACAGAATCAAAATTGCATAGTTTACCCCTTCAGGAGACATCCCTTGAGCCGCTAAGAAAAACGGTGCTGTAAAATACATCAAATGATAATCAAACTGTATATATGATTGCTGAATTTGACTGATATCAAAATGCGTCATTCCATACGCTACAACCAGTGCTAATAAAACAAAGATCGCTGCAAATTTTTGCAACGGTAATTTTAATTTCAGAATGACCAAATACGTCATATTATAAATGAGTTGCAAAAGCATTAAGACAAAAAGCGATTGCAAAATCACCATCAAAAAGAACGTAAAGATAAAGAAAATACCTATTCCCTGGGCAATAAAATTAGGTAAAAGCAGAATACCGATAAAAAATAAAACAAGTCCTGCCACTACTGTCACCATCGGAATAAAGTAACCAAGGCTTTTCTGAAAGGTAGAAAGCGGGAACCAGCTGAGCTGCATAGAAAAACGGTCTTGCTCAGGCGTTCTGACCTTGATCAAAATGAATAACAGGCTAGTAAAGATGGATGCATTGATCGCCATTGACACAACGAGTAATCCTAGTGAGCGCTCATCGCCATTTAAGAAAGCCTTCATAAAGACACCCGTAAAACTGTATCCGATGATGGCGCCCATTGTGACGGCAAATAAAAAGAATAAGATCACAATGATCCGCTTCGTCTGAGTATCAAAGAGCTTATACATCTCCTGCTGCCACATTTTAAGCATCATTCTAGAAATGATTAATGATTTCATCAAAATGTGCACCCCTATCACTTAACATTGAAGCTTTCAGAAACACCTGTTCCAATGTGCTTGATTGATACTTCTCTTTTAAGGCTGAGACCGTTCCTTCATCCATTTTATTTCCCTTAGAAATAATGGCGATTTTGTGGCACAGCTCTTCCGCTGAAAGCATATCATGCGTTGAAAGCAAGATCGCACCATGGTGCTCGGCATAACGCTTCATCAGTTTCTTTGTGTTTATAACCGCTTCAATATCAAGTCCTCTAAAGGGCTCATCCATGATCACCAATTGACTATCAAGCATAAAGGCGGCAATCAGCTGTGTCTTTTTTTTCATACCATGTGAATAGGTTTCAATCGGTCTTGATAAAGCCGAGTCCATATCAAACAGTTCAATTAGTTGATTTCTTCTATGAATTGTTTTACATTCATACATAGAAGAAACAAAATCTAAATATTCAGCCCCAGTCAATGCTTCAGGGAGCAGCAGATCATCTGGAACATAGGCTACTTGTTTTTTAAAGGATGGTTCGTCATTTGTGACATCCTGCAACAGAATCGTTCCTTCTGTATGCTTAATGATGCCGAGTATACAGTTAATCATCGTTGTTTTACCAGAACCATTCGGTCCAGCAACAGCAACGATTTGATGAGGGTCGATTTTTAAATGAAAATCATTGACAGCAGTCACGTTATTTTTATACGTCTTGGTTAATTTCTCGATCGTAAACATATAACCTCCAAGTGTCTGCATATTCTTTAAAAACAGATCAGGCTAAACCGCCCGCCACAGACGGTTTAGCCTTGGTGTCATTTCATAGAAGTAAAAAGATGAATCCTAAGTATAGCTACTTACATTCAATTTGGACTTTTAAGCCACTTTCCCACTGAACGGCTCCTGTAAAGCTACCCTTGCCGTTTGCTAAACACCAAACTGCTGCTCCTAGAACAACTGTTGCCCCCAATCCAAGAAGGACAGCAACAAATACTAAGAACCAAGCTTGGTCCATAATAGCAGGTTCCATAGTGGAATAGTCAACTTGCGGCGCTGCATAAGTCATACTTTTCACCTCCCAGCTTATGATGATCGTATCATAGGCTCTACTCTCCAAACATCAACAGAAGATCCCATTTTTGACCGAACGTACTTTCGGATAAAATGTGACTTTTTATTCAATTCTTCACTTTTAAGTGCAAGACCCCTATCTTATTAGCTAGATTTTTCCACTCCTTAAGAACCACAAAACCCATATAATGGCAATTAAACCATCTTTTTTCTTCTTTTTTTGAAATAGTCCATTTTTATCAATCCCTTTATATATTATTTCTTTTTTGTGAAATAGAAAGAATTCCCCCGATATATCAGATAAAAAGGTCCTAATTATATGTCGTTAACACACCATTTATGAAATATTTACTGATAATTCCGATAAAAGAGTGAGTCTATTTCCCTTCTTCTCTTGTCACTTAAAATATGTATATACAAGAAAGTCCATTGGGAAAAAAGCCCTTTCTTTTCTTGAGTAACATCCAACATATGATTCGCTTCTTTTTATGAAAAAACAACTTACAGCATAGACATTCCCATGATTTCACTAGTTGGCAATGATTGATTGCTTTCAAAAAAACTGATCCGTACTCTCTAATGCAACAATCCCTCTTTTCATCCAGCGTATCCACACCCTTCCTCATTGAAATTAAAAAAGCCCATCAACTTTATTTATTATTTTTTCAGATTTATCTAAAAAAATGATTGACCAAGCTCGAAACAAGATTTATAGTCTTATTAAATATTTCTTATCAAAGTAGTTGGTTTTATCTAACAAAAGGAGGATACACACATGTCAGAAGAACGTCCATTCCGTTTAGAAACAAAAGCCATTCACGCAGGTCAGGAGCTTGATTCAGCAACCTATTCAAGAGCCGTGCCTATTTACCAAACAAGCTCTTTCGGTTTTAGAGATAGTGAGCATGCGGCGAATTTATTCGGACTGCAGGAACCCGGAAATATTTATTCTCGCATTATGAACCCCACAAATGACGTCTTTGAAAAACGGATCGCCGAGCTTGAGGGCGGCATTGGTGCACTTGCTGTCTCTTCTGGACAAGCAGCGACCACTTATTCTATTTTAAATATTGCAGGAGCTGGTGACGAAATTGTATCCTCCAGCAGCCTTTATGGAGGCACCTACAATCTGTTTGCTCATACGCTTAAAAAGCTCGGCATTACAGTGAAATTTGTCGATTCATCCAACCTTGAAGAACTCGAAGCAGCGATTACAGACAAAACGAAGGCAGTGTATGCAGAGAGTATTGGGAATCCTAAAGGCGACATTCTACATATTGAAGCCATCTCAGCCATTGCACACAAGCACCACATTCCGCTTATTGTGGACAATACGCTCGCAAGCCCATATTTATTAAGACCGATTGAGTTTGGCGCAGACATTGTCGTCCATTCCGCTACAAAATTCATTGGCGGTCATGGTACATCAATTGGCGGTGTCATTGTCGATAGCGGCAAGTTTCCTTGGGCCGACAGTGATAAGTTCAAAGGGCTGACTGAACCAGATCCAAGTTATCACGGCCTGACGTATACCGAAGCAATTGGAGAAGCGGCTTATATCACAAAAGCACGTGTGCAGCTCTTACGGGATTTAGGAGCAGCCTTGTCACCTTTCAACTCATTTTTACTTCTGCAAGGCCTAGAAACTTTGCATCTGCGTCTCGAGCGACATAGTGAAAATGCGTTAAAAACAGCGCAATTCTTACAAGATCACCCTCTTGTAGATTGGGTAAGCTACCCAGGTCTTGAAAGCCATGAATCTTATGAGCTTGCTCAAACCTATTTACCAAAAGGACAAGGCGCCATTCTCACATTCGGTATTAAAGGTGGACGAGAAGCAGGTAAAAAGCTTATTGATTCAGTTAAACTTTTCTCACATCTCGCAAATGTGGGCGATTCTAAATCATTGATCATTCATCCTGCCAGCACAACGCATCAGCAATTAAGTGAAGCAGAACAAAAAGCGACAGGCGTCACACCAGAGCTTATTCGTTTATCTGTTGGAACAGAAGCGATTGAAGACATAATTGCAGATCTTGAACAGGCGATCAAAAAAAGCCAGGCTGAATGAATTAGAAAAAAGCACACCTCTGTGTGCTTTTTTATGTTTCATTCATTATTGAGTAGTCGAACGTCTTGGAAAGGATAAAACACAAATGATGTCGTTCCTTGAATATCACTCTTTGTAAAAAGACCTAAGCCATTACGACTGTCCATTGAGTTTTGACGATTGTCACCCATGACAAAATACTTGCCTTTTGGAACGGTAAGAGGACCAAAATCAGGTGTCAGCAAGATGCCATCTGCGGCTGCTTTCTTTTTGTTTGACGCTAAGTAAGGCTCTGCCACCTTTTGACCATTGACATACAGCTGGTCATTTTTCATTTCAATTTTATCACCAGGTAAACCAATCAACCGCTTAACATAATGAGTACTGCGGTCTTCCCCATCAAGAACTATGATCTGTCCCCGTTTGTAATCGCCGAAATAATCAACCGTTTTATTCACAAAAACCCGCTCTGTATTATGCAATGTTGGATCCATAGAGGTCCCTTTTACAATATACGGTGCGAATAAAAAGTTACGAATGATAAAAACGGCAATGAATGCGATTAAGATCGCTTTGAGCCAGCCCCATACTTCTGATTTCTTTTTTTGTGTTTTTGTATTTGTTGTCATAAGCTCCTCCTGAAATCCCCTAGGACGAAATGAGTTTCGCTAGCTGCACGCCAGCATCACGCTTGTATCACCCTAAATATAAACATAATTTGCCAACAAATCAAGCGATGAGAGAGAAAAAGGCAAGCACCCTTCTGTGCTTGCCCAAAACTCAGTTACTTAGCAGAAGAATCCTCTTCTTTTTCTTTTGATTTACCATAGAAATAATCAGATGGATTCACTGGTTTAAAATCAGACAGCTTATGGAATCGAAGAAGATCCCTATAAAGCACTTTATCTGAAAGGCTTAACTGATTATCGACACGGGCTTTAATCGCCTCTGTTTTTTTATTTTGTTTCACAACTTTACCTGTTTTTGTATCATAGACAGTGTTATCTACAAGTGTATATTTTGGTGTCACATAGTTTCCGTTACGGAATGCAACAGTTTGATCATGTTTCTTAGAGAATAGATCTGTTCCAAAATTCACATACTCATTTGAATCAATACCTTGTAAGTGAAGAAGCGTAGGCATCACGTCTACTTCACCACCATACGTATGGTTCACGCCGCCCTGTTTGCCAGGAATACGAATCATGAGTGGTACACGCTGGTTCTGTGCATTTTGATAAGGTGTAATTTCTTTCCCTTGAATTTCACTCATTGCACGGTTATGGTTTTCAGAAATACCATTATGATCACCATATAATAAAATGACAGAGTCTTTATACATACCTGATTTTTTCAAGTCTTTAAAGAATTGCTCTAATGACTCATCTAGATATCTTGCTGTTTGGAAGTAGTTATCTACTGTTTTGTCACCAGTTGTTGCCTTAGCAATCGTCGCATCTTTTTCATCTAAATTAAATGGATAGTGATTAGTCAATGTCATTAAATGTGCATAAAATGGTTTTTTCATTGATTCTAGCATCGGGATTGATTCTTTAAAGAATGGTTTATCCTTCAGACCCATATTCACAAGATTTTCTTCATCCATGTTGTAATGTGAAGCATCGAAGAATTGATCATATCCCATATGCTTATAAATCGTGTCACGGTTCCAGAAAGATTTGTAATCCCCGTGAAGCACTGCGCTCGTATAGCCTGCTTTTTGATCTAGGATGGCAGGGAGTGATTGGTACGTATTTTCACCTTTTGTCACAAACGCTGCTCCCTCTGGCAAGCCGAACATACTATTATCCATCATTAGCTCAGCATCAGCTGTCTTTCCTTGACCTGTCTGATGGAAGAAGTTATCGAAATACGTAAAGTCCTCTTTCCCATGAGCCAGCTTGTTTAAAAACGGTGTCACTTCTTCTCCATTTAGTTTGTAGTCAATTAAGAAAGACTGGAAGCTTTCTAAATGGATTTTAATAATGTTTTTCCCTTTAGCTTTACCGAAATACTCTGCGTTTGGCTTTGCATAGTGAGAAGCTGTATAGTTTACAACATCCGTTAAATCTTCACTGCTCGCATTTGCTACCTGTGTTGCATTTTGTGCTGATTGTACTCCATCATAAATCGTATAATTATAAACACCTAAATATTTGACAACATACTTGTGATCAAATGTTCTTGTTAATAATTCTGGACGGTCCTTTTCAGCTAAATGAAGGTTTACAAAGAACAGTCCTACACCTGCAGCCACAATCAACAGTGCAAATGTCTTTTTCATTTGGAATTTCTTCACTTCTGGTCTCCAAATCACAATCGCAATCAAGATAATAATATCAAGGAAATACAAAAGGTCATGCGGCTTAATACTAGATAACACACCGCCAGTCATACCTCCTCCAAGATTGCCTGCTTGCTTCATTGTGGAGAAAGTCAAAAAGTCATCAAAGAAACGGTAGTACGCTACATTCGCATATAAAAGTGCGGTCATAATAAAGTCAATCACAATTAATACTATGGCAGATTTACGACCCTTCAAAAAGAGAGCCAGTCCCAAAAACACAATGGCTGAACTAAATGGATTTAATAAGAGAAGACCCTCTTGAAAAGAACCTTTCACTCCTAAATTAAAGTCCATTTTGTAGGCTGCATACGATTTCGCCCAAAATAAAAGGACAGCCAATACAAAAAAGCTATATTTGTTCGCAAATATTTTTTTCATAAAACCTCTTCTTTCTTATTATCGTTCTGATATAAATGAAATCATAAAAAATTTACATTGATTTTGCAAATGTAAATCTTCTTCACCAAGCATTCCCGATGCTCTGTTTCCGCCGGATATGTGTGCTCCGTTAATATAACGTATGAGAAGCATCATAGGTTTCAAAAAAAATACGAGTAAATAAAAGGAAAAATATCCATTTACATTTCATTTACACACACTTTGCAATTCAATAGATGAAGAAGGGTTTGTAAATCACTCAGTACTACTTTACTTTTTTCATCTATTCGTGTCAAAGTAATTATAAAGAAAAGGAAAAATCACCTAGGCTTTTCGACTCATTTACCAAAATATATACAAAATTCGATACATAACATATTCGTATTTATTGTGACTCAACCTCCAATCATCCATGTATTTTCTCTCCTTCTGACAATCTAAAAAAGTTTTAAGCAAAAAAAGCTTGATTTCTCCTCCTGATGTGCGGTGTGATAAAGATATAGATTTTCAACAAATCAGGCTGGAGGACATCACATGAAACATAACAAACAAATTAACGCATTTGAAGAACGATTTTCAGAAGAAATAGATCACATCATTGCTGTCACAGGACCTTCAGGAGTAGGTGCAGGAAAAGCCGGACAGGAAGCTCTTTGGACCGCTTCTATTCCACTGATTGCATGGAAGGAAAAAGACTTCGTTACAACAGAAAACATAAGACTCTGCTGGTTAACAGATGAAGAGGGATTAAGGGAAAAGCAGGCACAATTATATAAAGAATCAATCGTGACACTTCAGGTCCGAAAAGGTGAAGGTGAGTTCATGCTTGTATCACTCATCGATACAGATACACAGGATGAAGAGCTGCAAGAGATACTAGAAGAAGCCCAAAAACCTGTCTTTTATCATGATGACCTGCTGGGCACCTTTGAATTAGTGAAAGGACTAGACTTATTTGAAACAACGATCCAGTGGAGTAATCAAGAATGCCTGCTCTACTTCAACCTCGAAGAAGATGAAAAAGTAAACGACTCTCTTCGAACCGCTAGACAACTCATGAAAGAGGAGACCACATGGGATGCTTCTATTAAATCATTTGCAGCAAATCAGCTGCTTGAATTAGCTAAAGACTGGCAGGAGCAAGATGACTCCTCTGAAACACAAGAAGAGCTCACACTGGATCAATTTATGAGCCGCATCTCACTTGAAAGTCTGCATGCTTACCCAGATGGAGAGTTTGAAGTCTACTGCCATGACGGTGATTTATTTTGGGGACATGTCATCATTGTCTCAGGCAATATCAATGGCACGTTTCAAGATGCCCACATTGCAGGCTAAAGATTGGCGGGATAAGTAATGGAGATCAAGGCTTTTCATGAATTAAAGCAAATTGGAAAAACACCCGTCGTGGCTAAGATTGGCGGCTTTCGTCCTGATCCAACAGCACACAGCTGGTTTGCCGGTCATTTCTTCATCCACCCCGATCAAGGCTGGCCCGCAGACCAAGATGGCGTCATGATTCCGATCTTACAAATTTATTTACCTGAAGTGCCAGGAGGATTGAACGAATTCAATGAATGTAAAATGATTCAAATCTTTCTCAACCAGAAAGCACTTCCGATGGATATCACAAAAAACGGAGAAGGCTGGAAGCTCATTGAATATGTAGATATGGAAGGATTAGAAGTAGTTGAAACTCCTGAAGAAGTGAGAGGACTCAAACCCTTTCAAATCCAATGGAAGGAAAGTGAGCAAGAAGACTACCCTTGCTGGGAAGAAGCGTGGTCATACGTCGATTTATCAGAAGTAAATGAAAGTGATGAAGCGACAGAACACTTCTTTGATCAATACACCAATTATTCGTTCACAAAAATCGGTGGATATGGGGCGTATATTCAATCTCCACCCCATCAACAACAAGGCGAATTCATGCTGCAAATCGCCTCAGAAGAAAAACCTCGGTTCATGATTGGTGATAATGGCACGATGTATTTCTATTACGACAAAGACACAAAAGAATGGTTTATGCATTGGGATTGTTTTTAAAGTTTTATTGAATGAAACCTTTCCTCCTTCTAAGCGTAGGAAATAATATGGAAGGAGGAACCAACATGGGATTCATTTTCGATATCTTTTCACTTGCTGTATATATCCCTTTTCTACAGGTAGATGAAGAGGATATCTCTAGAAACGCAGCCCATCTCAAAAAACATAGCTGGTTTCATGAGTTATTAAATGATCCAGCTTACAGGCATCTCATCATTTATCATCCAGATGTCCGCCAAGTCATTGGCAGATGTAACACAGATAAACTTCATCAGAAGCGATACAACTTAAAATGCGAACGTAAAGTGCTGAAAGCATTACGTCGTGCCAAGTAAATGGACAAAAGGGCCTTGCTTTCCTATGGCTCTTTTCATTGTTCTCTAAGAAAACATTTGACGCCTGGACAACTCTCCCCGTATATTATGTATAAATCCATCTTTTTCATAGAAAAGGGGGCTTTACATGCGCTTGTTTAAGTACTGGAGAAAAAAGCAGCCTAAACAACAGATCATCTCAGAAATGAAAGAAGACAGCATCCCAATCAACTTCTCCACACTTCCCTTTGGTACAGACACAGTAGATGATTTTTTGTTCAACTTAGACCTCACCTCGAAGCTCACAGATCCCTATAAAGAAACAGATCCGAACAAATGAACCTATCCTCATCCAATCCTGGATGATTTTTTTATACTCGATGAAAGGTGTGTCACATGAAAACATATTATATCGTCAGACATTGCCAAGCCAATGGACAATCCGAGGATGCGTATTTAACGCCACAAGGCATCGCACAATCTCACGCACTAGCACAGTTCTTTTCCGGCATTCACCTCAATAAGATCATCTCAAGTCCCTATAAGCGAGCGATCCAAACCATTGAGCCTCTTGCTCATGCAAAACAACTCGAGGTACAAATTGATCAGCGTCTCTCTGAACGTGTGTTAAGCAGCAAACCAATGGACGATTGGTATGAGAAACTAAAGCTCAGTTTTACGGACTTGCATATGACCTGTGAAGGCGGAGAATCGAGCCAAGAAGCGATGAATCGTATTGTAGAGGCACTCTATGAACAAATAAAATTAGGAAAAAATCATACTCTATTCGTCACACATGGCAATCTTATGAGCCTGCTTCTTAAACATGCCGATCCCACGATTGGATTCAAAGAGTGGGAGAAGCTAAGCAATCCAGATGTCTATGTCCTGAAATATTTCACACCAGATCATATAGAAATAGAGCGTATATGGCATAACTAAACGGCAGAATGAATTCTGCCGTTTCCTCATCTATTGTTGATAATAAAAAGCCTCTACCCACTCATACGGCTTCTTACGCTCCGCACACCATTTCATGAAGCCTCTTGTCTCCGTTTGCTGAAATTTCTTCCAGTCCGATAAAAGCTGATCATAATAGGCTGCTTGTTTTTCAACATTGGTACGAATCCTTTTATCTTCGATCAGCATCATGACATCTTCAATGCCTTGAATTCGCTCTTGATCTTTCTCATAGGTGCTTAAATAAAGATCTTCATGTATATGATGAAACGAATACCACAAAGCCGATAAATAGGTTTCGCAAATTTGTACAATGACACGCTGCTCCTTGCTACCTCCAAGCTCTAGTGCCTTCAATAAATAGGGCAGCCCTTCTCCCTGATGCACAAACAAGCCCTGCCAGCGATACGGTCTCACATCCATAGGATCAACCTTCTCCCACTCTTGCAGAACAGGCTGAATCACCCCAATGATCAATGGATACACAAGCAAATGATGACCATCCTCAAACCGTTCAATCTTTTCAAACAGCCAAGCAACAAATGAACGCCGTGCTGCAAATTCGTTCTCCTTCATTTCTTCAACAAAAAACCGAAGAACCTTTAACGCATCTTTACGCAGACCCTGTTCTTTCTTCACACAGTACTGTCTAAAAAGCGGAAAATCATGGGATCCCTCGTCTTCAATGATGGTCTGTAATATCGTCTTCATTTGCAAGTTAACAACTCCACCTTTTTACATTCTTTCTATTTCTCATTTATCTTTGAATCGTAAATCTGATTCCTTAACACTGATTCACCCATTCTAAATAACGCCTTTGAATCACTTTTTTGATTTTATCGTAGTTCTCCCAACTATCTTTAACATAATATACGCCTTCAGCTTCTGGGATTGTCTCCTCCTTATTTAAGCGTGATAAGAGTGGTATAAACACCTAATTGGTCTTTCGCTTTTAGAAGGCCCTTGGCATCCTCAAATCCATTCTTTTCGGTGTTCATGAATGAATTGAATGTCTTTTTGATAATGTTCAAGGTGCCCCTCATGAATCATTTTTTGAAAAGCTATATCACCTTCACTCGCTTTTCGTTTCATGTACTGACATAACCCTTTTAAACGCAGCAGCACCATATCCACATAATCTTCTGCTATTTTCTCCCCATAAGATTCAAAAAACAGTTTCACTCTATGCTTTATCTGGTCTGCATGTTCTGATGAATGGTAGTTCACGATCTCTCCTGTTTCGGTGCGAAAAAACCTACTGAGAGGTACACAAGTATACAGAGTATATGCGATATCCCACAGCCTTGGACCAGGAGCAGCTACATCAAAATCAATGATTCCTACTGGTTTTTCATTATTGAAAATGATATTGTACATAGCAAAATCATTATGGCACACAACCTCTCTATGTTGTTAGGCGTATTGTCCATTCGTTCCCAATCGTCTGAAATGGGAAAATCACGAACAGCATCATGATACAGTCTAAGCATTCTCGCTATTTCTTTTAAGGCATGGTGAGAGCACATGTATTCTTTTAAGGGATCATGACCGGCTACGCCTTCAATGAAGGACAATATCTCTCTACCTTTTTCATCAACCCCTAAAAACTTTGGAGCATGGGAGAAATTCTTTTTTTCTAAATGCTTTAGCAGCTTTTGGATATTGATATTGTCTGACTTTACTTCTCGACGAACCGTATCTCCAGAACGATATACGTTCGAGATATTGCCACCTGTCAATAACTCTTCATGATCATTTTGTTTTTTCATAAATTCTCCCCTCAAATTGGGTCACAATGATGATGTTAGCTAAAGATGTGTATGTACCCACAAATATTCATTTAGTTACACAAAAGTATTTCACTGTTTTATGTGAATGCGCTACCCCATTTTGTTTCCTTACATGGTTAAATGTATCTTATCAAATGTTGCAAATCATCTAAAGATTATTCTGCTAAAAGAAGTACATGCTCATTATTTTCTAATAGGTTTCTATTTTTATCTAAATAACTCATTTAAACCACAAAAAAACGTTTCACCACAAGGGTGAAACGTTAGGTTGACGGTAAAAACCGATCATGAAATTATTAATAGATACCGGTGGCCGGGGTCGAACCGGCACTCCGTGAGGAACACGATTTTGAGTCGTGCGCGTCTGCCAATTCCGCCACACCGGCATGATCATTAAAGAGCGCAACTTATGATAAAAAACATGGTGCCGAGGGCCGGACTTGAACCGGCACGGTAGTCACCTACCGCAGGATTTTAAGTCCTGTGTGTCTGCCAATTCCACCACCCCGGCAGTCTTTTCAAAAAGGCGACACCCGGATTTGAACCGGGGATAAAGGTTTTGCAGACCTCTGCCTTACCACTTGGCTATGCCGCCATTATTGGAGCGGAAGACGGGATTCGAACCCGCGACCCCCACCTTGGCAAGGTGGTGTTCTACCACTGAACTACTTCCGCGAATCAACTGGGCTAGCTGGATTCGAACCAACGCATGACGGAGTCAAAGTCCGTTGCCTTACCGCTTGGCTATAGCCCAATAATAAAATGGGGCGATTGATGGGAATCGAACCCACGAGTGCCAGAGCCACAATCTGGTGCGTTAACCACTTCGCCACAACCGCCATAGATGTTATGAATCATATTAAGAAAATTGGCAGGGGCAGTAGGAATCGAACCCACACCGGAGGTTTTGGAGACCTCTGTTCTACCTTTAAACTATGCCCCTATGAAAATAAAAATGGTGGAGGGGGGCGGATTCGAACCGCCGAACCCGGAGGGAGCGGATTTACAGTCCGCCGCGTTTAGCCACTTCGCTACCCCTCCACATTTGAAAAACAGTGCCGGCAAGAGGACTTGAACCCCCAACCTACTGATTACAAGTCAGTTGCTCTACCAATTGAGCTACACCGGCAAATAGTGGTGGCTCGGGACGGAATCGAACCGCCGACACACGGATTTTCAGTCCGTTGCTCTACCAACTGAGCTACCGAGCCAAGT
Organism: Bacillus sp. FSL K6-4563; assembly: GCF_038630405.1. Lineage (NCBI taxonomy): Bacteria > Bacillati > Bacillota > Bacilli > Caryophanales > Bacillaceae > Bacillus > Bacillus sp. FSL K6-4563. The sequence continues at coordinate 936,142 of NZ_CP152030.1, read as the reverse complement.
ATTTATTTTAAAAATGGCGGTCCGGACGGGACTCGAACCCGCGACCTCCTGCGTGACAGGCAGGCATTCTAACCAACTGAACTACCGGACCATTTTGGTTACACTCAATGAGCACTCCCCATTGGTGTATAAAATAATTTGGTTGCGGGGGCAGGATTTGAACCTGCGACCTTCGGGTTATGAGCCCGACGAGCTACCGAACTGCTCCACCCCGCGATGATATAAAAGATATGGTGGAGGATGACGGGCTCGAACCGCCGACCCTCTGCTTGTAAGGCAGATGCTCTCCCAGCTGAGCTAATCCTCCGAATAAAAAACACTGGTGTATATTCTATAAAATGGTGACCCGTACGGGATTCGAACCCGTGTTACCGCCGTGAAAGGGCGGTGTCTTAACCGCTTGACCAACGGGCCCTTTATTATGTAAATTGTGGCGGAGAGCAAGGGATTCGAACCCTTGAGACGGGGTTACCGCCTACACGATTTCCAATCGTGCTCCTTCGGCCACTCGGACAGCTCTCCAAATTGGCTCCGCAGGTAGGATTCGAACCTACGACCGATCGGTTAACAGCCGATAGCTCTACCACTGAGCTACTGCGGAATGAAGAAAGCCTGGCGATGTCCTACTCTCACAGGGGGAGACCCCCAACTACCATCGGCGCTGAAGAGCTTAACTTCCGTGTTCGGTATGGGAACGGGTGTGACCTCTTCGCCATCATCACCAGACAATTTAGTGACAAAAGATATTATACTATGTATTGAAAATAAATCAAGAGATATTTAAAAAATGTTCTCTCAAAACTAGATAACAATGTTCAAGCTTCACATTAGAATATAGGTTAAGTCCTCGATCTATTAGTATCTGTCAGCTCCACGTGTCACCACGCTTCCACCTCAGACCTATCAACCTGATCATCTTTCAGGGATCTTACTTCCTTGCGGAATGGGAAATCTCATCTTGAGGGGGGCTTCATGCTTAGATGCTTTCAGCACTTATCCCGTCCGCACATAGCTACCCAGCGATGCCCTTGGCAGAACAACTGGTACACCAGCGGTGCGTCCATCCCGGTCCTCTCGTACTAAGGACAGCTCCTCTCAAATTTCCTGCGCCCGCGACGGATAGGGACCGAACTGTCTCACGACGTTCTGAACCCAGCTCGCGTACCGCTTTAATGGGCGAACAGCCCAACCCTTGGGACCGACTACAGCCCCAGGATGCGATGAGCCGACATCGAGGTGCCAAACCTCCCCGTCGATGTGGACTCTTGGGGGAGATAAGCCTGTTATCCCCGGGGTAGCTTTTATCCGTTGAGCGATGGCCCTTCCATGCGGAACCACCGGATCACTAAGCCCGACTTTCGTCCCTGCTCGACTTGTAGGTCTCGCAGTCAAGCTCCCTTGTGCCTTTACACTCTGCGAATGATTTCCAACCATTCTGAGGGAACCTTTGGGCGCCTCCGTTACATTTTAGGAGGCGACCGCCCCAGTCAAACTGCCCACCTGACACTGTCTCCCTGCCCGATAAGGGCAGCGGGTTAGAAGGTCAATACAGCCAGGGTAGTATCCCACCGATGCCTCCACCGAAGCTAGCGCTCCGGTTTCCAAGGCTCCTACCTATCCTGTACAAGCTGTACCAACATTCAATATCAGGCTGCAGTAAAGCTCCACGGGGTCTTTCCGTCCTGTCGCGGGTAACCTGCATCTTCACAGGTACTATAATTTCACCGAGTCTCTCGTTGAGACAGTGCCCAGATCGTTGCGCCTTTCGTGCGGGTCGGAACTTACCCGACAAGGAATTTCGCTACCTTAGGACCGTTATAGTTACGGCCGCCGTTTACTGGGGCTTCAATTCGCACCTTCGCTTACGCTAAGCGCTCCTCTTAACCTTCCAGCACCGGGCAGGCGTCAGCCCCTATACTTCGCCTTACGGCTTCGCAGAGACCTGTGTTTTTGCTAAACAGTCGCCTGGGCCTATTCACTGCGGCTTCTCGGGGCTTTAACACCCTAAGAAGCACCCCTTCTCCCGAAGTTACGGGGTCATTTTGCCGAGTTCCTTAACGAGAGTTCTCTCGATCACCTTAGGATTCTCTCCTCGCCTACCTGTGTCGGTTTGCGGTACGGGCACCTCTCACCTCGCTAGAGGCTTTTCTTGGCAGTGTGGAATCAGGAACTTCGCTACTAAATTTCGCTCGCCATCACAGCTCAGCCTTCACGGGAAACGGATTTGCCTATTTCCCAGCCTAACTGCTTGGACGCGGATATCCAATACCGCGCTTACCCTATCCTCCTGCGTCCCCCCATTGCTCAAATGGTGAGGAGGTGGTACAGGAATATCAACCTGTTGTCCATCGCCTACGCCTTTCGGCCTCGGCTTAGGTCCCGACTAACCCTGAGCGGACGAGCCTTCCTCAGGAAACCTTAGGCATTCGGTGGACGGGATTCTCACCCGTCTTTCGCTACTCATACCGGCATTCTCACTTCTAAGCGCTCCACCAGTCCTTCCGGTCTGACTTCACAGCACTTAGAACGCTCTCCTACCACTGTTCGTAAGAACAGTCCGCAGCTTCGGTGATACGTTTAGCCCCGGTACATTTTCGGCGCAGAGTCACTCGACCAGTGAGCTATTACGCACTCTTTAAATGGTGGCTGCTTCTAAGCCAACATCCTGGTTGTCTAAGCAACTCCACATCCTTTTCCACTTAACGTATACTTTGGGACCTTAGCTGGCGGTCTGGGCTGTTTCCCTTTCGACTACGGATCTTATCACTCGCAGTCTGACTCCCAAGGATAAGTCATCGGCATTCGGAGTTTGACTGAATTCGGTAACCCGGTAGGGGCCCCTAGTCCAATCAGTGCTCTACCTCCGAGACTCTTACCTTGAGGCTAGCCCTAAAGCTATTTCGGAGAGAACCAGCTATCTCCAGGTTCGATTGGCATTTCACCCCTACCCACACCTCATCCCCGCACTTTTCAACGTGCGTGGGTTCGGGCCTCCATTCAGTGTTACCTGAACTTCACCCTGGACATGGGTAGATCACCTGGTTTCGGGTCTACGACCACGTACTCATGCGCCCTATTCAGACTCGCTTTCGCTGCGGCTCCGCATCTTCTGCTTAACCTTGCACGGGATCGTAACTCGCCGGTTCATTCTACAAAAGGCACGCCATCACCCTTTAACGGGCTCTGACTACTTGTAGGCACACGGTTTCAGGATCTATTTCACTCCCCTTCCGGGGTGCTTTTCACCTTTCCCTCACGGTACTGGTTCACTATCGGTCACTAGGGAGTATTTAGCCTTGGGAGATGGTCCTCCCGGATTCCGACGGAATTTCACGTGTTCCGCCGTACTCAGGATCCACTCTGGAGAGAACAACATTTCAGTTACAGGGCTGTTACCTTCTTTGGCGGGCCTTTCCAGACCTCTTCGCTTATATCGTTCCTTTGTAACTCCGTATAGAGTGTCCTACAACCCCAAGAGGCAAGCCTCTTGGTTTGGGCTGTTCCCGTTTCGCTCGCCGCTACTCAGGGAATCGCATTTGCTTTCTCTTCCTCCGGGTACTTAGATGTTTCAGTTCCCCGGGTATGCCTTCTCATACTCTATGTATTCAAGTATGGATACTACTCCATTACGAGCAGTGGGTTTCCCCATTCGGAAATCTCCGGATCAAAGCTTGCTTACAGCTCCCCGAAGCATATCGGTGTTCGTCCCGTCCTTCATCGGCTCCTAGTGCCAAGGCATCCACCGTGCGCCCTTTCTAACTTAACCATTTCTTACTTTAGAAAGAATCACTATGTGTGATGAACTTTGCATTGCATTCAATGTGAATGTATTACTTATTGTTATCTAGTTTTCAAAGAACAATCCTGTCTCGCTAGAGACATGTCTTGAAGGAATGATCCTTCAAAACTAAACAAGACGAAAACGTACACTGCTCCATATATCCTTAGAAAGGAGGTGATCCAGCCGCACCTTCCGATACGGCTACCTTGTTACGACTTCACCCCAATCATCTGCCCCACCTTCGGCGGCTGGCTCCATAAAGGTTACCTCACCGACTTCGGGTGTTGCAAACTCTCGTGGTGTGACGGGCGGTGTGTACAAGGCCCGGGAACGTATTCACCGCGGCATGCTGATCCGCGATTACTAGCGATTCCAGCTTCACGCAGTCGAGTTGCAGACTGCGATCCGAACTGAGAACAGATTTATGGGATTGGCTAAACCTTGCGGTCTCGCAGCCCTTTGTTCTGTCCATTGTAGCACGTGTGTAGCCCAGGTCATAAGGGGCATGATGATTTGACGTCATCCCCACCTTCCTCCGGTTTGTCACCGGCAGTCACCTTAGAGTGCCCAACTAAATGCTGGCAACTAAGATCAAGGGTTGCGCTCGTTGCGGGACTTAACCCAACATCTCACGACACGAGCTGACGACAACCATGCACCACCTGTCACTCTGTCCCCGAAGGGAAAGCCCTATCTCTAGGGTTGTCAGAGGATGTCAAGACCTGGTAAGGTTCTTCGCGTTGCTTCGAATTAAACCACATGCTCCACCGCTTGTGCGGGCCCCCGTCAATTCCTTTGAGTTTCAGTCTTGCGACCGTACTCCCCAGGCGGAGTGCTTAATGCGTTAGCTGCAGCACTAAGGGGCGGAAACCCCCTAACACTTAGCACTCATCGTTTACGGCGTGGACTACCAGGGTATCTAATCCTGTTCGCTCCCCACGCTTTCGCTCCTCAGCGTCAGTTACAGACCAGAGAGTCGCCTTCGCCACTGGTGTTCCTCCACATCTCTACGCATTTCACCGCTACACGTGGAATTCCACTCTCCTCTTCTGCACTCAAGTTTCCCAGTTTCCAATGACCCTCCCCGGTTGAGCCGGGGGCTTTCACATCAGACTTAAGAAACCGCCTGCGAGCCCTTTACGCCCAATAATTCCGGACAACGCTTGCCACCTACGTATTACCGCGGCTGCTGGCACGTAGTTAGCCGTGGCTTTCTGGTTAGGTACCGTCAAGGTGCGAGCAGTTACTCTCGCACTTGTTCTTCCCTAACAACAGAGCTTTACGATCCGAAAACCTTCATCACTCACGCGGCGTTGCTCCGTCAGACTTTCGTCCATTGCGGAAGATTCCCTACTGCTGCCTCCCGTAGGAGTCTGGGCCGTGTCTCAGTCCCAGTGTGGCCGATCACCCTCTCAGGTCGGCTACGCATCGTCGCCTTGGTGAGCCATTACCCCACCAACTAGCTAATGCGCCGCGGGTCCATCTGTAAGTGACAGCCGAAACCGTCTTTCATCCTTGAACCATGCGGTTCAAGGAACTATCCGGTATTAGCTCCGGTTTCCCGGAGTTATCCCAGTCTTACAGGCAGGTTACCCACGTGTTACTCACCCGTCCGCCGCTAACATCCGGGAGCAAGCTCCCTTCTGTTCGCTCGACTTGCATGTATTAGGCACGCCGCCAGCGTTCGTCCTGAGCCAGGATCAAACTCTCCGAGGTATGCAGGATGCATATCACACATGCATTGCTACACGATGTAGCGAACTTAGCATGTGATCATTTCCTGCCTCGTCAGCGTTTGACTGACTACCTATGATATAACATAGGATTTTTTTTATAAAAACTTGAATTAACAGGTACGTTTTGTCTTGTTTAGTTTTCAAAGATCATCTTCGTCGTCTCTCAGAGGCGACTTTCTCAATATAACATTTCGACGCTGTGTGCGTCAAGTGTTTTTTAGAATTTCTTTTTGTCAGCTTTTCTTCCAAAGCAACTTGTTTGCTCGTTAGCGACGTATAATAATATACCATCATAATATTCAGGCGTCAATATCTTTTTTCACAAAATATCCTCGATGATAGATTTTTTGCCCTTTTGTCTCAATCGGCTCCACCTGAACAATTCCTTTTTCCACAAAGAAATCAATCATGACGCTAAGGTCAGGCGTGAAATACTTGAGGTCAGGATGCGCGAGAAGCTCTCCAAAAAGCCATATATCTTGCTGTTCCATGACATGACGCAAATGAGCGGCGCCAATTTCTGCTTTTGAATGGATCAAAAAGTCATTTGCTAAAAATAAAAGTTCCAAACGTTTATGAAGGCTTTCGTGGCTTTCAATGAGTTCTGAATAAAGTTTATATACTTCCGGTTCCATATGACGCACCTGATTCCAAACTGTCACTTCTGGGTGGAAACCTTTATCGATCACTTCAATACGTGCCAAATGATGCAGAGCATGCACAATTGAATTATATGCATCAAGGAATTGATTTGACTCAAAAAATGCTTTTCCTTCTATATATCTGCGAATAAGCTTGCCGTATTCTAAACCGATTTTAAGTTTGCGGTTTGAAAATGGGAATGTACTCAGGTCATCAATTAAGTTGAAAATATATTCATTTCGATCAAATAGGACTTTCCCATTCAAAATCCAATCAATGATTCGGCGGTTTGTGCCAAGGGTAATCCATTCCTTCAACTGCTCATCTGTGACAACATTTAAAGAAGCTGTTTGGTGATCGGATTCATAGTGCTTGATAAATAACGGCTCTTCCGCTTCTTTTACAATGACTAGAAGTGCTGCATCAAAGTTATCCGTCTCAGAAGATACTTTGTGTCTTCTTTCTACTATAATCACAGCCAATGTGTCTGGGTGACTTGCTCTCTCTTGATAAATAGGACGGAGAAGATTTTCCATAGTGATTCCTCCAATACTCGGGTGTAAAGTTCTTCTCTAATGCTATGTATTTCTCCTCATAGAATCAAAATTCCTTCAATTCAAGAAAAAAGATCATTGAATTATTATAAGCAATTTATTCACAAAACTCTATAACTAATTCAAACAGAAAGGTAAAATGTGCTATATTGGAGACAAGGGGGGCTAGGGATGGCGAAATACTCCAGTAAGATTAATAAAATCAGAACATTTGCACTTAGTTTGGTTTTTGTTGGCTTTCTGATCATGTATATCGGTGTGTTCTTCAAGGAATCGATTTGGCTGTCGACTTTCTTTATGCTGCTCGGCGTCTTATCGATCGGATTGAGTACAGTGGTTTACTTTTGGATCGGTATGCTTTCTACGAAGGCAGTCCGTGTCGTATGTCCAGGCTGTGAGAAGGAAACAAAAGTGCTTGGGCGGGTGGACATGTGCATGCATTGCAGAGAGCCGCTTACACTCGATCCAGCATTAGAAGGCAAAGAGTTTGATGAATCCTACAATCGAAAAAAGTCATAAAAAAGCTGACCATTTAACCGGTCAGCTTTTTCATTAATGATTTTCTTTTTTCGCACATTCTTGACAAGTCCCATAGATCTCCAAGCGATGATGACTGACTGTAAAGCCCGTCACATGGGATGCAAGCTGTTCAACTTCATCAAGGCCAGGATAATGAAAGTCCACTATTTTTCCGCAGTTTTCACAAATCGCATGGTAATGGTCAGATGTCGCAAAATCAAATCGGCTTGAGGAATCACCGTACGTTAATTCCTTTACTAATCCAGATTCCCGGAAGACTCGTAAATTGTTGTAAACCGTTGCGACACTCATATTTGGAAATTTCCCTTCAAGTGCTTTATATATATCGTCCGCGGTTGGGTGAGTCATAGAATTTACGAGAAACTCCAAGATGGCATGGCGCTGCGGAGTAATTCGAACACCGGTTTCTTTTAAAGCATCTAAAGCGTCTTTTAGTTCGTGAGCAGCCATTTCATCATGCACCTCTCTTCAAAAATATTCTTATATTGTAATCTTTATAAATAGTGTACCCCCAGAGCCGAATCTTTGTCAATTACAATCCTCTTTTTTACCTATTCTTCTTCACAAAAAAGACCGACATGTCTGCCGGTCCTATCCTGTGATGATATTAAGCGTGAGATTTTAGTTCCTCAAACGCTTCTTCTACGTGGTCTTTCACCTTAACTTTTCTCCACTCTTTCACAAGCGTTCCTTCTTTATTAATAAGAAACGTTGAACGTTCGATGCCCATGTATTCTTTGCCAAAGTTCTTTTTCAGCTTCCATACTCCAAAGGCTTCGGACAATTTCTGTTCATCGTCTACAAGAAGTAAGAACGGTAAATCATGTTTTTCTTTAAACTTCTGATGCTTATCCTGACTGTCTGGGCTTACGCCGATAATGACAGCATCTAATTCTGCAAAGCTTTGATGGCGATCGCGGAAATCACATGCTTCTGTTGTACAGCCGGGTGTCATATCTTTTGGATAGAAATAAAGGACAATATGTTTTCCTTTAAAGTCAGAAAGCTTTACTTTCTCCCCGTTGTCACCGGTTAATTCGATTTCAGGTACTTGCTGGCCTACTTCGATTGTCATGACACAATCCCTCCAACCTATTTTTTAATAGCCTATCCAATTTTGAGAGGATATTCAACTAAGGACGCTTGCATCGGCATGTTAAAATAATGATAGACGACGTGATACGTTGAGATAGGAGGCTATTTATGAAATTCACAGAATCAGAAAAATTACATCAAGAGGCGCTGGAGCATATTGTTGGAGGTGTCAACAGCCCGTCTCGTTCATATAAGGCAGTAGGCGGCGGTTCACCCGTGGCTATGGAAAAAGGAGAAGGCGCTTATTTTTGGGATGTTGACGGAAATCGCTATATCGATTATCTAGCAGCATACGGCCCAATTATTACAGGACATGCCCACCCTCATATTACAAAAGCGATTACAAAAGCGGCTGAATCAGGTGTCCTTTACGGAACGCCAACGAAGCATGAAGTCACTTTTGCTAAAATGCTGAAGGAAGCCATGCCTGCTTTAGACAAGGTTCGCTTTGTCAATTCAGGTACTGAAGCGGTGATGACAACGATTCGTGTCGCACGTGCATATACAGGCAGAACAAAGATCATTAAGTTTGCCGGATGCTATCACGGTCACTCTGATCTTGTACTTGTGGCAGCTGGCTCTGGTCCATCCACTTTAGGAACCCCTGATTCAGCAGGCGTTCCAAAGAGCATCGCCAATGAAGTGATTACCGTTCCATTTAATGATATTGACAGCTACAAAGAAGCATTGAATCGATGGGGCGATGAAGTCGCAGCTGTCCTTGTCGAACCGATTGTCGGGAACTTCGGCATCGTGGAGCCTATGGACGGTTTCCTGCAGCAGGTCAATGACCTCACTCATGAAAAGGGCGCACTTGTGATCTATGATGAGGTGATTACAGCTTTCCGCTTTATGTACGGAGGCGCACAGGACTTGCTTCAAGTAAAACCTGACCTCACTGCATTAGGAAAAATCATTGGCGGCGGACTTCCGATCGGTGCTTATGGCGGTAAAAAAGAAATTATGGAGCAAGTCGCTCCTCTTGGACCAGCCTATCAAGCTGGCACGATGGCAGGAAATCCTGCATCCATTCTTTCTGGTATTGCCTGCTTGGAAGTGTTAAAACAAGATGGTGTTTACGAGCATCTTGATCAGCTTGGCGCGATGCTAGAAGAAGGCATTTTAGCCCATGCAAAAAAACATCAAGTAGATATTACAGTGAACCGCTTAAAAGGGGCTCTCACTGTCTATTTCACAAAAGAAACCATTGTGAACTATGAACAGGCTGAAAATACGGATGGCGAAATGTTCGCCCGCTTCTTTAAATTAATGCTTTCGCAAGGGATTAACCTCGCTCCTTCTAAATATGAAGCTTGGTTCTTAACGATCGCACATACTGAAAAAGATATTTCCGAGACGCTGCAAGCAGTAGATCATGCGTTTGAACAGTTGAAACAATCATAATAGGGTCAAAAACAGGCGTAAAAAAATGCGCCTGTTTTTTTATTTATCAGCTCTTGTTTGTCAAAAGCGTGTGAATCTGTTACATTTCTTCTCAATACCTTCTTTTGATGTTTTCATGAACTTTCAAAAATCACTTGAATATTTCGGAAGACCGCTGTATATTACTTAGTTGTTCATCAAAATATTTATAATAAATGACGAGTGATCATCTATTATCTAAAAGAAAGGAATGCAGGGACAAAACCAATGAAACTTGGAGCCCGTATTTTAAAAACCGGTATTGCCATTGTACTCGCGCTTTACCTGGCAACATGGCTTGGGTTGCCAACGCCCGTCTTCGCGGGAATTGCAGCTGTATTTGCTATCCAGCCATCTATTTATCGATCTTTTTTAACGATTGTTGATCAAGTGCAAGCCAATATTATTGGAGCAGCACTTGCCATTACGTTCGGTCTGCTTTTTGGCACTGGACCAGTCATTATCGGTTTAACCGCCGTCATGGTCATCGCCATTAATTTAAAGCTGAAGATTGAACACACGATTCCAATTGCACTTGTAACCGTCATTGCGATTTTAGAAAGTGCAGGGGATCATTTCCTTTCCTTTGCCTTAATTCGAACAGCTACTGTGGTGTTAGGAGTTCTTTCTTCATTTTTAGTGAATTTAATCTTCCTGCCGCCAAAGTATGAAACAAAGCTTGTTCATCACATTATGGAAAATACGGAGGAGATTTTAAAATGGATCCGTCTGAGCTCCAGACAGTCTACTGATCATTCCATTTTAAAGGATGACATCGATCAAATAAAAGAACGCATGATCAAATTAGATCACATTTACTTGTTATACAAAGAGGAACGAAGCTATTTAAAGAAAACAACCTATGTAAAATCAAGAAAGCTCGTTTTGTTCAGACAGGCCATTATGACATCGAATCGTGCCCTGTACTTGCTGAAAAAGCTTCATAAATTAGAAAATGAAATTCATTTGATGCCAGAGCATTTCAAGGAAAGCTTAACAGATGAAATTGATTACTTACTGTATTGGCATGAGCGCACCTTGATGAAATTCGTCGGTAAAATGAAGCCGCAGGACGATGAATTTCAAAATGAATGCTCTCTTCGCCTTGAAACGTTAACGAAATCATTTATCCAGCATCAGCAAAACCAAGAAAACGACTTGCTCGATTACAATATGCTGAATGTCATGTCCAGCATCATCGAATACCGTGATGAACTAGAGCATTTAGATACATTGATTACAAGCTTCCAGACGTATCACCCAAAAGACAGTGAAATTGAGACAGATGAAAAAGAAGCATAAATAGAAAAGACCAGACCGATTCCAAGAATCGGTCTTATTTTATTTTCTTCATTTTAGGATCCAGTGTGTCTCTTAATCCATCTCCCATCAGGTTAAAGCCCAAAACTGTCAGCATGATCGCTACACCTGGGAAAATTAATGTCCAAGGGGCTTGAACGAGATAAGGTCTTGCATCGGCAAGCATTTTCCCCCACTCTGGGCTTGGTGCCTGTGCACCCAATCCTAAAAAGCCTAAAGCCGCTGCTTCGATAATCGCTGTTCCGATCGCAAGCGTCGCTTGTACGATGACCGGCACCATACTGTTTGGCAGAATGTGACGCAGTACGATGCGGCGGTGTGACATCCCAACCGCCTTTGCTGCTAGCACGTATTCTTCTTGTTTAATACTCAGCACTTTTGAACGAACGAGCCGTCCAAAGGTAGGGACATTAATAATCGCAATGGCAATAAGGGCATTTTGTAAGGAGGGGCCTAAGATAGAGACGATCGCAATCGCCAGTAGAATACTAGGAAAAGCGAGTAAAATATCAAACACTCTCGAGATCACAGCATCTAGCACTCTTCCGCCATAGCCTGCAATCAATCCAAGCAGTGTGCCTAAAATGACAGACCCGAGAACCGAGAAGAAACCAACCCATAAGGAAATCCGCGCGCCATGCACAACTCTTGAAAATATATCTCTGCCGAAATCATCTGTACCAAACCAGTGCGCAGCTGATGGTACACTAAATCGCTCACCGAGAGATTGTTCATTGATTCCAAAAGGAGCAATGAGCGGTGCAAATATCGCTAAAATGAGAAATAAAAAGACAATCACACTGCCAATGACCGCCAGCTTGTGCTGAAAGAACAGCTTCATCGATTCAAGAATCAATGATTGAGAGCGCTCTTCTTTTGGTTGAGGTGGTTCAAGCTCTTTTTGCGCTTCCATGTTATCACTCTCCCTCCCTAATATTTAATCCTTGGATCAATGACCGCATACAAGATGTCCACAATGAAATTGATCAGGACAAATATGAGCGCAACGACGAGAATGCCTGTTTGAATGACTGGGTAATCACGATAGCTGATGGCGTCATATATATACCGCCCAATGCCCGGCCATGCAAAAATGGTCTCTGTTAAAATGGCCCCGCCTAGCAAGAGGCCTGTCTGAAGACCAATAATCGTTAAGATCGGAATAAGCGCATTTTTCAGCCCATGCTGATAAATGATGAAAAATGAACGTAATCCTTTTGCTTTTGCTGTTCGAATAAAGTCTGAATGAAGCACTTCCAGCATACTTGCCCTTGTTATCCTTGCAATAATCGCAGCAGGGATTGTAGCAAGTGCTGTACTTGGTAAGATCAAATGCTTGATGCTGTCAGTGAATTGATCAAACCGGCCTTGCAAAAGCGTGTCCAGCGTATGAATATAGGTGATTGATTCCACTGGATTTCTGACGTTTTCACGTCCCGTTGTCGGTAAAATACCTAATTCAATCGAGAACAGCCACTGCCCCATTAAGCCTAACCAGAAAATCGGCATGGACACTCCAATGAGTGCAATAAACATCGCGACATAATCAAAGAAAGAATGTTTAAACCAAGCACTGATGATTCCAGCATTAACCCCCACAACGATCGCCAGCACCATGGCAAAAAAGGTCAATTCTAACGTCGCAAATAAGTATGGCTTCATTTCCTGGGCAATAGCCGCTCCTGTTCGTATCGAAGTCCCTAAATCCCCTTTTAAAAGGCCCAGCATGTAATGTCCGTATTGAACATACCAAGGCTGATTTAAACCGAGCTGGATGGTTAACTGTTCTACTGCTTCTTTCGTTGCCCGCTGTCCTAAGATGACCTGTGCTGGGTTTCCTGGAATAAACCGTATAATTGAAAACACGACCAATGTCATTCCGATCAATACTGGGATGAGCATTCCTGCCCGCTTCATACAATAAGCAAACAAACAGCTTTCACCGCCTTTTCTTTGTTTGAATAAGGGAGATACAAGATCTCCCTTATTTGCTTATTCGAAATACACGTCAGTCAAAGCTTCTGAACCAGTTGGATGCGGCTGGTAGCCTTTTAAATCACTAGATGCTGCAAGCATTGGGATGGAATGCACCAATGGAATCCAAGGTGCTTCATCATGAATGATTTCTTGTGCTTTTTTATATAGCTCATTTCGTTTCTTTTGATCTGTGTCTGTTTGCGCTTCAATGAGGATGTCGTGCATTTTATCGTTTTCGAAGAATGTATAGTTGTTGCCGCCAATGCTGTCTTTGTCCAAAAGTGTGTAGATGAAATTATCAGGATCGCCATTGTCCCCTGTCCAGCCTAATAAGAACACATCAGCCTCCCCTTTACTTGCCTTATCTAAATAGGTCGCCCAGTCGTAAGTCACAATTTCTGCTTTGACGCCGACCTTTTCAAAGTTTGATTGAATGACTTCAGCTACCTTCATCCCATCTGGCATATACGGACGCGGTACAGGCATCGCCCAAAGCTTGATGCGAAAGCCGTCAGGAAAGCCCGCTTCTTTTAAAAGTTCCTTCGCTTTTTCAGGATCATACGGATATGGATCAATGTCGTCATTGTAACCTTCTAAAGCTGGAGGAAGAGGGTTTTTTGCTGGCTCGGCAAGTCCTCCATAAAATGACTTAATAATGGATTCTTTATCGACCGCGTAATTGAGCGCTTGACGAACGAGCTTGTTATCGAGCGGCTTTCTTGTGACGGTCAGTCCGATATAACCTACATTCATTGATGGTCTTTCAATGAGCTGGAGTGCTTGAACCGTTTTAATGCCATCTAAATCTGACGGATTCACGCCATCCATCAAATCGATCTCGCCTGTTTTCAAGGCATTTAAGCGAGCCGAGTTTTCTGGGATCGAGCGGAAGATGATTTGATTCAGTTTTGGTTTATCCTTCTGCCAGTAATCTTCGTTCTTTTCTAACACGATACGGTCGTTTTGTTTCCACTCTTTAAATTTGAATGGTCCTGTTCCTACTGGATTTTCGCGAAAGGAATCGCCGCTTTTTTCAACAGCTGCAGGACTCGCGATGCCAAACGGTGACATGGCAATATTTTTAAGGAATGTCGCCTGCGGGCGCTTTAGCTGAAATTCAACTTCATGCTCACCTTTGACGATGATGTCCTTAATCACATGGCCTTTATCTTTTTTATAACCGCCAAACATGCCGTAGTAAGGGAATTTTTCTGCATCGCCATTCATCCAGCGGTCAAAGTTGAATTTCACCGCTTCTGCGTTAAAGTCTGTGCCATCGTGAAATTTCACACCTTCTCTTAAGTAGAATGTGTACGATTTTCCGTCCTTTGCAACATCCCAGTCTGTTGCGAGACCTGGATGGATGGTCGTGTCTTTCTCACCGTAATTCAGCAGCTTTTCAAACATATTCTCTGTGACCTTGAAGGTTTCGCCTTCTGTTGTTGTGATTGGATCAAGTGAAGTGGAGTCTCCTCCTCTGCCAAATACGAGGGTGTCTTTTGTTGCCTTCTCTTCTGATGACGGAGCGGACGAGCATCCCCCTAAAAACAGTGCAAGTGCCAGCACAAAAATGAAACTACTGAACAACCATGTCTTCTTCATTGTGTTCCTCCTTTTGATATAAGTAACACGCCGCCGCGTGCCCCGCTTCCTCCTCATACAAAGTAGGTACTGCTTTTAAGCATTTCTCCCACCTTTTTGGACACCTTTTGTAGAAAGGACAGCCGCCGCTTGGTGTCATGGCAGACTCTTCTGCCGACACATCTTGCGTCTCTAGCACGTGATCCATATGTGGAATGGATTTCAGAAGCAGCGATGTATAAGGATGAAGCGGGCTGTGAAATACGTCTTCGGCAGGCCCCATCTCGACAATGCGGCCTGCATACATGACTGCGATTCGGTCGCTCATATATCTGACAACACCAAGATCGTGAGAAATAAATAGATACGTTAGAGAAAGTGTCTTTTGCAATTCAAGCATCAAATTCAAAATTTGGGCTTGAACGGATACATCTAAAGCTGAAACGGGTTCATCGGCAATGACAAGACTTGGATGGGTAATGAGTGCTCTAGCGATACCAATACGCTGCCTTTGTCCGCCGCTGAATTGGTGCGCATAACGTTCTCCGTAGGATGGATCAAATCCGACAATATGTAGCATCTCTTTTACCCGCTTCCGTCTTTCTGCTTTCGTTCCATGTCGATGGACAATGAGCGGTTCCTCTAAAATATCTTTGATTTTCATTCGTGGATTTAATGAAGCGTATGGATCTTGAAAAATCATTTGAATGTCTTTTCTTAAAGAACGCATCTCTCTTTCTTTCAAAAGAGTGACCTCTTGCCCTTTCAGTTGAATAGAGCCTGACGTCGGTTCAGTCAATCTCATTAAGCTTTTGCCAAGTGTTGATTTCCCGCAGCCTGATTCACCAACAATGCCAAGCGTTTCCCCCTCCTTCACGTGAAAGGACACTTGATTTAAAGCCAGAGTCGAATGTTTGTGTTTAGAAAAAAAAGCGGCTGTTTCATACCGTTTTGTCAGTTGATTCACTTGCAAGAGTGGGTGACTCAGTGTCTTCTCCTCCTTCCATTAGAAAACATGCCACGCGGTGATCCTGTTCAATGGATTGTAAAACTGGATCTTCTTCAAGACATTGCGCCATTTGATAAGGGCAGCGCGCGGCAAATTGACAGCCGGATCGAATGGTCCCAGGCTTCGGTACATGGCCTGCAATAGAGATGAGCTTTTCTTTTTTCTCTTTAAACGATGGGACTGAGGCGAAAAGACCTTTTGTGTAGGGATGCAGAGGTTTTTGAAAAATACGGTCAACGGTTCCTTCTTCTACGATTCGACCGGCATACATAATCATGACTCGCTGGCATATTTGCCGCACGACACCTAGATCATGGGTAATAAATAAGATCGCGGTGTCCATCTCTTCATTCAGCTTTTTGAGCAGGCGAAGGATTTGCGCTTGGATGGTCACATCAAGTGCAGTTGTTGGTTCATCTGCGATCATGAGCTTTGGGTGACAAAGCATCGCCATCGCAATCATCACACGCTGGCGCATGCCACCTGATAATTCATGCGGGTATTTTTTAAGCAACGATTCGGCTTGCTTCAATCCAACTGTCTGAAGCAGATCAACCGCCTTCGCTTTTGCTTCTTTTTGACCGATTGCTTGATGTGTGAAAAGGGCTTCCGTCATTTGTTTGCCGATGGTCATTAATGGGTTTAGAGAGGTCATTGGTTCTTGGAAAATCATCGAAATATCATTTCCTCTTATTTCTCGCCACTGTTTTTCTGAAAGCGACAGCAGGTTTAGCCCTTCGAATTGGATCTCTCCCGTTGTGTCTGTTTGCTGGTTCAGTCCCATTAATGACATAGATGTGATACTTTTCCCGCAGCCAGATTCGCCAACAATTCCTAAGGTTTCTCCTTTTTGAATCGAGAACGATATGTGATGGACGATGGGTACTTTTTGCTTTTTTTGCTGGAATGCAATGGACAGCTGTTTGACATCTAGCAGCACGTCTTGTTCTTTCACATATTCACCACCCCGTCATACTTTTTAAAATTGTATTGAGACAAGCTGGGAAATATGTCATGTTTTTGACAAGCATAAAAAAGCCTATCCGCTAGAATCGGATAGGCTTCTACTAATTTAATGTTTGAATGGTAAATAGATGGCGATAGTGGCTGTCTCTGTTCATTAATTCTTCGTGTGTTCCTTTTTCCACAATCTCGCCTTGTTCCATGACGACAATAAGGTCAGCATGTGTAATTGTTGATAAGCGGTGCGCGACAATAAAGGTTGTGCGGTCCTTTGCTAGCTTTTGCATCGCTTCTTGAATGTAATGTTCACTTTCTAAATCTAGTGCAGACGTTGCTTCATCTAAAATCAACAATGGGGGATTTTTAAGAAAGACCCTTGCAATGGAAATCCGCTGTTTTTGACCGCCTGACAGCTTCACGCCCCGTTCTCCTACCTTCGTGTCATATCCTTCAGGAAGAGACATAATAAAGTCATGGGCATTTGCCGCTTTTGCAGCCGAAACGATTTTTTCAAAAGAGGCTTCTGGGTCTCCAACCGCAATATTTTCTTTAATCGTGTCACTGAATAAGAATGTATCCTGCAGCACCATTCCGACTTGATTTCGAAGGCTTCTTGCTCTGTACTCTTTTATATCAATGCCGTCAATTTCAAGTGACCCGTTTGTCACATCATAAAACCTTGGAATTAAGCTGACGAGAGTCGACTTCCCTCCACCACTCATTCCTACAAGCGCAACCGTTTGTCCTTTTTCTACTTTCAAGGAGATATTGCGGAGAATCTCTTCCTGCGTGTGTTCATAACGAAACGACACATTTTTAAATTCGACCTCTCCTTTTAAATGATCGGCTTCTTTCGCATTCGGCCGATCTGTTACCTCGTATGGCTCATCAATAAATTCAAAGATACGATCCATTGACGCTACTGACTGAGTTAGAGTCGTGGATGAGTTTATGAGGCGGCGAATCGGGTTGTACATCCGGTCAATATAACCGACAAAGGCAATCATAGTCCCGATCGAAAGTGATCCATTAATGACGGTGTAGCCAGCAAATGCAATGATCAATAGCGGTGCAATATCAGTGATAGTATTGACGACGGCAAATGTTTTGGCGTTCCAATTCGTATGATTGATCGCTTTGTTTAAGAAATTTTTGTTTTCATCATGAAAATTCTCTTGTTCATATTCTTCAATGGCAAAGCTCCGAATGACTGGCATTCCTTGTACTCGCTCATGTAAATGCCCTTGCACTTCAGCCAGCGCCTGTGACCGCTCTTTTGTCAGCTTGCGGAGCCTGCCGTAAAAAAACTTCACTGCAAACGCATATAACGGAAAAATAATGACAGACACGATGGTGAGCTTGATGTCCAGTGTACACATAATGGCGATCACGATCAGCACGGTCATCAAATCTAACCAAATGTTCATAAGACCTGTGATGACAAATTCTTTTGTCTGTTCCACATCGTTGATGACTCTAGAAATGATTTCTCCTGTTCTCGTGTTAGCATAATAACGAAGGCTGAGCTTTTGAATATGCGAAAACAGCTTTTCTCGAATATCAAATAATACTTTACTGCCTGTCCACTGCGCATAGTATTGTCTATAGTATTCAACAGGCGGCCTCATCACTAAAAATAATGCGAGCATGATTCCCATAATGATTAGTAGAGATGATGTCTTTTCTTCAGCCGACCCCGAGCCTTGAATGACATCATCAATGACATACTTTAAAAGCAGAGGCAATGTTAAGGGAATCGAGAACTTGATCATCCCGATGACCATTGTCAATGCAATCTGTTTTTTATACGGTGTAACAAAAGCCATGTAGCGTTTAATGACCCCCATGTAAATCTCCTTCCCAATCTATCAGTGCCTCTTATCCGTACGCAATCAAAAACCTGTTAGCCTAAAAAGCCAAACAGGTTTTTTGATGCTCTTGCTTATTTTGTATAATGTAAAAAACGTTCATACCACATATCCACAAATTCAGGAGCAAACGGACCTTTCCGCTGGTGAATCCAATGCAATAATGTATTCAGATGCTCTCTTAAGATACTATCAATTTCCTTTGGATAATTCATCTGCCTCTTATGATCTGCATATTCATCCTCATCCAAAATATTATACGTCATGTCTGGAAAGACTTTGACATCTAAGTCGTAATCAATATACTTAATTGCTTCTTCATCTGTTGCAAAAGGAGAGCTGATGTTGCAGTAATAATATACCCCATCATCTCTAAGCATCCCAATCACATTAAACCATTGTTTTGCATGGAAATAGCAAATAGCCGGTTCTCTCGTCATCCAAGTACGGCCGTCGGATTCAGTCACCATTGTCCGGTCGTTTGCACCAATGATACACAATTCCGTTGCTTTCAGAATGGTGGTTTCATTCCAAATCCTGTGGATCAAGCCATTGTGTTTATAGCTTTGAATTTGGATGCTTTCTCCTTCCTTGGGATAGCCCATATTTTCTCCCCTACTTTCTATAACAAACAAACATAACAGTCCAAAGACCTAATTTCCCAACTAAACATGTCTCTATCATATTATACCGTTACATCATTAAAAAATGAAATGAAAAAGCCATTCAACCCAATTGAACGGCACACTGTCTTACATCACGGTTGAACTCTTTTCCATCTGCTTATATGAATTGATAACCTCTTCTGTCTGTTTTGTAAACAAGGTTTGGATTTTTTGCAGTTCCTTACGTTTCTGTTTGATTTGATCATGAATCCTGGTCCACTCTTCTTTTTTTTCATCTTGCAGCAATTGTTTTTCTGTTTCTAAGCATAGATCGAGTTCTCCCTGTACATTGAGTAGTTGATCCATGAGCTGCATTTGTTCTTTTACAAGCTGATCGAAATCAGACATCTAACTCCTCCCTTTTATTTTCATCCACTTTTTGTCTGTATACCATTTCTTGAAAGATTGCAGAAATCCTTTGACTGTTTATGTAGAGGCTTTACAGGTTTTGTCGGATGGTGGGGGGAGAGGCAAAAAGAAAAGCACTTCATTCGTAGATGAAGTGCTTCCCTCTGTTTCAGTGATTAGCTGTTTTGTTGTTTGTTTTGCTCAGCTTTTTGGTTGTATTTTTTTACTTGCTGTGCGTCAGTCTCGCTAGCAAATTCAGTACCATATTGACCTTGAGCAGTAGCTTGGTTTTGTTTTTTCACTTGTTGTGCGTTTGTTTTGTTTTGTTGTTTATCCATCATTATCACCTCCACGCACATTAATTTGTGCAGAAGGTGTACTTCCTATTCATGATTTTTTAAACAAGCAAAGAACGTCCGCCATCTACAATGATGGTTTGTCCTCTAATCATGTCCGCTTTGCCTGATACAAGGAATTCGACGCTGTCGACCATGTCTTTAATTTCCACCATTCGGCCAGCTGGTGTATTTTTCTTGGCGTCTTCTAAAAGCTCTTCTCGGTTCGGGAAGTGCTTAAGTGCATCTGTATCGATCGCGCCGCCAGATACGGCATTCACGACGATATTTTTTTGTGACAGCTCAACAGATAGATAACGCGTCAACGCTTCTAATGCTGCTTTTGATACGCCAACTACTGTGTAATTTTCAAGGTAGCGGATGGAGCCTAGTGAGCTAATGCTGACGATATGTCCGCCGCCGTTTTTCTCCATTAATTTCGCCGCTTCTTGTCCGCAGAATAGTAAAGCTTTTGCATTGATATTCATCGTCCAGTCCCAATGATTTTCTTCAAGATCCATGATTGGACGCTGAACACCAGATGCCGCATTGTTCACAAATATATCTAAACGGCCAAAGGTTTCGTCGATTTGCTGAAACATATCTTTGATTTTCTCTGGCTGACCTACATTGGCTTTGACAACCAATGTTTTTACACCCATCGCTTCAATTTCTTCCGCTGTTTCAAGTGCGGCTTTTTTGCTTCTCGCATAGTTAATGACAATGTCATATCCTTTTTCAGCTAGGCGAAGGGCTACTTCTTTCCCTACACCTCTACTACTGCCTGTAATTAATGCACATTTACGTTGACTCATTATGGTTCATCTCCTGATTTGAATAGTTTTCGTCCATTCGCTTCACACTAATAGGAAAGTTCCTATTAGGAGGTTACATTCATGTATGTCGGACGCGATTTAAGCCAGCTTGGCATGATGTCCAAGGATCAATGGAAAGATACTGAGCTTGCTTACTTTCATCATGCTTTCCAACAAATTTTACCTTATTTAAACGAAGAAGGGCAATCTAAGTATCGAGAAATCATTTCAGAAATCGAAGACCGTGGGGGGCTGCACCGAAATGAAGCCGATTATACCCACGGTACAACGGTTAAATACGACTAGGCTCTTCAAGTGCCATCTTCCAAATTTTTTGGTGTGAGACTGGCAAAGCATATGCCTTAAATTCTTCTGTTGTCACTTTTTTCAGCATCGTGTCATCAGATACAGAGGTCACACGTCCAAAGAAAACAGAAATATTCCAGATGAGGTGGGTAAATACATGCTGAATGGTGCCTTCTAAATCACCAAGCTCTGCTTGTACACCTGCCTCCTCTTTTAAGAAATCCATTAGCTGCTCTTTTTCCGTTTTTCTTCCCTTTATGGTTTCCAAGTTAGGGAATTCCCATAAATTCGCAAGAAGGCCTGTACTTGGCCGCTTATGAATATAGAGGTTGCCTGCATCATCAAATAACACCACTGCTGCCATTGATTTTGCAGTCGGTTTTTTCTTTTTGCTTTTCACTGGGAGCTCATGCTGAACGCCTTCCTCGAGTGCCGAGCAATGCATGTTCACAGGGCAAATGAGACATGCAGGGGATGTTGGGGTGCAAATGAGCGCACCTAACTCCATTAGCCCTTGATTGAATTCAGACGGCTTTTCCCGGGAAATGAGCTGATCGACAGCAAATTCGAAAGTGTTTCTCGTTTTTGGTTTTGCAATATCATCCCATATGGACAAAATACGGGAAATAACCCTCATAACGTTGCCGTCTACCGCAGGGTACGGCTTGTTATAGGCGATACTCAGCACTGCGCCGCTCGTATATGGGCCTACACCTTTGAGCTTTGAAAACTGCTCTTTCGTATCAGGGACAACACCCTCGTAGGATTCATATACTTCTTTCACAGCTGCCTGTAAATTACGAACTCTTGAGTAGTAGCCAAGACCTTCCCATGCTTTCATGACCTTTTCTTCATCAGCTAAAGCAAGATCCTTCACCGTCGGGAATTGCTCCATAAACCGGTTGAAGTAAGGAATGACCGTATCCACTCTCGTTTGCTGAAGCATCACTTCTGATACCCAGACGCGGTATGGATCTTGATTTTCACGCCACGGAAGTGTTCGTTGTTCTTTTTCATACCAATTAATTAAATCATGCTGAAAGCCCGCAATATCTTTGCGGTCCAGCTTTTCTTGAATGTCTTTCATATCTATACTCCTTCTCATTGAACCGAGGGCTAACGTTCTGAAAAGAACCTTATTTGTTGTATACTGTTTGTAGATACGTTAACATGTTACATTAAATCAAGACAAAGCAAAAGTGCTTTTGCACATAGTCTTGAAAGAAGGCGTATACTTTGTATGATTGTTCCTAAGCATGACAACTAGGAGGTAATCAATTGGATACTGGTACTCATGTAGTAATGGGCATTTCTCTTGGGGGACTTGCACTTTTAGATCCAGCCGTCAGCGCAGATCCACACATGGCACACGCCGTGATGATCGCGACCATCGCCGGCTCCCAAGCACCAGACATTGATACTGTGCTAAAACTAAAAAATAATGCGGTATATATAAGAAATCACCGAGGATTTACACATTCCATTCCGGCTGTCCTGTTCTGGTCATTGCTGATTCCGGCTGTGATTTTCCCATTTGTGCCGGGGGCGAATTTACTTCACCTCTGGTTATGGACACTATTAGCTGTTGTGCTTCATGTGTTTGTCGATATATTCAATGCATACGGCACACAGGCCATTCGTCCATTTTCGAAGAAATGGGTAGCACTTGGGATCATTAATACGTTTGATCCGTTTATCTTTTTTACACACCTTGTCGCCATTGTCGTTTGGGCGATTGGCGGTCATCCCGGCTATACGTTCATTACGCTGTATGCCGTGATTTTCTGTTACTATATCGTCAGGGTCATCATGCAGCTTCAGATTAAACGTCAGCTGCGTGCACGATTCGATGAAATTGAAGACATTATTATTTCGCCTACGATGAAGTTCAGACAATGGCGCATTGCCGTGAAATGTAAATCCTCCTTCCATGTTGGACGCAGTATGAATGGAGAGGTCATCATTTTAGACACCTTTAACCGGGTGCCGGTCCCTGACACAGAAATTATGAAAATTGCCAAACAAGACGAAAACATTTCAGCTTTTCTCTCCTTCTCCCCTGTCTACCGGTGGGAAGTAGATAAATACAAGGATCATTATGAAGTCCGGTTCATTGATTTGCGCTACCGCAGCAAAGGGCACTATCCTTTTGTCGCAATCTGCCATATCGACATGGATCATCAAATCAAAAATTCCTATACCGGCTGGATTTTCAGTGAAGAAAAACTGCAAAAAAAATTAAGACTCGGCTCTGTGTGAGCGAGTCTTTTTTTGTGCTTAAAACTCTTACAACTTCGTCATATATTCCACAATAAACTCCCAAAAGCCAGGTCCCTCTTGGTAAATCAGCCAGTCTACTTTTTCGATGAGTTTGATGTAGAGTTCTTGTTCGAGGTCTTCTCTTTCTTGATATGCCGTGTTTTGTAGTTTCTTTTTGATCATGGGTGTGAAGGTTTCAATGAGTTCTTCCATTTCCCCATTGGTCATTTTTTCTTCGTTCACGGACATCTCCCCCTGTTTCTTCTTTTATTTTGTTGAGCGCTTTTTTGTGGATGTTTGAGATGTTTTGTCTCGTTTCGCCTAGCCGGTCGGCTATTTCTTTCATTGTTTGACCTTCAACATAAATATGGGTTAAGACCATTTTTTGTTTGTCTGTGAGCTGCTGGTAAGCCTTGTACAATGTTTGATCTTGCAAGTGCTCCCCTAGGTCTTGCTGGTTGAAGAGCACGGCTTCATACGTATCTGTTTGAACAGGGTCTTTCACTTCTTGCGTATCAGGATGATCGAGTATGAGTGGAAAACGTTGCTGCTTTTTTTTCACTCGTTTGTCAAAGTCGACTGAAAAGATGCGGATCATTGTGGAAATATACTTGATGATGCGGATTTTTTGATAAAACTGCTTGAATTCGGAATCTAGTTTTTTCGCATTTTCTTCGTTTGGCTCTTCCATGACTTGCCTAAGCAGCTGCTGGTTTTTAGGATTGCTTAAAAATTGCTGAATGAGCGGGTGATCAACGATTTCATTCCATTTTGCTTTCAATAACAGCCGATAATCCATGTGCATCCTCCCCTTTGTTCTCTCTACTTGCATTAAGTGGACAAAAGTTAAAAAAAGTAAACTTTGTGAAACGGGTCTAATGGTTCATTTTCTCCCCCTTTGATTTCCTATTTCTTCTTTCATACCACTTATAAAGAAGACAAGCATCCGCTGGGAGGTGAGACAAATGGAGACCTTTTTTTCGGAGGAATGGCTGAAACAGCTCGGTCAGGCTGGCTTTCCTGCCATTTTGACGGTTTATTTGCTGACACGTTTTGAACGAAAATTTGATGAATTAAGCAAGCTCATCCAACGATTGGTCGCTGTTCAAAAAAATGATGAATCAGATTGACATCTTCTTGATTCGTTTCACCTTATGAAAACGAGGGCGAAATGAAAGGCCTTTTGTCACCTCACACAATACGATGTTGAAAGGGGATTTTATCATGAGTGAAAAGCAAAATGGTGTACCGCAGCCGATTCGAGGAGAAAAAGGAGCAACGGTCAAAATTCCACGTAATCTCGAGCGAGACAGACAAAACCCAGATATGCTCACGCCACCAGAAACCGATCATGGAACGGTTCCCAACATGAAATATTCTTTTTCTGATACGCACAACCGTTTAGAAAAAGGTGGTTACGCCAGAGAAGTCACAGTACGTGAACTGCCCATTTCTAAAAGTCTTGCCTCTGTGAACATGCGGCTAAAGCCTGGTGCAATTCGCGAGTTGCACTGGCATAAGGAAGCAGAATGGGCGTACATGATTTATGGGGAAGCCCGAATTACATCGGTTGATGCAGAGGGGCGCAATTTTACAGAGGATGTGACCGAGGGTGATTTGTGGTACTTCCCTTCAGGCTTGCCGCACTCTATTCAAGCACTTGAACCGGGAGCTGAATTCTTGCTTGTGTTTGATGATGGGTCTTTCTCTGAAAATAGCACGTTCCAAGTAACCGATTGGCTTGCCCATACGCCAGAGGAAGTCGTGCTCCAAAACTTTGGAATGACAAAGGAGCAAATTAACAAACTGCCAGAGAAAGAGAAGTATATTTTCCAAAAAGGAATTCCTGGTTCCCTTGAGTGTGACAAAGTGAAAACAGAGCAAGGAGAGGTCCCAAATTCCTTTAAATATGAGCTGTTAAAACAAGAGCCGATTACGTCAAGCGGTGGACAAGTGTGGATTGCGGACTCTACCAATTTCAAAGCGTCTAAAACGATTGCGTCTGCTCTTGTGAAAGTCGATCCAGGCGCCATTCGTGAGCTGCACTGGCATCCAAATACGGATGAATGGCAATATTTCATTTCTGGAAAGGCACGAATGACGGTATTTGCCTCTGATGGACATGCGAGAACCTTCAACTATCAGGCCGGAGACGTTGGATATGTGCCATTTGCGATGGGGCATTATGTAGAAAATACAGGCGACGAACCGCTTTATTTCTTAGAAATCTTCAAGAGCGACCATTATGCAGATATCTCACTCAATCAGTGGCTTGCGGTCACACCGAAACAGCTTGTTCTTGATCATTTAGATCAAGGCGAAGACTTCTTGAAATTGCTTGACACTGAAAAACACCCTGTCATCGCTGCACCTAAAAAAGAGGATTAATTCAACCTTCCTGCAAAAAGGCTGTCCTTTTTGCAGGTATCTTCATGTAAAGGAGTGTTGTTTACCCATGCAGCAATCTGTTCACGCTTTATGGCAAGGGCTGAAATGGCTGATGGCGCTATCAGCTATCTGTTACATATTTTTGTTGTTTTGTGTGCTGTTCTTTCATTTGACGGGTGCTTTTTATCAATCGATTTTATCGCTGCTACTGTTTATGGGCATCTATGTTGTACTCGGGATCTCTTTTGAACATCTGGAACACGTGCTCATGCGGTTTGTTCGAAAATGCCGGTCCAAAAAACGATCTATCGTTTTCTATGCCATCTTACTTCACCTTTTGTTTATTTGGGGTGCTGTCTATTTATCAGACGAATTGGTTGACGGCATTTTGCTGACTACTTCTGAAGAAATTCTCTTTGCGCTTAGTCTTTGGCTATTTCATTTTTTGTTTGATTATGCGACGTTTCCATTTGAGAAAGAAGCATCGTGAGGCTATCGTCTTTCTGTTGAGAGCGCTTGTTTAACCTGCTCCATATGATGGAGATCATGCTTAATTAAGCCTGGAAAATAACTTGATAACGTCAGCTCGGTTTGACCGATCAGAAAGGGTGTAGTCCAGCGAGATGCTTCGATTTTCTTCATTTCTTGAAGCAATTCTGTTCTGACAGCAATAAATCGCCCAATCGTCTCGCTTCTCTTTTCGTGTCTTGCCCTTTCGGCTGACTGCCGGTTCATTTCATGCACATCAGGTGCCTTACATAACGCCCGATCTTTCCAAAATTCCTTTAGGCGATCGTGTAAAATAAATTCATCCCACGGAACAAAATGTGCGATGATCTCAGCAATACTCCACTTCCCATCAGCAATGGCGCGGCGCCATTCTTCGTCTGTTACATCCGCTAGTGACAGTACCCATTCAAGGGTGTGTTCGTAGTGTTTTATCACGGTGTCTTTGTTCATGTTTTGTTATCCCCTTCATGTTTTTAAAAGAAGTTGATTAGAAATTGGTTAGTTTCATTCTTGCGAAATCATTTATAACATATTATCATATACTTTAATTACCAAATGAAAAGGGGGAATTGTGATACGCTGTCCTATATGAAAAAGCTTATTTTTTTGCACTAAAATAAACCGACTGGTCTGTTTATAAAAAGAGGAGGGGAAATAATGAAATCTCAACATGTGATCATTATCGGCAGTGGTGTAGCAGGATTGGCTACTTCTTTATTTTTAAAAAAGGCTGGGATGGAAAGTACGATTTATGAAAGCAGGTCAGATGAAGAATTAGAAACAGGAGCAGGTTTTTTACTGTCTCCGAATGGGGTAAAGATTTTGGATGAAATCGGGTGTAAAAATGAAGTGATAGCAAATGCAACAGTGATAAAGAAGATCCAGCAAATAAACAGTGAAAATGAAGTAGAAGCGATCTTTCACAATTATAGTGAAAAATATTATGATGCCCCTTTACTGAACGTCATGAGAGACCAAATCATCAAATCACTTTTAAAAGAAGTTCACCGTCAAGGAATAGAAGTGAAATACAACAAAAAGTTAACCTCGATCAAACAGCTGCCTCATTCCGTACAGGTTCTTTTTGAAGATGAAACTGAGATAACAGGTGATATCGTAATAGGAGCAGATGGAACTTTTTCGAAAACAAGAGAGGCTATTGCGTTTAATGCTAAATTAGATTATAGCGGTTTTTGGGGACTGCAAGGAGTATCGTTTGTGAAGGATTTTGTATTGGATGAGGCAACAAGTTATTTTTACAATGACGGAAACTTTCAATTCATTTTTGGAAAAGCGCATCCAACAAATAAAATGAATATTTTATGGCAAGCTTTCTCTCAGTGTCCTGAGAAGTTACCTACAAAACATTTTGAGAAAGCCAATAAAGAAACCATCCGACAGTTATTATATAAACAAATGGAACATTGGAACATTCCTAAACACCTATCTGACATCATCGATCATACAGACATGTTCTTTCCAAGAAGTATCTATGAAATAAAGGATCTTCCTGTGTGGTCAAAAGGACGAGTTGTTCTTGTAGGTGATGCTGTTCATACAGCAAATCCTTTTGTTGGTCAAGGAGCATCGTATAGTCTAGAAGATGCCATGGTCATAGCAAAGATGCTAAGGGATCATGATGATCGAGATGCGTTCTATTATTATGAAAAAGATCGAAGAAAGAGGACAGAAGAATTGAATGCGCTATTTCAGCACATGAGTATTCAAAACGATATTGATAAAAAAATGAACGAATATACGATTGAATGGGATGAAGAAACTTACGTATGAGATGAAAGACAAAAAAACACCACTTATGATGAAAAGTGGTGTTTCTTATGTTGTCTCCGTGCATAGAGGATCGCACAAATCAAACTGACGAGTGAAATCAATGCGAGAATTCTGATATAAGGTGGATAGTAGGTTAGCACAATCTCGTTCTCACCTTTTTCTATTGGAAACCCAATAAAAGTGTAGTTGGCTTTTTCGATATCGGTTTTGTGTCCATTCACCGTGAGCTCCCAGCCTTTTTCATATGGAACGGGCAGAATCATGTAGTCATCACTGCGTTTGTTATCATATGAAATAGTAAAGCGGTTGTTTTCGAGCTTTACCTGCTGGTTGCCATCATCCTGTTTTTCTTTTTCATATGCTTTCTCTAGGACGCGGTAAGGCTCTTGATACAGCTTCAGTTGATTGAGCTCGTATGTCCCTTTTGGTACTCGAATGGAGAGGATCTTTTCCGCTGGGACCCGAATCGTCACTTCATTGACACCTGTTTTGTAGATGGATGTATTGCTTTTTCTTGATGTGACATAGTCGTCAACGGATAACTGAAATCCTTCGTTACGGTCGGTCCGCTTCACATAAAAGCTCACATACACATCCCCAGCGCGAGCGATGTCATCTGGCAGTGTGATATTCAGACCGCCCATTTCTCCGTATACATCAAGCACGCCATGTTCGTATACAGCTTGTTCCGTATGAATATTCGTATCTTTGAGTCGATCTGCTGCGTGCTCAATTTCAGCGTTTCCTTTTTTGTCTAAAATGACGCCTTGCAGCATCGCATGCTCTTTATCAAGTGCTGAGGCATCCTTTAAGGATTGTTCTGAATAAACGGTGCTCGTTGTTCTTGCAAATGGCAGTGACCGAGTATTTTCATATACCTCATAATGCTCACTTTTCAAGATTGGCTTAAAATAAGCTGGTGGTGAGTAAGGCATCATGCTGTTTCTCATATAATACTTTCCGTAGGTCAGGCTGTATAAATTCGCCCTGTCCCCCATTGTTGCATAACGGCTGACACTTTCACGTCCCATATCGATTTGCAGGTCATTCCAGTAGAAATTGAGCAAATGCTGATTCAATATACTTGAATACGCACTCATGCCTTGAAAGCCTTCAAATAACGGGGTATTGTTGCGCACACCATTCATCCAATCAATCCGGGCAAGCGGATCTTTTGAAGAGCGGCTTTGAATCTGCTGAATGAGCTTCATTTGCTCATGTCCAGCATATGCCTCACTATTCAGATACGTATCTGATACGCTCTTAATATTGCTTCTTTCAGATAAGTATCCCTGCTGATACACGCCTGCTGTCAGTAAGCTGATGGCAATAAGCACAGCTGAAAAGAGACGAAGGTGCTGACGTTTTTCG
The DNA here is from genome assembly GCF_038630405.1 of Bacillus sp. FSL K6-4563. Lineage (NCBI taxonomy): Bacteria > Bacillati > Bacillota > Bacilli > Caryophanales > Bacillaceae > Bacillus > Bacillus sp. FSL K6-4563. The sequence continues at coordinate 906,866 of NZ_CP152030.1, read as the reverse complement.
GCATGCATCCATAGGAAGAACAAGCTGATCACAAGCAGTCCTATACCTGTAAACACAACGACATCCATGTTTCCCTTTGCTCGTTCTGAAAGGGCGACTGCGAGTAGGAACACGATCCAAGCGCCTAAGACCGCACGCTTTTTCCACTTCCACTCGATTTGTGAGAAATGCTTGATCGTGATGGCAACGACCGCTCCAACTGTAAAGGCAAGAATGTATTCAAATCTGTACTGTGGTGCTGAAAAACCATTAAACACACTCGCCATCTTTGGGCTAAAGTGAAAAACAATGAGCAACATACTGATGGATGTAAACATGAAAAACCATCTGTTCCGGTAAAGCGGTACGAGAAACAGACAAATCAGAAAAATCACGGGTAATAAATACACCCTGCTCGTAAACAGCAGATGATCATGCAGTTCGAACCAAGGAATGGCCTGTTCATACGGCGGTCTTATATTGTTAAGAAAGCCATAAACAGACGGGATAAAAAAGGCGGCACTGATCCCAAAGGATAGCAGTGTAGAGATCGCAAGCGTCCAAAACACCTTCCACCCACGCTCCTCACTTCGCAGCTTGATCATATATCTGAAGACAAGATATATCGCTAAAAAGATAAAGTGAATGTAAGCAAAGTAAAAGTTGTTGATCAGCATCAAACTGCAACTCGCAATAAACCAAGCGGGCTTACCCGTTTTGAATATCCGCTCAACCCCAAGTACAAGCAGCGGGAGCCACATCATGCTGTCGGTGAAAAATTCCCAAAACGTTTGATGCCGGAAATATACAATAGATAATCCATAAATTGCGGCACCTGTCAGTGCACCCAATCTATTTTGAACCATTGAAAGAAGCACACGGTAAGCGATGAAAAGAATAAGCGTCAGCTTGATTACACTCAGCCAAATCACGGCATTTGCCCAGAAATGAATGTCCGTTGACTGTATGAGATGGAGCGCATTCATCAGCCAGACGACAGCGACTGTCACCATAAAGACCGTCGACGTTGTGAAATAATACCCTAATTGCGTGTATGTACCGCCGCCTAGACCGAATTGGTAGGAATAAAAGAAATTCCCTTTGACATATTCGTCATACAGCAGCTTTTTAAATGGGAGCATTTGCGAAATGCCATCCCCATCTCCTGTCATGTACCGGCCTTGCGTATATTCATATAAGAAAAAGGAGTGGCCTAATAATGCGGTAATGAGGCACATTCCAATGATTATCCATCTACGTTTCATCATCTAAATCCTTTCCACAAAAGATCCATTGTTCTTTGAAACAAAACAACCCAGCAAGCGATTCGTGCTTGCCGGTTATTTGACTCCACGTTATTTAAATAACTGTGTTAACACTCGGTCTTGTTCCTTTGAGCTTGTCTCTTGTTGCATGACATTTGATTCTTGGATCAAATAATGTGGCCTCTTCTTCGTTTCATAATAAATGCGGCCAATATATTCTCCAATCACACCTAGACTCAAAAGCTGGACACCTCCGAGGAAAAGCACAGCCGATATTAAAGTGAAATAACCAGGTACCATCACGCCCGTTCTGACGATTTGAATAAAGGTGGCAACGATGTAAATCAAAGAAAGGAATAAGATCAGTATGCCAGTATAAAAACAAATACGCAGCGGGCGGTTGTTAAAAGAAATGACGCCATCTATGCCATAGTTAAACAACTTCTTTAGTGACCATTTTGTATCACCATGCTGTCTTTCTACATTTTCATAATAGATGACCTTTTCTTCAAACCCAATCCAGCAAAAAAGCCCTTTTGAAAAACGATTTCCTTCTTTCAACTGAAGTAATGCATCAATTGCTTGGCGCGAAATTAAACGGAAATCTCCGACGCCATCACGCAAGTCCACTTCGACTACCTTGTTCATCACTTTATAGTACATGGATGATAAGTAAGAGCGAAGCTTGCTGTCTCCTTTACGGTTCCGTTTGGCAATGACTTGATGGTAGCCTTCTTCATATCCTCTGACGAAGTCCTGAATCAAATACGTTGGGTGCTGCAAGTCGGCGTCCATGATGATCGCAGCTACTCCCTTCGCATATTCAAGTCCTGCCAGAATAGCGGCTTCCTTCCCAAAGTTACGTGAGAAGGAAATGTATTTGACCTTTGCACTTTTGCGAGAGAGCTCTCTCATATATTGAAGTGTGTTGTCTTTGCTTCCATCATTCACAAAGATGATTTCAAAGTCATAATGAAAATCGCGAAACTCTTCCTCGAGTGCCTCAAAGATTCGTCTGATGTTTTCACCTTCATTGTAAGAAGGAATTATAACAGAGAGCAATTCTCGTTCCATATCGCACCTTCTCTTCACTTTTTTCACATAGTCTGATATGTTCATTATTCCTTTTTTGTCAGGAAACGAAACCCTTTTTTATTATCCATAAATTACATGTCTCTTTAATCGTTCCATTATATCAAAGTTTTATTTCCAGTGATTTTCAGTAAGATGAATTTAATGTAATTTTAAGTTTAACCATTGTAAAAAGCCTGTAATTTCGATCACAGACTGGGTATTGTATCATAAAATTGTTTACTCATTTATATATTTTCCTATTTCTTGAAAAAGATGAGGGCACTTCTTTTAATGAAGCAGCCCTTTATTCTGCTCTTGTAGATGCTCGTTTGCCTTCGATTGTTTATTTTGGAATAAATGCAGCTGCGCACCGTAGCTCTCAATCCACTCTTGGACAATCCGTTCAGTTGTTTCCTGTCCTTTATACTTGTGGCCAGCCTTTGCATAGGTCGTTTCAAAATCACTCCAAAGCAGCTCTACCCATGTACGTGCTTCATCATATGTCAGCATATTGTTTTTTTCCATGAGTTGTTCTGTTAGTCGCTCAAAGTATTGTTCCATGCATGTTCCTCCTTCATCTAGCAGAAAGTGCCTTTTTAAAAAAACCTCTTTTTTCATATACTACCCTTACGTCTTCAAAAGACGCAAATGATTTGTATTGTTTGGAGGGAATCGAGATGCGTAATAAAGCAAAAGGCTTTCCAAATCAAGTGAATCACAAATTTGAAGGCGAGCCAGGCGCCACAGATGCTTATGCGTCTAAAAGGCCGAATGGTGAGACGAATACACGTCCACAGGAACGAATGAGGGCATCAGGGAAACGCTAATTTTTCCAAAGGGAGTGCTTGAGATATGAGTTCAAATGGGAAATCGTATATGGAAGACTTTGTTCAATTAAGGACAACCGCTTACCCTCAACCATGGGCGAATGCAAAGCATTCTGCCTCTCAGGTCAACGGAGAAACGCAGCAAACGCAGCACGACATCGTACTTCAGAACAACGTCCGTAAACAACGTTCGAAGTAAAGAAAAGGACTGATCTCTAGGATCAGTCCTTTTTCGTAAGCATGGAAATTGGCAGTGCATCTTCCTTATTAGGGGCTGATACTCTGTGTCCCCACGCAAATACACCATTTAAATATTCCACATAAAACTCTTCGTCTGTATCTTTGATTTGATAAGTCGTTTTGGTTTGAATCAAGGCTGGATCTAATAAGTAGGCTTTTGCCATATCGATTTTCCGTTCTAAGACGGCATATTCATTCACAATGCCAAGCTGCTCAGCCTTACGTGCTTTTTCAGAAAGAGAGGCTATCTCCTGCTTCAATTCGTATTCCGTCATCTCACTATAACGTTTGTCCATCTGTCATTCCCCTTTGTCTAAAACGTGATCAATTGTGTCGAGATCAAAGCCTTTTCTGAATAAAAATTGCTTCACCTTCATCTTCTTTTCAAATGACCCGTCGTATCCTACCTTGCGTTTTGCCTTCTCCATCATATAAAGGAGGGCTTCTTCTTCCTTTTCCTCTTCTTGTCCATCATAGGCTTCTTGAAGGGCTTTATCAATGATCCCAAACGAAAATCCTTTTCGTTGCAGCTGCAGCTTGATGCGCTGCTCGATCTCTTTTGCGGAACGATTTTTTTCTTTTCTCACAAGCTTCTGAACCTGCTTCACAGCTTCCTCCAGCTGTAAGTCATCAGGATATTGCGATAGTGCTTGTTCAATGTTGTCATCATCTATCCCTTTGAGCTTTAGCTCTTTTTTCAGGACGGACGGCCCTTTGCTATTCGTTTTACGGTGGGTGCTGACATAGGCTTCCGCAAATTCAAGATCATTTACATACTTGTAATGCTTTAATTTGTGTATAATTTCACTAATAGCAGGTGCCGGGATTTCTTTTTTCGTCAAATAATCGGTTACTTCTTTCACCGATCTCATTCGGTAGGATAAATAATCGACGGCCTGCTGAAATCCTTTTTTCACAGCATCACCGAATTGAATGTCGATGATATCTGCTTCGTCCAGCTCTTTCCCTTTTTTCAAATCGTGCTGGACGAGCACATCTAGATCAACGCTAAAGGCGTATTTTTCATCTAGAAAAATGTTCACCCGCTCTGTATTGTTTTTCTGAGCGGAGATTTTTGTAATATAGGGCATCCTGTGATCACTCCTTTTTTAAAACAGTCAGGATGTTTCTTCTGATTCAAAATCGTGAAAGATATAGGTATGTATATGAGAGGAGAGATGTCAATTGAATATCGCCATCACCGGAGGAACCGGTTTTATCGGCCGGCACGTCACGAAAGTGCTCGCTGCTGAAGGACATCATCTATATATTTTAACAAGAAATCCAAAGGAATCCGAACAAAATCATTTACACTATGTGCAGTGGCTGACAGAAGGTGCTGCACCTGAGCATGAACTTCCTGCGATTGATGTCTGGATTAACCTTGCTGGAAAATCCATTTTCACCCGCTGGACAGACAAGGCAAAAGAAGGCATCCTCTCTAGCCGTATTCAATCCACACAAGAAGTAAGGCGCATTATAGAAGCGCAGGAATCGAAACCATCTGTGCTCATTCAAGCAAGTGCTGTCGGAATTTATGGCACGTCTCAAACAGGAGATTTTACAGAGGAATCACCTCCTGCGGATACTGATTTCTTAAGTCATACATCAAAGCGTTGGGAAGCTGAGGGGCAAAAGATTGAAGCACTCGGCATTCGTACCGTCTACACACGCTTCGGCGTCGTGTTAGGAGAAAAAGGTACCTTGCCACTGATGACACTGCCATATAAACTATTTGCCGGCGGAACGATTGGCTCCGGCTCGCAATGGGTTTCATGGGTTCATGTCGAAGATGTAGCACATCTCATTGCTTATGCAATACACAATGACGACATCTCAGGTCCACTCAATGTCACATCACCGAATCCTGTTCAAATGAAGCAGCTTGGACAAACGATAGCGTCTGCCCTTCACCGCCCTCACTGGCTGAAGGTCCCATCCTTTGTCATTCGAACGGCACTTGGCGAAATGTCATTACTTGTTTTAGAAGGTCAGCGTGCGCTGCCGAAGAAGGCATTGCTTTCTTCTTATGACTTTTTGCATCCTGAATTAAAAGAAGCGATTTTGCATTCAAAGGAATAATTTTTGTCAAAAACACCCATCCTATTAGAAATGAGATGAGGGGGCGATTTTGATGAAGAAAAAAGAACACCAGCCAACTTCAAAGCTGAAGAAAACCCAGGAAGTCCTGTATCAGCAGGAATTCAAAAAAGCGGAAAGAGCAGCAGAAAAAAGAAACAAGTAAGATGGATATTCCACTCCAACAAGCACATAACTAAAGTGATCTTGTAAAGGAGGGAAAGGCTTTGAAAAAAGACCAACACCAAAAAACCAACCACGAGCTTGCAGCACAAGAACCGGATGGCGAATATGTTGAATTTTCCAAAGAACTTGCAGATCCGAATGACGTAAAAGCAATGGCACGTATGAAAGCAGCCGATCAGCGCGCCAAAAAACAATAAGTAAAAAAAGCAGACCCTTTTGCGGTCTGCTTTTCTTCTTTTATTGAATTTCAGTAAGAAGACTTGATGCTTTCTGACGTGATTTTTCCTCAGGCACCTCTTCTGGATAACCAATATGAAGGATGGCAGCAAACCGCTCGTTTTCCTTTAGGCCCATGTTCTGTTGAAAGCCTTTGTCGTATAAGATGCGGCCGCTCTTCCAGACCATACCGATTCCTTGATCCCAAGCAAGCAGCTGGAAGTTTTGAATGAGCGCGCTCACAGCGGCAAAATCATCATTTCTTACCACTGGGTTCTCGTCTTCCTTTAACACCACAAGTAAAAGGGCTGGGACTTTTGAAAAGTAATCTCTATATTGATTGATCTTTTCTTCCTTTGCATCTGGATTGTTGCGCTTGAAGAACGCAATGAAGCGATCAATAAATGTCGCTTTCGCTTCATCTGTCACCGCATATAGAAAGCGCCAAGGCTCCGTAATTTTATGATTCGGTGCATAGACCGCATCCTCTAATAACGGCTGAAGCTGCTCAATGGTCACCGGCGTTTCTTTAAATTTTCGAATAGATCGTCTATATCTGACAGCGTCTCGTACCGTTAACGCTTCTGTTTGTTGTTTGATTTCTGGCATATGTGTCATCCTTTCAATCAATCTTAATTGAAATTGATTCTCATTCACATTATAAACATCATTGCGAGCAGTTGCAAATGATGTTTCCCATCCCTTCTGCTAAAAAGTTGTTTGAGTTTTTCAAGTAATGTTACAATCATATTACGTTTTAAACAAATTTTGATAAAAAACTCAAGATGATGAAATAGGTTTAGTTATTCCCATTTTGTCTAATGCGGTTATTTTGTCAAAAGGCTTTCAAACCATGATTGGAAGGGAGGCTTCTGGATGGAATGAAAATCAATATCGGGCAAATCATTAAGCTCTACCGGTATAAACAAAATATGACCCAATCTGAATTGGCAGAAGGAATTTGTTCTGTCTCTCATTTAAGTAAAATCGAAAATGGCTCAAAGGAGGCCAATCAAGATACGATCAATTTATTGCTTGAACGACTAGGCATCAGTCAAGAAACGCTGTCACAAAAGGCACGTCACCTGCTGTCACTCTTGGATGAGTTTCAAATGAATATGTATTTCTATGCACTTGATCAAGCTGAACAAAATGCAGAAATGATCATTCAGCACGAGGAACAGTTCTTTTCGCTAGATTTAGGCATTCAGTATCATTTGTCCCTATTTCAATTTTATTTATTATCGGACAAGCAGCCGCTTGCCTTAAAAACACACCGCGTGCTTAAAAAGTTTGAAAAAACCTTTATTGAAACGGAAAAAGAAATATTTGAATATCTAGATGGCATTCATCTCATTACAAATGGTCAGCTTGAAGAAGGGATAAAGAAACTTGAGAGCTGCTTTTCTTACGCGTCTGTTGAACAAAGTGACCTGTATTATCACTATGCAAAAGCACTTGGAAACATGGGACTTCTTGGCGATGCGCTTGAAGCAACCCATCAAGCCATGGATTTATATAGACAAAAGAACAATTTCAAGCGGATCATTCACTGCACACTCATTCATGGCGTGATCTCACTGGAACTAAAAGCCTTTCAAACGGCGAAGAAATATTTAAAAGAAGTGATTTTGCACACGTCCCTTTATCCTGATGCCTATATTAAAATGACCGCTTATTTTTATTACGGGGTGCTCTTAAAACGGGAAGGCGATTTTTCTTCAGCTGTGCCTTATTTACTAGATTCACTCAATTACTTTAATCAAGAACAGATAGAAGACCGTTATTGTGAAACTCTGTATGAAATCGCGACCTTATATGCTGAATACGACCGCAAAAAGGCCCTTCCCTACATACATGAGCTGTTAAAACAGCCTCGTATTCAGCCAAACTGTTTATATATGATCAAAATCTATAAATTGATGATTGAGGAAAACCCTCTTGATTTGAAAACCTATCTGATCGAAGCAGCTCTTCCTTACTTTAAACAAAATGAGCTGCACAGTGAGTACTTGTTTGCTCTTAGAACCTTGCTTTCCTATGCGGGTTCTGAGCTTGACGAACGTACCTATATGTCCTACACGAGAACGCTGCTTCATCACCTTGCATCATATGTCCCCTATTACAAAAAAGCATGACCTTCTGCCGATCGAAGGTCATGCTTTTCCTATTCATTAAATGGTCTTCTGTTGATCTGTATCAGGACGGGTGACTTGTTTGACTGAATGAACATACCGTTTTCTCGCAAAGTAATCGTACGCATGTTGACCAAAGCCTAACCAAATGCTGAGCACGATGAATGGGATCGTTCCCCATAATGCAGGGATATTGCAAGCAATTTTCAGCCATGTATAGATCCCTGAGTTTTTTTGGTTTTTGGCTAAGGAAATTGACACGATTCGCTTTTCTGCCTTTTCTTCACTTATTTTGTTCAGTTTGAGCAGCTGCGAGTGTCTAAAGGATTCAAAATGAATACGGTTCTTCCAATCGAGAGCTTTCAACAAGTCCATCGCTTTTGCACATGAAGGACTTTGCCCGTCATAAAACACAAGCAGCCTAAGTGATTTGATGGAACGCTGTTCTCTTTTTTTCGATTCAGCGAGCTTCTTTTTTTCTTGATCGAGATAAATGATTTTTTTCATAGATTGATCGCCAGCCCTTTTCCGTCATTTGTTTTTTAGTTCGTTCAAAGGAGATTACAACTAGATTACTATAGTTGCTGGGCCTCTTGTATTGGGAAAAAGCAAACCAACGTGCGTTATATGAGCCTTTAGATAAGGGCAAAATTAAGGTTTTCATGGCACATATGAGGTTTTTCAACTAAAAATGGTTGGGAAAATCGTGATGCGTTGCGGTTTTCTGCGGTTTTTTGTAGAATTCTGCGGTTTTTCTACATCTTTATGCGGTGTTTTGTAGGTGAGACGCAAAAACAAGATAAAAAAAGACTACTTCCCGTTGCGGCGAAGTAGTCTTTTGGTTTATATTTTTTCCAAAACTTCTACTATTTCTTTCTCAATATCTTTCCATAAGTAACGATCTGTCGTATAGTGATGTGCGGCTTCTTTCGCAAATACTTGAAAAGCTTCCTCAAAATCAGGGGCATCCTTGTCGGGTTTTTTCTCATCAACAAATCGCTGTGCTTCTGTTGAGCGTGGTCCCCATTTACCTACTTCATTCCCGTCCTGATCAATGATCACGATAATCGGAATCGATCTTGCGGTCCCGTTCGTTAAATACTGATCCATCAGGTCTAGATGCTCGTCCCGAATAAAATAGCGCGCATCAATGAGTGCTTCACTTGCAATACGCATGAAAATTGGTACATTGACCATCGCATCTCCGCACCAATCCGCTGTGATGACAAGCGCTCTGAGCTTTTTCTTTTGCAGCTTTTGAAGCAGCTCTTTTTCTTTTTGATGAATTGCGTACTGGTTGTACACCGTGAGTAGATTTTCTCGGTTTTTCTCCATGTTGTGTACATATGTACGTTCAGTTAATCCCTTTTTAAACCATTCATTTAATGTCATATTTACATCCCCCTTACTCTTCAACTTTACCACTTTTGCTATTCTTTTGTCTAAAAAAACCTTCACCTAGTGAAAGGTAAAGGCTTTTGATCTATGGACGCCGGTTGCGATTCGGGTCCATCCCTATCAGCTTGGTGACAAGCACCATTGTGACAGGTAATGATGTATTCTTTTTATACGCTAAGTATTTTCCGCGCCATTCAGGTTTATATTTCTGTTTAAACGACCGTAATCCGCTGAAGCTGTACATAAATCTGACGTTGTTGAAAATAACACTCGCCAAACGCTCCGTGAGGAAGGATTGATGAAATGTTCCTACATTCGATAAAGGCGCCATTCCCATGTTAAAGAATTTGTAGCCTTTTTCTTTCGCCCATTGAAAAAGGTGGATAAACAGCGCATCCATCATCCCGTTCGGTGCATCATGCATATGACGCATTAGGTCGATGGAAATCTCCCCTTCTTGATACATCGGCATTAGTGATACAAAAGAAATGATTTCCCCTTGTTCATCCTTCAGAATCGCAATCGGTGCTTTTTGAAGATAATCTTCTTGAAAATAGCCGAGCGAAAACCCTTTTTCATTTTTCTTTCCGAGCCAGCTGTCAGAAATCTGTTTTAAGGTTGAGATGAGCTCATCTGAAAAAGGCGGTTCCAGCATTTCAAACGTATAGCCTTCTCGTTCAAACTTATTGGCCACAGCCCGTAAATTTGATTTTTTCTTACCGGAAAGAGAGAACGTTTCTAAATCGACCATGGCTTCTTCTCCAAGCTTAAAGAAGTGAAAGCCTAAGTCATGGTAGAGCGCCATCCCTTCCCGTTCTACTTGATAAAAAGCAACGCGATAGCCTGCTTTTTCTGTCTGCTGTAGAAACTCTTCAAGTACAAGTGGATAGGATGCTTTACGTCCAGATGGATCTCCAAGCACAATGACGCAGCGGCCAATGCGCCCAAATTGAAGCATTGCCTCTCCATCACTTGAAAAAAATAATTTTTTATCGCCTAAAAAGCCAAGATGACTGAGGGCATTTCCACCCTTTTCCTCTAAAAACGTTTTTAATTTTTCCTCATCTGCTATTTCTCCAATCGGAAATGCTCTTTTATTAAAAATCAATCTGCTAATGAAGAAAAAAAGCGGTACACCGATGAGCGCAATCATGCTTGTCATTGTGATATGCCGTTCATTATGCACGAGGTAATCCCTACTCAAGAAATGTCCAATTTTTGTCCAAATAAAGTTGCCGATGACATTATAGTTAAACAGCACGAGTAAATAACCAGCGGCAGCCGCCACAAACTGATACAAGGAATAAGGAGCCTGCTGCTTCACAAATTGATTTCGAAGAGAGAAAAATACAGCCATGATGACTGGCAGAATAAAGATGAGACTCAGGTTAAATCCTTTTAACAAAGTAAACACAAAGCCGCCTGCTAGGGCGATCATCGTCAGCACATACGATCTTTTTGTTCGTTTATACACTTCAATGGACAAAATCATCAGGATGATGCCGAACATTAAAGAAAGACCATTAAATCCTGATAATAGAAAGCGTGGAATGCTCGTAATCACGCCTAATCGATCGACAGGAAGCACAACAGACGCCATGATGAGCAAGCCGCTTCCGAAAGTTAAAATTGATACTGATCCGTACAATAAACGGATTAATAAAGCACGGTGCAACACAATTAAGACGTTTGTTGTTTCTACGGCAGGTGCCATTCTCGGATTGCCTTCAAGACGTCTAAGCGTCGTTCCCGTTAAATCGTAAGCAGCTAGACAAAGCCCAAGGATAAACGGGAAGATCGAGTACACGAAGCGGTACAAAACGAGCGCCGTCAGCACCATCTCTTTATCAAACCCAATGTACTGCATGCTCAGTAAAAAGATGAGGTCAAACGAACCAAATCCGCCCGGAACCATACTGATTAAACCGCCGATTGACGCAATCGCAAATACGCCTAATACAATCCGGACATCGACATTCATCCCCATAGAGACGACAGCCATGTACATGACGAGACCAGCTGCCAGCCATTCTAAAAACGATGCTCCGATATAAGCGTAAATCGGATGCTTCAGTCCGCTTTCACCGCTCTCAATCGAGCTTTTTCGTACGGACGCCATAATGATGTAAATAGGCACAATACAAGCAAAGATGATCACAAAGGCCCATAGCCACGGCTCTTGGCTAATAATACTTTCAACAGGAAGCACCCTCACCAAGATCAGATCACTGAAAATAGATAAGCCCAAAAGGACCGAGGAAGTCAAAAGGGCAATGCCTTTCAGCAGTTTTTTCGTATCGGTTATGTACTCCTTATATAGAAGTGTTCTAAGCCCTGCTCCTGATAGACCGCCGAACCCAAGGACACTGTTAAAGGAGTTCGCAATCCAGGAAATGCGAATCGTTTTCCAGCCGCTGATGGGCATATTCAGGCTTTTTCGTAAGATAAAATCATATAAGGACATCGATAACACTGCGACAAGTCCAAGAAAAACAAGAATAAACAAGTCCATTCGATTCAAGCTGTCAATGATATAAAACGTTTTTTTAATGGAAAGGCCGCTCAGTTCCTTCTTGGCGACAAAAATTAAGACAAGGATAATCACGATCGGAAAAAGCATTTTTAAGATCGTCATACCCGTTTTTTTGTTCCACATGATTTTCCCAACTTTCTAAGTTGCTTCATTTATTTCGACTGACCATTATTATACAACAAATACCACTTGATTCATGCAGTTTAACATTCAAAAGCTTGTCGAACCTTTCAATTAGAAGTAAAAATCAGTAATATAGAGAAAAGAGCCGCTTAAAGGAAGTGAACGAGCGTGGAATATAATATTCATGACACCACCGTATTAAAAGAAGAGATTCTATCTCCAGAGGAAAAAAAGACATGGGTGCTCTATATGAAAGTACTCACAGCTGCAGGTCTTGGAGATGTGTCAGAATGGATGAAGCTTGATATGAGTATGCCTCAAATGAAGGTACTCATGCTGCTCAATAACCATGGCTCTCTTAAAGTATCCGAAATTGCTGAAAAAATGGGGGCTTCTTTGTCCAATATGACAGGCTTGCTTGACCGTTTAGAACAGTCTAACTTTGTCGAGCGAAAGCATTCTGAGCGTGACCGGAGAATCATTGTCGTCGAACTAACAGAGGAAGCGAAAAATATTTTCAGAAGCATTTATCAAAAAGGACATGAAAAAATTAAAAATTCCCTGCAACGGCTCAATGATGAAGAAAAAGAAAAAGTCAATGAAGGTTTAGCCATCTTAGAAAAAGCACTGCGCCCTGAACGAGGCTAAACATGAAAAGGAAAAAAGACGGTCACTTGAGATCCGTCTTTTTTAGTTCTTCTTCTACTTGTTTATCTGAGAGGATGAAGGTTTTTTGAAGAACGACTCTGTCATCCCATAAAAGATAGGCTAAACCGATGATGAGAAAAATGATGCTGATCCACGTTCCGCCAGGCAGCAGTTGTTCAAGTTCCTCAATCGTTCTTTCTGAGCCTAAGCTATTACTATAGCGTATCTCAAAAAGCACATATTTTGCTATATAAAACAATGCCGCCATACAAATAAACATGGCGCCGACAATTCTTCTACCAGACATGTCATGACTCCTTTAATTCCATTGATTTCTTTTGATTAATTCCGTGATATGGGCAAGATGATGCTTTGAGTGCCAGACGTACATACCTGTTGCATCATATAAGGACACCGTTTGTTGATCGGCTGGGTGATAATAGGATGCAGTGAAGTCTTCCTCTGACATCCCTCGAAGTAATGTAACCCATCTGCGATGCAGACTGCTGATTAAGGGCAGTGATAGGCTGATGGGCTCTTTGCTATCTGGAAGCTCGGCGAATCCCGCCTGATCATATGGACGGATGTGCGGTATTTCTTCTGTGAGCGCAAGCTTGAATCGTAAGTATGCATTCAGATGGCTGTCTGCTACGTGATGAATGAGCTGACGGACGGTCCATCCTCCAGGCCGATAGGGTGTATCCAGCTGAGCATCTGTCAATTGATTGGTGACTGTTTCATATTCTTGTGGAATCGCACCCAACTGATCAATCCATGACTCTAGCTGTTCCTTTGTTTTATTTTCAACCGGTTCATATAAGCCAATCGGATATTGTAATGACGTCATACCCTCTCCCCTTTCTCAAATCCTTCTAGTACAAATTTGCCAATCATCTTTCCTTGCTCAAGTGTTTGATGTGCCTGCTTCAAATGAGCGGCATTAATCGGATTGAGAACCTTTGTTAATGTATGTGTCAATGTCCCCTGTTCAAATAACTCAGCTGTCTCTGTTAAAAGCTCATGCTGTTTGATCATGTCCGCTGTTTTGTACATAGGGCGTGTGAACATGAACTCCCATACAAATGCAGCACTTTTATTTTTGAGTAATTGAATGTCTAAGCTGTACTGATTCTCGACAATGGTACAGATCATGCCTTGCGGTTTGATGGCTTCTGCCATGCCTTTGAAATGTCCGTCTGTATCATTTAAGCATAAAATGAAATCCACTTCGCCTATTCCTTTTTCCTGAAGCTGCGCAAGAAGCGGCTCATGATGATCAATGATATGATCAGCACCTAATGACAGACACCACTCTTTTGTTTCAGGTCTTGATGCGGTGGCGATCACAGTGGCATTTGCTAATTTGGCTAGTTGGATGGCAATAGAACCTACTCCGCCTGCACCGCCAATGATGAGCAGTGTTGCCCCTTCTGCATTTCGCTTCATATGCATCCGGTCAAATAACGCTTCATATGCCGTAATCGTCGTCAGAGGCATCGCTGCGGCTTCTGCAAAGGAGAGATTAACAGGCTTTTTTGCCACAATCCGTTCATCCACAAGCTGATACTCACTATTTGAGCCTTGACGCGTGATATCTCCCGCATAGTACACGTGATCACCCGGCTGAAATAATGTACACGCTTCGCCGACTTCAACAACCGTACCACTTGCATCGTAGCCAAGAATTTTCAGTTTTTCTTCCTTCTGATCCTTCGGTGATCTCACCTTCGTATCAACTGGATTCACTGACACAGCCTCTACCTTCACCAGTATATCCCTGCCCGTTGCTTTAGGCTTTTCTACTTCCTGATCCATCAAGCTTTGCTTATGCTCAATCGGTAAGTACTCCAATAGTCCAACAGCTTTCACTCGCTCGCACTCCCTTTCTATATGCTTCTTTTCCACATTTTATCATAATTTTCTGATGTTTATGGATAGATCAAACGAGTGATTGCAGATTTAGGATCTATTCAAAGCCTTTTTCTCCCTCGCTATATAAGAAGGGCGAGCTCTTTGCCATGAAGGAACATAAAAGAACCAGCTTTTAGATTTAAAGAATAGCTGAACGTAATAAAACTGGATGTGTTGCAGGAAAACAATGATGAAGAAAAAAGTAATGAAGAAGAGGTTAGACATATCTGCTATCCCCTGTATCCATTCGTTTATAAAAAACACCACAAAACTGATCATCATCAGCTGTTCAAGCCTTTGCACGATCTGGGTCAAGACATGTCCTCGTTTCGATAGATCACCAGACTGATGCTTTCTGATCTTTCTCGATTTATAAAACCAAATGATACTTTCCGCTAAGTTATGAGTGATAAAAAGTGCAATGAGCGTAATGAATAAAAGCGATGGGTGATAAAAGAATGGGATCAAAAATGGGATGACAAGAAAATAAATGGCAATACATGCGTGTCTCACTGATAAGAGAAATAGTTCTTTTTCTATGTATGGTTTCATCTGTTTCACCTCCATATGTACTACGTCTGATCTGCCAAAAAGTTCCCTTTGCCTATGAAAAAAGGATGCCCAAAGGCACCCTTCCTAAATCACATTTAAAATGCAGCACTTAGTACGACAGGTCCTTGCGGCAGTTTGTTATCCTTTTTTGGTTCAAGGGTGACTGCCACGGTATCCCATGATTCACTCGCTTCTTTTTCTGATAATGCATAGGTGACGGTTCCTTCTCCTTTGTTATCTGTTTTAAAGGCACCGGCTGGCACCGGCTGATCGCCTTTAATAAGCCATACTTGATAAACAGCAGATGAATCAAGCTGATCCTTTAATCCGTCTGCACTCACCACCAACTCTTTTTTGCCGTTATGCTCAATCACTGAGAAAGCACCCGTTGTTTTTGGTGATGCGGCTGATGCCAGTGATTTTGTCGCTACAACCCTGACAGGTTCTTCCGCCTGTTCTTTTCCATTCGATAAGAAATACACGTTTCCAGCTGCTGAAATGAGAAGCAGTGCGGCAACGAGCGGCAAGAGCCATTGATTTCGTTTCTTTTGTAGTGGTTTGATCTCGTTTTGTTCACGTGCTGCCTTGAACTCTTTCCTATGGCTATTCTTTTCTTCGACTGTCTCATCTTCAAACACTTGGGATAAAATACGGTCTTTCATCCCTGCCGGAGGTGTTTGGTCATCTGCTAGAAATGGAATGTCAGACATGAGCGATGTCAATTCTTCAAGCTCTTCTTTGCAAGCTGAGCAGTTCTTGAGGTGCTCTTCAAATTGTGCTTTTTCTTCTCCTTGTACATGCCCGTTGAAATAATCAATCACTTGATGTTTACACTGAGTCATGCCTCTTCCTCCTTTCCTCCGCGAGACAGTCTCGTCCGTAAGTGCTTCAATGACAATCGAACTCTTCCCTTCACCGTTCCAATGGGGATGCCTAGTTTTTCAGCAATGCTTTTTTGTGTCATTCCTTTAAAATAGACATCTTCTATGATGGTTTGCTGTTCTTTTGACAATGTAGATACTGCTTCACGTATGATTTGTTTTTCCTCGTTCCATTCAACTTCCTTTGATACATCTTCTTGATGATCGGCTAAATATTCAATATGCTCATCTTCTAGTGCCGTTTCGTTCCGGTGCTTTCTTAGGAGATCGATGGCTGTGTTGCGTGACATCATGAATAACCACGAGGAGAATTTGCCTTTATCCGTATGGTATTCTCCTATACCGCGCCAGAGCTTGATAAAGACTTCTTGCAGCACTTCCTCCGCAAGCTCACGACTTCCAGTCATTTTATAAATAAACGAATATAACACACGTTCATAGCGATCATACAGCACTTCAAGCGAAGGCTTGTGACGATCAAATTTGATCTTGTGATACAGCTCAGAATCTTTCAGTGTATCCATGGTCATCTCCTTCCTTTTTCATGAGAAAGAGCATGCTGCATTCATCATGAAATCCTTCACGTATTGCTTATCACTCGATTTGCTGAAATAAGCCTACTTTGTACTTTACTCTTTTTTAAAGGAGAAAAAAAGAGCGCCGAAAAAGGAAGTGTGCTCCTCATGAGAATGTACTTACTGTACGAAAAGCAAGGCCATTTGGATCACTTCTATCTGAAAAGTCAAGAATCCATGTGTTTCCATTCTCTGTTCAGTTGATTTTAGCAAACTCTCATGTCCCTCACAATGTCAACATGTCATAATAGAAGGTAACGAAATGAATTGGAGTGTCCTTACATGATGTTGACGATCGTTCTTTTTTTATTAGCAGGAATAGCAGAAATTGGCGGTGGCTATCTTGTGTGGCTTTGGCTGCGCGAAGCCAGACCTGTCAGCTATGGAATCGCCGGCAGCCTCATCCTCGTCGCTTATGGGGTCATCCCTACCTTCCAGCAGTTCCCGACTTTCGGACGGGTTTATGCGGCCTATGGCGGTGTGTTTGTGGTTCTTGCTGTGTTTTGGGGCTGGTGGGTCGATCGAAAAACGCCTGATTTGTACGATTGGGTAGGCGCTCTTATTTGTTTAATAGGTGTGAGTATGATGCTCTTTGCCCCTAGAAACTAGGGAAAAAGATTGCAATACATGTCATGAGAAAAAAGCCGGCGCTCTTTTGCCGGCTTTCACATTTCTTCTAATGGACTTTTTATGCCCCGAATTGTGTTTCATAAAGGCGCTTATATAAGCCATTTTGCGTTAGTAATGTTTTGTGATTTCCTTGCTCTGCAATGCCACCTTTTGTCACAACAACAATTCGATCTGCATGTTGAATAGTTGCAAGGCGATGCGCAATGACTAGCGTCGTCCTACCTTCTGAAAGCTCTTCTAGTGATCGTTGGATCGAAGCCTCTGTTTCAGTATCTAGTGATGAGGTCGCTTCATCCAGTATTAAAATAGGTGGATTTTTCAGGAAAATACGTGCAATTGATACACGCTGCTTTTGTCCACCTGACAGCTTGACGCCTCTTTCACCAATCATTGTCTCAAGACCTTCGGGCAGGGATTCGACGAGTTCTTTTAGCTCTGCTTTTGAAACTGCCTGCCATATTTCATCCTCAGTTGCATCAAGCTTTCCATAAAGAATGTTCTCTCGAATGCTCCCATTAAATAAATAGACGTCTTGTTGGACTATTCCAATTTGTTGACGCAGTGAAGACAGCTTCATCTGTCTACTATCAATGCCGTCTATCGTAATGGTTCCAGATTGCCATTCATAAAACCTTGGTAATAAACTGCATAGCGTGGATTTACCAGCACCGGAAGGACCTACAATGGCAACCGTTTCCCCTTGTTTGATCTCCAGATTAATATGCTCAAGGATCAAATTGTCCTTCTCATAACCAAAGCTGACATCATGAAATGTAATTTCACCTTTTAGCCCATCGACATGAATCGCATCAGGGACGTCCTTTTCGTCTGGGGCTTGATCTAAGAGCTTAACAAATCGCTTAAAGCTTGCGACTCCCTTTGGATACGTCTCAATGACTGAATTAATTTGTTGAATAGGTCCTAAAAAGATTCCAGACAGCAGGACAAATGAAATGAATTCGCCATAGGTCATATTCTTTTGCATCACAAACCATGTCCCGCTTACAAGTCCAAAGATGGTGACGCCCTTCATAAGCAGGTGACTAATTGAAGCGTGTAATGCCATCATTTTGTATGTGGTTAATTTCGTTTGTTTAAACTGTTCATTGTGTTCAATAAAGCGATCCACCTCGTGCGTTTCATTCCCAAATGCCTTCACTACTCGAATTCCGCTCACATTATTCTCAACCCTTGCATGGAATTGACCAATACTTGAAAACATGTGATCAAAGGCAATCGACATTTTCTTCGTAAAATAAACCGATAGCCCTATTAAGAATGGGACAATGAGAAACGTGAGGACGGCAAGCTGCCAATTGATTGATAGCATCAGGGCAAATGCACCTGTAAGAGTCATCATTGCAATAAATAAATCTTCAGGACCGTGGTGAGCGATTTCACCAATATCCATTAAATCGTTTGTCATGCGTGAAACAAGCTTTCCTGTTTTCTTTTGATCAAAGAATCGAAAAGACATTTTTTGTACGTGGGTGAATAGCTGACTTCTCATATCTGTTTCAATATTGATACCTAGCTTATGTCCGAAATATGTCACCACATAATTCATTGCTGAGCTGACGACATAGACTGCCAGTAAAATTCCACTCCAGATGAGAATCATTTCCCAGTTTCTGTTTGGGAGAAGGTCATCTACAACCATACTGATCGCGAGTGGAAATGATAATTCAAGTAGTGCCGCTATGACGGCACAGGAAAAATCTAATATAAACAGCCCCATATATGGCTTGTAATAGGAGAAAAATCGTTTTAACAAAAAGCAGCCCCCTTACTTCTGAGATAAGTCAGTCAATATCTCTACGTATTTTTCTGCTTGATTGGCGATAGCTATTGGATCAAATGGCCAGAAATACGTAATATCCAAGTCATGTACTTGATTCTTTTTCACTGCTTTTAAGCTTTTCCATATTGAATTGTTCTTATCGAACGTACCTCCGTTGGCTTCATCAACAAATATATAATCACCTGCATATTTTGGTAGCACTTCATATGAAATATGTTCAAATCCTGACTTTCCATTTAAAACAGTGTTTGCAACATCTTTTGGCGGCTGAAGCTGCAATTGTTCATAAAGTGCTTGTCCACCTCGATAGATACCATTCCCATACACATAGACATCATTTTTAAATGCACCCAAGATTGACACTGTTTCGCCTTCTTTGATGACTGTTTTCACTTTCTTTCTAGCAGCTTCTATACGTTGATCAAATTTTTTCAAAAACGCTTTTCCTTCTTCTTCTTTATTCAAGATGCCGGCTAATGTAGTGATCTCTTCTTGTGAATTTTTAAATACACCGAACGGATAAACAATCGTTGGGGCAATCTTTTTGTAGACGTCAAGTACCTTTTCATCGTCTACAGCTGAAATGATGAGGTCTGGTTTTAAGCTTGCCACCTTTTCGGCGGAGCGTTCATCACTAATGTCTGCCACACCATCCACTTTGCCTTTGAGATGTATGTTTTTTAAATCTTGTGTTGTGGCACCAACCGGTTTTACCCCTAGTGCAACAGCACTACCCAAATAGCCATCTACGAGAATACGCTTTGGATTTGCTGGAATCTCGACCTTGCCTTTCACTGTGTCAACCGTTTTTGTTTTTTCTTCGGCTGTTTTACTTTCTTCCTTTTGACCGCAGGCTGCTAGTGCGAATAACAACACTAAAGCTATTAAACTAAGAAATATGCCTTGTTTTTTCATAACTTCTTTTCTCCTCCATATCATGATGAACCACTGAGAATCATTATCATTTATTTGTCTCTCGTATTCTATCAACCGCTTGTCTATCGGTCTATGGATAATCGTCATAACTTGTTTATGGACAATTGTTAGATACACTTATTCTTTTATTAAAAATTGAGAGAATCGTTTCATGATTTCTATCGCCCGTTCCCCTTCACCAAATCTAAATTCTTCTAGTTTTAACAGGTAGAATGTATTATTTTGCACTGCGGGTAAATTACGCAGGACATCACTTTCCTTCATACGTTTGTCCATATGTCTGTACCATCCATTCCGAACAGCCACAATAAAAAACATATGATCTGCTGCATAATCTGCTAAACGCTCAAGCGGAATCACAACATGTTTATCCGGTTTCAGCACCTCCTCTTGAATGGCTTCAGGGGGCATCAACCCCAACGTTTTATATAGGTTGATTGCTCCTCTCGCATGAAAAGACCACATATACACCTTGTCATGTCCCCTTACTTCATATAAAGCAACCGTTTCCTTTTTTTTCAAAAATGGCGTCAAGCGAGCTCTTTCCTTCTGTGCTTGCTTCTCATAACGCTCCACCCATTGCTTTGCTTCTTCGCTCCTTCCGATGAGGCTACCTAAACAAAGTACCTCCTCTACAGGACTCAGACGACTATATGGAAAAACAAGCACAGGAGCGAATTTTTCCATACGTTTCATCCATTCTATGTTTGTATAGAAATAATCAGGCATTAAAATGAGGTCTAAGTTCATGTCCTTCAAAACGTCGTCAGGTGTATGCTCATGAATGACGATAACATCACTGAGTTGACCTTGAAGCACATCTGAATAAAGAGCAATATCTTCTTCCATGCAAATTGGTTTCACTCCAAGCGCAAGCAAAGAGCCTACAAACTGAAAAGCGGCAATTCGTTTTGGTTGGCGGCTCAGTCGATACTGACTAGGCGATCTGCCCGTTTTTTGACGAAATTTTCTGCTGAAATAGAGGCTATCAGTATAGCCTACTCTTTGTGCAATCGCCTGAACCTGTTCATCGGTTTTGAACAATAGCTTTTTTGCTTCATCCATTCGAATTTGTGCAATATAATCTGTGACACTCATTCCAACGCTTTTCTTAAAAAAAGTAGAGAAATAGCTTTCATTAAAGCCCATTTTATGTGCTAAGTCCTTACGGGTCAGTTCTTGTTGGTAATGCTCTGCAATGTATTGAAGAATCATTTGAATTGAATAATGATCAGCATCAGTTGTTTTTTCATTTTGTTGCTGGAATATTTGCAGTACTAGCTTTAGTAGCTTCACTTGGCTACTTTCTGAATAAGAGGGATCACTTAAACGTTTAATATGATGAAATAATACCGGTGAGCCCATCACCACTTGCCCGTTATCAGGCAGGGTATCATAATTGATTTTATAAATTAATTCATCATCAGCATCATTTGTGAGCATGTATTGTTCAAATGAAACAGCAAAGACTGTGACTTGCTGATTAGATAAAGAACGGATGACAACAGGGATGTGAGATCGTATAAACAGGCTATCCCCACCGTCAAGCTCGTACTCCATTCCTTCTAGCTGAATGACAACGGTACCATCAGCTGTTAAAACGCTTGGAGATTTTGTCTGCCATCTGTTCGTTTGTTTTGCTTTTAGACACATCTGAATTTTCTTTTTCATATGTAACATCGTTTCCATTTGTGCGTTCATCTACGGATACCTCCTTTCAGCGATAAAAAAGGTGATGCCGTTGCGGCACCACCCTTCTTGTTTTGTTTTTTTTAGCGATCCGCACCGGCTGCTAGCAATTCTTTGTTTTTTTCCTTAAAACGTTCATTATGAGAAGATACATACGCCACTTTCTCCGCATCTGGTTCGATATATAATTTCGCACTATTTAGTGCGTTCACACCATCTACAAACGTTCCTGCAATCAAGCGGACCTTGCTTTTATGTGTACATAAATCACCTACTGCATACACACCTGGTAAATTGGTCTCCATCTGCTCATTCACTTCAATGAGTCCCCATTCACCTTGCTTTAATCCCCATTCTGCAAGAACACTTAAATCGCCTTTCATGCCGTGGTTGACAATGACTGCGTCTGTTTCAATACGTTCTTTTTCACCTGTTTCTAAATGCTGAACAGTGACAGCTTCGATTTCTTTTCCGTTACCATGTAGGTCAGTTAATTCATGTGGGGTTAAAATACGTGCACTTGATGCTTTCATATTCGCCACGTTTTTTTCATGTCCACCAAACATATCTCTGCGGTGTATAACAGTGACACTTTTCGCAATTGGCACAAGGGCATTTGCCCAATCCACCGCAGAATCGCCGCCCCCAGAGATGACGACTCTTTTTCCAGCGAAGGTTTTGAGCTCCTGAACCGTATAATAAAGGTTTGTTACTTCATAGCGATCTGCATTTTCAACCTCCAGCTTTCTTTGAACTGGAATACCGTGCCCCATTGCCAAAATCAAGGTTTTGGTTAAATGGTGATCACCATTTTCGGACGTAATCAATATATTTCCATCTTCTAAGCGATGAAAGTCTGTTATTTTTTGATTTAATGCAATGACAGGTTCAAATGTTTTGGCTTGCTGTTCAAGCTGTTTAATTAATTGCTCTCCTCTTGTTGGCACTAATCCACCTACATCCCAAATGACTTTCTCTGGATACAGTAGGATTTTCCCACCAAGGCTTTCGTTATACTCCAGTACCTTCGTCTTTAAATCCCGCATCCCACTATAAAAGGCGGTGTACATTCCTGCTGGACCGCCACCAATAATGGTGACGTCAAACAATTCAAGCTGCTCTGTCATTTGAGTCCCTCCAGTTTTTCATCGATTGATCTATTTATAAGTGATATTGATTCTCATTATCATATGTACCTATTGTAGTCTACTCTGGTGAAGGGAATCAATAGCTTTCTGCAAAAAAAAGAACAGGACGAGCTCTTTCTCGTCCTGTCATCCATCACACAATCGTTAATCCAAGGTCTTTTAATTCAAGCGAAACAAGTCTTGCAATCGCATCTGCTCCTTCTTTTGTAAAGTGCGTGCGATCCTCTACGCCTGTTGACAGCATAAAGTAAGAAGTGGTTTTCTCTATGCCGGAAATTTGATAAAATTGAAGGCTTGCCGTATTTAAATCAACAAGAAGGACTTCTTCTTCATCAGCTAGTTCTTTCATAGCGGCACAGTAATCAGGGAAATCATTGATATATTCTCCGTCTTTTTCATGAAAGCGGCCGACTGGCGTTAATAAAAGCGGTGTAGCGCCTTTCGCTCTTGCTCCGTGAATATATTGAGACAAATAGCTTTTATACGTCGTGAAAGGATCTGTATGCCGTTCAGGCTTCTCCGTTGAAGCATCATTGTGCCCCATTTGTGTAAGCAGCCAATCCCCAGGCTGAATGTCAGCCAATATTTTATCAAGCCGTCCTTCTTCAATGAATGTTTTTGAGCTTCTTCCACCGATTGCGCGGTTGTCAACGCTCACGCCTTGCGCTGTATAGCGATGTAAAAACTCTCCCCATCCTCCTTGAACAGGACGATCCGGGTAAGATGCAACGGTTGAATCACCAGCTAAATAGATGGTTGTCATGTTCATACGCCCCCTTTTTCATATAGCCACTCTTATAAGCGATGCGGACATCCAAGTGGCTGCTGAAAAGATATGAAACAATCAGCATCGCTACTTCATTCATTCTCTTTTTAATGATCAAAACCCTGCTTACCGGTAGATGTGAATACGTTAAATATGCGGCGGAAGTTCTACTTTTGTCTCAACGGCTTGCTTTAATGCCTGAAGCATATAGCCAATTCCTTTATATGGAGCTAGCGGATAAATCGCTGTTTGATGAGGAAGTAATAAAGGATCGATCACCTTTCGATATTTCTTTCCACCTAGTATCACTAATTCATCATATGCAGTGAGGTATTTTTCATGAAATTGCTCACTTAGTGCTTCACGTGTTATCTGATCAGCATGCGGTGTACCAAAAGCCACATCATAATTTTCATGAATGATTTCATCTGCTTTTAAGAATCCATGCTTCGCTGATATGATCAGCCAGTCTGAAAAGAACGTTTGGGCATAGCTTTTCGTATGCTGATGCAGCGGACTTAAATAAACGAGGTTCGCTGGCTGGCTCCCCGCCTCTGGATGGACGTCCCAAATTTTCTTTGCCCCACATGGAATGATACATACTCGCTTCACTTGATTTTCTCCTTCCTTCGTCGATATATCCGATACAACATACAACCTAGCGCTGTGCCGAGTGTATTTAAGAGAATATCATCAATATCGCTGCTTCTTGTAATCATACCAGATTGCGAGAAAACCCATTGAAGCACTTCAATCATGGTTGACAAGAAAAAGCCAGCAAGAATCGCCTTTTGCCAGCGCATGGTTCGGAATGCTTGATAGAGAAAAAAACCAAGTGGCACAAATAACAAAATGTTCCCTGCCAAATTTAAAAAAACAAGATTGGGATAGCCGTGATGATAGGCATGGAGATTTTGATAAATGGACTGCAAAGGCATGAGGTTGACACTCACCTGATCCCTTGGTGCGGAAAAACGATTAGGAAAGACCGTCAAATACAATAAAACATTCGTATACATAAACAGACAGGCAAGAACGATTTCTGTGCGTAAATAGATAAATCGTTTTTGCTTTTTCGCCTGTCTGTATCTCATATATAGATAGAGCGGGACGAGCAAGAGAAAATAAGCAATAGAAAACATCGCACTGAATGTCATACGGAGAGCTGCCCCTTTCTCACATGATGCTTGACCATATTTACAGCTTATTCAGGCCTGCCCGCATCTATTCATCACTTATTCTCCTATTCAATGACGAGACACCCATATTGACAAATCGTCAGTTTTCCGCTAAACTGACTGACATTCAGTCATTTAAGGTCGGTGATGATGTGTCGAAACGAGAAAAGATTATGCTTGCTGCCATTGATGCGTTTAAAGAAAAAGGAATTGAAAAAACGACCATTTCGGATATTGTGAAAGCAGCAGGAGTGGCGCAAGGAACGTACTATTTATATTTTCCTTCAAAGCTGTCTGTCATGCCTGCTATCGCAGAACATTTGATCTCGCAGATGGTTCCCGCTATTGAAAAGGAACTGACTCAGCATGCGGATGTCCTCGATCAAGCAGATGCGCTTGTTGAATTCATCTTCTCTTTTACAAGACAATATCGTGACGTCCTTGCTCTAACCTACTCAGGTTTAGCTGCCACGGAGCATTTAAAGGAATGGGAAGATATTTATGAGCCGATTTACAAATGGGTCGCTGCTTTTTTAGAAAAAGCAAAGCAGGACAAAAGGGTCCGTGCGAATTTGAACTGTCAATATGCAGCCAAATTCATTATTGGTTTACTTGAATCGTCTGCTGAGCAAATGTACTTATTTACAGAAACAGATACAGAAGAGGTTCTGATTCAAAAGCGAGAAGTGAAACAATTTCTTCTTTACGCACTTGGCATAGAGACACCTTAACTTAGTACAGCACTTGCTGTACGGCGTGTAGACAAACCCTCGCATTCGGTGTCAGTCCTGCGTGCTGGTGCTCACGAATGTCAAATTCGCTCCGCGCCAGTACTCGTCCTTCCTAGACTGCAAAGGTTTTCTATCACGCTGAAAAGAAGACAAAGGGCTAAAATAAAGTTCATTTTAGCCCTTTGTCGACAATCTGAGTACAGCACTTGCTGTACGCTCTTTTTTGGTTTTAAAATGACGAATCGTCAGTTTTAAGTTTTAGGAGGAAATACGATGAAAAAAAGTTGGATGTATGTCGCACTCACTTGTTTATTCGAATTACTTTGGGTGTTTGGTTTAAATAGAGCTGATGCGGTGTGGGAGTGGGCGATCATTATTTGCCTGATCCCAGTTGATTTTTATTTTTTAATGAAAGCCTGCGAGAAGCTGCCGACAGGGACCGTGTACGCTGTGTTTGCCGGAGTTGGAACGATTGGTACGTCTTTGATGGATTATGCGCTGTTCGGCGGTTCGTTTTCATTAGAAAAGCTCTTATTTATGGGCATTTTAATTCTCGGCATTATTGGACTGAAAGTGTCTGATGGAGATGCACATGAGCAGAAAGGAGAAGCGGTATAAATGGGCTGGTTTTTTGTACTATTAGCCTCTGCCTGCGAAATCGGCGGAACCATTGGTCTCAATATGTTTAGTAAGAAAAAGCAAATCACGACAGGCATTTTATTTGTCGGCGGATTTGCCTTATCCTTTTTGTTTTTATATGCCTCGTTCTCTTCCGTTCAAGTATCCGTTGCCTATACGGTCTGGATTGGACTTGGAACGGCGGGCTCTGTCTTGTTTAATATGATTCTATTTAAAGAGCCGAAAAACATGATTCGTATACTCAGCTTGCTGCTGATTGTGATTGGTGTGGTTGGGCTGAAGTTATTTGCGTGATTGAATGACAAAAAAGGAAGGGAGTCAAAGCCCCTTCCTTTTTTAGTTCTCGTTTAATGTGGATCATGCTGCTCGAGCAAGAGATCCATTGCGTAAATCGATTCGCCTTTCTCATCTAATAAAAAGTACACTATCAGAGGTTCTCCTAAAGCTGGTGTCTGCTGCGTGAACAACACACAGGTGAATTTTTCGATACCAATTGGAAGCTTTCTTTTTAATAACGGATGAAGAATAGGCGAAGTCCGAATTGTATCTACATCAACATCCCAACGTTCGTTTTTTAATGTTGGATAATGCTCTGATAACAATTGGTGTAACATGTCGGTCGTGAGCGTTGCTTTTCCATTGTATCCATCATCTATTATGTTGGTGTTATACATCCGACGGTTGCTCACCCTTTGAAGCATTGATTCGTATTCCTTTTAAGACAAATCGTTTCTGACCATCAAGAGTACAAGTGATCAATGTCAGTTCATTTTTCCCGCGATCCTTTAGTACATCAACATCCGTCGGTTCAATCGTAGCTGAGCTGACAATTTTATATTCATATGTTTCCGCTTGATGATGTAAGACGACTTTTTCTCCTTTCGGCACCTCTGGCAACTGCCTGAAAAGCCGATCGCCTCTATACCCTCTATGGCCTGCAATCGTGAAATTCCCTTCACCTGGCATTTGATGAGATTTGATCTGAGTCAGTGCAATACCTAAATTTTCTTTTGATGTAACAGGAAGCACTTTTTCATTTAAATCAATTGACGGGATCTCTAGCTCCATCACATCTCGCAGGTCTTCTTCTGACACAGTTAGATGTGGAATAGAAGAAAGGGCATCACTGTCATTTTCTTCAATCATTTTTAATGCCTGTTCCATTGCTGCCGTCTCTTGAGAAGTTCGCCACTCATATATAAAAGGAACGGAAATGAGCATTAGTCCCGCGATCACCAAAAAGCTGCCTAATAAGGTTCTTTTTTTCATCTATACACTCGTTCCTTCCTTTTAATGAATGGTTCTTCTTCTAAGAACAAGAAGAACAGTTCCAGAAGCTACTAGTAAAATCCCTGCGTACATCATATAACGTAGCCATTCTTCCCCAGTCTTTGGCAGCTCCCCGTTTGAGTTTGAGTCATGAGGCGGATGTTGATCCCCCTTATCTGAAGCTGGAGGGTTCGTGTGGTCCATTTCATTCTTCATTGGAGCATTTTTCACAATCAATGTCTTGATCTCCACTTCACCCATTTGAATTGTAAAAGCGAGTGGTTTCTTTAAAGCTACATAACCATTTGGAGCTTTCGTCTCTGTGAGTGTATATTCACCTGGTTTAAGCCCTTTAACAATGGCTTCTCCGTCTTCTTCTGTTGTCACAGATTTTATGGTTTTCCCAGCTTTTGTACGAATGTCAAAGGCTGCACCTTTTAAAGTTCTATCTGTCTGCTGATCTACCTTTATGATACGCAGACTTCCTAAAATCAAGTGATTCTTCGCAGTTACTTGAAGTGGCTTCTGCTGATTTTTCTCAATTGTAAACAGGATCGGCTGATCATCCAATTTGTAACCGTGAGGTGCTTTCGTTTCAACGAATTGATATTCTCCCGGTTTTAGATCGTTGATATTAATCTTTCCTTTTTGGTCTGTTACAAGTGATTTCTTCAATGTTTTCCCTTCTTTACTCAGAAGCGCAAACTCTGCATGTTCGAGCGTATGTCCCTCATCATCGACTTTGGTCAGTTCCACTGCTCCCGGCGTCAGTTTGTTGATCATTTCTACTTTTGCTGGTTTGTCTTGACCTAATCGAATCGTAAATGAGACAGGTGTCTGATCCAATTCATAGCCGGCGATGCTTGCTGTTTCGATAAATTGATAGGTTCCTGGCTTTAGTTGATCGACTGTCAGTTGACCATTTTTGTCTGTCTTTAAGTCTTTCTTCACACGCTGACCGTGCGCATCAATCAGGTCAAAGGTCACGCCAGCGAGCAACTGACCATCCTCCCCTTTTTTCTGAAGCTTTACAGCACTAGTCATCCGAACATTTTCTTTTGTCACTTTCACCAGTTGATTTGGATTGAAATCAATCTGAAAGTCTACTGGTTCTGCATCAAGTTTATGTCCAAAAGGAGCCTTCGTTTCAACCAATTGATAAGCACCTGGTTTCAAATCGTGGACAGTGATGATGCCTTTTTCGTTGGTTGTTAAACCTGACATCAATTCTTTACCATCGTCATTGAAAAGTGTAAATTCTGCGCCTTTCAATCTTTCTTTTTCTTCCCCTATTTTTGTTAGTTCTACAGAACCTTTCTTGAGCTGATTGATGGCCTCCACTTGAATCCATTCTTTTTGACCTAATTCAACTTCAAAGACAAGTGGTTTCGCACTCAATTCATAGCCTTCAAGACTCTTTCTTTCAACAAATTGATAGGTTCCAGGTTTTAGACCTGTGAAGGTGATTTTTCCATCCTGATTGGTTGTAATCCCTTCTCCTCCTGCCACTATCTTTCCTTTGGCATCAGATAGATCAAAGACAACCCCTTCTAATGATTTCCCCTCTTCGCCTTTTTTGTGTAACAGCACTCCACCTGTTGTACGGCTATTTTCTTTTGTCACACTGACCAGCTTCTCAGGGTTAAATGGAATAGCAAAAGTGACAGGTGTTTCGTCAAGCTCATGACCGAATGGAGCCTTCGTTTCAACAAACTGATAGGTTCCAGGTTTAAGATCGTTGACGATGATTTCCCCGTTCTGATCAGTGACGAGACCTGTTTTCATCTCTTTTCCATTTGCATCTACAAGCTTGAATTCTGCTCCTTCAAGCGCTTCATTCTTTTCACCAAGCTTCGTGAGCTGGACAGCTCCAGTTTTGAGATCATTGATCACTTTGATCTCTGCCGGTGTTTTTTGTGCGATTTCGATGGTAAACGGATAAGGTTTATTTTTCTTTTGATAACCATCAATACTCTCTGTCTCGACAAGCTGATATTTGCCCGGTTTGAGGTTATCGACCAAAAGCTTCCCATCTTTATCTGTTGTCAAATCTTTACGTACAACTTCGTCATTTTGATCCGTGATTTCAAATCGAACACCTTGAAGCTTCTTACCATCTTCCCCTTCTTTCATCACTTCTAATGCACTTGTTTCATATAGGTTCTTTTGTGAAATGATGACTGGTTCTGTTGGATCGAGTGGTACTTCAAATGTGATGGGTGTTTCATCTAATACATAACCATCAGGTGCTTTTGTTTCAATGAGCTGATACGTACCCGGTCTTAGTTCGTTTATCGTGATCTTGCCATTTTCTCCTGTAACAAGCGAACCATTTAGCTCATGCCCGTCTTGATCTAAGAGCTTGAACTGTGCACCTTCTAGTCTCTCTCCGCCTTCACCTATTTTGCTCAATTCAGCAGAGCCTTTGATGATGTCATTTACTGCAGTGACAATCGTTGTTTCTGTTTGATTTTCTTTGATTGTGAACGGCCATTTTTGCTGATTTAATTGATAGCCTTTCGGTGCGTTTGTTTCAACAAAATAATAGGAACCTGGCTCAAGATGTTTGAAAAGGATTTCTCCTTTATCGTCCGTTTTCAAATGGGTTTGGACGGTATCTCCAGATTCATTTTTCAGTTCAAATTCTGCATTCTCTAATACCGCACCCGTCTCTTTGTCTTTTTTCGTTAACTGGACATGCTGGCGGATTTCTTGGTTTTGCACCGTCATGCTATTTCCTGTTTTCGCTTGATCTCCTGATTCGTAGGGCTGATCAATCGTTACATTGATTGGTTCCTTCGTCTTAATATAACCATCAGGTGCTTTCTCTTCTGTCACGATATAGTCACCATATAGAAGACGATCAAATCGAAGAGCTCCTTCTTCATCTGTTGTCTTTGTTCCAATGACGATACCGCTCGCAGCATCAGTCAGAGAAAAGCTTGCTCCTTTTAGCGCTTTTCCACTACTCGCATCTACCTTTTTAATGGTTAAAGCGCCAACCGCTCCAGTGCCATCTCCCATGCCAGCGGTACGTTTGACCACAATTGAGGCTTCGGATTCCTTTTTGATTTCTTTTACATTTTCACCTCTAAACGTTACTTCGTTTTGAAGTGTACTTCCCACCTTATCTAAAATGAGAGATTGGTATTCTAAAATATATGGTCTCGTGATTTCTTCTTTAAATTTGATTTGAAAAGAATCTGGATCGAATTCAAGGTCTAGTTCATAATCCTTCCCTTTTTCCAGCTCTTCCTTTTTGGTCACTTGCCCCTTTTCATCTATTGTCGTCGAATAGAGATGAAATGAGTTTTCTATTATGGCTTGGTTACTGCTCGGATGGTCTATAATCGTTGCATCTTGAACTGTTGATTGACCAAAGTTGATATTCAGTTTCCAATCAATGACTTTCCCTTGTTGATTTCCTGATTTGCTCGTGTATTTCCCTCCATTTGGAATGGACACCACAGCATTCACGTCTGATTCTTTCGTCTTTCCATCATAAAGGGTCGCTTTATTTTCGTAGGTTTTCTGTACTAAATCCATTCCTTCAACACTTGTTTGATACGTGATTTTGTATGGGGAATCAATGGCATGTTTGAAAATGACTTCGAAGCCTGATTCTCCTTTTTCATTTTCAAGGAATTTGATGTCATAATGTTCTTTTGCTAATACCTCTTTTTCTTCTGCTCCATTTTCTCCGCCTTGTAAATCAAGCGAGTAGACGGTGATTGAATCTTTAAGCAAACGCTGATTTCCTTGAATGAAATCCTCGATTTTCGCCTCTTCTAAATGTTTCAAGTTATAGTTCACACCGATATTCCATGTGATCTCTTTTTTCTTTGCATCATATGTTCCGTTCTTGAACCCATTTGACTGCGTGTATGTGTCAGGCGTGAAGACAGATTGATTTTCCTTCGTCAAATCCTTGCCATCTTCATTTACCCATTCAAGCTTTACATGATTACGCAGGTTCTTTTGATCTTTATCTGCTCTTTTTTCATAATCAAAAGACGTTGTATATGTGACGGTATGTTCTGTCTTGATTTCTTTCGTAAATTGAATATCAAATCCATTTGCATGTTCAACTATTTGATAATCTGTGCCTTCTTCAAGCACTGTATTACCTGTCGTCACTTTTAAACTATCTTTTTGTAGCGTCAACCCTTCGTTTGTAAACGTATCTTTTAATATCACGTTGTTCATGGTTTGTTGATCTTTGTTGAAGATGATACGCCATAGAATGGTCTTGTTCTTGTAATTCGGTGTTCCATGATTTTTCGTTAGGATTTGCTGGTCAATTCTTTGCTTCCCTTGTTCGCTCTCTTTGCCAGCTGTCACAGTATTGATAATCTCTTCAGCTTCGAAAATTCGATCGGTTGCTTTTGTTTGATATGTGATCAGGTAAGCCGATTGAATATCTTGATTGAATTGCAAGGTAAACCCGTTTTGTTCATCCTTTTTTTGAGGTTGAACCACATAATGTTCAAATGCTTTTGTTCCTGATTCTTTGCCATTCTGATCAATTGTCACTTCCTTGACTTGAAATGAATCAGAAATCAGCGCCTGTGTGCCATTAAAGAAGTCTTCTAACAAAGCATCCTTTTCAGCAATCTTTTTTTCGTTATAGTTATACCGAATTTCCCAAGTAATCGTTTGTGTGACTGGATCGTAGTGGGCGGCTTTTTTATTTAAAGGGCTGCCTCTTGTCACATTCACGGTTCCTTCTGCTGAACTAATCACTTTATCAGCAGAGACAAGGGATGCTTTATTACGAAACGCAGACTGATCTTGATTCGTAATGTCCGTTTCATACATTAAACGGTAAGCTAGATGCACGTCATCTTTAAATTCAATCGTGAAATCTTGACCATCTGCTGTTTGGCCAATTGTGTAGTGGTTTTCGTCAAGCAGCTGACCAAGCGATGTTTCACCATTTAGCTTTGTATCAACACGATAAAGCTTGATTGAATCTTTCTTTAACGCTTGACCTTCTTGAATCGGATCTAAAAGTCTCGCTTGTTTCACATCGTCTAAGTTCATATTAAAATCGACTGTCCATTGAATGGTTTCAGCATTGTAAGATCGATTTGGTTCTCCCTTTTTAGAGACGTTTGGACCATTTGGAATGTATTGAATCGGGATCGATATCGTATCTTTGCCTTCAATCGGGGTAATGACCACTTCTTTTTCTTCAGTAATGACTGTTTTTTGATCTAATTGCGTCC
This sequence comes from Bacillus sp. FSL K6-4563, assembly GCF_038630405.1. NCBI lineage: Bacteria > Bacillati > Bacillota > Bacilli > Caryophanales > Bacillaceae > Bacillus > Bacillus sp. FSL K6-4563. The sequence goes on along the minus strand of NZ_CP152030.1, from coordinate 874,229 downwards.
ACACTTGAAGTGTTCCATGGATATTTGAATATTGTTTGATAAAATCAGTGAATTCGATGGAGGCATTTCCGCTCTCATCTACAGAAAAATAACCAATGGTTGCCTGATTAAATTTCATCTCGAGACGATCGATTTTTTCGTAAATCACTAATTCCTCTGGAACCTTGAAATGGAATTCATCCCCGCCATTATAGCTATGACCATTTGGAATCGCCCACTCGTAGTTAATGGAAATAAGCGAGTTGATGTCAGGCTTATCAACTGAATTTCCTTCTTGATCTTCAAAAATTAATTTCGCATCAGTGAGAAGATTTTCTTGTATCTGCATTTGTTTTGAAACACTTTGCAGCCCTACACGCTTAGATACGCTCACTTTGTTTTTTAGTAATTCATCTTCATCGCTTTGTTTCGTTTGTCCGGCTTCTTGATTTTTAGCGTCTTTTTCAGATGAGGTTGAGTCATCTTTTGGAAGGCTTTCTTCACGCTCGTTTTGCTTTGTTTTCTCTTTTGGCTCAGCTATACTGGTGACATCGATGTCTATTGATCCTTCTAAATTTGGATCAAGCTCAACATCTTCTTTAAATATGACCGTTACTTCATTTTGTTTTGAAACGGTATACTCACCAACAAGTATGTCACCCACAGTAATGGGTTCCTTCTGCTCCTTCTCTACCTGTATGGCTAAAGGAAGAGAGAGAACATACGGATATTGTTTTTTTAGATCTATTCCTTTTATCGACCAATGAACAATTGCCTTTCTAACTTGCTGATCTTCTATGTTTGATAACTTGTTTCCTTCGCTATCAGCAAACTCAATATCTCCATAAATGTTTTCTTGGCTTTCTTTTGCTTGTGCCCCTGCTAAAGGCAAGATTCCTAATATACTAGACTGTATGACTAACACCGCGATGAGAGCCAATGACAATATTCTTTTCAATACATCCACCCTTTTCTAAAATTAATGTTCAACAATGATAAAAAAATCATTTGTATACTGTCAGATCAATCACTCCGCTTCTGATCAAATATTTTCTAAAAATTTGCTCCTTAAGACCCTATGAATAAAATGAGTTGATCAATCATGAGCTTGAAAGGGAATCATGAGTAGTGGATATAATAACTGGATAGGGGTCTATAGAAATGGGGAATAGTGAGAGGATCGTGAAAAGAATAAATGTGAATTTTTCTATTTATACTGGAATGAACAATAAATGATGTGTACATGCATATATAAGCATGTATTCACATATGGTTCGTTCATATGAAACAAGCATGTATCATATCGTATGTAAGGTGAGACAGTTCAGCATCATGTAGATCGCATTTCTTTCTACTCCCTTTCATATGGTAATCAAAAAGTTGCTGCGTTTTATTCTTACATTTACCGTTTCAACAGCAAAAAAATAAACAAAATATCTAAAATGATCCATTTTTATAGGATTCATGGCTTACTTATCACCTTTTAAATGAAAAATATGGAGAATCAGGGCATAACATTTGTTTTCGTCTAATTTTTTTCTCTTTTATCATGAAAAGTGAAGACAAAACGATTTAGCCTAAACATTACAATCATTTCATGCCTATTTTGAGAATCAAATGTTCTTTAAGTGAACTTCATAATATAGAGGCAAGCCAAAGGAAGGAGTTAGTTGTTTGATGGAGCTCATTGATAATAAATCAAAGAGATGGATAAACATTTTAAAACTGCTTGTATCCAAAAATAAGTGGTGGAGCCTTCAAGAGATATCGAATGAACATATCGGTTCGGTTCGTGCCATTCAAAGCGATTTAGAACAAATGAAATCGTTCAAAACAGAGAACGGTGAGCCGTTAATCCACATAAAGCCGAGACAAGGCATATCCATTTGTTATACACAGACGATACGAGTGGACTACTATATCAAAGAAATTTTAAAAGATACGATTGAAATTCGATTAATTGACGGCATTTTTTTCGAACAAAACAGGTCTTTCTATGAATGGATGGACACGCTTAATATCAGTAGATCCACATTGTATAACACCATTCATAAAATCAATTCGATTCTTGTCTCTTATGACATTGAGTTACGCCCAGATAGTATGCAGTTCCATGGAAATGAGAAGGAGATTCGTCAATTCTTTGTTGAATTTTTGTTTGAAGTGTATGGAAGCCGGCTTTGGCCATTCGATGATATTCAAAAGCAAGATGCAGTTGATTTATTACAGGAGCTATTTCAGGTGCTAGAAGTCAATGTGCCAGATGTGGCGATAGATAAATACTGCCTGTGGTTTGCCGTTTCCATTCACCGAATGAGAAAAAATTTCACAATAAGCCGTAAATATACGTACTCAATGAAAGAGGAAAAACAAAGTTCTGCAGCCAAAGGGATCTATGATCAAATCAAAACATGGGAAGAGCATATTTGCCGAATGACCAAAGACGTATTTGATGTGACACTGGATCATCATGAATTTGTCTTTTTGCTATTGATCGAACCAGCTATTGGACACTTTAAATCAATTGAAACTGTCGAAGAAAAATTGACGTTCTTCCAATCGCATACACCACGACTTTATGATGCCGTTCATTCATTTATCAACCAATTGGAGTCGATTTTTCATCAAGAAATAGCGAATCGCAAGGTGATGACACTCGTTCTTCTCCAATATTATGTGTATTCCAATGAAATAACCGTGAGAGATGGATTCCTTTTCAAAAAGAAATCGAGCTATTTATCAGAGGTGAAAAAACAGTTTCCTTATTTCTATTCGAGGATTACTCATATCATCCAAGAGTTAAAAACAGACGATATCCTCGGTCCTTTTGTGAGAAATGAACGGGAATTGATTCGTATGATTACGTCTTCCTGGAGAGGACTTGTTCATCTGGAAATGGAACGGAGAAACACGCTGAACATTTTTGTTATTTCAACATTAGGCTATTATCATAGTTTGTTTATTGCGGATTTAATTAAATTAAGCGTGCCTCCTCTCATTCACATTTTCACAAGTCCAGAGAATACATTAAATGATGTCACGATGGAGGAACTTGGGATCGATATGATTGTGACCGATACTGAGCTGCCTCTTCAATTCGGACAATCTACGCTGCTGATCAGCTCTTTTCCAACAAAGAAAGAATTGGACAACTTGCACTCAAGATTGGTTGATATGATCGACTAATGTATATCAAAAAAAGCTGCTGAGGAGCTCTCAAGCAGCTTTTTGCTTCTGTATTAATGAAGCACTATTTGTTCATTCATCAAATCAATGGCATAAAGTGATTGCTCATATTCATCTAATAGAAGGTATACTTTGAGCGGTGCAGCCGTTTGATCTGTCTGCTGCGTGAATAGGACACAAGTGAATTTTTCGATCCCCTCTGGCAGCTTGCTTTTCAGAAAAGGATGAAGAATAGGAGAGATTCGAAGGGTATCAACATCTTTTAGCCAAAGTTCATCTTGTAACGCAGGATAATGGTCAACCAAAAACTGACGAAACACTTCCAATGTACTCAAGGTAGATATCCTCACTTTCTTCTATCATGGCTTCAAGCTTACCTAAATCAAACATGTTCAAAGTCATCCTATGATGTCAGCCCACCAAATGTCGTATACTACTAGAGACACGATTTCATTTTTTTCAAAAAGCATTGTAGATCAACTTTACTGTCATGAGTGTTTCATATGTATGACGTCTACTAATATTCCAACCGATGGACCTATGATCATATTCTTATCTGTTTCTTTCGTGATGAAACGACAACTTCCTGCTACAAAATTCCAAATTTCTTCAAAAAATTGGTGCAATGAGACAAAAAAGAACAGCTCCTCACTGTTCTTTCAAAGAAAACACTTCGCCGCTCTCTGCATCAACACCATCATGGCAATCGAGCTTTCCGCATAGAACATAATGTTTTTGCGCTTCGTCATAGACGTAAATAGGTGTAAGTTCAAGACGTTCTCTCAATTTTTCAAAGGCTTCTTTCTGAGATACAGAAATTTCACTTGCCGCTTGAGAGGGGCTCAGTATCCCGCACACTTGAAACATTTCTTTTTTATCTATGTAATTAACGGCTTCAAACGAGGTGGCGTCAATGAAGACCTTGATCTTGTCCATAAACCCACTGCCTTCTTGCCCGTTCGTTTTTAATATCGCATCGATGTATCCATGATCACGATGGAGTGTTTTCAGAACCCACTTCCCTGTATCCTTTGGATATTTTTGCGCCAAGAAGGTTCGGACTGCTTTGATACACTCAGCTTGCTCTTCTTTTGATATCGGGAAAGTATCTGGTGACGGTTCCAATGAGAAAGCTTGTTCAGCTGAAATGTTCTCATACATGTTCATTTCCTTTTTTTCAAAGGCATTGTTTATCGGTTCATTCCACTCAATGACCTCATTCATGTGTATAAAGTGCGTTTCTTCACGCCCAATTTCAAACGGAAGCGTTCCTGTTCCATCGTTTTTCACATAAATTTCTTCTAATGCATAAATAGATCGGATTCGGTTGTGCTCGAAGGAAGGCCATTGAAACAGCTGTACTTGCTGCTCGGCTAAGTTCTCCAGCTTATCAAGAGAAAGTGCAAATTCCTCAGCTTTCAGTAATGTTTTGGCTAAAAATGGGCCGTGGTGTGTAAAGTACATGAGCTGTCCATGTTCATTCCATTTCACTTCGATTCTGCCTGATGGCGTCACTTTCACACCATCTATTGCTTCTTCGAAAGAAAGTTCCCCTTTCTCCTTCTGATGCATATGAAAATGCTCATCATAAATCAACCCTGTTTCTTGTTCGATCCATTGAATGACATGAGCTGGATAAGGTCTCTTAAACGTGACCCCATGCTGCGCATAAGTTTTGTCCATGACAAAAATAACCGATTCGATCTGTCCTGTATTCAAATTCACTTCAATGACAGCTGTGCCGTCTGGGTTGACATCGTCGTCCGCAGGTTCAGCTTCATGAGAGGGGAACCATTCCATATTCAATGTATAAATCGTTTCATTGAACATGTTGACGTAACGATGAAAGCTGTGTCTTTTTAGATCATAAAGATCTAAGCCAAATTTCGACTTTATCTGATCAATCAATTGTTGTATGTTTGCATTCAATGGTTTCACCTCAAAATAATGATGTTTTATGGAAGAAGAAAGGTGACAATAAAGCCGACTATGATGATCGCTGATAATAATCCTAAAACCAATGACATCATGTTTGATTCCTTTGTAAAGCCTTTTAATTCACCTTCAGTCGACCGGTCGATTTTTCTAAAGCGATAAAGCATGCTTAAATTAATAAGGGCTAGAGTTACAAATAATAAGAAAAGTAAAAGTATAGGTTGTATGTTTAAGAATGGATTCGTTACATCTTGGAAACTAAATGACTGGAGAAACATCAGACCACTCAATACCACTCTCGAAATATTTTCAGACCTCTTTTCTTTCTCCCACTCTTCCCCCAATTTTTCTTTTTCATAAATGGCTATCTGCTCGAAAATAGGAATGAAAGACTTTGTTGAGCCTTTCTTAATAAAACCATAAATACTTAGAATGAGCATGATAAATCCTAAACAAAGAAAGAAATGTGTAAATCGAATATCAGACATTTGAAACAAGATAAAAAAAGCGACGATCATGATGCAGACTATTAAATTAGAGACAGCTATTTGTTTTGTCCTCATCTTTTTCAGTGCAGCTTGCTCCATGTCATAAACTCCTCTCCGTTTTCAATGTTTCTGTTAAACGCTCTATCTTTATTACGATTCCACCGAAAAAATGTTTCAATATTTCCCCTTTCTATTGTCAATTCGGCTTTTTTCACAAATGAAAAGACGCCCATCATTCAATGAACGTCTTATCCTTCTTCATGAAATCAGCACATCATATTTGAGCAACTGTTCTGTCTTTTATTTGTTGAGCCGCCATGTGTTGAAAGTCATCAATAGACAGCTGTCTAGATGTCTTTTCTCCATGCTGTCTGATATTCAGTGTTTTTTCTTCCATTTCTGTATCGCCAATGACAGCGATATAAGGGATTTTTTGCATTTGTGCTTCTCTCATTTTATAGCCGAGTTTTTCATCCCGCTCATCTATTGTGACTCTTATTCCGATACTTCTTAATTGTTGCTGCACCTCTAGGCAGTGATCAAGGTGAACAGTTGAGACAGGGATGATTTGTACTTGCACTGGTGCTAGCCATAACGGGAAGACGCCGGCAAAGTGCTCGACGAGAATGCCAAGGAAACGATCAAGAGAACCAAAAATGGCACTGTGAATGACAACTGGCCGTACCTTTTCATTCTTTTCATTGATATATGTTAAATCAAATTTCTCAGGCATTTGAAAATCTAGCTGGATTGTGGCGCACTGATGGCTCCGCTGCAGTGCATCTTTAATATGAAAATCGATCTTCGGGCCATAAAATGCACCATCTCCTTCATTTAGCTGATAGTCAATCTTTAGCTGATCAAGCACATTCTTTAGCGCTGATTCAGAAATATCCCAAATGGCATCATCCCCTAACGCCTTTTCTGGACGAGTGGATAGTTCAACAGAGTACTCAAACCCAAATGTCCGATACACATGATCAACTAATTGGAAAATCCGTTTGATTTCAGCTTCAATTTGATCTTCTCTTAAAAAAATATGGGCATCATCTTGGCAAAATGTTCTGACCCTGAACAATCCATTTAACGCTCCGCTAAATTCATGACGATGCACCTGACCAAACTCAGCCATTCTGATTGGAAGGTCTCTGTATGAATATAAGCTGTTTTTGAACATGAGCATATGCCCCGGACAGTTCATCGGTTTTAAAGCAAAGCTTGTATGGTCTACTTCTGAGAAATACATATTTTCGTGATAATGATCCCAGTGCCCTGACTTTTCCCAAAGCTCTTGGTTCATCATAAACGGTGTACTCACTTCTTCATATTGCGCTTTGCCCCGCACTTCTCTTGAAAAGGCCATTAATTCATTTCTGACAAGCTGACCTTTTGGTAAATAAAACGGCATACCTGGCGCTTCTTCTGAAAACATAAATAGAGATAATTGTTTCCCTAATTTCCGGTGATCACGTTTGTTTGCTTCTTCCATAAAATGAAGATATTCAGCTAAATGTTTTGGGTGTTGAAACGCCACACCATACACTCGCTGCAATACATCCTGATTGCTGTCCCCCCGCCAATAAGCCCCTGCAACACGTGTGAGTTTAAAGGCTTTTAAATACCCTGTAGAAGGTAAATGAGGTCCGCGGCATAAATCGATAAATTCTCCTTGCTGATAAACCGTAATGGCTTCTTGAGAGGGCAGCCCTTTTAAAATATCCAGCTTATATGGATCATGTGCAAACAACGATTCAGCTTCTTTGTAAGAAACCTCTATTCTTTGGATGGGATGATTCTCGTTTATGATATTTTCCATTTCTTTTTCAATAGCAGCCAAATCCTCTACACTTAATGTTTGATTCAGCTTCATGTCATAGTAAAATCCATTTTCGATAACAGGCCCGATTCCAAGTGTGACATTGTCGTATAACCTTTTCACAGCTTGGGCTAAGACATGTGCAGATGAATGGCGCAGCACTTCAAGGCCTTCTTTTGAATCGAGTGTGACAATAGACAGCCGAGCATCACTTTCCAGCTGATGACTGACATCGACCATTTGTTCATTGATCTTTCCTGCCACTGCTTTCTTCCTTAAGCTCGGGCTAATATAGGAGGCAATATCTGCGACAGTCGTACCTGCAGAGAACTCCTTTATCTTTCCATCTGGAAATTGAATCTTCACCATTTTTTCTCTCATGACTGACACACCTTTCATTTTTTGAAATAAAAAAACACACTCATCCCTCATAAAGGGACGAATGTGTAATCCGTGGTTCCACCCAAATTCCCATAACGCATATTCGCTTTATGGCTCTGGTGCCGTAACGTGGCATAGTCGGTATTGGATACTTCAATTTTCCCCAATACAGCTCAAAGGTGGTAAGACAACTTTTCTGCGTTAGGAAGATTTCAGCGTGACTTCCCTCTCTGGTAACCGTAAAAGCTGCTCATGTCCTTTTCAAAGCAATGATCATATATGAGTGTACAAAAAAAACACACCCATCCCTCATAAAGGGACGAATGTGTAATCCGTGGTTCCACCCAAATTCCCATAACGCGTATTCGCTTTATGGCTCTGGTGCCGTAACGTGGCGTAGACGATATTGGATACTAAGATTTCCCCAATACAGCTCAAAGGTGGTAAGACATTTTTCTGTGTTAGGAAGATTTCAGCGTGACTTCCCTCTCTGGTAACCAGTAAAAATGGCTCATGTCCTTTTCTTCGCTTTTAATTTCTCCATATCTTACATGAAGGTGATGGATCATGTAAAGCTTTATTTTTTGCAGTGCAATTGAATTTCATTCTTTAAATGATATGTTGCGTGAATTTTTGAAATTAAATTTGTCTGTTAGCATCCTATTTTGCTGTAGGAATAATTAAGCCAGAAATAATTTACTTAGATTTCTTAATCCTTATAGTAAGAGTATAACTGTGAAATTTCTATATCTATTCCACCTTTAACAAGTCTTTGTCTCCTACTGTTAAATAGTTTATCTAATATTTCTCTCTTATCCTCAAATCGTCCATAATGGATTTTTTTATGACAGACTAAACAAATTGAAACAATATTAGCATGGATGTCTAAACTATGATCAAATTGATCTTGATATTGCATTGGTATCAAATGGTGAGCCTCTACATAATTCTCCCCATTAAATTTAGAAATAAAATGTTTGTGTTGATTGTCAAACTCACATAAATAGTTTGCATCAGCTACAGCTCCACTTGCATATTTAGGATTTCTACGCCATACCTTTTTATTATTCACTAACCCATGTTTAGGCTTACCTTTTGGCTTATCCTCAATATCAACACTACTCACTTCAGCGGGATTTTCTATTAGGTATTTATCAAATTCCTGCTCCTCTCTAAATAGTTCTGCTTGTAACTCAGAATCATAATAATACTCAATGTATTTTTTCAAATGATTTAAAGCTACACTATACATCCTATGTCCTTTTTCATTCTTCTTTTTAAACTCAGCATTACTAAGAATTACATCAATAAAGGCAGGATCAGTTAAAGTAAATAAATTAGTACTCTGTAATCCATAACTTTTTAATTCTGAGGATATTATACCAATAGCTTTAGAGTATCTTCCTATAGAGTATGGTTTTATATTTGCATAAGTTCTTAACCATTCAGCAAAAGTATCTTGATTCATCAATGGTGCTATTCACTCTCTCTGTATATTGTTTTCTTTATAAATAGATATTTTAGAATTAGTCAGCAGAAATAATATGATCTATTGAATTTTGTATAATAAAGAAATTTCAGTTCATGTTCTTATTCACAAATTCCCCTTCACAATCGTTCTCTTGGCTTTCTTAACAATTCTGCTAGTTGCTTTTGTGTCAGAATTCTTTGACCACTGGTCGCACAGGTTTGTTACCCAATTTGGTTGTGTTTTACTTGCGTCATTGAGCCAGTTTCCTACAGAATCTTGAACATATATGGATGGATCGGATTTGAGTAAATTTAGAATAGGCAGTGTCCTCTCTGGCTCTTGTTTTAATAACTCAATATGCTTTGTCCATACCCCTCTCGGACGGAGCGACTCTACAGAGAACCGGCGAATATTTTCATCCTCGCTTTTTGCCCATTCTGTTAAATGCTCTATACTTTGATCGAGCTGAAGACTTAGACTTTCTCTCACTGACATCCATGCAATTTCTCGAACACCAAAATGATGATCAGCTGCAAATGGCTGAATGTACGCAAGTTTCTCTTCCAGTGTTGATAAACTCTGTTTGTTCATATAAGCAGCCCAACAGCGAACGCTATCAGATATGTGGTGAGCAAATGCCAGCAGCACTTCCGCTTGTTTTTCTTCATTCTCTTCATGTAGCACGTCATCTAACAATTGACCAATGAGCCGAATGGCTTTCATTCCTGATTCAGCTTTTTGTTTAGTGATCTCAGATGATACATCGTCTAAACGATGCTCTAAACCAACGGACGGCAAAACATGCTGTATTAGCGTCATATGATTGACAGCCAGCCATTCAGTTAAATTCACACTTTCAATCTCTCCCTGATTCAAAAGGATCAAGACGTCATGAGGGATATCAGTCCCCTTTCGAGCGCCTTTTCGATTGATCATTTCCTCACTTATTGGCATTCTGTATTCTCTCCTTGTCTAGCGGCTTGGATATTGACTCCTATTGTAGCAAATAAACAACTTCACTGGTGCATTCTTCAAATCAAAAAGGAACTACCCGAAATAAGTAGTTCCTTTCATACAACATTGAATGTAAGTTAGCTTCCTTGCTCGATCACCTTCAAACTCTTGCGCTGAGAAAATCGGTCAAACGCTACCATTAGAATGGTCATGAGTAGAGCGAGAAAAACCGTGCCAGCACTGATCCAGCTTAGGTTTAATATAGATGTTTCGCTTAGCACAATCCCTCCTACACCAGAGCCTAAGGCAAATCCGAATTGAATAAATGATGTATTGACACTTAATGCGATATCAGGAGATTTTGGTACAAGTGTGACAAGATATAGCTGCTGAGCTGGTGATGTGCTCCAGGTAGCGATCATCCATATCATGATGACAGCTACCATGAGCACGAGATTACCTGTGACAAATGATAGCAGCAAGAGCATGATGATTTGCAAAATGATTCCTGAGAAAATCGTGAATATTGGGCCTTTTTTATCTGCCGCCATCCCTCCAAGGCTGGAGCCCAAAAAGCTGCATATTCCTGCTAGTAACAAAATGCCACTGATTTCTGTGATGCTAAGATTTGCTGATGCTTGCAGAAAGGGCGTTAAATAGGTAAACAACGTGGAATATCCACCTACATAGAATAGCGTCACTGCCACCGCCAGTAATATTCGCTTGTCTTTTAAAATCGATAACTGCATACGAAGCGTCACCGGTTCTTGTTCTTTCATAGAGGGGATTCGCCTATACACAACAATCAGCGGAATAAGCGTGATCAATCCAATGGCTGCGAATAATGCTTTCCATCCGATCATACTGCTTAGAAATGTCCCGATTGGAACGCCTAAAACCAAGGAGCTGCTGAGTCCCATTAAAATGATACCAATAGCTGTTCCTCTTTTTTCACGTTCTACAAGACGAGTCGCAACAGCCATTGCCACCACAATAGCCGTCCCCCCACTGATTCCTTGTAAAATCCTTGTCATCATCACCATTTCAAACGAATGGCTGACACTTGTGATGACATTACTTAAAATAAAAATAATTAACATCCATGACAGTATTTTTTTGCGGTCTATATTGATGGTCAGTGCAATGACAATCGGTGCGCCGATGGCTGCTGAGAGCGCTAAAGACGTGACCAATAATCCAGCGGCAGACGTCGTGACATGTAGATCATCTGCGACCATCTGGATAATGCCTGTAATGATATATTCGATTGTTCCGATTAAAAAGGCTGCTAATGCAAGTAAATAGACAACGGTTTTATTTTTCATCGTGACGTTTCTCCTTTGGACAATGCTTACGATTTGATTTCATCTATAATAGGAATTTGAATTTCAATGAGTCTGCCTTCTTCATTTTCAGACAATGGGTAATAAATCTCTCGGCCTGGCTGGTCTTCTTTCACGCGGTATCCATTATTTTCGATCCATGTCGCCAGGTCAATACAAGCTGTTTGGGCGGATGGAGAATGTGAATGAAATAATAATGTCGCCATAGTTTCTTCAGCAGGTAACGTTCGTATCGTGATTCCTTGAGGAAGATTGCCTTTTAACGCTTTGATGGAATACCCGACCTCAAATTCAAACTCACTTTCCTTTTCGACTGATTCCCTCCATAGCACCACTTGTGGTCCCGAAATTGATTCTTGTTGATGTTTAAGTAATAAATGATGAAACGTCTGAAAAAATGAGGGGATCTCATCAACCGTTCCGTTAGATTGGAAAGACAGGATGCGTTTGCTTTCAACGGATTTGATGATGACCTCCTGTTCTTTTTCAACACATCCCTCTCGTTTGATGAGGTGCATCCGCTCCTTAATACGCGCCAATTTCTGTTGTTCTCTCTCGATCAATTGCTGAATTTCACTTTCTTTCAGCAGAAACATGCCCTGAATCTGCTCTACTGAGATATCTTCACGAAGAAGCTGAGCCATTTGCTTTAACGTAAAGCCCAATTCCTTGTACAGAAAAATTCGGTTGACCTCAAGCAGCTGTTCAGCTGAGTAATAACGGTATCCTGAATCTTGATCAATCTGCTTAGGCTTTAATAAATCAATTTGGTCATAATATCTTAAGGTTTTAACAGGCACTTTACTTAACATAGAAAAATCGCCGATCTTGAACATCCTGCATCTCCTCCGTTTTGTTGATCTGATCAAAGTATAAACCTTTCAGTTAAGGGGAAGGTCAACAGAAGAATTTAAAATAAAATTTACCGCATATAAAAAGCCCTATCTCAAATAGGGCTCGTTGTTTGATGAACTTTATTCGTCCTCCAAAATATGTTTAGCCGCTTCTAGTGCTGAAGCTGCTTTAGGCCATCCGATATAAAAACTAAGATGGGTGATGAGTTCAATCAACTCGTTCTTCGTTACACCATTTTCTTTGGCAAGATGTAAATGATATTCCAGCTGATTCAGGCTGCCCGCACTTACTAAGGCTGAGACTGTAATCAGACTGCGATCTCTTAGAGAAAGTTCCTCTCTCCTCCACAAATCTCCATAGAGAACTTTTTCTGAATACTCAACAAATGCTGGAGCAAAATCTCCGAGAGTGTATTTTACAGTTGGCTTGATTGGTTGATGCATAGCTATTTCCCCTTTCATTCGTTCCGTTACTTGATCATCTGCGCAAGCCCTTCTCCAAAAGACCAATTCTCCAAGCCTGTCTCAATCAGCATAATGAATACATTTTCTTTACGTATATTGAGCTGGCAATACAACTGGTCAGCTATTTCCTTATATAAAGACTGCTTCTGTTCCTCGGTTCTTCCTGAACCACATGTAATTTGGATATATAAAAGGCGATGATCCCTCTCATGACGAAGAAGATAATGGGGATCATAAAAAAATTCGTCTTTCTTATGTGAACTGAACACCTGAAAGTAGTCTTTTTTAGGAACTTGAAATTCTTTCATCAGAGCCTTCATGATCGTTTGGCTAACAGAAGCTAAGCTTTCTTGATCGTACGCCTTTTCCATATAACTGACTTTTACAAATGGCATGATTATCATCTCCTTTTTTCTATTTCACTTCATTTTACATCCCAATACTTATTTTATATAATTGAATAATATATAAAATTATATTCATATATCGAATGGAGATTATTAGAAATGGACTTAAAAGAGTTAAAAGCATTTCAAGCCGTGATTCAGGAAGGAACATTCTCAAAAGCCGCTCAAAAATTGAATTATGCACAGTCGACCATAACGAATCAGATCAAACGATTAGAAAAGGAGTTAGGATTTCAATTGTTTGTAAGAGGATGGGAGGCTGAATTAACCCCTTCAGGACAATTGTTTGCCAAAGAGATTGATCAGTTGATACTCCATTGGCGCTTTGTATTAGAACAATCACAAAAACTCCAAAAAGAAGAAATCGGAACCTTGAATATAGGCGTCATAGAACCAATTGCTGCCACTATTCTTCCTTCCGTCCTTCAAATATTCAGGAGACATAAACCGAATATCACATGCCACTTTATCATCGGTAATACAGACTTTCTTTACAAGCTTCTGCTCAAGGGTGAGATTGATTTTGCCATTGCAGGGGAACCAGTGATGAATACACTTCCGTTTGAGGAGTTGTACAAGGAGGAAATGTCTTTTATTATCGCAAAACAGCAGGCAGATCAAGTTGGAACGATTTCATTGATCAAGGATCTTTATCAACAGCCTTTGATCATAGGCGGGGAAAGCTGTTTATATCACATGAAGTTACAAAAGGAACTCTCAAGAATTAATGTGGAGCCGTTCACTTATACCATCAGCCAGATTTCAGCAATTCCATCATTTCTAAAGGAATTCCCCTCTGTCGGAGTCGTCCTTTCCTCTATCCCATTGTCAGACGAGTTTGTGCAAATTCCAATTGAAATGGAGGACCCTTTTATCTCGATAGGAATCTTAACTCATAAGGAACCCCTTCTCTCTCTGGAAAAGACCCAGCAGCTGCTGCTTGATCTATTTCGTCAAGAAGCGGAGCAATTCACATTCCCGTGATCTCGTTTCAGAAACAAAAAACCTAGATTTTATACATCTAGGTTTTTCAATCTTTCAAGCCATTTTAAGATGGCTCCGCTTTTAAAGAAATTGAGTATGGCACCCTCGCTAAATCGTTCGGCTCTCACAACCTCCATCATAAGAGCAAGCACACACTGCGCATTTAAATTTGAAATGTCCACATTCTCCATATCATTCATTCCCGATTCAATCCCATTTTCTTTAAGGATCTCTCTGTAGCGGATAAGCCCCATTTCTTCGTGTTGTTCTGCAAAGGTATAGATATCTGCAATCAAGTGACGGACCGTTTCAGAATAATTCACAAAGGGCATCTGAATCGGATGTTCAGCTGTACCATCATTTTCTTGATCGATGACCCATTCTCCAATAGGATCTTCCTGAAGCATTGGTATGTATTTTGTTAGAATATCGAATTGGCTCATTCTCATCCTCCTCTATTTCATTGATATGGTTCACTTTGTTTCTCACGATTTCATCAAGTAATCTACTATTAAAATTTTTTAGCCACGCTGGTCTACCTCAAACCTTTTATTTATCCCATACCCTCATCTGCCTTATGACCAATGTTGCCGTTTCACTCGGATGGCTAAGTGGGAAATGATGACCATATGGAACAAAATCAACCTTGCCCAGATGTGACGGGGCAGAATAGCCTTTGTCATAATCCCCCCAAATAATATGAAGATGATTCTTTGTGACTTCATTGAAATCATCTTGATCGGTTTTCAGTAATAAATGATTAAGCTGAACCGTCGTATTTAATATTCTAGGAGACGTAAAACTATTTCTGACTTTTTCAATATAATGTTCAGGGATGCTCTCCGTATTTTCAAACAAACCATTCCTTAATACATAACGCCCTATCATATTAGTCGTTGCCCATTTCAATGTCCATTTGTTCATCAATTGAGGAACATGTCGCGATGCAGTATTTTTCTTATCAACAGGTGGCTGAAGTAACGTGATTGAATACTTCTGATCGATGTATTCTTGTACCAATGCCTCCAGAAGAATATACGAACCGAATGAATGACCAATTAGATGTGCACCATTCGTCGCTTTCTCCAATACCTTTTTCAAGACATTCAAATACATATCTAGAAGATGTTTCTCTCTTTTAAAAGGAGAACGCCCCAAACCTGGAAGATCCAAGATCCATACAGGTTGACCCGTTTTTTTATGAAGCTCTTGTGCTAAAGGGAATAAATCCTCTCCATCGCTCAATAAACCATGTAATAAAATAAACGGTTTACCCTCTCCTTTTAATTGGTAAAGGGTCGTGTTATCACATAGTGTTCGTTTAAATAAATGATCATCCTTACCGTTTTGATTCATCATTCGATAATCCAGATCAGCTACTACAGCAGGGAAAAATTTCATGACACTCGTCTTCTTAAACCAATCTTCTCCAATAATTTTTTTCGCTGCAACATTTGAAAATGTTCTTTTTGTCATAAAGTTCAGTCCATCAGAAGGAATATTTGTCATTTTACTTACGCCACTATTCATCATAGCTTTCATCAGTGGCATTGGGACAGAGATTTTTGGTGCCCTCATATTCATACTTTCTGACATCACACTCAATAATTCACCAATATTCTGATCGCGCTGCTTGTCTTCAACAAGCGTATATGTTTGAATAGCCGGTTGCTCCAGTTTGAAAACCTGCACAATAAACCTCGCAAACTCATCGTTTGAAATAAGTGGTAACCTATAGTCCTTACCTCCAGGAATCACCGGCATGAGCCCTCTTCGCATACTCTTCACAAGCAAACCTACTCCTGCTATTTGCTCTGTACTCCCCGTTTGACTACTACCGACGACAGTCGGCGGATTAATGACAGAAAGCGGATAACCTACTGCTGATGCCTGTTGACGAATATAAAGATCTGCTAAAAATTTTGTTCTCTCATATGGATTTTTTATTTCCAAATAATGGTTTACTTCTTTAAACACATCAATTTCAATCTTGCTATTTTGATCATCAAAGGGACTCATATAACCGACAACATGAATAAATTGCTGCAAGCCCTTCAATTGATGAATACTTTTAGCTAAGTCACTCATATGTTTGGCGCCATTTAAAAAGACGGAAGCTGCCTTTTTACTTGTCGCTTGAATATCCATGGGTCCTCCTGCGTGAATGATCACATCCGTTTTCAACACCTTCTCCTTATCTTCAGCACTTAGACCCAAATCGACTTTCGTCAAATCACCTTCAACAAAGTGCATCACTGCCTCTTTTAAAATACCTCTTTCTTGAAAAATGCGTGTTGCTTTACTTTTCGACCTCACTAAAAGAAGAATGTTCACATCCTCTTTGGCTAATTCTTTTACTAACTCCTTTCCAATAAAGCCCGTTCCACCAATTAATAATACTGTTCTCATATAAACATCTCCCTTTTAGTACTAATTAGTACTAATTTAATGTGAAAAAAAAGCTTCTTTATCGAAGCAAGTTAAAAATATGATCGGCTGTTTTTGTAATGACAGTGGCATCCTTCAATGTTTCTGAAATAAATAACGCGCCTTCAAGATTGGTAATAAATAGTGATGCAACCTCATCAATATGAATCGTCTTTCTGAATTCTCCATTCTCTACTCCTTGTTTCAGTAATAGAGAAACTTTCTTTTGTAATCCTGTAAAAAACAGACCTATTTTTTCTTTTATTTGTGTGGCCTGTGTAGGACTTTGAATATAAAGAGTAATAAATGGACAACTCCCTTTATAGTCTCTCGATTGAACTCCTTGTGATAATTGCTTTAAAAATAGTTGGATACGTTCTTCAACTAAAAATTGGTTCTGAGATAGTACGTCATCAATTGCAGATTGATACATGTCAATCCAATAATCAACGACCCCTTCTAATAATTCCTCCTTATTAGAAAAGTGATAATACACATTAGACTTTGACACTTTGCTTACACGTACTAATTCATCCATGCTTGTATAAGCAAATCCTTTTTCTAAAAATAAAGTTGCAGCTACTTCAAGCACACGTTTTTGATTCATTAATTTTACTTTTTTCATAATTAGAACTATATAGTACTAATTTAAACATTGCAAGTGTATATGTTCATTTAGAAAAAAGTCTGATGAAAGAAATGCCCGCAAAACAAAAAAAGCTCGAAAATCTAATATTGATTTTCGAGCCTTGATTTAAAGTCTATTTTTTCACGAGCGATACAACAGTCTCCACATGAGATGTATGCGGGAACATATCGACTGGCTGCATGTGTTCGATTTTGTAGTCTTTTGACATGTATTCGAGGTCTTTTGCTAGTGTTGATGGGTTGCAAGAGACGTAGACAAGGCGTTTTGGCTTGACTTGTTTGACGGTGTCTAAGAAGGTGCTCTCGCAGCCTGTTCTTGGCGGGTCCACGACGATGACGTCAGGACGGAAGCCTTCTTTGACCCATTTTGGCAGCCAATGTTCAGCTGTTCCTGTCACATAGGTCGCGTTTTTCATGCCGTGTTTTTTGGCATTTTTCTTGGCATCATCAATCGATTCTTTGATGACATCCATTCCTCGTACTTCTTTGGCGCCATCTGAAAGCCACATCCCAATCGTTCCAACGCCGCAATACGCATCGACAACTTTTTCTTTGCCAGTTAGTTTTGCCGCTTTTTTCGCTTCGTCGTAAAGCTTTAGCGTTTGCTTCGGATTCAATTGGAAGAAAGCACGTGCACTCAGTTCAAAGGAGACGTCTCCTAAAAATTCTTGAATGACCATGTTGCCAGCTAGGTGAGATGTCTTATGGCCAAAGATGACCGACGTTTTTTCACCATTGATGTTGTGCATAATGGACGTCACTTCTGGCAGACGTTTTTGAATGGCTTCGGCGATTTCTTTTTTCTTTGGAAATTCCGGCTTTGATGTGACAAGAACGACCTGCACTTCCCCTGTTTCAAAGCCGACACGCACAACAATTGAGCGTACATCGCCTTTTCTCGTCCGTTCATTGTAGACCGATACACCGAATTTCTCTAAAATTTTGCGGACAACGCCCGTTGTTTTGTTCGTTTTTGGATGCTGCACGATGCATTCCTTAATCGGTACAAGCTTATGAGAGTTCAGTCCGTAAAGCCCAGCAATGATGTCACCGCTATGAGAACGCCCTACTTGGAACTGACTTTTATTCCGGTAGTGCCACGGATCTTCCATACCGATCGTTGGCCTGATATCAAGCTGTTCAACTGGTAGTTTTGTATGTCGTTCCATTGATTGAATGACAATATCTCGTTTTTCCTTTAGCTGCTGCTCGTACGCCAAATGCTGAAGCTGACAGCCGCCGCATTCTTCGTATACTGGGCATGGCGGTTTCACTCGATGCTCGGAGCGCTTTCTAACTTTCCTAACCGTACCTTCTGCATATTTTGCTTGGACATTCGTTGCTTCCACAACCACTTCTTCGCCTGGAAGCGCACCTGGGACAAAGACTACTTGCTTTTTAAAATAACCGACCCCTTCTCCATTAATGCCAAGGCGTTTAATGGTAAGCGGAAACTGCTGTCCCTTTTGCAAAAGGGCACCTTGCTGTTTTTCCTTCACTTCATTCTCTCCGTTCTATCTGAACCGTTGATAGGTTGTCTTCATTTTATTCCATCTCATTAGTATACCATGACTTGGACAAAGAGAGAAAATCCCTTTCATTATTTATCTGTCTCAATGCTTCTCCATAAATATAAAGAAGCGTAGCTTAAATAAGGAGTCCAATCCTTGCTTAATGCTGCCATCTCTTCTTTTGTCGGCTTTTCAGGCAGGTCAAAATGCCGCTTGATGGCGTTTTGAATCCCGATATCTGCCATCGGAAAGAGATTTGGTCTTCCAAGTCCATTCATGAGCACATTTTGAACTGTCCAAGGTCCAATCCCTCTAATCGGAAGCAGACGTTCTTCCACCTCCAGATCAGTTAAATCATGTAATTCTTCTAAACAAAGAGAGCCGCTCACAATTCGCTTCGAGACATCGATGACATATTCCGCTTTCCGCTGACTAAATTGGAGCTTTCTCAATTCCTCTGTTTCAAGTGAGGCGATGGTTTCTGGTAAAGGATCAAACCAAACCCCCTCTATTTGCTCGCCATACGTATGAACAAACCGTTTTGTGAGTTCATAGGCAAACGCCAGATTGAGCTGCTGATGAATGATGCATTTCATCAAGCAATGATATAAGTGAAAATCCAGCATGAGCGGTGTCCCCTTATGACGCTCAAAAACGGGGGCTAGATTTGTTTGAGAAAAATGCTCATGCACAGCGTCTAATTGATGCTCCATGCCAAATATCCGCTTCACCTCACATATGAGAGGTTCCTCAGGACCATTTCCTTTCACCCGAAACGTGGGTGCTTCTTTTGTTCCCGTGGCTTGAACAACGACAACGTATGGTGTTTGTTCTAATCTGATTGGTACTTTGATTTCTCTTTTATTCAAATCGACTGCTTTTAATGGATCATTTGATAAGCGTCTTAGCACTTGATCGAAGTGATATGGCGGTTCAACCACCAGCTGTTTTTCCCACATGTTTTCCCTCTTCCTTTCTGCAAATACGCGCAGATGCAATTGTTTCATTTTGCTTGAATGATTCTCTATATTAAATACTTTTGAATATAAAGAGTACAAGAATTTATCAGTTATATCTTCCTTATTTGTGGTCATTCTCCTTTTGGTCTGATGAAAGTTTTTGGTCGAATTCAGCTAATATTCGACATGATCCTCCAATATTTTAGGATCATTTTCCTTAAATTAGAAATAGAACCTCTGGGTGATATCTTCTATCCCGAAAAAATTTGTATAATTATGACATATCAAGGAGGTGACAAAGGAATTAGCTGATTAGGCAATCATTTGTTTTATCTTGCAGGAACATATTTTACCTCATTGATAACCGGCTTCACCTAGTTTCACTTTTTACGAAAAGGAAGACCCAAACATTTTAAAACAAAGGAGATCCGACCAATGAAAAAAACCATTCTTTCTATTGCCCTTGCCACTGCTGTTTCTTCGACACTGCCAGTATTTGCTGACGCTGTTGAGAAAAAAACGTCAACACCCGTCTCTACTACACTACAGCAAACTGTATTAAACAAAGCTGCTGAAGGAAAAGCTGGAACGACAGCTAGTCCTAATGTTAACGTCAACTTCGATGTTCTTGGGATTGCCAATGCGATTGTTAACGCAGTAAACGCAAATGCAAACCGTCCTGGGTTCGTTAAAGGCGTGATGGAAAGCACATTCTATGCTGCTGGTGGCAGATATAATGTCATGGTCTTTAACCTAAGCCAAAATTATGAAGACCGCTTTAACGGCGTGAAAACTTTTGCAACTGCTAATCTTGGTAACGTTGTTTACGGTATTTGGGTATTTGAAAGTGGTACCTTTAAAAACAACGGCGATGGCGGCTGGGATAACTGGGCGTTCAGAGGCTGGTTTGACCGTCAAGATAAATTTGTTACGTTCCATCGTCCTTAATTCTCGGTTTTATCCATCAATCATACACGCACATTGGACCGATCTCAGTGATGAGATCGGCTTTTTTATGGAGAGAATGTATAAGTTCACTGGCGTTGCTTCATGATATAATGCAAGTCTGGAGGGGTGTATATGCTGAAAAAACTTGCAGTGACAAAGAACGGAGACTTGATTGAACATGCAACATTGCACCAGCTTTCAAGCCCCGATATCGCCTGGTATTGGATTGACTTTCATGCGCCAACGGAAAAGGAAGCAGCGCTGCTGAAGGAATTCTTTCAGTTTCATCCGCTTTCAATTGAAGATTGCTTCCATTATTTACAGCGGCCTAAGCTTGATTTTTATGAAGAGTATTTATTTTTCGTTCTTCATGCTCTCAATCAAAAAACACTTCGTTCAGAGGAAGTGGACCTGTTTGTTGGGGAAAGTTTTATTGTCACCTTTCATTTAAAGGAAGCACCATACATTGATCGTGTGATGCGAAAGCTAAAAGCATCTGAACACGCGCGAAATAGTGGACCTGAGCATCTTGCCTACATGCTGATTGATGATCTGGTTGATGATTATTTCCCAATTATTTATCAAATTGAAGACAGGTTAAATGAGATCGAAGATGAAGAAGGTCATAAAACGTACGGTACTTTAATGAACGAAGTATTCGGAATTCGGTCAGACTTGTTAAAGCTAAGAAGGACAATTATTCCGATGAGAGACCTTTTATATCGTATCGTGAATATTAATATGATGAAAAACGATAAAAATAGACAAGCCTATTTCAATGATATCTATGACCACCTTCTGAAATTAACAGAGATTGTCGAATCAAACCGTGATATGACAGCCGATTTACGAGACAGCTATCAGACGCTGAATTCTAACCGAATGAATGCAATCATGATGACGCTGACCATTGTATCGACCATCTTTATTCCATTGACCTTTATTGTTGGAGTGTACGGAATGAACTTTGATAACATGCCTGAATTACACTGGAAGTATGGCTATTTTGGCGTACTGATTTTCATGGGTCTGCTCGTCTCGGGTATGCTTTTGTGGTTTAAGCATAAAGGATGGTTCCGCATATTCAAATAATGTGTAGAGTGAATGACTGAGGAGGCGGTTAGAATGAAAAACTGGATTCCTTTGTCTCATCAAGAACTAAAGCTCGTATGGGAGACGCTCTATCGAGATTTCAAATTTAATCCGAGCCTCTCTCGTTTTCCCTCATTTCGCGTACCTTCTCCTTTCATTACATATGATATTTCTGCTTATTTTGAGGACTCTTCCCTTCTTCATGCAGATGAAGACCTTGAAGAGAAAGCATTACTTGTTTTTCAGGAGCTTATCAGAACAGACGAGTATATGCTGGCACTTGATTGGCAGCACGAATGCTACTGGATCACACCATACGGCTCATTTGAAAAAGATGAATTCGGAGATTGGGCAGTGCCTGTGCTACCGAACGGGGATTATTATTTCTTTTTATCAAAAGAGATGCATTGGGGCTTGCTAGGACACCCTTGGGAGCAAAGTATCACGATTTTCGGTGAGGGCTTGATTGACTCTTTCACTCGTCATCATCCGATTTTGTTTCAGCGTAAAATAAGAGAAGGATAAAGAAAAAGCTCGCAGGTCTTCTGCAAGCTTTTTTTCTATAGCTGAGGCAGATGCCATACTTTTTCAAGCATGAGATCGTCTAGGCTTTTAAAGGAATAACCTTGTTTTTTCAGTGACGTGATGGCATCATCCAATGCCTCGGCATTGTCTCTTGAGACGGTATGAAGTAAGTAAATGGCACCTGGGTGCGCCTGCTTCATCATTTGATCGTAAGCATACTGTTTTCCTTTTTGATGATGAATATGCCAGTCCACAAACGCCACTGACCAGAAAACGGTTTGGTAACCGAGCTCTTTTGTTTCCTTCAGCACTCTTTCACTGAATACACCGCGCGGCGGACGAAGATAGAGGTTGTCTTGTTTCCCAGTGATTTTGTACACGGCTTCATTGACGCGCCCCAGCTCTTCTTTGATTTCTTTCGTACTCTTTGTTGTTAAATCTGGATGGTGATAGGAGTGGTTGCCAATGATATGACCTTCCTCCGCCATACGTTTAACGAGCTCAGGCTGGTCCTTGACAAAGTGACCTGTCACAAAAAAGGTGGCTGGCACTTGATGTTTTTTCAGCACATCTAAGATCTTCGGCGTGTACCCATTTTCATAGCCATTGTCGAAGGTAAAATAAATCTCTTTCTTTTTCGTGCTTCCTAAATAGAAGGCATCATACTTTTTTAAAAGGGCGTTCAGTTCTTTACCCGCATCCGCTGGCTTGTGTTCTTTGCTTTTCGCAAATCCCCAATGGACGGGCTGATTAGACACGGCTTCCGCTTCTGAGAGAGGCATGGATACAAAAAGCGCACATAAACAGATGAGCATGTATTTTTTCATTTACGTCACTTCCCGGTTTTTCTTCTATTGTGCAGAATAAGACCGAGACTCATACACTGATTCACCTGCCAATTTAAAGAAAAAAGCCCGCACTGTGCGAGCTATTCTTCCTTCCAATCGGTTTTAAACCGTTCATATTTTGCTTCTAGGTCGTCAATCATCTGGATCAGTCTGTCTATATCCTCAACATCTGTTGATTCTGGATCTAATGAATCAATCACATTCATAAACATATCTAATCGGTTCTTTAAATAATCAACCTGCTGCTCTTTGCTGTCTGCTGCCTTGCCCATAGATACACTCCCTTTAGCATTTGTTTCTAGCTTATCTTTTTTTCCCTTGTAAATCAATGAAACCCCACTTGCGTATAACGGTGATGGGGCTTAAAATTAACTGTTGGCGGGTCCACGTTTGCCCGAATGAAAAGGAGATAGATACCATGAACCAAAAAACAGCACTTCGTCCGATTACACCTGCATATGACCCTTGGGAAGCCTATCTCGATGTGCAGGATTACGGAGAGATGAAGCTGACAAATATTGAATTTACAACAACGACGTTGTGTAACATGAGATGTGAGCACTGCGCGGTCGGCTATACGTTGCAGCCAAAAGACCCGAATGCACTGCCGCTTGATTTACTGCTTCGCCGTTTAGATGAAGTTCCGCTTCTGCGCTCAATCAGTATTACAGGCGGAGAGCCTATGCTTTCTCTCAAATCTGTGCGGGAATATGTCGTCCCTTTATTAAAGTATGCCCATGAACGCGGCGTCCGTACACAGATCAATTCAAACTTAACACTTGATTTGGCGCGATATGAAGAAATTATTCCATACTTAGATGTTCTTCACATCTCACATAACTGGGGAACTGTCGAAGAGTTTGCAACGGTCGGTTTTGCGATGATGGACAGAAAACCAACCTTTGAGCAGCGCGAGAAATTATTTAACCGCATGATTGAGAATAGCCGGGCACTTGTCAAAGCAGGTGTTACCGTATCTGCTGAAACCATGCTTAATAAACGCACACTTCCATATATTGAACACATCCACCGGCAAATTGTGGAGGAAATGAAATGCCAGCGCCACGAAGTTCACCCGATGTACCCAAGTGATTTTGCCAGCGCCCTTGAATCATTGACGCTTCCGCAAATGCGTGATGCGATTCATCAGCTGCTTGATATTCGTGATCAAGACACATGGATGCTGTTTGGCACCCTGCCATTTTATTCTTGCAGTACAGATGAAGAAGACCAGCGACTTCTCAAACGATTGCGTCAGGAGAAGCATGTCACGGTACGAAATGACCCTGACGGACGCTCACGGTTGAATGTGAATATTTTTGATGGGAATATTATTGTGACGGACTTTGGTGATACACCTCCGCTTGGAAATATTGCGACCGATACATTGCAATCAGCTTATACTCGCTGGATGGACACAAAATTAGCAAAAGAGCTGAATTGTCATTGTCCAAGCGTACAATGCCTCGGTCCGAATGTTCTTGTGAAAAACAGCTATTATCAAGATGTTGATTTTACTTCTCGTACAGCCAGGGGGTAACCGATAGATGGACGATACATTTCTGACAGTGGTCAAGAACAAATACATTGAAATTCTAATTGTTGGACTTGTTCTTTGGCTTGCCGTCTTTATCATCAACAAAGCCCTTCAGATTTTCTTTAAACGAACGGAGTTTATTGAAGATAAGAAGAAGAAAACGATCGAGAGCTTGGTCAAATCTGTGACGAAGTACACAGCTTCAATTTGCTTTGTATTCTATGTCATTTCTCTCTTCTTTCATGATTTCGGAAAAATCCTTGCTGGTGCTGGTGTTGCCGGAATCGTCATCGGTTTTGGCGCCCAGACGCTCATTCGTGATATTTTAGCAGGCATCTTCCTGATCTATGAACGTCAGATTCATAAAGGGGATTATGTGACAGTGAATAACCTCTTTAATGGAACCATTGAAGAGATTGGTCTCCGTTCGCTGCAAATTAGAGAATGGAGCGGCAAGCTGTTAACCATTTCTAACGGAGACATCCGGCAAATTCAAAACTATAACATGCACTACATGCGGATTACGGAGTCTGTATTAATTAGTGCGAATCAAAACCCAGATACAGCCTTTCAAGCACTAGAAACGGCCTGTGACAATTTAAATCAAATGCATCATGATTTTCTTAAAAAAGATGAATTCCAGCATGCCATTGAACCGTTTCAAGTCCACGGCATTATGGGTCTGAACAAGCTGAACCGCGGGATTGAGATCACAGTGAAAGGAATGGTCGAAGACGAAAAATACTTCGATGCTGCCCTCGCTGTCCGAAAAGAAATGATCAAACAACTTCATCAGCATGATGTCAAATTGCTTGAAGATCTCGTTTATCCCCAGCCTGCAAAATAACCTCATTTGTGATGGGGTTATTTTTTATATCATTGGCTCTTATTTCTTTATTTATTAGGTGCGCCGAGCTGGCTCGGGCTCTCGAAAAACATGAAACGCTTGGACAGCTTGGACACATCAGCTAAGAAATCTCTTCATTTCAGCCCTCTAACTTCTATCCTCTTGACTAATTCATGTATAATAGAAAACAGAATGATTTCATGCAGCATGGGGACCCTCATACTGTGTATTTTCTAAGTGAAAGAGAGTGAAGAAGATGGGTCGTAAGTGGAACAACATTAAAGAAAAGAAAGCATCAAAGGATGCCAGTACAAGTCGTATTTACGCAAAATTCGGGCGTGAAATCTATGTGGCTGCCAAACAAGGTGAGCCAAACCCAGAATCAAACCAAGCACTTCGTTTTGTCCTAGAACGTGCAAAAACATATAGTGTCCCAAAACACATTGTAGACCGTGCCATTGAAAAAGCCAAAGGCGGTGCGGAAGAGAATTTCGATGAGCTGCGCTACGAAGGATTTGGTCCAAACGGATCAATGGTGATCGTTGATGCCCTCACCAATAACGTGAACCGTACAGCGTCAGATGTTCGTGCGGCATTTGGGAAAAACGGTGGAAACATGGGCGTAAGCGGCTCTGTTGCCTACATGTTTGACCAAACAGCTGTCATCGGTGTCGAAGGAAAAAGTGAAGAAGAAACGCTTGAGCTTTTAATGGAAGCAGACGTTGATGTACGTGACATCATGGAAGAAGATGAAACAGTGATTGTGTACGCTGAACCAGATCAATTCAATCAAGTACAAGAAGCATTCAAACAAGCCGGCGTAGAAGAATTCACTGTCGCTGAAATCACAATGCTTCCTCAAAATGAAGTGACATTAGATGATGAATCTAAAGAACAATTCGAGAAACTAATAGATGTATTAGAAGAGCTTGAAGACGTGCAGCAGGTTTATCATAATGTGGATTTAGGGGAATAAAAATTTAAGCCATCGTCGAGGTTGGGTTCATTCAACTGCTGCTATGGCTTTTTTATTTTCTCAAAACATGTAATATATAAATAAAATGTTAATTTCTACAACTCTTTAAGGAGCTGAGCTTCATTTTTAAAACATGGTGGTTTTCTTATTATGGATTTATGATCATTCCTATTCTTGGGCTAAGTTTAATTTTCAGCAACTTCATGATAGTAACAAAAATTTTCTTCTTTCTCTTCATCGCATGGTATTTATATACCATCTTTGACTTTTACAAAAGTGAATTGAAAGGGAAAAATGATAAAACCAATTAGCAAAAAACAGTCATCTCCCCTTGATAAGAGGAGATGACTGTTTTAATTCATCCCTTGAAACCCAAACGTCAGGTGATCCTGAACAGGAATCCAAGCGCCGATTCCTTGTGAGGTCACGTTTTTCACGACGAGTTTGCGTTTATTTCCTTTTAGTACAAGGTACACTTCTCCGTATGTCACCTTCCCTTTTTCGTTAATCGCTGGTGCATAGGCATGAAGCGAAGCTGCTTTTTTCGGAGAGACATGGTACGATTGATCTCGTTTTGTTCCTGCGCCAATCACCGTGTCAAATGCAAGGGGCAGCTTTGTTTTTTGGATGGCTTTTTGCATCATCAATGTTTTCACATCTTCTGGGCTTGGCACTTTTGCTGTGAGCCCGCCGCTTACTTTCACTTGCTGCTTTTGAACGTATTTGCCAATGGCTGTTTTGTTGCCGCCTCTGTTATCAATGTGATTCGTATTCACTTTTTTGTATTCCCAGTTGGCCACCGTTTCGTTTGAATCATAGCTCAGTGCCCATCTGCCAAGGAAAATGGTCGCGCGGTAACCAACAGCTAATGGCGTCCCTGAAATGCTGGATTCATTTAGCATTTTGATCAAATGGGTATTCTCAATAGGAACATTCGTTGTTTTAAACAATTCTGCTGTCAGCTCGCTCGGTTGGAGCAATGGCTGGTCCTGTGACGCATTCGGATACGTATTCTCCTTAGAAATACTGGCGACAGACGATGGCACCTTAAATGACTTCGCCGCCTCCGCTGGAAAGCTGTATAGAAAACTTAAGGATAAGAGAACAACAAACATGATGCGGGGCATCTTTTTCATATCATCACTCTTTCTCATTCATTTTTCCATAGTATTTTCCGCAAAGACGTCCCTTATCCACAAAAGATTATAAAAGGAAAAATCCAATCGCCATAATGAAATAAGCAGCAAGTAATGTGGCACCTTCAAACCAATTGGTATCTCCGTCATTTGACAAAATGACTGTGAGTAACACAGCGGATGCCATCGCAATGAGCTCTGGTAAGGAGAAAATGAGTGGCATCTGCGTATTGAAAAAAAGCGAGCTGATGACAAGGATTGGTGCGACCATCATCGCAACCTGAAGTGTGGAACCAAAAGCAATTTCCACTGCGACATCCATTTTGTTTTTATACGCCATGATGACAGCAGAGGCATGTTCTGCCGCATTGCCGACGATGGCCACAATAATGACTCCGATAAACAACTCACTCCAGCCAAATTGTTCCCCCACCGTATCAAATGTATGGACGAGGCGCTCTGAAATGTACGCAACGGCCATCGTTGCAAGCAGCAAAATCAAAGTGGCAAACTTACCAGACCATTCAGGTATTTCTTCTTCCGTCTCCGCCTCTCCATCCAAGCTCTCCTGCTTGGCAACATAGACACCTCGGTGGCTCACTAGTTTGAAATAGAGCGCAGCAACATAAAGCAAAATCATCACAATGCTAATGCCAATGCTTAAAACAAATTGCTTCTCCTCAGCCATTTCCACCGAAAACACTTCTGGAATGACAAACGCCACAATAATGGCAAACATGAGCAAGCCCGAGTTGTGCCTTGCATCGTGGACATTGAACACTTGGCGCTTATATTTTAAACCGCCAACGAAAAAAGACAGCCCCGCCACAAGCAGTAAGTTTCCGATCACTGAGCCAGTTAACGACGCAAGGACGATGGCTGTCAGTCCTTGCTTTAATGCAAAAAACGAAATAATTAACTCCACCGCATTTCCAAATGTGGCGTTTAAAAGCCCGCCAATTCTGGGACCTGCTATGATGGCAAGACTTTCTGTGGCTCTTCCCATAAAACTAGCAAGGCCAATAATGGCGATACAATACACAGCAAACATGATGACCTGCGGAAAATGAAGAAAACTGCCAATCACCGATAGCGGCACACCAATTGCGACAATCACAAGAAACAAACGATTCATACAGCCATTCTCCTTTACATATGTCTGACTGTTATTCTTTCGTGAGTGCCGGCTTCATATACATTTAGATTCTGTCATGTGAAAAAGTGATTTCAATACTTCCTTTCACGGACTGCACCATCGCGCAATGCTTCAATGCAAGTCTAATGACTTTCTCTAGTTGTTCATCAGATGTACGGACGCCTTCAAATAAAATATGTAAATGAATACGGGAGACTTTGTTTACAGCGCCTGCTCTTGTCGTTTCAGGTGTCAGCGTCAGCCCTTCATAAGATATTCGCTTTTTTCGGCATACATGAATGAGCATTTCTCCAAAACATCCAGCAATAGCTGATGTGAACAATTGAGATGGCCTGTATCCCGTTTCTTCATTTCCTGATATATGCAGTTGCCTTTCATCTATTTCAGTGATCCACCGATCCGTTTCGTATCTCAGTTTCATTCCTTTTCCACCTTTCTATTGAAACCCCTATGGTTCCATTGTACGATGAAAATATGAACTTGTAAGGAGCTTCTTATGTCGAGAATTCACTTTATGATTTTAATTTTACTTGTATCTGTATCTGGTTTTTCGCAGGGAGCGTTACTGCCTGTCATTTCGATTATTTTTGAACATGCCGGTACTTCTCCTACGTTAAACGGCCTGCATGCCACAGGCTTATATCTCGGCGTGCTGCTAGCATCTCCCTTCATGGAGGCGCCGCTTCGCCGGTTTGGGTTTAAGCCGTTAATTGTCATTGGAGGCGCCGCTGTCTTTTTAAGCTTGTTCAGCTTTGTGTTTTTTGAATCTTATGTTGTCTGGTTCTTCCTGCGGCTCATGATCGGAATTGGTGATCATATGCTGCATTTCTCTACACAGACGTGGGTGACCTATGCGTCGTCATCGAGAAATCGCGGGCGAAATATTTCATTGTATGGGTTATCCTTTGGACTTGGTTTTGCCGCTGGACCTTTTTTAACACCACTCATCGAAATCAACCCATCTTTACCTTTCATTGTTTCCGGTGCTGTTAGCTTATGTATTTGGCTGCTTGTTTTTGTTTTGAAAAATACATATCCAGATACGGGCGAAGTGCAGACGTCAGAGCAGACAAACAGTTTGAAGCGCTTTAAGAAAGCCTTTCAATTTGGCTGGGTCGCCTTTATGATGCCGTTTTGCTATGGCTTTTTAGAAACGACACTCAATAGCAACTTCCCTGTGTATGCACTTAGAAGCGGGGTGACCGTAGATGCAGTGGCGTTTATTTTACCTGCGTTTGCCATTGGAAGTATTGTCTTTCAGCTGCCTCTCGGTATGCTTAGCGACCGGTTTGGCAGGCGCCGCATCATTTTATATGTGACTCTCGTTGGGTCTTTCTTTTTTCTACTAGCAGGGATTTTCATTCAATCGGTTTTGGCTGTTGCGATTTGTTTCTTTATTGTCGGAATGGCTGTAGGCTCTACCTTCTCACTTGGCATCAGTTATATGACAGACTTATTGCCAAAGCATCTGCTTCCTGCTGGAAATTTGATGTGCGGAATGGCATTTAGTGCGGGAAGTATTCTAGGGCCTGTTCTCGGTGGAATCTTTGTGCAAACGTTTGAAGGAATGAATTTACTTTACCTTGTCAGCATCGTGATATTGTTCGTATTTTTCTGCGTTCGATTTGGGCGAACGGCGGCAGTGGTGGAAAGTCATTAAAATGGAGGGTCGACCTTTGTTTTCATACGACGTCACAAATGAATTAACGTTGGCATCTCTACAATTAGATGATGCGGACACATTATTGGAGCTTATTCAAGAGAATCAGGCTCATTTAGGGGAATGGCTACCGTGGGTTCATCACTGCAAAAGCATAGAGGATGTCAAAACGTTTATTCAATCGACTCAAACCATCTACAATGAACAAAAAGGGTTGGAAGCTGGCATTAAGCTGAACGACCAATTGATCGGGGTGTTCCGCCTGACGTTTAATCAGAAAATAGGCAATATCGGTTATTGGATTCGTCAAGACGTGCAAGGTCGGGGCATTGTGACAACGATCGTGAAATATATGACAGAAACATTTTCTTCAAAAGTCGATGGATTTGAAATTTTTTGTCCCGTAGGTCATGTTCGAAGTGAACGTGTAGCAATGAATGCCGGATTCGAGCTAGATCCTCACTATGAGTCAAAGCCTGATGCCGCTTTTATCCTTAAACGATATATACGATTGTGAATGAAAAACTCCCCTGCACCCATGCAGAGGAGTATTTTTCATTTAGTGATATCCATTTTGCCCGTTCGCACTGCCGCTTGTTTTGTGCTTAGGCTGATGGCCTTTGTTTTGTTTCGTATTGCTTCCGCCTTTTTTCGATTGTTTGGACATATGTGGTTTCCCCCATCCATTCAGTTTGAACTTGATCGTTCTTCTTTAGGATGCCCGGATTTCTTTATAGTTTGCCTGGTACGATTTTACGCTTATGTAAAAGCGCATTGAGCTCGCCGCCAAGGATAATCATGATGCCGGTTAAATAAAACCAGATCATTAAAATAATGATTCCCCCAATGCTTCCGTACATCGCACTGTAGTTAGCAAACTCGCCTACGTAAAATGAAAATAGCATGCTGACCAAAATCCATCCAATCGATGCAAAAATGGCACCTGGCAGAACAAATTTTAATTTCAGCCTAATGTTTGGAGCAAAATAGTATAAGGATGTAAAAACAATCAATAAAATCAGCGGGCTAATGATCCATCTCATTGCAGTCCATACGGTGAGAAAGGCGTCTGACTGCCCAACTAATTTAGCGACAAATAAACCGAGTTCTTTGCCAAAGACAGGTAGCATCAGGGCAAAAATAATGGTCAAAACCATCGCGATCGTTAAAATGATCGATGTTAAACGTACGAGAATGAAGGAACGATTTTCCTCAACTTCGTAAGCATGGTTAAATGCTCTGACGACGGCATTAATGCCGTTAGATGCTGACCAAAGGGCGGCAATAATCCCGAACGATAATAACCCGCCATTACGATTATTCAGCGTCTGTTCGGCGATGGATTCAATCATCGAAAGCGCTCCTTCTGGCGCATAGCCAGAAATGACGCTTAGGACATCCTTTGACGTCAGCGGCAAATACCCAACGAGTGTCAGTACGAAGATGAGAAACGGAAATAATGAAAGCAAAAAGAAATAGGCAAGCTCAGCAGATTTTGCCGGTCCTTCATGCAGCAAAAAGCGTTCAATTAACGCTTTAATAAAACCCATACGCCTCATCTCCAATGATCAATCTGTCTGTTTCGATTGAAAGTGATCCTTTGTTTCTTCAATAATTTCTAATACCCTTGGGGTTGTTTCCTTTAACTGATTGACCTGTTCATTTAAAAATGACAAATCATCTGAGACTGTTCGCATCAGTTGCTTCGTTTCTTCCAGCTTTTCTTTCAAGCAAGCTGATATTCTGCCTGGCTCCTCACGGTACTCATCAAGCTTTTGCTGGCAGTCATTCCATTTTTCTTTGAGTGCAATTCTTGTTGGCCGATGAAATAAAGTCAGCAATGCGCCGCAAGCTGCACCTAAGAAAGCTCCTCGGAGCACGATTTGATTTTTTTCTTCCATCTCGTCTGATCTCCTTTCAGTTAAAGGTGGTTCTCTTTCTTTACATACGTCAAAAAACGGTCAATTCCTGTTTCAATTAATTCATGGACTTCCTCAAAGTTTCCAGTGTAATAAGGATCTGGCACATCATCTCGATCGTCGTCTTCTACAAAATCAAGAAGACGGCCAATAAAGTGATGTTTCCCATAGCCAGCTATACTGCGAAGTGCCCCTACATTTTCAGCATCCATCGCAATGATATAGTCATATGTTGTGATGTCCTCATCCATGATTTGTCTTGCGGACATTCCTTCATAGCTGATGCCTTTTTCATCAAGCAGCTTTCGCGTTCCTTCATGCGGAGGACTGCCTTGATGCCAGCCGCCAATACCTGCTGAATCAATCACAAAGTGCTCACTAAGCCCCTCATCTTCTACTTTTTTTCTAAATATGGCCTCTGCCATCGGTGACCTGCAAATATTGCCAAGACACACGAATAACACATGAATCATCCTTCATTCTCCTCCTATCTTTTCCCTAAGAGTTCTTTTCGAAAACCTTTTCTCTATCATATCAAGTCCTTTTTCTTTTGAAAACTTTGCAAGAAAAACTCTCATCGGCATTGACACATTATACAAAAAAAGGAGACACTTTAGGAGAATTTCACAAATAAAGGGGGATACATATGGGATGGGTTGAACAGATTGTCAGCAATATTAATGACGTATTATGGGGACCGCCGCTCTTGCTTTTGATCGTGGGAACAGGGATTTACCTGACCTTTCGAGTGCTTTTTATTCAGATTAGGCTACTTCCCTATTCACTCAAGCTTGCATTTTCAAAGCAAGACAAGACATCAGAAGGTGATATTTCTCACTTCCAAGCATTAATGACGGCTCTTGCTGCAACGGTTGGAACAGGAAATATTGTAGGGGTCGCCTCTGCTGTCATTGCCGGCGGACCAGGCGCCGTGTTTTGGATGTGGTTTGCTGCATTCTTTGGCATGGCGACAAAATATGCTGAAGCTGTTCTTGCCGTGAAATATCGTGTAAAAAATGAAAAAGGCGAAATGTCTGGCGGGCCGATGTATTATTTGGAGCATGGCTTGAAGCAAAAATGGCTTGGGGTGCTGTTTGCTATTTTTGGCGCCACGGCTGCCTTTGGAATTGGGAATCTCGTACAGTCAAATTCGATTTCTGGTGTCATGAATTCAACCTTTCAAGTCCCAACATGGGTCACAGGCATCATCATTACTATTTTTACTGCCCTTGTGATTTTAGGCGGAATTAAAAGCATTGGCCGGGTGACGTCTATTTTTGTACCAGTCATGGCATTATTCTACGTCATTTGCGGACTGATCATTCTTGTCATGAATGCCGACCTTGTCCCAGGCGCAGTCGGGCTCATTTTTTCAGACGCATTTACTGGTCAAGCGGTTGCAGGCGGTGCTATCGGTACGGTGATTCGCTGGGGTGTGGCGAGAGGGGTCTTTTCCAATGAAGCAGGTCTCGGGTCTGCTCCAATCGCTGCGGCCGCAGCAAAAACGGATATGCCCGCTCGTCAAGCGCTTGTGTCGATGACGCAAGTATTCATTGATACGATGATTGTTTGCTCCATCACAGGTATTACGATCGTCATGGCAGATATGTATGTCACAGAAAAAAGTGATGCACTCACCTCGTTATCCTTTGCTCATTTCCTCGGTCCAATCGGTTCAACCATTGTGGCCATCGGCTTACTTTTGTTCGCTTATTCCACCATTATTGGCTGGTCATATTATGGCGAAAAATGCTTTACTTATTTGGCGAAAGACTCTTATGTGATGTATTATCGTGTTGTGTTTGTCATCGCTGTCTTTTTCGGTGCCATCTTCAAGAATGATTTCGTCTGGGGTGTGGCAGATATGCTCAATGGGCTGATGGCCATTCCAAACTTAATCGGACTCATCGGTTTATCAGGGGTTGTCGTATTTGAATCCAAACGAATCATTGATAAGATGAAGCAGGAGAAAAAGGAGAAAAACATCTCTGTGTCATCTTAATAGCCCTTTTATTCTTTTGCATTTCTGTTAAAATAGATATATTATTCGACACATATGCAGGAAAGGACGTGCCGCCCTTGTCAGAGCAAAAAGCGGCTGAAGTCAATCAGCTGATTGAAGACATTTCGCAAAAGTTAAATATGCTGAACATTGGAGTCATCAAAGCAGAAGACTTCAGTCCAGACAAATACGAAGATATTGAATTTCTTCACCAAATGGTGATGAAAAAATCTTCATTCAGCCCAAGTGAAATGCAAGCCATCGCAAGCGAGCTAAAAAACTTAAGAAAATAATGGTGCAAAAGGAAACTGGTTTTATGGTCTACACGCAGTTTTCTTACATCATGCACACAAAAAGCCAGCACCCCGCAAGGTGCTGGCTTTTTTATCCTTTTACAACTGCGGTTTATTTCTCAAGCAGTTTTAATGATTCACGGTTAAAGGCTGGAATGTCATCAGGTGTACGGCTTGTCACAAGCTGATCCTGACAAACGACGACTTCTTCGTCTTTAAATTTAGCGCCTGCGTTTTCCATATCGACTTTGATGGATGTATACCCAGTCGCCCCTCTTCCTTCCAGCGTCTTCGCTGTAATGAGCAATTGCGGTCCGTGACAGATTGCAAATACTGGTTTTTTCTCATCCATAAATGCTTTAGTGAATTGGACGTAACGATCATCTGCACGCAGAATATCTGGTGAGAAACCGCCAGGAATGAGAAGTGCATCGAAGTCTTCAGGCTTCACGTTGTCAATAGACGCATCCACTCTCACTTCTGCCTCTCCTTGCTTCCCTTTCACTGTTTTTCCTTTTTCATTTTCAATGACTGTCAACTCATGACCTGCATCTTTAAAGGCTTTTGCAGGCTCGGTGAATTCAACATCCTCAAAGTAATCTGTTAATACAACTGCAATTTTCTTACCCATGTAGAAACCCTCCTGCTTGATTATCGTTTACACTACACACTATACCCGGGCATGTTGAAATCAAACATCCTATCCCTATCAGAAAACCCCTTATGATAAAAATAAGCATTTAGACTCATTCACATTACCTCAACAAGGTAATTCGTATGATTTATGTTATCTTTACAATAATCTGCAAAAAATAACTACAAAAGTTAACGAAACATTTCTACAATAGGTATTGTGGTCAAAAAAATTAGAAAGGCGGAGATCAGGTGAAGAAGCAAGCACATAGGTCTAAACGAAGGAAAAACCTGTCTATTCTGCTCACTTCCATTATGATGATTAGTCTCATTCTCCCAGCAGTACCTACTCATGCAGAAACAGAAAACGGCAAAGCCGTAAAGGTCAGCATCTTAGCCACAACCGATGTTCATGCGAACATGATGAATTATGATTATTACAGCGACAAAGAAACAAATGAATTTGGTTTGGCAAAAACAGCCGAGCTGATCGACAAGCACCGATCACAAAACCCGAATACACTCCTTGTGGATAACGGAGACTTGATTCAAGGAACCCCTCTTGGAGAATACGTTTACAAACATGAGAAAGACAGCATCATCAATCAAACAAAGGTTCACCCTATTATTCATACACTCAACAAGCTAAAATACGATGCAGGAACACTTGGCAATCATGAATTTAACTACGGATTATCCTTCCTTGACGGTACCATTGCGGGCGCCAACTTCCCGATTGTCAATGCGAACGTCAAAAAGCTAAATGGAGAACACCGTTTTACACCTTATGTGATCCAAGATAAAACCTTTAAAGATGCAAACGGAGCCTCACAAACTGTGAAAGTTGGTTACATAGGATTCGTTCCACCACAAATTATGACGTGGGATAAGAAGCATTTAGATGGACAAGTCCAAGTGCAGGACATCGTCGAATCTGCCAATGAAACCATTCCTGAAATGAAAGAGAAAGGGGCAGATGTCATTGTCGCTCTTGCTCATACCGGAATTGAAAAAACCGCTTCACCTAAAGGATCAGAAAATATGATCTTTGACCTTGCCACGAAAACAAAAGGCATCGATGCCATTGTATCAGGCCACCAGCATGGCACATTCCCAAGCGCTGAATATAACGGCGTCGACAAATTCAATGTCTCAAAAGGAACCATCAACGGCATCCCAGTCGTCATGTCAAAAAACTGGGGCAGCTACCTAGGGGTCATTGATTTAACACTAGAGCCTGATGGCAGCAACTGGAAGGTCACAGACGGAACAGGCAAGATCGAATCTGTTGCCGGAGTATCATCTCAAAACAGTACCGTAAAAGACGCCATTCAAACAACGCATCAAAACACACTTGATTACGTGAGAAAGCCTGTTGGCAAAACAGAAGCAGACATTAATAGCTTTTTCGCTCAAGTGATGGATGACCCTTCGATTCAAATTGTGACAGATGCCCAAAAATGGTATGCACAAGAAAAAATGAAGGACACATCGTATAAAAATTTACCGATTTTATCTGCAGGTGCTCCGTTTAAAGCCGGCGGCCGAAACGGTGTAAACTATTATACAAATATCGCAAAAGGAGATTTAGCGATTAAAAATATCGGCGATCTCTACCTTTACGATAACACTGTGCAGATTGTGAAGCTGAAAGGCAGTGAAGTGAAAGACTGGCTAGAAATGTCTGCTGGTCAGTTTAATCAGATCAAACCGAACGATGCAAAAGAACAGCCGATTTTAAACGAGGAATACCGCTCATATAACTTTGATGTAATTGATGGCGTGACATACCAAGTCGATGTGACGCAGCCTGCTAAATACAGCACAACAGGCACACTTCTCAACGCCAATGCCAACCGCATCAAAAACCTGTCTTACAACGGGAAAACCGTCTCTGATAATCAAGAATTTTTAGTCGTAACAAATAACTATCGTGCTTCTGGCGGCGGAGGCTTCCCTCATCTGACGCAAGATAAAGTGGTGCTTGCCTCAGCAGATGAGAACCGTCAAGTACTAATGGATTATATTATCGAACAAAAAACGATCAACCCAAGTGCAGATCAAAACTGGTCTATCGCACCGATCAAAGGCGCAACAGTCACTTTTGAATC
Organism: Bacillus sp. FSL K6-4563; assembly: GCF_038630405.1. Lineage (NCBI taxonomy): Bacteria > Bacillati > Bacillota > Bacilli > Caryophanales > Bacillaceae > Bacillus > Bacillus sp. FSL K6-4563. The sequence continues at coordinate 836,738 of NZ_CP152030.1, read as the reverse complement.
TTCTCTTTTAGCCAAACCGTTTGCTAAAGAATCAAGCAGCGTAGACTTTATTCGTAACGCAAGCACAGATGGTCTTGGTGTGTATAAGCTAGCCTTTAAAGACGATGGCACAACAGAACCGCCTACATCAGACAACTGGAATTTAACAGTGATGCATACGAACGATACACACGCACACCTTGATGATGCGGCAAGACGCGCAACAAAGATCAAAGAAGTCCGTGCTGAAAGCAAGAACAATATTTTATTAGACGCTGGAGATGTCTTCTCTGGTGACCTGTACTTCACAAAGTGGCAAGGACTTGCCGATCTGAAATTGATGAATTTAATGAAATACGATGCCATGACGTTTGGTAATCATGAATTTGACAAAGGTCCTTCTGTACTCCGTCAATTCCTGACAGGTGATGCATCAGATGTCGATCCGAAAAACCGTCATCAATTTGAAAAGCCTCGATTCCCGGTCGTGTCATCCAACGTGGATGTCTCGAAGGAAAAACAATTGAGTGACTTAATGAAAAAACCAGCCTTATTTAAAGCTGGTGAGAAAAAAGAAGCCGGGATTTACCCTTACATCCTGCTCGATGTAAACGGTGAAAAGGTGGCCGTATTCGGTTTAACGACTGAAGACACAGCCATTACCTCCAGCAGCGGTCCTAACATTCAATTTAAAGATGCGTACAAGAAAGCAAAAGAAACAGTCAACACCATTCAAACAGAAGAAAAAATCAATAAAATCATAGCGTTAACACACATTGGCTACAACCGTGATCTTGAGCTCGCTCAAAAAGTCGATGGGATTGATTTAATCATTGGCGGTCACACGCACACACTTGTAGAAAAATTAAAGGTCATCAATAAAAAAGAACCTACGATTGTCGCTCAAGTGAAAGATTACGGACAATTTTTAGGAAAAGTAGACGTAGCCTTTGACAAAAAAGGTGTCATCCAGCCAAAAGAATCTTCTTTTGACCTGATTCCGATCGATGACTCTGTCAAAGAAGATGCAGAGGCAAAAGCGATCCTTGATGGATACAAAGCAGATATTCAAGATTTAAAAACAGAAAAAGTCGGACATACAGATGTTCTTTTAGATGGTCAACGTGAGCATGTCCGTGCGAAGGAAACGAATCTTGGGAACTTTATTGCTGACGGCATGCTGAAGAAAGCGCAAGAATCTGCTGGTGCTGATCTTGCCATCACAAACGGCGGCGGTATTCGAGGCAGCATTGAAAAAGGAGATATCACTTTAGGTGACATTTTAACGGTTCTGCCATTTGGAAACACACTATATGTCGCAGATCTAAAAGGCAGCCAAATTAAAAAAGCACTTGAACAGGGGCTGTCAGGCATTGAGGAAGGCGGAGGTGCATTCCCTCATGTAGCCGGCATTGAATATACGTTTACGCTCAGTAAACCAGCTGGAAGCAGACTGATTGATGTGAAACTGAAAGATCAAAAAGGTCAACTGACAGACATTGATGATGAGAAAACATACCGCGTAGCCACAAACGCATTTGTTGGCACAGGTGGCGACGGCTACAGCGTCTTTACAGAAGCCTCTCACGGCGAAGACTTAGGGTATGTCGACTATGAAATTTTCAAAGAGCAAATTGAAAAGGCAGACGGTCAAATTTCGCCTGTTATCGATCACAGGGTGAAAGAAGTGTTCCTTCCTCGTGCGAAAGGAAAAGGCGCTTATGACATTCAAGATGATAAGAAATTCCAAACGTATGTACAGCATACAAACAAAGCATTGCTCTATTTAGACAAAGCAAGCAAAGCGAAAAACGTTCAATTGTCTCTATCAAAAGCGCAAGTAGCCGAGCTGAAGAAAAGAGAGCAAGATCCAAACGTCACCATCTATCATGACAAAGTGGGACTCGCATTACCGCTCTCAAATTTATCCGAGACAAGCGCAGATATATGGATGACAAAGACAGATAAAGTGAAAAACGCATTAACGGATACGTATGATTTCCAAATCAAACAAGACAAGAAAAAGGTTTCGACCTTTAAAGACCCTGTCACACTATCCTTTACACTAGACGAGCCTCAAAAGGCGAAAAAACCTAGTGTATATTATGTGGATCGCAAGAAAAATCGTTACACCAAAACTAGTAATGGATCATTTGAAAACGGAGTCGTATCAGGTCAAACTGAGCACTTCAGCGAATACACGGTCCTTAACCAAAGCGGGGCAGCTGGAACAACGCCAGATCAAACTGGCGGAGACGGCGGAACAACAGCACCAGGCGGAGGCACGGGTACAGATCCAAACCAAGATGGAACAGGCCTTCCTGGCGGCACATTGCCGAATACAGCCACGATGATGTATACAGCTGTACTGATTGGCGTGCTCATGCTCGCTGCTGGCGGTATCCTATATTACTACCAGCGCAAGCGTACAAGAAAAAATGTATCATCCTAAAGGAAAAGGACAGAGCCTATGCTCTGTCCTCTTTTCTTGGAATAAGACATCAATCTTGAGATAAATAGATCCAATTGCGATCGTCGAATTCTTTTACATCATCTGACCCTATATGCCGAAGCATCCTATTAAAGAACATCATGTCATTTTCATCATCGACATCATATAAATCCTTTAAAACATAATCTCTCGTAATAAAATTCGTTAAGTTCGTATTATTTACTAAATCAGCAAAAAAACCTTTTACCATCGTTAAATCCTCTTCACTTAATTTTTCATCATTGATAATGGAAATATGAAAAACATTCAAAATCGCTTGTATATCTTCTTCATCCATATAACATAATGGCTCTAGCTTTCTGTCTTCTGCCGTAAACGGTTTTCGCGTATCTTCAATGATGACATAACATAAAATCTGATGATCTTTCATCACGCTGAATATTTCTAAGTCCCTTAATTTTAGTGGTCTATTTAATCTCATCATCTTTCCTCCTGAAAATGGTGATCTATTCGTCGTCTACTTCTCCCAAAACCTGAAAAGGACAGAGCCTATGCTCTGTCCACTTTTTCTCTTCTTGCAAAATCGACGAATCTGAAGCGGTCTAATCGGTGACGGCTTTCTGTGTATTGAAATAAACTTGTATCTTCTAAGAACACGTAATTCTTCACGACGACGACATGATCAAACCCGTTCAAATCAAGATACTTGGCGTCCTCTTCTGTACATGGCTCTACCACAAATTCCTTTTGGGCATAGCTGATTGATACACCGAGCTCTCCTTCAATATACTCGTAGATGGATCCTTCGCATATGTCCTTCGACAAGACCGACACATGCTTTTGCAAAAAGTAATCCTTGTCTAAAATCACTTCTTCTCCGCTAATATTACGAGATCGAATGACTTCCCAGACATCCTCCTGCCCATTAATTTTCAGCTGAGACTGAATATACTGATCCGGTTTGATTAAACCAAATTCGTGAACCGTCGTAACGGTCTTTCGGCCAAGCGTTTGGGAAAGTTCTTTAAAGCTGACAAGACCCGAGACTGGGAATTGCATTTTCTCTCGATTCAGCAAGACAGAGCCTTTGCCGCGGATTTTTTGGATATAGCCATTTTGCACAAGGATATTTAATGCCTTTCTTACCGTCTCACGGGATGTGTCATACATCAAGGACAGCTCATGCTCTGATGGCAGAATGCCTTTATCCTGCCATTCACCTTGTTCAATTCGTTTTGCGAGCTGATCATAAATCACTCGAAACTTATTCTCTTTCATTTTCCCTCCGCCCCATTTTCTAGCGTTTGGTTAAATGATAAACGATTGACTCGTATGGACGCAACGTAAATCCCTTCATATCTGCCGGTGCATCCTCATAATTGGATAACAACACTTGCCCCTCCATCTCATCTACAGCCTGCATAAGCTCATCAGGAAGCGTAAAGTCCGTCTCTCCTGCATAAAAGTGATTGATCACAAGAAGCTTCTCCTCACCGCTTTCTCTCACATAAGCAAAAATCTTTGGATCTTCTGCTAAGAGTAAAGTGAAGCTTCCATATGTGATCACATCAAGTTCTTTACGCAGCCTGCAAAGGGCTTGATAATGATAGAAAATAGACGATTGGTCCTTTAACGAAGTTTCGACCGAAATGTCGTTATTGGCTGGCTCAATCCAAGGTGTCCCTTTTGAGAAACCTGCATTCTTTTCTGAGGTCCACTGCATCGGTGTTCTCGCATTATCTCTTGACTTGACCTGTAAAATGGCGAGCGCTTCTTCCTTTGATTTCCCTTTTTCAAGCATTACTTCATACATATTGAGTGATTCGATATCGTGGTAAGACGAGATGTCCTCAAACTGAGGATTCTTCATGCCAATCTCTTCACCTTGATAAATATATGGAGTCCCTTGCATGAGATGAATAGTGGTCGCCAGCATCTTCGCTGATTGCTGATGGTACGTTTCATCATCACCGTATCTTGAGACGATACGCGGCTGATCATGATTGCACCAGAAGAGCGCATTCCAGCCGCCGCCCTCATGCATTTTCGTCTGCCACTCAGACAGAATCGACTTCAATTCCTGAAAATCAAATGGTGCGAGGGCCCATTTTTCTCCGTTTGGATAATCGACCTTTAAATGATGAAAATTAAACGTCATATCCAGCTCCTGCCGATCCGGTCTTGTATACCGAATGCAGTCTGCAATATTCGTTGAAGACATTTCTCCAACTGTCATGCTGTCATATTTCGAAAAAACCTCTTGGTTCATTTCGTGCAGAAACTCATGAATTCTTGGGCCATCCGTATAATACATCCGGCCGTCTCCTTGTACAGATTGTCCGGCGTCATCTAAGAAGCGTTGATCCTTTGAGATGTTGTTGATGACATCCAGCCTGAATCCATCAATTCCTTTTTCAAACCAAAAATGCATGATGTCATATACTTGCCTGCGCACCTCATCCTTTTCCCAATTGAGATCCGCTTGGGTGACATCATATAAATGAAGATAATATTCTCCCGTTTCTTCATCTAGCTCCCAGGCTGGACCGCCGAATTTTGACTGCCAATCATTCGGCGGTGATCCGTCCGCCTTGGGCTCCTTCCAAATATAATAATCTCGATAAGGATTATCCTTTGACTCGCGTGATGCTTGAAACCACTTATTGAAAATGGATGTATGATTGACGGCTAAATCCATGATGACTCGTATGCCTCGATCATGGGCTTCCTTCAGCATGTGTTCAAAATCTGCCATTGTGCCGTACATGTCATGGATTTTTGTATAATCACTAATATCATAGCCGTTGTCATGCTGCGGGGACTCATACATTGGCGTGAGCCAAATACAATCCGCCCCAAGCTCTTTGATATAATCGAGCTTTTTTGTCACACCATTGATATCGCCTGTACCTGAGCCCGTTGTATCTAAAAAGCTCTTCGGATAAATTTGATAGACCACCGCTCTTTTCCACCACGGTTCGTTCGTTTGTTGTTTCAATTTCATCCACCACCACTAGTTAAGTTCTTGTGAAACATCTTTCTTCTTTTTCAGCTTTGCATACAAAAGGGTTCCGATGAATGGGACGATGAGGACAATGACCATCCCTATCGCAAATGCGCCCCAATATTTCGGGATAATAGAGAAGATTCCCGGAATGCCCCCAACACCAACTGAGCTTGCCAGCACCCCTTGAGAGGCGATAAACATACCAGCTAAACCAGAGCTAATGAGTGCGAAAATAAATGGGAATCGGTAGCGCAAGTTGACGCCAAACATCGCTGGTTCGGTAATTCCTAAGTAAGCAGAAATACTTGATGTGAGCGAGAGACCCTTTTGCTTTTCATCTTTCAAAACAAACATCATCGCAAGTGCGGCTGATCCTTGTGCAATATTAGACAGTGCGAGCATCGGCCATAGAAACGTGCCGTGCAGTTTTGAATTAATCAATTGAATATCAACAGCGAGGAACGTATGATGCATTCCAGTAATGACTAACGCCGCATACAAACCGCCGTATAATAGACCGCCAAGTGCTGCGAACTGCTGGAATACAGCGACAAGTCCAGATGTTAACACGTTGCCGATTGCAAATGTAATAGGCCCAATGACGATAAAGGATAAAAAGCCAATAACTAATAACGTAATCGGTGCAACCACTAATAGCTGAATGCTTTCAGGTGTCCGTTTTGTGATAAACAATTCGAGCTTCGCTAGTAAATACGAGGCGACGAGTATCGGAAGAACCTGTCCTTGATACCCTACCTTTTGCACTTCAAGTCCAAACAAATTCCAGACTGGAATCTCACCGGACTTTTCAGCCGCTCCATAGCCCCACGCATTTAATAAGTCCGGGTGTACGAGCATGAGTCCAAGGACCATCCCTAAAAGCGGATTTCCCCCAAACCGCTTCACGGCTGACCAGCCGATTAATGCGGGCAGGAATGTGAAGGCAGTGCCTGCAATCAAGTTGATCATATTCGCTAAATCAGCCCATGCCGGATACACATCGACAATCGATTTTTGATCAAAGAAAATATCAGGAGCTGTTAAAATATTATTAATCCCCATTAATAAACCGGCTGTGACGATGGCAGGAAGAATCGGAATAAAGATATCCGCAAGCGTTTTCACAGCACGCTGCAATGGATTTAATTTTTGATCAGAGGCACGCTTCACGTCCTCTTTTGAGGCTTCGCCAATCCCCGTCTGTTTCACCATTTCGGCATATACCCGATTGACGATCCCTTGGCCGATCACCACTTGGTATTGACCGTTCGCTGAGAAAGATCCCTTCACTTCTTCTATTTTTTCAAGTGCTTTCTCATCAATCTTTCCTTCATCCTTCAGCACAAAGCGCAGCCTTGTCACACAATGTGTCGCTTGATCAATATTTTCTTTGCCGCCGATGGCTTTCACAATCTGATCTGCTGCTGCCTGATAATCAGCCATGCTATCCCCTCCGAGATCGTTTTTTATAAGAAAAAAGAACCAAAAAACTTGTATATACATGTTTGATTCTTATTTTATATTTGTATATACATGTAGTCAACAACAAAATGTAGCGCTTTCATAAAAAAAGCCCCCTCAATGTGCTCAGGAGAGGCTGCGTGTCATCATCTTTTTTTATGCTCCGTTAATTTTTCGTAGACCCTGTTTTTATAAAAGGAGGAGGCTGGACGAGCAAAAGTTTGGCGCTTAGATGTGAGTTCATCCAGTCGTTTTTGCTTTTCTTCACATATGAGAGAAAGCTTTTTTCTTTCCTCTCCGTCTATACTGGAGTGAAGTAGGTCTTTGACGGTCATGAGTTCTTTTTTCAGTGCTGTTTCTTCCCCAGCAAAGCCAGCATTTTTCATCATCCGGTAGCCCATTCTTAGTTCTTCAGGCACATGAGCAGCGTCATCTTTAGGTAGAGGTTTGCCAAAGCCAGATAATCCTTCAAAAGCCCCGTTATCCATCGCTTTTTTGATCCGTTCTTCTGATAATCTCTGCGCAAAATCCATGGCGTTCTCCTTTCGTCTGAAACGATTTGATTAAGCATAGCAAAAAAGCTGACTCTCTCACAAGAGTCAGCATCAGCTACGTTGAACATAAGACAAAGGGCTAAAATCAAGATCATTTTAGCCCTTTCTCGTTATTTATTGTCGATTTTGAAAGTAGAAACCATATGTGCTAAGTCCTCTGACATATCAGAGAGCTGTTCAATTGCACTTGAAATTTGCTGCATGCCAGCACTTTGCTGTTCTGTTGCTGCCGCTACTTCTTGAGAGCTGGCTGCATGTTCTTCCGATACAACAGAAATTTGCTCAATCGATGTAGAAATCGTTTGATATGCTCGTTCTACTTGCTTAATAGAAGCAAGCAAATTGTTCGTTCTTGTTGCAAATTGAGACACACCGTCGTAAATCAAAGCGAAATTTTGTGACGTGCCTTCCATTTGTACGCGTCCCTCTTCCACTGCTTTACTGCTTTCCTCTACGCTTTCAAGAACGCGCTGACTGTTTTCCTGTGTGCCGATGACGAGGTCTGAAACGGTTTTAGCCGCATCCGCTGATTGCTCAGCTAACTTGCGCACCTCATCTGCCACAACAGCAAAGCCTTTTCCTTCTTCTCCAACACGTGCCGCTTCAATTGAAGCATTCAGTGCAAGCAGATTCGTTTGGGCCGAAATGTCTGTAATAATTGAGATGACACTTTCAATCTCCGTTGAATGAGATTGTAATTCTTCTGCTGCATGCTTTGAGTTGGTCATCTTGTCATGAAGCATATTCAGATGATCAAGCACATGGTTCACTAATGTTTGACCAGATTCTGACTGCTCTTGTACGTCAGATGAAACAGATTTCATTTCATCGACTTCTTTTGTGACGCCTTCGATTTGAGTATCGATCTCTGCAACGGATGTCGTACAATCCGTAATATTTGCGACAGAATCATTGATTCCTTCACTCATATTCGTCATAGCTTCTGATACTTGCTGCGCACTTTGACTCGATTCGGTCGTCACTGTACGAAGCTGTGAAGACATTTTCGACACTTCACTAGATGAGTGTGAGATTTTCGAAATAAGCTCTTTGATCCGCCCCTGCATCTTTTGGAAGGATGCGGCAAGCTGGCCGATCTCGTCTTTACTTTCAACCTCTACCATACCAGTTAAATCACCGTCAGCAATTCGGTTTGCTGATTCCATCAAGGAACGTGCTGGTTTCGCAATTCTTCTTCCCATGAAGTATGAGAAGAGTAATCCACCGATGAGCACAATGGCAGATGCCACTGTGATATAGATCATCAGCTTCTGCGTTGTTTGAGGCACGACAGACGCATCTAAATCAATGCCTAAAATCCCTGTCAGCTCACCGCCTGAATCCTTGATTGGCAAAAAGACTGATTTATGTGTACCAAATGAATCTTTATAAATATCACTTTTGACCATTTTATCTTCAGAGAGCGCTTGTTTCATCTCATCTGAAAAAGCATAATCTTGATCAAAGTCATTTTCTTCACCGGTTAATATAATAATTCTTTCTTTGCCGCCTTTATTAGATAGCACGTATAAGTTCTCAAGCGTATGATCTTCTTGAAGCTCTGTGAATTTCTTTTTGACCTCCACATAAAGGGGGTCATCTTTCCCGCTAATACCAAGGACGTTCCCATCCAGATTATCGATCTCTTTCTTCGCTGTATCAACATCTGTTGTTAATCGATAATCAAATTGCTTTAATAACTGGGATGATAAATCCTGGCTGACTAGATAAAATGTTAGAACAAATAGTGCAACGGTTGCGAGTAATGTTACGACAACGACTGACATGATTTTAGAGGATATGGTGTATCCTCCAAATTTCCTTTGTTTCGCCATTTTTTCCTACATCTCCACTCTCAGATTTGATTTAAGCATGTACATGTTCAAATTGTCCACAAACAGATGCGATCACATCTTTTAAATAAGATACGATATGTGGGATATGCTCTGGTAACGTATAAGGTGAGATGACAAAAAACTTACTAACGCTTAGATAGAATTCTTGTCCTTCTTTTGAATTTACAAGTAAAAACTTCGTTGTATCACCAAAGAACATTTCATCTCTTTTTTCTCCAAGCTTTTCAAACAGCATTTTGTTCAATTCATTGTTCCGCTCAATTTCCATTGCCGTCGCTTCGCCTGAAATTTCTTCTTGAAAGCGCGGTGAGCCGTCTAGGTAAATTCTAAATAATGTAGCCATTCCGACATTGTCATCATTTACGACTTCTGCTTGCGGAATTTCTTGACTGAGTGCTTCTCTGAAGGCAAGGTTCACCTCTAAGAATTGACCGAGCAAGCGCTGGTAGCCTTCAACTCCAAACGTTAACAGCACACTCAGCATACTGATCGAGCTTCCCATTCTTGAGCATTCCAGCGTATAACCTGTATGGTATTCGCCGTAGCCTCTATGACCAACGTATGGTGTCTCTTGTTCTTCCAGATCTAAACGCTTTAGGTCTGCCGCGTTTTTCACTAAGAATAAACTAGATGTGTAAGGTGTTTGGCCGAGCTTTTGAAAGTCAAAGCACATCGTGTCAGCAAGAGAAAGATGCTGGAATTTCGCTTTGATTTCTTTTAACATACGAAGAACACCGTCTGAGAATTGCAGCGGGTTTTCAGCTAGATCATACTCATTAAAGAAAGCAAAGAATCCGCCGAGCGCTGAATCCGCATGAATATGCGGCACCTTTAGACCATACTCCTCAGCAATGGCTTCTGCTGTTTCACGTACCCCTTTTACATCATCAATTGCAATGGCATCTGTTGTTCCGGTTGTTGCGACAATATAAACGGGAATTCCGCCATTTTGTGCAACACGTTCCATTTGACAACGCAAATCTTCCATATCCATCGAATGATCTTTATTCGTTTTAATTCTGATCAAGTTGTCTGTGCCAAGTCCTGTTGCTTCCATTGACTTAAATAAGCTGTAATGTGCCGCATCAGAACAAAACGCATAAAGGTTTTGTGGAACACCTTTTCGCAGTGACTCCGGCGCAGCTTTTGCAATCGCTAAACGCAGTCCTGAGAAAATGGCTCCTTGACCTCCCCATGTTGTATATCCCCCGCTCACACTTGGATCATATCCGATGAGCTTAGACATCATTGAGACCACTCTGACCTCAGCTTCCGCTCCTGCTGGTCCATAAACATCCCATAGGTTGTTTCCATTTACCAGCATCGCCGTCAGCATGCCTAGAATTCCTGGTGTACTTGCCATTGGCAAAATGTTCGTGAAGAAATACTTTGTGTGGTAAGGATGGTTATGTAAAAGCTTCAGTAATTCTTCATTCACAAGTTCCGCTTGTTGGCCGTTCAACGGAATTTGACTTGTTTCAGTGAGCTTTTGGTAAAAATCCTCCTCACGATTCTTTTCACCCTTTAGGTGAGCACGGTTCGGATCTTTCAGGTGATCGACCCCTGAAACAATCTGCTCCATCAATTTGATGAGTTCTTTACGCTCTGCTGCATTTCCGTCCTCACTCGGAAACCAGTTCTGAACGAGGTTGTTTGCTCGTACAGTCATATACTATCAATCCTTTCAATGGAAGATTTCCTGTCAAAGTCTATATCGACCCCATTTCAAAAGTTTATAGTCTCGAAATGTTCACTTAAGTATATTTAGATAATTTGTTCATTCATCAAAATAAATAAAACCCTTACAAAACACATCAAAACCATTATGTTGATGAAACAAAAAAATATATCGATATATCTTATATCAGGAAATTTCATCCATATCATTTCTCTATTCTTCTTCTCATTTTTTTTACTTAACCTGCATAAACATTAAGAAACACTGGAAATACACTCTAAATCATCATTGTAGAAACCAAATTAATTCTTTAGACTCGTGCCTTTTTACCTGTTTTATTGATATAGCAACTGGAAAACGGCTGAATTTTCTGTTAATAATAGGATGAATTTCATAAAAAGTTTTTCGAAGAGCGAATATTTTCGTTTTCCACCCTTTTATTGCGCGGACGAGCTGCTAGACACTCTTCGCCGGTTATCACTTTTCTATTTGATCATTTCATGGTATATTCTAATGGTTCGTTTTCTTTCGTTCCGCCTCTTCCGTGTATCGGAGAAAAGGAGTGTTTTTATGAAAACATTTATTCAAAAACGAGGCCTCGGCTTCTTTGTTATTGCAGTCATTTTACTGTGGCTCAAAACGTATTCAGCGTATTTAATTGAATTTAAACTTGGTATATCAAATGTGCTTCAGCATATTTTGCTTTTCGTGAATCCTATTAGCTCCAGCTTGTTCTTTCTTGGCTTTGCTTTATTGTTCAAGAAAAAATGGCAGCCTGCCGCTATCATTGTGATTCATTTTTTCATGTCTTTTTTACTATACGCAAACATCGTGTACTATCGATTCTTCAATGACTTTATCACGCTGCCTACCGTGATGCAGGCAGGAACGAATGGCGGACAATTAGGTGATAGTGCATTTTCACTCATGCGTTGGACTGATATGTTTTACTTTATGGATACCATCATTTTGATCGTACTCGCAGTCCGCATGAAAAAGAAGCAGCAAACAAGTACAGCTACTGTACCTGTTCAAAAGTCAAAATCGTTTAGACTCGTCCTTGTGTCCTCTGTTGTCATCTTTGTGATGAATTTAGTCGCTGCAGAGATTGATCGTCCAGAGCTTTTATCAAGATCATTTGACCGCAATTATTTAGTGAAATATTTAGGTGCTTATAACTTTACTGTGTTTGATGCCATTCAAAATGTGAAATCAAACAGCCAGCGCGCTCTGGCAAATTCAAATGACGTGACAGATGTAGAGAACTATTTAAAAGCGAACAGCACTGATCCTAACCCGGCTTATTACGGGAAAGCGAAAGGCATGAACGTGATTACGATTTCTCTTGAATCTCTGCAAAACTTTGTCATTGATTACAAAGTAAACGGAAAAGAAGTAACGCCATTCCTTAATTCATTGGCACACAACAACAAAACGTTTTACTTTGATAACTTCTTCCATCAAACAGGACAAGGAAAGACGTCTGATGCTGAATTTATGATGGATACTGGGCTCTTCCCATTATCCCAAGGCTCTGTTTTTATTAACAAAGCGCAAAACACGTATCAAGCACTTCCTGGCATTTTGAAGAAGGATCAATACACGTCAGCAGAATTCCACGGCAATACGAAAACCTTCTGGAACCGTAATGAAATGTTTAAGTCGTTTGGATATGACAGATTTTACGATTCTGAGTATTACGATATGAACGAGCAAGATACGAAGAACTATGGGCTGAAAGACAAACCATTCTTCAAAGAATCTATGCCAATGCTTGAAAACTTAAAGCAGCCGTTTTATTCGAAATTCATTACGTTATCGAACCATTTCCCATTTGGAATGGATGAAGGGGATACCGATTTTGAACCTGGTGACTTCGGAGACTCTGTCGTCAATAACTATTTCCAATCGGCTCATTATTTAGATGAAGCGATTGAACAGTTCTTCAACGACCTGAAAAAGTCTGGACTCTATGACAATACAGTCGTCATTATGTACGGAGACCATTACGGCATTTCTGAAAACCACAATGAAGCGATGGAAAAAGTGACAGGACAAAAAATCGGAGATTATGAAAATGCGCAACTCATGCGCGTACCGCTCTTTATTCATGTACCAGGCGTAAAAGGCGGACAGATTCATAAATACTCTGGTGAAGTCGATGTCGCACCAACCCTTCTGCACCTGCTTGGTGATGATACGAAGAACTATTTAATGTCTGGTTCTGATATCTTATCGAAAAATTTCAAGGAGCTAGTGCCATTTAGAAATGGTGACTTCGTCTCTAAGGATTACACAAAAGTAGGCAATAACTATTACAGCAACAAAACAGGCGAGAAAATCGAGCCGACTGATAAGGCATCACAAGAAAATGAAACGGTGAAAAAGATGCTTGAGACATCTGATAAGATCGTCACCGAAGATTTACTCCGTTTCTACAAGCCTAAAGGCTTTACACCGATTGACCGCAATCAATATGACTATACAAAGAAAGTACAGGATGAAGAAGATTCCTCTTCCGCCAAAGATAAATCCGGCACTTCATCAAAATAACTTTCTCATTTTAAGAACCAGCCGATCCATGATCAGCTGGTTCTTTTTACGTTTGACCCCTATTGCACCGGGTATAGAAAGAAGAAGGAGGGATTTTATCATGAAGAAAACAACCGCTTTTGTCATGACTGCTTCACTCGCTACGTCCTGCCTCATTGGATTCAGTCCTGCAGTCTCAGCACACGCCATGACCAAAACAGCAGTCGAACAATCCGTTCCTCAAGGTCCGAAAACCGCACTAAACAACATTTATGAGCTGGCACATAAAGGACAAATGCCGTATTATGCAAAAGGTCTTAAAATTGGAGTTCAAACAAAGATGGATGTCCATCATAAACTAGGAAATCCATATCCAGAAACAGGTCAAAGCAGCTTTGATTTGTATCATGCTGAAATGGGGAATCCGGGATTTGCTTTTCATTATGATGCAAAAGGCAAAATTGACGAAATCCGTTATTTCGGTACAAATGTAGAAAAAGAAACGAATATCGGCGGAATGACCCCTTCCCTATTAAAGAAACAACTTGGACCGGCGGATTCAGTCAGCACCATCCCTCAGACAAAAGAGAAAAAATACGTGTACCGAACTGGAGATTATGAACTTGAATTTATCGTCGGCCATGACCCAGATATAAATCAGCATAAGCTCACCGTCCTGCATATTAACCTGATTAAAGCCGATTCCTAAATAAAAAAAGCATCCTGAGCAGAAGCTGAGGATGCTTTTTCTTTATTATGAAGCCACTTCTAAATGCGGCTTTCTTTTCATAGTTCGTTTCAAGACGGGACCTGCGACATAATCAAGTCCAAATTTGCCTGCATTTCCTTTCGCAGCCATGATGACGATGGCAATGAGCAGAAGAAGCGGGTTGACAGAGACGGTACCAGCTAGTAAGAAAGAGACATTCATCATGCTTCCGAAAAACGCTGCGGTTGTTGTGAATAATCCAACAATTAATCCTAGACCTACTAAAATTTCTCCCCACATGACCATGGCACTGAATAGTCCAGCATTCGGCAAAGCGACATTTTCTAAAAACCATACATAGAACGGATACACAAGGTTTCCATCTTTGACAACAGGTTCAGCTATCGCAAATTGTAAATATCCTGATGCATCGAATCCGCCTGTTAGTTTTCCTATACCAGATGTGAGCCAAGTCCAACCGATATAAAGTCTTGCTGCCAAAAGGATAACCGCTGCCCATACATTCGTTTGTAAGAATTTTGTAAACATGATGATGCCTCCCTTTAATTTATGTGAATTTCTTCACATTTTCTTTATGATCTTATTATACTATGTTAAAACTAATTTGTGATCTTTTTCACATACGTATTCACAAATTGTTCATGAATATCTAGTTGAGGTAACTTTTCCCTTGCTAAATCCGTCTTAGTCATTTCAGACAATGAAAAGAGGTTTCATTTTGTATGAAAACATTATTCCAGTTTGCTTACTTACAGGCGATGTCGTGTCTATTCCCCGTCATGATCTTTGCAGCGCTTGCCCTATCAAAGATAGTGACGACTCCTTTTCTACACCGGTATGATTTCATTCTACTGCTTTGCCTTCTTGCCCAGATACTCATGCTGACGCTTCGGCTGGAGACATTGAATGAATTGAAGGTGATCTGTCTATTTCACATAATAGGTATTGGCTTAGAATTGTATAAAGTTCATATGGGTTCTTGGTCCTATCCTGAAGAGGCTTATATGAAGGTATTTGGGGTTCCGCTCTATAGTGGGTTTATGTATGCGAGTGTAGCAAGCTATATTTATCAGGCACTGTCCCGGCTTCACGTGCAGGTCAGTTCATGGCCCCATCCGTTTCTTTCAATTGGGATTAGCTTGTGTATTTATCTCAATTTTTTTACGCATCACTGGCTCTATGATCTCAGGTGGTGGCTGACATTACTGCTTGTTGTCGTATTTCGAAAAACGTCCGTCTCGTTTCAGGTTGGCTCTTCTACCTTCCGAATGCCGCTTGTCGTCTCTTTCTTGCTGATTGGTTTCTTTATTTGGATTGCCGAAAATGTCACCACCTTTTTAGGGGCATGGCAATATCCAAATCAACAGCACGCTTGGTCTCTCGTCCATCTTGGGAAAATCAGTTCTTGGTTTTTACTTGTTGTGATCAGTATTGTGCTCGTCATCGAACAGCGCAAACAAAAAAACGTTCAGCCGATTTGACCTGGCTGAACGCTTTTTTTAATCTCGATCGACTTCCTTGCGAAGATCATCTGCGACAAATTCTACATTCGTTCCAATGATGATTTGTACGGAGGTTTTCCCTGAAGTCAGTACCCCTTTGGCACCTGCTTTTTTCAATGTGCCTTCATTTAATAAATGTGTATCTTCTACTGTTAAACGCAGGCGGGTGGCACAATGATCAATGGCGGTGATATTGTCTTTGCCGCCAAGTCCCTCTAAAAGTATACTCGCACCTGCCGTCTTCGTATCATCGGCTGCAATATCTTCAATGTCCTCATCTTCTCTACCCGGTGTTTTGAGCTTTAACAGTTTAATGAGGAAATAGAAAACGACAAAGTACACAATGCCATAAAGCACCCCAACCCCAAGCAGCATGAGTGGTTTTTGTGCAATGCCAAAGCTTAAAACGTAATCAATCGCTCCTGCTGAAAAAGCGAAGCCGCTATGAATCCCGAGAATGTTCACAATAAAGAGCGAAAGACCCGTTAGTACAGCATGGACACCATATAGGAGTGGAGATAAAAACATAAATGAAAATTCAATTGGTTCAGTAATCCCTGTAATAAATGACGTAAGCGCCATACCAATCATCAGGCCAGCCGTTGCTTTTCGCTTTTCAGGCTTTGCGGTCACAATCATGGCTAAACATGCCGCTGGCAGACCGAACATCATCACTGGGAAGAAACCAGTCATAAAGACACCCGCGCTTGGATCTCCTTTAAAGAATCGCGCTAGATCTCCTGTTGCCCCGCTGAATTCACCGAATTGAAACCAAAATAAGTTATTCAGCACATGATGAAGCCCTAATGGAATGAGCAAGCGGTTAAAGAAACCAAACAGCCCTGCACCCGTTGCACCAAGACTTAAAATCCATTCTCCTAAACCATTGATCCCGCTTTGAATCGGAGGCCATACAAATCCGAAAACGGCTGCTAATAAAATGGTGAAAAGTGCGGTCATAATCGGCACAAGCCGTCTTCCGCTAAAGAAACCTAAGTATTCGGGCAACTTCGTATCCTTGAAGCGATTGTACACATAACCTGCCAATAGCCCGCATAAAATACCGCCCAATACCCCCATATTGTTCGTTGAATTAATCGACGTTGTACCAGCTGATAAAATAAAATAAGAGATCGCACCTGATAATGCCGCTGCCCCGTTACCATCCTTTGCAATGCCGATCGCTATCCCCATTGCAAAAATTAAAGCCAAGTTTGCAAAAATGGCATTTCCAGCAGCATGAATAAACGGGATATCGAATACATCCTCCCGCCCAATAGCCAAAATAATCCCTGCTGCTGGAAGTACAGCGATTGGAAGCATAAAAGATTTGCCTAGCTTTTGAAAAAACTGAAACACCATTTGCCTTCTCCCCCTTTGTCATCATCATGACTAAACGTCCATGATGCTCATAAAAAATATATCATATGCACATCTAGTTATCTATACCAATTTGTCCACATTCATTTGAATTCCGCTCTTTACTCTTTTTGCGTAAAATGTGGTAAGCTATTGAATAGAATGAAGTTATAGAAAGCGGGAATGAACAGTGATTGTCAAACATGATCATGAGTTAGAAGCCTTAAAAAAAGTCGGCCGAATTGTCGCTTTGGCAAGAGAAGAAATGAAAAGCCAAGCGAAACCAGGCATGTCTACAAAAGAACTAGATTTGATTGGGAAAAAAATATTAGAAGAACATGGGGCGAATTCAGCACCCGAAAAGGAATATGACTTCCCTGGGACGACTTGTATCAGCGTGAACGATGAAGTTGCTCACGGTATTCCAAGTGAAAAAACCATTTTACAAGAGGGCGACCTCATCAATATTGATATCTCAGCAGAGCTGGACGGCTATTATTCCGATACCGGTATTTCATTCGTATTAGGTACAGGTGATGCTCGTCTTGAAGCATTATGCCAGTGTGCAGAGGATGCATTCCTTGAAGGATTAAAGCATGCAAAAGCCGGCAAAAGACAAAACCAAATTGGCCGTGCGGTCTACAATACAGCAAAAGAACAAGGATTTACTGTCATTAAAAATCTGACAGGACATGGTATTGGGAAAAATCTGCATGAAGCACCTAACCATATTTTGAACTATTATGATCCATTCGATAATGCTTTGTTTAAGAATGGCACCGTGATCGCCTTCGAACCTTTTATTTCAACAAATGCTGAATCGATTTATCAGGCTGATGACGGCTGGACCTTTAAAACACCAGACAAAAGCCTTGTCGCACAGATTGAACATACCATTGTCATCACAAAAGACGAACCGATTATATTAACGAAGCTATAAGCCAGCTAATCCCCTTCTTCATTGGAGGGGATCTTTTCGTTTCCCTTTCACGAATCTGTCACGACTAAACAAAAATGCCTGTGGTAAAATAGGCAAAGATATGCGAAAGGGGTCTTATTTGATATGTGGTTCATCATCATCGGCGTTATCTTTTTGATTGAAAGTATTATCTTAACGGTTGTAGGTATTAAGAAAAAACAATCCATGATGACTTATCTTGGTATTGTCATCATGATTATGACGGTCGGCATGATCATCGTTACCCTCAACCCGCCAAATTCATAAATGATCATTTCCAGCATATACATGGATCATAGGAAGATAGAATCAGTTTTCATTTATTCATACCTGCACACTTTTCACGTCCTTTTTTGAGATGTTACAATGCAGGCAGTTTCAATTGAAAGGAGTTTTCTATCATGCATTATGGTAGCAAAGGCTGGTATGTCGAAGAATTAAAGAAGCTTGGTGTGACCAAGCATGAAGGAAGAAAGCTTCAAAGCTTAAAAACATATTTCCTTGCAAATCTTCTTGAGCAAAAGAAACCTAGCTCATAAGCGCTTAAAAGCCGTACATCTTATGCTGATGTACGGCTTTTTTTAAATGGGCTGAATTCGTTTTTCTAAAGACTTCCTCACGACATCTGCTAAGGCATCTACTTCAAGAACGGCTTTTAGCCTCTCTGGACTTGTTTGACGATATTTGACCTCGTTCACTTCATGGACTGTAATGTGATGAGGTGCTTTTTCTACTAATACAAGAGAAGCATCAGCAGGCACTAAGCCTTCTTTCAGCACCCGTAAATAAAAGCCGGTATACCCCGTTTGCTGTACTTCCTTTACAAGCTTCATGTTGCCATGCTTAAAAGATAGTTTCACACACGGCTGTCTTGGCTGGCTCACTTCAACAAGTGCTTCTCCAAGCTGAAATACATCGCCAATCCGCACTTCTGTTTCAACTAGTTGGTGCACGGTCACATTCTCACCGAAGGCAGCTTCCTGTAACGGAACCCCTAAAAACTGCTCAAAATAAGCATAATGATCGTATGGAAAGACGCAGACGGCTTTATCATATCCTCCATGATGAACCAAATCACCTTGACCATCTCCCTCAAAATTGACCTTACTCAAATAGACAGGCTCATGAATTCGCTTTTTGTTGATGGCTGTTTTGATTTCTTTTCCGTTTGCATAGGTCGTGATGGGTTGTCCTACTTGAATTCCTACTATGTCGTATCTCTTCTGTCCCACGATGACCATCTCCTTTGATTGTCTCATGGCTATTATTTTACATCGTTAGACAATGAAATCATAGTCGATGCGTGAAGGTCAGTTACATGCTATGGTACGATGAGAAAAAAGGAGAGATGACATTGATTCATTATCATGCCATTGTCACAGGACGGGTGCAGGGAGTCGGTTTTCGCTATTTTGTACAAGGAGAAGCCGTCAATCGCGGGATGAAAGGCTGGGTACGCAACACAGATGAAGGACATGTCGAGTTAAAGGTAGAGGGTGAGCAGCAGGAAGTGCTTAATTTCTTAAAGACTGTCCGGAAAGGAAGCCCTTTTTCAAAGGTCACAGATATGCAGATGGAGCCGCTCACTGAGTTCGCTCATTATCAGGATTTTCGCATCAAGGGATGAAGTTTTCATAAAAAAACCTAGCTTTCGCTAGGCTTTTTCTGTTCCATGATAGGGCTTTTCCTGATAAAAATAATTCGGCTTCACAATGGTATTGTCGTAATGCTTGTGGAAGATGTGGGTAGCAGCTGGTGATACCGGTGGAATCAGCCAAGTCCAGTCCCCAGTCAGCTTACGGTCAGCCTTTTCTTCCTGCTTTTCGAACTGTTTGAATTGATGTGCTGCTGTATGGTGATCAACAATGGTCACCCCTGCTTCTCTGTAAGAATGAAGAACCGCCACATTCAACTCAACAATGGCTTTGTCCTTCCAAAGCGACGCATTCTTTGCCGTGTCCAGTTCTAAAATCGAAGCGACTTTTTTCAGCATATTATAGCGATTTTCATCGGCTAGATTACGTGCGCCAATTTCTGTGCCCATATACCAGCCATTGAACGGCGCTGCATTGTAATGAATACCACCAATCTCCAATTTCATATCAGCAATAATCGGAACGGCGTACCATTTCAGTCCTAAATCACGAAATCCTTCATATTCAGGATGGGTAATCTCGACTTCTTGGACGATTTCTTTCGGAAGCTCATACAAAACTGGCGGTTGATCCTTTAGCTGAAACATGAGAGGCAGGATATCAAAATGCGTGCCTTCCCCTTTCCAGCCATGGGCTTCACACAACTTTGTTAATTCAAGAGAAGCCTCGTCGCCGATGATGCCGTACTCCGTCTCATAGCCTGCATAACGAACGAGCTGATGATTATAAATGACGACTTCCTTTTGCGAATGATTTTCTGGAGGAAAGATCGTAATGGATGGTTTGATTTTCCCATCATTTGTCGCATACTCAATATGATGAAAGAGTGCCTCTTTCACCTCTTCTTCTGACTTCACGTGACGGCAGTCGTGAACATGCAGAGTTGACCAAAATAAACGGCCAATGCAGCGATTGCTGTTGCGCCACGCCATTTTCGCCCCGTGCGCCAATTCCTCTTGTGTGTGAGTATACGTCCCTTTAGAGTTAATTTCTTGTTTTATTTCATGCAGACGTGCTGCTCTCTCTTCATTTGACTTGCCCAATTCTTCATAGCATACAGAAATAAAAGCTTCTGCTTCATTCCACAACGCTTCTTGATTACTCAAACATACTCGCCTCACTTTAATACGAATATATCCATTGTAGCGGTTTCTATTTATAAATTCACTAGTTTCAAACCATTTTTTATCATATCATCCGACCATTGTCCTTAGAGAGCGGATGAATCAATCCGTTTAAGGGTTTGCTCGAGCCAGCGGACATAGCCTTTTTCTCTTTCAATTGCCCTTGTCAGCACTAAATAATGCCCAAATTGCGCTGAATAAAGCGATTCAGCCCCAGGATCTTCCTCTGTTAACGCATGCAGCTTCTGCTTTAGCATGTCTACTTTCTTCGTGCGCTCTAGCAGTTGATGTGTAAACAGATCAGCCGCTTCTTTTTTGTCCATGGAGGAGATGAAAAATGTTTTGAGCATGAATTCATCCTTTGTTGTTTCTGGGATCGGGTCTTTTGTCCTTAACCACTGATGCAATGCTGCTTGCCCTGCCTCTGTAATTTGATAAACCTTCTTCTCCAGCTTCTTTCCTTGTATACGAACATCAAATTCAATAAACCCTTCTTCTGTGAGCCGTTTCAGCTCAGGGTAAATTTGGCTATGCTTCGCGCTCCAAAACTGTCCAAGAGAATCCTTAAAATGTTTGGTGATATCGTATCCAGTCAGCTCACACTGATCTAGTAAACCAAGAATGGCATATTTCAAAACTCTCATGATGTGCCTCCAACGTTTATTCTTTGACAATAGTATACCACAGGCTTTAAAATAAACATGTAAATCACGACATGTTTGAAACAACATCATTCTAATGAAAGAAGGAATCAACATGGAACAATTCGTTGGACTTCATATGATTTATACGTATGAAAATGGCTGGGAATATGAGATTTACATTAAAAACGATCACACCATTGATTACCGCATTCATAGCGGAATGGTTGGAGGCCGCTGGGTCCGTGATCAAGAAGTGAATATTGTGAAGCTAACAAAAGGCGTTTACAAAGTTTCTTGGACAGAGCCAACTGGGACAGACGTCTCTCTGAACTTTATGCCTGAAGAAAAACGCATGCATGGCGTCATCTTCTTCCCAAAATGGGTGCATGAACGTCCAGATATCACAGTTTGCTATCAAAATGACTACATCGATCTCATGAAAGAATCTCGTGAAAAGTACGAAACATATCCGAAATATGTTGTTCCAGAATTTGCGGACATTACGTATATTCATCATGCGGGTGTAAATGACGAAACCATTATCGCCGAAGCGCCATATGAAGGCTTGACTGATGAAATAAGAGCAGGACGAAAATAAAAAAGCAGCACGCACTGTGCCGCTTCTAGATTGTGGACAAAGGGCTAAAATGATGTTTATTTTAGCCCTTTTTTATTTAATGCCCAACGTCCTTTTAGATAGCAAGAACCGGTATACTGGCAGTTCATCGCCTACTTTTGAAGCAATAAATCCAGAGGACATGTAGCTGTCTTTTGATTCTGGCTCAAGGGCAAGTGACAACAAATTCGTTTGCGGCTGCGCCGTGAAATATACCTTTGTCCCTTTTGGCAGCTGACGTTTCTTTTGGACGAGTTCTGTTTCAAGCTGAATATCTGTTTTGCTCTTTTCATCTCGTTTTGTTACTTGATAGGCTTGTACCGGTACTTTTACACTGGCAGGCAATGTGACACTTTTTAACCCTAAGGTTTGAAGCTTCCGTTCTACCCCTTCATGTCCAGGTAAAACAAGATAAGCTGTCGGTCGCTCTCTCGACATGACAGGAGTAGCATCGCTCGCACTGTGAAAGCGTACAGGGACATTGATGGTCTGTCCTTTTTCAATATCTACCATTTCAAGCGAATCATCCACCGGCGCTTTGAAATCATCTTGAATGACCACTTGATCGTCATCATTCGATTGGAGACCTTTTTTCACCAGCTTCAAACGCTCCGTCACCATAAGCTGCTTCACCTGCTTTGCATGTTTCACCGTTGTTTCAATGATTTTTTCATGAGTGGTGACTTGTGCTGCGACGCGGCGGGTAAAGTCCTCTCTTCCAATTCCAATCCCTCTGCTTTCTACAAGAAAGGATAGCGCTGGGGAGAGCGCCAGAGCATTTCGACCAATTCGTGCATCCGTTCCACCTTCATAGAGATCGATCTTTCCATCCTTTCCTCTTGTGCTTGTATAATATAAATCATTTGAAAATCCTTGATTTGTTAGCGTTTCACGGACGCCGTTCACGTATAATTCATTTGACGTGAGCCGGATGCTTTCTGGAATATTCAAGTTCTTCCCTGATAAGATCAGTAAATCGTGATATTTGAGTGCACCCGCTGATCCGATATCATCAAACTGTTTTTGTCCTACATCGTATTCATGGGCATCAATGACTACTTCTGGTGTATACCGATTAAATTCTTGATGCAGGGCTGTGAGCTCTGGAGATTCTAATGTCATATGATCACGGTTTCCATCCATTCCGTTTGCAAGTCTGCGGTCAAACGCATAAGCACCATCAGGATTGATTCTGGGGACAATGATGATATTGACATGATTGAGTATACGCTCTCCTTCTTCACCAGCTAATCGTTTTGCGATGACGAGAGTAGATTCACCGGAGGCTGGTTCATTTCCGTGTATTTGTGCTTGAAGCCAGATCGTTGGCTTTTTTGAAAGTGGAGAAATATGACGATCTTTTGTAAAGTAGAGGGCTGGAATGGACCGTCCTTCAATGGATGTTCCAATCTGTTTCTGCGTAGCGTAAGGACTTTTGCGGACAATTTCACGTAAGAATACTTGAAGCTCTTCTTGCGTGGTGAAGGCTTCTCCTTTTTTCTGAAATGCGGGGGTATCGAACGTCTCGTCAGGCTCAGGGTATAGCTTCTTCACTGAGGCTGGCTGTTCATAACTCTTTCCATAATAAGGGGTATCTGCATGAGCTGAATCTGGACTCACCATCGACAAACTTCCTGTTATGAGGCATACAGCAGCAAAAAGAATCGTGCCTTTTCGGTTGGACATGCTATCCTCTCCCTTCGTTGATTTGCATTATAAAGAAAAAAACAGTAAAAGTGTCAGTATTTTTCAAAAATATATCTTTTGGAGGAACAAGAGTGTTTTTGTATAGGGCAAATGAATCGAGCTTGCTCGGCAATATGACCTAAAAAAGTGCCTGCTCACGTAGCAGACACTCTTTTATTTACCAAATGGAAATGGCCCCAATGAGTACCGACATGACCGTCATGGCAACGACTGCAAGCACAGCCCATTTCATGCCAAACTTCTGATGCTGATCCAGTGATACCCCAACAAGTCCAACAAGTAAATGAGTGGATGGAACAAGTGGGCTTAACATATGAATCGGCTGGCCAATAATAGAGGCTCTCGCGATTTCAATTTTATCAACACCGTATGCTGCCGCTGTTTCTGATAGGATCGGCAGGACCCCATAAAAGTATGCATCATTCGGCATAAAGAACGTAAATATTCCGCTCGTTAACGCAACAATGACTGGAATGAAGCCGCCAAGCTGCTCTGGAATAGCAGATACAATCGAAATCGCCATTTCATCGACCATTTTCGTGCCTGTTAAGATGCCTGTAAAAACCCCTGCCGCAAATATCATGGAAGCAATCGCTAAAACGTTGGTTGAATGAGCCGCAATCCGTTCACGCTGCTGTTCAAGGTTCGGATAGTTCACGATAATCGCCACACAGAATGCAAGAACAAATAATACCGTTAAGCTGACTTTTCCAGAGACGAGAAGGAGCACCAATAACAACGTAAGCGTCAGGTTAAACCACCAAAGTTTCGGCCGCTTGATGTCATCCTGTAGTGCCGCTGCCATTTCATTTGCATGAATCGGCCGTTCGAGCTCAATGACACCAAGACGTTTTCTTTCAGACTTCCCAAGAAAGTATGCCACCACAATCATGCTCAAAACCCCTGCACCAATGACTGGAATCATCGGACCAAATAAAAGTGATGGATCAACGCCAAGTGCACTCGCCGCTCTAGGTGTGGCTCCTCCCCATGGAATCGTATTCATAATCCCCATGCCAACTCCGGCAATTCCCGCTAAAATAATCGGACGGATGCCAAGCAGCGTAAATAATGGAAGCATCGCTGTTGTTGTAATCATGTACGTTGTGGTTCCGTCACCATCAAGTGCAACAAGCATAGTCAGGACAGCTGTTCCGACGACAATTTTTAATGGATCGCCTTTGACGATTTTTAAAATTTTCGCCACCATCGGATCAAATAAACCCGCATCAATCATAATGCCAAAGTACAAAATCGCAAACATGATCATGACCGCCGTCGGTGCGACTTGCTGCACACCTTTGACAATCATGTCTGAAATTTCAGTAAAATGAAAACCTGCAATAAGAGCAAAAGCAATTGGTGTTAATACCAATGCCGTTAAAACAGACATACGTTTCGTCATAATCAAAACCATAAATACAACCATCATAAGAAATCCTAAGATTGCTAACACTTTGTTCACCCCTTATGTTGTATACGCTTTCATTAAATGTTGGTATCCCATTTCCAACCCTTTCTGTCATGATATCTGACGCCTGAATTGAAGTAAATATTATGAATTTTAATTCTTTTTCGGTCGATAAATGCTTTTTGTTCATTTTGTTCAAACCTTGGTTTTGATGGATTCCATGAAAAAAAGCGGTCTCACTCGACCGCTTGTTCTCCTTGAATAAACTGCTCATATCGCCTTAATTGCTCTTCCATAAAGATCTTTGCCTCTTTGCTGTTCATATAACGACTTGTCCAGCCCTTTTGCTTTAATTGTTTTTTCCAGGACTTAGTCTGTGTCATTTTTTGAAGAAGCTGATCCCATTCACGAATCTCGTGCTGATTCATTTGCTTGGGTCCCATGACACCACGCCAATGAGAAAAGATGAGCGGGATGCCTTGCTCTTTCCAAGTAGGCACATCTTCAAATCCCTCTAAACGCTGATTGGTTGTGGTCGCTATGAGTTTTAGCCTCTTCTTTTCATAATCATGACGAACCTCTGTAATCGTTGTTGTTGCTGCATCCACCTCATGGTCAATGAGCGCCTGAAATAAATCATCTGCACTGTCAAACTTCAAAAATTGAATGCGGTATGGATCAATTCCTGCCATTTCTGCCGCTCGTGCGAATGAGATTTGATCATCATTTCCGAAGTCCGGGGCAAATCCAATTTTTAAGGAATCCGGTTTCTTCTTTAGTGTGTTTAATAGCTCCTTCCCATTTGAAAAGGGAGAATCCACTGGGACTGCGACGACCTGCCACTCTTCTGCAAGAATCGCAAGTGGCGTGACATCATTCATTGTCATGTTACTGCTGCCAAGCAAATTACGGCTTAACAATAAACTTGAATTCAAACTAATATAGTTGGTATCTCGCTCCAGCATATATGTCCATCCTTTATCCACCGTTCCGCCTCTTTGATAAAGGATATTCACCGGCCGCTTCACCAGCTTTTCCTTCTCGAGCACTGATTTCATCACTTGAGCTGTTTGGTCAAATCCGCCGTCAGGGACACCAGACACCACGATATATAATGGGCTGTGCTGCAGGAAAGAGTCACCTCCCTTTTTTTCATTAAAGGTGAGCGTCATACAAAGACATATTATGATCACGACAAGGCATATTGCTTTTTTCATCTTTTAAGACTCCGCTTGCTTTTTGGCAGGATAATATTTTCGCTCTGGTCTGCCAATGATTCCGTACGCAAGCTCTGCCCGGCATTCTCCTGTTGTCACGAGATACTCAACATACCGTCTCGCTGTTGTACGTGATGCCCCCATCTTTTCTCCTAGTTCTTCTGCTGTAATTCCACTATTCTCTGATGCCATCAATGTTTTCACCTTGTCCAAAGTCAGCGAATTGATGCCTGTAGGCAGGTCTCTGTCATCCTGTTCCTTTGGCTCTTCCTGCATCTGTCCAAAAAACAAATCAATCATCGTTTGATTGACTTCATCCTTGGAATTGATGATGTCTTTCTTCTCTTTATATTCAGTTAAAACTTGCGCAAACTTTTGTGCGGTCACTGGTTTGATTAAATAATGAACCACTCCGTATTGAAGGGCATCTCTTAAAAGTGTCGTTTCCGTTGCCGCTGTGATAATAATCACATCTATTTCTGGATAGCGTTCTCTTAAAAGCGGCAACAGGTTTGTGCCGAGCTCATCGGGCATATACACATCAAGCAAGATGAGGTCGACTTGTTCCTTTTGAAGCGCCTCCCACATATCCTTTGCACTCTTTGCCTTTCCGGCGACTTGAAATCCCTCTATTTGTTGTATATAAGATGCATGAATGGCTGCGATTCGAAAATCATCCTCCGCAATGAGTACCTTCATCACCATTTATTCCCCCTTTGTGCCTTTCGGTATGTATGCAGTGAAGATGGCACCGCCTTCTTTTTGGTTCGTTATTTCAATCCAGCCCCCAAGTTCGTCCAATACTTCTTTGACATTGGCGAGTCCATAGCCTCGTCCTTCTCCCTTTGATGAATGTCCTCTTGTGAAAAGTTGTGAAATGGCTCCTTCATTGACACCATCCCCTGAATCAGACACCTCTATGATAATATCAAATCCAATATCTGTGATGAACAAGCTTACTTCTCTTTTCTCCTTATTCAATACAGCCTCAAACGCATTGTCTACGAGATTGCCGATGATGGTAATAAAGTGAGATAGACTTAAATGTGCTGGGAGCGGCTCCAATGAACTATTTTCATCTATGTGGAAATGTACCTTTTTTTCAGAGGCTTTCCCTAGCTTGCCAAGTAGGATGGCTTGTATTTTAGGAGATCGTATTTGCTTCATCAGTAAATCGTGCTGACGGTTTTGCAGCGTATATTCTTCCTTTATTAAGTCAATGGCTTCATCCACTTGCTTCAGCTCAAGCAAACCTAAAATGGCGTACAGCTTATTTGAAAATTCGTGTGTTTGCGCTCTCAGGTCTTCTGAATATTGGCTGACCTCTGTTAATGTATCCAGCAGCTTCGTCAGCTCTGTTTTCTCCCTGAAGCTCACAATCCCTCCAAAGACATGGTTGTCCTGCACCACTTTTTTCACATTTAAGACATAGGTTTTATCATTGACAACGGTTTCTATGTTCGGTTCAATTGTCTCTTCCTTTAAATAGACAAGGAGATTGGCTTTTGGCAAGACTTGATCAATATGAAGCCGCAGCTCGGATGAAACGCGCAGCATGTGTTCAGCAGATGTATTCATCATCGTAATCGCGCCTTTGCGGTCAAATGCAATAATCCCTTCTTTTATCGCAAGCAGCATCGCTTCTCTTTCTCGAAATAATGAAGCAATTTCATGCGGTTCAAGACCTAATGTATCTTTACGAATACTTCTTGTTAAAAAGATCGCTCCGAATATACCAGGCAAGAGCACAAGAAGAGCAATATAGCTAAGCTTGAATAGTTGATGGGCTGTCGCTTGATCGATTTCCTTTTTTAAAAATTCGACGGTGACTGTGCCAATAATTTCTTCATGCTTGCCTGTTTCTTTCATAATCGGGGCACTGCCTCTGACAACGGTTTCACCATTAGAATCACCCGATGATATGGAGGTTCCCCCAAAAAGCAGGGTACTTCTTCCTCTAAATACACTGATGGTTTTTCCTACATTCTCATGGTTCGTATGAAAAAGGACCTTCCCTTTTTGATTGGTGATGAAGATGGCATGTGCTCTAACTTGATCATTCATTTGCTCAAGCACTGCCTGTTCTTCATTTTTCGATGCAGATGTGGCCACCGATGTTTTAATGGGCGGCATATATGAGATTGTTCTAGCGGTTTGCACCGCCAGCTGTTCTGCTTGCCGCTGCCTTTCTGAGGTCTGCAAAAAACCAAAACAAATGGTCAATAACGCAATGACAACAAGCAAAAGCCCAATAATTAACCCTAAGATTTTCGTTTGCAAAGTGACTTTCCTTTTGCTCATCCTCACCGCTACAACCCCTAATTCAACTAAATTCATCAACTAGACTCTAAGAAAATCATATCATTTTTTCTCACTAAGGTAAGAGAAAATTCATACAAAACAAAAAAGGACGACTCATGATTGAGTCATCCCATTGTGTTCATTACGTGATTGATAAACCAGCACTCGCATAGCCTGCTACGGTATTCAATAACGATAGACCTGTAGCTGTTGCAGAGAAGACAACGAGCAGTCTTGTTTGTGGTGTGACTGGTACATTCAGACCAGTCGCAATACCGTTTGCAATAGCACCCAGTGTTAAAACTCCGGTTAAAGCTGGGGCTAATGTGACACTCGCTACTTGTGTGAAACTGTTATTTGGTGTCGGTGAAGCGAATAGACTAGCCGTTACGGTAATACTCGTGCCGATCAAAGAAAGAGCTGCTGTTGTACTGAAATAGCCGGCAAATGACGTGATCGTTCCAGCTCTCGGAACTGAGAACGCCATGTTCAGTAAGGTGCCTGCAGCGCCTGTTAAATCAATGATTCCGCCTACAATACTGACACCTGTTGCTGAGTTGCCAAATCCGACTAAGCTAGATGTTCCAACAAGTCCGCCTGCAATTGTTGTCAAGATAACAGGATCTCCAGACGCAAATGGAATAATAGCACTTGATCCGGTGACGCCTGTTGCACCCGTGGCGCCAGTCACTCCGGTTGCTCCTGTTAACCCTGTTGCTCCCGTAATACCTGTTTCTCCGGTGACGCCGGTGGCTCCGGTCGCTCCTGTTACACCTGTATCCCCAGTTACGCCGGTTGCTCCTGTAATGCCGGTTGCACCGGTCACTCCTGTTACACCTGTATCCCCAGTTACGCCGGTTGCTCCTGTGGCGCCAGTCACTCCGGTTGCTCCTGTATTCCCAGTTACGCCTGTTGCTCCTGTGGCGCCAGTCACTCCGGTTGCTCCTGTTAACCCTGTCGCTCCCGTAATACCTGTTTCTCCGGTGACGCCGGTGGCTCCCGTAGCGCCAGTCGCTCCGGTGGCTCCTGCTAACCCTGTCGCTCCCGTAATACCGGTTGCTCCTGTTACACCTGTATCCCCAGTTACGCCGGTTGCTCCCGTAATGCCGGTTGCTCCCGTAATGCCGGTTGCACCGGTCACTCCTGTTGCACCTGTATCCCCAGTTACGCCGGTTGCTCCCGTAATGCCGGTTGCACCGGTCACTCCGGTGGCTCCTGTATCCCCAGTTACGCCGGTTGCTCCTGTAATGCCGGTTGCTCCTGTAATGCCGGTTGCTCCCGTAATGCCGGTTGCACCGGTCACTCCGGTGGCTCCTGTATCCCCAGTTACGCCGGTTGCTCCCGTAATGCCGGTTGCACCGGTCACTCCGGTGGCTCCTGTATCCCCAGTTACGCCGGTTGCTCCTGTAATGCCGGTTGCACCGGTCACTCCTGTTACACCTGTATCCCCAGTTACGCCGGTTGCTCCTGTGGCGCCAGTCTCTCCGGTTGCTCCTGTTAACCCTGTCGCTCCCGTAATACCGGTGACTCCGGTCGCTCCTGTTACACCTGTATCCCCAGTTACGCCTGTTGCTCCCGTAATGCCGGTTGCTCCGGTTGCCCCTGTTGCTCCTGTATCCCCAGTTACGCCTGTTGCTCCTGTTAACCCTGTCGCTCCCGTAATACCTGTTTCTCCGGTGACGCCGGTTGCACCGGTCGCTCCTGTTACACCTGTATCCCCAGTTACGCCTGTTGCTCCCGTAATGCCGGTTGCACCAGTTGCTCCTGTGGCGCCAGTCTCTCCGGTTGCTCCTATTAACCCTGTCGCTCCCGTAATACCGGTGGCTCCGGTTGGACCAATTTCTCCTGTCGCTCCTGTGACGCCGGTCGCTCCGGTTGCTCCTGTGGCACCTGTTACTCCTGTACCGGTGGCTCCGGTTGGACCAATTTCTCCTGTCGCTCCTGTGACGCCGGTTGCTCCCGTGGCGCCGGTTGCACCTGTCCCGGTAGCACCCGTCTCACCAGTCGCGCCTGCAGCAGCTAAAAGCGTATAATCTGGCGACGTATCCGGCGTACCTGTTGGCGGTGCTGTATTGACCACATACGTACTGCCATCATACGTCACCACTTGACCTACTGGATACGTCGGCGCTACCGCTGGATCAAATGCTACGATACCCGTTAACCCTACACCTGTTGGCCCGATTGGACCTGCTGGACCCGCTGGACCCACTGCACCTGCCGGACCTGCTGGGCCTCTTCTTCCTCTTCCTCCTGGCGGACCTTGAATGACACACACACATGGATCTTTCCCGCAGCAAGGATTTTTCACTGGTTTTCCTGACTTTCCTTTCTTACAACTATCACATTCCCAGCCATCATCCTTATACGCATCATACCAGCTTCCTTTTTGGTAGTGGTCTGTCGAATGAGTTGGATATGTCTTTCCGCATTGTCTACATCTTCTCATAGAATCACCCCCATCCATCGTATTCATCGTTCCTTGGAAAGGTGTATGTACATTTTTATTTTTATGAGAAATATTGAAAAGACCTTGCACTCGAAGCACAAGGCCTTATATTTATTGAAATTTCATTGTCATTTTGATATCTTTTCCTACCATACTATATTCAACATCTGCTGGACGGATCGCCTCTTTTAGTTTTTTCACCCCAGCTCCTTCAAAAAAAGTAGGTGCCTGTTTTCCACCGATTAATAAAGGTGCCATATAAATGACGGCTTCATTGACAAGTGATGCTTCTAAAAAGGAAGCACTCACATTCCCTCCTGCTTCAACAAGAACTGACATAACAGAACGTTCCTTCAGCATTCTTAACACGTCATGAATATCTGTCCGCTGCTCTCCGCTTGTGACATAGACGTGATGCCCTTTTTCTATGAGTTGTTCATACTTTTTCTGATCATACATGTGCGAGGTACAAATAATGGTTTCCGCTCTACGATCTGTTAAACATTTCGCATGAAGCGGAATCCTTAATGTAGAATCTAAAATGACGCGAATCGGCTGAGACGCTATTGAATCTTTCACAATAAGACCTGCATCATCTTGAATAATCGTTTCGACACCTGTTATCACAGCATCTGCTTCTTGGCGCAATTGCTGCACTTCTTGCCTCGCTTCTGTTCCTGTGATCCATTTGCTTTCAAGTTGAGCTGTGGCAATTTTCCCATCTAATGAAATGGCTGATTTTAAGATGACGTAGGGAAGGTCTGATTGAATGAAATGGAAAAAAGGCACATTTAAGCGATCCGCCTCCTGTTTACATATTCCTTCATCTACTTCGATCCCTGCTTGTTTCAACACGGTAATCCCTTTCCCTGCTACAAGCGGATTCGGATCTTGCGTCGCAATGACTACTCGTTTCACACCACTTTTGATAATCGCTTCTGTGCAAGGACCCGTTTTCCCATGATGCGAACAAGGTTCGAGCGTTACATACAGATGAGCTCCTTCTGCCTTTTCTCCTGCCATGTGCAGTGCATGAATTTCAGCATGAGGTTCGCCCGCCTTCATGTGAGCACCCATTCCAACAATTTCACCTTGCTGCACAATGACTGCACCGACAAGCGGGTTTGGGGAGGTTTGCCCTTTCATTGCCTTTGCGTTGGCAATCGCCAGTTTCATATAAAACACATCGTCTTTCATGTAAGTCTCCTTTCTTCTCTTTCAAGGGAAAGAACTCCTTCAGGAAATGAAGGAGTTCTATTCTCATATTTTTTCCATCCGTTTCTTTTCAGAACGATCATAGTAAGGCAAGGAATAAAAAAGTTTATATGATGCTCGTTGTTTACAAAAACAGCATTTGCGACATTCATATTTATTAATGAGGAGCACATGCGGACAATTGAGTACAGTCAGACCTTTTTTCATATGTTCCTTGCAAACACTTATCATGAGAATCCCCCGCTTACATTCTTTTTCTTAATGAGAGATTACTTCTTTTGGAAATTGTTCAAATAAGCGCAGTACTTCGGTATACGTGCCATCTTCTCGAATATGATAAATCCCACCATCATACGAGCTTGCGTATACATCATTGCCTAATTGTCTGATGGCACTAATTCCATTCTTGGCAATTCTAATTGGGCCGGTATTGACCCCGAGCTCTGGATTCCACACAACGATATAGCCCCAATAATCTCCGCTCACAATATAGCCAGAGTCTGTGACAGAGACCGATTTAATCGAATACTGGTGTTCATTATGCTGGTCTAAAATTCTTCCTGTATGCAAATCAAACAATCTCACATTCTTGTCACGGCTGACAATGGCAATACGATCTCTTTTGCTATCAATGAATACATCATTTAATAGCTCTGTCGCCCCGATATATTTCGCTTTTAAAGACAAGCTCTTCTTATCTAAAAGACAGATGGTTCCTTCTACTGCGGCTGTGATGATATGATCTCCTTCTACTTTTAGTGCTTTCACAGCACAATCGTGTGCTTTGGAACGGCCAACTTCCTTTAAATGCTCCGTCGAAATGACATGTACATAGCCGCCGTAAGTTCCAATATAAAATTGCCGATCCTCCTCGTGGAAATACACACTGTTGACCGGCCCTGTATTGAGATCAAACGAAACCATTTGCTGTAATGATTCATGAACAATATGCACCTGACTTGCATGATCTCCCCAAGCATAATAGCTTCCATCTCGTGCGACAGCCACTCCATTTGTTAAAACGCCTGTCGATTTAGCAATTTCAATCCCATTCTTTCTGAATTTTCCGTCATCTGATGCTGTGATGATATCTCCCGCATCAGTCAGTGCAATATCATTAATAGATGGTGTAGCCATTTCGATCTCATCTGATACGACTTTCCCCTTTTCAATAGACCATTCACAATACGTTTTTCCAAAGCTGGCTCCTAGGATGGATTTCTCATCTTCCGTCCAGACAAGCGAGCGCTCCCACTGATATTTATGAGGCAGCAGCGTATCGACTAAATCCCCTGTTTCGTAATTCCACAGCTTAATTAAATGGTCATAGCCTGCTGTCAGCAAGTAATTGCCGCTTGGAGAAAAGTTCACACGCTTGACGCCCTGTAAATGAGCTTTGATGATTTTTTTCTCCTGTAAAGTCACCGCATCATAAATAATAACGGTGCCATCGTCTCTGCCAAGTGCGAACACTTCTTTTTGATTGCTGCCGCTGATTGTGTCCAGCTCATAATCAAACGGACCGATCTCCCCTACAATTTCTCCTGTATCATACAGCCACACAAGAACATAGCCATCATCACCTGTTGTATAAGCTTTATCGCCATGTATCCATACAGCTAATACATCCTTGCTATGTCCATGAAATTCTCTTAGGATGGCTCCTGTTTCGATATCCCAGACTAAGCATCTTCTATCTCTAGACACCGATACAAGCAACGTATCCTGCTTCGCAAAAGCAACGGCTTCTACATCATCCGCATGACCAAACAGGGTGCGAATTTGAGTATGAGTACCTGTATCAAACAATTGAATGGTGTAGTCTGACGATGCACTCGCTAAATATTTTCCGTTTTCAGAAAGAGATAAAGAGTTAATGATATGCTCGTGACTTCCAATAAACGTTCCTTCTCCTGTCGCCCGGTTCCACTGATAAATACAGCGGTCATAACCGCCAGTGTAAACAATTTGATCCTGCTGAGTTGATAAAACAGATGTAATTGGTCCTCTATGCATGGTTTTACACTCCCACCTTTATATGTTGTTTTTGACGAGTCACTACACGAAAACCAGTAAATCGGAAAACGGGATCTGTGTGCTTCCCATGTCTTCTGGCGACTCTGCATAAATCTCCGCCTCTAGCAAAGGAGCCGCCTTTTAAAATGTAGTAATCATTGCCAAGCGTTTCTGTTAAATCATCTACGACCTCTATGCCACCTTCGTATACATGATATTTAGTATTGACCCATTCCTCGACGTTGCCCCCCATATCATAAAGACCGAATAAGGATCTGCCCTTTTCGTAATGGCGGACAGGCGTCGTTTTTTCGATATTTGATTCGTACGTATTACAGGAAGAAGGGTCAAACTCATCTCCCCATGGGTATTGATTTCTCGTGTTACCCCGGGCAGCATATTCCCATTCTTCTTCAGTAGGAATCGACACGTCAATCCCAAGTTTCCCGCTCAGCCACTGACAGAATGAGAAGGCTTCCTCGATCTCCATTCCCCAAGCCGGATGATCTTTCCCTCCGCCAAGCTCTTGATTCGTTAAGCTCTCCGGGTACGACTGGCCTGTTTCATCACAATAGCTTTGATACCATTCATTGGTGACGACCGTATCTGAAATGAAAAATTCATTGATATACGGCTGATAGGATGGAAATTCTTTGTACAGCCATTTTTGAAATTTTTTCTCACGTCCGTAAGTTGGATTGAGAAGCTTGTCCTTCCAGAATTCTGATGCCTTTTTCATATCTTCTTCATTACTTCCGATTGTTGCATAGCCGCTTGGGATTTGAATCCAATTGATTTCAGGTTTCACGCTTTTCTCCCGCCTTCTTTAAAGTAAACTCATCTACTGATTAATTAATTTTTTCTCATCGACCATATGCCCTGAGGCTGCTTTTGCTTTTAAATAGGCTTCATTATAGAGAGAGGCTTCGACCGTATGATCAAACCGTAAAACAGGAAGACCGTAAGCAGCAATGGAATCGACTTTATCTGGATTGTTCGTTAGGAGATGCATTGGTTTCCCTTTGTTTAAATAGTGCAGAACAGCCGCTGCCTCCTCGTAATGCCGATCATCATCGCCGCAGCCAATCAGACGGTTGGCTTCAAACGTATCCATCTGCATTTCCTGTAATTTATACGTCAATGCTTTCGCCATCAGCCCAATTGACCGCCCTTCTTGATTGGCCATATAGACGAGCATGCCTTTTCCGTAATCGGTGATTTTCTTCAGCGATAACGCAAGCTGTGGACCGCAGTCACATTTTAGTGACCCAAACACATCCCCTGTTTGGCAGACACTATGAATTCGCACAAGCGGCGGCACCTCATTTTCAAAGTCGCCAAATAAGAGACAAGAGGAAAAGGTTTGCTGCGCGGTACTCATTTGGACAATAGATTCGATCGTTGGTTTTGTCTCCCCTTCAACAGGTGCGAAGGCATACCATTTAAATGGCACTTCTTCATGTTGAATGGAGATTGGCAGGTTCACTGGCCCCACGAGCAAATAGTTTTTTTCTTGAAAGGTAAAATGATGAATCATTGATTGTAATTCATCTACAAACTTGTTCATTTGTCTCCCCCCTATTCATCGCTGCACCCAAATCGACTCAGGTAGCGCAGTGATGGTGATGAATATGTGCCTGCACTCATGGCTTAAAAGAACATGGATGTGCGTTTCCTCTTATCCTTCAGACCTTGATTCCACCTATTCTAGCGATATGTCAATCTAGGTCTTTTCCAGTACAAAGGAGCAGAATTCTTGGTTCATAACGCCTTTCCCTTACATGTTGCGCACAGGCTGTTTCTTAGAATGAACACCTCTGCTACGTTTGAGTGTTCACCTTTGTACTAGATTTTGACGGCAATGACATGATGCTGGCTAATGCCGGCTTTTGCTTTTAATGGTGTAATCGATACAAGCTCCAGACCTGATGAACAAATTCTTTCTCCAAGCTGAGAGTCTGAAAACGAAAAGTGGAAACGGCCATCCTCTCCGATTAATCCTGTTCTCCACTCTTCTCCCCATACAACAAGTGAGAAGACGCCGCCTTCATGAAGCAAAGAGGAAACCTGTTTTAAATAACGCTCATGATCATCAGGGTGCTGGTGATGAAAGCAGCCATGATCTAAAATTAAATCAAACTGCATCCCTCGACCCTGGCCCATCGACCAGGACATAAAATCTTGATGAACAAAATGGACAGGAACCGTTTCTCTTTTCTGTAATCCTACCCACTCCTCATGCTCATACAGGTCGATGCCGACATATGCGGAAAGCCCGCTTAAATGTTCAAGTGCCCGGCCGTTCCCGCATCCGATATCGAGCACAGAAGCAAGTGCATTCTTTTCCCTTGAACGCCATGCCTTTAATGACATCACAGCTGCATCTGTTAAGGATGGATCAGTAGACCACATATCTGTTCTTTTCTCATAATGTTCTTGAAATGCCATACGCATTTTTTCTAGATACAATCCACTGTCTTCATGGTATAAAGCCTTTTTCATCACAGGACCTCCTTCTATTAAAATCGATTTTTCGGGCAAAGGTCATTTTCAAGCAAAACACCTTATGTTAAAATGAAAGATGGATTTTTTAGGAAATCTATTTTCTGAAAAAGGAGAGAAGCATCCCACATGTTCACTCTTCTTTTTCAGCATGCATCCTCATATGCAGCCATTTGACAGCTACATCGCATCAGCTTGTTATCTCTTTTTTTCATATGAGTTCACCTCCTTCACCGTTCGATCAACTCACTGTCTTTATTGAAAACGCTTTCTCTTCTGTACAGGAATACGACGCCTTTTGAATATCTCTTGCAAAGTGATCATAGTAGAAAGATCATCTACTGTTTAAATCGACTATCATTTCTTCTTCATGTAAAAAACCATTTTCTTGTGTTTTAGTAGAAATTTCACGAGTGCTTTTACCTTGGTTTTATGCCACCACCTATCACTAGAGTGTGCCTAGAATAAACCCATCAGAAATTTAACAACTACTTCCATAACAACTGGAATAAGCCAAATATATTGTTTTTAGATTATTTTGTCAACAGATTATTTCCTAAACATTAAAATGAATTTTCTAATTGAAAATACAGGTATTTTTCGTGGTTTTTTGACCTCAAAACACTTATTTCTACACAAAAATACAACATAAACCAATAGAACTAAGAAATTTATCTACTAAATTACACAAGATTCCCATTACATTTTGAAACAAAATTGAAAGATACAATAATTATTTCCCGAATAGATTTTTGTGATATTTTGACTATTCCTTTCTCATTTCCTATCATTTTCTTTGGTATATCTGCATTTTCAATTAGATGATTTACTGTTTATTCCAATCTGCTGTTTTTTCTTAATATAGTAAAAAAGATGCATCCTCTCCTTCAGAGATGAAGGCATGAAAAAAAGCCCCTTACGAAAGTAAGAGACTTTTTTCAGTTGGCGATTATGCCCAAGTTTTCACTTTTTCATGGTCTGTCACAAAGAGAAGGACTTTCCCTTCGTCTAAATGTTCTTCAAATGTTTCAGCTTCTTCTTTAGAGAAACCAATTTCATG
Source organism: Bacillus sp. FSL K6-4563 (assembly GCF_038630405.1). Taxonomy (NCBI): domain Bacteria; kingdom Bacillati; phylum Bacillota; class Bacilli; order Caryophanales; family Bacillaceae; genus Bacillus; species Bacillus sp. FSL K6-4563. Next base: position 798,753 of record NZ_CP152030.1, on the reverse strand, counting down.
GATTTTATTTCGGAGCTCATCGCCCTTTTTACTAAAGATGTTCCCAACAGCATGTTTCAGTCCAACTTCTCTTGGACCTATCGTATTGGCATCTGCGTTTCCAGCAATACGCTCTGTACGATCATCGTCATGGGACAGAACATAAATGTCCTCTCTTGCAACACCGAGTGATTTTAATTGCTCTACATCTCTTTGAAGTGTTTCATCATTTGAATACTCTCTTACAACAGGTTTCATTTTATATTCCTCCTTTAGCGTCTTACGAATCTTTTACCCGTCACTTTTATCATTAAACCTTCCTTGAGCACATCCATTTTACATTGTGTACTAGCCATGCCTATTGACTTATTTTTGACAAAAACCCTGTAAAAATGACTAAATTTTCAGAAATATTATGTTCATCCCTGCTATTTTGGTGTACAATTCTTGTACTGGAGGCTAGAAATGAGGTAGAGCTGATGTATTACTTTTCAGCGGAGCAGCAGTTTAATGCTTGGGTTGTCAGTGATTTGGTGAAACAGCTTTTTCAAAAGTGGAATCCTGAAGAAGCAAAAGCAAAGCCGCTTACATTGTTTGCTGAACAGCACTTTCGCATCTCCATTGATTATCTCTTTTCCATCATTATTAACATTGGAGATATCGAGTCAATTGAACAAGATCCACAAGACCTGTTGTCCTCATACTTGAATATCCTTTTTCCTTTTGTGACGCGCGATATGATGAAAGCCTCCATGCAAAATGCGAACGAATATTTATTAAAAGAACGTGATGCGGATGTGTATCAGCTGTTTGGCTGTCTGCCACCGCTCCTCTCTGTTGACTTCCAAAAAAGTAGTCCTCATCTCTGAGATGGCGGCTGCTTTTTTGTATGTGTTTGAAATAGACCGTATGTTTTGAATGAAAAGAAGCATCATGTTAATGTAAATCTAGGTTGCAAGTGAAAGGGAGGATTTGACATGAGTCAACAAAAGCAAATTCAATTAGCCAAACGTCCACAAGGATTACCTACAAAAGATGTTTTTCATTTTGAAACAGTCGATATACCTGTGCCGCAAGATGGTGAAGTCTTGATTCAAACGAAATATGTTTCTGTAGATCCTTATATGAGAGGACGAATGCAGGATACAAAATCCTATACACCTCCATTCAAGCTAAATGAAGTGATTCAGGGCGGTGTTGTCGGAGAAGTTGTCGAGTCTAAATCGTCTCAATTTGAAAAAGGTGATTTTGTTCTTGGATTCCTTGGCTGGCAAGAATATTCTACAGCCAAAGCTGAATCTCTGACTAAAATTGATCCATCCATTGCGCCATTGTCCTATTATTTAGGCATTTTAGGCATGCCAGGACAAACCGCTTATTTCGGTCTTCTTGCGATTGGTCAGCCAAAAGAAGGCGAGACCGTTGTCATTTCTGGGGCCGCAGGTGCTGTTGGTTCCGTTGTTGGGCAAATTGCTAAGATCAAAGGCGCTCACGTCGTTGGGATTGCGGGATCTGATGATAAGCTGGCTTATTTAAAAGAACTGGGTTTTGATGAAACGATTAATTATAAAACAACAAATGACTTAGATGATGCTATTGCAAAGGCATGCCCTAACGGCGTCGATGTGTATTTTGACAATGTAGGCGGCGAAATATCTGATGCTGTGATGAATCATTTGAACCGCTTCGCACGTATTCCAGTGTGCGGCGCGATTTCGTCTTATAATATTAGCGCAAGCGAGGACATCGGACCGCGTGTGCAAACAAAACTCATTAAAACAAGCGCATTGATGCAAGGCTTCATTGTTGCCAACTATTCAGATCGTTTTGAAGAAGCAGCAAGAGATCTCGCACAATGGGTAAAAGAAGACAAACTGACTTACAAAGAAACAATCATTGAAGGCTTTGACAACATTCCTGATGCATTCCTCGGACTATTCAAAGGGGAAAATGTCGGAAAACAGCTTGTCAAAATTTCATAAAAAGAAAGGACCCTCCATGTGGAAGGGTCCTTTTTCTATGCTTGCTTTGGCGCAAGATGCAGCTGGCCTTGCTTATAAACAATTTCCTGAAGCGAAAGATTCAGCTTTTTCGCCATTTTTTTCAGCATTGATTGCTCTTGAGGTGTGACAAGACTGATGACAGCCCCTTCTTTTCCTGCGCGACCGGTTCTGCCTGAACGGTGGATATAGCCTTCTTCGTTTGGCAGGTCGGCATGGATCACATACGGCAGATCGTCAATATCGATGCCTCTTGCTGCGATATCCGTTGCAAGAAGAAGCGGGAATTCACGCTGTTCAAATTCCTTTAAGATGATAGCACGCTCTGCTTTTTTCGCTTCACTATGAAGAACACCGAGGTCGACATGGTGATATGCTAATTTCTCTGCATAAATGCTTAAATTCGTAATATCACGCACAAAAACGAGCGCCTGCATGTCCTCAAGCCGTGATAGCTTTTGCAGTAGTTTCACTTTGTCACGCTGGTCACATAACAGATAATAGTGTCCTACTTTCTGCGCTTCTTCCTTGCTTCTGGCAATTTTCAATACTTCTGGTTCAGTTGTCATTTCTTTAATCAGTTGAACCGTTTCGTCTTTCAGGGTTGCAGAAAAACAAAGAATTTGTCTTTCTTTTAATGTTGATTTAATGATCGCTTGGATCGTTTTCATATGCTCTGGCACAAGAAGCTGATCTGCTTCATCTAGCACGATTGTTTTGACTTCATGCATTTTCAGTTTCTTGATTTTGATTAATTCTTGGACGCGGCCTGGTGTCGCTACGACGATATTCGGGTGTTTCTTTAGTTTTTCCTGCTGCTTTTTGATGTTCGCTCCACCAATCAAGGAGATCGCTTTGATGTCTGACCCTTGTTTGAACTCTTGCACGACATCAAAAATTTGCATCACAAGCTCTCTTGAAGGTGCCAAGATTAAGACTTGCGGGTGCTTGATATTCACATCGATTTTATTTAAAAGCGGCAACACATACGCCAGTGTCTTCCCCGTTCCCGTAGGCGATTCTGCAATCACATCACGCTTCTCCGTAATCCATTCTGCTGTTTTTTCTTGTATAGCTGTTGGTTTTTCGAAGCCAGCCGCTTGGAAGTTCTCTTGAATAAATGGCTTTGCTTCTTTCAAAAATGCCCAATTTTCTATCATGTCGATCTCCTTTATCCTCATTCAATCTATCCTTTAGTATCTCAAAATCAGCTTTGAAACGCAATTTTTCTTTTGATGCTTTTATCGAGAGGGACAGTTCGATATAATCATGAGAGGCACTAGCCGTTTTGAATCTATTTGAGGTGTAAAAAATGATATTATCTGTTAAAGATTTAAGCCATGGCTTTGGCGACAGAGCCATTTTTCACGAAGTCTCCTTCCGTTTATTAAAAGGCGAGCATGTCGGCTTAATTGGCGCCAACGGTGAAGGAAAGTCAACGTTTATGAATATTATTACTGGCAAGCTGGAGCCAGATGCAGGAAAAGTCGAATGGGCAAAAAATGTCCGTGTCGGCTACCTGGATCAGCACACTGTGCTAGAAAAGGGAAGAACGATCCGCGAAGTCCTTCAGGATGCATTCCACTATTTATTTTCCATGGAAGCAGCGATGAATGACATTTACGGCAAAATGGGTGAAGCCGATCCTGATGAGCTGGAAAAGCTGTTAGAGGAAGTGGGCGTCATTCAAGATGCACTCACAAACAATGATTTCTATATCATTGATTCCAAGGTTGAAGAAATAGCGAGAGGTCTTGGGTTAACCGATCTTGGACTGGACCGTGATGTGACAGAGCTGAGCGGCGGGCAGCGTACAAAAGTATTGCTTGCGAAATTGCTGTTAGAGAAGCCAGAAATTCTCCTTCTCGATGAGCCGACCAACTATTTAGATGAGCAGCATATTGAGTGGCTGAAGCGCTATTTACAGGAATATGAAAATGCGTTTATCCTCATTTCACATGATATCCCGTTTTTAAACAGCGTCATTAACTTGATCTATCATGTTGAAAATCAAGAGCTCACGCGCTATGTTGGTGATTATGATCAATTTAAACAAGTGTACGAAGTCAAAAAGCAGCAGCTTGAAGCAGCTTATAAAAGGCAGCAGCAGGAAGTGGCTGAATTAAAGGATTTTGTGGCAAGAAACAAAGCGCGTGTCAGCACAAGAAATATGGCCATGTCCCGTCAAAAGAAACTGGATAAAATGGATATGATTGAACTCGCAGCAGAAAAGCCAAAGCCTGAATTCCACTTTAAGACGGCACGGACTTCTGGGAAATTGATTTTTGAAACAAAAGATTTGGTCATTGGTTATGATGAACCGCTCTCTCGTCCATTGAATCTGAAAATGGAACGCGGGCAAAAAATTGCGCTATACGGCGCTAACGGGATCGGAAAAACGACATTGCTGCGAAGTCTCCTTGGAGAAATCTCCCCGATTTCGGGTGAGGTGGAACGCGGAGAATTCCTTCATATTGGCTACTTTGAGCAAGAAGTAAAAGAGCAAAACAGCAACACCTGTATTGAAGAAGTATGGGGCACCTTCCCTTCTTACACGCAATATGAAGTGAGAGCTGCTCTTGCTAAATGCGGATTAACGACAAAGCATATTGAAAGCCGCGTGTCTGTTTTAAGCGGTGGAGAAAAAGCTAAGGTCCGTCTTTGTAAGCTGATCAATGAAGAAACCAACCTACTTGTTCTCGATGAGCCGACCAATCACTTGGATGTCGATGCGAAAGAAGAACTAAAACGTGCATTAAAAGAATACAAAGGGAGCGTCTTATTGATCTCTCACGAACCTGAATTTTATCAAGATGTAGCCACTGAAACTTGGAATTGCGAATCTTGGACGACCAAAGTATTATAGGCTTCAGATTGTTGACAAAGGGCTAAAATGATCTTTATTTTAGCCCTTTGTCTTCTTTTCAGCATGATAGAAAACCTTTGAAGTCTAGGAAGGACGAGTACCGGAGTGGAGCGAATTGAACATTCGTGAGCACCGGAACACAGTCCTGACAAAGAATGCGAGGGTTTGTCTACAAGCTGAGCCATATATCTGATGCAGATATATGGCTTTTTCTATTTAATGACCTGCTTGAATATTGATGAGATGCTTACGACCAATCAGCAGGATGATCATGCCTAACAGAACGACAGCCGCCCCAACATAGTAAGGGGTGCTTGCTGTATAAGATTCAGCAAGTACGCCGGCAATCCAAGGAGCAATCGCGCCCCCAATAAACCGTACAGCACTGTAAGAGGATGAAGCAATGGAACGCTCAACCGGTGCTGATCCCATCACAGCGGTCGTGAGCACAGTATTGATCATGCCAAGAATACCCCCAGCAATCACAATTCCGCAGATGACGACGACTACATGTGAAGTCCAGATCCCAATACCGAATAAAATCACAGCAAACGAAGCAAACAGAACCACAAGAGAAGTCAATGTCCCAAGCTTGCGATGAATGACCGGCGCTGAGAAGACGGATGTCACAGCTAAAAATAGTCCCCATCCAAAAAAGACATAACCAAGACCATGCTCATCCAGATGAAGCACAAATGGCGAATACGCTAAAAGCACAAAGAAACCAAAATTGTATAAGAAAGCGGCAGATGCCATCGTTAAAAGCCCTTTATATTTTAACGCCCCGACAGCCTCGAATAATTTCACCTTTTTCTGAGGTTTTTGCATCGGTGGAAGCATAAACGTAATGGCTAAAAGAGCAACAAGCATTAATACCGCAACGCCAAAGAATGGTCCGCGCCAAGAGATCGTCCCAAGCTCTCCGCCAAGCAGCGGTCCAACCGAAATCCCAAGACCTAGTGCAGCCTCGTATAAAATAATGGCCTTCGCACTTCCTCCAACAGACACGCCAACAATGACAGAGAGAGCCGTTGAAATGAATAAGGCATTCCCAATGCCCCATCCGCCTCTAAAGCCGATTAATTCGTTAATCGTTGAAGAGGTACCGCCTAAAGCAGAAAAGACAATAATAAAAATAAGTCCGATTAATAACGTCCATTTCGCACCAATCCGACTAGAGAGAAAGCCGGTAAAAAACATCACAAAGCCGGTCACAAGTAAGTAGCTCGTAAATAAAAGAGAGACCTGACTTGGAGATGCATCTAATTGTGATGCAATGGCCGGCAAAATCGGGTCCACAAGTCCTATCCCCATAAATGAAATCACACATGCAAAGGCAACAGCCCAGACGGCCTTCGGCTGTCTAAGCAGACTTGTACGCTGTTTTAACACTTCTTCTTCCTTCATTCCATCAGAACCTTTCCTTCAAATGTTGACAAAATAAAATAAACACACAGAGGTGTTTATTTTTGTAATTGCTCAATTGCATGAGCCGCTTTATCTTTCATCGTTTCAAGATCCTTTTTAAAGGATTGAATCGTTTCAAGCTTTTTTGTAATCAATTGATGCTGCACAGTCAGCTGCGCATCCATATCTAACAGCTTCTCTAATCGTTCCTTCGGATCAAGCGACAGCAAATAGCCTTCTTTATTTAGCTCTAGCTGTTTTCCTATTTCCATAAACGATTGAAGCTCTTGTAAAGAAAAGCCGAGTACCTCTTTTGCCTGCATTACTTTCTCTAGTTCTTCCATGTCGTCCTCTGAGTACAGTCTGACACCGCCCTCTGTCCGCTTTGGTGCTGATAATAAACCAATCTCTTCATAGAAACGAATCGTCCGTTTCGTCAGCCCGCTTCTTTTCGCCACTTGATCAATTTTCATCCATTCCATTGCCAGTGCCTCCTGCTCATCAATTCATGATTTATTATACACCTTTATAACCTTAACGTAAACGTAAATGTTTGAGTTCTTGATTCTCTCATGTTTTGATGTAAAGCAAAAAAACCTGTAGAATGTTCTACAGGTTTCATATTAGGATTAACCCTCTAATTCCTCAATCATGATCGACAGTTCTGTCCAGCGGTCCATTGCTTGTTCTAGTTCTTCAGCAACGGCTTTTTGTTCGTCCATCAGCTCTTGAATTTTCCCAAAATCACTGCCTGCTTCTGCAATGCTGGCTTCAAGCTGCTGATGTTTTTCCTCTAATGCCTGAATCCGGTCTTCAATTCCGTCCCATTCAAGCTGGTCTTTATAAGAAAGTTTTTTTCTCTTTTTAGGCGCCGCTTCTACTTGTTTCTCAGCAGGCTTTGTCTCTGTCCGCTTCGCCTCTTTTTCTTGCTCCATGTAATCGCTGTAAGCACCTTGGTAGTGTGAAATGCGGCCATTTCCTTCAAAGACAAGCAGACGATGAACTACTCGGTCTAAGAAATAACGATCATGCGATACGGTCATGACAACGCCAGGAAACTGTTCTAAATAATCCTCTAAAATGCTGAGGGTCTCCGTATCAAGATCGTTCGTCGGCTCATCTAAAAAGAGAACATTCGGTTCTTCCATTAAGACTTTCAGTAAATACAATCTGCGGCGTTCTCCCCCTGACAGCTTGCGAATAAACGTCCGTTGCATGGATCTTGGGAATAGGAACCGCTCCAGCATTTGCTCTGCTGTCACTATGGCGCCATCAGATGTCTTAACGATTTCAGCTGTTTCCTTGATGTATTCAATGATCGTCAGCTCTTCATCCATTTCCTTGTGATCCTGCGTGTAATAGCCAATACGAACGGTTTGTCCAATCGTCAATTGTCCTGAAGTCGGTTCAATTTTACCCGCTAGACAGTTGAGAAGCGTCGTTTTTCCGACTCCATTCGGTCCGATAAACCCAATTCGGTCGCCTGGCACGACTAAGTCTGTAAACCGCTCCACAAGGATCTGGCCAGCAAATGAAATCGATAAGTCTTCTGCCTCTATGACTTGTTTTCCTAGGCGATGGGAACCGATGGCGAAATCCAGCTCTCCCTTCGCATCAGGCCCTTTTTGATCCATCAGCTCTTCGGCTCTGCCGATGCGTGCTTTCTGCTTCGTCGTTCTTGCTTTTGCCCCTCTTCTCAGCCATGCAAGCTCGCGTCTGAGTAAGTTTTGACGCTTCGTTTCTTTTACCTGAGCTTCGGCTTCTCGTTCCGCTCTTTTTTCTAAAAAGACTTCATAATTTCCTTTATACGTATAGAGCTGTCCTTGATTCAATTCATAAATTCGATTGGCCACACGGTTGAGGAAATAACGATCATGCGTCACCAGAATGACAGCACCGCTGTATTGACTCAAATATCCTTCGAGCCATTCAATCGTTGCATTATCGAGATGGTTGGTTGGCTCATCTAAAATCAGCAATCCCGCAGGCTGAATTAAATTTTTAGCAATCGCGACACGCTTTTTCTGTCCGCCTGATAAGGCATGAACAGAACGGCTCACATCTTTGACGCCAAGCTTTGTCAAAATCGTTTTGGCTGACAGGTTCGCATCCCATGCGTCTTCCTGATCCATTCGATTTTGCATGCGCATGAGCGCCTCTTGTTTTGCTTCATTTTGCGGATCATGCTCTAAATCAGCGAGTGCCTGTTCATATGCCTTCATCGTTTGAATCATGGGTGCTGTTCCAGAAAAAATGTAATCGAGAATCGTTTCATCCCCGTTCATTTCAGGGTCCTGCTCAAGAAATTCGATATCAAGTGTCCCTGCCTTCGTAATATCACCCTCCTCAAACGATTCAAGTCCTGCAATGACCTTTAGGAGCGTTGACTTTCCTGTTCCGTTTGGTCCAATCAATCCGATGCGTTCCTTTGGTTCTATATGAAAAGAAATATGATCAAACAGCGTTTTCTCGCCATAGGTTTTATATAATCCTTCAACATTCAATAAACTCATTTTTATCAGCCCTTACATAGATTCTTCCTTTATTCTAAATCAGCCAGTAGCAGAAAACTAGTTTTAAAAAACCTGCTGCTGAAAAGAATGTTTCCTTTTGCTGCTCGATACACTATGAAGAGGTGATCTAAAGATGGTAACCATTAGCTTATGTATGATCGTGAAAAATGAAGAGGAGGTGTTAGCGGACTGCCTCTCCTCTGTTCAAGACATTGTCGATGAGATGATCATCGTTGATACAGGTTCAACAGATCGTACGAAGGAGATTGCTCACTCCTTTTCAGCACAGGTACTTGATTTCGAATGGGTTCAGCATTTTGCCAAAGCCCGCAATTTCGCTTTCTCACGTGCAACGAAAGAGTATATTTTATGGCTTGATGCAGACGATGTTCTGCTAGAAGAAGACCGTCAAAAATTTCTTCAGCTCAAAGAGACACTCGATCCTTCGGTAGATGCCGTCTCGATGTTTTATCATGTGGGATTTGATGAAGACGGTCGGGTGAATTTTAAATATAGAAGAAATCGCCTAGTGAAGCGTGCCTTAAACTTTCAATGGTACGGAGCCGTTCATGAGTATCTTCAAGTGTATGGCAACATCTTTCCAGCCGATATCGCCGTCACACACCAAAAGCGTAAGAAAACAACCGCTGGTGAGCCTGGGCGCAACTTGCGAATTTATGAAGATATGCTGGCAAAGGGAGAGAACATGACACCCCGTGATCTCTTTTACTTTGCCAATGAATTAAGAGATAACAAGCAGCATGTCAGAGCGATTCGTTTTTATCATGAATTTTTAGCGACAAAACAGTGCTGGATTGAGGATGAAATTCGCGCATGCCAATATTTAGCCGACTGCTATTATGCGGTAGGTTTCGAGGAAGCGGCTTTATCCTCATTATTACGTTCTTTCTTATATGATCAGCCTCGGCCAGAATTTTGCTGCCGGATCGGGGATCATCTAAAAATTCAAAATAAACATCAGGCAGCGATCTTTTGGTATGAGCAGGCGCTGAAGGCTCCTGAAAACGAAGCAGCCTTCACACTCACACAGTATAAAACGTGGTATCCTCACCTTCAGCTTTGCTATTGTTATTATCAGCTCGGCAATTTGGAGAAAGCCAAAACACATCACCTTGCCTCCGCCGCCCATAACCCCACTCATCCAAGTGTGCTGTATAATGAAAAAATATTTACTAAATAGACATAGACTATCTATCGCCACATCCGCCTTCCATCTCTTGGCGGATGTCTCTTTTTAAGCACAAATTCGATTGTGGCGTTTAATACTTTAGTGATTTAAAGCGTTCTCCAACCAATTGACTAAATTATCATTTAAGCATATACTAACACTCGTCTTACGAAAAGATTTATCCATTAGGAGGTCAACATGAGTTCTTTATTTCGAAAAAAGTCTCTCGACCAGCTCATGCTTGAAAGTCAAACGAAGCGGCTCAGCCGATCGTTAAATACGTTTGATTTAATCTTGCTTGGCATTGGCTGCGTGGTCGGGACTGGTATCTTTGTGATTACGGGGGTTGCTGCTGCGAAAGATGCGGGACCTGCGATTATTATATCTTTTATTTTAGCTGCGATCGCATGCGCCCTTGCTGCTTTTTGCTACGCTGAATTCTCCTCGTCCATTCCTGTGTCAGGAAGCGTCTATACGTATTCCTACGCAACACTTGGGGAATTTCTCGCCTTCTTAATGGGCTGGGATCTCATGCTTGAATATGTCATTGCGCTCTCTGCTGTAGCAAGCGGATGGTCGTCCTATTTTCAATCACTGCTCAGTGGATTCGGTCTGCACATACCGAAGGCATTATCAGCTGCACCTGGAGCCGCTGATGGAGCCGTCTTTAACCTTCCAGGCGCACTCATTATTTTGCTCATCACCTTTATCGTCTCAAGAGGCGTCAAAGAAAGTACGAAGCTGAATAACATCATTGTGCTGATTAAAATTGCCATCGTCCTTCTCTTTATCATTTCTGGCTTTGCTTACGTCAAACCTGAAAACTGGACACCTTTTATGCCGATGGGCTTTCACGGCGTGATTGCTGGAGCGGCGACTGTCTTTTTTGCTTACCTTGGATTTGATGCAATCGCTAATGCGTCTGAAGAAGTCAAAAATCCTCAAAAGGCGATGCCAATCGGAATCATCGGTGCGCTCGGTGTTTGTACGATTTTATACATTGGTGTTTCATTCGTCTTAACAGGCATGGTTCACTATACGAAGCTGAATGTCAGTGACCCTGTCGCATTTGCTCTTCAAGTTGTTGGCCTGAATAGTGTGGCGGGCATTATATCCGCAGGTGCTATTATCGGGATTACGACAGTGTTAATTGCACTTGTTTATGCTCAAGTTCGCTTAACCTTTGCCATGAGCCGAGATGGACTCATGCCGAAAATCTTTTCAAACGTTCATCCAAAATCGAAAACACCGGTTGCCAACACTTGGCTCACAGGTGCTGTTGCGGCATGTATCGTTGGATTCGTTAACTTATCTACGCTAGCGAATTTAGTCAGCATCGGTACACTTGCAGCCTTTACGGTGATCTCTATCGCTGTGATCGTACTACGGAAAAAACATCCGAATATGAAGACAGCTTTTAAAGTACCTTTTGTACCTTACCTTCCCATTATTAGTGCGGTCATTTGTATGATATTGGCTGCTACACTGAAATGGGAGACATGGAGAGCCTTCCTGATCTGGGTGGCCATTGGTGTCGTTGTCTATTTCACCTATGCAAGACGAAAAAGCCATCTGAATGAAACAAATTAGAAAAGAGACACGGGGATTCCCGGTCTCTTTTTTTTGCTTAAATCACGCTGTTTTTGGCTGAATTTGAGTCCACCATATCTGGATCTAACACGCTTGAAATCGGAATGACAAGCGGTGAACAATCTCCATTGTCCTCTCCAAATCCTTGGTTCAATTTCATTGAGAGAAAATAATCGATCTGCTGATAAGGACCTAGCGTCAGTGATGCACCCCGATCCATTGCATTGATTTTAAAAGCACCGACATTGACGACTGAGGGTGAGAATAACATCACACGTCACTTCCTTTGAATGGGTTTAGCTGCTGGTGAAAAAGAGGCAGGTGAGTCCACTTGATCTCGATCATCTACATGGCTTTTTGTCCCGACAAAACCGCTGGCATCTCCAAAATTTTGTCCGTACCCCTGATTTTTTTTATCTGAGTTTTGCCACTCTGCTAACAAATTTTGTCCGACATTCACCGCCGATGCATTTTCAAAGGAATTAATTTTTAACATGAAAATATTAATATTGATATACGGAGTTGGTTGAACCACAGATAAACCTCCTTTTTATAGGTATATGCAAGCACCCATCAAGTATGTTAACAGGAGGTCTTCACATGGACTTCGAAAAAATGAAGCAGTGGATGGATATTGCCCAGCAAATGCATGGGGATGATTTTTGGAAAATGATCTTCGATGATGAGCAAAGATCTCCCTTTATGGCAAATGGTCCATCTCCCTTTACGTTCACACAGCAGGATCAGCGCGGCCCAGACGCGTCGTTTCCACCAATCGACATGGTGGAAACCGCGACAGAAATTCAGTACTTAATTTATTTACCTGGCTACCGAAAGGAAGATGTACAAGTGTTATCATATGGTGAATATTTGGTTGTGAAAGGACAGCGTCTTTCCTTTTTTAATGAGCAGGATTTTCGCCAAAAGCAGGGGAAATATGGTCCGTTTGAAAAGAAAATCCGGCTTCCAGAAATGATTCTTGGACAAATGAATGCGGCCTTTAAAGACGGTGTGCTTTATATCAGGCTGCAAAAGGATGAAGGAAAAGCGACTGCTATTATCATAGATGACGAATATTGATACTCACGGCGTCGATTTGATCACGATCATTAATCGATTCAATCGGAAGGATCGTGATCACGCCATCAGCATTCTGTTCCCCAAAGCCATTGTTCCTTTTGATCGTACTGCAATGATTGCGAACAATCGTCGAACCAAACGTCATGGATGATCCTGTGCCTATCGAGTTCGTTTTCATATGGGCAATGTGTATATGAGTAGGCAGCATGTACTTCTCCCCTTTCTTGTCATCTCTATAAGTATATATCTCACAGCTTTTCCATAGACTAGATCAAGGCAGAAGAAAAGGTTGTGGTCTACTTGAAACATTTCATTCTATCACTCTTTAAAAAAACTGAATCCAGTCCATCCCCCTCTGTCACCGAGCTGGAGAAAAGGCTCACCGCTCTCGAGCAAAAAATGTCCGCACCAGCTTCTCCTGTCTCAGAGGATACACACATTCATATCGAATCCCTGCATGTGGACAAAATTGATTACCATTTAGAGTTTGGGGAGCTTTCCATTGATCAGCTTCAAGGCAGGCTCAATATTGGGGCAACCTATTACACGCCAAAGGACACTCACATCAAAAAAACAGTATCACCACCGAAGCCAAAAGAAACCAAAACACCGACAGTCTCGATTCGATCAAAGCCATCTTCTTAATGCGCTCGGCTTTTTAGTACAATCGGGGCAGCATCAGGAACATGCAAATAGAAAATGATAAGGCAAGTCCAAAATAAAAAGCTACACTTCTCTACAAATCAAAATAGAGAAATGGAGCTTTTTCAGTTACTTCATTTATTTATTGAATTCATCAACCGGAAGAAATATTCAGATTGATGTGTCTTATTCAGGTTATACCAAGAATGTAAGGTATCTGGTGTAAATACTTCTATTTTTTTCAGCACTTCCATTGCAAATTCTAAAGGGGCTATTCCTGATGCAGTAACTAAATTCGCATCAGATACCGCAGGTGCCAACTCATAGAACTTCTCTCCTTGATAGTTAGGACATACCATTTTAGTATATTCTAAGTTATTACTTGTATGCCTTCTAGTATTTAAGTATCCCCTATTCGCGAGCCCCTCAGTTGCACCACAAATTGCAGCAACAATAGTGCCCAGTTCTAAAGCTTGGCCAATTCTTTCCAAGATAGGTTGGTGAATGTCTTCACCCCAAGTCGTACCTCCTGGTAAAATGAAAAGATCTTTGTTCTCAAGGTTACATTCTTCAAGGGAAATATCTGGTTTTATACTCAAACCTCCCATAGTCGTCTTTATTTCTTTATTAGCTCCTACTGTAATTACTCTTAAAGGTGCTAAATCTTTTTTGAAATATCTACCTGAGTTTAGTTCAGCAATTAAATATCCATATTCCCAGTCAGACATCGTATCAAATACATATAGATAAGCTTTTTTTGTTTGCATCCAATCACGCTCCAATCACAGTTGATATAGCGATTATAAAATAACTTCCCTGACAGTTAACGTCAGGGAAGTTATCATACTTGGTAAAATTTTATTAAATCCGACAAAACTTCAATCATTCTTTTTTTAAGACTGATTGGCTCAACAACTTTAATAGATTTATTGTAAGGTAAAAGTAAATAAGGTACATATGTATGTATCATATCTTTTGGAAGAAGAAAAACTGCTTGATGTGAATTCCGTTCTTGTAAATAATGTCCTAAAAACCAATGTTGGCAAATATCAGCCAATACATTTTTATCCCCATGAATCACCAAAGAAATAATCTCTTCCTTATCTTCTAAAGTTGGTAGGAGACTGTTTATAAAAAAGTCACGTGCTGAAAAATTTTCTTGCTGGTCAAACTGATTTTCAGTCACCATTAGACTTTCAATTCGATCTACTCTAAAACTGCGCATATCATTCCTAAGATGACAAAATCCAATCACATACCACTTATTATTCCAATAGATCATTCTGTATGGATCGACACATCTATGATGTAATTGCTTTTCTCCACTTTTATGGTAAAGAATTTTCACCGTGTTCGCGGCTGCTATCGCCTTTTCCAACTTTTTCAGAGAAGGTTCCAAAGAGATTGAACTGGTTCGACTTATTACTTCAAGACTAGTTATATGTTGGTTTACCTTTGTTTCTTGCTCTTGATTTGAGTGTTTACTAAGTTTTGAGAGGGCTCTTTGGAGCGCTTCACCTCCATAATATCCCGCATCTTCTGCAAAAACAGCAGCGTGAAATAGTGAAATTTGCTCCTCAAAATCAAAAAATAGAGGAGCCTCTATAAAATTGTTCAATAAACGATAGCCACCGTTATGTCCTGGTTCTGAAATGATAGGTACACCACTCGTTGAAAGTGTATCAATATAACGATAAACAGTTCTTATATTCATCTCTAACTTTTCTGAAATTTGTTTTGCAGTTATTTTTTTATCTGAGCGAAGCATCCATAGGATGGCTAACAGGTTGTCAACTTTAGGCATATAATACCTCCTTTATATGAGATTTATTTATACAATTTCCGGTACAATCCATCAACTATTCCTTTCCGACAGCTTTCTATATATTGAAACTATACACACATTTGTCATTTCACACATTTAATTTACAATCATATTCCTCTCTTTATTAAGCTTTACTGCATCACGACACTTCTTTAGTCGACCTATAAGCTTCTCTTACTTCCTAACCAGTTTAATTCCTTCATGCTGTCGTATACGGATAAGATCACGTTCTAATTGGCTTACACCCGTCATAACCGTAAATTAAGAACTCGCTGTAGGGCATTATCTTCTGATATCTAGCTACATATCTTTTAATAATTTAAAATTTGTCTTTTTAAGGTGAGTAATACAAGGCTAGGTCTGGACCATAAATGATTTCACCTTTTTCCTCAATTGAGGATTTAGATTTTTTTAATAAAATTGGGTATCCTAAACGGCAAATCACAGGTCGTTTTTCTTATCTATTTCGCTAGGTTTCTATGAGAAACTATACAAATCACGACAAATCACTGTAAAATATAGAGGATCTAATCAAAAATTGAGGTGTTTTCATTGTATACGGATCAACGAAAATCATTTTGGAAACAGAAAAAAGTCATGATTCCCATTCTTAGTATCATCGTAGTTGCTGCTGCTTTCTTTTTCTTAAAAGATTCTCTTTTCTCAAAAGAAAAAGAAGCTTTAAAAGCGGCTCAATCCTTTACAAAACAAATGGAGAAGAAAGACTTTACAAAGCTGGCTGATGAGGTAACGAGTGCGTCTTTGAAAGCCAATGACTTCTCAAAAAAACAACTAGCCGACAAATACGACAATATCTTCAATGGAATTGGTGCTTATGACCTAAGCATATCAAAGCTCAACGTCGAAAAACAGGACAAAGGAAATGGGTATCAATTTTCCTATGATGTGACAATGAAAACGTCATTTGGCAAGCTGCACAAGCTATCTTACAAGGGCGTTCTCTCAGAAGAAGATGATAAATGGAAAGTCGACTGGAAGCCAAATCTCATCTTCCCGCAAATGGAGAAGGGAGATACCATCAAAGTCAAATCAGACCCTGCTGTCCGTGGAAATATCGTCGACCGAAAAGGGCGTACCCTAGCAGAAACAACTGGCGGAAGCGCACTTGGCATCATCCCTGGAAAGCTTGGCACAGGGGAAGAAAAAGAACACAATATCAAAAAAATCAGCAAAGCATTTGATATAGATGAAGAACTAATCGACAATCAGTTGAAACAAGCATGGGTCACAGACGACACGTTTGTCCCGCTCAAATCAATGTTAGAACAGAAACCGATTCCAAAGGATATAAAAGGCGTCACCTATCAATCGAAGGAAATGCGTTACTATCCTTATAACGAAGCCGCCGCCCATCTCACCGGCTATGTCGGAAAAGCAAATGCAGATGATATCAAAAGAAATCCGGCATTAAAAGCAGATCAAATCATCGGCAAAACCGGCCTTGAATTCACATTTGACAAAAACTTACGTGGACAAGATGGCGGAAGCATTTTGATCGTACATGATGAAACAGGCATTGAAGAAACATTGCAAAAATCAGATCGACAAGATGGAAAAACAGTGAAGCTGACCATTGATGCTTCTTTACAGAAAAAAGCCTATGAACAGCTGAAAGGTGAAAAAGGAGCCGTCACCATCATGAATCCATCATCAGGGGATCTATTAGCGCTTGTCAGCACCCCTTCCTATGATGTCAATCTTATGACAAACGGGATCACACCTAAGCAATATCAGGCATACAGTGAAAACCCAGATCTCCCATTCCAAGCCCGGTATGCGAGCCGGTATGCACCAGGGTCTACATTCAAAACCATTACAGCAGCCATCGGTCTGGAAACAGGTGTCACAAAGCCTAATAAAGTACGCACCATTCATGGCCTGAAATGGCAAAAGGATCAATCTTGGGGCAATTATCGAATTACACGGGTTCACGATAAAGAAAACGTAAATATGGTTGATGCCCTCGTGTACTCAGATAATATTTACTTCGGACAGGAAGCACTGGAAATTGGCAAAGATACCTATGAGAAAAAAGTGAAATTATTTGGGTTTGGCGAAGATTTGCACATGCCATTTACAATGAAACCAGCACAAGTATCGAACGACGGCATTCAATCGGACATCTTACTTGCTGACTCGGCATATGGGCAAGGCGAATTACTCATGTCACCGATTGAACAAGTACATGCCTATTCTCCATTTGCAACTGGAGGCAAGCTGGTCTACCCTCGAGTCGTTCAAGATGAGAAAACAGCATCACCAAAACAAATCATCAAAGAAGACTCGGCAAATACAGTGAAAGACGCGCTCACTCAGGTCGTGACGAGTCCAAACGGTACAGCTCACTCCTTACAAATTGAAGGAGCTGATATTGCCGCTAAAACAGGAACGGCAGAGCTGAAGAGCAAACAAGGAGCGACAGACGGTTCTGAAAATGGATTTTTACTTGCATTTAATCCTAAAAAAGAAGATTACGTCCTCGTCGGCATGATTGAAGGTGTAAAAAATCGCGGTGGTAGTGGACTCGTCATTCAAAAAATGAAGCCTGTCATCGCAACTTTTTATAAGTAACCATTTAGAGACACAAGCGCTTGTGTCTCTTTTTACTAAATCATGACAATTTGCTATTGTTTTATAGTTCACCTTATGAATAAAATGAGAAGAATGCAAAATAGAAAACAGTTGAATGAAAGGAGGAAGTCTCATTGGCTATTGCTGCTCGTACAAAGGATAAACCTCAAAATTCTGTCACTGGATCAACGGTTTATCCCATTTTATTGATTATTGGCATTTGCCATATGCTCAATGACACTTTGCAAGCCGTTATTCCTGCCATGTTCCCTATTTTAGAACGCTCAATGGGGCTGACCTTTACACAATTAGGGCTGATTGCCTTTACATTAAATATGGTCTCCTCCGTGATGCAGCCCGCTATTGGGTGGTACACAGATAAAAGGCCGATGCCTTATGCACTCCCGGTTGCTTTATTTTCTAGTGCTGTCGGTATATTCGGGCTTGCGTTTGCGCCTTCCTTTGCCACCATCTTGCTTTGCGTTGTCTTTATCGGACTCGGCTCTGCCATTTTTCATCCAGAGGGTTCCCGCGTTGCCAACATGGCAGCTGGTCCAAGACGAGGACTTGCACAATCCATCTATCAAGTAGGCGGAAATACAGGTCAAGCCTTTGCTCCGCTGATCGCTGCTTTAATGCTCGTCCCTCTCGGTCAGCCAGGCGTGGCTTGGTTTACGATTGTTGGAATGATGGCTGTCGGTTTCCTTCTTTATATTTCAAGATGGTACGCAGGAAGACTTCAAACCATTCGAGCTCAAGCGAAAAAAGCTCCAGCAAAAGCTGCAAGATCTGAACTTCACCGTAAGTCAGCACTCACAGCACTTGGCATTATCGTCTTTCTCATCTTTGCCCGCTCTTGGTATGGGAATGCGATATCAAATTTCTATGCGTTTTATGCGATTGAACAATATGGATTGACGATTAAAGAATCACAGACTTATATTTTCTTATTTCTCATTCTAGGTGCAATTGGGACATTTTTAGGCGGACCGCTTGCAGACCGCTTCGGCAAGAAAACGGTGATTTTAATTTCCTTATTGGCATCCTTTCCACTTGCCTTGCTGCTGCCATTTGCCGGACCTGTTTTTGCCTATGTTTTACTTGGACTGATTGGAGTCATTCTGACGTCAAGCTTCTCTGTCACAGTCGTTTATGCTCAAGAACTATTTCCCGGGAAAATTGGCACAATGTCTGGTTTAACGGTTGGACTTGCGTTTGGTATGGGTGCAATCGGATCGGTCGCTCTAGGCTCATTCATTGATGCCTTCGGTTTAACGCCTACCATGATCGGAGTCGCCTTTTTACCGATATTAGGCATCCTTGCATTCTTACTACCTAGCGATCAAACCATCTCCAAATGGAATGAATCATAAAAAGGAGAAAACCGCTCAGTGATTGAGCGGTTTTTTCATATCTCATAAAAATGCGTATCAGGTACATGCTTCTTTGCAATAAACCCTTGCTGGAATTCCGGAAAGACCTTTTGCACCTGTTTGATTTTTTGATGAACCAAATCGGCATATGGAATATATAGATGATCCACAAGCTTTTGTTCTGTCATATAGTAATACCAATTCAGATTAAAGGTATTCTCATCAATGATCGTAAAGGCAGAAAAATGATAGAACAAGAGTGGACATTCGTCGAGATACATTTCCCCTTTCACAACTGAAAGCTTGTAGTTTTCAATATTCCAAATCGCGGCATTGGCTCCTTTAGATGTCACCACATGGACCCCTTCAAAATCATCGATCCATCTTTCAACATACCGCTGATCTCCATACGTCTTATTTTTTGTATCCATTTCGACTGTACAGTGTGCAAGACAGTTTTCCTTCCATTGTGTGACCGCCCGTTTGGCAACGTCTGTGTTGCGGCAGCCGACAAATCCAGTATTGAAGCGGCCAGATAACTCATAAAAGTGATAGAACCGCTTGGAATTCATATGATCCGTCAAAAATAAATGAGCGAGTGGATTCTCTGCAAATATCGCCTCTGGATCATGATAAAAATACAAATCCGTATCCAAATGGGCGAGATAATCCGCTTCTGAGGACTCAAGGATTTTGAGCAAAAAAACGGGCTTTAACGTCCAGCAATACTCATGGAACGTCCGATCATCCTTTGCCTCTCGCAGCGTCTCATCTTCAATATCTTCAAGCTGTTCATATTTAACGTGCGGATGAGGAAATTCACTTAACACCTTGTAAGCCAAAGGGTCTGCACATAGAACAGACAACTTGAATGAATGAGCGGTTTGTTCAAGCGAATGAATCAGCGCCAAAAGCTTAAAAACATGTGTATTCGACACAATGGTTGTAAAATGATAAGACGCCATCTACAACACATCCACTTGAAACAAATCAACGCGTAATAACTCTTTTGTCAGCCCTTGAATGGCTTCTACAACCACTGTGCAGCCATATTCCTGCCGCGCAAGCTGCGCTGCCTCGGACAGTTTTTTCAAAGGGACATGTCTAGCGGTCAGCTGATCTTTTTTATCGCGTTTGACGCCTACGTTCCGCTCCGTGATCAAATGAAGCAGCTCTAAAAAATAAGAGAGCAGACCATCGAATACCGGATTATCACGCAGCTGCCGGACTTCTTTTACAATGTCATTTGTGATGGTGTGAGAAAATGGACCAGAGAAAGCCAAATGGACATCAATGGCATCAATATTGTTGTACTTCTCGCACATATACAAAATGTTATATTTGATGTCATCAAATGACGTTAAATTACTTGGATGCTCCTGATGCACGCTCATGATATCCTCTCGCAATTCAAAGGAGAGACCAAGCTGATGCAGACGAATTCCTAAATCATAATCCTCAAACCCGTACCGAACGATCTGTTCATCAAACATCCCGAGCGCGATGACATGCTTGCGTTTGACAGAGGAGTTATTCGTAATAAAAAATCGCCACGGCAGCTCATAAGAGCCTAAATCATAGTTGTACGTGCGCAAAATGTCTTTGAGGATATCAATAAACTCAGACTGCAAATCGAAGCTTTTCTCTAGAAATGCACCATTTTCAACTTCCTTCATTGATAAAAGAGGCGTTTTATCATTCATTTTCCGCTTATACAGGCCTTGCTTTTTCAACCGATTGATATGATCCTGATCAAATGCTTCGTAAAAATAACGATAAATCCGCTTCCAGCATACACCACAAATGACAAGGTCCTCATGATCAGCATGTGCCTCCGCATGCTTTTGAATAAATTGCGGCTCTGCCAGCATATCGCTGTCATGGAATATCAGCAGGTCTCCCTCCGCCTCGCGAATGGCATGATTGCGCCCCTTGGCTATCCCTTGATTGACAGGAATACGCACCTTTTTAAACGGGAAATTCACCTCAATGTTCTCAAGCATTTCCATCGTGCCGTCCGTTGACCCATTATCAGTGACAATGACCTCAAACGGAATATTCGTATCCTGAAGCGTTAAGGAAAAAAGACTCCCTTCTAAACGCTCCTTGGCATTATAGCTCGGAATAATGACGCTTACCTTTGGCTTCTCATTCATGCGTCATCCTCCTCCAATTTGGCATAGCCGTTAAACAGCGGATCGACCTGCTCAACAGATTCAATCACATGGCGCAGCACGTTTCGATAGGCTTCTTGGAAAAACGGCAGATCATCTCTCCCTTTTTCATGAATTTGCTGCATCTCATCCTTGCTCACGATGCGAAAGCCGCTGAAATGATAGCAAATGAGCGGATGCCCATCCTCCAGCAAAATCCGTCCATTTTCTTCCCGATAGGAATGCTGCCCATAGTTCCAATGACCAATATTCACGCCTTTTGTTTGAATATCCTCCACTTTTTCAAACAGCTTCGGCATATGATCGAGATATCCTTGATCTCCAAACTTGCCTTCTCCCGGTGCATTTTTGCATTCCTTCAAGCATTCTTCCTTCCACCAGCTGAGGCATTTTCGTCCGGCTTTATCTCCTTTAAAATGCAGGAAGCCAGAGTTATAGCGACCTAAAAGCTTCTGAAGCATTTTCACTTCCTCAGGATCGAAGCTCGGAATCACAATATCCCCTCTCGAAAGTAAAACAGAGGCATCCGGCTGATGTTGAAAAATCACTTGCGGGCTCTCATAAAAAAATAAATCCGCATCAAGATAGGTTACTCCTTCTGCCTGCTCCTGTTCAAATAACCACTCAATCCACATCGGTTTTAATGTCCAGCAATATTCCGAGGCATCCCGTTCCTCTTTTTTCTCCAGCAGCTCCGGCGTTTCGAGCTCCCGTACATGAACAAGATCAACATGAGGAAAATTCATTTGATGAAGCAGATCAAATGCAGCATCATCCATACATAACGTCTTGATGACAGCATCATCTTCTACTTGCTTCAATGACAAGAAAAACGCAATGGCTTGATAAAGTCTTCCACTTGATAGAACCGTACAATATATGCTGTTCATCTACTAACACCTCTATTTTTGAAAGAATTCGCGGTACCATTCAATCGTCTTCTCTAAACCTTCATCAATCGAGTAGTCTGGCTTCCAATCAAGCAGCTTTCTCGCCTTTTCTGCCGACAAATATTGATGCTTTATCTCATGCGTTCCTTGGTTTAAAATACGAGGCTTCAGTTCACTGCCCATTGCCTTTAAAATCTTATCCACGAGTTCAAGAACCGTCAGCTGAATTTCATTACTAAAGTTAAAGGCTTCTCCAGCGAGCCCTTTTTCCTCCATCTTCTCAGCTAGCAGCAAATAAGCCTTAACCGCATCTTCAATGTAGAAATAATCACGAATAAATGTCCCATCACTTCTAATTTCAGGCGCTTCTCCTTCTAGCACAAGCTGGATGGTTTGCGGAATGATTCTGTTGAAATTTAAATCCCCGCCCCCGTATAAATTGCCGCAGCGCGTAATACAAACTGGAAGACCATAAGTGTTGTAATACGTGTGAGAAATTAAATCTGCACAGCTCTTTGATACATCATACGGATGTTTCCCATTTAACGGCATGTCTTCATCGTATGGAAGCTGCTCCTGATCGCCGTATGCTTTATCACTTGATGCTACGATGACTCGTTTGATCAGCGGCTGTCTTCTGCAAGCCTCGAGTACATTCCATGTCCCTAAAATATTGGCTTCAAATGTAGAAACAGGGTGTCTATTTGCAACCCCAACAATGGCCTGCGCCGCCAAATGGAAGACGGTATCAATTTCGTATTCTCCTAACGCACGTTCAATCGTTTGCATATCCTCCAATGCACCTTGTACCACATTCATCTTTTCAAATTGACTGCCTTGATATAGATTCGATCGAGGCACCTGATCACGCACAAGTCCCGTCACGTTTGCCCCTTGATCAATCAATTCCTTGACGAGATAGCTTCCCAATAGTCCTGTACATCCAGTCACAAATACGTTTTTCCCATTCCAAAATCCGCTCATGCCGTCACCAAACCTTCCATGGTTGTTTTCCATTTGTCCACATGCCATTGATTTCCTTCAGGTTCTTATACGTATCGATCGCTGTCCAAAATCCGTGGTGCTCATAAACCGCAAGCTCTCCATCATTCGCCAGATTTTGAAGAGGCTCCGCTTCAAACACGCATTGATCATCGTCTGTCAAATAGTCAAATACCTTTGGAGACAACACAAAAAATCCTCCATTGATCATCCCGATACTGTCTGTCTTCTCAGAGAAGGATTGTGCCATCCCGTTATATACCTTCAACGTCCCGTACTGTGACTTCTTTTCAATTCCTGTGACAGTCGCAGCTGCCCCAAGATCCTGATGACGCTTCAGCAGATGAAACATATTGACATTGGCAAGTCCATCACCATACGTCATCATAAATGTCTCATCCCCAATGAAGTCCTGTGCCTGCTTTAACCGTCCGCCTGTCATCGTATTCTCGCCTGTATCTAAAAAAGTGATTTTCCAGTTCTCTGACTTTCCTAAAAGTTTCATCTCCCCTGTCGCCATATCTAGCTTCATGCTGTGATGCCGCCAGTCGTAGTTCAGGAAATACTCTTTGATCTTCTCTCCTTTATATCCAAGCAATAAGATAAACTCATCTACTCCGTAATACTGATAGATTTTCATAATATGCCATAGAATAGGCCGATCTCCGATCATAGCAAGTGGTTTAGGAAGCGCTTGTGTGACCTCACTCATTCTCGTTCCCTTTCCTCCGCAGAGAATGACTGCTTTCATCTTCTCCCCTCATCTCTCTATGAAAAATTTTTGATTGAAAACCTTATCTTTATGCGAAAAATCAGTACATGTACCCTCATACTTTGTCCGACATCAGGTTTTGAATCTACTCTATTCATATGTCGAAATGAGAGAGGGTGCCACCTAGCATTTAACTATTTTTACAAATAAAAAAAGAGCGAGATTTGTATTCTCGCTCTTTCAAAGTTTAAATTGTATATTATCAGGGTAGATGGTATGATAAACATGTGCATCAACAGCACAAACAGCCTCTTTTTATCAAGAGACTACTAGATGGAATGAATTCAAGTGGCAGCTTGCTTCATTCTCAATATGAATCACGGAGGTGAATTCCCATGGCACAAAACGTACTTTGTGAAGTGAACTCTTGCCGTTTTTGGGCGGATAACAGCTGTACAGCTTCTACCATTAAAATTGGTAAAAACACAATGACTGATGTGACTCGCAATGCTGAAACTGATTGCGAAACATTTGAAACAAAATAAGTGATTTTTCTGAGATGAAGGAACTAGCAGGTTCCTTCTTTTCTTTTATCATTCTATCAAGAATGATAATTATTATCAAGTGTTTTTCATTAAACATTTCTCGGGAAATAATGACACGATATTTCTCCATTCGTTGACGATTTTCACTCCTTTTTCTATACTCAACATATCCGAAGAAGAAAAAGTGGTGACCAATCAATGGATTTTACGATACGTTTTCTATCATTCTTTGTCGTAGAAATCGAAGGCAAAGATGAACAAGCAAATAAACGGTTCAAGCATTATCAAACATTAGATCAAGAGGAATTTGAACAAAGTGAGCTGAAGGACTTTTTAGATGGTGAGCTAAAAAAAATCGTCAAACGAAAAGTGGACAGACACCCTAAATCTGAACAAGTACCAACCAAAATTGGCCGGTTCATTGTCGAACCCGGTCATGAACTCGATTCAAATCCAAACTACAATTTATTTCATCAGACGAGATTTGCCGATACAAAAGAAGTATTTAATGAATGCAGTGAACAGTTTGTTCGCACGTATTTAGATACAAGTGCTGTCAGAGGCGGCGTTTTTTTAGTTGCGTCTGCCGTTCCTAAAAAGTACTTCGATGACTCCTTTGTCTTTATTATGAAATGCGATTTTGAACAGAAAGTTGCTTCTATCGCTGATACATCTACCTTGATCAAAAAAGTAGAAATGGCTATTACAACAAAAAACATGAAATCAATTCAATACCCTTTTATGCCAGAAGAGGGCATGACAGAGGAAGCTGAAGTGAAAATTCACCAATCCTCACATGCTCGTTATTTTGAGGACTTTCTGAAATTCGTCGAATACGGAGAATCTATGCCTGAAATCATGAAATCACAGGTTATGAACATGGTGCAGGAACAAGTATTTGAAACATTACAGGATGAAAGTGAAGAATTAAAGCAGTTCGAAGAGGATCTTGAAGTATGGGAAGCGAGTGAAAAACGAGAAATTAGAGAAACACTCGATACAGAACAGGTCACACTAGCAGCTTCTCACATTGTGGAACAAACCCCTGATATCACAATGAAAATGCGTCTAGGTGAAACAGAAATCAAAGGGCTTCTAGCGGACTTTGGCCACTCGATCCATATTGCGAAGGTCAACAATCGATATGTCGTGCTCGTCGAAGCAGACCAAATTGTCTTCGAAAAAGGAAGCACACCTGTAGAATTCCATAAACCAAATGGATTAAAAGAGGTTGTCAGCCAGCTCACGCAAAAAGCCTACGATTCAGACTTAGAATAAGAGAATATGACTGCCTCCTGCGATCAGCTGCATGAGGCAGTTTTTTTATATGACGCTTTATTTTTTACACTGCACTAGAAGAAACATGCTGCCCGCCTCTTATCCACATGCTGACAAGCATTAAGCTTATGATGAGCATCAACCAAAAGACGCTGTTTGTTCCGAAAAACTGAATCAATGTATACCCGCACAAAGGCCCTAAAGCAGCCCCCATATCTTGAACAAAAGAATAGCTGGCGAGAAAGCGGTTCTTATCTGTTTGAGCAGAGGCTTTTTGAAAGGCAAGTGTATCGGTGAACGTTGTTACAATCGTTGCCAGCAGCTGAATCAAAAGCAGCATCAATAGGAACCAGCCGCTTACCTTCAGCATGACCCCAAGAAAACTGAGCCCTCCAAATGAAAGAAACATCCAGCATAGCATTCGTTCCTTCATCACAAGCCGATCAAACCATTTGCCCGTTCTCGGTGCTACAAATGGTTCCCATCCCCACCTAATTGCTTGAATCACACCGCTTAAAGCCGAAGCTCCGATGACAAAGCCAAACAGAGTCAATTGATCCTGGTCAATCTTTGCTTCAATGACATGACTCAGCGTGGATGCGAATAAACCTTGAATGATCAGTGCGATCAGCATGCCTGTTATCAGTACTTTTACAACATCTCGTGTAAACCACTTTTGTTTGATGCCATGATACACCTGCGTGCCTTCTCTCTTTTCAATTTCATCCAACGATACATAAAAAATGCATCCCATCAATGTAAGTAAACCAAAGACTAGCGTCATGGACTGGAAGCCGATCAAGCTAGCAAAGATTCCGCCAAATAACATGCCAAATAAACTGCCAAGCCGGTAAAGCCCATTATAAAGCCCCGTCAAATGTCCTTGTGAGCCTTCGTCCATTTCAGCCAAAACCCTCATCCCGCTCATTCGGAGTAATGTCCAAGCGAGACCCCATGCGCAGCGGCAGATAAGCAGCAGCCAAAAGCCGCTCATCCCATATAATATCGTGGTCACTGACGCGATCAAAATCGCGATCAATACACCCGTCTTCATTGGGATATAGCGATAGAGCCACCATACGACAGGTGCTAGCGGGATACGAATGAATCGGTTGATGGACAGCAGTAACCCGACCTCCCAAATGGATGATAAACCAATCTCTTTCCAATAGACCGGGAGAACAATATAGAGCATTGAATCCCCAATAAGTGCAAATGCTGTGATGAGCGATATTGACACAACTTGCTTTTGACGACGATCCATTTTTTCTTCCCCCTTCGCTACCTTTACGATAAGGGATGCCTTATAATAAATCTAATGAATGTTTTTGATTGTTTTATCAAAATAATTGATAGGTGGTGCGAAGTTGAATTTACATGCCCTTCGGATTTTTGCAAAGGTCGCAGAGACAAAAAGCGTCACACAAACTGCCGACGCACTATCTTTGACACAGCCAGCTGTGACGGCTCAGCTTAGAAGCATTGAACGAGAGATCGGGTTTCGCCTTTTTAAACGAAACGGTCGGGGCATTGCGCTCACAGAAATGGGAAAGATGCTGTATCCTTATGCCCGGCAAGTGTTTGAGGCTGAAAAGGAAGTAGAATATCAGATCACGCTATTACAAAACGGGAAGAAGGGGCGCCTCCGCATCGGTTCTACCTATGTACCACTCAACTTTTTACTGCCTGATTGGCTGGCTGCTTTTAAAACGTCATCACCACAGTCAGAAATCGAATTAAAAAGCGGAAATTCCGCTCAAGTGATAGAGAGCCTGCTTCAATATGAATCAGATGTCGCCATCGCTGTAATTGAAGATTTGCATCATGAGGAGATCGTTACCTCTCATTTGACGAATTTATGCTATGATTTTATTGTGCCAGCAGACCATCTGTTGAACGGAAAAACCGTTCCGCTAGAGCGCCTGAGTCAGGAGCCCTTTTTAATGCGTGAAGAAGGCAGCTCCACTAGAGATAAGCTCTTTTCCCTGTTCACCTCGAAAGGAATTAAAAAACCGACTGTTGATTTACAATTCAGCGGTGTTCATGAAGCGATTCAAATGATTAAAGCTGGCTATGGGATCACACTTGTTCCCCGTGATGCGGTTCAAGGCAGTCTCAAGCGGAAAGAGATTGGGCGTGTATATATCGAAGGCATAGAAATCGTCAGACCTGTTGTGATCTGCAAACGGGCGAATGACCTTGAAGAAAATAGAACCGTGGATGCCTTCCTGCAAATGAAAGATATCGGTCCATTTAAGGAGCCGGCTGCAAATTAAAAAGGTGCCTGCATGAGAAACAGGCACTTTTTTCTATTCTGCTGGCTGCACGATGTCATACGGTACAGCCTTTGAGGCTTTCACTAATTGTTCTGGTGTGATCAGTATTTCATTTCCCCATTCACCTGCTCCAACGCCTAATATTTCCTCCTCTAATAGCGAAGCTTCGATGATGGTGCGGAAGCCTTCTGGCTGCCAGCAAAACGGCGGTATTGAGCCAATTCGGTAGCCTGTCACTTCTAGAACCTTCTCTGGTGATGCCATTTTAATATTACGAGAGCCAGCCGCTTTCTTTAGTTTCCCTGACTTAATATGCTGGTCAGCGCCAACCATCACAAGCAGCTGCTCTCCTTCCCCTGTTTCAAAAATCAATGTCTTAATCATTTGTCTCTCACGAAAACCAAGGGCTGCTGCTACATTTGCGGCTCCCTTCTCTGTTTCGGAAGAAAATGTTTTGATCTCATATGGGATGCTGTGCTGATTCAAGAATTCATGTGCTGGCAGTACTTTCATTGATTTGAACCCCTTTCCTTACGATGTCTTTCATTTAGCTTATCACAATCCTCTCATCCTTAAGATGTATTTTTCAATGAAAAGCCACTGGGTCCTTCTTCACCATGCTATACTGAACTTGTTTTTGAAAAGGAGCCGGTTGGATATGGGAAACAAGTTTTGGTACTATACAGGCAGTAAAAGCCTTCTCATGCTAAGTGATATTCTATTTGTCATGACGATCACATTTGTGATCTATCAAGATACACAATCTGTTGCGTATGCGGCTTTATTTCCGTTAATAAGAACGCTATGCCAGCTATTAGCTGGGCTCATCTCTCCTGTTTTGGCAGATCACTATCAAGCGGGCCGGCTGTTGAAATGGGTCCCGCTTTTACGTCTTGGGATGCTCATCGTGTTTACAGCTCAATTTCATTTCTTTCAGCAGCATATGATTTGGCTGTTTGGTGCGCTCATTCTCATTTCCATCACAGGCGGGTTCATTAGCCCTTTATTGCAGGCCATCATGCCGATGCTTGTGCCAGAAAATCAGCTTGTGAAAGCGAACAGTACAGCCTCCATTTTTCAACAAACGGTTCAAATTGCCGGCTATTCGTTTACTGGAATGCTCGTTCTGTTCATTGGTCCCTTTTATTTAATGTGGATCACTTGTTTGATGATTGTGTTGTCTTATTTATTTTTCATCCCTTTATTTCCTCTTCTTAAGCAAGAAGACACCGTTCGAAAAGCAAATAAGATGAACAGTTTCAAGGATGGCTGGACGATCATTTGGACAAATAAAACAATTCGCACCCTGACCTTTATGGATGTGTGTGAAAATATAGCAGGCGCTGTGTGGATTGGGGCAATTACGCTTGCCTTTGTCACACAAGATTTAAACGAAAGTGAGGATTGGTGGGGATTTATCAATGCCGCTTATTATACCGGCGCCATTCTAGGCGGGCTCTTGGCTGCGTGGATAAGCCGGTTCATTCAAAAGCAGCTTCTTCTCTTTATGGCAGCTGGGTCATTCATTTATGCAGTGCTGACTATTGTCTATTCACTGAACAGCCTGCCTTGGCTTGCTTTGCTGCTTTGTATTTTGATGGGGCCTGCTTATCAAATTCGTGATGTTTCGCAGCAAACCATTCTTCAAACGGAAACACCTGTCCAAGATTTATCAAAGGTGTACTCGGCTCATTACGTCCTTTCTTCTGTATCTGTCGGTTTATCTATTTTCTTTGTTGGATTGATTGCGGATGCATATGGGGCGAGGTCTGTGTATTTGCTAGGCGGTCTGTTTGTGCTCGTCTGTTCTGGTATTGCCATCCTTTCTTTTATGAAGCAGAAAAAAGAGAGCAGCTGATTCATGCAGCGGCTCTTTTACTTTTCTTTTAACATCGCGAACATGTCACGGGCCATTGCTTCTAAAATATACACAACTGGCGTCTGTGTGGTGATATTGGCTCTGTGTACCCGCTCATCTGTGACGTAGTAGGCAATATTTAAATCTGAAATGCGCGAAATCGTGCAGTGCTGGTTATTCGTAATACTAATGATTGTGCTGCCTTCCCTTTTTAACTTTGAAATATGATCAATCGTAATACTGTTCTCCCCTGATACAGACAGCACAATAGTGACACTATTGTCTAAATACTGCATATTCATCGGGAAAAACGGATCATTGATGTAAAATGAAAATTTCTCAAGACTTGAAAAGTACCTCGCCCCATACTGCGCCAAAATGCCAGAACTGCCAGTCCCGATAAACAGCACATTTTTTGCCTCAGCAATGAGCTTCGCTGCCTCCTTAATTTTCCC
This sequence comes from Bacillus sp. FSL K6-4563, assembly GCF_038630405.1. Taxonomy (NCBI): domain Bacteria; kingdom Bacillati; phylum Bacillota; class Bacilli; order Caryophanales; family Bacillaceae; genus Bacillus; species Bacillus sp. FSL K6-4563. Next base: position 768,507 of record NZ_CP152030.1, on the reverse strand, counting down.
CTCAAAGTCTCCCTTTAATGTTCTTTCAATAAATTCATATAGAAAGTGCTGGGTGCTTTTTAAAGTAGGTGTCTGCTCTGCTTCTAAATACATTTTAAGCTTCACTTTAAACTCTGAAAAGCCTTCACAATTCACTTTTCGGCAAAAGCGAAGGACAGACGAGGTGGATATATGGGCAGCATCTGCTAAGTCCCGAATTCTCATATACACGACCTTTTCACTGTTTTCCATGATGTATCGGTATAAAGCGCTTTCTAGTTCATTAAAGCTGGAAATAACCTCACTTGAAAACATCTGACTTCCCCTTTCTCCAACAGCATGTCACATTGTGTTTCTTTTATGTAACAAATCTCTAAATAGGGCACCCTTGCCTAAAGACGCTGAAGTCATTTACGCACGAGATGCTCTCACGATAAGCTATAGATGTACAAACAAAAGAATTGGCTTTTCTCTATTATAACATTGCGCGTTACATTATTCGGAGGTGCAGAACATGGCAAAAGGATTAAAGGTTGTCACAATTGGCGGAGGATCAAGCTATACACCAGAGCTTGTAGAAGGATTTATTAAACGGTACGATGAATTTCCGATTAGCGAGCTTTGGCTTGTCGATATTGAAGCGGGAAAAGAAAAGCTTGAAATCGTCGGAGATCTTGCAAAACGAATGGTGAAAAAGTCAGGACTTCCAATCGAGGTTCATTTAACATTAGATCGCCGGAAAGCGCTTGCGGGCGCTGATTTCGTCACAACACAATTCCGTGTCGGACTTCTTGAAGCACGTATGAAGGATGAACGCATTCCTTTAAAATATGATGTCATTGGTCAAGAAACGAATGGTCCAGGAGGTCTATTCAAAGGGCTTCGCACCATTCCAGTCATTCTTGATATTGTGAAAGATATTGAAGAACTGTGCCCAAACGCATGGCTTGTGAACTTCACAAATCCAGCGGGTATGGTTACAGAAGCCGTACTTCGCTATTCAAACCATCGCAAAGTCGTTGGACTATGCAACGTGCCAATCGGCATTCGCATGGGAATTGCCAAAGGGCTTGATGTCGACGCAAGCAGAGTCGAGGTCAGCTTTGCTGGATTGAACCATATGGTCTTTGGACTCAATGTATTCTTAGATGGCAAAAGTATCATGGATCAAGTCATCGAAGACATGGCAGATCCAAACTCCACGATGTCGATGAACAACATTCATGCCATTCCGTGGGATGCTGATTTCTTAAAAGGGCTTGGCGTGATTCCATGTCCATATCACCGCTACTACTACAAAACAAGTGACATGCTGGCTGAAGAAAAGAAAGCAGCAGAGAATGAGGGCACTCGTGCAGAAGTCGTACGTGCACTAGAAAATGACTTGTTCGAGCTGTACAAAGACCCTGATCTTGATATCAAGCCACCACAGCTTGAAAAACGAGGCGGTGCCTACTACAGTGATGCGGCTTGTAACTTGATTGCATCCATTTATAACGACAAGCATGACATTCAGCCTGTGAACACGATCAACAATGGTGCCATCAGTGACATTCCAAATGATTCTGCTGTTGAACTGAACTGTGTCATCACAAAAGACGGCCCTAAACCAATTGCTGTTGGCGAAATGCCAGTCGCAGTCAAAGGACTTATTTCTCAAATTAAATCCTTTGAACGTGTTGCCGCTGAAGCAGCCGTGACAGGCGATTACAACACAGCACTTGTCGCAATGACGATCAACCCGCTCGTCCCATCAGATGCCATTGCAAAAAGCATCCTAGATGAAATGCTAGAAGCACACAAAGAATATTTACCACAGTTCTTCAATAAAGTAGAAGCATAAAACAGAACCGCACTTGTCAAAAGTGCGGTTTTTTATTTGGCTGCAAACAGGCGGTCCATCTTAGGGCGATCATAGTCTAATAGCCAGTGCTGTAAGCCTTCATAGACTGGTCTTAAACGCTCTGGCTCTGCCGCAATGAGATCACAGCCTCGATCATCATATAAGTGAAAAATCATCTGTTTTGAGAGATTGATAAGATAGATTTCATACCCCAGTTTTCCCTTCAAAATCTGATTTGGTGTAAAAAAATCTTCTTGGCACATCGCATGAAGCAAAGGGCGCAACCGAATATCTCGCAGACGGCAGTTGATTGTAAACCGCTCTAACTTCATGCTCTCTTCTATTTCTGGGTGTTCATAGGTCAAAAGCTTATGACGCAATCGGTAACGCATTTTCCGATTGACATATTTTTGATAAACCAAGAGCTTACGCTTCGTTAATTCATGTTCATGTTCTGTATACACATCCGTTACAAGCAGCATCTCGTCTTCTGGATCAAAAGCATATTTCACAATCTCTAAAGCACGATCTCCCGCTTTTTCTAATACAATCGATTTTTTTCCTAATGACCAATCTGCCACTTCAAACCGAAGCCCAATAGGCCACCCATAAAAAAGAGGCGGCGTGAGGACAAGATGAGGAAAATGATTTTTTAGAAACATATTTGTTTGATCACTCATTTGCTTTCCTTTCACTCGTTTTATATTTCATTTTACCGTTGAAACATACAGGAAAACAATTGGAAATAAACTGTCATTTCTTATATGATAGAAAGAGATGGAGGTGTGACCAATTGAAAAAATGGTTTTTACAGGTGTTCCTCACAGCATTGATCACCATGTGGATACAGACTGGACTTGATCAGGCGAACATCATTCATATCACTAATGTATGGGTCGATGCCAGCAGCTGGATCCTGATCTTCTTTGTCATCTACGCACTTTTTGAATGGACAGCTCACATTTTAGTAAAACGGAAAACCGTTCATCGCTAAACATCTCTTTTCATAGAGATGTTTTTTGTTGAAATTCTTCTTGCACAAGTTCATGGATGACGCCCATTCCTGCTTGGCTACCAGCAGCTGCTGCAAGAACAAGTTGAGCAGGCCCGCCTAAATTGTCACCGCTCGCAAAGACACCGCTGACGGTTGTACGTCCAAGAATATCTGTTTCAATACCACCATTTTTCGTCATTTGACAGCCTAGTTTTTCAGCAAATGGAGCTGACTGCTTGAATTCACTTGCGACAAATCCGCCTTCTCTATTCACCGTTTCCCCATTCGCAAGGTGAAGAGAGTGCATTTGTCCATTCTCATGATGAATGGACATAATTGGTACATCAATGACTTGAATAGAATGTGCTGATAGCAGTGCCTTCTCCTCTTCAGCAAACACTTGCTTCCCATTCGTAAACACGATCAAATCCTTTGTCCAATTGGAAAGAAGTTTAGCCATATGAAAGGCACGTGAATTCTCAGCAATGAGAGCAAGCGGCTTGTCCTTTAGCTCCCAGCCATCGCAGAAAGGACAGCTAAACAACGTCTTTCCATACACTTCATGCATCCCCTTCATCTCTGGCAGTATATCCTTTAGTCCTGTTGCCAATATGATTTTCTTCGCTTCGAACCTTTCTCCCTCGTGTGTCAGTAACGTAAAGTTGTCATCATTGTTTTGTATCTCAACAATTCTACTTCGTTTGATTTGGATATGTGGGTAGTTTTGAAGGTCTGCCTCTCCCGCTTGTCTGATTTCAAACGGTGTCATTCCATCGTTTGTAATAAATCCATGTGATTCCTGCGTCACTCGATTTCTTGGCAGCTCATCATCAAATACAATGACCTGCTTTCTGCCTCGTCCTACAACAAGTGCTGCACTTAATCCAGCTGGCCCGCCTCCGATAATGGCACAATCTAATAACATATCAATCTCTCCTTTTCTATTCCAGACTTTAAAGACTCTTAATATCTATAATTAGTTCAAAAAAATCACATGTTGAAAAATGGATTTTTTTCTGTCTGCTCAATTTGGCTTGCAATATCAACTAACCGCTTTTGACTTAACGTCTCCTGCATTTTCGTTTCAACATCCTGCATGACCTGCTCAATCAAACAGTCATCATGAGGCATGAAAGAATCATGTTCTAAGGAACAACGAAATAAATTAGTTTGACCTTCTACCGCCTGAATGACGTCTAAAAATGAAATGTCCTCCTTCTTTTTCATAATGGTGTAACCACCTTTTGCGCCAGGTGTTGATTCAATCAATCCTGCCTTCACAAGCTTTGTTAAAATTTTGGATAAATAGGTGGGTGAAAGGTCTTGCATCTTGGCGAGAGGCTCAACGCCTATTGCTTTCCCCTTTGGTTCAAGAGTTAAAAATACCATCGTATGAAGTGCATAGTTGGTTGCTTTAGAATATTTCATCAGATGATTTCCTTTCTATCTATTATAGACCTTTTATATCTGCAATTGATCATAAAAGATTCAAGAAGAAAAAGCAAGTGTTGTGGATCTGCTTCTTTTTTCATTCCACATTTCGCATTTCCTTCCGATAATAGAGGTAAGCACGAATCAAATTTTGATGAAGACTAGAAGGAGTGAAGAGAAATGTCAGATCAACAGCACAATGCAGCACACGAAGAAGAAGAGGAATTTAACGTATACGACATGCTTCCGCCCGCAGGAACAATCATTGGAGAAGCAACAGAAGAAGAAATGGAAGCTGCGGCAGCATTAGAAGTGAGACATGTCGCGTTCATGCGCCTTCAAGATATGTTCATTCAATTTGATGGCTCGTCTTACAAAGACTTATTAAAAGACTTCCAAGAATTCGAATTGGATTCAACAAAATTCTGGAGAGCCATTGCTAGACGACTTCAAGTTCCATACGAATGGCCAATCCGACTCGACCACGCAAACGGCCCTATTTATATTGGTGAAACAGAGGATAGCCGTGAGGTTGTGGAGAGTGCGGAGTAAAGAAAAGATGACCCCCTTGTTGGTTAAGGGGGTCTATTTAAAATATGATAGATGCCTATTCCTCTAAATCAAATTCAAATGCGATTGATATATTAATGGCAATGTTGTGAATCTCATCTATTTCTGATTCACTCAAATGCTTTGCAAAACGACGTGCATGCTCGACAACATCAGCATGCTGCTTAATCATTTCGTCATTCATCATAAAGATCGTATTGATTGCCCAGCCAGCAGTCGTTAACATTTCTTCGTCCTGAAGCGCATCCATATACGATTCTACTTCAGAAAAAATCCACTTAATATCATCTATTTGTTCCACTTGGAAATTCGCGATTTTTGAAAGCTGTTCAGGGTCTTTTGTTAAGAATATGTCTTTCACTTCTTCTTTTGATAAAGGTTTATTCTGCTTTTCATATTCAGCCTGCCACTCTTCATCTGACATCCCATCTTCTTCGCTATCTTCTGCGGTATAATGCCCCGCTATCAATTCATCAAACGAATTCGCTAATTTAAAATCCGTCTCATATTCTAGATCAAAGTAATGAATTGGCGGATGTTCCTTTGTTTCTCTATAGTCCAATGCAATCCACGTATGACCATCCCCACAAATGAGCACAAGTCCCTCAGGCAATTCCCATTCTTCTATTAAATAATCACTATCCATGATGCCTTCGCCTTTGGCAATTCCTCTTAAATGATCAAATGACACATGATCCTCTGCCCATCCATTCGGCTGGTCCGTTGGAAAGGCGTTATGCAGGGTATACCCGCCATTTTGTTCAAGAATAAGTTTTTTATATGTATCAGGCAAGGTGACGCCTAGCTTCTTTTCCGCTTTTACAATGCCTTTCTCATTGATTTTCTTAAATGTCTCTTCACTTTCTATGTCTGTATCCCAAAATGGTTTCAAATAAAATACCTCCAATTGTTATTTCTATCTCATTTTACCATTTGAGAGAACTAGTTTAATAGTCCTATTTATAAAAAAAGAGAAGGGTTACCCCTCCTCTTGTCCGTCATGATTGTTCTTGATTTCTCGCTTCAAATTCATCTAGCATTGCACGCACTTCATCTGTTGATGATGTGTTCATTAATTGGTTTCTTAGGAAGCTCGCTCCTCTGAATCCTTTTACATAAATCTTAAAGAAACGATGTAACGCCTTGAATGGACGCAAGCCTAATGAGGAATATTGATCATGAAGATCAAGATGCAATCTTAAAAGACCTAGCAGCTCATCACTCGTATGCTCCTTCGGCTCTTTTTCAAAAGCAAATGGGTTATGGAAAATTCCGCGCCCAATCATCACACCGTCCACTCCATACTGGTTAGCGAGCTTTAAGCCCGTTTGACGATCAGGAATATCACCATTGATGGTCAAAAGCGTATCAGGTGCTACTTCATCACGAAGTTTTATAATCTCAGGAATGAGCTCCCAATGTGCATCCACCTGGCTCATTTCCTTTCTAGTACGAAGGTGGATCGATAAGTTCACAATGTCTTGCTCCAAAATGTGTCTGAGCCAATCGCGCCATTCATCGACCTCTGTAAAACCAAGTCTTGTTTTTACGCTGACTGGTAATCCTCCAGCTTTTGCCGCTTGAATCAGTTCTGCGGCAACATCTGGGCGAAGAATCAAGCCACTGCCCTTCCCGTTTTGCGTGACATTTGGGACAGGACAGCCCATATTAATATCAAGCCCCTGAAATCCTAATTCCGCCATTCCAATACTCATTTGCCTAAAGTTCTCAGGCTTGTCTCCCCAAATATGAGCAACAATCGGCTGCTCATCCTCTGTAAAGGTTAAACGCCCTTTCACACTTTGAATCCCATCAGGATGGCAATAGCTCTCACTATTCGTAAACTCTGTGAAAAACACATCTGGTCTCGCCGCCTCACTCACAACATGACGAAACACAACATCTGTCACTTCTTCCATTGGTGCTAATATAAAAAATGGCCGTGGTAAATCACGCCAGAAATTTTCACTCATCTTTCATCCAATTCCTCTCATGACTTCACACACGATAAGCAAGTTTAGCTAATCAAGTGATTGTCAATTTTCATCATTATATACTTTAATATGAACGAGGCAAAATTGCAAAAAAGGGAATTTGGTGAAGACATTTAAGCTTTAATTTCTTTTTCTTTATATTAAAACGTGCAAATTAAATTACCAAACAATTAACTTTATTAAAAACCCTTAATGTAAATAAGCTATAAAGTCTTACAATTGTTTTGAAATATTTAAAAAGAAGTAACAAGTGTACTTTAGTAAATCTGTATGAATAAATATCTAAATACAATTTTAGAACAAGGTACTTCTCTTAACAGAAAATATAGTTTAACAACAACATCAAAATTTCATAATGTAATCTTTATAAAAAACACTCGCCAAAAGACTAAGTGTCTTGAAATTACATCTACATATCCCTTATTATTAATATATTTCTATGATAAAATTGTTTTAATTGAACATCTTCTTTACCCAAGCAAGAAATATTTAAACTGTATAATTAACCACAAATAACATCTTTCACTGCTCTCGCAATTACCCCAGACATCACAGGGGGTACAGCATTTCCAACCTGTGTAAACTGAGCAGTACGCGGACCTTCAAACTTATAGTTATCAGGGAAACCCTGTATTCGTGCAGCCTCTCTCACCGTTAGAGACCTACACTGTCCAATATCAGGGTGAATATTATAATGACCATCTTTTGATATATGAGCAACTACAGTATGCGGAATACTATCCCACCAATGAACCTTAAATCGGTCTAGAAATGCCTTATCATTCTTATGTGTTTTCAATCTATCAGGCAACTCATTATACTTAATTTGTCTACCTTGAGTGGCATGCTTTATAGCAATTTGATATATTTCAGCATCACGATCTTTAATGGGTCTTGCAAAGTGATTAGTAAATCCAATACTGTCTTCTCTCATCATCAGTTCATAAGGCGACAAATAATCGACATTTTGCGTTAAATCATACTCAAAAAGTTGAAGATCATGACCTTGTTTTGGCTTCACGACTGGTAGATCTGAAATAACATCTCGAGTAGTTAAAGGAATATTCCAAGATAATTTATGTCTTTCAAAGTTAGGGTACTCATAATTTAAATTCTTTTGAAAACCAAACAGGATAACCCTTTTTCTCCTTTGAGGTACACCAAAATCAGCAAAATCGATTATATTACTCTTGTCTTCCTCACTTGTTCCAGATAGCACTGTGTAACCAATTTGATCAAACGATTCCTTTATTTCTTGGTACACCTTCCCTTTCTTAGCAGTAAGTAGGCCCGGAACATTTTCAAAAACGAACGCTTTAGGTTTAAACTCATCGACAATTCTTTTATAGTACTGAAATAGATAATTTCTTGAGTCCTTATCTACACTCTCTTTCATCCTGCTACGCCCCACCAAGGAGTATGCTTGACATGGCGGGCCACCAATAATTAAATCTACACTTGTAGCACGGCTATACTGAAGAGAATTCTGAATAAGTTGTATCATCTGTGTAGAAGAAGTAGCTGTTGGGTCATTATGGGGGTTCCCAAACTTCCGGTTTAGTACTTCAATGTCGAGCTTCTCTCTCAATTCAGGGTAACGTTCAAAAACTAAAGCTCTCGTTTGTTCAATACTGCGGTAATTGTCTGACATCCTTAGGAATTCATTATATAACTCTAAATCGTTCTTTGCCTTTAGATAATGATAAAATAAACGCGTTTTAATTGTTTCACATGCCCAATATTCTTTTTCAACATGCGCAGCAATTTTAAAGTCGTGTTTATGAAACCCCTCACTCAGCCCTCCTGCTCCAGAAAATAAATCAATAACAATCATTTTTAATCTCCCTTTATGCGTACCATATATTTTATTAGACATATTTACTCTCAACCATTCTAGGAGAACATTTTTCCACTAAAACTTTTTCTCCGCGAACCAATGTTACTATCCCATTATAGGGAAGATTTGCGGATGAGACAAAGGCTTTTTCTATTTCAATCCTAATTACTTTTGTATGCAGAGCGAAATATTCATGAGAAATTTTATATTATTTCTTTCTTATATTTTCTATATATCGCATAGTTTGAGGATTCCAGTAAGAAAAAAATTAACATTGAAAGTCGACTCCAATAAATACCTTTCCATTGCTACAACTACATCTCTTACCATGAATATCCTAAGACAAAATTGGTTTTTGTGCACGGCAAATCATTTCTGTAATGACATCGTTTTTCTAAACCTAAAAACAAATTCACTTGTAACTGTTGCAACAAACTCAAACGGATTTCTGTTGTTACTGTTCATTGCAAAGCTTAAAAACCAAGAGCAGTTCTAAAAACTGCTCTTCGGAAACTCTTGCTTTTTATAAATCAAGTGATCGCACTCAAAATTCCTTTGTACAGTTCCATTATCTAAGACTTAAAAAAACTTGAATTTGGAGGATTACAATATGCGAGCATTCCACTTTTTCCATCTACAGTAATCCCTTAAAGAATGGGGAATACTTGATGTCTATTGTTTTTACTAACAATGACCGGTCTAATAATCAGTTTCCTGTATCACATGAAATTTCAGCAACCATAGAACAAGCAAACAGGCACAGCCATTTAACTGGTTATCCTCACTCGGCTCTAAACTGGAACAATATGGATCGTTAGAACAGAATATTGCCTCTTCAAGCGCCTCCATAATAAGTGGACGAACCTTATCTATATTCCCCATTTCTACCAAGCCATCTAAGGAACCTTCTTGATCAGTACTACCAGTATACAAAAGAACCCCAGCCATGTTCTTACCACAATATATTCTTTCTTTAATAGCTACTGATGAATACCCTGATTGCAAGGATAACTGCTTAATTAATAGATGGGCAAATGTATGTAGCATAACATACACGACGTCTTTTTCATCACGTACTTCCCATCCTTTGTTTTCTATCCAATTTGCATATAATGATGTAAACTTCTCTGACCGCTTTGGAAGTTCGCTGTTTTCTTCGAGCCACTTGCTTATAGTAGTTTGATTAAATTCAATAAAAATCCCTTCGCCATACACTTCAACTGCTGGCAACCAGTCATCATACCCACCTGACTCTAACCAAACAATTTCCTTTGGTTCATTGACATCTGGTTCTGGGCTATCATTTCTTATAAACCCTAGGAGCACAAGAATCTCCTTCACCTTGTGAGCCTTTATAATTTTATTGAAATAGAGTTGAAAATCATTCGGTACTATTTCAACTTCAGCCTCAAAATCACCAATTTTTACTCTAATATCAAATGCAGTAAAAGCTTTATACTCAGCTTCTTTGATCTGATTATACTCAATTTGCTCTTCTATTTTAGACTGATTAAGATATGCTGTCCACTTTTCAAAGAAATCTTCGGCATCAAGGAATTCACTACGGTCATTTAGATGAATATTACTGCAAATTTGAAAAAGTCTCTCTGTATTTACAGAGCAAGTTCCCAAGAAGTCTAACATTTCAAATCGATTGGTTATTACCAGAATCTCTGCCCTCTTAGATGGGTTCTCTCTTTTCTGAAAACCAATTGTTTCATCCATATTAAGTGCTTTCAAAATTAGATATGAATTTATGTACTTTCTAGACGTACAAAGTATTATGTTTTCCTTATGCAACAGAGACTCAACAATATCATCAACCATATACTCTTCTGATCAAAAAAGCATTTGCTCATGTACTCTACAATGTACTAAAGGCTTGTCTACTGTGCTAAACAACATCTATCTCCTTCTTTCACCATTTCCAATATTATATAAAAATTAAATTTTATATAATATTGCACCAGCTAAATTCCAGTACTTCTATATATTTATTGGAAATAAGAACACTTATTTCTTCTCATATTTTTCCGATTATTGTCATTCCAAATTTATTAATTAGGAAATTCAATTGACCACCTCTAATTGATTTTGTAAAGTAAACTGCTGCTTTTCTATTTTTCAAATATGACTTAGGGAATTAGTAAACGCTTTAGACTATCTTTTGAGGGGAGGTTTTGATAAATGAGGAAATCTATTTATACTTCTACAAAAAGGATATTTCTACAAATATATTCATTTTATCGGTGATTTATAAGATAAATAAACATACATATGATCACTAATAAATTATGTATGAAAACATTAATCTGCTTTTTCCTAGGAAGATTAAATGGTTTTATTCAATTAACCTCTTTGATTTAAAAATTTTAATTGAATAAAGAACAAGAGAAATTTTCATAATTATGTTTATACAGGTAATACACTTAATTGTTTTAAACATTCAATAAAAATTATTTTAATAGAAGCCTGAGAGAAGAAAGTAAAATTTATTCTTTCTTCTCTCATACCTCTTAACCGAGTATCGTTTAGCTAACTGGTATCCTTAAAACAAGTTTTACTGTAACCTCCACATGACTCGTATGCGGGAACATATCCACAGGCTGCACTTCCTCCGTCACATACCCACCATCTTCAAGAATACGCAAATCACGAGCTAGCGTCCCTGGATTACAGGACACATAAACAACGCGTTTTGGTTTCATCTTTAAAATCGTATCAAGCAGTGCTTCGTCGCAGCCTTTTCTTGGCGGATCGACGACGAGGGTGTCTGCTTTGATGCCTTCTTTGTACCAGTTTGGGATAACGGTTTCTGCTTCACCGACTGCGAATTCGACGTTGTTGATTCCGTTCAATGCAGCATTGCGTTTTGCATCTTCAATTGCTTCTGGAACTATTTCAACGCCATATACTCTGCCTGCTTTTTGTGCGAGAAACAAGGAAATCGTACCGATTCCGCAATACGCATCGATGACGGTTTCTTCGCCTTGCAGCTCTGCATATTCAAGGGCTTTGTCATAAAGCACCTTTGTTTGAGCTGGGTTCACTTGATAAAACGAGCGGGCTGAAATAGCAAATTTGATGTCGCCAATCGTGTCATAAATGTATTCTTCTCCCCATAAAACAGTCGTTTCGTCTCCGAAAATAACATTTGTTTTCTTTGAATTCACGTTTTGCACAATTGACCGAACGTGTGGGAAGCGTGCTATAATCTGCTCAATCACCTGCTGCTTTTGCGGAAAGTCAGCCGTTCTAGTAACAAACACAACCATCATTTCACCCGTTGCAATACCGTAGCGAACCATCACATGACGTAGCCAGCCTTTATGACGTTCTTCGTTATATGCTTTCATACCAAACGCATTGCATATGTCTTTTACTGCCTGTACCACTTCGTCATTTTCTGACTGCTGGATCAAACATTTTTCCATATCGATGATTTCATGGGTACGCTGCTGATAAAATCCTGCAACTAGTCCGCCTTCGCGTTCGCCAATTGGAACTTGTGCTTTGTTTCTGTAATTCCAAGGGTCTTCCATGCCGAGTACAGGATGAACTTTTACACGGCTCATATCAAGCTTGCCGATCCGCTCTAATACGTCCTTTACTTGTTTCTCCTTAAATAGCAGCTGGCCTTCATAGCTCATGTGCTGAATTTGACAGCCTCCGCACTGCTTATAGATAGGACATGGCGCATCTTGCCTATGCTGACTTTCCTTTGTCAGCTCCATGAGTCGCCCAAAAGCAAATCCTTTTTTCACACGTGTGACCTTGATTTTCCCTTGTTCGTCTGGAAGGGCATTCGGTACAAAGACAGGGAACCCTTCAATTTTCGCTACACCTGCACCTTCGTGCGTTAAGTCTTCGAAGGTTACATTGTAGTATTCATTCTTTTCAACAGGCGGTTTCATTTTCACCAATTTTATCACCTCATTTGCAAAGAAAAACTTGGCGCCATAAGGAACCAAGTTCAATCTCTACCCTATTTTTTCAGCTGTTGCTTTTGGCACTATAAACTCAATATGACGATACAGGTTTTCAAATTCACCTGGCAGCATGCCGCCGAATTCGCCATCTAAATTCAATTGCATTTTATCTTTTACATCTACCTTTACGCGATTCGCTTTTGTGTAGATGACATTGTTATCATGAATATGCTCGCCTCGCAGTGCAAGGCTGACTACTCGAATGGCTTCTGCTAAATTGACCTTCTTTAAAATAATCAGGTCAAACATTCCATCATCTAAAACAGAATCTGGCGCTAGCTTTTCAAAGCCGCCTACTGAGTTTGTGAGTGAAACAAGAAACAGCATGATTTCTCCATGAAACAATTTGCCGTCATATTCAATTTCGACTTCTGTCGGGCGGATCGAAGGAAGCATCTCCATGCCTTTTAAATAATAAGCAAGCTGTCCAAGCATTGTCTTCAGCTTACTAGGCACTTCATAGGTGAGCTCTGTTAACCGGCCGCCGCCTGCAATATTAATAAAATAATGGCCATTGACTTTACCGATATCAAGCGGCTTCGCTATACCATCTATAATGGCATCTGTTGCTTTTAAAACACCTTCTCGTGGAATTCCAAGTGCTCTTGCGAAGTCATTTGTTGTTCCAACCGGAATAATTCCTAGTTTTGGTCTTTTTTCAAGCGGGGCTAGTCCGTTGACGACTTCATTGATCGTGCCGTCTCCACCTGCTGCTACAATTAAATCAAAGTCTCTCTGGGCAGCTTTTTCAGCTGCTTGTGTCGCATCTCCTGCACATGTCGTTGCATGACAAGATGTTTCATAGCCAGCTTGTTCAAATTTTTGCAAAACCTGCGGCAAATTCTTCTTGAAGAGTTCACGCCCAGATGTCGGATTGTATATAATTCGAGCACGTTTCATTCATCATCATCCTATATTCATTATGCAATCTATTTTCACCACTAACAACCTTTAATTATACTATGAGATTTGAAAATGGCAACAGAACAACACCCTAATATGACAAATCTCCTGCCACATTTCCCTCAGCAAGAAAGCATTCTGATAAGATAAAAGAAAACGCTGTAAAGGATGGTTTGCGATGAAAAAGCCTGTCTATTTTAATCATGATGGCGGTGTTGATGACCTCGTCTCGTTATTTCTTCTCCTTCAAATGGAACATCTGAAAGTGATTGGGACGTCTGTGATTCCTGCTGATTGTTATTTAGAGCCTGCTCTCAGTGCGTCTCAAAAAATCATTGATCGATTTAGCCCTTATGAAATTGAAGTCGCTGCTTCAAATTCTAGAGGCGTCAATCCTTTTCCGAAAGAGTGGCGAATGCATGCTTTTTATGTAGACGCCTTACCTATTTTAAACGAGAAAGGCACTGTTGATACAAACGTGTCCAAGCTTCCAGCACATCTTCATTTAATCGAAACTGTTAAAAAGTCTGCAGAACCCGTCACGCTGCTCTTTACAGGTCCGCTCACAGACCTTGCACGCGCCTTAGAAGAAGATCCTTCAATCTCTAATAAAATCGAAAAATTGGTATGGATGGGCGGTACATTTCTTGAAAAAGGCAATGTTGAGGAACCCGAGCATGATGGGACAGCAGAATGGAATGCATTTTGGGACCCTTATGCTGTCAGCACTGTCTTCAAGGAACGCTTTCCTATTGATATGGTCGCACTTGAAAGCACGAATCAAGTTCCGCTTACACCTGATATTCGTCAGCGCTGGGCTTCCCTTCGTTCTCATATTGGAATAGATTTTATTGGGCAGTGCTACGCCTTTTGCCCGCCTCTCATTCATCACGAAACCAACTCGACTTACTACTTATGGGATGTGCTGACAACGATCACTCTTGATTCCTCATCATTTACTCGTTCAAAGGAAATGAATGCGATCGTTTACACCGAAACGCCAAAGCAAGGACGTACCGAAGAGCATACAGATGGAAAATCAATTCAAGTGATCGACCATGTCGATCGTGACGCATTTTTCCAAGCATTTGAAGAGCTTATGAAAAGAGCTGTTTGTCAGATTTCAACATAAAAAAGCCCCGCCATCAAAGCGGGGCCCCATCTCAATCTTCTTCTACGTATTTCTTTTTGCGTTTAAATTTGCTTAACACTTCGTATACGATTGGTACGATAACCAGTGTTAACAATGTTGAACTTGCGAGACCACCAATGACTGTGACGCCAAGTCCTTTTGAAACAATTTGGCTTCCGCCTTCAAATCCTAATGCTAATGGAAGAAGTGCCCCAATTGTCGCAAGTGCCGTCATTAAGATTGGACGTACTCTTATTGTACCAGCTTCCAGTAATGCCTCTCTTGTTGAGAGTCCTTCTTTCTCTTTATTAATGACTCGATCAATTAAGACAACGGCATTTGTTACGACTATTCCTATCAGCATCAGCAAGCCAATCATTGCGTTTAAGCTGATCGTTTCTTTCGCTACAAACAATCCGACCAAGGCACCAATGACTGTGAACGGTAGTGAGAACAGGATCGCAAATGGTGCAAGCCCTCCACCGAATGTGATAACTAATACCAGATACACAATGGCAATGGCAGCTAACATCGCAATCCCTAATTGTGTGAAGGATTCCTGAATATCTGCGCTCACACCGCCCGAATCAATAGTTACACCAGATTTCAAGTCGAGCTTGTCGACCTTTTTCTGTACGTCTTGTGTGACACTCGCTACGTTGTCCGTTGTCATATCTCCGGATACTTCAGCGTAGATTTTACCGTCACGTTTCGTGATTGTATTTGCCGTTGTTCCTTCTTTGACCTTCACTACATCTCCGATTCGGATTTCTTGCCCTGTAGGTGTCGTGATTTTTTTGTCTTCTAAATCTTTCTTACTCTTGTATTCGTCTTTATCTGTTTGAAGCTTCACATCAATTTCTGTGCCGTCCTCTGTCACCTTCGTTAAAGTGACTTCATTGCTTTGAGGCGCAATTTCTTGTGCGATTTGTGAAGCTGTAAGACCTAGTTTCGCAAGCTTCTCTTGGTCTGCGTTAAATGTGTATTCAGCGTATTTATCAGCCAAGCTTGTGCTCACGTTTTTCAAATTCTTCTCGTCTTTTAAAATCTTTTCTACATCGTTTACTGTGCCTTCAATGTCACTTGCTGTATCGCCATACACATAGTAAGTGACAGAATTACTCGCACCGGAAGATGAGAAGTCTTGTAACTTCCAATCACCTTGTGATGCATTTTTTTGAAGGTCTTTACTAATTTTTTCTTTTTCTTTTTCAAAGTTCGGTGTGTCACCTTCATATTTGACAAAGAAGAGAGCACCATTTGAAGTTCCACCAGCATTTTCCATCAGAGCATTTGACGTACCTAATGAATATTGAACTGTATCGACATGCTCACGTTTCATTAAGTACTCTTCTGCTTTCTTCGCTTCATCTTTAGCCTGTTCTTTTGTTTGTCCAGGCTCAGGTGTGTACGTGATTATTGCTGTTTTTTCACTTTCCTGTGGCAAGAAGCTAACGCCAACAAGTGGTGCTAAGAATAAGCTTCCGACAAGCATAAGAACGGCAATTCCAGACGTAATCCATTTATGATTTAATGTCCAGTTCAACACACGTCTGTAGCCAAGTGCTAGCTTGCTTGGCTTGTGTTCTTTGAGCTCTTTTCTATCGCCATACAAGTTTTTCTTAAACAAGCTGTGTGCCATCATTGGAACGACCGTAACGGCAATAAGAAGTGATGCAAGTAAAGCAAACACAATTGTTAATGCAAATGGGATAAATAATTCACCGATCATGCCACCAACTAGTGCTAATGGCAAGAACACAGCAATTGTGACTATCGTTGAAGACATAATTGGCAAGAACATTTCTTTCGTTGCTTCTCGTACAAGGGCTTTTCCTCGTAACGGTTCATCTTTAAGCGCCATCCGTCTGTATATGTTTTCTATGACGACAATGGAGTCATCCACGACACGACCAATTGCAACGGTCATCGCGCCAAGGGTCATAATGTTCAGCGTAATATCGAGCTGATTTAAAATTAAGATAGCAATTAACAGTGATAACGGGATCGAGATGACCGAGATCAATGTTGATCTGATGTCACGAAGGAACAAGAGAATAATCATAATGGCAAAGATGGCACCAATGATTGCTTTATTCAGCATTGTGCTGACAGATTCTTTGATTGGCTCTGCCTGATCATAAGTTGAACTTATGTTCATTCCTTCGTTGTCTTTTTTAAATTTGTCTAGTTCTTTTGTGACTTCTTCTGCAACACTGACTGTGTTTGCATCAGAACCCTTCATAATTTGAAGTCCGATACTATTTTTACCATTAGTTCTTGAGACTGATTCTGCTTCTTTCACTACTTTGATATTGGCTATTTCAGATAACTTCACTGTTGGAAGCTCTACAGACTGACTGCTTGCTGCTGCTTGTTGCTCAGCACTTCCAACTGCACCTGTATTTCCTATTCCGCCAGAGGCATTGCCGGCCCCTCCTGTCACAGGAATACGCATATTTTTCAAGTCTTTCACGCTGAAAATGTTACCGTCCACGACAACCGATTTTTGCTTGTTGCCAAATGTGTATAAACCAAGTGGCAAGTTCACATCGGAACCTTTGATGATGTTTTGAACGGTTTCTTCATCTAAACCATATTCTTCGAGTTTCTTTTGTTTAAATGAGAATTGCACTTCTTTGATTTGTTGACCAGATGCTTCTACAGATGAGACACCATCCAGACCTTTGAGTGCAGGGATCAAATCATTTTCAACTTTTTCAGTTAATTCCTGTAAGGATTCTTTATCGCCAGACACACTGAGTGCTAAAATTGGAATGGCGTTAATGCTGAAACGTGCGATTTTTGGTTGTTCCACATTTTCTGGGAAGTTGATATTGCTAATCGCATCTTCAATTTCTTTTTTCGCCTCATCCATGTCTTTGCTATAGTCATATTCAATTTGAATGGATGACGCATTTTCATATGAATTGGAAGTGAC
The DNA here is from genome assembly GCF_038630405.1 of Bacillus sp. FSL K6-4563. Lineage (NCBI taxonomy): Bacteria > Bacillati > Bacillota > Bacilli > Caryophanales > Bacillaceae > Bacillus > Bacillus sp. FSL K6-4563. The sequence continues at coordinate 750,894 of NZ_CP152030.1, read as the reverse complement.
GACACTCACTCCATTTAGGTTTTGGATCGATTTTTCAATTGGATCGGTCACCTTATCTGATACTTCGTCCGGCGTTGCGCCAGGATACGTTGTAGAAACCGTAATGACTGGAGTGTTGATATTCGGGATTGATTCTTGTTTCATATTCAATCCAGCATATAGACCAGCAACTGTTACGATAATTGTCATGAGCCATACAGCGAACTTATTCTTTAATACAAAATTGATGATCGAATTCATTATGTCCTCCATTTTCCTTTATGTATTGACTGACTGGTCATTCTATATCATAATAAACGGTGATATACAATGCCGTCAACCATTTCTCTTGCGTTTGACGTAACATTCTAAAGCTGAAGGGGCCTTATTTCATGAACGAAAAAAAAGAAAAAATCATTAAAGCAAGCATCCAGTTGTTTGCGAAAAAGGGTTTTTCTTCTACGACCATTCAGGAAATAGCAGATGAGTGCGGAATATCGAAAGGCGCGTTTTATTTGCATTTCAAATCAAAAGAACAGCTTTTCAACCGAGCGTTCGAATATTATATCGACACGTCTATGCAAAGTATTGAAACGATTCGAAAAGAGAATCAGCATCTCGCGCCGAGAGATATCTTCCAGAAGCAAATCGCTGAACAGTTTCAGCATTTTGCTGAGAACAAGGATTTTATCATTTTGATCCTCAGCGAGAACATTATTCCAGAAAACCAGCAAATTAAAAAGTATTCAAAAACTGTGAAAAAGCAAATGAATGATGAAATTCAAATTTCCATCTTGACCACTTATGGACAGGAGATCGAACCATTTATAACTGACCTGTCAGTCATGATTCAAGGAATCATCCAATCGTATGTGCAGGTGCTGCTTTTACAAGATCAGATGCAATTATCATTTGATGAGCTCTCTTCCTTTATACTCGAACGATTAGATGATTTGGTTCAAGGTATGCTTCGTTCTCAGACGAAACCGATCTTAAAGCCAACCATTTGGGACGATGAAGCGCCGAGCGCTGCATCCCTAGAAGAGGAGCTTCGTTTGTTAAAGCTTGAGCATTTGCTTTCTGATGATACCCTTGTATCCATTGAAGTCATTGAAGAAGAACTGGCGAAAGCTGAGCCTCGTAAGCCAGTCATTCAAGGGATGCTGACGAATTTAGAAAAGTGTGAGGACCCTGCTGTCATAAGAGTAGTCGAACAATTGAAGCTGTTTCTTTCATAACTTTACGTGCTGTTTTTCCGGTTCGTTCACCTTTATCCCCCTTCGAATGTGCACTTTCGCTTATACTTCATTATAAGAAAAGAATCTCCGAATTGATATACGGCGGTGGTCTGAATCTATTATAAGACCCTGTCAGTTCAAGCAAAAAAAACCGCCTCTTCTCATGAGGCGGTTTTTTTTGCTATTGTTCATTAGCGTTTTTTGATTTCTTCTAGGAGAATCTTGTTGACCATCGGCGGGTTTGCTTGTCCCTTCGATGCTTTCATGATTTGTCCGACTAAGAAACCAATCGCGCGGTCTTTTCCGTTTTTAAAGTCTTCGATGGATTGCGGGTTGTTATCAAGTGCTTCTGTGACAAGTTTGAGCAGGGCACCTTCGTCAGAAATTTGGACAAGTCCTTTTTCTTTGACGATTGTTTCTGCGTCTCCCCCATTTTCAATCAGCTCTTTGAATACCTTTTTGGCAATCTTAGAAGAAATCGTTCCTTTTTCGATGAGATTGATCATGCCAGCCAGGCCTTGCGGCGTTAGCTTTGTATCTTCCAGCTCTTTTTGAGCTGAATTTAAGTAGGCAGATACTTCACCCATCAGCCAGTTTGAAGCTTGCTTTGCTTCTGCACCTTCTGAAATGGTTGCTTCAAAGAAATCAGACATTTCTTTTGTCAGCGTCAGCACCATCGCATCATATGCAGGAAGGCCAAGCTCATCGATGTAGCGTTTGCGGCGCTCGTCTGGAAGCTCTGGAATCGATGCTCTTACGCGTTCTTTCCACTCGTCATCAATGTACAGCTCCACCAAATCTGGTTCTGGGAAGTAGCGGTAATCATCTGACCCCTCTTTGACACGCATGAGGATCGTCTTTTTAGACGCTTCGTCATAGCGGCGAGTTTCTTGTTCGATCAAGCCGCCAGAAAGCAATACTTGCTCTTGACGTTTCTCTTCGAATTCAAGACCTTTTTGTACGAAAGCAAATGAGTTCAAGTTCTTGAGCTCTGTTTTCGTTCCAAACTCTTCACGGCCGATCGGACGAAGTGAAATGTTGGCATCACAGCGAAGTGAGCCTTCTTCCATCTTACAATCAGATACGCCTGTATATTGAATAATAGATTTTAGTTTTTCTAAGTAAGCATACGCTTCTTCTGGTGTGCGAATGTCTGGCTCAGATACGATTTCAACAAGCGGTGTGCCTTGACGGTTGAAGTCGACAAGTGAATATCCGTCGCCTGTGTGCGTCAGTTTACCTGCATCCTCTTCCAAATGGAGACGCGTAATACCGATTCGTTTCGTTTTGCCTTCTACTTCAATTTCAATCCAGCCGTTTTCACCGATCGGTTTATCAAATTGAGAAATTTGATACGCCTTTGGGTTATCAGGATAGAAGTAGTTTTTACGGTCAAATTTTGTATCTGTTGCGATCTCGCAGTTTAGCGCCATTGCTGCTTTCATTGCAAAGTTCACCGCTTCTTTGTTCAATACAGGCAGTACGCCAGGATATCCAAGGTCGATGACACTTGTTTGCGTGTTGGCAGCTGCACCAAAAGGTGTCGGCGAGCTGGAGAAAATTTTTGATTGTGTTTTTAGCTCAACGTGGACTTCAAGTCCAATTACCGTTTCAAAGTTCATTCTGATTCACCCCTTACAGTTCAGGTTTTGCTTTATGATGATCTGTTGCTTGCTCGAAAGCGTGAGCCACGCGGTAAACCGTTCCTTCATCAAAGTGCTTGCCAATGATTTGCAGTCCTAACGGAAGACCATTTGCAAATCCACAAGGCACACTGATTCCAGGAACGCCTGCAAGGTTCACAGGGATTGTTAAAATATCGTTCGCGTACATCGTCAGTGGATCGCTTGTCTTTTCACCAATGTTAAATGCAGGAGTTGGCGTTGTTGGCCCTACAATGACATCATACTTTTCAAAAACATCTTCAAAGTCTTTTTTGATCAATGTACGGACTTTTTGCGCCTTTTTATAGTATGCATCATAATATCCTGAGCTAAGAGCGAATGTGCCAAGCATGATGCGGCGTTTCACTTCGTTTCCAAAGCCTTCAGAACGAGTATTTTTATATAAATCAATCAGGTTTTCTGCATGATCTGTACGGTAGCCATAACGGATGCCGTCAAAACGCGCAAGGTTTGCAGATGCTTCTGAAGAAGAAAGTAAGTAGTAAGTCGCAAGCGCATATTTAGAATGCGGAAGAGACACTTCTTCCCATGTGGCACCAAGTCCTTCTAATACTTTTAACGCCTGAAGAACAGACTCTTTTGCTTCCTCGCCAACACCTTCTCCAAGGTATTCTTTTGGCACTGCAATTTTCATGCCTTTGATGTCGCCAGTTAATGAAGAAAGAAAATCTGGGACGTCGACATTTGCACTCGTTGCGTCCATTTGATCCACACCAGCAATCACTTGAAGAACGTATGCGTTGTCCTCTACGTTACGCGTAATCGGCCCGATTTGATCTAATGAAGAAGCAAATGCGATTAAGCCGTATCTAGATACACGGCCATACGTCGGCTTCAGACCCACAACGCCGCAGAATGATGCCGGCTGGCGAATCGAACCGCCCGTATCTGATCCAAGTGAGAATGGTACTTCACCTGCTGCAACAGAAGCTGCTGAGCCACCACTTGATCCACCTGGAACAGTGTTTAAATTCCAAGGGTTTTTCGTTGCTTTGTAGCCTGAGTTCTCTGTAGAAGATCCCATTGCAAATTCGTCCATATTTAATTTACCGATTGTGACTGCTTCCGCATCTCTTAGACGATTGACAACCGTTGCATCATAAATAGGATCAAAGTTTTGCAGAATTTTACTAGATGCTGTTGTACGTAAATCCTTTGTGACGATGTTATCTTTCACACCAATTGGCATACCGAACAATAGACCAAGCTCTTCCTTTTCTCCAACTGCCTCGTCCAATTCCTTTGCATACGCACGAGCTTTCTCTTCGTCCAGTGCAAGGAATGCTTGTACTTTCCCGTCTACTTCATTGATTCGTTTATAAGACTCGTCCACTAAATCAGAAACAGACAGTTCCTTTTTATGTAAAAGCTCTTTTAATTCAGAAATTTTGTGATCAAACAGTGACATGCCTCAGGCCTCCTTTAGTCCAAAATTGATGGCACACGAATATAGCCGTCTTTATGATCAGGCGCGTTTTTGATGACTGCCTCAATGGAAAGACCTTTATTCGGAACATCTTCTCTCATGACGTTTTTCATTTTTAATACGTGTGTTGTAGGTTCAACGTTTTCCGTATCTACCTCGTTTAACTGCTCTGCAAATGAAATGATGCTATCAAGCTGTTCTGTAAACATCTCAGCTTCTTCTTCTGTAATTGCAAGCCGTGCCAAATGCGCCACGTGCTTTACTTCTTCTATTGAAATTCTAGACATGCAGGTTCACCTCCAAAAATGATACGTGTTCGTGGTCATGATCATAAGTCATATACACTTTATCATATCAAATTTTACTGTTCTAAAGCAACTTTACACAGGCGCAGCAAGAGCCCTTTTCTCTCGAAGCATCATAGTGATCCAACAGATAAAGAAAATAGTCATGCAGACCACCTTTTATTTTCAGAAAATTTTTACTTTTATTTACTTTTGTAAGCGTATACAAACTGATTCGTATCACCGATCTGTCCATTTTTTCTTCAAAATAGGGAGGTTTAAGAAGGTTGATCACTTGGGAATACTCTGTTAGGTTAAGTAACCATAGCAGTGAGAAGGGCATTCAATCAAAAAACTAGCCCTGGCACTTCTGTATATTTTGATTGAGGTGATGTCAAATTAATACGAAAAAGGTGAGAACACAAAATGAGTATTGAAGTTACAATTTCCTTATCTATTTATTTTATCGGGATGCTTGCCATCGGTTGGTATGCATTCAGGAAAACACATGATTTAAATGATTATATGCTTGGTGGACGTGGGCTTGGTCCATTCGTTACAGCTCTTTCAGCAGGTGCTGCGGATATGAGCGGCTGGATGCTGATGGGTGTACCAGGTGAAATGTATAAAACAGGTTTATCGACTACCTGGCTTGCGATTGGTCTCATCGTCGGTGCTTACTTAAACTATCTCATTCTTGCACCCCGTTTACGTTCTTATACAGAAATTGCTGATGATGCCATTACGATTCCTGATTTCTTTGATAAACGATTCAAAGGATCATCTTCTTTATTAAAAGCTGTATCAGCTGTCATCATTTTAATTTTCTTTACGCTGTATACATCGTCTGGGATGGTATCAGGCGGACGTTTATTTGAGTCAGCATTTGGTGCACACTACATGTTTGGACTGATTTTGACGTCAAGTATTGTTATTTTGTATACATTGTTTGGTGGATTCCTGGCAGTGAGCTTAACGGACTTTGTCCAAGGAGCTATCATGTTTTTAGCATTAGTGCTCGTGCCGATCGTTGCCTTTACACAATTAGGTGGACCTGTTGCCACATTCCAAGATATTCAACAGATTGATCCTAAATTGCTTGATATTTTTAGAGGAACGAGCGTCATTGGCATTATATCCTTCCTCGCTTGGGGACTAGGTTACTTTGGACAGCCGCATATTATCGTGCGCTTTATGGCGATTACGTCCGTCAAAGACTTAAAACCAGCACGCCGCATCGGAATGAGCTGGATGATTATTTCAGTGATTGGTTCACTATCTGTCGGTTTAGTTGGTGTTGCCTATGTTCATGAAACGGGTATGAACCTTGCTGACCCAGAAACCATCTTTATCGTCTTTTCTAAAGTATTGTTCCACCCATATATCACTGGATTTTTACTTTCTGCCATTTTAGCGGCGATTATGAGTTCAATTTCGTCTCAGCTGCTTGTCACGGCAAGTGCGATGACAGAGGATTTATACAGAACGTTCTTTAGAAAAAAAGCATCTGATAAAGAGCTCGTGATGATTGGCCGTATGTCTGTACTCGTTGTCGCTGTGATTGCCCTTTGCCTTTCACTTAATCCAAGTGATACCATTCTTGATCTTGTCGGTTATGCGTGGGCTGGATTTGGTTCTTCATTCGGTCCAGTCATCTTACTTTGCCTATACTGGAAGCGAATGAATCATCATGGTGCCCTTGTTGGGATGATTGTTGGTGCGATAGTCGTTCTCACATGGATCACGACAGGTCTTAACCATGCAACAGGTATTTATGAAATGATTCCTGGCTTTACGTTAAGTGGATTAGCTGCCATTATTGTGAGCTTATTGACAAGTAAGCCGTCAAAAGCATCAAAACAGCTATTTAACAAAATGGAAAATCATCTTGAAGAAGAAACAAAATAAAGAACATGAGGGGTCATCTGCCTTAAGCGGATGACTCTCTTTTTTAAATAAAATGCTTTTCTTTCTCCCATTTCTGAATAAAATAGAAGTTGTGCAGCCATATGGGCTGTGAGAAGATCATATACATGATGTGAAACGTACATGAAGTGAAGGAGCGATACGCATGTTTTGGACAATTGAATGGGATACAGTCTTAAAATTAGCCGTGGCCACCTTAATCGGTTTGATTATTGGGCTTGAACGCGAGCTGAAGAAAAAGCCGCTCGGCTTAAAAACGTGTATTGTCATTGCTGTCAGCTCCTGCGTGTTAACCATCATCAGCATTGATGCAGCCTACAATTTCCCTCGAGTCTCTAGGCTTCAAATGGACCCACTCAGGTTACCGGCGCAAATTATATCTGGTGTTGGCTTTATTGGAGCAGGTGTAATTCTGCGAAAAAGCAATGATGTCATCTCAGGTCTCACGACTTCTGCGATGATCTGGGGAGCAGCAGGACTTGGGGTTGCTACAGGTGCAGGATTTTATAAAGAAGCCTTCCTCAGTCTTTTCTTTATTCTGATTAGTGTCGAATTTCTACCGTGGCTCTTCCAGCGGATCGGGCCGATTCGCTTACAGGAAAAAGAAATCCGCATCAGAATGTCTCTTTCTGATCGAAACCGCATGACGGATATTTTAAAAGAAATGAAAGCCCTCAACATTCGCATTCATTCTGTTCGTATTGATGATTTAACAGAAAAGAACTATCCGATTATGGAAGTACGCGTACGCGTGCATAAAGATCGCTATACAACTGATGTGTATTTTGATATTAAAGATCTAGAAGGCGTCGTTGGCGTCAAGTGTGATACGGTATAAAAGGTGATGAGGCAAAAGTCTCATCACCTTTTTTTATGGGAAAAGGGGTTGAACCATTGCCTTCATTCAAATAAAATACAAATTATGAAATAAATGATAAAAGGGGATTTTTCATGGGCTATATGGATCGTAAAAAACGTATTTTTCTTATGAGTGGGATTCTAGCGGTACTCGTATTCGCTGCTTTATTGACCTCACATTATGTCACTCCCGTCTCAACAAATGCAGCAGACAAGAAACAAACGAAAACACCAAAAAATGTTATTTTTATCGTTGGCGATGGAATGGGGATGCCCGTGATCAAAGCCTACCGCACATTCAAGCAGGAAAAGCTTGGTTCTCCAAAAGCACAAACCGTCTGGGACCCGTATTTAGTCGGGATGCAGACCACACACCCAGATGATCCTCGAGATAATATTACCGACTCAGCTGCCGCAGCCACGGCCATGGCGACTGGAAAAAAGACATACAATGATGCCATCGCCGTCAACCAAGAAAAAGAACCTCTTAGAAGTGTCGTTGAAGCAGCAAAGGAAGCACAAATGAAAACAGCCTTTGTTGTCTCATCTGACATCACCGATGCTACACCTGCCGCTTTTGGCACACATAACGTCTCCCGAAAAAACAAAAAACAAATTGCAGACCACTTTTTTGATGAGAAAATAGGTGGAGAGCACAAAGTTGATATCCTTCTAGGTGGCGGCATGCAATATTTTGACCGAAAAGACCGTGATCTTGTGAAAGAATTTGAGAAGAGCGGGTATTCCATTCTAAGGTCAAAAGATGATTTAACCTCCCAATCATCTTCAAAAATGCTCGGCTTATTCCAGGAGGACGAGCTGGATCGAGCCATCGATCGTCCAAAGCATGTGCCTACTTTAAAAGACATGACGCAGTCAGCATTGACCCAATTAAATCAAGACAATTCGCATGGGTTTTTCATGCTGCTTGAAGGCAGTACCATTGATTCTGCTGGACATGAAAATGATGTGGTCGGCGCAATGAGTGAGATGGAGGATTTTGAGAAAGCAGTCCAAGCGGCTCTTCAATTCGCTAAAAAGGATCAAGAAACCCTCGTTGTCATCACAGCAGATCATGCGACTGGCGGCTTTTCGTTTGGTGCAGACGGCATGACAAGTGAAACCGGCTATAAATGGGACCCAGCACCCATTTTAGCTGCTAAGAAAACACCAGTGTATATGGCAAAGAAAATCGCAGGCGGACAATCGGTACGTGATGTCCTTCACACCTATATTGATTTCTCGCTCACAAAAGGGGAAATCTCACAGGTGGAGAAAGCGGCACAATCAGGGAAAGCCGGTACGATTCAACTCAGCATTCAACACATCTTTGATCAACGTTCTTTCTCAGGCTGGACAACCTTTGCTCATACAGGTGAGGATGTCCCTGTCTATGCATATGGACCTGGGAAAGCAGCATTTCAAGGCTGGATCGATAATACAAAGCAAGGAAAGAACCTGTTTCATATCATTGAATCACCGTCCACCTATCGCCCATAAAAAACAATCCCCGCCTCATCACATAGGCGGGGATTTTCATTTTTAAGATTGACTTAGCTTTGTAAAGTCAAACGTCGTAATCGGTGCTGCTTGCTCTATGTCGGAGCGGAAGCTAGCGAGCATGGCCTTCTCTTCATCTCCGATGGTAGCCAAATCAAATGCTTGATGCAGCAAGCCATAGATTAGCACGTGACGTAAGCGAAGGAAGTCAGGAATGTAGGCAAGCCACTCATCCCCAAGCTCATTCTCTTCACGATAGCCTTTAAGGAATTGCTTCATAAAGTTTCCTGCAAAAGCTGCTTTGTCTTCGTATGGAATGACTGGGTACCACAACACATTGTATAGCAAAATGCTAATGTCGTTCATAAACCAGTTGTACCCGATATCATCGAAATCAAAGGTCGTAATTTTGCCTTGATCCCAGTGGAAGTTTCCGTGATGAAGATCCGCATGAACCAATCCGTACGTATCCTGATTTTTCGGAAGCTTTGCCAGCTTTTCCATCAACCGATCCGCTTGTTCGAATACAAGCGTCTGATCGGCTGGGACATACTTACGTAATTTAAGCTGCTCCTCTTCATCCCACTCTTGTCTTTTATATCGCGGATCTGACAGCTGATAGCTTTTTGTCAGTTTATGCATGCGGCCTGTGTACTGTCCAAGGGCATAAAATAATTCATCGTTCCAGTCTGCCTCTTCGACTTTATGGCCTGGTGCTTTTTCATAGACCCGCAGTAAAAATGAACCGCCTTGCCCATCGTCTACTTGCTCGATATCACGGCCATTTAATGAAGCAATTGGTTTTGCAACCGAAAGTCCGCCCTTCGCTAAGTGATGGAGCCATTCCATTTCACCTAAAATATAATCAGGTGATCTGCGGATGGTATGGGTAATTTTTAAAATGAAAGACTCTCCGTCTTTTTTAAGTTCATACACATAGTTTTCTGCATCTGCGATAAAGTGGATGTCACTTCGCTGGACTCCGTATAAATGAGTGGCCTCATCTAAAATTTTTGATTCTTCATATATGGCTTTTACATCTTTATGCATGCTGATTCTCCCTCTTCATATATTTTGCTAATTCTCGAATGGTGTGTTTTTCAGCAAAATTCAAATCATCAACATACCAACCCTTCTTTTCAATCTCTACTTCCATTTTGACAGCAAGTAAAGAATTTCCTCCTAAATCGAAAAAGTCGTTGTCAATTCCTACTTTTTCCACATGAAGAATGTCACACCAAATCTCAAGAAGCAATGCCTCGCGTTCATTGGTTGGCTGTGCGTAAAGTCCCTGATCCTGCGTTAGTTCCGTCTTTAATAATGAACGCAGACCTTCTTGATCATGTACCTTAAGGGCTTTTACATACCCGCTGTGCAGCGTTTGATCTGTTTGAATCGATTCCCATGTGTAACCTTCAGAAGCTGAATGACTTGCTGTCTCCACCCTTTGACCCTCTATTTCTTCAGCCGGGTGCTGACGAGGTGACAGGTGTTCAACGATCTGAATGTGATCGCTCAGTGAACCGATTTCTTCCACTTGTATACAGTATGTTTGCTGCTCCTCCATCTCCTGCATCTGGTGCTCTTTCATAAATGACTTGAATAGCTCATTACGTCCAGTCGATGCAAATGTGAATTCAATAGAAGAAAGCTGGTGCTGACGGCTATATTCAGCGAGCCATGTCAGACATTTTTGCTCAATCCCTTTCCCTAGAGCACGGCAGCTTAGCATCCATGCATCAATGATCAAGGTTTCGCCTGCATGATGAGCCAAGATCGCCCCTACAATTCCTTCATGACTGAAGCGATCCGCTGCCTCGATAATCCAGCCCTGAACATGCTCATTTTCCATCCGCTCTCTCAGCTGCTGTTCATCAAAGCGCTGATCATTTAAGCGGAATTGGTTAATGCGACTGCTCATTTGCGCCACGCGGGCAAGGTGCTTTTCTCCCCACTCTGTTACACTCATGTTCAAATTCAAATCTTGTAAAAATTGCTCCATTGACGGCGATTCTGCTTTCTCTTTTTGACGAGCTTTTTCAGCCTTGTAGCTCGTTGTTCGCCCTCTATCTTCTTCTGTGACATCATAGCGGTCAAATGCCCAAGCATGCTGAGCGAATAATGGGATCGCTTTTTCATTGGCAGGTAGTAGCAGTGTCATCACTTCAGGCAGCTCTTCATTCATACGCAAGCACTGAGCAGGATCATCGTCTAAGAAAATAAACTGAGATAATGAAAGATTCAGTGAATCTGCCATCTCTTTGAGATGTGCCGGTTTACTTTCCCAGTTGATCCGCCAGTCGACAATATCGTCTTTTTGCAAGATCATATCTGGGTGGTTTTCAAACACGCGCCACACATCTTCTTCATTATTCCTGCTGCTTAAGACAAGCAAGAGACCTTCTTTTTGCTTTTGTTTTAAAAAGCGCTGAAGCATTTGATGTTCTGGCGTAATATCGATGCCTTCTATACCGTCTTCTGAAACGACACCTCTCCAAAGCGTGTGATCACAATCAATGGCCGCTACCTTAAATGGTGCACCTTGCCATGCAATGAACTCGCGTGCGACTTTTGTACCGATGGCTCCACAAAAGACTTCTGTGAATGGGAGATGTGCGGCTTGCTCTCCTTTTGCATCAAAGATGTCATCTATCTGATAGTGCTTCGCAAGCTGACGGCAGTCGATTAATTGAACACCGTCTATCTCAGATAATTGAGCAATCCACTCTCGTTCCACATCTTGCAGCGTGTCTTTAAGAGCAGCACTTATCGGCAGAATCCCAACAAAATATAAGTTATGTTTCGTTTTTGATTTCAGAACGTTTGCAAGTTCTTCAGCATGCTCTGCAGCCAGTTTTTTCTTTTCTTCCAGTGAGAGGTGAGCTGGACCTGTGATATCCTCTAAACGAATGAGCAGAAGGTTCGCACCGTTTTTCTTCTGTGAGATAAGGCTGCACTCATTTAGTAATTCCTGATATACCTGCCCATACGGTGCAAATTGAACATCAAGCTGCACATCAAACTGCTTGGTCCAGTACTGAATGTAAGGTGCGATTGGATCTGCTGTAAATGTCGAGCTAACTGTAAGTACGAGCGGTGCTTTTTCCTCTGCACGCTCCCTTTTCTCTTTTGCTGCCTGTTCTTCTTCCTCTGTAAGCACATCGAAATCCTTGAGCAGTTGATCAGGTGTTTGAACAGCCTGTTCGACCAAGTGCTCGAAGTGCTTGACGAACGCTTGCATTGTCTCATGTTTAAACAGCGCAAGATTGTATTGAAGGACGCACTTTAACTCACCTGTTACTTCTCTGACAACATCCATTTTCATATCGAGTTTGGATATTCCCTTTGCAAACTCATGTGTTTCGAATGTTAGTCCATCGGCTTCGATTTTAATATTCGGATCGTACTCATTATGGTAGATGAGCATTGTATCAAAGAATGGATTGCGATGCGGTCTTGTTTTTGGATTCAGATGCTCAACCATTTGGTCAAATGGGTACTCTTGATGGTCATACGCATCCAGCAATACTTGCTTTGTCTGCGCCAGTTGCTCTGTAAAGGTTGATTCTTGTACCATGTCTAGTTTAATTGGCAGGAAGTTTGTAAACATGCCAATTGTATGCTCGATATCTGCATGACGCCGTCCAGCCACAAGTGAACCGACAATCAGCTCCTCTTGATCTGCATAACGTGAGAGCAGCAGCCCATAGAGCTGGAACAAGATGACGTTATTTGTCAGCTGATACTGTTCAGCAAGCTGTTCAATTTTCTCAACGATGTGCGGTTCAATATTGAATTTGATCGCTCTTCCTAAGAAGGATTGTTCCTTCCGTTCAAAATCATATGGCATTGTCAAAGTTGGCACATTTGAGCCAATTTGCTGCTTCCAATAATCCTGCTGCTTTTGAAACATTTCGCTACGGAAATATTTGTCTTGCCATTCTGCATAATCTTTATATTGAACAGTGAGTTCCGGCAAGGTTTCCCCTCGATAGAGCTCAGTAAATTCTTTAATAAAGATGTTCATGCTCGCTCCATCCGCCACAATATTATGCATATCGACTAATAAGAGGTGATCGTGAGCTGCGATTTTCACAAAACGCACACGGATCAATGGTGCAGCCTTTAAATCAAATGGACGAATGAATTCATCGATTTGTGCTTCTAATCCTTCTTCATCAGCCTCTGTCATTTCAACAGCAAATTGGAAGTCATCATGGACACGCTGAACTGGTTCACCATCTTTTAATTCAAAGGTCGTTCGCAAGGTTTCATGACGATCAATTAATTGCTTGAAGGTCTGCTCAAAGCGCTCGACGACAATTTCCCCTTTACATCTCAGTGCCATCGGCATGTTGTAAGAGGTCACTTGACCAATACGCTGATGAATAAGGAATGTCCGTCTTTGAGCAGCAGATAATGGATATGTGTCTTTCTTTTCGACTGGTTCAATCTTGAAATATTGATGCTTCTCTGCCTTTTCGATGAATGCTTGGAGCTTTTCAATTGTCGGATTGTTAAACATGTCTGTGAGCGTTAGCTCTACACCAAACTCTTTGTGAATTTGAGAAATCAGACCGGTGGCATTTAACGAATGTCCGCCAAGCTCAAAGAAATGGTCGTCTCTTTCCACCTTTTCAATTCCTAAAATGTCTTTCCACATCCGCTGTAACGTTGCCTCAATGTCATTCGATGCGGCGGCATGGACTTGATTGTTTTCTTCTATTTCCTGCCCTTTGTTATCCTTTGGAACCACCATTTGCACACCTGAGGATGAAGATAATGCAGATGTATCTACCTTTTCAATCCAATATCGTTGTCGTTCAAACGGATAGGTCGGCAAGGATACTTTTTGATTTGATGTCTGATTTCGCAATTTTGTCCAGTCAACCGGCACCCCTTGAAGCCAGATGTCACCCAATCTTCCCAGCAGGTAGCGGTCGTCGGCTGCCTCTTCTTTTGGATGACGCATCAATGGAATCGGCTGCTGATGATGTTCCTTTGAAGCTTGGCGAATAAAGGCACTTAACGTATTCCCCGGCCCGACTTCAACGAAAATAGGATCAATCTCCGTTAATAATGTCTCTGCTCCATCACGGAAACGAACCGCTTGCCGCAAATGATTAGCCCAATATGCCGGGTCTTGCACTGCTTCATGGTCAATCCACGTACCTGTGACGTTAGAAATATACGGGATAGACGGCGCATTCAATTGATACTCGACTACCTTTTCTTTAAATGATGGCAGGATGTCATCCACCATTTTAGAATGGAAGGCATGAGAGGTGTGAAGCTTCCTGCACCCATGTCCAGCAGCCTCCAGCTTCTCAGCAAGTGCATCAATGGCTACGGTCTCACCTGACACTACGCACAATTCAGGACCATTTACTGCTGCAAGTGAAAGATCATCTGTTAAATATGGCAGCACGTTCTGTTCACTCAAAGGAACACTCAGCATAGAGCCTTTTGGAAGCTGGCTAATGAGCTGTCCGCGATAAGCCACAAGATCTACGGCATCTTCAACAGATAGTAAACCAGATACGGCAGCAGCCGTATATTCTCCAATACTGTGACCGATCAGTGCCTGCGGTTTGACGCCAAAATGAATCAGCAATTTAGCCAAAGCGTATTCCACACTAAACAGAAGCGGCTGCGTATATTCTGTTTGATTGATCAGCTGACGATCATCACTTGCTTCTGTTGAAAATAAAAGACGAAATGGGTCAACTGTGACATGCTGTTTGAATTGATTCAAGCATTGATCCAGCGCTTCTTTAAAGACTGGATATTTGTCATAAAGCTGACGCCCCATGTCTACATACTGAGATCCTTGGCCTGGGAAAAGAAAGACGACTGGACGGCTCGATGTTTGGGAGCTGGCCGTCTTGACCACCTCTTTTGACCTTTGATTCAGCGCCTGTAACATATCCGCCGTGTTACTTCCAAGAATGACACGTTTATGCGGGAAATGATGGCGCCCTGTTTGCAGCGTATAGGCAACGTCACTTAGACGAACATGCTGCTGATGCTGAAGTAAGTAGTCCGCAAGGCGATCCGTCATTTTTTCAAGAGCTGCTGGTGTTTTGGCAGATAATAAAAGAAGTTCACTATCCTCAGGGCTATCAGCGGCAACACGTGTAGCAGGTGCTTCTTCTAAAATGACATGAGCATTTGTTCCACCTATCCCAAATGAGCTTACACCTGCTCGGCGAGGAGATTCTTGCGTGCTCCATGGCGTCAAGTCTGTGTTTACAACGAAAGGCGAATTGGTAAATTCAATTTTTTCATTTGGTGTTTCAAAATGAATGGTCGGCGGAATCACTTGATGCTTTAAGCTTAAAACGGTTTTAATAAAGCCCGCGACACCTGATGCATCATTCAGATGACCAACATTTGATTTGACAGAGCCAATGCGGCAAAAGCCTTTTTTATCTGTATCAAATGCTTGCTTGAGCGCTTCAATTTCGATCGGATCTCCGAGGGTTGTCCCGGTTCCATGTGCTTCAATGTACGAAATGGTTTCAGGTTCCACCTCAGCCATTCGAAGTGCTGTCTTAATCGCTGAAACTTGACCTTTCGTACTCGGCGCTGTATATCCTACTTTTCTATTTCCATCATTATTAATAGATGACCCTTTGATGACAGCATAAATGTGATCGCCGTCTTCAATGGCATCCTCTAAATTTTTTAAAATAACGGCTCCTGCACCATCACCAAAAACGGTTCCATCGGCTTTGTTATCAAAGACGCGGCAATGCCCGTCAGATGAATGGATCATGCCTTCTTGATACAGATAGCCCGATTTTTGCGGCAGACGAATGGACACGCCACCTGCAACAGCCATATGACAGTCGCCGCTTAATAAAGCCTGAACGGCTAAATGAATCGACACCATCGAGGTCGAGCAGGCGGTTTGCACCACCATACTCGGTCCCTTCAGATTTAATTTATATGAAATCATCGTCGCTAAATAATCACGCATATTCAGAACGGCAGCTTCCAGTGTTTTCGAATCCTCACCTTGAGCCGCCCCTTGAAGTGCTCTCATGACCCATTCTGTATTGATCCCTGCACCTGTATAAAGACCGATTTGCCCTTTATATTCAAACGGATCGTACCCAGCGTCTTCAAGCGCTGTCCACACACATTCATGAAACAGTCTAAACTGCGGGTCCATCATGGCCGCTTCCTTTGGTGTATAGTCAAAGAAATCTGCATCAAATAATTCAACATCATCTAGCATCCCTTTTGCTTTAACAAAACGGGGATTTTTTAATAAAGCTTCATCTGTACCTTCACGCCGTAACTCTTCTTCTGTAAAAAAGGAGATTGTTTCTTTTCCCTTTTTCAGATTCTCCCAGTACTCATCTACATTTTTGGCCCCTGGAAAACGACCTGCAAGACCGATAACAGCAATTTCTGCGCCATGATAGTGATTCGTTGTATCATTCATTCTCGATTCCGCCTCTCAATCTTTTATTCCGTTGCTGTTTAAAACGAGCTCTTCGATCACCGGAAGTGACGACGGCTAGTTCTTCTTCCATCACTTCTTCCTTCGAGTCCTCAGAAGGCTGGATATATTTCGCAAGCTCTGCAACAGAAGGGTACGTAAACAACGTCACAACCGCTTCATTTGTTTGAAGTGCTTGATTTAACCGATTGGTGACTTGGACAATATCCAGTGAGCTTGCGCCGAGATCGAAGAAATTGTCGTGAATGCCCACTTGTTCCATGCCCATAAAATCCTGCCATACTTGGCAGATCGCTTTTTCAGTTTCATTTCGAGGCGCCACATATGGATTGCCCAGCTCTGGTCTTTCGTGCTTAGACACTTCATACGAATCCTCATCCGCTACAGTCTTAGGCTCTAGTGACAGCCATTGATCTATCCGTTCATCAAGATTTCCTGTGGACACGAGCATGTGTCGATTCTGCCGGCTAGACAGAACATACTGGAACAGCTCAGCACCCTCTTCTGGTAAAATCGCAAGCTCATTGATCGATTCACCTATTGTGGATTCTAGCTCACCCCAGAAATTCCACGCATCCCAGTTCACACACATCCACGGGGTTTGACTATGTTGATTAAGTCTAGCTGCAAATGCATCCATATATAAGTTAGCCGCTGAGTAAGCAGAGAATCCTAAGCCCCCAAGCAATGCACTAATGGAAGAAAAGAGAAGACAAAAGTCTGCTTGTTCTTGTTCCAGCAGCTGCTCTAGCACATCGAGCCCTTTCACCTTTGATTGGAATTGATCCTCTCCCTGCGCCAGTGTAGAAGGGATATCTTTGATTGCACGGAAGGATGTACTTCCTGGTAATCCTGCTGCATGGAATACACCATGAACGCCGCCATGCTTTTTGCGAATGGCATCAAATACATGTTTCATCTGATCCAGATCTCCTGCATTCGCCTGCACCGCTTCTACTGTTGCACCTAATCGTTCGAGCTCAAGCACCTTCTCAATTCTCGTGCGCTGCGCTTCATCGGCATTTGCTTGTTGAACATATGACGCCCATTCATTTCTTGGCGGCAATGCCGTTCTGCCAGTTAAATAAAGATGTACATTTCCTTCCTTCGCCAGCATCTTTGATAGAACAAATCCGATACCGCCTAAACCTCCTGTGATCAAATAAACACCATTTGGCCTGATCATCTTCGGAAGTCCATCTTCTTTTTGCAGCGGCAAATGCTTGTAGCTTTGCACCCAGCGCTTTCGATGACGATACGCCACAAGCTGGTCCTTTCCAGGCTGCATGATTTCCTGCACAATAAGATCGACAAGGACTTGTTCCTTCCAAGACATGACTTCTGGCACGTCTTCCACATCGATATTCCAGCACTTAATATGATGGTATTCCTGTGAAATCACTTTACACGGTCCAAGCATTGCACTTTTCTCTGCACATATCGTCTCATTGCCTGTAACTGGCTGAATTCCGCTAGTGATCGTAAACAGACGGCATTCTCGAATATTTTTTTGGGCAGCAATCGCTTGAGATAAGAAAATTAAGCTGTAATAGCCTTTTTCAATGTGCGCCTGAAAAGCGGCTTGACGATTCGAGTTGTCATCTTCTTTCGCAGCTTCCCATAAATGAAGAATCCGATGAATATTGATGCCTCTATTAGACAATGAATCTAGCATGTTTCGGTAGTGCTGGCCTTCTGCCGGATTGATCGTAAACGACTCATCTTGCTCTTGATAAGCTTCACCCTTTGTGACAGAAATGACCTTGATACCTTGTTGCGTAAATGAATGGGTAAACAGTTCATGAAAAGCATCCTGTTCCTTGAAAATGAGCCACGTTTGTTCTTCTGTTTCTTTTTTGAAAACTGGTTTTAGCGGCTGCTGCTCCCAAGAAGGCAGGTAGAACCATTCTTCCATCTCTTTTTTCTTCGTTTCTTTAGGAGCGGATAGCTGCGGAGACGCGGGCTTTCCTGCTTCAATCCAATATCGTTTCCGCTCAAATGGATAGGTCGGTAGCGATACGAGCTGACGTTCCTCTTGAGTTGGATGTTGCTGCGCTTTGACCTCGTAGCCCCCTGCCCATAGCTCTCCTATTCTCTTTAAGAAATATGCATGGTCATCCGCTTGTTCTCTCGTATGCCTCACCATATTCAGGACATCATGATGAGACTCCTTGTTTTCATGACGTTTCGCTAATGCCGTCAAGCTGTTTCCAGGTCCAACTTCAATGAGTGCTCGTACTTCATCCGTTAACAGCTGAGATAGACCTTCATGAAAACGAACGGTTCCACGCAGGTGGTTCGTCCAATAAGATGCTGTCATCACCTCTTCGCTTGTCGCCCAGGTGCCTGTCACATTCGATATAAACGGAATCGCCGGCTCGTGCAATTCTACTTTCTCTACGAATTGTTGAAACGCCTCAAGCATCGGCTCCATCATGTAGGAATGAAAGGCATGAGAAGTATGGAGCTGTCTTGTGACAATTCCTTTGTCTTGCAGTTTCATTTCAAATGCAGCGATATGCTCTTCTCTTCCAGAAACGACACAAAGGTCTTTTGCATTGACAGCAGCAACAGAAAGCGATTCATCGATCATTGAGATGAGCTCCGCCTCGGGTAATTGCACACTAAGCATCGCGCCTTTTTCCATGTCTTGCATCAATCTTCCTCTTGCCATCACGAGTGTTAATGCAGACTCGAGAGAAAAGACCCCTGACAAACAAGCGGCAACGTACTCGCCGATACTGTGTCCAATCATTGATTCTGGCTCAACACCGCTATGCTGAAGCAATTTGGCTAATGCATACTCAAATATAAAGAGAAGCGGCTGGGCATTTGACGTTTTTGTGATGTCTTCGTTCGTTTCATCCTCGGAAAAAACAATGCTCTTTAAATCCACTTGCTCCGTTTCCATTACATATTTAAAGCATCTATCTACTTCCCATTTGAACACTGGCTCTGCATCATATAATCCGCGCATCATACCAGCATACTGAGCGCCTTGACCCGAAAACATAAAGGTCGCTTTACGCCATTTTTTGCTTCGGAACACACTCGTTTCAAGCTGTTTCTGCTGCATCCATTCATCAGCAGACGCGAGTACGATCGCTTTTCGGTATGGAAATTGCTTTCTGCCATACCGTAATGTATAAGCAATATCTTCAAGCGGGACTTGAGGATGCTGGATCACATACTGCTTTAATCGCTCTGTCATTTCCGCCAAAGCAGTATCTGTTTTTGCAGATAAGACGAGCAGCTGCTTTTGGTTAGAAGCTGGCTTCTGCTTCGCCTGTATGCCCTCTTCTATGATCATATGGGCATTCGTTCCGCCAATACCGAAAGAGCTAACTCCCGCTCTTCTCGGACCATCTGCTTCCTTCCAATACAACGCCTTTTGATTCACATAAAACGGTGTATCTTTGAAAGGAATCTCCTGATTGGGTTTTTCATAATGAATGGTTGGCGGAATCGTTTTATGCTGTAGAGCCAAAATGGCTTTAAACAGACCTGCAATCCCTGCCGCACTATTTAAGTGTCCGACATTACTTTTCACAGAACCGATCGGAATCGTCAGCGGATCTGTCCCTTTGAACACTTGACTAAGAGCAGATACCTCAATTGGATCTCCCATGTTTGTCCCCGTACCATGAGCTTCTACATAACCAATGGACGCGGGGTCGATACCTGATTTTTCATACGTTTCTTTTAAAACCTCTGCCTGTCCTTCCACACTCGGAGCGGTAAAACCAGCTTTTCGGCTGCCATCATTGTTCACACCAACCCCTTTGATGACCGCATGAATCGGGTTACCGTCTCTCATCGCATCTTCATAACGTTTTAGCAGAACAATCCCCGCTCCATCTCCGAAAATGGTTCCGCTCGCCTCTTGGTCAAACGGTCGGCAATGTCCATCCTTTGATTGAATCATCCCATCTTGATAGATGTAGCCGATATTTTCTGGAGAACTAACCGTCACACCGCCTGCCAGTGCTGCATCACATTCTTGATTCAATAATGCTTGACAGGCCATGCCAATATTGACAAGTGAGGTCGAACAAGCTGTTTGCATGGTCACACTAGGCCCGTGTAAATTCAATTTATAAGAAAGCTGTGTACTAAAGAACTCACGATCATTTAACAGCATGGCGCTGAATTGCTCAGTTGCTTCCATTTGATGGGCAAAGCGCGTCAGCCACTCATGGTTTGGACTCGTTCCTGTATAAACGCCAATTTTCCCTGCCATTCGATCAGGGTCACAGCCAGCATCCTCCAGCGCTTCCCAAGCACATTCATGCAAGAGCCTGAACTGCGGATCCATTAGCTCTGCCTCTCTAGCAGAATAGTTGAAGAAGTCTGCATCAAAGCCTTCGATTTCTTGTAAACGACCTTTTGCTCCAATGAAATTCGGATGCTGGTAGACAGACGCATCCAGCCCTGCTTTCTTGAGCTCTTCTTCTGTGAAAAAGTGAATCATTTCCTCGCCATTCACAAGACGCTGCCAAAAGTCTTCTAGCGATGAAGCTCCCGGGAATCTTCCAGCCATTCCGACAATCGCAATATCCGTTTGCTCATGGGACGTGTTTTTTACTGGGCGAGAAGCAGGCGTTTGAATCTGTTCTGACTGTTCTTCAAACAAATATTCAGCAAGACTTGCCACTGTCGCAAACCGATACAATTGCACAGTGTCAATTTGCTTGTCCACATGCTCAGATATTTTCGCTGCAAGCTGAGAAATATCAAGGGATGTCGCACCAAATTCGAAAAATGGCGATTCATCATCTATTTGATCAAACCCAAAATGAGTTTGCACAATGTCGTGAATGTCTTTTTGTAAAGAAGCGAGTGAAGCAAAGACACGCTGTTCATTCTGCGGCTTTTGTGGTTCAATGGCTGCCATCGTATTTGTTTGTGCAGAGAAATCAGTTTTATGAAATGGGTACCCAGGTAGCGGAATACGCTGTCTGTTCTTCTCATCTGTTATTGGGAAAGCTAAGCCGACCCCCATTTCCCAAAGAACACCTGCGATTTGAAGCATGTCTCCATCAAGTGGTTCGGTTGTTTTTTCTGCTCCCTTTTCAACTACAATCCCTTGTTTCGTTGAAAGGTCAATGATCAAAGCTGGTGATTCTTGCTCAACTATTGGTGATTTTACAGGCTGATCCATAGTAAGAAGACCCTTTACAGACGATGGATCGAAAGTGGTTAGTTCCTCCCCAGTTTGCTGCAAGTAAACAGGCTCTTGGAGTGTCCTCTGAGGCAGGGAAGCCAGCCTTTGATTAACCGTCTCGGTATCATGAAGATGGTACACAATAGATGCCGCATCGTTTAGCTCAAGGCCGCCTGCTGCATATAAAGCTGTCCAGACGCCGCTACCTTCTCCAACCCATCCATCTAGTTCAATTCCGAGTGATCTTACCATGTTGGCAAAAGCCGATGTCATGATCAGCATCGCCACTTCTGATTGACTGCTTTGTTTAGGATGGAACAGCTCATCTTTTTTGATAGGTACCGCGGATTGAACGAGGCTTATGATTCGATCCACTTCTATTTTGAAAGAAGAATCTTTCTCATACAGCTTGATGTAATCACGTAAACCTGACTCATGATACCCCGTCAGCTTCATGCTGATCCGTTTATAAAAATGACTTTCTCTGCCTGCTGTCTCTTCATTCAGCAATTGCAGCTCCGCTAATAACTCTTCCCGCGTGGAACAGACAAACGCTTTTCGATATTTGAAAGCCTTTCTTCCACTTTGTAAGGTATAAGCTGCTTCACCAAGTGAGAGATCAGGATGTGAGGAGACATATTTCTTTAAGTTTTTTGTCACGTTCTTCAGATCATGCGTTGATCTAGCTGACAGCACGATTAATTCTTTGGACGAGGCGTTGCTGTTTGCTTTTCTCGGCTTTGCCTCTTCTAAGATGACATGAGCATTTGCTCCCCCTATACCAAAGGCACTGACTCCCGCTCTCCTTGGCAATTGAGATGTCTTCCACTCCTCTTTGTCTGTCCCAACATAAAATGGGGTTTGATCAAAAGAAATGCGGTGATTCGGTTTCTCAAAGTGCGGCATCGGGGCAAATTGACGATGATGTAGCATCATGACTGTTTTGATAAAACCAGCTACACCGCTTGCGGCATCTAAATGCCCAATATTGGCTTTGACTGATCCAATTCGGCAATAGCCTTGTTGATCTGTTTGAAAAGCACGGGTAAGCGCCTCAATCTCAATCGGATCTCCAACAGGCGTCCCCGTTCCATGCGCTTCGATATAAGAAATCGTCTCTGGTTCTGTCTCAGCCATTTCTAACGCAGATTCAATGACACTTGCCTGTCCACTCACACTTGGGGCTGTATAACCGACTTTATTGCTCCCATCATTGTTCGTTGCAGATCCTTTTACGACAGCATAAATAAAATCTCCGTCTTCTATCGCATCTTTTAATCGTTTTAGCGCAACAACGCCTGCACCTTCACCAAAAATGGTTCCTTTTGCTTTTTCATCAAACGGACGGCAATGACCATCAGGAGAATAAATCATTCCTTCTTGGTATTGATAGCCTGTGATTTGCGGCTGATGGAGTGTGACACCTCCTGCTAACGCAAGGTCACATTCACCGCCGATTAATCCTTGGCAGGCCATATGGATAGCAACAAGCGATGTGGAGCAAGCCGTTTGCACCGATACGCTTGGACCTTTTAGATTTAATTTATAGGCAATCCGAGAAGCAAAGGATGGGTCATTGAGATGCATGATTTGAAACACATCTTCGTTCTTTGCAAGTGACGACATATGCTGCCCCATCCACGATAGATTGCTAGATGCGCCGGCATAAAGTCCAATTAATCCTTCGTATTGCTCGGGCTCATAGCCTGCATCCTCTAGCGCATGCCATGTGCATTCATGCATCAATCGAATTTGCGGGTCCATAATAGATGCCTCTCGCGGAGAGTAGCCAAAAAAGTCTGCATCAAATGATGATGCATGTTTTAAATATGGCTTTGCCTTGACATAATCAGAACGTTTTAGCAGCGTTTCATCTACACCCGCTGCCTTTAATTCTTCATCAGTGAAAAACGTAACGGATTCTTTCCCTTGCGATACATTTTCCCAAAACGCTTGCACATTCGGTGCCTCGGGAAACGTACCTGCTAATCCTACAACTGCAATTTCAAGTCCAGATTCGCTCCATTGCTCTTGATCAGACATACGCTGCATTTCTCCCATCTATTTTCGTTTTAATCTCTGTTTACGGCGGTTCTTCCCATCTGCCATCGCCTGTTTGCGGAGATTAGATGACTCATTGACAGCTTGCTTTTCTTCCTTCACTCCATGTATCTTCTTCAGTTCTGCAGCCAATGACGCAATCGTTGGATGACTATACATCATGACCACTGGAACCTCTATACCATAAATTGATTTAATATGACCGCTCATCTGCAGTAAATCAAGGGATGTCGCACCCATTTCAAAGAAGTTCTCATTTACATCCGGTTCATGAGGAAAAAAGGAGCTGAGTACATCACTCAATGATCCTTCTAGACGATCATCTATGACCTGCGATATTTGTTGAGACGGCTCTTCTTCCTGCTGCATAAGAGTTAAGCGGTGTTTTATTCTCTCACCCATGTCTCGAACAGAAACAAGAATTTGCGGATAATCTAGACGCAGCACTTCCTGAAAGGCCTTGATTCCTTCATCTGGTGAAATTCCCGCCTGCTCCTCGAGCGTCATCATGTCATTGACTTTGGCCGCTAATGCTGAGTTGTGTGCCATACCGACTTTTTCCCATCGATCCCAGTTTAAAGAAATCACTGGCTTTCCTTCCTGCCTCTTCTCATGAGCAAAGCTGTCCATAAAAGCATTGGAAGCGGCATAAGCCACTTGTCCAGCCGCTCCAAGAAAGGACACTAGGGATGAACAAAGTAAAAAGAAGTCGAGCGTTTCATCCTTGAGTGCTTCATCCAGCACATAGGTCCCGTTGATTTTTGCCTGACACATGCGAATTTCATCGTCTGCTGTTCTTGCTTGGATGATCTTCCCATCTGCCTCTCCTGCCGCATGGATGACACCATGTAAATCACCAAATGATGTATGAGCCAGCTCGACCGCTTTCTGCACAGCGTCTTTATCTGACACATCACCGTGTACAGTTTGTACATCAGCTCCTAACTCTTCAAGAGTCATCAGTTTTTTCACGGTTTCAGCTTCTTTCCCATCCGCATCACGCAGCTCATGCCATGCAGAGCGTTCACGTATTTGTGATCGGCTGAGGAACACAAGTTTTGCTTGATACGTTTCTGCTAAATGTTGAGCTAGTGTGAAACCAATGCCTCCCATACCGCCGGTCAGGAGGTAAACACCATGAGTCCTGATAGGCTGTGTGGACGATTCCTCTTTGCTTAAAGGTGTACTTGAAGCTTTTCGAACCCACCTACTGTTCCCCCGATACGCCACGACTGCCTCTTGATCGTGCATTGCAACCTCATATGAAAGAAATAGCGGCCAGTCCGCCTTTGTTTCCTGACATAAATCAATGTGCTGACACGCAATATGCTGATATTCTTGAGGAATGGTCAGAGCTAATCCAGTACATGTTGCTTGAATAGGATTGACCTTCTCCATCCCGATAACATCATGCGCTTGGTTTGTCACAAGGTGAAGACGGATGGTTGTGTTATGATGCTGACTGATCAGCCTGACGAGATCAAGTACAGATAAGTAGTTCGGCTGATCACCTGTATCTTCTGTTAGTTCATCATGCATCCAGATGATCTCTTCCGGTATAAATCCAGATTGCTGCAGTTCAGCCATCACCCACTCTAAGTGTGACAGCATATGAACGTCAGCCTTCATCACCTGGTCATTTTCTTTGATCGTATGATCACTTTGACAGACGCTGACAACCTCTGCATGCCGCTCTTTCAAATAAGCGGCAATATGACCATTTTTCTCAAAAACCAAGATACGCTTCCCTTGATGATGATGCTCTTTTAGTACAGGTGCAGAGCGCTCCCATACCGGAATGTAAAACCAGTCTTGAAAATCAGCGGAGAGTGTCTCCCCCATTTCTGATGGTGCTAAATTGCTCATCAGCTGATCCGCTTTAAACTGCGGAGAGGGGAATATTTGATGCTCAAATGGATATGTTGGCAGTGACACTCGATATGGGGTCTTTTCTTTTCTGACAGCGCTCCAGTTCGGTTCCACTCCAAAACTCCACAGCTTCCCTATAGCCTTTTTCATATATTCATCATCAGCAGCTTGTTCTTTTGGATGTCTCACCAATGAAACAGCCGCTGCTTTGTTCACATCATAGTCATCATGTCGTCTCACAAATTGAGTCAACGTATGACCTGGTCCCACTTCAATGAAAACCACTTCACCAAGTCCAAGTAACGTCTCTAATCCTTGACTAAATAAAACAGGCTGCCTGATATGAGATGCCCAGTAATCAGGCGATGAGGCTTGCTCATTTGTTAACCAGCTTCCTGTCACATTCGAAAGGATCGGAACCTCGCCCTGCTGATAGGTGATCTCTGAGAGAGCGTTCTTAAACTGTACGGACGCTTCAGCCATCATACTCGTATGAAAGGCGTGAGAGGTTTTCAATGTTTGGACAGAAGCTCCTCTTTTTTCAGCTTGTTCGAGATAGATCTGTAACCGTTCTGGAGGACCGGAAACAACAGATAATTGTGAGCTATTCACCGCAGAAAGCTCGACACCCTCAGGAAGATCATGTTCAATCTCTTCGGCAGAGAGTGACACTCCGGCCATTTCACCCCGAGGCATTTTTTGCATCAAACTGCCTCTTTTTAAAACGATACGGATTGCATCTTCAAGGTGTATGATACCGGCCACGCAGGCAGCTGTTATTTCTCCAATACTATGACCAATGAAATAATGCGGACGTATGCCTAGTCCCATCAGCTTCGATGCGAGCGCATACTCAAAACTAAACAAGATGATTTGTGTATATGATGTTTGCTGCATGAGTTGTTCTGCTTTTATGAACTCTTCTTCGGTTGTTGGATATAACACGTTCTCGATCTCAACACCTGATAAAGATAAAATGATGGCAAAACATTTCTGAAGCGTTTGTTTAAATTCAGGATCTTTCTCATATAAATCCTTGCCCATATTCACATACTGAGCACCTTGTCCAGAAAACATCCAGACAACTGCCGGCTGTTGAAAGGCCTTTTGCGGCTGTCCAGCTGACTGGAATGTGCGGTCAGGCCCTGCAAGAAAAGCTTGTCGATAAGGAAAATGCTTTCGTCCCTCTTGCAGTGTAAAGGCAGCCTCGGATAGTGTGACACGCTTTTGTTCTTTTAAATAAGATGTCATTTGTTCAGCCGATTTTTGAACCGCCTGCTTCGATCTTGCAGAAATCACCATTAGTTCATGATCTCTTTCTACTGACGGTTTGTCGGCGGCGGGTGCCTCTTCCATGATCAGGTGTACATTCGTTCCACCGACTCCAAACGAACTAACTCCAGCACGCAGCGGCTGCCCTGTTTTCATCCATGGTACGGGTGTTGTATTGACATAAAATGGACTTGATTCAAAATCAATTTTCGGATTCGGTTTTTTATAATGAAGGCTAGGCGGCAGCGTCTGATGGTACAGACTAAGCGTTGTCTTGATAAAACCTGCAATCCCTGCGGCTGAGTCAAGATGACCAATATTGGTTTTCACAGACCCAATCGCACAAAACTGTTTTTTATCCGTTTGAAAGGCTTTCTTTAGTGACTCAATTTCAACCGGATCCCCAAGAGTTGTACCTGTGCCATGTGCTTCAATATAAGAAATACTCTCAGCTTCTACACGACTGATGTTAAGTGCCTTTTTAATCACTTCGCTTTGTCCTTCTATACTTGGTGCTGTATAGCCAACCTTCCGCCCGCCGTCATTGTTATAGGCTGAACCTTTAATCACGCCATAGATATGGTCCTTATCTTTTAGTGCCTGCTTTAAAGATTTGAGCACAACAACACCACAGCCCTCACCACCAACAGTGCCTTCTGCCTGTTCATCAAAAGCCCGGCAGTGCCCATCCGGCGACATGATCATCCCCTCTTGATACATGTATCCTTTTTTGTGAGGGGTCGTAATGGTGACGCCGCCTGCGAGAGCCATTTTACATTCCCCGGTAATTAGGGCGCGCGCCGCCATATGAATGGCAGTCAAAGAGGAAGAACAAGCTGTATCAACAGCTACGCTCGGCCCCTTCAAATTCAATTTGTAGGATACTTTTGTGTTCATGAAATCTTTATCTGTTAACTGAACAGCCGCAAATTGTTCAGATGAGTGATTCGTTCTCATCAGCATGGAAGCAGCTTGCCAATATAAATTAGCAGAAGCGGCTCCAAATAAACCAATTGGTTCCTGATAGGTTTCAGGGTTATAGCCTGCATCTTCAAGTGATTCCCACGCCACCTCATGAAACATGCGGATTTGCGGGTCCATTACTTCTGCTTCACGCTGTGAATAACCAAAGAAATCTGCATCAAAATGATCATGCTGATCCACTGCTCCTTTGGCACGTACATATTGCTCATGATCTAATGCCTCTTTCTCAACCCCTGCCTCAAGCAGCTCTTCCTTCGAAAAGAACGTAATGGACTCTCTTCCATTTGCAAGGTTGTCCCAAAAGTGATGAATATTCTTTGCTCCGGGAAAACGGCAGGCCATCCCAACCACTGCAACCTCTAATCCTGTGAACTTACTCATCTATCATCCCGCCTAACAGTTGAGCGGCACTTTCTAAGTCATCCGCTTCATTTTCTCCATCATCTTCGATCTGTTTCTCTTGCCCTGATGCTTTGTTTTTTAATTGAGCAGCTATTTGCGAAACAGTTGTATATTGGAACAGTTCCATTACTGTCAGCTCCTGCTGAAATTCCTCTTTCACTTTATTGGACAGCTCAACGATATTAAAAGAGTTCCCGCCTAAGTCAAAAAACGGTTCATCTATACGAATCTGCGAAGCAGGGACTTGTAAAATAGAGGCGAAAATGCGAACAAGTTTCTGCTCTGTTTCATTATGTGCTTGAATGGTCACTGGCTCTTGATTGTTTGACAGCTGATCTTCTGGATTCGGTAGTGCTTGGATATCCAATTTCCCTGATAGATTCAAAGGAAATTGCTCTATTTGGATGACATGTCTCGGCACCATATAACCTGGTAATCTTTCACTTAAAGACTGACGAAGCGCACGCTGATCTATCACTTGTTTTGCCATCATGTATGCGCAAATGTATTGATCCTGATCCTGCGTTTCCTTAGGAATGACAATGACATCTTGAATCAGTCCTTGCATATGCGGGTCATCAAGAATCGCTCTACGGATTTCCTCTAGCTCAATTCGATATCCCCTAATTTTCACTTGACCGTCGTTTCTCTTGGCAAATTCTAATAAACCATCAAACCGCCATCTTGCAAGATCTCCCGTACCGTATAACATCCCGCTGCTCAGCTCTGGTTTTTTGATAAATTTCTCCTTGCTCAGATCAGGGTGATTGATGTACCCACGACCTACACCATCGCCTGCTATATATAACTCTCCAAAGACGCCAATCGGAACTGGCTCTCCTTGCGCGTCACATATGAAAATATGCTCATTCGGCATCGGCTGCCCAATAGGAATGACTTGTTCGTCCCAGTCTTGGGGAATCAAAAAGGATGATGACTGAACCGTACATTCAGTCGGCCCATACGCATTTATCATGATTGGTTTTTTACCTGATATATGCTGTAAAAATTGATCCATCAGCTCTTTTGTGAACACCTCTCCGCCCACCAGCAACATGTTCAAAGCAGGCAGGTCTTGTTTCGATTGCGCTGCTGCCTTGTTCATCAGCTTCAAGTGAGAGGGGGTCACATCAGACAGCTGAATGTGATGTTCTTGGTAAAACGACCATAACGCATGCCCATCCATACGGACTTCATCTTTGGCAATATGCAGCGTATGCCCGAGGAGCAATGCCGGGAACAATGTTTGAACAGACGCATCAAAAATGTGTGAAGCCAGCATCCCTACTTGCAAAGGATTAGGGAGCAGATCAAAAAAGCGCGTTTTCATTCCATATACCAAATTAATGACATGACGATGTTCGATAACGACACCTTTCGGATGCCCTGTCGTACCTGATGTATACAGGACATACGCCATATCCGAAGGCGAGATAGACCAAGTCATATTCTCTTTTATTGATGGTTCTTGAAGCATGTCTTGAATCACATGGACCTCGACCTCCAATCCTTCGTGTCCTTCTGCATCCGAGACAATAGCTGTAGCGCCGCTGTTTTTGAGCATATACCGAATTCTTTCAATCGGCAGATGAACATCAATCGGTAAATAAGCATAGCCAGCCTTTAAGATGCCAAGAATGGCAATGACAAGTTCAGCAGATCGATACATTCTGAGTCCAACAGGAGCCTCACGTGTTATCTGACTTTGAGACAGTCTAAGCGCAATGCGATCAGATAATTGATCAACCTCTTCATATGTATAGGAGGTGGTGCCAAACACAACAGCCGTTCGTGCTGGATGCAATTGAACTTGTTGTTGAAATAACGACACAATATCACGATCCACTGGATAAGCGAGCGACTCCCCTTGAAACGAATCAAACAGCTGACTTTTCTCTAGATCAGATAAAAATGAGTGTGTGCTCATCGTTTGCTCAGGCGTTTCGAGACATTGCTCTGTGAATCCCATGAAATGATTGGAAAACTGCTCCATCATGTGGTCATCATAAATGGAAGCATCCCAGTGAACTACAGCATGAAGGTGATCTTGTTCTTTCTTCCAAACAATAAGCACATCCGCATGCAGCTGCTCTCTGTCAGCTTGCCCATGCAATGTCTCAAATGCACATGCCAGATTGACACGCTTCTTGTCTTCTCCTGCTGAATGCCAAAGCTCATCCATTAAAATATAAACAGGATAGTTTTGATGACGCACTGCCTCCTGAAACGATTGTTTCACTGCCTCTAGCCCTGCGCTAAAGCTCATATGAGGCTCAATCTCTGCCTTCAGCGGCAGCATATGATTGATGGCGGATTGATTAGCAGACTGTTCCATTGTAGGAACAGTCACCATCAACTCAGTTTTTCCGCTATAACGTTGAAGCAAGCCAAAAGCTGCTGTGGTTAGCACGATAAACAGGCGCAAATCAGAATCTCCACATAATTGCTTTAACGAATGATTCATAGCCACAGGGAAGGACGAATGAAGCGATCGGTTCATTGCAGCAGGCTTGGCATGTGAAACCGTATGAGGAATGCGGCCATCAAGCTGGACACCTGATAAGATCGATGTCCAGTAGGCTCTTTCTAACGCCCTTTCCTTCGCCGCTGCTTTCAGTTGAAAATCATCATGTTCAATCACTCTTCCATTCACCTCTTTACTTATATTTTCAAGTCATCTAATTCGAAAAGAGATACGTCATCTAATTGCTTGAATGAAGAAGTCAGTTCGATCTCCTCTATTCTTACAGCATCTACTGAAACAGCCCTCATGATGTCTTTCAGCAAGCCCGCAATCTGCTCGATGGTTTCCTCTGTGAAAAGCTCAGTATTATATTCAATCGTTGAAGAAAGACCGTCTTCCTGCTCATACGCAATCCAGAGTAAATCAAAGCGTGACGTTCCTGTCTCATACGGATAATCACTAAAGGTTAAACCGCCTACCTTCAGTTCTGGCTGATTCATATTTTGCAAGGCGAACACAGCATCAAACAATAGATTCCGGCTGACACTCCGGCTTAACTGGAGGTCTTGAACCATTTGTTCATATTGATAGTCTTGATGTCCGAAATCATCGATGACATGTGCTTTCACATCCTGCAGGAATTGCTGGTACGTCAGTTCTGCTTTAGGATATAAACGAAGTGGCAGCATATTGACAAAAATACCGATCACTTGCTGCAGCTCCTCTTGTTTTCTCCCTGCTACCGGAACCCCGACCGTGATATCTGATTGTCCGCTTAATTTATGAAGTAAAATCTGATATACACTTAACAAGCCCATAAACAGTGTGGCGTCTTCCTTTAAAATCACCTGCTTAAACGCGTTCAGCTCCGCTTCTTCTATACGGAACGTATAATGTCCGCCGCGGAATTGTCTCACTTCTGGCCGATCGAAATCTGTTGGCAGATCAAGTAGCGGGGCACTTTCTAACCGGTTTTTCCAGTAATCACTCGATTCTTTCATTGCTTCTGATGCAAGCATGTCATTTTGCCATTCTGAAAAATCTTTATATTGCAGAGCAAGAGGCTCGAGCGTCCTGCCGTCATATAACTGCATAAAGTCATTGACCAAAATATCTTGAGAAAGACCGTCTGAGATAATGTGGTGCATGTCCAGCATGAGTACGAATTCCTCATCTGCCAGCTTCATCACACCGACTCTCATCAATGGAGCTTCACTTAACGTAAAGGCAGTCAAAAATTGTTCAATCACTTGTTTTTGCTCTTCCTCAGATCCTTGTGTTGATCCGTTAGTGAGGTCAAACAATGTGACTGCAAAAGGTACCTCTTCTTCAATCTTTTGATAAGGGACGCCATTCTCTAGTACAAACGCTGTCCGCAAACTTTCGTGTCTCTTAATGAGCTGCTGAAATGCCCATTCCAACCTGCTAATATCGAGTTTCCCTTTGATTCGTCCCGCTTTAAACTCGTTGTATCCTGTGCTGTTTACATCCATTTGCTGCATGAGATACAACCGTTTTTGCGCAGACGACAGAGGATAATGCTCCTTCACTTCGGCTTTTTCAATCGCATGATAAGCAGCAGTATCTGCTTGATCGATATATGCTGCCATTAATCGTATCGTAGGGATTTGGAAAAATTGTGGCAGCGTCAGCTCTACACTAAATGCACGATGAATGATACCAATGAAGGTAATCGCCTTTAGAGAATCTCCACCCATTTCAAAGAAATGATCATCTATGCCAATTCCATCAATCTTAAAGAATGCTTGCCAATGTTGACTTAATGCCTTCTCCAGCTCCGTTTCTGGTGCCGCATAATTCGTGGAAAGCGCTGGTCGAGAATACAGGTTGCCATCTTGTTCATGCTCTCCGCCGCTCTCTTCCTTAAGGGATAAACGGTCTACATATCGGTGAATACGATCATGTAAAGATGTTGTTGAAATAACCATTTGTTCCACTTGATCCAGCGAAAGCAATCGTTCAAAGATCATTCTTCCTTCTTTTTCTGTAATTAACGTTTCGGTGACATCATCTCCGATTGGAAGATCAAGCTGCTTCCCTTGCTCAAATTCCCAGCCGTCAAAGCTAATGACAGACCACTGTGTTTCTGAACGTAGATTGCGTTCATACACGTACGCATCGATGAAATGATTCACAGCTGTATAGGCTGTAAAACCGAGTCCGCCCAAGATCGGTGACAAAGATGACAGGACAAAACAGAAATCAAGGGATCGATCACTTAAGGCAGCATCAAGATGAAGCACACCATTCATCTTCGCTTCAAAATGCGGCTCCGAAAAAGTGACATCTGTTTGCTCCATCACCTGGAAAGATTGGTCGCCTGTCACTCCAGCTGCATAGATCACGCCATCGATCTGCCCATATGATGCATCCACTGTGTTGAACAATTGCTGGATATCTTCCTTGTGACGAACGTCTACTTTCTGAATGAGAACATCTGCACCTGTCTCTTCCAGCGCCATTACCCTTTGGATTTTTTTCTTTGTTGGATCCTGTTCATCATGCGCAGACAGCCATTCTTGCCACTTGCTTCTATCAGGGAGTCCAGATCTGCTCGTTAAGATCAATGTTCCCTTCGTTTGCTCGGCCAAAGTCTGGGCGATATTCAATCCAATAAACCCAAGTCCGCCAATTAAAATGTATACACCATCTTTTTTAGCCAAATGAGCCTGTCCTGTTTCAGGAACTGAACTATTCGCATACTTTTTCACATATCGCTTATTTCGTCGATAGACCGTGAGAAGCTGTCCATACGCTCGATCTAGCTCATCGCTTATTTGCTTTAGCAATCTCTTTTCTTGAACCCCATTTTCCACTGGGCGATCAATATCAAGAATGCGGTAGCGTAAGTTCGGTGTTTCCTGTGAAATCACCATCGCAGGTCCTAGATGGATCGCTTTTTCAGGATAAAGTACAGGCTCACCGCCAACGGCATACGTCAATGAGGAAAGAACTGTAATCGATACCTTTTGGTCCAACACATATTTTTTCAGTGCCTGGCCGATATAAAGCAAGGAGTAATAAGCATCTTGCTGCGTTTGCTTCACCCATTCTTCTTCCGTGTGAGATAGCTGTCGTTCTGAAAGCCCCCATAGATGACATACTTTCGACACGTTGATTTCATCATCTGCCAGATTTGACATGAGCCTTTCATAATCAGATGGCTCATGAGACCGAATGGTATAGCTTTTTTTGTCATGCTTCGTAAATTCATTTCCTTTACGAACCACTACGGACTCGTTCCGTTTCGTCAGGAGCTCAGCCGCAATCTTCTCTCCAAAAGCAGATGGATCTGCAAACAAAAGCAAGGCTCCGCCAGACGTATCTTCTGATGGCACGCAAGGTAAAAGATCCGCTTCCCAATGAGGGGTATAGAACCATTCATCCATTTGCTGCTTTCGTCCAGACTGCTTTGGTTTTTCTTGTTTCACACGATCTGCTGCATCATACCAATAGGAAGTTTGATCAAATGCATACGTTGGCAGCGGCATTTTCCGCGGCTGACGGTTTAGATGGAACCTGTCCCAATCAATGGATAATCCGTTTGTCCATAAACGTCCGATTTGACCAAGTAAAAATTCAGTATCCGTCACATCTTGTTTTGCATGTCTTAACACATGACATACATGCTGGTTCAGGCCGTTCAGCGACCGGTTGACCATCACGCTTAAATCTTGTCCTGGACCAATCTCAATTAATTGAATATTGTCCTCTTGTAAAATATTTGTGATGCCTTCAGCAAAGCGAACTGTATCGGTCATATGCCTTTTCCAATAAGACATATCCTTCGCACTCGTATCTGTCATCCAATCTCCTGACAGATTCGAAATGAATGGAATACGAAGCGACTTGGCGTTAATATGCGTTAATTTTTCTCCGAATTGCTCCGCTGCCTCCTTCATGACATGTGAGTGGGCGGCAATGGTTCCACCTAACCGCATACACATCAATCTGTTGCTTTTCAGCTCTTGTTCAAATTCACTTATCGCCTCTTCTAGACCTGACACGATACATGATGAATCATTGACAACTGCGAGAGAAATATCGTTTGGAAGCATCGGTTTTAGCTCTGCCTCAGGTAATGGAACACTCATCATGACACCAGCTGGTGACGACTGCATCGCATTCGCACGATAGGCAACCATGGACATTGCGTCCTTTAAGCTGAATAGCCCTGATATAGCAGCTGCCGTTAATTCGCCAAAGCTATAGCCGATCATTGCATCAGGGCGAATGCCCCATTCAATGAAAAGCATGGATAAGGCATATTCAATGGCAAAAATGGCTGGCTGTGCATATTGAGTACTTGCCAATTGTTCACGTGCCTTTTCTGTTTCAGCCGCTAGTGGGTACAGAATACGGGCAAGACTTCGCCCCGTTGCTTCTTCATATGCTTGAAAACAAGCATCCATTTGCTTCTTAAAGTAAGGCTCTTCCCGGTACAAATCTAATCCCATATTGAGATATTGATTGCCTTGTCCAGAAAACATAAAAATAATCTTTTGTTTTTCCACATGCGAATGCATGAGCTTTCCAATTCCCTTGCCTTGCTTTTCTGTTAATACGCGCAAAGCATCTTCTCTGCTTGCCGCAACAAATGTCTGACGGAAACCAAAGGATTGTCTTCCTGTTTGCAGGGTATAAGCTGCGTCTGCCAAATTGATAGAAGGCGTGTTTTCTATTTGGCTTGCGAGTTTGTCTTTCATTCGTTCCAAGCTCGTTTTGCTCTTTGCTGAAAGAACAAGCAGCTCAGCAGAACGAGGTATTTGCTGACGATCTCTTTGTGGTGCTTCTTCTAAAATGACATGTGCATTCGTTCCACCCATTCCAAATGAGCTCACCCCAGCCCGCCGCAAATGGGAAGCTGGCTGCTTCCAGTCGGTCAGGTCAGTGTTGACAAAGAAAGGGCTATGTTCAAATGCAATGTTTTCATTGGCTTTTTTGAAGTGTAGACTAGGTACAAACGTGTGATGCTGAAGCGAAAGCACAGCTTTGATCAAGCCAGCTGCTCCTGCCGCTGCATCTAAATGTCCAATATTTGTTTTCACAGACCCAATGCGGCAAAATTGTTTTTTCTCTGTGTCGAAAGCCTTTGTGAGCGCCTCTATTTCAATCGGATCACCAAGTGATGTGCCAGTTCCATGTGTTTCCACATATTCAATCGTATCTGGTGAAACATCTGCTTGATGCAGGGCATCCTGAATGACACGTGTCTGTCCTTCGACGCTCGGAGCATTGAAACCAACCTTTTGATCACCATCATTGTTGATGGCAGAGCCCTTAATAACCGCATAAATATGGTCACCATCTTCTATGGCTTCACTAAGTGCTTTTAAAGCAACAAGACCAACACCATCTCCGCCAACAGTTCCATCTGCTTGATCATCAAAGGCGCGGCAGTGGCCATCGCTTGATTTCACCATGTTCTGTTGATAAACGTAGCCTGATTTCACTGGGTGCAGGATCGACACACCTCCCGCAAGAGCTACATCTGAATCACCATTTGCAATGGATTGACAGGCCAAATGCAAGGCGACCAAGGAAGTTGAACAAGCGGTTTGCAGCGTAAGCGCCGGTCCTTTCAAATTCAATTTATGGGCAATTCTTGTACTGACGGTATACGTATCATTGAGTGAACCCACTTCAAACAGCTCTGACATGCTGCTATCAAGGGAAGCGGCAAAACGCTGAATCCATTGGAAGTTCGAAGTGGACCCAGTAAACAACCCGACCTTCCCCGTATAATCTTCTTGTACATACCCCGCATCTTCCAGCGCCTTATAGGCGTATTCATGCAGGAGACGTATTTGAGGATCCATCATTTCTGCCTGACCTGGCGAATAGCCGAAGAAGGATGCATCAAATAAATCAGGTCCATCAATGACACCCTTTGCCCTCACATAATCGGATCGCTCGAAGGTTTGGCGGTCAATACCAGCTTCAAGCAGTTCTTCATCGGAAAAGAAGGAAATTGATTCTTCTCCATTCTTCAAATTTCGCCAAAATGCCTCAACATTTTTCGCACCTGGGAATTTACCAGCCATTCCAATAATGGCAATCGGCTCATTGGCTTTTCTTGTCTTTTGTTTTACAGGCTGCGCGCCTGCCGCTGCCTGCTCTGAATCGCCGCTTAAATATGCGGCAAGCTCTCTAATCGTTGGACGCCGGAACATTTCGACCATTGGAATGCTTTGATTCAATTGCTTAGCGAGCTGTTGATTGACGTGGATCAAATTGAGTGAATGCCCGCCAATGTCAAAGAATTTGTCATGGACACTTACCTCATCTAAGCCGAGGACTTTTTTCCAAATGTCTTGAATGACTTTCTCCGTATCAGAAAGATGGTCAGAGCCCGCCTGTTTTTTCGTTTGCTGCGCCTGTTTCAAAGCAGGTAAAGCTCGTTTATCTAGTTTGCCATTGGCAGTCAGCGGCATATCGTCCAATTGAACAAAGTGAGTTGGGATCATATAATCCGGCAGCTGATCAGCCAACGCTTGTTTTATTGCCGCTTGATCAAGTATGGCTGTCGTGACAACATATGCGGCCAAACATGGTGTACCAGAAACATCTGGCTTTACAACAACAGCTGCTGCTTTTATTCCTGGCTGTTCATTCAACCAAAATTCAATCTCACCAGTTTCAATCCGGTAGCCTCTCAGCTTCACTTGATCATCATTTCGACCTAAAAATTGAATGAGCCCATTAGGGAGAATGCGGGCTGCATCACCTGTTTTATAAATTTTTTCACCCGGCTGGAAAGGATGGTCGACAAACCTTTCTTCGGTCAGTTCTGGGCGATTCAAATAGCCTTTTGCGACACCTTTTCCGCCAATATATAATTCACCGACGGCTCCTTCCGGCATGAGATTCATATGTCTGTCAAACAGAAGAATATCTGTATGCTGTGCAGGCTTTCCAATCGGTACATACACGTCCTGATCAAGGTCCTGGTCATATCGATGAATCATGCAGCCAACGACCGTTTCAGTTGGTCCATATTCATTCACAATTTCAATTGGCTGCGGGAAGGACTGCTGAATAGATTTCGCTAAAGATGTTTCCAGCTGTTCTCCGCCTAAAATGAAACATTTCATTTGGCTGTCTGGGAAAGACAAATGCTTAATAAACTGTAAATGAGATGGTGTCAGTTTCATCACATGTACGCGATTGTCTTTTATGATGTCTTCGACAAGCAGCTGCCGGTTTTCATGGTGATAAATCATGATGGTATTTCCTGAAATGAGCGGCGTGAAAATAGAAGTAACCGTCAGGTCAAAGGACAGTGAAGTATACAAAGCAAAATGCCTTGTTTCTCCTCGAACATATACTTGCTTTGCCCAATCAATATAGTTGGCTAAGCCAAGATGATGAATGAGTACACCCTTTGGTCTTCCGGTCGTTCCTGATGTATAAATGCAGTAGGCTGTTTGGTCTGAGGTGATGGCTTCTGCCAAGTTGTCTGATGGTCCGGTGTATAGATCCGGCTGTGTGATATCAATTTTTTCTCCATGATAGGCATAGGTGAGCCCTTTCATTGGATGGGTTAAGAGCCATTCTACTCCGCTGTCTTCTAATAGATATTCTATTCGTTCCTGCGGATATTCAGGATCAATCGGCACGTAAGCACCGCCAGCTTTTAAGATCGCTAAGCATGCTATCACCATTTCAATGGAATGCTCTACTAAAATGCCGACACGCTGCTCCTGTTTGACCCCTTTGTTTTGTAAATAATGTGCGAGCTGGTTCACTCTCTTATTGAGTTGTTCATATGTAACCGTCGTATCGCCAAACTCAACTGCGGCTGCCGCTGGCGTTCGCTCTACTTGTTCTTCAAATAGGTCAATCACGGTTGGCTCATTGCTAGATGTTGCTCCGCCATATTGCTTGAAGACCGCTAACTGCTTTTCTTTCTCTTTTTCTGATAGCAGCTGTAGTTGAGCAGCAGATTTATGCGGATGTGCACATGCATCAGACAGGAGATGAAGAAAATGCTGACACCACTTTTCGATTTGTTCAGCTGAAAAGGTGACGGGGTTATACACCAATGAAAAGTGCAGCTGATCATCAAACGCCTGAACACTAAGCGTGAGATCGAATTCTGTCTGCTCAGTCATCTCAAATCCACGAATACGAATTGGCTGATCGTTTTTCGTGAGCATTTGATCTAGTGGATAGTTTTCAATGACGACGATTGAATCAAATAATGATTGCTCTGCAGTCATTCCCGCATATTTCTTTAAGTCAGATAGCGGGGTATGTTCATATTCATTTCTTACAGCGATCTCACGGCTCACTTCCTGCATCTGTTCAAGAATTGGCCGCTCTTGTTCGAATGAGACCCGCAGCGGTAATGTGTTAATGAACAATCCAGTCATCTTTTCAATATGAGGGACATCCGCATTTCTCCCTGATACTGTTGTCCCAAAGACAATATCATCTTGGTTCGCATACTTAGATAGCAAAACTCCCCACAGCGTATACATCACAGATGCCAGCGTCACGTCATATTGATTTGTGAATTTGCTCAAGCTCTCCGCAATGGAAGTATCCACTTGATGTTCATATTGATGAAACACTTCTGAAGGTTCATATGCGCCGCTTGACTTCGGAAGCAGTTCTGCATAACTCCATCCGTTGAAAACATTTTTCCAATAGGCGGCTTGTGCTTCTGTCTGTTGAAGGTTTTTCTGCTGCCATTTAACAAAGGATTGGTAGGACGGTCTTTGTTCCAGAAGAGGTTTGTCCCCATTCGATAAGCGCTCATATGCACTCATCCAATCGCTTAATACAATCCCTAGGCTCCAGCCGTCCAATAAAATGTGATGGAAGCTAATGAGAACCCAGCTGACTTCATCATTCACTTCACATAACGTCAGGCGGAATGGGACTTCATGCAGATCAAAGCGTTCTTCTCGGTTCTGTGCCGTCACCTCTTCTTTCAGCACATGAAGAGGCTCCTTCGCTTGCGTGAAATCACGATATCGAATGTCTGGCTGATGCTCCTTCAGCACAATTTGTACTGGTTTTGCGAGTTCCTGCCATCTGAACAATGTTCTAAGCATTTCATGCTGTTTGGTGACATTCGTCCATGATTGTTCAAAAATGTCTCGATCTATTGGTCCGTCTATTTCGATCAGCAGTTGTTCAAAATAAGCTGTTCCGTTCGGTTCCATTAAATGATGAAACAGCAGTCCTTCTTGGATCGTAGTGATAGCTAACATATTTTCAATGTTCTGTTTATCCAGCTTCTGCGGCTGTAAAGCCATGGGATCATCTCCTTTCTCTCTAAGAATGTTTCACGAAATAATGGCGTAAACCATAGTTAGCAATAACCTGTTGCTGAATTTGCGAAGTTCCTTCAATAATTTCAAGC
Organism: Bacillus sp. FSL K6-4563; assembly: GCF_038630405.1. Taxonomy (NCBI): domain Bacteria; kingdom Bacillati; phylum Bacillota; class Bacilli; order Caryophanales; family Bacillaceae; genus Bacillus; species Bacillus sp. FSL K6-4563. The sequence goes on along the minus strand of NZ_CP152030.1, from coordinate 710,917 downwards.
ACCTTCGCTTCACGATATAGTCTTGAAGCTGAGTTTTCCCGGCTAAATCCACTCCCGCCATGAATTTGGACATTTGTATTTGTAATGTCCACAGCGATTTTAGAGGTGAAATATTTTGCAATGGATGTTTCTGTGATTGCATCAGGATGATTCGCTTCTCTCATTTCCCCAGCCTTTAGGCATAAGGCTCTCGCTGCATGGAGCTGAGTCACCGCATCTCCGATCATGCCTTTGATCATTTGATGCTTGTACAATTTCTCATTAAATTGTGTTCTTTTACGTGAATACGTAACAAGAGAATCAACGGCTTCTTGTGCAATGGCAAGCCCTGCCCAAGCGACACTGTATCTTCCATGGTCTAATGCGAGTGACACCACATGGTTAAATCCGCCCCCAACTGGTCCTAAGACACAGTCTTCATGCACCTGGACATGATCGAGGGTGATTTCCGCTAAATATGACGCTCGGTTGGCCATCATTCCTGTAATTCTCTCAATCTCTACACCCGGCTGATCTCGATCGACAAGGAATGCTGTGACTTGTTCACCGTCTCTTGCAATCACAATAAAGAAATCGGCAATCGCTCCAAAGGAAATCCACTTTTTCTTCCCATTTAATACATAGGATTGTCCTTCCTTTTGATAGCTTGTTTCAACATGATTGGCATCTGAACCAATATTCGGCTCTGACAAAGCAAAGGCACCGATTTTTTCTCCTTTAGCTAATTCAACGAGCCAGCCTTGTTTTTGATCTTCTGTTCCATAACGAAGAATGGCTTCTCCTACAAGTGAATTCACTGTCAATAATGTCCGGACATTACAGCAAGCTTTTCCCACTTGTTCCGTAAACTGTCCATATGCGATTGGATCAAGCCCCAGCCCTTGATAGGAAGACGGGATACCTGCTGCCAAGTAGCCTCGTTTCGCCATATCTCGAATCAGCGACTCTGGCAAATGTTCCGTCTCATCGAATTCATTGGCAAACGGACGGATATGTTCATCGCAATACTGTCGTATTTCTTCAATGGCATTGATCGTTTGTTCAGCTGTTTTCATGAAGAGCCGCCCCCTGTTGTTTTCTCTCAATTAAGGCGACAATGCGATTGACGGTACTAAAATGAGCAATGTCGAGGTCTTCGTTATCTAATTGGAATTGAAAGTCATGTTCGATATAGTTCACTAGTTTCATCGCAAATAGAGAATTCACAAAGCCTTGTTCAAAAATATGATCATCATTTCCAAGCTCAATTTCCTCATCAAATACCACTAGGTTTTGCTCGATATAGGCTCTTACTTGTTCGTGTAGGTTCATGATTTAATCTCCTCGCTTTTCGCTTTTTTATTGTTTGGCCGGGTCTTTCTGATTTAATTCAATATTGACATCTACGTATTCTGGGAAAGGCTGAATCATGCTTAAATCATTCTCAAACAAGATATAGCCGTTCTCCCCCTTCTCGATTTCTTTGAAATTGGCAAACTTATATGTGATGTACATCATGCGGTTTCGGTCGGTTTGTTTAAAGTCAGCGACAAGCCGCTTTCCTCGCTTTTTCGCTTCTTGCAAAATCGTTGTAAGTAAGATGGTCCCGACACCACGAGACATGACGCGGCAAGACATAAGCAGCAGTTTGACATGCCATGTGTCACCTGTTTCTTCTATTAATGAGAGTCCAATTTTTCCATAGGAACCGAATTTATCTTCAAGTTCACAGACAAGCAGCAAGTGAGAATCTGATTGACGGAAGAAATCAAGCTCCTCATAATCGTAGGTTTTCCCGCTCGCATTTAATTGATTGGTACGGACGGTCAATTCTTCAGCACGCTGGAGGTCTTGTTCTCCTGCTTCTGATATCACGAATTTCATATGTAAAGACGCCAAGAATTTCTCAGGCGGCCCTTCATATTTCTCTTCTTCCTGCTGCCTTTTGTCCGCTTCTAAGTACATTCTTCTGCGTCGTCTAGCATCTTCTGTGATAAAGACTGGACGCAGCCGATCATTAGTGAGTAATGACAGATAATCCACTGCATCCCAGCACGTAATCTCTGGATGAACAGCCTTCACTTCTTCTCGTTCAAATGGCTGATCATCAATAAAGAGAATGGTATCTTTATGAATATTTAGGCGCTCGCTAATTCTCTTTAATGAACTAGATTTGGCATTCCAATGAATCTCTGGATAGAGAAAGAAATGTTCGATTCCAAAGGCAGAAAGCTTTTCCTTCACGGCTGCTTCATCGTTCCGGCTTGCTATAGAAAGAAGGATGCCGCGCTCATCTAACTCTGTTAGTACTTCCTTCATCGATGGTTTTAACGTCACTTCATCTGACTCAAGTAAAATTCCATCCCATAATGTATGATCTAAATCCCAGACAACACACTTAATTTGCTTAGCCATTGGTTATTCTCCTCTCACATGTCATATTGGAAAAAGCCCTTGCCTGATTTTTTGCCGTACTCGCCTGCATCAACCATTTTGACAAGCAGAGGACATGGACGGAACTTCGGATCTTTGTAGCTCTCGTATAAAACAAGCAATGAATTCAAAATCGTATCAAGCCCAATTAAGTCTCCTGTCGCAAGTGGTCCCATCTTATGACCGAAACCTCCGCGGAAAATTTTATCGACATCCGCTGGCGTAGCGACTTGATCTTGCACCGCCCAAATCGCTTCGTTGATTGTCAGCATCAGCACACGATTGGAAACAAATCCCGGAAAATCATGCACCACAACTGGTGTTTTATCAAACGATTTCAAGAAATCTTTTGCCGTTTCCACTGTGTCATCAGAAGTTGCTTTACCTCTAATAACTTCAACTAGCGCTTTAAGAGGAACAGGGTTCATAAAGTGCGCCCCAATGACATTCTCAGGGTGGTGCATAAGAGACCCTACCTTTGTGATGGAGATACAGCTTGTGTTTACAAAATAGATGGTTTCTTTCGCACAAATATCTCGTAGCTCTTCATAAATAGGTTTTTTAATCTCCCAATCTTCCGTCACATTTTCAATGACGATATGCGCGTCATGTAATCCTTCAAGTGAAGTTGACAGCTGGATTTGAGACAATACATCTTCTAAAGACAATGAGATTTTCTTCTTTCTCACAAATTGAACCAATTGATAGGTCTTCTTAATTTTTTCTAGCGCTTCGTTTAACTTTTCTTCTGTGACATCAACTAATGTGACTTGATAGCCATTTGCTGAAAGGTCTAATGCCATATCAGCCCCCATGACACCTGCTCCAATCACGCCTACGTGCTTCGTGTTCATTTCTCCAACACTCCAATTCGCTTTAAAATGACATTGATTTTTTCAACGACTTCATTTGTGAATGAATGAATAAAAAAGTGATCTCCATCGAATTCGAAAAACGCACAATCTTCGCTTGTATATTGATCCCAATCGTCTAAATCGAACAGCACAGAAGGCAAATCACGTGTACCATAAAAAATAGAAATTGGACAAGCAGCTGGAACGACTTCATCACACAAATAGGTCTCCAAAAGCTGAAAGTCTGCTCTTAAAATCGGCAGAAAGAAATCAAGCACTGCATGGTTATCAGCAAGTTCCTCAGGAACGCCTCCCATCTCAATGATCGCTTCTTTTAATTTGGAATCTGACAGCTGATGATAGACTTTCTTTTCTGGAATATGTGGCGGGAAGCGCCCAGAATAAAAGACATGAACAGGCTCTCTGTTTAACCTTGTTTTCATTCTTTTTTGTAATTCATATGCAAGGACGGCTCCCATACTATGACCGAAAATGGCATAGGGCTCTCCTTCTTTTAAGGAGGAGGACGCCTGTACATAAAGATCATCTGCGACCTGCTGTAAATCGGTTAGTACAGGCTCTGTCATTCTTGTCCCGTGCCCAGGGAGTTCAAGGGCATGAATTTCTATCGACCGGTCTATATAAGATTTCCACGTACTGAATACGGTACTGGCTCCACCTGCGTACGGTAAGCAAAATAACTTCACGACACGCCACACTCCCTTTTGCATTTGATTGCCAACGCTTCCAGCCAGTGTTTTTCATCATGGATGATCTGTTCTAAAGAAGCTTTGATATTGGCTTGGTACCTACTAGACATCTCACCTGAAAAAAGGAGTTTTGCTGCCTGATGCCTTGCTTTCTCCCATTCTGCTAAAATACGTTCCATCCATCCCACCAGCTCAGGTAGATCGCCTTTGATGAGATTCAGCCGATACAGCTCTATTTTCTTCGTATTGATGATCTGATTGAAAGATGCCACGAGCTTCTCGATATCATCCCATTGCGAAAACTGCTCATAAAATGTTTCAAGAGCTGTGATTCCTTTTTCTATTACGTCAATCTGACCATGCATATTTCTCAGGAAATAAGTCGTTTTTTGATCAAATAACTCAGTCGAGAGTTTGTCTGGATCAAAGTAGAAGGCCGCATAGGAATGAAATTGATCATTCGGCTGAAAATGATCATGAAAGGTGTCATATCCTTTCTGTACATCTTTAAATGACAGCACTTGATGCTCATAAGACAAATTATCTAAATGCCGATTCTCTAATACTTGAAAGATTTGCTGATTTTCATCGAATCCAGTCATTAAAATGGAATGACGGCTATGGGTTGTCAAATACTCTTTTCTGCCTCGCTGAACGTAGGGGTCTACCCATACAATTACCGGGCGGTCACGCCTCACATCTTGTTTGACCTTTTCAATGAGGTTGGGACAATACGTCATTTTTTCCACTTGAATGCCTTGTAAATTCATAATCTTTTCTGGATCGTGTGCCGACATCCAGTCAATCTGTAGCAAGCCATTCTCTGTAAGCCCGTAGGCAAATTGATCATTTAATAAGTATGGAAAAACTTCTTGATCATGCAGCTTCACAATTGGAAAAAAGCAATTGAAAAAACAGCTACGATAAAACAAATCATTATAAGGATGAATGCCCGAAATCTGTTTGACGGTCATCTTTTTTTCCTCTCTTTCCAGCAGGAGATGTCACCATAAATCCTTTGATGAAACCAATCGTACAAAACCAAATGAAAAACAAATAATAAGAAATCGCTAATTCAATGAGAGAGGAAGGTCCCCAGACAAAAGTCATTTTCCAAGGCAGCCCATTAAAGGCTAGCTGCGCAACAATGATTGGCAGGAGCAATATCCCAATTAGCAGCAGCACCCAGCCGCTACTTTTCAGCCAGACGCGAAGTGACATGTCCCTGCGAACGAAAGCGCCGTTTCTTACACGCTTTTTCCATTTGATAAAACGAACGATAGACACTATTTGCAGCAAAATGAAAAGACATGTGGCACCAAGACTCAACTGATCAATGAGCTGAAAAGGATCCATTGATGACTCTGCTTCTTCATTTGTACCCGTGATCGTTTTGGCAATAAGACGTACCGTTTGCTCTGTGTAGCTGCTATTCATATTTGCTAACACTCCGATCGCAATCTCTTCTTTTGGCTGGATCAGAAAAAATGATGAATAGTTAGGGTTAGAGCCTGCATGAAAAAGCGAGTCTACCTGCTCATGTGCCTTTTCTATATACCAGCCGGCATTGTAATAGACATGCTTCCCTTCTTCTAGGACATTCACAGTTAAGTGATCAGGATTTTTTACAAAGCGAGACCAAGTTGAATCGGTCAATTGATATTGCAGCCAAGTCCCCACATCCTGACTATTCATCACAATATATCCTGCCGGAGTATTGCCTCGATATTCTGGTGCTTCATAAGCATGCGGAGCAAGGAATTGCAATTTAAACCCTTCTGAGACAGCGCCGGATTTCATCCGTTTTAGCCCAGCCTCCGTTTGGTCAAGATGATGCCTTTTAAACAGTCCTTTCATATAAGCCTCATACGATGTTCCTGTTACATTTTCAATGATGAGACCAAGGACATCATAGTTGATGGTCGCATATTCAAAGGAACTGCCTGGCTTACGATTAAGCTCGATTGATTTCAGCTGATCAACTGTTTTTTTCAACGCATCCTTTGTAGTATCTGGCTGGATAAGCGCAATGGATTGAAAGGGAATGCCGCTTGTGTGATGCATTAATTGCTCCACCGTTAAACGCTGAGGCTTTCCATTGTATGTTGGAAAAAAACCTGGAATATAGCTACTCACCGGATCTTTTAAATGAAGTTTCCCTTGCTTCTCTAACTCCACAATCGCAAGAGCGGTAAACGCCTTTGATGTAGATCCAATTTCAAAGAAAGTGCTAGCTGTCACTTGCTTCTTTTTCTTTCGATCCGCATAACCAAAGCCTTTTTGGTACACCACTTCGTCCTTTTTCACAACCACAACGGACATGCCTGGAATGCGTCCAAGCTCCATCTGTTCCTCTATCACTTGATCAACGGCTTTAGATGAAATCACTGCTTTTGCATGTGTCCAATCGGCAAAGCTGCTTATCCATAAGACCGCTAATAAAAATGAAATGTAGATAACATGCTGATTTTTCGTCATGTAAATAATGAATCCATTTCTTCAAGAGACATATCCACTGTTTCAAAATCAGACGGTGTAAATTCGATTCCTTCTTTCTCTAAGCAATGCTGTACAAGATGCTCAATTTGCTGCTCTACCGCTTGCAATAGCTGCATCATGTCTGTTTCACACAGCTGTTTATCGCTGAAAGAAAGATGAAAAATCAGCTGACCGCCCTTGATGGTAGCGACCATATCGATGACGGTTGTTAATGGATTATCCAATGACGAATCCATCCCCGATGTAAAGTAAGACATCTCATAATCAGATGATTGTTTCAGCACTTGATCAATTTCACCTAGATAGTTAAAGCGTAATTGCGGCGCTGAATGAGGAGGAAGCTGCTTATTGATGAGTGACAACAGCCCATAGTCTGCACCTTTATTTGGCACTTCACGTATCGTTTCTTTGACAGTTCGTATGTGATCCGAGAGAGATTCAGACACATGAACATTCACAGGATACATGGTGGTGAACCAGCCGAACGTTCTAGATACATCAATCTCATCCTCTACTGCATCCCTGCCATGACCTTCTAATTCCAAAGAAATCCGCTCTTGATTCGTTTGCTCATAACAGGCTTGCGTCAAGGCTGAAATTAACAGTTCATGCGGCTGCGTTTGATACGCTTGATTCGCTTGATTGAGCAATTGATTCGTGAGTTCCACTGATAATGCGTTGGTTAATTTGATTTCGTCTCTGACATATCCCTCATTTGAGGAAACTGGATACAGAGGCTGTATATTTTGCACCGCTTTTTGCCAATAGCTGACCGACTCTTTTACACCCTCTGATACTGCATACTGATTCACCTGCTCGGCAAATGTTTGATAGGAATGGGTTTTAGACGGAAGTACTTCTGCTGTAATCTTCTCTGCATGCAATAATTGAATCAAGTCCTCCACAAGAATTTGCCAAGACATACCATCAGCTAATAGATGATGGGCGGCAAAGATGAGATGTGATTGAGAATCAGTTTGACAAAGCGCAGCCTGAATCAATGGTCCTTGATAAAGATGAGTCCTTTGCTTGATCTGATATCCTACTTCTTGTAACGCTTCTTCCACATTCTCTTCTGATAATGCCGTGAAATCGTGTATCATCAGCGGAATATCTTGAATGTCTTCATCATAATAGAGTGTGTTTGTTGCCTCATGTACTTTTAACCTTAGTCCATCGTGGTGAATGACGACCTCTTTGAGAACATCCTGCACGATGGCTTCATCCATCTTTTTCTTTGAATGAACAATGATGGATTGATGCCAGAAATGTTCATCTTTTAACCGCTGGGACCAGAACCATTCGATAATTGGAATCGATTTCACATCACCCACAGCTTGCTCTTGTGAGATATGTATGACAGGTTCCTGCTGAACGACTTGTGCCATTTCTCTAAAAATGGGATAAGTAAAAAGATCCTTGGTTTTTAAATAGAGTCCTTTGTCTTTTAACTTCGCAATAAATTGAATCGCCTTAATGGAATCTCCGCCAAGCTGATAAAAATGATCAGCCGGTTCGATTGTTTCATGCCCTAAGATGCCTTTTGCTGTATCTACGATGATCTCTTCAATGTCCGCTGTTTCCTTGGACCACTCAACAGCTGTTTCTTGAGACAGCAATGGATCAGGCAGTGCCGTCCGATTGATTTTTCCGTTTTGAGTGAGCGGGAGCTCGTCTAGTACAACAAAATAGGCAGGTACCATGTAAGCTGGAAGCTGATCTGATAATTTCTTTCTAAGTAAAAAGGACGTCATCTGTTTTTCTTTCAATTCAATATAGGCTGCCAGCTGTTTTTCTCCAGATTCATCGGTTAGATCAATAACCGCTGCTTTATCAACTTCTTCAAGTGCCATCAGTGCAAGTTCAATTTCACCGAGCTCAATCCGGTAGCCTCGCAGCTTGATTTGATGATCAATTCTGCCAATGTAATCAATCTTTCCATCATTTGCTCGTTTGGCGATATCACCTGTTCGATACATGCGGCGACCATTTACAAATGGATTGGGCAGAAAGCGTGATTCCTGCAAATCAGGTCTTTGCCAATACCCTCTGCCAACACCTGCACCTGAAATATAGATTTCTCCTACTGTCCCAGGCAGCACGGCTTGCTGATGCTCATCTAAAAGGTAAATCTCTGTATTGGGCATTGGCACACCAATTGACACAGATGCCCCTTCATCATCTTGATGGAATTGATGAATCATACAGCCAACGGTTGCTTCAGTTGGTCCATATTCATTAAAGATAGATATCCTTCCATCACTTGCCTCTGTGATTCTTTTGGCCAAAGCGGTCGATAATTGTTCTCCGCCCACAATCATCCGTTTCACAACTGATTGAGAAAGTGCAGCATCTGTTAGCAGTGCCATATGAGCTGGTGTCAGCTTGATGACTTTCGCTTTTTGATCAAACAAAATATGTTCTAATAAAAAGCCTGGCTGATCCTCTTGACGATAGATCATCACGGTACTGCCAATGACCAATGGCGTATAAATGGATGTCACGGTTAAATCAAACGCAATGGATGAATACAAGGCAAAATGATCATCTGATGAATCAGTATAGTGTGTTTTGGCAGACATGATATAGTTCACTAAGCTTCGGTGCTCAATCATGACTCCCTTTGGCTGTCCTGTAGAGCCAGACGTATAAATCATATATGCGACATCTTCAGCATCTCCAATGAATGGATGTTCCGCATTATACTGAGCCAACTGATCCCACACGTTGTAGATATTGTACGTATCGCCATTAAAATGGTATGCAGATGCGTCATCTGTGAAAAACAGCTTTGCCTGGCTGTCATCCAAAATAAACTGAATACGTTCCTCTGGATACTCAGGATCAATCGGCACATATGCGCCTCCAGCCTTTAAAATCCCCAGCAGCAGCACAATCAGTTCTGGTGAATGATTCATACATACGGCAACAAAGTCATGTCTTTGTAAGCCATGTGTTTGTAGAAAATGCGCCATTTGATTGGTTTTTCTCTCAAGTTCACCGTATGTCATGCTATGAGATCCGTCCTGAAGTGCAATTCGATCAGGAGAAGACGTTGACATGTCTGTGATCAATTCATGGATTTTTTGTTTCTGTGGAAACAGCATGCCTGTGTCGTTCCAGTGATATAGCTCTCGATGTGTCTCGACTTCTGTCATGAGAAGTACGTCTTTTAACAGCTGCTTTGGCTGAGCGAGTATCGTTTCGACAAAGAGAAGCATTCTTTCGTGTAGAAAGTCGATATCTTCATTGCTGTAATCTGAGATCTTGTAATCATATTGAAGCTCGATTTGCCCTTTTTCATCCCATTCTTTCACAGCAACTTGTAAGCCATATGGCTGGAAGCCATTGTAAAGCTCTATGTATTCAACCTTGTATCCTTCCATCTCCTGCACCATATTTGTGCTGTAGGAGTTGATATAGATTTGAAAAAGCTGATCATACCCTGCTTTTGCAAGCTCTAAATCTTTGACAAGTGCATCATAGGGATAACGCTGATGCAGGAAGTAAGCCTTATAGCTTTTTTGAACGTCTGTTAAGCTTTCTAACAAAGAGAGATGAGGATCGATCTTCATTCGATATGGCATTGTACTTACGGTCATACCGGACGTGGCTTTTTCCTTTTGTCCGGAACGATTGAGAACTGGCGTCCCAATAATAAAATCTTTTTGCTGGTATCTTTTATGCAAGTAGACGAAGAGTCCTAAAGTAAATAAAGAGTTGATTGAACAATGATGGACATCTATAAATTCATAGATTCGTTCTGAGAGTTGTCGATCAAGATAATGGCTTTGCCGATGGCCTTTGATTTGGTCAGTTCCCTGTACCAAATAACTATCAGACACATCAGATAATGCTTCTTTCCAAAATTGCTGATCTTTTTTAAATCTTGGGGAGTTCATATATTTTGATTCTTTATCAATAAATACAGAGTGATTGTCTGCTTCTTGTTCGATAGAGGAGCTGTGGGTAAGAGCAGTGTAAAGCTGGCTAATTTTATCGATGATTACTTTCATCGACCATCCATCTGCTACTGTATGATGGCATTTGATGAAATAACCGGATTGTTGTTCACTGATTTTTAGTACCGCAAATTCGGCGAGAGAGGTTTCTGTTAATTGAAATGGTGTTTTAAAGGCTTTTTCGGCCCATTCTAGCATGTCTTCATGTGTGGAAAACTCATAGGTAGGAATAGGGCTATCGGCGTTTGGATCAACGTATTGAAGCGTTTCACCATCTTTCTCTACTAGCTTGAGACGAAGAGATTCTGTCATCATGATACAAGATGCAATGGCCTGCTTCAGTTTATCGAGCTGCAATGGCCCATTGACGAAAATGATACCGCCAATATGATTGATCGGTGTTCCTGGATAAAATGTTTCCATGTTCATCACGCGCCGCTGCGGATGTGTTAATGGCCAATATACTAAACTATTAGTCAATTACGCCACCTCTACTTTTCATATAGTTAACATTTCTACCAACATATTAAATCACATAATGGTATTTTTGTAAATAATTGAGATAAAATGTCTAAATTTGTTCATTTTTTAATCTAGACGCTAGGAAAGCCGATACAGTAAACAGGGCAACGTTTATAAAAAAGACGACTCTTGCCCCAAAGAGATCGGTCATGGTGCTCATAACGAGGATGGACATTCCGTATATAAAAGTTGATAGTGTATGTTGAGCTGATAGTATTTTGGGCAATTCAATTTCACTCAGTGTATCTTGTACATAGGTTCGAATGGAAATACTGCGAAGCTGAAAGGCTGGTCCTAATAAAAAGACAAACAACAAACTCATCCATGCAGAATGATTCAATCCTAAGCAAAGGGTTAGCACAGCTACGATCACCGAACTGTAAAAAATGTGATCAAACAAACGCTGTTCCACATGCTTTGCGAACCGCAACACAAGCAGGCCGCCTAGAATGGTTCCGCCAAAATAGCTTGCGTTAATAAAGCCCCACCATGTTTCAGGCTGATGTAAAACTTCTGTGACATACACAAGGATAATGGCACCAGTCCAAATACTTCTACCGCTCATGGATAGCATTTCTAAAATCGTTAATGTTCGAATAGTTGGTTTTTCATACATGAGCTTCCACCCTGAAAAGACCCTTGTAGCAAATGATTCAGACTGTTGCTCTTGTTTAGCTGCAGCCCCAGTATCAATGATAAAGAGCATAGATATGAGTGACAAACTGTATAAAACAAGTGTCGTCAATAGGAGAAACTGTGGTCCAAGAATGCCAATAAACAGCCCTCCTAACAGCCAGCCTAGTAAAAGGACCATTTGATCAGAAGTTAAGATATAGCTATTTGCTTTTAGTAAAAAGTTCTTTTCTACTAGACGTGGGATCATCGAATTTCGAACAGGAATGGTTCCTCCATCTATCAAAGAAAGGAAAAATACAATGATAAAAAAGAGAGGAATAGTAAAAGTTGATAGTTGTAGAATATAAATGAAAATTAAGCAACCGAAGAAAGCAATTTGACACATTTGTAAATAGATAATGAGTCTTTTTAGCTTAAATTGATACATAAAGAAAGGAATGAGTACCGCTCCAAGTGCTTGTCCAACAAACTGTGAGACAGCCACCATTGAAGCAATCAGTGTAGAATTTGTTAATTGATATGTCAGGATGGTCAAAACGAGGACATATAGCGAATCCCCAAAATTAGCTAGGGATTGTCCCCCTAATAAAAAGTAAAATGATTTGTTTTTCATAATGATCTCCATTTTCTCTTCATTATCACCCATAATAATACATTATTTTCTACACTTCTACTTTTTATAACAATATTTTCATAATTTGATACATTATGACTAATTTAAAAAACCGCCAAAAGGCGGTTTTTATTTAGTCATATATATGGACGGTTGGTTCTTTGTCTTCAGCATTTTTCGTGATCAAGGCTTCTTGTTGATCTGAAGATGTGATGTTAATTTCGATATTGGTACTCTTATAGTAATCCATGACTTCACCTGTTAAATATTGCGTGAAGGCTACGACTTCCGTTTTTCCGTAGAACTGCATTGGAATTTCGACTTTCATTTTTTGCAGGTTGCCGTCTTTGTAAAACCCTTTTCCTACGACACCAGTATAATTCGGGAAGTAGTCTTCGACTTTTGTTTTGAAGCGGTCAAATCGCTCGGAATCATCTTTGTAGTTGCCTTTCGCATTATCTGAAGGGAAGAAGACATTCTCCTCTTTGATCGTATCCCAATTGCCGATATCAGCTGAGCCCGCTTTCACATCCGTTTTGGCGATAAAGTTTCCTGGAACGATAGATGATTTTGGTGCTTGCTTATAAAGGGCAATCATGACAGGCACTTTTTGCAGCCCATCCATTTGACGAATTCGTTTGATCACTTGTTCAGCAATTTTTTCGCCTTCTGCCAAAAGTTTCTTTGAATTTTTCGAAGAATCGATCGTCACTTCTTGCTGCGGGTCACCGATATTTTCACGGTAATAATAAACAGAGTTCAGCGCAAGTCCAATGACAACTCCGCCAAGCTGTAAGCTGTTTTTATCTTTTCGAATTAAGTAATTATGCTCTAGCATCGAAGCTAAGTAAATTGGACTACTTTCATTTTTAGACTTTGTTGAACCTGAGTTCGGAAGAGCAGGGTTTAAGCCTAGATTCTTAAAGTCTTTATCTTCTTTTTCTGCCTTTTTCAGATCACTGCCTGTTTTTTTGCGCGCCAGCCAGCCAAGAACGGTGTCCTCATCAAAATGCTGTCCTTCTTGGAAAAGGTAGTCGTTTGTATTAAATGACTCTGTTGCAAGGCGCATGAGTCCTGTTTCAAATTCATCGATGTCCAGGCGTGTGTTGAGACGCTCTGCTGTTAATCCTCTCGCAGCCCCTTGTTTAAACGGCAGCACCATTTTGTAATAGGAGTCAGAGATATTGTACATCGGGATGATGGCTGTTTCCTTCGTTTCATCCGTTTTTTGTGTGACCTCTTCCTCTTCCTTTCCCCCAAAAGGTGCACACGCTGACAATATCAGTGTGTGCATTGTCAGCAGCAATAACAACTTTTTCAATAGAAAACACTCCTCTTATTTCTTTAGCTCCTCGAGCATTTTAGCTTCGTCCCAAATTTCAATATTGAGTTCTTCTGCCTTTGTCAGCTTACTTCCCGCTGCTTCTCCGGCTATGACTAAATCTGTTTTCTTACTCACACTACCTGCCAGTTTACCGCCTAGTGCTTCGATCGCTGTTTTTGCATCGTTTCGAGCCATTTCTTCTAATTTCCCTGTCAGCACAATGGTTTTGCCTGCAAAATAGGAATCACTTTCTTCAACCTTCACCGGTTTTGGTCCTGTGTAGGTCATATTAACCCCAAGCTCTTTTAGTTCATTTAGCAGATTGAGTATTTCTTCTTTCTCAAAGTATGTGACGACAGCATCAGCCATTTTTTCACCGATTTCATCGACTTCGAGTAATTGATCTTTCGTCGCTTGCTTTAATTGATCGATATCACCGAAATGCATCGCCAAGGTCTTTGCCGCTTTAGAGCCAATAAATCGTATACCGAGTCCAAATAGTAAACGCTCTAGAGAGTTTTCTTTCGATTGCTCAATCGAACGCAGTAAATTGTCGACAGATTTTTCGCCCATTCGCTCAAGCTGAATGAGCTCTTCTTTCGTTAATCGGTAAAGATCAGACACACGAGAGACAAGCTGTTCTTGGAAAAGCTGTGTAATGACCCGCTCGCCAAGCCCATCAATGTTCATTGCATTGCGGGAAACAAAGTGAATGAGTCCCTCACGTATTTGGGCAGGGCATTCTGGATTGATGCAACGCAAAGCCACTTCGCCTTCAATTCTCACCAGCTCACTATGACACTCTGGGCATTCAGTCGGCATGTGAAACGGCTTTTCTTCTCCTGTACGCTGATCGATCAGTACACCTGCGACTTCCGGAATAATATCGCCTGCTTTTTTCACAATCACTTGATCAAAAAGGCGAATATCCTTTTCTTTGATCAAATCTTCATTATGAAGGGAAGCTCGCTGCACTGTCGTTCCTGCTACTTTGACAGGCTCAAGGATCGCCGTTGGTGTGATGACACCTGTACGCCCGACACTTAGTTCAATATCAAGCAGCTTTGTCACGACCTCTTCAGCTGGAAACTTGTACGCAACAGCCCAGCGGGGACTTTTTGCTGTAAAGCCGAGCTCTTCTTGCTGAGCTAACGAATCGACTTTGATCACAATTCCATCGATTTCATATGAAAAGTCAGCACGCTTCGTTTTTAGTGTTTCAATGAGCTCGATCACTTCCTCAATCGTTTGGCACATCCGTCTTTCTTTGTTCGTTTTAAAGCCAAGTTCGTCGAGAAGATCAAGTCCTTCGCTTTGCGATTCAACACCAATTTCATCAAGCTCCGCTATACTGTAGACGAAGATATCAAGGTTTCGTTTCGCCGCAATTTTCGTATCAAGCTGACGAAGCGAGCCTGCCGCCGCATTACGCGGGTTCGCAAACGGCTCTTCTTCGTTTTGTAATCTTTTTTCGTTTAATGCTTCAAAAGAAGGTTTTGGCATAAATGCCTCGCCTCTCACTTCAATTGACAAAGGACGTTTGATTTTGAGCGGGATGGATCGAATGGTTTTGAGGTTTTCTGTAATATCCTCACCCGTTGTCCCATCTCCACGTGTGGCACCTCGGACAAACAGGCCATTTTCATAACGGAGAGAAACAGCGAGTCCGTCAATTTTCAGCTCGACATTGTATGCAATATCGTCACCGACTGCTTGACGAACCCTGCGGTCAAAATCAAGAAGGTCCTGTTCATTAAACGCATTCCCGAGGCTGAGCATCGGGGTGCCGTGGCGCACTTTTTGGAAGGCGTCTAACACAGCGCCTCCGACTCTTTGTGAGGGAGAATCCGCTGCTTTTAAATCAGGGTGCTCTTCCTCTAAAGAGATCAGCTCACGCATCCGCGCATCATATTCAGCGTCAGGAACACTTGGACGATCCAGTGTATGATATTCGTAGTTGTATTGGTTCAAAATCTGGTGCAGTTCCTCGATCCGGCGTTTCGCTGCTTCTTTATCCATCTGCTTCTTCCTTTCAATTCATCCGTTTTATATGTCCTATCGGTTTATTGCTTCTCAATTGGCGCAAATGCTGCGAGAAGACGCTTAATGCCTGTAGGGCTTGGGAAGGCAATATCAAGCTCTGTGCTGTCTCCACTACCTTTTACGCTCACAACCGTTCCAACGCCCCATTTTTTATGAGCCGCTTTATCGCCCACAGCCCAGCCAATACTTCCGCCGCCTGTGTTTTGAATGGTTTGAGTTTGCGGACGTGAGACAGGTCCCCGTCTTTGTGGTCTTTCTCTAGTTTGGCCAAATGGTGTTTTCGTTTCTTTTTTCTCATTTAGGTTGTCCAATAAATCGGCTGGTATTTCTCGAATGAATCTTGATTCAAGGTTCATGTTTGTCCGGCCGAAGAGTGTTCTCATCTTGGCACTAGATAAATAAAGCTCTTCTTCCGCCCGTGTGATGCCTACATAAGCAAGGCGGCGCTCTTCTTCCATCTCTGCATCTTCCATTAATGAGCGGCTGTGCGGGAAGACACCTTCCTCCATGCCCATTAAGAAGACAACCGGGAACTCTAGACCTTTTGCGGCGTGAAGCGTCATTAAAATGACCGCATCTTGATCTTCTTCCTCATTCTCATCCAGCTTATCAATGTCTGCGACAAGAGCGAGATCTGTCAGGAAGGTCACAAGGGACTTGTCTTCATTTTGTTCTTCAAAGTTCTTAGTCACAGAGAGAAACTCATCAATATTTTCTAGACGGCTTTGTGCCTCAATCGTTTTTTCAACCTTTAGTGCCTCTCGGTAGCCTGTTTTCTCTAAAATTTCTTCTGTTAGTTCTGTGACAGATAAATAATCCTGCATATTTGTCAATTGATCGATGAGCTGTTTGAACTCATCAAGCGCATTGGCTGCCCTTGCACTGAGTCCAATGAAATCTACCTGACCAAGCGCTTCAAACATAGACAGGTCATTCATCTCCGCGTATGCTGCGATTTTATCAACAGATGTCGCACCGATTCCGCGCTTTGGTACGTTCACAATTCGTGCAAAGCTAATGTCGTCATCTGGGTTAGCTACTAGGCGTAAGTACGCCAAAATGTCCTTGATCTCTTTTCTGTCATAGAACTTCGTGCCGCCGACAATGTTGTATTGAATGTTTGACTTCAATAATGTTTCCTCTATGACACGAGACTGGGCATTGGTCCGATAAAGAATCGCAAAATCGGATAATTTACGCTTACCGCTCTGATGAAGCTGATGAATCTTTCCAGCAACAAATTGTCCCTCGCCGAATTCATTATCTGCACGGTAATAGGCAATCTTCGCCCCTTCATCATTTTCTGTCCAAAGGTTTTTCGGCTTACGGTTTGAATTGTTTTGAATCACCGTGTTTGCGGCATTCAGTATACGTTTCGTCGATCTGTAATTTTGCTCAAGCAGAATCACTTCACTGGATGGATAATCTTTTTCAAAGGAGAGAATGTTTGTAATATCCGCTCCGCGCCAGCGGTAGATGGACTGATCCGAGTCACCGACCACACATATATTTTGAAAACGCTGAGCAAGCAGTTTCACAAGCATGTACTGCGCTCTGTTCGTATCTTGATACTCATCGACATGAATGTATTGAAATTTTCGCTGATAGTGTTCTAATACTTCAGGGATGCGCTCAAACAGACGAATCGTCATCATAATAAGATCATCAAAATCGAGTGATTGGTTCTTAAGTAATCGCTTTTGGTAATCTGTGTAGACGTCGCTAACCACTTGATCATAGAAATCACTGGCTATTTTGGCGTATTCCTCTGCGTCAATGAGTTCATTTTTTGCACTGCTGATTGATCCTAAAATGCTGCGAGGATCGAACTTTTTAGGATCGATATTTCGTTCTTTTAAAATGTTTTTAATGACTGAAAGCTGATCAGATGTGTCTAATATAGAGAAGTTGCGATTTACACCAATACGGTCAATATCGCGTCGTAAAATACGCACACACATGCTGTGGAACGTAGAGATCCAAATGTCATCCGCACCAGGCCCTAAAATGGCTTGGACACGCTCACGCATTTCACGTGCTGCTTTATTTGTAAACGTAATCGCTAAAATGTTCCACGGAGCCACATGCTTTTCTGCCATTAAGTAGGCAATTCGGTGTGTGAGCACCCGCGTTTTCCCGCTTCCTGCTCCTGCCATCAAGAGTAGCGGACCGTCTGTTGCTTTGACCGCTTCTTTTTGCGCGTCATTTAGCCCTTCTAATAGATGATTCGATATTTCATTCATTCCATTCACCGCCAATTCGAACTTATGTTCTATTTTAACTCGTTTCGTCTTGTTTGACTATAATGACTTTTTGACTGCGCTCACTGTCTTTAATGCTTCTTTGAAATTGTCATAAATGACGTTTCCTACAACAACCACGTCCGCATGCTGCGCAAAACCTTCCGCCTGCTTTGCGTTTTCAATGCCCCCACCATAAAAAAGAACCGTATCAGAAAGCACTGCTTTCGTTTCTTTCACAAGCTCTATATCTCCAAGCGTTCCGCTGTATTCTAGATAAAAAATGGGCAGCTTCATCAAATGCTCTGCCACTCTTGCATATGCTCTTACGTCATCGATGTCCAGTGCTGTATTTGCCTCTGTGAGCTTGGCCGCTTTACACTCTTCATTTAAAATAACATAGCCTTCAGGCACGATCTCTTCCATCGACATCAAATCACCGAATTCCTTCATCGCATCCTTGTGAAGCCCAACAATCCAATCAGGATGAGAACTGTTTAAGACGGTCGGGATGAAATACAGATCGAAGCCCGGCACAATCATTTCATGTGTTGAGATTTCGAGTACACATGGCACAAGAAACCGGCGGACCTTTGACATCAATTGAAGCACGTTGTCCTCTGTCACATTGTCACTGCCTCCAATCAATATAGCATCCGTACCAGATTCGCAAATTGCCTCTAGCTGTTCATCGGATATTTCTTTATTTGGATCGAGTTTAAAGACATGCTTCCACTCGGTAACATCATACATGAAAAACGTTCCTCCATTCGTTTCATTCCATTTAAATATTATAACAAAATCAGTGACCGCAAAAAATGGGTAACCTCCTTCAGCTAAAAGTTTCATTCTTTTGAAAATGGTGTTCGTGACTTTAGGTTAGAATGCTGAAACCATCTAGGAGCTGAGAGGGATGATCTTTGACCGTTCACTGATAGAAGAGCTTTGTATCACCACATGTTATTATACAATAAAGGGACATTTTACTATTGATCAAAAAACCATACATAAAGCAGGTGACCCACATGAAAAGAACCATCACATATGATCAAACGATCGACATCGGATACATCTATCTCCTGCCTGTGGGAATCGGGACAATCAAAGAAACCATTGAATTAGATGTGAATGAATGTATGAACGCAGATATCGACAAAGAGGGACGAGTAGCTGGTCTGGAGTTATTTGCAGAAGAAGCCGAAGTTTTGAAGCATGCACCCGTGTATGAGGACGAGCTTTCTTTACGTTTTACAGATCAGGACGTTCTCTCAACCTATTATTTATCAGGCATTGAATTTCATTTCTCGACGCCTGATCACAAAGGGCTAATCGGTTTTACGATTGTCGATCCTCATCGATATAACGTCAAAAGAAAGACAAGAAAAAACCGTTTTGAATGGTCAAAACGGTTTTTCCAAGCTATTGTCTCACTTCATTGAAATAATGGACGGATGTCATGGCCCCTTCATCGACCATCTTGTTGTCTTGAATATCTAATGGATCAGGATGTCCAGCTTTTTCAGGAATCTTTTCATCTGAGCGGAACATGCTTGCCCATTTTTTGAGATGCTGTTTATTTTTCACTGCTAATAACACAGCACCACCAACCCCTAATCCTGCAAGTACATACGCATTCGGACGCTTATTCATGTAAGTTCCCTCCCCTTATGATCTTATTTGTAAGTTACCCCGGCTTTTCATTTCTAAACGTCACAATATGTTGAAGTGGTTTCTCTTTCAATGAAAAGTGGAATAACAACAACAATGATAGAGAAAAGAGGGGATCTTCGTGACAACAACTTTCATTGTCATTGTTGGCGCACTATTAGTGATTTGTTTCATCATACCAATCATTTTATTCATCTGGATTTGGATGAGAGATGAAAAACAGGAAGAGCATTCTGTCCTGCGAAATTATCCGGTCATTGGAAAGCTGCGGTTTATTTTTGAAAAAATAGGACCTGAGCTTCGTCAATATCTGTTTCTGAATGATCGTGAGGAGCTTCCTTTCTCAAGAAGAGAATACGAGCAAGCTGTCATGTCTGGGAAGTACAAAAGCCGGACGATGGGCTTTGGATCAAAACGTGATTTTGACAAGCCTGGTTACTACATTCGCAACGTCCTATTTCCAAAGCAGCGAGATGAGTTACGCATCGATCAATCTGAAAAAATCCAAACAAAAGTGTATCAGATTGATCAAGACAATTTACTACGAAGAAGTGAACATACCAAAGAGGTCGAAGCAAAACCTTACTATCTCCATCAAGACGATATACAAGTGATTGGCGAGCACACATGTCAAAAGCCATTCCGTGTAAAAGGCCTGATTGGGCAGTCTGCCATGAGCTACGGCTCTTTAGGCGACAGGGCCATTACAGCACTATCCTCGGGATTAAAAATGGCTGGCGGTACGTGGATGAACACAGGTGAAGGCGGGCTTTCTCCCTATCACCTCAAAGGCGGAGCCGATATCATATGCCAGATTGGGCCCGGTCTATTCGGCGTGAGAACAGAAGATGGCGCTTTTTCCTTTGAAGAATTTAAGAAAAAAAGCGAGCATGAGGAAGTCAAAGCCTTTGAGCTGAAGCTAGCACAAGGAGCTAAAACACGCGGCGGTCATATTGACGGCGAAAAGGTCACCGAAGAAATTGCGAACATCCGTAAATTGCCGCCCCATCAATCTATTGACAGCCCAAACCGATTTGAGATGTTCCACTCCATTCCGGATATGTTTGATTTCATTGAACAGCTGCGAAGTATAGGCGGAAAGCCTGTCGGCATCAAGCTTGTGGTCGGACATAAAGAAAACATTGAAGAACTTGCAGCGTACATGAAAAAAAGCGGAAAGCATCCTGATTTCATAACAGTGGATGGCGGAGAAGGCGGCACTGGCGCATCTTTTCATGAATTGGCAGATTCCGCAGGGCTGCCGATTTTCACGGCACTCCCAATGGTTCATCAAATATTGAAGGAATACGGTGTCAGAGATCAGGTCAAACTCTTTGCCTCTGGCAAACTTCTCTCACCAGATAAAATTGCAATTGCCCTTTCCATGGGTGCTGACTTTGTCAATATCGCACGGGGACTCATGTTTTCAGTCGGATGCATTCGCGCCCAAGTGTGCCACACGAATAAATGCCCAGTCGGGGTCGCCACAACTGATCCAAAACTGCAAAAAGGTTTATCAATTGAAGAAAAGAAATACCGAGTCTGCAATTATATCCTTTCTCTAAGAGAAGGCTTGTTTAACTTATCCGCAGCCGCTGGTATTGAATCTCCCATTCATTTTAATGAGAAACATATTGTCTATAGACAAGAAAATGGTCAGACAAGTGAAGTGCCTATTTTTACAGGGACACAGCCATCCGTCTAGTTTGAGAAAGGTGCGTTTTTGCACCTTTTTTTCAATTGACATTTTGGCTCAATCACGTATAAAGAACTTAGACAAATGACCAGGAAGTGGAGAGATGGAGGATGCGTGAGAAAAAGGTTCGCGGGATGAAACGGAAGACGAATGAGATGGTGACAAGAATTGAGGAAAATACACAAGAGTTCCCGGCAGATATTGAACAAGGTTATTGGCATCTCTTACGAAGGCGAAAGATAGTTTATAGGCGAGCTATAATAAAAACAGGACCCGCCTCATTCAGCCAGTCCTTGCTTGCCTTTTCAGCGCTCTCCATAAAAAAACTGTAAACAACTCCATTCTTGTTGAAAAGGATTGTTTACAGTGAAGTCTGCTTTATTTTGTTTCGTCATTTGCCTGCTGTTCTGCTACGCGGTCAAGTGCCATTGTGTAGGCATCATTTCCGTAGTTCAAGCAGCGTTTGACACGTGAGATGGTTGCAGTGCTCGCACCTGTTTCCGTCTCAATTTTATGATACGTGTTCCCCTCGCGAAGCATACGTGCTACTTCAAGACGCTGTGATAAAGATTGGATTTCATTGATGGTACACAAATCATCAAAGAATCGATAGCATTCTTCCAGGTCTTTAAGGGATAAGATGGAGTTGAATAACTGATCTAAGCTTTTGCCCCTTAATTTATCAATTTGCATCTTTATACATCTTCTCCTTTACTATTGGCACCGCTTCGCACGACATTCTGCGGAGAAAGCGGTATCTTTCCTGACTATTTTTTTTCAACCTCAGCAATGAGCTTTGAACGAATCATGACAGGTTTGGTTATACGCTGGAAATGCCGTCAGTTCTTTCGTAAGCCGAAGCTTCTTTATCGTATACAAAATCGACAAGTTCTGTCATTTTCCTTGTTCGACAATCTGACAAACTTGTTTGCTTCCGATATCAAGAACACTTCTGCTTGATTAGGTCTGCCCTAAAAATACAGGTTGTGCGGAAAGCTCGGCGAGACCACAAACATGCGCCCCGCCTCGCTCAATTATTCAAAATATGTTGGTCGGCCAGCGTAACCGACAGATTCATTTTTCAATCAGGCCATTTCACTCGTCATGTCAAAGCCCTCTGCTTCAACAACTCCACATAAGTATTTTCACTTACATGGCAGTGAAGAGATCCATTGCTCACGTCTGCCCTATAACAGTTGTCAGAAATGTGGCAAAGATGATACAGCTCCACTCTGTTATATTTTAACGCATTATAGACGGAAAGAGTACAGTTTTTTTCATGACATCAAATATTCCTCTTGGTGTCACTCGAATATACGGCAAATGGGTACTTTGGAAAAAGACAAGTGTATCAATTGGGCAATCAAATGGATAGCCTCGCTCAATGAGCAGCTCACGCAAGGTTTGTATTTGCTGAAGAACTGTCTCAAACGGTTCAGCAGAGGCACAGCCTGATAATTGCAGCGGGATTTCGTGCAAAATTTTCCCGTTCTCTGTGAGGACGATCCCCCCGCCGATTTCTTTCATTCGCTTATGTGCCAGCATCATATCTTCTTTATTTTTCCCGATCACTAAAATGTCACCCGTGAGCGAAAATGAGCTGACAAAACCTTGCACTTTGTTTGCAAAGCCTTTGAGCATCGTATTCACACGCCACTCGCCTTTTCGGTCAATCAGGCTAAAGAAACTTTGATCATGATCACATGACAGCTGGTTCACAGAGTTATCAATCTCCACTGTATAAGGCTCCATGATGACAGCATTTCTCATTTTGACACCTAGCGGCATGGAAAATTGCAAATCACTCGTCGTCAGATCATAGCCTAAATCTAATGGAACAAGCCCGCCATTTTCCCATTTAGTTTCTTGAAATTGATGCTGGTTCTCTCCATCTAATTTGAGGATAACCCCTTTAGATATCACCGTTTCCGGATTTGGATTCATTGGATCATCTAACACATTCAATGAAGCCAGACGTCCTGGACCGACAACACCTAATAGGTCATCAATTTGATAGTATTTCGCAATGTTAAAGGTCGCCATATTGTATGCATCGATGATAGGCACGCCTTCTTCAAGGGCAATTGAAATCAAACGATTAATCATACCCTCCTCATAAAAATGAGGCGCTGCTCCATCTGTTGTATAGAAGAAGTGATCATAGTGTCTAAAATCACGCTCGTGCAGCTCTCTTAAAATGTTCACTAAATCTGGGCGGATGGAAGAATGACGAAGGGAGACATGGTAGCCAAGGGACAAGCGCTTTAGCACATCGTCTGCATTCATCGCTTCATGATCGCTGTCCGCGCCAAACAGCTTCATTTTTGTTAGCGTTTTCTCAGATGCTCCGGGGAAATGCCCTTCAATTCGTTTCCGCTGCTTCTTCGTTTCTTGCATGCAATATAAAATGAGATCATCACCGTCCATCAATCTTGGCCAGCTTGTTAATTCGCCGCCTTGAAGGACATCAGGATGATCAATCCATTCCTTCCGGTAGTTGATAGGAAGCATTTCATCTTCATATCTGACTTCAGTTTGAAGATCATATCTAGACCACCAGAAATACTGAAATGGCTGCTGTTTTAATTCACACAGAGTGGAAAGCGCTTTCTTTTCATTGCTCTGCAAAAGAAGAAATAAGTTATCACTAACCATCGTTGTTGTGCCAAATTGAGACACATATTCTGCAAGTGATTGGGGATTATAAATATGGAACGGGTGCGCGTGAGGCTCTATATACCCAGGCACAATGTATTTCCCTTCACAATCAATCACACGTTTAGCTGATTTATTTTGAGGAAGCTCTGCTCCGACATAAACAATTCGATCATCATGTATCCAAATATTTGCCTTCACCCATTGTTTTAAAAACGGGTTTAGCACGAGTCCATTCGTTAAAAGGAGTGTTGGAACTATTTTTGAGTCGACTACATCGATTTGTGTGCGGATGTCATTGTTTCTCCAATTAAAAGTACGTTCGGACATTCACATACTCTCCTTCATTTGTATTAGCCCTATCGTAACATAACGAACCACGTTACGCATTAATGAAACGTTACAATTTCTTGAAATCACACTTAAAATATTTAAAAAAGGAGATTTACCTTCAATGAAACCTAATCTCGGCTTAATGGAAGCGCTCATTCGAATTGCCTGTGGAATGACAATATGTACTGTAGCTGGTTCTTTATATGCTAGAAAACCATGGAGTAAAATGCTGCTTTTCAGCATCATGTTCGGCGGAATGAAACTGGCATCTGGCATTCTTCGTTTTTGTCCAGTGACGTATATGTGTGAGCAGCAAGACACACATAAAGAGAAGGCTGAGTGAGACAGCCTTCTTTTTTTGTGATCGTTTTCATATCACTCCGCTGCTTCACACCATTCCACCATCGTACCTGCGATAATTTCCGCTGCTTCAATCACATGCTCAATGTCGATGGATTCATTCGGGAAATGGGCAAGCTCCGTTGTTCCAGGTCCGAATACGATGATCGGGATACCTGCCGCCTGTGACAGTAATCCGCCGTCTGTTCCCCAAGGAGCGGCTTCGATCTTTGGCGGCTCCTTCTTGACCGCTTCATATTGTTCCTTCAATAGACCTAAAAGTAGATGGTCCGTATCAATTGAGCCTGGAAGCCATCTTGCACCAAACCATTCGACCTCAACAGGATGCTCTTTGAACCATTCATCCTTTTCCCCAAGTCCCATCATCCAATTTTCTAGTTCCTTCTCTGCCTGCTCAACCGTCTCAACTGGCATCACACCAAGTCTTCCCTCCATTGTGACCAGATCTGCTACAGAGGACGGCCAATCACCGCCTTGAATTTTCCCTATGTTGATGGGGATTGGAATCGGGATATGCTGAAATAACGGCTCGGTGATGCGCTGATTTCGTTCTTCTTCAAGTGCTGCTATATGTGAAAGAACGCTCATACTTTTTTCAATAGCGGAAACGCCGTGATATCTTGTTCCGCCATGAGCTGCCCTTCCTTTAATATGCAGTCTGAACCACTTAGATCCCTGCTGAATCGGAAAGATTTTCATATGACTTGGTTCTGGAATGATGGCCGCATCTGCTGTATACCCTCTCAGTATGGCTGCAAGGGTGCCTGCACCGCCGCTCTCTTCTTCGACGACACTATGAAACACGACATCTCCTTTCAGCGGAATCTGTAGTGCATGCAGTGCCTCTAGTGCAAAGAGTAAAGAAACGTTTCCGCCTTTCATATCTGTTGCCCCGCGTCCATAAAGTCTCCCGTTTATGATATGCCCGCTGTAGGGCGGATATGTCCATTGTTTCGTATCTCCTGCTGGCACAACATCGACGTGCCCATTTAATAAAATGGATTTGCCGCCCCCTTTTCCCTTCAATCGTCCGGCGACATTGGGACTTCCTTTAAAGGAACGTCTCGGGGAATAGAAATACGGGTGTTCTAGCAAGTCTTCTCCGCCAATGTCCCATACATCTACATCAAAACCAATGGCAGACAGCTTATTTGCTACGATTTGCTGCACACCTTGTTCATTCCCTTGGGTGCTCTCACATTGCACCATTTGCTGAAGAAGCGCAATCGCTTCATCTTGGTGCTCTCTCATCCAGCTTCTGATACGTGTGATTGGCTGCAAGTCATTCATCCTTTCTACACAACAGATTTGACATCAGGCGCTAAAATTAAAGGTGCCTCTGTCGCCCTTATGACATCTTCCGGCTGATACGGCGGCATGACTTCACGTAAAATGAGCAACTGTGATTTGACCTCAATGACTGCCATATCCGTAATAATTAGATCCACACAAGACTTAGCAGTTAAGGGCAGTGTGCAAGCAGATTTCACCTTTGACTCACCATGTTTATCGAGGTGGCTCATCACCACCACAACCTTTTTCGCCTTTTGCGCAAGCTCAATCGCTCCGCCCATCCCGGGTACTCGTTTGCCTGGCACAATCCAATTCGCAAGATCACCCTGACTGCTTACTTCAAGTGCACCTAAAATGGTCATATCCAGCATGCCTTTTCGAATGATGCCAAAAGCGGTCGTGCTGTCCATGTATGAGCCGCCTTTTGTTAACGTAATAGGAAAACCACCGGCATTGCACAAATTCGGATCTTCTTCTCCTTGTGCTGGTGAGGCGCCTGCCCCCATAATGCCGTTTTCTGCATGAAGCCATACGTTGTAATGCGCTGGAATGTAATCAGCCGCAAGGGTTGGGATGCCGATCCCAAGATTGACGATCATGCCATCTTCAATTTCCTGCGCCGCCCGTTTGGCTATGCGGTGTCTTAAATCGATGTCTCCCATGCCCATGTCCAGTTCACTCCTTTTGATTGCACGATCTGGTTCACAAATACGCCTGGTGTCACGATTTCCTCTGGATGAAGACTGCCTACAGGCACGATCTCTTCCACTTCCGCAATGGTCCAGTCTCCTGCCATCGCCACAATCGGGTTTGTATTCCGTGCACTTTTATCAAATATCAGATTTCCTGCTTCATCTGCTTTGAAGGCATTCACAATGGCAATATCCGCTGTCAGCGCAGGCTCAAGGATATATGTCTTTCCGTTTAGCGGCACGAGCTGCTTCTCATCAAGATTGAGGCTATCCATGCCGACATCTGTTACAATGCCTGCCAAGCCCATCCCGCCAGCTCGTATTTTTTCTGCTAGAATGCCCTGCGGGTAAAAATGAACATCTAGTGTACCTGATTGCATTTTCTGTCCGGCTATTGGATTTGAGCCAATATGAGAAGCAATGATCTTCTTGACTCTTCCTTCTGTGATCAGCCGGCCAACACCTATTTGCGGGAAGCCTGCATCGTTTCCGATCAATGTCAGATCTTTGATATTGGCTTCTAGGATGGCGTCGATCAATGATGGCGGCGACCCTACGCCGCCAAACCCGCCAAACATGATGGTCATGCCGTCCCTAAAATGCGTGATCACTTCATCTACATTCACTGTTTTGTTCATCATCTTTCCTCCCTACATCGCAGATGGGAAAAACCCTCGGTTGATGACTTCTTGTTCAACCTGCGTGATGGTCTGCTCAAATAATTGAATGAGTTCATCCATCTCCTGCTGCGTGATAGAAAGCGGCGGAGCGATCATGACCGCTGCACCTCCCACTCCATCCTCTCCAGCGCTTGCTGGGTAAACGAGCAAGCCATTTTGCTTCGCTGTCTCAACGACTAAATGCGTCATTTGAGCATGGGCAGGAAATGGTGTTTTCGATAAACGGTCTGCGACAAACTCAATGCCGATGAGCAGTCCCTTTCCTCTCACATCTCCTATGATGAAATGGTTTGTTTGCACATCCTTTAAAGCATTCATTAAATAGCGGCCAGACAGATCCGCTCGTTCAGGAAGCTGATGTTTTTTCATATATCGAATGACAGCCAGTGAGACGGCTGCTGAAAGCGGGTTGCCGCTATAGGTGTGACCTGCCATCACAGAGCCGGAACCGCTCAGAATTGGTGCGATGACATGATCCGCTGAGACGGCTGCCGCAATCGGTGAATAGCCAGCACTCATCCCTTTGCCGAGAACCATAATATCTGGTACGACGCCCCAATGCTCCATCGCAAACATTTTCCCAGTTCGTCCAAAGCCTGTCATGACTTCGTCTGCAATCATTAAAATATCGTTTTCCTCACAGACACGCTTCATTGCTTCAAAATATCCGTCTGGCGGTACTAGAGCCGCTCCCGATGCTCCGATAATCGGCTCTGCAATAAAAGCGGCAATCCTCTCTTTTCCTATACGCTGAATGACGGTTTTAAATTCCTGGACATACCATTCAACCTGCTTGCCCTCTTCCTTCGGCAGCCATGAACGATAGCTATATGGCGGAGACAGCACTGGGTTCTTTTCGAGCAATGGTTCAAAGCGCTCTCTCCTTGCAATATGTCCGGACATCGACAGCGCACCGAGGGTGATGCCGTGATAACTCATCCATCGAGAGATAATGTGATTCTTCTCCGCCTTTCCCTGCTCCTGCCAATGCTGAATAGCAATTTTCATAGCCGTTTCTGTTGCCTCTGATCCGCTTCCGACAAAAAAAGACCAGTTCAGGTTACCTGGACAAAGCGTACTCAATTCATAGGCAAGTTCTTCTGCTGGTTCATTTGTGAATTGTGATCTGTACGTAAAGCTCACTTTTTCCGCTTGCTCGGTCATGGCATCAACGATTTCACGTATGCCATGTCCAATACTTGCCGTGACAGCCCCCGATGAGCCGTCTATATATTTTTTTCCGTCCCGATCATATAAATAAATTCCCTCTCCTTTCACAGCCACAGGATAATGCTGATTCAACATCGGTTTGATTAAGTAATCCCGGGTCTCCACTTTGCCATTCCTCCCTCTCTCGTCAGCAGCTGCCTCTTTCTTTTTCATGAATCGCAAGAAAATTTTGTATACTTGTTATAAGATTAGCTTAATCAAGAGGGCAGTCATCCTCCATTCGCCACATGCCCGAATTTCAGACGCATTTTTTATACATCGTGTATAAGAGTGTTCAAAAGGAGGTCATGAGTCTATGGCGATTCTCGTCAAAGATGCACTTTCGCTCGATATCATGAAGGGAACAAAGCTGCTCGCTGGAGAAAATGGACTGGACCGACTCATTCAATGGGTGACCATCGTGGAAATCATCGAAGACACGTCGAGGCTTTCCGAAGGAGAATTGCTCGTCACAACCGGATTTGGACTCGCAGACAATCAAGAAAGACGCGACCGGCTTGAAGAATTGATTCAATCTAAAAGGCTATCAGCCATCGCTATTTATAAAGGTGTATACTTAAGCGACATTCCAGCATCACTCATTCAAGCGGCGAAAAATAGCGGCATTCCGCTCATCGAGATTCCCCCGCACATCAATTTCTCGGACATTACAAAAGCCGTCTTAGAACAAATCGTGAGCAGCCAGCTTCATCAGCTTAAATATTCATCCGCGATTCATCAAAGACTGACCCAATTAAATGTAAGGAATAAAAATGTGACGCAAATTACAGAGGAACTGGCACATCTCACTGCAGCAAACATTGTCGTTCTTGATGTCTTTTTACATCAAACAGCGGCTCATCTCATAAAAGATGAAGTGACGTACTCTCCTGCTTTTGGCTTTCTGACAGATCATGAACCAATTGAAACCACGCCCCTTCTCAAGCAGGCAGAAGAAAAAGGGCGGCTCGTTTATGACACGTGCGGAGCATTTGTCCTCGCCGCATGTCCGGTGATTGCGATGGGTGATATTTTCGGGTTCATTGTGTCTTTAAAGAAAAAGGATACGTGGCATCATCTCGACGCGATTGCAATCGAGCATGCCGGGGCCGTGTATGCGATTGAATGGCTGAAGCAAAAAGCCATTCAAGATACAGAAAACCAAATGCAGGGACATTTGTTAGATGATATTTTGCAGCAGCAATATACAGAAGAAAGCTACGTGGTCGAACAAGCAACAAAGTTGCAATATGATATGAGCGAGGAGCAGGTGGTGATCTACTTTCAATTCCAGCATCAGCACACACAGCTCGATCACCAAATGATGCAGCGTCTATCGCAATTACTCACCTCGATCTTTGAACGCAGACATATTCCTTTTTTACTAAAGACAAGGCTCGATTCCATTTTTGTCCTAACACCAGCCGGAAAAAAAGTGTTTCAAGAAGCGGAGTGGTATCGCGCAGCAGAGGAGTGCCGGAGCACTTGGTCGTATTTTTTCCCCGTCCATCCGATTGTCATTGGCATTGGGAGAGCCTATGACCAGATCAGTCTCTTTGCAAAAAGCGCAAAGGAAGCGCAGTATGCAGCAAGGCTTCTTCCGCTTTTAAAAACAGACGAAAGCATCATTCATTATCAAAAGCTCGGCTTATATGGGATGCTTCTTGAAATGAATGAAGCGGGTATGAATTTGCATGATTTTTACGTGGAGCTGTTAAGCCCTTTGCTTTATACGAAAAAACAAGGGGCTGACCTGATCCATACACTCGAAGTGTATTTGGCACACAATGAAAATATTCAAAAATCTGCGGGAGAATTGTTTATTCACAGACATACCTTAAGCTACCGGCTGAAACAAATTGAAACGAGAACAGGCTGCAGCCTCAAATCAACAGATGATCGGATGAAGCTGCAGCTCAGTATCATGGCGTACCGCCTTTCTGGTTTGCTTGATCAGATGAGAACCATTTCATGATTCATTTGGCGTTTTGACCCATAAATTCATATCTTCAATTTTGTCAAAAATATAGCAGTTGTTTTGGAAGCGCCCGGTATATGTATAACCAAGCTGATAAAACACTTGATTCATTCCATAGGACAGTGCACGGGCAAGTGAATAAAAGACATAGATATGCATCGACTGGAGTTCTTTTTCAAGTGCTAGAATTAAATGATGCATGAATCCTAGTTTTCTATATGAAGGAAGGGTCGCACAATCTGTTAATTCCGCATGACCATACGGCGCATTGATTTCAGCGGATGCTGCACTCACAATGTGTCCGTTGTGTTCAACAGCATAAAAGACCGTCCCTTCCTCCATTACCTTTTGAATATAATCTGGCTCGTTCATTGGCGTAGGATACGTTTCAAAGACCGTATCATAGAGCTTTGCCAGCTTGTGCACATCCTTCAGATCGGCTTTCCTCATCACATACTCATCCTGCCACGTGCCTTGGTCTTTTTTAATCGGCTTTTCTTGTATAGACGCAACTATTTCATCTTCCTTCAGCCAATATGGACTGTTCATCCGCCCCTCAGTGAGAAATAGAGACATGCCGTACGCATCACTTCCAAGAAAATAATGAGAAAACACGCCTTCAAGCCGAAAGCCTTTCTCTAAAAAAAGCGGCACATGCTCACGTCTTACTTTCACAATGACCTTAGAAGCCTTACAGGCCGCCGCTTCCTGAAGAACGGACTGAATGACATCCCGCACCCTGCCACTATAGTCGTCCAAACGAATTCGCTCATTAAATGAATCAATACAGATCAAGGCAGAAAAACGCTCGTTTGCAAGTTTCTTCAATTGCACCATACACTCATTCCTCTCTTAGCTAATGAAAAACTTCCAAATTAAAAATAAAGAAATAGCAATGCCAGAAAAGATCGAAATGATCATATAACTAATGGCTAAGCCTTTTTTCAATTTATTCTGCCTAATGGCAATCAACATGATGTTATTTATTGCTATGAGAAATAAAATAAGTATGACTAATACACCAATGATATATGTTTTAATAACCATGTTTTAACCACCATTCATTTCCTTTTATCTCATTGTATCCCTTTATTTACTTTGTTGAAAGAGTGTGATCACTTCTTTTGTTTTATAATGAAGAAGAAATATCATATGTAGCGCTCTCAGACAGCACACCGTTGTGATCCTTTTTACATATGGATCTTGTAGGCAACAGTCGCTAGCGATATGTAAACGCTTCAACAAGGGCATTCGTTGACAGGTGTACCCAACCTGCTCCTACCGTTACATCATATGGGTAAAGATATGAGTACTGCTGCACTTTGATACAAAAAGGCTGAAAATAGAAGGAGATGGTCGAATGGGTTCGATAAATGTCCAAAGAGAGATTGAACAATTATTCAAGAAGAAAGTAGAAAAAGATTCAAACATTCATAATGCGTATTTACTTGTTCATTCAGAAAAGCTTGATGCTGACATCCGTCTAGCTACTGGCAATGATGCAATACATCCCGAACAGCCTTATTATATCGCAAGTGTGAGCAAATTGTTTACCGCTGTTCTCTTCGGACAGTTAGTTGAACAGGACCGATGTTCATACGATGATCCCATCTCGCGATACATACAAGCAGATGTGTTAGAAAATCTGCACATATATAAAGACAAAGATTATACGAACGAAATAAAAATCAAGCATTTATTAAATCACACCTCTGGTTTACATGACTTCTTAGAGGATAAGCCGTTACATGGCAAGTCTATGATTGAACAGATACTAGAAAATCCTGAAAAAAAATGGACGCCAATCGAAGTACTCAATTGGGCGAAGGAACATATGAACTCTCATTTTCCTCCCGAAAAAGGCTTCCATTATTCCGATACAGGATACCATCTCTTAGGACTCATCCTTGAACACATCACGAACATGCCCTATCATGAGCAGCTCAAACGCCATATTTTTGACCCATTAGGCATGGTTCATTCACATTACATTCGGATGGAACCATTAGAAAAAAATCCATTTGACATAGCGAAATTGTCTGTTCGTCATACAGATATTACGCATTATCCAAGCATGAGCTTTGTATTTGCTGGTGGCGGCATCGTCTCTACTACAAGTGATTTGTTCAAATTCCTAAAAGCACTTGTCCACCATCAACTGTTAAAGAAAGAGACCATGGACCAAATGAAAAGTGATCCAGGGAAATTCACTTTAGGAATCGATTATGGATATGGCGTGATGAATATAAAAACGGTGCCAATCTTCATGCCAGCCAAATTAAATTCTTGGGGGAATGCAGGTTCAACCGGCTCATTTATGTTTTATCACCCTGCAACAGAGGCCTATCTCATAGGAACCTTTAATCATTTTGGATACGGTTCGAAAGGAATAAGGTTCATGCTCCAATTAATCGATAAACTGCAAAAAGCTCACAAAAAGCAAGAACACCCTTAAAAACAAAGTGAAAAAACACCTTCGAGTTGCAGTAGATGACTTCTCTACACACAAACTAAAGGTGTTTTTTTCTATACACTTATGGCAAAATGCTCGCTTACAAAGCTTTCCCCGCAGCCTTCAGCGCACGGGCACCAATGTCACGGCGATAAAATAGACCTGGTTGAATGATTTCTTCAACCGCTTCATACACTCTTGATCTTGCCGCTTCAAATGTGTCGTCAAATGCCGTCACATTTGCTACACGGCCGCCATTTGTGACGAATTGATCGTTTTCTTTTTTTGTTCCTGCGTGGAAGGTCACGACATCAGAAACAGTTGTTTGCAAAGCACCGATCGGTGTGCCTTTTGCGTAGTCCTCCGGGTATCCTTCTGAAGCAAGAACCACACTGACAGCCGCAGTGTCTTTCCACTGTAAGTCCACATCTTTTCCATCTAGAATATCGAGGAATACTTGGACTAGATCTGATTCAAGACGAGGGAGAACAACCTGCGTTTCGGGATCGCCAAAGCGTGCATTGAATTCAATGACCTTTGAGCCTTCTGGTGTTAGCATTAAGCCTGCATATAAAATGCCTGTAAACGGACGCTCCTCCTGCACCATGGCACGAGCAGCCGGTTTGACGACATCTTCCACCGCTTTTTGGACAACTTCATCTGAAATTTGCGGAACTGGTGAATAAGCGCCCATTCCGCCGGTATTCGGTCCTTTGTCATCTTCAAATGCCCGTTTATGATCCTGTGCGATCACCATTGGGTACACCTTTTCTCCATTAACAAAGGCCATCAGTGAAAATTCCTCGCCTGTTAAAAATTCCTCGATGACGACAGAAGCACTTGAATCGCCAAACTTTTCATCCTCTAAAAAGTCGTGCAGACAGTCGATCGCCTCTTCAAGTGTCATCGCAACGGTCACGCCTTTTCCTGCTGCGAGACCATCTGCTTTAATGACAATCGGCGCACCCTTTTCTTCCACATATGCCTTCGCTTCTTCAAACGATGTAAAAGTGGCATAAGCGGCGGTAGGGATATCGTAGTTTTTCATTAAGTCTTTTGCAAATTCCTTTGAGCCTTCAATGACTGCGGCTTTTGCATTTGGTCCAAATACCTTTAGACCTGCCTCTTCAAATGCATCGACGACACCTGCAATTAAAGGAACCTCTGGACCGACAATCGTTAAGCCGATTTTATTGTCTTTTGCAAAACGAATTAACGCCTCATGATCACCTTCGTCGATCGGTACAAGCTTCGCAGCATCTGTCATTCCATCATTGCCGGGTGCGACAAATACTTGGCTGACAAGTTCACTTTGGTTCACTTTCCATGCGATGGTATGCTCTCTTCCGCCTCTGCCGATAATTAATACGTTCACACTGTCATCCCCTTAATGTTTGAAATGTCTAACGCCAGTGAAGACCATGGCGATGCCGTATTCATCTGCTTTTTGAATTGATTCTTCAT
This sequence comes from Bacillus sp. FSL K6-4563, assembly GCF_038630405.1. Classification (NCBI taxonomy): domain Bacteria; kingdom Bacillati; phylum Bacillota; class Bacilli; order Caryophanales; family Bacillaceae; genus Bacillus; species Bacillus sp. FSL K6-4563. The sequence continues at coordinate 676,622 of NZ_CP152030.1, read as the reverse complement.
CACGAATGGAACCACCTGGCTGGATGATCGCTGTGACGCCTGCCTTTGCAGCAGCTTCCACTGTATCGCCCATCGGGAAGAACGCATCAGAGCCTAGTGCACTTCCTTTCGCTTTTTCACCTGCTTGCTCAATCGCAATGTTTGCTGAGCCGACACGGTTCATTTGACCAGCACCGATACCTGCTGTCATTTGATCCTTCGCAAGGACAATGGCATTTGATTTCACATGCTTGACCACTTTCCATGCAAGCTTTATGTCTTTCCATTCGTCTTCTGTTGGTTCTCTTTTCGTCGGAATGGAGATCGTTGCTTCGTCTAAGCCGTAGGTATCGATATCCTGAACGAGTAGTCCACCATGTACACTAGTTAGCTGCTTTTCTTTCTTTTCGAGATCAGCTTCAACATCTAGTGTTAAGAGACGAAGGTTCTTTTTCGCTGTTAACACGTCAAGTGCTTCTTGGCTGAACGATGGGGCGATGACAATTTCTAAGAAAATCGTATGAAGCACGTCAGCCGTTTGTTTATCTACTTCACGGTTAAGCGCCACAATGCCGCCAAAAATAGACGTTTCATCTGCTTTGAATGCACGGTCAAAGGCTTCTGCAATCGTTTCTCCAGTACCAACGCCGCATGGGTTCATATGTTTTACAGCCACAGCCGCTGGCTCCGTAAATTCACGCACGATTTGAAGAGCTGCATCTGCATCTTTGATGTTGTTGTAGGAAAGCTCTTTTCCGTGTAATTGCGTTGCAGTAGCTAAAGAGCCTTTGCTTGGAAGAGCATTTTCATAGAAAGTCGCCGCTTGGTGCGGGTTTTCTCCATAGCGAAGGGATTGTTTTTTCTCAAACGTGACGGTGAACTGCTCTGGCTCTGTTTCGCCAACAAAGTTCGTTAAATAATCTGCAATGAGGGCATCGTAAGCAGCTGTATGACGGAATACCTTCGCCGCAAGCTCACGTTTTTTCTCAAGTGACACGCCGCCTTCTTTGATTTGCTGAACGACTGTATCATAATCACGAGGATCGACAATCACTGTGACGTCTTGGTGGTTTTTCGATGCCGCACGAAGCATTCCCGGTCCGCCAATATCAATGTTTTCAATTGCTTCTTCATACGTTACATCGTCTTTTGAGATCGTCTCTTTGAATGGATAGAGATTCACGACAACAAGATCAATCGGCTGAATGCCATGCTTTTCAATCTGTGCCATATGCTCATCGTTTTCTCTCACAGCCAATAATCCACCATGAATGTTCGGGTGAAGCGTTTTGAGTCGTCCGTCCATGATTTCAGGGAATCCAGTGACTTCAGAAATCCCAATGACATCAATGCCATTCTCTTGAAGAAGCTTATGAGTACCTCCAGTTGAAATGACTTCAACACCAAGTTCTGTTAATTCTTTCACAAAAGGTACAAGATTCGTTTTATCAGAAACACTGATTAATGCGCGTTTGATCGTCATGCCTTCGTCACCTCATTAAGATAATTCTAAAAGTGATTTGATCACTTTTGGATATAGTGTGTGTTCTAGTTCATGCATTCTTTTTTCAATTGATTCAAGCTCTTCGCCTTGTTCAATATAGATCGCGGCTTGGTCAATAATCGGACCTGTATCCATCCCTTCATCAACAAAATGGACGGTGATGCCTGCCACTTTGACGCCTGCTTGATACGCCTGTCCGATGGCATCAAGACCAGGGAAAGCTGGCAGCAAGGATGGGTGGATATTCACGATTTTCCCTTTGTATGCTTCAAGTAATGTCGGGCCGATTAGTCTCATATACCCCGCAAGGAAAACCCATTCTACTTCATGAAGCCTCAGTTGTTCGATGATTGTTTGTTCAAAAGCGGCTTTATTCGGAAAAGCCTTCGGGGTAAAAGCAAAGGAGGGAATGCCCTCTTTCTCAGCACGCTCCAGCACCTTTGCACTCGGTTTATCACAAATCACAATGGCGGCCTCTGCCTGCCACTTTTCTTCTTTTAACGTATCTATAATGGCTTGAAAGTTCGTCCCGCTTCCAGAGGCGAAGATCGCAAACTTCTTCATGAGAGGCTTCCACCGCCGAATGTGACACCTTCTCCTTTTTGAACACGTCCGATGAGAAATGCTTTCTCTCCATCCTGTTCAAGTCCGCTAATCACATCCACAAGATCGTCCTCTTTGACAGCTAGGACAAAGCCAATGCCCATATTAAACACGTTGAACATCTCTTCTGCCTTCAACTGACCCTTTTCTTGAATAAAGGAGAAAATAGGGGGAACTGGCCATGAGCCGTTATCTACCTCAACACCAAGACCTTCAGGCAGCATACGTGGTAAATTCTCAATAAAACCGCCGCCTGTCACATGTGCCATGCCGTCAACCTTGCCGGCTTTCACTTGTTTGAGTACGGGCTTCACATAAATTTTTGTCGGTTCAAGAAGCTCTTCTCCGAGCGGTCTTGTAAAAGGTTCATACGTTTGATGCAGGTCAAGACCAGCGTCTTCCAGCAAGACTTTACGAACGAGAGAGTATCCATTGCTATGAATTCCGCTTGAGCTGAGTCCAATAAGCAAATGCCCTTCCTTGATGCCCTCTCCCGTTACGATTTCATCCTTTTCAACTACACCTACTGAAAAACCAGCAATATCATATTCTTCTTCTGTGTAAAGACCTGGCATTTCGGCTGTCTCACCGCCGACAAGTGCTGAACCAGACTGCTCACATCCGTCAGCCACACCTTTGACAATGGATTCAATTTTTACCGGATCTGCTTTTCCAACGGCTAAGTAATCTAAGAAAAAGAGCGGTTCTGCCCCTTGTGCAAGCACATCGTTGACACACATGGCCACGGCATCGACGCCGATCGTATCGTGTTTATCCATTAAAAAGGCAAGCTTTAATTTCGTTCCGACACCATCTGTTCCTGAAACAAGAACGGGCTTTTTGTATGGCAGCTCAGATAGATCAAACATACCGCCAAATCCACCTAGAGCGCCCATGACACCTGCTCGTTTTGTACGTTCTACGTGTGTTTTCATTCGTTTGACGGCTTCGTACCCTGCTTCGATGTCGACACCGGCGTTTTTATATGCTTCTGACATCCCATTCACTCCTTTTAGCTGCTGCTTTCCATGTATTTTCGGCAGAATGAAAGAGCAGCATATCAACTCATCTTGACTGCTGCTCCTTTATTCGATTATTTCGTCAAGACCGTTTCCTTCACATGCGGAAGAACCGTATCTTCATATATTTCAGTTGGGTATTTCCCAGTAAAGCATGCTAAACACTGACCGCGCTGCGGATCATCATACTTCCTGCCAATCCCGTCCATTAAACCGTCTACAGATAAAAATGCAATGGTGTCCGCACCGATTTCCTGTCTAATTTCTTCCACTGAATGAGAAGAAGCAATCAGCTCTTCGTGTGTGGATGTATCAATTCCATAAAAACATGGGTGTGCGATTGGCGGTGAACTAATGCGTACATGGACTTCCGTCGCACCCGCTTCTCTTAGCATCGTGACAATTCTGCGGCTCGTTGTCCCGCGTACGATGGAATCATCCACCATCACAACACGCTTTCCTTCGACAACCCCGCGTACAGCAGACAGCTTCATCCGTACGCCCTGCTCACGCAATGCTTGAGACGGCTGGATAAACGTCCGGCCAACATAACGGTTTTTAATCAAACCGAGCTCATACGGAATACCTGTTGCTTCGGCATATCCAATCGCTGCAGAAATACTGGAATCTGGTACACCTGTCACAACATCTGCTTCGACATGCGCTTCCTCAGCAAGCTTTTTGCCAAGACTCTTTCTCGCACTATGCACATTGATGCCGTTGATATTGCTGTCAGGTCTTGAGAAATAAATGTATTCCATGCTGCACATGCTGCGGTTAATATTCATCGAGAAGCGCTCAGATTTTAAGCCTTCATCATTAATGATCAGCATTTCGCCAGGCTCCACATCACGTAAATACGTGGCACCGACAACATCAAATGCACATGTTTCAGAAGCGACAACATAAGCATCCCCAAGCATACCAAGTGAAAGCGGGCGTAAGCCGTTTGGATCAAGCGCCACGATCATTTCTGTTTCCGTCATGATTAAGAAAGCATAGGCTCCCTTAAGCATGGACAGCGCATTTTTGATCTGTTCCTTCAATTCCATATGCCCGCTGCGCTTAATTAAATGTGCCAGCACTTCGGTATCAGAAGAGGTCTGGAAAATGCTCCCTTGGTTCTCTAGCTGCTGCTTTAACTGCGTTGCATTCACTAAGTTTCCATTATGAGCAAGGGCAAGACTGCCATTGTTTTGCGAACGGAAGAAGAGGGGCTGCACATTTTCAAAGCCGCCTCCGCCTGCTGTCGCATATCGAACGTGTCCGATCGCACCTTTTCCTTTCAAATCCTTTAGCTCACCGTTTTGAAAGACTTCCGTAATCAGTCCAAGGCCTTTGTGTGATGTGAGGTTCTCACCATCTGTTGCAATGATTCCCGCACCTTCTTGTCCTCGGTGCTGAAGGCTATGCAATCCGTAATATGTGATTTGCGGGGCTTCTTCGTGTCCCCAAACCCCAAAGACACCACACTCTTCATTTAAGCCTCTGATTTCAGCAAGCATGGGATCGCTCCTTTCCATGCACGTTCAAGCTCGTTGACCGCTGCATGAATCCATTGTTGTCCTTCTTGATTTTTGACAGTAAACACACCATCATTTGTAACCGTTCCGACTTCTTTCGCATCTTTGACAGCCGCAGCAAACGCTTCGCGGTGCTCCGGTTTAACTGTGACGACAAAACGTGACTGTGTTTCACTGAATAATGAAGCTTCGCTGTTTAAATCGATTTGGATATCTGCACCAAGCCCGTCAGTTCCAAATGTACTTTCAGCAAGTGCTACACCAAGTCCGCCTTCAGACACATCGTGTGCTGATTGAACGAGACCGTTTTGAATCGCGGCTAGCAGGGCTTCTTGACGCGAAAGCTCTACGTTCAAATCAATTTCCGGTGCTTTTCCGTAAATACGACCTTCTGTCATCTTTTGAAGCTCACTGCCTGCAAATTCTTCCTTCGTCTCACCAATGACGAAAATGACATCGCCAGCCTGCTGGAACGATTGAGTCGTAATATGAGCAGTATCTTCGACCAAACCAACCATCCCAATGACTGGTGTTGGGTAAATCGCTGTTCCATTTGATTCGTTATATAAAGAGACGTTCCCACCGATAACTGGTGTGCTTAGCGTGCGGCATGCTTCGCTAATCCCGTCAGCAGACTTTTCAATTTGCCAGAAAATTTCTGGTTTCTCCGGGTTACCGAAGTTCAGGTTATCTGTCACTGCAAGTGGACGAGCGCCTGAGCAGACAATGTTACGTGCTGCTTCTGCGACGGCGATTTTCCCACCGACCTCTGGATCAAGGTAGAGATAACGTGCGTTACAATCTGTTGTCATCGCTAGAGCTTTTTTCGTTCCACGGATTCTTAGTACACCCGCATCAGAGCCCGGTGCAACGACGGTATTTGTCCGAACCATGTAGTCATATTGATCATAGACCCATTCTTTACTTGCAATCGTTGGTTGCTGAAGGAGCTGCTTTAATGTCTCTGCTGCATCTGTGATCGCTGGAGCTTCCACTTTTGTTTCTAAAAACTCACGATAGTATGCAGGCTCACTTGACGGCTTGTGATAAACCGGTGCTTCCTCCGCTAGTGCATCAACAGGAAGCTCACAAACCATTTCGCCTTGATGGAGTAAACGAAGCATTTTATCGTCTGTCACATGACCGACTGATACTGCTTCAAGATCGTATTTTTCGAAAATATCAATGATTTCTTGCTCACGGCCTTTTTCAATGACCAGAAGCATTCTCTCTTGCGATTCAGACAGCATCATTTCGTATGCGGACATGCCTGTTTCACGCTGCGGAATGAGGTCTAAATTCATCTCAATACCAGAACCTGCTTTACTCGCCATTTCCGCACTTGAGCTTGTTAAACCAGCCGCTCCCATATCTTGAATCCCAACGAGCGCATCGTTTTTGATGACTTCAAGGCACGCTTCAAGCAGCAGTTTTTCCATGAATGGATCGCCGACTTGAACCGCTGAACGTTTTTCTTCTGATTCATCGGAAAATTCTTCGGACGCAAATGTTGCACCGTGAATACCGTCACGTCCCGTTTTAGCACCAACGTACATCACCGTGTTGCCAACACCTTTTGCCTGCCCTTTTTTGATGTCTTCATGGTTGATTAATCCAACACACATCGCATTCACGAGCGGATTGCCTTCATAGCTTTGATCAAAATGAACCTCTCCGCCGACTGTTGGAATACCGATACAGTTTCCATAGCCTGCGATCCCTGCCACTACTTCTTCAAACAAGTACTTCACGCGCGGTGAAGTCAGTTCACCAAAACGAAGAGAGTTTAGTACAGCAATTGGACGCGCACCCATGGAGAATACATCACGGATAATTCCGCCGACACCAGTAGCTGCTCCTTGATACGGTTCAATCGCAGATGGATGGTTATGTGATTCGATTTTAAATACAACCGCTTGGTTGTCTCCAATATCAACGATTCCAGCGCCTTCCCCAGGACCTTGAAGAACATGCTCTCCTTTTGTCGGGAATTTGCTTAAAACAGGCTTTGAGTTTTTATAACTGCAATGCTCTGACCACATGACAGAAAAAATGCCTATTTCTGTGTAGTTTGGCAGCCTGCCAATAATGGATTCGATTAAAGCGAATTCTTCATCACTCAATCCCATTTGCTGATACAATTTCTCTTCTTTAATTTGCTTGTGACTTGGTTCAAGCAGTAGTGACATGAGTGTCCCTCCAATTTTTCACGATAGATTGAAACAATTTAAGTCCGTCTGCGCTGCCTAGTAATGTATCAACCGCGCGCTCAGGGTGCGGCATCATGCCGAGTACATTGCCCTCTTCATTCGTTATACCTGCAATTCGATTGACACTGCCGTTAATATCGTCTCCGTAAGTGAAAGCGATTTGGTTATTTTCAATCAGCTTCGCTAAAGTGTCTTCATCACAGTAGAAGTTGCCTTCACCGTGCGCTACAGGAACCGAAATGGATTCGCCTTTTTGATAGCCGCTTGTAAATTGCGTTTCGTTGTTCTCTACAATGAGTTCAACTGGACGACAGATAAATTTTAAGTCTTTATTTCGTCTCATCGCACCTGGAAGAATACCAAGCTCCTGAAGAATTTGAAACCCGTTACAAACACCGAGAACAGGCTTTCCATCCGCAGCTGCTTTTTTCACCGCCGGCATGATGTTTGAAAAGCGAGCAATCGCACCGCATCTTAAGTAATCCCCATAAGAGAAACCGCCTGGTATGAGTACACCGTCAAATCGGTCAAGATTTGTTTCGTCGTGCCATACATATTCAACTTGTTCACCTAACTCATCTTGAATCGCATGGTACATATCGATATCACAGTTAGAGCCAGGCAAGACGATCACTGCAAACTTCACTGTGCGACAACCTCCTCCACCTCATAGCGGTAATCTTCAATCACCGTGTTGGCCAGTAATTTTTCACACATTTCTTTGACGACTGTGTCTAAATCACGATCTGATTTTTCAATGACAAGCTCCATGTATTTCCCGATACGGACATCCTTTACTTCCTGATAAGACATGCTGTGCAAGGCGTGCTGCACGGCACTTCCCTGTGGATCAAGAACGCTCTCTTTTAAGCTGACAAAAATTTTCACTTTATACATGTTTATGGCCTCCAAGTCTTTTGAAAATTTCTTCGTATGCATTTGTTAAGCCGCCCAGGTTTCGTCTGAACACGTCTTTATCAAGCTTTTCGTTTGTATCTTTGTCCCAAAGCCTGCACGTATCAGGTGAAATCTCATCAGCTAGCAAAATACGATTCTCGTGATCTATTCCGAATTCAAGCTTGAAATCAATTAAATTCACATGGCAGTCTGAGAAGATTTGCTTTAACTCTTCATTTACTTGTCTTGTGATCTGCTTCATTTCCTCGACCTGCTCTGGTGTCGCTGCATCTAAAATGCGAATATGATCTTCTGTAATGAGCGGATCGCCGAGTGCATCATCTTTGTAGTAAAACTCGATCAATGGTGTATCCAGTTTTGTTCCCTCTGGAATGCCAAGGCGCTTTGACATACTGCCTGCCACCACATTTCGTACAACGACTTCAAGCGGCACAATCTGCACCTTTTGAATGAGCTGTTCTGTTTCAGAAAGTCGTTTCACAAAGTGATTGTTGATCCCTTTCTCATGTAGCATTTGAAAGATTAAGCTTGAAATTTCGTTATTCAGTCTGCCCTTGCCTTCGATTTCAGCTTTCTTTTCGCCGTTAAATGCTGTCGCTGAGTCTTTATATTCGACATATAAAATTTGCTCGTCATCGGTCTGATAGATTTTTTTCGCTTTGCCTTCGTAGAGAAGTTCTTGTTTCACAGTCATTCAGGTTGGCCTCCTAATTTGAATGTTGGCAATTTTCAGGATTGGGCACCTGACAAGCAGGTGGCCCTTTTCTTACGCAAGACCTAGACGTTCGAAAATCATATCGACATTTTTCAAGTGATAGTTGTAATCGAAGCAGTCAGCGATTTGTTCAGGTGTTAAGCGTGATGTGATTTTTTCTTCCGCTTCTACTAATGAACGGAAATGGACTTGCTTTTCCCACGCTTCCATTGCCTTCGGCTGAACCGTATCATATGCCTCTTCACGTGCCATGCCTGTATCGATTAATGCAAGAAGAACGCGCTGTGAGTAAATCAAGCCAAGTGTGCGGTCCATGTTGCGTTTCATGTTCTCAGGGAAGACCGTCAAGTTTTTCACAATGTTTGAGAAACGGTTTAGCATATAGTTCAGTGCAATCGTTGCGTCTGGTAAAATGATGCGCTCAGCAGACGAATGAGAAATATCACGCTCATGCCAAAGTGGTACATTCTCATAAGCTGTCAGCATATATCCACGGATGACGCGGGCAATTCCCGTCATATTTTCAGAGCCGATTGGGTTACGTTTATGCGGCATCGCTGATGATCCTTTTTGTCCTTTTGCAAAGAACTCTTCTACTTCACGTGTTTCACTCTTTTGAAGTCCACGAATTTCAACAGCAAATTTCTCAATGCTTGTTGCGACGAGTGCAAGAGTTGCCATGTAATCGGCATGACGATCACGCTGCAAGGTTTGGGTTGAAATTGGTGCAGCTTTGATGCCAAGCTTCTCACATACATATTGCTCAACAAACGGGTCGATGTTCGCATATGTGCCAACAGCTCCAGACATTTTGCCGAATTCAATGCCAGCTTTTGCTTGTTTAAAACGTTCTAGGTTACGCTTCATTTCTTCGTACCAAAGACCAAGCTTCAGGCCAAATGTTGTCGGTTCAGCGTGTACACCGTGTGTACGGCCCATCATGACGGTATATTTGTGCTCTTTTGCTTTTTCTTTTAGGATGTCAACAAATCTCTCAATGTCCTTGAGCAAGATATCGTTCGCCTGTTTTAATAGATATGAAAGCGCCGTATCCACTACGTCTGTAGAGGTTAACCCGTAATGAACCCACTTTCTTTCTTCTCCTAGAGATTCAGATACAGCACGCGTAAAGGCAACCACGTCATGGCGCGTGTCTTGTTCAATCTCTAGAATACGATCAATATCAAAGCTTGCATTCTTGCGCATGGTCACAACGTCTTCTTTTGGAATAACGCCGAGCTCTGCCCAAGCTTCACAAGCGAGAATTTCTACTTCAAGCCATGCATTAAATTTGTTTTCCTCTGTCCAGATTGCTGACATTTCTGGTCGTGCGTAACGTTCGATCATTTCCCGTTTCCTCCATCTCTTTCAGTCCATATCTTTGTGATGTTTGTCATCCATTCATCATCAAGCTGTTTCATAAATGTCATATGCCCCATTTTGCGGCCGGCTTTTACTTCATGCTTTCCATATAGATAAAGCTTCGCTTCTTTGAGAAGCTCTGGATGCTCTTTTGGGATGTCTACTTCATCGCCTAATAAGTTCACCATCATACCCTCTGATAAAAGGGCTGTGCCACCAAGCGGTAAACCGCATATCGCGCGAACGTGCTGTTCAAACTGACTCGTCTCACATAAATCGAGCGTATAATGACCAGAATTATGCGGGCGAGGCGCCAGTTCATTGACGAGCAGCTCTCCTTCGTTTGTCAGGAACAGTTCTACAGCAAGTGTACCCACTAGCCCCAGCTTTTCAGCCAGTGTCGTTGCCAACACTTTTGCCTTCTCCTGAATGCTTTTATCTACCCTTGCAGGCACGATGCTTTGGAACAAAATGTTGTGCTTATGAATGTTCTCAGCGACAGGGAATACCGCAATCTCCCCATGAATAGAACGAGTGACGATGACCGAGAGCTCCATTTGAAATGGGACCCAGCTTTCTAAAATACATGTCCCATGTGTAAGCAATGCAGCTGCTTCATGAAGCTGTCCTATTTCCTTGATCACATACTGCCCTTTTCCATCGTAGCCGCCTCTGCATGTTTTCAGAACGGCTGGCAAACCAAGTACGGTTACTGCGTCTTCCAGCTCTTTTTCATCATGAATGATGCGATAAGGCGCGACTTCACAGCCTGCATCTACAATCCCTTTTTTCTCCGTTTCACGATTTTGAGTTAAAAGAAGAAGTTCACTTCCTTGCGGTAAATTGGCTTCTTCCTTCAATTGATTAAGTGCATCATAATCAATATTTTCAAATTCATATGTCACGACATCGCTGATTTCTGCCAGCTGTCGAATCCCATCGAGGTCACTATAAGCAGCTGTGATTTCTATATCAGCAACCTGTCCACAAGGAGATTGTGCGACTGGGTCTAAGACAGCTGCCCGGTACCCCATTTGCTTTGCGCTGACGGCCATATATCTGCCAAGCTGTCCTCCGCCGATAATACCGATGGTTGCGTTTGGAAAAATGGTCTGCTTAGCCAAGCTGATCACTGCTTTCTAGTACAGTCTGTTTTGTTTGCTCTCTTCTTTCTTCAAGGCGAGCAGCGATTGTTTCATCAAATGCTGAAATCATTTGTGCAGCAAGAAGCCCTGCATTTGTTGCACCGGCTTTGCCAATCGCCACTGTCGCAACTGGTACACCGCCTGGCATTTGAACGATGGATAATAAGGAATCCAGCCCATTTAGTGCTTTTGATTGTACGGGCACACCAATGACCGGCAGTGTCGTTTTCGCTGCGACCATCCCCGGTAAATGTGCTGCGCCTCCAGCACCGGCAATGATGACTTTTAGTCCTTTACCTCTTGCTTCTGTCGCATATTCAAACATCAAGTCAGGTGTCCGGTGTGCGGATACTACCTGTTTTTCATACGGAATGTCTAATTCCTCTAAGATATCGCACGCATTCTTCATTGTTTCCCAATCAGATGTACTTCCCATGATGACACCTACAAGCGGCTTCATTTTGTCCCCACCTTTAAGCTGATATTCGATTTTGTATCGTTTGACACGCTTCCCAAACCTAAGCAGCTTGTCAAACGCCGAACAAAAAGGCCCGATTTGCATTGCATTGTTAGGAAGCAACACAAACCGGGCCATGGTAAGCGCTGTTCGCTTTTGAAACGCCATGTCAGTTTTGTTCACTATCCTGCATAGTCCAGTCATTTACGGTAACTGGGTAGAAACTTATGGGCCAATTCCCAAGATTATATGAGGTTCGTGTTTTGAATTCATGTTTATCTTAACAACGGATGTTCATGATGTCAACGGATTTATCGAACAATCTATGAAGTCGTCGTTTTAATGTTCGGATTTAGACTGTTTTTCCTTCAAATACGATTTTTTTCCCAATCGGAATGATCTGAATCGACCCATTTTCCTTCTTTTCCTGAAAAATGGGCTCCTCCATTCGTCGGACAGGCGAGTAGCCTTCCGCTGCCATCTGGGACAACACTTGATCGATCGTCATGTCGTCTTCCACATAGAATTTCTTCTTCTTTGGTTTTGCGGTCATTCTTTAATTCTCCTTTTCTTCACAGCCTTCACCCAGAAGCCGCCGTGAATCGATTTGGGCTCATATGAAATGATAAATGCCTTTGAATCCAGCGTTTTAATCGTTTCATATAATTGCAGTTCATATTTTCTCGGTGTTAAAATTTGCAATGCTGTCCGGTCTCCTTCAAGACCGCCTGCTACCCAGCTGGTGACACCATATCCTTTTTCTCTCAATTGCCTTGGGAGATCGACATCTAATTCTTTTGTGATCACGTTAACAGTTGTGTAGCCAAGTGCCAGCTTCTCTTCAATTTTCATCCCGACAATGATCCCCATCCCATAACCTAACGCATACGCAATGACATTTTGGATTTGATCTAAGTTATCAAGTACGATACTTAATCCAATCACATAAATCAGCATTTCAATCGTACCAGCAAAAGCTGCTGCGTACCGCCTGCCTTTCATTGTTAAAATCAAACGCATGGTGGAAAATGAAACATAGACAATATTAATCACTAAAATGATCAAAACCATGGTGAACGCATTGGATAAAAGTTGTTGAAGCACGATTCGAACCCCCTGCACTAAAAAATCAAATAAAGCACCCCATATTCTACTAGAGAACATACCTTGATACAATCAAATTTGCGCGAGAAAAACACATATATCTTTCGACAAGAAAGGTGGTCTTTGTTACCAAGAGTTTACCCGTTTTTTCCTCGTCTCAACATGAAAACCTCCTTTTTCAAAAAAGGAGGTTTTCAGTGTGTGTATTATCCAAATCGAACAGGCACAAGTGAAGGAATCAAGTACTCTCCGACAATGCCCCAGAGCAGTGCAATGATGACAAGCTCCACCAATAAAAAGATCCAGCTGGCATACATCAAATCACCGCGCACCGCTTCATGCTCCGATTGAACCGAGCGAAACAGTACGACCGCAATCAACTGGAGACCAAAAAACATCATCACAGATAAAATGACCGTCACATATGGAATATTCAGCATGGCAAATACAAGCCAAAGGATGGATAAAACCAAGACCGGTACAAGTGCGGCACCAAACTTCATGATCACTTCTTTCAGTGATATGTTTCCTTTTAGCATGTACTTACCGAGTAACCAGACGGTCAGCATCATCAATGTGAGCAGAATGAGTGTAAAGACCGCTACCCTCAAAAAGGCGTCACCAAAAGAGTAATGAATGCCAAAGCCTAATAAACGAGTCTTTGACGCCTTTAATTGAACATAGTTGCCTAAAGCAAAAAACACGCTGAATAACACAATCGAGATCCAGGCGTACTTCATCCGTAATGTTTCCGCTTGATTGATGGCCCGGCTCGGTGATTTTAACATCGCAAGTCCATATGAGCCATAGCGCTTAAACGCGCCTCCTACACCTTGCAGCATACGCTGAATGGCAGAACGCTCATCATCCGCTGCTACTTTTACTTTCGACGTTCTTCCACGTTTTGCGGCGCTTCTGCTAAGGCGGGATTGCCTCGTTTCTTGATCTATTGATGGCTCTTCATTTTTTAAGTCTGATTTACTTTGCTCTTCATCTTTTTCTAACATCTCATATCAACTCCTATCCAGCACAATCCTTACAGGCTCATACGAATGACCTGTAAGGATGACTCCTCTTAAAGTAGCGGAGTCTCTCTGTTCAGTCAAGATTCCTTGACGTTCATACGAATAGACGGATAAAAGACAGCAGAGGTTTTAAAATGGCAAGAAAATAAGACAAAACAAAAAAACAGCAGCTTCCATGAGCTGCTGCTTCAGGCGAACTATTAATGATTTAAGAAAGCAAAGTAGAGAATAAAGATCACAAACAATCCGTACATAATCGGATGTACTTCTTTGGCTTTCCCTTTAAAGATCATCGTAATCGGGTAGAAAATAAAGCCAACCGCAATCCCTGTTGCAATACTGTATGTGAGTGGCATCATAATCATCGTTAAGAACGCTGGTACGGCAATTTCAAAACGATCCCATGCAATCTTCGCAAGCGGAGCGACCATCAGTGCACCAACAATGATTAAAGCAGGTGCTGTCACATTCGAAGTAACGATGGATAAAAGCGGCGAGAAGAACATCGCAAGCAAGAAGAAAATACCTGTCACGACAGCTGCAAATCCAGAACGTGCACCAGCAGCAACACCTGAGCTAGATTCAACATAAGATGTTGTCGTCGATGTTCCAAGAATAGAACCTACAACGATTGAAGATGAATCCGCTAGAAGTGCTCTTCCTGCACGCGGCAGCTCATTATTTTTCATTAAACCAGCTTGGGTTGCAACAGCCACAAGCGTTCCTGCTGTATCAAAGAACCCAACGAATAAGAACGTTAAAATCACGACAAGCATTTGAATCGAGAAGATGTCTGGCAAGTGAATCAAGGCTTGTCCAAAGGTTGGAGATAAGCTTGGAATACTTCCCACAATTTGTGTCGGTACTGGGATAAGACCAACAATCATTCCTGCAATAGCTGTCACAAGCATCCCTATGAAGACACCTGCATTTACTCGCAGAACCATTAAAATGACAGTCACCACGATACCAAACACGGTTAATAAGACAGGGCCACTATGAATGTTTCCAATTGAAACGAGCGTATTATCGTTATTGGCAATAATGCCAGAGCCTTGCAGACCGACAAACGTAATGAACAAACCAATACCCGCACCAACCGCTAGCTTTAGCTCAGCCGGAATGGCATTGATGATTTTTTCACGGAAACCTGTTAAAGAAAGGGCAACGAAAATCAATCCTGAAACAAATACACCAGAAAGTGCTGCTTCCCATGTGATGCCCATGCCAAGAACAACCGAGAAGGCGAAAAAGGCATTCAAGCCCATACCTGGTGCAATCGCAATTGGATACCTGGCAATTAGCCCCATCAGAATACACCCTGCGGCAGAGGCTAACGCCGTCGCAGTAAAGACAGCGCCCTGATCAATTCGTAATTTATCTGGAAAATCCGGTACTGCTACTAAAGCAAGTGTGATCGGATTGACAAACAGAATGTAAGCCATCGACAAAAATGTGGTTAAACCACCGATGATTTCTCTGCGGTAATTCGTTCCTAACTCATCAAACTGAAAAAACTGTTTCAAGCCAACTGACTCCCTTCATGTCCTTTTGCTTTAGTCTGCCCCATTCACAAGTCAAATAAAAAACGCCCCAACAATTTTGGGACGCTTGACTACATATGTGAATTCAGACGGTGACATAAAACAAGAACAATGCATGATTTATATCAAACGAGTGTGAATTGACGTAGTCAAGCCATTTACGGTAGCTTGGTAGAAACTTGCGGGCCATATCCCCGCTATTATACGACTTCTATCTATTTGATTTCTGTGTCTATTGTACCAACTTCATTTTTAAAACACAATACGAAAAGCGAACATTTTTCAAAGAAATGTCCGCTTCATTCGTCTTATTACACGAATTTGGAAAATCGCATGTAGTTCTTTATACACCCTTATCCAAATCCTTCTCTTTTGCAAAAACTGCCTCGGCTACATGGAAAAACTCTTTCACAGATGGAGAAGCTTGGGAGAGAGACGGACAGGCGAGCGCAACCTTGCGGTGATGAGACACATTCAACTTTCGAATGTGCACAAGCTGCTGCGTTTTTAAAAACAGCTCAGGACCTATCGTGACACCAAGCCCTTCCCCAACCATACGAGCAATGGTCGTACAATCGTGTACTTCAAATAAAGTAGCTGGCTTCAATTGAGCCTCAGCAAAAATATCCTCTACATGTGATTGATACATGCCAGTCGGCATAATAAATGGTTCATCCGCCAAATCTGTGATGTCTACAATGGACTGCTGGTGAAATCGATGATTCGGATGATAGGCGACCACCATCTCATCTTTGATCAGCGGAAGCAAGTCAAAGGCTTCATCCGCATGACCTTTCACAACAAATCCAACATCAATGATGCCAGAATCTAGCCACTCCAATATTTCTTCATACGTTCCCTCATAAAATTTAAATTCGATTTTCGGATGCTTTTTCTGATAGCTCACAAGCAGTTTAGGCAATAAACAAGCAGATGCACTGGCAAATGTGCCGATACGAATCAAGCCCGTTTCGATATTTTTCGTTAACGCAATTTCCTGCTGGATCTTCTCCACTCTATTTAACACTTCTCTAATATGCGGGAGAAGCGTTTGACCGATATCTGTCAGCATGATGCCCTTTTTTCGATCACGAATGAATAAAGACACACCCCACTCCGTTTCTAAACTCGCCACCGCATGACTCACTGCGGACTGCGTCATATTTAATGCTTCAGCTGCTGCGGTAAAACTGCCAAGCTCCACCACTTTTGCGATAATGTCAAAGCGAACAAAGCTCATGAGTATTCACTCATCTCCTTCATGAAAAACATCAATTTTACTTATGTTAGCACGGAATTTAAACTAAATACAACGTATCAAATTGAAGGAAGGGTTCAAAAATGAAAAACACATCACATCAGCTATTGATTATCCTTTTAGCTGTCGGTTCATTCGTCACAGGCACGTCAGAATTCGTCGTGTCAGGCATTCTAGATATTATTTCTGTTGATTTAAATATCTCCATTCCTGCTGCCGGGCAGCTTATCACCGTTTACTCTCTCTTTTATGCAGTAGGTGCTCTCTTTTTAGTCATAGCAACATCGAAATTGAACCGAAAAAAGGTTCTGTTATCGGCTATTTTTGTGTTTATTTTAGGCAATGTGGTCGCCTTTTTTAGCCATCACTTTGTGCTACTCCTGCTATCCCGAGTCATCATGGCGATGAGTGGCGGCTTATATATTGTCGTTGCCACGAATTATGCAGCGCAGATCGCCCCTCCAGAAAAAAAGGGAAGTGCAATGGCGACGGTCATTACTGGTTTTACCGTTTCACTCGTACTTGGTGTCCCTATTGGCACATTTCTATCAGGTCATGTGGATTGGCACTATATTTTTCTCATTATTGCGCTAGGTACTGCTTGTCTTTTATTACTGCTTTATCAATTACTGCCACGCATGGAGGGACATTCACATCTGCCATTGAAGCAGCAATTACATCTCCTTCAAGATAGCAGGG
Source organism: Bacillus sp. FSL K6-4563 (assembly GCF_038630405.1). Lineage (NCBI taxonomy): Bacteria > Bacillati > Bacillota > Bacilli > Caryophanales > Bacillaceae > Bacillus > Bacillus sp. FSL K6-4563. The sequence goes on along the minus strand of NZ_CP152030.1, from coordinate 659,557 downwards.
TGATCAGCGGCTTAGCCACGACCGTCTTTTGGATCTTAGGCTACACAATGGTGTTCACTTATATCTCACCTTTATTACGACAGACCGCTGGCTTCTCTCTTGAAATGACAAGTATCGCCTTACTCATTTTAGGAATCGCTGCTTTTATAGGCTCACGATTTGGCGGCTTCGCCGTTGATCAATGGGGACCAAACCGAACCATCTCGATCAGCATCATGATCCAGATGCTCGCTCTATTCACCCTATTTTTTACACAATTTTCTACAATTAGCGTATTGATCACATTAGCCATATGGGGCATCGCAACATGGACGACAACGCCAGCGAAGCAGTTTTACCTCATTTCTCTAAAACCTCAAGCATCAGAAACCGTGCTGAGTTTTAATACAGCGATTATGAATATCGGCATGATGCTTGGATCGTCAATGGGCGGCGTGATTATACAATATACACATGTCACGAACTTAAGCTGGATTGGCGGTTTAGCCAGTTTTGTCGCATTCATGTTGATTCGGTACTCGTTCCATCGCAATCAACTGGTCCAAAAGCAGACAAAAAGCGAACATGTATAACCATGTTCGCTCTCTTATTTATTGACTAGCTTTTGAAGTTTCTTTTTTGACTGGAATGGTTACCTTTATCGCTTTCTGTGGTGCCAACATATTCAGTTCTGACAAATCAAGATAAAGCCCATAATCTTTAAAAGAAAAATGGTTTAATGATAAAGTCTCTAGATTCTTATCATCAAATCCAAAGGTGGATTGCATGGAAGCTGTCTTTACATTCGTCACCTTCGCATGGTTCCCCTTCAAGTAATATCCGCTTTCATAGTCTGCTTGTGGATTGGGCCATGATTTCATCTTTTCAACATCGCCTAATCCAATGAATTCACCTATATTCTCCATCACATCCTGATCTAATTCTTTTTGATCTACTCCAGTAAATTGATAATCAACAATCACAGAACGGTCTTTTTGCTCTATCTTATTGATTTTGATTCCGATGCCATGGTGTTTTGTTTTGAACTGAACAGGCAGCTTTGTCTGAAGAGGAATAATGTGGCTGTATTCTCGTTCGATATCCACAGATGTGTCAAATGTCAATTCGGTCGCCTTTGGATTGATCGGCTGATTCAGAATCGTCAAATGTTCTTTTCTATTTTTACCAGAAGTCAGTTGTTTTTTCCTTAAAACAGTTCCAATCTCAAGCTCATACTCATTCCCTAAATTATCCTTCATTCCATCAATACTAACTCTATCATCTTTGGCAAAACCATTGTAATCAATGGCATATTGAATAGCAGAGCCATTCACTCCGTTTTCAACCTTTACATTTCTTATTTGATAACGTCCATTTAAAATAGACACGTCTTTTTGTCCCGCTAATAAAGTGGTTTTTTGCTTGACCACAGGTAACTTGAAGCGCCAATTCCCTACAATATCCCCAATCTTCGAAATAACAAGTGGCACTTGCTGACCTTGTTTGATCGTTTGTCCATTTGTATAGACTTCCGTCTGTCCAACATAGCGGCCATCTTTTAATTTTTTCAACTCTGTTTTATCAAAATTCAGTTGGAAGTTTCCATCGATTTTTTCTGGATTCACTCTAAACGATACAACATCTTCGTTTGTATGGAAATTCTCCACAGTAAACGTATAAACAAGCCGACCGGCATCATAGTACACACTGTTTACTTTCACAGTAACCCCTCTTGATTCAGCCCCCTCATTGACATGCTTCACCAAATCACTCTGAAAAAGAGACATTCCTACTTTATCGTGAAACATCATATAAAACTGTCCAATAATCGGGACACGTGCCATCGCTGTATTAAGAGAAGGAAAAAGGAAGCCTGATGAAAAATAAAGAACGATTAGTATGATGACAGAATATATTGGCGTTCTCCAATTCCATGTGAACCAACGTCTTTTCTTTTCCGCTTTCACATCTCCTATTGCTTGGCGAACCACAGAAGTTACTTCTACCATTGGTACTTCAATCTCATCATAAAGCTTTTTCATTTCTTTTCGTTCCATCGACACTCTCCTCCTTTTCCAATGTTTGCTTTAATAACTTTCTTGCGCGATACAAATGAGTTTTAACCGTTCCTTCAGGCATACCCATCTGCTGAGAAATCATTGAAATCGAATAATCTTGAAAATAAAATAGCTGAATCACAATCTGGTATTGCTCGTCTAACACATCAAGTGCTTGTTTTAAATCTAGCTTGTCTTCCAAAAAATCATTCCGCTCAACGCTTTCGTGCTGCTGTTCAAACGGAACAACATCTTGCTGCTTTTTCTTCATTGCAAAAATTGTATGAATCAAAATCCGCGTCAGCCAGCTAGAAAAATAAGCTGGTTCTTTCAAGCCAGATAGATGCTTAAACGCTTTAAATACCGTCTCCTGAACAGCATCTAACGAATCCTCTTTATTTCTTGTGTAGAGAAAAGCCGTTTTATATAAACGCTCCTGATACATCAGCATTAATTTCTCAAATGCCGGGACATTCCCTTTTTGTGCTTTTTTAATTAGACGCACTTGCTTCATCTCATCCACACCTCCTACACCTGTTAGAGCAAGCTTTCTCTCAAACGGTTTCAACAAATGAAAATTTATTTTACTTAGCATATGTCGGATAAAAATAGAGAAAGTGAAGAATAGAGTCGAAAGAATAAGTTGAACATTTGATATAATGGAAGAAATATCTACAAAAAGGAGTATGTCGATTGTTTCTATTTGAAGAACCTACGTGTGCTAGCTGTCAGAAAAAGATAGAAGGAAACGAAGAAGTGTACGTCAAGCTGGTCTATCCAAAGAGACGAGGAATGACAGAGGTGAAGGCTTGGCTGAGGAATGAAGGGGTTTTTTATTGTCAGGCATGTACAGAACAAAAGACATCACATGGAGGATAAAAAATGAACAAAATCACCTATCCAAAATCATTTCCAACAATACATACCGAAAGACTGATCTTAAAACAAACAACGATCGCAGACGCTAAGGATATGCACATCTATTTATCCAATGAAACCGTGTGCCGCTACATGGGCATTGATGCACATGAATCCATCGAAGACACAAGAGGAGAAATCAAGTGGTATGACAATATCTTCAAAGAACAAACAGGGATTAGATGGGGCATTTCTTTAAAAGATGACCCCGCCATCATTGGCAGCTGCGGATTTCTCAATCTAGCAAAACAGCACTGCCGCACGGAAATCGGCTATGAATTACATCACGATCATTGGAGAAAAGGCATCATGAGCGAAGCGATTGCTGCGGTGTTGCGATATGGATTTCAGGAGATGAATTTGAACCGGATTGAAGCCATCATTGATCCTAAAAATACGTCGTCTGTTCAATTATTGGAGAAGATTGATTTTGTGGGAGAGGGATTATTGAGAGAGTATGAATTGGGTCAAAAGGGGTTCGATGATGTGTATATGTATTCGATTTTGAAGAGAGATTACGAAAAATCCTAATAGACAGAGGAGAAACAAATGAAAACGGATATTCATTTCATCCAAAAGCCGCAATCAGAGTATGTTTCTTTTCACATTTATGAGCTAAATCCTACTATTGAAAAGCTAGTTCAACAAGTGAAGCAATCATCACCCTATTTCCTAGCGCAAGAGCCCACGAAAGAAAGAATGAAGAAGGTCTATTATCACGAGGTTTTATATATAGAAAGCGTCGATAAAAGATCGTTCTTGTATACGTCAGATGGGGTGTTTCTCATAAAGGAAAAGTTATTTGAACTTGAAGAACGGCTTGAAGCGCATGATTATTTGAGGGTATCTAAATCGATGATTCTTAATATTGATCAGATCGCCGCTATTTCTCCTAAAACGAGTGGCCGTTTTGAAGCAAGCCTTATGAATGGAGAAAAGGTAATGATTTCACGTTTTTATATTCAAGCATTAAAAGAGAAGCTTGGGTTACGGAGGAAGTGAACAGGATGAAACGTTATATCACAAATCTTTTGATCACATTTTGTCTGATCTTTACTGCACTCGTATTGATTTACTGTTTCACGTTTGGAACGATGCCCATCTATATTTTACAAGCAATCATGTTCAGCTCCTTTTTTTCAAGCGCCCTGACCTTCTTGCTATATCCAAAACAAACGTACAGTCATAAACGGATTTTTTTTCAACAAATTCTATATATCGTCCTTGTGATGTGTATGATTATGACCACCATCATCATCGTCAGCGCTGAAATCAGTCTCCTTTCGTTCATCGTGAATTTCCTTGTGGTCATGGCATTATTCTTTTTGATGAAGTACCTATTGTATAAAAAAGACCAAGCAACCGCTGAGGAAATCAACGAACTTTTACAGCAGCGAAAGAAACGAACAACATCTTAAAGTGCATCTTAGGGCTAAATATTGACATGTTAGGAAGATTTAATTGTGACTTCTGCTTGATTCCACTACTCTGACGTTAGAGGAGGAATTAAAACATGAAACCAATCACAATCATCCGAAAATCAGTACTTCTAATGCTGTTTTCTTTAATCATTCCAACAAGCGCAGGTGTCTATATATCCATCAAAGAAGTAACCGATCCAACGAACATCTATCTCATCAATGGCTGTGCCATGCTAGCTGGCTGTCTTTTTCTTCTATTGATCATTCAAAAAAGCCGCTTTCACTTCAAAGAGATCGGGTTTCGAAAAGGGACTCTTGGCTTGTGGATATTTCCACTTCTTTTCATAGAAGCCGTCCCATTTATCGCAGGACTAAACAAGGACATCTCACTGTCATCCTTTATGGCACTTTGTTTCTTCATGGTGTGTGTCGGTATTTTTGAAGAAGGTATTTTTCGCGGCATTCTGTTCCAATACTTAAAACAGATCAACCTGAACACCGCCATTTGGGGCTCCGCCATACTATTCGGTCTCGGTCATTCTGCTAATCTATTAAGCGGAAAAAGCATCACCATAACAGTGGCACAAATCTTATTCGCCTTTTTATTTGGATTTGTTGCGGCTGAAATCGTGGGGCTCACTGGCAGCCTGCAATGGGTGATCATATGGCATGCGGTGCATAATATCGTGGATCAAATAACAAATGGACATACATCTGTCGGAATGCAAATGCTTTTACTATCCATTCAATGTGTCATTTTGCTTGTTCTTGCGGTGGTGTTGTGGAGAAGATTAAGAATGAAAAATTGAATGTTTAATAATGGTAGATGAGTAGAATAGGAGGTAAGGAATGAAACAGCACACTTGGATTGAAGAACTGAAAGATATGCAAATTCAATTTTCCAATGAAATAAATAGAAATGAGCGAGCTCAGTGCTTCGCTTTTTTATCTTCTAAAAGGAATTCCGACAAACAGAAAAATTAGATCATAACAAAAAGCCGATATCCTCAGCATCATGTTATCGAACTTATTGATTCATGTCATCCTCCTTCAGAATGCTATATATTTCTAAATCAACAACCCCTTTGCCAGACCATAAAACAGCTTGACTGAGTGGCCAAGTTATTTTTATTTGATTACTGCGCAAATAAGCCAACTCCTTATTAAAGGGATTGGCTTTCCACTTAGTGGAGTTTTTAGTGAGAATTGATAACCTTTAAACATTAAAAATCCTTATAAATAATCGTTACACTCCAAGTTATTTATATATTTACTCTCCCATCAATCATTGCCTTAATATAAATTCGAGCGCACTAATTTATACAGATGTATGATCTATCTAATAAACTACTAATATGCTTATTTTTCTTCTAATCTTTGGGCTACGGTCAATTTCTTTTAGAGTAGAGAAATTTCCTTTAATTTTAATTTCTCGAGTAGACAAAACATGCATTTAACTTTTAGGATGAAATTCCTCTTTTATTAAACTATTTGAAGACTTCATAAATATATCTAAATATTTACGCATTAACATTTTTTCTGAAAAGTCTTCGGTATTATCTAGAATATCCAAACAGATTGCTATATATATGGAATTCATCAAAATTATTTCATCACTTTCTTTAAAAGAATTTCTATTGACAGTAGGAATAATTGATGGATTAAGTACATTTATTTTTATATCCTGAATCGATATATTTTTTATTGCATTTTCTACATTTAAACTACTTAACTCTTTTACGAACACTCCTCTAACAAACATTTTTCGATAATAATAATACCTAGGATTTATCCTCCAAGACATTAAATTTTCTCTATCATCATGATTTATCAATTCTAAATACTTATCTATTCCATTTATTGCGAATAAATTATATTCTTTTTTAGTATAGATAGTTCCGAATTCATTGTTATGGTATATATCATCAATTTTATTTAATTTTTCAATATCGAAATTGATAACGTATTCTGAGTTCTCATAAAGAGTTGGCATATTCTTGTTCAAAATTCCATCTAAAGTTATTACTTCTAAAGTTGGTGGAGAATATTCCCAAACATAATTAATGATTTCATCTTCATCCAGATCTAATTCTAAAGCTCTTTCTAATGCCGGTAATTTTTCATCGTCAACTAATATTAACTCAATAGTTTCTAACTTACTATTCTGTACATAGTTTTTTAATAGAATTGTTTCATCAGTATCTGGAATATATACTATTTCTTCATCTTCTAGAGAAACAACATTACCATCTAGCAAATCTAATAGATATTTCTTGAAAATTATACTATTTTTAAAATATTTTAATGTTAACTCTACATCTTCTAAATAATGACTTAAATCAACACTTTCAGTAAGTTCTAAATCATTTATTGTTATTTTTTTATATCCTCCGTCTTCATTTTCAATGTTTAAATGTACATTAATATCCTTAAATAAAAATTGTTCAATTAAATAATTTTCTAAATCCTCAATATTTGAGTCCCAAATAGATAAAAAATCATTTAAATTCAAAATAATTTCCGTTCCTACAAAGTTAGGTCTTTCTACCTCTTTCATCGCTACATATTGTTCATCTTTTTCTATTTCTAATTCAATAATGGAATTACTTTTATAATGTCTAGTTCTCACTAAAATTTTTGACGAGATCATAAAACCTGCTAAAAAACCAATTCCGTAATTACCTATAGGCTTATAATCACTATCTAAATGCTTGAATTCTTTTGATTTATAATAAGATGAACCTAGCTCTAAAAAATATCTTTTTATTATTGAATAATCCATACCTATTCCGTTATCTTTAATAATCACTTCATTTTTACTTTTTTTAAGAATTATATCTATAGTCCCTATATAATCATTTTCCCATGGTTCTTTAATTTGTTTGTATATAATTCCCTTATGATTGCAGGTATCTATGCAATTTTGAATAATTTCTCTAAGACCATATTTTTTATTTCCATATAACTCTTCTCCCATTAAGATCTCAATAATATGCAAGTAATTAAATTCAAACTTCAAATCTACTATCTTATAATCTTTAGATCTAATAAAATTATTTATTCTGTAATGCAAATTAAATTTATGTTTATTATTAAAATTCCCCGAAAGTTCTAAAGCGTTATTTATCTCAGTTTCCACCCAGCTAAAATAATTTAAAATCTTCCTATGTATCTTAGGTTCTTCACATTCTCCATAAAATTCTATAATTTTAATTCCTGTATCATTATTATTTACCTTCTGTTTGTTTTCAATTACAAAATGTTGCTTCCATTCTTCAAGACTATACCCTAAAGGTCTAGCAGCTTCAAATAACCGAGTGGGAGTTCTAGAGCTATCAAAATCTAATATATCTCCTATTCTTAAAAGCATTGCACTATATTGCAAGTTACAACTATAAGTTCCTTTAACAATATTTACATCTAACTCCTCTATTAACCAATAAAAATCCTTTGTATGGGCCTCGCAAATTTTTGCTAACTCATTTACAAATAAAACTTCTGGCATATCTGGTATAAAGAAGTGATGCGATAGTTTATTTTTTATATATTCTGATGAACGAAATGCATGTACTTCTCTTATAAATTCTTGAAGGGCTAATGTATGGTCATTATGAAATTGTTCTAATAATATTTCATAATTTAATCCTTCATATGTTAACCTCCCATTTTTAATATCAAGTATCTCATTATCATCCGGAGCCATTCCTATGTCATGTAAAAGGGATGAATAAATTATTAGTGCAAGTTCTAAATCATTCAAATTATCTATTTCTTCAATTAAATCGTACATTAAATCCATAATTCTTAATGAATGCCCAACATCATGCTGAGTATAATAGGGAAATATGCGGGGTATCCTAGTGTTTAATACACTTTCAACTTCTTTATAAACCTCTTGGATTTTAAAATAAAAGGAAGATTGCCTTCTATGTAATTCCATCATTAGTTTTGTATTTTCTAAATTCATCTCTCGCACACCTTAAATTTAATTTTCAAATAATCTCAGTCAATATTTTACTCTTTCTACTACAATATTAAAAATTCACTTGATTAATTTTCCTATAATTGAAATCGCTTATTTAGGGTAAGCATACCATATCAATGCAAAAAAAGGGAGCGCTACTATTAAGCTTTTTCACAGTATAACTTGAGACGAAAACGTATGAATGAACTATCTTACTGCGGTATTCCTGATACAAGGGAAATATAGGTGCCCTTATGAATATCACTAATATTTCGTTTTAAATCACTATTAGTAAATCTTCGTCAACGACTCTTGTATTTATTCAGTATTTCAATATATTTGGATTTCTTTATGATATTACAGTCTAATTATAAAAAATCAAGAGAAAGATAACTCGATGTATTTCCCTCCAAATATGTTTTATCTCATAATGGATTGCCAACTAATAAGTTGAGCACTCAAAATTATGGAAAGTTAATAAAAAGAAAACCAAGTTTACTACTCAACTCCTTAGGTGAAAATGGCTCTAGTTTAAGATAGATTAAGTCATGAATACATTCAAACAACATTAGAATTTATGAGCATCTATAACTTTATATGAATCATGAGGTTACTAACAAGTTTAAAAGTATTATTAATGTTGAATATCACCAGCGTAATAAAAGAAGGCTGAATTCAAATCAGTAAATAGGGCCTTAATAAAAGATTTCCATTAGAAGTTCTTTTTCATTTATATATTTTTCCTAAACAAAGACTTTTAAAGAACTTTTCTAATCTTTCATCATCATATTTTCCTCTATCATTTTCTTGATACAAATTACCAATTTTTTCTTCAATTAAAACCTTTACTAATACTCTCCTTGCATAGTTTTCTAATTTCCCTGCATTTAAAATCAGTTTTTCTGGTGTCCTAGTACCCTTAGGGACTGTACTATTATGAACATGCTGAGACCGAATGCCATAAATTACTCCCATATCATTAAATATATCTTCTCGTTCTTCATAACTCTCTCCCAGTAACCAAGCTATTCGTTCTCTTAATTTATGTGTAACATCAGTGTTACTAGTTGAAATTAAAGTTTCTAATAAAGAAGTAAATATCGCTATTCTTTCTGGCAAATAATTTTGTGCTCTAGCAGTTTGCAAAAGGTATAAAGCTCTTTCGATTCTCGAAGATTCATAAACTGGAATTTCCTTAAATGAATCAGCCTTATCATTCAAACCTGAGATATTTACAGTCTGACCAAAATATTTATTATAAAACATCTCTGGCAATTTTAATTCTTCTATATTAAAAAGTAATGAATCTCTATCACCTTTCAAGTTATAAAACATTACACTTCTTCCATTTGAACTGAATTTTACTTCTCTACCAGTTTCCAATTGCATATATCCCTTTTCAACACGTACACTATTATCTTTAACTAACCAAAGAAAGCTGTTAACAAGTTGAGCATTTTTCATAAAACTATCTAAAATTTCACATTCTGATTTTTCATCAAAAAGAGAATCATCTTTTATTTCTCCTTCTGCATAATAATATGGACCCGATAGTAGACAATCATATTCTAGGCTTCCAATTGCTTCTCTAAATAGAGGATGAAATATTTCAGATACTTTATTAGAGTTATTGGAAATTCTTAAATTCTCAAAAACTTTAATATCTCTATTCATGGTGTCCTTAATTTCTAAATCATAAGCATGTGCTATAAATTTATATTTAATCATTTTGTACTCCTTTAATTTTTATTTTACATTAATTTAATATTATCATTTTAGTTTGAACATTATTAGCGCGGAATAAAAAAGCCTATAACTAGCTTATTCACAATATCATACACCACCAATTCATTCACGATACAAGTTGAGAGATTTTCAAGCTCCCCCAAGGGATTCTTGCCAAGTCACTCGTCATCCCATCAATCGAAGTAACAGCACGGATACCGATTGTGTAGTCATATGTTCTTGCGTCATCCGTAACACCTAGGATGTCTGGGAGAACCGTGAAGTAATGACCGATGTCGCGCTCAAGGCCGAAGTTGGCAATTTCTTCACGTAGAATCGCATCCGATTCACGGACAATTTCTAGTTTTTCTTTAGAAATTTCACCTAGTTCACGGATACCTGTCCTTAATCTAGGCATGGCCAGCTCAAAACCTGAGGTAGGTAATATTGCAACATAGCACAAACAGTCAAGTTTCCTAAAGAGCATTTCCGCTATACTAAACTCGTAAGGCAAGGAGGTGCACGGTTGTCCTATCAAGAACATGAAAAAACGATTCAAGAAACATTAAATTATATTGAACAGCATCTGAAAGATGATTTACCGCTTCAAACTCTAGCGAAACACGCTGGTTATTCTAGGTTTCACTTTCACCGTATGTTCAAAAAAGTGATTAAGAAGTCAGTTGTTGATTATATTAGGGAACGTCGAATGACCCAAGCGGCGAAGGATTTAATTCATACGGATCAACGGGCGATTGATATCGCATTGCAGTATCGTTTTAGTTCACAGGAATCCTTCACTAGAGCCTTTAAGAAGATATATGACATGTCACCAGCACGTTATCGGAGATTACTAAGGAATGTAATTGATAAGGAGGAAAAGAATATGGCTGCAAATAAGAACACACCTACTGGCTGGATTATGACGGGGGACACCCCTTCTGACTATGAAACAGGTTTGGATAACAGAATTGTACACAGTGGTACTAACTCCGCTTATTTAAAATCAAAAGATGAAAAAGCTGGAGGTTTCGCAACATTGATGCAACAAATTAAGTCTGATCGTTACCGCGGAGAACGGCTTCAATTTTCTGCTTTTGTTAAAAGCGAAGATGTGAAAGGCTCAGCTGGTTTATGGATGAGAATCGACCATTCTTCAGGTGAAGTTCTTGCGTTTGACAATATGATGAACCGTCCTATTACAGGAACAAATGGATGGAATCATTTTAGTGTCGTACTAGATGTTCCAGTAAAAAGTGAAGTCATTGCGTTTGGCATATTACTACAAGGTCCAGGTCAAATTTGGATGGACGAACTTAGTTTTAAAATTGTAGATGAAAGTGTGCCAGTGACAGAACAAAATACTGTGGATCATTTAGAGAATGAACCAGTGAATTTAAATTTTGAGGGCTAGCAGACTGAAGTGAAGAGGAGATTGATTGCCATGAAAAAAATTGGTGCGATTTTATTGTTCGCTATGAATTCACTCACCTTTATTTGTGGCCTTGGATTTTTATTTGGTGAAGAGGACACCACATTAAAACAGAAGTAAAATAAAGAAAATAAAATTTAAAATGAAGATAAGCACCCATAGGACAAAAAAAATCAATTGAAAAAGATATCCCTACCACTATCTCTTTTTTGTCATCTTGGTATAATAGAAAAAATCAGAAAAATTAGAATGCGATGAAAAGGAATAGTACTTGCCGAAATGTTTTCAGAAAGTTGCTGGTTGATGAGAAGCAATAACAAAAAGGCAAGGAACTCACCTTAGAGTAGCCTTAGTGAAATGAAAAGTATTGATGTAGTTAAGGACGGCACCCCACCGTTATATGGGAAGGATATAAGATATAACAATCTGTATCCGAATAAGGGCATGATAATATATGGTTATCATGAAACAGGGGTGGTACCGCGTAAGAAGAAGTCTTTCGTCTCCAAGTTCAATCTTGGAGATGATAGGCTTTTTTATATTCCAATTACAGGAGGAATCGATGATGTTTAACTACAAAAAATACGAAAAGAAATACTTTTTGCCACCGAACCTTACTTATGATTGGGTGAAGAAAGAAACATTAGAAAGTGCTCCTATATGGTGCAGTGTGGACTTACGGGATGGAAATCAAGCATTACCTATTCCTATGAACTTAGAAGAAAAATTGGAAATGTTTCAGTTACTAGTAGAGATAGGTTTTAAAGAAATTGAAATCGCATTTCCAGCTGCTTCCGATACGGAGTTTAGGCTATTACGGACACTGATTGATCATCATATGATTCCAGACGATGTAACGATTATGGTGATCACGCAAGCGAGAGAGCATATTATCCGCCGAACCTTCGAAGCAATTAAGGGGGTACCGAAAGCGATTGTTCATTTATATAATTCGACTTCAGAAGCGCAGCGCAGACAAGTATTTAAGAAAACAAAAGATGAAATTAAACAAATTGCAATTGATGGAGCTATTTTAGTAAAAGAACTGGCCGAAAAAACAGAAAGCGATATTTATTTTCAATATAGTCCTGAAAGCTTTCCAGGAACAGAAGTGGATTATGCTTTAGATATTTGTAAGAGTGTTTTAGATATTTGGAAACCGACACCAAATCATAAAGCGATCATCAATATTCCGACAACAGTTGAATATTCAATGCCTCATATCTTCGCAAGTCAGATTGAGTATATACACAAAAATCTGTCTTACCGAGACAGTGTGACATTATCTGTTCATCCTCATAATGACCGTGGCTCTGGGGTGAGTGATGCAGAATTTGGTGTGCTAGCTGGCGCAGAAAGAGTCGAAGGTACATTATTTGGTATCGGTGAACGTACAGGGAACGTAGACTTGATTACCTTGGCGATGAATATGTATTCACAAGGTTATGATCCAAAATTGAATTTCAATAACCTAGAAGCTATTCGTAAAAAATATGAAAAACTAACCAAAATTACTGTTCATGAGAGACAGCCATATTCTGGCGAGATGGTATTCACCGCATTCTCTGGGTCACATCAAGATGCGATATCTAAAGGTATGAAATATAGAAAGGAAAATCATGTTGATAAATGGGACGTTCCGTATATCCCAGTAGATCCAGTTGACTTGGGAAGGAATTATCAAACGGATGTGATTCGAATCAATAGCCAGTCTGGAAAAGGCGGCATAGGCTATATACTAGAAACAAATTATGGCATTCAACTTCCTTATAAAATGAATGAAGCCATGGGATATGAAGCGAAGAAAGTATCTGATCAGACAAATAGGGAATTGTCTGTCGAAGAAATATATCATGTTTTTGAAAAGCAGTATGTTGATTTTCACCCTCATTTCCAGCTGCTTGATTATCAATTTCATAAAGGAGAGAAGCAGGAAGTCACCTTAACTTTGCTGAGAGATCATCAACAAATTGAAATACAAGGAACTGGCACTGGAAGTTTAGATGCAATCAGTAATGCGTTAAAAGCATATTTTCATCTCGAGTATGTTTTGGAAGTCTATGAACAGAATTCTTTGGGCAAGGATTCTCAAGCAAAAACCTGTGCACAGATTGGTATTTCATATCAAGAAAAAATGCATTGGGGTGCTGGAATTGATAAAGATATTATTGAAGCAACAGTGAAAGCCCTGGTGGTTGCAGTAAATAGACTAGAGGTTTGGATGTAGATGAAAAAAAATAAACTTGAAAAACATGAAGCGATGCAATATTTAAGAGAATATAACGAGCAAGAAATCTTTTATCAACAATACCAACAGAAAAAGCATGACAATCAATCATTGCAATTATTTTTGAAGGATTATGATAAAAACAATTTAATGCATAAGCAAATATATATAGAAGAATTTTTGCTTAAAGGGCAGAACGAATTTGAAAAAGAGGATACCATGTGGTTAGGTCAGGAGAATGATATCGAAGTGAGAAAGTATAGCCGTTTTATGCCTCAATTGTCGGCTATCCATGATTTCTTTGAGATGATCTATGTTCTGGAAAATGAGATGTATTTAGAAGTGGAAGATAAAAAAATGACTTTAAAATCAGGAGATATTGCCTTTATTCCACCTGATACAATACACAAGCCAATTGTCATGGAGAATACAATCGCAATGCAAATCATGATCCGTAAAAGTACTTTTCAAAAAGTGTTTTTTAAAATGTTAAAAGGAAATAATGTCATTTCAGAGTTCTTTTTGAATGCAATGTATATAAAAGAAAATAAAAATATTCTTATTTTCCATAGTCGCTTGGATAAAAATTTGCTAGACTGCTCTCTTCAACTATTTACAGAAAATTATAATCGGTTTCCTAGTTACCAGTTGATTATGAATAATTTGTTTGAGATATTATTATGCCTCTTATTAAGATTCAAACCAAGTCATATGAACGTAAATCAGGTCAAACAATATAGTGATAAACGTATGATTCAAATGCTTCAATATATTCAGCAATGTTGTGAGCATATAACAATCCAGGAGATGGCAGAGGAATTTAACCTTTCACAATCTTATCTGTCAAAATATATAGCTCGTAAGCTTGGCAAATCATTTAGTGAGATTCGACAAGAAATAAGATTGGAAAAAGCGTGTGAAATGCTCACTGGGAGCAATTTGCAAGTAGATCATATTGCGACAACCGTTGGTTATCAAAATGTAGAGCATTTCATTCGTTTATTTAAGAGAAAGTATCACCTAACACCACAACAATATCGTTTAAATAATAAAGTCGAGCAAACTTCAAATCAATACTAATAAAAAGGAGAAATCATCATGTCAATCAAAAAAGTAAAAGATTATTTTAAACAATATGATATGGATACTCGAATTCAAGAATTTTCAGTATCTAGTGCAACCGTAGACTTGGCTGCTTCTGCATTGGGCTGCGAACCTGAAAGAATCGCAAAAACACTCTCCTTTCTAGTGAATGGGCAAGCTATTTTAGTTGTGACCTCTGGTGATGCAAAAGTTGATAACAAAAAATTCAAGGAATATTTTAAAACAAAAGCTAAAATGCTTTCTCCTCATGAGGTCGTTGACTTGGTCGGTCATGAAATTGGCGGAGTATGTCCTTTTGCTATAAAGAATGGCGTTTCTGTTTATTTAGATATTTCACTAAAACGTTTTGAGACAGTCTATCCAGCCTGCGGGAGCAGTAACAGTGCTATTGAACTAACAATCAAACAATTAGAAAAATACTCCGGTTATTCACAATGGATTGATGTGGGTAAGGGATGGAATGATGAATTCACACATTAAAACAAAAGGAAAAAGTGCAATTAAAAATAAAAAAGAGCTAAAAACCCTTGATACACAAAGGTTTCTAGCTCTATTACAACTATTCCCACTCAATCGTAGCAGGCGGCTTACTCGTAATATCATACACCACGCGGTTCACATGCTTCACTTCATTCACGATACGAGTTGAGATCTTTTCAAGTACATCCCAAGGGATTCTTGCCCAGTCACTCGTCATCCCATCAATCGAAGTAACAGCACGGATGCCGATTGTGTAGTCGTATGTTCTTGCGTCACCCATAACACCTACGCTGCGGATGTCTGGGAGAACCGTGAAGTATTGCCAGATGTCGCGCTCAAGGCCGAAGTTAGCAATTTCTTCGCGTAGAATCGCATCCGATTCACGGACGATTTCTAGTTTTTCTTCAGAAATTTCACCTAGTACACGGATGCCTAGTCCTGGACCTGGGAAAGGCTGTCTCCAGACGATGTCGTCAGGAATGCCTAGCTCTGAACCTAGGGCACGGACTTCATCCTTGAATAGCGTATTCAAAGGCTCAATCAATTCGAACTGCATGTCTTCTGGAAGACCGCCTACGTTGTGGTGAGATTTGATTGTTTGTGCCGTTGCTGTTCCGCTCTCAATGATATCTGTGTAAAGTGTTCCTTGTGCTAAGTAGTCGATTCCTTTTAGCTTGTCCGATTCATCATCGAATACATAGATGAATTCGTTACCGATGATTTTACGTTTTTGCTCAGGATCAGACACACCTTTTAGCTTGTTTAAGAAACGATCTTTTGCATCTACTTTAATCACGTTCATGTTGAAACCTTCGCTAAATGTCTTCATAACCCCTTCTGCTTCGCCTTTGCGAAGAAGACCGTGGTCAACGAAAATACATGTCAGCTGATCGCCGATTGCTTTGTGGATCAATACAGCCACAACAGATGAATCTACACCGCCGCTTAGTGCGCACAATACTTGTTTGTCGCCTACTGTTTGACGGATTTTCTGCATTTCGATTTCAATGAAGTTCTCCATTGACCATTTGCCATCGCAGTCACACACGCCGAAGACAAAGTTTTTCAATAGGTCATTTCCGTACTCAGAGTGACGAACCTCTGGGTGGAACTGAACACCATAGAAATTCTTCTCAGCTAAGCTCATCGCTGAGTTTGGACAATGTGCACTTGTTGCATCAACTGTAAAGCCTTCTGGTACTTCAACAACGAGGTCACCATGGCTCATCCATACGACTTGATCCGTTGGAAGGTCTTTGAATAAAGCAGGTGTTCCGTTAATATGGATGTCTGCTTTCCCATATTCACGCTGGCTAGCCGCTTCTACTTTCCCGCCTAAATAGTGAGTCATCAGCTGCATGCCGTAGCAAATGCCTAGAACCGGAATGCCTAGATCAAAAATCTTTTCGTCACAGCGGAAAGATCCTTCATCATAAACACTGTTTGGACCGCCAGAAAGGATGATTCCTTTCGGCGCCATTTCTTTAATTTCTTCAGCAGTTAAAGTGTGCGGATGAAGCTCACTGTACACACCAAATTCACGAATACGGCGAGTGATCAGCTGATTGTACTGACTGCCGAAATCTAGAACCAAAATCATTTCATTTACTAAATTTGTCATGGTGTCACCTCTATGTCCAATATAGTTTTTATAAACGCACAGAAAAAATGAGAGGAGAAAACCTGCTCTCAGTGTGAATCACGCTTTTGAAGCGCCCAGACTCACATCCGAACGCTTCAATTTCATGTATTTTAGAAGGTTTTAATATTCACCTATTCTAACAACAGGAAGGTACGGGGTCAAGACTATCTCCTGTTTATTAAATTTTCCCATAACTTTGCCGATTGCCGCCAAAGCCCCGACGCATCCTCTCGACGATAGAGTGCCCGCTCATAGAGCTGCGTCAGCTCTGACATGTGATGATCTCCATTCTTGTCATCGATCAAAGAAGCAAATTCTCTTAGCGTCATGCCAGGTTTTTTCTCAATTCCCCTGCGCTTCAGCTGCTTTAATAGCGCAGCATACGCATAGAAGAATGCTTCCTCCTCTGGCAGACGTTTCACCTTTCTCACAATAAAGAATGGCAGCCATCTTGCTCTGAATCGATAAACCAGCCAGCTGATCAATCCTAGAAGGATCATAGCTCCTGCCGCAAAACCCAGGATTGAACCAACATGCACCATATTAGGCTTCGCTTGCGCTGTTTGTTTCTTTGGTTCTGCCGGCTGCTCTGTCTCCTGCTGTGGCTGTTCTGCCTGCTGATCTTCGCTTGCATCAGAGCTAGACTGGTCTTCTTTCTTTTGATCATCATCTGTCTGATCGCTAGAAACAGCTTCATTCGTAAATGTCTCTGGGTTCGTAAATCCTTTTGTCGGTTCGAAAGTCACCCAGCCTCTGTTTGGAAAATACACCTCTACCCATGAATGCGCATTGTTATTGGTTACTTCATACACATTGTTTCCATCCATCTGTGTTTCATATAATTGACCTGACGTGTACCCTTTCACCCATCTCGCCGGAATCCCGATCGAACGGAGCATCACAATCATAGAGGATGAAAAATTATCGCAGTAGCCGATCATCGTATCAAACAAAAATTGATCCACATAATCTTCATTACGACTAGGCACAGCGACATTTTGCGTTTCATATGAAAACTTCGCTGACCCTAAGTAATCCTCAATCGCTTTAGCCTTATCGTACATATTATCCTTCGTTTCCGTTAAGCTGTTTGCCAATGTTTTCACTCGCTCTGGCAATGAGGAAGGAAGCTGCAAGTATTCACGGCCGACCTCCTGATTGACCTGCTTCTTTGTCGGTACTTTGATTCTCTGCAAATCCTCGAGGATAAATGTAGGAGACAAGAAGGTGACTTGGTAGTTCCTTAAATTTTTCGGCGGATTTTGAATGGATGGGACAATTTTCTCCGTTTTACCCATCATTTGCAGTGGAATGTTTTCCATTGGCATCAGCATGATCGTCCCAATCGGATAGACGGCATGATTAAATCGATAGTTTGATTCCATATCGACTCTCGTTTCGTGCACCTCTGTTTTTACACGCTCGGTAAACCAACGATTCCGCACACTGTTCTCTTTTAGCCGCGTAGGCTTCGTATCATTTGAGGCATCCTCCCAGCCCTTTCCGGTGTAGATACTTTTTGTTTCGACACGAAAGTAGGAAGGCTCCTTTCCGCTCCATTTAAAGACCGGTGTGCGGTCCTCACTAAACGGTCCGCCAAGCGTCGAATCATCTGTACTATATCCCACCTTATTCTGTCCGGCAGAGCCATCTTGATTCGTCACCGCCTTAAAAAATGGGACAGGATCAGGCCATTTCGGATCAGACTTTGGTAAAGAAGCGCCAAGTGTCGCTGACAGAAGAACGAGCGCCAGCATGGGCAAAAACCACTTTAGGCGCGCCTTCTGCGTCACCCGAATGCCTTCAGCCGAACGCAGTCGATCGAAATACAGCAACCCAAGCAGACAAAAACCAAATACCATAATACGAACGATCGCAAAGGTTGCATCATATGGCGTAAACGTATCCAGAATCGTGACATACACAATCGTCATGAGTAAAAAGAAAAAGATACGCTGCTGATAGACCACCCAATAATGAAGCAAGTAGACAAGCAGCCATAGCAAAATATAAAACAATAATGTGCGGAAGGAGGGGTACATGTCACTCCACATGCCTGTGCTCATGAAGGTGATATTATCTTTAATATCACCTAATAATGCAGCCGGATAGCTTGGCTCTGCTTGATAAAAGATCAAATATAAGGCGAGCAAAATCAAGCCAGTACAAATAGGAAACGTCACATACCACTTCAAACGAAAAAATGTAAACAAACATGTAAGCCCTATAAAAATGATGAAATAAGACGTATGACTCGTCTCTGTAAAATCTTGAAGCGGTCGAAGCCACTCCCAAAGCAGCAGAAATGCTACAGCATAATAGATGAACAACTCAAAACGGCTTTGCCGCTGATGCGTATGCAGCATAAATGTTTGTCACCTCACAGTTCTTTCGTACAGCCGGTCTTCAAATAAAACGGTCGTGCGTATTCCAGATGCCCTAAGCCGGTCTACAAGCTGTTTTTCTTTTGTCGTGAATCGATCCACGGCTTTCTTCACTAAAAGAACAGTGATGTTCTTTCTGTTTCGATTTCCAAAGAGACTCGCAGCAAGCCCCTCCTGCAGCTGACCCGTGATGACATATTTTCCAGAATGCTGATACTCACTCGCTGCTAACGCCTTATACTCTTGTACGCGAGAAGGGTGAGGCTGCACTCTTGTTAAATAATAAAGCATGTCCTCTAAATGAAGTTCTCCTTGATCCACTCGAAAGGCATGCTGATCTCCTAGAGGTACAAGACCTGAAGGCAATCCTTTTTTCACTGCCGATTGTAGGACAGACGCTGCAATAGACACGACGGTCTCAAATACCGCTTCGTCGGTAAAATCAGCAAACACGACAAGATCCTTTGTTTGATTCTGTTCAAATTCCTTCGTCATCAGCTGCCCCCTTCTAGCCGTCGTCTTCCAGTCCACCCAAGCAAAACGATCTCCTTGCTGATATTCCCTTACGCCTGTTGTCACATGGGTCGGTTCATTTAACCACGAGTGAACCGCTTTGCCTCCATTTTCATTCAATGACTCAGCAGACTCCACCTGAAGATCGAGCATTTTCGGATAAACAAGCAGCTTTTTTTCTAACGGAATGATGACTTCTTTCTCCACAAAACCAAACATATCACCCGTTTTGATTCGAACTGCTGACAAATGATGTTCCCCGCGCATGACATCATTCAATTGATAGGAAAAACGCCACGTTTTCCGAAACCAAGGAAACAGCATTTGCTTCATCTCAATTTGTTCCTTTAAATGAAAGGTGTCTGGTGGATCATCCTCAATCAAGACGTAAACGTATGGAAATGGATTTGTCCGCTTGATTTCAAGGTCAACGGACAGTACGTCTCCCGCCTTCAAGCGGGTTTGTTGTAATGTCCTTTTGACTGTAGCGCGCAGCGGAACGAGCGCAAACAGCAAAGCATACAAAGTATATGGTAAAAATGCATAAAAAAGGAACCAGCTCACAAACCCTCCCTGAAACATGGCATAACAAAAGACTGTCGCAGTGAGGATGATGAGCATCATCACCCGTAACCATAATGAAAAAGCGAAACGATGACCTAATTTCATTGAGTCATCGACTTTTGAACTGGCACGCCAATTTGCTCAAGCATTTGTCTCAGCAGTGTCTCCGCCTTCTTCCCTTCATACGTCGCTTCTGAAGTCAAAATCATTCGATGCGGCAATGTATAAGACGCCAAATACTGTACATCATCAGGAATCACATAATCGCGCCGATTCAACAGTGCATACGCCTGAGCCGCTTTCATGAGGGCGATCGATCCCCTTGGACTCACACCTAGATAAACAGATGGATGCTGCCGCGTCGCTTGTGCAATTTCCACAATATATTCTTTAATGGATGCATCCACATGAATGGTCTGAACCGCTTGCTGCAACGCATGGATGTGATCCTTGGTCATGACTGCTTGGAGCGTATCAATCGGGGACTGCTTTTCCTGCAAGTTGAGCACCTCCAGCTCCTCCAGCATGGTCGGATACCCCATTTGCAGCTTGAATAAAAACCGGTCCATTTGTGCTTCTGGCAGCGGATAAGTCCCTTCATATTCCACAGGATTCTGCGTAGCCATGACGAAAAAAGGATCAGCAAGCAGCATTGTTTCTCCGTCCACTGTAACACTGCCTTCCTCCATCGCTTCGAGCAATGCAGACTGTGTTTTGGGAGAGGTCCGGTTGATCTCATCAGCCAAAATAATCTGCCCCATAATGGGTCCTTGCCTAAATTCAAATTCATTTGTCTTTTTATTATAAATCGACACACCTGTCACATCTGAAGGCAAAAGGTCAGGAGTGAATTGGATTCGCTTAAACTCACAGCCAATGGATTTTGCCAAAGCACGAACCATCATCGTCTTCCCAACGCCAGGCACATCCTCTAGTAGCACATGCCCCTTCGCCAAAATCGCAACAAGGCTTAATATCGCAATATCTTTCTTCCCAACCATGACTTTATTGATGTTATCTACGATTTTTTGTAAATCTGAATGCATCGGTTCATCAAATGCCATCCTGATCCTCCTATCACGTTTCCGTTAAATTTCATATAGTCTAACTTTACCATACAACGCGCAATAGCATAAAACATCAACACGTAGAAAAAAAGAAGCCTTCTCACGATGGATAAGACTTCTTCTCTTCTTTTGGCTCACCTGCTGGCTCCATATGAACATGAGAGTGTAAAATATCATGTTCCTTCTTCATTCTACGTTCGATCTCATCTGCAATATCATGGCTTTCTGCAATGTTCAAGTGCGGCTCGACCTCCACTACTACATCCACATGGACCGTACTTCCGAGATACCGTGCCTTAATATCTTTCAAATCGCCCACCCCAGGTGTTGCTTCAATGGTCTCTTTATATTTGGACATATCTTTTATATGAAAACCGTCCGTTAACGAATGAGAAGCATCTCTAAAAATCTCCCACGCCGTTTTACAAATAATGAGCCCAATCACAAACGCTGCAAGCGTATCAATCCATGCCAGTTGAAACTGAGAGGCGATAATCCCTACAAATGTTCCGATACTCACATACGCATCTGATTTATTATCAGCTGCTGCTGCATGAAGAGCTTGGCTATTGATCCGTTTGGACAGATTGCGGTTGTAAATATACACACCATACATCACCACAGCACTTCCTGCTGCCGTCCAAGCTGCGATCATATCAGGCGTTTGATGCTCAGATGAGAAGAGCGACTGGCCTGCACTCAGCAGAACCTGAAGTCCAACAAGCATCATAATAAAGGACGCCACAAGAGACGCAATATTCTCTGCTCTAAAATGACCGTATGGATGATCTTCATCAGGCGGCTTTTGAGAAATACGCAACCCAATCAACACTGCAAGGGATGCAATAATATCCGTCGTATTATTCAATCCATCTGCCGAAAGAGCCTCTGAATGAAACGTATACCCAATTAGAAGTTTCACCGCAGATAAGATCACATAGGCAATGATGCTGACCCAAGCACCTGTTTCACCTTGTCTTAATTCGTTATAGCGCTCCATGTCGAACCGCGCCTCCTCACACATCACTTTTCTATTATTTATCTTACAAAGCAAAGCCCGTGTGGGTCTACAGCAACATGATTCGCTTGTGTCAGCAAAATAGGATACATAGAAATGTGTTGACCTAAGTAAACTTATTTTTATAAGGTCAATTGACCTCAAGACCTACTCCCATCAACCTTTTTCCAATTCACTCTGTGATGATCATATTGGCAATATCACTCTTTCTGGTAAATTATCAGAATAATTTTATTTTGAGACACAACTTCTCCCCATCCGATCTTATGCTATTTTTAAGAATGAACAGCGGAAAAAGAGGGAACATAATCTCTCAAATCCTTTATACTTTTTAACATCATGTTAAGAGGTTTGAAATGTCAGTTTGATAACCTGTCCAATGCTGAATGACAATTCATTATGATAAAATTTAAAATATTCTAAAAACAAATTCTCTATGAAGAGAAATGTTTGGAGGTAAAGACATGTCCAACATGACAAACGGTCTTCAAAAAAATCTGAAAACAAGACATATTTCAATGATCTCCATTGCTGGGGTTATTGGCGCAGGGCTATTTGTTGGTAGCGGCGCTGTCATTCATTCTGCAGGACCTGGATCCATTCTTTCCTATTCTTTTGCCGGACTTCTCGTGATCTTTATTATGAGAATGCTTGGAGAAATGGCATGCGCCTATCCGACAAGCGGTTCCTTCTCACAGTATGCGAGCGATGCCATCGGTCCATGGGCCGGTTTTACAATTGGCTGGCTTTATTGGTTCTTCTGGGTGATTGTCATCGCCATCGAAGCCATTGCTGGTGCTGCCATTATTCAGTATTGGTATGGAGATGCACCTGTTTGGCTCACAAGTCTTATCCTCACTATCCTCTTAACATTAACAAATATCTTTTCTGTTAAATCTTTTGGCGAATTTGAATATTGGTTCTCATTAATAAAAGTCGTCAGCATCATTCTCTTTCTACTCATCGGTTTTGCATTTATCTTTGGTTTTGGTGGTCATCATACTGTAGGTCTTTCCAATTTAACGGGGAACGGGGGTTTCCTTCCAAATGGATTCAGCTCTGTTTTACTCGGAATTGTCGTCGTCATCTTTTCCTTCATGGGAACCGAGATTGTGGCAATAGCGGCCGGAGAATCAGCAGACCCGGTCAAGTCTGTGACAACAGCTACCCGCTCTGTTGTATGGCGTATCATCGTGTTTTATGTCGGTTCCATCGCTGTCGTTGTGACCTTGCTTCCGTGGAATTCAGCGAGTATTTTAACAAGCCCGTTCGTTGCGGTATTAGAATACATCGGCGTCCCATCAGCAGCTCAAGTCATGAACGTCATTGTTTTAACAGCTGTTCTATCTTGCTTAAACTCTGGGTTGTACACAACGTCCAGAATGCTTTATTCATTGGCAGAAAGAGGCGAAGCACCGAAACGCTTTATGAAAATCAGCAAACGTGGCGTTCCTGTAGCGGCTACAGTTGCAGGCACCTTCTTTTCCTATATCGCCGTCATGATGAACTACTTTTATCCTGAAACCATCTTTTTGTTCTTAGTCAATGCATCCGGCGCGATTGCCCTTCTTGTGTACTTGGTCATTGCTGTTTCACAATTAAGAATGCGCCGTAAAATCGAAAAAGACAATCCAGAACAGCTCAAAATCAAAATGTGGCTATTCCCATACCTCACGTATTTTACCATTTTGGTCATTTGCGCCATCTTGGCATCAATGCTGTTCATCGAATCAATGAGACCGCAGCTCATTTTGACGAGTATCATTACCTTCGGTGTACTTGCCGCTTATTTCATCTTTAAACCGAATAAAAAAGTACCTGCAAATGCAGCGCTTGAAAATAAACATCCGTAATGCTCCCGCTGAAAAGCGGGTTTTTTATTTTATTCACCTATTTTGATGTCCGCACTTATACTGTATCAAATTGGATTTTAAGTGAGGATTAGATAACATGAACCTAGAAAAATTTGTTGACGAGCTGCCAATTCCAGAAGTTGCGAAGCCCGTCAAAAAGAACCCAAAACAAACGTATTATGAAATCGCTATGGAGGAGGTATTTTTAAAAGTTCATAGAGATCTGCCCCCAACCAAGCTATGGACCTATAATGGCAGTTTGCCTGGTCCAACCATTCATGCGAATCGAAATGAAAAAGTCAAAGTGAAATGGATGAACAAATTGCCACTTAAGCATTTTCTACCGGTCGATCACACTATTCACGAAGGCCATCATGATGAACCAGAAGTTAAAACCGTCGTTCATTTACATGGTGGCGTCACACCAGCAAGCAGTGATGGCTATCCAGAGGCTTGGTTTTCACGAGACTTTGAAGCAACCGGCCCCTTCTTTGAACGGGAGGTGTACGAATACCCAAATCATCAGCAAGCCTGCACATTGTGGTATCACGATCATGCGATGGCATTGACACGATTAAATGTGTATGCCGGCTTAGCTGGATTTTATTTGATCTCAGATGCGTTTGAAAAGTCGCTAGAATTACCGAAGGGTGAGTATGATATTCCGCTAATGATCATGGACCGTACGTTTCAGGAGGATGGCGCACTGTTTTATCCAAGCAGGCCAAACAACACACCAGAAGACAGTGACATACCAGATCCGTCTATCGTGCCTTTCTTTTGCGGAGAAACCATTTTGGTCAATGGAAAAGTATGGCCGTATTTAGAAGTAGAGCCGCGAAAATATCGTTTTCGTATTTTAAATGCTTCCAATACAAGAACTTACGAGCTGCATCTAGACAACGATGCGACGATTTTGCAAATTGGATCTGATGGCGGCTTTTTACCAAGACCTGTTCACCATCAATCCTTTAGCATTGCTCCTGCTGAACGATTTGATGTCATCATCGATTTTTCAGCTTACGAAAACAAAACGATCACCCTTAAAAATAAAGCCGGCTGCGGACAGGAAGTAAATCCTGAAACAGATGCAAACATCATGCAATTTAAAGTCACTCGACCGCTAAAAGGGAGAGCACCTAAAACATTACGGCCTATTTTCAAACCGCTTCCACCACTTCGGCCTTGTCGAGCTGATAAAGAGCGTACGCTCACTCTTACCGGTACACAGGATAAATATGGCCGTCCTATTTTATTGCTAGATAACCAATTTTGGAATGACCCTGTCACGGAAAATCCTCGTCTTGGCAGTGTGGAGGTTTGGTCTATCGTCAATCCAACAAGGGTCACACATCCTATTCATTTACACCTTGTTCAATTCAGAGTGATAGACAGAAGACCATTTGATACAGAGGTCTATCAATCGACAGGTGACATTGTGTATACAGGACCAAACGAAGTACCTCCTTTACATGAACAAGGCTACAAGGACACCATTCAAGCGCATGCCGGTGAAGTCATTCGGATCATCGCTCGCTTTGTTCCATACAGCGGCAGGTATGTGTGGCATTGTCATATATTAGAGCACGAGGATTATGACATGATGCGGCCGATGGATATCATCCAGTAAAATGAAATCACCCTCCCGTCACATGCGCAAACACATGTATTGAGTAACATCATTGGGAAGGGCTAACAGACAGCGATATATTAGCCCTTTCCTTCCTTTTCATTGAATCATTCTAAAATAAAACAATGATGACTTGAAATGGCATTTATTTGTACATTCAACACTTAAAAAATTGACGCAGCAAACCGATAATACTACTATATACCCATTGCATCTATCAAAAGGCACATTTGCCACACTGAACGAACAAATGGAAAATTGCGATAAAAAACGGAGGAGTTCAATTTGAATGAAGAAAAAGAGACTTGCCAGATCACACAAGAAACAGCGGCAGGTAACATAGAGAAGCTTTCAATTCAGGAAAACGAGAGCATTCTGTCAAATATTGAACAGCTAACAATTGAACTCGGTGAACAAAAAGCATTCAACCACTTCATTTTAGATGAAAAACAAAAGGCCATCAGTACATTATCTGCCCTTATTACAAAAGGCGATTGTGATGAAGAATTAAAGACTCATTTTGAACAAGCATTACATATCGGACTTTCTGTCATAGAGATCATGGAGATTATTAAGCACTGTACAAAAGTTGCTGGATTCCCTCACTCCATTAATGCCCTGTTTATCTTTCAAAACTTATTAGACAATAACACCAAATAAATCAGTGAAAACGAGAAGCCATCTGTCCTCTCGTTTTTTTATGTCCACTCATATTACTCTCTTTCTTTTCCTCTGTCACATAAGCAAAATATGAAAATACCACACGTTTCCTACCTTAAGAACTGATTTTCCTTACATAAATTCCTTAATTTCTGCAACATGTTAAACCGCAAAATAAAAAAACGTTCAGTTATATAAAAATAACTGAACGTACCCTTTATCGATTAACAGTGAAATTGTTAACAATCCCGCCATCCTTCTCCCAAACGGCTTCTACTGTTTTCTTCTTGATATTGTATTCAAATATCGTTCTTACCTTTGCTTTTCGACCGGTGTCATCCTTTAATTCCTTTGCGTTTTTAGCAACACCTAAGAAATAAACAGAAGACCCATCAGTAGAAAATTGCGGCTGTGCGGCACTTAAAATATGCACATCCTTACTGTTCTTAACGAGTGTCACCTGTTTTCCTGTTTCTACATCAAGCATTTTAATAGAGGCTACTTCTTTTTCGTTTCGCACCTTCACTTCTGTATAAATCAATGTCTTATGATCTGGTGAAAATGAAATATCATTAATCGTTTGCGAGATACGTGCAATTCGCTTCCCCTTCGTGCCCGTTTGAAGGGTGATCTTCATGGTCGTTGGTTCAGGGTCTCTTCCCTTTTCATTCGCTTCATCGGTTTTCTTGTAATCTTCTTTTAAGGAATAATGCTGGATTGCGAGAAGGTTTGACGCCGGATCATAAGCAAAAGAACTTACCGTGTCATCCTTGCTTTTTTCTGGATACAATACCCTCACTTTGTGTGTGTTCACATCAAACATAGCAACATAAAATTGTTCCCCGGAATCCTTATTATATCTAAGAAATAACTGTTTCCCGTCTCCAGACAGCCTCATACTGTCGATGGAATCTTCACTCGTAAATAGCGTTTTTTCTTCATCCGTTTTTACATTCAGTTCTCGAATACTCACTTTTTGCGTGTCTTCATCCGTATACGTGTAATATAAAAGCTGTTTCGTAGAATCATAAGCAATCGAAGGATAGGCTGTCAGTTTCTCCGTATGAAGCGCCCGGTCATGCAAGTAATACGTATTGTTTAACTGTTGATCTGTAAATGAAACGAGTAATTCGTCTTTTGCATCCTGATTTGTTTTCACTTTTACCGCATGCTTCGGCTCTTGCCCCGGCTTCATCATAAAGAAAATGATGGCCGCAATCACTGCGACTCCGATGACCGTGATGATCCACCATGTTGATTTTTTCATTGCCTTTCAGACCCTCTCTACAAGAAAAGAAGCCAGAAAATGAACTTTTCCCGCTTCTTTGCATGCCTATGTATTAATAAGTGTAATGTCCTTTTACGACACCTTTACTTGTTTTAAACCCTAGTGCTTTGAATGCTTTTGGGCTGACGTCTAATACAGCGTTTGGCATTCTACCTACATCATATTTATATACTGTAATCACTTTATGTGGTTTCGCTTTTGTTGTCACTCTTAGTTTTGTACCTTTTTTCGGTACGTCAAATCCCATTTTAGTTGCTGCATCCCAATGACCGAGTTTTTTTCCATCTGCGCCTTTTTTACCGACACCATTATACCAAGTAATATTGCCGCTTACTTTTTTTGCACTTGCTCCATGTGAGAAACTAAACGCCAAAAATAAACTAGCTACTGTTACGATTGTCGCGATAAGCTTTTTATTCATTAAAAAATCCTCCGTATTTGGTTTCTGCACTTATTATACATGAAGATGCCCCCAGTTATTTTACAGTCACATTACAATTCGAATACAAATTGACCACTTCATGACCGATTTTGTTCATAAAAAATACCAAAATCAGCCAGAGCAATGTAAGCAACTCCTCTCTTTCATTTTATATAATTAAAATGAATCAAATATAAGGAGGAATTTTTATGAAAAAGTGGTTCATCGTTTTGAGTGTGAGTTTAGCGTTGGTTTTGATGCTTTCAAGTCTACCTGCCTCAGCAGCTAGTCCTCGTCACGGTGCGATTGTGACACAAACGGATGAGGCCAAATGGTCAGGCATCTCCGCTGATATTGTGCTTCCGAAAACAGCGACGATTAAAAATGGCTATGCGGACTGGTACCTCGGTCTCGGCTCTGCCGTTATAGAGAGCGGTATTTCAAAAACGTCTTCTGGCTATAAAGTCTTTCTAGGCAGCGGCTCACAAGGTGGCAGTCAATATTGGAACAGCGAATATGATAAGAGCATTAAGGATGGTGCACGTGTCAATTTAAAGCTCATCAACAATGGTGATGGCACAGTCTCACTATACGTCAATGGGAAATTGCGCTATAAACAGCCTGTTTACAAACCTAGCCGTCTGAAAAACCTCGATGTCGTCAAAATGGTACACGGTGTTCAGGATAATGGGGCAAACAGCTACACACAAGCAAGCTTCTCGAATGTACAGCTTCGTGCAGATACATCAGGAAGCGTCTATAAAAAATGGGATGGGTCCATCAAATCATCGCTTTTACGTAAAAATTTAGAATCAGGTGCTGCAGCTCCTAAATTCACCGTCATTTCTTCTGTTCCATTAAGTACAAGCCTTTCCGCACAATAAGAAAAAAGCGCCCTTTTTGGGTGCTTTTTATTGTTCACAGCTTATCAACACTTCTCTTTTAATCAAAACAAGGATTCGTGGTAACATAAACATACATACTTCGAAGAAAAAAGGAGAACGAACGTGAAAAAAAGTCTACTTGTTTTCATGAGCCTAGTTGCAAGTCTCTTCATGCTAGCAGCTTGCTCAAATACGACAAACGAACAAAAAACAGAAACGAAGGCACTTCCAACGATCAATGAACGCATTCAAAAAGAAACGAAAGAAGTCATGGAGCAGTCTAAACTTATAAAAGACACGGACATCACCGTTGATCAAAAGAAAAAAATCATTTCTTTAAACGTAACAGCTTCTTCTGATACCAATAGTGATTACGCTGAAGTCATCGGTTTAAACTTTGCCAAGACACTGGCCATTGGGGCATCAACTGAAAAAGAAAACAACTTGCACAAACCGGAAAATGACAGCCTCGGCGCCCTTTATTCCTTTTACGACCTAAACATCACCGTAAAACAAGAAAACGGCAAAGTGCTGGCAAAGGGAAAGAAAAAGACAAATGAAACAAAAATCACATGGGAAAGAGCCCAATAACTGGACGAGATAATCCTTTATGGATTTTCTTGTTTTTTAACAAAACTATTAACATTATGAAAGAAATGCCGATTAGTAAGATTGTGCTAGTTCTTTAGTACCGATAATTATTATTTACATATCGAAGGAAAGTATTATGAAAAGAACGACGGAATTTGTATTTTTGGATTTTTCAGCGCAATGTTCGCTCTTGCTTTCGGGGGAATCGATGCGGCATTTAGCGATTCAGACACCAGTGAAATTACAGGATTAGGCTGGGCAGCAATGCTTTTCTCTATTCTTGCCATTGTCGCATCTGTCATCGTAAAGAAAAAAGCAAAGCTTGGTGGAATTTTATTATTAGTATCTGCTGTTGGTGGAATCATTTCTATTTCTATGTTCTTTATCCTTCCAGCTGTATTAATCATTATCGCAGGCTGTATGGGCGTGTTTAGAAAAGACCCTGTGGTCAATAACACAGCTGCATCAGAATAACGAGGGAAGCTTGTAGAGATCGCTCTACAAGCCTTTTTTCTCTACTCTTTTTAATTCAAATTGAATGGCATCAACTAGCTCTATTATCTCTTGATCTATCCAAAGATCTAGGATAAATAACATATCGTTCATCAGCTGTAACAGACCCTCATGGCTCATCAACTTTTCTTTATAAAATGGAACAACAAAAAAATAAAGTAGGTCAACCAATTCAAGAACGACACGAACATCTTTTTCTTCCATGATGGCTTTATGCAAAGATTGAATAAGCCACTTGAGGTCACCAAGATTTTCAATAGGTACATACATCAGTTGATGAATTTCATTGGTGTCCTTTATCTTTAAAATCTTCTCAGCAGATTCCTTCGAAAGAGCACCAATTGTATTTGAAGATATATTCAGAAACAAGAATTCATGTTGATCTTCTCTATTTACCGTCTTGATTGATGAACCATCCATCCCAATCACTCCCAATCTCTTATAGTAATTCTATTATAAGGAAATTCAATCTTGTTTTAAGTCATCAGAAGTGGATTTTATGTAATTTTAAGCTAACTGGTTCATAAAAAAAAGAGACTATTCAGCTCTCAAAACAATTATTTTCTATTATTATCATTTTTTGTTGATTTATCGGAGGTTTCATTTGTTGTAAGATTAATAAAAAATGACACTGATGAAAATACAGTGTTAACTAGTCAGGGAATATTTGGATATAAGAATAGGTAATCAGTAAAGAGTCAAAAAAGAAAACAGAGAATTAATTCTGTTCAGATTGTAGAGAAACTCATGTTTTTCTACAATCTTTTTTATTTTCAACGTAATGATGATGGATGGAATTGAATGAAAAAGGCCTCCCACACACCTAGCCTAGCTTCGCTAGGTGTAGGGCAATCTTCTTCATGTTCTGGCACGCAGCTGTGAGAAGAACTTGCTCACTCACATTCTGTTTTCCTCTCAACCGGCAATAGCGAAGCCCGTGCAGTTGTTTTGAATCTGCAAAGCTTCGCTCTATTTTTTCTTTTCTCTTTTTATATAGCTTTTTTCCAGAGACAGACAGACGATTTTGTCTAATCTTTTCTTTGTGTTCCTCCCATACATGTCTTGAGATCACTTTTTGATGATTTTTCGATCTTGTACAGCTTTCAAGGAAAGGACACGAGATGCATTTTTTAGGGTCTGATTTGTAGTACCTATAACCTTTTCGATCAGTTGTCGTATATAATAGCTTCTCACCATTTGGACATATGTAATGATCATATTCAGAATCATACTGGAATTTCCACTTCTCAAATAATCCTCTTGTTGGATGAAAGCGTCTATGTGCGATGACACCAAAAATACGGCGATCGGATAAAGCTTTACAGATTGGCGTTGTCAAATAACCAGAATCAAGGGCAACCGCTTCTACTTGAAAACCAAATCGGGCGATTTGGTGATCCAATCGATCAAGGTACGGAACGGAATCATGGACATTGCCGGGTGTGACATGTGCATCCGTGATGATATTGTACTTCATATCCGTTGTACGGTGGTCTAGAAAAAGCCTTCCGGTTTGTTTTCACGATAAAGATAGCCACTTTCAGGATCAGTCGTACTTTGGCGAATGTCTTTTTTCGTTTTCACCTCCTCTTTTACCTATAAGGGCTTTTTTCCGTGTGCCACCCGATCTTCTTGGACCGCTTCTTCTAATTCATTTATATAGTTCTGGGTATCTTGTTCAATCGTTTTTCTCGTATATTTATGTTTATTGGCATTGGCTTTAAGATGAGTTGAATCAGTAAAAAGAACGCGGCCTCCTACCATGTCATGATTGATGGCTTGGAGCACAATTTCATCGAAAATATCTTGAAAAATCGTTGTATCTTTAAACCGAGTACGACGATTCCAACTAATGGTGGAGTGATGAGGAACGGGATCATTGATGTTCAAACCTAGAAACCATCTATACGCCATGTTATAGTAAATTTCTTTTTCAAGTTGTCTTTCAGAACGGATACCGTACAGGTATCCAATAAACATCATTTTGAACAAAATAAGTGGATCAAGAGAAGGACGACCTTTATTCTCACTATAATATGGTTTGACTTTGTCTATGATAAATGAAAAATCAATGTATTGATCAATTTTACGAAGCAGGTGATCCTCTTCGACCAGTTGATCTAGTAATACAAATTCGGCTTCGTGCTGAGAAGAATTTCTAGTGTGGAACATGAGAAAAAACACCTTCCTTTAGTGGGCTTTTCTCTATTATAAAATGAAGAGATGGAAACTTTAAGGAAAAAAATAAAGCTGTCGAGATTTTCTCGACAGCCTGCAGAGAATTAATTCTGTTTTCTTTTTTTGAGTATCTACTTAAGTTTTAAAAATGCGAAGATAAGGATATAGCTATAATTTTTTGACTATAAACTATATATTTTTGTTTAGCATTCTATTTTAATTATCCTTATAAAAAGATATTAAAATCTTGATAATATTTTTTAATACAGTCAGTTACAAAAGTATCCCTCAAGTAGTAAGGAAAACCCCTAATTCAGTTATGCGAATGAAGGAAGATTTGTTCTTAATTATGCAAGCTCCCCTGTAATCTAGGATGAGGCCGGAAGCAACCGATAGGAATTTGGAGCAAGCTTGTTTTACCTTTTTCATTCATTTTATATAGGTCATCATATGAAGTTACATCAAATCCTAGAAGTGGATGCCCACCCATATTTAATGCCGAAGCTGCCAAAAGCAAGTGTTGGGATAGGATTCCTGCTTCCATCTGTTGAATTCGGTATCCCCTACATCCATATGCACTTTGGTAATGATCCTTACGACCAACCACATTGAAGGAAAGTGGAATTTGAGACATATTCACCAATTCAGTAAACAGTCCATATTGTAAGCGACTGCGGAAATCTCCGTATTGAATTGTTTTTAGAGCATGAATAGAACTGTCATAGCAAAAAGCCCCATTAGTTATACCTTCAACGTTATAAAAGCAACTATATAGTGAAATGCGGAAAGGAGGTTTCTGAAATGATTCATCTAAATCATTTCGATAAGAAAATGTTGTGACTATTTCCGAGAAAAGAATTGACAATTTATTCTGGTTTATTTGCTCCAGCATAAAATCCATTCCGGGTGAATATCTATTTCGACAGGCGGAAGAGAAATCATAGGACAACTTATTTACACGGGGTAGAAAAATAAGCGAGCTACTTGACCCTTCATTCGTTTCTTTTTCAATTTGCTGAAGAGATGGAAATGAGTCAATCATGCAAGCTTCGTTCATCTTAATAAGCAAAGGATATTCTTTATTTTTCTGAGAACGTATGCAATGACGTTGTTCAAGTGATATTAGTTCGGTGCATAATTGAGTAGCAGAGGAGGGCTCTTCTACATCATTATTATTAAACCAGTTCATCAATGGATCGATTGAAAGAGGAATAACAGCATAAACACTTTCATTCAGCTCCGAGATTCCTAAAAGGTGATTGATGGCTCGATCAATGAATTGGTAATAAACTCCTGTTTCGAAACCGAATCGTTTTCCTACTTCTAGAAGCTGACCGATAACAAATCCGGTGTCAAGCCCTTGCAACCGATAAGAAAAGTTATGATATTTGAAAAAATTTTTCCAAAAAATCGTTGAAATGAAAACAGTACCAAAAGAAGAGGAAATATCACAACGATTGCCTAGAGCCCGCCATAAGTAGGTATCGAAATTTCCTTCCCTCAGGAATACTAAACGATGGTGTGCTACGTCATAGTGATATATTCCTTGAGGTATATCCTCTATTTTTAAATAAATATATAGTTCATTCGGATACAAGGCACCGCCGGAAGGAATAAAGCGTCGAAACGTTGGCGGTACTTCCGTTTGTTCAGTAAAATGTAGGGTTTGGCTAAATTGTGTCAACCCAAAAGTATACCAAAGAAAATGTCCAATTTCTTGAAGAGTTGGTTTTGAAGAACTCTTCTTTTGTTTAAGATTAAGTGGAATATCGGAAGGTAATTGAAACGTTGGTAAACCCCGATAAAGTTTATATGGAAGCGGGGCATCTTCCCAATTCACCACCCAGTCCTGCGGCATTATTTTATCATTTTCATAATGAAGATTGTGCAAAAAATCGTCTAGATTCATTTCTTTTCCCCCTTGAAATCGCTTATGGAAACGGGTGTGGATATTGGTTTAGCTGACTGAACTTTAACGGCTTTTTCGAATATCCAAGTTCCACTGGTACGTTCATTAGCCTATCTAGCCCTGTAAGACGGGTAAGGTGGTACCCAAATGTCATGGGTAGCATCCCAGGTATCAGTACTTTTACACAATATAAAGAATTTCGTTTTAGTTCAGGAGTAGTTTGATCAACAACAATTACATCAAGCTTCAATTGCTTAAAAACGTCTAGTATATCTTTTAAATCATCCAATAAATCAGCATGTTTACAAATTGGACTAAACTCCTGTTCAAAGCTTTGCAAAGGACGCTGATTATCGAGTAGGAATGATAAGCGTTCCTCGGCTTCGGTTAAACCGTACAGCATGGAATGGTCCTCCATATGAAAAACGAGATATGGATTATTATACATCTGCAAATATTTCTCCCTATTCTTTTCAATTTTATCGTCCAT
The DNA here is from genome assembly GCF_038630405.1 of Bacillus sp. FSL K6-4563. Taxonomy (NCBI): domain Bacteria; kingdom Bacillati; phylum Bacillota; class Bacilli; order Caryophanales; family Bacillaceae; genus Bacillus; species Bacillus sp. FSL K6-4563. Next base: position 624,645 of record NZ_CP152030.1, on the reverse strand, counting down.
TGTTAGAAGCATGCCTGACAGCTCATGAACTGCTCCTTTCGCAGCTTTTAGAGAGTCAATGTGGGCTCCAGCTGCACATAAAAGATTCAAGCCCTTATGTTTCGTATTTTTGGCAATAGCCCAAATACTTGGAATGCGATTCTCAGTAGTAGAGTTAAATAAATGAACGTCAAATCCAGCTACTGTTTGTATACGCTGTATCATCAACTTTAACTCTCGGCTATTTGTAGAATAAGGATCAAGACGGGGAATGGGAAGCTTGCCGTACCAGGTCATAAGAAACGAATCTCGCTCTACGATTTCAAAAATGCCATAAAGAATCGCCTCTTCTAAACTTCCGCCTAGCGCACAGCCATTAGAATTTTCATAAACAAAGTCTTCGCTACCTCCCAAGCCGTAATAGGCAAGGGTCTCTGGAACTAAAATCGGCCGATTTTGTGTTAAAGAATAGCCCCAAACCCAATTAATTGGAAGGTTGGGATCAAATGGTCTAAAAGGAAACCCAGGTGTAGCATATTGTTTCTGTGAATGGAGTCCGATGGTATAAGGGTTAAGAGCCTGTTTTTTTAACTTATAATATGGCTCATGAACAATGGTTCTTTTTCCTCGTGGTGCGAAGCCACAGTATCTCTCCAATCCTTCTAAAATGGCTGCCGTCTCACTTGCTACATAGGAATGGGTACGTCCAGCGGTTAACTCATTACCTGACAGTAAAGGAAGGTTTACAATGGTGTCAGCAAAAGGGGAAATGAGGTCATACCTTTTGCAATTCAAAAAACCAGTCCTGAAATCTAAATAATCTTTCGCTAGAACCTTCTCAAGATCCTCTATTGGACGACAACGATAACTTTCAATATTTTTCTTCGGGCATGATTTAAGCGTGATTCGTGCGTTAGTAGCAGTATCATTGGGTAAATTACCACAAACAGGGCAAGACGGGTCAGGCAAAAATAAATGACTGGACATCATTAATGTATTCAAATTGAGAAGAAGTATTTTTTCATATGTTTTGGCCCCTTCACCCTTTAGAAACCTATGAACTTCTTCCTGGATTAAATAAGAAGTTTGTAATAGTCCAAGAGTCGTTGCCCAGGGGTCTCTGGAGAAATCAGTTTGACTCATCTTATATTTTTTTATTTGGAACATTTCTTTTCGATCAGGACCGGTCATAAAACGGCGCATATCCGCACATTGAGAACAGGCCTGTTTGTTAGGAAGAACAAGCGGTCCAATGACTGCCTCACCAAATGAAGCAAACCCTCGAAGCCAAGGGGTTTCGCAGGATCGGTACATCTCATCCGCTTTAATATGTTCATATGGAAGCCAGGAATCATGTAGTACTAATGCCAAGTCTTCTTGATTGGGAACGACTTCTTCTAAGTGTGACCAACGTGTGATTTGATAATTTACAGTCAATTGTTCGCTTACAAGATCAGCTAAAATTCCTTTTCCAATAATAGTAATGGAAGAGCTCATTTAAGTTCCTCCTCTCTTACCGAAATCCCATAAATCCCAGCCGTTCTCTCTTTAAAAATTGGCTCTAGATTGAGATCAAAGATGTGTACTCGCTTTTTGTTCTGCCTTAATAGTTGTAAAGATGAAAGAAATATTTCCTTTTGTGGTCGCTCTTCTAAAGAAGGAACCGGAAAACTCATCGATGAATTTTTCCGCAAATTAACGGCGGAAACCACAATGCCATAAGGGGTACGGAAGCTTTCTTTATTTTGTGCATCCATAATAGCAATTTGTAATGCTCTGCTTATGGCCATTGTCAAATCCAATCCACAGCTTCCATACCAATAACCATTTGAACCAACCCAAACTACAGGGAAACCAAACACGTCATTGCCCAAATGAATTTCTGGGTCAGCCCTCAATGTTGTCAGCGTCCGCAGAAGAAATCGGCAACGTTTATCTTCTATTGAGCCCAATTCTAATATGAATGCAGGGACCATTTGGATATCTACCTGTTTTACAAACTCCTCACTCAACCAATTTTGCAGAGCTCTGCATAAACTCTCCGCAGCAGTTTCACCTGTTCCTATACCACATGATTCAAAATGTCTTAAATGTTTATTCAAGATAGAATCGTCGTTCACAAAACCTCTAATATAAGATTCAATTCCATACAGTCCTGCCTCGCGACGAGCTTCTTCATGTGTGAGCCCTGAACAGACAAACTGGGGGGATAGTTGGGCAGGACCTTCCGAAAGAGGATCAACTGCTTGAACTTTGCATTGTGATAACGGGAGCTGTATTAAGTCTGCTTCCTCCCAAAGATGAAAAACACCAGATTCTTTTGAGGTCAGCTCGTTAAACAAGGAATGTAAGTCCCGTTGTTTGATTTGATTTTTCTCTATTAATGGAAGGGGATCTTTAATATGTTCAGTATAAGCACTACCAGTCACAAGGGGGTGGGGGAGGAATGTGTGCCAGTTTCCCTCAAGAGTTTCTAAATTAAGGAGGTAAAATTGTTTTTCTTTTTTGTTCATTACCCCAGTGATTTTTTTGAAAAGTTCAAAAACCATTACATTTGCTAATAGAGCCCCTGCTGTTGGTGAGAAGGAATTAGATAGATTATTCTCTTCACACGGTCGTTGGTGTAACCTACGATACACAGACTCCCAGCATCCTTCTGATTCCGGATGAACAAGTGGGCCAGCAAAGGCTACTCCTTGTGAAATAGTAATCGGAAGAAAATCCTTCTTTTCCTCCTTGCAAATAGCTTGAATCAAACGAAGCTGGGCTAAATCATCATCCAGTGATCCATATAAAATCGAATTAAATGGCTTCAAACTTAACCTCCATGAATTATTGTCAGGCTTTAAGAAGTTAATCTCAGTATCTGGCTCTGATTTGCGGGCCTCTGATATAGTTTCCTCAATCCGACGCAGATCAGTCTGAGGGAAGTTAGTAATGATTATGCTGAAGTTAGTAAGCCCCGATCTAATCAATGATATAACGAGAGAGAGGAGAAGCGGACCTGAACCAATCACTAATACTTTCGCCTGACGGTAAGTTTGGAACCGATAACCTCCTGAATCACTGATATTGTCTAAAAATTCTATTTCAGAAGCGTATTTATTAAGAATTGTGTCAGAAAGCTGATGGGTGAGGTCGTGGCTTACATCACGCACAAAACCATTTTTATACAAAACTTGTGCTATTTCATACACTCGATTCTTGTAAGCATCCGGTAAACTGTTAGTTAAATATTCAAGTGTATTGGTTCCATCAAAAACAGGAATTAATTTTTCAATCCATTGGTGAATTGTTTCGCCTTCCATTCGGAATGACGTTAAGTTATTACGGAAATACACACCTTTATTTGAATCGGGGAGAAAAAAAGTATCTCTATTTACTTTTAAGCGCATTGAAGGATTTATTTTTTTCATGATACTCCTCCTTTTCACCAGTTTCATTAAACTTTCTTTCATCGTTTAATATTATGGATCACTTTTGTCCTTTATGTTTGTACATAATATAAAAGCCCTGCAATGATAAATGCAGGGCAATCAATTTATAATTAGATAGGGATGCCTTTTAAGATTGACCGCCGCTGCAATGACCGCCACCACCGCCGCTGCAATGACCACCGCCACTGCAATGATGACTACAATGATGATTGCAGTGGTAATGACAATGATGGCTGCAATGATGGCTGCAATGATGGCTGCAATGATGATTGCAATGGTAATGACAATGATGACTGCAATGATGATGATCACTGCACTGACGAGCTTGATCAACTACGTATGGGTACTGAGTATACCAGGGTACAGCACTGCTGACATTTAAATCACCGACACCTAATCCCTGGAGATCCCATTGGAAACTATTCAACAAAAAAACCTCCTCATTCATTTTGTATGGGCTGAAATATTTGAACGGAACAAATAGAATTCCCTCATAATACAGATATTTCACTGATAAATCCGCTCATATTCCCCATAACAATATATGGAGTACGCTTGAACTAAGTTACTTAATAAATTTTAATTATCAAACTTACCACAAATTTATTAACTTAGTTTTTTATAATATATTAATAATAAAAGGATTAATCTTTTTTGACCTCATTCTGACCATGAAACATATAATAAGGTAGAATGTTTCATTTCACTATTATTTAATAAAAGCGAACGGAGTCTTGCCATTATGATAAATGTATTGTTTCATCTTTCTTCCTATTTTATAAACAAATAAAAGAACGTAGAAAATACGACAGATAAAGTTCTAAACTTCCATCTAGATCAAGGTAAAGCTGTAGCTGGAAGCATGCAATTAGATACGAATATGTTTATGACTGACGGTGATATTGGTGGAGAAGTTGAAGGTGGCGTTAAACAAGATGGCGTCATTCAATTCTTAGCTCCTGAAGGCAAAGAAATCAACATTAAAAACATCAAAGAATTAAAACTGAAATTTGGAGATGTCACAACTGACGATTACATGAATAGTAAAGATGTGACATTCACAGTTAAAGTAAACCAAATGTTTCATTAAAGCCCTTGAATGATGAGGGCTTTTTTATTTATCACCACTAAAAAACACTTTCCTAGTAGAAAGTGTTTTTGTTTATAAGTAACGTTCTCATTCATTTTTAACGCTTCATAAGAATAACTGATCTTTCGAGAAGCTTCTTACATGGAACTCTTTTTCATCGCCTCAGCCATTTCCACTTCACCCTCTGCTTCCAGCTTTTCAATGATGCAGGCATAATCCCTTTCGTGGCGATTTTGACTTAATTTGAAAGCAGTCTGAACTTTATTAATGATGATCTTAAAGCCTACAATGCCTTTCATTTGTTCTCGTCCCCATAAGGAAGGCGAGTACCTTCTTAGTGGTATCCATCCAAAAAATAAAAATCTCTAATCATCGTGAACAAAGGTGGTTTAGGTAACCGAAAGTCTTTGAGCATGTTGGTCTTTAAATTCTATACGCAGAGTTTCCAAATTTTCTTATCATGTATAATTTGCTAAACCTGCAGTTCCCTTCCTCTTTCATAACATAATCTCCAGTTTTATTAGCCACTATTCGTTAGAAGTCCACATAGGTTGAAATTAGAATTTATACCTTTGATCACCATCATTTAAAATGATGAATATCATGGTTTAATTTAGGAACTATAAAAAGGTGACCAATCGTAAAGAAAGGAAGGTCGCTCAATGAATATTTTACAACTAGGGAGGATGACAATGGGAATTTTAAGTGGAAATCCAACGGATGAACCTATGCACTATGGCGAAGTGTTTGGTACATGGTCTTACTTGATGGTAGCTAAAAGTTTAGTTGCTGGTTATCAAACCCACTTAAACCATGCAGGTGACGAAGACTTACAAAAATTAATTGAAGAAGCTATTCAAGGTGCGCAACAAGAAATCAAAGAAATTGAAACTTTACTAAAAGAAAATGGAATTGGCTTACCTCCAACACCTCCTGAACGACCTAAAGCTTGTATAGACGATATTCCAGTAGGGGCACGTTTTCAAGATCCAGAAATAGCCGCTGGTCTTTCGGCGAACATTGCGTCAGGATTAGTATCGTGTAGCACAATTATGGGGCAATCCATTCGAGAAGACATTGCTATGATGTTTGGACAGTTTCATACTCAAAAGGCAGCATTTGGAGCAAAAGTCCTTAGACTTAATAAAGAAAAAGGATGGTTAATTCCACCACCTCTTCATCATAGCAAAGCAGAAGATTGCTAATCATAAGATGATTAAACATTAAAGAGTAAGCCGATTTTAGGGTTTACTCTTTTCTTGCTAAGCCTTGAACTTTCTACAAAATGAAAATTTCTCCTTCAATCTCTCTATAACCTCTACATTTTGCCATTCCCATCAATTGTCTCTGAGCCTACATCATCTAGCCCTACAAGATCAATTCCTATAATTTCCCTAAAATATTTTCCTCAGATTTAAAAGCTCCTTTTACTGTAGGTTGTTTTAAACATTGATAGCAGCTTACATGTGTTTTAAAACCTCGAAAATAACCTTTCTCTATTATAGTCCTTGCAATTGCAGCACATGGTGGACTACTACGATGAATATCTAATCTATGCTGAAATGACTTGTTAATATGAAAGAAAAGGCCTCCCAACAGTTAGCAAACTGATGAAAGACCTTCTCTTTTAGTTAGCTCTTTTTCCACAAGTTTCCGGTAAATCCGTGGACAAGAAAAGCATATTATCGTTTCAGGCGTTGATATATCAAGGTTTTACCTTAATTACATCATTCCACCCATACCACCCATGCCGCCCATATCCGGCATTCCGCCGCCTGAGCCGCCTTCTTCTGGTTTGTCAGCAACGACTGCTTCAGTTGTTAGAAGCATTGCTGCAACAGAAGCTGCGTTTTGAAGTGCAGAGCGAGTTACTTTTGTTGGGTCAACGATTCCTTTTTCGATCATGTTTACCCATTCGTTTGTTGCTGCGTTGAAGCCTACGCCAATTTCTTCGTTTTTCAAGCGCTCAACGATGACTGATCCTTCAAGACCTGCGTTGTGAGCGATTTGGCGGATTGGCTCTTCAAGAGAACGTAGAACGATGTTTACACCTGTTTGAACGTCACCATCAGCTTCGATTGAAGCGACTTTTTTGTATACATTCACAAGTGCTGTACCACCACCGGATACGATACCTTCTTCAACTGCTGCACGAGTTGAGTTGAGTGCATCCTCGATGCGTAGTTTACGCTCTTTTAGTTCTGTTTCAGTTGCAGCACCAACTTTGATGACAGCGACGCCACCAGCTAGTTTTGCAAGACGTTCTTGTAATTTTTCTTTATCGAATTCAGAAGTTGTTTCTTCTACTTGTGCACGGATTTGGTTCACACGTGCTGAGATTTGAGCAGAATCTCCTGAACCTTCTACGATGGTTGTGTTTTCTTTTGTCACAACGACTTTAGAAGCGCGGCCAAGCTGACCGATTTCAGTTGATTTTAGGTCAAGTCCTAGATCTTCTGTGATTAACTCTCCGCCAGTTAGAACAGAGATATCTTCAAGCATTGCTTTACGACGATCACCGAATCCAGGTGCTTTTACTGCCACTGCGTTGAATGTTCCACGAAGTTTGTTCACAACAAGTGTTGCAAGTGCTTCGCCTTCTACATCTTCAGCAATGAGCAATAATGGTTTTCCTTGTTGTACAACTTGCTCAAGTACAGGAAGGATTTCTTGAATGTTTGTGATTTTTTTATCAGTGATTAAGATGTAAGGATTTTCAAGAACCGCTTCCATCTTATCAGAATCCGTCACCATGTATGGTGAAGCATATCCGCGGTCAAACTGCATTCCTTCAACCACTTCAAGCTCAGTTGTGAATCCTTTAGATTCTTCGATTGTGATCACGCCGTCGTTACCTACACGCTCCATTGCTTCAGCGATTAGGCTTCCAACTTCTTCATCTGCTGCAGAAATAGACGCAACTTGAGCAATTGATTCTTTGCCTTCGATTGGTTTAGAAATCTCGTGCAAGCCTTCAAGTGCTACTTTCACTGCTTCTTCGATCCCTTTACGAACGCCAACAGGGTTTGCACCAGCTGTTACGTTTTTAAGACCTTCACGGATCATCGCTTGAGCTAGAACTGTTGCAGTCGTTGTACCGTCACCAGCTACGTCGTTTGTTTTGCTTGCAACTTCAGCCACAAGTTTTGCACCCATGTTTTCAAATGCATCTTCTAATTCGATTTCTTTTGCGATCGTTACACCATCATTTGTGATAAGTGGAGAACCGAATTTTTTCTCAAGAACCACGTTACGTCCTTTAGGTCCTAAAGTTACTTTTACAGCATCTGCAAGTGCATCTACACCACGTAGCATCGCGCGACGTGCTTCTTCACTGAACTTAATATCTTTTGCCATAATAACGAAACCTCCTCAGTCTTTTTAAAAATGTATCTCAATGTTTTTTATGTGATTAACCAATAACAGCTAAAATGTCGCTCTCACGAAGGATTAAATATTCTTTGCCTTCATATTTCACTTCAGTGCCTGCATATTTTGAGAAGATAATGCGGTCGCCTGTGTTTACTTCTAACGCAACGCGCTCACCACTTTCAAGTACACGACCTGAACCTGCTGCAACAATTTTACCTTCTTGCGGTTTTTCTTTTGCAGAATCCGGTAACACAATACCGCTAGCGGTTTTTTCCTCAGATTCAACGAGTTCAATGATTACGCGATCGCCTAATGGCTTTAACATAAGAAACAACCTCCTCAATTTTTATATGTAGTCTTTTTTAGCACTCATCACCAGTGAGTGCTAACACATTTATTATAATAAAGAATGTCTTCTGTAATTTCAAGTAAAAACCTTTAAAAATTTTTACGCTTTCATGATCTTTTTTCAACTCAGATTCTTTCCTTTTCATCGAAAAAGAAGACTTGTGTTACAATAAATCTAGTTCTTTTAGTAAAGGGGTTTTCGTTACTTGAAAAAACAATATTGGTACATCATCTTAACGTATATATTGGTGCAGGTTTCTGCGTTTCCGTATGTGTTCATTATGAAGTGGTTAGGTTACATTCAGACACCGATGACACAAGCAGAGCTCTCTAAATTGTCAGGTACATGGACAATCATCAGCTTCTGTGTCGGATTAATCATTATTCTGCTCATCCTTCGGACTGTGCCAAGAGCTTCACTTCGAAATGAAGAACCGGCTTCAGTCGGCGCGGCAATCGCTTGGATCATTGTCGGTTTCTTTCTATCACTTCTAACTCAATCGATTGCAGGAATGATTGAACAATATGCATTCGGCATTGGACGTGAGTCAGAAAACACGCAAAATATCTTATCTATTATGGATGCTTTTCCTTTTCTGGTTGTTATTATTGCACTAATTGGACCGATACTTGAGGAGATTATTTTCCGAAAAATCGTTTTTGGTGTAATTTATGAAAGGTCGAATTTTTTTATTGCGGCACTTGTTAGTTCAGTATTTTTCGCTGCTGCACATTCTGATTTTGACCACTTCTTTCTTTATACCGCAATGGGCTTTACCTTTGCCTTTTTATATGCGAAAACAAAACGAATCATTGTTCCAATCGGTGCTCATATGCTGATGAACTCACTCGTTATTCTTGTGCAGATTGAGCCAGTAAGAAAAATGATTGAAGAACAATCTCAAACAATGCAAATGATTATTGGAGGCTTTTTCTCATGAGAAACCCTGTTGTATGGGGCATCATTTATTTTGCCGTAGGTGTGGCTTTCACCTATATGGCCATTCAAAATCCAGGTGACATGTGGTCATTTTACAGCATTTTGCTGATGGTGTTTGCGGCCTATAATATTAATATCGCGCTTAAAATGTTTGCCTTCTCTGTCAAACTCAAAAAACAGCAGCAAAAATAAATCAAAAACCATTTTCTGCACTTGGAAAATGGTTTTTTTATGGAGGTCAAGTTTTCATGAAACAAGAAAAACTGAACATCTTAAATGAGCAGCATGAAACGATTGGAGTCGCTGACCGATCAGATATCCACGCCCAAGGCCTTTGGCATGAAACCTTTCATTTTTGGCTTCTCAAAAAGGAACATGACACCACCTATCTCTATTTTCAGCTAAGAAGTCCCGCAAAAAAGGATTTCCCTTCTCTTTTTGATATCACCGCAGCAGGTCATCTTCTTGCAAATGAACAGCCTTCTGACGGTGTGAGAGAGGTAGAAGAAGAGATCGGTCTTACTATACCTTTTGAGGATTTGACCTTTGCAGGAGTTATACAGGATGAAATCCATCTACCCGATTTGACTGATCGTGAATGTTGCCATGTCTATCTTTACGTCCATCAAGAAGAGCAGATGAACATTCAATTACAAAAGGAAGAAGTCGCTGGACTTTACAGAGCAAATCTAATGGATGCACAGCAGCTTTTCACTAGAAAATTTGAAAACATGCAGCTGGAGGGCTTTGAAATTGATGAAGCCGGAGAACGACGTGAGGAAAGCAGAGTAGTCTGTATACAAGATTTTGTCCCGCATGAGCCTTCCTATTATCAGCATCTATTTCAAGCGATCAATCAATTCCTTTCACAATAGAAAAAGCATCGTGACCCTTATTCGGATCACGATGCTTTTTTATGTGACATCATAACTTTCTTTCTCCTCTGTTTGCTGCATTTTGCGATAGGTCACTCTCGAAATGACGATACTCACTTCGTATAAAACGAGCATCGGCAAGGTAACCATGAGGTGAGAAACAAGCTCTGGCGGTGTAATGAGTGCGGCAATGACAAGGAGGACAAAATAGGCATACTTCCGTATTTTTGATAAAAACATCGGTGTGATGATGCCAAGTCTTGTGAGAAACATCAACACAACGGGCATCTGAAACAAAAAGCCAAACGGAAGTGTTAACTGCATCAGAAATGTAAAATACTCATGAATCCCAATGACTTGCTCTACATTTAAATCATTCGACATTCGCATCATAAAATCAACGACAAACGGAAACAAAATAAAATAAGAGAAAGCCACACCGCTCAAAAATAAAAGCAGTGCAATTGGAATATAAGCAAGTGTCACCTTTCTTTCTTTTTCATATAAGCCGGGGCTCACAAACGCCCAAAGCTGATATAAAATCACGGGACACGTCAAAACCAAAGCGATGACAAATGCGAACTGCATAAACACGTACAGCGGATCTGTGAGCTTAAATGCATTCAGTGTCAGTGTGGCCGCTTCATCGGTATTTTGTAAATACACAATGACCGGCTTAGCAAGAAAAAAACCAGCCACCATAAAGGCGACAAAAAACATCGCAATGATCACTAAACGTTTTCGCAGTTCCACAATATGCTCCATAAGCGGCATATCTTTGACATTCATGAAGCTCATCCTATTCTACTGATCTTCTTTTTTCTTTTTTTCTTCCTGATCATCAGCTAAACCTTTTGTGGCATTTTTGAATTCACGTAATGTATCTCCTGCTGCTCTTCCTAATTCAGGAAGCTTTTTCGGCCCAAAAATAATGAGCGCAACAATCGCAATCAGAACCAAACTTCCAGGACCGATCGGACCCATTTGCTCCACCCCCTTTACCCCTTTTCGTCAATCCTCCTGTGTAACAGAGTAATGCTTTAAGAAATACACAAGTGACTGAAGTTCAACCGCCAAATCTATATGATGAATTCGAATGTGTTCCGGCACATTCAATCGAGCCGGCGTAAAATTAAGGATTCCTTTGATGCCAAGGGCAATCAAACGATCTGTAATGGGTTGAGCTGCTACGGCAGGTACTGTCAAAATGGCAACAGGAATATCTCCTACCTCTTGAACATGCTCTTCAAGCTTATCCAAATCATAGACAGGCACGCCGCCTATCTCACTTCCTATTTTACTCTCATTGACGTCAAAAGCCATTGAAATTTTTGTATTATTGTTTTTGATGAAATTATAGTGTAAAAATGCAGTCCCTAAATTCCCGACACCGATGAGCATGACATTGGTCATTTCATCTTGGTCAAGTGTCTTTCTGAAGAAGGTCAAAAGGTAATCGACATTATAGCCATAGCCCTTCTTCCCAAGTGCACCAAAGTATGAAAAATCTCGGCGAATGGTAGCAGAATCCACTTTGACTGCATCACTAAGCTCTGCTGATGACACCCTTTGTTTTCCTGATGCATGCAGATTTTTTAAAAAACGGTAATATAGCGGCAAACGTTTGGCTGTCGCTTGTGGAATTTTTGACTGATCTATATTCATATAAGGTCCTCCAACTTAAATATCAGATGCTCTGTGAAAATCACCGTTTTTCCCACCTGTCTTTTCAATTAAATAGGTAGGACCGATGATCATGCCTTTATCAATCGCTTTGCACATGTCGTAAACAGTCAGTGCACATACTGAAGCAGAAGTGAGCGCTTCCATCTCCACACCCGTACTTCCTTTTGTTTTCACCTGTACTTGTATGTTCAGAATGTGCGCATTTCCGTCTTCCTCCCAATCAAAGGAGATATCCACACCTTTTAGTGCAAGCGGATGACACATTGGAATGATGGTAGATGTTTGCTTTGCTGCCATAATGCCAGCAACCTGTGCAACAGACAGCACATCCCCTTTTCCAATTTCACGCTGCTCTATTTTATGAAACACTTCTTTTATCATACGAACACTTGAAGCAGCAACGGCGGTTCTCACGGTAGACGATTTGTCACTAATGTCGACCATCTTTGCTCTTCCCTGTTCGTTAAAGTGGCTAAATTGACTCATCTTTTCAACGCTCCCTCACTCAAATGATACACTATTTTTTCCTATCTGTCTTTCATTTGAATATGGCGATTGTATGTAACATTTGCTGGTTTACTGCTGATAAGCTACACTTAACATATTATAGCAGAGGTGAAGTTACATGATGATTCTACAAGTGAATCAGCTGTCCAAATCGTTTGGTGCTGATACCGTTTTAACGAATATAAAATTGGAAGTCAAAGCAAGGGATCGGATTGCCATTGTAGGTCGTAACGGCGCAGGCAAATCCACCCTTTTGAAAATCATTGCCGGTCAATTGTCTTACGAGCAAGGTGAGATCATCAAACCGAAAGACCTATCGATCGGCTATTTAGCACAGCATACCGATGTGACGTCTACACGTACGTTAAAAGACGAATTATTATCGGTTTTTGATCATTTGAAAAAGATGGAACAAGAGATGAGAACCATCGAGGAGAAAATGGCTTCCTCTACAGGTTCTGAGCTAGATTCCCTCATGAAAACCTATGACAGGCTACAGCAGGAATTTAAAGACCAAGGCGGCTATCAATACGAAGCAGACGTCCGCTCCATTCTTCATGGGCTCGGCTTTAGTCACTTTGAAGATGGGACAACCGTTCAATCCTTAAGCGGCGGCCAGAAAACCCGTCTAGCGCTTGGAAAGCTCTTATTAATGAAACCAGAACTCTTAATTCTGGACGAGCCGACCAACCATTTAGATATTGATACCTTATCATGGCTGGAGCAGTATTTGCAAAATTATACAGGCGCCATTCTGATCGTGTCCCATGACCGCTACTTCTTAGACAAAGTGGTGAACCATGTTTATGAAGTCTCAAGAACTGCCATGAAAAAGTTTGCAGGCAACTATAGTAAGTATCTTGATCTGAAAGCTGAGCAGCTAGAGCGTGATATGAAGCTTTACGAAAAGCAACAAGAAGAAATCTCAAAGCTTCAAGATTTCGTAGATCGCAATCTAGCAAGAGCCTCAACCACAAAGCGCGCTCAGAGCAGACGCAAGCAGCTGGAACGAATGGATCGTATAGATAAGCCATTAGGTGATGAAAAATCCGCAAACTTTCATTTTGATATTACGAGACAAAGCGGCAATGATGTGCTGAAGGTACATGATCTCGACATTCGTTATGATGAAAAAACACCGCTTCTATCCTCTCTTTCTTTTCAGATCAAACGCGAGGATAGCGTGGCACTCATTGGTCCTAATGGGATCGGAAAATCAACCCTTTTAAAAACGTTAACGAACGCATTAAAGCCTGTAAAAGGCGACATCACCTTTGGATCTCATGTCACAATCGGCTACTATGACCAAGAACAAGCCAAACTGACATCCTCCAAAAAAGTGCTCAATGAGCTTTGGGATGACTATCCTCATATGAATGAAAAAGAAATTCGGACATGTTTAGGGAACTTCCTCTTTTCCGGTGACGACGTCTTAAAGCCCGTTCATGCATTAAGCGGTGGAGAAAAAGCGCGCCTTGCCCTGGCAAAGCTGATGCTCCAAAAAGCCAATTTCCTGATACTTGATGAGCCTACAAACCATTTGGACTTAGATAGTAAGGAAATTTTAGAAAATGCACTGATTGATTATCCAGGAACCATCTTATTTGTCTCGCATGACCGTTATTTTATCAACCGTCTGGCAACGAAAGTATTCGAGCTGTCACCTACAGAAACAAAAGAGTATCTCGGTGATTATGACTACTACCTTGAAAAGAAAAATGAACAATTAGAACTTGAAGCGATTCAAGAAAATGAGGCGCTGAAAAAACAAGCAGCAAAGCCAGTTGAAACGGCAAAGCTTTCGTATGCGGAAGAAAAAGAACTGAAAAAGAAAGAAAGACAAAAGCAGCGCAGAATCGAGGAAATTGAAGAACGGATTGCTGTCATCGAAGCGAAGCTTGGTGAAAATGAAGAGCTTCTATGTGATCCTGCTATTTTTCAAGATCACGAGAAGGTCCAAAACATTCAAACAGAAAATGATACGCTTCATCAAGAGCTGGAATCCCTTTTCTCAGAGTGGGAAGAGCTATCCGAATCGTAAAGAGTGCCCTAATGGGTGCTCTTTTTTCTTTTTAGTGAAGATTTCTTATCCACATTAATATCCACAATAACTTCTTTATTATTCTTTTAAAAATCGGACTTATCCACTTTATCCACAGAGATTTAATCACATATCCACATAAAAGAACGTATTTGTGCACATCCACTTCATTTTAAAACGAAATTTTCTAACAATTGTGGATATATCATGTTTACTTGTGAATAAATCGCTTTCATTAAAAATGAAAAAAACCTGTGTATCCACAGGAGTTTTCATTCATATGAGACAAGTGGTAAGCCCGGCTGGCCATTCATCGCCATATCGCCTCTTATACCTTTTTCAAACGCAATGGTTCCAGCAGCAGCGATCATGGCTGCATTGTCTGTACAAAGAGATAATGGTGGAATAATGACCTTCACGTCAGGAAGCTTCGTGAATGCTATCGTTAAGGCTTCTCTCAGTCCTTTATTGGCAGCGACTCCACCAGCTAGGACAACCTGCTTGACGCCATAGGCCTCAGCCGCTTTTAATGTTTTCCCAACAAGCACCTCAATGACACTTGCTTGAAAACTTGCTGCCAAATTCTCTGGAGCAATTGTTTCTCCCTTTTGAGATGCATTGTGTAGTGTGTTAATAACAGCTGATTTTAATCCACTAAAGCTAAAATGATAGGAACCTTCTTCAAGCCATGCACGTGGAAGCTTAATCGTTGGCTCTCCTTCATGTGCTAACCGATCAATATGAGGTCCGCCTGGATACGGGAGACCCATCGTCCGGGCCACTTTATCGTAAGCTTCTCCAGCCGCATCATCTAATGTTTCTCCGATAACCTCAAAAGACCCGTGCTCTTTCATTAGTACAAGCTCAGTATGTCCACCAGAGACAACAAGAGCCAAACATGGAAACTGCAATTCATCTACAAGTTGATTTGCATAAATATGCCCCGCAATATGATGTACACCAACAAGAGGAATTTGATGAGCAAAGCTCAGTGCCTTGGCTGCATTGACACCGATCAGAAGAGCACCAACTAAGCCCGGTCCTTCTGTGACAGCAATGGCATCTAAATCCTGAAAGCTCATATTGGCCTGTGCCATCACTTCTTCTAACACGATGGTGACTTGCTCCACGTGATGCCTTGAAGCAATTTCTGGGACAACTCCGCCAAATCGTTTATGGCTTTCTATTTGCGATGCGACTATATTCGCTACAATTTCTTTCCCATTTTTCACAATAGATGCCGCTGTTTCATCACAGCTTGTCTCTATACCTAATATAAATCGATCTGTTTGTTCACTCATTTATATTCACCCACATGACCAATGCATCTTCCCCATTATCCGTATAATAATTCTTTCGAATAGAAGCTGGTCTGAAACCAAGCTTTTCATAAAGGGATTGTGCAGGTGTATTTGACACCCGCACCTCTAAAGAAAGATGATCTGTCTTTTTTTCTTTACAAAATTCCATGACATATCGCAGCAATGCTTCCCCGTAACCCTTTCCTCTATGCTCAGGAAGAATCGCAATGTTCGTAATTTGTGCATCGTCCATGACGATCCAGACCCCGCAATAGCCAACAGGCTGCTCATCTTCTTCAATGAGGAAATAATGGCTATACTGGTTATGGAGAATCTCATAGACAAATGATTCTTTTTTCCAAGGCGCAGTAAACGAATGCACTTCAATCGTATATACCTCTGGAATGTCCGCTACCGTCATTTTTCGAATCTCGGTTATGTTGAGATTATTTTTGTCCTTCAAGCCATTTCACTTCCGCTTCTGCCAAACGAATATAGTTAGGAACAAGCTGATGGACATCTTCAGCAGGACGATCTGCCCCTAAAAACGCAAGCATTGAAGGTCTTGGGTTATGAAAAGCTCCCTCCGCTATCACAGCCGTTTCTCCTAAAATGGAGCCAATGCTTTCTTCATGAAGATGCACATCCTGTCCAAGGAATAGGACAGGCTTTCCTGTCTGCTTCAGCTCATGAAGCCAATCCGTGAGCAAGATATTTTGGTCTGGTTTGATCTCTTTGATTTTTCCTTCTTCAAACGTATATAGCCCAGTATATACTTGTCCTCTTCTCGCATCGAATAGTGGTGAGATCCATCCATCAAAGTATTGACCATTTGCCGCAAGTGTTTCTAAACTCGAAACAGCTGATATCGGGATAGACAGCGTCCATGCGAGTGTTTTGGCAATGGTCACACCAATTCGGACGCCAGTGTAGGAACCAGGTCCTTTTGCTACAACAATTTTACTTAGTTCACTTGGGGCTACACCACATTCTTTCATCAATGCCTCAACAGTCGGCATCGCTCGGACGGAATGGTTCTTTTTTAAATACGTAATGCTCTCACCAATCACTGTGGAATCTTTGACAAGGGCAATTCCTAGTGTATGGTTTGACGTATCAATTGCCAGTATGGTCAAATTCTTTCATCTCCTTACAAAGGGTCTCATAGCGTTCCCCTTTTGCACTAAACGTGAGATGACGTTCTTCTTCACGTTCTGTTCTTAGCATTTCTATTTTCAAGTAGGAGGAAGGCAATTGAGGTCCAATGAGATGTGCCCACTCAACCAAGCATACACCTTCGCCCTCAAAATATTCTTCGAGCCCGATATCTTCTTCCGCATCTTCCATGCGGTACACATCCATATGATAAAGTGGCAGTCTGCCATCGGTATATTCTTTAATAATCGTAAAGGTAGGGCTGTTGACGATACGGGTAATCCCTAAGCCTCCTGCAAAACCTTTTGAAAAAGTCGTTTTGCCTGCGCCTAAATCTCCTTCTAATGTCAAAACATCGCCTGGCATCACAAGTTTGGCCAATGCAGCGGCAATTCGTTTCGTCTCATCCGCACCTTTTGTCGTCCACGTTAATTTCACAGTTGATGTCACCTCATTTCTTAAAATGATTATATCCTTTTTTCATTAACATTGTTTGCTGTTCATTGTCTTTTAATAGAACGCTTGCTGCTTGATCACCTTTGACTTGTCCAATGCGTTTGACTTGAATGTCTTTTTTTCTACATTGCATTTCAAAGCTATCCCAATCAGCCTCTGAAATTGTACCAGTTAATACAAAGTCTTCCCCGCCAAATAACACCCATTCCAGCCAGTCTTTACGCAGCACTGGTAAATTTGGATGTACAGGGAGGTTGTTTGCTTCTATCTCTATCGTCACACGACTCGCTTCGGCTATCTCATTCAGCTCACTCGCTAATCCATCACTCACATCATTCAAGGTGACCCGCGGGAAGCTTGAGCAAATGAGGCCAGCAGCAATGTGGGGCTGAGGCTTTTTATGACGCTCAAGAAAAAAGGCTGTGTCGACTGCCTTGGGAGGGGCTACTTCGTTCATTAAAAGTGATAATCCAGCAGCTGATGAACCAAGCTCACCTGTGACAAAGACGACGTCTCCTGTCTGAGCACTGTGACGATAACAAGCTTTCCCCTTTGGTACCTCGCCAATGACCGTCACTGTAATGACAAAGTCACTGCGAGTGGCAACCGTATCTCCACCAATCAAATCCATATGATAAGTATCAGCCAATGCTCTCATTCCCTCGTAAAGAGCTGAAACGATCGTCTCATCACCATGAGGCGGGATCGCAATTGATACAAGATAATACTTTGGGGTTCCTCCCATTGCGGCGATATCACTGACATTGACCGCTAGTGCTTTAAAGCCAATCTCAAAAGGTGTGGAAAAATCAAAGCGAAAATGAACATGCTCCACCATTGTATCAACACAAACGACCTCTTCACAATGTGAATGAGGTTGATAAACACTTGCATCATCTCCGATGCCCATAACCAAAGAACGCTGATGTGTTTCTTTTGGTGTAATTCGGCGAATAAGATCAAATTCATCCATAAAAAGCAGCCCCTTCATGCAATCAGTTGATTGAGTAGACACGATGTCAGACATAATTAGTATTAGTGTAAGCCAATATGAGTTTCAGTTTCAATTAAAAATGATATAAAGAAAGCCTGGTATGAAAAAACCAGGCTGGGTTGAAGTGATCTATCTTTTCTTTTTACATAACGTGTAGCCAAACAAAAAGCCATTCAATGTATATTGGATACGTATGAAAAGAAAAAGACATAAAAAAAAAACGAAACTATACGTTTTCGTTTACAAGTCATAAAAATGGCGGTCCGGACGGGACTCGAACCCGCGACCTCCTGCGTGACAGGCAGGCATTCTAACCAACTGAACTACCGGACCATTTTGGTTGCACTCACTGAGCACTACCCATTGGTATATAAAATAATTTGGTTGCGGGGGCAGGATTTGAACCTGCGACCTTCGGGTTATGAGCCCGACGAGCTACCGAACTGCTCCACCCCGCGACGATATAAATATAACAAGCTTGGCGGCGTCCTACTCTCACAGGGGGAGACCCCCAACTACCATCGGCGCTGAAGAGCTTAACTTCCGTGTTCGGTATGGGAACGGGTGTGACCTCTTCGCTATCGCCACCAAACCTGATGGAGAGAATGTTCTCTCAAAACTAGATAACAATGTTCAAGCTTCACATTAGAATATAGGTTAAGTCCTCGATCTATTAGTATCTGTCAGCTCCACGTGTCACCACGCTTCCACCTCAGACCTATCAACCTGATCATCTTTCAGGGATCTTACTTCCTTGCGGAATGGGAAATCTCATCTTGAGGGGGGCTTCATGCTTAGATGCTTTCAGCACTTATCCCGTCCGCACATAGCTACCCAGCGATGCCCTTGGCAGAACAACTGGTACACCAGCGGTGCGTCCATCCCGGTCCTCTCGTACTAAGGACAGCTCCTCTCAAATTTCCTGCGCCCGCGACGGATAGGGACCGAACTGTCTCACGACGTTCTGAACCCAGCTCGCGTACCGCTTTAATGGGCGAACAGCCCAACCCTTGGGACCGACTACAGCCCCAGGATGCGATGAGCCGACATCGAGGTGCCAAACCTCCCCGTCGATGTGGACTCTTGGGGGAGATAAGCCTGTTATCCCCGGGGTAGCTTTTATCCGTTGAGCGATGGCCCTTCCATGCGGAACCACCGGATCACTAAGCCCGACTTTCGTCCCTGCTCGACTTGTAGGTCTCGCAGTCAAGCTCCCTTGTGCCTTTACACTCTGCGAATGATTTCCAACCATTCTGAGGGAACCTTTGGGCGCCTCCGTTACATTTTAGGAGGCGACCGCCCCAGTCAAACTGCCCACCTGACACTGTCTCCCTGCCCGATAAGGGCAGCGGGTTAGAAGGTCAATACAGCCAGGGTAGTATCCCACCGATGCCTCCACCGAAGCTAGCGCTCCGGTTTCCAAGGCTCCTACCTATCCTGTACAAGCTGTACCAACATTCAATATCAGGCTGCAGTAAAGCTCCACGGGGTCTTTCCGTCCTGTCGCGGGTAACCTGCATCTTCACAGGTACTATAATTTCACCGAGTCTCTCGTTGAGACAGTGCCCAGATCGTTGCGCCTTTCGTGCGGGTCGGAACTTACCCGACAAGGAATTTCGCTACCTTAGGACCGTTATAGTTACGGCCGCCGTTTACTGGGGCTTCAATTCGCACCTTCGCTTACGCTAAGCGCTCCTCTTAACCTTCCAGCACCGGGCAGGCGTCAGCCCCTATACTTCGCCTTACGGCTTCGCAGAGACCTGTGTTTTTGCTAAACAGTCGCCTGGGCCTATTCACTGCGGCTTCTCGGGGCTTTAACACCCTAAGAAGCACCCCTTCTCCCGAAGTTACGGGGTCATTTTGCCGAGTTCCTTAACGAGAGTTCTCTCGATCACCTTAGGATTCTCTCCTCGCCTACCTGTGTCGGTTTGCGGTACGGGCACCTCTCACCTCGCTAGAGGCTTTTCTTGGCAGTGTGGAATCAGGAACTTCGCTACTAAATTTCGCTCGCCATCACAGCTCAGCCTTTACGGGAAACGGATTTGCCTATTTCCCAGCCTAACTGCTTGGACGCGGATATCCAATACCGCGCTTACCCTATCCTCCTGCGTCCCCCCAT
Organism: Bacillus sp. FSL K6-4563; assembly: GCF_038630405.1. NCBI lineage: Bacteria > Bacillati > Bacillota > Bacilli > Caryophanales > Bacillaceae > Bacillus > Bacillus sp. FSL K6-4563. The sequence continues at coordinate 604,345 of NZ_CP152030.1, read as the reverse complement.
TGCTCAAATGGTGAGGAGGTGGTACAGGAATATCAACCTGTTGTCCATCGCCTACGCCTTTCGGCCTCGGCTTAGGTCCCGACTAACCCTGAGCGGACGAGCCTTCCTCAGGAAACCTTAGGCATTCGGTGGACGGGATTCTCACCCGTCTTTCGCTACTCATACCGGCATTCTCACTTCTAAGCGCTCCACCAGTCCTTCCGGTCTGACTTCACAGCACTTAGAACGCTCTCCTACCACTGTTCGTAAGAACAGTCCGCAGCTTCGGTGATACGTTTAGCCCCGGTACATTTTCGGCGCAGAGTCACTCGACCAGTGAGCTATTACGCACTCTTTAAATGGTGGCTGCTTCTAAGCCAACATCCTGGTTGTCTAAGCAACTCCACATCCTTTTCCACTTAACGTATACTTTGGGACCTTAGCTGGCGGTCTGGGCTGTTTCCCTTTCGACTACGGATCTTATCACTCGCAGTCTGACTCCCAAGGATAAGTCATCGGCATTCGGAGTTTGACTGAATTCGGTAACCCGGTAGGGGCCCCTAGTCCAATCAGTGCTCTACCTCCGAGACTCTTACCTTGAGGCTAGCCCTAAAGCTATTTCGGAGAGAACCAGCTATCTCCAGGTTCGATTGGCATTTCACCCCTACCCACACCTCATCCCCGCACTTTTCAACGTGCGTGGGTTCGGGCCTCCATTCAGTGTTACCTGAACTTCACCCTGGACATGGGTAGATCACCTGGTTTCGGGTCTACGACCACGTACTCATGCGCCCTATTCAGACTCGCTTTCGCTGCGGCTCCGCATCTTCTGCTTAACCTTGCACGGGATCGTAACTCGCCGGTTCATTCTACAAAAGGCACGCCATCACCCTTTAACGGGCTCTGACTACTTGTAGGCACACGGTTTCAGGATCTATTTCACTCCCCTTCCGGGGTGCTTTTCACCTTTCCCTCACGGTACTGGTTCACTATCGGTCACTAGGGAGTATTTAGCCTTGGGAGATGGTCCTCCCGGATTCCGACGGAATTTCACGTGTTCCGCCGTACTCAGGATCCACTCTGGAGAGAACAACATTTCAGTTACAGGGCTGTTACCTTCTTTGGCGGGCCTTTCCAGACCTCTTCGCTTATATCGTTCCTTTGTAACTCCGTATAGAGTGTCCTACAACCCCAAGAGGCAAGCCTCTTGGTTTGGGCTGTTCCCGTTTCGCTCGCCGCTACTCAGGGAATCGCATTTGCTTTCTCTTCCTCCGGGTACTTAGATGTTTCAGTTCCCCGGGTATGCCTTCTCATACTCTATGTATTCAAGTATGGATACTACTCCATTACGAGCAGTGGGTTTCCCCATTCGGAAATCTCCGGATCAAAGCTTGCTTACAGCTCCCCGAAGCATATCGGTGTTCGTCCCGTCCTTCATCGGCTCCTAGTGCCAAGGCATCCACCGTGCGCCCTTTCTAACTTAACCATTTCTTACTTTAGAAAGAATCACTATGTGTGATGAACTTTGCATTGCATTCAATGTGAATGTATTACTTATTGTTATCTAGTTTTCAAAGAACAATCCTGTCTCGCTAGAGACATGTCTTGAAGGAATGATCCTTCAAAACTAAACAAGACGAAAACGCACACTGCTCCATATATCCTTAGAAAGGAGGTGATCCAGCCGCACCTTCCGATACGGCTACCTTGTTACGACTTCACCCCAATCATCTGCCCCACCTTCGGCGGCTGGCTCCATAAAGGTTACCTCACCGACTTCGGGTGTTGCAAACTCTCGTGGTGTGACGGGCGGTGTGTACAAGGCCCGGGAACGTATTCACCGCGGCATGCTGATCCGCGATTACTAGCGATTCCAGCTTCACGCAGTCGAGTTGCAGACTGCGATCCGAACTGAGAACAGATTTATGGGATTGGCTAAACCTTGCGGTCTCGCAGCCCTTTGTTCTGTCCATTGTAGCACGTGTGTAGCCCAGGTCATAAGGGGCATGATGATTTGACGTCATCCCCACCTTCCTCCGGTTTGTCACCGGCAGTCACCTTAGAGTGCCCAACTAAATGCTGGCAACTAAGATCAAGGGTTGCGCTCGTTGCGGGACTTAACCCAACATCTCACGACACGAGCTGACGACAACCATGCACCACCTGTCACTCTGTCCCCGAAGGGAAAGCCCTATCTCTAGGGTTGTCAGAGGATGTCAAGACCTGGTAAGGTTCTTCGCGTTGCTTCGAATTAAACCACATGCTCCACCGCTTGTGCGGGCCCCCGTCAATTCCTTTGAGTTTCAGTCTTGCGACCGTACTCCCCAGGCGGAGTGCTTAATGCGTTAGCTGCAGCACTAAGGGGCGGAAACCCCCTAACACTTAGCACTCATCGTTTACGGCGTGGACTACCAGGGTATCTAATCCTGTTCGCTCCCCACGCTTTCGCTCCTCAGCGTCAGTTACAGACCAGAGAGTCGCCTTCGCCACTGGTGTTCCTCCACATCTCTACGCATTTCACCGCTACACGTGGAATTCCACTCTCCTCTTCTGCACTCAAGTTTCCCAGTTTCCAATGACCCTCCCCGGTTGAGCCGGGGGCTTTCACATCAGACTTAAGAAACCGCCTGCGAGCCCTTTACGCCCAATAATTCCGGACAACGCTTGCCACCTACGTATTACCGCGGCTGCTGGCACGTAGTTAGCCGTGGCTTTCTGGTTAGGTACCGTCAAGGTGCGAGCAGTTACTCTCGCACTTGTTCTTCCCTAACAACAGAGCTTTACGATCCGAAAACCTTCATCACTCACGCGGCGTTGCTCCGTCAGACTTTCGTCCATTGCGGAAGATTCCCTACTGCTGCCTCCCGTAGGAGTCTGGGCCGTGTCTCAGTCCCAGTGTGGCCGATCACCCTCTCAGGTCGGCTACGCATCGTCGCCTTGGTGAGCCATTACCCCACCAACTAGCTAATGCGCCGCGGGTCCATCTGTAAGTGACAGCCGAAACCGTCTTTCATCCTTGAACCATGCGGTTCAAGGAACTATCCGGTATTAGCTCCGGTTTCCCGGAGTTATCCCAGTCTTACAGGCAGGTTACCCACGTGTTACTCACCCGTCCGCCGCTAACATCCGGGAGCAAGCTCCCTTCTGTCCGCTCGACTTGCATGTATTAGGCACGCCGCCAGCGTTCGTCCTGAGCCAGGATCAAACTCTCCGAAAAAGTACAAAACCGAAGTTTTGTTTTTCGTCAGCGTTTGACTGACTACCTATGATATTACATAGGATTTTTTTATAAAAACTCGAATTAACAGGTACGTTTTGTCTTGTTTAGTTTTCAAAGATCATATTTCAAAAATGGAGCGGGTGATGAGAATCGAACTCACGACATCAGCTTGGAAGGCTGAGGTTTTACCACTAAACTACACCCGCGTGGTTTGTATTGGCGCGCCCGAGAGGAGTCGAACCCCTAACCTTTTGATCCGTAGTCAAACGCTCTATCCAATTGAGCTACGGGCGCTTAATCAGGCGACTTAATTATCTTAACATATCGTTTTTATCAAGTCAACATCTTTTTAAGATTTGTTTGTCGCATGTGTTTGAATGTCTTTGTTTCAAATACGTCATCAGCGACGAATAAAAATATACCATGGATCACATAAAAGGGTCAATACATTTTTCTAAAAAAGTTTCATGTTTTTTAAGAAGTGGTTTTTTCTTAGATAAATAGAAATGCAATAGCCCTATTTTCTTCCCTTTCTTCATAATTCCAATGATTCTTAAATAAAATCTTTCTAAATCCAAAGGAGGACAAAACATGGTCACATAGAATTTTTATTTATTGGAAAATTCTTAAAATTTTCCAAGCGTTTAAAGGGGGTAGGAGATGATGAAAAAGTTCGTCGCTTTTCAAATCATGATCGCTTTGGTGATAGGAGCTCTTATCGGCCATTTCTTTCCTGACTTCGGGATGGCTCTCAGGCCAATTGGAGATGGATTCATCAGATTGATTAAAATGATCGTTGTTCCTATCGTTTTCTCTACCATTGTTATTGGTGCAGCCGGCAGTGGTGGTATGAAGAAAATGGGAAGCCTAGGATTAAAGACGATCATTTGGTTTGAGGTCATCACAACCATCGTTCTAGGAATTGGTCTATTGCTGGCTAATGTTCTAAAGCCTGGCGTTGGCCTTGATTTCTCTAAATTAGCTAAGAAAGATATTGGTGAATTAGACGGCTATACACAGAAAGTCGTCGACTTTAAACAAATGGTACTCGATATCATTCCAACGAATATCGTCGATGTCATGGCTCAAAATGATTTACTAGCTGTCATTTTCTTCGCCATATTATTTGGTGTAGCGGCAAGCGGTATCGGTAAGGCATCCGCTCCTGTTCTCAACTTCTTTGAATCAGTGGCACAAATTATGTTTAAGCTAACGCAGATGGTCATGGTGACAGCACCTATTGGAGTGCTTGCATTAATGGCTGCTTCCGTTGGTCAATATGGCATTGTGTTATTAATTCCAATGATGAAGCTTGTTGGGACTGTATTTTTAGGTTTATTCATTATTCTCTTTGCTTTGTTCCCTCTGGTCGCACTGATCTTCCGTTTTAACTACTTCGAAGTTTTAAAAATGATTTGGGATTTGTTCTTGGTTGCCTTCTCTACTACAAGTACAGAAACCGTCCTTCCTCAGCTTATGTCACGAATGGAGAAATACGGCTGTCCGAAAAGAATTGTCTCCTTTGTCATCCCATCTGGTCTTTCTCTCAATTGTGATGGGTCCAGTTTATATTTATCGGTTTCCTGTGTGTTTCTTGCACAAGCGTTTGGTGTCGACATGAGTTTGTCACAGCAGCTTTTGATGATGCTTGTTCTTGTGTTAACGAGTAAAGGGATTGCAGCGGTGCCATCCGGTTCACTCGTCGTACTTTTGGCAACCGCCCATGCAGTAGGTCTTCCAGCAGAAGGCGTCGCCATTATCGCCGGTGTCGATCGAATTATGGATATGGCACGAACAGGTGTGAATGTTCCAGGTCATGCCGTTGCATGTATTGTCGTATCGAAATGGGAGAAAGTATTCCGCGAGTCTGCTTGGGAAGTTCCAAAAGCAGGTGAAGAAACAAAAGGAATGTAGTGTTATATGAAGGAAAGGGCTTCCCCTTTCCTTTTCTTATGATAAAAATGCTTGCTTTAGGACTGCTTTGCCTTGAGGTTGCAGCTGCACTTCTGCATATGCGCCATTAATCAGCGTCATTTGCGGCGGGACATGCCCACAATCTATATCGTAAAAAATGGGGATTTGTAATTCCTTTTGTAATTCTTCATATACATCATGATACTGATACCCTTCCACAGGCACATCTACTGCACTTCGCCCAAACATAATACCTGAACAATGGTCAAACCATCCTGCTAGTTTCAATTGAACAAGCGATCTCTTCATACTTGCAGCGTTTAATTCACAGTTTTCAAAGTACCAGAGAATTGGTTCATCTTTTAAGAATGTTTTTTGAAAAGCTTTGACGTCTCCAAAAGGCGTCCCAGCTAAGTGGCGTATGACATCAATACAGCCGCCCATTAGCCTCCCCTTTACCATCTTTTCTTGTCTATCAACCGTATGCCATGCGGTCGGTTCTGTTAAATGAAAAACATGTTCAATCGGATTGTCATACTGCCATTCCTTTTGATACATTGATGAAGAATATTGGCTGATGTCCATTTCCCCTTTTGTTGAAAGTACTTCTTCCCACATGACAGTCGTTTGATCAAGCTCTTCTCCCTGAAGATCTACTAGGTTCGGTCCATGCGCAGTGGCAATGCCTGTTTTTAAAGTTAACGCCAGCAGAAGCGCACTCGTATCCGAGTAACCAAGAATCCACTTTTTTTGCATCGATGAGAAATCAAGGTGCTCTAACACCTCCATCAGAAGCTGCCCTCCCCATGGCGGGATGATGTGATCAATCTCATCACAGGTCATCATGTACTGAAGCTCCTTTGCTCGTTCTACGGCAGGAGCTGATTTTGCCTTTTCCTGGTGCCATACCGTATCTCCACATATGACATCATAGCCTCTTTTTTTCATTCGCTCGCATGAGAGCTGAAACATGTCATGCAAAGATGGCTGTACACCTGAGGAAGGTGCTGTGACGCCAATTGTTTGTCCTTTTTGTAATTGTGGAAATTGTATCATCCTATTTCCCTCCATCCTCTCTCAATCTCTCATTTATAAAGAAGATGCCCCTATTACAAGGGACATCTTCTTTTATTCCTTTTGACGCAGCACAGTATAGACACCTGCAAAGATACATAGAATGCCAATGAATGAGCGTAATCCCATTTCTTCTCCCAAAAGCAGCCAGCCAAGAACGGCACCTACGATCGGTTGAAAGAAAAAGAACAAACCGCCGCTTGAGGCATCCATTAATTGAAGCCCTCTATTCCATAAAAAGAATGCTAGAGCTGTTGAGATGATGCCTAGATAAAGAATACCGCCCCAAATCTCCGGCCTTGCCATCTGTTCCACATCTAGGTGAGGTAAACGAAATAATACAGGCGGTGTTAAAACAATGAATGCAATGATGATCGCATATGTGGTTGTCACCACCTGAGGATACTTTCCTGGAACACGTTTGAGCAAAACAGACATCAGCGCCCATGTTAAAGCAGCGAAGACCAATGAAAGACCACCGACAAATTCATCTGTCTGTACTGCAACTGGTCCAATCATGAGCCATACACCTGCTGTAGCAAGCAGGATGGATGCGCACTTTCGAACAGTCATGGCTTCTTTTAATAGAAAGAAAGCAAACAGCACCATAAACGCAGGAGTTGCAGATGTAATAACAGCCCCCATTTGTGCAGAGGTATACATCGTCCCAATTTCTTGGGTCACGATTGAAAGGAAATTTCCGATCAGCCCAATCAACACCATAAGGGGGATATCTTTTTTATCTAATCGAAAGGAATAGCCCAAGCGCCAAATGGTGATCACCAACACGACTCCTGCTACAGCATATCTCATCCAGACGAGTTCAAGTGGCGGAACAACCGCTACTGTTACTTTGACAACAACGTACATGCCGCCCCAAATACTTGCTGCGATTGCTAGGTAAAGGGCGCCTATATATTTTTCATTCATCATTTTCCCTCCGTTATTGGATATTTTGAATACCATATCCACAAACGGAGATCACTCTCCGTTATGGACGGAGGGCATTTGGAACATCATGTTCAAACAAAGGTTTGCACAGCATTGTCGTCACTCCAATTTTTTTATTTTCTGATACTTTATAACATATTCTGGATGACTTCAATCCTTTTTGCACCTTTTTTCTTTATATAATAGAAGATAAGGGGATATTGACATGCTAAATTCGTTTTCATATAGTAAGTAAAACTATAGGTCGTCACGCAGAAAAGGAGTAGAGGTCGTTGGATATTGAAGCTAGAAAACATATTCCCAGCACGGAACATGAACCATTTCTCGAGGGAATAAAAGATTGTGTGCCAACCCTGCTTGGTTATATGAGTATCGGGTTTGCCTTTGGAATTGTTGGAATTAGCGCACAGTTGAGCCTATGGGACATTGCGCTTCTAGCAATCTTTATTTACGCAGGTGCTTCACAGTTTATTATCTGTGCACTGCTTGTCACGGGAAGCCCCCTTTCCGCTATTATTCTCACTACATTTATTGTGAATCTGCGTCATTTATTACTAAGCCTGACGCTGGCTCCTCATTTTACACGCTACTCTTTAAAACAAAATATTGGATTCGGTCTATTGCTGACTGATGAATCCTTTGGCGTAGCCATGAATAAATTAGCTCAGCATGGAAAGCTGAATAACCGGTGGATGCACGGGCTGAACATAACGGCTTATTTGTGCTGGATTGCTGCCTGTATACTTGGCGGCATTTTTGGACACTGGATCTCAAATCCTGAAGCACTTGGTCTTGATTTTGCTCTTTCCGCTATGTTTGCTGCACTGCTGGTTCTTTCTTTGCAAACTGTGCCTAAAAGTAAATTAACCCATCGCCTGTCACTTGTTTTGTATATGGTCGTTGCGATGTTTGTCCTGCTTCATTTTGTTCCATCACACGTGGCTGTTCTATTAGCCACCATAATTGTCGCAACCATTGGGGTGGTGACAGATAAATGATCAGCAGTTTTATGATGTGGCTCATTCTCGGCTGTATGATTGTCACTGTGATTCCAAGGGTCGTTCCCTTTATATTTGTACGAAGTATCGAGCTGCCTGAAGTGGTGCTCAAGTGGTTATCGTTTATTCCCATTTGTATCTTTACGGCTTTAATTGCAGAGCATTTGTTCATTCATACCACAACAGGTGTCACCATTCACTGGATGTACCTTGCTGTCTTGGTTCCGACCGTCGTGATCGCTGTTTGGACAAAGAGCTTATCACTTACTGTTCTTGTAGGCGTCCTGCTGATGGGGACTGCCAGATGGTTTTTTTAAAAGAAAAAGCTTAACCGCATGTGGTTAAGCTTTGTTTCATTTTACGATTCCGTATACAAATCCATCGTAACCCTTTTCACCAACAGTTTGAATGGCTGTAGCCTCTATTCTTGACTCTTGTTTGAGTAAATTGAAAAATTCACGAGTTCCTTGAACTCGCTCATCCCCATTAGAGTCATGAAGGACTGCTCCATTTCTCACGACATTGTCTGCAATAATGACTGTTCCCTTTTTTGAGAAGTGTAACGCCCACTTTAGATATTTCGGGTTGTTCGGTTTATCTGCATCAATGAAAATCAAATCGAACGGAAGCACATCCCTCTCTTTTAACTGGGCTAGCGTATCCAATGCCTTTCCTTGCAAAATGCTCACCCGTTCCGATAAGCCCGCTCTACTAATGTTTTGCTGAGCAATCTGTACATGGTGGCTGACAGCCTCTAATGTGATGAGTTCTCCATCCTCTTCAAGAGCACGCGCCAACCAAATGGTACTGTATCCACCAAGTGTCCCGATCTCTAAAATGCGCTTTGCATTCTTGGTTTTTGCTAATAAATAAAGCATTTTCCCTTGAGCTGGTGACACATCAATTTCTGGCAGGCCTGCTTGCTTATTATGAGTAAGAGCTTGCTCCAAAACATCATCTTTAGGAATCAACTTGTCTGTGATATACTCGTCAACTTTCTCCCACACTTGCTTCATCTCAACCATCTCCCTTGATCATGTCTTCTGTCTCAAGTCTACATGATGATAGCGAGCGCGTATAATCAATTCTTTTCACACATCTATTCATTTTATTGATGAAAGACATGTCATGATGGAGACATGAAGCAGTGCCATGTTTTCGGATTTACTGGTTCAGGTGATTTTTCAAATCCCCTTTTTTATCTTGAAGCTTTCCTTTGGCTTGATCCTTTTTCCCTTCTGCTTTCAGGTTTTGATGATCTGTTGCTTCGCCAAGTTTCTCTTTCAATTGACCTTTGGCTTGATTTGTTTTTCCTTTCGCTTTATCCATATGTCCTTTTTCTTCACTCATTTGTTCCACCTCCACGTTTGATACTATTCATTTAGCCTTTTTCACAGATACAAAACATCTGAGTGTGCGATCCAAGAAACTACAGCAACAAGAAAATCCAGCCAAGGTCGGCTGGATTAAAAAATAATGATCTATAAGATAGACTTAAAAGCTTTAACCTGTTTTACTCTGATCGTACTCAACCAGATCACCTAGAATTTCGTCAATCTGATTCATCATCTCAGTTTCAATTTTCACCTCAGATGCTAAAGCATTCTCCCTCACCTGTTCTGGACTAGAAGCACCGATAATTGCTGCAGAAACGTTCTGGTTTTGCAGTACCCATGCTATCGCAAGCTGAGCAAGAGTAAGATCAACCTCTTGTGCGATGGGCTTAAGCTTTTGGATCGCCTCTAAGGTGTTATTATTCATCCAGCGTTGAGCAAGGTTTTTAAAAAAAGGTTTTCCAGCAGATGAGTTAGCACGCGAATTAGTCGGAAGTGATTTTCCTGGAAGATACTTTCCAGTAAGGATCCCCTGGGCCAAAGGCGACCATACTACCTGGCCAAGTCCTTCACGCTGGCAAGTCGGTATTACATCACTTTCAATGATTCTCCATAACAAGGAGTATTGAGGTTGGCTGGCGATAAGGGGGACATTTAGCTCTCGTGCAAGCGCTGCCCCTCGAGTAATTTGTTCTGCTGTCCACTCACTTACACCAATATAGTTCACTTTCCCCTGTCTTACTAGATCTGCGAAAGCTAACATCGTTTCTTCCAGAGGTGTAGTTGGATCAAACCTATGTGCATAGTAAATATCAATATAATCCGTTTGTAAACGTCGCAAAGAGGCATGACAGTTTTCCAAAATATGCTTGCGTGATAATCCTCTATCGTTTTTCCCGGTACCGGTTGGATGACATACTTTTGTACATAGTTCAATGCTCTCTCGCCGGATCCCTTTTAAAGACCTGCCTAGTATCTCTTCAGCCTTGGTGTCTGAATAAACATCAGCAGTATCAAACGTCGTAATACCAACATCAAGAGCAGCTTTCACACAATCATGGGCAGTTTCTTCATTTATCTTACCACCATGATTAATCCAGTTTCCGTATGCAAGTTTACTAATTGTTAATCCACTATTTCCAAGTTTACTATACTCCATAATAATGCCCTCCTTTTGAAAGAATACTTTCATTATAAAAAGAGGCCGTTAATATGTATAATATATATATTCAGATAAATATATATATATTTTATATAACTAAAAATATTTCCATTAAAAAACACAATAAGCAATGTTGAAATGTATAGGGGGGCATAAAAAATGGATCTGAGACAAATACGTTATTTTATCATGGTTGCTGAAGAACTAAATTTTAGCCGGGCAGCTGAACGTCTTAAAATGGCACAGCCTCCATTAAGTCAGGAAATTCGCAAATTAGAAGAAGAGTTAGGTGTTACGCTTTTTCATAGAACGAGAAGACAGGTTGAACTTTCAGATTCGGGGAGAGTATTTTTAGAAGAAGCCCGCCGTACGCTTCTTCAAGTAGATAGAACGATTAAAGCAACACAGCTTGCAGATGACGGAAGAATAGGTCATTTAACGATCGGTTTCGTTGATTCTACTGATATTGTGATTGATATTATTAAAAGGTTTCGAGAAAGTTTCCCTAACATCCATCTTGTCTTATGTGAAATGGCTACAGAACAGCAGTTAAAAGCACTATATAAGAAAGAAATTCAAATAGGATTTATTCGTTCTAACCAAAATAATAAGATACTTACCTCAGAAATTTGTTGTGAGGAATCATTAAGCTTGGTTTTGCCAGAAAATCATCCTTTAGCTTCATTTCCCAAAGTTCCAATTCATTTATTAGCCAATGAACCATTTATCATGTTTCCACGTCATCTAGGTGCAGCATTTTATGATTTAATTATCAGCTACTTTTGGGAAAATAGCATAAGTTTAAACGTAGTTCAGGAAGCTATTCAAATGCATACGATTGTGAATTTAGTTGCTGCAGGAATGGGAATCTCTGTGGTTCCATCCTCAGTAGAAAGCGTAAAACGCTCAGGGGTTGTTTATAGAAAAATCCAAGAAACTACACCAAAAGTAAATTTATATGTTTCATGGAGACAAGATGAAACATCAACCGTCGCTGACCACTTTTTAACAGTTGTGAGAGAAGCCTATTTAAGTTCTCAGTCTAAATCATGAAAATCCAGCCAGCGTCAGCTGGATTAAAAAATAATGATCTATAAAACAGACTTAAAAGCTTTCACCTGCTATGTACACGTTTCAGGTATGATAGACATAATAGAAAGAAAGGTTGGTGTTCTATGATGATCTCTGAAAACATATTCACCGTTCGTGACTTGACCTATCGGATTCGGTCTGCTGCAATTGGCGATGCCAAGCAGTTATCAGCGCTCAGGCTGAAAATTGATGGTGAAACAGAATATTTAGACCGTGAACCAGGCGAAGCCTTTCTTCATGAAAAAGATTTTGAGGTGTTGATTCAAGAGGATACCAAACAAAGCAGGCATTTATTTTTGGTCGCTGATATTGAAGGAGACATTGTTGGTTTCTCAAGATGTGAGGGACATTCACTCAAGCGCTTTGCTCACAAAGTGACTTTTGGCGTTGCCATTCAAAAGGATGCTTGGGGCTATCACATTGGCAAAGAGCTTTTAGCCGCTTCTATTGACTGGGCTGATCAGCAAGGCATCCAGAAGATGTCACTTCAAGTGCTAGAAACGAACCAAAAAGCCATTCGGTTATATGAGCACCATGGCTTTCTGATTGAAGGGGTATTAAAAAATGATAAACGTCTGGCAGATGGACTTTATTACAATACTGTTGTGATGGGCAGGCAGCGGCCAAGCTTCTGACTACTTACATCACATAACCCCATACCATTGAAATCGCACTGTATATTAGAAGCAGCCCCATGACATACTGGAACGGTCTTTCATAAGCAGTCAAAAAGCGCTTATACAAAGAGCCAAATAGGCTCCAGCTAAATGTACCGAGAAATCCAATAAGTGCGAGAATCAGCGTCCATATGACATACTGCATATTCGATTGTCCATATGGCAAAACAAATGTTGAAATCACAGTCAATCCATACAAGATCGCTTTTGGGTTGATAAATTGCAGCATCATACCAGGGACAAAATGATTGTAACGATCAAGTGTTTCGTCATCCCCGCCTTTACTTTTCATGATTTTGACCGCTAAATAAATCATGTATGCAGCTCCGATGAACGCCATGACCCAGCCTATTTTCGGCATCACTTGATAAAGAATGATATTAAAGAAGCAACTCAAACACAAAATAACGAGAAATCCGATACCCACACCTAAACAAAATCGAAATGTTTGCTTGACCCCATATTTATTCGTAAAGACCATGGCCATGATGTTGTTTGGCCCTGGGGTAAAGCTGCTCACAAAAGCATAGATCAACATAGAAAGAATCATAGTTGCCGCCTCCCTTGTACGTTATTAAGACTTTAATTACTTTATTGCGTATGTTACGTTTTATTGTAACGTTCGGTCTTTATAAAGTAAATAGAGAAAGGAGTTTTTTTCATGGAAGATGTACAATCGATTATTTCTAAAAATGTGAGGCTTCTTAGAGACCAAAAGAAATTAAGCCTCGAAAAGATGGCAGAATTAACAGCTGTCAGCAAAACCATGATTGGACAAATTGAAAGAGGAGAATCAACCCCTACCATCACGACTTTATGGAAAATCGCCAACGGATTAAAGGTATCTTTTAGTGAGCTCATTCACGCACCACAGCCTGAAATCAAAGTAGTACGCAATGAAGATGCACAGATTTTAACGGAAGATGATGGGCGATATCGCGTATATACGACTTTTCCTTTTGATAACCGGGGGAAATTTGAAGTGTACCGAGTAGAAATTGATCCTGGCGGGTCGCTGCATGCAAATGAACACATTGGCGGGACAGAGGAATTGATTACCGTTTTTGAGGGAGCGCTTGATATATCCATTGGAGATGAGCAATACAGCTTAAACGCCGGCGACTCCATTCGTTTTAAAGCGGACCGTACGCATGCATATAAACAAACCGGAGAACAAATGGTCCGGCTGCAAATGATTCTTTATTATCCTCATGAAAAAAGCTGACAGGCTTGTCCACCTGTCAGCTTTGCATTTTATTTAATTAAATCCTGGATCGCGTACCACTGTTCCAGTAAATGTGACACTATATTTTCCTAATCCCAATTCTTTAATAGAGGTTTGTTTTAAAATACCGACCCAGCCATCCTCTGCATATACAATACTTTCTGGGATGTTTGATGTCGTATATGTTCTTGTTACTGAAACAGTTCGACTGGCCTGAGCCGTTATTTCACTGTTTGTTTGCTCCTTTGCTTCCACTGGAGCAGTTGTGACCCCAGCACCCGTTAAGACAATTGCTCCAACTAAAACAGAAGACATGACCTTTTTCATAAAAAAATCCCTCCCTTTTTTTGTAGAACATAATAACCATACCATAATTCAGTACTTATATAAGATATTTTTTCATTTTTTTGAAAATTATGATATGATTGTCTTATGTTGGATAGAGAGTGTTTTATACTTCTGTGCTTTTATCCTCATCTCATTCCGTCAAACAATTGTGAACGGAGGTGATTTCATGAAAAAATGGCTCATCTGTTTTCAACTTGTTTTTCTCTTCACCTTGACGACCACACCACTTGCTTCTGCTGCTTCATGCCCTACAGTGAAACCTTGTGTCATTGATCCTTAAGCATCAAAAAGGTCGATCAAGCCTATTCACTTGATCGACCTTTTTCGTTATGCTTGCTCTGCTTCCCAGCGGGCAACCTCTTCTCTTACTTTAGGAGCGACTTCTTTTCCAAATAGCTCAATGGCTTTTAATACTTGATCATGCGGCATTGAACCAACTGGTACATGAAGCATAAAACGCGTGATTCCTACATTTTTTCTTAGGTGAATCACTTTCTCTGCCACTGCATCTGAATCTCCTACATACAGCGCGCCTTCTAACGTTCTCGCTGCATCAAATGTAGAACGAGTATATGGTCCCCAGCCTCGCTCTCTTGCTAACGTATTCATCACATGCTGTGTGGAAGGGAAGAATTGGTCTGCTGCCAGTTCTGTTTCTTCCGCAACAAATCCATGCGAATGTGACGCCACGGTTAATTTCTCAGGGTCATGTCCAGCGTGCACTGCCGCTTGCTTGTACAGCTGAACGAGCGGTGCGAACTGTCTAGGACTTCCGCCAATGATGGCAAGTACTAAAGGCAGTCCCAATAATCCAGCACGTACGACAGATTCACGGTTTCCTCCACTGCCGATCCAGATTGGAAGCGGATCTTGAACAGGTCTTGGATATACGCCGACATCTTGAATAGCTGGGCGATGCTTTCCGCTCCATGTGACACGCTCAGACTGCTGTAATTTGAGCAACAAATCAAGCTTTTCTTCAAATAATTCTTCATAGTCATCAAGGTCATAGCCAAAGAGCGGGAATGATTCAATAAATGAACCACGGCCTGCCATAATTTCTGCACGCCCGTTTGATAGTCCATCTAGCGTTGCAAAATCCTGAAAGACACGAACAGGATCTGCTGATGAAAGGACTGTCACTGCACTTGTCAGGCGGATATTCTTTGTTTGTGTTGCCGCAGCCGCTAAGACAACAGCGGGATTCGATGCTGCGAAATCCTCACGGTGATGCTCACCTACGCCAAATACATCAAGGCCGACTTGATCTGCTAAAATAATTTCTTCGACTACTTCTCGAATACGCTGTGCGTGACTGACTGTTTTTCCTGTTTGAAAATCAGGTGTTGTTTCTACAAATGTACTAATTCCTAGTTCCATGAGTGGAACCCCCTATCTTATAAGTATGTTACGAATTCAGAGACTGGCTTTCGGTAGCCTCTCGGTTGTCTGCTCTCTACTTTTTCTTTTCCTAGTGTGATCATTAACACGGGAACCAAATCCGAATCGATGTTGAGCACCTTTTTCATTACATCAGGGTCAAAGCCGATCATTGGGCACGTGTCCCAGCCCTTGTTTTTGGCGGCGAGCATAAACAGCATCGCAGATAATGAAGCATTGCGGATTGCCTCTTCTTTCTGAAAATCCGCTCCTCTCTGTTCATAAAAGCTCATCGTCTCTCTGACCATTTCTTCGTATTGCTGCGTGTTTAAAACGCCAAGCATTTTCAGACCTTCATAAATGTTCGCCGCTTGCTGATAAGCCTTTGGGTCTCCCAGTACAATGATCGCTGCTGAGGCGGAATGCACTTTATATTGTCCAAATGCGGCTTCTCTTACTTGTTCTTTGAGACCTTCTGTTTGGACGACGACATATTGTGTGTGCTGTAAGTTAAAAGCAGATGGTGCCATTTTGACCTCTTCAAAAATGCTGTTAAGCTCTTCTCTCGAAATCGAGATATTTGGCAAAAAATTTGATGCGGATCGTCTTTCACGTACCAATGTATCAAAGCTGAGAGTCATCTTGTTTCCCCTTTTCGTGAAGTTGTTTTGCACCTAAACCGACTTTTTTTAATAATTCAATGAGCTGTTCTTTTTCTTCTTTTTCAATAAAGGATAGGTTTTGTGAAATGACATCTGTGTGTTTAGGAAAAATGTCGTCAAACAATTGCTTTCCTTTTTCCGTCAGTAATACATGAAATACACGTTTATCAGAGGGCGCACATTGCCTTTTCACGAGCTCTTGTTTTTCTAGTTTGTTCACGACATATGTCATACTTCCACTTGGGATTGACAGGATGTCGCTGATTTTTTGTACGGGATGTGGCCCCTTACTATAGAGCAATTCAAGGATCTGAAAGTTTTCAAATCCGATATCATAACGTTCAATGTCTGTTTGAATATTTGTAAAAAGAGCTTGATAGGCTTTCATCCACACGCGGAATAGCCTTAAGTCTAATTCATGTTCATGCTGCACCATGGCAACTACTCCTTTTTTAAGAAATCCTAAAACTAGGATAAATTTATCCTAACACTAGGATATATGATTGTCAACGAGTTTGTTTCATAAAAAAAAGACCACCTCAAATCAGTGATCTTCTTCTTTTAAGACAAAATGCAATTCAGCTATCTGCTTGTATTGTTTGACTTCTTTTAATGAAAACCTGGATTCTATATCCGCTGGGGAAAACAGGGAAATGCCTCTCCCAATCATGACAGGAGCAATTTGAAGATAAAGCTCATCAACCAATCCTGCTTTGATGAAAAACTGAAGCAGTTCCCCGCCGCCGACAATCCAGATATGCTGACCTTCTTCATGTTTTAATTTTTTTATAAAAGATAAGATATCTTCACGAATGATATGGGTTCCTTTCAAACTGTCTTGTAAAGTACGTGACATGATATAACATGTCTTTCCTTCATAAGGAAACTCATCTGGTGACAGCTGTAGAACCTGCTCATATGTATTTCGCCCCATGATCAGCGTATCAACTGACGCATAAAAGTCATCATACCTCGTTTCTTCTTCGCCCTCTGTTCCTATTAACCAATCGAGCCTGTGATCCTCTCTCGCTAAATAGCCATCGATACTCATTGCCCCATAAAAAAGCAGCTTCCTTTTCTGACTCAATTCCATCACTCCCTTACCTTAAATGAGAACATATATTCTATTTTAATTGTATCAGAAAGGAAAGACAAAGTATATATGGATTTTTCATCATCCGTTTTCATGCCTTCAACACCGTGATTCACTAAGGTATCCTCTTCAAGTAATGATATAATAAAATCAGTTCAATCAATGATCATACTTGGAGGAGAAACTGATGATACGACGACTTGATCATATCGTGTTGACTGTACAACATATGGAGGACACCATTCGCTTTTATACAAACGTATTAGGAATGAAGGAAGAAACCTTTGGAGAAGGCCGTAAAGCGCTTCGTTTTGGTTTACAGAAGATCAATCTTCATGAAGCTGGTCATGAATATGAGCCGGCAGCGGCTTACCCACTTCCAGGCTCTAGTGATTTGTGCTTTATCACCGATTTAGATATGGACAGTTTGCTGCTGCACCTTCGCAAGCAAGTAGTTCCTATTGAAGAGGGACCCGTCAGGCGCACAGGTACATTAGGTCCGGTTGAATCTGTTTATATCCGTGATCCTGATCTGAATTTAATTGAAATATCTCGATATATAGAGGAGGGTGATCCGTCATGACCCGCTTATTTTTGAGACCGATTGAAGAACAGGATTATCCGGGTATTCAAAGAGGATGCCAGCATGAAGAAACACTTTACATGACTGGCACACGAAAAACGTTTACACTAGAAGAAATTCGTTCAGCCTACACCCGATTTTTACAAGATGACAGCAGACGAGATTTCGCCATTTGTCTGTTAGACACGAAAGAAATGATTGGGGATGCGGCGATTGTGGATATTGATCCAATCAATCATACGGCAAGCTTCCGCATTGCGCTTCATGGACCAGAACATTTCCAAAAAGGCTATGGCACCGAAGCTGTCCGAATGGTTCAAGCATTCGCCTTTGAGACATTAGAACTCAATCGCCTTGAGCTCGAAGTCTTTTCCCACAATCCGAGAGCCTTCAGAAGCTATGAGAAAGCCGGATTTCAATATGAAGGAAAAAGGCGCCAAGCGCTTTATTTCAATGGTACCTACTCAGATGTGATCATCATGGGCATCCTTCGTGAAGAATACAATCAGATGAACAGTGGAGATGCCCCTGCTTAAGAAGGGACATCTTTTTTTAAAATTTGAATCGCTGTGACGATGATCAAACAAATCATGGAAGAGAGAACGATAGAGACGCTTGATATACTAAGCGCCATGCCTTCCCATCTGCCAATGAAGAAACTCGCTATCAATAAAACCAATCCAAATAGAATAAAGCATATAGGGAGGATCAGACCCGCATGACGGTTTCTGCCTTTTTTCCCTGCCCACCATGAGAGACACAATACAACGATTGTAAAAATAGCGGTTTGCAGCCAAAACATGTTGTTTCAACTCACTTTCTCTTTTTTTATTTTATGACGATGGAGGTACTTCCAATGAACATGAGACCCATTGAGCAAAAAGACAACCCGTATATCGCAGCGATTATCCGCCAGTCACTAGAATCGGCGAATCTGGCGATTGAAGGAACCGCCTACACTGATCCCCACCTTGACCAGCTGTTCGAATACTATCAATCATTGACTCATGCAGCCTATTGGATTGCTGAAGAGAATGGCGATATTCTGGGCGGCGTTGGCATTGCTCCATTTACTAACGGAATATGTGAATTACAAAAGCTTTATTTAAGTCCAAAGGCACAAGGAAAAGGTGCTGGCAAAAAACTGATGGATACAGCGCTGCAATATGCCTCTACATACTATGAAGCATGTTATTTAGAAACCCGCCAGGAATTAACTGCAGCCACCGGCCTTTATCAGCGATATGGCTTTTCTCTTCTTTCAGAGCCGATTGAAGGCTCTGAGCATTCTGCAATGGATGCTTGGTATCTCAAAACCTTCTCATCATGAGCTGTAAAACAATCGATAGGTTTTTGTCCGCTGAAAGCCTAGCTTTTCTGCCAGTTTGATCGAAGTTAGGTGATGGACATCGCAATCCCAATGCGGTGTCCTCTTATTTTCAAGACAACTCTTGATCATATGCTGACCCGCCAGCTGCGCTAAACCTTTCCCCCGGCAGGCTTCTTCTGTCCAAATATCTATCTCCACACGATCTTCACTTGAAAAAATGGAGACACATTCACTCACCACGTTCTCACCATCTAAGATGGCAACTCCGATTCCTTTTGATAGAAAGCGCGCCGCTCTCCCCCAATAGGCTTCGTAATAGCTAGGAGGAAAAGCCCTGCTTGCCTTGATCACCTGTTCATTTGTCCGCTCTACTCTGTAGCCTGAATGAGTCGCAAGAACATAAAATTTTGCTTGCGAAAAAACGTACGCATGTCTTTCCATCTCATTCAGATGTGCCCCAAGACATTTTTTCATCATCACATCTGTTGATTGATTCGCTGAAAATACGGTAAACCGGCCATTTTGTCTTCTCTGCCTTTCGTAAACATCCACAATGAACGCCGAGCAGTGTGACAACTCTCCCTCTCTCTTCCCTGCAACATAATAAATGCCGCATGCTGTTTCGAGAAAATAAATACGAGGGTGCACTGCATCATCTACATAAAGATTCCCTTGTATGAAACCATCCATGACCGCATCTACAAACACTGGATATGCCGGATCGATCTGGCGAATCCCTTCTTTTATCGATGCTGTCCTTTGCTTTTCCAAAAGATGCATGGCGCTCCCCTTTTCCAAACATGTTCTTTCCTTCCATTATATATAAAAAAATGCGCGCATGCAGTGACTCTTTGCAACAAATAAAATTCTTTCTCATTTGCTTTCCTCTATTGCTATGCTCATTGTGAAAGGAGGTTTATGAATGAGGGTTTGGTTTTATTTAGAAACAAGAAAAGGTTGTGACATAAGTAAACGTCATCAACCATCCACATGGCACAGGCATTAAAACACCTGAAGCCGCAGTCTTAAAAAAAGAGACCTCGTTTAAAAGGTCTCTTACTTCTTCATTCATTATTCTGCTGCTGTCTCTTCTGTCGCCTTCACCTTCCAAATAAGGGGTAAGCCTACCTGCGAATAAAAATGGGACATGAATATTTTGATCGGTTAATATGCCGCCAAGTGCCGGGTCAAAGATCGTACCATTACTTATGTAGGTAGAGTTCATTTTCCTGCACATACTGAAACCGCAGTGGAAGAGATAATAAATCACTTGACGCTCAAAACTTAACAGAGCAATGTTTCTTGTCATCTTCTCATATGATCATTCTCTCTCTCTAAAAATGAATCACCCCTAATTCTAATGCTGCTTTAATTGCTTCCGCTCTTGAAGTGACCTCCAGCTTTTGATAAATATTTGTTAAATGAGCTTTGACAGTTCTCTCGGAAATCCCCATATCAAATGCAATTTCCTTACTTCGTAATCCTCTAGCCACTGCTTGCAAGACAAGCATCTCTTTTTCAGTCAGCATGTTTATTTCTTTTTTCAAATGGTTTGGAGTCACTTGATGCTCTGTTGATTCAAATACCTTAGCAGCGACGTTTGCTTGAAGAAGAATATCTCCTCTGATAGCTGCTTCAATTGTATAAAATAAATTTTCCCTGCTGGCATCCTTTAAAAGATAGCCCTTTGCTCCAAGTTGCAGCCCTTCAATCATTAATTTCTCTTCGTTATAGGTAGTGAGAATCAGGACCGGTACTTTTAATTGAAGAGACTGCATCTCTTTTAGCATCTCAAGCCCACTCATGTTAGGCATGTTGAGGTCAAGTAATACAAGGTCTGGAGCCTTCTCTTTCAAGACATCTAATCCCTTTGCCCCATCCTCTGCTTCACCAACAACATCAAATCGTTGATCTGTCTCAAGAATTAATTTTAATCCTTCTCTAACAACAAAATGATCATCGACAATCACAATTTGATAAGACATTGTTTTTACTCCTTTTTCAAAGGTATGGTTACCGTCACTTGTGTACCTTCATTTTTTTCACTTTTTAAGTGTAGCTGTGCATCAAGCAGTCGGGCACGTTCTGACATACCTATTAGACCGTAATGCCCGGAAGTGGATTCTTGTTTTTTCTCATCAAAACCCACTCCATTGTCTGTGATTTGCAAGGAGATGTGATCTTCTTTTTGCTCCATCACCAATTCGACTTTACTTGCTTTGGCATGCTTGGCAATATTCGTCAAACATTCACTGACAATGTATACGGTATGTTCGATGAGAAAAGGGGACACTTGATAGGAGACAGCCACTTTTGTATGAACTGGAATATTCGTCGCCGTCATAAACCGATTCACTTCATCTTTCACAGAATCAGCTAAGTCATATTGATCCTGGCTATATGTTCGAAGGTCGTCAATGACCAATCTCGCCTCACCTAATGTCGTCCGCGCATGGCTCATTGAACCTTTAATAATGCTTTGAGCACGCTCAACATTCTGATTCTCTAAATGTGCATGGGCCGCTTCTAGCTGCATAATAATACCTGCCAGTCCTTGTGCAAGGGTATCATGTAAATCTCTCGCCATTCTTTGACGCTCATTTGCAAGTGTCAGCTCTTCCACTTGTTGATGTGCCAATTCAAGTTCCTTTAAAAATGTTTGTGTACGAATTCTAGCTTTGACTTGTCTAAAAAATAAAATGGAGTATGCGATGACTACAATCAGAATCAAAAACAAAATAGGAATGTATACCGTCAAATCATCTGTATCATTGACCAAAATAAGGGCAAGAAAAAAAAGGACATAAAAACTAAGCCCTGTCAAAATCACCTTCAATGTATGATAATATACCCCAATACTTTGCGCAATTAGTACCGGTAACAGACCAATTAAGATCACAGGGGAAGCCGCCTGCATGACTGAAACACAAAGTAGAATCACAATTCCTTGAATCAGAAAATATACCCATGGATTCTGCTGAAACCAGTAAAATGACCACCAATGCAGAATCAGATGTATGGCAATAAGTGCAGAAAAAAACAGGCCAGAAAGTGCTAATGGATTGGTTATAAACTGAAATATCATTGCTGCAATATAAACAAGAATGACCCATAATAATGTTGGAATCCGCGAATAGATCATTTCATTAAAAGGGTCTACCCGTCGTTTCGCCATAAATAATCACCATCCGAGCCTCATATTCACTCAAAAAATACCGCCCACCCTTTATCGAGGTAATGGCGGTATCACCAATCATACCATGTAAGACTATCAGTGACTAAATCACCTTCTCTTCTTTCTCTTCTTTCTGAGAAATAGACTCACCTTCAATGTCTATACGTGGAAGCCAGCTTTCGAACCATTTGGGTAAGTACCAAGCAGCTCGTCCGATCAGCATCATACAAGCTGGGATAAAAGTCATTCTTATGACAAATGCATCAAACAGAACGCCGAATGCCAACGTTAATCCCATTGTTTTAATGATCAAGTCATCTGCAAAGATAAAACTAGCAAAGACGAGGATCATGATTAAGCCTGCGGCAGTCACTACTCTTCCACTGTGCTTCAAACCTGATACAACGGACTTTTTCGCATCACCTGATAGAAGGAAATCTTCTCTCATTCGACTGACTAAAAAGACCTCATAATCCATTGCGAGACCAAATAATATTCCTGTCACTAGTACAGGCATAAAGTTTAACAATGGGCCATTTGCTGGTATTCCAAACAATGGCGCAAGGTGTCCATCCTGTAAAACAAAGACTGAAAAACCTAGTGTAGCCGTCAATGTCATAAGGAATCCTAAAACCGCTTTTAATGGAACAAGGAATGATCTAAACACAAGAATCATTAAAATCAAAGCAAATCCAATAATGACCCCTGCAAATTTCGGTAACGCTTCACTGAGTCTATCTGAAATATCTATATTAACTGCCGTAGAACCAGTAACAAGTAATTTCGTATCATACTTTGCAGCAGTCTGACTAGATTCATTTCGTATATCTTTGACTAATTGCTTTGTCGCCTTATCTTCTGGACCGCTTTTCGGTAAGATGGTCAGCATGGCGTACTTACCCGATGGATTAGGAACAGCCGGTGCCATTTGTTTGATGCCATCCATCTTCTCTAATACTTTTGTTGTTTTCTCAATAGATTTCATTGCGTTATTTGCATGGGAGGCATCAATGATAACAACCAGTGGCCCATTAAACCCTTTGCCAAACCCTTCTGCTAACAGGTCATAGCCCTTGCGTTCAGTTGTTTCCTTCCCCTTCATACCGTTATCAGGAAGACCCAACTCCATATGAAGTGCTGGCCAACTAAATAGACCAGTCAATACAATGACACCTAGGATGATTTTACCTGGATACTTTTTGATAAACCTTCCCCAAGCTGTTGTTTCTTCTTTTTGTTGAGATTGTAATTTAGAGAACCATTTATTCTTTCTTGAAGGGCTTACTTTATCACCAAGAATCCCTAGTATCGCAGGAACAATTGTCAGAGACACAAGCATAACTGATAGTACCATGAATGCAGCTACAAGACCCATCACGCCTAAAAATGGTATACCGACTAATACAAGTCCGCATAGTGCAATCACGACGGTGACACCTGCAAACAATACAGCACTGCCTGCTGTAGCAACAGCTCTAGCAGCTGCTTCTTTCAATTCGTAACCCTCTGCTAATAACTGTCGATATCGAGAAATGATAAATAATGCATAATCAATTCCTACGGCAAGTCCAATCATCACAGCTAATGTAAGACTAAATGCAGACATATCAACAAAATTTGAGGTAATTAATATGACCATCACGCCGATTATTAACCCAATGACAGCCGTCAAGATCGGTAGTCCTGCAATCAATAATGAAGCGAAGGTAAAGGCTAAAATAAAGAAGGCCATGACAATACCTATGACTTCCGAAATCCCGCCTACCTCAATTTCTGAGAATGTGACGGAGCCTCCTAATTCTGTTTGGATGCCAGCCTTTCTTGAAATCTTAATACTATCTAATACTTTCTCTTTTGAGGATGCTTTTACCTCACCCGCCTTCACCCGGTATGTAATATCCGCATACCCTATTTTCTTATCTTTACTAATAGCAAATGTCTGATATAAATCCGTCACTTGCTTGACTGCTTTATCCTTTTTGACTTCTTTGATCGTTTCGTTCAATTTATTTTTTACTTTTTTTGTTTCTAATGTTTCGCCCTTAGGTGCTTTAAAGATCAGACGAATCGTCCCGCCATCATCACCTGCTGGGAACTTTTTCTCCAAGAGATCCATTGCCTTTTCTGACTTTGTTCCTGGAATCGACATATCTCCATTAAATGAAACACCTGTCCCTATTGTTGCCGCCACAACAGCTACTAAAACAAATAACCAACCGATAATCATCCGTTTCGGCTTAGAAAAAGCACTTTTTCCTAAATGATATAAAAATTTTGCCATTCACTTACTCCTTTTTCTTCAACTTCATCTTTTTATTCTAAGCAATGAGGTGATCGATTAAAATTGTACTTTCGGGCAAAAAGCACTGTACTTTTAGGCAACAAAAAAAGGGCATCTTCTTAAGATCCCCTTTAAATCGTTTATGAGGCGACTGTTTTTCGTCTCGCTCTGTTGATTTTACCGACAAACATATAGCCATATTTATAATGATTTGCTAACCGAGACAATAGGATAGGTCCAGCAATTGCAAGTGCTGATATTATGAATGTCCCCACAAAGAATGGATAATCTTTTAATTGTCCCCATAGTAACACAGAGATACCTAGAAAATACCCGTGAAGCAAATAGATGGTGAATGAATATTGACTAATGACAGCTACGAAAGGTGGAACGCTTTTTACTTTAGAAAACAAGAGAAAGCATAAGAAGACAATACTGATTGTATAAAGAACAACATCTGGCCTCTTAGAAGAAGGCTCGAAAAAGCCTACATATGTATTGCTTAGAAGGGTCACTGCTGAAATCAGAACAAGTCCATACACGGCATACTTAAAATGATGAAGTCTTGTGATAAACTGCTGATAATTCACTCCACAATAATAGGCTAAACAAAAATAGAATAACCAACCTGGAAATGGAATCCATTCTAAGCCGAACATTGGATTAGGTAATTGAGGTTGTGGGATTTTGACGAGGTTCATGACACTTAAATAACCAACTGTGATGATAAAGGAGACCGGCAATACCCATTTGGCTGAGGTACGCTTAGCCATTTTGTGAAAAAACATATGCAAAAAGTAAAATTGAAAAATAATCAGAACAAAATAACCAATATAATTTCCCAATAAGACATTTGCTGAAGCTCTTTTAAAGAAGTCAGCTGCCCCTCCATTTAACGATGCCGAATGCAAAAAACCATCGACAATCCCAATAAATACAAATGGAAAAAAGATGGCTTTCACTCTCTTCCACATAAATCCTTTAGGTGTACCATTTGGATAAGAATGCGCCAATAAAAACTCAGAAATGAAAATAAAACTCGGTGTACTGAACATGAGTAGTGCTACAAGAATAGATGATGATTGTGGGCTAGATAAAATGGCTATTGCATGAATGAGCACAACACTCAAACACGAGATACACCGAATATAAAAAATCTCTTTAATTTGCATTGAAAATCCTCCTCTAGCATTTTGGTAAAATATGTATCATGTTAACATGAATAACACCTCATCAACAGGGACCTTGTGATTATTTCAATACTCTATCCACAGGAACAAAAAAAGAGCCCTAGTTAGAGCCCTTAATCAGATACAACCGTCGCCTTCCCCTTCCAAATAAGGGTTAAGCCTAATCCGAGAAATAAGACAACACCTGCGAATAGAAATGGGAAATGTATATTTTGATCGAATAAAATACCGCCAAGGGCTGGGCCGAAAATCGTACCTAGGCTTGTGTAGGTAGAGTTCATCCCTGCGACAAATCCTTGCTGATTGCCAGCGATTTTTGATAAGAAGGTCGTTAATGCTGGACGCAATAAATCAAACGCTAAGAAAATCACACATGTGACAATGAGGACTACCATAAAGCCTGAGACGACAGTTGAAACAAAAGCGAGCACCGCTCCAACAATCAAGCAGAGCTGAATGACTCTTTTTTCCCCAAGGGTATTAACGAGCTTCCCAAACACCAGCACTTGGATGATAACCGCCACAATCGAGCTGACCGTAATAATCACCGCAATATCTTTTGGACCAAATCCAAACTTATGATTTGTAAACAAGCTGAAGACCGTTTCATACGCAGACAGTCCAAACGCGAGGACAAACACAATGATAAAAGCGATGAGATAGCTTGGATGGATCGATTTTTTCAAATCCTTAAAGAAGGTCGATTCCTTCACTTGATCCATCTGCTTCGCTCGCTCTTCTTTTGTTAATGGCTCCTTCAGCAAAAGCATAGACGAAATGACGGCAATAAAGGCAATCCCTGCTGCAAAGAAGAATGGCAGGCGTACGCCGTATTCTGCGATAAAGCCACCAATTCCCGGACCAATAATAAAGCCGGTACTAATGGCCGCTGACACATATCCCATTGCCTTTGATCTTTCTTGAATGGTCGTGATGTCAGCGACATAAGCAGTGACAGCTGGCATGATAAATGCCGCACTAATACCGCCTAGCAGCCTTGCAAAATACAGCACATACACGTGTGTCCCAAGACCGAAGACGAGTTCTGATAACGCAAATAGAAATAGTCCTGACACAATCATAATCTTTCTTCCATAGCGGTCTACCCATCTCCCTGCAATAGGTGATGCAATGAGCTGAGCCACAGCAAACGCCGCCACAAGGTATCCCATCGTACTCCCTGTTAGATGCATCACATTCATGAATAGCGGCATGACAGGAATAATAAGACCAATGCCTAAAAACGCAATAAATATGTTACTTAATAAAATAACGAGTACAGCTTTTTGCTCACGAATCGGTTTTTGCATGATGTTTGTTTCCCCTTTATTGATTCAATTGTTACTCATGATGGTTGATTCCGTGAATAATCAATGAGATCGCTTGTTTTTGTAATTCTTTTTTCTCTTCGATTGGATCATTTTTATACAACACGTCTAATCCGTAAAAAACGGATAATAATATTTTCACCGTTGACTCGACATGCTGGATCGACCAGCTGCCATCTTTGTTACCTTCAAGTATGATGTCTCTCATCACATCATCAAAGTCGGCGTCAATCTTGTTCAGCCGTTCCATGACCTCGTCTGATGTAAAGGCACTTGCACAAAATTCCTCACTTGCTCTCATTAATGGGTAGTTAATGCCCATTTGACTGAGCAGCTCTGCAAATCCTGCGAGCTGATCAATGGCCTGTTGCATCGTTTGTTTTTCCTGATGCCACGTCTCCATCATCAAGAGGTGATCCTCTTCCATGATATGAAGGAACAAAAACTCTTTTCCTTTAAAATGGTGATAAAGATTGCCTTTACTCACTTCAGCCGCCTCTAGAATATCTCGCACAGATGTTTCTGAGTACCCCTTTTTTGCAAATAAATCACGTGAAGCGGTGACGATTTTTCGCTTCGTCTTCTCGCTCTTTTCAGCCCCGCTTTGTGTACTTGTCATCTTTTACAATCCCTTCTATCTTGCTTTTCTTCATCAGGACAATTCAAAACCGACCAGTTGGTTTATTTTTTATTATAAATGGATCTTTTTCAAAATACAATGAAAAAGTCGTCGAAACAATCACTCATGCCATCTCCTTATTTAAATTACCTTAATATTTAACTTCACTTAACTATAAACAATGCCTATAATGGAATAGAGGTGATGTCATTGGATGCAGAAATCATTCATTACAGTAAAAAAATCATTGAATACTCGAATGCACTAGGCTCCATCTACGTAGAAGAGTATCAACGATTTTTAAAACATGAATATGCAGATTTATCAGCCAAACAAGAGCTGACACTTGAATTATTACGGACAAAAACAAGAACAATCAACGAACTAGCTGATTACTTTTCCATTTCGGCAAGTGCCGCCAGCCAGCTTGTATCAAAGCTTGAACAACTTGGCTATGTCAAACGAGAAATTAATCCACATAACCGGCGGGAAATCATTGTTGATTTTGCTGAAAAGGGTCATGACTTTCACAAGAATACAGAAGAAATTCAATTGCACCTCATTCAAAAATACTATGCAAAGCTTCCAAAAGAAGATTTAAAAACATTATTGTCTCTATACGAAAAAATCTATCAGATTGCGAAAGAAACGCCTTAATCCGGTGTTTCTTTCTCTGACATTTAAGTTAGATAAACTATTAAGGGGATGAAAGTATGGATAGTATTCATTTACAAGATGGACGTCATATTGGTTTGTGTGAATACGGGGATCTTGAAGGGTTTCCAGTATTCTTTTTTCATGGAACTCCTGGATCAAGAGTGATGTTTTTAGATGATGACCCCATTTCTAAAGAGCTCGGTGTTCGTCTCATCTGTTTAGACAGACCAGGATTTGGTTTATCTACCCCTCAACCTGAACGTACGATTTTAGATTGGGCAAAAGATGTGCTAGAGGTAGCAGATCATCTCGGCATTCACTATTTTTCAGTGATGGGTGTATCTGGAGGCGGCGCATTCGCTGCTGGCTGTGCCTATCAATTGCCGAACCGAGTCCTTTCAGCCGCTCTGATTTCAAGTACAACGCCATTTCAGGACGGAAAACCGCCTAAAAGTATGCTCAAAGAAAACAAATTGGCTTTTTTCCTCAGTAAGAAGTTCCCTTGGCTATTGAAAGCAAGCTACCGTTCTCAGAAAAAAATGATTGAGAACAAACCAGAAAAATTTAAGAAGCTGGCCAAAAATGGGAACAAGCATTTACATCCGTGGGACCGTCAATTCCTTCAAACCGATGAGCAGTTAGAGATGATGATGACACATTTACACGAAGCCACTCGTCAATCGGTGGATGAATGTATTCATGAACCAGATTTGCTCTCGCGTCCGTGGGCATTCGATATGAAGGATATTCAAATCCCTGTTGATGTATGGCATGGAAAAGAAGATGCGATGGCTCCGTTTGTCGAAATAGAAAAATTAGCTCCTAGCATTCCAAACGTCAAAACCTATTATATCGATGAAGCGGGACATTTTCTTACAGATGTAGACGATATTTGGCGAGATATTTTACTCTCTTTAAAAACACGTGCAGAAGAGCATCATCAGGAGCACGCATAAAAAAGACCCGAAGCTTCGGGTCCCTTTCTTCATTAATACTTTTCATAATATGCCTGCACTTTACTTGGATCTTTTGTCTTCGTTAGAGCGAGCATAAGCAGAATGCGTGCTTTTTGTGGATTCAATGAATCCGATGAGACAAAGTGATGTTCATCATCCATTTTTTCATGGGTCACAATTCCACTTCCTGCACGGCTTGATCTCACGAGGACCACGTCTTTCTTCACAGCATCTGTTGCCCCTTTGATGGCTTCTGTTGACATCGTTCCATTTCCGGCTGCGGCAACGACAATGCCTTTCGCTCCTGCTTTTACTGCTGCATCATACATGTATTTTTGATCATTTTGATAGCCGTATAAAATATCGACTTGTGGTAATTCTTTTATTTTTGATACATCAAATTCACTTTCAGACGTATGTTTTCTTGTTGGTTCGTTATAAAAGGAAACCACTTCACCAGCAATTTCTCCAATGTAGCCTTGCTCAAGAGACTTGAAGGAATCGGTTGTCGTCGTGTTTGTCTTTGTAATAAATCGAGCGGATGCAATTCGGTCATTTAATGTGACCATGACCCCTTTGCCCTTTGCTTCTTTTGTAGAGGCAATTTTGACAGCATGATACAAGTTTAGCGGACCATCCGCACTGATAGCAGATGCTGGACGCATTGAGCCAACGACTACAACTGGTTTATCACTTTTGACAACCAAATGTAAAAAGTAAGCGGTCTCTTCAAGTGTATCTGTTCCATGTGTGATGACAATCCCATCGACTTGATCATCGTTTAAGAGTTTATTGACTCGTTTAGCTAATTTTAAAAGAAGAGCATCATCCACATTTTCACTACCTACGTTCGCCACCTGCTCACCTGTTACGTTTGCAATATCCTTGAGCTGAGGAACTGAAGCAATGACTTTATCGATGCCAAGTGAACCAGATTTATACCCTGTCGTATCTGTATCACTGTCTGAACTGCCAGCAATCGTCCCGCCTGTCGCTAATACCTTAATATTAGACAAGGACTTATTCCCTGTTTCTACGGCTGTCGTTTTGTCCTTTGATTCCTTAGATGCGGTTTCGTTTTCGCTTTGATTTTTCTCTTGGGTACTTGTATTGGCACAAGCTGCTGTCGACATTAATAAAACTGAAAGAAGGACAGCACCTAACCATTTTGTTACGTTCATTCGATCATCTCTTTTCTTAAATGTGATGGATTCAAAGCTAGATCTCTTTCTATAGGGTTTACTTTATAACATTCCTTCATTCATCAACATGAGGCGAAAGATATAGAACCAATTAAAGGTAAAAAGGGCATTATCACCATCATTTATTTACATCTAAATACCTAACTTTACTTTTTAAAAAGGAGTATTGAGGTTGTTCAATTAAGAATAGTAAACGATGCTAGATCATCAATTTATGATAAAATATAGTAAATTTTACAAAGCCAAAGGCTTTCCATCCTCTTTATCTAACTGGAAGCTCAGCATCTATACCTATCGTCATCATGAGCAGTCTCATCTACTGGATCTTTGATTCTTTGCTTTATCAAAGAACGCATGAAAAAAACACCTAATGTGAAGGTGTTTTTAGCTGCTCGAGTATATGTTCACAGTGATCTAAATACGCTTGGCTAAGCAGGAAATCTTTCGGTGTAGCGATCGCTGCTAATGTGATCAGGGCATTGGAATGGTGAATGAGCGGATTCAGCATTGAATGCTCTACGTCTCTTATTGTTTTAATATGCAACCATTGAGGTGCTACTTCTTTCTCGTAGATCCTTTTTGTTTCAGCGGAATCTACGTTTCGGTCATTTTGTGCCAAAACCAAATAGATCGGTGATTGGATGCGCTTGATATCTGAAGTGGCATCGGCTTTCATGTTCTTTTGAATGAATTCATAACGATCTTTTGTCATCTCTTGATCGTCCGTTTTCTTTTGATATGTGCGAAAAGCCGCGCCTTCTTCTAATAATTTGTTTTGCTCATCTTCTTTTTTGAGTGTTTTTTGAATTTGTTCTTGAGATGCATCCGCTTCTTTTAATGTTTGAAGTGTATTGTACCTTCCCTGTCTCATCCAATTGACAGCAGGCCCG
This sequence comes from Bacillus sp. FSL K6-4563, assembly GCF_038630405.1. Taxonomy (NCBI): domain Bacteria; kingdom Bacillati; phylum Bacillota; class Bacilli; order Caryophanales; family Bacillaceae; genus Bacillus; species Bacillus sp. FSL K6-4563. Next base: position 573,025 of record NZ_CP152030.1, on the reverse strand, counting down.
ACAAGGATGGAGGCTGTGATATCGGTTTGATCTGTCATTACTTTTGGGATCACCCAGCCCGCTTGGCTTGCTCCCCATAAGATGATTTGTTTTGATTGAAGATTATGCTCTTTTTTCGCCCATTTGATCACATTCTCTACTTCCTTTGCACGATCATCCATGGATTGATGCAGCCAGTTTCCTTCTGATTGACTCACCCCGGGCTTATCCCATGATATAGACGCATAGCCTTGCTTTGCAAAGCGTTCCATTATAGGTCTGTATCCTCCGTCATATGTGGCATTTTGTGGACCATCTCCGTGTACAAAAAGGACAATTCCTTTTACCGACTCCTTCTTAGGTGTTGTGACGATACCTGATAATGTCCCATCCGCAGTCTCCATGACGACTTCCTTTTCATTCATAGCAAAGCTGTTTTCATAAAATACAAATGCTGTGATAAAAATGAATGCCGCTGCAGCGATGATCAGCCAAATCCTTTTTTTCAAGTTCTATTCCCCGCTCTCTGTTCAACTGTATACACCATGGAATCTTGGTACGTGACAGAGACTGGTACATTCTCATATAAGATCATATATGAAGGCTGATCAAACGGAGCTTCGTGTAGAAAAGCCTCAATTTCTTCAATGACTTTCTCTTCATCTTCGGCTAAAAAACTTTTAACCGCGTAAGAACCTGCATCCAGTCTCACATCGTAATCCTGTTCATTTGATACATAATAAGAAATGGTTGAGTCATCTTGCAGATTGATCACATAATATCTCTCCTCAAAAAGAGACAGATCCAGATCCTTTTGTTGAACGATTTGTTTAAAATCGAGCTCTGTTTCAGTCTTTAGAAGATGATCTGGGATCTGTTTTAAATAACGAATTGGCCGATCTTGAGTGGTTGTTTGATGAAGCTGAAGGTTGTTTTGAATCGACAGCATATGCCCCAGACGCTGTTTCACTTCACTCAATTCCTGTAATTGCTTCTCGACCTGATCCAGCATACCTTGATAGGACAGAGTCATAACGGGTTCTTTCGAAAAGCTCTTGCTGATATCTTTTAAAGAAAACCCCGCCTTTTTTAAGAAGAGGATTTGATAAAGGGTGTAAATTTCTTTTTCATCAAATAATTGGTACCCATTTTGAGCGACCTTCGCAGGGCGGACGAGATCCTGTTCTATATAATGACGAAGCGTATACTTTGTGATGTTTAATAGCTTACATACTTCTCCACTTGTTACATACGTCACTAGATTCCCTCCTTGTGTACATAGTCTAAACCATGTGGTTACCACACAGTCAATCATGCCATAAAAAAATCACCGAGGACATCTTCCCTCAGTGATGTGTCATTTCTATTTCATACTTGGACCAGCATGTGAAAAAATCGGATCTTTCAATTCAAAATCATATGTCTTGCCGTCAACAATACCGACTGTTTTTTCATGATCATACAGCTCGAGCAGACAAGCTGCCATTTCTTTTGATGTATGATATTTCTTGATATTGCCTTCATATTCGAATTGATCTACATCTAATGAACGCTTTGCAAATTCCGATTCTGTTGCAGAAGGTGCTAATATTTTTGCCTGTAACTTAGCTCCCTTTTCTCTCAACTCTAGTGCCAGTCCTTCTGTAAAGGCACTCACGTAAAACTTTGTGGCCGAATAGGTGACGGCATTGCCGACGACTGTATAGCCCGCTCTTGAAGAAATGTTGATCAGCTGAGCCCCTTCTACTTGCTCATAATCACGAACAAATAAAGTGGATAAAATCGTTAAGGCTTCGATATTCAGATGAAGCATATCTCCAATTTTACTTACATCCTGTTCTCCTATCGAGCCGAAATGGCCGAATCCTGCATTATTAATGAAGGTGTCGAGCTCATATTCAGCCAATGATTCATAAAATGAATACACTTGCTCCATGTCGGTTAAATCGACAGACTGTATATTTACTTCGATATCGGGATATTGATCAAGAATCTCCTTCTTCAGTTCTTGGAGTTTCTCGAGCCGGCGTGCAGCTAAAATAAGATTTTTGCCTCGTGCTGCAAAGGCCAGTGCCGCCTCATATCCAATACCTGAACTTGCTCCTGTAATGACTGTATAGCTCATTTTATATCCCCCTATGAACGTCTTCTAACTAGTTAAATTATAACGACAGCACTTCGCTCTAGTCAATTTTGAAGAGAATCACAGGGGTGATTAGCTTGTCTATCTTCATTCATCATGTTGGAGGATGTCATGTTGAGATTTTTTTGTTAATTTGTGAAAAACCAATTGGTAGGAATGTTCGATTAACTCCTCTACAAATGAAGCCGGAATGTCTGCATCAAGGTAGATGGAATTCCAATGAGTCTTATTCATATAATAGCCCGGAATAATCCCCTCATGCATCTCTCTTAGTTCTTCAGCACGTTGAGGGTCACATTTTAAAGTGATCACAGGCTTTCGATTCGCATCCCCGCCCATCATAGCAAACATCTTTCCACCAATATGATATCGATCTGCCTGCCATTCTGGCTGATAATCATGGGTGACTCCTTTTAAAGAAAGGCAAAATGCCTGTAGATTCTCTTTTTCCATTAGATTCGCTCCTTTTTAAGTCGTCTTCTATCTTTCTATTATATCGACAATGAAGGCACATATCTGATCTTTTTCATTCACTTCACAACAATAAAGCACAGACCCGCTAGGTTCTGTGCTTTTCTATCAATGCTTCTTTCTTATTCAAACGCCTTCTTCAATTGATCACTCATGAGATGCCAAGCTTCTTCAGCTATTTCTAAATCTCCGGCATGCGTGAAGGCGTGGGGAACTCCTTTAAACTGTCTGTACGTGACGTCTATCCCTGTTTCATTTAACTTCTCCGCATATTGTTCGGCTTCTTGAGCTAGCGAATCTCTTTCAGCTGTGATAACGAGAGCTGGTGGCATTTGTGCCAAGGATGAACGATCGGCAAAGATTGGAGAAACGAGCGGATTGCGCGGATCTTGGCCTTGCAGATAGAAGGCATTAAAGAGCCTCGCCATTTCAACTGGGATCGCTTCTTCAAACGCTGGCTTTTGTGCTGGATCAGTGGCTAAATCAAGTGGCGGATAATCAAGCACTTGATAGACAATCGGGAGTTGGTTCCCTTTTTGAATATTTAAGAGACAAGCAGCCGTTGCCAAGTTTCCTCCTGCGCTATGTCCGCCAATGGCTACTCTATTAGGATCTATTTGAAGCTCATCAGGGTGTTCATACAGCCACTTCAGCACATCGTAGCATTCATGAAGAGCGGCTGGGAAAGGGTGCTCTGGAGCAAGCTGATACTCGACATTGACGACGATACATTGGGCACGGTCTGCAATGACCGGACACCAGTGGTTATCCATTTCAGCACTGCCTAGAATAAATCCTCCGCCATGTAAATTCACAAAAACAGGAAGCGGCTGCTTTGATGTGTTGACCGGCTTAAATACCCATACCTTTGTTTCGCCAGCACTTGTTGGAATGTCATATTCCATTTTGTTCACTTCAGGTGGATGGACTGGTTTTAGTTCCGATTGACTCGGTAATGAACCTTCAGATGGTTGACGTAATGACTCAGCGATTTTGATTTGTTCTTGTAAGTTCATGATCTCAGTCTCCTATCTTATTCATTTCTTCTTAACTCATTCGTTCCTTTTTCCTCTTTTCCTTCTACTGAATCAGCACCACCTTACTGAATTCATCAAAATAAAAAAGATAATCCCGCTTTTTTAGTTGGTTTCGAAGGAATTGACGAAGAAGACATTGAAGATGGTATACGTTTATTAGCTAAACTAATCAATAAAGCTAAGTAACACACTGAATATAACACACGATACTAAGAAAATAAAAAATTAGAAAACGAGTTTTCCATGTTTATTGTAAACGTGAAAAACTCGTTTTTATATTACTCTATATCACAGCAGAAAACCTATAAAAATAAATAATGTTTAAGAAAAAACGATCAATCTGTAACTGCAAACCAAGTGTCTTTGAGCAATTCAGAGAAAGATTGAACGGTTGGTCCTTCTGAACGACTTTTTAAAAATACTACAGATGTTTCAATTGGTTTTTCACAGTAATGCAAAGGGAGAAGAATACCCTCTGCTAATTCTTCTTTAATCATATTTTCTCCAAGCAAGGCGATTCCGGTTTTATTTAAAACTGCCCGTCTAATCGTTTCATCGCTTCCCCCGCATTCAATGATAGAAGATGGACGGGTGTTAATTTCAGAAAAACACTGCTCTGTAATTGAGCTAAAACCGCAATGTTCATGATATGCGAGAAACGGAAAGGATTCTATAACCTCTTCTTTAGAACGGTTTTTGGCAAGGTCGGCGGAGACAACCAACACCGCCTTTTCCCTTTCTAAAACAAACTTTTCTAATTCTGAGGAATCAACTTCCCCTGCAACAATCCCAATATCTGCTTCATTATTTAAAATTTTATCGACAGCTATAAGGCTGTTCGCTGGCATAAGGCGTAGCTTCACTTTTTTATGCAATTTTGTATAAGAACTAAGTAGTAAGGATAGGTGATTCGTACAATAATATTCTGAAGCTGTAACAGTTAGACTTCCGGAAGGACCATTTAACTCTTCCATGTCTCTTTCCATATATTCCATTAATTCAAATAATCTATCTGTATGTTGCTTTAATTTTTTTCCAGCAGGTGTCAAAAACGTTTTTTTCCCAATACGGGTGAATAGAGAATGATTTATTTCCCTTTCTAATACTTGAATTTGTAAAGTAATAGTGGGTTGAGTATATTTTAAGATCTTTGCAGCTTTGGTCATATTCAATTCATTGGCTACTACTTGAAAAGTTTTTAGATTTCTGAGTTCCATTTAACCTTCATCTCACTATCTATATTTTTTATAGCCTACAAAAACTACTAACCAAAAGTATAAAAAAATCATCTGATATAAGGTGAACCATATAACCCCATAGACAAGATGCACTGAAAAGAATAGCATTCAAAACATTATATCAAAAATGTTAACGATGTAGGAAAGCAGTTTATCGAATGTATATAAAACAAAAATGGATTAGCTTCTATAAAATACCAATAAAAATCAAATCTTCTCCTTACTCTTAAAGTTATAATATATCGCTAAAGTTTTCTAATACATACTATTAAATTAATTAATTTTTAGCTTTTTTCATCCTGTGATAGATTGGATAAAGAGCAGAACGAGGTAAGGGAAAGGAAGGTTATTATGTATCCATTTAAAGTATTAAATCATGAAGATATCAAAGTTATTCTTGATATGCAAAATGTAATTGATATCGTAGAAAAAGCTTACGTGTTAAAAGAAAATAAAGAAGCTTCTTTATTCCCAATGGTATTTCACGAGTTCGAACCTGGTAAAGCGGACATGGATATTAAATCAGGAGAATTGTCAGGAGTAGGCATTTTCGGTTTAAAGCTTGTTTCCTGGTTCGGGGATAACCCTTCTAAAGATCTTCCTGCTGTTGTTGGTACTGTCTTAGTTCTTGACAGCCATACAGGTCTTCCGATCGGCATCTTGAGCGGTGAGTATATGACCATGATGCGCACCGGAGCAGCTGGTGGAATTGGAGCTAAATATTTAGCAAGAAAAGATTCAGAAGAATTGCTGATGGTAGGATCAGGTCATGTTGCGGCTTATCAAATCTTAGCTGTTTTAATGACAATGAATCATATCAAAAGAGTTCGAGTGTATAATGCCCATTCATTTGACAAGGCTGGTCAGTTTTGTGCAGACATCAAAGGCAAGTTAAAAGAGCTGTTAGCTCAAACTAAAGAGCAAAACCCGGAAGTTTATGAAGAAATGCTTCAAAAGATAGAGATTGAGTATACGCCAGTTAATGATATTGAAACAGCTACGAGAAATGCAGATATTATTATTACGGCTACTTCAGCACGCCAACCAATTATTCAAAAAGAATGGGTAATGCCGGGTACTCACTTTTCATGTGTGGGTGCAGACATGGCAGGAAAACAGGAAATTGATGAAAATATTTTAACTGATTCTCGCATATTCGTTGATGACCTTGAACAGTCTGTTACGGTAGGAGAATTTGAAACTGCATTCAAAAAAGGCATCATTACAAAAAATAGCATCGTTTCGGAAATTGGAGGGGTGATTACAAATCAAGCACCAGGACGCATTTCTCCAGAAGACATCACTGTTTTTGACAGTACAGGCATTTCTCTTCAAGATCTATTGACAGCGAACTATGTTCTAGAACAAGCAGAAGAAAAACAAATTGGGATGTCGACAAAGCTGTAATGAATCGATAACTTTTTAAATAAGCAGATTTAGAAAGTATTCTTTACAAAGGAGTTAATAGGATGAATATTAAAACATTTGCTGTAGAACATTGGATGAATTTATACGAGCAAGAGGCCGTTTATAATATCGCGGAAACATGTGTTGAATCTTTCACTGTAAATGAGTTGATTGGAATGGATGGCACAAATCCAGCTGACTTTTTCAATGAAGTCGGAAAGAAAAAATTAACATACGGACATATTGAAGGATCTCCAGAGTTTAAAAGCTTAGTATCTGGCCTGTATGAGACAGTTGAAGCTGATAATGTGCTTGTCATGAATGGAGCAATCGGTGCAAACTTCTTAGTGCTCTATTCTCTTATTGAGCCAGGAGATCATGTAATTGCTGTACACCCAACATACCAGCAATTATATGATGTGCCGGCTTCATTTGGCGCGGATGTAGATCTGCTGCCATTGAGACCAGAAAATAACTTCCTGCCGGATCTAAACGAATTAAAGTCTCTGATTAACGAAAAAACAAAATTGATTATTATCAACAATCCGAATAATCCTTCAGGTGCTATTATTGAGAGAGAAATGCTTGAAGAGATTGTAGACATTGCACGCTCATGTGATGCTTACTTGCTGAGCGATGAAGTATACAGAAACCTATTACAGGAAGATAACCTTGTAGTGCCATCTGTTGCTGATTTATATGAAAAAGGAATCAGTACATCAAGTATGTCAAAAGTATTTTCATTAGCCGGCTTGCGCCTTGGCTGGATTGCAGGTCCAAGTGATGTGATCGCTGAATGCATAAAACACCGTGATTACACAACCATCAGTTGTGGTGTGCTTGACGATATGTTAGCCGTTCATGCTCTTAAAAATTATGACAAAGTCCTGGGGAGAAGCCGCAAAATTATCAAAGATAACCTGGCTATTTTAGATGAGTGGGTTCAAAACGAACCTTCAATCTCCTACGTAAAGCCACGCGCAGGCACAACATCTATGCTGAAATACGATTACCCTGTTTCATCAGAAGAATTTTGCGTTGACCTATTTAAAACGAATGGCACATTCTTAACGCCCGGTTCTTGCTTTGATATGGAAGGATATGTTCGTATCGGTTACGCATGTTCAACAGATGTATTAAAAGCAGGTCTTGAAAAATTCTCTGAATATCTGCGTACCCTTAAAGTAAACAGCTGATGATCAACCATTAAGATAGATATTTGGAAAATCTAATCGTACAAAAAACCGAACTGCCAAATGGTTAGTTCGTTTTTTTGTAAAGTTAATCAGGATATTTAACCCCCTAAAGACATTGCAATATCTTGTCGGATTATCTTACATCATTCATTTCAATAGTTACCATAAAGAAGTTCAAATTTTGAGTTCATTATTTTCGTGTTATTCTACATCTGCAACAGATGAAAGAGGAAAGGTAGAGGTGGAATGTAACAAGCTTAAACAATACTCAAGAAGATGGGAGAGGTAAGATTTTATGAGTAACAGCTGGAGTTCCTTAGTTGAGAACATGGGTGATTATTTAGCACCTAGCATGGCAAAAGATCATCCAAACTTACCTGTAGTAAAAGCAGAAGGTTGTTATTACTACGGGCTAGATGGGAAAACCTATTTAGACTTTACTTCCGGGATTGCAGTAGCTAATACAGGACATCGCCATCCTAAAATTGTACAAAGTATCAAGGATGCAGCAGATCAATTAATGCATGGCCCTTCGGGAGTCATTATGTATGAATCCATTTTAAAACTGGCCAAATCTCTAGGTGAAATTCTGCCAGGAGATTTAAATTGTTTTTTCTTTGCCAATAGCGGCGCTGAAGCAATTGAAGGAGCTTTAAAATTGGCTAAATATGCTACAAAGAGACCTTATGCTATTTCTTTTACGGGGTGCTTTCATGGTCGTTCTTTAGGTGCTTTAAGCGTATCGACATCAAAAAGTAAATATAGAAAATATGTAAATCCTTCTCACCTGACTTATCATCTGCCTTACGCTAATATGCAGGCGTGCCCCGAAGGTAAAGACCCAGAAACTTTCTGCATCAACGAATTAGAAAAACATTTTGAAGAATTATTTAAACACCAAGTGACACCTGAAGAAGTAGCCTGCGTCATATTAGAACCTGTATTGGGAGAAGGCGGCTACATCATCCCTCCTAAAGGGTGGCTGAAAAAGATCCGCGACATATGCGATCAGCATGGTATACTGCTTATTTTTGATGAAGTACAAACTGGCTTTGGACGCACAGGAGAGTGGTTTGCTACTCAGACATTTGAAGTCACTCCAGACATTATGGCGATTGCTAAAGGAATAGCTTCTGGTCTACCTTTAAGTGCCACAGTAGCTTCAAAAGAACTGATGAGCAAATGGCCTGCTGGAAGTCATGGAACAACGTTCGGTGGAAATCCAATTGCCTGTTCGGTAGCGTTAACCACTCTCGAAATCATGAAAGAAGAAAGGTTACTAGATAATGCAAAAGTGGTTGGTCAATATGCTACTGAAAAACTAAAAAAAATGAAAAAAAATCACCCGATCATTGGAGAGATACGCTCAGTAGGCTTAATGATTGGAATTGAAATGTTAAACCCAAAAACAAAAAAACCGGACGGGAACGCTGTCATGAAGATTTTAGATTATGCCCTTGAGCAGGGAGTTCTCTTTTACTTATGCGGTAACGAAGGAGAAGTGATTAGAATGATCCCTCCTCTGACAGTCACAAAAGAACAGATTGACGATGGACTTTCAAAATTAGAAAAGGCACTACACCAATTTGAGAAAGAATTTAAAATAGAAGTCGTTTCGAATATTTAAGAATATATCATCTTGTGTTTTGCTCCAAGAGGATAGGCACCGTGTTCTTTTGTTTTGTTTTAAAATGCAGATTCATAGATCTTTAAAAAACTAATAAAGTAGATCAACTTGAGCTGGTATCCCATTTAATTTGATCTACTTTATTGAAAAAAGCACTGCGGCGCTAAGTCCTCAGTGCTTTTCATTTATTTTATGAAACTTGCTGCTCTACCTTCACTCGTTTAATGAAGAAAGCGATGATCAAACCAATGACGGTCATGATCACAGCAAAGATAAATGCATGCTGGACGCCATTTGTAAAGGCGAGCAGCTTGTTCATCGGATTTGCAGGATCAGCCACATTTTCCATAAAGCTGCGGGTTCCTGATGAAAGGATCGAAATACCAACCGCAGTACCAATGGCTCCTGACACCTGCTGCAATGTATTCATAATCGCTGTACCATGCGGATATAGCTCTGGCGGCAGCTGATTTAATCCATTTGTTTGTGCAGGCATCATGATCATCGCGATGCCGACCATTAATGTAATATGAAGGGTCACAATGTATCCAATCGATGTATTCACACTTAGATTGGTAAAACCTAACATCGTCACTGCGACGATCGCAAGCCCTGGAATCACAAGCCATTTCGGTCCAAACTTATCAAATAAACCACCCATGATTGGAGATAGCAGACCGTTGATAATTCCACCTGGCAATAGCATTAAACCTGCTGTAAAGGTCGTTAGTGCCAAGGATGTTTGCAGATACAATGGCAAAATCATCATAGCAGACAGCATGACCATCATACAAATTAAGATCAGCAGTAACCCAATGACAAACATCGGATATTTAAACGGGCTTAAGTTCAGCATCGGTTCCTTCATATTCAACTGTCTGAGAGAGAATACAAGAATCCCAATGACACCTACTACAATTGCAACGATCACATGCATACTGCTCCAGCCGCCGCCTTCACCGGCACTACTAAAGCCATACACAATTCCTCCGAAACCAATGGTTGAAAGCACAATCGATAAGATGTCGATTTTTGGTCTTGTTGGTTCTGTAATATTTTGCATGAAGATAAAACCAAAGACGAGTGCAGCTATTAATAGCGGGAGTGAAATCCAGAAAATCCAATGCCACGTCAGCGATTTCAAAATAAGACCAGAGACTGTTGGACCAACAGCTGGTGCAAACATGATCACAAGACCTATAATCCCCATAGATCTGCCTCGTTTATGAGGCGGGATGATCACCAAAATCGTATTGAACATCAATGGAAGAAGCAATGCTGTTCCGACTGCCTGTACGACACGTGCCACCATTAAAATACTAAAGACTGGTGCAACTGCTGCGATAAAAGTTCCAATGATCGAAAAGACGAGCGACGTCATGAAAAGCTGTCTTGTTGTAAACCACTGAAGAATGAGTCCTGAAATTGGTACGAGAATACCAAGTGTTAATAAATATCCTGTTGTTAGCCACTGAGCTGTCGTCGCTTCAATTCCAAAGTCTAACGTTAAGCTTCTCAGCGCCATATTTAGTGCCGTTTCACTGAACAGGCCAATAAAACCGGCTGTAATAAATGAGATAATAATGGGCAGCGTTCGAATATGAGAAGCTGCTGCTTGCTGTTTGTTCATAGTAGGTTGGCTCCTTTTCTTTTTCAATTTAAATCAATCATAGGAAGTGAGGACGGTTAGAAATGAGCCACTTCAATGTCTATTGAAAACAGATAAAATCTGTTTTTCTGCAGCGAATTGAGCGATTTTTTCAATTGAATAACCAGATTCATGAATATAAAACATTAGTTCAGGCGTCATCGGAGAGGACATACACAGTGTCGTCAGCTCAATATCCTGTATATTCGCTTCCCCTTTTTCATCTGCTTCTTCTAGCAAATCACGAATCATTTGTCTAAGCGATTGACTGTAATGACAGTCATACACTTTGCTTGTCTGCTCTAAATTCCCAGATATCGTAAGCATCCGAATCCAGTCTAAATGATGACCGACAATGAGATGAATTTCTTCGAGCACATAACGCAAACGTTCACGAACTGGCTGGTCACTGATTTTGCTCAAGTAAAGATGCACAGCAGGGATCAGCTGTTCAAATTTTTCTCCAAGGATAGAAAGGCACAAATCACTTTTATTGGCATAACGGCGATAAAGAGTACCCTGCCCAACACCAGCTGTTTTGGCAATTTTATGCATGCTGACATTTTCCACGCCAAATTCCTGAAACAAAGTAAAAGCGACCTCTTCAATTTCCTTCCCAATATCCTTTTCCATGATGCTACACCTTCTTTACCTTCATCCATATTGCACTTCTCTCTATGTGTTCAATCAAAACTTTTTGGTTTTCATTAGGACAATTGTACCGGTATTATCTTACGGACAACTGTCCGCTTTGTCAATCATTCTTTAGTAAATAGCCTGAAAAAGATCATTTTCTTTCGTAACTTCCTATGAAATAAGAGAAAAATCTAGTAAAAAATCCTCTTTAATATCATATATTAGACCGATTCTCCATTTCGAGAGAATCATGTATGATCAATTAAGAAATCGCTTTCAAAATAAGAGAGGGGAATGCCTACATGTCTTACCGTGTGAAACGAATGTTGATGCTGCTTGTCACTGGAATAGTATTGAGTTTATCCACATTTACTGCGGGTGCCTCAGCTCAAACAGGCGGATCGTTTTATGAGCCTTTTAACAACTATAATACGGGGTTATGGCAAAAAGCCGATGGGTACTCGAATGGAAACATGTTTAACTGTACGTGGCGTGCAAATAATGTCTCCATGACGTCGTTAGGGGAAATGCGATTATCGCTCACAAGTCCTTCCTATAATAAGTTTGACTGCGGAGAAAACCGTTCCACTCAAACATATGGCTACGGGCTTTATGAAGTCAGTATGAAACCAGCCAAAAATGTTGGGATCGTGTCTTCGTTCTTTACTTATACAGGACCGACTGATGGTACGCCTTGGGATGAAATTGACATCGAATTTCTAGGAAAAGATACGACAAAGGTTCAGTTTAACTACTATACCAATGGTGTAGGAAATCATGAAAAGATCGTCAACCTTGGTTTTGATGCAGCAAACTCTTATCACACGTATGCATTTGACTGGCAGCCTAACTCGATTAAATGGTATGTGGACGGACAATTAAAACATACTGCCACTACTCAAATCCCTCAAACTCCAGGTAAGATTATGATGAACCTCTGGAATGGTGCAGGTGTCGATGAATGGCTCGGCTCCTATAACGGTGTTACACCACTCCACGCGCATTATAACTGGGTGCGTTACACAAAAAGATAACCACATCACAAAACCTGTGACAAGTCACAGGTTTTTCTTCATTTAAATAGAGCTAGTTTTTAGTTGATGAACTAGCTTTTGTTCATAACTGTGGATAACATCTTCATAACTTTCTATCTTGTAATCTAACCGCTTAATCGTCTCTTCGATTTCCTTTTGCTTTTCTACAAGTCTTTCTCTCTCATTGACCAAAATACTTTTCCGCGAGGACAGGGTATGATCCTCGCCCTCGATAAATAAAGCCGTATATTCTCGAAGTGCATCAATTGAGAGACCCGCATTTCTCATGCATTTTATAAATTCAATCCACTGAATATCCTCTTCTGCATAATCACGAACACCGTTTTCATCCCGCCGGATCGGTCGAATTAACCCAATATTCTCATAGTACCTGAGCGTAGCAGTAGATAAATTGAGCTGCTTGGCGGCTTGTGCTATTTTCATTGTTTCCACCCTTCGCTTCTTCTTTCACCTTATGAAAAATGAAATTCCTTCTTCTCATCATCTCCAATTTGATAGAGAACGCAAGATGCTTTTGGCTCAATTCTTTATTTAAAGATGTTGAAAAGCCTGAAGAGGGTTCTCTATTGACTTAGAGTTCACTTTAAGACGTACAGTATAGAAGTAGAACAGAATCTTACTTTTGAAAGGATGATTTAGAATGTGTCAGACGCACCAATCAAACGTTTTAAGTGTTTCACATGCAAAAGCGAATTTTGAACGGACAACCATTGAACGAAGAGCACTTCGTCCACATGATATTTTAATTGATATTCAATTTAGCGGAATCTGTCATTCAGATATCCACAGCGCCTTTGATGAATGGGGCGGCGGTATTTTCCCAATGGTTCCGGGTCATGAGATTACTGGAGTTGTTGCCGATGCCGGCGATGATGTGACGAAATTTCAGATTGGAGACCGTGTAGGCGTTGGCTGCTTTGTTGATTCCTGCGGCACCTGTGAATATTGCCAAAACGGAGACGAGCAATATTGCACGAAAGGAGTCGTCCAAACCTATAATAGCATTGATTATGACGGAGAACCAACTTATGGCGGCTATAGTCAGAAGATTGTCGTGACAGAGCGCTTTGTCGTCAGCATTCCAGATCAACTATCCCTTGATGCCGCAAGTCCTCTTCTCTGCGCTGGCATTACCACTTATTCTCCGTTAAAGCACTGGAAGGCAGGTCCTGGCAAAAAAGTCGCCATCGTCGGGATGGGCGGGCTCGGTCATGTGGCCATTCAATTCGCACGTGCACTTGGCGCTGAAGTCACAGTATTGAGCCGCTCTATGAATAAAAAAGAAGAAGCACTGTCATTTGGTGCAAAAGACTATTTTGCCACAAGTGATCCCGATACATTTAAAACATTAGCCGGTCAATATGACCTCATTCTCAATACAGTCTCTGCCAATATCAATGTAGACGCCTATTTATCCTTACTTCGCGTGGATGGAACCTTAGTGAATGTCGGTGCACCGCCTAATCCAGATCAATTCCATGTCTTTTCATTAATTTCCGGCCGCCGTAGCATTGCTGGTTCACTCGTTGGCGGCATCCAAGAAACACAAGAAATGCTTGATTTCGCAGCTGCTCACAAGATCGCACCACAAATTGAAGTGATTAACGCAAGTCAAGTTGATGAAGCGTATGAACGTGTGCTGAAAAGTGATGTGCGTTATCGGTTTGTCATTGATATTTCGACATTATGATCGGATTCTATCTGGAAAGACCAGCTCAATGGCTGGTCTTTTTTAATGGTGGATATCCTGTTTTTCTTGTAGTGAGATTTTAGAGGATATGTTCAAAAATCATCCAACATTTTCATGAAATCATCTCTTTTTTTTAGAACTAAATTTATTGACAAAAAATAAATAAACATGTTATTATTAAAAATTTGATTATTTTATCTCTAAGTGTGGTACCCTTAAAGTAGATACATGATATGGAGGCGGATGATATGTTTCAAATTGGTGATAACATTGTTTATCCAATGCACGGAGCAGGTATAATTGAAGCCATAGAAGAAAAAGAATTTTCTGATGAAAAACAACAGTATTATGTGATTAATATGTCAATCAGTCATATGAAAGTGATGATTCCAACACGGAAAATATCGGGTTCACGCATTAGACCTGTTACAGATATACTGGCATTAAACAATGTGATGGACATTTTCCAGCATGGCAAATCAGAGCAAATACTGACATGGAAAGAACGACATACAATTAATACAAACAAAATAAAAACGGGTAGCATCCAAGACGGTGCTGAAGTTGTACGTGACCTGATGCGTATGAAAAAAGAGAAAGCACTAAATGCAAGTGAAAAGAAAATGCTAGATGATGCCCATGAATTTTTGCTAAGTGAATTAGAGGTCATCAAAGGGATTACAGAAAAACAAATCAAAAGTTTCTGTTAAGAACTCTGCCGCTCTTTTGGGCATCCCTCACCATTTTTGAATTCAAGTTCTCTGACCCACCCTTCAATTAATGAAAGAAAAAAGAATTTATTTAGGCAAATTCCGCATATTGTAAATCCAATATGCTATACTGTTGATAAACCTTTGAAGCATGAATTTTTTTACGATTACCTTGTAACATCTCCCTACTTGTACGCTGAGTAGGGTTTTTTATTGAAGAAATAAATGAAAGCACAAAAAAACAGGCTCTCTACAGAGAACCTGTTTTAAAAAAATGAAGATTAAGCAGTTTTTTGAACGTTAGCAGCTTGAGCTCCACGAGAACCTTGCTCTACGTCAAATGTTACTTTTTGACCTTCGTCTAAAGATTTGAATCCGTCACCTTGGATAGCTGAGAAATGTACGAATACATCGTCGCCTTCTTCACGTTCGATAAATCCAAAACCTTTTTCTGCGTTAAACCATTTTACTGTACCTTGTTCCATGTTTGTTGCCTCCTAGTGCGTTATCACACAATGTATTATACTATCCTTGCCCAAAGTATCCTCAAGACGAAAAGTCTTTCTTCATGCTATCCTTTACGCCGAACAAAAATAATTAATCTTATTGTAACATGATTCGGAAATAATTGCAATTTAGGATTTAAAAGAGCAAAATCAACGATCATACTCAATTTTGTTCTTCTCTGACTTTAAACTATTTTTTTGCAAAAAGGGTGTTCAATCCGAAAGGAATAAACAAGTTTATAACGTCAATCCATTTTTCAGACATCTTTCAGCTTTATTTAAAAGTAAGGAATAACGAAACATTACTGTACTCTTAGAAAATTGATGTCATTTTTATTTTAGTTAAGGTTAGCATCTTTATTCCTATCAATTCTTAAAGTGACTATAAGACTAGCTACGCTGGCTAAAGTTCCTACAATAGAAACAACAATTGTTAAAAAATCTGGAATAAGAAATCCTATTGGAATGAGCCCCAGAAAAGATAGAACAATAAAACATTGGTATAAACTAGATATAGTTCTCACAATCAAGTGACTGAAAAAGGACATCACTAACGGAGGAGTGAATAAACATACCATTATTACAATTGATATTATTAAGATGTGAGGCTGATCAAATGAAATGACATGATCCCCAGGGGAATTTTTGGCAGCCACTAGCAAAACAACTATAGACATCATGAGAGTAAATAAAACTAGAGAAAACCTTTTTATCATGTTATAACTCCTTTGGTTGATCTTAAGCGACTTAATTTCTTTTTATCAAATCATCTCATTATAACCTTTATTTAACAATATGAAAGATGAAAGGAAACTAAAAGCTGAATAAAAGAGCTTATTCAGTTCTTTTATGGACAACAATCACATCATGACTGACAACTATTCTTTAGAGGATAGTAATTAAGATTTCACAGCTAGCATACAATCGATGTATCTTGTGATCTCTTTCTAATAAAAGAGCACACAAAAAAAATACCAATGGTACACGACCCTTGGTATTTTTTAGAGATGCCCGAGAGGACTTGAACCTCCACGGGGTTATTCACCCCTGACTCCGATTTGCACATATTTTGCACAAAACCTAATCTATTTCTTTACATTTTCCGACTCAAGTCTGATTAACCAGTTATGAACTAATGAGTTAAATACATCAGGTTGTTCGATTTGCAAGTTGTGGCCAGCCATATCAAGCACTCCAAAGGTTGCCCTTGGATAGTCTTCGATCAGCCGCCACGCATCGTGATATCCAACTACATTGTCTTGACGCCCTGTGATAATGAGCGTGGGATACTGAAATTCAGATGAAATGTCGAAGGTATAGCCATATCCATTTTGAAGAATGTTATTGATAAATTCATGATTTGTTTGTTTAGAAGGAAGGTAAATTTCATCTCGAAACCTCTCCCATTCCGGTTTTCCTTGCACAACTGCCATGGAGCAAAATTCATCCGTCTCCTCTGGAGAGAGTTGTGATATCAAGCTGCTGTCACTTTTTAGAACGGTCTTCTCTGGCACGACTCTTTGATCGAATACAGGTATAGTCATTGGGGCCACAAGTAGTAATCCACGAACGGTTTCTAGGCGTGAATGAACAATACCTCTAGCTATGTACCCTCCATACGAATAACCACAAACAATAAACTGTTCATCAGGGATAATTTCGTCCAAAAGACGCAATACCGCTTCTAACATATCATCAGAATTCTGAATAGATGGATGCGGCTCGGAACGTCCCATACCCGGTAAGTCTATGTATATTCTCTTCCAACCGCTTTGTTTTTCAAATACCGGTTCCAATGCATGTAACATCACTTGATGGTCAAGTGTCCAACCATGCAATATAACGATCGGAAATCCTTCTCCAATGACTTTATGATAAATTGACATGTATTTGCATCCCCTTTTCTAGCGCTTCCCTAGTAATCTCAAGATTTTTTGTTGTTTTTCTTCAACATAGCTTAAAGTGAATAAAATCTTTGTTAGGAAGCTATGCTATGATTCCCTAACGAATTTCTCACGTAGATGGATTTTATTATGACTTTGATTTTTTTAATTGGTTTTCGCCCCATAAAAGAAGTTGTTCAAATATAGGGATCAGCTCTAGTCCTGCCCCAGTCAATGAATATTCTACTCTTGATGGAACTTCATTATACTGAACTCGTTGAACAATTCCGTTTTCAATCAGGTCCTTTAATGATTGATTGAGCATTGTTCCTGTAATTCCATACACTTTACGCTTTAACTCATTATATCGAATCTCCTTGTAACTACATAGTACAGCTAAGATTTTCAAATTCCATTTTCCCGCTAATATATTTAATGCATAACTCGCTGGAGCTATCGCTTTATTCAGCTCACTTTCAGTCATATTTTATCCACCCCTTAGTCAGTTTTTCCTTCCTTAAGCAGTTTATATTGCGTACTTGTTAAATCAATTCCATTTATTATAATCAAATATGTAAACCGTGTCATCCATGTATTAGAGAGCCAAATTGATTATAAAAACCCTTCAAGTCAATACTTTTTCAAGGAGATGGAGTGAGTAAATGAAAAATGAACAGATGCGCGCTGCACAATACACTAATTATGGGTCACCGAATGTTCTTTTTGAAGATTCTATATCAAAACCTGTTATAGAGTCTGGAGAAGTACTCATTCGTGTACATGGGTCGAGTGTAAACTCTATGGATACGCTGTTTCGATCAGGCAAGTTGAAACTATTAACGGGTAATCAATTCCCTAAAGGGACAGGAGCAGATTTTTCTGGAGAGGTTGTTGAAGTAGGATCGAACGTAAAAAGTTATCAATTAGGTGATAAAGTGTGGGGGGTTCTTCCTATGAATCTCAGGAGCCAAATTGGTAGTGCCGCTGAATATGTAGCTATATCACCTGAGAAAATATCTAAAACTCCTACAAAGATTGATCTCATACAAGCCGCGGCATTGCCTGGCGTAGGTGCTACTGCAATTATTGCCTTAAAATATCAAGCTAAACTTAGAAGAGGCGAAAATTTACTTGTACGTGGTGCAAGTGGAGGAGTCGGAAGCATTGCGATTCAAATTGGAAAAATGTTAGGTGCTCATGTAACTGCTCTTGCAAACGAAAAACATCTCACTTTTCTTCAAGAGCTAGGTGCAGACGAAGTACTTGATTATAAAAAGACGTATCCTACTGATCTTAAAAAGTTTGATGTAGTCATGGACACAGTTGGAACTGACCTCAAACATTATAGGCGCCTGCTTACAAAGAACGGAAGAATGGTTACTATTGGATTTCCTAGTTTTTCGTCTTTCATATATATATTAGCTTCAACTACTTTCGGTTCTCGTAGAGTTCGCACATTCAGCGCAAACCCCAAAAATGAACTTTTAAAAGAATTAGCATCTTATGTAGATTCCAACAAGGTCAGACCAGTTGTTGATAGCATTTATCTTTTATCTGATGTTGCCAAAGCTCATCATTCCTTAGAAACTGGAGGTGGACGAGGAAAACGTATCATAAATTTACTTGATAACAAATAAACCATCAAATGACATGACATTATTCAATTTTTCTGTTGTAAGAGGTACATGCTTGGTAGCCATTTCAAATCTTCCAGCTCTTCTAAAGTATTCAGCTGCTTCTAATGCAAAGTCTTCAATATCACTATACATTTTCCTACTTTTTAAGAACCCAAAACATCGGTCTAACAAATGCTTATCTTCTTTTAAATACAGACCTTGAAGAATGTTAAATTTCGAAATATACTCGACATCCATACAATTCAAATATTTTACATGTTATGATGAATTTGTAATAAAACCAAACTGAGGGGGAAGTATTATGAATAAACTTTACAAGGGATTAATTGTTTCAGTATTATCAATTTCTTCATTAGCTCTTCCAGCTTTAACAAATCAAGCTTCTGCGCAAGAACCTGCAAAAATTCACAATATAGCAAAGCCTACAAATGAAATTGGAACGGTCGATTTCCATATGCTAAGAAACTCAAACGTTGGATTGCTGTATGGCTATACAAGATGGGAAATCATCTCTGGCAGTCACCTTATTAGCATTAGTTCTAGTGGTGTCGTATCTTCTTACTCATCACTGGGCACGGCGTTGGTTTATGCCTATGATATAAACGATAATTACGTCATTTTTAAGATTACAGTTGAACCTCGATAATTAAAAAAGTCCACTTACTTAAGGTAAATGGACAAATTCATTTAAAAGTGATAAAAAATTAAAAAACCAAAGGTTTACCACCTTTGGTTTCTTAGATGCGGCCGAGAGGACTTGAACCTCCACGGGTTATTCACCCACTAGGCCCTCAACCTAGCGCGTCTGCCATTCCGCCACGACCGCGTGTATGATGTGCTCATATATTCATAAGTGCACTGTTTGAAAAAACAATGCGGGTGAAGGGACTTGAACCCCCACGTCATAAAGACACTAGATCCTAAGTCTAGCGCGTCTGCCAATTCCGCCACACCCGCGTGACAATGGTGAGCCATGAAGGACTCGAACCTTCGACCCTCTGATTAAAAGTCAGATGCTCTACCAACTGAGCTAATGGCTCATCTGCTATGCAGAAAAACATATAAAAAAATGGCTGGGCTAGCTGGATTCGAACCAACGCATGACGGAGTCAAAGTCCGTTGCCTTACCGCTTGGCTATAGCCCAACGAATGAAAAAAACAAAACATGACCCGTACGGGATTCGAACCCGTGTTACCGCCGTGAAAGGGCGGTGTCTTAACCGCTTGACCAACGGGCCAGATAAATGGCGGAGAAGGAGGGATTTGAACCCTCGCGCCGCTCGCGCGACCTACACCCTTAGCAGGGGCGCCTCTTCAGCCACTTGAGTACTTCTCCATTTGGCTCCGCAGGTAGGACTCGAACCTACGACCGATCGGTTAACAGCCGATAGCTCTACCACTGAGCTACTGCGGAATAATAAGACATGTTTCATTATATATATGCCGGAAAAATGTGTCAAGAATTTTTAAGCGTTTCAATCCTGCTTCATTTGCGACGGCTTTTATAATTTAACATATACTAATATAACAGTCAAGCCTTTTTCCATGCCATTTGTTTAACTTGGCAGAAAGCCCCCGACCTCTTCAAGTAGACCAAGGGCCTTGATACAGCCTTCCATGAGATTAAGACAGATGAAACTTTCGCATCCACTTATAAAAAGTACTTCTTGGCACCCCTGCTAGCCTCGCTGCTTCTGACACATGACCTTTCGTTTTATGCAGTGCGTCTATCACTGTTTGCATTTGAATGCGTTCCCTGAATGTGAGTTCTTTTGGAGTCTCGGTATACTCTGCTGGATGCAGCTTCTGCTTTTTCTGATCAACCGCCTCTAATACTGAAGCGTATTGCGATTCACCAATCCATCCGCCTTTCGGAAAGAGGACCCTTAGATGTTCAAACAGATTAAAAAGCTCTCGTATGTTTCCTGGCCAATGATACTCTTGCAATTTCTGAAAAAATGATTCAGGAAACGCCGCATTCCAGTGGTACTTCTTTTGGTAATAACGATATAAATCATGAATGTCTTCTTTTCTTTCTCTAAGCGGCGGAATGTTGATCGGATAGACATGAAGACGGTAATACAAGTCTTCTCGTATTTTTCCTTCCTTCAGCAGTTCGTTCATATTACGGTGAGTCGCTGTAATGATTCGAATATCCAAAGGGATTTCGTGTGTCCCGCCGAGCGGTACGACTGCCCTTTCTTCTATCACCCGAAGAAGCGCTACTTGCATCGCATATGGGATTTCACCAATTTCGTCTAAAAAGAGTGTTCCCTTATGAGCTTGTTCAAATTTCCCTTTAGCTCCGTGACGTTTTGCCCCTGTAAAAGCCCCTTCAGCATAGCCAAACAGCTCACTTTCTAACAGGCTTTCAGGAATGGCTCCGCAATTAACAGCAATAAACGGCCCTTTATGCCTTTCACTGGCGGAGTGAATGGCTCTAGCGGTCAGTTCCTTTCCTGTACCTGTTTCTCCCCAAATATATACATTTGCATCTGTTTGTGCCGCTCGTTTCATTTCGCTGAGCGTCTGTTGAAATACCTTACTTGTTCCTGATTCCCCGGGAAATTGAGCAAAAGAAACGGTGATGCTGCTTTTCGCTGCTTCTTCAAGGGAAAGGGACATGCCTAGCATCTTTCCGTCTTGCTCTGATTGAATGATCTGCTTTCCCCGGATAACAAATGGATAATCCTTAAGCCGCTCGACATCCATTCCATACCAGTCTGAAAATCGTTCTCTAATCGACCTGCTGGCAGAAACAATTTGCTTTTTTTCATTACAGACCACATACGGTTCGTCTGTTTCCACCTGCTGGAGACAATGAGTGATGAGCTCCAACTCTCTCCTTTTTTGCTGGACTTGAATTTCTCTCTCGATGGCATAAGCAACCGTTGAAGCCATTCCAAGCATAAAAGGGTGCTTGTTATCCGTCATACAAGAGATGTCAATCACCCCTATGATTGTACCACCTGCATCGCGAATAGGAGCGGCTGAACAACTCCAATGGTGAGAGGCGATAGAAAAATGCTCAGTTCCGTTGATCGTCACCGCTTCTCCGATGACGAGTGCAGTTCCGATCGCGTTTGTCCCTACATCTGTTTCAGTCCAGCGTGAACCCTCCATAAAATTAATTCTTTTTGCTTCCACCATCGTTCTTTCGCTTCCTGTCAGACTTAGCACATAACCGTCTGCATCGATGAGTAAGGCCAGCATGTCAGATTCTTTTAATTGCTGACTGATTTTATTTAAGTAAGGAAGAGCCGCATTTAGGAATAATGAATATTTCTTTTTTTGGGCACTGAAACGTTCCTTTTCTAACAACGACTGTCCTTTATCTAAATACGGATTCACATTTGCCTGTTTACACCTGTGCCATGATTCTACCACTCTCTTATTCAGACGAGACTGATCAAGCAAACCTTCACGAACAAAACGTTTCCACGTATTTAAATAACAAGGCGTCGGATTCATTCCATCCTCTCCTCTAGGGGCTTTTTATTCATTATAGATAATTATAAAAGCGCTTTCAATTATCATTAGCTAACCCAAGAAGTCAATCGGATAGAAAAGAAGCCTTTTTCAGCAGTGTACCGCTCGTCCAATGGTTTGCAGCAAGGCTTCGTGTATCGCCTCTGAAAGTGTCGGATGTGCCGCAATAAACTGCTCTAAAGTATCAGCGGTCAGCTCTGTATGCATCATCACCGCCGCTTGTCCAATCAGTTCTGTTGCATTTGGTCCGATGATTGAAACACCTAATATTTCTTGATATTGCGGTTCTACAATGACCTTTACGTGACCGGCTGGTTGATTTAAGATTAATGCTTTTCCATTTGCAGAAAATGCACATGTCCCTATCCGAATCTCCTCATATTGTTTTCTAGCACTCTCTTCATTTAAACCAACACTGGCGATTTCTGGAGAGGTGTAGATGCATCTCGGAATTACTTGCTCATTCACCTTTACATGTTCACCTGATGCATGGGATGCCGCAACCGTTCCTTCATGAAAAGCAGCATGAGCAAGCTGGACCCCACCTGTTACATCACCGCACGCATAGATATGCGGGTGATTGGTTTGCATATGTTCATTGACGTAGATGCCGTTTCTATCAAAATCAATACCAACCTGATCAAGATTCAATTCTCCAAGCTGCGGATTTCTGCCAATGGCCACTAAGCAAAGATCCGACTGGATTTCACACCGCTCTCCTTGATTATTCTCCACCACTACTTTTCTTGAAGAGGAATCAAGCTGCTTGACTGCGGCGGACGTCAAAATGTCTACACCCGTTTCTTCGAGCTGCTCGTGAAGACATTGTGCAATATCACGATCTTCTTCAGGTAAAATGTGCACTGCCCGTTCAACCATGACAACCTTTGATCCCATTCTGCTAAAGATGCTCGCAAACTCACAGCCGATCACCCCGCCCCCAATGATACAAAGCGAATCTGGAATCGAAGAAAGTGACATGGCATCCTTGCTGTGAATAATCCATTCGCCATCAAAAGGTGCAAACGGTAAAGCAGCAGGCGCTGCCCCTGATGCAATAATGATTTGTTTTGCTTGAATGATTTCAGACTTTCCTTCACTTTCTATCAATAGCTCATGTGCTGATAGAAATGAAGCCTTCCCATTTACCACGGTGACTTTGTTTTTATTCATCAAGAAGCGAACACCATCAGTGAGCTGCTTGACGATAGACTGCTTCCGTTTTTGGACAGCATCCCATTGAATGGTAGGCTCATGTTCTGGAAGCTCAATTCCAAAATGTACAGCCGATTTCACATGCTCATATATATCGGCGCTTTGCAAAAGTGCTTTGGTTGGAATACAGCCCTCATTGAGGCAGGTACCTCCCAGCTGACCTTGATCAATTAACACAACCTTCCTGCCAAAACGGGCGGCTGTTATGGCCGCCACATAACCTGCTGGTCCGCCTCCTATAATGACCAGTGTCATGGTACATTCACCTTCTTCCTATAAAAGAATGGATATTGGTTCTTCTAAATGTGCTTTGACCGTTGATAAAAATGCGGATGCCGGTGCTCCGTCCAGTACGCGGTGATCAAACGTAAGACTGAGTGGCAGGATGGTTCCTTTGCACAATTCATCCTCTCGATAAACAGGGGTGTCATACATTGTTCCGACGCCAAGGATCCCCGCTTCCGGCGGATTCAAAATTGGCGTGAAATGCTCTACACCATACGCTCCAAGATTGGTCAATGTAAAGGTTGAACCTTGAATTTCATCATGAAGAAGCTTTCCTTCACGTGCTTTTTGGCCATACAATTTAATGCTCTTCGCCAGCTCTATCAGCGTTAACCGCTCCGCATGCCGAATGACCGGTACAGCCAATCCGTTATCTAACGCAGCAGCAATGCCAAGATGAACATTCTCAAAGGTTTCCACAACTCCGTTATGATATTGACTGTTCATCGCAGGATGTTCTAACAACGAAAGGATCGCTGCTTTGGCTACAAAATCGGTGATGGTCAACTTTGTATCGTAACGTGCTATGGCTGTTTCATTCAGCTGTTGTTGTAAGTTTGTAAGTTTTGTCACGTCCGCTTTCATCGTAATGGTTAATTGTGCACTTGTTTGCAGGCTTTCCATCATTCTTGAGGCAATTGTTTTCCGCATCATGTTAATAGGCTGATGCTCTGTTTCGTTTTGTTTTTTCTCTTCTTGTTTTTTCTCTTTCCGTTCAGGAAGCGCATGAAGCACATCCTCTTTCGTAATTCTTCCACCTGGTCCTGTCCCCACGAGCGTATCAATGTCTAGGTTTGCGCTATTCGCCATTTTACGGGCAACAGGAGAGATTTTCTTTCTCTCTTTCTTTGGTTTTGACTGGATGTCTCTTTCTTTCTTTTCCTCCACTGGTTCATTTCCTTCACCGATATAGCAGATGACCGTGCCAGGCGGTACACCTTCTCCCTCAGATACTTTTATATCCAATATGGTTCCTTCAGCAGGTGATTCAATCTCCATTTCAATTTTTTCGGAGTTGATGCTTGCAATGCTTTCCCCTTTATTTACAGACTCACCGACCTCCTTATTCCAGACAGATACCGTTCCTTCTTTCATCGACATGCCCAATTTAGGCATCACAACTTCGACAGCCATCTCCCTCTCTCCTTTCTCTAGTTCAAGATCTTGTCATGGCTCTTGCCAATCAGCTCTAATACGGTGTTCACAACTTTATCAGGTGTTGGCAGATATATATCTTCAAGAGGTGGTGAAAATGGTACCGGTGTATGAGGAGCCGTTACTTTTTTGATTGGAGCGTCAAGTAAATCAAATCCTTTATCTGCAATCAAAGAAGAAATATCTGCGGCAATTCCGCACCTTGGATTTGCTTCATCGACAATGACAAGTCGATTTGTTTTTTCTACTGAAGTCAGAATGGCCTCTTCATCGAGCGGCGACAAGCTTCTTGGATCAATCACTTCCGCTTCAATACCTTGAGCAGATAATTGCTCTGCCGCTTCCAGTGCTGTATGCACTTGTTTGCCTACTGCAAAGATGGTTACATCAGATCCTTCTCTCTTCACATCTGCTTTACCAAGCGGCAGTGTGTAATACCTCTCCGGCACATCTCCTGTGATATTGTAAAGCGTCTTGTCTTCAAAAAAGATGACAGGGTCCTGATCCTCGATGGCTGCCAGCAGCAGCCCTTTGGCATCATATGGTGAAGAAGGCACAACTACTTTCAATCCAGGGATGCTTGTAAATAGTGCATACAAACTTTGTGAATGCTGGGCAGCTGCTCTAAAACCCGCCCCATGTGTCGTTCGAATCGTGATTGGCACCTCTGCTTTTCCGCCAAACATGTATCGGAATTTTGCGCCTTGATTCAGGACTTGGTCCAGACAAGTACCGATAAAATCATTAAACATGAGCTCCGCAATTGGTCTTAGCCCTGTTGAAGCAGCTGCCATAGCCGCGCCTACATAGCCAGCTTCACTAATCGGCGTGTCAAGGACACGCTCACGTCCAAACTCCTGAACGATTCCTTTCGTTACACCAAGAACACCGCCCCATGCTTCATCATCCTGTAAGTGATCTACATGAGCGCCACCCGCAACATCTTCTCCCATTAAAATGACATCTTCGTCTCTTCTCATTGCCAGTTTAATCGCTTCATTCAAAGCACTAGACATGCTGATTTCTCTTGTCATTTCCCTCTCCCCTTTCAGGTTTATTAATATGAAACATACACATCAGTCAGCAATTCAGTATGATCTGGATATTCACTTTCTTCACTGAATCTCACGGCTTGATCTATCGCTTCTGCTACAGTCGCTTCAATACTTGATATCTCTTGATCCGTTAGCAGCTGCTGCTTTAATAATTCATTTTTAAAAAGAGTGATGGCATCTTTCTCTTCTTGATGTTCGGTTTTTTCTTGATTGGTTTTGTAGCGCTGGGCGTCTCCTTCAAAATGACCATAATTCCGATATGTCATGCATTCAATCAATGTCGGACCTTCTCCATTTTTTGCTCGTTCTATCGCTTGTTCTGCTGCTTGATAAACGGCTGTCACATCTTTTCCATCTACTTGAATACCCGGAATACTATAACTGGCGGCTCGATCCACAATCGATTTGCAGCTTGAAGCATAGGAAAATGGCGTTGCTTCCCCGTAACCATTGTTTTCTGCAATGAAAATGACTGGCAGTTTCCAGATGGCAGCGAGATTGATTCCTTCGTGAAAAGTCCCTTGATTGTTAGCACCATCCCCAAAAAAGCAAACGCTTACATTATCTGTCTTTTTATATTTAGCCGTGAGGGCTGCCCCGCACGCAAGTGGAAAGCCGCCTCCAACAATTCCGTTGGCACCGAGCATTCCTTTATCAAAATCTGCAATGTGCATAGATCCACCTTTTCCTTTACAAAGGCCTGTGGCTTTTCCATAGATTTCTGCCATCATTCCTTTTAGATCACAGCCCTTAGCGATACAATGACCGTGGCCACGGTGTGTACTTGTAATACTGTCTTGTTCATTCAGATGAGCGCAGACTCCTACAGCAACAGCTTCTTCACCAGCATAAAGATGGACAAAACCTGGCAAGATCCCCTTTGTAAAAAGCGTGTGTACTTGATCTTCAAATTGGCGGATTTCCTGCATTTTTTGATACATCCAAACGGCTTTTTCTTTTGTGAGTGCCATTTCCATGATAAAACCTCCTATCTTTTTTGCTTGCACTTCTATACAAGCAAAAAGCGTGCCAACATCATGGCGCTTGAAAGCTTAGGTTTTTGAGCGATTCACACTGATCAAAAAAGAGACAAAATGAGACTTGCGTCTCTATTTGTCTCAATATGTCTACTTCATCTCACAAAAAAAGCATCCCATAAAGGAATGCTTATCACTCTGAACCGATTGTACGCTGCCATTTTAATTTTCCTTTGCAGACGCCGCACACATAACGAGAGGTATCAACTCGCCTTTTCCTGATAAAATACTGACCGCATCCTGTGCAGACATATTCTTGCCGTTTCTGTACACGCCGTTTATTTTGTACGGTCTTTAGCGGTGTACAAAAACGCGGGGCTCCTACTTGTTTTAATAACTCTTTAAAGGAACGGTCACGATGCTGATAGCCTTTTCCTTCAAGATGCAGATGATAATGACACAGCTCATGCTTGATGATCCCGATTAATTCTTCTCGTCCATGTTCCTCTAGGTATCGGCGGTTCAGTTCGATATTGTGTGTTCCAAGTAGATACCGCCCGCCTGTCGTTTTGAGACGGTCATTAAAAACAGCCTGATGGCGGAATGCCTTACCAAAGAACTGCTCAGAAATATGCTCTGTTAACTGCTGTAACTCTCTCTCCTTCAATCAAGATCGTTCCTTTCTATAAAAACATCGAACGGGACAATTTCCCCTTTGCATACATTGAAGGTACACCCACTGTTTCGATCAAAGGAGGAATGGGCGATGCCCAACTGGCTGAAAAATCAGATGCAGAAGGCTTTTTTCGAAAAAAATCATTACCAAATCAAGTTGTTGAATCAATGCTGGTACTTCTACAGAAAAAAACATTCAGTCGCATCAAGGCACACCCCATCCTGAGGTGCGCCTCGTTTTTTGTTTACTCTGGTTTCAGCATGGAGAGGGCAACGCGGCCTTTTGCCTGGTCAACGGAGTCCACCCATACAGTCACAATGTCACCAACTGATACAACGTCAAGCGGATGCTTCACAAAGCGGTTGCTGAGCTTGGAAATATGGACAAGCCCGTCCTGTTTTACACCAATATCAACGAATGCGCCGAAGTCTACAACGTTTCTCACTGTACCTTGCAGCTCCATTCCTTGCTTCAAGTCCTCTAATTTCAACACATCTGTTTTTAAAAGAGGTTTTGGTACTTCATCGCGCGGATCACGCTCAGGTCTTGTCAGCTGATCGACGATATCTTGTAGTGTAATGATACCAATATCAAGCTGCTCTGCTGCTTCGTCCAGCTTGACCTCTGCGATTTTCTCCTTTAACTGCTCTGTGCCAAGATCATTTGGTGTCATCTTGATCATGCGTAAGAACTGTTTTGTTTCTTTATAGCTCTCTGGGTGAATGCCTGTCCGGTCAAGTGGATCTTGTCCGTCTGCGATGCGCAGGAAGCCGATACACTGCTCATAAGTCTTAGCACCAAGTCTTGGAATGTCCTTTAGCTCTTTTCTGCTTGTGAATCTTCCAATCTCTTCGCGGCGCTTGATGATATTCCCTGCGACAGCTTTTGAAAGACCTGACACATATTGCAGCAGCGCCTGTGAGGCCGTATTGACGTTCACACCGACTTGGTTGACGACCGTCTCTACCACGAAGGTTAACGAGCTGTTTAATTGTTTTTGGCTCACGTCATGCTGGTATTGGCCCACTCCGACAGACTTCGGATCAATTTTCACGAGCTCTGCTAAAGGATCTTGTAATCTTCGAGCAATGGATATGGCGCTTCGTTCTTCGACTTGCAGGTCTGGAAACTCTTCTCGCGCCAGTGCAGACGCAGAGTATACACTTGCTCCTGCTTCATTAACAATCAAATAGGAGACTGGCTGATCCAGCTCTTGAATGAGGTCTGCAATGAATTGTTCGGTCTCTCTTGAGGCTGTTCCGTTTCCAATCGCAATGACTTCAATGTTAGATGATTGAATGATCTCTTTCACTTTTTGTTTCGCTTCCGCTTTTTTCTGTACAGGCGGGTGCGGGTAAATGACGCCTATATGATGGACTTTTCCTGTATCATCCACGACGGCTAATTTACAGCCTGTACGAAACGCAGGGTCCACTCCAAGTACACGCTTCCCTTTCATCGGCGGCTGAAGCAGCAGTTTTCTTAAGTTTTCAGCAAAAATATGAATCGCTTGTTCCTCTGCCTTTTCTGTCAGCTCTTTGCGTATTTCTCGTTCGATGGAAGGCTGAATAAGGCGTTTATACGCATCGTCAATTGCCGCTTCGATAAACGGTCTCGCCGTCGTCTGTTTGCCTTTTATGACTTGTTTGTCGAGATAGAAACGAATATTTTCAGCAGGTGGCTCGATGGCTGCCTTTAAGATGCCTTCTTTCTCTCCACGATTGACCGCTAGTACGCGGTGAGGCACTATCTTTTTGATGGGCTCTTGATAATCGTAATACATTTCATAGACATTTTTCTCATCGCTCTCGATGTCTTTTCCTGATGTGACCAGACTTCCCTTTTGGTACGTTTCGCTGCGAATCCATTTCCGCATATCAGGATCATCTGCCAGCTGTTCAGCAATGATGTGCTGCGCGCCTTCAAGTGCCTCTTCTACACTTGTTACTTCTTTTTCTTCGTTGATAAAAGAAGCGGCCTTCTTCTCGATCTCATCGCTTGGCAGCGTGAGTACATATTCCGCCAGCGGCTCGAGCCCTTTTGCTTTGGCTACATTCGCCTTTGTTTTACGTTTTTGTTTGAATGGTCGGTATAAATCTTCGACCTCTTGCAGTTTATGAGCTTGTTCAATTTTTTGTTTTAATTCATCCGTCAGTTTGTCTTGTTCTGCGATTAAGCGAATGACTTCTTCTTTTCGGTTCATGACATTTTGGATATATGTATAGCGCTCTGAAATGGTTTGAATTTGCACCTCATCCAGAGAGCCTGTCTGCTCTTTCCGGTAACGGGCAATAAACGGGACGGTGTTACCATCCTCTAAGAGCTTGATGACACTTTCAATTTGTTTTGTTGAAAGCTTTAATTCTGTTGCAATTTGTTTCAATAAAAAGTCAGATGTCTTCATACTTTGCATCCCCTCACTGTGTCTTCTCTTTTAGTGTATCAAAAAAATCGGCAAAACAGAAAAAAGGTCAGCTATTTTACGTGAGCTGACCAAGTACATAGGTGAGATCGTCCTTTTTGTCTTGTGTGTATGTTTCAAGCTGTTTGGCAATGTCTGCAACTGAATGACTATGCTTTAAACACATTCTCATGTTTGGCACATTCAGTCCGTCTGAATACATAATGAATGTCGATCCTTTTTCGTAGGAATAGGTGTATGTTTTATATTTTCTAGGTTTCCCTGATAAGTATCCTGATGTCGGAAGTGGATAAATATAGTCGCCAGAAGGGGCATTCAAGATGAACCGAATATTACCAACCGAACAATAGGTAAACTGCTGCTGGGAAAAATTCACCTTTAATATGGCTACAGTGGCTCCGCGTTTATTTTTCATCGCCTGATTGCATCTGTCGATGAGGGTCGTCATATCCTCATGTCCATATTCTTCGACAATTTCGCTGACTAAAGAAGATGATTCATTGGCGAACTGACCGCTGCCTAATCCGTCTGCCACAGCACAAATTAGTTCTTCATCATCTGCTTTAATAAAAAAACTGTCCCCGCAGCATGATTTCCCTTCTTTATTCGATTGATAGATAATGGCATTCACATGCTCATGCTGTTCAATCTGCTTCATTACCCTAGCTCCATAGACGCATCTTCTGATAATGCATCTCGTAGCTTTTTAACTGCCTTCCGTTGCAGTCTCGATACATGCATTTGGGATATCCCTAGTAAATCGCCTGTTTCTTTTTGACTCTTATTTTGCAAATAAGTCAGATTGATAATCTCTTTTTCTCGGTCTGTCAGAACATGAAGCACACTTTCAAGCATCATTTTTTGGTTTACACGTTCGTAGCCCTCTTCCTGTGAGCCAACAACGTCTAAAATGGTGACTGTGCTTCCTTCAGAATCAGCCTCTACGCCTTGGTCAACAGACAGTGCTTGATAGCTTTTGCCCATCTCCATGGTTTCCAGTACTTCTTCCTCTGTCACATCTAGGTATTCTGCAATTTCTTGGACTTTCGGTGACTTTTGCGTCTCTGTTGTTAGATGATCAACGGCCATCTTGATTCTTGGTCCAAGCTCTTTGATTCGCCTTGGTACATGGACACTCCATGTTTTATCTCGTAAAAAGCGTTTGATTTCCCCGATGATGGTTGGAATAGCAAAGGCTTCAAATGATTTACCGACTAGTGGATCGTATCGCTTAATGGCGCCAAGTAAACCAATCATTCCAACTTGTCTGAGGTCTTCATGAAAGCTTTTTCCTTTTGAATATTTTTTTGCCAGCATATCAACCAAGTTTGTATAGCATTCGACCAGCGTGAGCTGCGCCTGCTCATCTTGGTTGGATTGATAGCTTTGGATAAGACGATCCACTTCATCTTTAGTTAGTTTCATAGTTTTGGATGGTTGTGTCATGGTCAACTCGCTCCCTGTTTAAAAACTTTGTCATCGCAACGGTAACTCCGGAGTTTGCTTGCACCTCGACTTCATCCATCAATGTTTGCATTAAGTATAAACCAAGACCTCCTTCTGCCAATTGATCCACCGTATGAGCAGATGTATACGGCCCTAGGTCTTCCTGCTTTTGCTTAAAGTCAAAGCTACCGCCTTTGTCCGCGACAATGATTTCTAGACGATCCTCGTAGACAAGAAAGCGAACAGCTACCTCTCCATCTTCGCCATTTTCACCTTTGTAGGCATGCTGAACTGCATTTGTACAGGCCTCACTGACCGCAATTTTTAAGTCCTCAATCTCTTCATAGGCATAACCCATTCGACTTGCTACGCCTGAAAGAGTCAGGCGGATGATGCCTACGTATTCTGGTTTCGCTGGGATTTTCATCTCGATTAGATCTACTGATTCGTTCATTGTACCCCACCCTCTGTCTTTGCAGAAATGTCAATGATGTCCTTTAGTCCAGTAATTTCAAACAACCTTACAAGCCGATCTGACAAGTTCTCAAGCTTTAGTGTTCCACCTGCTTTTTGAGCCGCTTTAAACAGCCCAACAAATACACCTAATCCTGTACTATCCATATACGTAACATCCTTCAAACAGATCTCAAGATGCTCTCCCGCCTCGGCTTTAGGCATGAGTGTTTCTCTTAGCTGAGGAGCAGAGTACACATCAATTTCTCCGCTGACACTAATTTTCGTTTTTTGATCTATTTGATGCTCTTTCACTGTCATATTCATTATGCATTCACCTCGAAATTCTTGTTTCCTAGAATTTTATATACCCGCATCTTCACTTTCTAAACCTTTCTTTTGAGCACAAGTAAAGTGAAGTCATCGTGAAGCTGAAAATCTTGTAGCTTGAGTAAGCTGGCATAGATGGCATCGACCATTTCCTGAGCTGAGTAGGGTAGGTGCTCTGCTATAAGCGCTTTGATATCCTCCCGCTCTAAAAAGCCGTCCTCCGACTTAGATTCTGTAACACCATCAGAGAATAAGATCACCATATCTCCTACGTCCAAATGCTTCTCATACTGCTTATAATCAAAATCTGGTGCGATTCCAAGTACAAGCCCTTTTGCATCTAAATCGTAAAATTGGTTCTCTTTATTGCAATAGAAAAAGCCCGGCTCATGACCAGCCGATGCATATTTAAATTCATGCGTTTCTTTATTATAACTGCCATAAAACATGGTGATAAACATACTTGGGTCTACGTTTTGCTCGACAACACGATTAAGGGTTTTCAGCACTTTAGTTGGGCCGCTCCCTGACTCAGGCAAGGAATCCATCGCATATTTAATCATCGACATACAAAGCGCAGCTGGGATTCCCTTTCCAATGACATCTGCGATCGCAATATTAATCGTATCGTGATCCGTTACAAAATGGTAATAATCTCCACTCATCTGTTTTGCCGGTACACTGATCGCCCCAATATCGAACGTATCTCCTTCTGGAATTTTCGTTTCCAGAAGGGTTTGCTGAACATTTGCAGCAATTTCAATTTCAGATTTAATTTCTTGCTGAATGCCTCTAAGTGTTAAATGTTCCTGATAGGCAAGTCCGTACCCAATCATGACTTCAATTAAGAAGTCTAGTGAATGAAAAACATCTTCCGGCAAATCAGGGTAAAGCTCCTGAATCACTTTTCGGTGAACACTCACTATTTCTTCAGGAGGTATTTGATGCTCAATGGTTTTACGGCTAAATTTTTGAGCTTGATAAAGCGATGTTTCAGTTAAATCACTGATATAACGACTGAGCAGCTGATGGTACCGCTGCTCCATTACCTCCTTAAAATCCATGGTTTCCCTCCTAGCGAAGCCACTTAACAGCTT
Organism: Bacillus sp. FSL K6-4563; assembly: GCF_038630405.1. NCBI lineage: Bacteria > Bacillati > Bacillota > Bacilli > Caryophanales > Bacillaceae > Bacillus > Bacillus sp. FSL K6-4563. Next base: position 539,562 of record NZ_CP152030.1, on the reverse strand, counting down.
GTATCTCCGTTCCTTGTTCTGGTGCAGAATCTAATTTAAATTCATCCATCAGTCTTCTGACGCCCGGCAAGCCTGCTCCGAGTCCGCCTGATGTAGAAAATCCGTCTTCCATGACTTTACGTATATCCATGATGCCAGGCCCCTCATCGGCTGCGATGACTTTGAGTCCACGCTTTCCGCGCTCCATCACTTCTTCTATACAAATCTGACCTTTACCAGCGTATAAATAGATGTTTCGAGCTAATTCTGAAATGGCCGTCGTAATTCTTGCTTGGTCAACTGTTCCAAAACCAAGTTCTTTTGCAACATTGCGCCCCAATTGTCTTGCTGCGACTATATCCCATTCCGTCAATATTTTCACACAGGATTGGTCTTTCATATCTATTCCCCCAATTCCCGCTTCAGTGTCTCAAGCCCTTGTTCAAGATCTAGTGCTGTTTGAATTTCTTCCAGCGATATACCAAGTTCAATAAGCGTCACAGCGACTGCCGGCTGTATTCCTGTTAATACAACTTTTGCCCCCATGAGCTTGGACATGGTGATCACATCGCCTAATACCTTTGCGATAAATGAATCAATCATATCGACGGATGTTAAGTCAATGACAACACCGTTTGCTCCTGTTTCATGAATTTTATTCAGTAAGTCTTCTTGAAAGTGAAGAGCTGTTTGATCATCAAGCTCCCACTGTATTGAGATCAGAAGACAATTATATAATTTTAAGATTGGAATCTTCGGGTGATTTCTCAATTGGTTATCCCTCCAATGAAACAATTTTTCGATTTGTCATTTCCAAAGCAGTTTGAATTCCTTTTTGAAGGGTATTCTTTGTTGTAACCTGAGATAAATCAATTCCAAGGTTAACGATCGTTTGGGCTATTTCTGGGCGAATACCGACAAGTAAACACTTCGCTCCTACTAATCTCACAGCCTCTGACGCTTGAATGATATGGTGGGCCACCATTGTGTCCACGACAGGTACACCCGTGATATCAATCAAGACGACCTGTGAGCGATGTTTGACGACACCATTGAGCAGATTCTCCATAATTTTTTTCGCACGATCTGTATCAATTGTTCCAACAAGTGGCATGACGGTGATGTGCTCAAATACAGGAATAAGCGGGGCAGAAAGTTCCTGTAGCGCCATTTTTTGAAGGCTGACGGTTTTTTCCCATGAGATGGAGTACTGGTTTAAGATCTCGTTATGGATGGGTGTGATGAATCGATCGATTTGCCAAATGAGGTCATGACTTTCTTGTGTTGTATCTTTGTCATCGTTCATTTTTTCATATAAATGTGTACGGATTTCCGTTAGACCGTTTGCCAGTAACTTAAGTGATATACCCATTTGAACAATTTTTAAAGCAAAATTTTGCACTTTTTCTTCAAAATCCTCACTATACCCCTCTGAAAGAGATGTAATGATCAGTTGAACATATTCCGAACAGATGGTTTCATACATTTTGTCGTTCAGCATCATGTCCGTTTCTTTTTCTCCGAGTCGTTTTAAAATGTCCGTCCACTCATTTTCTAATTCCTTTTGATGCTTTCTTGCAAAAGCTAACACGATATGATTCGACATGTTTTACCCCCTACTTACATTTAAAACTCTTCTTTAGTCTGTCTTCATTATAACGTTAATAAAAATTGAACACAAAAAAAGTTGCTCCCAGTAGAGCAACCATATCTCACCATATTAAAAATCAATAAGAGCCAAACTAACTTGTAAGGCTTCATCAACCTTCTCCATCATCTCATCATCAAGATGTGTGATTTTATCTGTCAATCTTTGTTTATCGATTGTACGAATCTGTTCCAAAAGAATGACAGAATCTCGTTCAAAGCCGTAGCGCTTTGCATTAATTTCGACGTGAGTCGGTAATTTCGCTTTTTGTATTTGGGCTGTTATGGCTGCAACGATAGCAGTCGGGCTAAAGCGATTTCCAATGTCATTTTGAATCACCAATACCGGGCGAACCCCGCCCTGCTCGGAGCCAACAACAGGAGATAAATCAGCAAAGTAAACATCACCGCGTTTAACAATCAAATGTTTAACCCCCGCTGACTAATCGCTCAACTGTATTCTCAGCCTCAAACTCTGCGTATTGTGCCTCTGAAGAGATATTCAGATTAATTTTCGCCATCTCCATGTAGCCGCGTCTCATCGATTCACGATTTTGTCGAATATTACGTTCACGAATATACGTTTTTGTCGCTCGGTAGATCAATTCATTTCTTGTTACCTTATCCTGCTCTGCTACTCGTTCGATCTCAGACATTAAAGCCTCCGGCAGTCGAATCTTCATTTCATTTGTTGCGCTGGATTCAGACAAAAAACATACACCTCCACAAAACTTACGGATACCGTATCGATCCATTCCAAGACTAATCATACCATTATTCAATGCACAAGCAAAGCTGTTTTTTCATGAATTCTTATTAGAACATGAAGCGGCTCGCCACCCGTAAATCAAGATGATAATGGAGTTCCTCTTTCCCATTATACGCTTTTTTCCGAAAATCATACGGTATTTCCAAAATCTCTAAAAAAGGGAGAATGTTTACCCTACTTTTGTCGAATAAAAAAGAACGAAGTCAGTTTGACTATCGTTCTTTTGAATGTTGTTTATAAAAAACTTGGCCCGCCTTGAAGGAGCGGATTCCGCACATGCACTCTTTCGCCGTCCTCTAAATATACTCTTGGGACGCGGTGGCCAATCGAGCAAGTGACTTCATAGTTAATGGTTTCAAGCCTTTTGGCGATTTCATCGACTGATACCATGTCTTCTCCTTGCTTACCAATCAAAACGACCGGCTCGCCTACTGGAAGCTTGTCTTTCAGTTCAATCATGAATTGATCCATACAAACCCTTCCTGCGATCTTCCGGCGTTTTCCGCCAACAAGCACTTCCGTTGCTGCCAGCTTCCTGATCCACCCATCTGCATAGCCGACTGGAACCGTGCCGATCCACGTATCTTGATTGGCTGTATACGTCGCCCCATAGCTGACACTCTCACCCTCTTGAATATGCTTTACATGGGCAAGCTTTGTATGAAGAGACATGGCTTCTTCGAGCTTGAAAGGCAATTCATCTTTGATTTCTTCAGACGGTGACAGCCCGTACATACTGATGCCGAAGCGAACCATATTAAACAAAACGTCTTTAAACCTTAAACCTGCAGCACTGTTGGCGCAATGAACGAGCAGCTTGTCCGTATGAAGCGGCTCAAGCAGTGTTTGAAAGGTGTCGACCTGCCGATCAAAGTAAGCCTCATCCTTTTCATCTGCTGTCGCAAAGTGAGTAAATACGCCTTCCAGTTGTAAATAAGAGTGCTCGCTGACAAGCTTTTTCACTTCGTTCACTTGCTCTATCGTTTTCACACCTAATCGGTTCATTCCGCTGTCTATTTTCAAATGAAAACGTATCGGTTGTCCCATCTGCCCTTTCACCATTTTGGTGACGTCTCTCAGCCAATCGATGGAGTAAGCGGTCATGATGACATTGTAACGAACGGCGACTTTGACATATTCCGGCGGTACTGCGCCGAGTACAAGTATTGGTGCTTTGATGCCTTTATTTCTTAAAGAAACCGCCTCATCTAAAAAGGCGACGGCTAATACGTCTGCTCCTGCTTTGAGAGCAGCTCTCGCCACTTCTATATCTCCATGTCCATATGCATTGGCTTTCACCACAGCCATCAGTTGAACACTTTGACCGATATGATCTTTCATATGTGAAACATTATGCTTGATTGCTGATAAATTAATTTCTGCCCATGTGTCTCTATAAAAGGCATTTGTGTCCATCCGTCACACTTCCCTATTGAATGATTCAATCCCCTCATATGATACTAAAAATCAAGAATAATGTGAAACAAATCAAAGAAAATCAGCCCATGCATAGGGCTGATGTTTCATTTCTAAGGCTCTCGCCTGAGGTATTTATTTAGCTGACTGGCCTTCTACACTCTTTGCAACCATCAAGAGCTCTTCCTTCGATAGATCACTTGAAGAAATCAAGTAGTCCACTCCGTCAGATGTCCATGAAAGGGATTGATCTGTGAGAACCCCAACTGTCATGCCAAGGTCGACTGGCTCACCGTTCATTGTCACAGGCGTAGATGCTTCAGCGACTCTCGCTTTTTCCTGAATGAGTGTGAAGGATTTCTTTCCGCCATACGTCATGACATAACGCTTACCTGCATCTGTCATCATTTCTTTCTCTTCCATCTTCTTCACACCCTCTGGCATGTCAACTGGTGTTTTCACCGCAAAGCTGTCAGATGGGTCTGCACTTGTGGCAACATCCATTTGAGAGAGTGTCATGTTTTTCTTCTCATCAAATGCATCTTTGTCAAAGGATTTATTGAATTCAAAGTGAGAGAATTCCACTTTCACCATTGGCTTTTTGTCGCTATCCAGTACTTTCACACTGGCAGGCGCCATTGTTTTTTTATGAAAGGAAATCTCTTGGGTAGGCAGCATTTGGTTGTGCTGATAATTGGTTTTGGTTTCAAACACATACTTTGAATCTTTCGCTTTGAACTGAGCGGCACTGTCATTTTTAATGTCCTTCACGAGTGACTCAAATAAGTAGACCTGACTGCTATTATTTGGCCAATCACTGTGGAAACGGAAGCTCTTGTTCAATGAAGGTGTCAGCACAAACACACCATTGCCATTTCTTAAAATGACTTGACTCTGATCCTTTTTCGGATTTTCTAAATAGACACGGTAAAGTTCCGGCTTCTTGTACCAAATTTCTACTTGATACTCCTGCGGGTCATTTCCTGTCTCAATGGTCATTTTTGCTTTGGCTTTGTATGATGTCATTTCCCCTGCCTTTTTGTTTAAATCTCCAACGATATCCTGCTGAGATTTTTGACCGCATGCGGAGAGAATCAGTACAAAAAGGATTCCCGTTACAAGCAAAACAAAGCTTTTTCTCACCCTTTTCAACCCCTTCGTTAATTGTGTTAAAAGGAAGAAACCGCTTGTTTGACTTTAACAGTACGCCTCAAGAGTTAACTGCGTACCGCGAACCATCAAAGCCTGTTAGCAACTCGCCCTTCCTTATCGCACTACCCAATATATGAAGGGGGGACAAACAATATGCAGACTAGCTTGACAACCTTTCAATTAAAACTTGTGCAGCAGCATATTCTTTCGTGTGAGTGATGGACACGTGAACCTGGTCACCCTTCGTCTTTTCGCTTTTGATGAAAGGTTTTCCAAGTTCGTCTTTCTGGATCTCCATATCATGAAAGCTTAAATGCCGGCCGATTCCCGTTCCGTATGCTTTAGCGAAAGCTTCCTTTGCTGCAAAACGTCCTGCCAAAAATTCCAGCTGCCTCTTTTCACTGAGTGTGTGAAAGATGTCTTGTTCACTTAACGTTAAAATCCGTTCTGGTAAACGAGGCTGTCTACTAAGCACTCGCGCGAGCCGGTTGATCTCTACTATATCAATACCTATTCCTTTGATCATGAGGTACCTCCTATGAGACTCGTACTAATTTGGATGTTCTCTTCATAAACGTGTTACTATAAACTTACCATTATCTAGTCAAAAGGGGTTTGTTATGTTTATTCGAACGGAGAGCTTTCAACAATTTATTAGATCGTATCCAATCGTCACAACGATCCTTGCTTTGCAATTTGGTCTATGGCTTCTATTTGCGCTTCCTATACCTCTTATACAGCTTGGTCACGACCATCTCGTCGGTTTCAATTATGGTGTAGCTACTGGAGAATGGTGGCGGCTCGTCACACCTATTTTCCTTCACGGAAGTCTGACCCATATTTTGTTCAATTCTATGTCTTTGTTCTTATTCGCTCCAGCGCTTGAGCATTTGCTTGGGAAGGTTCGATTTCTCATTATCTATCTTGGTGCAGGGTTCATTGGCAATCTCGGAACCTATTGGGTGGAGCCTTTAGAGTATGTACATGTCGGCGCGTCTGGTGCGATCTTCGGTTTGTTTGGCGTTTATTTATACCTTGTTCTATTTAAACCGCATATGATGGACCGCGGCAATTCTCAGGTGATCTTAACGATTCTTGCCGTCTCTGTCATCATGACGTTCGTCAACTCGAACATCAATATCATGGCTCACTTATTTGGATTAATCGGCGGCATGCTCCTAGCACCTCTTACGCTATTTTTCCATTCAAAAAAAAGACGCTACTAACCTCATAAAAAATGTCGATCACTCCTATTAACAGGAAGCGGATCGACATTTTTTGTTTAAGAAGATTTATTTTTTTCATACGAATACCAATCCATTACACGTGCTGCATCTTCTTCCTCAAGGTGATGCACACCAAAGGAATCAAGCAGCGCAGAGGATTTCACAAAGGTGTGAATACTCGCCACTCGGCCTTTCTTTTGGAAGAAAGATTGCGTCATCGTATAGTTTTGCATTCGTTTTCTCAAGACAATGCCAGTGGTTTTGCCAATGCCTCTTGATGTCAGTTGAATCAATGGATCTTTGATCGTATAGCCTGATTGTTTATAAGCTAAATAACCAAAAAACAAAGCAATAGGCAGCGGAATGAGTGCCAAATACCCCCATGGCGGGAAACGGACAGATAGGATTACGCCGACAAGTAATGGCACAAAGCCGAAAGAGATCAGGTAGCGCTTGAGTGAACGCTTTGGCACCTTTTTCAGTTCAGCTTCTGGCGCCAAATGATAATCATCTGTGAATTGAGAGAGCAGTTCGTTGATTTTTTTCTTCCGAATCAGTGGAAATAAGACGGAAGAGGTTTCTTTTTCTGTAATAGAACCTCCTGCACTCACAAGCATCACCGTCGCAAAGCCAAAGGGTTCACGAAGAATATTTTCTTTGATTTTCACTGCTTGAATTCTCGCAAGCGGAATGGTCATTTGATGCCTCTCAATGAGCCCTCTTGTGATGATGATGTCTTTCCCTTTTCGTTTTGCGGTAAAATTCGCATATTGAAGGGCTGTTACCCCAACACTAAGAATCCAAGCAATCAATACGGCAATAAATATGAGAATCGCATAAATCTCAACACTCGCATGACTTAAAAAAGAAAACCGCTTGAGGAAACCGTCCAAAGGAAGAATTTCATCTATTTGTGTGTAAATGGCGAGGCACCCAGAAATAATGACTCCGATCCCGCTGGAAGTGGTCGCAGCCAAAAGCAGCTCTGGTACACCCATTCGGTAGGAAACATTGATTTCTTTTTCTACAGGTTGCTGCGCTGTCAGAGGATCATGCGGGACATCCCCATTTTCATCCACTTCTTCTTGCTGCAAGCTTTTCTTCCGGTTGAAAATCGATTGCTTTAATTGTTCCGCTTCTGCTTTTGTAATCGCCGTCAGACTCACTTCCGGACCGTCTGTTCCGCCAGCTGTTTCGATTTGGACCCGCACCAAACCAAAAATCCGTTGGAAGATACCTTCACTTGTATTCACCGTTTGAATTCGCTCTAACGAAATATATTTTTTCTTTTTTGTGATGACGCCCGATTCCACGCGAAATTCATCCTCTTCCATCCGGTAGGTAAATCGTCTCCATGCTAAAACGGTTGAAACAGCTTTCCATAAAAGAAGCACACCAAGAAAGATAAATGCATAAAAACGAATGCTCGAATTCGAGTTCACAAAAATAAGCACGAAAAAAGGGATAATGAAGTTTTTAATCATGGATACGGCATCTGATATAAAATCAATGAACATCGAGATTGGATGTACACGTTTTGGTTCAGACATCATCTTCCGTCACCCTTGCTAAACGAGATATGTAATCACGAAGCTCATCTGCTTCTTCTAATTCTAGCGCAGGTATATCATGAACTGTGGCAGCAGTCGATATTTGAACAGATGCCAAACGGTAGCGCCTTAAGAGCGGCCCTTGTGATGTATCGACATGCTGGACACGCACCATCGGTACAATCACACGTGTAACGCGAATGAGTCCATGCTGAATTTCAATTTCATTTTCGAATACTTCGTAGCGCCAGATGCGATGACGTATTTTCGGTATAAGCCAGATGCCAAAAATAACCTGCAAGACCCATAAACCGGCGAGGATGGCGCCAATCCAATATGGCCATTGAAGATAATAACTAGCAACAAATACCCCAATGATGATGAGTAAGAAAATCAATGAGATAATTCCATTTTGAAGACGCCATACCTTTAAACCATTTAAACTAATTTGACGTTGCGGCTGTTTTCTCACATTCTTCCCCCATTCTCTTACTTTTCTATCAATATATTACGAAAGAAAGCCTAAAAAGTTTCAGTAAACCTGTTAAAAAAAGCGAATCCTGCAAAGGATTCGCTTTAGATTGTTGACAAAGTGCTAAAATGATGTTGATTTTAGCACTTTGTCTTCTTTTCAGCGTGATAGAAAACCTTTGAAGTCTAGGAAGGGCGAGCACTGGCGCGGAGCGAATTGAACATTCGTGAGCACCAGCGCGCAGACCTGACAACGAATGCGAGGGTTTGTCTACACACTGAAGCGAATCCTGCAAAGGATTCGCTTTTGAATTAGCTATTATAAGATTTCTTTTGACGGCGATCGCTAGAAGAACGATTGCGGTCATTTGAAGAACGCTTTTTATCACCGTAAGATGAACGACTTTTTCCGCGATAGCCGCCTCCGCCGCCACCGTCTCTACGTTTAGAAGAGCTGCGGTTGTTACGATTGCGTTTTGAAACCATTGGTGCTTCATCTGTCAAACGAACAGGCGTTGCATCTGGCTCTTTTGTCATCATTTTGATGGCAGCCGCAACCACTGTGACAGAATCATGATCTTCTAGCAATTCAGCAGCAGCTGTCATGTAGAAGTTTAAGTTGTTTTCACTGATGATTGTGCGCAGACGATCAATGGTTACTTGTTGTTGTCCTTCGATTGCCTCATCTAGTGTTGGTTCTTTCATACGATCCATTTTACGTTTAGTTGTTTGCTCGATCGCACGAAGCATATCTTTTTCACGCGGTGTGATAAATGTCACCGCCATACCTGTACGTCCAGCACGTCCAGTACGTCCAATACGGTGTACGTAGCTTTCTGGATCTTGTGGTACGTCAAAGTTATACACGTGTGTTACGCCTGAGATATCAAGTCCACGTGCTGCAACGTCTGTTGCTACAAGCACATCGATTGAACCTTCTTTGAATTTACGAAGCGCAACCATACGTTTCGCTTGAGTCAAGTCACCATGAATTCCTTCAGCTGTATAACCTCTAAGGTTAAGTGCTTCAGTCAATTCGTCAACGCGGCGTTTCGTACGGCCGAAGACAATTGAAAGCTCAGGTGATTGAATGTCAAGAAGACGAGTCAATGTATCAAACTTCTTACGCTCATGGATATCCAAGTAGAACTGTTGGATGTTAGAGACAGTCATTTCTTTCGCTTTTACTTTTACGTGTTCTGGGTTTGTCATGAAACGTTCTGCAATGCGCTTAATTGGTGCAGGCATTGTCGCAGAGAATAAAAGTGTTTGGTGTTCACTTGGTACATTTGAAAGGATCGATTCAATGTCTTCGATGAAACCCATGTTTAGCATTTCGTCTGCTTCATCAAGCACAACAGTTTCAACATTTTGAAGACGCATTGTACGACGGTTAATGTGATCGAGTAAACGTCCTGGAGTCCCTACGATGATATGAGGATTTTTCTTGAGCGAACGGATTTGGCGACCGATATCTTGTCCACCGTAAATCGGAAGTACACGCGCACGCTTGTCTTGTCCAATTTTGTATAGCTCTTCAGATACTTGAATCGCTAATTCTCTTGTTGGCGCAATGATAATCGCTTGGATATTTGGAGACGCTGGGTCAATTTTTTCTACAAGAGGAATACCAAACGCTGCAGTTTTTCCTGTTCCTGTTTGTGCTTGTCCAATGACATCTTTATTCTGAAGACCGAGAGGAATTGTTTCCGCTTGAATCGGTGTTGCTTCTTCAAATCCCATGCGGTTAATAGCTTTCATGAGACTTTCGCTTAATTGAAAATCTTGAAACGTTATAGTCAAATTATTCAAACTCCTTCTAATTGCTGTTTCAGTAATCTCGTGAATGATCATTAAAAACTGCCCTTACCCGAAAGGACAGGTCCATTATATACAAAGCCCGAATTACCCTACCTTATATCTTACCATTACACTATTTGTTTTTCAACAAGACAGAAATGGATATATCTACTGTTCCACAATGACAGATTCACCATCACTTTGATCGCCATCCATCCATTTCCACTTTTCGAACAGTTGAATTTTTCCGTTATCCAACTGCTTAGGTGTAGAATTGCAAGACCCGCTTCTCATGCTGCCGTCTTTGCTGACATGGTGGTACCTAAAATGAAGTGTTCCATCCTCATTTACAGTTCCTACAAGTACACCAGATACAATACTGCCGCCTTGATATGTGCCCGTTAATATATTCCCGTCCTGACGATATTGAAATATGGTGCCTGCCGATACTTCTCCGTTACTCGAATTAGACTGCGGGACAAAGGTTTTTCCGTCGTATTGAAACAACCGAATCAGCCACCTTTTCTTTCCTATTGTACCATAGGCTTGTCACTCATTCGACAAAAATGATGCAATTTTTAACAAGTGGGATTCAATTTATATTAGTTTAGCCACATTTTCGCTTTTCTATAGATTAAATTGTTTTTTTTAGAAATTGCTCTACTTTTTCAAACAATTGCTGTGCACACGGCTCGTGACAAACATGATGTTTACAGTCAGGTAAATAAAACACTTCTTTCTGACGAGACGGGATTTTATGATCAATAAATTGTGCACTTGAAGCTGGCACAATCCCATCGCTTTCCCCTTGAACAATTAACACAGGGAGGTGTAGTTTCTCAAGGGAGCTCTTCGTTTGCTTCACCAGCTTCATAAATTCAACAGCGGCTGACAGCGGTGTGCTCGTTAGCTTATGACGGTATCTATCATACAAAGGGTTCGTATCAATCAGCCCAGACAATGATTCTTTCACCAACTGCCTTGTGTCTTGAATCATTTGTTTTGGATTCACATATTTCGCCGCAGCACTTAAAAGGACGAGACGAGCAACTGGATACTTCGCTGCAAGATAAGAAGCAATCATTCCTCCCATGGAAAACCCGATCAAAAAAATGGTATCACATGTTCGGTAAAGAGAAAGAAGTTCTAATTCAGCTGTCGCAATCCATTCTTGATAGAGAATACCTTTTAGCTGAAGTTCATCTCCATGTCCCGGAAGCGTGACAGACTGAACGTTCCAATCTGTCTTCTGCTTTAAATATTGCGCTAGCGGTTCCACTTCATAGGGGGCGCCAGTGAATCCATGTATACATAGACAGCCAATCATTCTGTCACCTTCTTTGCCGCTCACTTTTTATAGCGCAGTAATGACTTCTTCTAATCTCATGCCGCGTGAGGCTTTGACGAGAACAACATCGTCAGGACCTGCTACATCAGCAAGTTTTTTCTTCAGTTCCTCTTTGTCCATAAATGAGAACACGCGCGCATCACCGAATGATTTCTTTGCTCCTTCAGCGATGAATGCACCTAGGCGGCCATACGTCATCACATGATCAATGAATTCAGGCTTGATGTAGCGGCCTAGTTCATAATGATACGTTTCTTCCTCGCTGCCCATCTCAAGCATGTCTCCAAGTACAAGAATCCTATTTGCAAAGCCGTCCATATCTCCTACAAGATCAATGGCAGCTTTCATGGAAGTAGGGCTTGCATTATATGCATCATTGATAACAGTGATTCCTTTTTCCGTTTTAAACAGTTCAAGACGCATCCCTGTCAACTTTGTTTGCATGAGTCCTTGGGCGATTTGTCTTTCATTCAGTCCGAAATGCTGGCCTATGGCAATGGCAGCAAGGGCATTCTTTACATTATGTTTCCCTAATACAGGAATGAGAAACCCCTGGGCATACCCTTCGACCTGAAATTCAGTTCCTTCTGCAAGCTGGTTGATATGCGTTACCTTGATATCACAGTCCTCTGCTTCTCCAAAGGTTTTCACTTGCTGCGAAAGTGCAGTCGCTCTGTCGCGGATCAAAGGTTCATCTCCTAAATAATAAAAGGTACCATCCTTTTTTAGCCCTTTTGTGATCTCACATTTTGCATCAGCAATGGCTTCTCTTGATCCTAAATCTTGCATATGAGATTCTCCGATATTGGTGATGACTGCTGCTTCAGGCTCAGCTAGGTTTGACAAGAACTCGATCTCGCCTTTTGCACTCATGCCCATCTCCAAGACAGCTATCTCTGTACCTTCTGGCATCGCAAGAATAGTGAGCGGAAGACCAATATGATTATTAAAGTTACCGTCTGTTTTATGAACTTGATACGTTGTTTGTAAGACGGAATGAATCATATCTTTCGTTGTCGTTTTCCCGTTACTTCCTGTAATACCGACAACACGAGGGTTTTCTTCTTTTAAATATGATTTTGCCAATTGCTGCAGTGCTGCCAGTGTATCGTCGACAAGAATGACAGGTACACCGAACGGTGGATTGGCTTCTTTTTGATTCCAAAGAACGGCTGCGGCTCCAAGCTCCACTGCTTTAGAAGCAAATGTGTGACCGTTAAAATGTTCTCCAATTAAGGGGATAAACAATGCACCTTTTGATACTTTTCGTGTATCTGTCGTCACTCCGTAAATTTGCTCTTCGCCAAAAGCTTGATTAGATAGTGTCCCACCAGCCATTTGGGCGATTTGATTCACTGTACGTTTGATCATAATTTTTTCGCCTCTCTTTCTCATTTCACGTTTGAAGGAAAAGAGACACTACCTAAGGATAGTGTCTGCTTGTTGCTCACATTAAAAAGTCGTTTTAATGGTTTGTTTTTCTTGATGGCGTTCAATTGCAAGTGACACTAGCTTTTCAATTAGCTCTGGATACTCTACACCAGTGTGCTTCCAAAGAAGCGGGAACATACTGAATGGTGTGAATCCAGGCATTGTATTCACTTCATTGATCAACACTTCGCCTTTTTCTGTGAGGAAGAAGTCTGCACGTACAAGACCAGAACCATCTAGGGATTTAAATGCCTTAATCGCCATATCATGAATCGTCTTGTATTCATCTTCTGACACACTCGCAGGAATGATCAAATCTGTATCGCCATCTTCATATTTTGCTTTGTAGTCATAAAAATCTGTTTTAGGTGCAATTTCACCAACGACAGAGCACTTCGGCTCGTCATTTCCTAATACACCTATCTCGAGTTCTCTTCCTACGACGCCTTCTTCTACGACCACACGACGATCATATTGGAAAGCCAAGTCGAATGCGGTTTGCAGCTCTTCTTTGCTGCGGCATTTGCTTATTCCAACACTTGATCCCATGTTGGCAGGTTTCACAAAGCATGGATAGCCAAGTACTTGTTCTACCTGTTCTAAGCTGTCTGCTGTGGCTTTCTCATAGTCTTTTTTATTGAAGGAAAGGTGCTTTGCTTGTGCAAGTCCTGCTTGAGCAAAAACATCTTTCATCATGACTTTATCCATACCCGCGGCAGAAGCAAGAACGCCGTTGCCGACATACGGGATATTTAGCAGTTCAAGTAATCCTTGCATCGTTCCATCTTCACCATTTGGCCCGTGTAATAATGGGAAGACAACATCAATCTTCTCATCAGCGGATGCAGGCTGTGGAAACATGCTCTCATTTAAAGAAGTTGGTAAAAACGTCTTTGCGCTCTGTTCAAATTGAAGCATTCTGACGTTTGATACTGGTTCAGTGAGTTTTTCTCCTCTTAGCCATTCGCCCTCTTCTGTAATATAAATTGGATGTATATCGAACTTCTCAGTGTTAAGTGCTTTTGTAACTGCAAGGGCTGTTTGCAGTGATACATTATGTTCGGCTGACTTTCCGCCGTAAATCAATCCTAAACTTATTTTCAATGGATACTCCCCCCACTAAAATTCATCTTTACTATCTTATCACTTTCAAGCAAAAATGCTCTAATTAATTTTTGTTGTTACGGAATTGAAATGATTTGTAAAGTTGTAAGCGCCTCCCGAGCATTTGTATGTCATTCGCTTTTATTTTATATTAAAATGACATTGAAAAGGAGTTGTGACAAATTGAAAAAAATCACAAGTACTGAACAATTCAATGAAATCATTCAATCTGACAAAGAAGTCATCGTTAAATTCTTTGCAACATGGTGTCCTGACTGTACAAGAATGGACATGTTCATTCCAGACATCTTAGAGGCGTATGCTCACCATGAATGGTTTGAAATAAACAAAGATGATTTCCCTGAATTAGCAGAAGCGTATCAGGTCATGGGTATTCCAAGCCTGTTAATTTTCAAAAATGGCGAAAAAACAGGTCATTTACACAGTGCAAACGCAAAATCTCCTGAAGAAGTGACAGAGTTTCTTCAAGGGCACGTTTCTTAAATCGTGAAACGAAGGACATCAGCAAACACTTGCTGGTGTCTTTTTTTCTCCACCTCTTACATCAAATCTCTTCATAAGACGAATTGTTCAGTCAAAACGTTTCAATGAGCGAAAGAATGTTTTATATAGATGCTTCTCTTACGACAAGAAATGACAGAAATTATTTCCTGGGAAAGAATGAGCGTCGACTAGGCTTCGAATTTGTCGATTACGTGAATTTTCTGAATATAATCTTTACTTCCGGCATTGTGCTTTGTATAATAGAGGTGCTAATTGAAAATGATTATCAATTTCATCTATGTGGAATCCTATAGACGTCTATTCTTATAAAGGAGCGATGAGTCACATGTCTAAGAAGAAAATCAAAACGTATCAGCAATTGATTGAAGAAAACAAGAAAGCCATCATGCGCGATCCTAAAATGATGGAAAGTATATACGAAACCATCGACAAAAAGCATCAGAAGCAGCTTGCAGCTGCTGGACGTGAATCATAAACATAAAGGGGAGCAGTCAAAGCTGGCTGCTCCTCTCTTTTGCCTTTTTCAACAAAAAAAGCCGATAAAATCTATGCTGTGATTTTATCGGCTTTTGTTTTAATGTGATTTCGCTACGCGGTCCTGCTTCATTCCTAAATAAATGAGCATATATGTGAGATAACCCATAGTCATTGTTAAACCACCGAAGAAGAACTGAGAAAAGACAGGCTCCTCAAATGTTGTGACAGCTGCAAGTATGATCCAGCTCGCATATAAATAAACCATGAACCATTTCATGTTTCTTTTAAGTGTATACAGAAAGAAAAGACCCGCTAACGAAAAGATCCCCAGCGCTAGTCTGAAATAAATAAGATGATCAAACTGGAAGGCAAAAGACACAAACGAAAACGACAGCAGCAACAAAATGGGTAAAGCCGTAATGAAATTTTTCACGATAGTGCCACCTCCAAGACTCCCTCTTATTATAAGACAAAATCAGCCGGTTATCGTGAAATGCAGACTCGTTTTCACAAAGATGTCACGAATTTTTCTTGTTATTTGACACAATTTTTACACATTTACATCACGCTTCCAAAAAAGAACCCAAGCCGTGCCAACAAAGAAAACAAAATGCGCCCCTACCATAAATAGAGAAAACAAAGGGCTCATGCCTTGGAAGGGCGGTGGTCCTTGAAAGCTGTACTGAGTAAAGTCTGTATTAGCAAAAAGCAGGATTTTCCCCCACTGATTTTCTAAAAGAGACATAATAGGCACAAGTGATTTAGCTGCATATAAAACAAAAAACGAGGTCACAAGCGCAACGAGGCTGTTCCTAAACAAGCTGGAACACATAAAAGCGAAGCTTGCCATCATCAACACTTCCACCCACTGAGATCCGATCACAGCAAATGTATGCTGAAATAATCGTCCCGTACTTTCGTCAAATGCAGTACCAAAGAAAATAAAGCCAAATAGGAAAGCAATGACATAATAAAAAACAAACAAATAAATGACCATAAGCACAAGAGTGATGTATTTTGACAGGAAAATTTGCAGCCTTGTTTTGGGCCGTATCAATAAAAACTTGATCGTTCTTTTTTGAAATTCTGTTGAGATCAAGGTCGCGCCAATGACAACCGCGAGCACCTGTAAAATAAACACGACGTTTGTGGAATAAGCAAAATAGTTGGCGACAGTGTCTTGTCCACCAAAGCTGGAGATGACTCGTTTCAACGCTAGAGCCATCGCCAATTGAAACACAACAATCAATCCAAGTGCAATGAACGTGATCTTTTTCCTCGTAATTTTCTTATGCTCATTCTTGATGAGTTGAAGCATCTGCCGTCCCGCCTTCCGTCCATTTCATAAATGCCTCTTCAATTGATGGCTTTTGAGGCGTCATTTCAAGTACAGCAAACCCAGCCAGAACAAGCTGTTTGTTCAGCTCAGGCACTTGGTCTTTGTTCAATTGAAGTAATACATGCGCTCCGTTTCGTTCATATGTATAGGCATGTGTATCAAGCCACGCAGCCGCCTTTTCCACTGGCTGAATATTCATGAGCATCTGTTCTTTCCCCTCTATGTCTCGAAGCATGGCACTGGCTTTGATCTGTCCTTTTTGAATGATGATCATGCGGTCACATAGCTCTTCAACCTCATGCAATAAATGTGTGGCGAATAATACGGATGTTCCTTCTTCTCTTACTAGCGTTTGCAAGTGCTCCCTGAATTCCTTCATACCTGCAGGATCAAGTCCATTTGTCGGTTCGTCTAAAATGAGCAGGTTCGGCTGATGTAATATGGCTTGTGCAATCCCAAGCCTTTGTTTCATCCCCAGTGAATATGTCTTCACCTTCTGATGAATGGCGTGCTCCAGACGAACTCTTTTCACCACTTCCTGCATTCGTTCCTCTGTCACTCCATCGTGCATCGCCGCATACAGTTCAAGGTTTTCGAAGCCTGTTAAATAAGAATAAAATTCGGGATTTTCTATGATTGCACCAACAGATGACATCGCTTGTAGGAAATCCTCATCCTGTGAATATCCATTGATCATGATTCGGCCATTGTTTTTTTTCATCAAGCCAACGATCAAACGAATCAAGGTTGTTTTTCCAGACCCATTTGGTCCTAGTAAGCCGACGATTTCCCCTTTCCCTATTTCTATAGATATATCTTGTAAGATCATTTTCCGGCCAATTCGTTTATCGACTTTCTCTACTTTTAGAACAGCAGATTCCAACGTGGTTCCTCCTTCTGATGTAAAACCTAAAGCGGCAAATAAGACCGCTCATTCTGTTAAAAGTATATCACGCAAGACAAGGGACTCCATGAAAAAAAGGGCTGATCGAGTCAGCCCTTCTTTTACATTACATGGATAGGTTCGGTGATGCTGCGTCTGTCTCGTGTTTTTTCTCCGTTTCTGTCACAATCACCGCACATGCGGCGTCACCTGTAATATTGACAACGGTTCTTGCCATATCTAATAAGCGGTCTATGCCAAGGATGAGCGCAATGCCTTCAACCGGCAGATTCACAGAGTTCAGTACCATAGCGAGCATAATGAGCCCAACTCCTGGCACACCCGCTGTACCGATACTTGCTAAGACAGCCGTTAAGACAACCGTCAGCATTTGGACAAGCGTCAGTTCAACTCCATACACTTGCGCGATAAAAATAGTCGCGACCCCTTGCATAATCGCTGTGCCATCCATATTAATGGTTGCACCAAGCGGCTGTACAAAGCTTGAAATCGGCTCCGGCACCTTCAAACGTTTCTGGGCTGTTTCCATCGAGACTGGGAGGACTGCGTTACTACTTGACGTACTAAATGCGACAACCATTGCTGGAGAAAATCCTTTGAAAAATGCCATCGGATTTCGCTTCGCTAAAATGGCGACAGTTGACCCATAAGTTAGGAAGAAATGCAGCACGAGCGCAACTAACACGACCGAGAAATAAAGGCCCATCGCTTTCATCGCATCAAATCCCTGACTGCCAATGGCAGTTGCGATCAAACCGAATGTTCCGTACGGTGCGAACTTCATCACTATGCCGACAAGGTACATCATTAATTCATTTCCTTGTTCAAACAGCTTTAGCAAACCTTCCGTCTTCTTCCCAAGCATGGCAATGCCAAGACCTAAAAATACACAAAAGACGATGATTTGAAGCATGTTTCCTTCAACTAAAGATTGGACTGGATTGGTTGGGATGATGTTGAGTAGTGTTTCTGCCATTGATGGGGCTTCCTCTGCGGAATAATCAGCTGCTTTCGTATCAAAATGACCGAATGCTCCCGGCTTGATTAATAAGGCTAATGAAATGCCAATGATGATGGCAAAAGTAGTAGTAAGCAGGAAATAAGTAATGGTTTTTACGCCGATTCTGCCAAGCTTTTTCGGATCACCTAGACCTGCTACACCTAGTGTGATGGAAAAGAATACGATCGGCACCACTAACATTTTAATCAGGTTTAAGAAGATTTGACCTAGAGGCGTAAATAGATAAGGGTCTAACACTTTGAATACATTTGGAGCAAAAATGTTAAGCAATAGTCCTGTGATTGCACCTACAAACAAGGCAATAATAATTTTCGTCGCTAGCTTCAATAAAATCTCCCCTTCCTCATCAAAAAAGACCCACAAGAGAGTTTTCTCGTGGGTCTTTGTTTCCATACACGTACCACTGTTTACTCTCTTCACGCCGATGAGGTTAGCTGACGGGTTAGGACGAAGAGATGTCCTTTTTTCTCACAGAGAAAAATTCACCCCAAAAACATGGGTCCCCCATTCCTTTAGAAGGATTAAGCGTGTGGTAATATGATATTTTCATACTATTTATACCTTATTTTCGGAAAATTGTAAACAGGTTCATATGAACTTTTTAATTACTTTCTTCCTTATTCGTGACCTCCAAAATATCTAAAATGAACACAAAGATCGGGATACCAATAATCAGTCCCCAAATGCCGATGTAGTGTTCAGAGAAGATCAGCACAACAAATGTGAAGAAGATAGGGAGTTCTGTTTTTGCTGACATGAGCTTCGGGTTTAGGAAATAGGCTTCAATGGCATGGATGATGACGATCACAAGCACGATATACAGGACATACATGCCGCCTCCAAGCGTATACGCAATGATGCTGAGTGGAATAAGTGAGATAACCACACCTGCCACAGGGATTAAGCCTAGCAAAAAGACCATGACCGCTAATCCAAATAATTGCGGGAATCCCATAATACCTAGCGCAATGGTTGTTAAAACACAGTTAACAGTTGCAATAATAAACTGTGCTTCGAGTACCTTTCCGAACGTTCTGGAAAATTTACGTCCAAAGAAGGCGATTTCGTTATAGAACACAGAGATTTTACTCGTTTTGAACTTGTTCATGAATTGAATGAGGCGTTCCTTTTCGAACAGGAAGAACATGCTTAATATTAAGGACATAATGACCTGGATACTGAACGTACTGAAATCAGTTAAGTATGTATAGAGGAAATTAAACCCTTTCTCAAAGTAAGCTGATATTTTAAAATCTCCGAATACGTTCGTGATGACATCAATGAAGGGTAAATCTTGTGGATGATCTGCAATTTTCTTTCCTAAATGAAATAGCTGCTCCACCTGTTTGGCGATGATTGGCACAAACACGAATCCGCCAACCGTCAATCCACCAGCCAAAAGAATATACAAAATGGTAATAACCGATTTCTGCCCTATTTTAAGGAAGCGACTTAAAAAGCCTCTAATGACCTCTTCTAACCGATTCATCAAAAAGGTGAATATGAAGGTCAAGAGAATTAAATTCATCATTCCTCTTAATAAATATAAGGCTGTGGCTAATACTACAAATACAGAAAACCGCTTAACACCGGGTTTTTCGAACAATTTTAAAAATGCTGCCATTTCGTTATACACCTGCCAGGACTAAAGTCTATTTTTCATTGGATCTGATATACATTATATCGGATCTTTCTGTAAATTATATAACAAAAGGTCAATGAGGTCTTACGATTCGCACTAAATTTATCAAGCTTTCATGTTTTTTCTTTTTTTACACAAGAAAAAACCGAACCCCATGTAGACATAAGGTTTCGGTTTTGGGTTGTTTTTATACTATACAGCTTGCTTTATATTGCGCATTTCTTGAAGGGCTGTTTTGCTCTTCGCTTCGTCAAATTCACCTTCACTTTTCGCCACAACAATTGTCGCGATTCCATTTCCAATGAGGTTTGTGATGGCTCTTCCTTCGCTCATGAATCGATCTACACCAAGCAGAAGTGCAAGCCCCTCTAGCGGAATGACCTGTAGTGCAGCGAGTGTAGAAGCCAGCACGATAAATCCGCTTCCTGTCACCCCAGCCGCTCCCTTTGATGTGAGCATTAGAACAAGGATAATGGTAATTTGCTGGCCGATAGACAAGTCTACACCAAACACTTGCGCTAAGAAGACCACAGCCATCGATAAGTAGATCGAGGTTCCATCTAAGTTAAAGGAATACCCTGTTGGGATGACAAGACCCACAACAGACTTAGAGCACCCGTAGCGTTCCATTTTATCCATCATTCTTGGCAGCACGGATTCTGATGAGCTTGTGCCAAGAACAATTAAAATTTCATCCTTGATAAATCGCAGGTAACCAAACAGGCTGAAGCCATACATTTTACAAATGATATTCAGCACAACGAAGATGAACAGGAACATAGTCAAATAAACGGAGAGCATCAGACTTGCGAGCGGTTTAATCGATGCCAAACCAAAGTGACCGATTGTATAGGCCATTGCCCCAAATGCACCAAGCGGCGCAGCACGCATGATATATCCAATGATTTTAAAGAAAACAAGTGACAGCTTATCAAGCCACTCAATGATTCCTTTCCCCTTCTCGCCAAGTGCAGCAAGCGCAACACCGAATAAAATAGAGAAGAATAAGACCTGTAAAATATCACCCTTTGCAAAAGCATCTACCATGTTAGATGGCACAATGTGTGTGACAAATTCCATCCAGTCGATACCCTGTCCCCCGTTTTGGGTATACTGTGAAACATCCCCTTTTTCAAGCTTGCTATAGTCCAGACCTGCACCTGGCTTCATGATATTGACGACAAAAAGACCGATGACCAAAGCAAGCGTCGTGACGACTTCAAAATAAATAAATGCTTTTCCCCCAACTTTTCCAACCTTTTTCATATCCCCCATCTTGGCAATACCAAGAACAATGGTTAAGAAAATAATTGGTGCGATGACCATTTTAACGGCATTGATAAAGGTGTCACCAAGCGGCTTCATTTCTTTTCCGACGTTTGGCCAAACCATCCCGACAATGATCCCGATAATGACAGCTGCAATCACCTGAAATGTCAGGTTCTTCAAAAGCCTCTTCATAAAAAATCAACTCCCTCACCCTTTGATGTAAACGCTTAACTGTTATCTGTAGCTAAATGATAGCGATTTCATCAAAGGCTGTGAAGCTTATGAACATATCGTACATTTTGGTCTTTTTGGTCTCTTAGTCAGAATGTACGATATATTTATTGACAGGCCGGCCTACCCCGCCATATTGCATATCTAATTTCAGCTCGCCTTCTTTCACTAAGAAGTCTAAATACCGGCGTGCCGTGACACGTGCAATGCCGAGTGCATTGGCAACTTCCTCTGCAGACTGCGGACCTTCCTGCATGCCCATATAGGCTTTAATTTCATTCATCGTATGCACATTCAGCCCCTTAGGGAGCCAAGTATCTTCCTGCTTAACAGCAGGCTTTCGTATGATATCATCCAGCATCTCCTGAGAAAATTCTGCTGCTGTGCGAATTTTAGATTTAAACGCTTTATAGCTTTCAAGTGATTCTTTCATACGTTCGAACTTAAATGGCTTGATGATATAATCTCGTGCACCATTTTGAAGCATGGTGCCAATCGTCTCTTTGTCCTTTGCCGCAGAAATAACGATCACGTCCACCTGTATCTTTTGCTTTCTAATGTCTTGAAGCGTCTTTACGCCATCTTTTTTTGGCATATATACATCGAGGACAACAAGGTCTGGACGAATTTCTTTGATGAGCTGGATGCCCTGCTCCCCATTACCTGCGATTGCCGCCACTTGAAAGCCAGGAACACTCTTAATGAACTCCTTATTCACTTCTTGCACCATCGGATCATCTTCAATTAATAGCACCTTAATCTGAGTCATCTGTCTCTCTCCTCTATGATCATTGGGAATTCGATTGAGAAGGTGGTACCAATGCCGATGCTTGATGTGACTTCTACATTTCCCACCCCTTTGTCGATAATCGTTTTTACAATATACAGGCCATAGCCTGTTCCGCCTTCTTTGCCGTGTGTGAAGCCTTTATCGAAAATATAAGGAATCATTTCCTCTTCAATCCCGGAGCCATTGTCTTCAATTAAAATCGCGAGGACATCCTCGGTTTGATCAATACTAATCGAAATGCATTTTGTGTCTCTTTCTACAGTATCATACGAAGCAAAGGCGTTCTCGATCAGGTTGCCAAGCAGCTTCGTCATATCATGTTGATCTAGACGCTCAGGGAAATCACACAGACAGCTATGTTCGTCTACTTCGACCTTTATGCCTAGCTCCTTGCCCCTTCTGATTTTGCTCATCAATAATCCCGCAACGGCATCATGCTGTATGACACGGTGAAGAAAGTCCAGCACATGTTCCTGTTCTTCCGTCGTTTGAAAGGCTAGATCGAGTGCCTGATCGGCTTTACCAAGCTGAATCAGCCCGGCAATCGTATGAAGCTTATTCATATGCTCATGATTTTGCACCCGTAGACCATCAACAAAGTTTTTGACTCCAGTTAACTCCTCTGCTAATTTTGCCGCTTCTGTCCGGTCCTGAAAAATGGCGACCGCTCCAATAATTTTCTTTTTCATGACAATCGGAATCCGGCTGCTCATAATCCGCTTTCCGCTCATATGAATTTCTTCATTATAGACAGGCTCAGCACGATCAATGATCTCTGGAAGTCTTGTGTCAGACAGCACATCCCAAATATTCCGGCCTACGACATCCCCTGTCACGCCAAAGATTTGCTTCGCCTTTTCATTAAAAATGGTGATCATGTGCTGATTATCAATGGCGATGACCCCTTCATTAATAGAGTGAAAGGTTGCGGTGCGCTCCTCTAGCATTCTGACAATCTCATGCGGCTCCAGCTTAAACATTTGCTGTTTAATATGACGAGCGAGTAAAAATGAACCTACAAGCCCAAAGCTGAGCGTCAGCAAAAGGATCATGAGGATATCCCTCTTCATTTCTCCTAATATATCGATCATACTTGGCAGCGTTCTCCCTACAAGGACGACCCCTGTTTGATTAAATTGATCATCCTTCACTGGATAAAAGGCTCTGATGGCGGTCCCAAGCTCTCCCTCTGCTTCTGAGAAATAAATATGCTCGGCAAAAGCAGGCTCTTCATCTGTCCCCTCCGAACGCTGGCCAATCCTTGCTTTCACTGGATGCGTTAATCTCACATGCTCCATATCCATGACGACAATGTAGTCAGCGTCTTG
Source organism: Bacillus sp. FSL K6-4563 (assembly GCF_038630405.1). Lineage (NCBI taxonomy): Bacteria > Bacillati > Bacillota > Bacilli > Caryophanales > Bacillaceae > Bacillus > Bacillus sp. FSL K6-4563. Next base: position 516,143 of record NZ_CP152030.1, on the reverse strand, counting down.
AATAATCCGAATCTCTTCGATGGCATGCTGTAATCGGTCACGTTTCTTTGTTTGATCAGCTAACGCCTGCTTTACCTCATTCATCTCCGCAACTGTTCTCGCTGTGTTCATGAGCCTTTTTCGAAGCTCTCGTTCCTCTGTTTGCTGGATTCCCCCAACAAGGACAATTCCTCCGATTAAAAGGGCGAAAATGACAACGAAATATGTGAGGATGGTGAGCTTCCATCTAATAGATAATTGTTGTAATTTCAATCGATTTCTCATCATTTTTTTCACCTGTATCTTTACGAATTCTTCCTCGGTCAAGTATGCTTGACATAAGGGGGATCGGACGCATGAAGAATTTACTCGCCTATACACTATTGCTCTTGATCGGTTTTGTAACCGCTTTATACTTTGGTTTCTATCATATGATGCCAAAAGCAGCGACGACCTTTGACGATGAACAGACAGGGCTGAAGGATCAGCTTGTGTTCAAATTTAGCCATGTCGTGGCAGATAATACACCAAAAGGACTTGCCGCAAAGAAATTTGCTGAGCTTGTGCACGAAAAATCCGATGGGAAGATCACCATTCAAATTTTCTCCAACGGAAGTCTTTATTCTGATATAGAAGAAATTAATGCACTCAAAGAGAATCAAGTTCAATTTATCGCACCATCTACCTCGAAGCTCGGCATGCTATCCTCTGAGTGGCTGGCACTTGACCTTCCTTTTGCTTTTTCTAATTATGATGCGGTTCAGGAAGGCTTGCACGGTGCAATTGGACAAAGATTGTTTGGCACCCTGCAAAAAGACGGGCTAAAGGGAATGGCGTATTGGACAAATGGCTTTAAGCAAATCACCTCTAATAAAGGTCCAATCAAACAGCCTAGTGATTTAAAAAACCAATCTCTCCGCATTATGCAAAGCGACATGATTGAAAAACAATTCAAACTTCTTGGCGCAAAGCCCTATCAGGAATCGTTTAATTCGACGTTTCAGCTATTAGAAACAAAAAAAGTAGATGGTGAAGAAAATACCATTTCAAATATTTATTCAAAAAAATTCTATCATATACAAGACTATATGACGATCAGTAATCACGGGTATTTAGGCTATGTGGTCTTAACAGATCAATCCTTCTTTGATCGCCAGACACCTGAAACGAAACGAATTTTACTTGAAGCGATGGAAGAAACAACAGCTTGGAATGAAAAACATGCAGAACAGATGAACAAAGATCAGCTGGAGGACATTAAACGGGAATCGCAGATTGCCATTCATGAATTGACGCCAGCAGAAAGACAAAAATGGATGAAAGCCCTCGATCCTTTGTATGAGGAAGCCGAAAAAACTATTGGTTCTACCCTAATCAAACAGATTCGTGAGCTGCGTGCGCGTTATGAACATTCTCCGATCCATGCTTTTCAAGAAGAGGATCAGACCAAATAAAAAATCCCTTTGAGAAAGGGATTTTTTATGCACCAGATTCACTCTGTCCTTGCTGCGTGAGCTCTTCTAATCTTGAGACAATTCTTCGCTTTCGGTATTGCATCATGCCTGTTTCGGCAATACTTTTTAGTTGTGAGCGGTTGGAAACTGCGCCAAATAAAATCCCTGCTACTGGAACAAGCTGAAACAGTTTCTTCCAGCCAAATGAATCTCGGTAATTATAGACTACCTCACGCCATCCTTGGATTTGTGAGAACATGTTTTCGTGTTTCCCTTCGGAAGCATGATAGCTCCTGAGTTCTTTTAATATCGATTTCTTCCCAACCACATCAGCAGAGGTCAACTGTAAGCATTTTATGATGAAGACCCGCTCTTCCTTGTTTTTAGGATCATAGCCATAGGTGACGGCAATATCCTGTAATGTTTTAAGGGAGAGACCAAGTACCGCAGGAATATCTGCAGCCAGTGTAAACATACCACCGACACCCGTTGTCGCCCCTTGTACCGTGGCGAGATTCGTCCTATTTTTCCCCATATGTTCACTAATGGCATCCATGATTTCAATTGGAGCTTTTTCTATATCTTCTATACGCTGAATCGATTCGTCGGCACATTTCTTTTGAAATTGATGGATGATGCCTTTTTCTGATGTCAAATAGGCACCGCCTGATTGAATGTAATGCCCCATTTCATCTAGCAGCACACCGATTTTTTTCTGGATAAAGGCAGGCGTCAGCTTGTCCAGCATTTGAAATGGCAGGCGGCTGAGTTTCTCCCAAAACCATACCTTTTGCTGATCTTTCTCCCACTGTTCAATCTGCTTTAATTGTGCTTTTAGCCACTCTCTTTCCTCCATGCCTTTTTCCTCCTTAGATGCTGCTGAAGTATTTGTTTGTTATTATACACAATCCTTTTCCATCATACGTATAGAACATTGAATCGGTTTCGAAAGGTTTGAAACTTTTTCAAAACGGTTATTGCTTAATACACAAACAAAAAGAGGAGTGATCAACATGTTAGGATTTCTGATTTCATTAGTTGTGGCGATTGTCATCGGCCTTATTGGCAGTGCACTCGCTGGAGGTAGTGTACCAGGAGGATGGATCGGTTCAATGATTGCAGGACTTGCAGGTGCTTGGATTGGTCATGGATTACTTGGAACGTGGGGTCCTAGTTTGGCAGGCTTTGCGATCATTCCAGCAATCTTAGGTGCAGCGATCTTTGTCATCATCTTAAGCCTGATCTTCCGTAGTGTGGGATCAAGGGTATCTTAAAAAAACAAATAACAGAGGAAGCAGTAGGGACACCGTCTATAAAGGCGGTGTTTTTTATGTGTTGGATTGACAAGGTATCTATTTTTTTCACTTACATATGATAAACAAACCTATTAGTTCAGATAGTTGACTTTTCATGAAGATGGGCATATGATGATTAAAAATTGCATCAAGGAAACATTTTGTGCCCAAGCAAAACTTTGTAGAATCTAGGTGATGACATATGACAAACAAATACATCGAGGCACAGGCACACATGTCAGAGGCAGCTGAGCGTGCACTTGAAGGAAAAGTCAAGGGATTTAGAAGACTCCTTCCTTTTCTCGGTCCTGCTTTTATCGCAGCCATTGCTTATATTGATCCAGGAAATTTCGCCACCAACATTGCGGCTGGCTCCAAATATGGATATCTCCTTTTATGGGTCATTCTCATATCAAATCTCATGGCTTTGCTCATCCAGTCTTTATCCGCAAAGCTTGGAATTGCGACAGGCAAAAACTTACCTGAAATCGCACGTGAAGAGTTTCCAAAGCCCGTTTCGATCGGTTTATGGATTCAGGGAGAGCTCGTCATTATTGCCACGGATTTAGCTGAGTTTATCGGGGCGGCACTTGGTTTATACTTGCTCTTTCGAATCCCGCTGCTTGAAGCATCCATTATCGCGGCTATCGGTTCATTTGCGATATTGGAGCTGCAAAGACGAGGATATCGAGCATTAGAAGCAGGTATCACAGGCATGTTGTTCGTTGTCGTGATCGCTTTCGCTGTACAAACCTTTGTCGCCAAACCAGATATCGCAAGTGTCGCTGGTGGACTGTTCATTCCAAAATTTGATGGCGCAGACAGCGTGCTGCTTGCAGCTGGAATTTTAGGTGCCACTGTGATGCCTCACGCAATCTACTTACATTCAGCTTTAACCCAAAGAAGAGTCGTCGGCAGAACGGAAAAGGAGAAAAAGCAGATTTTTCGCTTTGAGTTTTTAGATATCCTCATTGCGATGATCGTCGCCGGGGCCATCAATGCCAGCATGTTGATTGTGGCAGCCGCTTTATTTTATAAAAATGGTCTCTTTGTTGAAGATTTGGATGTTGCGTTTCAGCATTTTGGTACACTCGCAGGGCCTGTATCAGCCATCTTATTTGGTGTAGGTCTGCTTGTAGCCGGACTATCCAGCTCTTCTGTCGGTACATTGTCAGGCGATATCATTATGCAGGGCTTTATTCAATACCGGATCCCGCTGTATGTTCGCCGGCTGATTACCATCATTCCTCCGATTGCGATTATTGCATCTGGAGTGAATCCGACCTCTGCGCTTGTGATGAGTCAGGTCGTCTTATCGTTTGGGATTGCTTTTGCTTTAATTCCGCTCATTTTATTTACAAGTAAAAAACGAATTATGGGTGAATTAACGAATGCCCGCTGGGTGACAGGAATATCTTGGGTGATAGCAGCTCTTGTTGTAGCACTTAATCTCTTCTTAATTGTAGATACGTTTATGTAAAAGACAGTGTTGAGCTGTCTTTTTCTTTCCATTTGGTTATGGTAGAATTCCCCTGAGAGGATGTGGGTACATGTTTGTTTATCAGGATCAAGAGATATCCATGCGGCTGCTTGAGCCAAGAGACGCAAGAAGTCTGTATTTGCTCATCCAGCGGTCGAGAGAGCATTTACGTGAATGGATGCTTTGGGTGGATTCAACACAGACAGAGGAAGACAGTATGGCGTTTATCCAAGGTGCGATGCAGCAAGCGATGCAGAACAACGGTTTTCAAGCGGGCATTTGGTCACATGGAGAACTTGTCGGCATCATTGGCACCCATCAAATTCATTGGATCAATAGAACCGTTTCAGTCGGCTATTGGCTCGGAGAAGGCCATCAAGGAAAAGGCATCATGACAAAAGCATGCCAAGCAGTCATTCGCTATTTATTTGAAGAGTGCGGGCTGCATCGTATTGAGATTAGGGCTGCTGTCGATAACCAGAAAAGCAGACGCATCCCAGAGCGATTATCCTTTTCGCTTGAGGGAATTTTAAGACAATGTGAATGGCTGGGCAATCGCTTTACCGATCATTGTGTGTACGCCCTTTTACAGCCTGAATATATAAAACAAAAAACGCATTCGATGAATCAGCCCACTTAATTGTGTCGATTGCATGAATTATTTTACAAAGTGAAGCTTTGTAGTATCCGTTGTGATCGGCATCTGATAAAATAGAAGGAAAAATCGAGGTATGATGTATGTCTCTTATTATTTTATTTTACTTATGGATTGTCCCTTTGTTATTTGGTATTTTCTTCTCCTTCCTAACAAAGAAAGCCACCTACAAACGCCGCTTTGTCCCATCCTATAGCATGATAGGACTCAGCATCGTTTTTCTCATTCTGGCACTCGTCTTTTCAGCCAGCCATTTTCTATTTATTTGCGGTATGTTCCTATTTGCCACCACCCTTGTTGGCACAGGCATTCCCTTATTCTTAGCCTTTGGAAAAACACCATCCTAAACAAAAACCACCTTTTCACGATGGAAAGGTGGTTTCTTTTTATTGAAGAGGCATTCGGTATGTCATTGTGGCATTTGGATGTTCTTCAATCGTCTTCATCATGTCTTGAAGGATCTCGGCTGCGCGATCATTTGAGTCATACTTGCCGAGCATCTTTGCCCAGGAAGTACTCCCCAAAATCATCCCTTCAATTTTTTTGCCGCTTACTGAGACTTCTTGGACATGAATCAGAGTTTGTTGGTTTTGTGTGAGGATCCATAGCATGGTTGTTATTCCCCTTTTCAATTTGTAATGACTTCTATTTGATTTCTTCTCATTTTAAGCTTTTTTAACTGATAATTCATTTGACCATTGATCATTCATTGAATTTTTCAGCATATATTAAATCTGATTCATTAGGTTCTTCCTTATACTCTTTCACATGACCATCTTTATCATATTTTATGTAAGTCATCTCTCGGCCAGCAATACATTCACACTCATACTTTTTATTTCCATTCTCAAAAAACTCCACTTGATATCCCTCTGTAGTGTTCTTCCTCATATACCCTATTTTTTTTCAAACTGCCATTTGGGTAAAACTCCACGTACTTCCCCTGTTTAATACCTTTCTCTACATAGAAATAACTTTCAACATGTCCGTTTTCGTACATATCATAGGCTAGTCCCGTAAATAGTTTTTCTTTCCCTCCTTGAGTATATTCTACAATCGCTAGTTCATAGGGTCCCCCATACTCTAGAGACTTTTCAAACTCAATACCACTTTCTACAACTAACTTCTTTGTCAATATATCATTCAATATTTAAAAACCCTTTCCGTTTCTATGTTTGAACAAAACAAAAAACAGCTGTAAAAAATTATATAATCCGTTTTCACTTGCTCATGAGGTGGCTTCTAGCACTTTCTTGATAATGAAAAATTCCTTCACCATATTCATCACTATCAAATAATTTTCTAAACTCCGATCAACACAAAAAACCTTTTAAGACATTTAGTCATCAAGGTTTTTGTATTTCATAATACTCTAATTCAATGCATCTTCTAATGTTTTCTTTTCATGTTCTAACATACCACTTATGATAATACCACATACTACTTCTTCTTTATCCAAAGCAAATCCTACTGTATCACTTTGTAAAATAGATACTGCATCATTTTCTGAGAATGAAATGAATACCTTATCCCTACCTATATACACGTCTAATTTACCTTTTTCGTCTATATAGGTATTATCATTAGATTCTTCTATCTGAAAACTCGGTACACCTTTAACCATAATTATATCTTCCATATCTAATTTCAAACTTTCCATTTTGTGTACATTTTCACTTAACGTTAGTGTAATTGAACGAATATTACCCGTATATTTCCCTAAACCTATTTCAATTAAAGATTTCTTGAAATCTCCAGTTCTCCAATATATCGTTGGCTCTTTTGATATATTCCAACTACCAAATTCTATATTAATCGGTGTATAAAGATCATATTCAATGTTGATAGGTTGACTGTCTTTATATTCTATTACTTTTAACATCATCATTTCTCCTTTTAAGGCATATACACAGCATGCTTTATTACTGGTAGCAATCCGTCTCCGCGAGGTTTACTAAATATTAATTCCCAATTACCTACCTTCATAATTTCTTCATATTTAATTCCTTGCTTGGCAGCATTGTTAACAGAGCTTTGGAAACTCGACAATAAAGTTTGACTATTTATCGGCATACCATGTGTCGTTGCATCTCTAGTTATATACTCAACCATATGTTTTGTCCCATTAGGGTGCACCCAGAACTTTCCATCAACTGTTGCTAATTCAAAAGATTTTGGGATTTTTGTACCTTCATAAAGTGGTTGAGTAACTTTTATATCCTTCCACACTGTACCATTATCCACATTTTTAACAGTACCACCTTTAATCCCCATCTTCCCATTGAACCCCTTCGCCCCAAACGGCAAAAGCATTCCCAGCGCCGCATTCATACTCGCTTCCTGCTGTTCTTTCGAGACCTTATTCCCAAACATATCACGCCCTGTAATCGCTTCGCTGAAGCCGTTGGTGGCGGTAAGACCATATAAGCCTTTTTGAGATGTTTTTAAGGCGTCAAAAGACTTTTGCGATGTCTTGTAAATGTCGACTGCTCTGACTGCGGCTGATGTGGCTTGAGTTGTTTTATAGACGGCTTTACCACCTTTGAAAATGCGTCCTGCCCAGCCGACGATTGGGATATATCCTGCAGCTGCCATGCCGCCTGCGGCGACGCGCTGTCCTGCAGTAAGTTCTTCGCCTGTGATCGGATCGACACCTGTTGCGGCACGTTTTGCATCGTTCACGCCTGTCAATTCATTGACAATATTCCCGCCATAATCGAGTGCTTTTTCATACCAAGGACGGTTGGCGAGCGCTTCTTGTTCCTTTGCGATCTCGCGGGCCTCTTCTTGTTCTTTTTTGATTTTCAGATATTCAGAAGTTTGCTTCTCAATATCGCTTTTTGCCTTGTAGATTTCACTATTTTGATACGCTTTCTTGTCAAAATTCATAGGCGAAATGGCTTTTCCGTCATTTGTAGCATTGATCATTTCTACGTACAATGCCATTGTAGCTTGCTGCTCCGTTTCTGACAAAGCATATTCATCTTTTACATTTTGATCAAGCTCTCTTAGGTCTTTCACTGTCTTTTTTCGCTCGTCTTCCGCATCTGCAATTTTTTCATCAAAAGTTTGACTATCAAATACTTCTAGAGAAATGAGGTCGTCGATGTCTTGAAAAATCGTTTTAAGCGCCTTTTTTTGATCCTTCACAATGCTTTTGGCATTTTTGATGCCCATATGTACAGCGTTGTCTAAAAAGTGTTCTTCTACGAAGGTTTCGCCGCCAAAACTCGTATCATCAAGTGTCCCAGAAACACCTTCATGAAAGGCTTTTTGCTTATCAATGAAGCTGATAAACATATCTACATTTCCAGCCAGTTCTTTATAAAAGTTTTTAATGTTACCGGCACCTTTTCCAGTGAAATCATCACCGAGGTTAGCCACGCCTTGAAGTGCCTTTTTTAAATCTACCATTTGTTCACGGAGTTCCTGGTAGTGTTTTGCCCTTGCATCCATGGCACTTGTTAGTGCTTTTGCATCAAGTATCTTGCCCAGAAGAAGTCACTCCCTCCATTATTGATCATAAAGTCTATTTTACCTTTCTCAGCGAATTGGAAAAAATAGGCTTTAAGTTACAAAAATAATTTCCAAATATTTTAATAGAGATGAAGGCAAGTGACAATTGAAATGTTTTTCCTAATCATCACAAAAAAAGTCAGCCCTCTTTTCAGAAGACCGACTACTTTGTGTTTAGAAAAAGCGTTTGAGGCTTTTCTTGAGTGGAGGGATATCCAGCTCACCTTTTTCAAAGAATTTTTTCAATAAATATTTACTGAAGCCTGCTGCTTGGGTGTAAGTGATTTTCCCAGGTAACGGAGGTTCATTGGCGACAGCGACATCAATAATGACTGGTTTATCGGATTGAAGAGCTGTATCAAAGGCTGGAGCTAATTCTTCATGTGATGACACGGAGATTCCTTTGCCTCCACACGCTTCTGCAAACTTAGCAAAATCAATATCCTCCAGCTCTATACCATAATTTATGTTTCCTTTTACCTGTTGTTCATATTCAATCATCCCTAAATTGTTGTTGTTTAAGATTACGACAACGATCGGCAGCTTATACTTTACAGCTGTCACAAAGTCTTGCATGACCATTGTGAAGCCTCCATCACCACAGACGGCAATGGCTTGTCGGTTCGGTTCATTCAATTTAGCTGAAATCGCACCAGGTAAACCGCAGCCCATTGTGGCAAGCCAGCTGGAGATAATGAAATCCTGCTGTTTCATTTCAAAATGACGTGCCATCCATACCGTGACATTACCAACATCAACTGAAAGAATGGCATTGTCCTCGACTGCTTCTTCTAGTCTAGCAATGACTTGCTGTGGTTTAATTGGTGAAGTAGCAACAGATTTTTCTTTATCCATTTCTTCTCGCCACTTCATCATATGTTCTGTACAAGCTTCAAGAAAGCCACGCTGTTCTTTATATTCAATGTAGGAAGTTAGTTCATGCAAACCACTCTTGCTGTCGCTCACAATTCCCACATCTACCGGATACCTTTTGCCGATTTGATCTGGTTTAATATCTAGTTGAATGGCTGGCGTGTCCTCTGGTAAGTAGTCTCTATATGGAAAGGAGGTGCCAAGCATAATTAAGAGATCACATTCTTCCATCGCTTCATATGCCGGCTTCGTTCCAATTTGACCTAAGTTACCTAAAAAGTATGGATGCCTGTCTGGCACAATACCTTTTGCAGGGAGCGTGATGACGATAGGAGCAGCTGCCTTTTCTGCAAATGAAAGAAGCTCTTCTTTTGCATGTCTTAATCCTTTACCTGCTAAGATGACTGGTTTCTTCGCATTGTTAATCAGCTGAGCTGCCTTTAGCAATTGATCTTTCTTTGCCCGTACTTCTCCCTCAACATAAAGAGGAGATGTATAGACGGGTTTACGCTTTATTTTTTGAGAAAATAAGTCATCCGATACGGTGAGAACTGCCACACCTTTATGGGTATAAGCTGCTTTGATGGCTTGATTCAATAAGTCAGGCAGCGCCTCTGCTGTCTGTACCTGCTGATTAAAGACAGCGACATCGTCAAACATTCGCTCCAATTTGATTTCTTGGAATGCGTCTCTGCCTACTTCGGCCGAAGCAACCTGCCCTGCAATTGCTAAAACTGGTGCACCATCTGCTTTTGCATCATACAGTCCATTTAATAAGTGGACAGCACCCGGCCCAGCGATTGATAAGCAGACACCAAGTTTACCTGTTAGTTTGGCATCAGCCGCCGCTGATAGTGCTGCCACTTCTTCATGTCTCGTTTGGATAAATTTTATTTGGCTTGATTCATGCCTAAGTTCTTCAATCAATTCGTTTATACTATCGCCGGGCATTCCATAAATATGTTTCACGCCCCACTCTTCCAGTAGCGCTGTTACTTCTTTTCCTGCGGTTCTTTGCGGCATGTGAAAAAACTCCTTTTTTCTTACTCCATACCACCGCATCCTTTTGATCAAACGTTTCAACTTGCTTCTGCTACTTTTTAAAATGATAGGGCAGGGTTGCCACCACAATATCCCGCTTCCATAATAGGCGGAATCTTAATAAAAAGGCAGATTGATTATGCAAAATGGTGTGCCATCTTTTTTTCGGTATAAATTGTGGCACAAGCACCATCACTTTATATTGATGGGCATTTGCTTTTGTTTCAACTGTCTCAAGAAATTTATCTAGCGGGTGAATGAGGCTTCGATAGGATGAATGCAGCATCACAAGCCGTACACCGCTATTGAGTTTTTCCCAATCTTCTTCAATTTTCTTATCCTTTTCTTTATCAAAGGATACATGAACCGCTATGACTTGCTCTGACAAAGACTTTGCATATTGAACAGATTGTTCGACAACACGCGTGACACCCGCTATAGGTACGATGACCACATTTCCTTTAATCTCAACAGGCTCTGTTTCATTCAATAAACGCAGTTGTTCTCCAACAGACAAATAATGCTTTTTAATGGAATGAAAGATAAATAAAACAATAGGCAGGAAAACAAATATTGGCCATACGAGATGGAACTTGGTCAAAATGAGAATCATAAAAACTGTAAAAGAAATCAGTGCTCCAACGATATTGATTGGCATTTTCGTTTTCCAGCCCTGCGGTTTTTCACGAATCCACTTCACACACATGCCGGTCTGCGACAGGGTAAATGGAATAAACACACCGACAGCATATAGCGGTATAAGATGTTCTGTTTTTCCATCAAACAACCAGATGAGCAGCATAGAGGCTACGCCTAGAAAGATAATGCCATTAGAGTAACCAAGCCGGTCTCCTCTTACAGTAAACATACGCGGCATATATTTATCCTTTGCTAAATTGACAGCCAATAACGGAAAGGCTGAAAAGCCGGTATTTGCCGCTAATATTAGAATTAGCGCTGTGACTGCCTGAATCACGTAATAGAAAAACGTACGTCCAAAAGTGTCTGACGCAATTTGTGATACAACCGTTTCTTCTGGCTTTGGCGAGATGCCGAAACCAAATGCAAGCAATGTGACTCCCACAAATAAAACAGCTAGCAATCCACCCATCATCAACAATGTTCTCGCTGCGTTTTGTGCAGCTGGTTTTTTAAAGGATGGAATCGTATTTGAAATGGCTTCTACTCCAGTCAGAGCAGAACAGCCAGATGAAAAAGCTTTTAATAACAAAAATAATGTAATGCCTTGTACGTGTGTGCCTACCGCTGTATGTTCAGGTGCTGGCGGTACGCCGCCTGTTAATAATTTGAAACCGCCTACTCCAATTAATATAAGGAGTGAAAATACAAACAAGTATACAGGATAAGCCAGAATAGATGCCGATTCTGTTAATCCACGGAGGTTGAGCACCATAATCACGATGACCAATACAATTGAGATCAAGACATGATATGGATATAGTGTTGGAAAAGCCGATGTGACGGCATCGGTCCCCGCTGAAATGCTCACTGCTACAGTCAAAATATAGTCTACAAGCAATGATCCGCCAGCGATCAATCCCGGTTTTTCACCTAGGTTTCTGCTAGAGACGACATATGCCCCGCCGCCTTCTGGATAAGCATAAATGATCTGGCGGTAAGACAGAATTAACGCCATTAAAAGAATTAATACACAACCTGCAATCGGGAGTGAGTACCAAAATGCTGCTGCACTAACGACAGAAAGAACAATTAAGATTTGTTCTGTACCATATGCAACTGATGATAATGCGTCTGATGACAATAATGCCAACGCTTTGATTTTTGATAGTTTTTGTTCTCCTGCTGCCTGTGATTTTAATGGTTTACCAATTAAAATACGCTTCATCAAACTGTACATGTGATGCCCGCTCCTTTAGTGTCAAACGATTTAAGTTGCAAAAGATGGATCGCCAAAAAGACACAGAGGCAATAGAATGCCCCTGTGTCTATTGTTTAGATCACAGGTTGGTCTTTGCTCTCTTTAACGCTTACGAGGTTAGCTGACGGATTCGGGCGCATGAGACTTTGCCCTACCTTAAAAGGATTCACCCCACATGGTGTTTTATACCACCAAAATTGGTTCCCCCGCTCATCGAAATGATTCAGCGATTGGTCTTTTATAAAAGAGATCATACTCCCGTTTGACACCAAAGTAAAGAGATTTTTTCGAGGTCTTTTGACCGTTTATTAATCAGTCTTTTTGCGGTTTTTTCGTACGAAATAAACAATCATCACAACGACAAAAATGATCAGTACAGCGATACATGCAAAGTAAATCCAAGAATCACCGACGCCTTGCTTTTCACCTTTTTTAAGATCATTTTTTGCATTGCTGACTGTTTGGTGATTAGAGAACACATCTTTGTTTTTGCTTTCTATTGCAACTGTTGCGGTCTCAGTATTTGTTTGAAGGAATCGAATCACTTCATTTGATATATCAGCGTCAGCTGCCGTCATTCCTGAAAAAACGGTCATGGTTTGTTCTTTATTCCATACGGATGGCTGCGTCCATACAATACGAGCTGTTGTTTCGTTGATCATGCCAAATGAGGATACATCATATTGACCCTTTTTCACTGGAACGATGAGATCATCTGCTTTTTCTTTTAAAAGAGAGAATGTCTGGATGCCTCCGATGAAAATGAGAGAGTTCTTTTTCAATTGTTCATTTGTCACATTCGATGCTTCAATTAAATGATATTGAGCAGCTTCCGGCTGACTAAATGATTCGGTCAGCATAGCCATTTGATTGATTGAGGCTTGATTGATTTGATCTGGCATAATGATCAATGTGTTTCCTTGCTCCGTTTCTGAAGTGTAAGGAAGCGGCCATGCGGCTAAGTCCGGTGTATCAATAGTTGTTCCTTCTGGTATTTGAAGAGAGCTGTTCTTATCAATGTAAATCCAGCCTTCTTCATCTGTATGTCTACAGGATTCCATGTTTTTAAAACCTGTTGTGACAAACTGTAAGTCCACATATTCGTTCTCTTGAAGCACTTGTGAATCTACTGGAATCGACACATGGTAGAACCCATTCTCATCTTTGTTTCCTAGTTTTGTTAACGGTACGTCGTGCGGTTCGTTATTGATCATCACTGTTAGACGCTCTGCTTTGTTCGCTGGATCTGATTTTTTAAATGATAGATTTAGTTTTGCACCTGATTTTTGTTGAGCCATTAATGCTTTCGGATAATAGTAATGATCAGATGCTGTCTTTTTGGTTCCAACTTTGACATCATCTGCGCCAAAATCTATTAAGGAAATATGATGAGATGGCTTAGAAGCACTAGCTGTCACCTTTTGCAGCAGCAAGTCGGTTCCAGTGAGCTGACCTGTCAGTTCTGGCTGAGTCAAGACATTGATTTTTTCAGCAATTGTCTTTGGCTGCTTAGCAGTGACAAATAAAATGGGCTGTTCTTTTTTCTTTGCTGTCAGGGTTCTCACCGCTAACGTAAGTTGATCGCCTTCTGTTTTAATTCCAGCCGCTTGCTCGAGCGATTTTATTCGTCCATTCCAGCTTCCTTTTGCTCCAACAGCAATAGTTGGGTGCGCAATTTGCTCGACGTCCTTTTCTTGAACGAGTTTGAGGTCTGCTAGGCGGTCTTTGTTTTTCAACGTACGATATACTTTCATAGCCGCTTCTAATTCAGCCGCTTCTGGTTTATTTGGAATCACAATATCTGTTTGTTCTTCCTGATCACCTGATGGAATAAATGGTGAAGGGAAGCTGTCTAACGTCACGTCTTTCGTTTGAACTCCTTTGAACGCCAGCTCACTTTCAGGATATACTTTCAGCCAATTGGCAGGCGTCTCTTGGTTGATACACACACCTTCTTTTAACACACCATAAAATGCGAGCTGAATTTGATGAGATCCTTTTTTTAGTTGCGTTTTGTTCAATTTGATTTGAATCGATTTTTTGGGGTTTTTCCCTGATACAGGGATCGTTTTTTCAATCTCTCCATCGATCATCACTGTGAAAGATGATGGCGATATTAGTAATGGTGAAGCCTCTATATTTAATGTAAGAGTGCTAGACTCTACTTTTTCTTTCTCCATTTGATAGGAAAATTCAGTGCGGTCTTCTTGACCATACAATGTCACCACATCTTCTGATAGATGCTGCGTTTCTGTTTGATTTCCTTTTGATGAGTGAACCCAATCGTCTTTCACTTGTACTCGATTGGATTGCGCCATTGCTTGACTTGCCATGAAAAAAGGCTGAATGGCAAGGGATAGCGCTAATATTAAAAACATCCATTTGACCGATTTCAATTTGTCACCCGCTTTTCTTTTGTTGTTGATCGTAACGCTCTGTTTTGTACCATTTCACTTCTTGTTTCAATAATCGGCTCTTCACCTCTACACATAAGGAGTACACGACAAGCGCAATCCATACTTGAGAATAGGTGAAGTACATGAGGACCACAATGAGAATATTTTGTTTGGTGAGCTCTGTTTTCTCAATACTTAATGTAATCATCACTTCTGTTAGAAAGAGGAAGAAGGCTAATCCCCAAAGGATTAGTGCGACAGCCCCTACAGATAAATGAAGATCAACAAATAGGTTTACAATAAAGATGCCATTTGAGAGCAGAACGCCGAAGAAAAATAAGAAATACGTAAAGAAGAAATAAAACAAATCGAAAACCATTCGTTTTCGTTTCAGCTTCATAAACTGCCTTAAAAATTTAAGGACAACATATTGATTCCCTCTAGCCCAGCGCGTTCTTTGCCGCCACCAGACCTTCCATGTCTCAGGCTCTTGTTCCCATGTGAGCGCAGCTGGAAAAAATCGAATCACATATCCCAGGTTATACACACGGATCGTTAATTCGGTGTCCTCGGCCAAAGCTTGGACATCCCAGCCGCCGAGCTCTTCTAAAATGTGCCGGCGGATGGCGAAGTTGGTACCTGGTATTGTTGCAATACCAAACCATTTCCATCTCCCGCCCTGCGCCATCCATTGGAAACAGATGGTCTCAATATTAATAAATTTGGTCAGCAAATTTTTGGTTGCATTGATCACCCTGAATTTCCCGACAACAGCGCCTGCTTTTGGGTCATTTAATAATCCAAGAACCAAATGATAGACAGCCTTTGGTTCAGGCATGTTATCTGCGTCGTATACGCAAATCACTTCTCCTGTTGAAGCCTTCAAACCTTCATTCAGTGCAGTGGATTTTCCCTTCCCTGCAAATGGCGGCTTCGTTTCAATCATATGGACATGATCATATTGCTCACTGAATGATTGCACAATCTCTCCTGTGCGATCAGAAGAATTGTCATTAATCACAATGATTTCAAGGAGGTGTTTAGGATAAGATAGCTGAACCATCGCTTTTAATGTCTGCCGAATGACGACCTCTTCATTATGAGCAGGAATCAGGATACTGACGGTCGGCAGCTCTTTCCCTTGTTTTGTCCATTTAGGCAGCACTTTTTCATAGGTGAGGTAATGCTGAAAGCCGCCCTGCATGAGAAACATGTGGTATAGAAGCATGATCCAAATGAGCATTAATGAAAGATAAAATAAGACATCAGCCACCTAATTTTCTCTCCTTAAAAATTCGTTTTTTCATTGTCAGTCTTAAATACAATGTGTATAAAGCAAATGCCGCAATAAACAGCATGACCACGACCGTGAGAATTCTCAGCATATTTTCCATGCCACTTCGTTTGACTGTTTTTGTTTCGGCGATGTTGGATTCCTCTACTTGAATATGTCCATTCCCAGATGTTTGGATTTTTACATGTGCAGTTTGGACCGTCTGTTTTGTTTTCTTTACATCCAGCCATTCGCTAGAAGGGATTGCCTCCATCTGTGTGATCAAATCCTGTAACCCTGCTATCCCTAACTCCACGTCATAGGACAGCCCGATTGCGGCTGATTGCAGATGCTGCACGGATTGAATCGTCTGTTCAGTTAAAACATTTGAACCTTCTTTGTCAGACACTTGCTCAACTTGCTGCTGAGGATATAAGGTCATGCCGTGTAACATGGCAGGAGACGTCACGAGCGGCGATGCACCGGCTGTTTTCCAAGTGCGGTCTGACAGCTGCACCTGTCCAAATAGACTGGACACATGCTTTGAAATTACTTCATAACCTTTTTGTGATATCGCATCATGCGGCACCTCGAACGCAAGAGGATATAAGCCTTGCCTAGCAAGAAGCTCAATACCCTTTGTCAGTTTTTCTTCTGTATAGGCGACTTCTTGCTGCTGATTCAATTTGGTATACGTATGAAAGTCTTTTTCATTTGGGAATTGGCTTTTACTTTGTTTCTTCTCTGCATTTTTTGGATCATTTGTCGTGATGGGCTGATCATATTTTGCATCCCAGAACTCAAATCCCTGACCAGATTCCTCCGTTCGATACGTACGGCTAAAGCCATGAAGAATGATACTCGCTCCATTTTCTTGCAATTGTTTTAACACATTCACGAGCTTCAGGCGGTCGCTCAGTGTGACTTCATCACCTGTTGCTCGATCTATCCAAACAGGGGTCACTGCAATTTGATAAGGAATATGCTGTGCGGATACGTATTGTCCAAGTTCTAGTAGCTTCTTCTCGTCACTTGCTGGACTGATGTTCCCGAGCATTAAGTATTTTGTCTTCATTTGCACAGAAGATGGCATGTATTTTTCTAGCACTTCTGCAAGAAGCTTGTTGTGTTGCACGACATCTAAGATACCGATATATGCCGTACCTTCTTTTGTCTGAGTCACAAATGGCAGATCAGATTGACGTTTCTTCACTAGAAATTCATTTTCCAAGTCTGACCCTCGAACCGTTAACACATTGATCCTTCTCTCTAGCTGACGGTATGTCTGATCATGTGTATGTTTCAATCGACTGATATGATCTTGTTTGTGAAAAGTAAGCTTGGAGAATGGGCGAAGCTGTTCCGCATTGTATCCAATGGCGATGAATTGCTGTGATTCGTTCATCGCACGAATGGTTTGTTTTGACAGGGTTCTCTTTATTTCTCCAAGATAAATGACTTGCTGAAATTCATTCATCCTCTTTTCAGCCAAATGTTCATCAGATACAATCGTCGTCTGTTTTGAAAAATGACTGGCGAGTAGATCCAGCATATGAACGGCTGGAGTCACTTCCCCCGATGGTGTGGAATAAACGATCAGTGTTTTTGGCTGCGTGACGAGCGCATCGGCTGAAGCCATGTGTTTAAACGAAAGAATCGAAAAAAGCGTGATCATCAAACAACATTTCATCAAAGAATTAAAGTTCATTCATCATCATCTCTTTTTCTAGTTCTTCTAAAAACTGCTCTGGCGTACGATAATCCGAGCTGCTTGTTAAATGACAGACATGAAATGTCAAGGTCACTTCACGACCGTTTAATAGGACATGCGTTTGCAGTTTATCCTTTAGCTTATCAAGGACAACTGACACATTTTCTTCTGGTGTATGGGTTAGCAGCAAGCCCATTCGTTCTTCAGATAACCGAAATTTCTTATCGGTTTCTCTTACGCTTTCGCGTATCTTGAGACTTAATTGTTGAAATAGATGCTGCATTTCTTTTTCTCCATATAACGATTTGAATTCCGCTGCGTAATTCATATGAAGAAGGATAAAGACAAATGGCTGTTTGTACCGTTCTGCCCGTTTCATTTCCTCGGATAATTCGAGCTTCATCCGCTCAGCATTGTCAAATCCTGTTGTCGAGTCAATCGCCACAAATTGTTTGATGGCCTGCTTTTGTTGTTCAATGGTGTGACGCAGCGTATTGATCCGTTCATGCAAGCTTCCCGCTGAAATAGCGAAAAAAAGAAGTGCTACGCCCCAAATTACTACATCTTGCAATGTTTGATTTGAAAAAAGGGAATTTTCATGACCAAGCTCTGTAAAGAACATGACGCTTCCTATAAAGAACAAAAACAGTAAGGTGAAAATTAATGCTGGTAGGATACCAAATAAAATACCACAGCCTAACACGACAAATGTCAGTGCGATGATCATAAAGCTCTCCGCATCTTGTACGTTAAGGTAGCCCATAAACAAAATAAGGCCTGCAAACGTGAGGAGCAGAGAATAGTACAAGCGATACGTGTTACTGAACAACCGATTCATTTAGAAGCTCCCTTTCTGCAATTAAAGGCAATAAGTTATCAAATGAGTGTGTCTCTTTTTCGTTCATGTATCCTCCGTAATAAGGCTTGAGAGGATCTTGAGTTTGTAATTCTTTCATGCGGTGATAGACAGTCTTTGCGAATTTCAGCTCGTTTTGTTTAAGGGCATACAAAATGACGAGTGCATATACCGAAGGCGATTCATATGTGACAGATGGCTTCAATGTGCTCAGTTTGTATCTTCCGTACAGTTTGCCTTCTTGTTTAAACGACGTTTTAAGCCATTTCATGATCTCGGACGTATTCACCTTTGCATGATATGCATGTAAAGCTGTATAAAGTTGATCGATCATATTGATTTCTTGATCGAATGAATAGGTTTTTTTCTTTATGTCATAGGATTTAGGAAAGAATCCTTTTTTTCTCGATGCTTGTTTTAGAATGGCTAATTGGTTACTGGTCATTTGTTTCGTGAATATTTGGAGGGATTCCAATTCTTTGATTGCTTTTGGGTCTATATATGAGAGTGTGATTGTATGTGAAGTTCGATTGGTTGATGCATCATAATAATCGGACAATATGCCTTTGAACATGTTTTTTTCTTTTAACGCTTGAGCGATTTCTTTTGCTGTCGTTTGATACGCTGACTTCTTCCACAAATGATTTGCCTTTTGAAGTGCCGTCACTACACGTAAATCATCGACTAAAGCATTGGCCTTATTTTTTTGATCGGATTCAATTTGCCAGCTGAGAAGATGATGGTCTAGTAAAAATTGATCTTGCAGAACATCAAATTGTTGGTCAAATGAATTTTGATCTTTTTTTCGAACAAGATAATCCATCCAAAGTCCAAGTGATTCAGATAAGTAGATGTGCTGCTCTGCAAAAGAGGTGCGAATTAAGCCTTGATCTGTCATTAAGTGGTGAGTGATAAAATATTCTCCAGGCAAAACGGGCTGAGATGATACTGGATCAGCTGATTCTTTCTGCTGTTCCCAGGTACATCCGCCTAGTAGAATGACAATGAGTAAAACAATTGCTGTACGATATATGCGTGTATGCATTCGTGTCCCCTTTCAATTCCGCGTTCTCTAAGCATCTAACGATTTATTATAGAGCGTTTTTGTTTAAATTTAAATGAATATTTTATGCCAAATTACGAGCCTTTTCGCATATTTATTCCCATTTTCAGAAAAACAATATGTCTATATACTTAATAATACTGAAAAACCCATGCGTTTCCGCACGGGTTTTTATAGAACTATTGATCTAATTTTAACTTCTTTAATTGTTCAGCTAGTGCGTTATTAATTGGTTCTTCCACTTTCTTTTGTTTCTTCATATATTTAGACACATCGTGCTTACTGGCTTTCTTTTGATTGGATTGAGATTTGCGTTTTTCGAAGACAGACAGTTTTTCTCTATGGCCGCATACACAAGCAAAGATTTTGCCATCGCCTTCTCCGCGCAGCTCGAGCTTTTTATGACAGTTCGGGCAGCGTGCGTTTGTTTTCTTCGCCACATTTTTACGATGGCCGCATTCTCGGTCCTGGCAAACGAGCATCGTGCCATGTTTTCCATTCACTTTCAGCATGAGTTTACCGCAGTCTGGACAATGGGTGCCAGTGACATTGTCATGCTTAAAGGTCTGGTTCGTCTGTTTGATTTCAGATACGGCTTGTTTGGCATATGACTTCATTTCACTCATGAATTGAGAAGCCTTCAATTGCCCTTTGGCGATTTTAGAAAGCTTTTGTTCCCATTCCGCTGTTAACGCAGGGGACTTTAAGTCCTCAGGCACTAACGAGAGCAGCTGCTTCCCTTTGGATGTGATGAAAATGTCTTTGCCCTTTTTCTCGATTAAGAAGCTATTGAACAGCTTTTCAATAATATCCGCTCTTGTTGCTACTGTCCCTAGACCACCTGTTTCACCAAGGGTTTTCACTAATTCCTTTTCCTCGTTCTGCATAAATGCCGCTGGGTTTTCCATAGCAGATAATAGGGTCGCTTCATTAAAACGTGCAGGAGGCTTCGTTTCTCCTCTTGTCTCTTTCAGCTGTCGTACATCTAGTGACTGTCCTTCTGAAAGCAGCGGCAAATGTTGATCTGCCTCGGCTGATTCCTCTTCTTCATATGAGTCATCGTACACGGCTTTCCAGCCAGCTGCTTGCACGGTTTTCCCTTTTGCTGTGAACGTTTCACTGCCTATTTTGGTGATGACCGTTGTTTCCTCATACTCGAAAGGATTCATGAGTACCGCAAGGAAACGTTTGGCAATGAGGTCATATAATTTACGCTCTTTATCGCTTAATACTCCTGGGTACAGCTCTTCCTCGGTTGGAATAATCGCATGGTGATCTGACACTTTGGCATCATTGACGAAGCCTTTGTGCGCTTTCACACCTGATTGTAAAATCCGGTTCACATGCTGGGCGTACGGTCTGACGTTCATTCCTTTTAAACGATCTTTTAATGTAGGAACGATATCCGCTGAAATAAATCGTGAATCTGTACGTGGATATGTTACGAGCTTATGCTGCTCATACAATCGCTGAAGCGTAGATAATGTTTCTTTGGCTGAAAAACCATAGCGTTTATGTGCATCACGCTGCAATTCAGTCAGATCGTACAGTCCCGGTGCAAAAGCTTTTTTTGCTGTTTTTTTCAACGCATCAACCACTGCTGGTTTTCCTTCGCAGGCTGCCAAGCGCTCTTTGATCACACTCTCTTGGAATGTCCGATTTTGCTTTGTTTTGGCATCCTGCCATGTCAAAGTCAGTCCATCTACTTGTGCAGTCAATCCATAGAACGGCTTCGGCTGAAATTGCTGAATGTCTTCTTCTCGTTTGGCGATCATGGCGATCGTTGGTGTTTGCACCCGTCCGCAGGAAAGCTGTGCATTGAACTTCGTTGTCAGCGCTCTTGTTGCGTTGATGCCGACAATCCAGTCTGCTTCTGCACGTGCAACGGCTGAGCGATACAGGTTATCGTATTCTTTGCCGTCTTTTAATCGTTTGAAGCCTTCTTGAATGGCTTTGTCCGTGACAGATGAGATCCATAATCGTTTCAAAGGCTTTTTCACATGCGCTTTTTCAAGAATCCATCGAGCGACAAGCTCCCCTTCACGTCCAGCATCTGTTGCGATGACAATGTCTTTGACATCTTTCCTCGCAAGCTGCGCTTTCACTGATTGGAATTGTTTTCCTGTCTTTTTCATCACCACAAGCTTAAGCGGTTCGGGAATGATTGGTAAATCCTCTAAACGCCAGGATTGAAATTCTTTTCCGTAGCCTTCTGGATCAGCCAGTGTGACCAAATGGCCAAGCGCCCACGTCACAATGTATTGATCTCCTTCTAAAAAGCCATTTCCTTTTTTATGACACTTCAGCACACGTGCAAGATCACGTCCGACCGAAGGTTTCTCTGCTAATACAACTGTTTTTGACACTAGATTTCACATCTCTTTCTTCTATCCATCCTTTTATTATAGCAGACGTGGAGATGCGGTTCTAATGACGGATTATTTCTTCAATCGTGTGATGATTTCGTTTGTGACTTCTTGCGTTTGATAGGCGCCACCGATGTCTGCCGTTAAAAAGCCATCTGCTGTGACTGATTCGATGGTTTCGAGCAGATGTGTGCCCAGTTCTTCCTCTCCGAAATGATCCAGCATGAGTTTAGCGGTCCAGATTTGACCGATTGGGTTGGCGATTCCTTTTCCCGCAATGTCTGGAGCTGATCCGTGTACAGGCTCAAACATGGATGGGTATTTACCATTTACATTAATGTTGGCGGCAGGCGCTACGCCAATACTTCCCATAATGGCGGCCCCAAGGTCTGTCAAAATATCACCAAACAAATTACTGGCCACAATCACATCGAATTTTTCTGGTCTTGTTACAAAGAAGGCTGAGAGCGCGTCAATGTGCTGCGAGTCTGCTGTCACCTCTGGATAATCCTTTGCTACGTCTTGAAACACTTCATCCCAAAAAGGCATGGTATGAACGATCCCATTCGATTTGGTTGCACTCGTCACATGCTTTCGCCTTTTTTCTGCTAATTGAAAGGCAAAACGCATCGCACGCTCTGTCCCTTTTCTTGAGAACACTGCATTTTGAACAGCAAGCTGATCTTCCCCTTGATACATACGGCCTCCAATTTCACTATATTCACCTTCACCGTTTTCTCTGACAACTAGAAGATCGAAATCCTTTGGCTGAGCAAGCGGTGAGCGAATGCCGCTAAGCTGTTTTGCAGGTCTGATGTTTATCACCTGTTCAAATTCCCGCCTAATCTTAATAAGCAGTCCCCAAAGTGATACGTGATCCGGCACTAAATTGGCATCTCCGACAGCCCCTAAGAAAATGCTGTCAAAGGCTTTCAATTGATGTAATCCATCCTTTGGCATCATCTCGCCATGCTCTAAATAATATTCACAGCTCCACGGAAAATCCTGAAAGGTAAAAGACAGACCGCCATGCACTTCTGATACCGCTTTCAATACTCGTATGGCTTCAGGTACAACTTCCTTCCCAACCCCGTCACCTGGTATCGCCGCAATTGAAACATGCTTCATTTATTTCTCCCCCTTTATTGTCGGTCGACCGTCGACCGTTTAAGTTTGAGTTTACTAGAGAGTGCATGTTCTTTCAATGGATAAAGGCGCTTTTTTGATCAAAGCGCCTGTTTATCCTGCAAAAGCATCGAGGGTTTCTCCTTCTTCCTCTTCGTACCTTTTTTATCTGAAAGCAGCAGTCCGCCTAAGGTCAGTGCCGTTCCAAGTACAGACATGAGGGTCAATCTCTCATGAAGAACGATCATTGAAATGACCATCGTAATAATAGGAACGCCATAAATATACACACTCGCTTTCACCACACCGAGCGTTTTCACTGAAAAACTCCATGTGAGAAAACAAATAGCAGATGCGAACAGGCCTAAAAACAATAAGTGAAAGGCAAACGACGGGTTCGTCAATCGCCCCCAGTCTATACGAATTTTAAAGTGCCAGATCAGGGGAAGCATCCAGAGTAAGCCGTAAAAAAAGACACGTCTCGTCACTTGAATGATATGGTATCCATATTGATTGATGATTTTCGATAAAATAGAATAGAAGGCCCAGACAATGGTCGCCGTTAATGCTAGCGCATCACCGATTGGATTCAATTGGAACGTCGTCATTCCATTAAAGCTAATCAGGACAATTCCTGTCATCGCGATGAAAAAGCCTATGAAAAACCGGCGATGCAAAGGCTCATCTTTCAATAAAAAATAAGCCAATAAAAATGAGAAGAATGGTACAACTGAGCTGATGACACCTGCATTCGAAGCAAACGTATAGGTGAGTGCGACATTTTCTAAAAAATAGTATAAGACCACACCACATAAACCTGCGAGCGCAAACATCAATTCATGCTTTTTACGCTGCACCTTCATAGTGACCGGATAGATCATCATCAGAGCGAGATATCCAATAAAAAAGCGAAAAAATAATATTTCTGTTGGAGAAAAAGCCGTTAACAATATTTTGGTTGAGATAAAGGTTGATCCCCATAGAAAAATGGTGAACATGGCCGCTAGATGACCAAGAAGCTGTTTATTTTTCATCTGCTGTTACCTGCTTTGTGAAAATTTGCTGATATTGCCCTGGTGTGAGCCCAATAAATTCTGAAAAGAAATGACTCAAATGACTTTGATCAGAAAAACCGGTGGAGACTGCCGCATCTACAGGCTTCACTCCTTTGGCGAGAAGCTCCTTCGCATAATTCACTCTCACTGTTTGTAAATAACGATACGGCGTGATCCCTCTGTACTTTGTAAAAGCACGCAGAAGTGAGTATTTATTCATGGAGACAAGCTCTCCTAAGTCGTCTAACGATATATTTTCCGTAAGGTGTGTTTCAATATATTGCTGTACGTCTTGGACTTTTTGTTCGGCGGCATGTACTACTGACGCTTTTTCCTCTGATGTATCAGCGTAGGCTTCAATCAGCTGCTTCATAAAGAAATAGAACGTTTCCTGTTTATTCAAAGCTGGGGCTTCTTCTGTCATCATTTGATGAAGATCATATAACGGCTTTGTCAGTTCACTTTGTGAAAACACAGGAGCTTTAAAATGCGGCTTGTGCTGAAACATCTTCTCTATCACATCTGCTTCAATATTTAAACAACGATAATCTAGTGTACTGTGATCAATCTGCTCGCATGCATGATTGTCATATGGATTGAAAAGAAGAATGTCTCCCTTTTCAATGATGTATTCTTTATTTTGGCAAATCAAACTTCTTTGACCATCCTCAATAAATCCAATCACATAGTATGTATGAAAATGATTCGGGAACTTTTGCATGATGCCATGAAAGCGATACGCCTCTATTTGCAAGTCCTGATCAAAATGTACCGTTCGTTCCTCTTGTGTTTTCATGTCGATCCCCTCTTTCACTGAACTGATCATCAGTGTAGCACACCCTTTTTCTCTTGAATTGTACGATATTGACTTTTCCGATGCAGGCTTGCCTAGAGGGAAAAACTTGGATAACATGAGACAAAAGAAGATGTGTAAATGAGGGAATGACAGGATGAATTCATTCGAGATGGAAAGACCAGCACCATACCATATGCAATTTTATGAACAGCTGAAGCAAATGATATTTGATGGACAGTTTCAGCCGGGGGAACGCATCAATGAGACACAGCTTGCCAAACAATTTGGTGTAAGCCGATCACCAGTGAGAGAGGCAATGAGACTTTTAGAAAAAGATGAGCTCTTGATCGCTGATCATCGGTCGGGCTACTCTGTCTATACGTTAACGGAAAAAGATGTCGAGGAGCTTTATCAAATTCGGATCGCCCTAGAAACGCTTGCTGTTGAGCTTGTATGCAAGGAAGCCTCGCAAAGAGAGCTGGAGGAAATTAGGCATGTCCTCACGCAGGCAGACGAAGCAATCAAACAGCAGCTGCCATCTAAAGACATCGTCCAGTTACATGAAGCCTTTCATCAAAAAATCATTCTAGCGAGTCACAATCACCGCTTATGTAAACAATTGAATCATGTGAATGCACTCATTCATTTTTGCCGCATCTTTCATTTTAGCGGCGGGGCGCGTGCTGAGACGATTCAAACAGAGCATGCTGCCATTTATTCTGAAATGAAAGAGCGCCGCTCCACAGAAGCCGTCCAAGCAATGACGAATCATTTGTTACATGATGTGATGCACTTAAAGCAAGTACTCTCTGAAACAAACACGGATTAAGTGATTTTTCCTTTTTCCCATTTTTTAAGCATTACATGAACATATTTTGAATTTTTCGTAGATTTTAGCATGTCCAGACGATCTTTCGTTTATATTAGAAGATGAGAAACTAGCTTTTATACAGGAGGATTTGTTTATGCATACAAGTATTAGCCGTCTTCGAAAGGCGGGTTTTATTGAGGGTATGTCTCTTTTAACCCTTCTTTTAATTGCCATGCCTCTGAAATATTTTGCGGATATTCCGATGGCAGTCACCATTGTAGGCTCTCTTCATGGCGCATTGTTTGTCATCTATATGCTGATTTTGGCATATGTGACCTTTAAAGTTCGCTGGCATTTAAAATGGTCGATCGCTGGTTTTTTTGCGGCGTTCATTCCTTTCGGCAACTTCGCCTATGATAAGGTGCTCCGCCAGTATGATACAAAAGCTTAATCAAAAAGGGCTAAAACGAAATTCGTTTTAGCCCTTTTTCTCCTTTTCAGCGTGATAGAAAACCTTTGCAGCCCTAGGAAGGGCGGTTACTTTTGCGGAGCGAATTTGACATTCGTGAGCACCAGCACGCAGGACTGACACCGAATGCGAGGGTTTGTCTACACGCTGAAGTATTTTTTAAATCGATGCATATTTCACTATGGCTGCTTGACGTGTCATTTCGAGATATGCCACCCATAATTCATCACCCGGCAGTACGCTAGTGATTGGATCGATTGGCTGTTTCACTTCATACATCATGCCATCTCGCTCAATCTGAATGATCGCTAGCGGCTGGTTGCCGATGACACCAGCAAATGCGACATGGGTCACTTTTGCACTTCCTTGTTTCTCTTGCATGAGACTGATTTCTTTATCCAGCTCTTCTTGTTTTGTCTGCATCGTGATTTGAGTTCCTGGCGCGACCTCCATATGATCAGGGATGAATTGACTGACCGTTTTTGTGATGGACTGATCTCCGCTAGAAACCGTCACATCTAGCATGATCGGCTTCTGACCATGAATCGTGACTGGATATTGCTTCACCCGCTGGATGGTTCCTGTTAATGTCACGTCTTTCCCCGATCGATTCCGCACTTCATGGCCATAGGCTGCCATTTTCAACTGACCGCTAATGTCGACGAGGTCGGCTTTTTCTCCTGTTCTAAATTCAAAACCAGCGGCTTGAATCATCGGAATGGTATACCTTTTCTGATCTGCTTCAAATGTAAGCGATAAGACCGTGCCTCGTCCTACGGTTCCATATGATTCTATATTTCTTAAAACAGCGCCTTTGATGAACTTTGGCTCACTTGTCTGTGAGAAGTCCCCCTCTTTTAAGAGCATCGCCTTTTTCTTCTTCGGATTGTAGAGAATGGCGATACGCTGACCCGGCTGCGGTATTTGGGTGTAGGATACAACCGTTTTAACTGCCTTCTCGATATTTTCCCCATCATATTGAAATTGCAGCTGCATTTTGACAAGCGGCTGTTCGTTGATGTAGGTACCCGTTTCTTTGACAGATACAATATTGGCTTCTAATGTGACACTGTCTTTTATCTTGTTCTTTCTCACCAGTCTCAAAATCGGTGGCAGGAAGATCGCTAGCACAAATAACAGCAGTGGGATAAAGAGCCATATCGCCCAGTTGAGAATGAGTGGTCCGCCTTTCATGACATATTGCATAAAGGTGTCTACAGACGTTTGGTGAGCAGGACTGGCGTTTTCGATTGAGATCATTTTTTTCAAAGGAAATTCCTTTAGCTCTTTGCTCTTCGTCTCAAATGCACCCGTTAATTGATTGTCGATTGAATAATAGATCCAATCGCTTTTCACATTTTTATTGAAAGAGAGTCCTTCTCTTTGTAACGTTTCATATGAAAACGACTGCAAAAGCTTGCTGACGGACGTTGTCTTATTGGTGCGGTGGTTATAAATATAACCAGTCAGCTTGCCTTTTGCTTCGTCCTTTGCTGTAGAGCCTGCAAGAAGAACTTCTTCCTCATTAAGCTGGTAGATAAGGGTTTGATAAATCGGTTTTGGTGTTGGGACGACTTCCCCAAGCCTTCCCTCTGCATTCACTTTCCTTGGTCTTTTTGGATAGTTAGATTCGACAGCGACTGCAAAGTTTTGGGATGTTCCGATCGTTTTTTCCAGCTGTTGCTCCACTTTATCTTCAATGAGGCTAAACGGTTCAGCGTTTTTGGAGACATAGACCCCAAGCTGATTCTTATCGTTTGAGACTCCGCTGACATATGCCTTCTGGTCATTTTTCAAAGTCAATTCAAATATAGGAATAGGCGTCTGTCCTCTAAAGGAATTCATGACAACATCCATAGAGACTGGCCTTGCTGGCAGCTTTAGCTCGCTTAGATTGTGCACATGAAACTGACCATCCTTTAGCTCACCAAGGACTGCAGCGGCGCCTTCCATTTCTCCTGTAAACACAAGCCGTCCATTCCATTGATATGTATTCGTTTTTAAAAACGAGGGTATCTGTAGATTTTGCTTAACGAGCTCTTTCTTTTCTCCGCTTGGCGTTAGTTTCTCGATCAACAGCTGCCCGTCTTTATTTTTTAAAGCAAGTAAGAGATTGTTACCTTGAATGGATGGCAGCATTTCATTAAACGAATCGCTTGCTGTCGTCCATTCACTGATTCTTTTTCCTGATTGAGGATCATACATTTCAAAATGGAGCTGCTGGTCTTTTGATACAGCACTCACCACTCGTTTTCCTTCATCAAATGTAAACATTCGTTTGACGTCATATTCCGTCACTTTCCCTGCTGACAAATCATCTTGGTAATGGTTCCACACCAAGACACTAAGAATGATCGCTGGAATAAAGAAGACAATATATCTGAGGAAAATCACTGGTATTCTTTTCACTTGATCGCTTCCTTTCATGAGGTTCCTTTATCTTATACGTCAGTGCAGCGAGAATGTTTCATGCTAGAAGAATACCCTTTCAGCCTTTAAGTTCCATATTTTACAAACTTGGTTGTTTGCGATAAAATCCAATTAGATTCGAAAAAAAGGATGTTATCACAATGAGTAAGCTATCATCGATCATTCTAGCGGCTTGGCTGCGTGTTCCCCGTTGGTTCAAGCAATGGGTGCTCGTATCCATTTCCATTTTCTTTTTTTATATGTGTTTTGTAAAGGGGCTGACTAGCTGGCATACCTTGCCGCCCATCACTTTACTATCATGTATCATCGGTTCCTTCTTCATTTGGCTGTTATGGCTAAAAGGTCAAAAAAATAAATGAAAGGGGGAAAATCATGAAAGAATCCATTAGTTATTTTGCTATCTCTTTTGTTCTGCAATTGGTTTGGTTTGGCATTGTGCACCCAAATAGAGGCGTGACACTCTTGGACATGTTCATTTTTTCTATTTTGTTTGCGGTGATGTTCTTTTTTATTCAGAAGATTTGGCGTTATCAGAAGAAAGGAAGAAGTGAGTGATCATGAAATGAATCCAATGAAAAAGGCTGCCAAATAGATGGCAGCCTTTTTCTTGCTTTTTTCATGCAAATAAATAATCAATGTGTGATCTCCGTTACGGAGTGTATGAATTAAGATTCGATCATATCAGTGTGTCATATGTGTTCCGAGTGAACCTACGTTTGAAAGTAAACGCCATGGAAGTTCTGGATAACAAGACAACGAAAGCCCTACCTCTCATTCGTCCTTACGGCTCCGAAGCCGTGCCAGTGTGAATTGTAAATCAAAACGTCTTTTTTCCACTCTTCCGCTTTTATAGGGGGCGGGTGCAGAAGGAAAAGAATAAGTTTGTTCGCTTTGACAGCGTCTCGTTCTTATCTAGTAGAAGCTCTATTGCTTCTCATTATGTCATAGAAAAAAGAAAGTTTACTTTCTTTATTTATTTGCTTATTTCAACACTTAATATAAAACTATAACACATCCCCCCATCTTATGCAAGTGTTAAAGTGATAATTCAGCTGGAGTACGGTTTCCTTCATTCATGTAACGAATAGATGTTGGATCAATCTTCAGAATCACTAGGTTCGGATCATCTTTTCCTTTAAACCATTTCTCCATCTCCTCAGACCAAAGGCGGTCGATCAGTTCTGGATCATCGGTTAATGTGGCGGTACCTGCGATTTCTGCATACGTGTCACCGAATCCTTCACCTGAATAACCAATGAGAATATGGACATTCGGGTTTTTTTCAATTTCGTCTGCTTTATGTGTTTCTTTGCTCGTTGGTGTATATAATGTCAGTCCCTCATGGAAAAAAGTCATGTAGCGGGTATGCGGCTTATCCTGTTCAACGGTCGCCAGTGTTCCGACCTTTTGTTCATCTAATAGATTGAGTACCTTTTGTTTTAATTCTTCTTGTGACATATCGTTTCACTCCTTCAAATTTCATCCGTACTCTTAGGTTTCCACGACAATCCATTCATTAAACAAAGAAATGTGTTTTTCATAAAAAGAGATCTTCTGGCTGATGCTATAGAAAACAGGCTCAATGAAGGGAGAAGTTGAACATGCATCATGAAACGATGTTCCATTTAAGTTCACTTGTCATTGCGGCAGTTGTTGTGGGCATTATCGTATGGTCTGTCTCATCTGTGCAGAAAAATCGCAAGAAATACTAAACACACCGCCCAATCAGGTGGGCGGTGCGCTATTGATCATGTATTCATAAAGGAACCGCCGTTGACGTGAAGTGTTTGTCCTGTCATATAAGACGATTCGTCAGAAGCAAGCAGCACATAGCAGCCGACATGTTCTACAGGCTGTCCTGGTCTTCCCATTGGGGTTTCTGCCCCGAAGCTTTCCACACGATCCTCATCAAATGTAGATGGAATGAGCGGCGTCCAAATTGGACCTGGCGCTACTCCGTTCACCCGAATCCCATCCTTCACAAGCGACTGAGCCATAGAACGCGTAAAGCCATTGATGGCGCCTTTTGTCGCCGTATAATCAATCAGCACTTTGTTGCCTCGATATGGGTTAATGGATGTTGTATTAATAATTGTACTTCCTGGTTTTAAGTAATCCAGTGCTTTCTTTGTAAAATAAAAATAGGAATAGAAGTTGGTTCTAAAGGTTTGGTGAAGCTGTTCACTAGATATATCCTGAATCCGTTCTTTCGGATGCTGTTCAGCCGCATTATTCACTAAAATATCTAATTGCCCAAAGGCTTCAACTGTTTTTTCTACCGCTTTCTCGCAAAAGGCTTCGTCACCGACATCTCCTGCAATCGTTAAACATTTGACGCCTTCCTGTTCTACGCGCTTTTGCGTATCCTTTGCATCCTCATGTTCATTTAAGTACACAATGGCGACGTGTGCCCCTTCTTTTGCATAGGCAACAGATACAGCACGTCCAATTCCACTATCTCCGCCTGTAATCAGTGCGACTTTCCCTTTGAGCTTGCCAGACCCTTGATATGATTCATCCTCAAAGATCGGCGCAGGATTCATTTCCCTTTCACTGCCTGGCTGCTGATCCTGTGTTTGGCGCGGAATGCCATTTGTTAAATATTCACGTAAATCCATGTGTAAGCTCCTCCTTGATTTGTTGATGTATCCTTTCATTACCACCTCATTTTTTCACTCAAACATCCTTATGTGGCATAGATGCGTTTTGAAAAACGGCATGTTTCAAGATGGATAAAATCGGTTACATGATCATTAAAAAGGAGCGTTCTCACATGCTGTCAACCATTTCGAAAACCTTTAGCAAACCAAAAGGCTGGCTCGGAAGCATTGCAGGCTTCATTATGGCAAATGAAAATAAAGCACTGAATCAGTGGGCGATCCAGCATTTAGATTTGTCAGATGGTGAAAACATTTTGGAAATCGGCTATGGACCCGGCTACAGCATCAAGCATATGCTTAAGCATTATGAAGGTCTCCATATAGATGGACTAGATGCTTCCTCCACCATGCAGGAGCAAGCAAAATCCCGCGTCAGCAAACGGTCAAAAGACAAACAAGTCCGGCTGTATGTAGGAAAAATCGAGAAAACACGTTTGCCGGGAGAGCAGTATAACAAAGTACTGTCTGTGAACAACTTTACGATTTGGGATGATCCAAAGACTGGCCTACTCAACCTTTATCACACGTTGAAACCCGGCGGAAAACTCGTCATTGTGATGCAGCCAAGAGAAAAAGGTGCTGATGCGAGCCGGACAAAAGAGATGGGTGAAAACATATTGAATGATTTACAGTTTGCGGGGTTTGACCATTTTTCTGTTGAGTATGAGGAAATTCGTCCAACGCTTGCTGTCTGTGTCACAGCCGAAAAGCCGAGAAGCGAATAAGCTCTCGGCTTTTTTCTTACCACTTTGCCTCTTTGACAAATTGATAGAACAACTGATGTAATTTCTGTTCAATGTCTCCCTCTGATCCATGACCATAAAGCGTCATGCTTTCCTCACTTTCAATGATGGATGAACTGATCAGACTAAACATTTCTGACCCTTCCTTGCCTAGCTCTAGCGGCGCCAGCATCATGAGCATTCGTGACATCTGCTGCTGCCCGCCGTCCATGCTTTTGACCTCGTATGCCTGATCAAGATCATAAATATGAAAGATGGGTTCCTTGATGAACGTATGCTTTAAATGAAAAAGAGCAAATTCTGTACCAGGAATCCCTAAACCACCTTGCTGTTCACGTTCTAGTAAACCACTTGCTACCTCATCCGCATGTGTGATAAATCCTTCCTCTTCAAGCTGACGAAGCAGCTGACTGATTGTTGCCTCATGCTGCGGCATCGCCTTTCTATTGTCGATGGTGAAATGGGACAAGATGCTGCGAATCACAGACATGTAATTCGTCACCC
Source organism: Bacillus sp. FSL K6-4563 (assembly GCF_038630405.1). Taxonomy (NCBI): domain Bacteria; kingdom Bacillati; phylum Bacillota; class Bacilli; order Caryophanales; family Bacillaceae; genus Bacillus; species Bacillus sp. FSL K6-4563. Next base: position 483,692 of record NZ_CP152030.1, on the reverse strand, counting down.
GCTCTGCAACCGCCATCATATTAACGGATTCTTGTACCGCTTCTTTGGCAGCTTCTTTCATCCTTTTTTTCTCAATCATATAAGGGATCTTTCGTTTAATATGAGCCTTCACACGCATAGCATCATCCTCGTTTAAGAGCGGACTGACCATGATGTAATCGATATGCTCATATGGGATAGGGACGGTCGAGACAATCATGTCATAGCTTGATGCATCGATTTCTTTTAGCTCCATCAAGGAAGACAGATCGAATTCGGCGATCTCTGGCAATTCTTTTTTTAACCGAGATGCGAGCATTTTAGAGGAACCGATCCCGCTTGAGCACACGACCAATGCATGAATGTTCGTTTCTTCTTTTTTGATCTCAAGCACTGAGCCAAAGTGAAGCACAATAAAGGCGATTTCATCCTCTGGAAATTCGATCTCTGGAAAGAAACGTTCGACTCCTTCTTCAATCGCCATGAAAAGTAAAAAGTAGTCCTTTTTAATTTGTTGTGTAAGTGGATTGTAGATTCTCATCTTTTCCTTTAAACGGTTCATGGCAGGTTCAAGATGAGACACGAGTCCCTCATACAATGAATCATTCTCATTTAAATGATAGCCAGTTTTATTTGAAATAAAATCAATGAGCTTCTTCGTTCTAATCGCGATATCCAGCTCGATTTCATCAATACGGTATTCTGCCCCAAAGCTGCGGTTTGCACTGCGCAGATGGATGGTCATATATCCAACCTCTGCTTCAGGGATTTCGACATTAAACATGCGTTCAAGTGCTCTTGCGATTCGCAGTGATGATTCAAATTCTTTCGTCCGCTTTAGTTCAAGCAGCTCTTCCTCTTCCATTCGAATGGTTTCGCCAAGCTGAATCCGTTCGATAGCATAGGTTAAGTGAACGACAAGCGCAATATAGGCACTATCAGATAAAGAGAGTGACAGTCGATTTTTCAAATGAAAGAGAAGTCTTTCTACCTTGAGCAGCTGCCCTCTGCTGACAACGCCAAACACTTTTTCCGTCGCTTTCGTTCGTTGCTTGATATTCATTTCAATCGTTTCTAAAAATAATTGAATATCGAGCCGGTCGACAATGAGGTTGCCGACAATCTTTCGTTTTGCTTCCTCCGGTCCTTTTAATTCAATGCCATACCCGCGTTTTCGGATCAGCTGCAAACCGTATGGCGCGATCCACTCCGTCAGTTCATCTAAGTCATAGCTGATCGTCGCATTTGTGACCTGCAAATCGGAAGCGAGTGTATATAATTTCACCGGTTCCTTTGCTTCAAGGAGCGCACATAATATTAAGAGCTTCCGTTCATCAGAGCTATATTCAATTTGATCCTCATTTGACATATGAGCAAGAAGCCGCTGTTTATCCTCCTGTTCACCGACTGCCTTCAAGCCTTTCCCCGGCTGTTTATCTAGTGAAAGATCATAATTCTTTAATATGGGTTTAATCGATTTTAGTTCTCTATGAATCGTTCTTGTACTCACCTGAACAGAATCGGCTATCTCACGAATCGTGACATAACGATTTTGCTGAATGATGTATTTGATGATCTTTTGTTCTCGTGCCGTTATGTACATGAAATGCCTCCTTCTGCAAAAATAGGTCTATTGTCGTACCCTAATATAAAACGCTTTCAACAAAAAATGCAATCTTAAGTTGATCTGACTTTGGCACATCAGCTGTGACAAAATTAAATACAACGTCTGATCATACATTTCTCCAAAATGACGGTCCATAATCCTTTTGATGAAATTGAACCTTTTGTTCATGAAAAGGCAGTGAACCCCCAGCTTTTAAAGAATACGTCGGATTGTATATTGGAGAGCCAAAGCAATAATCCATCGTTCCTTCTTCCGGACGGAAGATGACGGTTCGCATTGTTCCAAACAGCTCCTCATAATTGTGCACAGCCAGACCATCAGGATATTCTGTCTGAAACAGCTTAACAAGAGAATCACTTGTTTGTTGATCTTTTAATGCCTCTATTAGCATGTCATATCTGACAACAGAATGATGTTTCGTCACCCCTTTTGCTGTTTGATCAGCAATTGGATGATTTGTGGCTGCAATATAACCTTCCTCCGGTCTTCTCACCATTTTACGGCCATCAATGATTTCAATCACAGCCGCTTCTCCTTTTCGATCGGCAAGCATGAGGTGAACATTTGAGGCAACGGGCATTTCCTGAATAGAGCGAATGGCTTCCTCAACCGTTCTACAGTTTTCCAAAACAGATCGAATCACATGATACACTTGCAAGCCGGCAACTGCTGGAGGCTTTAAACCGGGTTCATTTCCAACCGGCGGACCACAAGCAGAGAATGTGACAGAAAGACCATGCTCATTCATCCCATCAGATCTGCCAAACAAGAGCAGCGAAGAGCCTGTATGATATGCCAAGCCCTTCACATGTGTCGTCACAAGACGCATATCATCAAATATCGGAGAGAAATCATAGTTACGCAGCATGACCGTTTGTTGACCTGCCGCCATATTCCCCTGCCTCACGCAGTGGGAACAGCCTGGCTGTAGATGAGATGAATAGAAAAAGGTCAAATAGCGCTCATCTAATTGCAGTTCATCACAAAATCCAGCAATCTCTTCTTCTAACTGAGGAAGATAAGGGCGCATCAGCTGCTTCGTTTCTTTTACAGCCTCTTTTGCAAGCGGTTCTGTTCGAATGTATTGTGTCTGTAGCCATTGCTTTTTCTTCATCCAGACAGCCTGCTGCTTTCCCACTTCATAAGCCGTTCCTGTCATTTCTTGAAAATATGCACTGATTTCCTCCATGCCTGCACACCTCTTTCGCTTTCGTTTCTTTTATCATATCGAAACCCTCCTTCATTTAAAAGGATGAAAAAAACTGCAATCCCAATGGATTACAGCTGTTTACAGGATTGTTGAAACAATGCTTTTGCCATTGCTTCATATCCTTTATGGTTCGGATGAAATTGATCAATCGATAAGTACTCATTTTCATGTCCTTCAAACGCCCGGTACACATCCACAACCTCTACATGCGGATTTGCAGCAAGCGAGCGAAGCTGATGATTGTATTGCTCAAGCCACCGCCCGGCTATAGGTATTTGCGGAAAAGGATTATATAAATTCATGAGATACACGCAATAGGGCTGCTTCTGCCCTCTTTTGATCTGAGCGATTTCTTGAATCATTTTGCTGAAATTCGCTTGGCAATGCAGCGTCGCTTGCAGCAATTTCTTTTCATCTTCACCCTTTTCATACTGCTGAATCGCTTGAACAAGGTCATTCCCACAGCCTGTGATGGTGATGATGTCAGCTGCTGCAATAGCACGCCTCACATCAGATCGTTTGAACAGCTGTAAAATCTGATCTGTTGTTAACCCTGACTTTGCAAATACAGACAGCTCGACTGGCGTATGTGTCTTTTTTTCAAGCATCCACTGATACCGCTCTGCGAAGCCTCCACCAAATAAACGTGCCCCCACTCCAACTGTTAAGGAATCTCCAATCGCAACATAGGATCGTCCCACTCTTATCCCTCACTCTCTCCTGCCTTCTCTTATATATACGAAATCGGAGAACAGATGCTTGTAGCAGATGACTTAGAGGCATTCATCTTTTTTTCATGAGACGTCTTTACAAACTCTTTACTTGCGAGATCGACTGATTTTTTGTTCAATAAGAATAGGTTGAGATCATGAAATTTGCACCTGCATGCGTTCTAGAAAAATTGACAAACTTTTTATCTTGATTTCGAGACTTTATACCTTGACTTCAAACTACATTGTGATTACAATAAAAATATCAGTTTTTATGTAACTGTGCTTGTTACATCTTTTTCGTAGCATTCCACTATGATTAAAGATGCCACATATTCAGTGTATCTTTGGGATACGCTAAAAAAATCACTGAAACAGAAAGGATTGAATGAACATGGCAAAAGTTTTATACATCACTGCACATCCGCATGATGAAACAGTTTCTTACAGTATGGCTACTGCTAAAGCATTTATCGAATCTTATAAGGAAGCAAACCCAAGTGACGAGGTTGTACATATCGATTTGTACAAAGAAAACATCCCTCACATTGATGCAGATGTATTCGCTGGCTGGGGCAAGCTGCAATCAGGTGCTGGTTTCGATACACTTTCAGCTGAAGAGCAAGCGAAGGTTGCTCGCCTAAACGAATTAAGCGATCAATTCGTTTCTGCTGACAAATATGTATTTGTTTCACCACTTTGGAACTTCTCATTCCCACCAGTTCTTAAAGCATACATCGACTCTGTTGCTGTAGCTGGTAAAACATTCAAATACACGGAGCAAGGTCCTGTTGGATTATTAACAGACAAAAAAGCTCTACACATCCAAGCACGTGGCGGATACTACACTGAAGGTCCTGCTGCTGAACTTGAAGCAGGCCACCGTTACCTTGGTACAATTGCGAGCTTCTTCGGAATTCCTTCTTTCGAAGGTCTTATCGTTGAAGGTCACAATGCTGAACCTGCGAAAGCAGAGCAAATTAAAGCAGATGCGATCGAACGTGCAAAAGCTTTAGGTAAAACTTTCTAATAAACTGAACGCGAAAAGCCAATGATCTTAACGGTCATTGGCTTTTTATTTATCTAGATGAAAGCCTAATTCTCTGGAGATACCGCTCGCGGCTTTTTTGACTTGTTCAATTAAGTATGGAAGACGTTCTTTTTGATAACCTGCTTCAAACCCTGCAATGCTAATACCTGCTGTGACTTCTCCAAGGTGATTGAATATAGGAGCTCCAACCGCAGCTGTATAGTTTTCAAGCTCCGAATAACTTAACGTATAGCCCCGCTCATTTGATTCTTCCAGTATGTTTCGAAGAACCTCTTTATCTGTAATGGTTCCGATTCCAATTTTCCCTAGCTCAATCGAATCGATATAGGCGATTCTCTCGTTCTCTGGTAAAAAGGAGAGAATACTTCTCGCACAGGCTCCTGCATACAGGGGAGAGCGCCTGCCGACGGCGGTGTAGAGACGAACAGGCTGCGTCCCTTCAATTTTATCCACGTAAATGGCTTCGTCTCCTTCACGAACGATGAGCTGTACAGCTTCTCCCACTTCATCCCGCAAGCCTTCCATAAATGGTCTTGCAAGTCTCCGAATATCAAGACGATCCGCCACAAGCTGACCGTATTCTAGAAACATCAGTCCTAACCGATAAGCACCTGAATCTTGCTTTTCTAATAATCCCATATCGCTTAACGAGCTCGCCATCCGGTGCACAGACGTTTTCGGCATACCGGAAAGCTCAATCATTTCATTCAATGTTAATTGGTCACGTGTGATAAACAGCCGCAAAATCTCCATTGATTTCACGACGGTTTTATTTGTGTTCTGCATGTCCATCCCCTTTTTCTAAACGAAGGCTTCAAGCTTGATTCTGGCACCCAGCTCCTTCAGTTCTGCTTCTTGCTTAAATAGCGCCTGCTCTGCGTCCTGATGATCGATTCGCTTAAAATACAAATTCGCCCCAGGCATCGCTTGTGCAATGAGCGGCAGATCGACCGTCGCAACTTCTCCAATCCGCGGGTATCCGCCTGTTGTTTGCCGATCTGCCAGCAGAATAATCGGCTGACCGTCAGGAGGAATTTGAATAGAACCAAAGGCAACCGCCTCAGAAATCAATTCAAGCTTTTCTTTTAAATGAACCGGCTCCCCCTTCAAACGGCAGCCCATGCGATCTGATTGAGGCGTGACCTGAAAAGGCTGTTCGAAAAAGGTGCTTTGAGATGATTCTTGAAAAAAAGAAAGGTGTCTCCCTGGCAGCACCCGAATCACGGGCGATTTCCGCAACGGTAAAAAATGCGTATAACTTACAGTCCAATCGGGTGCGCTGTACGCCGCCTGTTTCAGATTGCTTTTGAGTCTATCAGACAATCGATTTGCTACGAGTGATGGCTTTCCAATGGACAGGACGTCTCCTTTTTCAAGCGGACGTCCGTTCAGTCCACCGATTCCTGCTCTCACATAGGTGCTTTTGCTCTCCATCACCGGCTCTACATCGAATCCGCCTGCCACAGCAAAGTAAGCGCGGCAGCCTCTTTTACAAGGTCCAAAGGTGATTGTGCTTCCTGCTCGAATAAAAAGCGGCTTCCATAAAGGGGCTGGCTCTCCATCGATGTCGATCTCTACATCAGCGCCAGTCACTGCAATAAGCGCATCCTTGTGACATGTCAACACAGGACCCGGCCCCATTAATGTGATTTCCAGTACGGCTTCGTTTTCCTCGTTGCCTGTGAGAATGTTGGCAATTCTAAGCGAGAGCGCATCCATGCCGCCGCTCGTTAAGACGCCATACTTTTGATAGCCTTTCCGCCCTTTATCTTGAATGGTTGTGAACATTCCTGGCTTGATGACATGAATACTCAACGTTCTGCCTCCTTCATGCTGAAAAATTCCTTTTCAGACATTTGGACAAATCTGACCTCGTCCCCTGCTCTCAATAGACTCGGGACTTTCTCGTCTGGTCGAAAGAGTGGCAGCGGTGTTTGTCCAATGAGCTGCCAGCCGCCAGGTGTGGAAATGGGGTAAACGCCGGTCTGCTTTCCCGCAATGCCGACAGATCCTTTTGGAATGGACATTCTCGGTGTTTCCCTGCGCGGGGCTGCGATCTTTTCAGACAGCCCGCCTAAAAACGGAAACCCTGGGGCAAATCCAATCATATAGACAAGATACGTCCCTGCGGTGTGAATACGCACGACTTCTTCTGGTGTTAAATGATTGATCCGGGCGACTTCTTCTAAATCAGGACCCAGCTCTCCCCCGTAGCAGACCGGTATGTCGATGGTGCGGCGCTTAGCCTGAACCCCCTCCTGCCATTTCTCTTCAAGGAGTGTTTCAATATAGCTTTTCACCCATTCATAGGAGGACAAATCTTGTTGTTGAAGATGGGCAGATTGATAAACGGTATACGGCTCGTAGAAAACAGTCACGTTTGTAAAGGCTTGAACAGCTTCCACATATCCGGCAAATGGATGCTGTTCAATACAAGAAAACAGCTGCACAACACGCTCATGAATTTCTTCACATATGTCTGCTCCTGCTTGAATAACAATCGCTGCATCCCCTAACGGGTGAAAGGTGATAGAATTTTTTATTGTTGAAAATGCCACTTGAGGACCCCTCTCTTTCTAAAGCACACCAAGCTGTTGATCTCGTTGATCTGTGATGAACATATGCCCAGGTGCATGGGTAATCGCAATGTCTGGTTTTGTATGCATGACAATGGCTTGCGGCGTCACACCACATGCCCAAAACACCGGGACCTCTCCTTCTTTGATCACAGATGGTTCTCCAAAGTCCGGCTGATCCACATTGTCAATTCCGATCATCGCTGGGTCACCTATATGAATGGGGCCACCATGAACTGACGGGAACCTAGACGTCACTTGTACACTTCTTGTGATCTGATGCGCCGGAATGGGTCTCATGCTGACGACCATCGGGCCATGAAATGCCCCCGCCCTTTCACAAGCGATATTCGTTTGATACATCGGAACGTTATGGCCGTTTTCAATATGGCGAACAGGGATATCATTCAGCATGAGCGCATGCTCAAACGTAAAACTGCAGCCGATGAGAAAGGCAACCATATCGTCCTCCCAATAAGCAGAGATATCTGACACCTCTTCTTGAAGAATCCCTTTTCGGTAAACACGGTATTTAGGAAAGTCCGTACGAATATCCGCATGAGGTGCAGACCGTCTCGGCACTGGATCACCCGGCTCCAGCACATCAAGCAAGGGGCATGCAGCCGGATTGCGCTGACAAAACAACAGAAAATCAAAGGCAAGTTCCTTTTTGACGATCATTAAGTTGGCTTGAGCATATCCCTCTGCTAGGCCTGCCGTTGGCCCTGTGATTTCTTTTTTACGAATCAACTCTCTGATCTGTGAAGGCTCATATGTTTGATAGATATTCATTCGATTCAGCTCCATAGTTTTGGAATTTCATTGATGATGGTATATCCGCCCATCATTGCCATGATGACAACTACAAATGCGCCTGATACTGTCAAAAAGAATGGATGTCGATAATCCCCGACAATGTCTTTCTTATAAGCCGCTACCAGCAAGGTGCCAAGCGCGAGCGGTAAGATCAATGCATTGATTGCCCCAACTAATATCAATATGTTCACAGGTCTTCCGATCGTAATAAAACAAATGGTCGAGAGGGCAATAAAGCCGATGATAATGCCACGTTGATTTTGCTCAATTTTTGACGAGAAGGTTTTAAAGAAGGAAACTGATGTATATGCTGCTCCAATGACGGACGTAATTGCCGCAGCCCACATAATAATGCCAAACATTTTATATCCGATATTTCCTGAAGCTAGTTGAAATACAGAGGCAGGCGGGTTAGATGGATCAATCTGCAAGCCTTTTGCGACAACTCCTAATGTAGCAAGAAAGAGTGCTACACGCATGATGGACGTAATGAGGACACCGAAAATAGAGCTTTTCGTCACTTGGGGCAATGCTTCCTTCCCCTTAATACCTGCATCCAGCAAGCGGTGTCCGCCAGCGAAGACGATATAGCCGCCTACTGTTCCGCCTACAAGTGTCACAATGGATAAAATATCAATTTTCTCTGGGACAAATGTTCTCACTGCCGCTTCTCCAACTGGCGGTGCTGTTGAAATCGCCACATACAGCATCAGACCAATCATGACAAAGCCCGCTATCTGTGTGAAACGGTCCATCGCTTTTCCAGCCTCTTTGATCACAAAGATCAGAATAGCAATAGCAGCACTGACCCCTGCACCGATTCGCGGATCGACTCCGAAAATGACCTGAAAACCGAGACCAGCACCAGCGATATTTCCGATGTTAAAGGCAAGTCCCCCAATGACAATCAAAACGGCCAGGACATAGCCGAGACCCGGCAGAACCATATTTGCAATATCCTGCCCTCGTTTTTCTGACACAGCGATGATGCGCCATACATTGGTTTGCGCAAAAATATCTAACAAAATAGAGATGAGAATGACAAACCCAAAGCTAGCCGCCAGCTGCTGTGTAAAGACAGTCGTTTGTGTTAAAAATCCCGGTCCGATGGCGGACGTCGCCATTAAAAAGGCTGCGCCCATCAGCATAGACCGGTTCCCCTTTGGTGCCTTCGTGTGCTTGACTTCCTCTTTTTTCATGCTGTTTCCCCCTTTGATGACGATTTTTATTGAAAGGCTTTGAGATGAATGCTCGCTTCTTTTAGCTTTGATGTAATAGTTTTGGCAAATTGGAGCGCATGGATGCCGTCTCCATGAATACAGACAGTATCCGCTTTAAGCGAAATGTCTTCCCCTTGAACGGTATGAACCTTCCCTTCTCTCACCATACGAACGACCTGCTGAACGGCCAGTTCATCGTCTTCAATGAGTGCGTGTGGTTCGCGGCGGGATGTCAGCGTCCCGTCTGATTGATAGGTCCGATCAGAAAATACTTCATGCGCCACTTGAAGACCCATTCTCTCACCTGCTATCGCAAGTTCACTGCCTGAAAGCCCGTATAATACAAGACTTGGATCGACATGATACACAGCCTTCGCAATCGATTCAGATAATTCAGTATTTTTAGCCGCCATGTTGTACAGGGCGCCGTGTGGCTTGACATGCTGCATCGTGCCGCCTTCTGCTTTGAGAAAGGCTGATAGAGCGCCAATTTGATAGACGACGAGATCATAGGCTTCCTCTGCTGAAATCGCCATTGGACGTCTGCCAAAGCCGACTAAATCTTGCAGACCCGGATGCGCGCCAATTCGGACCCCTTTATCCAGTGCCATTCTGACGGTTTTTCTCATGACTGTTGGATCTCCTGCATGAAAACCACAAGCGATGTTGGCTGAGGTGACATATTCTAAAATTTGTTCATCCGAACCGATAGTATATTGACCAAAGCTTTCTCCCAAATCACAGTTGATATCTACTTGATACATAGGATCCCTCCTTGTTGTTCCGAATAACGGAACATAAAGTCCGAATATTCGAATTTATATTGATTATATCAATTTTGGATAGATTGCACATGACATTGTCAGAAAACATAACAATAGAACTAGGACATAAAAAAGCGAGAGGATATCGCCTCTCGCTTTTTCATCATGTTCTTTATTTAGACAGCACCCAATGCTGGATGGCTTTTGCTACACCGTGTTCTGTGTTAGGAGCTGTAATCCAATCAGCGGCTTCTTTTACCACTTCTTGCGCATTTCCCATCGCAATGCCTAATCCGGCTTCTTGGATCATAGCCATATCATTTAGGCTGTCGCCAAGTGACATGACATTGTCCATCGTACAGCCAATGCGTTCTGCTACCTTTGCAAGAGCTGCCGCTTTGTTAATGCCAGCTGCGTTGACTTCGATATTGGTTGGACTTGAATTTGTAATCTCTAGATGACCATTTGTTTTCAGTGTATTGAGCACTTCCTCACGAACGTCATCGTCATGAATTTCAAAGCCGAATTTCAGCCATTCGTGGTCATGAATTCGTTCTGGGAATTCACCTCTCCACACCTTCTCCACAGTGGAAGCCCAGTAATCGGTTTCATATCTATTTTTTAGATCCCACATCATTTGGACATGATCAGGATGCAATAGATCTCGTTCGATCAGTTGGAAGTTTGAATCCCAGATTTCACTTCCGTTTGCTGTCACAAGGTAAGAAGACAGTTTAAGCGGCTCAACCAGCTCTCGGCATGTCATCAGCGTCCGCCCTGTGCTAATCACCACATGGACCCCTTTTGCTTCAGCATCTTTAATGGCTTGTTTATTTTCCTCTGGAATGACGTGTTCACTGTTTAACAGCGTGCCATCCATATCAATGGCAATCAATCGGATGTCTTTCTTATCAGCTTGAATGGACAAATTGAGTACCCCACTTTGTATCATTTTTTGTAACTATCTTTATTTTAATATAAAGAGGGAGATGGCACAAAGGGACGAGTTTGATCCCATAGAAAAAAGACCTTGTTACAGGTCTCTTCGCATTGGCTTAGCGTTCACATGCAATCCCGTCTTTATCACGGTCAAGTCGCTTATTTTTTTGGTAAAGTGCTTTTGACACATACGGCTTGTACTTTGTTTTGCCGCCTTTGTTTTTCGTGTTTTTGCTTTTCGCTACGCCGCCTTTATAGACTTTGTTCAGCGCTTTGCAGTTTTTGTAGGACTTGACTGTTTTTGCATCTGCAGTGTGGGTGTCGACTTGTGTAACGCTTAGTAAAAGACCTAAGGACAAGACAGCCACCATGATTTTTTTCAACATGTAGAATCCCCCTATTTTTTCTATTTTTACATTTTTATCATATGTCACCACTTTTTGTTTTTCAAGACTATCGAGCTAAATATATTGATTTTTTTGGAATAAAACATGCTTTATATCCTATATGGTACACTGAGTGGGAAACCTTTCCGGTTTTGACACGTATATGGAGAGAGGAGTTTTTCACATGAAAATGAAATATACCATTCTATATGTAAACGATGTTGAGGCAAGTATTCATTTCTATCAACATGTACTTGGCTTTCCTATGAAACTTAGGGTTGAATCCTATGTTGAGTTTGACACGGGGGACGTGACATTATCAATTAACTCGCGTCAGGATGTCAAAGATGCACTTGGATTGCCTGTCCCTGAAGCAAATCAATCCTCGCAAACGTTTGAGATTGGATTTGTTGTGGATGATGTGGAACAAACCATTGCATCAATGAAGGAAAAAGGGGTTTCGATCATCAAAGAACCTGCAAAAAAACCATGGGGTCAAACCGTCGCTTATGTCGCTGATCCTGATGGTCATTTCATTGAAATATGTGATGCCGTCTCCTAATCCTGTTTAAAGGAGTGAACCAGTATGAGAAAAAAACATGCCTTTATCGCCGGTGTTTGTTCGATGATTGTGATTTGCAGTGCCGCTATTATTTTGCAGCACCATGAGTGGATAGGATGGGTCAGTGGTGGAATCTCTATTATCGGGATCATGATGTCTGGGCTTCTAATGGGGGCTTGGACAAGCGGAAATGAAACAAGAGCCGCCTATCATTCTGAAACGAAAGAACACCGCATGTGGCGTCTGGATACGGCCTTTCTCATGATGATCTTTGCACTTCCGCACATGGCAGTGTCGATCTTTTATTTTTTAATGTAAACACTTGTTAAAAGGAGTTCGTCATATGGCTGTTTTTATTTTATTCGTTGTATTTGGCTTCCCTATTCTTTCTGTGCTGATTGGCATTTTTGGCACAATGCTTTTGAAGAATGTTTGGATGCCGACTTTGATTGTCCTGTTAGCCAGCGTCATTCTCATGTACACATACATTGGCGGGGATGAATCCTTTCTCATTTGGGTCATCATCTACACCGTCTTTACGTTGATCGCTGCATGGATGACAAAGCGGTTTCGGTTCAAGTAAAAAAGAACAGTTTGCACTGTTCTTTTTTTGATCATATATCGGCGCACCATAGCTCAATTTCAATTTTCAGCTCAGGCCATCCTAAAGCTGATACATAAGCAACCGTCATTGATGGGTAAGCTGTTTTGAAGATCGTATCCCACTGAGGATATAGATGATCCCAGTCGATTTCTTCTGTTGCCCATATATTGACCTTGATGACATGCTCTTCATTCAATCCTTCTGATTCAAGGATTTTTTTGATATTTTCAAACGTATTGGTTACCTGGTCGTTTAAACTTGATGGTACCTGTCCATCGATATCTGTTCCGACTTGACCCGATGTAACAAATAATCCCGCGCCCTTTGGTACTCTTGTGATATGACTATAGCTGCCAACGGGCTTCGGCATACTTTCTGGGTTTTTTCTTGTGATTTTTTCCATATGATTTCCCTCACTCACTTTGATTTTTCTGCTAGATTTCTCTTCATGTAGACAGACTTCACCAATTTCTATCTATCCTAAAAGAAAACAGCAGTGGAGTATCCATAGCCACAAGGTAAGAACATCAATATTTTCTTTTTCATGACCGGAACACTCCCTTTTGATTGCGTGAGCAAGGTTTTGATTAACTATATAGTACCTGAAACGAGACGTTCAGTCAAAATGGTTTATAGACGATAGCGCGCAATATCGTGATTCAATCGTATGCTTAGTTCATTGAGCCTTTCTGCTGCTTTTGCCACATTGGATATGGCTGTCACTTGTTCGTCTGTGGATGCGGTGATCTCTTCGATCGCAGCGGCATTTTCCTGAGAAATATGGGCTGCGCCTTGCATGGCTTTTGTGATGAGGTCGTTTTGCTCTAGTAATGCATTCAGCTCTTTTGCCATTGCGTCTGTTTCAACGATGGTTTGTGAAATCGACGTAGAGATGGCATTGAATTCATGTTCTGTTGCATGTACCGCGTCATCTAACTCAGCGAAACGATCCATTGTGTTTGACATCATGTCGGCTGTTGCCGTCGTTTCTTCTTTAATGCCTTGTACCATTTGCTGAATTTGCACTGCTGATTGTTTTGTCTGCTCTGCTAAATTCCGCACTTCACTCGCCACAACCGAGAAGCCCTTGCCGTGCTCTCCTGCGCGTGCTGCTTCTATGCTGGCATTCAGCGCAAGTAAATTCGTCTCATTTGAAATACTTTCAATCGTATCTGTAATTTTAGAGATATCCTGTACTTTTGTACTTAATTGCTCAATGCCTGCTCTAATGCCTTGAGATGCTTGAATGGATTGTTCATTTGATTGTTTTAATTGCAGAACAATTTGCTGACCCTGCTTCGATGATTGACTCGATTGGTCAGAGATCCGTTTAATTTGGTCACTTTGTTCTTTGACGTTCTCAATGGATTGATTGAACTGGGTCATTTGTTGATTCGCTACATCAAGGTCCGATGCCTGATGAAGTGTTCCAGTCGATATGTCACCAATCGCTCGGCCAATCTCTTCACTGCTGGCTGAGGTTTCTTCAGATATTGCTGATAAATCTGTGGCTGATTCGACGAGTTGACTGCTCGTTTCCTGTAGACCGCTTACAAGTGTCCGGAGTTCTCCTGACATATGATTAAAGCCTTTTGCCAGCTGTCCAATTTCATCTGTTGTCTCTTTTAAACTCGTGCGTTCAAGATTCCCCTCCGCAATTTCTTTTGAAGCAGCAGTGACTTGTTTGAGCAGTCTGACCTTTCTTCGAGCAGCTAAATAAAAGACGCCAAGACTGAGAAGAGCGACACCTGCTGTAATGAGCATGATATAGAGCTTCATCTGCTCTAATTCTTTATAAAATTCATCCTGAAAGACGGCAATGCCGATACTCCAATTCCAGGGCGTGAACTGGCTCATATAGGCAAGCTTTTGCTTTTCTTCCCCAGTGGCATCGTCCTTATCTAAATAGGTCACATAGTGTGCATCCTCGCCTTCTGATTTGGCTCCAGCGACCATTTTTTCACGATTGGTCGTGTTATCTGGAATGACGCCAATGTCATTGACAGGATGGACTTGAGAGGAATAATCTGCTCCATATGCGACAAGATAGCCTTTATTTTTATAGATAAAATCTGACTTTTGAAATTGGTACCCTTTCCCGTTGTCATTTTTTGGCCCGCTCAAGTAAATGCGGGCTTGTTCCTGTGCCTGATCGAGCGTCAGTTCTTTTTTCTCTACACGATCATTCAACTGTTCAAGTGTAGCCATTGCTCCGCTGACGATGTGCTTTAAATCTGCTTTCCCCGCATCAATTAAGACATGTTTCGCTAATAAATACCCCGTTGTCCCAACAAGTCCGCCGGTTAAGATCGTGATGACGATAATGGCAGACATTAATTGAAAAAAGACACTCCTTGACGCAAACATTTTCCTTTTCATATACAAATTCCCCCTTACTTCATATATCGACAAACGGGGTAAAGTATTAAAAAGTCATCAAAAAATCCCTTTCACTCGTTGGAAAGGGATTTTCTAATTATCGAGCTGTTTCTTTAAGAATGGCTTGATAGAGATCATCTGCTGGCGTGAGGCCACATACTTCTTCCAGCACACCTTCAATGCCTTTTTCTTTTCTTAATGCCTGCAAACGAACCGCTTCTTCGTCTTCGGCGAAGTCATAAGCGAGAGCTGCAGCAATGCCTTTGATTAAGTACACTGGCTGCTTGATCTTTTTCGCCGGACCGATTAAACGGTCATCTGCTCCTAGCTTTCTAAGAGGAGAGCGTGCAACGCGAGTGACTTCGTCGGAGATAAAAACATTTTCGAATCGTTTGATGATTTTTTGAATATACGCATCATGTTCTTCTTTTTCAAAGCCATATGTGTCGATTAAATAACTGCCCGTTTCGTGCAGTGCGCCTTCAACCACCTTGCGAATCTCTGGTGTATCGACGGCTTCTTTAATCGTTTGAACGCCTTGCTGATACCCGACATAAGCCGCTAGTGCATGTCCTGTATTGACAGTAAAGAGCTTGCGCTCAATATACGGCGTCAAATCTTGTACAAAGGTCGCTCCGTCAATTTGAGGAACGTCCCCAATAAAGCCAGTCTCATCAATGACCCACTCGAAAAAAGGCTCGACTGATACTTTTAGAATGTCCTCATGGTGCTGAATCGGCACAATGCGGTCCACAGCAGCGTTTGGAAAACCAACTGTTTTTGATAACGCTTCTTGTTCCTCTTCTGTTAGATGAGAGAAAACGGCTTCTTTTAAATGAGAGCTGCCTCCAATCATATTTTCACATGCCACGATGTTGATGATATGGTCAGGCTTTTTCTGTTTCAATCCTTCAGCAATGGATGAAGCAATGATCTTCAAAACGGTTGGTCCAACAGCTGTTGTAATCAAATCAGCTGATGCCACTGCCTCTGTTAATGCCACTGGGTTTTGTGCAGAATTGATCGCTGTCACTGGGCCGACTACTTCTTGCTTCTGACCTGGTGCTGCGAGTTCAACCGTGTATTCTCCTCTTGCATTCAGCTCGTTGATGACCGCTTCATTTACATCAGTGAAGACAAGCTCAAAGCCTGATGTTTTTAACAAAGAACCGATAAACCCTCTGCCAATATTCCCTGCTCCAAAATGAAGTGCCTTCATGTTAGTTCACCTCGTTAAAGATGGCGATCAGTTCATCCTGATCCTTTGCATGAATGATGCGCTCTACATTTTCCTCTTCTGAACAGACAATCGCAATTTGAGAAAGAATATCGAGGTGTTCATTGTTTTTACCTGCGATGCCAAAGACGACTTTGGCGATATTTCCTTCGCCGTATTCAACACCATCTGGAATTTGAATGATGGAAATCCCAGAATGAAGGACAGCTGCTTTCGCATCTTCTGTTCCATGAGGAATCGCAATCCCGTTGCCCATAAATGTAGACGAAATATTTTCTCTTTCAAACATTTTGTCTACATAATCACTTGTGACATAGCCATTTGCCACTAGGACTTCACCTGCTTTTTTAATGGCTTCTTCTTTCGAGCCTGCTTGTTCGTTTAGAAAAATATTGTCTTTTGATAGTACTTGTTTCATGAATGATCACACCTTTTCTTAGAATAGAAAATCAGGAAAACAACCAAAACGGGGAGTTCAATGAAGAAAAATTGAACTCAACCCGTTTCACCATGTTATTTTTTCAATTTCTCAATCAGCTCATCGTATTTCGGGCTGTTTAAGAAATTATCAACTGAGATATGCACAGCGCCTGGCAATTTTGCCTTGGCTCTGTCTGTTAAATCTTTATGAGTGAAGACCACATCGGCATCATTTGGAATGTTGCTGATGGATGTGTTTGTCACATCAATATCAAGCTCTGCCTTTTTGACTTTATTCTTTAAGATGGATGCGCCCATTGCACTTGAGCCCATTCCTGCATCACAGGCAAAGATGATTTTGTTCACATCATCTGGATTGACATCACTTGGAGATGCTGCTTCCTCATTTGCTTCAGCGCCTTCTTTTTGAGCTGTGAGAGCAGCTGCTGCTGCGCTTTTCTTCCCTTTCATGTCCTGCATTTTTTCTGTTGCTGCTGTTAAGTCTTCGTCAACTGCTTTTGATGCTTTTAAAATCACAGAAGCGACAAGGAATGATACGACGGCTGCCACGACAACACCTGCTAGAACAGCAAGATGTCCGCCTTTTGGTGACATCAGCATGAGAGCGATAATACTTCCTGGTGACGGCACAGCCTTTAAGCCTGCATTTAACAAGGTAAAGGTCAGAACGCCGCTCGCTCCCCCTGCAATAACCGCCAAAATGAGCTTTGGTTTCATTAAGATGTACGGGAAGTAAATCTCATGAATTCCTCCTAAAAATTGAATGACAATCGCACCCGGTGCAGACTGCTTTGCATTCCCTCTTCCGAAGAACATGTATGCAAGTAGAACACCTAAACCTGGCCCTGGGTTTGTTTCAAGTAAGAACAGAACGGACTGTCCTGTCTTCGCCGCTTGCTCTACCCCTAAAGGACCTAAGATCCCTTGGTTAATCGCATTGTTTAAGAACAAAACTTTCGCTGGTTCAATGAAAATACTTGCAAGCGGAAGCAGATGTGCATTCACAATGATATCTACACCTGCCGCAAGGGCTTTATTTAGACCAAGTACCACTGGTCCGATGGCGTAGAAGGCAATCGCGACAAGAATGGCACCTAGAATTCCTGCCGTAAAGTTATTCACAAGCATTTCAAAGCCCGATTTGATTCGATCTTTGAAGATCTGATCAATTTTCTTAATCAAGTAACCGCCAAGTGGTCCCATGATCATGGCACCTAAAAACATTGGAATGTCCGAACCGACTATGACCCCAATCGTCGCGGTTGCACCGAGTACCCCGCCTCGATGGTCGTATACGAGTTTACCGCCTGTGTAACCGATTAAGAGCGGCAGTAAGTAGTTGATCATTGGGCCAACAAGTGAAGCTAACTGTTCATTTGGCAAATAGCCACTCGGAATGAATAATGCCGTAATGAGCCCCCAAGCGATAAATGCTCCAATATTGGGCATAATCATACCGCTTAAATAGCTTCCAAAGCGCTGTACTTTTACGCGGAATCCGCTTTTTTCCTGCATCTATGAAAACTCCTTTCTTCTTTCCCTTTATTTAGGGCTTTATAGGTCAAAAGATATAAGAACAAGTGTCAGTGAAGCCCTTAACCTTATCGTAAAACGCTTTCACTTCCCCTTCAATTGAAACTAAATGTCACTTTGTCACTTAGTGTGTGACAAAATTGAAATATGATGTGAATTCTCTGTCAGAGCATAGGACAAATGGGGTAAAAAGGTTGACGTGCCGTGGTTTTGACGCAAAATTCATTGGAATTTCACAACTTTCAAATCGTCACTTCTTGTTTCCTCTTCTTAAATCGAATAGGCTTATACATGATCAAACCTATTCAATCAAGAAATGTCTGCGCAGACATGACACAGAAAAAGTGAACCATCTTGCTGTTTGTTTCGTTTACCTTTTAGAGTGAGCGGCACAATAGGAGGAGCGGTTTTTTCTGTGACTCACAGTTTACTGCCGCTTTCTTTCTGATACATGAGACATTTTCATAGGTAGAAAGGCGGTTATACACTTGTTGAAACATAGTAAGTGGCTTCTGCTCCTTATCGTTACGTTTGCTTTTTTCATTCCAAAGGAAGCATTTGCCCATGCATACGTCGTCAGCTCGAATCCAGCAGCCAATGAAGAGCTGGAGAAGCAGCCTCCTTCGGTCTCTATCACATTTAGTGAAGGAATTGAAAGTGGATTTCATGCCATTAAGGTGCTAAACGCAAAAGGGGATCGTGTGGATCAAGGTGATACGGTCATCAAAGATCAAAAAATCATGGAAGCTGCTTTAAAAAAGGATTTACCAAAAGGAATTTATACCATTCAATGGAATGCGGTATCAGCAGACGGGCATTCTGTCTCTGGCATGATCCCGTTTAGTATTGGCAAAGCGGATGGCGGTTTTGACCAATTAGATCAAGGTCAAACGAATGAATCTATTGATGTTGCCTCGACCATTGACAAAGCCTTTCTTTATACGTCGTTTAGCTTATTTCTCGGGACCATTTTGTTTGGACTGTTTTGGTTTAAAACAGCCATTTCACCTGTATTAGCGAAACGAATGAAATGGCTTTTGACATTGTCACTGGTCATGATGGGCGGTGCACTCGTGTTCCAGCTGCCGATTCAAACAAAATCAGCGGCAGACGTGTCTTTTTGGGGAGCATTTCAGCCAGCGCTTTTACAAGAAACCATTGCGTCGACTTCTGGCGGTAGTTTGTGGATGATGCTCATGGTGTCATTTGTTCTTCTGACCATTTGGAGCCTAGTTGCGATGAAAAAAGGGGATTTCACTTCTTTTCGGGTATGGTTGTTTCCACTGCTCCTATTCGCAGTACTTCTCTGGCTGAAGGCACAAATCGGACATCCAGCAGCAACGGATAATAAAATACTGACAACGTCACTTGATTTCATCCATCTCGTTTCTGCATCAATCTGGGTCGGTGGTTTAACAGCCATTGTGCTTTTATTGTTGAAGAAGCTGCCAAATGAAGATCAGCCGCTCATACGGAATACGTTAACAGCGTTTCACCCTTGGGCACTGCTTTCTGTTGGACTCATTGTGTTTTCAGGATTTGTAAATGCGATCTTTATTTTGCAATCGTTTGATGCTCTTTTCGAATCAGCATACGGACGAACCTTTTTAATCAAGCTTGGC
The DNA here is from genome assembly GCF_038630405.1 of Bacillus sp. FSL K6-4563. NCBI lineage: Bacteria > Bacillati > Bacillota > Bacilli > Caryophanales > Bacillaceae > Bacillus > Bacillus sp. FSL K6-4563. Next base: position 464,036 of record NZ_CP152030.1, on the reverse strand, counting down.
TTATTTATCTTGATGGGCCTTCTTGGGCTTGTCCATTACTTGATGCTAAGATGGGAAAAGAAACAGAAACAAAACGTTTCGTTACGAGCTGAGTGGATCATCGGAATCGCTATCTTGTTATTAACAGCTGTATTCACCAATATTCCAAGCCCTCCTCCGCCTGCACCTGAGCCGTTCTTTGGCGCAAACCAGGTCGAGCATCGTGACATTGTGTCCATGAGCATTACCCCGAATGCCCCGGGGAAAAACACATTCGAGGTCGCATTTACGAAGAAGGATGGACAAACGATTACTGATATTCAATCTGTGTCAGCCAAGATCCATAAAGTCGCCTTATTCGGTGAAGAGAAACCGAGTGAATTTCAGCTCAAACGATTAAAAAATGGTCATTTCTCTGCTGAAAACCTCTTGTTAAATGAAAAAGGTACTTGGAAAATTGACATCCATGCGTTAACTGGTTCTTTTGAAAATATTGATACCACATTTATTAGAAGAAACTAAAAGGAGTTCATACCATATGAAAAAATACGTTAAAGCTTTATTACCAATGCTTCTCGCTTCATTTTTATTGGCGATTCCTGTGAGTGCTCACGTCACAGTCAAACCTGATACGTCTGCGACAAATGCGTGGGAAACCTATACGTTAAAAGTTCCTTCTGAGAGTGACAGCCCAACGACTAAGGTTGTCTTGACAATACCTAAAGGCGTCGAATTCCAACAATATGAGCCAGTCTCTGGATGGAAAACATCAACTGAAGAAAAAGATGGCAAGGTGACAAGAGTGACTTGGGAAGCAACCGGTAAAGGCGTGCTTGCCGGACAGTTCCAGCAATTCGTTTTTGTAGCGAAAAACCCTGAAAAAGCAGGGGAAGCTGCATGGGATGCGTATCAATATTATAAGGATGGAACGGTCGTTGAATGGACTGGCGATCAAGATGCTGATAAGCCGCATTCGATCACAAACATTGTCGCATCTAATACGGTAACGGATTCACATGGTCAAGAAAAACCAAAAGAAGAAAAGGCATCTGAAACAGCCTCCAATTCTTCTTCACCACTTGTGCTAGGGTTGTCCATTGCTGCTCTAGTCGTAGCACTGATTGCGCTTGTGCTTGCTTTTAGAAAGAAATAATTGATTCGTAAGCGATCGTTTTCACGGAAACGATCGCTTTGTTTCTTTCCACCTTGCTTGAACACGAGATGCAAGGCTTTGCCTGCAATCTTGGACGATCAACCTCCATTTTCCCAACCTATTATTACCAATATAGGATTGAATAGGATGATGACGCATGCCATAATGAGACACATGACCACCTAGGAGGCTATAAGATGAACCATCTAATTATATTTGCTCATCCCCAGCAAAGCTTAAATCAAACCTTATTAGATCTTGTTGTCAGCACTCTTTTGAACAATGGTCATAAAGTGACTGTTCGTGATGTTTATGCTCTTGGTTTTTCACCAGAACTAAGCATCTTGGAAAAGGCTGCGATCAAACGGGGTGATCTCCCAATTGCCATTCAAACAGAGCAGAAGCTGATTCAGCAAGCAGATGTCCTAACGTTTATTTTCCCCATTTGGTGGACAGGCTTACCCGCTATGCTAAAGGGCTATGTAGAACGCGTTTTTTCTGAGGGCTTCGCTTATCAAATCAATGAGCATGGGGCTATTGAAAACCTGCTTCGGCACAAAAAAGGTGTCATTATCAACACGCACGATGCTCCAAGGACCTTTCTTGACTCTAACCGGATCGTTTCCGCTTCCCACCGAATGACATCAGATACAGAAGTCTTCAATTTTATTGGTGTTGAGCCTGTTGAACGACTTTTGTTCAGCAGCATGGAGCAGGCACCAGCAGATTACATCCACGACATTCTGAAAGAAACAAAAGAAACGGTGGAGCAGCTTTTTCCGCCGGCTGTTTAACATAAAAAAGACTGCCGAGATTCCTTATTCGGACAGTCTTTTTCACGTCTATTCGTCTAAACCAATGGATACATATTTGGTTTCTAAATAAGGTTCGATCCCTTCGATGCCGCCTTCACGGCCAATTCCGCTTTCTTTCATTCCTCCGAATGGTGCTTGAACAGCCGATGGGCCGCCATCATTCCAGCCAATAATCCCGTAATCAAGATTCTCTGAGATGTAGAGGCCGTTTCGATAATTTTCTGTAAAGAAATAAGCTGCAAGACCAAAAGGTGTATCGTTCGCTAATTCAATCGCTTCATCTAGCGTTTTGAACGTCGTAATCGGTGCCACTGGTCCAAAGGTTTCTTCATGCATGATGTTCATGGAAGGGTCCACATGTGTGAGAACCGTTGGCTGGACAAAATAATACGACTTGTCATCATCGAAATGCGTATCTCCGCCGACAAGGATTTTCGCCCCTTTATCGACTGCATCTTGAATTTGGCTGACAATTTTATCAAAGCCACGCTTGTTGATAATTGGGCCGATGGATGTGCCCTCTTCAAAGCCATTTCCCACTTTCAGCTTTTCGACCTCTTTGCTAAAGACTTGAGCAAATGCTTCATGAATGTCTTCATGCACAATTAAGCGGTTGGCACAAACACAGGTTTGTCCTGCATTACGGAATTTAGATGCCGCTGCTTGTTTGACAGCTAGTTCAAGGTTGGCATCTTTGTCTACGATGAGCGGGGCATGACCGCCAAGCTCCATTGATACGTGCTTGACTGTACTTGCACTGTTTTTGATCAAATGCTTTCCGACTGGCGTTGAGCCTGTGAACGTGATTTTGCGAATCAATGGACTATCTGTGAATATTTCACCGACTTCTTTTCCATCTCCAACCACCCATTGCAGGGCATCCTCTGGAATTCCGGCTTCGTGGCCTAATTTCACAAGTTCAATAGCCGTCAGCGGCGTATCTTCAGCAGGCTTCACAATAAAGGTACAGCCTGCCGCAAGCGCTGGTGCTGCCTTTCTCGTGATCATGGCTGCTGGGAAATTCCACGGTGTAATGGCCGCAACAGGTCCAACTGGCTGCTTTGTGACAAAAAGGCGTTTGTTCGTCGTATGTGACGGAATGGTTCTGCCGTAGATTCGTTTGGCTTCCTCTGCGTACCATTCAATATATCCAGCCGCATAAACGATTTCGCCTAATGCTTCTTGATACGGCTTCCCGTTTTCTTCCGTGATGATTTTTGCGAGCCTTTCTTTATGTTCAATCATGAGATCAAACCACTTGCGAATGATATTGGCACGTTCATGCGCTGACGTTTTTGCCCATACTTTGAATGCTTGATGTGAGCGAGAAATGGCGTCTTCGATCTGTTCTTTTGTATGCTGAGCAACTGAAGCAATTTCTTCTCCTGTTGCAGGATTATACACTTTGAGTTCGTTTGTCATGCTCTACCGTCTCCTTCGTTCTTGGATTCATTACATATAGTATATACCCAATGAGTGCCCAACCTAAAAGCAATATCCATTCAGCTGGCCATGATAAGGAGGCCGGCATCCCTGGAAAATAAAATGAAAGAAAAAGGAGACTTAGCCCGATGGCTAAAACGCCTGTCGTTCGCCAATATTTAATGCGGTACGGACGCTCAAGCTCTGGTTCTACTTTGCGAAGTCTCATAAAGGCAATGGACACAATTAAGTACCCGACGATGATCCCGACACCGCCCGCATTGACAATCCATACGAGAGCAGGGCGCCCTAATAATGGAGCGAAAAAGGCCAAAGCACCAAGAAATAAAATGGCATTAGTCGGCGTTTTATACTTTGGATGAATATACGCAAACCATTTGGAAATCATGCCTCTTTCCGCCATCGCGTATAGAATACGGCTTGCACCGATAATAAAAGCATTCCAGCTCGTCACAATCCCTGCTACACCGCCAATGACAAGCACTGTCCCAAATGCTTGATGACCGAGAAGCTGCACCATGGCATCTGCTGTCGCCAATGAAGAGGCTTCAAGCTGTCCTTTTGATAGCCCCGCAGCTACCCCAAAGACAATAAGCAGATAAAATACGACCGCACTCACGATGGAGATAATTAAAATTCTCCCAATGATTTTCTTTGGCGCATTAATCTCTGCTGCTACTTGCGGAATCACATCAAAACCAACGAATAAAAAAGGAATCATGACTAACACGGCCATAAGCCCGCCAACCCCGCCTTGAAACATTGGCTCAAGGTTTGCAAAATCTCCATTAAAAGTCGCGCCGCCTAAAAGGAGAAAGCCTGTCAAAATAATCGCTACTGTGAACACAGACTGAAAAATGGCTGCGGGCTTTGCCCCAATATAATTCAGTGCTGTTAAAAACAGTGCACCGCCAGAACCAATCAATACCCATGTGAAATAAACGTCCCATCCCCCTATATTCCATAGGAAGCCAACATGCTGTGTTGGAATCACATAATCAATAACTGTCGGCAAGGCAACAGCCTCAAACGTAATGACGGACACATAACCAAACAATACGCCCCATGCTGAGACGAACGCTGATTTCATCCCAAATGCCCGCTGGACAAAGACGAGCCCTCCGCCTGTCTCTGGAATCGCAGACGAAAGCTCAGCATACGTCAGTCCAATAAAGATGACGAGAATACCGCCTATAACGAAGGCAATCACACTGCCTAAAAATCCAGCTGTTAAAATCCAATCTCCCGAAAGTACAACCCAGCCCCATCCAAGCATTGCACCTATGGATAAAAACAGTACGTCAGACTGCGACATGGTTTTTGCCATTTGTTGTTTTTGCATACAACCATCCCCCTTTGTTGTTTAGCGTGCTTTGAAGGCGTCCTCGATGATCCCTAGTCCTTCATGAAGCAGCTCATCTGTGATGACAAGTGGTGTTAAAAAGCGAATAATATTCCCATTAATCCCTGCCGTTAATAAGAGTAGTCCGTGCTTGTTTGCATAGGCTGCAATCGCTGCGGCTGTTTTCTTATCTGGTGTACGCGTTTTTTGATCTTCCACAATTTCAATCGCCGCCATTGCCCCTAATCGGCGTACTTCCCCGATGAATGAGTACTTACTTCTCCACTCATTCGCTTTGTCCTCAATGACTTGTCCGATGTGCTCAGATCGTTGATTCAGTTGTTCTGTTTCAATAATATCAAGAACCGCTAGTGCTGCCACGCAGCCTAATGGACTTCCTGCATATGTTCCCCCTAGCTCCCCTGGATCTGCCGCATCAAGCAGTTCCTTTCTGCCGACGACACCGCTCAGCGGCAGGCCAGCTGCAAGAGATTTTGACACCGTGATTAAGTCAGGCACCACATCAAAGTGCTCAATGGCAAAATATTTCCCTGTTCTCGCAAAGCCTGTTTGGATCTCATCTGCAACAAACACAATCCCGTGCTGCTGACAGAATGAAGCAACGTGCTGAACAAAACGCTTCGATGGTACAATGAATCCGCCCTCCCCTTGGACTGGCTCCATGACCACACACGCAACGGTTTCTGGTGCAACGGCAGCGACGAAGAATTGATTGAATTGATCAATGATGTACTCATCGTAGGCTGCATCGCTTAACCCTTCTGGCTTCTGATAGTAATACGGGTATGGCGCTTGATACACCTCTGACGCAAATGGTCCGAACCCAAATTTATATGGCTTGACCTTACTCGTCATGCTCATCGTCATATTCGTTCTGCCATGGAAGCCTCTTGTAAACGATACTACTGCCTGTCTTTTCGTATATTTACGTGCAATTTTCACCGCATTTTCAACGGCTTCTGCGCCTGAATTGAGAAAAATGGCTTTCTTGTCATGATCTCCTGGTGTGAGGCGGCATAGCTTTTCAGCTAATTCAATATACGATTCGTACATCATCACGTTGAATCCTGGGTGAATCAGACTGTCTGCCTGTGCTTTGACGGCTTCCACAACCTTTGGATGTGAATGCCCTACATTTAACGTACCGATAGCACCGGCAAAATCGATAAAACGTTTCCCATCGATATCGAACAGCTCGGCTCCCTTCCCTTTTGCTGCAAGATGACGGTTGCCATTACTCACGCCTCTTGCGACATATTGATCTCTTTTCCCCTGCCATTCCTCTGTTGAAAAACGGTTTGTTGTCGTTTGACTCATTGTCATCCATCCCCTTTATGTCTTTTTTATTATTCTGAATATTTTTTGGTATGATAGAAAGTACCAATATCATTTTTTTCATGGTACCAGAGAGGAAGGAATGACAAGATGCTGACAATTCAACTAGACCAAACAGGGGCAAACGGATTTATTTATCATCAAATTTACACGAAAATTAAAGGTGAAATTTTAAATCGAAACCTTCAGCCGAATGATCAATTACCTTCCAAACGAGAGTTAGCCGATACTTTAAATGTCAGCGTCAATTCAGTGAATGGCGCATATCAGCAGCTGCTTGCCGAGGGATATTTATATTCGGTTGAACGCAAAGGTTTTTTCGTGGAATCACTAGAAACGTTTCATGAATCAGGTCAGCTGAAATCCTCTACACTCCCAGCAGATTTAAAGGAAGAGCCGATTGCACGGGACGATTGGTATTCCTTTTCACATATCTCAGTCGATACCACTCATTTTCCCTTTAAAAGCTGGTTGAAAAGTGAACAAAAGGCGATCAGCCTCCACCAAGAAGCGTTTGGCGAGCTTCCGCATCCACAAGGTGTGTACGAGCTTCGGGAAACGATTGCCCGGTTAATCGGGCTGGCAAGAGGAGTCAAATGCTATCCAGAACAGCTCATTTTAAGTGCAGGCACGCAGTCACTTATCCATTCGTTATCAAGCATTCTTCCAGCCGATCAAGTATACGGGTTAGAAAACCCTGGCTATCGCCGGCTCTATCAAATGCTAAAAAACAATCATCACCGAATTGAAACGATTGGCATTGATCAAAAAGGAGTGCGGATGAGTGACATTCAGAAGAAAGAGCCGAATGTGTTGATCATTACCCCTTCACATCAATTCCCAACAGGGGTGATTATGCCAATTTCCCGGCGGATTCAGCTCTTAAACTGGGCAGCCGATGAGCATGACCGTTATATCATTGAGGATGATTATGACAGTGAATTCAAGTATGGGACTGACAGCATTCCAGCGCTGCAAAGTTTGGATCGATATGACAAAGTCATTTATATGGGGACCTTTTCAAAATCATTGCTGCCAGGCTTAAGGCTAAGCTACATGGTGCTCCCGCAGCATTTATTAAGACGCTATAAGGAAGAACAGCACTTTTTCATTCAAACGGCCAACCTTTTTACACAATACACCCTTCTTCATTTTATAAAGGATGGTGCGTATCAGCGGCATATTAAAAGAATGAATGGTTTATATGAGGAAAAGCGGAAGCAGCTCATTGAAGAGCTCGACACGGTTTTTGCTGACAATGTACGGATTATTGGGGAAAATGCTGGACTTCATTTTATCGCAGAGTTCCGCTCAAACCGCTCGCAGCATGAGATTTTACAGCGTGCGAAAGAAAGAAAGCTGAAAATGTATGGGATGGACCGTTTTACCCTTGATGAGCAATTACCGGGGCATCAGGAAGGCTTTGTTCCACTCGTTCTTGGCTTCTCTCATATGCGGCCAGAGGATATTGAGCCGGCGGTAAAACGACTGTATGAGTCGATTTATGGGAAATAAAACAGCCAGCTGCTTTACTAGACAGCTGGCTTACCACCGCTCTTTATCTACGGCTAAAATGGATGACACGAGTCCAGGAAAAGCGGTCTCGATGTCTTCTTTTCTTAAAGAATAGTAGCGGTGTTTTCCGTCAATTCTCACTTTCACGATGCCTGCCTCCCTCAGCACTTTGAAGTGATGGGAAAGCGTAGATTTGGCAATGTTCATTTCATATGTGCCGCATGTCCTCTCCCCCGTTTCCGCTAAACAGCGGACAATTTCTAAACGAACAGGATCGGCCAATGCGTGCAGCACAGAAATCAGTCTCATGTCTTCTTGGGTTGGATAGATTGGATTATTCATACGATAAATGTATCGTATTTTGTGCCAACATACAATTTTCTTACTCGCCTCATAAAGTAACGATACATCCTTCGTAAACGACTATGACCATATACAAGCTTTCTTGAAGGGAAGGACCTCATTTGACACGAAAGATATGGACTTACTTATGTATGATGTTACTCGCCATTTGCTTATGTGGATGCCAATCCGTCCGGTATGCCGAATCTAAACCACCTAGTGCAGAAGAGTTATTAGCTCTCGATGAACAGGCAGATTTATTTCAATGGGAAAAAACTGTCTATGAAGCAAATGTAGATTGGACCCATCAACTAACCGTCACTAAAGATCAGCAATTAGGTGTGATTCAGAAAACAGCTGCCAAACATTTTAATCACGGCACAGCTTCCCAGCTGAAAAAAGGGACAGCGATTTACTCTGTAAAGGAGCGAAAAGACCTTTTGATCGCTGAACTTAACGGACAGATCATCATATATGCCGCACATGCAGAAGGATAAAATACCTGTCATAAGATAGGTGTTTTTTAAGTTTCTTTTCTTGTCATAGGTCATTGGTTTTGTTATCATTGCAAAAGTGACCACTCGGTTTCCATTGTGACCATATGGTTTTACCGATTCGGAAAGGACTTATGAAGATGAATGAAAAGCAAGAAGAGATTTTGCGGGTTTCGAAGAAATTATTTTCTCAAAAAGGCTATATGAGTGTCTCCATGCAGTCAATTGCCGATGCCTGTAAAATATCAAAAGCGTCTATTTATAAGCTGTTTGATTCAAAGGAAGCTCTTCTATTAGAACTGATTAAATACAATCAGTGCAAAATGAGAGAGATTTCTCAGATCATTCATTCAGAAACGACGCTGTCCAAAAAGGAAAAATTCACAAAGAAGATCAAGCTTGAGCTTGAAGAGTTTAAAGAGAATCATAAATTTTTGAATATGCTGTCCTTTGAAGCTTTTTCACAGCATTCACCCATTGTGATTAAGCATTTACGTGAGACACGCTCCATTATCATGCAGCGGCACAGAGACATTATTTTAAGCACATATGGTGAATCTGTTGCGCCTTACGTCTGGGATCTTGTGATTGTTCTTAACGGATTAATGAGAGAATTCATCTTAATGCTGGCGATTGAGCGCAAGAACATCCAATTAGAAAATGCCGCAGAAATGATTATCGGTGTGATGGACCGTGTGTCGAAAAAGCCTTGCTCTATTGAGCCTGTGCTAACAGATCGGTTGATGGACTCTTATTTGCTTTCCACACAGGACGAATATGATGAAGAAAAGCTTGTCATCTCGTACTTAACAAAGATCAAACAAGAGCTTCACACACTGTCAAACGGGGAAGAAAAGGACGATCTCCTCTCTGCGTTTGAACTGCTAAGTGAAGAATTATCAAAGGACCAACCGAGAACCTTTTTAATCAGTTCACTACTCGATTATTTAGGCAAAAACAGCGTTTTATCACAAAACGTGTCACAGCTGAAAAGCATCATCTTATAGATAAAGAAGGGATAACATGAACCAATCTACAACATCGTATAATCGATCTGTGATTGTGGGGATTTTCCTCGTTGGGGCATTCGTCGCCATTTTAAACCAAACACTGCTCATTCCAGCGATCCCACATATCATGGAGGAATTCAATATTGATGTCAGCAAAGGACAGTGGCTCACTACAGCCTTTATGCTGACAAACGGGATTCTCATCCCGATCACGGCTTTCTTAATTGAGAAATTTTCAAGCCGTTCTTTAGTTTTAACAGCGCTTAGTATCTTTACAGCCGGTACCATTCTTGCTTCATTCGCAACGAATTTCCCTGTATTACTTGCAGCGCGTATTGTACAGGCAGCTGGCGCAGGGATTTTAATGCCGCTGATGCAAACGATCTTTTTAACCATTTTCCCGAAAGAAAAACGGGGTCAGGCAATGGGCATGGTCGGACTTGTCATATCTTTCGCACCAGCTCTTGGACCGACACTTGGCGGATGGATTGTTGATGCCTTCAGCTGGAAGTTCTTGTTCTATATTGTTCTGCCAATCGGTATCATTGATCTTATTCTTGCTTTCTTCTTAATGAAAAATGTAACGCAACAAAGAGAGGCACGTATTGATGTTTTATCTGTCATCTTGTCGTCCTTCGGTTTCGGCGGGCTGCTTTACGGATTTTCTAGTGTTGGCACATATGGCTGGACGAGTGCCACTGTCCTCATATCACTGATTGTCGGCGCTGTGAGCTTGTTCTTCTTTATTCTGCGCCAGTCGAATTTGACAAGACCGATGCTTGAATTTGGTGTCTTTAAGTTTGCGATCTTTAGCTTAACGACCTTCCTTGGGATGCTTGTCTTTGCTTTATTGATTGGGACAGAGACGATTCTGCCGCTCTATACGCAGAATGTGAGAGGATTGTCTGCTCTTGATACAGGGCTTATCTTACTGCCAGGTGCTCTCTTTATGGGACTCCTCTCACCAATTATTGGACGGATTTTTGATAAAGTCGGCGGAAAAGGGCTGGCATTAGGCGGGTTTACGATACTTACCGTGACGACCTTGCCATTTATGCTGCTCACCCTTGATTCATCCATCGCCCTCATTACGGTCGCTTACACACTGCGCTTAATTGGGGTTGGGATGATCATGATGCCGCTGACAACAGCAGGTATTAACTCTTTACCGCCTCATTTGATCCCGCATGGGACAGCGATGAATAACACGATGAGACAAGTGGGTGGTTCCATTGGGACGGCAGTGCTTGTCTCCATCATGAGCAGCTCTGCTGCAAATGCAGATTTGGCCAGTCCATTAAAATCAGCCGTTCACGGCATGAACACATCATTTATCGTGTCTGGTTTGATTGCGGTCCTTGGGCTTGTCCTCTCCTTTTTCTTAAAGGAAAAACGCGAGAATAAAGTGATGAAACAGGAGCTATCATCCTCCTCATCTTCTTCATAAGAATAAGAGTCGGCATATGGCCGGCTCTTTTTTCATATACTCGCGCTATATCGTCCTCCCCTAAAATACATTTGTATTTCTAGTGAAGAAAAACCTTGATAATTTAAAGAAAAGAGTTGATAATAGGAACTATTCAATTTGTGAGAAAATTTTTACTATAGGAGATGTATGCATTGAAGGTCGTTAAATTTGGTGGCAGTTCACTTGCCTCTGGCAAGCAGCTGCAAAAGGTATTTGACATTGTAACAGCAGATCCAGCTCGAAAAGCAGTCGTTGTTTCCGCACCAGGAAAACGGCATTCAACGGATACAAAGGTCACCGATCTATTAATTAGCTGTGGTGAGCAATATTTACGTTTAGGCGAAGCACACGATTTACAGGAAGCCGTCATCAAGCGGTATGCCTCGATTGCGGATGAACTCGGGTTAAGTCATGACGTGATTGACACCATCCGGCAAGATCTAGATGCCCTCTTGCAGGCTGATACATCTCAACCTGAGCGATATCTTGATGCCATCAAGGCAAGCGGTGAAGACAATAACGCAAAGCTCATTGCCGCCTATTTCCGCTATCAAGGTGTCGAAGCTCACTATGTGAACCCAAAGGAAGCCGGTTTATTTGTGAGCGATGAGCCTGGTCAAGCGCAAGTCCTTCCGGAGTCATATGATCATTTGTATAAATTAAGAGAGCGCTCTGGCATCATCATCTTCCCTGGCTTTTTTGGCTTTAATCTATCGGGAGATATCGTCACCTTTTCTCGCAGCGGCTCCGATATTACCGGTTCGATTTTGGCAAACGGTTTGAAGGCAGATGTGTATGAAAACTTTACAGATGTGGATGCTGTCTACGCTGTCAATCCAACGATCGTTCATGAGCCGAAGGAGATTACAGAGCTAACGTACCGGGAAATGCGCGAGCTGTCCTATGCTGGTTTTTCTGTGTTCCATGATGAAGCACTCATTCCGGCCTTCCGTGCAGGCATTCCTGTGCAGATTAAAAACACCAATAATCCTTCGGCAAAAGGCACAAAAATTGTGAACCAGCGGGATCATACAAATGGACCCGTTGTCGGAATCGCTTCAGACAGCGGATTTTGCAGCATTTATATTAGCAAATATTTGATGAACCGAGAAGTCGGATTTGGGCGTAAGGTGCTGCAAACGTTAGAGGAATATGGGCTTACGTATGAGCACGTCCCTTCTGGCATTGATGATATGAACATTATTTTAAGGCAGGATCAGCTGGAGGAGCAGCATATTGAACAAGAGCTACTCGATCGCTTAAAGCTTGTGCTTGATGCAGATGAGGTCGTATTAGAGCCGAATCTCTCCCTCATTATGATTGTAGGAGAAGCGATGCGTCACAATGTTGGCACCACAGCAAGAGCAGCAAAGGCGCTGTCAAAAGCGAAGGTCAATATTGAAATGATCAATCAAGGTTCTTCCGAGGTCAGCATGATGTTTGGCGTCAAAGCGGCTCAAGAAAAAGAAGCCGTTCAAGCGTTGTATGAGGAATTTTTCTCTATGTCTACTGTCCCTGTCTCTCTTTAATCAGCAGGCTGCCAGATCTCAGGATCGGCAGTCTTTTTTGTTCTCACCCGATTCACATATTAAAGTATATCTATTTCTCGTTTGATTTTGTATGATAGAGACAAACCAACTATTGTTCCGGCCTATGATCGGAGCTACAAGGAGTCCTAAAACAATGCCTCGTCAACAACTATTAAAACAGTTTCGCAATTTTCATGATGCTTCTACGAGTATTCTAAATATGATGAGTCAATTCACTGATGTGAATACACTGTTTATTGCTAAAAACGATCAAACCACCAATCAGATTGTCAAGGTGCTAAATCATGACGAGCAGCTTCTTGAAGAAGGAGAAGAAATTCCTTACGAGAAGACATTTTGCAAGCTGGCGGTTGATCATCAGGATACGCTTGTGATCCCTGATATATCATTGGATGATCGTTCTAAATACTTAGAAGTTACGAAACGTCTTCAAGGCGGATCATTCATCGGAGTGCCGATTGATTTTACAGATGGTACGAACTACGGAACGATTTGCGGGCTTGATCTAAGACCGCAGCAATTCACAGAAGAACATGTGCATATGTTTGAAACGATGGCTTCTCTATTAAGCTACGTCCTCGAACTAGACCGTGCCAACCGGCAGATTCAGCAATTATCTGTACCGATCGTCCCAGTTGTTGACGGTGTCGCTGTGCTTCCTCTACTTGGTGATATCGAGGAGACACGTGCTCAGCATATATTAGAAACCATTTTACAGGAAAGCTATAGGCTGTCGCTCTCTCATTTGGTCATTGATGTATCGGGAACAAAACGCCTGAATGAACAGAGCATTCAATATCTGGTCAGCTATGCACAAACGCTGAGACTTTTAGGAATTTCGGCTGTTTTAACAGGGATTAAGCAAGACCTTGCTTTAAGTGCGATTCAATCGAATATTTCATTTAAAGACATCACCATTCGGAAAGACTTGCCGCAGGCACTTGCTCATATTGGCTTGACGTTTACCAAAATGGATTAAGAAATGATATATCCAAAAAGGGCTAAAATGATGTTTATTTTAGCCCTTTTTCTTCTTTTTAAATCATGCCAACTGCTGCAAATAAGAAGAATCGTTTCCGTCTTCAATAACTTGTAAAATCTCCTGTGCATGCGAATCGTCAGTGACACTGTTTAATTTTTGCATGATGTCTTCTTTCGATAATGCGTGGCCTGGTGCGCCCCGCGGAATATCGACTCGTTCGCTAATGATGGTGCCATCAGATAAGGTAAGCTTCACAATCGTAAAACGATCTTTTGGGACAGCGTCTGGATGGGGTTCTATCGTTTGATCATATCCTCTGCTCACCCGCTTCATCCATGTGCGCATGTGTGATGGAATGGTTTTTTTCGTAAAGTGATCCAGCGTGAGCGTCTGTCCAAACACGGCAAGTGCGATCACATATTCAACACTGAATCGTCCTTCTTCTCCAGTCGAAGGTGCCCGCTCAATAAGCGCTGCATCTCCGCCAGGCGGGAATAGGACCTCTACTTGTTTCACCTGCTCCGGTAAGAAAGTATGCTCTTTCATTAAGGATTGGATCGCATCGGCTGCATGATGCGCAGCTGAACAGAACGGATATACTTTGAACCATAGCCCCGGCGAGACAATACGCCACGTTGTACCATACCCCTCTAGTAAACGACTTTCCGCACGCTCCTGATCTCCATAGAGAGAAAAGAAACCAAGCGTACCATCAAGAACCGATTCATTCCCGCCGAAACCTGAAGAAGCTAAATCCATAGACCAGACAGCTGTTTTAGCCGCTAAGCCGGCTTGTAATGGTTTCATATCAGAGCCAAACTGCTTTCTCATTCCGGCTGATTGCGCTCCGGCAAAGCCGATTGCCTTCGCCAGCTCTTCCTGCGAGACTTGTTTTAAATACCCAATGGCACATACTGCTGCAATGGCTCCGAGGGTTCCAGTATTATGCCAGCCCCTTTCATAATGCGCCTTGCCGATGGATTCGCCAAGCCTTGCCATCACTTCAACACCTGTGATGTAGGCAGCTAAAAATCGATCGCCAAACCCTTTGCCGTCTGATAGCTGTGATAGCAATGCTGGAATGATAACCGCACTTGGGTGTCCTCTCACGTCTGAATGCACATCATCATAATCAAGGGCATGGATCAGGTAGCCGTTCAGCATCGCTGCTGATTGACGGCTGACCTTCTTCCCTTGTCCAATGACAGGAATTTGAGCGGCTCCGCCTTCTTGTTCCACCAGTGCCATGAGCTTTTGAATTCCTTCATCCTCTTTCGCAGCAAGCGCTGCTGCCGCAGCGTCTAACAGACCATTTCGAGCCATTTCTACCGCCCGCTGATCTTGAAGTGGATGAGCAGACAGTACAGCCTCTGCCAGTTGTTTTGTTAGTTCCATGATCGTGACTCCAATGCCCGAACAGCAAGCTCGGCAAAGAAGGCAGCGGCAACAGGGAGTGCGCCTTCATTTAATGTAAAGGCAGGGTGATGCCATTCCTCCGTACCGCTTGTCCCCATCCATACGAAAAAGCCTGGAATGTGTTCTTGATAAAGGGCAAAATCTTCTCCGCCCGGTGACTGCTCTGCCTGAACGACTGTGAGATCCAGCGCACCTGCCGCTTCTTCGACCACCTTTGTCAAACGATCGTCATTTAACACAGATGGCAAATACGGATGCCATCTCACTTCGCCTTTCGCCCCAAATCCTTCGGCAATCCCACTCACGATTTGTTTCATAAGCTCTGGAATCATCGCTCTCACTTCAGGCTCAAACGTCCGAACGGTTCCTTCCATCTCAACACGATCAGGAATCACATTCCATGATGTACCGCCTTGAATGCGTGTGATACTGACGACTGCATGATGCAATGAGCTGATGCGGCGGCTGACAATTTGCTGAAGAGCACTTGTGATCTGCCCGCTGATGGCAATCGGGTCCACCGTATGATTCGGAATACCTGCATGACCACCCGTTCCTTTAATATTGATTTCAAACCGGTCTACACTTGCCATCAACGCTTTTTCTCTAATGCCTATAGTGCCAACTGACAAGTCAGGTTTGTTGTGCATACCAAAAATCGCATCCACTCCATCTAAAACGCCTGCCTCTATGACATGTTTCGCTCCTTGCGCGACTTCCTCAGCCGGCTGGAACAAAATTCGGACCGTTCCTTTGATCTCGTGTTTCCGTTCTTTTAATAAAAGAGCCGCTCCAAAGATAGAAGCTGTATGAAAATCATGACCGCAAGCATGCATTTTCCCCGGTACCTTTGAGGAAAATGGTTCGCCAGATGCTTCTTCAATCGGAAGTGCATCAATATCAGCCCTCAGGGCAATCGTTGGCCCCTCTTGTTCTCCTTTAATTTCACAGACAACACCTGTTTGAAGAGCTGGAAAATCGAGTACGGTGATCCCTTCCTCTTCTAACCAGCCGCGCAGTTTTTTAGTCGTTTCATGTTCTTCAAATGCCAGCTCTGGATGCTCATGAAGCGCTCGACGAATGTTAATTAAACGTTTGTTTAAAGCTTCATTTCCTAATGATTTCACTGATACTCACCCCTCTAAAGAGTAAAAAGCAGCTTATGCTTCTTCAGCCGCTGCTTCTTTTTGGATAAATCGTTTTGTCCGTTCATTCTTCGTTTCATCAAATAGCTCAGTTGGTGTGCCCTGTTCAATAATATGACCATCCGCCATGAAAATCACATGGTCTGCCACTTCTCTTGCAAACGTCATTTCATGTGTGACGATGATCATCGTTGTCTCTTGAATCGCAATGGACTTAATGACTTGAAGCACACCTGAGACAAGCTCTGGATCAAGTGCTGACGTTGGTTCATCGAGTAAAATCGCATGTGGATCAACCGCTAATGCGCGGGCAATCCCGATTCGCTGTTGCTGTCCGCCAGATAACGTGACTGGATAGCTGTCAGCCTTTTGCTCTAATCCTACCTGCTTCAGCAGCTTCATTCCTATCTCATTGGCCTGCTGCTTCGTCATTTTTTTCGTCACAAGCAGTGATTCTGTGATATTTTGCAGTGCTGTCTTGTTTTTAAATAGATTATAGTTTTGAAACACCATGGCCGTTTGTTGACGCAGGTGATGGGCTTCTTTTCGTGTATATTTAGACGCATCGAGCTTCGCATCGCCAATTTCAATCGTGCCTTCATCTGGGATTTCTAATAAATTTAAGCAGCGCAGCAAGGTGGATTTACCGGAGCCAGAAGGTCCGATAATGGCCACAACCTGCCCTTTTTGCACATCGAGATTGATTCCGTCTAAGACGACAAGGTCGCCGAATGATTTCTTCAAATTGGTGAGCTTGATCATGTCCACACCTCCTTAATTCCGGTAAGGTTTGCTAATTTTTCGTTCAAATAGATCTTGAAGGAAGCTATAAATGATGGTCATCACCCAATACACAATCCCTACGGCTAAATAGGTTTCAAAGTATTTATAGTTCGCCGATGCAATCATCTTCCCTTGTGCAAACATTTCTGCCACACCAATCGTAAAGGCAAGAGATGTTTCTTTTAAAAGACCGATAAAGGTATTCCCCGTCGCTGGAATCGCATTTCTAATTGCCTGTGGGAAAATAATTCTGACGTAAGATTGCCATCTTGTCATGCCGACAGATAGACAAGCTTCTAGCTGCCCTTCATCTACAGAGTTGAGGGCCGCTCTGAAAATTTCTGCTAAGTATGCTGAGTTTTTAATACTTAATCCGATAATGACCGCTGTTAGGGCATCCATTGAGGTCATCGCAGGGAATAGCTGCGGAAGACCAAAATAAATGAGAAAGAGCTGAACCAAGGTTGGAACCGCTCTGAAAAAAGAAATATACAGCTTGGCAAATTGGTATAAAACAGGTATCCGGTTTTTCGTAATAAGAGCGAATACCACACCAATGATAATGGCAAAAACCATGGAGACAATCGCCATGAAGATCGTTATCGGCAAGTATTGAATCAATGTCGGAAAAACCGTCACCATATACTGCCAATCAATTTTGTTCATGTCTGCTCTTCACCGCCGCTGTCGTTATTTTTTAATTGGCACTGTGACATCGTCTTTGAAATACTTCTCAGACAATTTCTTAAGTGTCCCGTCTTCTCTTAATTCTTTGATCGCTTTGTTAAATTCTTCTCTTAGCTTGTCATGCTTTTTATCTTTGGCAAATGGGTAGCCTACTTCTTCATACACAATTGGGTTGCCAACGATTTTGAGTGGCAGACCTGTTTTTTCAATTTGAGCAAGTAATACACTGCGTCCGTTGACATAAGCATCTACGCGGCCATTTGCCACTTCATTTAAGACACCGTCTTGCGTTTCATATGTTTTAATATTGATTTTTTTGTCTGGGTCTTTGCTCTCTAAGTTTTTGGCGTGGTTAGAGCCAAGAACCGCCGCCACTGTTTTCCCTTTTAAATCATCAAGACCTTTGATGTCATTGTTGTCCTTTTTCACGATGATTTGTGTTCCTGCATAAGCGTACGTATCAGTGAAATTAAACGTTTGTTTACGCTCATCTGTGACTGCGACTTGGTTTGACACTGTATCCAGCTTACCAGATGTCAGCTGTCCCATGAGTCCGCTGAATTCACTCAGCTGCCAGTCTAGTTTGTAGCCGAGCTTTTTCGCAACCGCTTCAGTTACTTCGACATCGAAGCCAACAAGCTTGCCATTGTCTTTATAGGCAAACGGATAGCTTTGTCCTGTGGCACCTACCTTTAATACTTTTTCATCTTTGCCTTCACCCTGATTGCCCCCGCCGCAAGCTGCTAAAACTGCCAGCATTGCTGCAAATAGAACGACTAGCCACTTTTTGTTTTTCATGTTCGTATACCCTTCTTTCCTTTTATGGTTGTGTGATATCTGATCTTAGTTGTTTTTTAAAATAAACCGTGATGTGCCCCTTGCCTAAATCCTTTTCTCCTGCTCTGACGTAGCCTTTGCGCTCATACATGTCTATGAGCCACGGATGCTTATCAGCTGTACCTAGAGATACGTATGGCACCTTCAAGGTATCCCTTAACACTTCGGTTTCCACCCATTCCAGCAAGACAGAGCCTGTCCCTTTTTTGGCGGATGGTTCTGAGGCAAACCACCAAATGTGAGGGACGCCGAACGGGCCTGGCTGTTCTCCCCAAGGCATACGGAGCGACAAGGTGGATAGAAGCTCTCCGTTTTCTTCCATCACATAGCAAAGATTCTTTTGTACATTTTTCTGAACGAGAGCAAAATCAGCATGTGCTGCTTGGAACTGGATGCCGAGCTCACGAATTGGCTCATAGGCTCTTGTTGTCAGTTCAAGAAGCGCCTCTATATCTGCCTCTGTTGCCAGACGAAACGTGTATCCCAACGTTAGTCACCTCACCTTTATGTCGTGTAGCGATTTTTTGGCTCAGTTAATCCTAGATTTTCTCGTAAGGTTTGTCCTGTGTATTCTGTTTTGAATAAGCCTCTTTCCTGAAGGATTGGGACGACGCGGTCTACGAACATATCCAGCCCTTCTGGCAATAGCGGCGGCATGACGTTAAAGCCGTCTGCTGCTTCTTCATTGATCCATGTTTCCATCACATCTGCGAGCTGCTGCGGTGTACCAATGAAAATATTATGACCACGAGAGCCGGCAACCGATTGATAGAGCTGGCGAATGGTCAGGTGATCCTTTCTCGCCATATTCATCACGAGATCAAAACGGCTTTTTACCGCATTTGACGTGCTTGGATCAATTTCTGGAAGCGGTCCGTCTAAAGGATACTGAGACAGATCAATCCCACCTAAGTAGTTTTGCAGAATGCTAAGCCCAATCTCAGGAACAATCAGCTCCTGTAATTCTTCATATTTCGCTTTGGCTTCTTCCTCTGTATCAGCAATAATCGGGAAGATCCCCGGCATAATGCTGACGTCCTCTCTAGCACGACCAGCAGTCTCTACTTTCTCCTTTAAGCTTTGATAAAATTCCTTCGCTTTTTCGAGATCGTTTTGTGCAGTGAAAATGAGTTCAGCTGTTTTTGCTGCAAGGTTTTGACCATCTTCGGATGATCCTGCTTGAATGATCACTGGCTGCCCTTGAGGCGTGCGTGATACATTGAGAGGACCTCGTACTGAGAAGAACTCTCCTTTATGCTGGAGCTCATGCAGCTTACTAGATTCAAAGAATTCTCCCGTTTCCTTGTTTCTGACAAGGGCGTCTTCCTCCCAAGAATCCCAAAGACCTTTGACGACTTCAACGAACTCTTCTGCTCGCTCGTATCGTTTATGGTGTGCTAAATGCTCTTCGCCGCTAAAGTTTTTCGCTGTTTCTTCAATAGAAGATGTGACCACATTCCATGCCGCTCTTCCGCCTGATAAATGATCAAGGGAGGCAAACTGTCTTGCAATATGGAAAGGTTCACTGTATGTAGTGGATGCTGTTGCTGCTAAACCAATTGATGAAGTAGACTCAGCAATGGACGAAAGCAGGGTAAGCGGTTCAAATCTCGTCAGTACATTAGGATGAGAGGTTTGGTTAATGGATAAGCTGTCGGCTAAAAAGAGTAAATCTAGCTTTCCTTCCTCTGCTTTTTTCGCTAATTGTTTAAAATAATCAAGGTTCATGGCTGCATCTGATACGGCATTCGGATGTCTCCAAGAGGCAACATGATGTCCAGTTCCTGCGATGAATACGCCTAGCTTGAGCTTCCTTTTCGGCTGTGACACTTGTTCTTCATCCTTTCTATATCCTGCTGTATCAAACTGAAGTCCTCAGAAGATACATTTTTCTGATTGAATTAATCGGTTTTAACAATAAAAAAAGGGCAAATGTTGCGAAAAATGAAAAATAATTATTACTATATGCCCTTTTTACATGATTGTCAACCGCCTTCTGAACCTCCAAAATCAGGAATTTCACTCGTTCATCACGGTGTATCGATTTCGATATTTCCGATGAGCCGGTCTGTGGTATGTGTCACCAATTGACTGCGTTCCAGCATGTTATGGGCGATCACGGAATGAGTGGAAGAAATGGTGCGGACGGCAATCGCTTTTTGAGGAGATAAATTAATGATGTTATTCCGCAGCACACGGGCTGAGGCGGCTCGATCGATAAAGATCGCCGTCGGCTGTCCGATCGAACGATTTAAATAAAAGCGGTTATCTCCGATTTGTGGTGAACCGTTCTTAATATACATCACGACATATAAAGATGATTCTTCAAAGGAATTGTCTTTGATTTCTAATGGACCAGTCGTGCTGCTGTATACGGCGTAGTTTTGGTAGTGCTTAAAGCGATTTTGCCAAATGAAAGCCTTTGCATTTCCAGTGACACTGATCGTATACGAAGACCCTAGCTCTGGGTGTCCTTCTTGAATAAAGAGATTGCCGTTAACTCCAGCTTCTCCTTCCTGCACCCAGATCCCTCTGCTGAAATCTTTAAATTGATTGTGCTGGATCAGGATATTCGTTCCTCTCACCATCGCTCCATCAATCACCGAGTAAATCGTATTGTTTGAAAAGACGACGCTATCCGACTGATAGATACGCAGCGCTGCGCTTCTTTGCCCTATATTCGTCCCCGATTCAATATGATTTCCTTCTATTAGAATACGGTTCGCCATATAAACGGACAAAGCCGCATCTTCAAATAGACTGATCTTATTCCCTGTAATGTGAACACTATCGCCCCTCACATCAATCCCTTTTTCAAATCCCTCAATCATATTGCCAATAATGATCACATTGTTTTCCGTTTGACCAAAAGAGACTCCTAAGCTCGTAATCCCAGCTTTTGTGACGCCTCCTCCTACTGCACGGATCAAATTGTTGGCAATGATGGTTTCGGTGGCAAAGCCATAGGAGATACTGCTGTCTGTGTGATTGCCTTCAATGATGACACCATAGCCGTTGAAGTTATAAATGGAGCTTGCGGCACCACCTCTTACAATGTTGTTTCGAATTTGAATATTCAGTGGTTCCTCCATATTAACCGCATTTTCTCCGTAGCCTTCAATATCAATGCCCATTCTCGGCTCGACTCCGTCAACTCCTGCTCTCTCAAGCAGGCAGTCCTCCACAATGACTCCATCACAGCCTGTAATCGAGATATTGTTTCGTCTTGAATCTGTGATGTGGCAGCCAGAAATGTGAATAGATGAAGCAGGCGAGTACGATTCAGCTTGTGATAATAAACCGTGGGGACTGACAATGATGCCGTCTCCCGTACAATTCTTGATTTGTACACGATTCACTTCCACATCAGAGGCCCCTTCAATACATATCCCAAAGCCCCATTCATGGGTTTTTCGTTCAGGGGGAAGCGACTTGTACACATGCTCATGGCGATCCCCTTCGATTCGCCCACCCCGGATGGTCACATGCTGAACCTTTCCTATATAAAAGGCCGCATACCCCCACGAATCATTTGGCCTCACCTTAATTACGGCATCCGGCGCCATCTCAATGGTCATATGACTTGGCACACGTATACCCGCACCCCGGAAAGGAAAAAATTGATCACCTCTGTACACAGCATCGATGACATACGTGCCGCTCGGCAGCCAGACATGGGAATACCCCTGTGCTTTCGTCCATTCTAAGCATTCATTGAGCCTCGCTGTACAGTCCGTTTTCCCATCCGCCACTACACCAAAATCTTGAACATTGACAACAGGTTTTTTTAGATCAGATTCATTCAATTCCCCCAATCTAAACCCCTCCTTTTCACACATGTCCTCTTGTCATCCTATGCATATGTAAAAGGTTTGCTTGTACAATCCTTCAAATTTTAAATAAATTCTTCCAATATAACTTTCTGACCATTCTAACTTGAAAGAATTTTTCGTTTTTTGAGTCTTTACGCCTATTGAACTAACATTTTCCTGTTTTAGAATAGTTTTATATTGACACAAGAACTATACAAGAATATCATTTTTCTCATATCTCTTTTTTTAAGAAAGGATCTATGCCATGTCAACAATCGACCACGATAAAATTGTTAAAAGTGTTCCTCAAAAAGGTTTTTTTGGACATCCTAAAGGACTTTACACACTGTTTTTCACTGAATTTTGGGAGCGTTTCTCTTATTACGGCATGCGTGCACTGCTTATTTACTATATGTACACAGAGGTGACAAAGGGCGGTCTTGGTTTTGATCAGACGACAGCCAATTCGATCATGTCTGTCTACGGTGCGCTTGTCTATATGTCAGGCATTATTGGCGGATGGCTCGCCGACCGAGTATTCGGTTCGTCCAGTACGGTCTTTTATGGCGGGGTTTTCATTATGCTTGGACATGTCATTTTGGCTTTGCCAAGCGGTGCAACAGCGCTCTTTATTAGTATGGGGCTGATTATTATTGGGACAGGTCTTCTGAAGCCGAATGTTTCAAACATTGTTGGCGACTTGTATTCCAGAACAGACCCACGCAGGGATTCTGGCTTTAGTATTTTCTACATGGGGATCAACATGGGCGGTTTTATTGCCCCACTAATTGTCGGAACACTCGGTCAAAAAGTGAACTTCCACCTCGGATTCTCACTTGCTGCCGTTGGGATGCTTGTTGGTCTGATTACATTTGTGATCACGAAAAAACCGAATCTTGGTCTTGCCGGTACTTATGTAACAAATCCGTTATCAGCTACTGAACGCAAGAACTTCAAAATTTTCGGAACATTAATTGCCATTGTGCTCGCTGTTTTTGTCGTCATTGGCATTCAAACAGGCGCACTCACGATTAATCTATTCACTTGGTTTGTCAGTGTCCTTGGTGTGCTCATTCCGATTGTGTATTTCATCGTCATGTATTTCAGTAAAAAGACGAGCCCAGTGGAGCAATCCAGGGTTCTCGCTTATATTCCATTGTTCCTTGCTGCGGTGATGTTCTGGGCGATTCAAGAACAAGGCTCAAACATTCTAGCCACATATGCAGATCAACGAACAAACTTGAATTTCCTTGGGATGACACTTGCCTCTTCATGGTTCCAATCATTGAACCCAATTTTCATTGTGCTCTTGTCTCCTGTGTTTGCTTGGTTGTGGATTAGACTAGGGAAAAAACAGCCGTCTACCCCGATTAAGTTCTCACTTGGCCTTCTGTTTGCAGGATTATCCTTCATCATCATGATCATTCCTGCCTACATGTCTGGTCCGAATACACTTGTGAGCCCATTATGGCTCGTTCTGAGCTTCTTCCTTGTCGTGATCGGAGAGCTCTGCTTATCACCAGTTGGGCTGTCAGCGACAACAAAGCTTGCACCTGCTGCCTTCTCAGCGCAAACGATGAGCCTTTGGTTCCTTTCAAATGCGATGGCACAGGCGATCAATGCGCAAGTGGTCAAACTGTTTGATAAAGTGCCAGAAACCGTCTATTTCGGTATCATCGGATTGCTTGCCATCGTTTTATGCGGTGTGATGCTATTACTTACACCAGTGATTAAGAAAGCGATGAAAGGCGTTCATTAATAAAAAAACTGGACATGAGTACATCATGTCCAGTTTTTTACTTTATTTATGATCAGTCTTCATTTAACCTAAAAAAATGTATTGCGTTTCTAAGTCATTGAATATCAATGACTATTTAACAAAAGAACTTAATCAATCTGTTAATAAAAGTAATATCTTACTGTATTATTAATTCGTTTTCATTGGTACTGTCTCTCATTTATTTCAATGTTAAAATAATTCACGGCATTGTTATAACAAATATCTTTGACTATTTTTCCTATAAATTCGTAATCCCTTGGAAGCTCACCATTTTCTATCCAAGTCCCAAATAAATTACATAAAATTCTTCTGAAATATTCATGGCGAGGGAACGATAAAAAGCTTCTTGAGTCTGTAAGCATACCTACGAAAGTGCTAAGCAAACCTATATTAGATAATGTTTTCATTTGATCTAGCATGCCGTCTTTTTGATCATTAAACCACCACCCGGATCCAAATTGAATTTTTGCTCTGGTATCAGAAGACTGAAAATTCCCTATAGTAGAGGCCACAATAGCATTATGAACGGGATTTAAATTATAGATAATGGTTTTAGGTAAAAGGTTATCTTCGTCTAAGTCATTCAAAAAACCATTTAAATGTCTTGCTAGGTGGAAGTCAGACATAGAGTCGTACCCACTATCTTTTCCCGTTAAGTTGAACATTCGTGTGTTATTATTCCTTAAAGCACCTATGTGTAATTGCATGGTCCAATGAAGAGAATGATATTTTTTACTAAGGTGAAGAAGAGTGTTTGTTTTAAATTTATTTATATCCTCTTGGGATAGTGTTTTTCCTTGCAGCGCACGTACAAATATAGAAGACACTTCTTGATCAGTAGCTGGTGAAAATGGAAATATTTCAAAACCATGATCAGAAATTCTGCATCCATTCGCGTGAAAATAATCAATTCGTGAATGTAAAGAAGCGATAAAGTTTTCATATGTTAAAACAACGCCGTTGATTGACTCACCTAATTTTTCTATATAATTCACAAAATTTGATTGTTCAATATTTAAAGCATGATCCGGTCTAAATGTAGGTAGAACCCTAGTTGTAATCCCTACATCTTTACGTATGATTTGATGAATTTCTAAAGTATCAATTGGATCATCAGTCGTACATACAACTTTTACATTAAATTTTTCTAAAATTCCATTTGTGGACATGTTACTTTCATTTAATCTCTCATTACAGATATCCCAAATTTTATGTGCATTTTTTTCTGAGAACAACTCATTTATATTGAAATAACGACTTAATTCTAAATGTGACCAATGATAAAGAGGGTTTCCTATTGTATATGGAACAGTTTGGGCCCAAGCTAAGAATTTTTCCTTGTCACTTGCATTCCCCGTGATCAATCTTTCTTCTACGCCTAACCATCGCATAGCCCTCCATTTATAGTGATCTCCATTAAGCCAAATATCAGTCATATTTTCATATTTTTTGTTAATAGCAATGTCATCAGCCATTAAATGCGTATGAAAATCATAGATTGGCATATTTTTCGCGTAATCATGATAAAGAACTTTTGAACTTTCGTGATTAAGCATCATATCTTCGCTTAGGAATGTAGACAATATAGTCACCTCTATACTTATGTTTAGAAAATCTCAATTAAATGAAATAAGGTGTTATTAACAAAAATAACACCTCACTTTTTTAGATCTTACTTAATTCAAACTCCGTATTTACGTAGATTGCGTCTCGTTGTGCAATTAAGCATAGTTCTGCGGCTTTAAAAGTATGTTCTTGAGTCATAGCATTTTCAGTATCGTTTAAACAATCTAAAATAAGTTCACTAAAGTAAGGGAATCCTACTTCTCCATTTAGAGAAAAATGTTGCTCTGTATGTTGATTTACTAAGTATAAATGGTCTCCTATTTTATCCCTTGCTATGTCTACGTATTTGCGAATTTCAATATACCCATCTGTTCCAAGAATGAATGTGCGCCCATCCCCCCAAGTGCTAAGGCCATCAGGAGTCAGCCAGTCTACTCTAAAGTAGTTTGTAGCCCCATTATCAGCAATCAAAGTAGCATCGCCGAAGTCTTCCAATTCTGGATATTGATGATGTTTGTAATTGCCCACTTTACTATGTACAACTTTTGCATCTTTTGCGCCAGAATAGTAAAGGAATTGTTCAATTTGGTGACTACCAATATCACATAGAATACCTCCGTAATACTCCTTTTCAAAAAACCAGCTTGGTCTGCTTTCTACATTACTACGATGTGGGCCAGTTCCAAGAACTTGTACCACTTTTCCAATTGCTCCTTGTTCAATCAATTGACCAGCAAATACGGCACTCTCCACGTGCAAACGTTCACTATAATAAACAGCCCATTTAAGCCCCGTTTCAGCTGTTTTTTTACGAGCAAGCTCCAATTGTTCTAACGTTGTAAATGGTGATTTATCCGTAAAGTAATGCTTACCACGATCTAAAACACGCAGCCCTAAATCACAGCGTTTAGATGTAATGGTTGCGCCTGCCACGAGCCTTACATCTGGATCTTCGAGAATTTCTTTCTCACTTTTGGCTACCTGTACCTCCGGATATGCTTTACAAAATTCTTGTACTTTTTTCTGATCATGATCATAAACCCATTTTAATGTAGCCCCAGCCTCGGTTAATCCATTGCACATTGCATAGATGTGTCCATGATCAAGACCTATAGCTGCTATTACGAATTGTCCTTCTGTAACGACAGGGGCACTTTTTCCCTTAGGAGCATAATTCATTCCATCACTTTTCTGCATGATTGTTCCTCCTCTAGCTAGCTTCCAGTTTATTTTTAATAATTTAATAACGTTAGACTCATAGTTTCTCGTAATTTCCTCCAACGGTTATCGTATCGTCTGAAAAATTTTCTACACTGCTTTGTTTTTCATAAAAATGCTTAACGTTCGCGAGCATGCCTTCACGTGTGTAAAAAGGATCGTCTGCTAAAAGAGGAAGCTTCACATGAACACCTAGGTTTGCAGATTTATAGATGGCTGTAATCAGTTCTAGTGTATTTCTTCCTTCTGTTCCATCAATCAGAAGCTTCTGGTTACCCTTGATAGCCATTAAAAAATTATTTATTTGTCCTTTATGCCCTTCAAATAGTAATTCCGGATATTGATTAAAAGCTTCCTGAATACGATTTTCTAAATCCTCATCATTTTTCTCTTGAGGAAACCCATTTTCTTTAGCTATTTGAGCATTTACTTTCCACGGGACAGATACTCTAGCTTTTTCACCTTGAAAAATCAGTTGTTGTTCTTCTCCATGATGGACAACAGAACTGGTTACTTGTGCTAAGCTACCATTTCCATAGCGAAGTACAGCAATAGAAAGGTCTTCAACCTCTGCATTATCATGCAGGGTATTACTAGTTGCTGCAAAAATGTCAGTCGGCAATCCTAACATCCATTGCAACATATCAATATGATGGACAGCATGATTAAGTGTACAACCTCCACCTTCTTTTTCCCATGTACCGCGCCACCATAAATCATAATAACTATGGCCACGCCACCAAAAAGAATCCACTTGAGTATGAGCGATTTTTCCAATTAGGTTTTGATCAAGGACATGTTTTAATCTCATAATGGGAGTCATAAACCTGTTTTGAGCAACAACGGATAAAAGCTTCTGGCTTTCAATAGATGCTTTTATCATTTCGTCACATTCTTTTAGAGAAGAAGCCATAGGTTTTTCTACTAAGACATGTTTGCCTGCTTTAAGAAAATCGATGGCAATGGTTGCATGCATATAAGGAGGTGTACAAATGGAAACGGCATCAATAGTAGGATCATTCAATAACTCTTGGTAGTTAGCGACAACTCGTGCTTCTAGGTTATATTTTGTTGCTACAGACATTGCTTTTTCAGGATAAATATCAGCTAAAGCTACAATTTTACTGATTTCAGGCATTGCAAGATAAGCCTCAATATGGGCAGTTGCAATAGATCCAGTTCCTATAATTGCGATGTTGGACATATCAATCTTTCCCTTCTGCAAGAAGATAAATTTTCACTTCTAATAATGAGATAGCGCTTTCAAAAAACTTAATGATTCACCTAACTGATAGATCAGAGTACCGTTCGTTTTATTAATATTCTAGTTATACTAGTATGGTAGATCAAAAACATTATAACTCAATCTTTTTGAATTTTGTATAGTTTTTTGAATTTTCTTTTTAATATCCCGCACTCTTATGATTGATCATGGCTTACATAGTTGGAATCATCAAGAGTTATAAATACTCACAGCACGAATATTCAGAAAAATAAAATTAGTGTCTACCATTCTAATGCACTTGTATGGTAGTATGTTAGAGAAAGGAGATTAGAATAATGAATATTGATTTTAAAAACCAAAACCTCTCTACGAGGGAACAAGTTTACAATATGCTAAAAGATCAAATATTAAGCCTGAAGCTTCCACCTGGGACAATTATTTCTGAAAAAGAAATATCCGTTCAATTTAATGTTAGTCGAACTCCTGTAAGAGAAAGCTTTTTAAAATTATCTCAAGAAGGATTATTAAGTATCTATCCTCAACGAGGTACATTTGTTTCTTTAATTGATTTGAACCTTGTGGAGGAAGCACGGTTTATGCGAGAACATCTCGAGAAGGCAGTGATTAGACTAGCCTGCCAGGAACCTTCTGAAGAGTTGATTATTGATTTAGATATGAATTTAAGTATGCAAAAAATTTGCGTTAAGAAAAAAGACTATAAAAAAATGTTTGAATTAGATGAGGAGTTTCATAGAACTATTTTCAAACGGTGTAAAAAAGAAAAAACATGGTTAGTTATTCAACAGATGAATGTACACTTTAATAGGAGTCGCATGTTAAGACTAGTAACAGATTATAATTGGGATAATATTTTTTCTCAACATGTAAATATCTTCAAAGCTATACAAGATCAAGATGCTGATAAAGCTGAAAAAATCATGGAAGAGCATTTGAAAATTGCACTTGTTGATAAAGAATTATTGAAGAAAGAATATCCAAATTATTTTAAATAAAAATAGGTTGTTACTTATTTTTTAGGGGTGATGGTAGATGAGGATGACATTTAGATGGTTTGGAGAAGGAAACGACACTATAACACTGGAACAAATAAACCAGATTCCAGGAGTGGAAGGAATTG
Source organism: Bacillus sp. FSL K6-4563 (assembly GCF_038630405.1). Lineage (NCBI taxonomy): Bacteria > Bacillati > Bacillota > Bacilli > Caryophanales > Bacillaceae > Bacillus > Bacillus sp. FSL K6-4563. Next base: position 434,980 of record NZ_CP152030.1, on the reverse strand, counting down.
TTTGGGCACTGCATGATGTGCCCGTAGGAGAAGAGTGGCCAATAGAAAGAATTGTAGAAATGAAAAAATTAGCTGATAAACATAACCTTCATATTGAAGTGGTTGAAAGCGTGAATGTTCATGAAGACATTAAGCTCGGACTTCCAACTAGAGATCGATACATAGAAAATTATAAGAAAACAATTCAGAAGCTAGCAAAGGTGGGTGTTAAAGTCATATGTTATAACTTTATGCCTGTATTTGATTGGATCCGTACAGACTTAAATAAAACACTTTCTGATGGCTCTACAGCTCTATTTTATGAACATAGTCGAATTAAAGATATCGATCCGAAAGACTTAGTAAATAAAATTAGTGAGAACTCCAGTTTAACCATCCCAGGTTGGGAACCAGAGCGGTTAAATCACCTCCACCAACTTTTTGAAGCCTACAAAAATATAACAGAAAATGATTTATGGGCCAACTTGAAATATTTTTTAGATCAGGTTATTCCAATTGCAGAACTTCATGATATTAAAATGGCTATTCATCCTGACGATCCACCTTGGCCTGTCTTTGGTCTACCGCGAATAGTAACTAACCAAAAAAACATCAGAAAAATTTTACAACTAAATAGTAGCCCATATCATTGTATAACGCTCTGTACAGGATCTTTAGGAGCAAACTTAGAAAATGATTTAGTTTCTATGATTCACGAATTTATTGATAGGATACCATTTACTCATATAAGAAATGTACGTGTATATGATAACGGGGACTTTGTTGAAACATCGCATCGATCAAAAGATGGATCAGTAGATGTTTCAGCCATTATACATGCTTATTATGAAAGCGGATTCAAAGGTTATTGTAGACCCGATCATGGAAGACACATTTGGGGTGAACAATGTAGGCCTGGATATGGTCTTTATGATAGAGCACTTGGAATTATGTATTTGTGGGGAGCTTGGGATGCATTAAAAAATAAACATTCTGTACTAAAAGAAGCAAAGGAGGAAGCTACATGGTAAACATACAAGAAAATAAAAATTTAGCTGGTAAAGTAGCTGCCATAACAGGAGGAAGTGGAGTACTTTGCAGCGCCATGGCAAAGGAACTTGCTAGACATGGCGTGTCTGTGGCTATTTTAAATAGAACAGTCGAAAAGGGTGAAAAGGTAGCCGAAGAAATTAACCTTATGGGCGGGAAAGCGATTGCGATTAAATGTGATGTTCTGAATAAAGAGAGTGTTGAACAAGCCGAGAAGATTGTAACAGAGGAATTAGGCATGTGTACAATATTGATAAATGGAGCTGGTGGTAACCACTCCAGTGCAAATACAACCAACGAAATATTTCAAACAGAAGACCTTACTAATCCTAAGATAAATACTTTTTTTCATTTAAGTACAGATAGTGTGCAAAATGTATTTGATTTAAATTTTATGGGGACTTTCATTCCTACACAAATTTTCACTAAAAATATGGTTCATCAAAAGGGAGCAGTTGTCATCAACATGTCATCTATGAGTGCCCCTTCTCCAATGACCAAAGTGCCTGCTTATAGCGCGGCAAAAGCAGCAATTGAAAATTTCACCAAATGGTTAGCTGTTCATATGGCTGAGGCAGGAATTAGAGTGAATGCTATTGCACCGGGCTTCTTTTTAACCTCACAAAATAAAAACCTTCTCTTAAATGAAGAAGGAGATTATACAGAGAGGTCTCATAAGATTATTTCGAACACACCAATGAGAAGGTTTGGTACGCCAGAAGATCTTTTTGGTACCCTATTATGGCTTGTTGATGATCATATGTCAGCATTTGTTACCGGAGTGACAATTCCTGTAGATGGAGGTTTTATGGCGTATTCAGGTGTTTAATATTTTTATTTTTTTCCTTGTCATACATCTTTATTTTATATATTTTTTTAAATTTATAAGTAGGCTTGGAAAGGAGAAATAAGAATGCAGACTGAGAACAGGAAACTAACACTCAAAAATTATATTGGTTATGGAACAATGGATTTATTTGGAGGGGGAGCATTCGCTATAATAGGCGCATGGATGTTATATTTTTTCATTACATACTGTGGTCTTACCCCTGTTGAAGCAGGATCTATTATTGCAATTGCTCGTATTATTGATGCTATAGCTAGCCCAATTATGGGCCATATCACTGACCATTTTGGTCGTACAAAACTTGGGAAAAAATTTGGAAGACGCAGGTTCTTTTTACTAGTTGGAAGCCCTTTGATGGTTATTTATTCGCTTCTTTGGATTTCTGATATGAATTACTGGTACTATTTAACGGTTTATATTTTGTTAGAATTCCTTGCAGCAATGGTATTAATTCCATTTGAAACACTTGGAGCTGAAATGACGAATGATTTTAATGCACGGACCAAGCTCTCAACAATAAGATTAATCTATTCAGGACTAGGAACATTTTTAGCTACCTTTATTCCAGGCAGATTATTCGAAATATTCGGAAAAGATTCACCTCAAGTTTTTCTTTACAATGGGATGATCTTCACCTTTATTTTTATGGCTGCATTATTAATTACACATAGAACAACATGGGAACGTAAAATAGAAGAAGACATGATAGAACCTTATGGTGTAGAAAAAGTACCTGCTATAGAATCCTTAAAAAAAATCATCATTGACTTAACATCTACTTTTAGAATTAGAAGTTTCCGTCAGCACATCACTATGTATATTTGTTCGTTTACTGCCATGGATATTTTAAACGCTGTCTTTGTCTACTTTATTGTGTTTTCTTTAAATAAAGATGCAGTGTTGGCAGCCGATTTATTATCTATTGGTTCATTACTTCAAATGTTATGTACAATATTGTTTGGTTGGCTCGTGATTAAAATAGGTCCTGCGCCATCTTTGAAAATATCTTATATTGCTATTATTACATGTATAAGCGGTTATATATTTTTATACTTCACACAACCAACTTATATGATTATAGCGCTATATGCTTTCTCTGTTATCTTAGGCATCGGAAAGAGTGGATTATATTATATACCATGGAATATTTACACTTTCATTCCTGATGTAGATGAAATGGTAACTCGTAAAAGAAGAGAAGGAATATTTGCAGGTATTATGACTTTTACACGCAAGAGTACTACAGCTTTAGCCACATTCTTGGTAGGAGTTATCTTACAGGAAAGTGGATTTGTTGCAAGCGCGACGACACAGTCTACTACAGCAATAAATGGGATTGTAGGTATTCTGTTTTTCGGAACTGTAGGGCTAGTCGGTATTAGTTTAGTTATTTCATTTAAATTTAAATTATCTAAGAAAACTCATTCCATTATGATTAATGAAATTAATAGGTTAAAGAATAATGGTTCAATGGAACAGGCTGATGATGAAACAAGAAGTGTTTTGAAAGCGCTAACAGGATGGGATTACGAGAACCTTTGGGGTAATAATAACGTAGGATATCAGAATAAGCTCCAAAATTTTGAACAACAAGATTTTAAACAGCAGGATATGAACTAACTTTTGTTGTTAGTTGAGAACTGCAGCTCAGTTAAATAGTACTTCTATTGATATGAGCAGTTCCAGAATCACTTCAAGAAAAAAACACCTTCAGATTTATATCAGAGGTGTTTTTAAATATCTTAAATTTAGTGTTTTTTGATTTTAAAACCGGATCTCGTCATCTCCATGAATTTGCAGCTTAAGCGGTTCACTTTTCGCTTGATGCTTTTTCACATAGCGGTGATAGACGACATACCCAATGATCATGAGAGGGACGCCGACATATAACCCGATGCGCTGCTCCTGATCAAAGGCAAGGCTGATCAACACAATGGTGTTGAGAGTAATTGCAATAATCGGCAGAACCGGATAGAGAGGGGTTTTAAATTTTAAGTTTTCCAGCTTTCCGCCTGCTTTAAGATATCTTCTGCGGAAAAGCATCTGTGATAATGTAATGGTGATCCAGCCAGTCTGGGCACTCATGCCGGCAATGGACACGATCCAGGCAAAAACTGTTTTCTCTGCAAAGAACCCGGATAATAGCGAAATCCCTGTAAACAGGAACGTGAGCAGTAAGGCATTCATCGGAATACCGCGCTGATTCACGCGTCTAAATGCTTTTCCTGCCATTCCTTCTTTCGATAAGGAATAGAGCATTCTCGTCGATGCGTACAAGCCAGAGTTGGCAACAGATAATAAAGCGATGATAATGACAAAGTTCATGATATCTGCCGCAAAAGGAATGCCCGTTCTCTCAAATACAGTAACAAACGGACTTTGCAGCACACTCGCTTCCTTCCAAGGCACCATACCCGCTAAGACAAAGATAGATAAGACGAAAAAGACGAGTGTACGCCAAACAGTCTGATGTATCGAACGAGGAACGGTTTTCTCAGGGTTTTCACTTTCTCCTGCCGCAATCCCGATCAGCTCTGTTCCTTGGAATGAAAAGTTCACGGTAATCATCGTGACCACAACGGCGAGCAATCCATTTGGAAACAGCCCATCACTCACAAAATGACTGAAGTAAGGGGCAGGTTCACCGCTCGTTGTTTCAATAAAACCAAACATCGCCGCTCCGCCTACACCTATAAAGAGTAAAATCGCAATGATCTTAATGGTTGAAAAGAAAAACTCCGACTCCCCGAACGCTTTCGCCGACCGGGCATTTAATAAGAAAAGACACAGTCCAAATATGAGACACCAAATCCACACATCCACTTGCGGGAGCCAGCGCCTCATCAGCTGTCCTGCTGATAAAAATTCAAGGGCGACCGTTGCTGCCCAGCCAAGCCAATAAATCCAGCCGACCGCAAAACCCGCTGCAGGGCTGACAAATTTCGTCGCATACGTATGAAACGACCCAGACACAGGAAGTGCGACCGACAGCTCTCCAAGACACAGCATGGTTAAATACATAATCAATCCGCCCACAATATAAGAAAGAACGGCTCCGACTGGCCCTGCTTGTCCAATCGTATAGCCCGTTCCTAAGAAAAAGCCTGTCCCAATGACACCGCCAAGTGAAATCATAAATAAATGACGGGAGGTCATCGCCCTTTTCAATTGCTCAGGCTGATTTTGTCCAACATCCACAATGATGCCCTCCTTCTTCTAAGATGATAACTTATCAAAACATGTCTCCATGTGATTCATTCCATTTTCAAAACAACCTACTAATTATACATCTTTTATAATAAATATGCTTCCTTCTATGGTCACTGTCTCAAAGTCTTTATTTTAATAATGTTCGCACAAATAAAAGATGAAAGGCTTTGTAGACGTGAGAGGTTTGAAAGAAACGGGTTGCGGGCATAAAGTTGGTGAGATTCGCTCAAGCTAGTTTCAAATGCTTTACTTTTAGGTTGCTTCTCTGTAAGATCATATGTTGTAAATACCAACAAGAAAAGTGGGGAATAAAATGAAAAAAATGTTCTTTGCCATTATGTTAGGCGCTTGTGTTGCATTGATCACGGCATGTGGATCTGGTGCAAGCGACAACGCGAATAAACAATCTGGGTCTAAGGAATCAGGTGACCTTTGGAAATCCATTCAGGATAAAGGTGTTCTGACGATCGGAACAGAGGGTACTTATGCTCCTTTCACATTCCATGACAAAAAGACAGATAAATTAACTGGCTACGATGTAGAAGTCATCACAGAAGTAGCAAAACGTCTTGACTTAAAACCCGAATTCAAAGAAACACAATGGGACAGCATGTTTGCTGGACTGAATTCAAAACGTTTTGACGTGGTAGCGAACCAAGTTGGTAAAACTGGACGTGAAAATCAATACGAGTTCTCTGATAAATACACAACGTCTCAAGCCATTGTTGTGACAAAATCAGATAACAACGACATCAAGAAACTATCTGATGTAAAAGGCAAAAAAGCAGCACAATCATTAACAAGTAACTACAATAAACTAGCTACAGATGCTGGCGCTAAAATTGAAGGCGTTGAAGGTCTTGCACAATCAATTCAATTGATTCAGCAAGGACGTGCTGATCTGACGTTCAATGACAAGCTGGCTGTATTGAATTACTTGAAAACAAGCGGGAACAAAAACCTAAAAGTTGCATTTGAAACAGGAGATCCTCAAGAAACTTACTTTGCATTCAGAAAAGGCAGCGGCGAAGTCGTTGACAAAGTGAATGGCGCATTAAAAGAAATGAAAAAAGACGGTACACTTGCTAAGATTTCTAAGAAATGGTTTGGTGAAGATGTTACAAAGTAATACCCTAGGAGTCGTCATTCCTTGGGATCTTCTTCAGCAATCTTTTTGGCCAATGGTGATGCAGGGGATTTATTATACAATCCCCCTCGCCATCATTGCCTTTATTATTGGTATTTTTATCGCGCTTGTGACAGCTCTTGCTAGAATGTCTAAAATCAAAGCCCTCAGATGGCTTTTTTCCATCTATGTGTCGGCCGTTCGTGGAACGCCGCTTTTTGTGCAATTGTTTATTATTTTCTATTTCTTTCCGACATTTAATATCACACTGGATCCATATCCAAGTGCCATTATTGCTTTTTCATTAAACGTAGGTGCGTATGCGTCGGAAATTATCCGTGCATCCGTCCTATCTGTTCCTAAAGGACAATGGGAAGCTGGTTATTCAATCGGGATGACGCATCGTAAAACGCTCGTCCGCGTGATTTTACCGCAGGCTGTGCGTGTATCGATTCCACCTCTATCTAATTCATTCATTAGCTTGGTGAAGGATACATCTCTTGCCTCCCAAATCCTCGTAGCAGAGCTTTTCCGTAAATCTCAGGAAATTGCTGCGGCGAATTTGGATCAGATCTTGTTCATTTATATGGAGGCAGCCCTGATCTATTGGGTATTCTGCTTCATTCTATCGCTCGTTCAGCATCAAATTGAAAAACGACTTGATCGATATGTCGCAAGGTAAGGAGGGAACGACATGCTAACAGTCAAAGGTCTCAAAAAATCCTTTGGTGAAAATGAGATTTTAAAGTCAATAGATTTTACGATCAACAAAGGGCAGGTTGTCGCCATTCTTGGCCCATCAGGTTCAGGAAAAACAACGATGCTTCGCTGTTTAAATGCACTTGAAACACCAAATGGCGGCTCCTTTACCTTCGATGATTTCTCAATTGATTTTTCGAAAAAAAATAAATCAGCTGATCTGCTAAAGCTACGCCGGAAATCGGGAATGGTGTTTCAAGATTATCACCTGTTTCCGCATCGTACTGTTCTTGAGAATGTGATGGAAGGTCCTGTCCAAGTGCAGCGCCGTCCAAAGGAAACGGTTCGAAAAGAAGCCATTCAGCTCTTGCAAAAGGTAGGACTTGAGGATAAAAAAGATTTGTATCCATTCCAGCTCTCAGGCGGTCAAAAACAGCGTGTCGGGATTGCCCGTGCACTTGCCATTCAGCCAGAGCTCATGCTTTTTGATGAGCCCACCTCTGCACTTGACCCTGAGCTTGTCGGGGAAGTCTTAAAGGTCATGAAGGATTTAGCGAAAGAAGGCTGGACCATGGCAGTTGTCACACATGAAATCAAGTTTGCCCAAGAAGTGGCGGACGAAGTGATTTTTATTGATGGCGGCGTCATCGTCGAACAAGGTCCTCCAGAAGAAATCTTCAAACGACCGAAGGAAGAACGAACAAAACAATTCTTAAACCGGATTTTGAATCCAGTATGATGAAAAAAGGCTGTTCTCACGTGATGAGAACAGCCTTTTTTCATATTTCTTTTTGCAGGCGAAGCGCCAGTAAATCTTGCAAGAGCAATCTCGCTCCCTCTGGACTGATAACGACTCCACCCGATAGCACTTTGTTGGAGCCTGTTACTTCCCCTGTGACGATACAAGGTTTATCCTGCCAATACGGCTTCATGACAATTTGGTCTTCTTCTCGATAAATCTCCATAAAATCGCGCGGATGAATTTTCAACCGTTTTCTTATATCTGTCGGCAGAACAATTCTTCCGACGTTATCTATATATCTTACATAGTCTTGATTTAACAAATTGACCCCCTCCTGCATCTCTATAGATATAGGCGATTCCCTTTTTATCAAGGAATGAAGCGCTCTAATCGGTTAGGGAAAGGATAAGTTGCAGGCTGATCCAGTGGCTAAACACGCTTCCCATATATGATATATCTGTTTGGTGCAGGACCAATGAAAGAAAAAGGATAACATGTGGTGAGGATAAGTTCTTCCTTTTCCTGTTGCAATGTAATAATACTTTGATCATCTTTTTTCACAATCTTTGTTTTCTCAATTTCATAGGTAAATCGTCCATATGAAAGTTCAATGACGAGTTGATCCCCTTTCACCAGTTCTCCTGTTCGTCTAAACACAGTATCACGATGCCCAGATAAAACGATTTGTCCTTGTTCATTAGGTAAATAGCTTTCGTGATAATGACCAACGCCCTTTGCTAAATCCTCCGCTTCTGTTCCTTCTACAATTGGTAACTCAGCATTTAACTTTGGAATGTGCAAGAGCCCAATGGTTTCACCAGCCTTCGGGACAAAAGGGGAATCTGTTTGCCCCTTTTGCTGGATGGCTGCTTGTGCAGACTGGAAAGATTGATCTACTTGCCTTTGCCCATCAACGATCCTCATATATCCTATCATCACAAGACAAATACCTGCTGTGATCAATGTCGCTGAGATGATTTTTTGAACCATGGACGATTACCCGTTTCTTTTTCTTCTTTTCCATACAATAAGGGCAGCACCTATTAATACGAGTGCAAATCCTGCTAGTAAAAGGTTGTACATCGCTGTTGCAGTGTTCGGAAGATGATGACCAGGTGTATCCGTTTCTGAATGAGAAGGCTGTTCTGGATTCCCTGGCACCTCTGGCACATGCGGCGGTTCTACCGTTGTGGAGTTTTCAGGTTTGTCTGGTTCGTCAACATTCTCACCCTTCACAACTGCGATATTTTGAATGGTTTTACCTTCATATCCTTTAGCGATCTTCGCTTCAAAAGTAATCGTATGCCAGTCCGTATCTTTGATATCGCCAAATTGACCGGTTACTGTGCCTTTTGTGTAGTCTCCGTTGTCGTCATCTTTTGCATCTGTGACAGCTTGTCCATCTACTTTTAATGACCCTTCGACGTATTCAAGACCTTCTGGCAGTTGATCTGCGATGACTAGATCTTTTATGACACTGTCTTCTACACTATTTTTTGCTTTGATGGTATAAAGAAGGGTGTCGCCTACTTGAACTTGTTTTTCATCTTTATTCCCTTCTGCTTTTTGAGAAATCTTAGATGTTTTTTCTGATTCAAGCTTTGGATCCTTTGGATCAATTTTTGTTTCGGTTGTCGGTTCATCTGGCGGTGTGTTTTCGCCTGTTACTTTGGCTGTGTTTTGAATGCTTTTACCTGATTGGCCTTTAGCAACCTTCGCTTCAAAAGTAATCGTATGCCAGTCCGTGTCTTTGATATCGCCAAAGTGGCCAGTTACTGTGCCTTTTGTGTAGTCTCCGATGTCGTCATCTTTTGCATCTGTGACGGCTTGGTCATCTACTTTTAATGATCCTTCGACATATTCAAGACCTTCTGGCAGTTGATCTGCGATGACTAAATTTTTGACGATGCTGTCTTCTTCAAGATTCTTTGTTTTGATCGTATAAAGAAGGGTGTCGCCTACCTGTGGTGTCTTTTCATCTGTGTTTCCTTCTGCTTTTTTCTGAATGCTCGCTGCCTTTTCTGATGATAGTTTTGGTTCACGAGGGTAAATTTCTGTTTTCGTTGTTGGATCATCTGGCGGCGTGTTTTCACCTGTTACTTCGGCTGTGTTTTGAATGTCTTGACCCGCCTGTCCCTTTTCAACTGTCACTTCAAACGTCACAGTGTGCCAGTCCGTGTCCTTCACATCGCCAAAATAACCCGTGACCTTTCCATCTGTGTAGTCACCGCTATCGTCATCTTTCACATCTGTGACAGATTCTCCATCAATCTCAAGAGAACCAGCGACATACTCCAGCCCTTTTGGTAATTGATCTGAGATCACTAGATTTTCAACAAGACTATCTTCTATCGTGTTCTTTGTTTTAATTGTATAAAGAAGGGTGTCCCCTACTTCTGGGTGCTTCTCATCTGTGTTACCTTCTGCTTTTTTCTGCAGGACGGCTGATTTTTCTGATTCAAGCTTTGGGTCACGCGGATAGATTTCTGTTTTTGTTGTTGGATCGTCTGGTGGTGTATTTTCACCTGTGACACTCGCTGTATTTTGAATGTCTTTACCAGACTGTCCTTTTTCAACCGTGACCTCAAACGTCACGGTATGCCAATCGGTGTCCTTAATGTCACCGAATTGTCCTGATACGGTTCTGTTTGTGACATCCCCATTGTCTTGATCTTGCTCATCTGTCACCGCTTGTCCGTCTACCTCAAGTGAATTCGGCACATATGCTAATCCTTCCGGCAGTTCATCCGAAATCACTAAGTTTTTAACGAGACTGTCTTCCATCGTATTCTTTGTTTTAATCGTATAAAGAAGTGTGTCACCGACCTCTGGATGCTTCTCATCTGTATTACCATCTGCTTTTTTCTGCAAGACGGCTGATTTTTCAGAAGTCAGCTTCGGGTCACGAGGATAGATTTCTACATTCGTTGTCGGCTCGTCTGGCGGTGTGTTGCCGGTTGTGACACTCGCTGTATTTTGAATGTCTTTGCCTGCCTGACCTTTTTCAACTGTGACTTCAAATGTCACGGTATGCCATTTCGCATCTTTCACTTCACCGAACGTTCCAGTGACAGTTCCACCTGTCATATCACCGTTGTCGTCATCTTTTGTATCTGTGACTGGATTCCCATCTATCTGTAGAGAATTTGGTACATATGATAACCCTTGAGGTAACTTGTCAGAAATCACAAGATCTTCAATGAAGCTGTCTTCAACAGTGTTACGGGCTTGAATGGTATACAGCAAAGTGTCGCCTACTTCTGGATGCTTCTCATCTGTATTACCATCTGCTTTTTTCTGTAAGACCGCTGATTTTTCTGATTCAAGCTTCGGATCTCGAGGATAAATCTCTATGTTTGTAGTTGGATTGTCTGGCGGTGTGTTTTCCCCTTTGACATTGGCTGTATTTTGAATATCTTTGCCAGCTTGACCTTTTGCTACTTTCGCTTCAAATGTCACGGTGTGCCAATCGGTGTCTTTCACATCACCTATTTGACCTGTAACAGTACCGTTTGTAAAATCACCTTTGTCTTGGTCTTTTGCATCTGTGACGCTTACGCCATCTACCTTAAGTGAGCCTGGCACATAGGCTAAGCTGCTCGGAAGGTTATCTGATATGGTCAGATTTTTAAGAATACCGTATTGCACCGTATTTTTTGCTCTAATTGTATAAAGCAAAGTGTCGCCTACTTCTGGATTCTTTTCATCTGTGTTGCCTTCTGCTTTTTTCTGTAAGGCAACAGATTTTTCTGATTCAAGGTTAGGAGGATATGGATCAAATTCGGGCTTCACCCTTGAAGCTAAGTCGTAAGATAATGAATCACCTGCAGTGCCCATATATGTTGTACTTAATGTTTTCGCATCAAGTGTGAAAAGAGTAGAATGACCGATAGAGTCATCTTTTCCTGATTGTAATAGCATTTGTCCATTTGGCAAAAAGCTAATTCCTCGTACTCCTCCCTCAATAGGTTTACCATCTGCATTTGTGATTGGAATCACTCGAATTACTTCAGCTGTTTCAGGATTCATTTGCGCAATGGACCCACTGGTATTAGATGCGAACCAAAGATAGCCATCCTTATCGACTACAAGGTCTCCGCCAATGTCTCCGCCAATGCCAGGGCCAACGTCATAACCGACAATTTTCTTGGCCGTTTTTTGACCAGTTGCTAAGTCGTACGTTGCAAGGTAGGGTTCTCCACCAACCGCATACGAATGAATATATTTACCGTTATAAACAACGGCATTTGGCGCTCTTCCGCCTAAAACACCTACACGCTCTGCTTGTCCAGTGGTCGCATTTATTTTATAAAGAACTGGCTCTCCACTTGCTGTCGTAGTTGCATACACAGTGTTTTCTTGATCATTCACAGCAACACCGTTCACTACAGTCGAATTAATTCCCTTCACCTGTACACTAGCCTTTACGTTTGTTGGATTTTGCCCATCAAGCTGATAAAGAACTAACTTCCCATTTCCAATCATGTAGGAATCTGCGTTATTGACAACCACCGTCCCAGCGGCTTTCGTAACAGGTGGTGAAACTGTTAATAAATTCCCAGCAATCAGCACCAATATAAGAAATAATTGACTCGTTCTTTTTAATATATTCATTTTTTGACATCCCCTTTTCCCTGCTTTAATCATAATGGTATGTACCAGTTCACCTCCCACACTTTGGTAAAGAATATCAGTAAGATTTCAAAAGCCTCAACAGGACTAAATGACTATTTTCGACAAAAATAGACATTTTGAACTAAATACCTCCCGATGATTGATTTGCTTATGTTTTTCCAATAAAATAACCTTTTTCCATCCCGAAATTCCTCATCTATCTATTTTCCAAACAGGTCTTATGATGTGAATTACATACAATCCTTTCTATTTAAAGATAAATATTCTTTAATTGGGTGATGCTTATTTTTTGTCAGTATATATTGAATTTTTTTCATTTTATCTTAAAAAAAGGGAATGATTGGTTCACTTTGTTAAAAAAAACAAGTCGAAAGTCTTGCTCTTGTTTTGACCTTTTACGATGCGAAAAATTCTTTTTATAAGTAAGCGATTACAATTGAGCAAAGCCATTTAAAGGGGCGTGGGAGTATGTTACGATTGAATTCGAGTGTTTAAGAAAGAAGGGAAAGCTTTTGAAGCGGGAACATCTTTTACGTTGGTTTTTTTATTTTGTTGGATTGATCGTACTAGCTTTTGGACTATCGCTGACAGTGAAAGGAAAGATTCTAGGCATTGGTCCTTGGGACGCTTTCCACTACGGACTGTTTCAGCACTTTGGACTCACGATTGGACAGTGGTCCATCATTATTGGTGCACTGATTGTGACACTAACATCTGTTTTCACGAAATCATTTCCAAAGATCGGCGCATTACTGAACATGGTGCTGATTGGTATGTTTATAGATTTCTTTAATGCGGTATTACCTGCACCACATGGGTATTTACCCGCTTTATATGTGTTTATTACGGGCGTTGTGGTTTCAGGTTATGGTGTTGGCGTTTATGTCTCAGCGAATCTTGGCGCCGGGCCAAGGGATTCATTAATGCTGCTCATCTCAGCGAAAACAGGATTGAACGTGCAGTGGGTGCGAAATGGCATTGAGCTAACAGTGCTTTTATTTGCATGGATGCTCGGCGGGCCGATTGGCGTTGGCACGATTCTGACGGCTATTTTCACAGGTCTCGTCCTTCGATTCTCCTTGCCGCAATCGACACGGCTTCTGCAGCTGCTTATTACAAAAACAGCAGAGAAACCTGTTCAAACGCTTATCCGATAAGAACAAGCCATTCTACAAAAAGAATGGCTTTTCTTGTGTCAAAATAAATAAACAGATTTTTTTTATATTCATAAGAGGAAATCAACCCAACCCTTCCACTTCCTGTCATTTTGAGCTTTCGCTGAAAAGGAGGTCTGTTTCCCTTTTGTACGGCGCTCTCCAATGGTACAATCAATGTAAAAAATTAGAGGTTCATTATGAAGATTTTCGCTATCCAATTACAACATTTAGATGACATCCATGCACGAAAACAAATCGATCAATTGAAACCCTTTGTTTCAGCTGAAAAACGTGCTGCGGCTGAGCGTTTTCGCTTTTTGGTCGATGCAAGGAGGACCTTGTTAGGTGAGGTTCTGGTTCGTCAGGTGATCCATGATATGTACGATCTGCCTTTTGATCAGATCGATTTTGAAACAGAGGGCAATGGCAAGCCTGTCGTCCGGCACATTCCTTCTTTTCATTTTAATCTTTCTCACTCTGGTGATTGGGTCGTCTGCGCAATAGATGATGCACCTGTAGGTATTGATATTGAGGAGATCAAACCGATTGATCTAGCGATTGCTAAACGATTTTTTTCAGTAGATGAGTATGAGGATTTACTTTCACAACCGGCAGAACGGCAGGAAGCCTACTTCTTTCATTTATGGTCAATGAAGGAGGCCTTTATCAAGTTGACTGGAAAGGGATTATCTTATGGTCTTTCGTCCTTTACAGCCCGCCTGTCAGAGGATGGACAGGCGACGCTTGCATTACCTGATCATGAAGCGCCCTGCTTTGTTCAAACATACTCACTCGATCCTACCTACAAAATGGCGGTGTGTACACGAAAGCCTTCTGCGGCTGAACGTGTTGAGATACTCTCTTGCCGTGACGTGCTGTCTCGTCTTTAATATCGCCCAATTTGCTGAAATGCTGTCTTTATCAAATCGACTCCACGTGTGATTTGCTCTTCTTTCACATGCCAAATGTTCAACTGAAGAATGGGGTCTTTTTGATAAGTCGACAGATAATGGCGGTCGATTGACTGAATGGAAACAGATGCCTTTTTCAGCTGCTGAATGAGCTGGTTCATCGGAATTGACCGATCGAAACGTACATGTGTATGAGTAGCTGGCTCCTCTTCTCCCAGTTGATAAGCGATTTGATCGCTTTTCAGGCATGTCACTAGTTGTTTGGATCGGTTGCGATAGGTCGCCCGCATTCTGTCTCGATGCCGTTCAAACATCCCGCTTTTTAAATATATTTCTAAGGCTGCCTGTGACAGCATGGAGCTGTCGATGTCAATGAGCCGTTTGTGTTCGCTAAAAGGTCTAATCAGTTCCTCAGGTAAGACGACCGCTCCTGTTCGAAGTCCTGGAAAGATGATTTTGGAGAAGCTTTTTAAATAAATGACCTTCCCCGCCTGATCGTACGAATAGATCGGGTCTCTTTTTGCGTCGAATTCTAAATCGGCTATGTAATCATCTTCAACGATATAGACGTCATATGTCTCGGCAAGAGCTGCAATCGCTCTTTTCTCCTGCTTTGACAAGCTCGTTCCAAGCGGGTTTTGAAACCTTGGCATCGTATAGAAAAAACGAATCTCCTCTTCTCGAAAGATGCGCTCCAATTCCTGAAGGTCAATTCCCTTTTCCGTCCGCTGAACCCCCCGTACAGGCAGTTGATTTTTTTCTAAATATTGAAGGTATAGATGATAGCCTGGCTGTTCGACTAATATGGTCTGTTTGCCATTCGGAAAAGGGATGGTGCTTAAAATGGATAACGCCAGCTGAATACCAGAAGTCATAACGATCTGTTCTGGATTTGCAAACACTTGATAATCCATTAATCGCTTAGAAATGACTGGCAGCAGCGAGGGTAATCCGTTGGCTGTGCCGTATATAAACAAGTCATTTTGATACAAATCGATGGCTTGGTTGATGCAGTGCTGGAAATCAACATATGGAAACACGACGGGATCAGGTGCAGATGAAGCAAAATCAATCCATGTGCTATCCTGTTTCCCCGCTGACTGCTTTGTTTTCACGACATAATAGCCACTTCTTTCTACAGAATACAGCAGATGTTCACGTTCTAATGTGTCCAGTGCTTTGATGACAGTGCTTTTACTCACTGCATATTGAGCCGCCAAATGGCGAATGGAAGGGATCTTCATGCCAGCATTGTATTCACCAGACGTCATCTTCTCTTTTAAGCTGAGAACAAGCTGATCATATTTCCTCACACCACTTCCTCCTTGTACCGGTACAGATATCATGTTCTCTTATTGTACACTTTAGATGATCCGATTACGATAGAAGAACAGAACCGGTCAATTCAACTGAAGCATGCATGCTCGTATAAGGAGTCAAATTGTGGACATTTCAAAACAGAAAGCGTATGCTGCCGCGATAGGCTACGCCACGATCATTGGTTTTTCATTTTTGTTTGTCAAAATTGCATTAGAATCAGCAAACCCGATCGATTTATTGGCACACCGCTTTACAGTTTCTTTTGCAGCCGCACTATTGCTGTATCCATTTTTACGAAAGAAAATCCGCCTCTCCATTCAATGGCGAGATCTTCTCTACATCGTACCGTTTTCCTTGCTTTATCCTGTGTTGTTTTTTGCTTTTCAAGTATGGGGGCTGATGTATACCTCTTCGTCAGAGGCTGGTATTATTCAGGCAACGATTCCTATTCTGACAATGGTGCTTGCCGCGTGGTTTTTAAAGGAACGCGCGACATGGATCCAAGTGCTGTTTACCATTCTTTCTGTGTGCGGGGTGATGCTTCTCTTTGTCATGAAGGGAATTGATGTGAAGCATTCACACATGATCGGCTATGGACTGATATTGCTTTCTGCCTTATCATCCAGTGCATACAGTGTATTTGCCCGGGTGATTACACGGCGCTTCCATGTGATTGAACTCACCTTCGTGATGACATTCTTTGGATTTGTCTTCTTCAATGCCACTGCGCTCATCCGGCATTCAGTAAACGGGACAATGCCGCAATTTTTCAGCCCATTTACACAACCATCCTTTGTATGGTCAATGCTCTTTTTAGGCATTCTTTCATCACTTCTCACGGCATATTTATCAAACTATGCCCTTTCTCAGCTTGAAGCGGCAAAGGTCAGCATCTTTAACAATTTATCTGCGTTTATTACAGTTGCCGCTGGGGTTCTCATTTTACATGAAACAATCGATTGGTATCATCTCATCGGAGGTGTTCTGGTCATTGGCGGAGTGATTGGTGGGAATGTGGTGAAAAAGCGGAATTCATAAGAAAAAGCGGTCCCTTTAAGGAGGACCGCTTTCTTTTAAAGTTTCATTAATTGTTGTTTGCTTGCAACGTCAATCACATGTCTCATCTGTTCTGCGAAGGGCTCGAGGTGTGTGTTGATATACATGTGCCCTCCTTCGAAATTGGTGCGTTCGATGGTTTTTGCCCATGGCAGCCAGCCATTTGCATCTTTCATGCATTTTTCATCTTTTGTTCCATTGAATAAATAAACGGGTGTTTCGATGATGGATTGATCTTTGTGCTGGAAGGTTTCCAGCGCCTGATAGTCTGCACGTAAGGACGGCGTAAAGTAATCCATCATTGGTTTGTTCTCTAATAATTCCTTTGGAATCCCGCCCATTTCGGCAATATGCTGAACAAATGCTTCATTCGATAAATGGGTCAGGATCTGTCGTTTTGTTTGCGGCGGCTGAATAGCCGAGATCACGACTGCTGCAGGATCGATTCCTTCCTTTTCTAGCAGCTGAGCCAGTCTATACACAACAAGTCCTCCCATGGAATGTCCGAACAGGATAAACGGGCGGTTCAAGTTGCCCGAGAGCCCTTCTTTGTATAGCTCAGCCAATCGGTCAATGCTCGTTTCGAGCGGCATGAGATTGGTTCCATGACCTGGGGGCTCTGCTGCTGTTACTTCGGCAGTGCCTTTTAGCTGTTCAAAAAGCGGGCGGTACGAGGCGGAATAACCGCCTGCAAAAGGAAAACAAATAAGTTGAATAAGGTCTGATTTTTTTTCAAAGGTTTTAAATAAATGGTTCATATGTTCTTACCCCTTTATCATCGTTTGAAGAATCCGTGCCAGTTCATCTGCCTGCGGCCTTTTCATCATGGTGACATGGTCTCCTTTGATGTGATAATACGAGCATGATCCTTTCGTATAAGCCTCCCAGTCTGAGAACTTCTTCTGAAAATCAATGGCGTGATCACTGCTTTGTACAATATAAAACGGCACATCGAATGGTTCTTTTTCTAATTCAATGGCTTGTGACATGATTGTATTATGCGTTTGCATTTGCAAATATTTATCTAAATACTGATCATTCATAAATTGATGAACCACTTCATCCTTTTCTGCCTCTTTGAGTATTTTTTGCTTCACTTCTTGGAAGCTCAGCCCTTGTAATGCTTCTGGCTGGATGCCGACAAGATTCCCCATTCCAAGGACAAGCGCAAGCATTTTCACTTCTTCTTCGTTCATATCCGCATGGAGCGCCTGATCTGCCTCATCTCTTAACACAGGGACGGTATCTAAAATGATGAGTCCTTTCGGCGCTTTTCCTGCATGGCAGAGCCGCTGATTCATTCCGTAGGCAAGGTGCCCGCCCATTGAATGCCCTGCTAGATAGTCAACACCAGGTCGATAGAAGGTCTCAATGGCTTCAACAAATATGGACACAAGCTCTGTGTAATGGAGGAATTGCGGTTCTTCATCCTCATATAAGCCAGGAGACTGCAAGGCGTACACAGCGCCTTGATGTGTCATCAGCTGAGCCACATCGATATAGCCCATCACCGTTCCACCGGCAGGCGGTGCAAAGAAAATCCTCGGTACGGCTGGATCGCCTTTTTTCAGCTCAATCACGTAGTCCTTTGGAGACCTTTCTACGTGCTCTCCGGCCTCTGGCATTGCGTCCACATGTGCGGCTAGCTGAGCCGGCGCTGGATGCATGAAAATCCATTTTGGATCCACATGAATCCCCTGTTCTTTTAATTTGGCAACAGCTTGGATACTCATAATTGAATCGCCGCCTAAATCAAAAAATGAGTCATGTATGCCTACTTGTTTGACACCAAGCACGTCCTTGAAAGCTGTGACAATCAACTGCTGTGTTTCGGTGACTGGTTTGTCATCCCCTTGAGAAAGAGAGATCGTTTCTGCTGGGTCTGGCAGTGCTTTTTGATCAACCTTTCCGTTTGTTGTGACTGGCATTTCGTCCATTACAATAAAGTAACTTGGAATCATGTAGCCTGGCAGGCTTTCCTGTAAAAATGCTTTCCAGCCTGAAACAGGATTCTCTCCGTCTGTAACAAGGTAGGCCGCCAGCCGTTTTGAGCTGCCATACGTTTTGGCGATGACTGTACATTCTTTTATTTGTGGATGCTTGAGGAGAGCTGTCTCTATTTCTCCACATTCAATCCGGTAGCCTCTAATTTTCACGAGATTGTCTTTTCGGCCGAGATATTCAATGGTGCCATCTGAACGCCATGTACCTAGATCACCTGAACGATACAGCCTGTCTCCCCCTAGTTCAGGGAATGGATTGTCTATAAACCGTTCATGCGTCCGCTCTGGATCATGAAGGTAGCCTTTTGCCAGACCTGTGCCGCCGATATAAATTTCTCCTTTGACGCCTGCTGGCACTGGGTTGAGCGCATCATCTAGTATGACAACAGTTGAATTCGATATTGGGACACCAATCGGAACTGACCTTGCTCCCTCTGGCATGTGCATGACTTGATGTGTTGTGGCTAAGGTCGTGTTTTCTGTTGGGCCGTAAGCATTGATGAGTACACCCTCCATATGTGGCAGTGCCTTTCGTGCATGCTCACTGGACATCGCTTCTCCGCCAACGAGTAATGTGCGGTAGCCTGCTACACTTTTTGGATCGTGCTCCACCAGCCGATTGAATAAAGCGGTTGGCAGACAGTTGGCTGTCACTTGATGCACTTTGATCAGCCGTGATAATTCATCCATATTCAGTGCGGCATATTTCGGAATCAGAATGAGCTGACCGCCATTCAGCAGCATGCCCCACAACTCAAATGTAAAGGCATCAAAAGCATAGTTTGAGAGCTGAAGCATCTTATCATCTGGACCTAGTTTTATATAGTTTGTTTTTCGAACCAGACGGACAACTCCTGCATGGGGGAGCATGACGCCTTTTGGTGTACCTGTTGAGCCTGATGTGTAGTTGACATAGGCTAACTGGTCTTCTCCAATGATTGATTGTTCTCTTTGATACACTGCATCTGTTACTGGTAATGGCTTGTCCATCTCAATCTTTGTACCTGTAAAGTCTACTAGACGCTCTATTAAATGAGATTGAGTGATGATCACATCACTTTGCGTATCGCGAACAATGAGGCGGATTCGCGCATCTGGATATTCTGGTGACATTGGAACATATGCAGCACCAGATTTGACAATGCCTAGCACTGAGACAATCATGTCAAAGGAACGATCAAAAAGCATCGGTACAAGTGAACCTGGTCCAACTCCTTTTGATTGCAAGTAAGCAGCAAGCTGTGTTGCCTTCTCATCCAACTCTTGATACGTCATGTGCTCTTCCAAATAAGACAAGGCAATGCGGTGCGGATCACGCTGCACCTGTTCTTCAAACAGCTCTTGAATGGTGCGCTTTGGATATGGCGTAGCCGTTTGGTTTTTCCCTATGATCATCGCAGCCTGTTCCGCTTTGTCCATTAAGCAATAATCAGAAAATGTACGTTCAGGCTGAGCTGTCATACCATCTAGCAGATGAAGATAATAATTCATATAACGATGAATGGTCTCTTGATCAAATAAATCTGTATTGTATTCCACATGGATCGACAGCTGATCCCCCTGTTCAAATACATGTAAGGTGAGATCAAATTTAGACACTGTATGATGAACCATCACATGTTCACTTGTCAGCCCTTTGAGATTGACATGGAGCGAATCTGTTACATAGCCCATGGCCACTTGGAAAATAGGCGATCGACTTAAATCTCTATCTAATGAAAGATCATCGACAAGCTTGTCAAATGGATAACGCTGATGCTCGAAGGCTTTTAATGTCATCTCCTTCACGTTTTCCATGACATCAGCAAACGTATCTGCTGTGGAGATATCCTGTCTCAGCGCGAGTGTATTCACAAACATTCCAACAAGCTTCTCTGATTGCTTGGCATCCCGCCCTGCGATCGGTGAGCCAATGATGATATCTGTCTGTCCTGACAGCTTGTGAAGCAGGACGTAGTACGCTGACAGCATCGTCATGAACAGTGTTGTGCCCTGCTGCTTGGACAAAGCCTGCAAACGGCGGATAAGCGTATCTTCCAAGACGATTTGCTCTGTAGCGCCGTTAAATGTTTGAACTGGCGGGCGAGGACGGTCAAACGGCAGCTCTAACACCGGAAGATCACCTTGTAAATGATCGAGCCAATAGGCTTGGTCTACTTGATGATGCATTACTTGCTCATTTTCCCAATGGACATAATCTGTCCATTCAATTTCCAGCGCTGGGAGCTGCGGCGCTTCATCTGCAAGAAGCCCGTCATATGCCACTTCTAACTCCTGAATGAGCAGACTGAGCGACCATGCATCTGAAATGATATGGTGCTGCGCGCAAAGAAGATAAAATTCTTCATTGCCCATATCCACAATCGTCCACTGCGAAAGAGGCCCTCTTTCTAAATCATAAATGCGGTTCGCTTCTTGCTGAATAAGCTGCTCGAGTCTTCTCGTTCTTGTTTTTTCATTAAATAATGAGAAGTTCGCAACAGTGACGGATGGCGGAAGGTCTTCACGTATCAGTTGAACCGGCTTGCCGCCAAGCGATTGAAAAGTTGCGCGTAGTGCTTCATGACGTTTCGTTAAGAGACCAATCGCTTTTGTTAACGCTTGAATGTGCAATTGTCCTGTCAGCTTCCAAGCACCTAATATATTGTAATGATGGCTCTTTTCCAATGTGGATAAGAACCAAATACGCTTCTGAGCATGTGACAGTTCATAGCTTGTTCGCTTTTCCAACTTTGGAATATTGGCTTCCTGAACAGCAGGTGCCTCTTTGATGTCATCAACCATTTGCGCCAAATGTGCCAGATGCTTGCTTTCAAATAATATTTTTAAAGGCGCCTTGATTGAAAACTCATGATTGATCCGAGAAATGGTTTGAGTCGCCTTTAATGAATGTCCGCCAAGGTCAAAGAATTGATCCTCTTTGTACACACGATCAACGTCTAAAATGTCCTCCCATATGGCAGCAAGCATTTGCTCTGTTTTCGTTTCTGGCAATTGTTTTTCAAGGGGTTGTCCATTTTTGTGATGATTCAGCTTAACGGCTTCATGATCAATAGAGCCATCTAGTTTTTTCGGTATTTCCTGTACTTGCTGAATATCCCAGTCACCTTTTGTTCCGCCTGCGATATCTTCCACATGCACTTCTTTGCCAGGCTGAACTGTGTAAAAAAGCTTTTTCTCAAAAGTCGGTATTGGCGCTGGCTGAAGATACGCTGCGATTTCTGGATTGGCTCCATCTAGTCCGATAAATAGATGCGCTTCATTCAGCCGAGCACCTAGACATAATGAATGGAGACCTTGCTTCTTTCCAATCAATTGAAATCCCTTGCGGACGGTAAGGGCAGCGCCGGTATGTCCCTTAGACAAACCAAGATTATCCCACATGCTAAAGTTTAAAGAGATCGCCCGTCTTCCTTCTTGAAAGGTGAGCGTGTGCGCAAGTCCATCTAAAAAGCTGTTGGCCGCAGAGTAAGCCCCGAATGTTGTACCGCCAAAAAAGCCATTTACTGATCCAAAGAAGACGAGTGGTACTGCCGGGTCATACTTGAAGGCTTCCTGCAGGACAAACGCTCCGTCCGCTTTCCCTGACAGTTCCTTTGTAAAATCCTTTTCTGACGTATGCGCCAATGTATACTTATCCGCATGCTGAAAATGCTCTGACACATTGCCTGCTCCAGCTAAATGCAGCACACCCCGGATGGATTGACCAAAATGTTTTTCTGCTTTGTAAATCGCTCGCTCCACGTCAGCTAAATCGGTCACATCCGCTTGCACATAGATGACATCACCAAGGTCTTTTAGCTGTGAGAACGCTTCTTTCTTTTCCAAGCTGTCTTCCAAAGAAGTCCTTCCAATCAATACAAGCTTTAGGCCAAATTGGAGCAACTGCTTAGATAGTTCAAATCCAATACCGCCAAGTCCTCCGGTCAGCAAATAAAGTCCTTCATATTCTAAAAATCCTTCTGTTTGAGGTGCGTTCATCATATCGACTTTTTCCAGCTTTGGTACGAGCCTGTGCCCTTTTCGGTATGCCACCTCTGCTTTTATATGAATCGCCGACAGCTCATCAGCAATGTGCTTTGCATCCTGTTCCACTTGCTCCGCTTCAATATCAATATGGGACACCTCTGCTCCTTCCCATTCTTGCGGGATGGTTTTTAATAAACCAACGAGCGACGTTTTCTCCACATGAAGATCGTCTTCAGCATTCACAAATTGACCACCCTTTGTCACCACAACAAGCCGGACAGGCTCTTTGTTCTCTTGCCTCCACGCTTGATACAAGTACAAAATCGATTGATTGGACCTCGCATGCATTTCTGTGAACTGCGCAGGCTCATCAATGGCTTCTTTGTCTGTCACATTCCACAAATGGAGTATGCACCCTGTCTTTAATTCATCTGCTTCAAGTGCTGCAGCGAGCCTGACATAATCCCCCTTGATTCTCGGGTTCATCTGGTACATCCCTTTGGACAGACGCAAAAATTCATGTCCTTTTTTCACAGAAACATAAGGCTGATTTCTTTGTTCCAATTGGGCGTAAAGTGATTGGTAAAGCCCTTTTTCATCCTCGAAAACGAGTACATGATCAGCAGCAGGCTGAGACGGACCAATATGCTCCTTTGCCCAAGTGCGTTTGAAAAACCAATCTGGTAGTGTTTGTTCATTTTCAGAAGCAAGATCCAGTGCCCTTTCAATGTCACGGAATACCCCTTCTTTTAGCGCCGCGCCTAACTGAGCACGTTGGATCTTTCCACTTTCTGTTTTCGGAAATTGGTCTTTTTTCACTGGAATGATGTGATCGGGCTCTATGCCAATTTTACGAATAATGGCCTCTCTAATCTGCTGAATCATCGTGATTTGTTCTTCTAGCGATTCCTTTTGTGTGACAAAGAAGACGGCAAGCGTGTCGTTGCTTGATTCGGGATTGTAGATGCCGTACGCAGCGGCAAAGGTGACTTCCACCCCGTCTACCTCTTCCACAACTGCTTCAATTTCGTAATTCAAATAGTTGGCTCCGTTGATGACGATGATGTCCTTTTCCCGGCCTGTCAGAACAAGACGCCCTTCGTGGATAAATCCTAAATCCCCCGTGTGAAACCAGCCATTTTCCGCAAATACCTCTTGATTGGCTTCCTCATTTTGATGATAGCCCATCATAATCGTCGGACTCTTCACCTGCAAGCGGCCGACCTGATCTTCTGGCAGCACATGATGATGCTCGTCTACAATCCGAATCCATACAGACGGAATCGGTGCGCCGACTTCTGTAAACGTCATTTTGTGCGGATGATCTTGCGCCACGTATTGGATTTCACCTGTTAACGAAGTCTGATCAATCGTCAGCTGTCCATCCTGATCACCATGCCGCATGAATTTCTTTGATTGAACAATGGCTGAGGATGTTTCAGACATGCCGTACGCCGGCACCATCGCATGACGGCTTAATCCGTGCTGACCCATCATATGCATGAAGCGCTGCGTTACTTTTGGCACAACCGCTTCGGCTGCATTCATGATATAAGTCAGTGTGGAGAGATCCCAGCTCCCCTTGCGAATGTCGTCCTCATATTCATTCATCATCGCAAAAGCAAAATTCGGTGCCCATGTCCTTGTGACGCCGTATGTTTCTACCCAATCCAGCCACACCATCGGCCGCTCGATAAATTGATCGATGGATGGACTAATCTGCTGGCAGCCAAAGTAGACGTCATGCACATGAAACATGACAATGCCTCCTACATGATCAAGCGGCATCCAGTTAAGCGACACATCCTCATGCGTAAAGCCATTTGTCTGCTCAAAGGAGATGATTCGAGATAAAATACTTTGATGGTTGTGACGGATACACTTTGGCACACCCGTACTTCCTGAAGAGAGCAGCTGAAGCACAGGCTCATCTGGCTCTGGCTCATAATGCTGTTCATCAGGTTCACACGAGAGCAATGTTTCGATTGTTAAAATAGGTATGTCTTTTGCCTCAAATGACTCACGCAGCCCAGCAATGTCCTCAGCACTTGCTTCATTCGTCATAATAAACGGTTCATTTTGCAGCCGAAACACGCCTTTCAGCTTGTTCACAGCTTGATTCGTTTCATCATAAACAGGCGGTACAGAAACCGGAGTCGGAATGATACCACCGAGAATACAGCCCCAAAACGCAGTGATGAAATCTTGATGATCTTTCAATTGTAGTAACACTTGATCGCCGTTTGTCAGGCCTGCTTTCCTTAAACCAGACAGAACCCGTTCTGCGTTTGTGAGTAACTCAGGATAGGATTGGGTCAACGTGCGCCCGCCTTCTTTGATATAGGTCACCCCGCGGTCAGGTGACATAAAGGCTGATCGAATCAACACCTCTGTCAGTGTGACAGGTGTGCCTGGTTTTTTGATGACATCCCCGCCATACACAAGTGCAGGCGGCTTTTCATGAGCGGATGCTTGCTTTGTTTCGCCCTCTTCATCCTTCGAGATCGATTCGTTCCCTTGCGCACGCTGCCGATTAGGAAACAGATCATCTAAGTGATAAGGCGTTTGTTTTTCTGTCTGACTTTCAATGAGAGCAGCCGCTTCCTCTACTCCATCTATAGCTTTCGTACGATCTTCTATCTTTCTCAAACTCTCTTCATCAATGATGTCAATCGAAAGCAGTGCTACTGTATCGACCGCTCCACTTTCTGTCCTTGGCAAGGAAGGCAATAAG
The DNA here is from genome assembly GCF_038630405.1 of Bacillus sp. FSL K6-4563. Taxonomy (NCBI): domain Bacteria; kingdom Bacillati; phylum Bacillota; class Bacilli; order Caryophanales; family Bacillaceae; genus Bacillus; species Bacillus sp. FSL K6-4563. The sequence continues at coordinate 409,542 of NZ_CP152030.1, read as the reverse complement.
ACGAGAGCGGCTGGCACTTCATCAGGGTGAAGCGCGCCTGTCATCAGATCCTCTCTTGCTAGCGAAGGGTCCTTCGCCTGTGCAAATAGCACAAGCGAGAGGCTGCCTTCTTCATTTTTCTTCGGGATGAATGCACATTCCTTTAATGGAAAATGAAGCATCACGACCTGTTCTAATGCTTTGAGATCGATTCGTTTTCCGTTGATTCTGACGATATGATTTGCTGCATGTCCTTTTCTTCTACTCATTAACATCGTTCTTCTCCTCCTACACCCAATCCAAAATCTGAATCTTGTTTTTTTCAGTCCAAACGCCGACATCCCCTGTCGGATAGAGGTATTCGCCTGTTTGATGTTTGAATGGATGCGGAATTTTATGCGTCTCCATCCAATCGGCAAGCTCTCCGCAAGGTGCCTTGATATCCTTTACACCGATAAAAATATCTCCAGGAAATCCTACCGGCATGAGCTGATGCTCTTCGCTCAGAACATAGATTTCCGTCTCACACGAAGGATCATGAATAACTGAATAGACCTCTTCTTGATCTGGGTACAGCACGCTGACTTGTGCGTTTTTCGCCCAATCGGTGATCATCCGCTCTTTTTCTTTATTTGTCACGATCGTGAAGGAAGAGAGTGGTGTCTCCACTTGTTCTGTCATGGCTTCAAGTGTATGGACCAGCTGCTGCATCAGCGATTGTATTTGTTTTTCTTTATATTGATTGAAGCGGTATGTGACCCGAAGCTCCAGCGTATCTCCCGGGACAGCCACAAGGGTCAGGTCATAGTTGGTTTCTTCATGACTAGCTATGTCTAAGATCCGTACACCATACGGCTCTACAGATTCAATCGGGTAGTTTTCAAACACGACAATGCTGTTAAACAATGATTCTCCATTCGGAATTTGGGTCATCTGCTGAATATCTGGGAGTACGGTATACTCGAATTCTCGCATGTGAAAAACCGTTTCCTGCGTCTGCGTAAGCAGCTCGGCAATGGTCCTGTCTGGTGTGATCGGCAAACGAAGCGGCAAGGTGTTAATAAAGAGCCCTGTCATGCTTTCAACCTCTGGTAAGTCCGCCGGCCGGCCAGATACTGTGACACCGAACACGACATCCTCTGAGCCTGAATGAAGGTGCAAGAGCAGACCCCATGCCGCCTGAATCAGTGTGCTCATCGTGACCTTCTGTGTCCCTGTCATTTTCTCCAGCTTCTGCTGCATTTCAGGCGTCAGTTTGATACTAATTTGATCAATACCTGCTCCTTCATCCGAGGCTTGCTCTCCGTCTCCTGGAAGTGGTGTGACTTCCTCTACTCCTGACATATAATGTTTCCAGAACTCTTGTGCCTTCTCTTGATCCTGCTTTTGCAACCACTCAATAAAATCTTTGTATGGACGCACAGCAGGAAGGTTCATCTCTCGTTCATCCACAAGCGAGCGATACATTGAAAAGGATTCCTCAATCAAGCCGAACAGGCTCCAGCCATCAATTAAAATATGATGAAAGCTAAAAACAAACGTGCAAGTTTTCTCGTCACGATGGAACAAAGCGATACGAATGAGCGGTTCAGCCGTATTTTCCAAATCAAAATCCTTTGAACGATCGGATTGTAAATAACGCTCAATAGTTTTCTTCTGATCCATTTCACTCAGGTGGCGCACATCGTGCTGAGTGAGGTGAATGCTTCCTTCTGATTGAATCAATTGGACAGGCTCCTTTAGCCCCTCCCAAGCAAATCTTGTCCGTAAAATCGAATGACGTTCCACAAGCAGATTCCATGCTTTTTCATAGGCTTCGCCGTCCGTTAAGCCTTCGAGTGTCATATGCACCTGACCAAAATACGCCTGTGATGCTTGATCTAACAGTGCATGAAACAGCATCCCTTGCTGCATCGGAGATAATGGATACACATCTACCACATTGTCTGGAAGCTCATCTATTTGCTTTTGCGTCAGCTGGACCATTGGAAAATCAGATGGCGTAAAGCCGCCTTTTGCCTCTACACAATGCGTCAAAATGCCCTCCATTTTTTCTTTAAATCGTTCAGGTAACTGACGCACCTCTTCCTCCTGAAGCAGTTCACGATTGATCATAAAATTCATCTGAAGCTGACCACTGACAACGTATCCGTACACATCGATCAAATGCTGTCTTTCTGCTTTTGGGTCATGTACATGTCCATTTCGTTCATCTGCTATATACAGATTTGCCTCACCATCTATTTGATCTAACTGTCCAAGGTAATTAAAGCTCACCTGCGGCGCTGCCGTTTTAAGTAAACGAGATGCTGTCATGTATTGAAGTAAGCCATAGCCGATCCCCTTTTGCGGCACAGCTCTTAAGGTTTCTTTGACATCTTTAATTTGTCTCTCAACATCGGTTTGAATAAAAGGAATAAAAATAGGATAAGAGCTTGTAAACCAGCCGACTGTCCGTGACAAATCCATCTGTTCAAATAAATCCTCGCGTCCATGCCCTTCTAACGTAATCAGTATTGGCTTTCCAACAGCTTGCGCAAGTGCTGACAGGAGTAAATCGTTGACCTCTGTTCGGTACGCTTGTGATGCGTGCCTTAGTAAAATGTCTGTTTGATCCTTCGTCAATTGAATAGTCAGGATCTCTGCATGTTCTTCTATATTGAAAAGCGCAGGTGGTTGAAAAGGCGAACCTTCTTCCTCTTGATTCATAATCTTTTCCCAAAAAGGAACCTGCTCTTGTAATTGATCGGTTTGTGCATATTCATAGAGTGCCTCTGCCCACTGCTGATAGGAAGCGGTTTTCTTTGCAAGCGTGATCTCCTGCCCTGCCGCAGCCTGCTTTAACCCGTTTAATACATCTTCCTGTATGATGCGCCACGATATTCCATCCATCACAAGATGGTGGGCTGCGATAAAGAGTTCAGACGTACGATCACTTGTCTGAAAAAGAATGGCTTTGATCACTTCTCCCCGCTCTAATGACAATGTTCCTTGACAAGCGCTTGTCTCCAAGCGAATTTGCTCTAGCGCTTCCTCGTGAGAAATATCCGTCAAATCAACGAAAGTGACACAAGGAATGATGCCAGGCGCGCGAACGGTTTGAATCCATGTACCGTCTGTTGCTTTTGTATAAATGGCTCTCAGCATATCGTGATGATCGACAAGCTTTGAAAGAACTTGTGTTAACTGCTCGGGTTGTATCGATTGCTTGAATTCAATATGCGCTGATAGATTCCAATAATCTTGGTTTGTCATCGATTGTTCAAGAAACCAAGATTGGATTGGAAGCAGACGAACATTTCCTGTAACAGGTGATTGATCATAGGACACAGATACATCTGCTTTTTTCATAGCGCGTGCCAGCTGTGAAATGGTCTGTTTTTCAAATACATCTCTCGGCTGTATGATGTAGCCTTCCTGTGCTAGGCGTGCCACCATTTGTATGACAATAATAGAATCTCCGCCAAGCTCAAAGTAGTTATCATGAACACCGATTGAAGGAGTGCCAAGAAGCTGAGTCCACACCTTTTCCAGCACCCGTTCTCCCTCACTGAGTGCCTGATCTGCTGGTTTGTCTGCTTCTTCCTGTCTCCACACTGGCGGCGGGAGATGCTTTTGATCTACCTTGCCGTTTGGCGTGAGCGGCAGTTCCTCGAGCTCTATGAATAGGCTCGGTACCATATAATCTGGCAGTCTATCTTTTAACTTGCGTCGAAGGTCTTGCTGAGTCCATGCACCTTTTTGGACAAAGTAACCGATCAGGCGCTTATGACCACTCTCGTGCTGATGCGGAATAACCGCACATTCTACGATGTCTTCAACACTCAGCATAGCGGCTTCAATTTCTCCGCATTCGACGCGATGTCCGCGTATTTTCACTTGATGATCCATTCTTCCAAGGCAGTCGATGATGCCATTTGGGAGCCAGCGGCCCATATCACCTGTTTTATATAAACGCTCTCCTTTATGGAAAGGATGCGGGATAAATGATTGCGATGTTTTTTCTTCATCTCCAAGGTAGCCGAGTGCCAGCCCTGTTCCGCCAACGTAGATTTCTCCAATGACACCCTGCGGAACCGGCTGCAGCTGGTCGTCTAATACATAGGCTTGTGAATAAGCAATTGGCTGACCGATAGGAACGGTCGTCTGCCCTTCGTCTAATGAACGAATGTGATGCACACAGGAGAACGTCGTATTCTCAGTTGGTCCATAGCCGTTTAAAAGCCCTTCCGGTAAATACGGTAGTGCCTTGCGAATATGAGCAGCTGAGAGCGCATCACCACCGACCAATAATGCATCGAATCCAGATAAAGCTTCTGGATGTTCCTCTGTCAATCGATTGAACAGCGGCACCGTCAAAAATCCTGTTGTGATCTTGTATGATGTCAGTGTATCAGCCAGTGTATCCATTGATAAAATCGTATTTCGATCGGTCAGGATCAGTCTTCCCCCGTTTAGCAGGGCTCCCCATATTTCATACGTAAAGGCATCAAAGGAGAAGCTGGCAATTTGTAACATACGCGTATGTTCATCAAGGGTGACATAATCTGTTTCACAGACAAGCCGGATGACTGCTTGATGCGGGATCAATACCCCTTTTGGCTGTCCAGTTGATCCTGAGGTGTAATTGATATAAGCGAGTCCATCAGGTTTTAAGGCAGCAGGTATGAGTTCTGCTTCTGATAAAAATTCTTCATATCCTTCATCAAGACAAATGAGTTCGGTTTGACTGATGGACACCTTTTTCAGCCATTTATTTTTTGTCAGTAACAGCTGAATACCTGTATCCCTCAGCATATAATCAATGCGGGCATCTGGATATTCAGGATCAATTGGCACATAGGCGCCTCCTGCTTTCACAATCGCCAGCACCCCAAGAATCATTTCAGGCGACCTGTCGATGAGCAGCCCTACTGGTTCATGCGGCGTCACACCTCGCTGCTGCAGAGAAGCCGCAAGCCGGTCGACTTTCTCTTGTAACACACGATACGTCCACTGCTCTTCCCCGAATTCGAGAGCGATGGCATCGGGTGACTTTCTCACCTGCGCTTCAAACCGTTCCGTGATGAGAAGCGGGCCTGCAGGCTGATCTGTTTTGCCGCTCCATTCATAGAGCAGCTGATGCTTCTCTTTTTCTGGCAGGTAATTCATTAGTCTAATCGGCTGTGCTGGATTTTCACAAATACGCTCAAGCAGCTGCTCGTAGTACCGAAGGAACCGGTCCATCGTATCGTCAGAAAATAAGTCCACATCATACTCCAGTTTTAATTGAAGACCCTCCGCTCCTTCAAAAACAAACAGGGATAGATCGAATTTGGCGGTATCGTTATCTTCAATGGCTAAAACAGATGTCGCCTCCCCCATCGGAGAAGCTTCTAGCGGCAGATTTTGCAAAACGAACATGACCTGAAACAGCGGCTGTTTGCCAGCCTCACGTACAATATTCAGCTCATCTACGACCATCTCAAACGGCACATCCTGATGCGCATAAGCGCCCATTGTTGTTTCTTTCACCCGTTCTAATAGGTCAGTGAAAGCAGGATTCCCGCTATGATCGATCCGAAGTGCCAGCGTATTGACGAAAAATCCGATGAGCTGCTCCATCTCCGTCCGATTTCTCCCAGCAATGACTGATCCAATCACAAACTCATCCTGTGAAGACAAACGGTGCAGCAAGGTAGAAAAGGCAGTCAGTAGCGTCATATAAAGGGTGCTGTCTGTTTTTTTAGAAAGAGCTGCCAGCTGCTCAGACAGCGACTTCGACAGGTGGTATTTTTTCGTTTTTCCCTTGTAGGATTGAACGGCTGGCCGCGGGTAGTCATACGGCAAAACCAAATCTTCTACAGGGACAGCAAATTGCTCCTTCCAATAGGAAACCTGCTTTTGGAGCGTCTCTCCAGTCAAATACTCCTTCTGCCATAGGGCGTAATCCGCATATTGTATTGGCAGCGGCGAAAGATCAGGCTCTCTCTTGTCAATCATCGCTGTATACCATTCAGACAGCTCTCTTGCGGCAATCCCAACCGACCAGCCATCTGACACAATGTGGTGAATGGACATCAGCAGCAAATGATCTGTTTCCGACAACCGAATCAGTTTTACCCGAAAGAGCGGATCATGCTCTAAGCGGAAAGCTGTGCTTGCCTCTCTTTTTGCCCACTCAGCCGCTTTTTGTTCTTTTTCTTCCTGTGACGTCAGATCTGATAGATCCACCACTTCAAGCTCTGGAAGGGTCATATGCTCATGGATGATCTGCACCGGTTCATCGCCGCTCATGGTAAAGGAAGTTCTAAGCGCCTCATGCCTTTGCACCATTTGCTGAAGACTGCGCTGAAGCACCTTCACATCTAAAGATCCATTCACCCGAAAGGAAATTGTATTATTGTAAAATGGCAGATCAGGCTGTAATTGATAGAGAAACCACTGTCTTTGCTGGGCATAGGACATCGGAATCTTCTGACCCTTTGCCATTTTCCGCACCTGTACCGCTTCATCCACTTTTGCATGCGAATCGATCCATGCCGCTAATTCCCCAAGTCTCGTATGCTCAAAAAGAACAGCGAGAGGCACATCAAACCCCATTTTTTGTCTCACCGCAGACAGCATTTGCGTCGCCTTGAGTGAATGACCCCCGAGTAGAAAGAAATGATCACCACAGCTGATATTTGAGACATCAAGCAGTTCGGACCAAATGCTTGCCAAAAGTTTCTCCGTCTCCGTTTGAGGCGCTCTGTCCTCGGCTTCCTGGCCACTTTCCTCAATGAGTGCTTTAAAATACGGTTCATCCGGCATGCCATCCTCTGATTCTTTCCAATATTCCTCAGGAAATAGATGGACGGAATATTCACCAGATATATGAGACTGCAAAGACGTATAAATGGACTGATACAGCCGTTCTTCAATGGCTTTTGTTTTGTCGGTTTTGAAAAAGACATACACGGCTTTCTCTGTTCGGCTCTTCGCATGAAGCATCTCTTGAATGTCCTGCTTCGACCGATCTAATCCCATATAAATGAGAGGTGCATCTGTCATCAAACATGCCAGCATCGTCTGCAAGCCCGCCCGCTTCGGAATCGGAAGATAGCCTCTTTCTTTTAACATGCCTTTGATCATCGAACCCTCGCTCATGCCGATCTCATCCCACATGCTAAAGCTAAAGCAGTAAGGCTTCACGGTAGATGTCAGCCTCTGATAATGAGCAAATTGTTCAACGAACTCATTGGCAGCGCAATAAGCGCCTACGGTCATCCCGCCCTTTAACGTTCGTGCTGATGAGCTAGAAAGAAATAAGACATTCTGCCGTTTAGAAGCCGCTTCATGAAGCGCAATCGTGCCATATACCTTTGCTTCGTACATCGCATGTAAGGACGCAGACGTCATGTCCGCAAGCAGCTCTTCTTGAATGATGCCAGCGAAATGAATCACACCATGCAGCCTTTTTCCATGAGCCACCTCTTGTCTCGAGATAAGGGCTTCAAGGGCTTTTGCATTCGTCAAGTCCACTTCTTCATAATGAACAGTGCCGCCGCGTTTTTCCGCTTGTTTCTCAAGTGAGGTCAATACGTCTTGCTGCTCCGCACTTAAAGCTTCTCGTGCCTTTCTTCCAAGCAGCACAAGATGCGCGTGATAGGATGTTAGAAGATGTTCACTTAGCATCCGTCCTATTCCGCCAAGCCCGCCTGTCATCACGTAAAGCCCGGATGATTCAAATGGCGGTTTTTTCCTCTTTTGTTCTCTTTCCAGATGAAGCGGCGCTATAAGAGGAATATAACGAACACCTTCACGATAAGCAGCGACATGATGACTTGTGCCATGTATGAGCTCTGTCATGATCGCCGATACATGAGAATGACCAACCGATTCTGTTAGAGAAAAATCAAGACATCGCACCTTGATAAACGGCCATTCATGCTGAACAGCTGTCATCAATCCCGCTGTTGTTGCTTTTTCCACATGATGTACTTTGTCTTCTGGCAAATTCATCGCATGAGCGGAGACAAAGGTCATCTCTACAGGTTCCTCATAGGCGGCGATCGCTTTTGTTACATACAATGCACTCATGCTGCCAGCTTTCTGTGCTTCCTTCGCTATTTCCGCCTGTAATGTGTCTTTCTTGTTTGTGTAGTTCCAAAGGTGAATGATTTGTTTCACCGAAACGCCATACGAACGGAGCGTCTCAAAGAGTTGTTCGTAGTCTGACGGCCGATTCGGGTGGATGATGAAGTGAGTGGGTGTGAGTTGTGTGAATGCTTGACCCGGTTCAACCGTGATATAGGTTTGTTCATGGTTTGAGAGGAATTTCAATTGATCTGCCAGCCCTAACTCATCTGCAAAGATCACCATGTCCCCTTCTGTTTGCTTTTCCGTTTCATGAAGCGGAGCGGGTGTCCACTTCTTTTGATAACTCCAATCAGGCAAGGTGTGTTCATTTTCAAGTCTGATGTCCAGTTCCTTGATGATTTCGTCGAATTCACCTTCCTGCCACCTTGTCTTGAGCTGTGCCCTTTCTATTTTTCCAGAGCTTGTTTTCGGAAAGGCATGCTTCTGGACAGGAATAATCCTTGATGCATAAAGACCCATTTTTGTCGCAATATGGGTTTTAATGTGCTGGCTAGCCCTCATGATATAAGCAGGCTCATACAGCTTCGGTGTAAAAAAGAGAATCAGTTCATCGGATGCAGATGCCTCCATCCGAACGGAGCAAGCTGCCACAAAGCTTGTTTCTACGCCGGGTACTTCCTCTGCCATGGCTTCAATTTCATAGTTGTGATAATTTTTCCCGTTGATGATGATCATGTCTTTTTCTCTACCGGTTAATGTCAGTCTTCCTTCATGCAGAAAACCTAAATCACCCGTGTGGAACCAGCCCTCTGTTTGAAAAACCTCTTGATTCGCTTCGTCATTCTTGTAATAGCCCTTCATTGTCGTCGGCCCTTTGATTTGCACGCTACCAATATGATCTTCGGGAAGAAGCTCATGCTCATGGTTGACGATACGAATCGTGATACCCGGAATCGGTTTCCCGAGCTCTGTAAAGCTGACGGTTCCAGTTTCGCGTGCCTCTGCTGGTCTTAGCTGCTCTGTCAGCGATGTTTCCTCAAAGGTCAGTACCCCGCTGTTTTCATCTCCCCGCTCAATCGCAAAAGAGAAGACAACGGCTGATGAGATTTCTGACATGCCGAAAGCTGGTCTGATGACGTCTCCTTTTAAGCCGTGCGGAGCGAGCAGGTGTAAAAACCGGTGAATCGTCTTCGGTACGACCGCTTCTGCCCCATTGATCATACAAGTCATAGCAGAAAGATCCCACGATCCCGAAGAGATTTCTTTCTCATAATCATTGATCATCGCAAATGCGAAGTTAGGTGCCCATGTCTTCGTTGCACGATAACGGTCCATCCAGTCAAGCCAGCGCAGCGGCTGAGCGATGAAGTCATCTGTTCTTGCTCGAATTTGCTCACAGCCTGTGTACACATTGACAAGATGGAACATGACAATGCCGCCAATATGATCTAATGGCATCCAGTCTAACGAGACATCCTCTTGTGTAAACCCATTGGCTGCCACTGTTCCTTTGACATTCGCCAGCACACTTCTATGAGAATGCTCTACGCATTTGGGCATCCCCGTACTTCCAGACGTTAAGATAAAAAAGACGGAATCATCGGGCGTGACTGGGTGTACTTCTAGATCTCTATCTAAAGTAAGCATTGGTTCAACGGCTGCCACACGTAATTGATCTGTATGCCACAGTAAAGCCAAGCCTTGCACCTCATCAATCAGCGAGTCATCCGTGAGAATGAGCGGGTGCTCCAGCAGGTCCCAAGCGTGATGAAGCTTCTTCACTGAGGCATTCATTTCCCGATAGGTCGGGGCTGCCGACACAAGTGTTGGGACAAATCCGCCTAACACACATGCCCAAAAAGCCGTGACCATCGCATGATTCGATGAAAATTGAAAGAACACAGGATCTCCTGGCTCAAGCCCTAGTGCCCTTAAACCCGTCAACACCCGCTCGGCATCCTCCTTTAACTGCGCGTAGGATTGCGTGAGCTCGTTTTCACTATTGATGATATAAGTCAGCCCATTTGTTGTTTTGGCTGCCTCAGTTAGAGCGTCCTGCAAGGTTTGAGCTCCTGCACGAACATCTATATCCCCTCCATAGGAAATGGCTGGGGGCATGTCCGCTAAAGCAGGTGAAGCCATTTGCGTTTGTATCCATTCAGCTGCGGCCTCCTGCTCCATGTGTTGGTCTAGAAATAAATGAGAGAGGTGATATGGCCGTGGTCGAATGGTTTTTTCACGAGAAAAAACAGCGAAGCGTTCGATTTCGTTGGTTTGTAAAATGGTTTTCTGTACATCTTGTAAAATCGTATCCATTGATTCATGTACATTCGATTGATTAATGGTTGATGGTTTCATATGAGTTCCTTCCCTTTTTTGTCAGGCAGGGCTGCCAATGTGCACCCCTGCCTCATCTAAAGTTCACAAGACTGTTTCTCTATTTTTATGATGGACTATTTCTTTAATTAGCTGTGCATTTCGGGCGGCACATTCTTTGTTTTTGAACATGTCGGCGTGCTGACCATAGCCTTGAAATTGTCGATAAGCGCCGGTCGTTGCAGTTTCCCAATGTTCCATCCATTCTGGTATCGCAATGTGCTCTTCGGATTGGATAAAGTCAATGTTTGCTTGTATCTCTCCTTGGTTCACCCCCTTAACAAAAGTTTCATAGTAAGCCCTCGTTTTTTGAGCAAGCGCGTCTTGAATGAGCTCCGCTTGGGCAAGTTCGCTTTGCTTCGACTGATGGACGATCGCTGCAATATCGTCATCAATGGATCGTCCTTCTAAATCACTTTCTCCTATTTTCTTATAGGAATCGATCATGATGACTTTTTCGACGGTCCGCCCTGCTTGTTCGAGCGATTGAACAAGCTCAAAGGCTAGGTAGCACCCGCCAGAGTAACCCATCAAAGTCAGCGGTCCTTCAGGCTGAAGGTGCTGGATATGCTGAACGTATTGCGTGATTCGGTGATCAGCTTCAATAAAGTCAAAGGCGATCAAACGAACACCGTCGAGCGTTTTTGCGGCTTCCTGATAGATAAAGCCATAGCCTGGTAATGGGGGTAGAGCAAAGACTGTTGGCGTTTGAGATTCATTGAATACAAGATAGCCGGCTGCTTCCTGATCCTGCTGTTGAATATAACGGCTGATTGCTTCAATGGTAGGCGTCTCAAACAGCAAGTGAATAGGCACCTGAACATCGAATTCCTTCGACATCTTGGATAAAAGCGACATCGCTTTTAATGAATGCCCGCCAAGCTCAAAGAAATGGTCATCTGTGCTGATATCTTCTCGTTCAAGCACTTCCCGCCACATCACAAGTAGCTTTTGTTCTACCTCATTTACCGGAAGCTTCACATGACGGTTTCCTTGAGGCAACGCTGGCTTTGGCAGCTGACGTTTATCAACCTTTCCATTTGGCGTAAGTGGTATTTTCTCAAGTCTGATCAGGTCATGAGGCTGCATGTAAGCCGGAAGTTTTTCCTTCAGCCCTGATTTGATCACATCCAGTTTATCCTTCCACTCCTCCTCACACGTCATATAGGCGAGCAGCCTTGTATGCTGCGTGTTATGCTGATCAGCTATAAGAGCCGCTTGTTTTACACCTGGATGCATGAGAAGGTGGGCTTCAATTTCTGACAGCTCAATTCGGTGACCGCGAATTTTCACCTGATCATCCACTCTGCCTGCATACTCAATCAAACCGTCCGTTCGAAAATAAGCCAAGTCTCCTGTACGATACAGCCTTTCTCCCGCAGCAAATGGATGCGCGATAAAGGCTTGTTTTGTCAGATCAGGACGATTCAAATACCCCTTCGCAAGCCCTTTGCCGCTCAGACAAAGCTCTCCGACCATTCCAATCGGCTGAAGCTGCCTGTGCTGACTCAATATATAAGCACCCGTCTGGTTGAGCGGCTTTCCGATTGGAATCGAACGCGCTTCCATCGGCAGGGCCTCATCGACTGGATAATAAGTGGCGAATACTGTTGATTCGGTTGGGCCGTAGACATTGATGAGTCTGCCTTTCCCCATGACAGCAAAGGCTTTCCTCACATGCTGTACCGATGCTCGCTCTCCTCCGAATAGCACCTTGCGCACACTACGCATCCAGTCGGTTTCTTCATCAACAAGGAGATTAAATAATGCCGTTGGAACAAACATGACAGAAATGTTTTCCCTTTTAATCAATCCCGTCAGCTCGCCCATGTTTAAAATGGTCTCTTTTTTCGGCAAGACAAGCTTCGCTCCGTTTAAAAGTGCGCCATACACATCAAATGTAAAGCCATCAAATACGCTGTTGGATAATGACAGCAGTGTATCTGTTTCTGAAATGGTTAAGTAGTTTGTATTTTTGACCACCCGGGCAATATTGGAATGGGTCGTCATGATGCCTTTTGGCTGACCTGTTGTACCAGACGTATACATGATGTAAGCCGTATCGTGTAAGGCTGCTTCAAGCGGCAGATTCTCTGAGCTCATCAGTGAAATTTCTTGATCATCTGCAAACAGATACTTTCCATCAAACGCAAGTCCCTTCACTTGACCGATAAAGGATGAGTGAGTCAGTAGATGCGTTGCCCCGCTGTCTTTAAGCATGTATTGAATGCGGCTTTCTGGATAATCGGGATCAATTGGCACATAGATTGCACCTGCTTTTAAGACAGCAAGTAGACTGACAATCAGTTCAGGCGTGCGGCCCGCTAAAATGGCGATGACCGTTTGATGCGTGACCCCATTTTTTTGCAAATGTCTTGCCAATCGGTTAGCTTGTTCATTCAGCTCCGCATATGTCATCGTGTGCTCACCTGCTGATAATGCGACCGCATTCGGCTGTTTGCGGACATTATGCTCAAACCATTTCGACAAATATAGCTGGTCATGCTCAAGCTCGGGCGCATTCCATTCCTCAAGAATCAGCTGCTTTTCCTGTTTCGTGACAAGTGTAAGTGTATGAACCGATTGATCAGGATGCTTGATCGCCTCGCTCATCAATAGAATCAGCTGCTCCTTTAACCGTTGAACAAATTGAGGATCAAATGCTTTTTTGTTAAAGGCCAGCTTCAATTGCAATTGTTCTCCTGGTGATGCCAGCAAATTGAGATCATAGTTCGATTTTTCATACACATTCATGTTTTCCACAGTAAATCCTAACCGCGCCTCTTGCTCGTCCTTCTTTGCGGCTGGGACATTTTCAAACACGACAATATGATCAATGAGTGGCTGATGACCTGTCTTTGCCTGAATATCATAAATCGGAATATATTGATGCGGCTCGGCTGCAAGAGACTGCTGCTGCGTTTCTGACAGAAGAGAACGGAATGTCATGTCATCTGTCAGCTGAATTCTTCTTGGGATGACATTGATGAACAAGCCAACCATTCTGTCAACACCAGCCAAATCTGCCGGACGTCCCGACACAACCGTGCCAAACAGCACATCATTTGACCGCTGATATCTGCTCAGCAGAATTGACCAGACCGATTGCAGCACACTGCTTAACGTTGCATTTTGCTGGAACGCTAACTCTGATAAAGCAGCTGTTTCTCCCTTGCTCATCGACCATTCCAATTCGCCTAATTCATGTTCATTCGTTTGCTTTCTCTGTTCTTTAAAGGTAGATTGTCCATCAAACCCGGCTAATGATTGCTGCCAATATTGAAGTGATGCTTGTTTATCTTGTTTTTCAAGCCATTGAATATATTCTTTGTACGGTTTAACCGGTTCCAGTTTGTAAGGGATGTCATGTAAAAGGGCATGATAAATCGCAAATAACTCCTGCACCACAAGCCCAAAGCACCAGCCATCAAGAAGGATATGATGATAGCTCCATATCCAGCGATAGCTGGCAGGGCCCGTTTGGAAAACTGTTGCCCGCATGAGAGCATCCTTCGAAAGGTCAAATCCTCTCAGGCGATCCTGTTGTTTAAATGTCTCAAGACGTACAAGCTGTTCGTCTTCAGAAAGATTCTGCATGTCCACCACATCAAGCGTAAAAGGACGTTTCTTCAGCACAACTTGGACAGGGCGCTTCACTTTTTCGTGGAGAAATACGGTACGAAAAATATCGTACCGCTCCACGATGACATTCATGCTTTTCTCAAGTAAGTCATGACGCAGTGTGCCCTTTACGTTCATATCCATTTGCTCTACATAAAAGCCCTTTTCTTGGTGATGGAGGGTATGAAACAGCATGCCTTCTTGCATCGGTGACAGATAATACATGTCTTGAACTTGATCCCTTTTAAATGAACTCATCTATTTCATCCTCCCTTCCCGTTTTTATGACTGATCTCATGTTGTTAGGTCAATTTCTCCTCAAGCATGTCAAATATATCGTCCATTTCATCCATTTCAAGGTCACCAGCAGAGAAATCACTTGGCGTAAATTCTCGTTCGTGCTGCGTTAAACAATGAGTCATGATGGATTGGATTTTTTCTTTTAGCAATGCCATGAACTGCTGTATCGTCTGTTCTTCATATTCATCTGTACAATAGGAACACGACAACATGAATCGATTGTGTTGAACAAGACCACTGAGATTCAGCTTATAGACAGCTTCTGAATCATGGCTTGCTTGTCGTCCCATATCATAGGCGGACGGTCCAAAGAGTTCAGTCGTCACTTCCTGATCAATCTGCCCAAGATAGTTCAAGCTGATTTCAGGCTGTACATGCTGTCCTGACGATTCAGTGGCTGTGAGGTATTTTAAAATCCCGTAGCCGATCCCTTTATTCGGGACACGCCGCAGCATCTCTTTCGTTCCTTTAATAGCCTCAGCTACGGTCTGATCCGGCTTTGCTTTCAGTACGACTGGATACATACTCGTAAACCAGCCAACCGTGCGGGAGACATCCAGCCCTGATAAAATATCCTCTCTTCCATGACCTTCAAGCTGCACATGTACATGGGATTCACCTGTCCACTCCTGAACGGCAAGACCGAGCGCACATAGAAGAATATCGTTCATTTCCGTTGTGTACGGTAGATGAATGTCGGTCAAAAGATGCTCGGTTTCAGACTCTGAAAGCTGCATCTGTACTGCTTTTGTTTGAGCCACTTTTCTTTTCGTTACTTTATGATCAACAGGTAAAGTGGTCATTGGCGTCCTGTCAATCTCATTCCAGTACTCACTTTGGCTTTTTAACGGCTTAGACTGTGCGTATCGTTCGATCGCCTCTGCCCATTCTTTAAAGGAGTGGGTTTTAGGCGGTAGGACGAGCGTTTGTCCTTGGGCTGCCTGTTGATAAAGAGACATAAAGTCCTCTAGTAAAATTCGGCATGAGACACCATCAATCACAAGATGGTGTGTCACGATAAGTAAGTGATCGCCATCTTTTGCACGGAAACAGATCACTTTCATGAGCGGACCTGTTTCGAGGTTCAGCTGACGCTGATACTCGTTGGCATAGGTGGAAATGGCTTTTTTCACGTCGTGCTCTTTAGAGACATCATGAGAAATAACCGCAATCGGTTCAGTGAGCTCCCGCTGATTGTATTGCAGGATGCCGCCATCCTCTTGCCTGTATACCATGCGCAGTGCATCATGATGTGAAAGTAATTTCTGCATCACTTGTTCTGCCATCAAAAGGTCAAATCCATTTGGCGCATGAAGCATCATCGAGAGATTCCAATGATGCTGGTCAGTGAATGTTCTTTCAAAGAACCAGCGTTGAATTGGAGTCAACATGACTTCCCCTTCAACCGATGATTGGTCGGCTGTCAGTTGATCAGCTTCTTCGATATATGGGCGCAGCTCGGCAATGGTTGGGTACTGGAATAATAGCTTCATATCAAGCTTCCAGCCCGCTTGTGTGAGCCTGCTTGCCATTTGAATGCCTTTAATCGAATCTCCGCCAAGGAAGAAGAAGTGATCGTGAATGCCGACTTGGCTGACGCCAAGCACGTCTTCCCAAATGCCGCATAGTAGTGTTTCGACTTCGTCTCTTGGGGCTTCGTATGCTGTTTGGTTCGCTTCCATATTTGGTGCTGGCAATGCTTTTAGATCGACTTTGCCATTTGCCGTCATCGGCAGTTGGTCAAGCTTGATGATCCATGAAGGCACCATATAGTCTGGCAACGTTCGTGTTAGACTTTCTTTTAGGTCGGTCGTTTCTTCATCTGTGATGACGTAAGCGGCAAGGGCATCCTGTTCGCTGGCATCTTTGACCGTTGTCACGACTGCTTCTTTGACTGAATTCAGTTCAAGAAGCTGAGCTTCAATTTCTGACAGCTCAATCCGGAAGCCGCGGATGTTGACCTGATGATCTTTTCTGCCGAGATAAATCAGCTCGCCATCCTCTGTCCATTTCACTAAATCGCCTGTCACGTACATGCGCTCACCTAAATAAAATGGATCTGGGACAAATCGTTTGTTGGTTTCCTCTGGAAGATTCCAGTACCCTCTTGCCAGTCCTTTTCC
Source organism: Bacillus sp. FSL K6-4563 (assembly GCF_038630405.1). NCBI lineage: Bacteria > Bacillati > Bacillota > Bacilli > Caryophanales > Bacillaceae > Bacillus > Bacillus sp. FSL K6-4563. Next base: position 393,082 of record NZ_CP152030.1, on the reverse strand, counting down.
TGCGATCACAAGCTCACCCGGTACGCCTGGCGGCGAGAGGTCATATAACGAACCCATAATGTAAAAACGGGTATTGGCAATCGCTGTTCCAATCGGAAGCGTGCCTTGATCTGGATCGATGATCCCGCTTGTCGCCACGACGGTGTTTTCTGTCGGACCGTAGTTATTAACGAGTTGATATGGAACAGGCTTTACCTGTTTCAGCTTGTCTCCTCCTGTTAGTAAGTAACGCAAGGAGTGATTGTCCATCGACATAAACTGCTCGCATAGCTGAGTTGGCAGGAATGCAATGGTGATATTTTCGTCATTGAAATACGCATTGAGCTTGATCATATCGAGACGAATCGCTTCATCAATGATGTGCAGCTCTGCGCCGGCGATCCATGTCGGGAACATTTCCCAAATGGAAGCGTCAAAGCCAAAGCCGGCATATTTGGCGGTTCGGTCCGCGTTTGTCACTTGGAAGGCATCATTGTGCCAGAACGCAAGATTGACAAGAGAATGGTGCTCAACCATGACACCCTTCGGCTGTCCTGTCGTTCCAGATGTGTAAATCATATAGGCGAGATCTGTTGGTTTGACATGAACCTGAATTTCTTGCGCTTCGCCTTCTAACGCATCCTCTATCAACAGGACATGACCTGCAAAGAAAGTTGGTGCAGTTAATCCTTTTTGCATGAGAAGCACCTCTGCCCCGCAGTCTTCCAGCATGTAGGCAATACGCTGATCCGGATAATCCGCATCAATTGGAACGAATGCCGCACCTGACTTCAGGACGCCAAGGACGGCTGCCGTCATGTCAAGGGACGGACGGGTGAGAATGCCGACGCGGTCTCCTCTTTTTATGCCGTTTGAGATGAGCCTTGAAGCGACTGTATTTGCCCGATTGTTCAGTTCCTCATACGTCCAGCTCGTTCCGCGGAAGGTCGCCGCTTTTTGATGAGGTGTCTGGTATGCCTTAGCCTCAATCAGTGCATGAACCGTTTGATCTGACGGTACATGTAGCACAGGGCCTGACCATTCATTGATCAGCTCTTGTTTTTCCTCTTCATTTAAAATCGAAAGCGATGAAATTGGTTCATTTAGCTTCGCCAGCATCTCGTCTATGATTTGTTCATAATATCGACTCCAACGCTGAATGGTCTTCTTTTTAAACAGCGCCGTTGCATATTCAAAGCGTAAGCCCACTTTGTTCTTTTCTTCGAATATACCGAGCGTTACATCAAATTTTGCATGAACTGTCTCTTGCTGTTTTTGCGAAAGCTTGAGTCCATTTAGTTTCGGTAACGTCATATCACGGTCATCCGTTGTCAGCATGACACTAAACAATGGGTTGCGGCTAGTGTCTTTCGGAAGATCTAACTGTGCTACCAATTCCTCAAACGGAAAATCTTGATGTTCATAGGCTGATAGACTTCGATCTTTCATTTTTTCAAGCAATTGTGCTGTCGTTTCCTCGAGCTGCACTTCATGTCGAAGAGCCAGTGTATTCACAAACATGCCTGGAACCCGTTCGATTGAAGCATGTGTACGTCCTGCTGTGACAGCGCCTATAACGATATCTGTCTGCCCAGTTAATTTGGAAAGGAAAATAGCAAATGCCGTTTGCATGACCATGTTCATGCTTACACCTTTTTCAGCCATGAGTGCTTTAATGGTCTGCACCTTCTCAGGAGATAACCATCTATCGACTCGGTCTCCTTCAAATGACTGGACATGAGGGCGCGGAAAATCAAGTGGCAGTGCCAAATCTTCAGGTGGCTCTGCGTATTGCTCCAGCCAATATTGACGCTGTTTCTGGAGCAGCGCTTGCTGCTTTTCTTCCTGCTGCCACACCGCATAATCCTTGTAGTGCAGCTGAACTGGCGGTAACGTCTTTTTCTCATACAGCTCTGCCAATTCTTGAATGAGCAGACTGCGTGTGACACCATCTGCGATGATATGGTGCATATCCATCATGAACACATATTTTTCTTCAGAAAGCTTCGCCACCTTTGCCCTCATTAATGGTGCTTGATGTAATGAGAATGGGGTGATGAATGCGTCTATGACAGGTTGCTCATGACCTTTCTCTACTTCAACAACCTCTAACGTAAACGGCACTCGGCGATACACTTTTTGAACGGGTACGCCGTCAATTTCTACAAAGGCTGTCCGCAATGATTCATGTCGTTCGATCAAGGCTTGCAGCGCTTCTTCTAGCTGCTTTACATCTAGACTGCCTTCCATCATCAATACGGCAGGCATATGGTAAGTCACTGCTTCTGGATGCAGCTGCTGCAACACATACATCCGCTTTTGAGCAGAAGAGACAGGATAGAAATCTTGCTTCTCCGCCGGCTGAATGGATGTCATGTCCGAGGAACCCACTTCTTCTAAATAAGCTGCCATCGCGCGTATCGTTGGCTTTTCAAAAAGGGCTTTGAGCGGCACATGCTTGTTCAGCTTGGCTTGCATTTTTGAAATGAGCACCATGCCTTTGAGGGAATGACCTCCCAATTCAAAGAAGTGATCATGCACACCTATTTGTTCAACCGCAAGTACTTCTGACCAAATATCGCAAAGTGTCTGCTCAAGTGCCGTTTTTGGTGCTACATGCACCGCGCGATTCATATGCACCTCGTGCGGAAGCGGCAGAGACTTCGCATCTACCTTTCCGTTTTGCGCGAGCGGGATGTGGTCGACTTTGACAAAGTACGTTGGGATCATATAATCCGGCAGTGTCTCCGCAAGCTTTTCTCTAAACGTCAGTGTTCCAATCGGTTCAGGCGACGTGTAATAAAGTGCAAGCTCTGGTAAACGGGACATATGAAGTACTTTGACATACACCTCTTGAATGGATAATCGTGCACGTGCGGCATGTTCAATTTCCTGCTTCTCAATACGATAGCCGCGGATTTTCACCTGATCATCTATTCTTCCGAGAAATTCAATGTCTCCATTTGCCTGCTGTCTGACCAAATCTCCTGTACGATACATCCGCTCTTCAGAAAAATACGGATTTTCTAGAAAACGCTCTGCCGTTAATTCAGGCTGATTCAAATACCCTCTCGATACGCCTTCCCCTGATATATAAAGCTCTCCAGGTGCGCCATAAGGGACGAGGCGCTGCTGACGATTGAGTACGAGCGCTCTTGTATGAGCAATTGGCTGCCCGATCACAGAGCGATCCTTGAGTGTGCCTAGCTCTTGCTTTGTGATCAGCTTGGTCACAGTTCCAATGGTTGTCTCTGTCGGGCCGTAGTGGTTCATCACAGCCACACATGGATGCTGCTCCATAAATGTCTCAACGTCCTCAGAGACAATCGGTTCTCCTCCAAGTATGACAAGGCGTAAAGCGTTAAATGCATGATCCTTCGAATCTGCCATCATATGAAATAAGGATGGTGTCATTTTGATATAAGTCAGCTCTTGTTCATCAATTAAACGCATGAGTCGTACCGGGTCTGTATACACATCTTCACGAGGCACATACAGGGTTCCTCCTGCCTTTAAGACAGGGAAAATGCTTGTGTAACCAAGATCATATGCATAAGAAGAAAGAAGTGCCGTCCGATCGCATTCTTGCAATGTCACCTCATTTGTCAGCCAGTTAACGTAGTGTGATAGATTACGATGCGTGAGCTGAACACCCTTCGGTTTTCCTGTTGTCCCAGATGTGTAAATCACATACGAAAGTTGATTGGCTGATGCTTCCGGTAAATCTAACATGCGGCTTTGAAGTACTGCTTTTTCAACCTGCACGACCTGAATCGACTTGTGATGTTGATAGGACCCTGCAAGAGACTCATTTGTTACGATCACTTGTGCACCTGAATCTTCTAACGTGTAATTGATACGTTCCGCAGGGAAGGCCGGATCAATTGGCACAAATGCACCTCCTGCTTTCATCACACCAAGCATTGAAACGATGACATAGACAGAGCGATCAAGAATCAGCGCTACAGTCTTTTCTTTCTCGACGCCACGTATCTTCAGTTCACTGCCAAGCGCATTTGACATGTCTTCCAGCTCGCCGTAAGTGAGCTTCCGTTGATCATCCATCACCGCAATGGCATCTGGTGTTTCCTTTGCCTGACGTGAAAATTGGACGTGCAAAGGCTCATGATGATTTGTTTGCACTTCGTCTTTTTTCTCCAACCGCTCTATTTGCTCATGCTGTTCAAGAATAGGGAGCAAGCCGATCTGTTCCTCCGGGTGTTGGACCGCTTCATGAATAATCGCAAGAAGATGCGTTCCGAATCTGCGGACCGTCTCTTCTTTAAATAACGCCGCTGCATAGTCAAAGCTCAGCTTTAATGCTCCCTCTCGTTCAAATGCTTCTAGAGACAAATCAAATTTGACTGAGTGATGCTGTATGGCATAAGGCGAAATGTGCAGGTCGCCGAGCTTTAGTGCGGGAACCTCCATGTTCTGCATGTTAAATGACACGCTAAAGAGCGGGCTTCGGGTTGTATCACGATCTAACGTAAGACGTGCAATTAACTCTTCAAGCGGATAGCTTTGATGAGCAAAAGCATCAACACTCGTTTCTTTTATTTCTTCAAGCAGCTGTAAAAATGTTTTCGTTTGCTCTGGTTTTCCGCGCATCGCAACGGTGTTGATAAACATCCCTGGCATGTCCTGTATATCAGGATGTGTCCGTCCTGCAACAGGGGAACCAACGATGATATCTTCCTGACCGCTATAGGTGGCAAGCAGCACCTGAAAAGCAGATAACAAGAACATGTACATGGTCGTATCTGTTTTCTGAAGCAGGTCATGAATCCGCTGAGTCGTCGCTTGATCACAGCCAAACATGAATCGTTCTCCTGAAAAATCACGTTCCGCTGGACGCGAATAATCCGTTGGCAGCTCTAATACTGGCAAGTCTCCTTCGAATTGCTTCAGCCAATAGGCTTCATGCTCCTTCTGTTTCTCCGTCTCTTCTTCACTTAACTGCCAGACAGCGTAATCTTTATAATGAATGGTTCTTTCTGCAAGAGCTTCGCCATCATAGGCCTTCGCCAAATCTTGTATGAACGTCTTCATGGAGCTGCCATCTGTAATGAGATGATGCGCTTCCAAGACGAGAAGATGACGGTTTTCACTGATCTTCAACAACTGGGCTCGTAATAAAGGCGTAGCAGTTAAATCAAATGGTGATTGATGTTCAGAAAGAAATGCCTCCGCCTCTTCTTCCTTGATGTCATGAACAGGAAGGTCAAATCCCGTCCATTCATTCACTCTTTGAACAATATCTTCTCCATTCATATGAAAACTCGTTCTTAGGATTTCGTGCGTTTGGATCAACTGATCGAACGCCGATTTGAGCCGCTGATATTCGAGTGTTCCTTCAAGCGTTAAGACGATTGGAATATGATAATTTGTGCTGTCTGGTTCAAGTGTCTGCAAAATGTATAAACGGCGCTGAGCTGGTGATACCGGATATTCGGCCGCTTGCTCTGCTGGTAAAATCGGATGCCCCATTTCTTCTTGACCATCCTGATCGATATATGCCGCTAATGAACGAATCGTCGGCTTCTCAAAAATCACTTGAATCGGCATTTCCTTTTGAAACACCTCTTGAATCTTCGCAGACATCATCATCGCTTTAAGAGAGTGCCCGCCAGCCATGAAGAAATGTTCATCTACTCCTACCGTTTTTCCAAGAAGCTCCTCCCAAATTTGAGCGAGTGCCTTTTCTGTCTCCGTCTCAGGCGGAATGATTTCCTTTTTCTCCTGATACGCTTCTTCCGGCTTTGGTAAAGCTTTTCGATCTACCTTGCCGTTCGATGTGAGCGTAAAAGCCTCCAGTTTCATCACATGGTGCGGCACCATATAAGCTGGCAGCTCTTGATTAAATAAATCTCGCACTTCTTCTTCTGTCATTGTCCCTGTGAAGTAAGCGGTGATTTCCTTTTCATCTGATGAAAACGAATGGACAAGCACAACCGCATCATCTATGCCCGCTTTTTGCTGAAGCACTGATTCAATTTCACCAAGCTCAATACGGAAGCCTCGAATTTTCACCTGATCATCTGTCCGGCCGAGGAATTCGATCTGGCCATCCGCGCCATACCGAGCCAAATCCCCTGTTCGATACAAACGGCCTGACGGCTTAAAAGGATCTGCCAAGAATACTTGGTTGGTCAAATCTGGACGATGGAGATACCCTCTTGCGACACCATCTCCGCCAACATACAGCTCTCCGGGCGCTCCAATTGGCTGCAATCGTTGATCACCATCTAAAATATAAGCCGACGAATGATTGATCGGCTGACCAATTGGAATCGGACCCGTTTCATCTCCTCTCACTTCGTAAATGGTCGAGATGGTTGTATTTTCTGTGGGACCATAGGCATTCAGCAAAACAAGTGCTGGATGATGCTGTTTCACAAGCTCCGCACTCTTCACATTGATCACGTCACCGCCTGTAATTAATGTGGTTAATCCTTTGAACATTTGTGGCCGCTGCTGAGCGAGCTGATTAAATAATCCAGTCGTTAAAAAGAGCGTCGTGATCTGATGTGTTTGGATAAATTGTTCAAATCGATGAATATCCAATAAAGTATCGCGGTCAACAGGATACAGCGTCGCCCCACCCAGCAGCGTGGTAAAGATTTCAAAGGTAATGGCGTCAAAGCTGACCGCTCCTGTATGCGCCATACGATCCGACTTATTCAAGCCTAATTTCTCCTGAGAACAAGCCAATCTCACAATGTGCTGATGCTCAATTTGAACCCCTTTTGGCTGTCCAGTTGATCCCGATGTATACATGATATACGCCAAGTGAGATGGAGACGTCCTGACTGATACATCCATGTGTGAATGATGAGGCTTACTCGTCACATGTACAGCCTTGATCTGTTCATCAACTGGCGGCTGACTATCAGCATGAAGCAAAATGGATGCGCCACTGTCCTCAAGCATAAATCGGATTCTTTCCTCAGGCTGCGAAGGATCAATCGGCACATAAGCTGCCCCTGCGTGCAGAACTGCTAAAATGGCAATCACCGCATCAGCTGATCGGTTCATATACACTGCAACAGCATCTCCTGGCTGTACGCCTTTCTCAATAAGACTGCCAGCTAAACGACTGATTTCTTGTCCGAGCTCCTCGTACGTGAATGTTTGATCGCCTTCAACTAATGCCAGATGGTCAGGCTGCGCCTTCACACGTTCATTGAGCAGCTCAGGAATAGACAGATGCTTCGGATAATCTCGCTCCGTCTGATTCCACGCTTTGATCTGCTGCTTCTCCTCTTCCGTGATACACGTCACGTCCTGAAGGCGTACTTCAGGGTTTTGGATGATTTGCTTCATGAGATTGGTTAGATGTTTCGATATGTTTTCAATGATCTTTTCTTCAAAAGCTATGGCGTTGTATTTGATTTTCAATGTCCATGTTTCACCTGGATAGACAAGGATATTTAGGTCAAAATTCGTTTGTTCAAATCCGTCCTTTACATCAATGGAAAAACCAAGACGTGCAGACATGGTGTCACCAGACAGCTCCTGATCTAAAGGATAGTTCTCAAACCCAACCAAATGATCAAAAAGCTGCCCTCCAGCAGCTGTCTTCTGCTGAATGTCATAAAGCGGCATAAAATCATAGTTTTCCGCTTCCAGTGCGTGCTGCTGAACCTTTTGAAACAGCTGTTTAAACGTCTGTTTCTGATCCAATGTCACTCGAACGGGTATCGTATTGATAAACAGCCCTGCCATGCGCTCAATTCCAGATACACTTGGAGGTCTGCCCGATACAACGGTGCCGAATGTGACGTCATCAGCTGCATGATAGGTGCCTAAAAGAACAGACCAGACAGCCTGAAACAGGTTCGGGGCTGTCACTTGGCATTGTCTTGCTACATTTTGAATGGCTTGTACCGTTTGAGCATCCCATGTAAACGTCCATTCCTGATGGTCGTATTGTCCGTTCGCTTCTTTTTGCTGCAGCAGCCCTTGATTCTGAACCGCTCCATCTAGACGCTCCTGCCAATAGCTTTCCGCTTCTTGTTTATTTTGCTTTCCAAGCCACTGGATATAATCTGCATAAGGCTTACCCTGTGAGCGATCCGGCGTTCGACCGTTCCGAAAAGATTCATAGTAATGAAACAGTTTTTTCATTAAAACACCCATGGACCAACCATCCATGATGATGTGATGGTTGCTCCAAATTAGATGCCAATTTGTTTCATTTAGTTGAAAAACAGCGACCTTCAATAACAGATCATTTGTTAAATGAAATCCTTGCTTTCTCACTTGTTTTTTATATTGATCCAATACCTTTTGCTGCTCTTGATGATTCAGATGTGATAGATCCTCTCGATACACATCGAGATGACGTTCAGCAAGTACAACCTGACGAGGCTTTTGTAATTGTTGATAAACAAAGGCTGTACGGAGAATGTCATATGTCCGTATGAGCTCATTGAGACTTTTTTCAAAAAGAGCGTGATCAAATTCTCCGCTTATTCCAAGCTCAAGCTGTGTGAGATAAGAGGAGGAATTAGGGTCTAGCATGGCATGATACAGCATGCCCTCCTGCATGGGTGTTAAAGGATATACCTTTTGAATCTTCTGCTTGCTCATATGTCCACCTCTTCGTTTGCTTAAAATATATCCATTAGCTTTTCAAGTTCATCCATCGTGAGATCTTCATCCCCTACATCACTAGGTGTCATCTGGGTTTCCTCCTGTGATACGCAATGTGAGATCAGCGCCTTCACATTCTTTTCAAGAAGGTCCTTGACTTGTTCCATCGTACGTTCTTCAAATTCAAGATGATGATAAGAAATCGTCACATGGAGCATGGCTTGTTCGACGAAACCAACAATATCAAGTGCATGAGGTTTCTCTGATTCAGGACTCAGCGATTGTCCTGGCTGCCACGTTGAGCGGCTTAACTCGCCGCTGATCTGTTCATCAAACTGACCAAGATAGTTAAAGCTGATATCTGGCGCGAGCTCAAATGAGATATCGTCCTTCATCTTGTCAGGGGTTAAATATTTTAATATGCCATAGCCGACTCCCTTGTTCGGGATGTGCCTGAGTTCCTCTTTTAAATGCTTGATCTGATAAGAAAGATCGTCTGCATGCGACATATCCAGTAACACAGGATACATACTTGTAAACCAGCCAATCGTCCGTGATACATTGACCGCAGGGAGGATGTTCTCTCTTCCGTGTCCTTCAAGATGAATAAAGTGTCTGTCTTCACCAGTCCACTCTTTCATGGACAATCCGAGTGCTGTCAGCAAAATATCATTGATGTCTGTTTGATATGCTTCATGTACATCTGTCAGCAGACTGCGCGTTTCCTCCTCAGACAATGTAAAACGAATGGTCTGTGTATGAAGCATCCGCTGATCCTCCGTCACATGATCCTTTTGAAGCGGTGTAACAGAATGCGCAAGTACCTTTTTCCAATAAGCTCTTTCCGATAACAATTCATCTGACATCGCGTATTCCGTCAGCTTCTGGGCATATTCTTGGAAAGAGTGTGTTTTTTCAGGAAGTGTCAGGATTTCCCCGCGCTTCGACTGTTCATAAAGAGCCATAAAATCTTCAAGGAAAATACGCCATGACACACCATCGATGACAAGATGATGTACAGCGAGCAGTAAATGATCCCCTTGATCCGTTCGGAAAATGGCTGGCTTTACTAAAGGTCCTTCCGCTAGCGATATACTCGCCTGCACTTCATTTGCCAGGTTTTCTACCTGCTGGATTTGCTGCGACAGTTCCCCTTGTACTTCTACCACATCAACAGCCACCAAGTTTTCTTCGATTTTTCGATGACGCTGGATTACGCGTCCTTCTTCAAGCGGATACACCATTCGCAAGGCATCATGATGGATCATGAGCTGCTCCAACACTTGCTGAACGATGGTTTCATCCAAGCCATTTGGAGCTTGGAGCATAACTGATTGGTTCCAATGGTGCTGACTCGTAAAGTTTCGTTCGAAGAACCAGCGCTGAATCGGTGTGAAAATAACTTCTCCTTCGACAGGTGATTGGTCGGCTGACGGTTGATCAGCTTCTTCGATATATGGACGGAGCTCGGCAATGGTTGGGTACTGGAATAGTAGTTTCATATCGAGCTTCCAGCCCGCTTGTGTGAGCCTGCTTGCCATTTGAATGCCTTTAATCGAATCTCCGCCAAGGAAGAAGAAGTGATCGTGAATGCCGACTTGGCTGACGCCAAGCACGTCTTCCCAAATGCCGCAAAGTAGTGTTTCCACTTCGTCTCTTGGGGCTTCGTATGCTGTTTGGTTCGCTTCCATATTTGGTGCTGGCAATGCTTTCAGATCGACCTTGCCATTTGCCGTCATCGGCAGTTGGTCTAGCTTGATGATCCATGAAGGCACCATATAGTCTGGCAACGTTCGTTTTAGACTTTCTTTTAGGTCGGTCGTTTCTTCATCTGTGATGACGTAAGCGGCAAGGGCATCCTGTTCACTGGCATCTTTGACCGTTGTCACAACTGCTTCTTTGACTTCTGCCAGCGCAAGGAGCTGCGCCTCAATTTCTGACAGCTCAATTCGGAAGCCGCGGATGTTGACCTGATGGTCTTTTCTGCCGAGATAGATTAGCTCGCCATCCTCTGTCCATTTCACTAAGTCGCCTGTCAGGTACATACGCTCACCTGGATAAAATGGATCTGGGACAAAGCTTTTCTCTGTTTCCTCCGGAAGATTCCAGTACCCTCTTGCCAGTCCTTTTCCTGCGATCACAAGCTCACCCGGTACGCCTGGCGGCGAGAGGTCATATAACGAACCCATAATGTAAAAACGGGTATTGGCAATCGCTGTTCCAATCGGAAGCGTGCCTTGATCTGGATCGATGATCCCGCTTGTCGCCACGACGGTGTTTTCTGTCGGACCGTAGTTATTCACGAGTTGATATGGAACTGGTTTTACCTGTTTCAGCTTGTCTCCTCCTGTTAGTAAGTAACGCAAGGAGTGATTGTCCATCGACATAAACTGCTCGCATAGCTGAGTTGGCAGGAATGCAATGGTGATATTTTCGTCATTGAAATACGCATTGAGCTTGATCATATCGAGACGAATCGCTTCATCAATGATGTGCAGCTCTGCGCCGGCAATCCATGTCGGGAACATTTCCCAAATAGAGGCATCAAAGCCAAAGCCGGCATATTTGGCGGTTCGATCCGCATTTGTCACTTGAAAGGCATCATTGTGCCAGAACGCAAGATTCACAAGGGACTGGTGCTCGACCATGACACCCTTCGGCTGTCCTGTCGTTCCCGATGTGTAAATCATATAGGCGAGATCTGTTGGTTTGACATGAACCTGAATTTCTTGTGCTTCGCCTTCTACGGCATCTTCTATCAACAGGACATGACCTGCAAAGGAAGTTGGTGCAGTTAATCCTTTTTGCATGAGAAGAACCTCTGCCCCGCAGTCTTCCAGCATGTAGGCAATACGCTGATCCGGATAATCCGCATCAATTGGAACGAATGTCGCACCTGTCTTGAGGACGCCAAGGACGGCTGCCGTCATATCAAGCGATGGGCGAGTCAGAATACCGACACGATCTCCTCGTTTTATGCCCCTTGAGATAAGTCTTGAAGCGACTCTATTCGCCCGATTGTTCAGCTCTTCATACGTCCAGCTCGTTCCGCAGAAGGTCGCCGCTTTTTGATGAGGTGCTTCAAATGCCTTAGCCTCGATCAGTTCATGAACCGTTTGATCTGACGGAACGTCTAGGACAGGACCTGACCATTCGTTGAGCATTTTTTGCTGCTGCTTCGATGATAATAGCTGCATTTGATCTAGCGATTGATCTGGCGCTGATACCATTTGTTCCAATAAATGAAGGAAAAACTTCTTCCACTTTTCAATCGACGACTGTTGAAAGATAGAAGAATTAAAATCGAACACAAGCTCAATGTGATCAGCCGATTCGTTTCCAGTTAAGGTCAAATCAAATTTGGCGATATTCTCTTCGAATGGCTCCGGAACAATATGAAGTCCATCCATCGTTAAATTACGGATATCCGCATTTTCCATCGAGAACACCACATCAAAGATTGGATGACGGCTAGTGTCTCGAACCGCTTGTACTCGGTCTACCAATTCTTCAAATGGGTACAACTGATGCTCATTTGCCTCTAACACAAGCTGATGAACATTTGACGCAAATTCTGCGGCTGTCAGATGTCCTGCTGGCTTTGTTCTAAGTGCCAGCGTGTTCACAAACATACCAATGACAGATTGAATATCAGGATGAGTTCTGCCTACAATCGGCGAACCGATGATGATATCTTCTTGTCTCGAAAGCTTGCTTAAAAGGGTACTGTAGCAAGTGAGCAGCACTGTATACGTCGTACTGTTGAGTGCTCTGACCAGCTCATCCAATTTCGCTTTAAGCGGCCCATTGATTGTAAATGAGACACGATCTCCTGCGAATGTTTGCACTTTTGGTCTTGGCAAATCTTCTGGGAGTGCCAGTACAGGCAGTTCTCCTTCTAATTGCTCCAGCCAAAACGCCTCTTCAGCTCTTTTTTGTGCAGCAAACGTCTCGCTTTTTGACCAAACCGCATAATCCTTATATTGAACAGGTAATTCCTCTAGCTTGTCTCCTCGATACAAGGCTGAAAGCTCTTCAATTAAAATGCCCACAGATGCACCATCTGAAATGATATGATGCATATCAATCAGTAAATAATGGACATTTACGGAAGCAGAAACTAGACCTACTCTGAGTAGAGGCGCCTTTTCTATATCAAAAGGACGGATAAAATCATTCATCAATTCCTGTATGTCTCTTCCGTTCCCTTCGATTGTCTCAATGTCTACGGAGATGTTTGGTTCAATCCGTTGAACAGGTTCATTCTCAACAAAATCAAAGCTCGTTCGGAATGCTTCATGACGATGGACAAGCTGTTCAATCGCTTTTTTAAATCGTTTTTCATCAAAAGCACCTTCTAGCTTTAAAGCAGCCGGCATATGATAGCTTTGCTCCGCATCGGTCATTTTCTCCAATACAAACAGTCTTTTCTGAGCAGATGTCACTGGATAATAGGCCGCTTCTTCTGCGATCTCCACTCGCTTGATCTCCGTTTGATCCGCTTGATCAACCGCCAAGGCAAACGCCTCTAATGTTGGTGATTCAAATAAAGACTTCAAAGTGAGCTCCACATGCATCTCTTCATACAGCTTGTTCAGCATTTTCATGCCGCGTAGCGAATGGCCGCCGCATTCAAAGAAATGATCGTTCCTGCCGATTCGCGGCACTTCAAGAACTTCCTCCCAAATGCGCGCTACGTGATGCTCTGTTTCGGTTTGAGGAGGGAAATACTCATTTATCCCCTGCTCACTTAGGTCAGGCACCGGCAACGCTCGCCTATCTACCTTGCCGTTATTCGTCAACGGAAGCTCGTCTAATTGCATGAAGAATGACGGCATCATATACACAGGCAGTTCACGTCCTGCTTGCTCGCGCAAATCAGTTAATGAGACGGATCCTTCGGCTGTAAAATATGCACATAATGTGTCATTTGGGGCTGCAATGACGACGGCTTCCTTTAATTGCGGATGGCGCAGCAGCTGATGCTCAATTTCTCCAAGTTCAATACGCTGACCACGAATCTTCACTTGATGATCGATTCGTCCAATGAATTCAATCTCTCCATTTGACAGCCAGCGGGCAAGATCACCCGTTTTATACATGACCTCACCAGGGCGGAAAGGATTTTCCACGAATTTTTCACTTGTGAGTTTTGGCTGCCCATAATATCCTTTTACCAGTCCATCACCAGCGACACATAGCTCTCCTGCTACACCTGGCGGTTGCAGCTGTCCAAATTCATCTACAATATAAACAGCCGTTTGACTCACTGGCTTTCCGATTGGAATGGATAACGCCTGCTCCTCAATGTGATTCACTGGATAATACGTAGTGAAAATCGTACTTTCAGAAGGACCGTACATATGAACAAGCTTGCCTTCCCCTACCGTTTCAAGTGCAGTCATGACATGAGGTACGGAAGCACGTTCTCCGCCAAATAGAACTTTTCTGACGTTCTTTAGGCTGTCTTTTTTCATATCGATAAGTAAGTGAAAAAGAGCTGTCGTGATCATTAAAATACTGACTTTCTCCTTCTCAATCGCTCCAGAAAGCTCATTCATGTTTAAGATATGATCCTTTGGCAGAACAATCAGTTTCGCACCGTTTAATAAAGCACCAAACACATCGAACATAAAAGCATCAAATACATAGTTTGATAGGCTCATCACCGTGTCTTCATGATGAATGGCAAGATAATTTGATTGCTTCACTGTTCTCAAAATGTTCCGGTGTGTCACCATATTTCCTTTAGGTTTTCCAGTTGTACCAGATGTATAGGTCAAATTCGCCAAATCCTCTGGCAATACCCGAATGTCTATATTGCTGTCTGATTGCTGAACAATTCCACGATCTTCTGTTTCGATGATGGTTCCCTCGAAAGAAGCAAGCACCGAACGATGGCGCAGCACTTGATGTGTCAGTAAGAATTGCGCACCGCTGTCTGTTAAAAAGTGCTTCACGCGTTCATCAGGGAAATCAGGATCAATTGGTACATAGACGCCGCCCGCCTTAAGTACAGCTAGAACAGAGAGTACCATCTCATTAGACCGTTCAAAGAATAAGGCTGCTTTCATCCCTCTTTCAAACCCATGTTCACGTAAATAATGAGCCAGCTGATTCACACGGTCATTTAGTTCTTGGTAAGAAAGAATCACACCTTCACATTGGAGGGCAGACTTATGACCGTGCGCCTGCACCTGTGCTTCAAACTGCGTCACAATGGTTTCTTCTGACGGATAAGGCGTCGGTAACGGATTCCACAGATTCAGTTGAGCTTCTGCTTCTTGTTCAGACAGTAATCGATAAGATCGAATTGCCTCCTCCGGCGCTTGAACCATCTGCTTCAGCAAAAACATATAATGATGAAGCATCTGCTCGGCTGTACTTCGTTTAAATAGCGCCGTACTGTAATCGAGGACAAAGGATAACCCTTGATCTGACTCCATCGCTTGCAGCGTTAAATCGAACTTTGCAATATGGAAATTGGTTTCTTCGATTTCAACTTGCATTTCTCCTATATGCTGGGCTGATTCATGATCTGGCATGAGTGTAAAAACGGTATCGAATAATGGATGACGGCTAAAATCCCTTGGCACATTCAGTTTTTCAAGCAGTCGTTCAAATGGATATTGCTGATGCTCAAATGCATGCATCGTCTTTTCCTTCACTTGCTCGATCAACTGCGACATGGTTCCATTCGGATCAACCTCGGACCGCAAAGCAAGTGTCTGGACAAACATGCCAATCATGTCATCCAAGTCTGCATGCACACGCCCCGCCGCCGGTGTTCCAACCACGAATTCCTTTTGACCCGTGTACTTCGCAAGCAATGTATAGTAAGCAGAAAGCAGAACCGTATACAGTGTCGTATGGTGTTTTGCCGCTAGCTCCTGTAATTGCCGCTTTAACGTTTCATTGATTTCTTTGATCACACGATCCCCTGCAAACGACTGGACCGCTGGGCGCTGATAATCGGTCAGCAGCTGTAAAGCAGGAAGATCACCCGAAAATTCCTGCAGCCAGAATGCTTCTTCTTTTTGAAAATCTTGTTGTTCTTGCCAAACAGCATAGTCCTGATATTGAAGCTTCAATGGGTCTTTGACCGATCCCTCGTAAGCATCTGACAGCTCACGCAGCATCAAATCAATCGAAAGACCATCTGAAATCAGGTGATGCATATCGAAAAAGAGCAGGTGCTCCTGATCATGTAATGACTTCAAGCCAATGCGAAGAAGTGGTGCACACCCAAGGTCAAAGGGTCTGACAAATTGCTGCATATTTTCTTCCATCGTACCGCCTGTTAGCTGCTCTATTTGAAAAGGCACGGATGGGGCTACCCGTTGACGCGGAACACCTTTCAACGTATGAAAAGACGTACGCAGCATATCATGACGTGTGATGAGTTTTTCAAAGGCTTCCGTCAGCTTCTCTTGCTGCAGTGTTCCTTTTAACCTCACAACAGCTGGCATATGGTATGCAGTGCTTTGCTCTAATTGACTCACCATATAAACGCGCTGCTGTGGAGGTGACAATGGATAATGGTCTAAAGCAGGTGCTTTAGGTATCACCGTTTCAGAAGATGTTTCCGCTTGCTCAATGTAGTCAGCCAAAGCGGCAATGGTCTGCTGTTCAAATAAAACGGACAGCGGCACCTCCACCTGAAAATCTCGCTGCACATGTGTGAGTACAGTCATTGCTTTCAGCGAATGCCCCCCTCGTTCGAAGAAGGAATCATATATACCAATCTTCTCTTGACCAAGAATTTCTTCCCACAAACGCACAAGCTTCGTTTCGAGACTGTTTCTAGGCGCAGCATAAACAGCTTGAACGGCTTTATCTCCTTTTAGGGCAGCAAGTGCACGACGATCGACTTTGCCACTGACTGTGAGTGGAAATGCATCGAGCTCTTTGAAATAGAGCGGCATCATGTAAGCTGGTAGCTGATGTTTGATAGCGGCTTGAAGTATGTCAACTGACACATTTTCATGACGAGCTTGATAGTAAGCACTTAACGCCTTTTCCCCGTCCGCTTCTTCGACAACAAGTACGACAGCTTGATCCACTCCATCTACCTGCTCCATCACTGCTTCAATTTCGCCTGTTTCTATGCGGTAACCCCTTATTTTCACTTGATCATCCATTCTGCCAAGATAATCAATTGTGCCATCAGGAAGCCATCTGACTAGATCCCCTGTTCGATACATCCGCTCATCTGGAGAAAATGGATCTGCCGTAAATACTTTCTCCGTCAATTCAGGCTGATTCACATAGCCTCGTCCAACACCTATCCCTGCAACGCACAGTTCTCCAGCAGCCCCCTGTACCTGTAATTGATCATGGTCATTTAAAATGTAAAGACGGTGATGACCGAGCGGCTTTCCGATTGACACATAACGCTGCTGTTCAGAGGATTCGCGCAGCTCACTTAGTTCTAGGCGATGAACCGCCGCATCGACACACGTCTCAGTCGGACCATACACATTCCACAAAGTAAAATCAGGCTCACTCATCCGAACCGCTTCGATAAGAGAATATGCTGCTTTCGCAGGCAATGCTTCTCCCCCAACTAACATATGCCTCAAGGACAGCCCATCTAATTCCGTTGCAAGTAAAAGCTGCACATGCGCCGGTGTTCCGTCCGCTGCCTCAATTTGATGTTTTTTATAATAAGCCGCTAATTGAACACCATTTCTCGTTGTTTCTCGCGGGATGATATGAAGCGTATGCCCAAATAATAGCGCAGCAAAGATTTGTTTCACCGATGCATCAAAATGGAATGGTGCAAGAAGCGCCATTTGAAGCTCACTCGCCTCTTCATAAATCTCATGATGCAAGGCATGGACCAAATGATGCAGCTGAAGATGCTCAATCATGACGCCCTTCGGCTTTCCAGTCGTCCCCGATGTATAAATCATATAAGCCAAATCCTCTGGTACCGACTGATCTACAAGCTGAGGCAGCAGTTCATCATCTAATGCGATTTGCTGCTGCACGACCATTTTTTCCGAGAGGGCACGGTATGTTGAAACGAACGATTCCTCTGTTAACACAATGGAAGCACCAGAATCCTCCACAATATATTGAATACGCTCCTCAGGTAATGCCGGATCAATCGGTACATACGCCCCGCCAGCCTTTAATATGCCGAAGATCGACACCATAGCCTCTGCCTTCCGATCCATTAAGACAGCAACAGGCACATCACGCGAGACACCTTTCATTTGTAAAAAACGCGCCAGCTTTTCTGCCTTTTGAAACAGTTCTCCATAAGTAAATGCTCCATTTTCTGTTACAACAGCTGTTCGCTTTGCATACTTATTGGCTGTCTCATCAAACAGATGGTGAACCGGCTTTTCAGCTGGCTTTTCAAAAGGTTTTCTCTCAGATAATTGAAGCAGTTCCTTTTGTTCATCTGGTGGAAGTAAAGGGAGTTTCCCGATCAGCTGGTCAGGCTGGGAGACTGCCGCTTCTAGTATGATTAAGAATCGATCAAACATCTTACTGATTTCTTCTTCGGTGAATACATCTGTACGGTAGTCCAAATCAATGGTCAATGTATCAGTATCCCAGCGGTCCTTTACATGAATGGAAATATCATTCATTCCGCTCCCGCTAAAGATCGGTTCAGTAATGAAAGACAGATTCTCTTTTTTCTGCCACTGCATGACCTGGTATTCTAAAGAAATATCAAAAAGGCGTCCTGTAAACCCTTCTCTTTCTCGCAAATCATTCATGAGAAGATTGTAAGGGTACTTTTGGTGACGCAAGATCTTCATTTGATCCGCCATGACCTGTTTGACGAAATCAAGAAATGTTTGCGACCCCTGAACAGATGCACGCATCGGAATGGTGGAAACAAACATACCAATCATCTTTTTTTCTTTGGCATTCGTTCGGTTGCCCATAAAGGTTCCAAGGACAACATCCTCCATACCGCTAAAACGATGTAAATATACATAAACAGTGGACATAAACATCGAGAGCATACTGACTTTCTGCTCCTCACAAAACGCACGAAGTTTCTCCTTCAAAGAATCTGGAATATCCCCTGAAAATCGCTCCGCATGTAAACTCATCTCGTATCCCTTATGCGGTTTTAAAGAAGCGAAATCTGGAATATTGGCAAATTGCTCATTCCAAAAAGTTTGGTCTTTTTGAAATCGTTTAGAAGTTTCATAGCTTTGCTCACTCATGATGTGGTCAACGAAGGAAATCTCCTCAACCGGTGAGATGTCTACCCCCTGCAACATGTCCTGGTATAAGTCGATGATGCGATTTCCCATTAAGATAATGGAGATACCATCCGCCACAATATGATGTGCTTTACAAAACAGCCAGCACTCTTGATCACTGATTTGAAAGACCGTAAATTCAATCAAGGCGCTGTCAATCAACGGCATCGGCTCACGGATTTGTTCATTCGCCCAAGCCCTCACTTCTTCTTCACTCCAGCCCTTCTCCATGCGAATCGGCTTGTCTTCATAAGGCTTGATATATTGAACAGGCTCCTCCTGCTCATGTCGATACACCAGCCTCAACCGAAGGGAGTCAGTTTGGCGAATGTACGCTTGAAGCACGTCAACGACCAAAGATGGATCTAAACCTGATACCGATCTCAATCTGGCGAATCCACCCAAATTAGAAATACTTGTACCTGGATAAAATCTTTCCGTGTAGAATACTCGCTTTTGCGCATGTGTTAAGGGGTAATAAACTGTATTCATTTTCATCCTCCGCCTCTTCTATGTTTTCTCCACCAATGTGACAACCCTGCACCCTCTATATCAAAAGAACCAAGTCTATTTCATTAAAATAGACAGAATACGGAAAGAAGCCCACCCCGAATAAAACGGAGGGACTCCCATTTTGATTCGGTAACCTGGCGACCTTAGTAAAAAAGCAACATTTACCTTAGGACATGGCTTTGCGTCTCTACGTTTCCATAGATTTGCCTTTTTCTTCTTTTCTTTTTAAATATTTTCTATATTACGTCCACTTTATATGAAATTATTGTTTTTTTCACCGAAAAATGGGTGTAAAGATTCATGCGTTATGCCGAATGAATCACATAATAATTTACGATATTTACCGAAAATAACTAATAATAGTTGCGTTCAACCGAAAAGAATCGACTAAATACCGCAAAAATTTCATGTTTTCCCTTAAATTTTGCAAATATGACCGAAAATGTAGGATAGAGGTCTCCTTCCACCCTCCACAATTTCTTAAATCTTAAGAACTATATTCCCTAAAAAATTGAAAATATTTACCGTAAAAACAACACAAAAAGAGCTGCCATTTCAAATGACAGCTCCCTTGTTTCTTCATTATATTTACATCACCTTAGACAGGCCAATTGTTTTTTCAATAATGAGCAACGCAATGATAGAAATGATAATAAATATGACAGATATCGCATTGACACTCGGATCAAAGGTTTGCTCAATGTAATTAAACGTCCTGACGGGAATCGTAATCGTTTGGGGAGAGGAAACGAACAAACTGATCGATATTTCCCCAAATGACGTCACGGCAGAAAATACCCCACCTGCAATAATTCCTGGCTTTATCAAAGGCAGCGTCACTCGAAAGAATGTGCGAATGGGTCCTGCGCCAAGATTCATTGAAGCTAGCTCAAGCCGCGGATCCAAATTCGAGACACTGACACCTACTGTTCGAACCACATAGGGAAAGCCAATGATGACATGACCTATGACAAGCGCCCACAAAGATCCCGTAAACCCCATAGCCGTAAACAAATAGAGCATGGCAATCCCTAACACTACTTGAGGAATCATAAGAGGTGACAAAATGAAGGCTTGAATCGCCTCTTTTCCCTTAAAGGAAAGCCTTGCTAAAGCATACGAAGCCATCGTGCCTAAAAGAACCGTGAGAGGCGTTACGATGAATAGCAAAATCACACTGATACGCAGAGACTCCATCCATTCTGGATTCGACACGACCTCTTGAAACCAACGAACAGAGAATGAAGTCGGCGGAAATTCAGGAAAGGCATTTGGACTAAAAGCAGATAGGACAATGACAAGAACAGGTATGGTTAAAAAGAGATAAACCAATGATCCAGCAGTCCAAATCAGGATGGAAAGCAAGCGATCACCAAATGATTTTTTACGCATGCATCCTCGCCTCCCAGCGCTTCAATAGATAGCTTAATAAACTGACCACCACAAGCACACAAACCAATAACGTAAAGGACATCGCTGCAGCAAGAGGCAAGTTATACACCTGCATGACCTGCTGATAAATAGACAGCGGTAGCAGCGGCTGCATTCTTCCGCCGACTAAGAGCGGAGTGATATAGCTCCCAGCCGCCAGCGAAAAGACAATAATAGCCCCAGTCACCATCCCTGGAATGGTCAATGGAAAGGTCACATGAAAGAAGGTTCGAATTCGTCCAGCTCCTAGACTCATAGAAGCCGATCGTAAATGACGATCCATATCAGTTAAGCTCGTCGCAATAGGCAGCACTGCAAAAGGCAGCATGACCTGGACATAAGCAATAATCACCGCATTCATATTCCACAGCATAGAGAGCGGCTTCTCAATCACATGTAAATCTAATAACATGCCATTGATCAGACCATTTTGTGAAAGAAGGACAATCCATGCAAATGTCCGAATCACAACGCTTGTCAAAAGCGGCGAGACAAGTAAGATATAGAAAAATGCCCGCAGACGCGGATGAGGTGCCTTGA
The DNA here is from genome assembly GCF_038630405.1 of Bacillus sp. FSL K6-4563. Taxonomy (NCBI): domain Bacteria; kingdom Bacillati; phylum Bacillota; class Bacilli; order Caryophanales; family Bacillaceae; genus Bacillus; species Bacillus sp. FSL K6-4563. The sequence goes on along the minus strand of NZ_CP152030.1, from coordinate 371,789 downwards.
CGAGCACGTATGCCGCAGGGTATGCCATCAATAAACAAATCACCGTTGTCTGTAAGGCTACCCACACTGTACTTCCAATCGCCTTCACATACGCATCTGTCGTGAACACATGAATATATTGAGAAAAGCTATACGTTTGTAATGTGTTCATCATTGAATCCACATCACGAAAACTGAGCACGAACATCATCACAAGCGGCGCTAGAAGAAATACAACAAGAAACAAACACGCCGGCAGCAGCATGAACCAATGAAATCGCTGATTCTTTTTCTTGATACGCATCACGTATGCACCTTCGAATCTAGGAAAACGATATCTTCAGGCTGCCAATTGATATGAATAGCTTCTCCAGCTTTCGGCAGCTCTGGAAATGCTGCATCAGAAGCATGAACAATCATTTCACCGCTATCGAGCCCCACCACCAAACGTAATGAGTGACCAATATAACTGACATCAGTCAGCACACCTGATACATGGTTGGACTGAATGTCTTCCCGCTCAGAAGATATGTTGATTCTTTCCGGACGGAGCATGAGTAAATGCTTCTCCTTCTTCTCTTGGTGTGCCGCTGCCTTTAATTGAACTTCCTGCCCGTTTGACTGGATTAAATGAGGAACGATAAATGCAGCTTTCGCTTCATCATAGACCGCCTCAAATAGGTTCACTTGTCCGATAAATTCAGCAACAAATCGATTGTTCGGCTGGCGGTACACCTCTAAAGGCGTCCCAATCTGCTGGATTTTCCCCTCTCCTAAAATCCCAACCCGATCAGAAAGACTTAATGCTTCCTCTTGATCATGGGTCACGAGAATGGTGGTAATTCCGACATTCCTTTGAATATTTCGAAGCTCTGTCTGCATATTTTTTCTTAGTTTTGCATCTAGGTTGCTGAGCGGTTCATCAAGAAGAAGAACAGATGGCTGAATCGCAAGCGCCCTTGCAATCGCTACCCGCTGCTGCTGTCCACCACTTAATTGATGCGGCATACGTTTCGCAAACGCTTCTAATTGCACAAGAGACAAACTCTCCATTACCTTCTCTTTAATTTCTGCCTTCTTTTTCTTTTGAACCTTTAACCCATACGCCACATTATCAAATACGGTCAGATGCGGAAAGAGTGCATAGCTTTGAAAAACCATACCCGTTTTTCTTTGATAAGGCGGTAAATTCGTCACATTCTGATCACCAATATAGACGACACCTTTTGTTGGCTCTAAAAAACCGCCAATGATGTTTAATAACGTTGATTTCCCGCAGCCACTAGGACCAAGAAGGGAGAAAAACTCCCCCTCATTCACCGTAAGACTGACATCGTTAAGAGCAATCTGCTCGCCGAAATGCTGGCTAATATGTTCTAAATGGATTCCACTCATACGATCACCTATTTTCCTCCGCCTAATACTTCGTTCCATCGATTTGTCCAATTGCCCAGCTCCGAAGTTGCTGTTTCGTAATCTACCCAAGTCAGCTTGCTATAATAATTCTCTCCAACCTTGACCTTCCCCTTAATCTTGTCACCGTATTTCACATCAGAATTCGACATGCCATAATAAGATACTGCCGAGAAAGCCTCTTGAGCTTCTTTTCCACTTAAATAGTTTAATAGTTTGTAAGCCGCTTCTTCATGCTGACTTCCCTTCGTTAAAGCCCAGCTCGCAACTGCTGCAACAGCGCCTTCTTTCGGATATGAGAAACCAATATTCATTCCTTCTTCTTCAAGTGCAAATGCTCGTCCATCCCAATATGGAACTGCTGCGACGTCACCACGTTCTAACAAGGTTTGAATAGACCCTGGATTGTCTGGAAAAGCAGCTACATGCCCTTTTAATTGCGAAAGGCTTTTAAAGGCTTTATCAATATCCTTAGGATTTGATTCTGTCCCCCCTTGAGCATGAACAAGCGCAGAGAAAAATTGCAGCCCGGCTGAATAAGTCGGGGATGAAATCGCTACCTTCCCTTTTAGCTGACTGCTCCATAGGTCTGTCCAGCTGTTTGGTTCCTGCTTTACGAGGTCTTTTCGATAAGCAATTCCAAGCTGACCCATACTAAAGCCTGCTGCATATTGTTTTCCATCAACAGTGAGCTTCTTTTGAACAGAACGGTAAAGTTTTTTGACATTCGGTGCTTGATCTTCATCGATAGGCGCAAGAACGTTTGCTGCAATGCCTCTTTGAATCGTATCAGGCTGTAAAATAAGCAGGTCATACGGTGGATTTTTACCATTTGACGCTTTTAATTTTGTAAACCATTCAGAATCCGCACCAGAGACGGTTTGGACTTTAATTCCCGTATCTTTTTCAAACTTTTCGAGGATCGGTTTGATATTCTTTTCCCAATCGCCTCCGTATACGCCAACGATTACAGTCTGCTGCTGTTTACCTTGATCCTGTCCATTCCCACCGCAAGCTGTCAGCAGTAGAATCATTGACAGAACACCTGCAAAAATAGTGATTAATCTTCTTTTCATGACTCATTTCCCCCTTTTTGTCCATCCATATGACGAAGTGCTTGAATAATATCTTTCTTTGTTAACGGCTCATTTCTATGACTGAAATATTGATGAACTGCATGTTTATAATGTGTACGTTCATTGGCTGGGTAGGAACGCAGCCGCACAGCAAGCTCGCTGCTGGCTTCATCCGTCCATACTTTCTCATAAGCTTCTCTGTGTTCTCCAACATCCCACATGATATTAGCAGGATGATTACCCTTTTCACGAAGCAGATTCGTTTGCTCCTCATCAATCTTCCATTCATTTTGGTCTAGATACACTTTAACGCCATATTGCTGCAGCGCTCTTTCTTCACTTAATAAACCTGCTTCCACTTCATGAAGGACTTTTTCTTTCTCTCTTGCAAATGGATTTCCCCAGCCGCCTCCACTTGGTGATATCAATTGCACAATTTCGCCTTTTTCAAGACGTAGAACATCTATTTTCGGCTGGTCTTGTTTTTCACCTTTTGTTGTGACTAGTTTGACCTCACCGATAGCTCCCGCGCGGCCGCCCATTAGCCCCCAAGGCTGAAACTTCATCCGTTCCATCCCTCGTGCGGTCACCATGGATTCAGGCTTGATCATTTCAAATTCCAAACCAATCGCATGTCCGCCTCTGTTTTCTCCTGCTCCGCCTGTGTTTGGCAAAAGCTCATATCGGTGAACATGAATATCAATATGCTGTTCTAAACTCTCAATGGGTGTATTTTTCAAAAAGCCAGACGAATGATCAATACCATCTACTCCATCCGTTCCATTTTGAGCACCGCCGCCTCCGCCTAATGGTTCAACAACAGACATTTTCCTGCCACCTGTTTGATTATCAGGAACGGAGAGAACAACAATTGCAGATTGACCTGCACCTGCTGCCGGCACCGCTTCAGGTAACAGCTTACCAATGGCGCCTAGTACGACATTGTACAGCCTCATCGTAATTGAATGCCGAATACCAACAGAAGCCGGGTATTCTGGATGCACTAACGTCCCTTTAGGTGAAATCACTTCAATCGGATATGTGATTCCGCCATTAATCGGTATAAAGGGATCTTTACTAATAATGTAATTAATCAATCCTTGATATAGGAAGGAATGCTTCTGACCATTGGTGACAAGGTTAAAAGCTGTTTTCACTTGTGGGTCACACTCAGAAAAATCAAGTGTCAGCCGCTTTCCTTTCACCGTTAACTTGATTTTCAACCGGATCGGCACATCCGAGATCATATCATCATCTAAATAATCAGCGAATTCACTCGTTCCGTCCGGAATGGCTTCAATGACCTTTCCTGCACGAACCTCAGATTGTTTCAGGAGGTCCATCATTCCTTGTTTCACTTCATTTATTCCAAATTTCCCGATCATTTCTTTTAACCGAATTTCTGCTGTATTTACTGCAGCAATCATTGCATTGATATCCCCATCATTTAAATGACTGGCTCGGCTGTTGGCTCTTAAAAAAGTACGAACGACCTGATTCTCTTTTCCGCCTTCATAAATTTTCACTGGCGGTATTCTTAATCCTTCTTGATGAACATCTGTCGCTGTCGGTGAAATACTTGAGGGCACAAGTCCGCCCACATCACTTACATGAACAAAAGACCAAGCATAGCTGACAATTTCACCATCTACGAAAATCGGCTTAATGATATGGACATCTGGCAGGTGAGTTGCTAAACCATCTGTCGTATAAGGGTCATTTGTGATGATAATATCTCCTGGCTGCATCGGTCCGCTCTCTTCAATCGCTTTTTTAAGACTCAGCCCTAAAAAGATCGTGACACCCACTGTCTTCGGATAAACAAAGAAATCTCCAGAAGGCGTGGCTAACGCTGTCGCAAAGTCAGCTGATTCTTTGACGAAAGTCGTAAAAGACGTCCGCTCAATGACATGTCCCATGCCAGATGCAATTGCATTAAAATAACTACGCATCATCTCAAGCTTTGCTGGATCAGTTCTCATGTAAAGCCGCCTCCCTTGAAATCACCAAGTTCCCTGATTGATCAATGCTGCCTGCCCAATTTGGCAGAATCAATGTTGTCGTATCATCCTGCTCAATGATGGCAGGTCCATTAATGACAGAGCCTACTGACAAAGTATCTCTGTAATAAATAGCTGCTTCATATTCTTTTTCTTCCATAAAGATTCGCCTAAATTCATGTGGCTTCAAAGATTGTCCGCTGCTTTCATGAACAGTTGTGAAAGGCAGCGGCGGCGTCTCGCCTATGACTCGAACTCGTAAATGAGTAAACTCGATGTTCGCCTGATCATCTCTATGACCATATTGACGCTGATGTAGTTTGTGAAAGGCTTCAATGAGTTGATGGATATCTTGTTCTTGCTTCAGCCATTCAGCTGATAATGGTAATTCAATCTCAAAGGCTTGTCCTTGATAACGTGCATCTGCCAATAATAGTATGGATGTCTGTTTAATATGCTGAATGTTCTGCTGGCTGAACCAATCAGTCGCTTTTCGAGAAAGCATCTCATAATCTTTTTTTAGTTGATCTATCGAGTAGTCTTTTAAACATATTTTCTTCGACAGTACCGCATCATGAATAAAGTCAGCGTTCAGGGCACCTAATGCACATAATGTTCCTGGACTTGGAGGAACGACCACGTTTTTCGCATGAATTTCTCGCGCAAGGAAATTCGCTACAACCGGTCCTGCTCCGCCAAACGCTAGTAAACTAAAATCTCTTGGGTCAAACCCTTGCTGCTCCATGACATTGCTTAATTCTGTGTACATATTGGCGACAGCTACTTGAATCAGCTGGTCAGCCGCTTCTTCTACCGTTTTGTTGAGCTGGTCAGCAATTGGCTGAAAGGCCTTTTCCGCCGCGGACAGCTGTAGTTGTAAATGTCCTCCGGCAAAACGCTCTTGATTGAGATAACCACATATGAGGAACGCGTCAGTTAAGGCGGCTTTCATTCCCTTTCCATACGAAGCTGGTCCCGGCTGTGAGCCAACTGATTCTGGTCCTGCTTTGAGAAGCCCGCCCTGATCAATCCATGCAACAGAACCCCCGCCTGCCCCTATTGAATACATCGCAACAGATGGAAGAATGATCGGAAAACCTGAAAGCTGATTTGACTGAGCCATCGTAGGCTGTCCATTTTGAATAATGGAGATATCTGCACTCGTCCCCCCCACATCAAACGTGATCAGATTGGATTCGTTTGCAGCGGCTGCAATTCTTGCCGCACCAATGACACCAGCTGCCGGACCAGAAAAAAGTGTTTTAACAGGTGAAGTTGCTGCACTTTCTGCATCCATTAAACCACCATTTGATTGTGTAATGTATGGAGAAATTGGTACACCTTCTTCTTTCAAACGGCTTTTCAATGTTTGTAAATACTGTTTCACCTTTGGTTGGATATACAAATTGACAACAGACATCACAGTACGCTCGTATTCTCTCATTTGGGGCCATAATTCAGATGAAGTAAGGACTTCTAATTGCGGATAATGGTGTTTGATATAGGCTTTTGCCTGTAATTCATGAACTGGATTTTGATAGCTATGTAAAAAAGAAATGACAATACCTGCTAGCCCTTTAGACATGACCTGCTGGACAGCCTGATCTAATTGCTGCAGATGGAGAGGTTTTTTGATCGTACCATCGTGTATCAACCTTTCAGAGATTGGATATACATGCTTTCGTGGTATCAATGGTTCTGGCAAACGAGAATTGAAGTCATAAGGAATGGGTAATCGTAAACGCTGTAGTGACAATATGTCTTGAAAGCCTTCCGTCACAAAAAGGGCCAAATCTGCTCCTTTTCTCTGCAATAATGTATTAAGACCGATTGTCATGCCATGTACGAGATATTGGATTTTAGCTAAATCAACACCTCTGTCTTTTAGAAGTTTTAGCCCATTGATAATTCCCTGAGCTGGGTCGTCAGTCACTGTGGGTGTTTTGAGTTCAGTTAGCGCCCCTGTTGCTTCATTCATCAGCGATAAGTCAGTAAATGTTCCGCCTATGTCTATGCCAAGCCGATAAGAGACATCCGCCATTTGTACTTCCCTCCTACAATGTAAATAGAACGATATTTTGATAAATTACGACATTTTTTGATATTTGACTCCATATTATTAAAGCATATCGGTCTAGTCAATTTTATTTTTTTAAAATTTCTGTGTGTTAAATTCTTGAAATTAGCCCAAAAAGCAGTGATAAAGCCATTTTGATAAAGCATAATCTTTTTATGAACTGAAAAATTAAAATTTTTATGAATTTTTACAAATGTGAAAAGCAAGAAAACGGATAAAAACCGTTTTTCGAACTTTAAAAGGCGTTTTTTCAAAACCAGGAGAAATTGGTAAGTAATTCTGCTATACTTCTGTTTACAAAATACGCAAACAAGAAAGAGAGCTAGCATCTATGAAACTTCTTAAAATCATTCTCTTGCTTTTACTGATCGTCGTTGGTGTAGCAACAGGCTATATTCAGCTGGAGCAAAGTAAACAAGAGACGACGAATTCATCTTATGACAAGACCATTCACTTCCCATCAGAACGTTACCCTGAAACCGCGAAGCACATAGAAGAGGCAATTGATGAAGGGCATTCATCCGTATGCACGATTGACCGTAAACATAGCGATGAACAAAGAGAACAATCACTTCATGGCATCCCAACAAAGCGCGGGTATGATCGGGACGAATGGCCGATGGCGATGTGTAAGGAAGGAGGAACAGGAGCTTCAGTCAAATATATTAGTCCTTCAGATAATAGAGGAGCCGGCTCATGGGTCGGTCATCAATTATCGGATGATCCTGACGGCACAAGAATACAATTTATCATCGATTAACGCCATTTCCCTTTTCTATCTAAAAAAATTTCCTCGTAACTGCATTCAGGTATTTCAAACATTTTTTTCATGCCGATAATCCTTAAGGAGGTTTATCCTACCTTATACCTAAAGGAGTCAAAAAGCATGAAGAAAAAGGGAAAACTGAGGCTTGGTGCCAAAATTTTGCTGATCTTTTTAAGTGTCATCATCATCTTTTCAGCAATTGTTGGTTATGTGGTGAATCGGGAAATGACAGAAAACATCAAGCACATGGCCACTGAAAAAGCAAAAGGTGATTTAAAGCTAGGCTATGCCTACCTAGATGAAAAAGTAGCAGGCTCGTGGCAGATAAAAGATGGAAAGCTTTACAAAGGGAATACCCAAATCAATGATCATGATACATTGGTCGACCATTTAGCAGAATACACCGATGATACCGTCACAATTTTCCAAGGAAATACCCGTGTCGCAACAAATGTCATGTTAAACGGAAAACGAGCTGTCGGTACACAAGTTTCACCAGAAGTGAAGGCCACTGTATTAGATAAAGGTGAAAACTATTACGGCACAGCAAATGTTGCAGGGAAAGACTACCAAACGGCTTATATGCCGATCAAAAATGATGCAGGCGAAACGATCGGTATTTTTTATACTGGCGCCAACCAAAGCATGATTTCACAAATGCTTCAGTCATTCTACATTCAATTTTTCATAGTTCTGTTGTTAAGCCTAATCGTTGCTGTGATCATTATTTCTATTTTCACAAAGCGGATTCAAACCCGTCTCAAGCGTATGGCTTCTGCCATTAAAAGTGCAGGTGAAGGAAATTTAACCATCAATGTGACAGATACAGCAGGCGACGAACTGTCTGATCTGGCTGATCATTTCAATAAAATGCGGGAAAAACTAAATCACACCATTCTTAATGTGATGAACACGTCTGAATTAGTGGCAACTTCATCTGAACAGCTGTCAGCTAGTGCAGAAGAAACAAGTGCAGCATCCGAAAAAATCACCCATAGTATTCAAGAAGTTGCTCAATCATCAGAAGAACAGTCAGCTCAAATGACAACAAGTGAGCACACGATGATTCAAGTATCTAACGAGTTGGCAAACATCACGGAAAATGCGGGGCAAATGGCTTCAAGAAGTCAATTTGCACAAGAAATCGCCCTAAAAGGTGTACAGAATATTGGGGAAGTAAACTCACAAATGACATCTATTGCAAAATCAATAGAGGAAAATGGGACAGCCATTCAAGCATTAGAAACACGTTCGGCTGAAATTGATCATATTTCCCATGTTATTACAGACATCGCTAACCAGACCAACCTGCTTGCTCTTAACGCAGCAATTGAAGCAGCACGAGCAGGCGAGCATGGGAAAGGATTTGCAGTTGTCGCAGACGAAGTAAGAAAGCTCGCTGAAGAATCTCAATCATCATCAAATATGATTTCCCATCTCATTTCTGAAATCCAAAAAGAGATGACTCATTCAACTAATGCGATTAAACGAGTAAGAGAGGAAGCGGCTCAAGGGACTGTACTTATTTCTCATACAGAAGAATCATTTATTGATATTCAGCAGTCAATGAGAGAAATGGCAGATGGTATCAAGCATTTATCTAGTGCATCACAAAAAATCGTAGCTTATACAAACGATGCGAAACGATCCTTTGCCACTATTACAGAAGGGGTTAAACTAACAAGTGAACATTCACAACAAGTAGCCGGTTTAACAGAAGAACAATTTGCCGCAATGGAAGAAGTAACTGCTTCATCAGAAGCTCTTGCCCATTTAGCAGGAGATTTAAAAGCAATGGTTTCACAATTTCACATCTAGATTCCTCATATAGAAGCGCAAGACGGCGACAATCGTCTTGCTGCCTAACATTCTCTTCAAGAATCACTCTTTCAACCATTCACATTCCAACGAAAATCTATGTATAAAGGAGTTTTTTAAATGAATAACTTAAACCAAGCCTATTCCCTATCTATCTCCTATCACCAAATCACCGTATACACCGGAAGCAAAACACCACCTGTGATTGACTGGTCAGATGATGACATTCTTCAAGGTTTCGCCATAGGAGATCACGGTGTATCCTTTGAAGGGGTCAACAACGGAAAAGCATCTGTTACCGTAACTTTAAATAGCAATATGCCCCCAGCTTCGGCTGATAGAACGGTCACAGTGCCTTTTACGCATGCAAGCGATCAAGTTTATATCACAAGCGTCATGGCTCAGGTGCTGTCTTTCCCTATTCCAAAGGGAGACTATCAGCTCACATGCTATACTTCACAGCAGGCTGATCAAGACCTTTATCATATGAATTTCCAAACGGTGTAGGTCACGACTGATCGTACAAATCAAGCCACTTTTCCGCAAAGTCTACCGATTCTCTCACCGGTAATAAATATGAACTGGCAAGCCCGATTTGACCGTGATGATGAGTGCCTCCCGATAGAAGAAAGTCACGGCCGATCTGCTCAAATAGTTCTTCTCTTGTGATAATATCTTGGTATTCTTTCCATACCCTCCATCCATTTTCTAAGATGGGAGCTCCTCTTGTCATGAGGTCTTGCTGAGGGATGCGATATTCAGCCAGATGGAAAGCTGTCAGACTTTCAAAAGACGTACCAATCAGCAGCACCTGAGCCTGAACATCATACATGCGGGCTAGAGGCGAATGTTCTCCTAATCCAAAAGAAAGTGCGTGGTGTTTCAGAAGCTCATGTTTCTTTTTCCCCCAGGCCGTGAATGAAAAATGAGGATGATTGCTTCTCGCCACGCCCGGGTATTTCCAAAACGTTTCCGCTACCTTTCCCATTGCTGTTGGCATCGAGTAAGCTGGATCAAATGCAGGCATCGTGTCTTTGATTGATTTCCACCATGAAAAAGGAACAGGCGGATCGATCCAATCAGCGGGCTCAGAAAGCTCTAACGTTTGTGCCGGCATGATTAGTGTCCCCTCTTCTGTTAAGGTTTCCATCAATGCTTGTATGAGGGCGACAGCGCCTCCGTTTACCCATCCAATAGATGATAAAGATGAGTGAACACATAAAATCATGCCTTTTTTCACACCAAGTTGAACCAAGTCTGCTTTGATTTTTTCCTTTGTCACCGGTTCAGCTTGATTTTGGATTAATTTTTTCATCGTTTCCTTATCCTCCTGCGTCTCTTTTCTTACTGCTGAATGAGACGCTTAACCGCAATAGACAGTTTATAATTTGCGTAATTTGTCAGCTCCGTTAAAAACAGATCCAGTTCATCATGACTGGAGAAATGACCTTCAGCCATATAACAGCCCTCACCACTTATTTTAAATAAATTCTTGATCTCTTCCTGTCGGTCGAGAAAGGACAGAAGCGGTTCGTGATGATGACTGCGGGTATAGAGCTGCATAAATGTTTGAATGGTCTTTTGCGTCCGCCAGTCAATCGAAATGGTATATGCTTCAATCACACCCTCTTCTTCAAGCTTTAACACACGATTTGCAACAGCTTGACCCGTTAAATGAACTTTTTCACCTAGCGCTTTCATAGTTAATCGGCTGTTTTTTGAGAGCTCTTTTAATATATCCAAATCGGTTTGGTCTAACATTGGCTCACCTCTTTCAAAAATCAAGTCCTTCTGATGAAAGACTTTCATTACCCTCTGTCACATGGAACTCTTTTAATATACTGTAAACTTAAGCAGAAAAAAAGGAGGCCTTTTCATGAAAATCACACTCATTCGGAATGCTACTTTCTACCTTGAATATGGTCAGGCAACTTTCTTCATTGATCCCTTTTTAGCAGCAAAAGGAACATATCCACCGTTTCCTCATACAGCCAATCAACATTTGAACAATCCGATTGTTGATTTGCCTGTAAACATTGACATAGACAACATGCTACACCCAGATGCTGTCTTACTCACTCATTTGCACGTGGATCACTTTGATGACGAGGCGAAACAAAAATTAGACCAAGACCAACCCATTTATACGCAATCGGATAATGACAAAAAAGAAGTTGAAGAGGCTGGTTTCCAGCATGTCACATGCATTGAAGATGAAATAGACATTTATGGTGTTCATATTCAGCGGACAGGTGGACAGCATGGGACAGGAGAAATTGCAAAGCGGATGGGACAGGTCAGCGGTTTTGTTTTCTCTCACCCTGATGAACCTACCCTTTACATTGCAGGTGATACCATTTGGTGTGATGAGCCGAAGGAGGTTATCAATACTTGCAAGCCAGATGTCATTGTGGTCAATAGCGGAGCTGCTCAATTTTTAGAAGGCGATCCGATTACGATGACGAAGGAAGACATTTTAGACGTTCACCGTTCTCACCCAACTGCACAAATTGTCGCTACTCACCTTGAGGCAGTGAATCATTGCTTACTAACAAGAGCCTCTTTACAAGCTTACATTCAGGAGCATCAAGCAGCACAAGCCATTTTTGTCCCTAACGATGGTGAAAGTCTCTCCTTCTGAATAGATTGATAAACAATAAAAAACCGGCACCTCGCTGCCGGTTTCATCCTTATGGTCGATGGTGCTGTGGTTTTTTCAGCAATGGCACAAATCCGTTGTTTTTCAAATGATTGTAATGCTCATCCATCCGTTTCGTAATATGTGTACCTTGTTCCTTTGTTAACACACCATATTGGACGTACTTCTCAATCACTTCTTTTCGTTTAGAAAGAATTTGCTGCTCAAGCGTTTCAATTTGTTTTTGTTGTTCTGTCGTTAGTTTTACTTGATGCGTTACTGGACGCTTTTCCATTTGGGGTGTTTCTCCATGAGCTGTTTCCATATAAAAACCAGACAACAGCATCATCGATAATATGATCAATCCACTTATTCTTTTCATCATTTTATTCCCTCCTTTATTCGCATTTATTTTGTGCACGCTTTCCTTTTTTATACATATTTCACCACACAAATTGCACATAATATTCTTACTTTTTCGCTTTTCTTCTGAAAACGTTGTCCTAACAGAAAAAGCGTGCTATGTTTTGTTTTGTATAAAAAATAGAGGAGGATTCTTAAATGAGTCGTTTTTATCATAGAAAATCGATCTGGGTAATGCTTGTTGTGTCTGCTTTCATACTTGTCTTGTCTGCTTGCAGTCAATCAGGCTCTTCTCAGTCTGGAGATTCAAAGTGGGATGAGATTCAAAAGAAAGGGAAAATCGTGGTTGCTACTTCAGGCACCCTTTATCCAACGTCATATCATGATACCGCTAATGGCAAGGATCAATTGACTGGTTATGAAGTGGAAGTGGTCAAAGAAGCATTTAAACGCCTTGATGTGAAAGTAGAATTTAAAGAAATGGGCTATGATGGCATGCTGAGCGCCATTAATTCTGGTCAAGTGGATGCCGCTGCAAATGACATTGACATCACAGATGACAGAAAAGATAAGTTCGCCTTTTCAACTCCTTATAAATATTCTTATGGCACGGCGATCGTAAGAAAAGATGATTTGTCTGGCATTAAAACGTTAAAAGATTTAAAAGGAAAGAAAGCAGCTGGTGCTGCCACAACGATTTACATGGATGTCGCTCGCAAGTACGGTGCGAAGGAAGTCATTTATGATAATGCGACAAACGAGCAATACTTAAAGGATGTCGCTAACGGTCGTACAGATGTCATTCTAAATGATTATTACTTGCAGACACTAGCTCTAGCTGCATTCCCGAAATTAAATATTACGATTCACCCTGACTTAAAATACATGCCAAACGAACAAGGTTTTGTGATGAAGAAAGACAACACAGAGCTTCAAAAAGAATTAAATCGTGTCTTAAAAGAAATGAAAAAAGACGGAACCATGAAAAAGATTTCCGAAAAATTCTTTAATCATGCAGACGTCTCAAAGAAAATAAATGCTGATGTCGAAGATGTCGACATTTCTAAATAAGGAGCCGCAAGCGTGGGAGATATTCATTTAGAATATATATTTAATCCTGCACTGGCAAAGGCGTCATTTCCATTTGTCATGAAAGGCATCTGGCTGACGTTGCTCATTTCCTTTGTGAGCATGTTTTTTGGCACCATTCTTGGCTTTTTTATTGCGCTTGCCAGAATGGCGAACACGTGGATGCTTTGGCTGCCTGCACGGCTGTATATCTCATTCATGCGTGGCGTGCCCATTCTGGTGATTTTGTTTATTCTTTATTTTGGATTTCCTTATATCGGCATTGAGTTTACAGCGGTCACTGCTGCCATTATTGGATTCAGCTTCAATAGCGCTGCCTATATTGCAGAAATCAATCGGGCGGCCCTCTCATCTGTTCCAAGTGGACAGGTGGAAGCTGCCAAATCACTAGGGCTCAGCTATTGGCAAACGATGCGCGGTGTCATTTTGCCTCAATCCGTCCGCATCGCACTGCCGCCATTGACCAATGTCATGCTCGATTTAATCAAAGCCTCCTCACTGGCTGCGATGATTACTGTACCCGAGCTTTTCCAGCAAGCAAAGATCGTAGGTGGGCGCGAATTCGATTATATGACCATGTATATTTTGGTCGCCCTCATTTACTGGGGCATTTGCAGCGTAGTCTCATTGCTTCAGGACTTTTTAGAAAAACACTATGCAAAATATCTGTAACAAAAAAGAGCAGATCCAATCGACCTGCTCTTTTTTAGATTCAGCTTTAATGTATTAGCCATAACCACGCATATAACCCCAGTAAAGTAAGGATCAAGGTTGGGATGGTCAGGATGATTCCGGCTTTCATGTATGCACCCCAAGAGATATGGACGCCTTTTTTCTTAAGAACATGAAGCCACAGCAATGTCGCCAATGAGCCGATAGGGGTCATTTTCGGACCAAGGTTGGAGCCGATGACATTGGCATAAATCAGTCCGTCTCTCATGACGCCTGCTGTATCTGTATGACCGATTGCTATCGCATCAATCAATACGGTAGGCAGATTGTTCATGACAGAGGACAGCACTGCGGCAAGCACGCCCATAAACATCGTTCCCGCAAGCAAGCCATGCGATGCTCCTTGTTCGATCCATGCTGCCAATATTTCTGTGAGACCAACATTCTTCAGTCCATATACGACGACATACATGCCGATTGAGAAAAAGACAATGGACCACGGTGCTTCTTTTACGACACGTTTTGTCGCCACTTGCGGACTTCTTCTTGCCAACCACAAGAAGACAAGGGCAATACCACCCACAATGATGGAGACCGGAACCCCAATGAGTTCCCCTGCAAAATAACCGACAAGCAGACAGCCAAGCACATACCAAGACAAGCGGAACATGCGGATATCCCGGATCGCTGATGCCGGTTCCTTCGCCTGTGATACATCGTATGTTTTTGGGATAAGCTTTCGGTAAAACACATAAAGCACTAGCATGCTTGCTCCAAGCGACACAAGGTTTGGCACGAACATGTTTGCTGTATATTCTAGAAACCCAATATGAAAATAGTCGGCTGATACGATATTGACCAAGTTACTAATAACAAATGGCAAAGAGGTTGTATCTGCAATAAAGCCGCTCGCCATCACAAAAGGCAGGATCATCCGCTCATCCAGCTTTAACGCTCTCACTACAGACAAGACGATCGGGGTCAAAATCAGTGCCGCTCCATCATTCGCAAAAAAAGCAGCCACGACAGCGCCGAGCAATGTTAAATAAATAAACATGCGGACACCGTTCCCTCTTGCGGCTTTTGCCATATGCAGTGCAGCCCATTCGAAAAACCCAATTTCATCTAAAATTAACGAAATAATAATGATGCCAATAAACGCAAATGTTGCGTTCCATACTATCTGCGTCACTTCCCACACATCGCCCAGATGAACGACACCAAAGGCAAGTGCAAGAATGGCGCCTCCACATGCTGACCATCCAATGGTTAAACGTCCTGGCTGCCAAATGACAAGGACGAGGGTCAGGATGAAAATCAAAATGGCCAAGGTGACTGCTCCCAAAGGTGGCCCCCCTTTCATAAAATCCTTATCTATCATACAACGAAACACAGCCGTTGTATGCCATTTTCACATGAAAACCCGCAGGTGATCCCGGGCACCTGCGGATTCGATGACTATTGATCTTTTTTCATCAGCATTAATTCAATAAATAACTCACATCGCTGGCTGAAGTGACTTAAATCGATTGAGGTCATATCAAAGATTTGTTTCATTCGATAATTTAATGTATTTTGATGAATAAACAACTGCTCCGCGGCTGGCTTTAGCTTGCAGTTATTCAATAAGTAGACTTCAAGCGTTTTTAAAAATGAGGTTTGGCTGTCACGGTCTTTTTCTTTCAAACGTAATAAATCTGGATTGAAGTCATTTTTCTTTTTTTGATGACTGTAAATTGAGTCTAAGAACCGGAAAACCCCCAGATTCTCGTAATCATATGGAATCAGCTCTTGTCCCCCCACAATTTTCACAGCCTTCACGACCTCTATCGCTTCAAATCGACTTGTGCTCATTTTCATGACATCTCGATATTCTCTTCCCATTCCAATATACAATGGAGAAGGATGGGCATGCGCTTTCGATTGCAGGTGAGCGATGACGTCAGCCGCAGTCGCTTTCGGTAAGTGCCGGTCTGACAAGCTGCCCAATATCACGACAATGTCGGCTTGAACGGAGTATACGTGATTCACCTTGTCTTCTAGCTGCAAATACGTCCGAATGACGTCTTTTACATCTTCTGCCGTCTCACTTTTGTTATCGGCAGCGTGTACGACCATGACAGTAAATACCGCTGGCAGCGGGATGCTTAAATTCTCAGCCTCCCACTTCAGTTCTTCTTCTGTATAAAAATGATCATCCATGACCTTTTTGAAAAATTCTTCAATCTTGCCTTCCTTTTTCTCCAGCTGTTTCTTATTCTTATAAATCACTTTTCCCACTTGAAAGGAAGCTTCATGCAAAAATTGCAGCTCCTCCTGCGTGAGAGAATCCTCAATGTCCTGCACCCAAATAAAGCCTACAACCTCTTGTTTGTGCTTGGCGCTCACAGCCACCCGCCGATTAAACCCGAGCTCGTCATGACCGCTCACATAAAAAGGCTTTGACTCCTTGTGAAGCCGCTCGATGACCCCTGTTTTCTTTAACCAATCGACTACAGACCCCGGACATTCCTTTGAGAAAATCGTTTGCTGATTGACTGGGTCAAACTGCTGAATGCTGTAAGAATTATAAGCAAGGAGCTGACACTCTGTGCTTTCTAGAATGACTGGTTTTTTTAAATACCCGCTAATAAATGCAATTAATTTATCGACATCAAAAAATGTATGAAGCTTTTCTAATATCTCTTCCATCCCGATTGCTCCCTGATTAAGTAATACATTTATCATACTTCTTTCCGGACAGATTTGCATAGAAACAAGTCGTAGACAAGCAAAAAAAGCATGAACCCGTGTGTACAGGTTCATGCTTTTCCAACTTAAAACATTTCACTAATCGTTTTTGCCTGCATGTGTAGAGCTAGGTAATCTGGACCACCTGCTTTTGAATCGGTTCCTGACATTTTGAATCCGCCGAATGGGTGGTATCCCACGATGGCTCCTGTGCAGTTACGGTTAAAGTAGAGGTTTCCTACGTGGAACTCCTGCTTCGCACGGTTGATGTGATCACGATTATTGGTAATGACAGCACCTGTCAAACCATATTCCGTGTTGTTGGCTACTTCAAGTGCCTCATCAAAGCTAGACACTTTCGAGAAGGCCAAGACAGGTCCAAAGATTTCTTCTTGCATCAAGCGAGATGTTGGCTCAAGATCCGCAAAAATGGTTGGATGAATGAAATATCCTTCCGAATTATCACTCGTTCCGCCAGTGACTAAGCGGCCTTCCTGTTTGCCAACCTCGATATAATCCGTGATCTTGTCAAAGGACGCTTGATCAATGACAGGCCCCATGTAGACATCCGCAGAAAGAGGGTTCGCTGTTGTTTTCGTTTCTGTGATTTCCTTCACTCGCTCGATCACTTGGTCATACAGCTTCTCGTGGACGACTGCCCGAGATCCAGCTGAACATTTCTGACCTGAAAAACCGAAGGCTGATGTGAAAATGGCATTAGCCGCTAATTCGACGTCTGCATCCTCATCTACAACCACTGTATCTTTACCGCCCATTTCAGCAATGACACGCTTTAAATGCTGCTGACCTGGCTGTACTTTTGCCGCACGTTCAAAGATACGTGTCCCTACTTCTCTTGAGCCAGTGAATGTAATCAGGCTTGTTTTCGGGTGATCGACTAAGTAATCTCCAACTTCAGCTCCGCTTCCTGGTACAAAGTTCACCACACCCTTTGGAAGACCTGCTTGCTCAAGCTCTTCCACAAAACGTGCGGCAATGACAGGAGTTGCACTTGCAGGTTTTAAGACAACTGTGTTCCCTGTAACGATTGGTGCTACTGTTGTTCCTGCCATAATGGCAAACAAGAAGTTCCACGGCGGAATGACGAGCGTCACGCCAGTTGGTGTGTATACGTATTGATTGTGTTCCCCTTCGCGGCTGTTCACTGGTTTGCCTTTCGCCAGCTCCAGCATTTGACGAGCATAATATTCAAGGAAGTCGATCGCTTCTGCTGTATCTGCGTCCGCCTCGTTCCAAGGCTTACCTGCTTCTTTGACAAGAAGGGCTGAATACTCATGCTTTTTACGGCGAATGCTTGCCGCAGCACGGAATATGACGCTGGCTCTTTCTTCTGGAGACGTATAGCGCCAAGTTTCAAATGCTTTCGCCGCAGCCTGAACCGCTTGTTCTGCCTCTTCTTTCCCGGCCTTTGATACGGTTCCAACAACTTCATCCTTTTTCGCTGGATTGATCGAGACAATTTGGTCTTTCGTTTCGATTCTTTCGCCATTAATCACGAGCGGATAGGTTTGACCCAGTGATTCTGTTACCTTTGCTAATGCTTGTTCAAACGCTTTACGGTTTTCTTCCTGGCTAAAATCCGTGAATGGTTCATGTTTGTAAGGTGTTGTCATCTTTGTCACGCTCCCGTTTCAAATTATTTTTTCGTCATTCCTTTTAAAGCAAAGGCAATGTTTGCCGGCCGTTCTGCAAGACGTCTCATGTAGTAGCCATACCACTCTCGTCCATACGGGGTATAGACCCTCATTTGATAGCCTTCCTTCACAAGTGCCTGCTGCGTTTCTGATCTCATGCCATACAGCATTTGAAATTCGAACTGACTTGTCGGTATATTGTGTTTTTTTACAATATTTTTCGTGAACTCGATCATTTGATCGTCATGTGTCGCAATGGCTGTATAGTTCCCTGTAAGTAATTGCTTTTCGATCAGTTTCTTGTAATTCTGATCAACGTCTTTTTTGTTCGGATACGCCACTTCGGCGGATTCCTTATAGGCACCCTTTACAAGTCGTAAAAATGGTTGCAGCTCATTGAGGTCATCAAGATCCTTTTCTGTTCTGTACAAATACGCCTGCAGGACCGTACTAACATACTCATATTGAGATTTCATCTCTTTAAAAATGTCCAGCGTTTTTTGACAGCGCTGTTCATCCTCCATATCGATTGTCACCATGATACGGTGTTTTTCTGCCGTATCTAAAATACGTTTCATATTGCGATACACAAGGTCATCGTCAATATCCAGGCCGAGTGATGTCATTTTGAGTGACACGTGGGAATTGAGTCCCGCCTCAGCAATCCGCTGAATGGTTTGAATACACTCATCCGTCCGCTCATTTGCAATCTCTGCCTTTGTGACAAACTCACCAAGGTGATCGACTGTTACAGCCATTCCTTGATCATTTAATCGTTTAATGACAGAGATAGCGCTCTCAAAATCTTTCCCACCGATGATTTTCTTAGATGCAACAGCACTTCCCCAATTACGAGCAATATGGTTCAAGAGACTGCTTTTTGACAAAAACAAGAAGAAATTTCTTGTGACCGACTCCATAAAGGGCACCTCCCACTCTTTGTAAGCTATGTCTTTATTGTAAGGCTCATAAGCTGTCCGCTACAATATTTGAAGATGACAAAAATTCTGACTTTTTTTGTGGTTTTATCACAATAAGAGATAAAAAAGAGCCTGCCGCTATCCGGCTGGCTCTTCCCTCCTACACCCACACCTCATCAAGGGTAGACTGCAGCAGCTCATTTAATTCTTGCATCAGATTGTCTTTCGGTTGATTGTAGCTTTTCACCAATTCATCAAAACGCGCCAGCTCTTTATCAATAAATGGATGGACATGAGCGAGACGGTTCTCTACATCCATTTCTTCTCCGTCCATTTTACGTTTGAGCAGTTCGTGAATTTCTGCTAAAAGCGGGCCTTCCTCCACTAGCTCTTTGAGCAATTCATGAAAGTCCATTGGTGGAACTGTCCGGTAACGCTCAATCCACTGACAGGCAAGCAGCGGACGAAGCACATAGAAATACTTCTTGATTCGCACCTGCTCTCCTCGTAAATGCCGACTCTCATTCCGCTTCGCCATATTGAGGTAATGATACATCAAAGCCGCAGGGTAAAACGCTCGATCTTTTAATTCTCTTAGCTGCTTTGCCAAAGAGAAAGATTCAGCATAAATGATATCAGAAGACAGCCATTCCATAATGGACGGATTTGATTTATTGAATAAGCGAAGTGCCTTTCTAAGCTCCCAGCCGCTGATGTCAAGCATGTCATCAATCGGTCGTTCAATGACATCACGATGCTCTTCCATTGCCCAATACCATTCTTTCCGGGGAACATATAAAAAACGAACATCATAATCACTATCAGTCGAGGGAAATCCCCATGCCCTGCTGCCTGATTCGACGGCAAGGCAAATCTTTACGTCATACGTTTTTTCAATGATTTTCAGCTCTTCCTTAATTCTCTCTCTCAAGCGTCCATCAACTCTTTCTATAGAATTCTGCATGACTTCTTCACGTTTTGGGAAAATACGAATAAGACATATATGAAAAAGGAGTTGGATCTAATGTCTATATCTCGCATTATGAAATGGATCACTGGGATTTTTGAAGCCTGCCTTGCCATCCCTGTGATCGGAGGTCTATTCGTTATCAGTAATGGCTATACACCGCTCATGGTCATGCTTATTCTGCATATTATCACACTCGTCTTATCGAAGCGAGACCAGGGACCAATGATTGGAAGCATCATCGGAATTGTCACATCCTGTCTTGCCTGGATTCCGATTCTCGGATTCATTCTTCATATCATCACTGCCCTTGCCCTCATTATCACCGCGTTAGTGCCTGATGAAAAAACGAGACAGAATACGAGCTATTAAAAAAGAGGCCCTCCTAGAGAGTGGCCTCTTTTCTTTTAATTCGTTAAATGCTTTTGTAAGAAGGCAAGCTTCTCTGTTTGAAAAGCCGGGATGTACTCGTGTCCAAAATAGCGGTACACCTTTAAATCTTTATCTGTTTCTAAATGGTTGTATACCGCAAACACAGTAGATGGGGGGGTGATTTGGTCGATCAAACCGATTGCCATCAACGTGGGCTGTTTCACCCATCCGGCTAAATTGATCAAATCAAAATAGCTTAACGTCTCAAATACCTTTTCTTCCGCTTCTGGATCACTGTTTCTGCGAAAGTATGAATTGATTTCTAAATAAGGATGTTCCAATGCCATATCCACTGCACGCTCGAAATTTGATAAGTACGGATAATCTGCCACGACGACCTTCGGAATGTCTGAAAGTGCTGCAGCTGCAACCGCTAGTGCACCACCCTGGCTGCCGCCCACCACGCCGATTCGGTGTTCATCCACTTCTGGGAAGGACTGAATCACGTCGAGCGCTCGAACCGCATCTAAATAAACACCCCGATAATAGTAGGTCTCTTTCGATAAAATACCTTTTGTCATCCACCCCAAAGCCTGCGCGCCTGGTGTCACTGTCTTATCTTCACTGCCGCCTTGACCGCGGACGAGCATACCAAATGTCGCATAGCCATGCAGTGCCCAATTGACGATGTCATGAATGTCGCCGTCATAGCTTGCATTATAGCCATGAAAACGAACGAGTGCTGGATGCGGACCTGTTTGATCTGGTACCGCATACCAGCCTTCAATTTGAGATTGACCAAAGCTTTGAAACGTCAGGCGGTACACCTTAACGCCCTTTACTGGATAATCATAAGGTTCAAGTGCTGGCTCTGCCTCCACTTGGTTCAGTTCTTCAAGCGACGCCTTCCAAAAGTCTGAGAAATCAGGACGTGCTGTTTTCTTCGGTTTATACTTTTTTAGCTCATCTAACGGTAAATCAAACAATTGCATATCCTACTATCCCCCTTTGTTTTATTAGTTGTGTGTATCATATCACTGTTTTCTTGACGAAGAAAGACATTTTCACTACAAAAGACAAAACCTTCTGACATTTCTATTGGCAAAGAAGATTGAAACCTTTATGATAAAGAAACTGGCTTGAAAACTAGAGATTCTTAGACAAAACAAATCAACAAATCCATTCATGGATTTCACATTCGTAATCATCGAATAAAGGAGGAACCTGTATGAAAATCGCCCTTGTCCAGATGGACGTACAAATTGGAGAACCTGATGTGAACTTTCAAAAAGCAGAAGCATTTTTAGAAGAAGCGATCCGCGAGCAGCCTGATCTGATCATTTTACCCGAAATGTGGAATACTGGTTACGCTCTTGAAAAAGCCGATCAGCTGGCAGATGTAAACGGTGAACGAACAAAACAGCTTTTCTCTTCCTTTGCCCGTAAGCACCAAGTCGTTCTCATTGCAGGAAGTGTATTGAACAAGCGCACAGAAGATGAGAGGATCACCAACACGATGTATGGATTTAACCGCCAAGGTGAGCTTTTAGTCGATTATGACAAAATTCATTTGTTCCGCTTAATGGATGAGCACAACTATTTAACTGCTGGTGATCAGCTTGGTTTATTTGACTATGATGAGGATGTGAAGATCGGCGCGATGATCTGCTATGACCTCCGCTTCCCGCAGCTTTCCAGAACGCTTGTCAATAAAGGGGCGAAGGTGCTTATCAATACGGCGCAATGGCCGTCAGCAAGAGTAGATCATTGGCGCAGCTTGCTTATCGCAAGAGCGATTGAAAATCAGTCATTTATGATTGCTGTTAACAGAACAGGCACAAGCAGAGACACTGAATTCCCTGGACACTCCATGGTGATTGATCCACTTGGCCGTATTCTGCTTGAAACAAGTCATGAGGAAGACATTTATTATGCGGAAATTGACCTTCAGCTAGTGGATGAAGTGAGACAGCAGATTCCTGTGATGACAGATCAGCGTCTGGACATCTATTAGAAAGCAGGGTGCTCCCCTGCTTTTTTCATTTAATTAAACGTTTGTTTAAGCTTTCCCTTGATTCTGGTAAAGGTCCATTAGGGCTTGAGCGGCTTTCGTTAAATACCTTTCTTCCACATATGCAAACACAAGAGTGCGGTTTGGGCATGAATCAATTTTCAAATAAGTGACTTCGTTCCTGTCCTCTTGTGCCACCATTTTCGGCACAACTGTCACACCTAGTCCATTTTTGACCAATGCCTGCGCTGTTTGAATATGACTTGTTTCAAAGGTAATTTTCGGCTGAAAACCATGTTGAAGACATAGTTCCGTGACCACTTGCCGAAAGCCGTATCCCTCTTTCAGCATAATGAATGCTGCGTCTTCCAGAAGGCGAAACGGAACAGCCCCTTTCTGATTTGCTTGATTGATGATATCGTTCAATTCCGCCTGTAACCAAGGTTGAGCAGATGGCGGTACTGCAAGAAGAAGCGGCTCTGTCAGCATGTGTTTCGTTTTCAATGATTCATGCTCGACCGGCATAGATAAAATAGCCAAATCCAGCTGACCAGCCAATAGAAGTTTTTCTAGCTCACGAGGTGATTCTTCTATTAGTTGAACGTGAACATGGGGATACGTTTGACAAAAGGTTTTTAATAAACCAGGCAAGACATATCCCCCTGTGACAGCTGGCGCTCCAATGTTCAGCTCTTTCCCCACCTCATAAGCTGCTTCTCCCATTTCACGCAGCAAATCATCTCTTTCCTTCAAAATGTTCTCAGCCCTTTTAATGAACCGACTCCCTTGAGGGGTGGGTGTGACTTGTCCATACTTTCGAATAAATAGGGGGGTGTCTAATTCCTCTTCCAGTTTCTTTATTTGTTGGCTTAAAGAAGGCTGTGCAATGTGAAGCTGGTCCGCTGCTTTTGTAAAACTTTTCTGCCGGTACACTTCCATGACATATTCCATCATTCGTATATCCACTTACATCACCTCATAGGTTTTAACTATTCATGTCATATCTTTTATGTCTTAGACAAATAACAAAAGGAATTTTACGATAAAGAGACAACAAAAGGGGGAGAAGAAATGAATCCATATGCTAAAGCTGAAAACCAATTCTCACAAAATGCCGAGAACTATCGAGATTCACCTATATTTTCAGCCGGAGAAGAGCTGGAATGGATGAAAGCGACAGCAAATGCGAAGGGTCATGAGCATTTACTTGATATCGGCTGCGGAGCAGGGCATACCGTTTTTTCCTTTTCAGACATTATTTCTAAAGGGATCGGCATTGATGTCACGCAAAAAATGATCGAGGTTGCAGCAGCACTTGCAAAAGAACGCCAGCTGGAACATATTACTTTTGAACGGGCAGCCGCAGAAGCATTGCCATTCGCTGATGAATCATTTGATATCGTGACGTGCCGGTTTGCCGCTCACCACTTTCCAAACCTTCCCGCAGCCATGTCCGAAATCAGCCGGGTCTTAAAAAAAGGCGGCGCATTTCTACTCGTCGACCATTATGCACCTGAGAATGCGGCACAGGATTCATTCATTAATCAATTAAATAGACTTAGAGATCCTTCTCATGTGCGAGAAAGCTCATTATCAGAATGGGAAGAGCTTTTCGCTACCAACAAACTGACTAAAAAAGAGATTCGTTACTGGGATCTGCAAATTGATTATCAGGACTGGATCACACGTGGACGCACACCAGAAAATGTCCAACAGGAGATCGTTTCCCATCTTCAAGCCGCAGACCCTGATACAAAGCAGCTATTTCAGCTTCAATTCGATGCACAGCAGCAGCCTATTTCCTTCTGCTTAAAAGCTGCACTCATTCAAGGAATCAAGAATTGAACTTATAGAAAAAGTCTACCTTCATCGGTAGACTTTTTTATTTCGAATATACATCTTCACTGTCTCACAGGTATGGCTTTTCATGTTCGTGACACGTCCCTCCTCACAACAAGGAGTGCTACATCGTGTTTCTATTATAAGATAAAAGAACGGAGATCGGTTAGGCATTTTAAAAATTGTACGTAGATCCTCTGAATAAAAAAAGAACCTACCCTCTTTGGAATAAGTTCTTCACTACGTGCGTCAATCACGGTGCAATATCCTCTAATACTTTCTCACGCGTTTCGATCATTTTAAAAGCAAGAATTGCTCCCACTACAGTCACACTTGCGAAAAGAATAAAAATAGTTGAAACACCGCTCACCTCTAAAATAAAGCCTATCATAATAGGAGCAATCGCTGAGGCCAGCCTAAGCCAAGCAGTAGCAAATGCCGTTCCAATCACCCTCATACGTGTTGGATAAATTTCAGGTGTATATAAATAGAGAAGAACTGTAATTGTCCCCATCATTCCGTAAGCAGCGGACCCTAAATAGATCACACTTTCTGGAGAACTCGCTCCGCTGATCCATAAAGCCGTTAATAAAGCACCTGTTACGATAAATGCAATGGTTGCCCAGCGCTTTCGTCCTACTTTATCAATTAAAAATGCACAAGCGAATACACCTACGGTCTGTAAAATATTTGTCAGAGAGGCTGCCCTTAATGAATCTCCAACTGGCAAATTGTAAACCGTATTATAAAGACTTGGTAACCAGTTATTTAAACCATTCGATACAAAGTAGGCAGAAAACCATAGTCCCCATACGATCAATGTTCTTTTACGGTAAAAAGTTGAAAAAAGCTCTTTCCAATCGCCCTTTTCAGTACTATTATATACTTGTTTTACAGGCATTCGTTTGTCAGTACTAGCTTCAATTTCTTCAATAATTCTTTCGGCCTCATCTAATCTGCCTTTCGAAATAAGCCATCTTGGAGATTCACGTAACATAAAAAAGAATACAAAGACGATTAGACCTCCAATGCCTCCAATTAAAAACATCCACTTCCACCCAAAGCTAGGTACAACAAATGCGCCGATTTGAGCTGAGATCATTAACCCTAAAGGAAAAATCATCTCATAAAGCATAAAAAATCTGCCTCTCCCTTGAGCCCGGGATAGCTCATTGATATATGAGGCTGCTACCGGCACCTCTCCTCCTACCCCAATTCCTTGTATAAAACGAAAAATAAACAGTGCCATAAAATTACCTGAAAACACACATGCAATACTCATGACGGACATGAGGAGTATAGTCCACTTTGCACTAAAAACACGGCCACGCCTTTCTGCTAACCATCCAAAGAAAATGGCACCAATCGCTTGTCCTATATAACCAGACCCAATAAGAAGACCAATTTGAGCAGGTGATAAACTCCACATGCCGATGAGAACTGGGAGAACAAACGCTAAAGACAGAGCATCAAAAGCATCAAAAAAGGTGGCAGATCCCATAATGATACGAGGCTTTAAATGCCATCTAGAAAAAGGTACACTTTCCATTCTCGTCAATAGTTGTGAAGCTCTATCAACAACTTGCCCATCATGAGAATTTGAATTTTCGCTGACTTCTAACGTCATGATATCTCCTCCTTATTAGAGGAAATGATGCAAAAGTACATGCCGAAGAGCGCTAAAGAAATCGCTTACATTTTAAATCAAGAGACATTCTAGAGCGTTCATACGAGTTTTCAGCATCTATCATTTCTTTTTTGGCGTTCCCGTGGTGCCCCGATCTATGTAGTACATAGGGAAGATATGTTCCATCGCCTCTAACTGTTCTCCTTCTAATACCTGTGTTAATAAAGAAACAGCTTTTCTCCCCATTCCAACTAAATCTACATGAACTGAAGATAAAGAAGGGGATAGAAAACTTGCAATGGGCACATCATCGGCACCAACGACTGACAAGTCATGAGGTATGGACACATTTGCGTGATCTGCAGCTTTCATGACCCCCATCGCCAAAAAATCTGAAGAGCAAACAACTCCAGTCATGTGCTGGTTTCCTTGGAGAAATTGAGAAACCACTTCTACTACTTTTCCCCCATCAAATTCATCTAACTCAAACACAAGTTCTTTGTTCATTGTTAACCCTAAATTTTTAAGTGTGCGCTCATATCCCTTGTAGTACCTCACACTATGCATCGAACTCATTGGACCATTGACCAGCCCAATGGTTCGATGACCTTTCTCAAATAAGGCCGTTACGGATTGACACACACCTTCTTCATCATCTGGCCTGACACATGGGAAAGGAGAATCCTCTAAGTAACTTCCAACAACAATAATGGGAATAGCTAAACTTTTTAACCAATCCATACTCAATTCTTCATTTCTTGGAGAAAATAAAATGGCACCATCTACAGCCTGTGTTTCAAGTAATCGCTGCTGCTGTATAGATGTAAATGACATCAACATATTGAATTCAGTTTCATCTAATTCCTTCGCAATACCATCTAAAATCGTCGAAAAAAATGGATTATTCAAAATATATGAACCACGCGGAACCACGACAGCTATATTGCCAGTCTTTCTTTTAACGAGCCCTCTAGCTCCTAAATTAGGGCGATAGCCTAACTCATCAATCACTTGTTTGATTCTTTCAGCCGTTTGAGCACCTACTCCTGGTTTACCACTTAATACTCTGGAAACAGAGGCGATAGACACTCCAGCTTTCAATGCGACATCTTTAATACTTACTGACACATTTCATACCTCCGGGAGTCTGTTGTTTTATACACTATTATAACCTGACTCACCTTCATCATGAAATCAATGGTCTGTTATCTACCGACGTTTTCCTTAAGCAAACCAACACTTTGAAGGCCCTGGCGAATTTCTTCTTTTTCCTCATCAGTTAAAGGTAATACCGGCTTCCTAGCAAGCGAGCTACTGATCAAACCTCGCTGATACATCGCTTCCTTCATGCGCAGATGAGAAGTAGATGAAGGTTCATCCATTTTATACACAGCATGCTTTAATTCAAAGATTCTATCGTAAACTTTATTAGCCGCTACAAGGTCTTTTTCTTCCACACATTTCACAAGTTCAGCGATCAAATCTGGCACGAAACAGCCGAAACCTACAAGTGCTCCATCAATGCCTTGAACCAATGTTGGCAATAAATATTCATCATGACATGTGAGTAACGATACATCTGGTGCATGTTTTTTCAATGCCCGTACATCGACCTCGTATTGCGCCATGTCTCTTTGACCAATTTTAAACGAAACAACATTCTCAATTTCCGACATTTCTAGTAATTGACTGGTTGTATATGAGGTTTTTGTCCATGTTGGATATTGATGGACAATGATTGAAATATCAATCGCTTCTGCAACATCTTTAAAGAATTGGACAGGTGATTCAGGCTGCATACCGAATCTTAGCCATGAATGTGGCGGCATGAGAAGTATACCTTCACCACCAGCTTCTTCAACGGCTTTTGCATGCTGGATCGCTTCAATTGTCCCTTCTGCAGAAACCCCAGAAATGACAGGTACTTCCCCTTTTAATTCGTCGGCTGCAATGCGCACTGCTTCAGCTCGTTCATGTGGCAGTAAAGTCATAATCTCGCCAGTATGTCCATTGACAACAATCCCGTTAATCCCTTTGTGATCCGCCACCCAACGGACAAGCTTACGAAAAGCAGGTTCATCAATTGAATAGTCATCTTTAAAAGGAATTAAGACAGCTGGGAATACACCGCTCCATTTTTCTTTATTTTTCATAAACAAATTCCTCCCCATTCATTATAGTAAACGTTTACGGTAAGCGTTTACGTAAACTATCATAGAATGATATTGCCGGAGGTGTCAACATTATTTTTTTAAAATTATAATAATTCAAAAAACTATTGTTGAATTTTAGATACTATTTTATTTTTCCAAAAAAGAAAATAAGGGATATATTTTGTTTACCATATCAACCAAAAAAACCCTCATCTTCATGAACTGGTTGAAGTATGATACCTCTTTTTCCAAACGGCAACATACCAAAAAAAGGATAAATAAATTTTTATGGTCAAAACATCAAAAGGTTTTCTATCACGCTGAAAAGAAAGAAGACAAAGGGCTAAAATAAAGATCATTTTAGCCCTTTGTCAACAATCTGAGTCTACCCTAAACGGTAGACTTTTTTTATTTCGAATATAAATCCCAGCCAAGCTTGAGTGTGTCCACAATATAATTGGCGACTTCCTCAGCCTCTAAATGATCTGTTTCCACCCTGGAGTTATGAAGAGAATAAATCTCCCGGCGTTCTTCAAACAGCTCTTTCATTTCATCAAGCGACCGGTTGTGAAGAACAGGACGGTTTTCAATTAATATATCAAGTCGCTGCTTCCAATTCTCCCAAGATAGGTCAAGGAAAAGAACCGTACAATGCTTCAAGCAGGCACGTTTGATTTCTTCCTGTTTGAATGCACCGCCTCCAAGTGAGACGATCTTGAGTTGTGTATGTTCGCATAAATCGACGATATAATCCTTTTCAGCCTGTCTGAAGAATGCTTCTCCTTTTTGCTGAAACATCTCTGGAATCGTCATGTTGTATTTTTTCTCAATCTCCTGATCGACATCAATAAAATCTCGATATAGCTTTTTGGCAACTAGCTGACCAATGGTTGTTTTCCCAACACCCATAAAGCCAATGAGAACAATATTCCGCTGTCTTACAGGGATTTCTCTATTGATTTTCATGATCGTGACACGTCCTCCTTACGACAAGGAATGCTACATAATGTTTCTATTATATGATAAATGGAGCGCGAAAAGATAGGCAATCTTAAAAATTGTGTTTGACGACGTAGCCGAGCTGTTCAGAAAGCCTCTGTGCCTGTTCTTTCACTTTTTGCTGCAGCTGGGGAATGACTTCTTCAGTAAACCGTTGGGTTGGACCAGATATGGATAAACAAGCCTTCACTTCCCCATGAATGTTAAAGACTGGTGCCGCTACTGCCGCAGATCCTACCTCTCGTTCATCGATGCTGCAAGAAGTATACGTGTCAAGAATATGTTTACATTCCTTTTGCCAGTCATCTCTCATCACATGATCAGCCTCAGACGCTAATACTTTTTGTTGAAATTCTTCACTTTGAAATGCCAATAATACCTTTCCGCCTGCACCTGCGTATAACGGCAGCTTCTCACCAACCTTGACAAGATGTCGAATCGATTGCAGCCCTTCCGCCTGTTCAATACAAACCCTGCTTGTTGCATCCAGTACATACAGGTTGACGGTTTCTTTTGTTTCATCACGAAGTGCGTACATGAGTGGTTTAGCCAGTTCTCTCAATTTAATGGACTTTCCTGCAATGTATCCAAGGAGATAAAGTCTTTGACCCAATCGGTATTTCATTGTGTCTGGATTCTTTTCCACAAAATGATTCATTTCAAGTGCCTTGAGCAGTCTCGTTGTAGTAGACATTGCTAAATTCATCTCTTTTGAAATATCCGTTAGCGTCAGCTCTTGACGTTCTTCACTAAAACAATAAAGAATATCCAAAGCGCGCTGAACTGTGCGCAGTCCTGATTCTTCTTTTGACTTCTTATCAGCCATGTTCAGTTTCTCCTTTTCCCCTTTGATTTCTTATCGACATAAACGATCGATTTTGCTATAATCCATTTTAAACGCTCCACTAAAAGAAAACAAATTCCACCAGTCGGAATAAAAACGATTGGAGAGGTTTGATGGAGGAGATATTTGAATGTACTTGCTCATTTTTACACTTCTTATTAGCCTATATATTGTTCATCAACTATTTCCCGCTCCCATACTCTCCTATTTTGTTGGTCTGCTGGCCGCTACTTCGCTCATCATTTCTTTTAAGAAAGCAAGTGGCCTTTATTTGAAAACAGGTGGTATGTTTCTCATGATTGGCTTGTTCTTATTCTTCTTATCCGACGAGCCATTGCACACTTTTTTTCTTCACTTTCATTCCATGCTAGGCTTGCTTTCTCTATTTTTCATGCTGCCTTTTATTCATTCTCTCATACATGTTGGACATTTCGATACACAATTAAATAAACTACTCACACTGCATACAACGAGCACAAACCAGCTTTATCGCAAGAGTTCATTTGTCACTCATATTCTTGGCATGTTTTTAAATATCGCAACGATCCCCTTACTATATACATCGCTCAAACCGTCGCTGGATTCTCTAAAAGAACAAGTGAAACAACATCTTTATACACGCAACCTTTTAAGGTCATATGCATTATGTTTAAGCTGGAGCCCTGTTGAAGTGCTCGTAAGCGTCACCATTGATGCAACCAAACTCAAATATTATCAAATCGCACCCGTTACTTTTGGTTTAATGGTCATCGTGCTGGCGACAGATTGGATGCTCTTCTCTCGTCAAAGCAAACGATTCCCAAACATCATTCAGTCCACAGAAACAAACTCCAATCCTCGTCGAATTAAGCGAAAAACCCTTCAGCTTGCTTTCATGCTGCTGAGTTTTATGACTGCCGTCTCACTTGTCGATGCATGGATTGGGAAAGGCTATTTATTCGCTGTTGTGCTAACCATTATTCCATTTGCTCTATTATTCTCTTCTGTCATCAAAAAAAGAAAACAATATATCGCCGTCTCTGTCCCTCATTGGAAAGAAAAAACCCGTCAGCTCTCCAACTATATGTGTCTATTTTTAAGTGCTGGCTTCTTTGTCGATATGCTGCTTGCCACCAACAGTATGCAGCCGATTCAAGCATTTATTGTCAGTATATCAGACGATGCCATTTTGGTTTATTGTGTCATTGGGTTATATTTTCTGATCACCGCTCTTTGCGGTTTTCACCCGCTCGTCTCGCTTGCTTTGTTAGTCAGCATGATGGCACCTGTCATCCAAGAACTTCCTGCTCTTCCCATTGCCATCATGCTGATCGTTGCTGGAACATCAACTGTCATGTTTAGTCCTTTTAATGTTTCTGTCTCCCTGTTAGCTGATTTGATGAAGGTCAACCCTTACCGTATCACTCGCTGGAATATATGGTTTGCTGGCTTTTATATCAGCATGGGTATCGCATGTGCAACGATCATCACTATTATCTTTTATTCATAAAAAAGAGAACTCAACTTGGTTTGAGTTCTCTTTTGCTTTCTCACTCTGGTTTTAATTGAATACGTTCAATTTTCCCTACGATAAAAATGTACGACAATGCCCCGCCTAATGCGACTAAACTGACGAATAAAATACCCCCGTTGTATGAGCCTGTCGCCGACACGATGAATCCGATAATAAGCGGAGTGATGATCCCAGCTAAATTAGCAAAAAAGTTAAATACACCGCCAGCCAGCCCAACCATTTCCCTTGGTGCCACTTCAGACAGCATCGTCCAAGAGATATTAGACAGTCCTTGTGCAAATGAAGCGATGGATAAAATGGTCAGCACAAGCGGAATATTCGTTGTAAAGTTCGCTAAAACAATGCTACTCGTCAGAAGCAAGCCAACCACTACCGGCAGCTTCCTCGCTACATTAACGGATACGCCCTTTTTAAGCAGCCAATCAGACACATAACCTCCAAACAATACCCCAAAGAATGCAGCAATATAAGGAAGAGAAGCCGCAAAACCTACCTTAAGAAATGCCATATTTTTCGCCTCTGCTAAATAGGTCGGAAACCATGTTAAAAAGAAAAAAAGTGTAGACGCTACAGAGAATTGACCAATATAGAGCCCAATCAATTTACGGTATTTTAGAAGGGCGGCAAAGTCTGCCCATTTCAGCTTCCCCTGTGATGCTACTGTCAGTCCATCGCCTTGCCGAATCAATTCTAACTCCTCTTCATTCATCTTCGGATGCTCTTTCGGTTCGTGATAATACTTGTACCAAAAGAAAGCAAATATGATACCGAGCGCACCTGCCGTAATAAAGACGGTTCTCCAATCGAAAGTCGTCATGATCCAAAAAAGAAGAGGTGTCGCAAATGCAAGACCCACATACTCTCCAGCAGTATAAACACCTGTCGCAAAAGCCCGTTCCCGCCTTGGAAACCATGTGGTGACAATGCGGTTATTCGCAGGAAATGCGGGAGATTCTGTAATTCCAATAAACAAACGACAGCCGAATAAAAAAGCAAAGCTGTTCGCAAACGCCTGCAGGCCTGTGAAAATAGACCAGGTAATGAGTGATATCCCATACGTTACCTTTGAGCCAAATTTATCGAGAATAAAACCGCCTGGTATTTGCATCGCTGTATATGTCCAGCTAAATGCTGAAAAAATGAGGCCTAATAAGGCAGGATTTAATTGCAATGAAGATTGAATAGCAGGTGCAACAATGGATACACTGGCTCGATCAATATAATTAATGGCGGTAATAAAAAACAACAGAATCAATATGCCAAAACGGGCTTTCGTTGGCTTCATATAAGCGGGCCGCAATTCATTCCCCTTCAGTTCTGAATGCACTTTCATAACCATCCTCCTTTGTTTCCGCAGCGTGCGATTCGGTTGAGCGTCTTAAATAACCCCTTTTTCTTCCAATTGTTTACACTCTTCTTCTGTTAAACCAAGCATATTTGTTAAAATCTCATAATTATGTTCGCCTAAATCAGGTGCAATGTGCCGGATACTTCCGGGTGTTTTTTCAAATTTCGGAATGATTCCGGGCACCTTTACTTTTCCAAGACGGGGGTGATGTACCTCGACGATATTCTCTCGTGCTTTAAATTGCGGATGCTCGAAAATATCCTGAATACTTAAAATTGGGCTCACAGGAACGCCATGAGTATCTAGAATTTCTAATACGTCATCCCTTGTTTTCGACGCGATCCATTGAGAGACGATCGCATCCATCTCTTTGTTATGCTTCAGCCTAGATGCATTGACCGCGAATTTTTCATTCTCTAATAAATCTAATCGATTCATCGCCTCTGCCAATCGATTGAAGGTCGAATCCGTACTCGTCACAAGAACCAAATAATGCCCATCCTTTGTCACATAGGTGCCGGCAGGGCTTGAATGACCGCTTAACCCCGGTGAACGCTCACGCACCTTCCCAAGCTTGTCATATTCTGCAACCAAAAATTCTAACATACGAAACACAGATTCATAGAGGGCCAAATCCACCATTTGCCCAGTTCCTTCTGAATGTGTATCTCTGTAATACATCGCTGTCACAGTAGCAAACGCCACATATATGCCTGCAATATAATCAGTTAAAGAAAAGGAAGGACTGACTGGATGCCGGTCTGGAAACCCTTGAATATATGTAAATCCGCTAAACGCCGTCGCAGGTGTTCCAAATCCGGCCTTGTCCTTAAACGGACCCGTTTGTCCATAACCCGATACACGAATCATAATTAATTGAGGGTTGATTTCTTTTAATACGTCGTACCCCACGCCCCATTTTTCGAGAGTTCCAGGGCGAAAATTTTCAATCAACACATCGACCTGACCTGCAAGCTTTTTAAAAATGTCTTTTGCTTCGTCTTTGTGCAGATCCAGTGTTAGAGATTTCTTATTCCGTGAGAGACCTGACCATCTAAGTGGTTCACCTTCTGCAAAAGGGCCAACATGCCGCAGCGTATCGCCTTTACCAGGAATCTCGACTTTGATGACCTCTGCACCAAAATCCCCTAGAAGCACCGCGCCATAGGGTGCAGCGATCATCGTAGAGACGTCTAATATTTTCATTCCTTCGAGCGGTGTATTCATATTCATTGCTTGACTCCCTTTCATTCAAGTGATGAAGGGCTAAATAACTTTCTATTTTAGCCCTTGTCATCTTTCTGATTGACCCGGAAGACCCTGATGATTCAAAAGGAGGGCTTACCGGAGCAGTTTGTTAATCCTTCGGA
Organism: Bacillus sp. FSL K6-4563; assembly: GCF_038630405.1. NCBI lineage: Bacteria > Bacillati > Bacillota > Bacilli > Caryophanales > Bacillaceae > Bacillus > Bacillus sp. FSL K6-4563. The sequence continues at coordinate 337,550 of NZ_CP152030.1, read as the reverse complement.
AGCTGCCCTTGCGGTGTGTAAAGCCAAATCAGCCATAAAGGTTCATCTCCTGTATTTACATGCTGGTGCGAGACACCGTCTGGAATGAACATGAAATCATTTTGTTTAAAGGACTGCCTTTCTCCATCACAAATGACTTCGCCAGATCCTTTAATCACATAATCAAATTCCTCTGAACCTGGGTGATTGTGCACTGAACTTGCTTCTCCCGGTTCAAAAATGGTGAGACCTGCCATCATATGCTCTGACCCAACAGTATCTGGTGTAATGGTTTGAAATACCTTTCGAATCATTTGCTCCTCTGGATGATCTAAACCTAACCATAATGGGTTCCCATCTTGAAACGGATTCAATACTTTAATTTTCATTGTTACTTCCTCCTCGTTATGTTTAATTCACGCTGACATGTGAGCGCTTTGAATTTGGTGAATAAATATCATTAATATTCCAATGTCCATCCGTAGGGACAGGATCATTTTTCATTGCTACATCGATGACGCAAGGCTCTTGAGATGCAATTGCTTCAGCTAAAGCTTCTTTGAATTCAGAAGCAGAGGTGATTTTAATCCCCTTCATCCCATAACCTCTTGCAATGGCAGCAAAATCCGGAGAATAGCTTTCTCCACCTTTTCTGAAAACAGTACCGTACGTCGTTTCATAGTGCGCCATTTGCAAGCCAGCTATTGTTCCAAACGCACTGTTATTCATCACAATCCACACAACAGGAATGTTCTCTTCAACGGCTGTTGCGAGAACGGATGGATTTTGACCGAATCCGCCGTCCCCAACGAGTGACACAACGACACGGTCAGGCTGGGCAATCTTTGCCCCAAGTGCGGCAGGTGCTCCAAATCCCATCGTTGCAAAGCCGCCTGGTGTTAGAATGGTCCCTGGCGTGAGCACAGGAAATTGCTGTCCGACCCCATTTTTATTCCAGCCAACATCCGTTGTAATAAAGGCATCTGGCGGTAATACTTCTCGCACTTCCTGCAAAATACGCTGCGGCTTCATTGGGAAGGATTCATCTTGAATGTTCGTCAGGTTGCTCGCCTGAAACTCCTTACGATATGCCGCAATTTCCTTTTTCAATTCAGGTCGATTCAGCCCTTCTGGCAGTCTTTCTCTCGCCACTCGATTGAGTACAGTCAAGGCCTGCTTCAGATCAGCTACTGCTCCAATGTCAACAGGATAGTTACGTCCAATTTCATTCGGATCAATGTCAATATGAATGAGCTTGGTTGATGGGAAACGGAACGTATATTCTGATTCCCACGAACTCGCATCAGCTTCAGCAAAACGGGTGCCTAAAGCCAATATATAGTCCGCCGCTTTGCACTGATCATTGATAAATTTTGTCCCCCAAAATCCTGTCATTCCAAGGGTCATTGGGTGATCATCTGGCATGGCTCCTTTCCCCATCAAAGAATGGGCGACAGGGATACTTAGATGATCAGAGAATGCCTTTAATTCTTCAGCTGCGTCAGCTAGTAAAATGCCTCCCCCTACATATAAAAGCGGCCTTTCTGCCTGCAGCAATCGATCTAATATCCGATTGGCCGTTTGATCATCAATTGAAGGCTTTTCAATGGTGTGTGTATGATGGTTGATTTGTTCAAACAGGGACACATCTAGGTCTTTTGAGAACACATCCATTGGAACAGATATCAGCACTGGGCCAGGACGGCCGCTTTCAGCTAACTGAAATGCTTTTGATAAAATCTCTGGAAATAATTCTGGAATATCGACTCGCCATGCTCTTTTCACAAACGGCCGGTAAATTTCGTATTGAGAGGCATCGGAATGAAGATTGATCTCTTGATGTGGGTGCTTTCCGTAGTAATGACTCGGGACATCTCCTGCAATGACAACCATTGGAATGGAATCAAGTGCTGCATTCGCTACCCCTGTTGCCGCATTGGTGAGTCCAGGACCTAGATGACTGAGAACAACAGCTGTCTGTTTCTTTGCTCGCGCATAACCATCTGCTGCATGTGCCGCTATCTGTTCATGTCTGACATTTACAAATTGAATCGAGCTTTTTTCAAGCGCTGATAAAAAAGCAATATTCGTATGACCGCAGAGACCAAAAATATGCTCGACTCCCCGATTCTCTAAATACTGAATAACCTGTGTAGAAATATTCTTCTTCATGTTTCTCTCCTCTCACGGTGCAGCTATGAATCTGCTACTCTCTTATTCTTTGAAAAACAATAGGTAGAACGCTGTTCAAATCCTGTATTGCCACTTGCCCGGGAGCTGAGCTTTCTTTCCCTACAGCAAAGGTCATGACAGATCCAAAAAGTCCACCAACCATTCTTGTAAAAGCCCCATATTCCCCCATTGCCATCGAAATAACGGGAATCGACAGCTGCTTGTTCGCATGGCTGGTCGCAGAGAGCAGTGTTAATGCATCCTCATAGGAATGCGGCATCACTGCAATCTTTGCGATGTCGGCGCCGACTGATTCTGCATTGACGAATAGCTGCACGAGACGATCCAACTCAGGGGTACGCTGGAAATCGTGATACGACACAATTAAGGTGACCCCATTACTTTTAGCCGCCTGACTGACTTGCTGTAAATGTGTCACATCATGCATCAATTCATAATCAACGGCGTCCACAAGCTGTGTGGAACAAAGCTCGACAAGCAGAGAAACCTTCTCATTTTCTGAGAGTGATATACTTTCGCCGCCCTCCTTTTCAGAGCGGATGGTGAATAAAAATGGTATGCCCTTTGCCTTTTCTACCATTCCCTTAAGGGTTTCTATGACTTGTTCCTTGTCATGAAGGTGATGAAAAAAATCCGCCCGCCACTCTATCACATCAGGCTTCTTCTCAGTTAATACCTCGACCTCATGAAACAATTCTTCCTTTGTTTGCCCGATGAGCGGCGTACAAATCATTGGCTGACCGCCTGTCTGCACACTTTTTACCTTTTGCTGAAATGCATTCACATCCAAACGCCCCTTTCACAGACCCTGTGGAAGCACGATCATTTTGGTTTCGGTCATCTCCTCAATAGCGAAACGCGGACCTTCTCTTCCAAGACCACTTCGCTTAATTCCTCCATAAGGCCAATGATCCAGTCTAAAATTTGATGTCCCATTGATGACAACACCGCCAGTTTCAAGCTCTTTTGCTGCGTGTAACGCAACATCCAGCTGATTCGTAAAGATCCCTGCCTGCAAACCATATCGACTATCATTTGCTTCTTTAATTGCCTCCTCCAGCTCCGCATAAGGGAGAATGCTGACAACTGGGCCGAATACTTCCTCACAGACGACCTTGGCCTGTTTCGGAGGGTTCAGCAAAATAGCCGGTGTGATGCTCGCTCCATTTCTTTTTCCCCCACATAAAAGCTGTGCCCCCATACTCTCTGCCTCTTGTATCCATGTCTCAACACGCTGCGCGGCCTGTGCATCGACCATACAGCCGATATCACTCTCACTGGACAGCGGATCTCCAACGACAAGCTGCTCTACTTTTTGTTTTAATACCTCAGTAAACGACGGCATTATTTCCTGGTGGACATAAATTCTTTGAACAGAAATACAGCTTTGACCAGAATTACTAAAGCCTGTCTTGGCACAAAGGGATGCGGCTTGTTCAATATCAGCATCGTGATGAACAATCGTCGCGCCATTCCCTCCGAGTTCGAGCAATACTTTTTTTAATCCCGCAGAGGTTGTAATATGCTCTCCTCCGGCAGCCCCACCGGTAAAAGAGATGAGATTCGTTCTTTCATCAGTGACTAACTGTTTCCCAGCCTCGACCCCGCCAATCACAAGCTGCAAACTTGCCTCAGGGAACCCTGCTTCGAGAAGGAGTTTGACAAACGCTGTAGCAACAGCTGATGTTTGCGGTGCAGGCTTCAAAATAATGACATTCCCTCCCGCAAAAGCTGGACCAACTTTGTGACAAATTAAGTTGAGCGGTGCATTAAAAGGAGTAATCGCCAGCACAACTCCGACTGGTATTTTAAATGTCATGGCCATTGCTCCCTGCCCACGCGATGATACATTGCCTGGAATGGTCTCACCTACTAATCGATTTGCTTCTTCCGCCGACTGCGCTAGCGTCTCGATTGATCGTGAGACTTCATCTCTTGTATTTTTAAGCGGTTTGCCTAATTCTAACGAAATCAGTTTTGCGAAATGGTCTTTTTGTTCTTCAAGCAAGGTGGCTGCTTTCGTTAGAAGCTTTGAGCGTTCGATTGCCGATATTCCCGCTATTTGTTTTTTAGCATGCTGCGCAATAGAAAGTGCCTGTTCTATGTCTTCTGATGAGGCGAGATATGATGTACCGATCCTTTCTCCTGAGTAAGGATTGATGATATCTGTTTTCACACGATCGGTATCCATCCACTCGCCGTTTATATATGATAACGCTTTCAAACTGCTCAAATTTTCTCTCCCTCCTTCAAGTGCCGCGTTCCATGTCCTGCATAACGAACCAATCTTTCTTCGTTTGGACAAGGTCCCTTCACGAGGGCTCCCTTTGTCAGCTCCTCATATGCATGCGCCACGATGCCCATTCCTCTGGATAAGGAAAAAATGCCTTTTGCTGCTTCTGCTGGAATGTTTAATTCACATTGGATTGCAGCAGATACACCGTCTATATTCATCGTGATTTTCTTCCCTTTCAGGTGTTCAAGCTCATGTCTAATCGCTTCGGCTAACCGTAAATATATCCCACTGATAAGACCTTGCTGGACATATGTGTGACTTAGCTCATATAGACATCTAACCCTCGGATCATCATCATGAAGCTGATGGCCGATCCCCGGGATTTTTTCCTTGCGAGTTAACCATGTGTGACATACTTGCTTGGCCGCAGACTGTATATCCTTTTGATCATCGTAGATCGCTTTGGCTTCGTATAACATACGCATGGCCTTCTCTCCGGCTCCGCCATGAATATCACCTAATAAATTCACCCCTGTTGCAACAGAGGAATTAAACGAAATGCCGCAAGTCACCGCCATTCTGGCAGCTGCAATAGATGGCGCTCTTGGTCCATGGTCCGCGCCTGCGACAAGAACACTTTCAAAAAGAGCTGCTTTTGAATCATCCAATAATTCACCAACAAGCAGTAAATAAAGCATTTGTGGATACGACAGTTCGCCAATCAGTTCTTCAATCGGATAACCTCGAAGTTCAATTGAATTTTTTTGAATATGACTAATCTCAGTTTCCCACCAAGCTCCTCCCTCTTTGTAGATTTCCAGTGCACTTCGATTTTTCATTGTGTCAATCATTCCTTTAGCTTCTTATTTGGAGGTGAACCACCCCTTTATTCCATTCAGTGGAATCTAATTTCACTTTTCGGAATGTGGTTTCATTGTAAGCGCATTCTTTTTCTTCGTCAATCATTTTTTCTGAAAATACTGTAAATAGCAGTGAAATTAAGTGAATCGAACTAATTATGCTTGCTTTTTTTGATCAAAAAAATCTTTATTTAGTTAAATGGACTTGAGTAGATCGTTCTACTAATTTAATGAATTTTTGGTTATTTTGTCAAACCCATTTAAAAATTCAACATAAAAAAACCTCTCCGTCTACTGGAGAGGTCGCTTTTTTATTTCCACCAGTCATCAAACATGGAAGCGGGTACTTGGCGTTTATGCTCTGATTGAACATAGCGCTTTTCAATCGCTTCTGCTGCTTGTTCTGACACGGGCTTACCTTCTAAGTAATCATCAATTTCATTGTACGTAATGCCTAGTTCTGTTTCATCCGTTTGCTGAGGTTTGTCATCAAGCAGATCGGCTGTCGGTTTCTTTAAGTATAGGCGCTCTGGTGCTTGCAGCGCTTCTAGCAGTGTCCGGCCTTGGCGTTTCGTCAGACCTGTGAGCGGGAGAACGTCTGCACCGCCGTCACCATATTTCGTGAAAAACCCAGTGACTGCTTCGGCTGCATGATCTGTACCAATGACAAGTAATCCTTCTTCTCCTCCAACAGCATATTGCGCGATCATTCGCATGCGTGCTTTGACATTCCCTTTATTAAAATCAGACAACGGTCCGCCTGTGTCTTTTTGATATTGTTCACTGAATGCCGTCACGGCAGGCGCAATATCATATTTCCACGACTTGTCCGGCTGAATAAATGATAAAGCGAGCTGGGCATCATCTTCATCCTGCTGCACGCCATGCGGGAGACGCACCGCAATAAAGACTACCTCTTCCTTTCCTTCTTGACGCAGTTCAGATGCAGCGAGCTGTGCAAGACGGCCAGCGAGCGTTGAATCCTGTCCGCCGCTAATGCCGAGAACGAATCCTTTCGCGCCGGTTTTTTTCAAGTAGTCCTTTAAAAATCCAACCCGTTTTTCAATCTCCTGCTTCGGGTCAATTGAGGGCTGCACATGCAACTCTTGGCTGATCTTTTTTTGCAAACTCATACACTTTTCCTCCTAAGCATCCTCTACATGAAGAGAACAGGTTTTACTCTGAATTCATTGATTTGACAACGTTTTTTGAATCTTCATTATACCATGTTTTCAAGAAGAACATTTTGTAAGACGTTCCCCTATTTCATCAATGATCAAACATTCACAAATGAAAAAGACCCTGTCTATAAGGACTGGCCTTTTTTTCAATCAATTTCTACCCGTATAGATGTACAGCTTGCGCCATTACACTTCCCAATATCAGCAGGGCATGCGGATACGGCCACAATGAGATCCATTTCAGCTCGCAGACGAATGTAATCACCGGGAAGAGATTTTGGCAGCTCCACAGACAGCTTTCCTTTTTCATCAATGACTGTATTCATAAAGGCATTAAAAGGATAGTACATATCCTCCTTCGGAATCCCAAATGGTTCAAAGGCAGTCCTTAAATTATCGTAGCATGTATGCATGACCTCTAAATGCGTCCGTCCGTATAAAAGCTGGTACATTTCTTGCCGGCAGGCGGGCATATATAAATCATGGCACTCGACTGTATCTTCAATGACCGTAAACATCGGTTTGTATAAATTAGAATAGAGCTTATCGCCTTTTTTCACTTTGGACGAAAATAGGCTGTCCATTGTCGCGCCTTGGTCAAATTTTTCATAAAAATCCTTTTCGTGATAGGCCATGACATCTGCTACTTGCTGGCCTTCAACATCAACCACCCGCATACATTGGCCTTTTCCTAAACGAAAGCCCAGTCTGCCCTTTGGTAAAATGACATATTCTCCGTTCATCACATACACTCCTTTCCTTGACAGTATGCCCAAAACGTCCTCTTGATCATGTATAAAAAAAAGAGGCGGTCACAAGCTAATGTCATTGAAACAGAAAGGTGTTGCGCATGCATTGAAAGAAGAACAAACTTTATCTTGGTGGCAGCTTTCTCTCATCGGAGTCGGCTGTACGATTGGCACTGGTTTCTTCCTTGGTTCCAGCATTGCCATTACAAAGTCCGGTTTTTCCGTCTGCATTTCTTTTTTACTTGCTGCGGTTGGAACCTATCTCGTCTTTAAACATTTGGCTGCGATGACAGCCGATAATCCTGATAAAGGGTCATTTTGTTCCTATGCTCGTAAAGCATATGGACGCTGGGCAGGGTTTAGCAATGGCTGGGTGTATTGGTTCGCAGAAATGCTGATTACAGGAAGTCAGTTAACAGCGATTTCTCTTTTTACCCGCCACTGGTTTCCATCTGTGCCGCTCTGGGTGTTTTCTGCAATTTATTCCGCTCTTGCCCTGCTCGTGATTATCATAGGGCTCTCTTCTTTTCAAAAGACAGAAAATGTCCTTGCGGTACTGAAGACAGCGGCGATTTTTCTATTTATGATCCTTGCTGTGCTTGTGTTATTCGGGATTCTGACAGATCATAAACCAACCCTTCACCTCCCAAACAAAGATCACGAATGGATGCCGCTCGGTCCGCTTGGTCTTTGGAATGGATTGATTTACGCGTTTTATGCATTTGGGGGAATTGAAGTCATGGGGCTGATGGCGGTTCATTTAAAGGACCCGAAGGATGCAGCAAAGTCTGGACGCGTCATGCTGATCATTCTAGCGGTCATCTATATCGTCTCAATTGGACTTGCTCTCTTGCTTGTCCCAGTGACAGCCTTTAATGAGAACAGCAGTCCCTTTATTACATCATTAGAGCCATTTCATTTATCGATCTTTCTTCATATCTTTAATGGCATTTTCATTATTGCCGGCTTTTCGACATTGGTTGCCTCTCTCTATGCAGTCACGACGCTGCTTGGCACGATGTCAGAGCATCAAGATGCACCTGCTTGTTTTAAACAAAAAGACCCATCTCATGTCAGATGGTCTTCGATTATCTTAACTGCTGCTGGATTAATTGTCTCGATTTTGCTTGCGCTCTTTTTGTCCAAACACATCTACGAGCACCTCACAACAGCAGCCGGCCTTACCCTTCTGTACACGTGGGTCTTCATTCTGTTCTCAAGTAAAAAGCTATCAAAGCCATCCACTCGCCAAACGTGCGAAATGTTTCTTGCACTTCTCCTGATTGGAGCCGCCATTTCAGGCACTTTAACAGAGGCAAGCGGACGACCTGGCTTTTTTATCAGCCTTGGGATCATTGCAGTGATTGCCATCATGGTGCTATTTATGAGGAAAAAGTGGAAGCAGCAGGATCAGACCGCATCATAATTTCATCATGTTTCTTAATGCAGTAAAAGGACATTTGGCGGAGGCTGGTTTCTCCGCCTCTTCATCTGGGAGAAAGTATTGCTTCCATTCATGATTGGTCGGATCACCGTACCATTTTAATGATGGATGAACGCCGACCTCATCATACGCTTTGAGCCGCTTGCGAACGAGCTGGCTCATTTTTTGACCAAACTTAGTCGATCCATTCAATTTCTCAAACACCCATCTAGGCTGAAATGCCATTAAGACATAAGGAAAGTGGCGGCTTTTTCTGAGCTTATGAGCCGGTGTGGAGCATAAAATAAAATACGCTTCCCCGTGAAAGCAATACTCCCACTCATGATGATGAGCATCTAGCGGAATATCCTCAGGCCATGGCACTTCATCTTTCTGGTGCAGTCGTTGAAGCAATGACCAAAACTGCTGCTCAAGCTCTTCAAGCGAACTTTCCTTTAAATCCTGCGGTGTTTCAAAAAAGCATATAAATGAAGCATATTGACCCGTTTCTTTCGCACAGCTTTGATATTCTCTCAGCAGCTGCGCTAATTCCTCAACAGCTTCCTCTTTTCTCGGATCACCCACAAACCCATAGCGTAAATGATCGAGAAAAAATCCCTGTCTTCCTGGGACACAAGGGAATGTATCTGCCTCATCTCCTACCATCTCTCCAAATAGCGTAAAAGCATCCTGCTTCCATTCTTCTAGTGATCGTAGATTTTGATCAAGGCAACTTTTTGCATACAACTGGGCCATTTCCTTCCACCTCGTTTTAGCGTCTTCTCCATAGCCTATGAGAAAAAAAGGCTGTGGTGACTGTCCCTAAGCGACTTTCCTTGCGCATTCCAGAGGTGGATGTTCTCATTCAAATTCAGCATGTATGTGCGTCTTTCACTCCATGCTGCTTCTTTTAATAGAGCGCTTTTGTATCTTCCCTATGATCGGTTCTTCATCAAAAAGACAGAATCGAGCACCCAATAAATGAGGGCTGAGCAAAAGCTAAACAGATAGACTTTGTAGCTAATGAACACAACCAGTCCATAATCAATCCATAACGCTAACGCAGAGCAAATCACCCACGCCGCAAGAAAATAAACAAGTAAGTCACGGCCTCGAAACCTTCTAGGATGCCTGTGTAAAACAAGCTGAATCGGTGCAGCAAACACTACATAAGCGATTAAAATCAGCAGACTTGTCATCTCCACATAACCAAAGCCTGATTCAGTCGGGATAAATAGCATGGTATATACGAATGTTGCTGTGATGACTGATAAGATCAGCATGCACAAATAGTTGAATACTGGAAGAAAAATACGCATGGCAAAGCTCCTTGAATCCATTTTATATCTCACCATTATTCAAGAATGTGTTATGTCTGTCAATCCTTACAAAAAAAAGCAGACTGACATGAGTCTGCTTTTCTACCCAATCAACGCCATGATCCCTTGATACCCGAAATAAGCGCCGAAACCAAGTAAAGATAAGCCTGCAAGCACGGATAAGCCATGTAAGACACGTTCACTTAAATAGCGCCTAAACGAACTAGCAAGCAGCGCCATGCTGAAATCCCAGATCAACATGCCGATAAAAATAGCCAAGCTGTACATCAGCATTTGAGATGCCCCATACTTTTCGATCGTATTGGCCAAAATACTGCCGTAGATACCAAGCCAAAATAAAATACTGAGCGGATTGGAAAGAGAAATGAAAAACCCCGTCATAAATGACTGACCCATCGAAGTGTTTCCAACATCCTTTTTCGGGCTCTCCTGCAAATTGATTTTACGTAGGCTCTCAATGCCGGTATAGGTCAAAACAAAAAAGCCGAATAGCCACAAAAAAGTTTTCACAAGAGGTGCGGTCAAAAGCTGGGCGACACCAAAATAGATGAGGAGCATATAGACAATATCCGCAGCCATTGCCCCCACACCAAAAATCCACGCGTGCCAAAATCCACTTTTAATCCCTCTGTCGATTTGAGCTGCATTGACTGGCCCAACAGGCGCTGAAAGTGACAACCCTAAAAAGATATAACCAAAAAACACCGCCACATAGACGTCCTCCTTTTGATGCTGACTTGTACATATTATTCAAACGTTCTATGGTTTAGTACAAGTCCTTTGTCATCTTTTCAGGCGGACTCAAGGGAGCATCGGGTATTGCTTATCGATCGGCTTTCAGCGCCGATTGTTGCGGCAGGACCGTTTCCTTTTTCGTAGCACGTTTCATTTGAATCGCAGCTGCAAACAGAAGAACAGCTAAGAAGGCGAAAACAAAGACGGCACTTGCTGCTCCTGCCCATTCAAGACTAAAGCCGATCAAGAAGGACAAGCAGGCTCCGCCTAAACTTGCGGCTGCAATAAAGTAACTCGTCGCCTCGTCGATCGCATTTTCAATCATTAATGCAGATGCAGTCAGTGCGATTGGGAACATACCAGCTGCACACAGACCGATGAAAAAGATGAGAAGCAGCTGCGCGGCGATGTGGGTTGTCAGGGCAAATACAACGAGCAGCAGAATCATGAGTGCTGCGCTTAGCTTTAAAAAACGCAGCGGGTGCAACTTATCAGCTTTTCTCGCAATGACAGTTCTGCCAATGACGATCGCTGTCCAAAAGGTAGAGACCGCAAAGAGACCCCAATTGTCTCCTCCCTTCTCCAGCATGATCGACGGCAAAAAGTTCGCAAAGTTCGTTTCAATCCCTGCGTAGAAAAAGGCAAAGCAAATCATGATCACCACAATGATTCGATTGTTTCGATCAACAAGTAAGGACGGTTTTCTTACCCCATTGGAAGGAGCAGTCATCTGTCCACTAGGCAATTTGTTCATGAAGGTAAGCCAGAGCATAAGGAAGAATGTCAGTGCACCGACTTGAAATAAAAACACATAGTGCCACGTCTGTTCATTGACAGTTAGTAAAATCACAAGTGGAAATAACAGTGCTCCTAACCCAAAGAAGACCTCCATGATGCTGATTCGCTTCGCACTGTTTGCCATCGAAATCACATACGCTCCGGCTGTTGTCTCAAGACTGCCTGCCCCGCTCCCAAGAAAAAAACCTGCCAGCACAAGTGTTGACCAGCCAGGAACCAAAAGCCCAAGCAGAAGTGACCCGATCATCAGCAAAAGACCCATGGTCAGAACAGCGCCGTAGCCTTTTTTCCTCACAAGGATGGGGGATAACAGAACCCCTGTCAAAAAACCAATAAACTGAAAAAAGATTAAAGAAGATAATTCCCCAGGACCCTTATCGTAACTAGACAGTAAATAAGGAGTTAAGCTGCCAAAAAACACATGAATGGTCCCAATAAAAAAATAAAAGACACAGCCAAAATAAAATACTTTTTTCATCTTTTCACTTCCTCTAAAAAGGAGCGGAGTTTTAACATCCTCCGCTCCACCTCTTTAATATGCCTGGGCAGACTCGACAGCCTCTTCCCTCTCGAAGCACGTATTAAGCGCAGCTTGCGCGCGATACCCGTCTACAAAATCAGCGACTTTCATATGAGATGGATATGGATTTGTATTCACCCAGTGCATCAGCTGATCACGGAACGTATCAGACCATCCGTAAAATTCGTTTGGCGGATCTGTCAGCAAGGTTTGCGGCATTTGATGACGCTCCACACACAAGCCATCACTGATCTCGTATTCGTTTTTCATGTTCGTATGGTATTTGAATACCTTGTCATGACCAACGACTTCAACACTAAATCCGCATTCCTCAGGCTGCGTGCTTTTGGATGTGACCAAGTGAAAGAACACTTGATTCTCCATCTGACCGAAAATTTCGGTATGATCATCCACCTGCACCTTTTTCTCTTCTTTTTCCTTTACATGTGTCAGCATCTTCGTATTAAGTGATTCTTTCTTCATGTCACTGCCAAATAAGTACCACAGCATATCAATTAAATGAATGCCCAGATCCCCTAATGCACCGCTCGTACGCAGACTCTCACTGCTGTCTCTCCATGAAAATGTCTTTCTTCTGAGGGCACTGTTTTTCTTAAAATGAGTCCTGACAGTCAAAATCCGGCCTAATTCACCATTGGTAATCAAGTTCTTCAAAATATTCACAAAGGATAAGTAACGATAGTTAAAGCCCATACTGGCTTGAACCTGGAACTGTTTGGCTGTCTCCACCATTTCCTCCGCTTCCTTCAGCGACACAGCCATCGGCTTTTCACATAAAATGGGCTGTCCTTCTCTTAGTGCCTGAAGGGCATGGTCTTTGTGACAAAAATTAGGGGAGGCAATGATCAACCCGTCAGATGCATCTGCTAAAGTTTCGATACTTGAATACACGCGTCCGCCATACTGTTTAATGAATCCTTGTGCAACTGACTCGTGTAAATCATAGACACCGGATAACTCTGCACCTTTGATTGTTGATAATGCTCTTGCATGTGCTTTTGCAATATTCCCTGCTCCAACAATTCCAATTTTCTTCATGAATGTGCCTCCTCATGTTTATACATCACTGTTTTCAGTGTTTCATAGATTCCTTTTGCATACCCATGATGACAAATTTGATGATGGTGCCGCTTGGCTTCGGCCGTCGCATTTTGGACGAGAAAACCATGCGTGACGGATTGAAGCATCCGCAAATCGTTCCCACTATCTCCAAAGGCAAAGCCTTGATCTTTCGATAAATCATATTGGTTCAGCATAAAGCGGACAATTTCATCCTTTCCTGTGCCGACTGGTAAAAAATCGACATCATAGCAATCAGCAGGGTCTCCTGCAAGCGGATTGCATTTGTTGATGTTGACCGCCACCCCGCGCTCTTTGGCAAGTGTTTGGATGAATGATAGATGATGAAGATCTGTCCGTTCATCCTGCTCCTGATAATAGAAATTCTTCTTATACCCTGAGCTGCCCAGCTGCGTTTGCGGTCTGAGATGAATTCCCTTTTCACGTATGGTTTCGAGGATGTCTTCAATTTTTTCATCTGAGAAGCCCTGTGCATCCAGCCGCTTCATCCACTCCGCATCTGGCTGTCCAAAACGAGCATCCGATGTATACACAATCTCAGTCCCTAAGTTCGACGCAATAAAATGCGGGAATTGATAAAAACCGCCTGTTTCCATTTTACTTGTGACAGAATCGAGGCTACTTCCCGTGACCCAGCCAAGCATGAGCTGTCCTGCTTCACTCTTTTCTGCCACAAAGGCTTCCAGCCGCTTGACATCCTCTCTCTGCTCATCGGTCATTTTGTGAGAATAATAGGTTTCATCAAAGTCACAGAAGACGATCCACTTCGGATTATCCGGCTGATTCAGCAGCTTTTTATTGAATGGAAGACTTGATAACATGATGAACCCCCTCGATGACCTTCTCCTGATCTTGCAGCGGCATGCCTGGATACAGCGGCAAGTGAAGTAATTCCTGTGCTGCTTTTTCCGTTTGTGAAAGTGTCGTTTGTTTATACTTTTGAGAAACAAGATTTGTTTGATGCTGATGCGATAGAATCGGGTAATAAACATCTGTTTCTATGCCCATTTTCAGCAATTTTGCTGCAAGCTCATCTCGCTCTCCCTTCATCACTCTAATCGGGAACAGATGCCAGACGTGATCATCCGTTAGCTTCGGAAGCTTCAAGTATCCTTCTTCCTCAAGCGTTTGTAGCTGGTCAATGTATCGCTTTGCTAAGTAGAAACGTTTAAAGTTTTGTAATCCTAAATACTTCATACGTTCGAGTCCGATCGCTGCCTGCAAATTATCAATTTTCGAATTAAAGCCATAGTCACTGCGTTTGACATTTTTCTTTCCTACTTCAAAGCCGTGATAGCTGATCTCCATGCATTTTTCCGCTAAGGCTTCATCATTTGTCGCGATGGCTCCGGCCTTGCCGCAGACACCAAGATTTTTGTATGGATTAAAGCTGAGAACAAGCCCATCTCCATATGCTCCAAGGCCAGTGCTCCCGATCGCCTGACAGCCATCTTCAATGATTTTTAGCCCATGCTTTTTTGCAATCGCCGAAATGGCCTTCATATCCGCTTGTTTTCCATATAAATGAACCGGAAGAATGCATGCCGTTTGATCTGTGATATGCTTCTCTATTTCACTCGGTGCCAAGCAGTAAGTATCTGGATCAATATCGGCATAGACTGGAACAGCACCAATCGCAAGCACTGCATTTTCTGTTGCAGCAAAGCTATTCGCTGGCAAAATGACCTCATCTCCTGGAGTGACACCTGCTGATATAAGGCTGATCATTAGGGCATCTGTTCCACTTGACGTGGCAATGACATATTTCTTCCCTAAGTACTCAGCGAGCTGCTTTTCAAACGCCGGGATATATGGCCCTGAAGTAAAACGGCCAGAACTCAATACTTCTTTCAGCACCTGCATAATATCATCGATTTCATCCTCTGAAATCAGTTTATCAACTGGCAGAAACGGTATCTTTTTTTCCTTATTTTGTTTATAATGGAAGAGAATTTTTTCCAATCCTGTGTGCCCTATATCTTGCTCGAGGAACGTCACCAGCTTTTCATTTGCTAGGTGCTTCTCAACTGAATCAGACTTTACTTGAACACCTTGATTGATCATATCCAGCAAAGGAAGATAATCCTTGCTTTTACCTGATATCTTCGTCAATATTTGCATTCCATTCCCTCCAATTAATCAATTCCATTTGTTAATATTTAACTTGTTTCACATTGTAAATGATGTTATCGATTTCAGAACAATAACTTTGTGTAAAGGATTTGTTAATATGTGTACAATTTATGAAATTGCCAAACGCTGCGGGGTTTCAACCACCACCGTTTCCAGAGTGCTGAATCATCATCCATATGTGTCAGAGGAAAAGCGCCAGCTCATTTTACAGGTGATGAAAGAAATGGAATATACACCGAGTTCAGCGGCTCGCACCCTTCGTTCACATCAGACAAAAACCATTGCTGTGTCTGTCCCGGCTGTGGACCATCCTTTTTTTGCACAATTCATTAAAGGAATTTCAAAAGAAGCACTGGATCAAGGCTATAAAGCCATCGTGCTTCAGACGTTTTATCAGGAATCATTAGAGCTTGAAGGGCTTCAATTATTAAAAAGAAGAGAAGTAGATGGGGTCATATTAGGGGCATTAGAAAATCCGTGGGAAAAGATCGAGCCATTTTTAACGAACGGCCCTATTGTCATGGCGAATGAATATCATCAAACAGCAGACATCCCGATTATTGGATACGATGAGCGGGAAGCTGCCTATAAAGCAGTTGACTACTTGATTCAGTCGGGGCGGAAATCGATCGGGTTTTGCTTTGATACAGAAAGCAGTGAAGCACAGAAACAAAGGAAACAGGGCTATCTCGATGCTCTTTCTGCACACGGCTTGCCGCTGCATGACGATTGGCTGTTCGGCGAGGCCTTCACCATTGAAGACGGTTTTCGCTTAATGGATGTCATCCATGACATGAAGAATGCACCTGATGCCATTTTCACCGGTAATGATCAAGTCGCAGCAGGACTCATTAAACAGGCCATTTCATATGGTTATCACATTCCTAAGGATCTAGCGGTGATTGGCTATGACAATCAAGATATTTGCGAGGTGACGGCTCCAACGATCACCACAATCGACATCCCGATCGTAGAGCTTGGCCAGCGGTCTGTGCAGCAAATAATCGAGATCCTGCAAGACCAAAAACCATTACAGCGTGAACATATCCAGCTGCCTACCCGGCTCGTTACAAGGGAATCGACATAAACAAAAAAGACTAAGAGCTGTCTCAGTCTTTTTTGGTGACAAAGGGCTAAAATGATCTTTATTTTAGCCCTTTGTTTTCCTTTTTTCAGCGTGATAGAAAACCTTTGCAGTCTAGGAAGGACGAGCAACGGAGCGGAGCGAATTTGACATTCGTGAGCACCGGAGCACAGGCCTGACAAAGAATGCGAAGGTTTGTCTACACGCTGTGACTGAGAGCTGTCTCAGTCTTTTTTTAAACCTATATAAATTGAGCAAGAATGAATGTCCATACACACACTATGCCGAGCAGGATGAAGCTGTACTTCACAGTCTTTTGGAAGAGCTCAGATTCTTTACCTGTTTCTCCAACTGCTGCTGTAGCAATGGCGATAGATTGTGGAGAAATTAATTTCGCCATGACCCCGCCTGTTGTATTTGCTCCGATTAACAAACCTGCTTGAGAGCCGATTTGAGAAGCAGTAACTGCTTGAAGGTTACCGAATAAGGCGTTGTTACTCACGACAGATCCTGTAATAAACACCCCGATCCAGCCAAGCACTGGGCTGACAAGCGGGAACAAATCGCCTGTTTTGGCAAGTGCAAGCCCAATGGCTGAACTTAGTCCAGCGAAGTTCGCCAAGTTGGCAAAGCCCATGACAAAACAAATAGTGAGAACTGGTACCCAAAGCTCTTTCACTGATGCTTTTAAGCAGGCAGCGCCTTCTGTTAATGTAATATGTCTGCTAAACAAACCTGTCAGCATCACCGCAATCAGAATGGCAGTACCCGTTGCACTGATCACATCAATTTTAAAGATCGCATCAATAGGTGTTGCTGTTTGTGCAATTGGTGGTAATTTTACAATTTGCTGATGCAAAAATGGCATTTTTACTAAAATGGTTGTCCAGTTGAACGGGCCTCCTACAGCAAACAATGCTTTAAATGCTGGCAGACTCCATACCGTAATCACGGCAGTTAAAATATAGAATGGAGACCATGCTTTCAGCACTTCAACGCCGCGATATGTTTGTTTCTGTTCAATGTCTGGTGCCCCTTCTTCACGATAAATATGTTTCGGCTGCCATTTTCGAAGAAATAAAGCCAAAATCCCCATACTTGCTAAAGCTGAAATAATATTGGCAAGCTCAGGACCCATTGTCACCATTGTGACAGCTTGCAAAATGGCATAGCTTCCACTCACAACAAGCAAGGCAGGGAGCGTTTCTTTAATCCCTTTGAATCCGTCCACAATGAGAATGAGTAGGAACGGAATACAGAATGAAATAAACGGAATCGTAAACACAAGGGTTTGAGATAATGCAAGCGGCGTCATATTGCCCATTTGCGCCCCTGTAATGACTGGGATACCCACAGCACCAAATGCGCCAGACGCAGCATTGGCAATTAAGCAGAGCATCGCAGCTTTCAGCGGTTTAAACCCAAGCTCTGTTAAGAGAGCGGCACTAATCGCAATCGGTACACCAAACCCAGCGGCTCCCTCTAAAAATGCGTTAAAACTAAAACCAATTAATAAGAGCTGAAGACGTTGATCTTGAGAGATTCCTGCAATACTAGAACGAATAACATCGAATTTACCAGATTTCACAGCAATTTTATAGAGCCACACCGCCATGATGACGATATATCCAATCGGCCACAGCCCATTAGATATACCGAGCAGCACAGCAGATAATGCCTTTTCAATTGGCATATGAAAGAAGAAAACCGCTGTTACAAAGCTGACGATTAAGGTAAAACAAGCGGCTAAAACACCTTTTAACTTAAATACGGTTAATGCAAGTAGGAAAAACAAAATTGGAAGCATTGCTACCAATGCACTCACGAACTCATTACCAAACGGATTATATATTTGCTGCCACATAGTGATTCATCCTTTTCTGCTCAGATAGGTTGCTTTTGATTAAAAATGAGGAGCCAAAATCTCTTTTAACACATTCACACTGTGCGCGAATTGTTCTTTTTCTGTATCATTCAGTGCAAGCTCTATCACTTCTGTTGCGCCATTTCGATTCACAAGGGCAGGTACACCAATGTAGACATCTTCTGCTCCGTACTCTCCATCTAAGTAAGTGCTGACAGTCAAAATACTGTTTTCATTGTGCAGAATCGCTCTTGTTATGCGGGCCAAACTCATCGCTACGCCGTAGTAAGTAGCGCCTTTTTTCTCAATGATTTGATAAGCGGCATGACGGACATTTTCCATCATCTCATCTAAATCTTCTTGTTTGTATTGATCATTTTTCTTCATTAATTCTGTAATCGGTACACTTCCGATATTCGCATGACTCCAAACAGCAAGCTCTGTATCCCCATGCTCTCCAATGATGTACGCATGCACATTGTGTGCCGCTGCGTCAAAGTACTCACTAAGCATGTATCTAAACCTTGCAGTATCAAGTGTAGTTCCGCTGCCGATCACTCGTTCTTTTGGCAGTCCACTGAATTTCCAAGTCGCATATGTTAAAATATCAACAGGATTTGTGGCGACTAAGAAAATACCATCGAATCCACTTTTCATCACATTGTCTACAATGCCTTTAAATATATTTAAGTTTTTTTCAACAAGGTCAAGTCTCGTTTCACCTGGCTTTTGGTTCGCCCCAGCACAGATACACACAATGTCCGCATCCTTACAATCCTCATAATCTCCATACCATGTGTTCACCGGATGCGGAGCAAATGCTTTCCCGTGGTTTAAATCCATGACGTCACCCATTGCTTTATCTTGATTCAAATCGATGACAACCAATTCATCTGTGATCACTTGATTTATTAATGTAAAGGCATAACTGCTACCTACAAAACCTGCTCCAATAAGTGCTACTTTGTTTACTTTTTCGTTTGTCATTTATCTCATCCTCCTGAGTAAAACTAGGTTGTTTTTCTTATGTGAAGTATTTCACATTCTTATTGTGCAACATTTCACAAACTTTTGCAAGGGTGTTTCTGAAAAAAAATATGTAGCGAATTTGTGAACACTCTTATTGTGCTTTCAAAGCGCTGTCTCCATGCATATTTCCACAAGAAAAAAGCTGCCAAGCCATTGTCAGCAGCTTTATACATGTTAATAAGGTCCCCAATTGATCATCACGCCGATGCAAATAAAGACAAGGCCAATGACAAACCAAATGAGCGCAAGAGGCACCATAAAACGAAGCCACTTCACATAAGGAATACCACTAGCAGCAAGCACAGCCATGAGCACACCTGACGTCGGATTGATACAGTTAACCACCCCTTCGCCAAGCATCACCGCTTCTACTGCGACCTGTCTTGTGATGCCCATTAAATCAGCCAGCGGCGCAAGAATTGGAATAAAGACAACCGCTTCTCCTGATCCTGATGAAATCAAAAAGTGAAGAAGTGCACTCGCAATATACATCCCGATCGCACCAGCAATTGGACTAAATCCTGTCAGCATACTCGCCAAGCCATTAACTACGGTATCAAGCAGCTTACCATTTTCCAAAATGACAGAAATACAGCGTGCCATTCCAACAATGAGTGCGCCGTAAACAAGGCTTTGACAGCCGGTGATAAACGTTTTCGCAATATCATTGGCTGCTAATCCGCCAAGCAGGCCAGCAGCAATTGCCATGAAAATAAACACACCAGCCATTTCCTTATCGGTCCAGCCAAGCTGAAGCGCACCATATAAAAAACCCCCAAGCGACAAACCGCACACCGCTAAAATCAGCTTATGTCTGCCGGTGAATTCAGGCTTGTCCACAGATTCCGCATCAGCTCCTCCAAGCCCTTTAGCAGGAAACCACTCGTCACCAAGCAGGCTCCCCTTTTCTTTATTTTTCAGGCGTTTTGTATATAAATAGATGTACACAATACTAGATAGAAGAAAACAAAGATAAATGATGACACGCAGACCAATACCAGAAAAAATCGGCAGTTCTGCAATCGTTTGTGATAAACCTAATGGAGATGGAGACAAAATGGTTGCGTTAAAACCTGCATAACAGCCGATGTAAATAACCGCCGCTCCCGCCACTGCATCCCACTTTAAAGAACGTGCCACAATGATTCCAATAGGAATAAAGCCAATGACCGAGTTCACCACAATTCCGGTCGTCCCAAGTACAGAAAACAATCCGCCAACAATACAAATAAACAATAGCTGTTTTGTTTGGAACCGGCTGATGACATTGTGAATCATCCCGTTAATGGCACCTGTCTTTTCCAGAATCGCAATGGTTCCGCCAGTAAAAAGAATCAGAAAAATAATAGAGGATGAACCAACCATCCCTTCTTGAATCGCTGTAAAAAAACCAACCGGACTAACTGGTGATTGATCAATACGGTGATAACTGCCAGGAACAGCTGTTGTGATCTCTCCTGACGTTTTCCGATCAAATTCACCGGCTGGTACAAAATACGTTGCGATTGTACAAATTAAAGCAATCATAAATAAGAGTACATACGCATCCGGCATCTGAAGTTTTCTTTTTTGTTTCTCAGGTGCTGATACTGTCGCTGTTTTCATCTGTCAAAACCCCTTTGTCCCGATTGGAATTTCACTTAATTTTCTGAATAATCAAATGATGTGTTATATTATAAACACTGATGATATTTAAGATCAATATTATTTCACTAAAAGAATATTTTGACAGATTATCTGTCAGCAAGGAGGCTATTCATGACAACTTTGACAAACGACATGCAGCAAACGGTGAAAGACATCTTTGATCACCTGCACGCCCACCCTGAAATCAGCTGGGAAGAAACGAATACGACGGCTTATCTTGAGGACTTATTAAAGAAAATGGGCTGTCAAACTCGAACATTTGACGACTGTACAGGGGTGATCGGTGAAATGGGAGAAGGTTCACCAGTGGTCGCTGTGAGAGCCGATATTGATGCACTTTGGCAGGAAGTAGATGGTGAGTTTCAAGCCAATCATTCATGTGGTCACGATGCACACATGACAATGGCTCTCGGCACCTTCATGGCATTAAAAGAAAAGGAGCTCCCAAACGGCACTATCCGGTTCATTTTTCAGCCTGCTGAGGAAAAAGGCGGCGGTGCGCTGAAAATGATTGAAAAAGGTGTGCTAGCAGACGTTGATTACTTATACGGAGTGCATGTGCGCCCAATTCAAGAAACATTAAACGGACGCTGCGCACCTGCGATCTTACATGGATCGAGTAATCATTACATCGGCACAATTATTGGTGAGGAAGCCCACGGTGCACGCCCGCATCTAGGGGTCAACGTCATTGAAGTCGCTTCTACCCTCGTGCAAAGACTCGCGCATATTCATGTCGACCCAAGAGTTGCACATTCTGTGAAAATGACCAACCTACATGCTGGCGGAGGTAGTTCAAACATCATCCCCGGCAAAGCTTCTTTTACATTAGATGTCAGAGCACAAACAAATGAAGTGATGGATGAACTAGAAAAAGAAATTGAAAGAGCCGTACATGCTGTAGCGGATGCCTTTGGCGCTTCCATTACCCTTTCAACAGATCATCGTCTGCCTGCCGCTACCTTAAATGAGGAAGCCGTTCAGATGATGTCTCAAGCCATTGAAAAGATTTTAGGGAAAGAACAGCTTGATCCTCCGATCGTAACGACAGGCGGAGAGGATTTTCACTTTTATGCAGCAAAGGTTCCGCATATCAAATCCACGATGCTTGGTTTAGGCTGTGATCTAAAGCCCGGTCTACATCATCCGTATATGACATTCGACCGCTCTGCTATTTTTACAGGCATTGAGATTTTGACTGAAGCTGTTTATCAAACCCTTCAGCAGCATTCATCATAAAATCAAAAAACCACCCGTTTTTTCTTTAAACGGGTGGTCTGATTGTTTTACGCATTCAAATCTGTCATGGCTGGGACGTTGATTTCTTTTACACAGGATACCCTTGATAAATGAATCACACATCTCGCAAGCTCTACTATATCCTGTACAGGAATTCTCGTTTCATCATATAGAGCGATGGCTTTTTCGGCACCATCTTCATATGGTACCTCTGCCGCCAGCTCTCCTGGATTAATACAGGTGACAGATATTTTATCTTTTCTCACATGCTCTCTTAGTGCATTCACAATTCCGCGCAGGCCAAATTTAGATGCAACAAAAGAAACTTGCGGTAGGTTTGTATGATCAAGTCCCGCCGTTGAACCAATCACGATGATTTTTCCATTCTCCGATTTTCTTACGTGCGGAAGCAGTGCTTGGATGTAAGTAATCGTAGACGTGACGTTCACATTGATTAAATGAGCGATATCCTCTGGCTGATCGTGATCAAATGAATAATCATCTTCAAAGCCTCGTTTTTCCCATAAGCCGACGTTATAGATCAGGACATCAATGGTTTTGTCCCCCAATGCTTCGATCATGTATGGGATATGAGATTGGCTTGATAAATCAATTTTCAGCCAAATTCTATGTACACCGTCATCTAATTTCAAACTGCTCGGTTCACTTCGAGACACAATCCAAACTGTATCTCCACTTGAAGGAAGACCTTTAACAAAAGCATCCCCTAATCCTTGACTTGCACCGAATATGATATAGTTTTTACTCATAGCTCCTCCTTCTACGTCTCATGAGCTTTCAGTCAGACAGTAGCTCATCTGTAAGCGTTTTATACCTCTATCATATAGGTTCTAAGATTTGGCTGCCTCTTTTATGCCTGTCTTTACTTTCGGTTACTTGATTTCCTTTAATTCCACTGGTAATGCGCGTTCCTCTATAAAGCATTGAACCATATCCATAAACAGTTCTTTCTTCTCAAACGTAAATGTATGTCCAATAGCGGGAACGACGACACCTGCTGCCTGCGGATGTGAATTCGTTATTTTCTTTGCTGACCGTTTCATGATGCCTTTTTCCTTTTCCCCCACTGTGACAAGAATTCGTGCCTTCGCTTGTTGAAACGTGTCTGGGAGCTTGTAATGGAGATTTTCTTGAAACATCGTCAGAAGGGTTTTCTTCTGCAAATTCTTCGAATCCGCCACATAGTGATTGAGTACATCGTTTGGAAGCCCCATTTTTTCAGCTTGGAGCTCGATAAACCAATCTTTCTTTAATAATGGATACGTAAGAGGTAAAAGAGGTCTCACCATCAAGTAAAGCCATGGCAGCGGCATTACAAGAGCGCTATTGATGACGGCTATGTCTACGATGTCAGGCTCTTTTGATAACACCTCAACGGCAACCTGTGCACCTAGAGAGAAGCCAACGAGTATTACTTTATGTCCGTGCGCATGCTGCTTGATCCATGAGATGACTTCAAGAGCACTTTCTCGCATGGAAAAGGACTGTTCATCTGCTCTAGTCCCGTGACCAATGAGATCAGGCGTATAGCATTCATACGCTTCTTTGAATGTTTTTATCTGCTCCTGCCACATCCAGCTACTTACTCCTCCGCCATGCAGGAAAATCATGATTGGCTTAACCATCATCGACAACTCGTCCACCTTCCTTATATATAAGAAAAAAGCAGCCGCTTTTTGAGCAGACTGCTTTTTCATATGCTCCCTTCTATTATAAGGGAACCTCATCATAATTGGCTATTTTTTCAAATCCTCAATCGAGTTGACGTTCTTCATATATGTCGGAACAACTAGACCCATGCGAAGACCTTTCATACTTGTGCCTAGATCATCATATTTTCCTTTAAACTTTGCTGCATACGTTTTATGCGTATTTGGCAACCAAGCTGATAACGAGGCATCCGCACTTCCAGTTGCAATTGCTGTCCACATTGGACCTGCTTCCACCTGAGTCAAGGTCACTTTAAATCCGAGCTCACGCAGTACTTCTGCAGCAACATTGGTACTTGCAATCTCACTATCCCACGCAACGTAGGCAAGATTGACTTTGTCACCATTCGATTTTTTCACGCCTTTTGTCCATTTCGCTACTTGGTCTTTATGTTTCTTCACATATTTAACGGCGGCATCCTTTGGATTGATACCATCTTGGATATCGATCATGACTTCGCCCATGTCATCTTGAGACCATTTAAACTGGCCAAGCATTTTGGCTGCTTCCGGCTGATCCTTTGCAAACCCTTTACGTGAAATCGTATGAATCTCTTCCGCTTCACCGTAAGATTTCTTCGGATCCTCTAAATATTTTAAATCATAGCGAGAAAACATCCAGTGTGGATTCCAGCCAGTGATGATGATTGGCTTTTTACGGTCGTAAGATTTTTTGAGCGTTGCAGTCATAGCTGCACTTGATGCAGACACAACCGTCCAATCCTCTAAGCCGTAATCCTTTTTCGCTTGATCCGTTAGCGCCATAATCCCTGAACCGGGATCAATGCCGATAATGGTTTTATTCACCTGCTGTGCTGCACTCGCATTAGAATCTGACTTTGCACCACAAGCGGCTAGTAAAAAGACAAGCAGGGCGGTCATCCCAATGTAGAGAGACTTTTTCCACATTAAGCATTCCCCCTGGTTTTTTTCGTTTTAATGTTTTGTGTAATACGGTCAAGTGTAATTGCCACAATGACAATGGCAATACCTGCTTCAAATCCAATTCCTGTTTTCAGCTGCGTTACCGCACTATATACTTCTGAACCAAGTCCTGGTGCACCTACCATTGCCGCAATGACGACCATTGATAGAGCAAGCATGATACTTTGGTTAATACCAGCTAGGATGGTTTTTGTTGCAAGTGGAAGCTGAACTTTGAACAAACGCTGGAATGTCGTTGAACCAAATGCTTCTGTTGCTTCAATTAAATCAGCTGGTACTTGTTTAATACCGAGAATCGTCATACGAATCGTTGGCGGCATAGAGAAAATAACCGATGCCACAACTCCAGGCACAACGCCAATGTTAAAGAAGAAGATGGCTGGTAATAGATAAACGAATGCAGGCATTGTCTGCATTAAATCTAAAATCGGTGTCACAATTTTACGCACAGTTTCCTTCTGTGATGCCCAAATACCGATCGGAACCCCGATTACGATGGAAATGACCACAGCTGTCAAAACGAGCGCAAGGGTTTGAAGCATTGGATGCCAGTAGCCTAAATAGTCAATCAGCAAGAATCCAATAAGTGTGAAAAGAGCAATTCCTCTTGTACTGATCCACCAAGCAATGCCGGCAAAAATAAGGGTTAAAATAATGGATGGAATCACACCAAGTACTGCCACAATTCCATTTACTGTACCTGCTAATCCATTTGTGATGCCATCAAAGAAACCGCCAAACGTTAATGTTAACCAGTCAACAAATTGATCGATGTAATCCGCGAACGGAATTCTAGGTAAATCACTCATACTAAACATCTTATTCTACCTCCTGTGCAGAAGGCTCTTGTGTTTTAATTTCCTCAAGCTTGTTAGAAGACATGTTGATATACTCATCATTACCTGATAACGCACCAATTAATGCACCTCTGACCACAATACCCTTCATTCTGTTTTTCTCATCGACAACGGCAATTGGAATGTTTGCCGCATCAGACACTGCATCAAAGATTTCTGTCAAATACGTAGATTCCAATACTGTCGTGAATTCTTTATCAAGAACAGTTTCAAGCGATGCTCCCATTTCTGCCGCCTTTTTCGCTGCTTGTGCAGAAATAACACCTAATAAATGCTTTTTCTTATCAACTGCATAGATTGACGAAATTCCAAGGTTTTTCATGAGCGTGAGCGCAACACGTGCCCCTTTGTCGAGCTGGACTGTTTCTGCACGTTTCATAATATGACCAGCGGTTAATACTTTAGAAAGGTCGACATCTTCAACGAAACGTTCAACATATTCATTCGATGGGTTCATCAAAATTTCTTCTGGTGTTCCGATTTGGACGATATTCCCGTCCTTCATGAGCACAATGCGGTCGCCAATCCGAAGCGCCTCATCTAAATCATGGGTAATGAAAATGATCGTTTTTCCTACAGATGTGTGAAGCTCAAGCAATTCATCCTGCATGTCTTTACGAATTAATGGATCGAGTGCGCTGAATGCTTCATCCATTAATAAGATGTCAGGGTCATTTGCTAATGCACGTGCCAATCCAACACGCTGCTGCATCCCACCACTTAATTGGTTTGGATACTGCTCTTCAAAGCCTTCAAGTCCAACAAGCTTTAAAGATTCAAGCGCTTTTGAGTGGCGCTCTTCTTTGTCTACACCTTGTAATTCAAGACCATACTCTGTGTTCTCAAGAATGGTGCGGTGCGGGAACAATGCGAAGTTTTGGAAGACCATGCTGATCTTTTTCCGTCTGACTTCACGCAA
Source organism: Bacillus sp. FSL K6-4563 (assembly GCF_038630405.1). Lineage (NCBI taxonomy): Bacteria > Bacillati > Bacillota > Bacilli > Caryophanales > Bacillaceae > Bacillus > Bacillus sp. FSL K6-4563. The sequence continues at coordinate 310,988 of NZ_CP152030.1, read as the reverse complement.
TTGATCCTTTGACATATTTGTTATCATATCCCCATCAATATATATTTCGCCGGAGGTTGGTTCGATTAACCTATTTAGCAGCCGCACAAGTGTGGACTTTCCGCTCCCTGATAGCCCCATGATGACAAATATCTCGCCGTCATACACATCAAAATTTGCTCGATTGACACCAACTGTTGCGCCGGTCTCTTTTAGGATCTCTCTTTTTGTTTTTCCTTTTTCAAGCATTTGAGTTGCTTTTTTAGCATTTTTACCGAAAATTTTAGATACATTATTTATCTTGATTTTGATATTTCTCTCTTCAGAATTCATATTTTCCCTCCAAATTAGCATCTTTATAACCGTAACATAAGCGTTATGATGCGAACAATCTTTAGAATTCGCTTATTTCCGCACAATATGTATGAATTCCATATAAGAGGTCTGGTGATTAGAGTTTATACGCCGTATTACTCGTAAATCCTATAGAATGCTTCATAAACAACATATTTTACGGGGTATTTCCTCTCATCAGACAATATTTTACTTGAAATTCCTAATTGTGCTAAAAAATAACTCAAATCCTCACCATAGCGAACTTTTTCGAACATGGGTGAACCATTCCCCTGAACAGGATTTACCCGAAAATGGTCACATAGAAACCTTTTTCATTCAAATTTTAATTAAAATATTAATAAACTGCCTGCAACTTTAGTTACAGACAGCTTATTTTTTAGGACTCTAGTGCAGCTCGCTTAATATTATCTTGCAATTCAAGCATACGCTTTGTTCCATCTTCGCGTAATCGTTTGTTTTCTTCTTCGATCTGTTTTGTCTCTTTCATCCCTTGTACAATCGTATTAAAGGAAGATTCGATCGTTTCAATGTCGATACTTGGACGTCCAGACAATTTGGCAATCTCTACACTTTGGCTTGAGATGTTTTCAGCATTTCGTTTCAGCATTTCATTTGTTCTTCTATCCAGCTCACTCATTGAATCAGCCACAAGCTTTTGTCTCTTCGCTGTCACAGCTTGAATGATGCCATTTTTAAAGATCGGAATCGTGATAATGAACGCTGAGTTGATTTTACCGATTAGTTTCGTATTCCCACGCTGCAGCAAACGAATTTGCGGTGCTGTTTGAAGAGCCACCATCCGTGCCATATCAAGGTCATATACACGCTCTTCCAACGCTTGAATGCCGTTACGAAGTGTATCAAGCTCCATTTGTGCGAGCTGGTTTCCACTAGCTGCTTTTTCTTCATAAGAAGGAACCAATTGCTTTAATTCCTCGATTTTCATTTGACCTGCAACGACATACTTTTCAAGCTCCATATAGTATTGAATGTTATGCTCATACATTTCTTCAAGCGTCACAGTCGATTTGGTCATTTCGTCTTTATATTTACTGATCTCTACATTAATTTTTTCAATCTCTGCACCGAGCGTTTGATATTTACTGAAAATCTTTTCAATCATGCTGCCGCCGCGCTTAAAGATTTTTGACAGTAAACCACCCTTTGGCTCGTCAAAATCATTTTTATCAAAACGATCCATAATTTTTCCAAGCTGCGTCAGCATCGTTCCTGAGTCAGTGACACTAGTTGAACGCATCATCGAAAGAATACGATCAGAGAACTTAGAGATTTCAACGGCCGGCTGTTTTCCGTATTCAAGCAGCTCCAGCTGATTTTTCGCATCGATCTGTCTCGCAATATTTTGCACTTCTGGTTCATTTCGAAGCTGAACGCGAATATCGTCTGCCTTCTCAATGGAGATTTCCTCTTTATCAATTGAAATGATGTCATTTCCGTTTGTATTTGTCATAAGCTTTGATCTCCTTATCGGTTTTTAATGGATTGAAATAATTTTCTAACGATGGACGGCTCTTTAAACTCCTGGTTCATAACCATCTCATCAAGCCAATGGGTATCAAATAATTGGTCATCTATATACCGCTCAATACACTGGTATCCCGCCGGATGATACACGAAGAGATCCACACCCATTTCATTTAGAAAAATCAGGGCAGCCGCATCAGAACGAGTCAGCTCACCATTATATTCCGTATGATATAAAATCACTTTCGGTACGGTTTGTGCATAATCAAAGGTTTGAATGAGTTCAATGAGCTCCTGGCCGATATGCAGTACCTGTTTGAATAAATAAATACGGACATCTAATTCAGTCTCATTGCCTTCTTTTAATAGCTTCGGATGCTGACAGATTCGAGATATCGCCTCTGCTATCGCACGCTGCGTCCCCTCATATAGATGAGAAAACTGCCACACGTTGCTTTTCATTAATAATTCAGGATCAATCTCTCCAGCAGACGAAAGGGCATGCTGATAATGAAATTGATAATTCGAAGACACTTCTTTCGTAAAAGGAAAATGGCGAATGGTCTTCGTCTCTTTCCATTCCATTAACGTGTGGATACGATCCCAGTATTCACGCTTGTCTCGTGTGACTCCCATCATTTTCGCAAAGAGATTCGGAATCTGTATCGTGTCGCGGTCTGCTTGAAAATTAGGGCGGATAAAGGAACGTTCCTTTGCAATTAAAAACAGCTCATCATACGTTGTCTTCAGCGTAATAGAATGAGGAGTATGATCTCTGAATTGCCAAGGCTTATACAGCATTGAATCTTCCGTGTGGAGCACCTCTTCAAGCTCTCTTGTCGAGCGGTACGCCACCGTTGACTTCCTCTCAGGCTTTTCAGTAGGGAACGGTTCCAGCTTTGAAGTCCCCGGATACTGATCAATAAAAGTCAGCTTTTCTTCTGGATCTAGTTCGCGGAACGAATCCTCGCCCTCTGGATGAAATAGCACAACATCACAGCCAATCAGCATGACATAGTAAAGAAAATAAAGCTGACTTTTATTCGCCTCTCCATACCAAATGACAGCCGGCATTTTTTCTTCTATATTGACTTCCTTCAGCCATGGACCTAGATGATTATTTGAAAACTTCACTACATCCAGGAGTACCCGGCGGAAATCGGGATGCTGAAATCCCCCTTCATGCAGCTGTTTGAAATGCTCAAACACCTTGATCAATGAAAGGCGGATATGCCGGTTCATCACAGGGTTTGGATGGCGTACAATCAGCTGTTCACCATCTAAGAAAGCCACAAAGCGATTCACAGATAATCCCTTTTCTTCTTGGTTAATCAAATGAATGCGTTGAAGCGCTTGAAAATGCTCCGGCTCAATATGACGATTGAGCGTTTCACTTAAAATGTGAACGCCATCTGTTTCATATAATTCATGTAAATAAATAAAATAATCGGTTGCATCATGCGGAGTTCCAAGGACCCGGGCGGCGAGACGCGGCAAGGACAATGTATGCTCGTCCTTTACATAACCGTCTCTTTCAGGGAGCGGCTTTTTCAGCACGTTTTTCCAGGCTTCCTGCTCCGCCCGTGTTTGGTTAACATTGATTTCTTTATAACTCACGCCGCTCCTTCCTTTCTCCTATATTTTCTCGAAAGCTACTACTATCATATCATTCACCCTTCTACTTCTGCTATCGAATCGAAGGCTTTTTTGCGGTCGTCATCTGGTTCATGACACAAGCGGTGATTTCATCTGCTGCTGCCATGCCAGATGCTGCTGTCGGCTCAAGCAATGGATCAAAGTCGAGCACTTCTCCATGCCTTGGGGCAAAGCCCATATCTGCCTGACGAATGAGACCTGCATCTAAGAGGGAATCACCCGAACCGTATACATATTCAAGCTCCAGCCGCTCCTTTAGAAAAGCAACAGCATCCCACTTATTGAGCGGTGACGGAATAAAGTAAAGCTTCCGTCCTTGTAGAGACACCTGCCAGCCTCTCTCCTCGCCCCACTGCTTCAATTCAGCAAGTGGAATGCGAGACAGATACTCATCTTTCATAATCAAATAAAGAAATCTTCCCTCGGCTGTCCGGGTACGCTTCACCCATGCTGCAACTGGAAGTTCGGAGATGGCTCTTAGCATCTCTCTGACTGACATACACGCTTTGAGCCTCTCATCAACGATGACCTGCCAATCCTCAAGCGGCTTGCCGTGATGCAGGATACAGCCCCCATTTGTCGTGATGGCATACTCCGGTTTGAGCTCTTGTTGAAAGAAGGTGATCCGTTCATACTGAGCGGTCGTTCTTGTCGTCACTGGAATAAACCAGCCCAATTGATGAATCTTCTGCAAGGATTTTTTCGTTTCAACCGACATATAGGAAAGCGGACGTTCATCCAGCATCTCAACTAAATCATAATCTCCTTCATACTCATACTGATCCAGCACTCGGTGTGAGTAAATCAGTGTCCGGTCTAAATCGCTGGCAAACACACTTGTCTTCATGACGTCTGCTCCAGCGGACGAATGAGTCCACAGCACGTATAGGACATATTGGCATATTCAATGACAGGAACGCCTCTGTCCTCTGCCAAAAGCAAAATATGCTTTAGCTTCTCCTGAGACCCAGGCTGAATCAAGATTTTCCAAGGGATTCTTCTCAGCAGCACACGAGTCGTCTCACCAACACCTGGCTTAATCAAATGGGTGTTTTCAATTTGAAACTCCTGACCGATCGCTTCAATGGATGCCATCCCTCGCCAATCCGCAGGCATTCCGTGCGCGAGGATGGTTTCTGCTTTCTCTTCTACATTTGGTTCGAGGCTAGAAAATGCTTCTTCGATTGTATCCACATACAGATTGGACACATCCTCTTCAAGAAGCTCTTCATAATATTTTGCCCCATGGAAATCATCGGCATTGATCCAGCGGTTGTTTAGTACGGTACGACTAACAAGTCCAGATACAGTTGAATTCAGGCAAGCACTTGGAATGAGAAAATCCTCTCTCGTTCCGTAGACATGTGTACAATAGCCAGGATCAGCGAGTACAGCCAGTTCACTAGAAAGACGAATACCGTATTTTCTTTCAAAATCAATCACCGCTTTTTGAAGCTCTCTCGAAATCGCACCTTTTCCGGTCCATCCATCAATAAAGGCAATCTCATAGCCCGGATGTTCCTTGAGCATATAATGTAGCGCATTCTCATCTATTCCTCGATCACGAATAATCGAGATGCTGTAATGAGGCAGTTCAAGACCATATGTCTTTCGAATATATCGTTTGATAAGTACCCCGATCGGCGTTCCCGCTCTAGCCAAACTGCAAAGCACCGTTTGGAAGCCTCGCTTTTTCACAATCTGTTCTGCTACAACAGCTACTGCTTCTGCTACCTTCTCCTTACTTTCTTTCAGAGATTCATAGAATAAATCCATATAAGATTCCGTTGGTTTATATTCAATCGGCAGCATTTCTGAATAATGGGCACCACTCTGAATCGAACGTTCCCGCTCCTCTGTACTTTTCTCCATCTCAATGGATGATAAATCTTTGAGTAAGAAGGTTACATCCTGCTCTGGATAGCTTCCCATCTTTGTATACACATTAGCCATTCACCTTCACCTCGTCTGATAAAGTCACAATATGCACATGCCTCACATGCCGCTCGGCAAATAAATGAACAAGCGGAAGCAATGCCTCCTGAGAGACCTTTTTCTCAAAGAAGAGAAATACATCATCGTATTGACCTTTTGGTATGTTGTACACGTAGTGCTGAATTCGAGCATCCTCTGGACTCACAAAGGTGAACCCATTTTGAACAGCGTATCCATCCTTTTCAACGGGATGAATTGGGCTTCTCGTCGTTGAATGAAAGAGAACACCTTCTCCCATATGTGCAGCCACTCTCATCGGCACATACATCAGCTCACCAGTTCCTAAACAAAGTGTCTGCTTTCCTTTGCGTTCCTTCTTCAGTTTCAGTCCAGCCTCTGCAGCTGCTTGGTCGATGGCTGCCGTATCTGCTGCGTTTAAACCAAAACGACCCGTTTCATGTATATATGGCGAATGACCAGCCGAATTGGTTGCATGAGAACGTGCATACGGTTCTTGCTGAAAGAAGGATTGAAGGGAGTGAACAGAGAGGCTTGGCAGATCCTTTTGCTCAGCAATCTCATACGAATAAGCTGGTTCATCCAGCGTTTTGCCGCGAAAGACCATTTGCCCTTTTAATAAAGACAATGAGGTGATATGAATGCCAAGCTCCTCTTCAAGCTCACACATGGCTTTCTCGTGCTTCTCTGTCCGCCAGTCTAAAATAGAAAGAATCGTGTAAGAATGTCGCGGGTGCTTTGCATGAAGGTCCCGAATGATATTGATATTCGTACGGCCTGTCGTGACTTCATCATCTACTAGCACGACGGGACGGTCTGTGCGAAGTAATGCTTCGTCTGCATAACAAAGCTGATCCGTTGCATGAGAATGCTCTTCTTCAAATACCAATGAAGGATCAAGATCCAGGAGCTGTTCACGTGTCGTATGAATGTAAGATGCTCCTTCTAATACGTCATACACACCGTGACCAAGAGCTGTGGCTGTTTCTGCAAAGCCGATCACGATCGGCTGTTTTCCTATTGAAAGCTTCTCTTTTTTGAGCGCTTCGTAGGCTTTAGTTAATACCGTGTGGTCATCCGTCTTGAGTGCTTCTACTAAAAGCTCTTGATGCGGAGACGTCTTGCCTGTTTGCTCTTTGGCATAAGCCATGGCTAAAAGACCCGAGACAAGGAGCGGTTTTACTGGATGAACAGGAATGTGCTTACCGAGCACCTTACTAACGAATAAAAAGGCTCTTTTTTTGTTCACCCTTGCTGCCATGTCAAAGAGATGCTCTTTTTCTAGCTGAAGCGCACCTTCTTTGAGAACAAGCTCAACTTCCATATGTTCCAAGATGCTCAGCGTATGCGGCTTCTGCTTCTGTGAGTATGTCGATATAGCTTCTATTTTCATGAAACACCCCGTAAATATCTGACTTCATTAAAATGTGCTCTGCCCATCTGTAATGGGGCTTCGTTTCATTCATTTTATTAGAGAAGGTACTCTTCATTACGCCAACTGTGCCGTCTGCATGTTCAAGAATGCTTAATGCATCCATATACTCTTCCTTCGTCACAACATACATGCTTTGAACCGGCTTGAGATGTGTTGGATGAATGACCGTCTTTCCATGAATGCCGTTAGCCACATCGAGTTTTGTCTCCTTGAGTAAACCTTGTACGTCATCAAATTCAGATGAAGACGATTCACCACTCTTATGAGAAAGTGCCCGGATGAATGGTTTTTGTTCCTTTCGTGCAGGGCCAAAATGCTCCCACACAGCACCTGATACCACAAAGGAACGGCCAAAATAATTGATGATATCTGTGATCAGATCAGCAATCAAATTAATTTCATAAATGGTCGTGTCACGATCACGGCGAATCCCGTACAAACCGCAAAGATCTGTTGCCCCAATGCGAATATTCAAAATATATTCCTCGTCATTCAGCAAGATCTGCTTTAACTCTGACAACACCGTATATCTTGTTTCTTTTTCTAGTAAATCAGGTGTTTCCAAAATGGGCATCCCATAAAGTGTTGTCTGCGTTTGGGACGATGCCTGTTTCAGACTGTCCAAATAATCCTTCGCATTATGAACCGAGTACTTCGGGAACACAAAACCGGTAAGTAATTGAAGAGAGGAACCGAGCAAGTCTGCCATTTTGAGCAGCTGTTTCGGCGAACGAACGCGAATAAATATAAGAGGCAAATGTTCAGCCGTTTCAGGCGCATGCGTGACTTTCTCTTTGAGACTGGCCAGTTGTGCCACTAGATTCTGTTCAGCCATGTCCACTTCTTGATCACCGATGGCATCCTCCAAGCAAAATACAACAGAGCAAAGCGCTTCATATTTCTGCGACAGCAGCATATCTGCTATATCTTGTCTTGTCGCAGGCATATACAAAGTAGCACCTAATGCATGCGCAAGTACATGCCTCGGTGTCAGTGAATGCATCGCCCCCGGCCGCTTGAAAAAAAGATCGTGCTGCCTCGCCTCTGATAAAAAACGAAAATACCGCATGCTGTGCCACCTCCTGTTGTTTAGAGAAAATCAATAACCTGATGATTCAAAAAAGATGGAGCCGCTAGTCAACTCCATTCCTTTTTGATCGTCCTATTCTATTCTTCTTTTGAAGCCGCAGCTTCGTTTGTCACATCTTGATGTTTCTTCTTATTGATTTTATGAACAATAAACGTTCCGATAAACGCTAGAATAATAATCGCAAAGAATGCAAGATGCGGAATTTCAATATGTGCAGCACTTAAGCCCATTTTGATAGCAATAATCCCGATGAGAATAAACGCGGTATTCTCAAGCTCTGGGATACGGTCAATGAGGACAAGGAATAACTGTGCCACTGTACGCATCATGAGAATGCCAAGCATTCCGCCTAATAGAAGAATCCATACTTCCTCAGATACAGCGAATGCCGCAAGAATACTGTCCACCGAGAAGGCAAGGTCCATAATTTCCACAGAAATAACGGTTGCCCAGAACACGCCAAATACGCGAATCATCCAGCCTTCTTTTTTCAATTCCTTCGCTTCGTCATCGCCGTCACCTAACCAGAAATGCTTAATGACAAGCCATGCTAAATATGCAGCTCCGAGAACCTTAATCCACCAGAACTTAATAAGCAGCATCCCCACGCCAATGAATAGAAAACGGAAGAAATAAGCGCCAATTAATCCGTAGGTTAATGCCTTTTTACGCTGCTTTTCTGGTAAATGTTTCACCATGACAGCTAATACAAGTGCGTTATCTGCTGATAACAATCCTTCAAGCACAACAAGGGTCCCAATGAGCCCCCAAGAGACAGGGTTTGTTAATACCTCTGCCCACATATGCCAATCAAAAAACGAGGCATACGTGTCCAACATATGTTTCAAAATGTCCAACTGGTTTTCCTCCTATAAGTGTAGAAGCATCAGCAGGCTTTCGCCTGCTGTTATTCTTGATCGCTGTTTCTTTCTCACTTTGGAAAAGGCCCTCATATGAGTCATTGGCAGCGCCTCTTGAATTTTGTTTCTCTCGTTTATACTTCTAACCCATAATTTTGACAAAGAGCTGCAAGTCCGCCAGAGAATCCGCTTCCGATCGCGTTAAACTTCCAATCGCTTTCGTGTCGGTACAATTCACACACTACGACAGCCGTTTCAATTGAGAAGTCTTCCCCTAAATCAAAGCGAATCAATTCTTCCCCGCCCTCTTCATTTACAACACGAACAAATGCATTTGAGACTTGTCCAAAATTCTGGCTGCGCGTCTCTGCATCATGAATCGTCACTGTAATTCCGATACGATCAATGTTAGCAGGAATTTTTGAGAAATCAACGAGAATTTGCTCGTCATCTCCATCTCCTTCACCCGTCCGGTTATCACCTGTATGAGTGACACTGCCGCTTGGGTGCTGAAGGTTATTATAGAAAACAAAATCTGTGTCTTGCTGACAACGATTGTTTGCATCCACTAAGAATGCCGAAGCGTCCAAATCAAATTCGGCTCCGCCAGAATATTTATTCGTATCCCAGCCAAGACCGATCATCACTTTCGTCAGTCCTGGGTTGGTTTTTGTTAAATCGACACGTTGTCCTTTTGAAAGCTGAATCGCCATATTCGTATCTCTCCTGTCTCCTGAAAATATGAAAACGGGTCGTTACCCGATATCTAAACCGAAGTCTGTTGCAATGCGGGCAAGTCCGCCTTGATAGCCCGATCCAACAGCCGAGAATTTCCATTCTCCGCCATGACGGTATAATTCACCTACAATAATCGCTGTTTCAATTGAAAAGTCCTCCGCCAAATCATAGCGAATGAGTTCTTCATTTGATGCTGCATTTAAAATACGCACATATGCGTTCGTTACTTGTCCGAAATTTTGACTGCGCGCTTCTGCATCATGAATCGTAATGACAAATGAAATCTTCTCAATACTCGCTGGTACAGCTGATAAGTCGATGTTGACCTGCTCGTCATCTCCGTCGCCTTCACCAGTGCGGTTATCGCCTGTATGTACGACACTGCCGCCACCGCCAGTTGTTTGATTGTAAAAGACAAAATCAGATGGTGAGCTTGCCTTACCTGCCGCATCTAAAAGAAATACACTTGCGTCTAGATCAAAGTCTTGTCCGCCGTCATACTTATTGACATCCCAGCCAAGACCAACGACCACTTTTGTTAAACCTGGATTTGTTTTTGTTAAATCAATTTTTTGACCTTTCGCTAAAGAAATTCCCACTAGGAACCTCTCCCTTCTAATTAAATGTAGTTTCTCGTAATATCGGCAAGCTTCGCATCATTTGTACCGTCCCCAACAGCCGCAAACTTCCACTCATTCTCATGACGATAAAGCTCTCCGACGATTAATGATGTTTTCCCTGCATACTCATCTTTTAAATTATACTTCACTAATTCTTGATTGTTTGAACGATCAACGATGCGAATGTACGCATTTTGAATCATACCAAAGTGTTGATTTCTTCTTAGTGCATCATAGATGTTCACAACAAACACCAATTTATTCACATTGCCCGGCACCTTGCTCAAGTTGACGAGGACTTGTTCATCATCTCCGTCTCCTTCACCAGTCAGGTTGTCGCCTGTATGCTCGACACTGCCGCATTTGCTTTTCAAGTTGCCAAAATAAATCAAATCTTTATTTTCCGTAAACTTATCATTTTTCAGCATGAGCACTGAAGCATCACAATCAATATCAGCGCCGCCTCCGCCGCCAAACAGCTTTCCTAAAAATCCGCCGCCTTGTGATACAGGGTCCCAGCCAAGTCCAACTAGAATATTCGTTAGTCCTGCCTTCCCTTTTGTTAAATCAATACGTTGACCTTTTTCTAATGTAATCGCCAAATCAATCACTCCTCCAGCATAATAAAAATCTATTTATTAAGCGATGGACCCTATTAAAATCATCATACATGAAAATTCGACAAAATTCATGAAATGACATTGGAGCCTCTTACTCTTTTTTCTATTTACTAGTATATACGATCTACGTTCAAGATAGGTTTCAAACAGATGATATTTTTTTAACGAAAGATCCATGTTGAAAATGGTCCATGTCGTAAATGAAGTGTTTCATGTGAAACATTGTCGAAAATTCTTGTCCACAGCTCTTGCTAATAAATAGCGTATTGATGTGGTTTCATATGTTGATATAGAAAAGATAAAGCATGAGATCAAAGGATAAACCCTTTCGTTTCCTTCCATCCGTGGATTTCTTTATACTTATATCCAACGTATTATCGAAAGGATGTTGATGATGCCATCACTTCACATATTAGATCAAGTCGCTATTCCTAAAGGTCAGACAGCGCAAGAGACATTGATTCACACAACGCAGCTAGCTCAGCTTGCGGAAACGCTTGGGTATGAGCGTTATTGGTTTGCTGAACACCACAGCACAAGAGGGCTCGCTAGTACAGCACCTGAAATATTAATGGCACATATTGCCGCTCATACATCGACCTTACGTACCGGGTCTGGCGGCATTTTACTTCCGCAGTACAGCCCCTTTAAAGTAGCAGAGGTCACCCGGCAGCTTGAGGCTCTGTATCCTGGACGAATTGAAATCGGTGTCGGTAAATCTCCGGGCGGGATTGAAAGGACGAGACTGGCTTTGACAGACGGCGTGCATAAAGACCTGTCTCAGTTTGACCGCCAGCTGAAGGATCTTCTATTTTACTTATCAGACAGCCTGCCTTCTGGGCACCCGCATGCAGGAGTCAAGGCTTCTCCGCTTGTTGATGCTCATCCGCCGGTTTGGCTGCTTGGTCTAGGTGAAAATAGCGCCATGCAGGCAGCGGAACTTGGGATCAACTATATTTTTGGTCACTTTATCCACCCTGCACGCGGCAAACAAGCATTTGAGACGTATCGGTCTCACTTTTCTCCATCTGTCTTTTCCACCCAGCCGCACGCTATGTTTGCCGTGTTTGTCATTTGTAGTGAAACCGATGAAGAGGCCGAACGGATCGCCAGCAGTACAGATTTATGGCTGCTGCGTGTTGAAAAAGGACTAGACAGCCGCGTACCTTCTATAGAAGAAGCCAGTACCTATCACTACACCTCGCAGGAAAAGAAAAAAGTGTTACTAAACCGCCAGCGGATGATCGTTGGCTCAAAGACAACGGTGAAAGAGCAATTACTTAGCTTGATGGACCGATATCAAACGGATGACATCATGATTTTAAACAATTCATTTGATCCGATCGAAAAACAGCGCTCCTTCAAACGAATCGCCGAATTATTTTGAAGACAAAGGGCTGAAATAAAATCATTTTAGCCCTTTGTCAACGATCTGAAATGGGAAATGTAACATCAAGATGTCAAAATCCTTCCGCCTGTCATCTGATCGCAAATGTGTCTTCTAATCGTTAGCGAACTGTAAACGCATAAGGGGTGTACCTTTTATATAGTAGAGGTACATATAAAAGAACCGTTTACGACGCTAGAAGGAAGGAGATGACAGGCCATGAATAAGAGACTCGAATGGGTCGATGCGGCTAAAGGGATCGGTATTCTACTCGTGGTCATGGCGCATGTGCCCATTCCAGATTCGTTCAAGCAATTCATTTACTCTTTTCATATGCCGCTTTTCTTTTTACTATCCGGCATGATGTTTCGATCATCCTCACGCCCTGCTCTGTCATTTATTCAGAAGAAAGCCAAGAGCTTACTCTTGCCCTATCTCTATTTCTCCATTATTACGTATGTTTTTTGGTTCACCGTTACTCGTTTTTTTGCCTTTAAGGGACAAACGGATATTGACCCTTTCGTTCCGTTTACAGGTATTTTTATATCCAATGCAGATGAAGCTAGACTCACGCATAACCCAGCCATCTGGTTTTTAACGACACTCTTTTTAGTGGAAATGATCTTTTTCTTTATGCACCGTCTGACAAAAGGGAAACCTGCTGTCTTGATCTTACTGACCGTCCTTTGCGGAGGTGCTGGATATGCCTCAACCTTGCTTTTAGACCAAAGTCTGCCGTGGAATGCCAATGTCGCCTTGACGGCTGTTGTGTTTTATTCAATCGGATTTTTGGCAAAGCAATGGTTTGTGGAATTAAAAACAGACCCAACCCTTCTTCTATGTACAGGCCTGCTTGTACTGACGGCTTACATGCAAAGCTTTAATTCGCGTGTCGATATGCGCGTGAACGACTATGGTGATCTCTTTCTTTTCTATGCATGTGCACTGCTCGGTTCAGCTGCCGTGATTTATTTAAGCTTTAAATTCAAAACGTCCCCTATTTTGACGTATCTCGGACGAAATTCCATTGTTATTCTTGTCTTGCAATTTGCCGGCATCGATATCATGAAAGCATTTGTTTATTATGGGCTTGGCATCAATATTGCAGATACAGCGCAGCTCTCTTGGACTCTCTTTTACACGATCGGAACATTGCTGCTTATGGTGCCATGTATCTCCTTCCTAAGCAAATACCCGATACTACTCGGCAAACCAGCCAAAGCCGCACACCGCTACGAACAAAAAACATCCGCCGGCTAATTGGGCGGATGTTTTTTTGGATTAATCATTGATTTGAGAAGGGTAAAGCGTCATTCCTCCATCTACAAATAAAGTGGTGCCTGTGATATACGAAGCTTCCTTAGATACGAGGAATGCAGCAGCGGACCCAATCTCCTTCGGTTCACCAAATGCTCTCATCGGAATCTTTTCAAGCTGCTTTTGTTTTTTCTGTTCATCCTGCAAATCATCATTCGATTCGGTCGCCATTGTACCTGGTGCAATTGCATTGATCCGAATCCCTGCTTCTGCATAATCAAGAGCCAGCGTTTTTGTCATCATGTTCATTCCGCCTTTGGAAGTGGAATAGTGAACATTGAACGGGCGCGGTATTTCCTGATGGACACTGGATATATTTAAAATAGACCCTTTGATGTCATGCTCCATCATATAGGCAATTGCGGCCTTTGCCCCTAAAAAGGCGCCTGTGATATTGACATCAATGACTTTTTGCCATTGCTTGAGCGTCATCTCATGCGGCATCGCTTCTTCACCATTAAAGCCTGAATTATTGACGAACACATCGACTGTTCCGAAATGCTCCAGTGCTGTATCCATGATGGATTGAATTCCTTCCTCTTTGGAGACATCTGCGTGTACTTTCACCGCCCTACCTCCGCGCTGCTGAATGGCTTGGACCGTTTCTTCAGCACCCTCTTCATCACCTTTATAGTTCACAACCACATTCATCTGCTCTTGTCCAAATCGTAATGCGATGGCTTGTCCGATTCCTTTTGAAGAACCTGTGACAATGGCTGTTTTCCCTTTTAAATCTTGATACATCTTTATTTCCTCCTATCACGTGCTTCATCTTGTTGATACACAATGGTTACCCATTTTGAAAAAAAGAAAAACACAATCCTCTGCAATCGTTGACTAAGAGGATTGTGCTGTTCATCAAGCTAAAAGGTGTTATAGACATTTTCACAAGTTTCAGCGGTTGGCTGATAAAAGCAATGAGACTTATACCTTGCCACAAACGGCTGATTGTACCATGTCGGTGGACAATTACCAGGCGGCTTAAAATACCAAAGGCTGAATTTTGCTGGCCAAAATCGTTCTCCGTTAATATTCCTCCGTGCAAGTGTTTTTTCTGTTTCTCGTGCTCGTTGATAAAAATAACCATGCGTGACTGCTTCAAATGCATGCTCCTGATAAATCATTTGTGGAATCGTACGCAGCCCTTTAAAGTCAGAGCAGTTGGCACGCAACCGGTTGATGCCCACATTTCCTACAAGCAGCATCCCTTGCTTCCCTTCACCTTCTGCCTCCGCTCTCAGCAGTCTGGCCATGAGGTCAATATCAGAGCTTGTCGCTCTTACCACTGCCATACATCCACCTCCATTCGTTTCTCTTTTATTTTATGTAGGGTTTCTGTGTAGATGACTGCCATTTTGAAGGGAAAAGACACATTCCGTGTCGAGAGCCTGTCTAAACACCTCAACATTTTGCTGGACATGTGTCTCTCTGCCAACAACACACAAACCTAGTGATCATGCACATTACAGGAAAAAATATTCATTACTATAGACTCACTTACAAGTCATAAAAATCCTTCTAATTGCGACACCAGCATCAAAAACAGTCATTTGAACCTATTCAACAATCCGACTCAAAACCTTAAAATATAAAATATTGAGTTTTTACAGGAGACATCAAATCATATTTTACAAGTTTCTCCTTTCAACTTAGTGTCATTTTTACTACTTGAAGCTGTGCGACCTTAGAAACGCACTGAAGTATTGACAGTACTTTCGCTTCATTCTACAGTAAAAAACATACAGTATTTTTCTTTTTGTGCAAAAAGAATGATATGAACTAAAGCTTTTCAATGAAATTCATCATAAACCCGAGGAGGAAAACACGTCATGTTTAAAAAGAAATTATCCCTGTTTCTTCTGATCTTATGTGTCACTGTTGTCGCTGCTGCTTGTAGTGGTGGAAAAGAAAAGTCAGCTGCAAAGGAAAAAGATACAAAATCTCTTGATGCAGCAGAGGTAAAGGTAGAAAGTGCTGAGTACACATTACCACCTCAATACGATACATCTGTACAGGATGATCAGTATGTACTAAAAGTGAACGTATCTGTAAAAAATATCAGCAAAGAGCCTCTAAATGTTGACAAAAGCAACTTTACGCTTTACCAAGATGACTCACAGGTGTCTACGATCTCTCCAGATGACTACAATGAAGTATTATCTTCAAGCTCTCTAAATGCAGACAAAGTATCAAAAGGCGGTCTTTTCTTTGTTGTTGATAAAGACAAAGACTATCAGCTTGTGTACAATGAGCCAGGTAGTGGTTCTAAAAAAGATGACAAAACACTAGAATTCGATATTAAAGGTAAAGACTTAATGAAAAAAGCAGATACACTTCAAGCATCTGCAAAAGCTCTTTCTTCTTATATTGATGTGATGATTTTCGGTAAGAATAACGACGAGTTCGAAAAACTAACAGGTGATAACAAATCAACTGTAGTCAACCAATTTGATAAATCATTCAAACAAGGCTACATCACGTCATCAGGTATTTCTTCTAGCTCAGCGAAGGACGAAAACCTTGATAAGCTTCTAAAAGCTGTGAAAGAAACATTAGCTGAAAAATCAAAAGTATCAACAAAAACAAAAGCGATCAGTGGTGATAAAGCTGTTGTGACTGTAACTCTTACACCAATTGATGCAAGCCCGCTTGTCGATCGTTTAAAAGAAAAAGCGACTGAGTTCTACAGCAAAAACCGTTCAGCTTCTTACGATGAAGCTCAAAAATACCTACTCTCGATCTACCCAGAAGAATTCAAAAAATTAGGACCATCATCTTCTGAAGAAACAGTAGAAGTCAACATGAAGAAAAATGACATCGACCAATGGAAACTTGATTTGAACGATTACAAAACAAGCTCATTGGTTGAAAAGTTCATCAAGAACTAAGAAAAAACCCCCGATGCCGGGGGTTTTTTCTTAACGTTTTTCGTTTGATCCCTATATTTAATTCCGAATTACAGCACAGAAAGCAAGATACGGTCTATTATGAAGAATTTTCTTTTACAGCTTCATACTCTTTTATCACCTCAACCGGATCAACCGCATCCTCCTCTTGTCCGTATTCCTCTACATAAGGATCCATTAATTTCTCAAACTTTTGCTCATCGTCTACTAAAGCAACATACGTTTCATATCCTTCAAAATCAGATGGATATAAATGTGCAACGGAACTACCCGTTTCTAATGCCTCATCTATCGCTTTTCTTAATTCCAATAACCCTTTCCTGTTTCCCAAAATAAACGCTTCAAAATGGTGTGTTTGTTGAGCATATATATTACATAGCTCTAGCACATCATCGTCTACTGCTTGATAAGACATACACGAATCACCTCATTAATCGAATTGGGATAATAATGTAATTCCTCCCTTCCATTATGCCATTCCTTTCACTCGATAGTGAATCTCTTTTATATAAATCTCTGGATATAAAAAAACTTGCAGATAAAATCTACAAGTTTTTAGCTTTTTTATTTCGCAAGCATTCACTTTTCTTTCATAAACAAACTTCTCACGCTGCCAAACATCAATTACTTACATAGTACGTGAATATTAAGAATGGGATAGCAAAGTAATACGTATCTAGCTGCGTAGCTCCTGCTCTCATGGTATTATTATCACTGGCATCCCTATAAAAGAACTCCAAAAGCTCATTCATTCTACGGAGGTCCTGTTAAATAATTAATAGAGGTGAATCATGTATAATTACGAAAAGCTATATAAACAGTATTTATATAAAAAAGATCAATTGATTTTTACTAAAGAACGAGTCGCTGAGATTATAACGTCTAAATTTAAAGCTAGAGAATTTTCAAAAACAAAAATTTTAGATTTAGTAAATGATGATCACTTTGAATATACTAAGATATATAAATGTTTTGTCATTGATGATCCAAGTATATTGATTCAATTGTTTTCAAATGAGGAAAAAAAGAATCATCGTGAAGAAATACTTGATAATCGTGAACATCCCTTAAACCCCAAGAGAGTCAAAGAATGGGATTATAATCACTTATTGCTTGATGAACAAGAAGGTAGAAGAATTGATATCATTTTAGAAAGTAAAGATGGAGTATATGTTTCAGAATTTACCGTAAGAGATAGTTGCGAAAAGCTTAATAGGTATATAAATGCTTTAATTGTAGGTGCACTTATTGAAAATGGGTTAGAAGAATATCCTGATGGTATTCATGACGAGTATTTTCAATTTTATTTAGAGAACTTGGATCAATTCGGTTTCTTAAACTGAAAAACACGGTGATCGGTATTCACTTGAAAACGCCCTCTATCATAGAGGGCGTTTCTTTATTTTGCAAGCATCCATTTTTCTTTCATAAACAAGCTTCTCACGATGACAAACAAGATGACGACTGCGAGGGCTGAGGAGCCGAGTGTCAGAGTGACGGCCATCGGATCAATGATTCCAAACATCAATTGCTTACAGAGCGCATGAATATTGAGGAATGGGACAGCAAAGTAATACGTATCTAGCTGCGTAGCACCTGCTCTCATGGTAAAGAACATTGGGATCACACCTAATGTAATGATCATGGACATGTACGATTGCGCTTCTTTCACTGAGCTTGAAACGACACTGAGTAGCAGTTCAATCATCGATACCATGAAGGAGAAGATGATGAGCGCCGCAAACATGACACCGATAATACTCCACATTTGATCACCAAAGTTCAGTGCTTGTTTTAGCTTTTCTGTAAAGAGCAGCGTGGATAAAAGCAGCATGCCGATCGCCACAATTCCACTTAAAATCCCGAACATGGAGACAGCCAGCCATTTTCCGATGAGAATTTGGAGTCTGCTGGCAGGTGTCAGGAACAACGCTTCAATGGATTTTCGGTCTTTTTCACCCGCTACAATATCAAGAGCAGCTGGCAAAGCACCTGAGATGACGGAGGTCACCAAAATCATCGGAAGGAGAATCGACAAAAGCATAGAGGTCATGCCATTTTCTCCTTCATCGCCCTCTTCTACATCAACAGCCTGCACCTGAAATGGATGAACAACAGACGTATTGATTTGATCAGCGGCTAAACGCTTTTCTACGACTTGGTTTTGATACTGCTCCAGTAAGGATTGCAGCATTTGAACCGTTATCACCGAATCATCATCTGTTGTGTACCCATGAATTTTAATCGCAAATGATTGTTGATGCTGAAGCATGTCGTCTGCCTCTTTCGGCATTTCCAGATAAGCATTCGCCTTTCCATCTTTGACTGCTTGCTGCGGGTCATCAAATGTTTCAAGTGTGAGGTTTTTGACCTCTTTGATCATTTGATTCATTTCAGTTGGAAGCTTTTCATTCACTGCGACCGTATACGTTTTATCTCCTGGATCTGCAATCATGCTTTCATAAAAGAACACCAGTCCAAGCATCGTCAAAAGAGGTATCAGCACTGTTAAGAGTAGTGTTTTTCGGTCTCTTAGCGCATCTGTCATTTCTTTTAAAAATACGGTTTTCCACATTATGAAATCCCCCTAGCGAGCTTCGACATAAAGATATAGTTCAAGTCATCACTTTGTTCCTGTGTATATAATTCTGGAAGTGTCCCTTTATACACAAGCTCTCCTTGATGAATCATCATGACACTGTCACAAAGCTGGCTGACTTCTTCCATGATGTGGCTTGAAAAAAGGATGGTTTTATTTTGCTGCTTGAGCTGATGAATAAAGTCTCTGAAAATATTACTTGATGTAATATCCAAGCCTGTTGTCGGCTCATCAAATAAAATAATGTCAGGATCATGAATCAAGGTTCTGGCAATCGCCACCTTTTGTTTCATTCCTCTTGAGAATCCTTTCACCTTTCGATCCATATATTGTCTCATCCCAAAACGCTTTGCCAAATCCTCTATTCTTGCTTTGATTTCATGCTGATCTAAGCCATACAATTTGCCAAAGTATTCAAGGTTTTCTCGTGCCGTCAAACGATCGTAAAGCCCTGTCTCACCGCCAAACAAGACACCAATTCGCTTTTTCACTTCCGTTGATTCTTTCACCGTATCAAAGCCTGCGACAGTGACTGATCCGTGCGTAGGTTCTAACAATGTGGCTACGGCGCGTAATAACGTGGTTTTCCCTGCACCATTTTCTCCTAGGATGCCAACGACTTCCCCTTCCTTCACGGAGAACGTCATATGTTTCATCGCTTTCACGACTTTTTTCTTATCTTTAAACCAGCAGCTGCAATCGCTGAGAGTAATCATTTGGTTCGCCCCTTTCAACTTTCTAAGTCTATGATAGAAAAAATAACGCTTCCCTGACATAAAAATGTCGCGAAACGTCCTTTTTCTGTCTTGAAATGATCTATTTTAAAAAACAAATGATAAAATAGACAAATAATACGATGAGTCATAGGTGATTTTTATGATAAAAGTAGGTCTCGTTGACGATTACCGAGTAGATTTAGAAAAACTGCATGCCATTGTAGGCAGAATGGAGACTGTGGAGATTGTCTTTGTCACGCAGTCAGCAGAGGATGCTTACGAGAAGGTCAAAAAAGGAGATATTGATCTGTTGTTCGCAGACATTGAAATGCCCGGAATGTCCGGTTATGAATTAGCGGATCTCATTCACTCTCATGCACTGAATGTCGATGTTGTCTTTGTGACAGGAAATAGCGGATATGCGGTCCATGCGTTTGATTTAAATGTTCACGATTATATTATGAAGCCCTACCAAGCCGATCGAATTGCCAAATCCTTAGAACGCTACATGTCCACCAAGCAGGAGAAAAGCATTCATGGACGGCTTCTCATTAAACAGCAGTCAGATATTCATGTGCTGCAAAAGAAGGATGTCATTTTTGTTGAGCGAACAGGCAGGTCAACCACCATTGTCACAACAACAGGAGATATCCAAACATATCAGACATTAAACGAGTTAAAGGGCGATCTAGCTGAAAAAGATTTTATCCGCTCCCACCGATCGTTTATCATCAATATTCATTACATTAAGAACTTCTCGGCGTATGCCAAAAATTCATTTATCGTGTCTTTTGAAGGTACAGATAAAAAAGCCATGATAACCAAGCAGCAATTAGAATACTTTAAGAAATACTATTTTTAAGGAGAACGAACGTGAACGCTTTCTATCTTGGATTCCGCATGTATGCTCTCATATGGCTAGGTCTTGCGTTTCATGCAGCTGCTGAAGCTATTCTGCCGCTATCATCAGGAGTGCTGTGGCTCCTCACTTTTTGTGTGATTTGTCTTTATACATTTTTCATATACAAAAGGTTTTTGCCTCAGGTGAGTGGTTATGTGATGTTGGGCGCTTTTGTGCTCTTTACCTGTGCAGGTCTACCCCTTTTTCTGACGCAAGAAAATGGATTAAGCTTTCTTTTAGTTTTGATCATCCTCATGACAACAGATATCCTTTCATTGAAGATGATGCAGACGGAGAGACGATTAAACGGGCGGCTTCAAGAGCTGATCAACGCAGAATCAAGAACCAATGAATTGCTGCTTGAGCTGCGCAGTAAACATCATGAAACAGCTAGACATTTAAATGCCTTTTCCGCGACGAACGACGAGCATGAGATCAAGGATTTGATTCAGCAATACGTAAAACATTTCCCTTGGATGAAAGGAGAAAATGCATATTTGGCCTCAACCCTGCATTCCTTTTTTCAACGGGCTGAAAAAGAGGACATTGCCCTTTCTCTAGACCTTCAAGCACCTTTTTCATCGCTTCCCTTTTCTAAGGCGGATCAGGTTAGTTTCACTGGAAACTTGCTTGATAATGCCCTAGACGCAGCGATTGAAGCGAAGCAAGCCGGGAAAGAGGGCAGCATCTCGATTACGACCTCTATTCGGAGCGGGCTCTTTTTAATCCATTGTGAGAACAGCACAAAAGGAATGGAAAAACACGTGTTAGACCATTTGTTTAAAAACTTTGGCCGCTCGACAAAAGGCGGGGATCATCAAGGAATGGGCACGTATATCATTCATCAGCTTGTTGAAAAGGCAGACGGTACTCTTGATTTCACTTACCGTTCTCCACATTTGCGGCTTGTCATCAAAATCCCCCTCACGATGTCATAAAAAAAAGGTGCAGCTAAGCACCTTTTTTGATTAAGAGAAAATGTGGTCAATTTGATTGATTTCCTCTTTTGTTAATTGAACTTCGTTTGTTTTTAGGTTTTGCTGAACTTGCTCAGCTCGTTTTGCACCTGGAATAATGGCGTCGATGCCGTCCTGTGCTAAAAGCCAAGCGAGTGCGACGTGTGCCGTTTCGGCGTTCTTTGATTGCGCAATTGCCTTCAGCTTGTCTACTTTTTCGAGGTTTTGAAGGAACGCCTCGCCTTGGAAAAGCGGATCTTTTGCTCGAATATCATCAAATGTCGCATCCTTCGTAAATTTACCAGTCAACAAACCTGACGCCAACGGGAAATACGGAATAAAGGAAATACGATGCTCGACGCAGTATGGGAGAAGATCCTGCTCTGCCTCACGTTTCATCAAAGAATACTCTGACTGAAGCACATCTAAGTAGCCATCTCGATTAAAGGCTTGAAGCTGTTCAAAATCAAGATTTGATGCACCAATGGCCCTGATTTTCCCTTCATCCTTCAATTCCTTTAATGTGCCTGCTACTTCTTCCAGCGGTGTCCGGCCGTCCGGGAAATGCATATAGTATAAATCAATATAATCTGTTTGCAGTCGTTTCAGGCTATTTTCGACCTGCTCTCTTAAAAAGTCTCGGCTGTTATCCAATTCAATTTGTCCGTTTACTTCTTTATGAGCCCCCTTTGTCGCAAGGACAAGGTTTTCTCTACCGCCTCTTTTGGCAATAATCTCACCAATCAACTCCTCTGAACGGCCCAGCCCATAAATAAAAGCAGAATCTAAGAAATTGACACCTTGATCAAGAGCTGTCTCCACAAGCTCTCGTCCAGCATCTTCACTCAGGTTCGGGAACAAATTATGTCCACCTACCGCATTCGTACCAAGCCCTATCGGATTCACCTGTAAATTAGTTCGTCCAAGCGTTACCTTTTTCAAAAGCTCATCTCCCTTATCTGCTTAATCATCCTTATTTTCCCATGAATCCTTTCCAACATTCAAGTATCCTGCTCTCTGAAGCACCAACACCCTCACTTCAAGATTTTTACGTAAAAAACATTTAAAACCGATAATAAATCTACAAATTAATTCTTATTGACCGGTATATTAGACTTACAAAATTCCTTTTATTATTGGTTTTCGTGTAAATTTCTTTCAAAGATAGGGACTAAAACCTATTCCTCATCATGATTGAATTTCGATAGAATGAAAAGTGCAAATCGTCATAAGGAGATTTTCCCCTGCAACACCCGAATATACCATCCTATCTGTTTCTTTTTTCATAGTCAGATAGCGGGAATGAAATGACGAAAGAAAAGCAAAGGAGCATCAACTGTGAATCTTAAAAAAATAAGTGCACTCCTCATGATTTCGTTCGTGATGATCATCTCTGCAGCTTGCCAGAGCTCAGCAAAATCAAGCAACACTGATCAAAAATCAACAAAAACAGCAGAGGTAAAAGTCGATAGCTACGAATATACGTTACCAGAAGACTCAACAACTACGCTAAGAGACAATGAATTGGTGCTAAAAATCAACCTGACGATTACAAACAAAGGTGACAAAGCTCTATCATTATATAGCTCTGACTTCTCCCTTTATCAGGACGATGCCAAAGTATCTGATTTAAAATTTTACGGCAGTAAAGACCGTCTTGACCTCGGTTCATTGAACAAAGGCAAATCACAATCAGGCGCTCTTTATTTCCTAGTAGACAAAGGGAAAAAATATCAGTTCGTGTACCAAGACAGCATCAAGAAAAACAGTGATTCGATCGAAATCGACCTAGATGGAAACAAAATACTGGATACAGCAAAAAAGCTGGATAATCCTGCAAAAGCACTATCCGCTTATACTGATATCATTGTGTTTGACAAAAAGAACGATCAATTTGCAGATTTAACAGGTGACAACCAATCCGATGTCGTGAATAAATACCACGACATGTTCGTAAAAGACTTCAAAAGAAGCGCTGGGATGTACGGCAATGAAGTAAGTGACCGTGATATCCTGTCTATGTACAAACGGATTCAAGACACCATGAAGGATAAAACCAAAGTAGAAACAAGTGTAAAAACCATCTCTAATGACGAGGCGAAGGTTGTCGCTCAAGTAACAGGCATTGATGCTTCTAACTTAAAAGACAAGCTGGACAAGCAAAGAGACGAGTTTTACAACGGCAAGATCCGCTCTAAAGAAGAATTGTATAAGAAAAGCTTAAACTTGTACGCATCTGAATTCGAAAAGCTTCCTCCAGTCTCCAGCCCGGCTGAATACGAAGTGAAAATGAAACGTAATGGGGATGGTCAGTGGAAAATTGACCTTAACGATTACAATACATCGCAGTACATGAGCGGTTTTATTAAAACAAGATAATCATGAACTAAAAAAGACGCTGGCCCAATGAAGGTGCCGCGTCTTTTCTGATGCTATACAGTCGCCTCTTGTTCTTCTTTCACCGCTTTTTCAATATCTTTAAAACGGCTCGATACAGTAGACGCACTAATGCCATACTTTTTCGCTATTTGCGCTTGAGAAAGCGGGGCATCGCTTGCAAGTGAGTGAATGTAATATTCGATTCCCGCAGCAAATGATGCTGCTTTACGGATCACAGGTGATTTCTGATCACAATAGGCTTTCCACACAGTTAAAGCGCCATCAGTCAAGCTTTGGTCCCCGTGTTCCTTCATTCCGTCTTCAATCAGCTTAGCTGTTTCCAGTTGAACGTCACTCGCCCAGTCCATGCGATCTGCTGTTAGACCTGTATCGCCTTCTGTTTGAGCAGATGTTTCTGATTCTTCTACTTCTTGCTTTGCAAACATGCACTTCAACACGTCAGGGAATGATTCTCTCATAAATGTGTTGCGCGTTCCTCCATTTGCTTCAAATGCTTCAACAAGCTGACGAACTTGAAGAAGAAGCGTATCTGTAAACTCTTTCGCAAACATCGTATATTGAATGAAAAACTCTGCTTTTTCTTCAAATTGAACAGGGAATCCAAGCACGAGACTTCCCTTTTCAGGCAGCACTGTTTGATCCGGTTTTACATCTACTTCAACCTTTTCAGCTGTCACCATATTCTCAAAGTAAAGAGACTCGTCCGTTTTTTCATTTAATAAAAGCAAAGATGGCTCCATGTCTGTCCATGATTGAACCACTTGTTTTGTTTTCGGACGGGTAATATCCTCCGCTTTCTTTGTCAGGAATTCTTGGAAGATGGTTTCTTTCTGATCCGTTAATGGACGGAAGAAGATGCCCCATACACTCAAATGAAAGACTGAGATTTGTTGCGTTTCTTTATCCATATCTGCAAGAAAAGAAAACTCATTAATGAATTGATTGATGGCTTTCTGATGTTTAGAGAATGCGTAATTCATTAAATCCTTTTGAACTTGTACAGCTTCCTTAAACACAAGCTCAGACGTTTGTTCTCCGCCTGACTTTTGACCACAGCAATGTTTATATTTTTTTCCGCTTCCGCAAGGGCAGAGCGCATTTCGTTTAATTTTTCCCAAAATAAAACCTCCGACATTCTAGTCTAACCTCACTATTTTAACAAACGATTGCACAAGAGAGTTTTATTTTCAAGAAAAAAGAAAAATCAGAATGATCAGTTAAATAATAAAGATACTTGAAGATCACGACAGATCATAGGAATAGCGGTCTTTTTCTGTTTATTTTCTCCAATCATTCCAATAGATTTTCTTCAGCTCATTCCCTCAAATAGCTGCTTTGCTTCAAAATAAAAGATTTGAACAAACTTCTTCGTATTGACTCTGCCCGTTGATCCTGTGGATGAAGAGGTCTTCTGCATTTCTTTCATTCTTTGGCTGACATCGGTAAAGTCAAAAAACTTCGACGCATAGTGCTCAAACTTAGGATTCGAGAAATCTGTTAATCCTAGTGAAGCAAAATGATTCAAGGAATGATGAATAGCGCGTCTAATCCGCTGCTCTGCCGCTTTCACTTCCCTCATCACTTCTACATCGGTCGCCCCATGATCCAGCTTCCTCTCCGCTGTTTTGATAAAGAGCTGCTTTAGCGGCGGGAAATTGACCTCATGAGAATTGGCTGACTGTGTTTCATATAAGTAGATCAGGATCTCTAGTAAATCCTTAGATCCGCTCTCTCCAACAATTCCTAGTTCGGATAAGAGAAATTCCCCCGCCTCTTTCATCGTCCTTTTCTTCAACCCAGCACCCGTTGTATTATGAGAAGTCACTGGCTCTAACGGCAGCACATGGCGAAGGGAAGCTTGAATATCGTAAATCGATTTCTCCAGCTTGATCCGCTCTATGACTTTTCGAATCACACTGACGATCTCAATTCGATTGACAGGTTTATGAATATAATATTCGATCCCTAATTCATAGGCTTCTGCCATCATCTCTTTCGCCTCTACTTGGGAAATCATCATGATTTTACCTTTGAATTCAGGGTGAATATGACGAATCGTTTGAATGCCATCTCTAGCAGGCATTAAAAGGTCTATCAGAAGGATGTCTATTTTTTTTAGGTTCAATGAATGTGCTTCTAATCCCACTCCGTCATCGGCTTCATCCACGACCTCTCCCAAATCTTCATCTTCTATGATTTGACCTAAAATCGAGCGTATTGCACGATCATCATCTGCAATGAAAAATCGCATACACTCACCCTCTCTGTATTAAATTTTGTATAGGAAGGAGTAGCTGAAAAGCCGTTCCCTTTGTTTCTCTTTGTTCGATTTTAATTGTACCGCCAAGCTCTTTAACCAGCTCTTTCACATAGGATAAGCCAATCCCAGTTGATGGTGTTCCATATGCATCAAATTTAGAAGTATAGCCTGGATCAAATACTATTTCTCTCATTTTTTCAGGAATCCCCGGGCCATCATCTTCAATCCGAATCTCTATTTTATCATGACTTCCTTTCAATACGAGTGAGATCATTCCGTCATCCTTTATGGCTTCAACCGCATTTGCCATTAAATTATTAATGAGCGATAAGAAAATGAACACATGATAATCATGCAAATGAATGCCTCTTATATCAGATGTAAAGGAGATGTTTTTCCCTAGAGAGAGCGCATACTTTTCTTGAATGCGAAGGACAATTTGAACGAGCTCTTCCGCCTTCATATAGTCTTGCATATTTTCCTTAGAAATCAGCTTCGAAAGCCCAGCATAAATACGTTGATTGTCCTTTTTCACCTCATGGATTTCTCCTGCGAGCTTCAACAGCTCCTGACTCACTTTCTTCCCTGCTTCGTGTTCATGCAAGAGACGGTAAAGCCTGTATGATTCTTGCGTAATATGCTCTGTATGTTTTAACGTTTTCTTTAAATGAACCGTTTCTTCATATAAATTTGAAATGACCATCATCATATGCTCATTTTGTTTCATGATCTGCTTCTCTCTTGATTGTGCCTCATACAGCTTCATCATATTAAAAAAGCTGATTACGACAAAGCTGTGAGCAAACGCAATGAGAAACATATCACTCAGCTTTGATAGCGTCATCGTCGTATCAAACACTAAAAATTGTACAAACAGCTCAACAAAATCAGCCACTAATTCAATCATGAGACCAATGATCCCAATAAAAATAGAACGCTGTTTAAAACGTCCCGTACGGACGGCAAAGAACAAGAAAGCATATGTAAAATAAAAAAAGAAACTTGGGAATTGCTGATAAAATGATGTAGCGAGATCAGCATGATGCTGCATCAGATCTAAACCTACTCGAAAAAGCACAATGGCTGCGCCTGTTAAAAACCCGGGCAAGAACGGTCTAGATTTCCTTAAGAGTAATAAACAAAAGAAAAACGCAGGTGCCCCAAAGCTGATCCGGAACGTTTCATTCACAGGATAAAACTTCAGTTCTCCTGCAAGCGGCACAATAACCACCATAAAAATTAATATGAATGCGTCTTTTTTAACAAGCTGGTTTAAACTCAAATGACTGACATCCCTTCCCCTTTTTGCATAGCCACAGTATACAAGGAGACTCTTTTCTTCACAACGTACAAAAAAATAATTTTCACGGCTCCTTCTTTCCTCAAAATCCTTTTTTATGACTATTCACCGAGGCGCCATGGTGACCTTTCAGCTATTCAGCATTTTGGTGATTGTCTACAATAATGGGAATTGTTTAGACAATGATCGACAAACCGATTTTTATTTGTAAGTTTTTCTGTAGATTTTCGTCAGATTGTGTAGTTTCCAAGATAAATTGAATGAACAATTTTAGTGAAACTATATGTAAGCGTTTTCTGAATTTTCACTAAAAACCCTTTTTGTTTTTTCGCCGCCAAAGCCTTCATTTCAACATATATTTAGGTGTAAAGGAGTGGTACAAGCAGCGCATGACAAGTTCTTTGAAGATGTGTAACATGTTTTCGTGCCTATTTGATCGCATTTTTTGTCATCCGCCAATTCAATAGGGTACTTTTTGATTTTTGATTGGAGGAATCGTATGAAAACAGCAATTTCTAATAATACACAACACGCATGCCAGTCTTCTGTTAATCAATGGGCAGAAGAAATACGTCCGTATTACAAAAACGGACAGAATGCTGGCTACATTCCAGCACTCGGAAAAGTGAATTCCTCTCAACTTGGTATCAGCGTGATAGGCCCAGACGGATCATCTGTACGATATGGTGATTGGGACGTTCCCTTTACCCTGCAAAGTATCTCAAAAGTCATCAGCTTTATAGCTGCCTGTTTAGGAAGAGGCGTACCATACGTCTTGGACCGGGTAGATGTAGAGCCAACTGGTGATGCATTTAATTCCATCTACCGTCTTGAGATGCATAAACCAGGGAAGCCCTTTAATCCAATGATTAATGCTGGAGCTATTACCGTATCCTCCATCCTTCCCGGAAAGACTTCTACAGAAAAGCTAGCATATATTTTCGATTTAATCGAAAACTTAATAGGTAAGCGTCCCTCTGTTAATGAAGAGGTTTATCAATCAGAATGGGCAACTGCGCACCGCAACCGTGCTCTTGCTTATTACTTAAAAGAAACCAATTACTTAGAATCAGATGTCGAGGACACATTAGAAGTGTACTTAAAGCAATGTTCCATCGAGGTTACAACAGAGGACATCGCCTTGATTGGGCTGATTATATCAAGTGATGGCTATCATCCCTTTAAACAGGTCCAAGTCATTCCAAAGGATATCGCAAGACTAACAAAGGCATTGATGCTGACATGCGGCATGTATAATGCGTCTGGTAATTTTGCTGCTTTCGTAGGCGTTCCAGCCAAAAGTGGTGTGTCTGGAGGAATTATGGCTTGCGTTCCGCCAAGCGCAAGAAGAGAATTCCCATTTCAAACAGGCTGCGGAATCGGCATTTATGGTCCCGCCATTGACGATTGCGGAAATAGTATTACCGGTGTCATGATGCTGAAAAAGCTCGCAAAAGAGTGGGATCTCAGTATTTTTTAAAATGAACAGTCATGAATTCGAAGAGGTGATGTTATGAACGAAAAAGCTTTGCTATCTTATTTAACACATACAAATGATTTTATTTGGACTTATATTGTCATTGCTCTGTTACTTGGAGTTGGTGTCTACTTCACATATAGAACACGCTTCCTGCAAGTGAGAATGATTAAAGAAATGGTGCGTGTCCTGAAAGAAGGAAGAAAAGAAAAAGAAGGGATATCACCGTTCCAAGCATTTGCCATCAGTATGGCGGCACGTGTAGGAACAGGGAATATTACAGGGATTGCCATCGCCATTGCAATTGGTGGACCTGGCGCAATCTTCTGGATGTGGATCGTAGCCATTATCGGTTCTGCCTCAAGCTTTGTTGAAAGTACATTAGCCCAAGTGTATAAAGTGAAAGATAAAACAGGATTCCGCGGTGGACCTGCTTATTACATGGAAAAAGGGTTAAACAAGCGCTGGATGGGAATTTTATTTGCGATTCTGATTACAATTTCTTTTGGAATCGTCTTTAATGCGGTGCAATCAAATACAATTACTGTCGCTTTTGAAAACTCCTTTGGATTAGACCGTTTAACAGTCGGTATTGTGATGGCTGTTATTTTTGCAGCAATTATTTTCAAGGGAATCCAAGCCATTGCAAAAGCTTCTGAATACATTGTCGTTGTGCTGGCTCTAGCCTATATCGGAATTGCATTCTTTGTTATTGTGACAAATATCACTGAACTTCCTGGTGTCATCAGTACGATTGTGAAACACGCCTTCGGGTTTGAACAGTTTGCTGGTGGAACATTAGGCGGCGCATTATTACAAGGGATTAAACGCGGTCTTTTCTCGAATGAGGCTGGTATGGGTAGTGCACCTAACGCAGCAGCAACAGCTGTGACAAGTCACCCTGTAAAACAAGGATTAATTCAGGCGTTTGGCGTGTTAACAGATACATTAATTATTTGTACAAGCACAGCCTTCCTTGTCCTGTTCTCTGATGCATACAAAACAACGAACCTGCAAGGAATTGAATTAACACAGGCTTCACTCAGTCAGCACATTGGACCATGGGCCTCTGGATTCCTTGCTATCATGATTTTCCTATTCGCCTTTAGTACATTAATCGGTAACTATTACTACGGCGAAACGAACATTGAATTCCTTGGAGCCAACAAAGTTTGGCTTAACATTTATCGAATTGCCGTTATTGGAATGGTTCTTTTCGGTGCAGTTGCTACTGTTCCTCTCGTGTGGGGTCTAGCCGATCTCTTCATGGGACTCATGGTCATCGTCAACCTCATCGCCATCACCATGCTGTCTAAGGTCGCCTTTGCAGCATTGAAGGATTATACGAGACAGAAAAAAGAAGGCAAGGATCCTGTCTTTTATAAAAATGTCGTTCCAAACAATGAGAAAATTGAATGCTGGGACGACGAACCTGCTTCGTTGAAAAAGAATCGAATCGGTTAAATCAAAAAAGCTCTGGTCCTCTTGGGACTGACCCCATAAGATGAGACAAATAAAAAACACCTTCAAGTTTGAAAACGGATCGTTGTGATCCGAAAAAACATGGAGGTGTTTTTTCTATGGGGACAAGAGTGAGTTTCCCCCTCTGATCAGAGCTTCTTTCTTTAGTTCAAAAATTCGAGTATGAGTTTGTTCACCACTTCTGGTTTTTCATGATTGATCCAATGAGAAGCATCATCAACAAAAATTAGTTGTCCATTTGGGCAAATCTTCATCGTTTCCTTCGCCAGCTTTCTGCTTAAAAACTTGTCCTCCATCCCCCAGATCATGCGAACAGGTACTAAAATGCGCTTTGATATCGGCTTTTCAAAGCCGCCCTTTTTGATGGCGCGGTACCAATTCAGCATTGAGGTCATGGCACCTGGCTGCGTCCAAGCCAGCTTATAGCTTGATACATCTTCCTTCGTGAACAAATGGGGTCTTGCAGTCAGCCCAATGGCTTCATCCAGCTTTTGAAAGTGATTTTCCTGAAGAGCTGCCTCTGGCACATTCGGAAGCTGAAAGAATGCGATATAGGAGCTCTTCTTCCACTGCGGGGGATAAAATGGAAGAACCTTCATCATCACCCGCGGATGCGGCATGTTGACAATGATTAGTTTCTCTACATATTGAGAACGTGTGGATGCCAAATGCCAAGCAACTGCTCCGCCCCAATCATGACCACCCACAATCGCCTTTTGATTCGGACTAAGCGTCTTAATCAGCCCTACAATATCATCTCTCAGTTGATCTAATACATAGGATTCGATTCCTTCTGGCTTATCACTTAGATGGTAGCCCCTTTGATCAGGAACGACGACACGATAACCTGCCTCGGCTAGGGGCATAATTTGATTCTTCCAGCCGTACCAGAACTCAGGAAATCCATGTAGCAGTATAAGCAGCGGGCCATCCTCAGGTCCAGCCATTGCTGTGTGAAGTGTTACACCATTTGTTTGGATTGATTGAAATTCAATTTGCTCCATCCCTTTGCCACCTTCCTCCTTGTTCTTTATTCTTCCAACATAGCATATTTCCCATTTTTCAGAAAATAAAAGCACTCCCAAAAAAACCTTCACGAAGGTGAAGGTCCAGATTGTTGACAAAGGGCTAAAATGATCTTGATTTTAGCCTTTTGTCTTCTTTTCAGCGTGATAGAAAACCTTTGCAGTCTAGAAAGGACGAGTACTGGCGCGGAGCGAATTTGTCATTCGTGAGCACCAGCACGCAGGACTGACACCGAATGCGAGGGTTTGTCTACACGCTGAACCTTCACGAAGGTGAAGGTCTTGGTTTATTTCATATAATTCAGCACCCAGATCAACCCATTTTTGCGGTCCTGTACTTGCCCGTGAAGGGCGCCAAAGAACGTATCCTGTAATTCGACCAGTACATCTCCATCAGCTTCTAGCGCTTCATATACAGCCTTTAGTTCTTCTTCATTGTCAAACTGCATAATCAATCTGAGATTCTCGGGCTTTGGTGTGCGGTCAAACGTATCTGAAAAGTGAAGCAGCGATTCTCCAAGGTGCAGTTCTGCATGCAGCACACGGTCTTGATGTTCATTTAAAATATGAATATCACCGCCAAAAATCCCTTGATAATATTGAAGAGATTCCTTCACATCGTCTACCACAATATAAGGACTAACACTAATCATACCCCTCATCCTCCTCTTGTTCCGTCCATCTTCTCTTTTATAGCTTATCCCAAATCGTATGAAAAAAGGCACAAATCGTCAACGGATTTGCACCTTTTTCTCATGAAGATTTCGCTAATTCACTATGTTTGTTTGAATACGCTGCGTACATGAAAACACCGATTAACAGCCAAACACCAAAGTAAAGCCACGTCCGGCCTGGTAAGTTGAACATAAGGAACAAGCAGCAGCCCATTGAAATAATCGGCAAGACCGGCACAAATGGAACCCGGAATCCCCTCTCAAGCTGCTGATGTGTCTTTCTCAAAATGAGGACAGATAAACTCACCATTGCAAACGTCAATAAAGCACCGATATTCGCTAAATTGGACAAGTCCTTTAAATCAATAAACCCTGAAATAACAGCTGTCATGCCGCCAATCATCCATATGCTTGCAACAGGCGTATCGCTTTTGTTTGTTTTCGAAAACACTTTCGGCAAAAGACCATCTCGTCCCATCGCATAGGCAATTCGAGTTGCTGCATAATTATTGGCGAAAATCACAGCCATCAATCCAATGACCGCACCGACAGAAATAATACCGGCTACACTATTTTGATGTACACTTTGCAAGACATAGGACATCGCCTCTGTGACATTCAGTTTTGTATAGTGCACCATACCTGTCATAATCAAACAAACGACAATGTAAATGATCGTGCAAATGAGTAATGAGCCAATAATGCCAATTGGCAGGTTCCGCTGTGGATTTTTCACCTCTTCTGCAGAAGCAGAAATCGCATCAAATCCTAAGAAGGCAAAAAACACAGCAGCAGCACCAGCAATGACGCCTTCTGCACCAAACGGCATGAACGGCTGCCAATTGGATGGCTGTACATAAAACCCGCCTACTACAATGAAAAGAACAATAATACCGAGTTTCACAAACACCATGATATTATTGAATTTTTTACTTTCCTTCGTTCCTCTAGATAAGATCCACGCAATCAGTAAGGCAATGATAATGGCTGGCAGATTCATATATCCGCCTTGTTCAGGTCCCGCTAAAAATTGATGGGGAATCGAAATTCCAAACCCCTCAAGCAAGCTGTTGAAATAGCTCGACCAGCCACTGGCGACAGCTGAAGCAGTCAGCATATAAACGGACAATAACGTCCATCCCATTAGATGCCCGACAAGCTCACCCATCGTTGTATATGAATAAATGTACGCACTGCCGAATACAGGCAGTGCTGAAGCCATTTCTGCATAGCAAAGTGCTGCCAAACTGCACACAATCGCTGCGATGGCAAAGGAAAAAATGACAGCCGGCCCTGCATCCTTAGCCGCTGTAATTCCGGTTAACACCATGACCCCCGTGCCGATCACTGCCCCTATACCAAGGAGCGTGAGATCGAGCCCGCCTAGCGTTTTCTTTACCTTTTGCTGCCTGCTCTGTTCTAACAAATCGTGAATGTGTTTCTTACGTAGAATATGTCGCAAACCCTTTCCCTCCAAAACGTTAGAAAAACAAAAAATCATTCAAATTTCATTATAGCAGAATAGGTACTACGCATTCACAACCAATTCACGTAAATCTTTCTTCATGATTTTACCAAGCTTGTTTTTTGGCAGCTCCTGTGTGAAATGAATGGAGGGCACTTTGTAATCTGCCAAACGTTCCTGGCAATAGTTCACCACATCTTCTTCGCAAAAATCGACAGAATCGTCTTTTACGATATACGCACTTGGCACTTCACCATATAATTCGTCTGGCACCCCAATGACAGCTGATTCAATCACACCTGGAATTTGATCAATGACCTCTTCTACTTGGTCAGGGTAGATATTATCCCCACCGTACAGAATCACATCTTTGTATCTCCCTGTGATGAAAAGAAAACCGTCTTCATCTAGATAGCCTGCATCTCCCATATGGAACCAGCCATCTTTCAGCACCTTCTCTGTAGCGTCAGGCTGATGATAGTAGCCTAGAAAATAGAATGGGCTTCTCATAACGACTTCGCCAATTTCTCCAGCTGGCAATGTCTCCTCTGTCTCAGGGTGCATGATTTTCACTTCTACATCCGGATCCACTTTACCTGCAGAGCCCATTTTATCCTCGCCCATCGCTGGATGCCACGCACTCACAACCCATGCTTCGGTACTTCCATAGCCATGCATCATCTGAATGCCTACTTCTTTGTAATCTTTAATTAAGCGTACCGGCACCTTCGTACCGCCAGAAATCGCAATTTCAAAAGATGAAAGATCGTACGAACCGCGTTTCATTTCTTCTAGCATGTACGTGTAAGCTGATGGGAAAGCCATCATGAACGTAATTCTTTCTTTCTCAATCGTTTCTAAAATGCGCTTCGGTGTTGCATCATGTAAGAAGACAAGCGTATATCCTTCAATCGCAGCTGCGATTAGATGATTAATCGAACTCATATGATACAGAGGGTGACTCGCCAAGTACCGTTTTCCTTTCAGATCGAATCCTCGATTCCCATGTCTTGTTAAAAATTGATAGATTCGTCCATGTCCGACCATACAGCCCTTTGGATTTCCCGTTGTCCCAGAGGTGAATAAAATCATCGCTAGATCCTCTTCTGATACCTCTTCAGCAAGGTTACTTCCATCATTTGAAGCCAACATGTCTTCAAACAGCTGTGTTGTTTTCGCATTGACACCGGATTCCACCATCAGGCAATTTTCTAAAGACACATTCACTGCCGCAATGATGTCACGGAATTCACGGTCAAAAAATAAAGCCTTTGGCTCTGCTTTTTTCAAAATACCTTCCAGCTCAAAAGAAGTAAGCTGCCAGCTAAGCGGAACTGCGACTGCACCTGCTTTAATGGCTGCCAGCATAATCGTTGAAAAGTGATGATGGTTTTGACAAATAAAGCAAACACGGTCCCCTTTTCGAATCCCCTTTTGATGTAAGTAATGAGCGAGCTGGTCAATACGCT
Source organism: Bacillus sp. FSL K6-4563 (assembly GCF_038630405.1). Taxonomy (NCBI): domain Bacteria; kingdom Bacillati; phylum Bacillota; class Bacilli; order Caryophanales; family Bacillaceae; genus Bacillus; species Bacillus sp. FSL K6-4563. Next base: position 275,861 of record NZ_CP152030.1, on the reverse strand, counting down.
TTGCATATTCTTCAAATGTATAAGACACACCCCCGCCAGTTACCGCTTCAATTTGTGAAGAGCGTTCCATTCTGTCGTTAAGTAATGCCTGTAATGTATTCAATATCTTCATCTCCAAACGTTTGATTTACAATAGCCAATTTCCAGTGAATGGGTTGGCAGATTTTATCTCATTCACATTCTAAAATAAAACCAGCTGAAAGTAAAATCATTTCAATTTGGAATTGTTCTTTATATTAATTGATAATATAGGTAATTTTATAGCCGTCTTCCATTTTGGTTTAAATGATGATAACTATTATGATAAGATAGACCTAGTAATTGATCGGAAAATGCGAATGCAATAGGAAAAGAGGTATGGAGAATGCAACATTTCGAGCTAGAGGCAAGTTTATTAGACCATGCGCTGACAAAGTATTTAAAGGCGACGAAACAAATAGATGAAGAGAACATTCCGAAAAACGTCACGAATGTGAAAGGGTTTATTTTACGCATCATTTATCGTCATCAATCATGTACTGTGAAAAATATTCTGCAGGAAGTTTCATTATCTCCCTCTGCAACAACAACCGCTCTCAATCACTTAGAAGATGAAGGGATGATTATCCGCTCTCGAAATAATAATGACCGCCGCACTGTATGGATTGAACTCTCTGAATCAGGTGAACAAATTGCAAAACAAATGATCGACAACCGCCAGCTGCTTGTCAATCAGCTGTTCAACCACCTTTCAGAAGAAGATAAAAAAACGTTTTTTGAATTAATCGAAAAAATGATGGACGAGCCATTAAAGGCTTAGGAAGATTCCTAAGCCTTTTTCCTCTTTTCAACCTTTGCAGTCTAGGAAGGACGAGTACCGGAGCGGAGCGAATTTAGATTCGTGAGCACCGGAACGCAGACCTGACACCGAATGCGAGGGTTTGTCTACACGCTGAGGCTTAGGAGAATTCCTAAGCCTTCTTTTTTATGGCTTTAAGATGACCTTTATACAATCATCCTTCTTATCATTAAATATGTGATATGCATGAGCGGCATCATCTAACGGCAATTGGTGTGTGATGATCGCTTTAGGATCAATTTCACCGGTTGTCACTTTTTGATAGAGCTTTGACATGTAGCCTCTCGCCGGGGCCTGCCCCATTTTCAGGGTGACGTTTCTTGCGAAAAAGGCACCTAATGGGAACATATTATATAGGCCTCCGTACACACCCGTCATCTGCACCGTTCCACATTTACGGACGGCTTTTGTGGCAATTTGAATCGGTCCGATCGTTCCACCTTGTAGCTTAAGTTTCTGCTCAATTTTTTCAAGCGGCGACTTCTTCCCGTCCATTCCCACACAATCGATCACAACATCGGCTCCACCTTTGGTCAGCTCCTTTAACGTTTCTCCCATGTCGGGATCTTCTGTAAAATCAAATACTTCTACGCCGCTCATCCGCTTTGCATGTCGCAGACGGTAATCAATATAATCGACCGCAATCACACGTTCTGCCCCTTTTTGCCATGCAAATTGCTGTGCCATTAACCCAACAGGTCCACAGCCTAACACAATGACCGTATCACCTTTTTTCACACCGGCGTGCTCCACGCTCCAATAAGCAGTTGGAAGAACATCCGATAAGAACAGCAATTGTTCATCCTCCAGCTCACAATCATCTGGGATCTTAAACGGAGTGTAGTTCCCAAAAGGCACGCGTAAATATTCTGCCTGTCCTCCAGGGTAGTTCCCATATTTCTCACTATATCCAAAAAGTCCACCCGAATCGTAGTGCGGGTTTGAGTTGTCGCATTGGCTTTCTAAGTGGTGATGACAATATTGGCATTGACCACATGCAACGGTAAATGGAATAACGACACGGTCTCCCTTTTTTACTGCCGTGACATCCGGGCCAACTTCCTCCACAATCCCCATTGGCTCATGCCCAATCACGTAGCCGATTGGAAGCGGGAAATTCCCCTGATACAAATGTAAATCAGATCCACAAATTGCTGTTGATGTCATTCGGATGATCACATCTTCCCGATCTTGAATAGATGGCGCATCTACTTTCTTCACTGCAATGCTATTTTTCCCCTGATAAGTAACAGCTCTCACATGCATTTCCTCCTTTAGCGAAAATCATCTGTACATAGCTTCACCTTGAATGGATGGTTCATGCATCAGATCAGGATTATTAAAAAACAAAAAAGCCCGTCGATCGGTTCGACAGGCGCTTATTCAACCATGTGTAACGCGTTACATATTTATCCTTTTTCGATAAAGACCAAATCATATTGAGAGGAAGTCTCTCGATCAATCATTAAGTTCCCTTCTTGAATAAAATAAGGACATATACTCGGGCTTTGTGATTCTTCAAATTGCTCATACAACTGCTCAATCTTTCCAGGGAGCAGTAAAAGCAAAAATTTATTAGAATGGGACACGAATTTATAAGAGTGAATTGTATCCGGCGGTATATAGGCAAAGTCACCCGGCATCAGGCATATATCCTCTCCGTTCAATTGAAGATTCATTTTTCCCTCAACGCAATAGAGTGCTTCTGTATGTACTTGATGATAATGCGGAGGAAAATACTTTCCCTTCGCGCCTTCAATCACAAAATGACTGAACCCGCCTCCAGTTGTTTCTGTTGTTGCGATCAGCTCATGAAGCTGACCATCAATAATGTATTGCTTCCCTTCACCAGCCTCTAATACGTAGGGCTGCACCGCCTGAGGGAGCTGACTATGAAATAAAACGGAGGGCTTAGTTGTATTTGACAGCTGCCGGATACCATGCATCAATATGAGATCGCTTTCTTTTTCAGCTTGTTCAAAGCTGTCTGCATCGAAAGCATGATCGGTCATCGGCCATTCGTTCCGCTGAAGCCTTTTCCCAATTTGCTGATAGACATCTGTCATTTGTCCGCCCAACGTATATGAAATAAATCTTGTTTTGTGACTATGCATTCTGTAGCCATGGATCGTTTTGGGTGGGATATGAATATAATCGAAGGCTGTGACCATATATTTTTTACCGTCCAAGATCACTTCAAGCTTTCCTTCCAGCACAAAAATGGTTTCAAATAAGTGCTCATGACAGTGAAGTGGAAAATAAGCTCCTTTCCCACCTGTGATTAAGACAAGCTCAAACAGCTGATTCGTTTGATTTACTTCTGCCAGCACATGAACAAGCTGATTTTCCAGCCCATACAGTTTCCCTGAACCAGACACGGTATAAAAAGAGGTTCCTTCGGATTGCTTGATCGATTGCGGTTGCTCCGACATCCCATCACTCCTCATGACTAATTGACTATCTTTATTATATAGACCAATTGATATAATAGATAGACAATATGCGAGAGATTTTACTCTTCTCGCATAAATAAGTGTCTAAGGTAACATTTCACATGTTCTAACGGGGTCGTTTGTTTGAGTGCGGTGGTCATCGATAGACCCCCAATCACCATTGAATGAAGGAGAGAAGCCAGCTCATCCGCTTTGTTTTCTTCATATCCGCTGTTCATGAGCTTTTCTTTCACAAGCTTTTGCCAGCGGATCATTTCTTGTTTACATGCAGTATGAAGCTGCGTATGTTCTGGCTTGGATTCTGCCGCCAGCAAGACAATCGGAATGCCTCTTTCATTTTCTTGCTCCGTAAATCCCCGGATGATGTTTGTCATAAAGCGGTCGATGGCGATATAAGGATCATCCGAATAGGCAAAGCTTTCTTCAATTCGATTGATGACCTTTTGACTAATATATTCAACGGCTGCTATGGCTAGCTCTTCTTTTCCGTTTGGAAAATAATAATAAAGAGATCCTTTAGGCGTGCCGCTCTCTCTAATGATTTGATTCAATCCTGTCGCATGATACCCCTGTTTGCGTAAAAGAAGTGCGGCCGTTTGAATAATTCTATCCTTCGTACTCACGTGTGACACTCCTTTCCCTCCATAGACCAATGTCGTTTCAACGTATGAGTTGATTTGTTCCTTTCCAAATCGAGGATGTCTCCATCTCTGCTGCAAGCCGAAGCAGCCAATCCTCTTTCCCCTTAGGTGCTGTGACCTGTACCCCTAAAGGCATGCCCGCCTTAGTGAGATGAACAGGAACGCTCATAGAAGGCTGACCCGTTAAGTTGGCAAGCTGTGTAAATGGTGTGTAGGTCAGACTCTTTAAGAACATGTCATAAATGAGATCCTGCTGCGCTTGCATTGAGAGAGATGACACACGTAAAAGTTCTGTGATTTCTTCTTTCGAATGCATCAACTCACCAACCTTAGGAGCTGAATAGGCAGTCGCTGGTGTCACAAAGAGATCATAGGTTTGATGAAATGACGCCATTTGTGCAGCCGCCATATCCCATGCATCAAGACTTTCTGTGTAAGCAGCAGCGGTTACATTCTTGCCAGCCTCTGCCAACACCCATGCCACGATGTCTGTTTCCTCCGGATTGACTGGACGTCCTAATGAACGATTCAAGGACGTGAATAGTGCAGACATTTCTCCGCTGTTCATGACGTAGTATTGCTGCATCAGATGAATCCCATCGATTGCAGGCCCTGCTTCTTCTACTTGGTGCCCTTGATCACTCAGCCATTTCACTGTTTGCTGCACCGCCTGCTTCGCTTCCTCACTGACCTTCGTACCAACTGGAGATTCTACACTGTAAGCAATTCGCATAGAAGATGTACGTTTCACTAGATCTTCTTGATAGCTGCCGTCGTATAATGGCGTTTGGAAAGCCGCTTCAGGCTGAATGACTTGAAGCAGATCAAGAAGGGCTGCACTGTCCCGCACTGTTTTTGTAAGTGTAAAGTCAATGGATGCCCCTTGCCACTGCCTTCCTGCGCCTGGTCCTACCGGCGTTCTTCCTCTTGTTGGTTTGAGACCGAACAAACCTGTAAAGGATGCTGGAATCCGAATGGACCCTCCACCATCACTTGCTCCACCAGCAGGTACGATGCCGCTCGCAACAGCTGCTGCCGTCCCGCCGCTTGAACCGCCAGGAGAATAGTCAGGATGCCAAGGGTTCCTCGTTGGACCATGTAAAGCAGGTTCTGTTACATTTCTTAATCCGAATTCTGGTGTGTTTGTATGTCCCATCATGAGAAATCCAGCCTGCTTCAATCGCTGGACAAAGTGGGAGTCCGTTTTTGCCTTTACATCCTTTAATAATGCAGCTCCTGCTGTCAGCGGTTCATTTTCCAGCCCTTGCGATATATTTTTCAGTACAAATGGAACGCCCGCAAACGGCTGACTCGTATGTAATGTCTTGATTTCTTTTAATACTTGATCTTGTCTTGTCTGAATCAACGCATTTAGTTCAGGATTGACCTCATTCAATCTAGCAAATGCAGCTTGTACAAGCTCGTCTGGCGTTACCTGCTTATTCCGTACAAGTGCCGCCAAGCCAATCGCATCATACGTCATATACTCTTTTACGTTCATCAGCATATCCTACTTTCTCTTATTATGTTCTCTCTATTGTCTACTAGATTTGTATGAATTTCAATTTCAGGTTACTTGTAAAAAAAACTTTCTGACAAACAATATGATTCTTCTAACCATCCTTCTCATTTCTCCGATATAATAGAGAAAAAAAAGACGGAGGTCATCGTATGCAAGGGGCTATCGCCTTGAAAAAGAAAATATTCGTAGTCATCGCGTTTCTTCTTGCGTTGACAACTGCCTTGCCTTACCAATCGCAGGCAGCTGCACCGCCAAAAGAAACAGATGTCATCATCGTCTATAAAAACCAAAAAGGAAAGCAAACAGCGATTGAAGAAAGTGAAAAAGTGAACGCACAGTACATACATCTTCCCGCTGTCGCTGTGACAGCAGATGAACAAGCGGTCACGTCACTCAAAAAAGATCCCAACATCGCGTATGTCTCAAAAAACATAAAGGTCAAACTCGCTTCTTCTACGATGAAAAAAACCGCTGCCTCTACGAATCAGGATGCATTGGTTCAAAAATCTTACAACCTGCAAAAGCTGAATGTAAAGCAAGCGATAAAAGAAGGCGTCACGGGGAAAAATGTGAAGGTAGCCGTTTTGGATACTGGTATTTCTCCACATGAGGATTTAAAGATATCCGGCGGTAAATCATTCGTGAACTACACTTCCTCCTATAAAGATGATGAAGGACACGGCACACATGTCGCAGGAACGATTGGTGCCCTCAATAACGATTACGGCACAGTCGGCGTCGCTTCTGGCGCGAAGCTGTATGCCGTGAAAGTGTTAGATAAAAAGGGAGAAGGCGACTTGTACAGTCTGCTTCGAGGAATCGATTGGGCCATTAGCAACAAGATGGATATTATGAATTTAAGTCTAGGTTTTGAAGACAATATCCCTATTTTGCGTTCAGCAGTGGATGAAGCATACAAAAGAGGACTGCTTGTGGTCGCTGCAAGCGGGAATGATGGGAAGAAGAATCATATCAGCTATCCTGCCGCCTACAATAGCGTCATTGCCGTTTCTGCAACGACGGACAAAGACAAACTCGCTTCTATCTCAAATACAGGGAAAGGTATTGAATTTTCTGCCCCTGGTCAGAACGTCATCAGCACTTATTTAAAAAATGAATATTGGTATGCAACAGGTACATCACAAGCCGCACCGCATGTCACAGGCATGCTGGCACTGTTGAAGCAGCTTCATCCGAAGAAAACAAATGTTCAGCTTCGCACCTTATTGCGCAGCTATACAGTGGATCTTGGCGCAAAAGGAAAAGATCCACAATTCGGCTATGGCCGCGTGCAATATATACCACAATCAAGCTTTTTGAAGGCTGCGACTAGCGCTGTCAAAACAGCCGAAACATCTAAAAAGCAGGCAGATGTCAATCAAGCCAAAACGAAAATTGGCCGACTCACTGCAAGTAAACAAAAAACAGCACTCACTGAACGGGTGAAAAAGGTACAAGGAACCATTGATATCCGCTTGGCACGTGCAAAGGTTCAAACAGCCGAAAAAAGCAAAACACAAGGCGCCATTAAAAGCGCACAAGCGGCCATCAAAAAGTTAAACAAAGGCAAAGAAAAAACAAGCCTGCAAAATCGGCTCGACAAAGTCAAAAAACAGGTCGCCTATCAAAAGAAAGTGACAGACGCCAAACAAAAGGTCAAAAAGGCGGAAACCAAACGAACTAAGAAAACAAAAGCAGTAGCGCAAACCGCTGTCAAACAGCTAAAAGCTTCTAAAACGAAAACCAGTTTACAAAAACGATTAAACCGTATCAAGGTGTAACAGAAAAAACGATTCCTCGCTGAAAGGAATCGTTTTTTTCTATTTTAACAGCGGTGCAAACAAGCTGTGATGATATTTTCCATCAACATCTGCCCTCACTTGATCAAGTATGTTTTCTAACGAAGCCATCACACTCTCTAATGCTCGGTGCACTGAACCTTGTTCAAAATCCACTAAACTCTCTGGCAACTCATCTTCATCCAATACAAAAAAATCATCATTCGGAAGAACGAGAAGATCAACAATGAGGTCTTCAAACATGACCAGCTGGCCGTTGAACGATGTATTCCCCACAATATTAAAATAAGAACCTAGTTCCTTCCCTTGATCATCTCTCCAGAAATACATATTGTAAGGACGATCCTTCCAATAATAAGCGGTCGTATAGCTCCCTTTTGGAATCGTCAGAGCACCATCACCTGCCCTCATCGTAAACGTGTCTTCAATCTTGTGAAACAGCACAGCCTGCTGTCCCTGTGCGTCTAACAGCTGACAAGTATGTTCCACAATCTTCTGATCGTATTTGATTTTTCTCTCGATTACTTCATCCCACCGATCCGCATGTAGCGAAAACACCATGTCACAACTCCCTCTTGCATCTAGATTCTCTCTTTCCAGTATACACCGATTTTTTTTGAAAAAATAAAGGGTTGCTACATTCACATATGGAAGACTTATTGATGAGGTGAAATAAATGAACGGAATCACGATTCTTGAAAACCTTACACAGCTTGGACAAATCATCCTCATTTTTTGCGGCTTTGCCCTATATAGGCGGCTGGTGAAAACGAAGAGAACGAAGGCTATCTCCTTATGAGCGCATGTTAAAATTCTTTGTTATGTTCGGTTTAATCTCGTGGGGGATATCATATTGGGCGCTTATACTGTGGGCGTAAATAAAAAAAGAAGAGCTGTCCATCGAGGACGTGCTCTTCCTTTTATTATGCGTGATGTGATGAACCAGCTGGTTGTTCTTTCTGGATGACATATTGATAGCTTTTAACATGCGTCCCATTTTGATTCACAAATTCTTTATCTAGTGCACGCTCAAAGCCCATTCTTTCATAAAGACGAATGGCAGCCTGCATTTTATCAGAGGTATGAAGGTACAGAACATTTTCGCCCCATGATTGCGTGAGCTCAATACTTTTACGTAACAATGACTCTGCAATTCCTTTTCCTCTGACATCGGGATCTACTCCTAAAAACCGGACGATGGCTGAAGTAATGCCCATTTCGGGTTTGTCATACGCTTGCGCTGATGACCGGAACATTTGAAGCGTCCCTACGACCTGACCTTCAAGCTCCGCCACAAGCATCAGCTCCATGTTTGGATTATCTACAGCTGCTGCAAGCGCAGCAGAATAATTTTGCCAGCCTTCCTCTGTAAATTGAGGCTCATACTGTGAATAGGATTTGATTAGTACGTGTCTAATGGCCTCATGATCTTCTTTGACTGCTTGACGAATGATCAGCTCTTGCTGCTCCATGTCAGCACCTCCTGTTGTTTAATTGCCAGATATACGTATCATGCAAATACTGCATGTCGATGACCTTGTTCTTTTCTCTACTCATTCAATGTAAAGAGTCTCCTTCGAAAGATCAATTATTTTGCACGGAATCCTCTTTGAAAATTTCCATTGAAAAGGGACGCTCGATTCATTATGCTGTTTTGAGGAAGTATACGAGGAGTGTAATGTCATATGAGTTCTTTATCTTATCCCCAAGAATCGAAAAAAAACCGATTTCTCCTTGCTGCATTGCTTGGTTCTTTAACCGCCCTTGCACCGCTTGCAATGGATATGTATTTACCTGCATTGCCTCATATTGCGCGAGATTTTGAAGCAAGCACTGCTTTGTCCCAATTAAGTCTGATGGCTTGTCTGATTGGACTCGCGCTTGGACAACTGATTGCAGGTCCTATTAGTGATACGATCGGCAGAAGAAAACCGCTGATGATCGGCTTAATCATTTTTATCGCCGCATCTCTTTTATGTACGGTGGTCTCGTCGATTTGGATGTTCATCCTCTTAAGATTGATTCAAGGACTCGCTGGTTCAGCAGGCATTGTCATTGCACGAGCCATTGTGCGAGATCATTATGAAGGCTCAGAAATGACGAAATTCTTTGCACTGCTCATGTTGGTCAACGGGGTTGCTCCGGCAGCGGCACCTATTGTGGGCGGACAGATGTTACGCTTTACCACATGGCAGGGTGTATTTATTCTATTAGGCATCCTCGGGGCCTTGATGCTGCTGAGATCTATTTTTTCACTTCAAGAAAGTTTACCTGCGGAGCGCAGACAGACAGGAGGCTTTCAACAGATTGTAAGTGCCATGAAAATTTTAGCGAGTGATCGTCTCTTTGTTGGGTATGCCCTCTCGCAAGGTCTTGTATTCGCAGCGATGTTTGCTTATATTTCTGGCTCACCGTTTGTGCTTCAGGAGCTTTTTCACCTTTCTCCACAAGGATTCAGTGCTGCCTTTGCAGTGAATAGTCTTGGGATCATCACAGCTGGACAAGTATTTGCCCGAGTCGCTGCTAAAATCGGCGAAGAGAAGGTTCTTCGCATTGGATTGCTGACAGCTGCCTTAGGCGGCATCACCTTATTTTTGATGATCTCCATTGATGCAGGATTATATGGCATTCTCATTCCGCTCTTTTTTGTGGTCTCAAGCGTTGGAATTGTCGGCACCTCTGCCCCGTCTCTTGCGATGCAGCATCACGGCGCACATGCAGGAAGTGCGGCTGCCCTGATCGGTGTGGCACAAATGCTGCTAGGCGCCTGCATGACACCTCTTGTCGGACTAGCCGGAAGCCAAACAGCCTTTCCAATGGGCCTGATCATTATGCTTTGTGAACTAGGTGCACTTTGCTGTTATTTCTTCTTTGTAGCCAGAGCAAAAAAACCCGCATAAGCGGGTTTTTCAGATTGTTGACAAAGGGCTAAAATGATCTTTATTTTAGCCCTTTGTCTTCTTTTCAGCGTGATAGAAAACCCTTGAAGTCTAGGAAGGACGAGTACTGGCGCGGAGCGAATTTGACATTCGTGGCACCAGCACGCAGGACTGACACCGAATGCGAGGGTTTGTCTACACGCTGAACCCGCATAAGCGGGTTTTTCATTTATGGCTTGCTCCAATTGATAGTGCGGAACACATTGTTCTGGTCATTGTTGTGATATGCATCTAGGTCAAAGCCCGATAGTCCAAAACCGATTGCCATGATCATTCCTCCGGCAACGGTGAAGATGATCCCCCATTTGATGCATTGCTTTTTTAAATCATTCACATTCATATTCTCACGACCTTCTTTTTAAACATTCCCATGAATGCCTTAGTGGTTTGAACAGTCATTTGAACAAATAGCTTTGTCAAATACACCGTGGCCATGCCGCATAATAATCCGACACCTAATAGAAGAATACCAACGCCAATTTGCGTCACCACCACATGCAAACCGTCCTGAAAGATAAATGGAGAACCAATGATGCTCCAAAAACCTCCGAGCAGACCAACTAGCGTCATTGTACCTGTCACGAGCGGAATGCACCAAATCACCATATACACAGAAAGAATCAGTAGGAAGACTGTTGCTAGAATACTGCCCCATAATGGAAAGCCTAAAATGAGGATGGAGAGCCTTGTGGCTTTTTCTCCAAACGTCGGCACCTGAATGGTTTTGATTCCTTGTTCCTTCAAAATCCCTTCAGCGATGATGGCAGGCTGCCCGACTTGATCGACCGCTTCCTGTTCACTGTATCCATCTTCCTGATAATCCTCTATCATTTCATCGTAATACTCGATGAACCGGTCACTTTCTTTTTCGCCTAGACGATGCAGGTGCTTCTCTAAGCTGGCTAAAAATTCTTTTTTATTCATTGCCCTGTCCTCCAGAAATAAAGTCGTAAATCGCCATCACTTGATCCCATTCCGCTAAAAACTGCGCCATATGCTCACGGCCGCTTTGTGTCATCCGGTAGTATTTTCTTAATCGACTGTTATGTTCCTGGGAATAGGTCTCCACATAATTGTTTTGCTCTAATCGCTTTAATATCGGATATAATGTCGATTCTGAAATCTCAATACAATGGGACATATCTTTAATCATTTGATAACCATAGGAATCGCCTTTCTTTAATACCGCCAGTACACAGAATTCCAGTAAACCTTTTTTTAATTGTGCATTCATGATTACAACTCCTAACCATTTATACTATACATTACATAGTATCATGTGACAAGAGGTATAAATATAAAAAAAAGACCCTTTTGGGGTCCTTTCGTTTTTATATATTCACAAATCCTTCTCCGAACACATCACGCACGTCATGGACAACAACGAATGCGTCTCGATCAATTTTCTTAATGATTTTCTTTAGACGCATAAGCTCTTGTTTTTGAATGACTGCATAGAGAATTTCCTTCGATTCCTTTGAATAATGACCGCGTCCGTTTAAAATCGTCACGCCTCGATCCAAGGTGTGATTGATTTCTTCGGCAATATCATCTTTGCATGAAGAAATGATCGTCACTGCCTTTTTCGTGTTAAGCCCTTCTATCACGAAGTCCATCACCTTTGTCGCCACGTACAGCATCACAATCGTGAACATTAATTTTTCCGCACCAATAATAAAGTAGGAAGCAAATACGACGATCAGATCAAAGAACAAGATGGCGTAGCTCACGTTCCAGTCTAAATACTTGTTGGCAATTCTTCCGAGTATGGCAGAACCCGCCGTTGTACCGCCTGCTCTTAGCACAAGACCAATCCCAATTCCGATAATGATTCCTGCGAAAATGGCCCCAATGATCAATTCGTGAACATTCACGACCCATGTTGTGGTCAGGTGTAAAAATAGGGAGTTACTTGCGACGGCAACCACAGTATAAATCGTCGTCTTCTTGTCTAAATATTTATACCCAACAAGCAGCAGGATGGCATTAAACACTAGGTTCGTCAGCCATGGTGCAATTTCAAACAAATAATAGAAAATGATGGACAGCCCCGTTACACCGCCCTCACCAAATTCAAGCGGAATGACAAACATGTTCACTGCGGCGGCAAATAAAAAAGAACCAATTAGAATCATTGCGATATCTTTTACACATTTTTTCAATTTCTTCTTTCCTCCTTTTTTAAGCATATAAAAAACCCTCTTTCTGCACGAAAGAAGACAGTCGTTGAACAAAAAAAATCAAAAGACAGCGCCTTTTGACGAAGCTTTCTGAAATGAACCTTTCCATAATATATATCTCTTTTTAGAGGCTGTCAATGACTTGGTTTTCTATTATTTTGACTGCATGTTTATGCATGGAAACCCGCATGTTTTCAGGGTTTTTCCGCGGTCACATGCTTTTTCCTCTCCTTGACAAAAACACTTTAGTCATTTAAACTACTGCCTCATATCATATCCATCATTTCCGACTAAAAAGGAGGGTGTTCCATTCGATGAATCCTATTCAAAGCCGTTTACAGGCTCACGCACCTTTAATTTTAGACGGTGCACTTGCAACAGAGCTTGAACGAAAGGGCTGCAATTTAAACGACAGTTTATGGTCAGCCAAAATACTGATTGAACAGCCAGAATTGATTCAGCAAGTACACTTGGATTACTTCCAAGCCGGAGCTGACTGTGCCACAACAGCGAGCTACCAAACAACGATTGATGGCTTCGCTGAAAAAGGCTATTCAAAAGAAGAAGCCATTGAACTAATGAAACGATCTGTCACTTTAGCAAAAGAGGCACGCGATCTTTTTTGGCAGGATGAAGCGCGTCGTAAAGGGCGGACAAAACCATTTGTCGCAGGATCTGTGGGGCCATTCGGCGCTTATTTATCTGATGGTTCAGAATATAAAGGAAATTACGGACTCACAGAGCAGACACTCATTGATTTTCATAGACCAAGGATTCAGGCATTAGTAGAAGCTGGTGCAGATATTCTTGCGTGTGAAACGATCCCTTGTCTCATTGAAGCAACGGCCATTGCAAAGCTGCTGCAAGATGAATTCAGTGGTGTATCTGCTTGGATTACATTCAGCGCGAAGGACGACCTTCATATTAGTGAAGGAGATTTGCTCAGAGAATGTGTACAAGCACTGGAACCTTATGAACAGATCGCTGCTGTGGGTGTAAACTGTACGCCGCCGCAATTTATCTCGTCTCTCATTCAAGAGATGAAAAAGGGGACGAGCAAACCGATTGTCGTGTATCCAAACTCAGGGGAATTATATGATCCTGAAGAAAAGGTATGGAGCGGAGATACGCCTCAGCATACATTTGGTGAATGTGCGCATCAATGGTATCAAGACGGCGCACATATCATCGGCGGCTGCTGCAGGACAACCCCAGAAGATATCACGGACATCTTAAAACTTACCACAGCATAGCATCATGAATCATCACACATACTTCTAAGCAAAAGGGCGGGAAGACATGGAACAAGCAAAAGATCAGTCACAACAATATCAACGAAAAATGACGAGCCGCCACCTGTTCATGCTTTCTCTAGGCGGCGTCATTGGAACAGGGCTCTTTTTAAGCTCTGGGTATACCATCAATCAAGCAGGACCCGCGGGGACGATCCTTGCCTATCTTGTCGGGGCATTAATTGTGTACCTCGTGATGCTCTGTTTAGGTGAGCTGTCTGTGGCAATGCCGGTTACAGGGGCCTTTCATACGTATGCAACAAAATATATTGGACCCGGCACAGGCTACACAGTCGCTTGGCTCTACTGGCTGACATGGACAGTCGCGCTCGGATCGGAATTTACAGCGGCAGGGCTTTTAATGCAGCGCTGGTTCCCGGACACATCGGTTTGGATGTGGAGCGGTGTCTTTGCTCTTCTTATCTTTTTACTCAATGCTTTTACAGTGAAGTTTTTTGCAGAATCAGAGTTTTGGTTTTCCAGCATTAAAGTAATGGCTATTATTCTCTTTATTATTCTTGGCGGAGCTGCGATGTTTGGCTTGATTCCGTTAAAAGGCGGTGAGGCCGCTCCGTTCCTTTCTAACTTCACCGGGGAAGGCGGTCTTTTCCCAAACGGCTTTTTACCGATTTTAATGACGATGCTTGCCGTCAATTTCGCTTTTTCAGGTACGGAGTTAATTGGGATTGCTGCGGGTGAAAGCGTCAATCCTGACGAGACCATTCCAAGAGCGATTCGCACAACCGTACTGCGTCTTGTCTTGTTTTTCGTTGGAACGATCGTGGTCTTAGCCGGCTTGATCCCAGTGGAAGAAGCTGGGGTGATCAAAAGTCCATTTGTTGTGGTGTTTGATCGCATCGGGATTCCATATGCCGCAGATTTCATGAATTTTGTCATTTTGACAGCGATCTTATCTGCCGCAAACTCTGGACTATACGCGTCATCCCGTATGCTCTGGTCACTTTCTGAGGAACGGACACTGCCTAAGAAACTGGCGAAGCTGACATCTAAAGGAATTCCTTTGAACGCACTGATTTTAAGTATGATCGGTGGGATTCTTTCTTTGTTCTCAAGTGTCATCGCACCAGAAACGGTATACCTTGTCCTTGTTTCGATCTCTGGACTGGCCGTTGTGATCGTGTGGATGGGGATTGCTGCCTCACAATTTATGTTTCGGAAACGTTTTTTACAGGAAGGCGGACAGCTCCATGATCTTTCCTTTCGAACCCCGCTCTATCCAGTGGTTCCGATTGCTGCCTTCTTCCTGTGTCTTGCCTCTGTGATTGGCATTGCCTTTGATCCAAATCAGCGGATTGCCCTTATCTGCGGCATTCCTTTCATCGCGCTCTGCTATGCTGCCTATTATGTGACAGCTTGGATTCAGAAAAAACGTGAAGAACCTGGTGTATAACGCCAGGTTTTTTTCTATCGAAAACAATTTGACAAAAAAGGATATCGCTAGTAAAAGAAGCGCACTTTGGTATATGATAGGAATCTATGATTTTCAGGATGAATCAAGGGAGTTGTCACTAATATGGAAATGACCATTACAAGAGCATTAAGTGAACTGAAAATGTTAGATAAGAGAATCAACCGAACCGTTGATGAAGCCGTACTTGGTGGATTGATGATCGGGAAACATATACAGCACGGGTTTCAACATCAAGAAGACATCGAAAAGAAGGCGAAGGCTGATGACCAATCGATTCAAGCATTAATCAAGCGCCGGAATGCCATCAAATCAGCCATCGTTGTGTCGAATGCGACGACAACGATTGATGTTGCGGGTGTCAGCATGACGGTGGCAGAAGCGATTGAACGGAAGACGTCGATAGAATACGATATTCGTTATTTACGGAAATTGAAAAAGGTGTACACAGAGCTAGTAGACAAAGCAGAACAAACCAATGAAGATGTGAAGAAGAGGCTCGACCAGCATTTAGAAACCTTGTTTGGAAAAGACGGAAAAACACAAGCGGCTGCCAACCAAGAGATCGTCAAGTCGTTCCTCGCTGAAAATGAGGCGACGATCATCGATCCGCTTCGTCTTCGAGTGAAGATTGAAAAGCTTTCGACCGAGATTGAGGATTTTCAAATGGAAGTTGATTTTTCCTTGTCAGAAAGCAATACACTAACGAAAATACAGATCGATTAATCAATTTTGTTAGTGAGCCGAAAATCGATAGAACTAAACACCTCCGAGGGAAAGGTCATTCCCTCCTCATCTGATCATCTCTGGATGATCCTTGATAAAAGCTCAAAGCTGAACGTTCAAGGATCAACGTTCAAGTGTAAAAGTTCTTATCCATCAAAGCTCAGAATTAAAAGGTAAACGCTCGATCGAATCTGGGAGTCACGGCTCATGAGTGTTTGTTTATCGACTCTTTCGGTTGCCGCCCAGCAGGTTTGCTAACAAAAAGAAAAGGGTGTCACATGAAGACATCCTTTTTTCTATGAAAAAAACGACAAGGCTTTCGCCAAGTCGCTTCTTCCAGCAGATTAGTAACGGGATGTATATGCCAAATGGTACACACTTGTGACATTTGAAGATAGCTTGATGTCGTTTGAAGTGAACGTCACTGGAACGATATCGTAGTAATGTGTAGACCAGCCTGCATTATTGTATGTTTGGTAGCCTGCACCTGCAGGAACTTGAAACGTCAGTGAAAATTGTCCATTTACGTCTGTTGTGCCTGTCGCTGTTTGAGCATATGATTTAATTGCTGCTTCAAAATAAAGCTGAATCGGCTGATTAGGCATGAGATTTCCACTTGTATCTTTTAGTGTTCCTTTAAACGTAGCTGGATAATAAGAACCCACGCGATATTTACTGCCATAGCCGTAATTCACTAATCCACTATCGGCTGCGGTGACACTTGTTACTTGAACGGAAGCTGGTACTGCCCCTGTTTCCTCTGCATGTGCAAAGGTTGGGAATACGAGAAGCAATGATAGAAAGAAAGCAAACATGATTTTTTTCATCGATAAATCCTCCTTTTTTTTCCTGCTATATTACTATCGACATTAATTGGTATTTTTCCAGTAACAAGCAAAAAAACTTCCCTTTTTTAGAAAGGGAAGTTCCAGATTGTTGACAAAGGGCTAAAATGATCTTCATTTTAGCCCTTTGTCTTCTTTTCAGCGTGATAGAAAACCTTTGCAGTCTAGGAAGGGCGAGCACAGGAGCGGAGCGAATTTGACATTCGTGAGCACCGGAGCACAGTCCTGACAAAGAATGCGAGGGTTTGTCTACACGCTGAAACTTCCCTTCTTTAGAAAGGGAAGCTCTCCTCTTACTTTTTCACAACAACAACCTTCACCGCTTTGCTTTCTCTTTTTCTCACATCAGAAGCGGTCACATACAAGACTGTTTTGGCTTTTTGCGGTTTTATTTGGGCAGTAAATGCGCCCTTGTTATTTGTTTTTACCGTTTTAATGACTTTCTTTGATTTGTTTTTCACTTTAATGGTCAATCCTGCACCCGCAGTCCCTTTGATCGTTTTACTTTTGACCGTTACTTTGCCCACTTTCGGCTTAGCTGGTGCTTTGCCTTTTTTGACGACTGTTTTGAGCGTTGTAGCGGCCTTTCCTTTTGAAATCTTAATGTGAAGGACTTTGTTTTTGTTCTGATGCTTGATCTTCACGCTAAAGGAACCATTTTTGCCTGCTGTGCCTTTTCCAAGCAGTGTTTTGCCTCTATACACAGAAATAGCAGCGCCAGCCTTTGCTTTACCTGTCACCTTTTGATGCTGATCCTCCACTTTGCTCACAGATGCGTTCAGTTCGACAGCACTTAAAGCAGCAAATGCATTCAGTCTGCCATGTCCTGTCATCCAATCGATCCCTGGAATTTTCGGATCGACAATTGGCTCATCGTTTTCATCATAGAAAACGTCATCTGTTCCATCAACAGAAGTAAAGGAGATATTATCGGCTGTGCTTTGCAAGATATTCCTTACTTGATTCGGCTTCAAGGTTGGATTTTTAGAAAGAAGTAATCCTGCTGCCGCGGCCACATATGGTGTCGCCATTGATGTCCCGCTCAGGTATGAGACATTCCCATCTGGCATTAAGCTTGGAATATCAGATCCTGGTGCAGACATGCTCAGTCCTTTACCAAAGCTTGAGAATTCAGCGGCAATATCCATACGGTTGCTTGCGCCAATGGCCATTGCGTATTTTGATGTCGCAGGATAGCCCATTTCTGGAACGCCATCATTTCCACTCGCCACAACCACTAGTACATTTCTTTGAGCCGCGTAGTTCATTGCATATTCAATTACCCGGCTGTAGTAGCCACCAAGGCTCATGTTGATGACCTTTGCGCCTTTATCTACTGCATGCTTAATTCCAAGTGCAATATGCTCTGTATCTCCAAAGCCATAGGCATCCAGCACCTTCACAGGAATGATGCCCGTATGTTGGTTAAGACCTGCCATCGAGTAATGATTATCGGCTTTTGCGGCAATGATGCCCGCCACATGCGTACCGTGTCCATTGTCATCAATCGCATCTTTGTTTCTTCCAATGAGATTCGCACCTAAGTCCGTACGAACAGTCCCGCTTAAATCAGTCAAACGGCTGTCTACACCTGTATCCACAACTGCGATTAATGTTTGCTTCATTTTGCTTGTGCCAATCAGTGTATTCATTTGTTCAAATTTGACGTCAGCGCCTTTTTTCCCGCTGTTTTGCGCACTGTTTTTCAGCGGCCACTGATAACCATACTGCGCGTCGCTGCTTAGCGCGCGATAGGTTTGAACAGGCTCCGCAAATTCAACATTCGGCATGCTGGACAGCTTTCTTGCAGTGCTTTTGATGACAGCTTTGCCTGCTTTTAAAGTCTTTCCAGCTGATTCTTGCCCTGCTGGCACATCATAGACATACATTCCTTTAAATAAAGGACTGACTGACTGTGATGTCACACGGTTTTCTTGGATGCCATAGCTTTTCATCTTCTTTTTCGCAGATTGAAGTGTTTGGCCATCCTTTAATTTAAAAATGATCTTATTCGTTTTAACCTTCTCTTCTTTTACAAGCTTTTGTTTCTCTAATACGTAACCAACTGATTTTCCTTCAAGCTGATTGATGCCAATTTTTTGACTGACGGCTTCTAATTCCTTTTTTAAATAAGCCGGACTTGCTTCTTTGAGCATATCAAAAAGGGACCTGATAGCCTGTTGTTCTTTTTCTGTTACGATATGACCACTAAATGCACCATTTTTCTCTACGTCATTTAGCAGTGACTTTAATGTAAGCAGATGATTGTATACCTTTTGCTGCTCATTTTTTTGTTTGATGAGCTTCGATTTGAGAAATGGCTTTGTTTTTTGGAGCACACGGCTCAGCTTCTGACCATTTGGTGTTTCATTAAAACGTTTATCTTCGATTGTACGAATCGATTGGAGAATTTCTCGCCCGTACTTTTTCTCAATAATAATGATACCAGGCTCATCGTCTTCAGGGAAAACGGGTTCAGAGGGCGGAAGGTTAGCTCCTTTATACCCGATTGTATAAGCCGCATCCTCTTCCTCATCACGGCTGTCTTCCTCCGACCCTAAATAGAGCACTTTGACAAAGTAAGGACCTGACCATGCATGAGGGAAGTCGATCTCTGTCTCTCCACTTGCAGTGTCCACACGATATCTCGAATAAGTGTCATCCTTCATCGCTCTGTCTTTACTTGGATAGACCGATACGGATAATACTTGTTTACTTTTCACAGAAATTTTCATATGTGTATGTTTTGCCACCTCTTGTGCTGATGGCGTGATTTGGTACCATGACTCTTCCATTTCATTCTGTAATGTACCTGAGATGACTTCACCATTTTTTAACCCAATGGCTTCATTGACATTTGTTCCTTTACTGGCAGCTGCTGCCTCGTATCCAGGTAATGCCGCCATACAGAGAATGACGGCCATGAGTACGACCACACAAAATTTGACCTGCTTTTTGAACATGAAAAGACCCCCTTATCTTTTGTAATACCTTGGAAGAATATCACAGAAATGCATCTAGTAGAATCTGTTTTTTACATAATTAAACTCGTTTTAAGCTAGGATTTGAGATATACAGACAGCAAGACGAATAGCTTCATAAACTTTTTGCCATTTCAAACGGAAAATGATGCTATTTAACCATGTCGAAAAGTACATTACAATCAACTTGTAAGCGCTTAACAAACAAGAGAGAAGGGATCAGCTTGTTCCAAAAAGATCATGTTTTCACACAAGTAGACGGACGATCAAAGAATGAGATTTTACAATACATTGCCGAGAAAGCTGAAGACCTTCAGATTACAAACGATCAGGCGGGGTTATTATCAGATTTGTTGACTCGCGAAGATGAAGTCTCAACAGGACTTCAGCAAGGCTTCGCCATTCCTCATACAAAAAGCTCCGCTGTACAAACGGCTTCACTTCTTTTTTTAGAGTTAGAACAACCGATTGAATGGGGAAGCTTTGACGATTTGCCCACAAGCTATTTATTTACACTGCTCGTTCCATTAGAAGAAGCAAATATCACACACCTGAAATTACTGTCAGGCATTGCGACAAGCCTCATGGAACCTGCTTTCATCGAAAAGATTCAACCAGGTCAAACCGCTGACTATTATTACGAAGTCATTGAACAACAATTGAAAGAGGGGATTACACAATGAAAATTGTCGGTGTCACTTCATGTCCAGCAGGGTTAGCTCATACACCAATGGCAGCAAAGGCGTTAGAGAATGCGGGTAAACAGCTCGGTCACGAGATCAAAATCGAGCAGCAAGGAATTATGGGACAGGTGAATGGCATTACACCAGAGGAAGCAAGACAGGCAGACCTTTGTATCATTGCCTCCAATCAGCATATCAACGATGCGGAACGTTTCTCAGGCATTCCCACAGTACGTGTCGAGATTGGACGCGCCTTAAAAAATGCCGAGCAAATCATCACAAAAGCTGTAGCACTTGTTGAAAAGAAAAAATCTGAATCTCAATGAACGTGAGCAATGCCATATAGAAAGGAGCAAAGCAAAATGAAAGCAAAATTAAAAGTCATTGAAGGCCATCTCATGACCGGTATTTCTTATATTCTTCCTGTAATCATCGGCGCCTCCCTAATCGTTGGTTTAGCCAAACTAGTCGGTTTAGGATTTGGTGTTTCAGATTTAAACGCCTATAAAGATGCTGGCGGCATACTGCACGGCGCCTATTTAATGGAGCAGGTTGGCTGGACAGGCATTGGTTTAATGAACGTCCTGCTCGCTGGATTTATCGCCTATTCGATTGCGGATAAATCAGGGCTTGCAGCCGGCTTCATCGGCGGTGCCCTTGCCAGCTCAACGAATGCTGGATTTATCGGTGCCGTTATTGCAGGCTTCTTCGCAGGATATGTCGCTCTTTTTGTAAAACGAAAAATTCAAATTCAAGGCTCCGCAGCCGGACTTGTTCCTCTGCTCATCTTACCGCTTATTACCGTTGGCTTAACTGGACTTCTCATGTCCGTTCTGCTGGGCGGGCCATTAGGTGCTTTGAACACAGCATTAATTGAATGGATCAAAGGCATGGTCGCTGACGGGACAAGCACACTCGCACTCGCTCTCATTCTAGGTGCGATGATTGGCTTTGACCTTGGCGGACCAGTGAATAAATCTGCTTGGATGGCAGGTAACGCGCTCTTCCTATCAGGCGTCTACCTCCCTGCCATTCTCGTCAATATTGCGATTGTCATTCCGCCGCTTGGATACGGGCTTGCGACATTGATTCGAAAACGCAATTTCTCTCCAACCTTTAGAGAAGCAGGACGTGGCGGCCTTGTCATGGGCATTATCGGTATTACGGAAGGGGCGATCCCTTTTACTCTCGTCAATCCATTGAAATTGATTCCGCTCAATGTTGTCGCATGTGCTGCTGGAAGCGGGGTTGCTGCATTATTAGGTGTCCATGACATCATGCCGCCAATTGGCGGGCTATACGGCTTCTTCTCAGTCGGAAACTGGTGGGCTTATTTAATTGGAGCTCTCACTGGCGCACTCGTCATCGGTATTGGCGCCAACCTGCTTGTCAATTTCTCTGAGAAAAAAGAACCAAAAACGCCGGAACATGATCAGAAGCAGAAAGAAGAAGACGATTTTGACCTTGTACTAGAAGGATAATTTGAACAAAGAAAGGTGTCGTTACTCAATGACTGTTAATGTACATGTGATTCCACATACTCACTGGGACCGGGAATGGTATTTCACCACCTCCCGCTCCCGTATCTACTTAATGAAAAGCGTAATGGACATTTTAGACACTCTTGAAACAGATGAAAGGTTCCATTACTTCATGCTCGATGCCCAAGCATCCTTACTGGATGATTACCTCAAATGGCGTCCAGAGGATGAGAATCGAATCAAAAAGCTCGTCACAGCCAAACGTCTCATCATCGGCCCATGGTATACCCAAACCGACCAGCTCGTTATTTCAGGTGAATCCATTGTACGGAACCTGCAATATGGAATTGAACGCTGTCAGCAGTTCGGTCATGTGATGAAAGTCGGTTATGTCCCTGATTCCTTTGGTCAATCCGCACAAATGCCTCAAATTTACCGCGGCTTCGGCATTGTGGATACAGCTTTTTGGCGCGGCGTTTCAGACCATATGACGAATCACACTGAATTCAATTGGCAAGGGGCTGACGGCAGTGAAGTCTTTGCGGTGAACCTGCCATTTGGCTACTACTACGGTGGAAATATTCCCGAAAAAGATGAGGACTTACAAGCCTTTTTATCTGAAAAAATCGGTGCGCTGCAAGCAAAGGCAACCACAAAGAATATCTATTTCCCAAATGGATTTGACCAGGCACCGATCCGCAAAAACCTGCCTGACTTATTAGAAAAAGCCAATGAACTGGACGAGCACCACTATCAAATCAGCAGTTTAGAAGATTACATTGCAGCAGTGAAAAAAGAGCGGACGTCTTTTGAAACTTTAAAAGGAGAGCTCATTCATGCCAAGCATATGCGGATTCACAAATCTATTTTTTCAACACGGGCTGATTTAAAAATCTTAAACAATCAAATTGAAAACTATCTCGTCAATGTGATGGAGCCAATCCTCACGATCAGCTATTCACTCGGACACGACTATCCGCATGATACGGTTCGTGATATTTGGTACCTCATGTTTGAAAATGCAGCGCATGACAGCATTGGCGGCTGTAATAGTGATACGACGAATCAAGATGTCTTCTTCCGCTACAAGCAGGCAAAGGAAATTGCTGAGAACCTTGTGGACTTACACATGCGCCTCATCGCCATTCGACTGCAAACAGAGCAAGAAATCACGTTTACTTTATTTAATACACTGCCTTCAAAGCGTTCTGAAGTTATTGAAGTTGAAACCTTTATCACAGAACGTCCTTTTACACTAAAAGATGCCAATGGAAAAACGCTTCACTACACAGTGAAAAGCAAAACCGATGTCACAGATTATGTGCTGGCACAGCAAATTTCTCTTAACCCAAGTAAAGATGTGTACATGCCAAAACAAGTATGGAAAGCCGTTCTGCTAATTGAAGCCAGCGACTTACCGTCAGTTGGTTATACACAAGTGAGCATGGTCTTCGATGAATCAAGCGAATCTGCGTGGGAACAAACAGAAGGACGCGTTATTGAAAATGAGTATTACCGCATTGCGGCCAACGACAACGGATCGCTGGACATCACAGATAAACAAACAGGCAAGACCTTCTCTGAGCAAATGATCTTTGAAGACAACGGAGACGATGGGGATTCCTACAACTATTCCCCACCGCGTGAGGATCTGTATGTGTCATCCAAGGATCTTTCTTCGGCAGACATCACAGTGTCTAAAAGCGGCTTGCAGGAAGAACTCACCGTCCAGCTTACTCTTACTGTCCCTTATGACTTAGAAGAGCGCTCTCAGCAATCAGTCACGACTTCACTCCCAATCACAGCGAAGGTAGCATTAAACAAAGATGAGCCTGTCATCCGTTTTCATGTCGATGTCGACAATCATGCGTTAGACCATCGTCTGCGTGTCCTCTTTGATACAGGCATCGCATCAAAGGTATCACTGAGCGATCAGCAGTTTGGAACCATCGAACGCCCAACAGAGCTCACGCAAGAGCTTGAATGGTGGAGCAATGAACATTGGGAAGAAAAACCGATCACCATTGAACCGATGCAATCCTTTACTGCACTTCGTGATGAAGCATACGGTGTCGCTCTGTTGACGGACTGCGTGAGAGAATATCAGATCACAGGAGAAGGCTACACAACGATTGCGTATACGCTTTTCCGTTGTTTCGGAAAAATGGGGAAAGAAAATCTTCTTTACCGTCCAGGACGCGCATCTGGTGAAAAAATTGTTGAGACACCTGACGCTCAGCTACAAGGTGCACTGTCGTTCTCATTTGGCATGCATTATAGCAAGGATGCTGTCAGCGAGGGGCACTTAGCGCAGCTTGCCAAGCGGTATACAACGCCAGTTCAATGCTACGAACGGGCAGACTTTTTAAACGGTCGTTTAATTTTCTCTTTCCGAGATGAAAAAGAAGACTTACAATCTACTTATAGCCTGCTTGACATTGAGACAGACGGAGCCATTCTAAGCGCTCTGAAAAAAGAAGAGCATGGAACAGGCATTGTCATCCGTCTCTTCAATCCATATTTAGCTCGTCAAACAGCCGCTTCAATCAATAGTTCATCTCTACAACACGGAGAAACAGCGAATTTAGGCGAAACACCTGAAGGACATATACTCAAAGCACAGCATGGATCATTACACATTGAACCGCTCACACCTTGTCAGGTACAAACCTACATTGTAAAGAAAAAATGAACATGTAGGGGCGGGGTCCATTTGGATTCCGCTCCTCTTTAATGGAGGGCATTGATCATGAGAATTGGAGGCATTGAAGCAGGCGGAACGAAATTTGTCTGCGGCTACGGAACAACAGACGGAACGATTGAACACATGACTTCCTTTGCAACAGGAAACCCAATTGAAACATGCCAGCAAGTGATCGATTACTTTACAAAGCATCCTGTCGATGCCATTGGCATTGGGGCATTCGGGCCTGTCGATGTAAAAGAGCACAGCCCAAGCTATGGGACGATTTTAGAGACACCCAAAACAGCCTGGCGTCAATTCCCTTTCCTCTCTACCTTAAAACAAGCCCTTGGGCTCCCGATGAAGCTTGATACCGATGTGAACTGTGCAGCACTCGGAGAAGCCCGCTTTTCGGTTGAAACAGAAAAGCCGGCTTCTTTGGTCTATATCACTGTTGGAACTGGGATAGGTGGCGGTGCCTATATTGAACACCGCCTCATTCACGGGTTGCTGCATCCAGAAATGGGTCATATCACAGTGCAGCGGCACCCTCATGATTCCTACGGGGGCTGTTGCCCTATACATCATGACTGTTTAGAGGGACTCGCATCAGGTCCTGCCATAGAAGGGCGCTATCATACACTTGCACCCATGCTGCCAGAAGAGCATCCTGCTTGGTCACTTCATGCCTACTATCTCGGGCAGATGACCGCCAATTTATTACTCACCCTTTCACCAGAACGCATCATTCTCGGCGGAGGTGTGATGAAACAGCCCGCTATGCTGCCACTCATTCTTGAGGAAACAGAAAAGCGGCTTCATGGGTATTTACAACTGCCAAAGCCTTTAAATAAAATTATCACCAAGCCTTCCTTTGATGGATTATCAGGTTTAATGGGCGCCATCGCTCTTGGTACTGATGCCTTACAGGCACAAGGAGCCGCGCAATGATGATGACGGCAGATCCTCGAACCTATCAGCTGATTCAGCGGCTATTTGAAACGAAGGGGTTCGTGAAGCTAGAGGAGCTCACTGCCTCTTTTCGCTTATCTGACCGATCCATCCGTCATTTAATCAAAGAAGCAAATGAGCAATTAAAGGAAGCTGGAGCCAAGATTAAAACGATCCGCGGAAAGGGATACACCCTATTAACGAGTGACCAAGATGCCTTCCTGCTTTGGCTTCATCAGCAGAAACTTCCTGCCCGCTCACTCGTCCCCGTCATGCCAGAAGAGCGTGTACGATTTATCATGAGGAAGCTATTGCTTCAAGCGGATTACTTAAAAATTGACCAGCTGGCTGAAGAATTGTTTATCAGCCGCATGACGGTCAGCAGTGATTTGAAAAAAGGACGAGAGCTGTTAGCCCGTTACGGTATGGCTCTTGTGTCAAAGCCTGGATTTGGTTTGAAAATTGAAGGGGAAGAGTTGCAAAAAAGAACATGCTATGCAGACTTACTCCTTGAAGAAGAGCCTGCACTTTCTCATATCACAGAGCGAGAGCAGCTCCATTTTCCCGATATTTCTCTTGAAACCATTCGATCGATTGTCCTGACGAATCTGCATCAAGAGTCATTGCTCATTAAAGACATTGCCTTAAAAAACTTAGTCATTCATTTAGCGATTGCGATTCAGCAGACACGAAAAAACCAGCGGATACCTGCCAGTACCACTCGTACACAACGATCACCCGTCTTGATGAGAATTGCCCAAAAGATCATACAACAAGTGAGTGATACCTTTCATGTCACCTTGTCGGAGGATGAAACAGATTACTTAGTCATGCATCTATTGGCAAATCAAACGTGGAAAGAAGCCGCCCAGCATCAGACGACATTGGAGGTTCAGCAGGCGATTGCGGTCTTTCTACAGCACATTGAGAAAATGAGCGGCCAGCGATTTGCAGATGACAACATCCTGCAGCAAGACTTGATGCTTCATATGAAACCATTATTAAATCGAATCCAATATGGCGTATCCTTACAAAATCCGTTGTTGCATGAAATCAAAACGTCCTATCCATACCCATTTGATTTGGCTGTCAGCGGACTGAATGCTTTACAGCTGGTGCGGACGCCAAATGAAGATGAAGCGGCATATGTTGCCCTGCATATCGCTGCTTCATTTGAAAGAAGTCAGCTCGATACCTCGCAAAAAAAGAAAGCGATAATCGTGTGCGGGTCTGGATTAGGGACGGCAAGACTACTTGAAATTAAATTGAAGACAGCCTTTCAGCACGAACTGGACATCGTCGAGCTGTATTCCTATCAGGATTATCTCATGAGCACCACCCTTCCCTGTGATGTCATCATTACAACCGTCCCACTCGCATCAAAGGGAAAACCAGTGATACAGGTCAGCGCCTTTTTTGAAAAACATGATGTACAGCGGGTGAATGAGGTCATTCATTTATTAAATGGACACGGGACTCCCTCGCAGGAACTGATGGCGTTTTTTCAAGAACGATTAACCTTATTGAATGCTGACCTATCCAGTAAGGACGAGGTATTAGACACACTATGCAGCCGTTTAGAAACGTATCAGCTAGTATCGTCATCTTTTCGGTCCTCAGTGCTTGAACGGGAGCAAATGTCGTCTACCTATCTTGGAAGAGGCATTGCCATGCCGCACCCGCTCATCACAAATGAAGGCACCTCCTGCGTAGCCATTGCACACTTAAAACAGCCGATTGACTGGCAGGGAAACCAAGTATCACTTGTCTTTTTATTAGCCATTCATAAAGATGACGCAGCCTGCATGAATCAATTTTTTGAACAGGCCGTCGATTTACTGGACAATCCAAACCGCATTCACTCTCTGAATCAATCAAAAACATTTGATGAACTAATGAATGCGTTGTTTCAATAAAATTAAACAAAAGGCCGCCCAGCTGTTGATGAGGCGGCCTTCGTGTGATTTAGAATATGGATCATCAATCGTATATGACATTTTTCCCTTCTTCACTTAATGTCTTTAAAGAGCTCAGCATATGTTCGATTTCTTCATCGGAATGTCTTTCCCATGAACCTAATTCTGCGACGATTTTCAAAGGGGATTTCGACCGATAAGAACGTGTGGGGTTACCCGGAAATTTTTTGTCAGTCAAATTCGGATCATTTTCAAACTCGCCTAACGGTTCTACAACATAAATTCTCTCTTTCGCATCAGATCTTGCTAACTCAGCACCCCACTTGGCTGCGTTTAATGTTCCGGTGAAATAGATATGGTTTGATTTTTGATCCTGATAATTCGATAAATACTGCGGTTCAAGCAGATCTCCAATCTTCAATTCCGCTTTCGTCCCATGAAAAAACGGGCCAGGATCTAAAACCTGCTCATTGTCATTCATACAGCCGCACCCCTTATCGTTTTTGACTTGCGTATAACAGTATACGGCCTGATCTAGGCGGAAAACAGTCTATAAATGAGATTGAATTCGGGGTATGATGATAGTAGAGAGTAAGATGTGATTTGTAAACTCCAGCAAGTTGAAAAAGCAGCAAGAATACATACAAAGCAGTCTTCTTGAAAGAGATAAAAAGCTGTTAGAGGCCATAAAGAGAAACTCAAGAAACTAAAAAATTAATTGGGGCAATTGAGCAGGTGGAAAAGAAGGACAAAAAAATGTTGGTGGCAGTTTTGGAAATAGCGTATTGATGCCTAGGAAGGAGATCTGATCAGGATTGAAGAAGATGAGGATAAAGTAGCCAATGAGACGTTTGATGTTATAGCTGGTTGGCGTGTTGGCACATAATCAATTAAATTTTTCAGGAAGGGTGTAATGAGATGATGAAAGATAAAGATAAGATTTGTCATATATATGCTCAAAAAAGTTGGCATATGGATTCTTATATTATTGGTAATCGTGAGGGTTTAATAGAATTAAAGAGTGCTATTGACCAAGCATTGAAAAGTAATGTTGGTCAAGCTGAATTGTTTCCATCAGATTTAGAGGATTATACAACTTACGTTGCTTTAGTTGATGATAAAGAAGAGTTGGATTCACTTATTATGCCTTACATTGATGAGGATAATGAGGATGAAAACTTGATACATCCAGTTGATATAGTTACAAGTCATGAAGAGAAAAAAACCCCTAAAAATTAGGGGTTTTTTAGTGTAATATTGTTTCTCCTGGACTTGCTTTGTATTTCTTTGGTACTGATGCTCTGAGAGCATGGTGTATTTTATCTTTTGGAGCTACATGGAAATGCCAATACCAAGTTGAGGTTTTTGGTATTAAAGGGATTTTTCCATTGTCTACAGCAAATACTCTTGTTGTTTTTTTCTTTCCTTTGTGTAGGACGACAACTAAACTTCTAAGTTGTCCTTTATCATTTCTTACATCCCATCTAATTTTGTAATTTTTACCGAATCCTTTTATTCGATTTTTTAGATATTTAAGTGCAGTTCTTGCGCCTTTTGATCTGATAGCCATTAAAGCAACTCTTCCTACGGTCATTGCGATAGGTATGAAGAATACTGGTAGTGCTTGTGTTGTTATTTCACTCTGATTACTTTTGGAGTCAAGTTGTTTCATTCGGTTTTCTAAAGCTAAAAATTCTTCATTGTTGAAATATTGATCTATCACTTTATTTTGTTCTGTTTCTGACATGTTTTCGAATTCTTTTTCTGTAAATGGAAGGTTTTCTATGTATTCCCCCATTTTCATTTCAAGTTCGTCTAATTCTTTGGTAGCTTGTTCATTTTGTAGAATTGTCAGTGTTACTAACGCTTCTAATTCTTGTGAATTAATAGAGTGTGTTTCTGCTGATGCTTCTGATGAAAATGGAGTCCATATTGATATGACAAGAGCTAGGGTAATTAGGGTTAAAAGTGTTTTTTTGAACATTTTATTTATATTCCTCTTTTTGTATTAAATTCCAAAATCAAGGTTATCAAATCAAAATGAGTGTATCAATGGATTTAAGATAGATTTAAGAGAATTACTTTTTTGGTTGCGGTGTCCGCAATCATTTTTTTATTTTTTAAGACTTCGTTTTGATGAAAATTTCTGTAGTAGAATTCGTTCACTGTGGAGGTGAACATGATGACCATTGAAATTCATGTGATGGATGGACAAATGACACAAGCCGAAATGCATATGTTCCTAAACAATGGTGCACGATATTCCCACCACAATCTAAAGAAGCCCAAACTAAAAATATCGTCACTACAATAGCAAAAAAACTTGCTGTTCAGGCTCTTCACAAGTCAGGCACATATTTAGAAAAACCCTTTATTGAAAGTAATAGACAAGAAATATGCAAAGAAAGCTAAATCAGGTTTTTACAAAGTAGCGCAATTTTTATACAGGCAGGCCTTCCACCTGATGTAGCATTCGAAACAGCAAAATTTCTTTGGATTATAAAAGAAAGTAGTTTATTAGGCTGTTAAAATCAGGCTATCTTTTTAAAACAACTCGAACAATATGATCTTGCCAATAGAGTGAACGAAAAAAAGCCAACCACCCGCATAAGGTGATTGGCTTTTTTATTTGTTACTCCCCGATCTTCTCTCCATTTTGCTGAATTAATGTTTCATACCAGTAAGAGCTCTTTTTACGAATTCTCTTCAGGTCTTGTAGGTCAAATTCATCGCGGTTCACGTAGATGAATCCGTAGCGCTTGGAGCATCCTTGGTGTGTGCTGATTAAGTCGATAGTGGACCACGGGCAGTATCCGAAGACCTCGACGCCGTCTGTGATCGCCCATTTGATTTGTTCGATATGTTTTTCTAAATAATCAATTCGATAATCATCTTGAATCGATCCATCTTCTTCTAACTTGTCGAAAGCACCCAATCCGTTTTCCGTGATAATAAGAGGCAGCTGATAACGGTCGTAAATCTCACGCATCGTTGATCGGAAGCCGACAGGGTCAATCTCCCAGCCAAACGCATTTTTACTTAGGAACGGGTTGTTGCCGCCTTTGTATACGCCATCTTCACCAGATTTCAAATGCTGGTCTCCGCCGCGCGCAAATTCATCCTTGCCATCTCCTTTACTCGCTTCAACCGTTTGAGATGTGTAGTAGTTAAAGGCAATGAAGTCCGGCTTCGCACTTTTCAAAATATCCATATCTCCCTCTTCAATCACAGGAAGAATGTCTTTTTCTTTCATGTACGCCCAAGCAAGGTTGTTATAACGGCCGAAGACTGCCATATCAAGATACAGCCAGTTGCGGATCGCATTGTAATTCGCCGCAGCAAGCACATCCTCAGGCTTTGGAGATGCCGGATAAATGAGCGCAATGTTTGGCGCTGGTCCAATTTTCGCTTCAGGCAACATTTGATGACAAAGCGTCATGGCTTTCGCCTGAGCGACGAGCATATGATGGTTCTGCTGATACAGTTCTTTTTTCGGATTTTCTAAATTTGGATCAAGTGTACCGAGCGCTGATCCATGTAAGATCATCATGTTTTGTTCATTAATGGTCAGCCAATAGTTTACCTTCTCGCCATACTCCTGAAATAGAACCTTTGCATACCGTTCAAACGCATCTACTGTCGCACGATTTGACCAACCGCCTTTTACTTGAAGTGCATGAGGCAGATCAAAATGATACATCGTCACGATTGGTTCAATATCATAGCGGCGCAATTCATCGATGAGAGAATGATAGAATTCAATCCCCTTTTGATTGATCTCCCCATCTCCATTTGGAATGATCCGTGTCCATGCAATAGAGAAGCGATAAGCCTTCAAACCCATTTCTGCAAACATCTTCACATCCTCTTTATAGCGGTGATAGTGATCGCTTGCGACTTTAAAATCTGTTGTTCCTTCAGGGTAACTTGCTCTCATATCAATGACAGATGGCCCTTTGCCATCCTCGTTCCACGCACCTTCTACTTGATAGGCGGATGTAGATCCGCCCCAGAAAAAGTCCTTTGGAAATGGTGCTAGTGTTGAATATCTCATAGTTTCTTCCTCCTCTTGATTAAACGAGATGTAAAAATGATTGTCCTGGTGTGATTTGTTTTTCTTCTGTTTCTATGATATCGCTAAACTCACCTGAATTGGTAATAATCACTGGTGTTGTGACGGACAGGCCGGAAGCTTGGATGGCTTCAATATCAAACTCCGCAAGCAATTCGCCCTCAGTGATGGTTTGCCCCTGTACGACCTTCGGGGTAAAATGCTGACCGCCTAATTGTACGGTATCAAGTCCAATGTGAATGAGCACTTCTGCTCCGCTTTCAGAAGTAAGACCGTACGCATGACCTGTTGGGAACACCGTTGTCACGACTCCTGATACTGGTGCAAACAGCTTGCCTTCTGATGGAATGATGGCTGCGCCCTTTCCTAGTGCACCAGATGAGAATGCCTTATCCTGTACTTCCTCCAGCTTGATTACCTCACCCTTTAAAGGACTTTTCACATGAGCTGCTTTGACCCCATGTTCGTTTTCCATTGTTGGTTCAGCAACCGGTGCTGGGGTTTCATCTTCATCTACTGGATCCTTAAATCCAATCAAATAAGTCAAGACGATGGATAGAACAAATGAGACCGAGATTCCGATGATGAACCCTGTAAACCCTTGTCCGTAGAAAATCGGAAGTGTCAGTAAACTTGGAAGCCCTGACGCAATCGCAATACTTTGTGAATAACCAATGATCGCACCGCCGACTCCAGCAGAGATAACGGCTGCAATAAATGGTTTTTTCAAACGAAGCGTGACCCCGTATACAGCTGGCTCTGTGATCCCAAACACGGCAGAAACCGCTGTCGATCCAGCCAATGATTTCAGCTTTTTATTCTTTGTTTTCAGCATAACACCGATGGAAGCACCGGCTTGTGAAAATACAGCTGGCGCAGTCGCCGGCTTGATATGATCTTTTCCATGGACGGCAATATTATTTAAAATCACTGGCACTAGACCCCAGTGGATACCGAAGATCACAAGAACCTGCCATGCCATCGCAATTAAAGCACCTGCAAGTGTAGGACTAAAGGAGAATACTTTCAGCAAGACAGCGGCAATGCCGTTCCCTGCATACACACCAAATGGTCCGAATACAATGAGTGTCAACGGAACAACCGTGACAAGTAAAATCAGTGGAGTAATAAAGTTTTTGACACTTTCATGAATGACTTTGTTAAAGAAACGTTCGATATATCCCATGACAAACACTGCCAAAATGATTGGAATAACCGTTGATGTATAAGACATTAAGACGACTGGAATACCGAAAAAGGTCACATCTCCGCCGCCTTTTGACAATTCTTGAATGGTTGGGTAAATGAGTGCACCAGCAATCGTCACAGCCACAAATGGATTCGCTTTAAACTTCCTCGCCGAAGTGAATGCGAGCAGTAATGGCAGGAAGTAGAACAAGCTGTCAGACGCAGCAAATAAAATTTGATACGACGTATCTTCAGGTGATAACCATTTTGCATTGATACAGATACCTAGTAGACCTTTTAAAATACCAGCACCTGCCATGACACCGAGAAGTGGTGTGAAAATACCAGAGACAATGTCAACGAATTTTCCGAAAAGGCTTGTGCTCTCTCCACCTGATTTTGCAGATGAAGAAGTGGAATCCTCTAATAAATTTGTAAACTCCCCAATCTCTCGATAAACCTCTGGTACGGTATTGCCAATGACTACTTGAAATTGGCCGCCGCTTTCCATAACGGTCACAACGCCATTTAATTTTTCAATGGCTGCTTTGTCTGCTTTTGATCGGTCATTTAATGTGAAGCGAAGTCTTGTAGCGCAATGGACCAGTGAATGAACGTTTTTCTCTGTGCCAATGTGTTTGATAATGTCTTCTGCTAATTGACGATAACTCATACAAAAACCCCCTTTTTTTCAAAAAAATACGTTTTTTGGCAAAATAAAAACCTAAACGGGCACCAAAAATAGTCGCAACTTGCTATTGCGCTTTTTCAGTGAACGTTTAGGTTTTGCCTGCCGAACAGTCACAATCCTCTAAGACGATCATTGTGAAACCGTATTCTTTTATGTTTATGAGCAAATAGTACCACTCAGCTTTTCTCATGTCAACGCTTTCTTTTGAAAACTACCTTTATTTTTCTCGTTTGATCAATCGATTCAAATGAATGGATAGATACAGCATCTCCTCTGATGTGAGATCTCGGTGATAGGTTTGATAGACGTATTCTGCGATTTTCTTTGCACATTCGTATGCCTTCGGATATTTTACCTTGATCAGCTGATACAAATCCTGATCTTCGCTGACAAGCATTGTTTCGTTTATCAGACGCTGGACGAAAAAGCGTAAATGTGTGAGAAAACGATAAAAGTTGAGTGAGTCTTCATCAAATTCCATATTGAGATGATATTTCACAATGGTGAGGATGGCGTTTACTTCTTTTGTAATATTGACCGTTGTATTCATGTCCTCATTGAGCTCTGCATTAATGATATGCATGGCAATAAAGCCTGCTTCATCCTCAGGCAGTTCAATATGAAGACGCTCTCTAATCATCTCAAGACAGTCCTTTGCCACAAGAAATTCATCTTTGTATAAGCGTTTAATCTCCCAAATGAGCGAATTCTCAATGAGATGATTTTTCTTCAGTCGTTCGATGGCGTAATGAATATGGTCTGCGAGCGATACATGCAGACTTTCGTTTAATCTTCGGTTCAGCTTTGTATGTGCATATTGAATCATTTCTTCGGTTACCTTGACCACATCATACGGAACCTCCAGAAGCAGCATTTTCATTCGCTCATGAACGGAATGATCCTCCAGGCGGAAAACTTTATCGATTAACGATTCGTCTACCGAATCCCCGGGCCGCCGCTGGAAGGCGATACCTCTTCCCATGACGACGATTTCTTTTCCTTGTTCATCTATCACACTAATGACATTATTGTTTAGAACTTTTTGTATCTGCAACCCCAAACACCTCCGTCTATGAACCACAATCTTCACTCAAAATATGCTCTCATCTTAACACAACTGTCAAATCACTTGGTGTTTTTATCTGACTTTTGCAATAGATTTCACCATAATTCTACCCCGTCATAGCTGGTCTGATCCTTCAATTGCCTGCATACAATACTCCAAGGAGGTGACCTTCAGTGAAGGCTTTTTTCTGGTCTGCATCATTTTTATTCGTGCTTCTATTCACACTCGTCTTTCTAGGAATCGTGTTTTTGCTTAGTGGACAAGGTATGAATCTGCTTTGGAAGTATGTGCTCATCTCATTTGTCACAGCAGCCGTTTTGCGCGGTGTCACCACTTGGCTGAGGCAGCACGTGATGCATCATTTATCAAAATAAAACGGCTGCCCATAATATTCAGGCAGCCGTTCCTTTATTCTTTGGATGATGCGGCTTCTTGCGAAGAAGTACGCAGCTCATCATTGATTTTTTTCGCATCCTCTAGAAATTCTGTTTCAAATCCACTTTTGAGTGCCCACATATAAAATAGCAGAGCAACCACTGTAATAAGTGCCATGTCCCAGCCATAATGAATGACGTTATAGCCGCCGAATTTGTCACTGCCCAGGCAGGAAATCGTCATCATCACAAGCAAGTACACGACCATCCAAGCACCCGCCTTGAAGTTGCGGCCGAAGCCTTTCCATTTCGCTTTTGCTTGATAGTAAAAATATATCGGAAGACCGATGAGAATAATGAACAGCACCTGACCTGTTAACGGCCATCTCGCCCAATACAGCGTCAATGACGCAAAGACAAAGCCGAGAGGAGCAATGATGCTGAGTCCTTTTATTCGCAGCGGACGATATAAATCTGTCCCTGTCTTTCTCAGTGTCATGACAGTTACTGGGCCTGTCAGATAAGAAATAAGTGTCGCAACAGAAATGATTTCCGCAAGTACACCCCAGCCTCTAAATAAAAACAGAAAGATAAACGATACGGCTAAGTTAAAAAACATCGCTGGACGAGGCACGCCATAAATAGGGTGCAGACGACCAAGTACACTTGGCATGTATTTGTTTTTTTCCATTCCATAAATCATACGGGATGTCGTCGCCGTATACGTAATCCCTGTACCAGAAGGTGATACAAACGCATCTGCATATAAAATCAGAACCAGCCAGTTAATCCCAAGCGCAATGGCAAGGTCGGCAAATGGCGAATTAAAATTCAAATGACCCCATCCATTCACAATCATGGACGGATCGACAGCACCGATAAAGGCGATTTGTAAAAGCACATAAATCACAGTCGCAATCAAAATAGATCCAACAATAGCAATCGGAATGGATCTGCCTGGATTTTTCGCCTCACCCGCCATATTAATCGGGCTTTGGAAGCCATTGAAGGCAAACACAATTCCTGATGTCGCAACAGCTGTCAGCACACTCGCCCAGCCGTTAGGAGCAATACTTGTTCCAGAAGTAAAATTCTCACTATGAAAACCTACGAATAAGAGCGCACCAATTGTTAATCCTGGAATGACAATTTTAAACACGGTAATGAATGTATTCGCTTTTGAAAATAACCCAACGGTCCAATAATTGAGCAGAAAGTAAATCACAAGAAGCACACTGGCGACCATGAGCCCTTCTGTCGTCAACACCCCTTTTGTGACCAAATGGGTTGTCCACTTTGCCCATTCCCAAGGCCATGAGCTCATATACTGGACAGAAGCCACCGCCTCAACCGGAATGACGGAGACAATGGCGATCCAGTTTGCCCAAGCGGCAATAAACCCGATAAAAGAGCCGTGTGAATATTGCGTATATTTCACCATTCCGCCTGCCTCTGGAAACATCGATCCGAGTTCACTATAAGACAAAGCGATAAATAAAATTACGACCATCCCAATCAACCAGGATAAAATAGCAGCAGGGCCGGCAATTTGAGCGGCACGCCAAGCACCGAATAGCCAACCTGAACCAATGATTGAGCCAAGACCTACCATCATTAAAGCGAAAGTCCCCATTCTACGATGCAATTGATTCATGTTCATAACACCTTTCGATTAAATTACAAAGCATGTGCCTAAGTAAGCACCTTTCTTTCATTGCAGCTCACTTTTCATTCAATTAACAAATATTTCTTCAACTAAATCTTTACCCTTGTTCATTTTTTCGCCTGTTTTATTATCTCTCAATTCTCCATTTTCTGAAATAGTCGAACATGCTTATTTCTTAAGAAAGCGCTTTTTCAATGATGCAATCTATTAGACTGAATAACTACCTTTACCCTTATTTTGAAAAAAACAAAACAAAAAAGAAAGAGGAAATGAATCCCTCTTCCTTCTGAGCCCTATCATGAATAGAAAAAAAGGATAAAGGGGGGTTCCCTCTATCCTTGTGAGATCGCTTGTTCTTGTTCAATCACAGCTAGTCTTTCTTGCACTTCTTCTTCAGACAGGTTGTGCTGTTTCACATAAAGGTTACGTTCACTCGTACGACATTCATGGCTGCAGCTGCGCATATATTTATGCTCGCTTTCTTCTGTTGCAATCATTTTGCGGTTACATGCAGGGTTTGCACAGTTCACATAACGCTCGCAAGGCTCACCAGTGAAGAAATCTTTTCCGACAACCACATGCTCTGTTTGATTCACGGGCACTGTTAAGCGAGTATCAAACACGTAGCATTGACCATCCCAAAGCTTCCCTTGAACTTCTGGGTCTTTTCCGTACGTGACAATTCCGCCGTCAAGCTGAGAGACATCTTCAAAGCCTTCACGCTTTAACCAGCCTGAGAATTTTTCACAGCGTACGCCGCCTGTGCAATACGTCAGGATTTTTTTCCCTTCAAGAATCTCTTTATTGTCACGAATCCACTCCGGTAATTCGCGGAATGTCTCAATATCAGGACGAACTGCCCCTCTAAAGTGGCCGACATCAAACTCGTAATCATTACGTGCATCTATCACAACGGTATCAGGTGATTGCATTTGCTCGTAAAACTCAACCGGGCTAAGATGTTTACCTGTTAATTCTAACGGGTTCACATCATCTTCAAGGCTCAGATTCACTAGTTCATTTCGATGGCGGACGTGCATTTTTTTAAACGCATGACCGTCTGCTTCGTCAATTTTGATCGGCATAGACGCAAAGCGCGGATCTTCCTTTAATGCTTGCATGTACTTGTCCGTTTGCTCAATGGTACCAGAAACCGTTCCGTTTATGCCTTCTGCTGAGATAAGGATACGACCTAACAAACCAAGCTCCTTACAGAATGCTAGATGCTCTGCTGTAAACGTCTCTGGGTCCTCAATGGGGACATATTGATAGTAAAGTAAGACACGATATTGTTTTTCCATATATATAAACACCTCTTAAATTTAATGAGAACATACCGTTCTTTATCATACAGGAAATACATACCTAAAGGCAATGACAGCGGCTCAATTCCATAAAACGGAAGGGTCTTTCTTCTCATATTTGACAGAACTTTCAGTAAAATGAGATGATTTATGAAATATGATGTTGTAAAGGAGCAGAACGTAATGATCCAGCCAGAAGATATCGTCAGAAGCGGTCCAAACCAATTTATTTCTCAAAAAGGCATTTATCATGAACTCGATTCACTTGTTTCTCCATCCTTCCAGTCGCCCGCTGTCGTGACGGGATATGATTCATTTCATGCTTTTTCACAGTACACAAAGCTTCCGCCATATTGGCCTGTTGTTCAGCACAAAGGATACAGTTCACCCAATGCCATCACTCGAATCGCGGAAGAACTGCAAGAGGCAGATGTGATAATCGGGATCGGAGGCGGCACGATTTTAGACACCGCCAAGTCAGTAGCAGAGGCTCTTCAAATTGAAGTCATCATGGTTCCAACTATCCCGGGGACATGTGCTGCATCTACACCTCTTAGCGTCATTTATGATGACAAGGGGAATTTCATGAGAGTCGATTACCATAAGCGGTCCAGCTACCTCACCCTCATTGATCATACATTTTTGCTCTCGTCTCCTCTTTCCTACCTTCAAAGTGGGATTGGAGATACGCTGGCCAAATGGTATGAAGCGGAAGCCATTATTCGAAATGCAAAGGATTCCTTGCCGCTCATGGTGCATGCAGCACTAAAACAGGCGGTATACGTGAGGGATATTCTTGTTTCCCATAGCGAAGAAGCTGTCAACAGCTTGCAAACGGGTCAGCTTTCGCAAGCATTTGCAGATGTAACGGATACCATTATTACATTAGCTGGCACGGTCGGCGGCTACGGAGGACGCTACGGAAGAATGGCAGGAGCCCACGCCATCCATAACGGATTGACGTTTATTGAGGAAACGCACCATATGTTACATGGTCAAAAAGTGGCCTATGGCATTCTTGTTCAGCTTGCCGCAGAAAATCGAATGAGCGAAGTAGAAGAATTACTTGAGCTTTATGAAACACTCGGATTACCTAGAAATATGCGTGAGCTTGGCATCACAGCTCAGCTGGAAGAAGCCGCAGAAACAGTGGCAAGCCATGCTGCACGTATAGACGAAACCTTTTGCTTGATTGGAGACTATTCCAAAGAGCAAATTGTCGACGCCATTCAAGTCATTGAAAACGTATCAGCCTCATAAAATCGTTCAATAAGAAAAGCACAGGCATCCCACCTGTGCTTTCCTTTCGATTAAAAATCAAAGTTATCTGGATCTGGACCTGTGCGCTCATCTTCATTAAGCTGATCGATGACGCCCATCTCATGTGCGGACAGTTCGAAATCGAAGACTTGTGTGTTTTCGATGATTCGACTCTTCGTCACAGATTTTGGAATGGTGATAATACCATGCTGCAAGTCCCAGCGAAGAATGACTTGAGCCACAGATTTGTCATGTTTTTTCGCAATATCCTGAAGAACAGGATGGTTCAGCAGCTTCCCGCTGCCTAATGGTGACCACGCTTCTACATGAATCCCTTTCTCCTTGCAGTAGTCTCGTAAAGGCTCCTGCGTCAGCTTTGGATGCAGCTCGATTTGATTAACCATTGGCACAACTTCTGCTTCTTCTAATAGATCATCTAAATGGTGCTGATGGAAGTTACACACACCGATGGCTCGAACACGTCCATCCTTATACAGCTTCTCTAGTGCTTTCCAAGTTTCTTTATATTTACCTTCAACCGGCCAATGAATTAAATAAAGGTCTAATACATCTAGCCCAAGCTTGTTCATACTTGTTTCAAAGGCTTCAAGTGTTGCTTCATAGCCTTGATCACGATTCCACACCTTTGTCGTAATAAACAGATCATCGCGAGAGATGCCTGATTGCTGAATGGCTTTGCCTACCCCTTCTTCATTTTGATAGGCAGCTGCTGTATCAATGCTGCGGTAGCCCGCTTCAAGAGCGTCTGTGACTGCATTTACAGCCTCATCCCCATCTTTTACCTGCCATACTCCAAAGCCTAGCTTCGGCATTTTTACTCCGTTTGCTAATGTGACTGTATCTGTTAATCCACTCATCAAACAAACCTCCGCTTCATTTTTGCTTACCAAGGACTATACCCAAATTTTTGATTGATCATGCATGAATTTCCGCTGGTGTTATTTGATATATTGTCCTATATCGACTTGATTGGCGTCAACGATTTGGTATTCGCTTGTTTGATCTTTCTTTTTAGAAAAATCATATGTCTCTAAATATGCCTGATCATAGAATGTCAGACCGTATGTTTCCTTCTTATTCTCATACACCCTGATCCAATAAGACTCTTTTGTGGCTTTTGTGGCTTCATTGGTTTTCTTTAATGTCACATCTGAAAGTTCCTTCAACAGCTTTTGAATGTTTTCTTTTTTCTTCAAAACAGCACGTTCATTATCATGCTCAATTTGTATGGATGTCACTTTGTTTCGATCAATCGAGACCACATCATCAAAAGAGTATGTTTTGGCATTGTTCATAAAATAAATACCCATTCCGATTAAAATAACGACAACTACACCAATGATCCACTTTTTCAACCTAACTCCTCCTTCTATTCACGCCACGCCTATTGAAACACCGAAGTCCAATCATCCTCCTCAGAGAACACTTGAATCCCGTGCTGTTTTAGCAAGGCGGACGTCACACCATCTCCAGCTTTTGTCTTGCCGTTAAACTCTCCCTGATAAATCATCCGGCTCCCGCAAGAAGGGCTGTACTCTTTTAGCACAACCGCTGTTGCTTTCAGAGACTGAACCTGCTCTAGCGTGGCTTTTGTACCTTTTACATACATCTCTGTGACGTCAGTTCCATGAGCATCGACAACAGCAGCCTGCCCCCGTAAAACATCATGTCCATCTCCGCCAATGATTTCTGCGGGAGGTCTAGGCGTAGAGAAGCCGCCAAGCAGTTCAGGACAAACTGTCACAGCCTTTCCTTCCTGCACAAGCTCTTCGATTCGCTGATCTAATCGATGGCTACCATTATACCGGACCTTCAACCCAGCAAGACAAGCGCTGACCACTATCACGTCTGTTCCTCATTTTTATGGATTGAACGTTTTTTACTGACTTTAAAATAAATACATACAGGCAGATAGAAGATCGTATACCCTAAAAAGGGCAGAGCACAATATAAAGCAGCAGCCCAAATCGACCCTTCAACTCCTTTGATACCAAAAAAGTAAACAAATAATAGCAAGCTGACAAACAATCCCACGAACGGCATGATGGTTGCGGACTTTTTAAAATTTTCCATCATTTCTTTCCCCAAAGAAGCTCCCTCCCTTTTAACATGATCACGAATAACGT
This sequence comes from Bacillus sp. FSL K6-4563, assembly GCF_038630405.1. Lineage (NCBI taxonomy): Bacteria > Bacillati > Bacillota > Bacilli > Caryophanales > Bacillaceae > Bacillus > Bacillus sp. FSL K6-4563. The sequence goes on along the minus strand of NZ_CP152030.1, from coordinate 234,734 downwards.
CAATATATGTTAATTTTACCATATAAAAAACCGAAATCATCTCATTTTCTACGATGGTTTCGGTTTTTTTAATCTATATTTTTTCTTTCCATGCCTTCAAAAAGCGCTCAATCACTTGTAATTCATCTTCATGAAACTGCTGGAGAAATTCTAAGTAGGACGCGACAGCTTTCTCATGTAATTCATCATGCAGTGCCGCCAATTGCGTGCCTTTCTCTGTCAATGAATAGTAGACAGATTTTTTATCCCCTTGCCGGTGGCAATAGCCCACCATGCCTTTATCAATTAGTTTTTTCACAGCCTTTGTAATAGCGGGCTTTGATAGTTTCAGTTGTTGAGAAAGAAATGTATTATTTGATTCGTTTGGATTGGCTTGAATCATCGATAAAATGTGAAGCTGTGTGAGTGTCCAATCTTGCTTGAGTGTATCAGTCGTGGTAATCAGTGGATCTGTTGGATCATTCCTTCTCTTTTCTCTATGAATAATCAGATCTTGAATCGCTTTTAATACAATCTGCTCTTTAGTCTCCATCTGAACCTCCACTCTTAACTGGTTAATAAAATGGTACTAATAATTAAGATAGGAGTCAAAAGAAATGTCAGTGTGATAAAAATAATAGGCCATCAGACCTGAAAATGGCATATGTACTTTTCTACTAGATGATCTATGATGTCACAGCTCCTCTTTCTTTTATTTGCTATAATTCATAGGGGATGACATCCAATTTTTGATGAAAAAGGTGAGCTAATGAAAACCGAACAACACATCGCCATTCGCCAATTAGAAGAAAAGATCCACCTGTTTTCTTCAGCTGTGAACGGAACCTTCCTCGCAACGGACGATTTCGTACTATCCAATACTCACATATCGACAGACACATTCAATTTGCTATTACCGACATCAGCGCAAATTAAAGATCCGCAAAAAGTGAAAGCAACCATCGAATACTTGCAGTCACAGAAACTATTATTTAGCACATGGGTGGATCACCGCTTGCTTCATCCTGATTGGACTGATTTACTAAAGAAATATCAGCTTGAAGAGGTTGAACGCAATACCATCATGATGCTTGAACAGACAGAAGGCATTGACCCAGCTACATCTTCACCACTTACAATCAAAGAAGTACTTGATGACCAGACACTGCTTGATTACAAAAATATCTTTATCGAGCTATTCAAAGAGTCACCGGAGGCTATCGCCTTAGAGAACTATTTCCAGCGTTTTTCGCTTGAAGCTATACAATCACGCGCTCGCATGTTCGTCGGATATGCAGACCACAAACCGGTCACAACAGGCTTATTACTCGAAGCAACCGATAGCTACGGTATTTATGATGTCATCACAAAGGCAGATCACCGCGGAAAGGGACTTGGCAGTGACATGTTTCATTATCTTCTAACCCAGACAGACAACAAACAGAAGCGCGTCCTGTTACAAGCATCGGCGGACGGCAAAAATATTTACCAACGTGCCGGCTTTCAACCAATCGGCGAAATGGTTGTTTTTGAATAGAGTAAAATAGAACATAAAAAAAGCTGCCTATCATGAGGCAGCTATTCAGCACGATGCTGACGATCCATATAAAGTGGTGGTCTCTTCAACGAAATCACCGCACAGCTAAAGGCAATCAGTACAAACACTGCACCGAACTTCGCCAGATCAACAGATGAACCGGTCATCGTAAATAGGACACCGCCAACCGCTGATCCAATTGAGATACCGATTTGCAAAGCCGATGTATTTAAGCTTTGCTGAATATCAGACGTCACAGGATCTGTTTGAATCAAATAGCTCTGCAAGGCAGGCGTTAATGCCCAGCTAAGAGCTCCCCATAGGACAACCATGATCATAAAGAGGACAAACACACCCGCTGTATAAGGAATGATAAACAACACAACCGCAAACGCAATTGTCACCAGCAAAATGGCTTTCCCTGAACCCAGCTTGTCACTAAGCCAACCGCCTAACCCATTCCCGCCAATAGATGCAAGCCCGAAGACCAAATAACAAATACTAATCCAGAACGGGGTCATATGCAGAACTTCCATTAGAAACGGAGTGAAATAAGAATAAAGCATATAATGACCTGCAAGCATAAACAAACTGATCAAGTGTGCACTAAAAATTTTCGGATGCCCTAAAGCACGAATTTGCTCTCTAAGAGGTGTCACTTTTTCAACAGGCATTTTCTCTAATAGGAAATAAATTAGCACCATCGATATCGCTGATAAAATACTGATTCCTAAAAACATCACTCTCCAGCCAAAGCTCTCTGTAATAAAAATACCGATCGGTACACCGAGAACAAGTGAAGAACTAATCCCAATAAAAATCAGACCTAATGCCTTCGCACGATGCGCTGGCTCCACCAACTTAGCAGTGATCGTCAATGATAACACCACCACTAGCGCTGTACTCATTGCGATCAATACCCTAGAGATCATGACAAGGGCAAAGGTCGAACTAAAATATGTGAATACATTCCCTATTGTAAACACCAATAACGCGATTAAATAAAGACGCTTTCGTTCAATTTTAGCTGTGGCAGTCAGCAGCACAGGTGCTGAAATGGCATACACAATGGCAAATACGGTGATAAGCTGCCCAGCTGTCGCAAGCGATACATTCAAATCCTCTGCAAGGCTTGGCAAAATGCCTCCGACCACAAGCTCAACTAATCCAACCGCAAAAGTAGAAACGGCTAATAAATATACTCTCCAGTTCATGTCTAACATCCCTTCTCTATATCATCGCTTTCACTTTTGATACAGGGTGAAGACAAACAAAAAAACCCTGATTACAAAAAAGGAAAGCACGCTTTTGTAATCAGGATTTATCGGATCCTGGTAGAAACCCTCAAACCATATTATTGAGGTTATACAAGTCTATTTTTTCTTCAAATATAGTAGCATATGCTTACATAACTGGCAAGCTATAAAAATAGGAAATGACTGCAAATTCACGATCAAACAAAACACTCAGAACAGCATGAAAAGAAACCCCAGTACAACTTGCTTTCTCCTGCATTTACAGGTAAACTGATGAAAAATCAACGAACATTGATCAACGTAGATCTGGAATAGTAGCTTGAATTGACCTTTAACAGAGAGGGAACGGTGCTGAGAAGTTCCTACTGACATCTTCAAGTGAACCTGCCGATTTAGTTCTGTTTCATACAGCGGTTCATACCGTTATCATGATCGAGTGTAAAGCTGTGCTTTAAATTAGGGTGGTACCACCAGGAATGGTCCCTAACTTAAAGCACAGCTTTTTTGTTTTTTAAAAGGAGGAATATGCAATGTCAAAGAAACAATTTGTTGAAAAAATCACAAGCATGGAAGACGATTTTGCCCAGTGGTATACAGATGTTGTCACAAAGGCACGCCTCGTCGATTATTCAAGCGTCAGAGGCAGTATGATCATTCAGCCATACGGCTTTAAAATCTGGGAGAATATTCGCGACGAACTTGACCGCCAAATCAAAGAAACAGGGCATGAGAATGTGTATATGCCGCTCTTTATCCCAGAAAGTCTGCTGCAGCAGGAAAAAGACCATATCGAAGGCTTCGCTCCTGAAGTGGCGTGGGTCACACATGGCGGTGAATCCGAATTACAGGAAAGGCTCTGCGTCAGACCAACCTCTGAAGTACTGTTCGCTGAGCATTACAAAAATATCATTCATTCCTACCGTGATTTACCGAAGCTTTATAACCAATGGGCGAATGTCGTCCGCTGGGAAAAGACCACACGTCCATTTCTTAGAACGCTTGAATTCCTATGGCAGGAAGGACACACATGTCATGAGACTGAGCAAGAAGCGATTGAGGAGACAGAAAGAATGCTTCACATCTACGCTTCTCTTTGCGAAGAGCTCCTTGCCATTCCTGTCATTAAAGGGAGAAAAACAGAGAAGGAAAAATTCGCTGGTGCCCGCTTCACCTATACAGTTGAAAGCCTGATGCATGATGGAAAAGCGCTGCAAACAGCCACTTCTCACTTCTTCGGCAACGGCTTTGCCAAAGCATTTGGCATTGAATTCTTAAACCGCGAAGGAAAGCTAGAGCATGTCCAGCAAACCTCTTGGGGCTTCACCACAAGAATCATCGGTGCCATGATCATGGTGCACGGCGATGACAGAGGACTCGTCCTTCCGCCAAACATTGCGCCAACCCAAGTGCGGATCGTGCCAATCGCCTCTCATAAAGAAGGTGTACTCGATCATGCCTACGAGTTGAAAGAACGACTCACCCGCATCGCACGTGCTGACATTGATGCAAGCGATAAACAGCCAGGCTGGAAATTCAACGAATGTGAAATGCAGGGCATTCCTCTACGTGTCGAAGTGGGACCAAAGGACATCGAAAAAGGACAGGTGATGCTCGCAAGACGAGACACTGGTGAAAAGCAAGCTGTCACATTAGATGCACTTGAACAAACCATCACATCCACGCTTGAAGATATTCAACGGACGATGTACGAAAAGGCGAAAGAACGATTACATGAAAAAACATCCCACGCCCACACAATCGCAGACATCGAGCAAATCCTTGCGGAAGAAAACAGATTGATCAAAGCAATGTGGTGCGGTGAAGAAGCCTGTGAGAACGACATTAAAGAAAGAACAGGGGCGACCTCACGCTGTATCCCATTTGAACAGGAATCTGTCTCTGATACATGTGTCTGCTGCGGAAAGCCAGCATCTGATATGGTTTTCTGGGCAAAAGCTTATTGAGAATAGAAACGAAAGAGAAGCATCCCTCACGATGCTCAGGCTGTCGAGAAAATCTCGACAGCTTTATTTTTTCCCTTAAAGTTTCCATTCCCCCGTTTTATAATAGAGAAAAGCATACTAAAGGAAGGTGTTTTTTCTCATGTTCCACACTAGAAATTCTTCTCAGCACGAAGCCGAATTTGTATTGCTAGATCAACTGGTCGAAGAGGATCACCTGCTTCGTAAAATTGATCAGTACATTGATTTTTCATTTATCGTAGATAAAGTAAAACCGTATTATAGCGAGAATAAAGGTCGTCCTTCTCTTTATCCACTTATTTTGTTCAAAATGATGTTTATCGGATACCTGTACGGTATCCGTTCTGAAAGACAACTTGAAAAAGAAATTTACTATAACATGGCGTATAGATGGTTTTTAGGTTTAAACATCAATGACCCCGTTCCACATCACTCGACCATTAGTTGGAATCGTCGTACTCGATTTAAAGATACAACGATTTTTCAAGATATTTTTGACGAGATTGTGCTTCAAGCCATCAATCACGATATGGTTGGAGGGCGCGTCCTTTTTACTGATTCAACCCATCTTAAAGCGAATGCAAATAAACATAAATATACAAGAAAAACGATCGAACAAGATACTCAGAACTATATGAAAGAATTAGATGTTGAATCACTCATTTTCCTCTTAAAGTAGGCTTGATTTTGCGGTATACCGAAAATTTACATATAGAGCGCATATGTTCGATTTTAGAATAGTTAGACATGTTAAAATATTGTATATAAATGGTTTTATAGGAATTTGAAGGGGGAATATATATGGGTGCTTCTATCACTTATGACGAAGTGGCGATCAAACTGAATGAATGGTATTCAACCATCAAAAAAGATCAAATAACTGATGCAGAATTTTTAAAAGCAGATGTTCAACGACTCTTTGACAGTATGGAAGAAAATCAAACCGTATTATTATATTTTAGTCTGCTGGATTTTCGACATGACTTAATGCTAAGTTACCTCAAACCTAAGTTATCTAGCCGAGAATTAGATGAATATATGGTTCAGATCAATGAGCAGAAACATAAGATTGATCAATCACTTCATGAAGACAAAGATCAAATTGAAAAGATGTTAGATTTTTATTTTTGGTTTTTTAAAGGAATGCACGAATTTAGGAAAAAGCAATTTGACGAGGCGATCAGTTCTTATAAATCTGCTGAAAAAGTTCTCCTGGATATTGAAGACCCTACTGAAAAGGCTGAATTTTACTACAAATTATCAGAAGTGTACTACCACATAGATCAGTATCAAATTTCTGTCATGTATGCACATAAAGCATTGAGTCTATTTACAGAGCAACCATTAATGCAAGAAAAAATAGCCTGGTGTTATTCAGTCATCGCTGGAAATTATCTGTCTAAACTACAATACGCTGATGCACTTACTTACTTTGAAAAATCCCATTCTTTTGCACAGCAGACGAAAAACGAATACCTTATATCCTCTACGATCTTTAACTTAGGCAAGTGTTATTTCCACTTAGAAAAATATACAGATGCCCTGTCCCACTTTGATACTTCTTGTGAACTTTTTGAAAAGAATGAAACATCACATGTTCCAAAAGCCTATTTTAACAAGCTATACACCCTCTTGAAATTAGGACAGGTTGTTCCAGCAGCCGAAACATATGAGAAAGGAGTCTCGGCAGCCCAACAACTGAATGACAAAATTTATGAAGAAGAAATGAAATTTTTATATTGCCTTTATTTTCAATCTAAGACACCAAATGCGATCACAGAGTTAAAACGTTGTCTTGACAATATACAAAGCAAAAATCTTTACGAAGATGTGTACCAACTAGCTTTTGAAGCTGCGCGATACTATAATAAAAGTAGGCAGTTGGAAATTGCTGTCGTTTTTTATGAAAGAGCACTTGAAGCAAAGTCGTTAATTCAAGGAGGGGAATTGTTAAATGTTGAAGAGTAGAATTTTTGTTCCCATCATGCTTGTAACTGTAGCATTAGCGTTACCAATTTTTCATTCTGCTGCTGTCTCACATGAAGTGGCTGACAAAGTGATTACATCGAGTGTAGGGAAAGAAGCTGGAAATACATTATAAGATCAAAGAAACGGTTCTGTGACATCCATTGTCATAGAACCGTTTTTTTAACTAACTGCTTTTGTAAACAACTTAAATCAGTGGTACGATATTGAAAAACATATAATTATTCATTAGGGTTCTTCTTTCAAGGGGGCAAGACAAATGTCTTTCTGGCTACTGCAACCATCCTTACAGTTATTATACTAGGTGTTTCTTTAATCTTTTAAAAAAAGAAGTCATCTTTCCAGTATGGATTTCCATCAGTTTTAATGCTGGTAAGTATCATCTTATTGCTCATAAGCTTTTTTGTGGGAGGATGGGAAGGTTTAGGGTTAGGAGCGATCAGCGTTTCTTTGTTAGTTTCATCAGTTATCACTTTAATTATTACAAGCATTTTGAGTTATTTTAGTGGTATGAAACAAAAATAAAGCTTATGTTTGTGGACATAAGCTTGTTGATTATGCTTTTTTATAGCGAATATACATGTCTCGAATAATTTTTGTAATTACAGAGGTGCACATGCATAAAAAAGTCACCACCCCTACCCAATACATATTTGACATGTCAAACCCAGTATAGGCAAATATAAAAATGGTTGAAGTTATAAATGTGATAGTTAAAACCACATAAACCTTCTTAAAGATTACATAGCCAATAATCCCCCAAGCTAAATACAATAATGGCAATGTGAATAACACAAGCCTCATGGGTTCAAGATAATGTAAGTTAATTTACTCCACACTCCTCGTCAGTTATTTTACAACTTCCAAGCTTGTCATTTCCCAATCCCTATCAGATTTTAGGGATATCTCTTTAGAGTCTTTGCTTTCAATATTATATTCAATAATTCTGCCAATAACTCCATCCTTATCTCTATCAAACATTCTTACCAATGCATAAATCTTGCCGTCTAAAATCTTGACCTCTTCTAAACGTTCGTCATCTGATTTAAAATTAAGTGGAATTTTTTCAGACGATATCTCTTTGAAGTCTCTGTTAAACATTTTAACTTCTCCTTCATGGGATATTATCGTGATTTTATCTTTATCTACATGAGTCTTGTAGATAGTGAATCCCTTATCCATTACAATTTCTCTTTTCGTATCGAGAGTTTTTTTGTCAAGTATGATTAGAATAGAGTTTTTCTTACTATCAACATCGTCATTCAGAGCAATCATTAATTCTTTATCGTTTAAATTATTTAATGATTCATTGTTTTCAGGATAGAAAACAGAGTCAACGTCTAGTGTCTTTCTTTTATCCTTATGACTTTTTGGGTCTATAGAGGATAATATGATATTTTCATCATTGTTCAAAATGGCATATATTTTTTTATTGTCAAATATAGCTGTCCTCAATTCTCCGTTGAATTTGAGTTGCTCTTTACTTTCACTGTCTTCTTCCCAATAAACTAACTCTCCTGCTAATCCATCTTCTACATAGCCAACGTTTACATCATGTAAAACATAGCCATTCGAATAGTTAATAAAAAATGCTCCCTCGTCTTCTGTAGATTTTGAAAGTGATTTTGTTTGTAGATGTTTTACCTTTCCATTATTCTTATCTATCGATACATGATAATTAGACCTATTAGATGAGAAGTACATATTATTATCACTCTGAGTAGACGAAGTGAATCCCACGCAGTCTTTTAATGACACGCTTGATAGCTTACTCCCTGTATCGTTATAGTTTACTATCTCGCATCCCCTATCCATCATCTTTGAATGAATTACAGCAAATTTACTATCTTTCATATTGCTCAATTCTCCCTTAGAAGGGTCTCCCACAACCTCTTCTTTCTTTGAACATGCTGTACATATTAATGCTATGGCACAAGCTGATAAAAGCAACTTAAAGTATTTCATTCAATCATCTCCTTTTAATTTTAAACAAGCAAAGCAATCGGGGAGAATCCCCGACTGCTTATTAACTTACTTTTTATGATGAAAGACCTTCGTGTTGTTAGAGTTAACTAATTCCATCGGCGACACGACTGAATCTTTTTTATTATGGTCAATATCATGACCTTGATTTTTCCAAGCTCTCCAAGCTAATTGAGAGCAATAGAACTTTTTTGTAGTTTTCTTGTCAAAGAAGTTCAAATTGTATGGCTTCTTCTCTTTAGCTTGTTTCTCGGCATATTTAGCCGCATTAATATATTTCGTGTTATTAGACTTCTTCACCCAAAGCCCATAAACCTTCTTTCTAGCAGCCCATGTATTATTGTATTTTCTGACTCCATGCTGTTTAATTGGACTCCAAAGCTTATGCCAAGATTCTACTGTCTGTTTTTTTTCTTGAGAGACAATTGCGGCATGTCCCAAGCCAATTGCAGAACTGCCTGAATTTAAGTCATAACTAACCAACACATCTCCCTTAGTTCCTAATGCCTTGGACTTTGCATTAACATTCATCTTATCTTTCTCTTCATTGTACTTAGGTAGATACTCATCGATCACTCCATCTTTAATGTATTGATCGATATCTTTCTGCGACTCTTCGAATATAGCTTCTGCTTTTGCTTCCGTAGATACAGAGTCATACTCCTTTTTGCTCATCTCATAAAGCTCATTAATCTGTTCAGAGGTCATTCCCTCTGCTTTCATTTCTTCTATTTCTTGCTTGGCTCTTTCATTGTTCATAGAAGGGTATACCTCTTTCGCTTGCGCATTTCCCTCCAATCCAAACCCAGTGAATAATACAGATGCTGACAACAAGGATGTGACAATAACGTTTCGTTTTTTCATATTATTACCTCCAATTCCTTTTTTAGCGTGGTCCACATTTACCATAATAATGGTTAATATGGATCATGTAAACATTACTAGAATTTTAAGGATATTTTAATATCTGATCAATTGACATGTTAAATTTGAGTGGATTTTTACATTAAAAAAGAGACTACTCGTAATAGTCTCCCTTTGAACATAAAGGACGCTTTTTCTTGTCTTGATACCGAAATGTATGAGAAATTAAACATATATCCATTAATCACTGTGATTTCATTGACGATTACATAATTTGAAAAGTAAGAGGTGAATAATTATAACTTTACAAAAAATAACTTTTCTTAAAGATAAAGTGACGTCCTATAATGAATATCCTTTTTGTGTTCCGGTAATAAAAAATTTAGATGAAATCAAAATCACAAACAATGTAACATTTTTTGTTGGTGAAAACGGATCAGGAAAGTCAACTTTACTAGAGTCTATTGCAGATAGTTGTGGTTTTAATATAAATGGTGGTGGCAGAAATAATTTGTATACTAATAATATAGATGAGACTACACTAGGTTCCTATTTGCGTTTATCTTGGCAACCTAAATTAACAAACGGTTTCTTTTTAAGAGCTGAATCTTTCTATAACTTCGCTGCATATTTAGATACTTTAAATCAAGAAAGCGGTGAAGATGTTTATGCTCCTTACGGAGGTACACCACTGCATAAGCAGTCTCATGGAGAATCCTTTTTATCTTTGTTTAATAATCGTTTTAACGGAAAAAGTGCTCTTTATTTACTTGATGAACCAGAATCTCCACTTTCTCCAGCAAGGCAGTTAGGATTATTGAAGATTATTCATGACCTTTCTACAAAGAGTAACTCTCAATTTATAATAGCTACCCACTCTCCAATTTTGTTAGGATATCCGGAAGCAACCATTTTAAATTTTGATGGAAAGAAAATAGAGGAAATACGCTATGAAATGACTGAGCATTATCAAATTACCAAATATTTTTTAGAAAACCGTACAGCTATGTTAGACCATTTGTTAAATGAAGATTGAATTTTTCAATTATTGCTTTAATTATTACCAGCCTTTTAAGAAATAAACCCCATTCTTAAAATGAGAATGGGGTTTATTTCTATTATACTCGCACTGATGTTGCAGGCTGTTCATCCCTTTTATCTACTCGATCCAGCATCTTGATGACTCGCTTGTAATAGCGCCCCGTTTCCTCTAGCTCTTCCCTTGAAACGTCAATTACTAGGACAGGTTTCTTTTTGTCTTGAGATTCAACCAAGACAATGTCACCTTGTTGTATCTGTCCTCTTAGTCTTTTGGGAATATGCCACTTGAAAGGCCTTGGTTTAACCTTCAATTCACCGTTCCTTCTCCAACAATGGAACGCTGTAATTGTATTTTTTTCATTGGTCATGTACACACACTCCCTCTGCGCTTTTACACTAAGGATAATAGAAATTCACACGCGAAACAAACAAGAATTACGCAAGTAGTTATAAATTTCAATTAATGTTACTATGTTGCAAATGTTAGTCGACATTAAATGATTGCCCAATTGAGCTTTAGGAGGGATTTGTTATTTGTGGGCATTGAGATTCTCATTGTGATCTGTATTTCAAGTTCCACGATCGAAAAGAGATTACAAAACATTGAGAAACAAAACGACATCATCATAGAACTTTTAAAAGCAAATGAGCAATAGAAAATATTCAAAATAAAAAAGCAGGCTAGCTCTCCCTGCTTCTTTTTCGTTCCTCATTTGCTTTAATTAACATTAAAGCGGATACCCCTAGAATGAGTAGTCCTATTTCATACAGATTGATTACTACCTCTACAAACAAATGATTCACCTCATTTCTTTTTCTTTGTGTTACCTATTGTTGCAAAGTCATATTCTACATACGCTTTGGCTTGATTCAAAGTTTCATAACCCTAATCAACAACAAACAATACGGCCGTTCCATCTTCGTATTCACTTAGTTGATGAGATACCCAAGATCCCGCACCTCGATTATCTGCTGGAGATATGTATTCTATATCGGCTCCTGCGCCGCCTTCTTCACACATTGCCATAGGGAACTCGTCTCGGTCATATCCTCTTTTTGTTGGTATGTTTTTCAGTGATTCTTCTCTATTTTCATCGGCACCTTCTCTATCAATCGTGCAGACATCTGAAGCTCCCTTCTTTATAGCATTTTTTATGTGTCGTGCTGTTTCTGGATACTTATCAGCCGGAAACTTCAATTTCACATCATACTGAGCATCCTTCACGGTGCTTCTTTTTTGTTAAAAAGACCCAAACACCCATTGACCTCACCAGCACGATCCCCTATAATTCATATTAATATAGTCGGTTTTTAAGACTTTAACTGGAGTGGTGATATATGAAGCGCTGGCCCTCACTGTTTGCCGAACGCTGCCCTAAATGTAAAACAGCATTAGAAGTCTCTAAGTCCAATGCCCTGCAAGGCAAAGTCGTAAAAACATGCCCCAACCTTCATTATCAAAAAGAGTTTCACCCAGCCCTTGAAACATATATCGAGCACGATGACGTCAAATAAAAAAGACCAACACGTTTGCTGGTCCTTTCTTTATAATAAATCCAGCCAAATTTTGACCGCTGTCGCTGTAATCATCACAGCAAGTGCCCATTGCAAGTAGACGGCATTGATTTTCTGACCGACCTTAGCACCAATCGGAGCGGCTATTAAACTTGCCAGCATCAGCACAACCGCAGGAAGAAGCATGACTTGACCCGTCAATATCTTTCCAGTCGATGCGCCAATCGCAGATAGAAACGTAATCGCTAGTGAAGACGCAATCGTCATCCGGACAGGAATTTTTAAAATAGACAGCATCACCGGTACCAATATAAATGCTCCACCCGCGCCTAGCACCCCGGAAACACTGCCAATCACAAAGGCAATACCTGCCGCAAGACCTTTATGAAAAGTGACTTCTCCCTCTGCATCTGCACGCTGTCCCTTTTTTGGAATCAGCATGAGGATCACAGCCACTACCGCGAGCAATCCATAGACGAGATTCATCCCATTCTCTGGCATAAAGTGAGATACATAACTGCCTAATAAGCTGCCCGCCAATATACTGCTCCCCATATATAAAATCAACGACCGATGTAAATACCCGCTTTTTCGGTAGGCCAATACCCCACCGAGCGTCGAAAAAAGCACTTGAATAGCGCCAATTCCTGATACCACGTGAGCCGATAGTGCCATCACACCGACCAGTGGCGGGATATAAAGCAGCATAGGATAGTTGATCACAGATCCCCCGATCCCCACCATCCCTGATAAGAAGGAACCAATACATCCGATGATAAAAAGTGTAATCAAAAACGCAAAATCCACGCTGGTCTCCTCCTTTGCAAAAGGAAAAGGGGATCTTCAGCAGATACCCCTAACATCCTTTAGGACCCTTTTCTCACCCAGAACTTCAGCACATGTCCTTCATCCGTCTGCGTGATCAATTCATGTCCGCTTGACTTCGCCCATGCTGCTAAGTCAGCTTTAGCCCCTTTATCTGTTGCATGTATTTCTAACACTTGACCCTCCGTCAAGTCATTCATTTTTTTCTTCGTCCGAATAATCGGCATTGGGCATGCAAGCCCTGTGACGTTTAATATTTGATCTGATGTCATTTGATTGTTCCTCTCTTCTTATTTTATTGGACATTACCGAATCGCACAACGGTTTGGACCAATTTCCATTTCACGCTGCGCTTCATCATCTGGACTCAGCTTCCCCATATTGGTTTGACGAATGTCTTGATAGGCGTTTGGCTGTGCAGGCAGATTCTTCGTGACCATTTGTCTAAATACGTCATCATCTTCAATATTCAGTCCATGATTTTCTTCAAATAGGACGCCTAGCTCCTTCCAAACGCTTCCGTCTTCATTGACTTCATCCATGACCATGAAATGCGCTGGTAGCACAATCAATTCTTTCGAAAGTGCTCCATATCGGTCATAAAGTGTTTCTCTCAAATCACCTACCCAGTCCTCCGCCATTCCAGCGAGGTCAGGTCTTCCAATCGAATCCACGAACAAAATATCACCTGAAAGAAGATATTGATGATCCACGATAAAGGATGTTGACCCAATCGTATGCCCCGGTGAGTAAAGGGGATGAATGTCAATGGTAGCCGCTCCAATCGTTATGCGCTGCCCTTCTTCAAGTCGGTGATATTCAAAGATCACTTCTTCTGCATCTTTTGGCGGCAACCAGTAGCTAGCACCAGTCTGTTCAGCCAGCTTCTTCCCGCCAGAAATATGATCTGCATGAAGATGAGTATCCAACACTTGGGTTATAGAGACATGATGCTTTTTAGAAAAACGGGTATAGACATCCGTCATTCTAGCTGCATCTACAATTGCGGCTTCTCCATTCGACATGATCATATAAGACAAACATCCCTTGCCCATCCGCACAAATTGATACAGCTCTCCACCGCCGCTTAAATCACCGATCTTCACTGGCTCTAGATGCTCACTCCACGCCTTCATGCCACCTTCTAAATAATGGACCGTTCTACCCGCCTCTGACAGCATCTCCGCGATCATAATAGAGGAGCCTTCCTTGGCACAAACCACCAACACTTCACGATCATGAGGAATGTCATGCAAAATGCCCTCTACTCCTTCAAGGAGATCAAAATAAGGCACATTCATATGAGCAATTGCTTCCCCTTCAATCTTCCAATCCTGCACATCCGCTTGATTTCGCACATCTAGCAAAAAGAGCGGTTCCTTGCTCACGATCTTTTTTGTTAACTGCTCTGCTGTCATCGCTTTTACTGTCATGTTTCATTCAGCTCCTATTTTTCAATCGCTCCTGTCCAGCTATTCATGCCTGGCACGATATTCATCAATTGATGAAATCCTTTTTCTTTTAACTTTTGCGCAGCTAATTCACTTCTTCTGCCTGAATGACAGATCAGGTAAATGTCCGTCTCCCGGCTCAATTCCTCCGCACGTTGTTCCACCTCACCAAGGGGAATATGAACAGCTCCTGGAATATGCCCCGCCTCGTATTCATCCAGCTCTCGCACATCTAAAATAAACAAAGATGGATCTTCTTTTACTTTCTGTTGAAAAGTCTCCAAAGACATTTCCGAAATCATGGACTTCCCTTCTTTCTCTTGTTCTCCGCCCTTACGAATCAAATGATGAAGCACCTGGCCTTCTACTTTTGTCCCTAAAAATTCGTGACCGGCACTTTTTGACCATGCCGCTAGATCCGCTGCTGATCCTTTATCAGTGGCTTGCACTTCCAGTACGTCTCCTGGTAAAAGCTCATTCATTTGTTTTTTTGTTTTCACAATCGGCATCGGGCATGCCAGTCCTTTTGCATCTAAAATGACAGTTGGTTGCTGCACGTGACGTCCTCCTTTATATAGGGGTGGGGGTATATTTTGTTGCGCATTTAATACCAAGCATTCATGCCACCCTTGATGTTTGTAATCTGAGTAAATCCTTGCTTCTTTAATATTTTCGCTGCCTGCATACTTCTCATCCCGCTTTGACATATCACATAAACCTCTTCATTTTTCTCAAGCTGATTAGCTCGATTCTTCAAATGAGGCAACGGGATGTTTTGAAAGCCTTTGATATGATTTGTTTGAAATTCACTAGGAGAACGCACATCAATGAGCTGTTGACCTCTGCTTTTCAGCTTCTTTTTCATATGAGCTGCATTCATTTGCTTCACACCTCGAACCGGCAGAAAGCGGCTCACGAGTAATCCAATTACGATGATGAGTAAAATCGTCTGCACCATCCTGCTTCACCTCACTAGATAAATAAATTCACACGTCCGATTTCAGCCTCTGCTAAATATGCCGCTACACCAGCATATTGAATGTCATCTAATAATTCTTTCTCCTGTAATCCTAAAAGATCCATCGTCATTGTACATGCCACGAGGTTAATATCCTGCTCCTTCGCCATCTCAATAAGCTGAGGCAATGTCATGGCGTTGTGCTTTTTGATCACATGCTTGATCATTTTCGGCCCCATTCCTGCAAAGTTCATCTTGGACAGCCCCATACGATCAGCACCACGCGGCATCATTTTGCCGAACATTTTTTCTAAAAATCCTTTTTTCATCGGTACCATCTCATCCTTACGTAAGGCGTTCAACCCCCAAAACGTATGGAAAATGGTCACCTCATGATCATAGGCTGCTGCACCATTAGCAATAATGTAAGCCGCCATCGCTTTATCATAATCTCCACTAAATAACACAATCGTCGTGCGTTTTTTCTGTTCTTCCATTCTGCTCCTCCTTCAACAATTACCTATGGGGGTATATAGAAAATAAAAATATATACACATACCGGTAAGGGTATATTACATCAAGTAAAAAAATCCGTCAACCTCCAAAGGCTGAGGAATTTCTTACCGGCTTTTCACCAATAGCTCAACTGCCTCTTTCACAAGACCCTCCGTATCCTTGCCTTGTTCAAGACTTTCACGAACACATTGCTCAAGATTTGTACTCACAATCACACCCATTGCCCGATCAATGGCATTACGTGATGCAGACAGCTGTGTGACCACCTCACGGCAATCCTTGCCCTGCTCCATCATCGCAAGAACCCCTTTAATCTGCCCTTCAATCCGGCGAAGACGATTCTTCATCTGCTGATTATATTCCATGAATAAGCACTCCTTTCTATTCTTTCTATGACAAATAGTATACCCTAAGAGGTATTTAGTCAAACGACTTGCCCTTCTTTTTATGTTGAAGAAAAGAGGATACACATATGACTTTACATCACTATATTGGTGCTAATGAAGAGCTGCCGCTTGGCACCTATGAAAAAGCCTAACTATCATCACTGAAAAACCCCCTACCCCCTTTGGCTATCCTGATGCAAAAATTAAATAACAGAACACAAGCATGTCTATATACCCATTTCAGTTTAAACAGCCTATATTTCAATTGTTAGAAGTTAAAAAAGTTTCTCAACTAAATTCATTAAATTACCAAATAACAATTCCGAGAAAATTATAGGAAAAAAGAGGGTCTGGGTAATTTATGTCGAATACTGTTTAAAAATGTATTTGAATATTAGAGGTGAAGGTGTTTTTTAATGCAGCCCAACAGAAAAAAACTTACAGATAATCAAAATGCAATCCTTTTATCTGAAGTGGAAAATATGTGTCCACTTTGCGCAAAATCACTTATGTATGAGAAAAATGGAAGAAATAAAAAGTTATTTGAAGGTGCTCACATATATCCATTAAATCCTTCAACAGAAGAGATTGAGTTATTAAAAAATGAAGAAAGATTACATAAAGATGTAAATAATTTGAGTAATATAATTGCATTATGTGGAGATTGTCATAAAAAATTCGACAACCCGAGGACTGTTGAAGAATATAGAAAAGTATTAAGTATTAAGAAAAACATATTGATAAAGAATTTAACAAGAGAAAAGTATCATGATTATCAAATTGAAACAGAAATAAAACAGGTTATTAAATTACTTATTGAGGGTGAATTTAACCAAGTACCGATTAATACTTTAAGTTTGACCGCTTTAAAACTTGACCAGAAAGCAGATAAAACGCTAACTGGTATTACTACTCGAAAAATCAGGAACGAAATAACTGATTATTATTTATATATACAACAGCAATTTAAACTATTAGATAAACAGTATCCAAATTCTTTTGATTTAATAGCAACTCAAATCAAATCTTTTTATTTAATTATTAGCCGTTCAGAGACTTCTCAGGAAGTGATTTATGAACAACTTACTGAATGGCTATCTAAGAAAACTGAAAATAGCTCATTAGGTGCTTGCAGCATAATAATTTCCTTTTTCATTCAGAATTGTGAGGTGTTTTAGTGATTGTTCCAAATAAGATTATAAGTTTAAATGAGTCTATTATTGGTAAGATGATTTTTATACTTGAACACATAACTGAACAAAAATATTTGACTATAGAGGACTTATTCAGAAATACTAGAAGCCACTTTGAAGAAATAGATGAATTCATTTTATCACTTGATGTGCTATACCTACTTGATGCCATAGAAGTAGAATTTAGTAGAGGAGAGGCTACCTATGTTAGTGGAGATCAGAAGTAGAATATTTAAAGAAAAAATAATAAAGTTTCATCAAGGTTTAAATGTTGTACTAGGAGATAACCAAGGAGCTAATTCAATTGGTAAGTCAACTCTACTGATGATATTAGATTTTATTTTTGGTGGTAATACTTATATATCACATAATAAAGATTTTATTAATAAATTTGGTGATCATGATTTTGAAGCTACTTTTAAGTTTAAAGAAACTGCATTTTATTTTATTAGAAGTACGAAAGATCCTAACATAGTCTTTGAAAGCAATCAAAATTTTGAAAAACTAGTTCCCATAAAATTAGATAATTATAGAGAATTTTTAAAAGAAAGCTATAATCTAGAGTCCGGACAAATAAAGTTTAGAAGTGCAGTAAGCACTTTTTCTAGAGTATGGGGGAAAAATAACTATGACGTTAGAAGACCACTCCACAATCATCATTCCGAAAAAAATATTGAGACAGTAATCAAATTAATAAAACTATTTAACGAATACGATAAAATAGCTGAACAAGATAAAGAACTATCAAAGTTAGACGAATCAAAGAAAATTTTAAATAAAGCAGGGAAATTAGATTTAATACCCAAAATATCAAAAAGAAAATATGAAAAAAACTTAAAAGAAATTAATTTTCTTAAAGAAAAAATTGAGAAATTAAGTAAAAATGCATATAGCCCTTTTATTAACCTTTCTGAAATTGTCTCTGATGAATTAGTTCAATTAAAGGTTCAGAAGAAAAAGCTCTTAGAAGAACAGGATTACTACAGATCCAGATTACATAGAACTTCAAAAAAAAGAGAACTATCAGCATCCATTGATTTTGAGAATCTCTTGGAATTTTTCCCTAAGATAAATATGAAAAAATTGGAATCTATTGAAGATTTTCACAACGGGATTAATTCTATTTTAAGTAAGGAGCTGAGAAACGCTAGAAAGGAAATTAAAGAAAAGCTAAAATTATTAAGTGATGAAATTATCGAAATAAATCAAAAGATGGAGGCAATTCTCAGTCAAACTGAGGAATCTACTTTGTTTATGGATCAAGTAATCGAGTATTCTTCAGAATTAAAGAATCTCCAATCAGAAAATGATCATTATAATAATTTTCAAGAAATACGCACAAGCATTGTTGCTAAAACTACGCTACTTAATGAAATTAAGGAAAAGATAGTTACTAGACTTACAGATGATATTAATGTTCAATTAACAGAAATAAATAATTTCATTTATGAAAACAAAAGAACAGCGCCCGAAATAGAACTTAACTATAGTAACTATGATTATAAATTTTTTGAAAATACTGGAACAGGCAAAGCATATACAAACCTAATCATTTTCGATTTAGCAATTTTACGTTTGACCGCATTACCTTTTATTATACACGATTCTGTTCTCTTTAAAAATATTGAGAAAGAAGTTGTTGAGCGTTTAATTTATTTTTATAACTCAATGTCAAAACAAGTGTTTATAGCAATTGATTTTATAAATATATATAATCAAAAAACTCAAGATATAATAAAAATTAATACAGTAATTCACCTTACACAACATAATCTATTAACTCAAATAGATTGGAGAAATAGAGACAAATAAACATATTATCATTAAAATTAAGGTTACTATATAAAATATGTTTGAGATTAGTTTTTAACAATTTATGTTTAAGGGTTTTTCTCATTATACATTTTTAATTAAAGCATATCTTAAAGGATATGCTTTTTTAAATCAGTAAATAAAACAAATTCGAAATTTCAGCTACGTTAGGAAATAGATGTTAAAATTCATAATAATTTTACTAATTCAAAGCAGGTGATTCCTTGGCAGAGAACAAATTGATTAATGAAAAATCTCCTTACTTACTTCAACACGTGCATAACCCAGTTGACTGGTATCCATGGGGAAAAGAGGCATTTTATAAAGCAAAGAAAGAGAACAAACCTATATTGGTCAGCATCGGTTACGCCACTTGTCACTGGTGCCACGTCATGGCACACGAAAGCTTCGAAGATCAGCAAGTCGCTGACATCTTAAATGAGCATTTCATTTCGATCAAAGTCGATCGTGAGGAGCGTCCAGATATCGACTCGATGTATATGTCTGTTTGTCAGATGATGACGGGGCAAGGCGGCTGGCCGCTCAATGTGTTTGTCACGCCTGATCAAAAGCCTTTTTATGCGGGGACGTATTTTCCAAAGAGAAGTGCTTACGGGCGTCCTGGCTTCATCGAGGCACTGACACAGTTGCTGGACGCATATCACAACGACCGCGATCATATCGAATCATTGGCAGAGAAGGCGACAAATAATCTGCGAATCAAAGCAGCAGGGCAGACAGAAAGTACGCTCACTCAAGAGGCGATCCACAAAGCCTATTATCAGCTCATGAGCAGCTTTGATACGCTGCACGGCGGATTTGGCTCCGCGCCAAAATTCCCTGCACCTCATATGCTTTCATTCTTGATGCGCTATTATGAATGGACTGGGCAGGAAAATGCGCTATATGCAGTCACGAAAACGTTAGATGGAATCGCAAATGGCGGTATATACGACCATGTCGCTTCAGGTTTTTCTCGTTATTCAACAGACGAAAAATGGCTTGTGCCGCATTTTGAAAAGATGCTGTATGATAACGCCTTGCTCATGGAGGCTTACACAGAAGCGTATCAGCTCACTCAACAACCTACATATGAAAAGCTTGTCCACCGCCTGATTCACTTTATCAAGCGAGATATGATGAATCCGGATGGCTCCTTTTATTCAGCCATAGATGCAGATTCTGAGGGAAAAGAAGGACAATATTATGTCTGGTCAAAAGATGAGATCATGACTCATTTAGGCGAGGACCTCGGCGCATTATTCTGCGCTGTCTACCACATCACAGATGAGGGGAACTTTGAAGGGGCGAACATCCCTCATACCATTTCCACCTCTTTTGATGACATCAAAGCCTCTTTTTCGATTGATGACCATACGCTTCAATCTAAGCTGCAAGAGGCCCGGCACATTTTACAATCTGTCAGACAGCAGCGACCCGCACCGCTTGTCGATGACAAGGTACTCACATCATGGAATGCACTGATGATCTCATCTCTCGCCAAAGCAGGAAGGGTATTTGGTGCAGAGGAAGCCATCGGCATGGCGAAACAGGCGATGTCTTTTCTAGAAACACACCTCGTCCAACATGATCGTCTCATGGTTCGATATAGAGAAGGTGACGTAAAGCATCTAGGCTTTATCGAGGATTATGCGCATATGCTAAAAGCGTATATGTCTTTATACGAAGCGACCTTTGAATTAGCATGGCTGGAAAAAGCGACAGCCATTGCCGAGAACATGTTTGAGCTGTTTTGGGACAAGGAAAAAGGGGGCTTTTTCTTCTCAGGATCAGATGCTGAAGCGCTCATCGTTCGAGAAAAAGAAGTGTACGACGGCGCCATGCCTTCTGGCAACAGCACCGCACTCAAGCACCTTCTCATACTAAGCAGACTGACCGGACGTCAGGATTGGCTGGACACATTAGAGCAGATGTTCAAAGCCTTTTATGTCGATGTCTCTTCCTATCCAAGCGGGCACACAGCATTTCTGCAAGGGCTCCTCGGTCAATATGCAACGAAAAGAGAAATCATCATTCTCGGGAAAAACGGCGATCCTCAAAAAGAACAGCTTTTACAGGCGCTTCAAAAACGCTTCATGCCATTTGATATCATATTGACTGCCGAAACAGGGGAGGAATTAGCGAAACTTGCGCCCTTTACAAAAGATTACAAAACGATCGATGGCAAAACCACCGTGTATATTTGTGAAAACTACAGCTGCCGCCAGCCAATCACCAATATCGACGAAGCGATGGAACAATTATTCCACGATTGAGTTTGTCATGAGATGACTATGAGAAGACAAAATGAGGACAAACAGATAAAAAACATGTCAATCCGCTAACAAATTGTCTGTACGGTTTTATTTTTCCTAAAAAACGGTTAGAATGCGCACTAGATGTTCTCATACCGAAGGGAGAGAAAATGATGAAAAAGGTATCATACACACTCATCGCTTGTTTGTTATCTGTTGGGCTTGCAGCCTGCTCGTCAAACGATGCCAAACAAGATAAGCAAAACGATTCAGCCAAAAGCAAGGAAACAACACAGGCTGACCAAAAAGAACAGCAAAAGCAAATGGAAGAGATGCAAAAGAAATTAGACGCACAAAAAATCGATGATCAAAAGGTCGTTGCGACCGTCAACCAAGACAAAATCACAGGTAATGAATATAATAGTGCTCTATCAACCATTCAAGGACAGCTTCAGCAATCTGGGCAAGACCCAACATCTAAAGAAGGCGCAAAAGCAGTTAAGAAACAAACCATTGATGCGCTCGTAGGTCAAGAGCTGATCCTGCAAGATGCTGAGAAGAAGGGCATCAAAGCCTCTGACAAAGAGGTAGATAAACAGCTAAAAGAAGAAAAGAAACAATTCAAAGACAACGCTCAATTTGAAGAAGCCCTTAAGAAAAGCGGACTCACCATGGATCAGCTGAAAAGTGACATTGCCGACAGCATCAAATACAGCCAGTATGTCGACAAAGAAATCAAATCAGCGTCCGTCTCTGAAAAGGATGTCAAAGCGTACTATGATCAATACGCTGATGAAATGAAAAAACAAAAGCAAAAAGCGCCAGAGTACAAAGAGGTTAAATCACAAATTAAAAAACAGCTAGAATCTCAAGAAAAGCAGAAAGAAGTTCAAAAAGAAATTGAAAAACTAAAGAAATCTGCGAAAATTAACGTGTCTCTGTAACAGCTAAGAAAAAATCCGCCATTGTGCGGATTTTTTTGTTACTTGATGAACTGTTTTTCCAAAATTATGACAAAAGCCTCATCATAAACGTCTCTTC
Source organism: Bacillus sp. FSL K6-4563 (assembly GCF_038630405.1). Taxonomy (NCBI): domain Bacteria; kingdom Bacillati; phylum Bacillota; class Bacilli; order Caryophanales; family Bacillaceae; genus Bacillus; species Bacillus sp. FSL K6-4563. The sequence continues at coordinate 212,154 of NZ_CP152030.1, read as the reverse complement.
CTTCCGATATGATGGGAGTACAAAAGAAAGCGTTATCAATTCTATTGTCTCTTAAAAAGTACAAGATCAAACGCCAATCTCGTACTTTTGCTTCAGTTAATCGGACAACGACAAGAGGAGGATCTTTATGTTCAAATGGTTTAAACCCGCTCCGCATATCGACAGGCTCGATGATGCCAAAACAGATGAGACGTATAAGCGGCTGCGGCTGCAAGTCTTTTTAGGCATCTTTATCGGGTATGCGGGCTACTATTTGCTACGAAAAAATTTCGCTTTTGCTATTCCTTATCTACAGGAAGAAGGGTTCACGAAAAGTGAATTAGGCTTTGTACTCGCAGCTGTCTCCATCGCTTATGGCTTTAGTAAATTCATCATGGGGATGATCTCAGACCGCTGTAACCCAAGATACTTTTTAGCCACTGGACTCTTTCTATCAGCCCTTATCAATATCTTATTTGTCTCATTTCCATGGGTGACGTCAAGTGTATGGATCATGTTCTTATTCATGTTTTTAAACGGCTGGTTCCAAGGCATGGGGTGGCCGCCATGCGGACGGACGATGGCGCATTGGTTTTCGGTTAGTGAACGTGGAACGAAAATGTCCATTTGGAACGTCGCTCACAATATTGGCGGGGGAATTCTTGCACCGCTCATCACCTTAGGGATTGTGCTGTTTGCGACGTGGAAAAGCATCTTTTTCTTCCCTGCCATCATTGCCATTATCGTCTCCTTCGTGATCATTCTTCTCGTCCGGGATACCCCGCAATCCGCTGGTCTTCCGCCAATCGAGGAATATCGCAATGACTATCCGGCACAGCAGTATGAAGATCAAGAAAAAGAATTAACAGTGAAAGAGATTTTATTTAAGTATGTACTCAACAATAAATTCCTTTGGTATATCGCCATTGCCAACGTCTTTGTGTACTTCGTCCGTTACGGTGTCGTGGACTGGGCGCCGACCTACTTAACAGAAGCAAAGGGCTTTTCACCAGAGCATTCACGCTGGTCATATTTTCTTTATGAATATGCAGGCATTCCCGGCACATTATTGTGCGGCTGGATCAGCGACCGCTTCTTTAGAAGCCGCCGTGCACCAGCAGGCGTCCTCTTTATGGCTGGGGTGTTAATTGCGGTGCTTGTTTACTGGTTAAACCCTGCTGGCAATCCAATGGTCGATAACATTGCCCTCATCAGCATCGGCTTTTTAATTTACGGACCTGTCATGCTCATTGGACTTCAAGCCATTGATCTCGCTCCCAAAAAAGCCGCTGGCACTGCTGCCGGCCTGACAGGATTCTTCGGCTATATTGGCGGCTCTGCTTTTGCCAATGCCATGATGGGTGTCGTCGTGGATCATTACGACTGGACAGGGGGCTTCATTTTATTGGTTGGTTCTTGTGTGCTTGCCATTGTCTTCCTAGCGATGACTTGGAATACAGGGAAGCGCGTAGAGCAAGCTTAATGAAAATCACATAAAAGAATCATATCCGCCCAACATGCCCTTTACATCTATTTCTTATGATGGAGGCAGTTACCGTAAAAGGAGGATAAAATATGAAGAAAAGTAGATTACTTGCTTTCGTGTTGCTCTCTTTTGCTTTACTGTCTATTGCGTGGGTGCCGGCCACCGTATCAGCACATGAACATCTTTTATCTCCAGATCGTATTCTAACCGTTGCACATCGCGGAGCATCAGGGTATGCACCAGAGCATACCCTGGCTTCTTACAAACTCGCCACAAAGATGAATGCGGATTACCTCGAACTCGACCTTCAAATGACAAAGGATGGACATCTCATCGTCATGCATGATGAAACCGTTGACCGCACCACAAACGGAACGGGCTGGGTCAAAGACCTCACACTTGCCGAAATCAAACAGCTTGATGCCGGTACTTGGTTTAATGAAGTCAATCCCGACAGACAAAATGCCAACTATATCGGACAGCGGGTCCTCACATTAGATGAAGTGCTGCGCTATTTCGGCAAACGAGAAAATTATTATATTGAAACAAAAAAACCAGACATCTATCCGCAAATGGAAGAAAAGCTATTGGCGACCCTAAAAAAACATCACCTCCTCGGGAAACACACAAGAAAAGGGCAGGTCATTATCCAATCCTTTAGTCAAGACAGCCTGCTAAAGCTACAGACATTAGCTCCACGCCTTCCAAAAGTACAGCTTTTAGACAGAACACAAATGACGTCCATCACAGATGATCAGCTCGATTTCATCAAATCTTATGCAGTGGGTGTCGGACCGAATTTTAGAGCATTGACACTTGAAAACGTACAACAGGTCAAAAGCCACGGACTCCTCCTCCACCCATATACGGTCAACAATGAAGCCGACATGACCCGTTTACTGCAATACGGCGTCACCGGTCTTTTCACCAACTTTCCAGATGTCTTTAACCGTGTAAAAGCTTCACTCTAAACAAAAAAAGCCTTGCGGTCCATCCCGCAAGGCCTTTGATTATTTTACCGTTTGATCAGAAGAAGCTGTTTCGATCGGCTTCCGTTTCCCGATCCCAAAGACATAAAAGCTAAGCGCTACTACAATTAAGAACCCAATTGCCACAATCAGAGAAATACGCGTATCCTGATTAATGAGCATAAATACAAGCACCATTAGTAAGAAACCAATTGTAAGATAATTAGAAAACGGAGCTAGCGGCATTTTGAATGGATGCTGATCAAGTGCAGATCCCTTCGCCTTTCTAAAGCCGATATGACTAATCAAAATCACAAACCATGGCACCATACCAGGAAGTACACTCGCACTATACACATAGACGAAAATGTTTGGTGGCGCAACATAATTGAGGACAACTCCTACCGCTAGACCAATCAGCACAGCGAATGTCCCAAAATACGGCACACCATTCTTCGAAATTTTGGTGAAGAAAGCAGGCGCCTGTCCATTCACACCTAATGTATAAAGCATACGTCCCGCACTGAAAATCCCACTATTACAGCCGGACATCGCTGCTGTAATGACGACAAAGTTAATAATACCAGCGGCTGCTGTAATCCCAATTTTCGCAAACGTCGCCACAAATGGACTGCCAAGGGTATTCAGCTGATCCCAAGGATACACTGTCACAATGACAAAGATCGCACCGATATAGAAAATCAAAATACGCCAGATGATACTTTTGATGGCATTGGTCAGCGTCTTTTCTGGATTTTGCGCTTCACCTGCTGTAATCCCAATTAGCTCTACACCCTGATAGGCAGCAATGACGAGCGACAACGCAAACAAGAATCCGGTAAATCCACCTGTAAAGAACCCGCCGTGTGCCCACAAATTAGACAATCCAATAGGCGTCCCGCCATTTCCAAATCCAAAGAAAATAATGCCTAGACCTGCAATGATCATCAAAATAATCGTCACAATCTTGATCATTGCAAACCAAAATTCGAACTCACCGAACGATTTAACCGAAATTAAATTAGCCGCTCCCAAAATAATCATCGCAATTAATCCTGGAATCCACGCTGGCAGCTCCGGAAACCAATATTTCATATAAGCGCCTACGGCAATAATTTCCGACATCCCGACAATGACCCACTGGAACCAGTTACTCCAAGCTGTCATATACCCCGCAAGCGGATGAATATATTGATGACCAAATGTAGCAAATGAACCTGTACTCGGTTCAACGTACAACATTTCTCCCATCGCACGCATAATAAAAAAGATAAAGATACCACATACTGCGTACGCGAGAAGAACCGATGGACCTGTCCATTGAATGGCCTTGGCTGACCCCATAAATAAGCCAACACCAATCGTGCCGCCAAGTGCGATCATTTGAATATGGCGGGCACTTAACCCTCTCTTTAATTCCTTTTGAGCCACTTTTCTTCCCCCTCATCAACAAACAACATAAAAAATAAAAATCAGAATGTTCATTCTGATTGAGAAACATCAATCTTTCGATGTATATTATCATAATAAATCTACCCTTAAAAAACAATTGTTTTTTTGAGAGAAACACTATTATCAAAATATTCCGACATAAAGAGATACTCAAATTGTTTTATATTGATAAATTGAATCAAGGGATGAAAGTCATTTCAAAGCTGATGACTTAATAAAAACTGACCGCCTCTTATATCAACCTCAAAGAATCGCAGTCCATTTTTATGCACCATTTTGTCCTTCTCTCGATGACAAGAAAAGTCATTCCGGAAAGCGCCGGATCTTTTCTTTACATAACAAGTAAACCCATCATTTTCCGGTATCGTCACTTTGACATTTGCTCCGGTTGAAGTAGATTTAAGTGAATTTAGCATGTTTGTAGAATGAATCTGCATCCTTCTACCTGTTACATGCAGATCAACGTCCGAAAAGGCACCCGTCAACTCAACTTTTGACGATGTGGCGTGCAGTAATAATCTTTGTGCGGTCAGTTGCCGACTAGAAATAAGCCCACCTACTGTCTCTAAATAGAGATGCTTGATGTCACCTGATAGCATCGTCTTTCCGGAAGTTAAATGACAAGAGACATTTTCCGCCTTCAGTCTCTCTGCCTGAAGATTTGCTCCTTTACAACGAAGAGATATGGACTGTAATTGTCGTTTAGGAAGAAAAATAGCGACATCGGTTTTATAAAGTTGAAGCCCAAAGCTGAGTATTTTTTTCCGTCTATCTTTAATGAACAATCGCCCATCCTTTACCTGATGACTCATCAAATAACGATTTGGAAAAACTTGATTGGCCGTTTGACGAATGATGAGATAAGGATGATCATGGTGTTGAATACACACCTCTCCGAGCAACCAATCCAACGATAATTCTACGACCGATTCTTCAATTTGAATCGTATGCTCCATATGTCTCCCTCCTTGTATACTCGCTTATCTCGCTTGAAGCCGGGTCATGCGGCCCCATAATTCCAAGATCACGATGAGGACAGCTATCATCATGACTCCTGACAAAATGAAATTCATTTGATCATTACCATAAACAGCGATTAATACGTTTCCTAAAACAGCACATAGAACAATCGCAGTCAGAATGGTCATGAAAGTAGACCTCTTCATTACCCCCACTCTCATCGCAATCATGCCAATACCATTGATACAACAAGTAAACACTAGGTACGTTTTGATCACAGTGAACATCACATCAGCTGTCAGTGCATCTTGAACAATAGGGAAGAATGTTTCAGTGACACTAAACACAACAAATGAAGGAATGATACTACACAGCATGACAATTGTAGAAAAGCACAGCATCCAAACCATTCTCGAAAGGAGGGATGACTTCATACTGGATGAATGAGGTTCATGTTCTTTCAATGCAGTCACTATTACTCGACAATACATCATGGCTGTGACGATCGAAAAAAAGATCATCCATACTATACTCGTCAACAAATAAATATTCGGATATTGCTGAAAACCTATTTCCTGTTCAACCTGTGCAACAAACGCGACAAAATAAATAAACACCAGCAGTACAATACTGATAATCATACTAGCTTGAATATAATTTTTCATATGACTTTTTCTTAGCTCAAGTTTTACGAAGTGAAGCATAAGGGATCCTCCTATGAAATGAATTTTGCTTTTGACTCTTTTCTGGCCATTTAGGTTCCAGGCTGATCATATCCACCAATCCCAGCATAATGCGCTGTGACCTTTTGAATAAATAGATCACTCACCACATCCACTCCGAGACCTTTCATCATCTGTTGTAAAAACAGTAAACGCTGACTAGTTTCCTGCTCATCACGAGCAAATAACGTTGGGTTCAGCCATATATTCACGAGAAGCATAAACACTTCTGCCACTTCACCAGGAAATGCAGTTGTCATCGAACCATCATCAATTCCTTCAAGAATCAGCTGTTTGATTTTAAGCGCATCCTGATTGACTCCTGCCTTCATCCCTTCAACCACAAATTGCGGGTTTTTGATCTGGTCAACCAAGATCCCATCAATCGAATGAGATTTTGGATCTACCACTAGCTGCTCTAAAATACGCTGCAGCTTCTCTTTTGCATGCGCTGCTTCTGTATGCTTAATCAGATCTTCAAGCTTCTCAGTCGCATGACGAAATTGCCTCTCCATCACGGCACGTAATATTTCTTCCTTCGATTTGAAATGATGATAAATAGCCCCTTTAGACATGTTCAATTCATGGATAATATCCTGCAAACTCGTCTTTTCGAATCCTTTTTCCTGAAACAGCTTCGTCGACACATCTAAAATTTGCTGGATTGTCTTTTCTGGATATTTATTTCTGGCCAAATAAAACGCCTCCTTTTACATACCGACCGTCGGTATGTATATTTGTATTTTTCATTATAAACTGTTCTTAAAGATTTGTATAGAATAAAAAAGAGACCGCTCACACGGTCTTCTCAAGCTATAAATTCACAGGAACATCCGGCAATGCCAAATCCTCACTTCCCCCACTATCTCAGGCACCCGCCTCATCTGTTCTTAATCATAAAACAAATCAACACGCCTGTTTTGATTCAACAACCTTGGGTATCTCTAGATGTTAACGGTGACTCTCGATGTTAGATAAAAATTCTCTAAAATCAGCTGCGAGTTCCTTCGATTTCGTATGATGCAAATAATGGCCGCCTTTGAAAGTAACTACTTTTCCGTGATCTACATTTTTCAGTAGATCTTCATGCATTGGTTTCCAGCTTGGTGTTTCTTTCTCCGTTTGATCCGCTAGATAGAAAACAACGGGGAGATTCTTAGGGAAATGTAATCGTTGAGCATTTTTAAAATTGTTTCTAAAGTTATCTGCCTCACTAGCTTGGCTTTCATCCATGAAATTTCGGAAGGTCAGCATTTTAATTTGAGCTCTCGTATGATCATCCACTTTAGGCATCACCAGTTGATCTGGATTCATTTTCACTATCAATCTATAAAAGCCGGATTGATGAAGCAGCTGTAAGCTGGAGATTGGCAATTCATCTGCATCCTCCTGCTTAGGAACACTGCTGTCAATTCCAACAAACGCTTGGACTTCCTTTTCATATTGATTCACATATTCTAATCCATAAATGCCAGAGATCGAATGACCCATCAACGTATACTTTTTAATGTTGAGCTTCTGCAAACATTCATGAATCTCATCTACAATGTTTTGACTTGTCCGTGCTTTATCTGTATCGTCACTTAAACCATATCCAAATGGTTCAATCACTACGACTCTATAATAAGGTGATAATTCATCTACTAGAGGCTTGAAATCTAGCACTGGTGAAGCAGTTCCATAGCCTGGCAGAAGGACAATCGTTTCTTTCCCATCGCCTTGAATGAGCGCATTCATTTGCTTCCCATCCACCAAGACCTTTTGCCCATAAGCTTCTATTTTCCCCTTCTCCCTTTCATTACTAATGAGGTTTACAAAGTAAACACTAGCCAGAAAAACAACCATAACCGTGATAATGGTGCCTATGGAGATCAGCATGATTCTCAATATTTTTTTCATTGGTTTTCTCTTCCCTTCATGATGAAGAACTCTAGCCTACATCCCTCGATGAAAATTAATATTTTCTTTCACAATAGATGATGCCGATTGTATTTGCGCAAACACTTGATACATACATAAAAGTAATCGCTATATAAAACCATTCTGTTGGAGATGAAAATTGATGGACTAAAGATTGAATGATAACAACTAATAGATAAGCTAAAGCAACACCTACAATAGAAAAACTTCCTGCTTTCGCTAGAATAAATTGACCTCGTTCATCATGTTTATATTCACGACTTTTCTTAAATTGAAAGGCGGTGCTTAAAATAGAAAGGATAATCAGAGAATAAAGTATGATCGTCGTCATCATTGTTGTTCCTCCTTGTCGACCTCTTGAAATACGTCATACAAATCAACTTCAAATGTCCTAGCAATTTGAAAGGCTAATTTTAAAGACAAAGAATATTTACCATTTTCAATCGCTGCCACAGTTTGACGAGTCACACCTAACTTCTCTGCCAAATCCTTTTGTGTCCAGTCTCTTTCTGCCCGTAATACCTTAATTCGATTTTTAATCTCCATTTCAAATTCCTTTCTTAAAGGAAGATTTATTTAACAATATGTTAAAAATAATTAACATTATGTTAATTAACAATAACCTCTTTTCTTCTGTATGTCAATTTCACTTGATTCAAAAAAAGAATCATCCATTTTGAAAATCCTACCTCAAAATGAATGATTCTCTATAAATGATGTGATCATCTGAATTAAAACACTTTCCTCTGGTAAATCGCAGTAGAAAGTCCCCAAGACAGCAAGTAGATGAGCATAATCAGCACAGTTGATCCCGTATATAAAATAGGGATCGATAAATTCATCATAAAATCAGTAATCCCACTAAATTGCTCTGCTAAATAGACAACAACAGGCGGACCCATAGCGGATAATAGGATAAAGCCAATGATCACTGCCGTTGTGATATAACCAGGCTTTAAGATATAAAACAATGGAAACGTACACGCCGCGAACAATAAAAACAACCCGCTGCCAAGAGCAATATCCGTCATCGAAAACAGCTTCCCAAAACTAAATAAAGCAACACTTGTCAGCCCGATCGCAATGACCATATAAAAAACGGCACCAAGATAACGAGATGCAATAATTTCATTCCGTGTATAAGGCAAAGAATTTAATAGAATATTCGTTTCTGCCTTCTCATCATAAGCGTATGTGTTAAATGGAATGAAGACACTAGCGACTAGAAACGTCAATACTGGATGGACATCCATGAAAATAAAAAACAAAATAAACGGAATAAAAATAAGTAACTGCTTCTTTTGCAAAATCACATCACGCTTAATTAAATGAAACATGCGCAACCCCGCCTTTCAAATAAAACATGATATCCTCAAGCGACGCCGGTTCAATCACAACAACATCCCCAAAAATAAGTTTCACCTCATCAATCCGATCTGTTAATGCTTCAAATCCGGCTGCCGTACGCTGAATATAGATAAACGCCTTTTCTGTGTCTCGATCCAACAAATCCAGGCTCCCCTTCACCAGCGCATAATTCTCCGCTACCTCATGTATCGACTGTTGAAAGACCAATCTTCCATTTTGTATAAACGCAATATAATCCGCAATGCGATCTAAATCAGTCGTCATATGCGTCGAGAAAAAGATCGTTCGATTTCCATCAATCATCAATTCTTGTAACGTGCCGAGTAGCTCTCTTCTAAAGACCGGATCCAACCCAGCAGTTGGTTCATCCATGATAATCAGCTCGGCATGATGCGACAGCGCAATCGCAAGTGACGCCTTCATCTGCATCCCTTTTGAAAATGTTTTGATCGCTTTATTCAGCGGCAGACCAAACTGTTCAATATATTGATAAAAAAGCTGGTCATCCCAGCGTTTATAGGCAGGTGCCACAATTCGTTTAATGTCCTTTAAATTCAATCCTGGGAAAAAAACGTTCGCATCGTAAACAAAGCCGATTCGTTCCTTAATCTCTTTTTCATGGGTGCGGTAATCTAATCCGAAGATTTTAATCTCACCCGAATCTGGTTTTAATAAATTCATAATCATTTTAATCGTGGTCGACTTACCAGCGCCATTTTCTCCAATAAACCCTGTAACAAAGCCTTTTTTGACCTGTAAATCAAGATTCTGAACAGAAAAGTCCTTGAATCGTTTTGATACTCCTTTGAATTCAATCACGTGCTCCACTCTTCTCACTCCTCATACAAGAACTTTAATAACTGCTGCAATTCATCAAAAGATAAGCCTAATTCCTTGCCGTTTGTAACAACTGCTCCAAGCTGTTCCTCAATCACCTTCAATTTCTTCTCTCTCATGACCTCTAGGTTTTGCTCAGCAACAAATGATCCCTTACCGACAATCGAATAAATAAATCCTGCCTTCTCTAACTCTTCATATGCCCGCTTTGTTGTGATGACGCTGATTTGCAAATCCTTCGCCAGCTTTCGAATAGACGGTAGTGTCGCGCCTTCCGCCAGCTCACCCGTTAAAATCATCGATTTAATTTGATTCGTAATTTGCTCATAGATGGGCTCCTTAGAGTGGTTTGAAATCGTAATTTGCATATAAAAACCTCTTTTTTTCTGTACTGGTGTTTGGAACGAAATATTGTATATACACTATATACACATTATATACACACTGAAAGAATAATCAACCATTTTTTGATTGCAACTCAACTAAAAAACCGCACAGCTTTTCAGCTATGCGGCCTTCCCCAACAAAATTTATCTCCAATACACCCATTTTCCCATCATCCACTCCACCGGACCTCTTCTCCATTTTTTCAAATAGAGATAGCTGATGAACAGCTGTGCTATATACAGTCCGACAGCGAGCAGCAGTCCAAACATTGACCCCATCTGTCCAAATAGACCAAGTCCATAAGAATAGAAAATCGTTGTACAAATGATCGACTGCGCCAAATAATTTGAAAGGGACAAACGGCCAAGCCCTGCAAGCAAACGTTTGAGGCCTTCGGCTGCCTTCGAATAGTAAAAAACAATAAAAGCTTGAATATACCCGATCGCCAGCACATATCCACCGAGAACCATAACGAATTCACTCCAAGGCGCATCAATGAACGTCGCACATTTTAGTGCAAGGCCGACGACAATGACCCAGACCCAGCCTTTGCGATAGGCCATCCCTCGATCTTCTTCTGTGAGATGCCCTCGTTTACCAATCACCATGCCTAGCAAGGCGAACGGCCCCACCGTCATCGTACCGAAAAGAAACCCTAGTATCGGCATAAGCGTAATGCTCACGATCGCCAAAATAATGGTCACAATCATCATATCGTCTTCAACCGTAATCCGGCTGAGCAAAATATCAGCATAATCACCCTTCGCATACACATCGGTTAATAATTCATCAGTCCCATGAACAAGTTTCATCATGTATGGCGAAACGACTAATGACAATGCACCTAACACACCCGACCAAATCAGCATTGTTTTGATCCGGCTGCTCATAAACATCATCAAGAAAAGCATACAAGCTCCATAATAAAGAAGAATGTCACCATTCCAAATAAAGATGTAATGCAGCATTCCAAGCACAATCAGACCAAAACCACGGCGGACGACAATGGCATTCGTATTGAGTCCCTTAGCTTTCGTAGATTCAATCAGCTTAATAAAAGAATACCCAAACAAAAAGGAGAAAATCGGATAAAACGACCCCTGGAACAAAATTTCCGTTACATAAACGCCAAATTCCTGCCCCCAAAAACTCGAATCAAACATTTTCTCAAAATCATAATCATATTGAAAATTAAGCATATTCACGATCAAAATACCTAATAAACTAAAACCACGTAAACTATCAATTAACTCAACCCTAGACCCCTTCAACTCGACAGCTCCTTCGGAAAATATAAAAGCATATTTATCCTACCACACTTTTAAAAAATTGGTCTCTACACCCATGTAAAAACATACGTTTTAAGGTAAATTTAATAAAAAAACCTAGAATATACATTCTAGGTTTCATACGAATGAATTGATGAATGATGACTTTCTTCTTTCCGCGTCACACGTTTCAAATAAAACAAAATCCCCAATCCCCAAAAAATCAACGTCAGCTCTCAGTCTGCAGAAATCGAAAACCATTTCAATATCATTAAAATCAACAAAACCGCTCCAATCCCTGCGAAAAAAATGGCGTTTCTTTTTAATTCTTTGTTTGATTGAAACAACACTCTCTCCTCCCTGATACTTGCTAACTAATTGAATGTTTTTCTAACTTTTTCAATATTTTTTCCAAGCCGCTATCTCCCATTTTCCGATCTATTAAATTTCCCTCTTCATCTATAAGGCAAAAGCTAGGTAACCCTTGAATCTTATACTTTGCAACAATCTCATAATCCTGATCCAACACAATAGGAGCGGTCATATTTTTTTCCTCTGCATATTCTGAAACAACATCTGCCGACTTTTCATCTTCTGTATATGGAACATGGACACAGGTTAAATGAATACCCAACTGATTTACACGATATAGAATGTGGTCGGTTAATTCTTCACAATGCGGACAGTTGACTGACCAAAAATATAGAAGTTGCTGTCCCTCAGATAAACTCCTTTGATCTGAAGGAAAAATCCAAGGGAGGTGCTCAGGCCAATTGAGTTTTTGCGTTTCCACTATTTATCCCCCTTTTCCTTTAGCTGAAAAGCAATAATCTTCCCTAATGCTTCCTCTGCAGCAAAAGGAGTGACGCTGCCTGTTGGATTTTCTTGTTCTTGTTTTAAGCACTCGTACATGTTTTTTTCAATTTTTGATGGATCAATCCAAGAGATACACCATGATGCCCAGAAACAAGTAGGTCCCTCATAACGTTTAGCCAGTGCCAGAAGGAATGGCAAGCTAGGCTGTCCAATCCTCATGAGTGACATGGCAGCGGCCATTCTTGTATCCTCTTCTTCACTTTCTAATAGCTGCGCTAGTGGCTCAGCTGCTTCTCCCGCATCTGCTCCAAATTCACCAAGTACAGCTGCTGCAATGTTCCGCAGAGATCCTTTTTCTTTTAAAGCCTCAACAAGGACTGGCACTGCATCTTTTCCGAACTTTCTCAATTCCCCTATTGCTTGAACGATCGTTACTTCATTTGTATTTGCCAATTGTTGAACTGATTGAGACAGCTTATTTTCTGGTTTCATTGACAATTCACTCCTCTTTTTAATGAACCGCACGGTATCGATAACAAAGCACATAAAATCCTGCTCCAGCCACTAGGGATACAATTGTTGTCAACAAGCCATCAGTGATTAGATGAATGCTAATCATAACCATAGCACTAATCACAGACGCAAATAGCAATGATCGATAATAGGCGGCCAAAGCAAAACTCCTTTCTCGTCTCAGGGGCTGCATAAAGGCAAAGAGCCGTATGGCCAAAAACCATATATAAACTCCTCCACCAAATAAGGTCCAATACAATACATCCTGAATCTCAATTAAATAAAGAGAAATCAAGTAGAACGCATACAGCCAAAAGGTTTGAAACACTTCTAACAGGATGATTTTTTGATATAAAGCACCTGGAAAAAGATAGAGCACTCCTGTTTGTGCGTGTCTTACAATCCCAGCATAATATGAACTAAAAAGAACGGATGAAGCGATGACGATTAAGAATAGATTCAGCCAATCAGAAAAATAAGTAAGGACGACATAGTAAGTACCAATTAACAGCATTGTAGATAACAAATGAAAGGCCGCATACTTTTTTAGCAGCAATAATTCAATCCAAAGAAAAGCCCAGCTACCCGTTAATGACGGAAGCCCCCACCATGTCTTGCCCTTTTTTTGAACGATTGGACTTGATTGAATGTGTTTCCCCTCAAATTCTTCCCAAAATACTGCCTCCTTGACTAAAGACTCCTTCATCTCTAAACGATGACTAGCCTTGTACATCATCATGAAAGATAGGAACATTACTCCAATAAAGATGAAGAAAGAAAGAATGGAGAACTCTTCAATCATACGTCCAGCTTGAAACATCAAAGAATCAGCCATTTTCATCAAGAAGAGCTGTTTCATCATGAATTGATTCAAAACAAGCAGTGCAAAGAAGCAAAACATCAATACAAAACTAAGTATGAACAGGCGCTTATATACTCGAATGGTTCTAGCACAAGACATCGCAATCATCCAAGTTTCAACCAAACATAACAGCCCTGTCAGGATGAGTGATCTTCCAAGGAGAAACGGGTACTGCTGCGTCATAAAAAACAGAAGAAAATCCGCAGCCACAGCAGAGACAATAAGAAGAGCCCCTCGCCAAAAAATGTGATATAACCATACACTGATGACAACTGTCCATAGAGAAGCGCCATTTCCATATAACCAAATGATATCGTTCATTTGACTAGGCAGCCGATTTGTAAACAAGCCAAACCCCGTATAGAGAACAAACAAACAGACAATGATCCACCCAGCTGCAACCGCATTCCAATCACCCATACTTGAAACTGCGCTTAGCTGAAAACCAATTGCCGCAATGAAAAGAAGTAAGATCAGAAAAGGCATTTTCTTTTCTTGATTTTTACTGATCAAGCGCCTTTGAGATTTCATCCATAAAAGGGAGAGTGTGTTATTCACTTGACCACTCCCCCAGAAGTTGAATGACTTCTGCCCTCCACTCACTCTGTTCTTCCTTTAATTGAGGAACATCCATATTCTTCATGATGGCACCGTCTCGAATCAATACCACCCTACTGGCCGTATCGAGAACGAACTCCAGACTATGAGTCGACACAAAGACCGACCCACCTTGACTGCTTTTTTGTCTCAGCCAATCCGACAGCCACTGTTTTGACGGAATATCTAACCCGACAGTCGGTTCATCTAATATAAAAAGGGAGGCATCTTGAACAATGGCCCCTGCTAAGACGACACGCTGCTTTTGACCTCTTGACAGCCTTCCGCACAGTTCGTTCATCTTTTTTTCCATATGTACTTCTTTCAACGCTCCATATACCTTTTCCTTGATCTGTTTTAAGCCTTTATGATATCCTCGAGCACGGAATTGAACATGTTCAGCAGCCGTTAAGTCTGGATACAAATACGGCTGATCAGGAATAAGAGCTACTTGTTTTTGGACATGGGAATGACCAGGCGGGAAACCCTCAATGAGAATTCCCCCTCCATCTGGTTTATATAGCCCCGTTAAACACCGAATCGTTGTCGTCTTCCCGGCACCATTAGGCCCGAGCAGCGCCACAACCTCACCTGCTTCGATGGAAAACGACAGACCCTCTATCCCATCACCATTGCTATATCGTTTGCTTATATTCTGAACCTCCATGAATGGCATCAAATCTCTCCCTTACTATTAGAGTGATGTATGCTGAGGCTTCTTGGTATGTATATATCTCTGAAATTTAAATTGCCACAAGGGCATACACACGAGCACCAAATTGTGAATGAAATGTGCCGCAAGTACACTAATAAATCCATAATTCACAAAAAGAAAACCAAGGAAACATCCAAAAGTGAAAAGGTGCGCCCAGCGGACCCATCTCGGATCATACCCTGTAACTTGATGCATGATTGCCCATAAAAAAGATGATAGTAAAATTGACAGCACAGTATTATTACTTAACCATAAAAATAAAGAAATCATTAAAAGTCGGTATATGACTTCTTCTCCTATAGAACTTTGCAGACTCATATTTAGCCCTTGCCTTAAAGTAAATCCAGACAAAAACATACTTCTATTTGATAATTCTGGAGATATACGTAATCGATTTATTTTCTCTAATAGATAAAAAATAAATGAAGTGATGCCTAGACTAATAAGTCCACCGCTAAGACCAATAAAAATCTGCTCACTAATTCGATCTAAAAATGCTAAACCTAATTTATTCGCAAGAGCCCCTCCTCCCAATGAACATATAAATACTACAAATCCTGTCAATAATCCTGCAAACATCGTGGAGAGTATTCCAAGTAATTTAACCATATGAACACTCATCCTAGCATCATAAGCATTTACAATGGTTAACTGTATATCTTCTTTAATCGTGAGCGATTGTACTAAAACAATGATTAAACCTAGTAAAAGACTTAGTATGATTTGAGTTTGAACATCCATTAAGACTAAAACTAAAATAGCCACAACCATCGCAGCAGCTGATGCTAACATACCTGATATCCCAAAAGTAGATTCAACTTGTTCATCTCGTATTACTTTATTCATCTGATCTGTTAGAATCTCTGTATCTGTACCAATATAAGTAATTACACCTGATTGCATTTCAACTGTTATCTTAAGTCGAACATCTTCCTTTTCAGCAATATACCAATATGTTTTGACTTCACGAAAATCCTCTTCCTTTGAACCCGAACCAGTAGACTGTGTCTTAGCCCATAGTCCTGATGAAGAACAAGTTAGTTGATCCTTTAACCCTTCTGGTGATATTTTATTAGCTTTATTAGATAATGATGCTTGCCTAACATCTGCATAAAAAAATGTTACTTCATGCTTTGCGTTCACTCCTATTACAAAAGATTGATGTTCATGAACAAAGCGAACACGCCAAGACTCTACCAAGCCCATTTCGTGAAGTACACGTCGATTTTTATTCAGTAAACCTAGGTGATGTAGTTTATTCACTGTATCGTGGTCATACCAATAGACTGAATATACATCCCATTCTTCTACATCTACGCCTACAAATTCTTTAATAAAATTGATACTGACTTTTCTTGCCTCACTTTTATCTAAAAGATTTGATTCTATAGTTGATACTCTATACTTCATGAATAGGACAAGTCCTATCACTCCTAGAGCTGTCCATAAAATGAAAGTAATACTATTCATATGCAGCTCCTGCCTTCATCTCATTTTCAAATGGAAGGTCTGGTTCTGAAAGTTCAATTTTCCCAATACATTTACAGTTTTTCGCTTCACATTTCAATTTCATTAGCCGTGCTGGTGAGCCAATATCAAAAAAAGAATCTGTTAGAATATGACCTAAAGAGACATCCTCTAATTGACAAGGTGTCACATACCCATCTGCTCTGATATACCAAGCCAGATAACCAGGTGTACAAAAATCAGTTGTAAAAGAACTTTCTTCGTGTTCCCAATCGATTATATTCAGGTGATGTTCCCATTTATGACGTGCCTGTTGTAATTGACTCTGAACACGCTGTTCAAATGACGTCTCTAGTGCTTTAAAGTTCTTTGCAGCGCGCCCAACAGATAAGGTTTTACCAGCACGAAAAATGGAGGCATTTGCTCTTGCACAATGATCAATAACCTCTGTTACTTGATCAGCGTTTATTTCATTGATCGTCATTGCAACAATTACAGGAACATTCATCTCTGCTAAATGTTTGATGGTTTCCATACTCTCTTGAAAAGCACCTTTTCTTCCTCTTAAGGAATCGTGAGTTTCGCTCGTACCGTCAATACTAATTTGTACAGTTACATTGCCCAAATAACTAAGAAGTTCAACTTCTTCATGTCTCCAGTTTAGTCCATTGCTAAACACATTTACATTCGTAAATAATGAACTGGATGCCATTACAATCTCTTTAAAACCTTTGATTAACTTTGCTTCTCCCCCCGTTAAAGTAACATCAGCTACTCCCTGGGCTGCTAACTTTTGCATCACTTCGATCCATTGAGAACATGTTAACTCATCGGGATAAGGCTTCCCAGAACTGGCATAACAGAATGAACAACCTAAGTTACAGGCATTGGTTAATTGCAAAGTACAGCTAATAGGTAAATAAGACTGTAGCGATCCAGAAAACTGAATGGGCTGATCCAATAACCCCTGTGTCCAAGCCTCTGTAAAAGGGTGGGCACTCAACTCTTCACGCAACTGATCAGCTGTCAACTCTTCTTTTTTAACGATCTCCCAAATACGAGCAGTTTTGCTTAAATCTTTATTCTTAGATAATAAAAATGCAAGTTGAGCGCCTCTTCCGCTCAATCTAAAATAATACATTGATTTTCTATCTATCATGACGGCCCCATGAGGCTGTAAGTGGATGGCTAATTCAGGTAACTCATATTTTGCAATTTGATTATTCGACATAAAAACACCCCTTTTTATAGAATAAGGAGTTAGCAATGTATGCATAACTCCCTATGTTACTCATTAAAGAGCTCGCATTGCAGGATGTGGAAGTGCACAAACACGTGTCATCGGTATACTCTTCGAGGCCCAGCACCCCATACATCCAGCAGCCTTTACAATTGACGTACCACCTGGACGTTTAAGGTCTTTTTTACTCACAGATTCCCATTCTTTTTGGTTTCGTTTCATAAGTAAAACCTCCTCTTAATTGTTGCATAGTGTCAATAGACCCATCTACCATGCACCCTGATATTACCATATGAAAAATGTCGAAGTAAGGGGAATTGTGTAAATAATTCTAAAAATAAACTTAAAAGGGATTTATAGTATATTATTTAGATGAACAATAAAAAAAAGATTGGCTGCGATACTCCAATCTTTTAGACAAACTTTGTAGTTTTTGTACTATTTTAACTTAATAACAAGCCCCGTCACCAAAAACCATCTCCTGACACGCCCACGCATCCACCTCTACCTTTAATGCTGGGGATGCCAATGCCACCACATAAATCATCGTCATACAAGGCAGATGATCACCTAAAAACTGCCCCATGATTCGTTTTCTGCTCTCCGCATCGAACTCTCCTACGAGATAAAATACTAGTTTCGTGATGTCCTCTACCGCCATGTCTGCCGCTTCTACGTTTCGTTTCACATTTTCTAATGCTAATTCGAGCTGCTCCAACGGACTCTCTGGGATGGTTCCATCAGCCTCCATCCCCACTTGACCTGATAGGGTTAACCACCGCTGTGGTCCTGTTGTTTCTATTTGATGAGTGTAGGGTGCAACTGGCGGGTGAATGGCCTCCGGATTACGTGATGTTTTCATTGATAAAAACTCCTTTTCTGAAAATACAGTCAATTTTTATCATCATATCAAACATTCAACGGTATTCAGATTTTTATGCTCATAGTAAACCTGAAGAAACAATCGCAACCGCCTGCTATAATTCTTGTTTTCTAAAAAGAAACCATCCGATGAGAAAAAAGAAACTGATCAATACCGATACACCTAGCAAGCTTGTAAGCGCCTGATCCGAATAAGTCCCTCTATGAATCATCTCCTCAGCCGCACTTGTTACGCCTTTAGGTGCAAACTTCCCTAATGTTTCCTCATAAAATGAAGGAACGGTAAATAAAATAAGGTTGATCAAAAGCGATACACCGCCAGCTGTGACGGAACGCGTAAAGAATGCCGAAGCACAAATGGTCGATACCACAATCAGCAATAAGTTTGGATAATAAAGAAGTGTTCCTTTTACGACATTGACCCAATCCAGATGCCCAAATTGGATGTCCACATAGTAAACGGAGGCAAGCACCGCCACCACCAAACTAAACAAGGTCAAACAAGCATAGGCGCATATTTTCGAGACATAGTAACTCATTCGACTGATTGGTTTCACCATGATCATCGCCGTCACCCCAGAGGCACGCTCTCCTGCGATCGTCCCCATCACGATCATAATGAGTATAAAAACGCCAAGCGAATCGAACTTACTCAATGCACTTGCTAAAGCCTCACCAGCGCTAGGCTCTGGTATATAAAATGTGGACCCTTCAGGTAGATTCGCTGATTTCGACAAAAGATCCGGCAGCATTTTAAGCGTAATAGGCTGTGTGATCATTAAAATCGTAAAAATAATCGGCACAAATAACATTTTATAACTAGTGAATAACTCCCTAAATTCCTTTTTAAACATCATCACGCCGTCACAACCTTCATGAAAATATCTTCAAGCGTCAGCTTAGATAGTCGATAATGGAGGAGAACACCGCCAGCTTCAGTGATGAGACGAGGCAGCTCCTTCAATGCCATTTGTTGATCGTTGACTCGCACCTGATAAGCGTCTCCTGTTTCAATGCATTCCTCCACCCAATCCCGCTCCTTTAACAAAGCCACTAGTTTCGTATTCTGTTGTTCTAATTGAAATTCAATCACTGGCTGGATATAGTCTTCTTTGATCTGTTTCATAGAAGAGGACATCTCAATTTTTCCACTGTTGATCATGATAATATGATCCGCCACTCGTTCAATGTCGTCTAAAATATGGGTCGACATAAAGATCAACATCTCATGCTTTAGACGCTCAATCAAAGTCAGGACATCTTTCCTTCCCATTGGATCAAGTGCAGACACAGGCTCATCCAAGATCAGAACCTTCGGGCTGTTGATAAGTGCCTGCGCAATGGCAAGCCTTTGCTTCATCCCCCCGCTATAGCTGCCAATGGCACGATCCTTCGCCTCATATATCCGACAAAGCTTCAACAGCTCCTCTGTTTTGGATCGAATGATGTTTTTCTCTAATTGAAATAACCCGCCAACCCAATGCATCCACTCCTGCCCCGTCATATCCTGATAAAATGCAGGCTGCTGCGGACAATAGCCAATCACATGACTAATGTCATCCATATCCTTTGTCACATCCATACCCGCCACCTTCACGACGCCAGACGTAGGACGAGCAAGCCCCGTCAAAATCCGAATCGTCGTTGTCTTCCCCGCACCATTGGCTCCTAAAAAGCCGACACACCCAACCTCCCCAACAGAAAACGATACATTTTTTAAAATTTCATTCGGGCCATACGATTTCGTCAGCCCATGACACTCCAGCATATTCAAGCGAATCCCCCCCTTTTAAGATTGTTTACGGCCAAAAATGAAATACGCAATAGGACCGGCACTCGCCACAAACACAATCACCAAAGCCCAAACCCACTTCACTTCTCCTCTGATCCTTGATGGATCTCTTTTCAGCAAATCGAACAAACCAATCACCATCAAAATCGCTTGCAGTAAAATAAGAGGTAATATCATCTTCATATCCATCCACGCCACTCCTTTTTCAAACGCCAATTTGTTTTGATATCACTTCTTTTGACGACATGAAGAGGGAATTCGTTCAAACGGATTTTATTTTTATTGGTCGAATGGTCTATAAATATAAAAAAGCCCAGTGAAAGTAAGTTCACGGGGCTTACGTGTTATAGATGTTTATGATGAACCTCGCAAAATCTTTTCCATCTTCTTTCCTTTCGCTAATTCATCAATTAGCTTATCTAGATAACGAATGTTTTTCATGGTTTCTTCCTCAATATCCTCCACTCGAACACCACAGATGACCCCTTTGATTAAGCTGCGGGAAGGATGAAGCTCAGGAGCCTCAGAAAAAAAGTTTCAACGTCTATCTGTTTGTTCAACTATTCCTTTAACTCTTCTGGACTGTACCCTGTTAACCAACAAATAATCGTATCGACTTCAGTCTTCGTTTTTCCCTTTCTTTCCACCTTTGCGATATAGAGAGGATAGACTTTTGCGAAGCTCATTGTATAGATTTTAGGTTTGTTCATGTGTTTTTCTCTCTTTCTTTGTTAAATATTCAACCTGTATTGCCTTCTCTACGTGCCGCTCTCTTAGTATGCCTATTCCCTTTTTATTACCCGCATCTTTTTTGAAAGACCTATATTTATGAAATTGAACGAAACAGAATCCTAGAAATACACAAATCGGTCCTTCGACGGTAGCAGGACCACCAATCAACAAATAAGAGCTAATAAACAATGCGATATAAACGATGAAGAAAAAAGCAATTCCCCATTTTTCCTTTTTTAAATATTTACTCATAATGACTCCGCTCCCTTGAAGATGTACGATCTTATCGAATCTATCTTTCATTTTAATTAGTTCTTTAGAAACAAAAATACCCCTTTAGACAATTATATCTAAAGGGGTATCAAAAATCCGATTTAAATTAACCCTACTCCACCGTCACACTCTTCGCAAGGTTACGTGGTTTATCCACATCACACCCGCGGTGAAGTGCTGCGTAGTAAGCGATTAGCTGTAATGGAACAACAGATGCAAGTGGTGCAAGTGCTGGGTGTACAGCTGGAAGGACGAAACGGTCGCCTTCGTCTTCTAGGCCTTTTAGTGAGATGACACATGGGTTTGCGCCGCGTGCAACGACTTCTTTGACGTTACCGCGAATGCTGAGGTTTACGTGTTCTTGCGTTGCAAGGGCAATGACCGGTGTGCCTTCTTCAATTAAAGCAATCGTGCCGTGTTTGAGTTCTCCACCAGCAAAGCCTTCTGCTTGGATGTAAGAGATCTCTTTTAGTTTGAGTGAACCTTCAAGGCACACATAGTAATCAAGTCCTCTTCCGATAAAGAATGCGTTACGTGTCACTGTGAAGAAGTCACGAGCGATTTGTTCCATTTCATCCTTTTGATCGACAAGGGCTTCCATTGCGTTTGCTACAATTCCAAGCTCTTTCACAAGATCAAAGTCAAGAGATTGACCATTTAATTCAGCTGCAACGGATGCAAGGATTGCAAGAACAGCGATTTGCGCTGTGTAAGCTTTTGTTGAAGCCACTGCGATTTCTGGTCCTGCATGAAGAAGCAATGTGAAGTCCGCTTCACGAGAAAGCGTAGATCCTGGTACGTTTGTGATCGTTAATGCTTTATGACCAAGCTCTTTGACTTGAACAAGTACAGCACGGCTGTCCGCAGTCTCCCCAGATTGAGAAAGGAAGATGAACAACGGTTTTTTCGATAGAAGCGGCATGTTGTAAGAGAATTCACTTGCTACATGGACTTCTACAGGTACTTTCGCCCAGTCTTCAATGTATTGTTTACCGACAAGTCCTGCATGGTAGCTCGTTCCACAAGCCACAATGTAAATGCGGTCTGCTTCTGCTACTGCGCTTGCGATATCGCCAGCGACTGACAGCTTACCGTTTTCGTCTTGATATTCTTGGATGATTTTGCGCATGACAAGCGGCTGCTCATCCGTTTCTTTTAACATGTAGTGAGGATATGTGCCTTTCTCGATGTCGCTTGCATCTAGCTCAGCGATATAAGAAGGACGTGTCATGATATCACCGTCAAGGTTTTTGATGATCACCTCGTCTTTTGTGACAATGACCATTTCTTTATCCATTAATTCCGCATATTCGTTTGTTACTTGAAGCATCGCCATTGCGTCAGAAGCGACAACGTTGAAATCTTCTCCGAAACCAACCAATAATGGGCTTTTGTTTTTCGCCACATAGATTGTTTCTTTGTTCTCGTTATCGAAAAGGGCAATTGCATAAGAGCCTTTTAGTTGAAGAAGCGTTTGACGGAAAGCTTCCTCTGTATCAAGACCTCTGTTCACAAATTGTTCGATGACTTGAACAACAACCTCTGTATCTGTGTCGCTTTTTAGTGTGACGTCTTGTAAATATTCACGTGTCAATTGTACATAGTTCTCGATGACACCGTTATGAACAAGCGTAAAACGGCCAGAAGCACTTTGATGCGGATGCGCGTTTAGATGGCTTGGTACACCGTGTGTTGCCCAGCGTGTATGTCCGATTCCAGCTGAAGATGCTACGTTTGCATCAACAACTTCACGAAGCTCAGCGATACGTCCTTTTTCTTTGAACACGTGCACGCCTTCTTCGTTTGCCACAGCGATACCTGCTGAGTCATACCCGCGGTACTCAAGCTTTTCTAAACCCTTTAATAAGATTTCCTTCGCATCATTCTGACCAATATAACCTACGATTCCACACATAAATATTCTTCCTCCCGTTCATGTAAAAGGGACAAAGAAAGCCTACTAAAATAGAAGGGACATTTCTTCGTCCCTCTCTACATGTTTAATTTGGGAGATCATGTGTATTCCCTTTGTACAAAGAGTCACCTCTTTGCTTTAAAGAAACACTTACGGCTGTGATCTCTTTTTTGATCAGCCGGGAGGCATCCGCCGAAAATTCGATAACCTCCATCCTCGTCAACTAAGCATCTTTCGTCCGATCGCTTAGTTCGGGCGCTATAATTATAAGAGAGTTTCTGAACATCTACCCTGCCTTTCCTGATAGAATAAAAAATCCAGTAACACAAGGATGATTGTACTATAAGGTCTGACCTCCGTCAATCACAATTTAGCCGGTGATCCCTTTCAAGAAAGTGAGACCTCCTTACACTATATGCGATGAGGCTTGTCACGTTCTACCTTTGATGTGCTCTCCTATGTATGAAGACACAGTAAATTGCCCTCGCCTATAAGATTCGTACAAAACCATCCATTTATGACGTTTATTCGAAAAAAAGCAAACCGCTGCTAGCGATTTGCTTTGATATCTATTACTCAATACCCATTTCTTCCTTCACAACAGCCGTAATTCGAGTCACATAATCATCACATAGCTCTTTTGTTTTCGCCTCTGCCATGACACGTACAAGCGGCTCTGTTCCAGATGGACGAACAAGAATACGGCCGTCACCGTTCATCTCTTTTTCAACCTCTTGAATCACTGCTTTTACCTTTTCATTTTCTTCTACTTTATATTTATCAGACACTTTCACATTCACTAGAAGCTGCGGGAATTTCTCCATTTCAGCCGCAAGCTCTGACAATGTTTTTCCTGTTGCTTTGAGTGTGTTGACAAGCATGATTGCAGAAAGCATGCCATCACCTGTCGTATTGTAATCAAGGAAAATCAAGTGGCCTGATTGCTCACCGCCGACATTATACCCATCCTTTTTCATCGCTTCAACCACATAGCGGTCACCAACAGCGGTTTGGATGCTCTTAATGCCTTGTTTCTCGAGCGCTTTATAGAAACCTAGGTTACTCATGACCGTAGAGACGACCGTGTCATCCTTTAATCGACCTTCGCCCTTCAAATAACGTGCACATATGTACATAATTTGATCGCCGTCTACAATATCACCTTTTTCATCGACAGCAATCAGACGGTCACCGTCACCATCAAACGCAAGACCAATATCTGCATCCTTCTCCTTCATAAAAGCAGAAAGCGCCTCTGGATGAGTTGAGCCTACACCATCATTGATATTCAATCCGTTTGGTGATGTTCCCATTGTGGACACATCCGCATCTAAATCCGCAAATAAATGTGTCGCTAGAGAAGAGGTTGCACCGTGTGCACAGTCAAGCGCCACGTGAATACCTGTGAAATCCTCGTCTGCTGTCTGCTTCAAGAATTGCAAGTATTTCTGACCGCCTTCAAAGTAGTCATTTACTGTTCCAAGATCCGCTCCAACTGGGCGTGGCAATTGATCGACCGGCTGATCCATCAGCTGCTCAATTTCATTCTCCTGTTCATCAGACAGCTTAAAGCCGTCACCGCCGAAGAATTTAATTCCGTTATCTTGAACTGGATTGTGAGAAGCAGAGATCATGACACCCGCTTCTGCGTCCATTGCTTTCGTTAAATAAGACACTCCAGGTGTTGAGATCACACCCAGACGCATTACTTCAGCCCCAATTGAAAGTAAGCCTGCAACGAGCGCTCCTTCTAACATATGACCGGATACACGTGTGTCTCGCCCAACGAGTACCTTTGGACGTTCTTTATCCTTCGTGAGCACATAGCCGCCAAATCTCCCAATTTTAAATGCGAGCTCTGGCGTTAATTCGCTATTCGCCACACCCCTTACACCATCAGTTCCAAAGTACTTGCCCATGTTTCAATCGCTCCTTTTTTACCATTCAAGAGGCCGCTTCGTCCTCTTTTTTATCTTCTTTGATCCGCTGTCTTTGACTTGATTCTTTCTTTGCTTTATCTTGCGTGGATTCTTCTTTGCTCTTCTCTTCCTGATCATCGTCATCAGAAGATGGCTTCTTCTGATCATTTGTAGACGCTGGCTGATCTTCTGTTTCAGTAGAAGTCAATTTCACTTTGACCTTTGATCTCGATAATGTCCACGTCACATTTTGAGGACCGTTCACTTGAATTGTGACCTCATGTGTTCCTTCGTTCAAGTCCCCGACATTGATATAGGCTTCAACATCTGAAGCCTTTAGTTTATCAATCGCACTCTTTGATCCCTTTGCTGTTAACGTAAGCCGTCCAGAAGATGGGCTCACAAAATCAGAGGTGAGATCTTTGCTTAGACCTACGACAGAGATTGGTACATTATCGATCTTTTTTTCTTGAGCTGTAGCAACCTTCACTTTGATCTTCACCGTTTCGGGCGATACCTTTTTCACACCATCTGGCAGGGGAATGTCGGCATCAATCTCCGTATCATCTTTGATTTTGCTTAGGTCCAGCTTGACGCCATCAATAAAATCAAGCGAATCCAGCACTTTTTGAGAGCCGTACACTGTGACCTCACTCGGGCTTGTCTCAATACTTGAGATACTGATCCCATCCGGCAAACTGCCAGTCCGCTCTATTTTAAACGGAACCTTTTTGCTTGGACTTGAGATGGGAACTGTAATATTCACAACAGACGGACTCAATTCGACTGGCAGCTCATTCCCGCTGCTATCATACACAGTGAGCTTCGCTTCCTTTTCAATTTGCTGATCGACATCCTCTAGGTTCACAAATGCTTTAATGACAGAAATTTTGTCGATCACGTCTTTTGAACCTGTGACTGTGACTTTTTTCGGATTCACAATAGGCTGTTCAGGTGAATAGCCGTCTTTGATTTTATTTTGATTATAAAATTCGGTTTCAACAGGAAATTCTGCTGTTGTTTTTTCTTGTATCGTCACCGTCGTCACAGATGGATTGATCGATAGCGTGAGTCCTTTTGATACATCTCTTGCCTTCAGCTCCACTTTATGAGTACCTGTGGATAAATTCTGCATATCTGCATATATTTCGAAGTTCTTTGTTTGTCTTGCTGTTTTCACAGCACTCGTTGACCCTTTAATCGTCACATTGACTGTTTGCGGCACACCAGTGACGACATACTTCTCGTCATCATAATACGCTTTAACAGGAATATCGGTTAAGGTCGCTTCATCTGTCGTCGATGTTGGGAAAAAGGATTCACCGATTTTTTTCGGCGTGGGCGCTTGCGCTGAATTGACTGCACCATACAGCAATAAAGCGAAGACCAATGCAAAAAGCTTTACGGCCCAGCGATTATTCAAAATCTTATCCATTTTTCTTGCCCCTCCAATACCATTTGGTCGAGGAAGCATCTTTGCTGTTCTTACTAAATTCAGCAATCAGCATTTCTTCAAGCGCTTCTTCTGTCAATTCTCGGTGGAGATCACCATTTCTCGCGACAGAAATGCCGCCTGTCTCCTCAGAAACGATGACGGTCAAGCTGTCTGTCACTTCGCTAATTCCGACTGCCGCCCGGTGACGCGTCCCTAGTTCCTTAGAGATAAAAGGACTTTCTGACAGCGGTAAATAACAAGCGGCAGCTGCAATCTCATCACGCTTCATAATGACAGCACCGTCATGAAGTGGTGTATTTGGAATGAAAATATTAATGAGCAGCTCTGAACTCACCTTTGCATTCAAAGGAATTCCAGTCTCTATGTAATCATTCATCCCAGTATCACGCTCAATTGTCAGCAGCGCGCCGATTCTGCGTTTTGCCATATAGTTAATTGCTTTTGTAATTGCCTCGATCGTTTTCTGCTGCTGTTCCTCTACAGGTGTCCCGCTTCTTGAGAAGAAACGGCCGCGCCCAAGCTGCTCAAGCGCTCTCCTTAGCTCTGGCTGAAAAATAATAATGATCGCAAGGAATCCCCACGTAATCGCTTGATCCATCAGCCATTGAAGTGTGTTAAGACCGAGATACGCACTTCCCATCCTGACGAGAACAATGACCACAATTCCCTTTAAAAGCTGAACCGCTTTTGTTCCGCGGATGACCATCATTAATTTATATATCACATACCAAACAACGAGAATATCAACAGCATTACCGAGGTACTGCAAAATAGGAATATCCCCTAAAGCCATTTCCTCGTCCTCCAGAATTTTCAGTTATTCTTCGTTTGATGCATTTTTGATAAAAAAAGAGCCTATGTGTAAATACATAGCGTGGCTATTATATCACATTTTGTTTCAGCAAGGAAAACAGTTGCCATATATGGCTGGCCTGCTAGCTCGCATACATTCTGTCCTATAATATAGAAAAAGAGCAGCCCCTAAAGAGACTGCTCTCGACCCGTATAATTACTTTTGCTCCTCTGGTCCAATGACCCGCATCACATTTTGTGCTGTAGATTTCATTTTGTACCAAATCCAATCAAACACTTCATTAATTTCATTAATTTGACCAGTGACTTGTCCGGCAGAAGCAGTCAGCTGTTCCCCATTGACGACGGTGACATTTCCATCAACCTTGCCTTCTACAATCAGCTTGCCATTTTTGACAGTGACATCACCTTTTACGGTTTCCCCTTTAGGTACGGTCACTGTATCATTTACAACGACGAGATTCGGCTGCTTCGACACACTGAAATTATGATCGGTATTCCAGCTTGTAAACAGACTGCCTCCCATCAAAATGAGAAAGAGGGCAGCGGCCACCATCAGCGGATGAGCTTTGATCCATCTTTGAACCGACACACGCTTTTTTTCCTTTGGAAGACCTGCCATCACCTTTGCAGTGAAATCAGTCGGTGCTTCTATATGAGATGTACTCTGCACAAGCGCGATGGATTTCTCAATTTGTTGAAAATGAGTACGGCACTCCTCACACGATTGCAGATGGCTTTTTAATTCTTTTTCGTCTTGGGGCTCAATGTCCCCGTCTAAATACTGATGCATAAGCAGGACGATTTTTTCCTGACAGCTCATCAAAATCACCTCACTCAAAGGTCTCTCAACTGTTTCCGGAGAGCCTCTCTACCCCTGTGTATTCTCGTTTTCACCGTACCAACAGGTATATTTAGAATCTCACTAATTTCTTTTAACGAGAGTTCATCAATATACTTTAATACGATGACCGAACGATATTTATCGGGTAATCTTAGAATTTTTTGCTGAATGGTACTCGATAATTCAAGAGACACCACCTCTTCCTCTGGCAAAATGCCATCAGCAGCAATTTGAGAATACATATTCAATCCTTCTGTTCCTGCCACCTCTGCATCTAAATAATAATCCGGCTTTTTTTTGCGAATACGATCGATGGTCAGGTTGGTTGCAATGCGGTACAGCCACGTAGAAAACTTACGATTCACATCAAAGCTTTCAATATTCACATAGGCACGAATAAACGCCTCCTGTGCAATATCCTCTGCTTCGTGTGCATTCCCAAGCATACGGTAGCACAGCTGATAAATTTTGTCTTTATACAGGTCTACGATGTCTGCAAATGCGTTCTGGTCGCCTTTTTTCAATTGCTTAATTCTCTTTTTAATCATTGTGTCCATAGTATATTCAACCTCTGCCTTCACCGGTCTTTATGTATACGAACCTCTTTCCAAAAGGTTTCATTCTCCTCTAAAAAATAGTGTAACAAATTTTTGACAGCGTGTTACGCATATCTACCAGTAAAAACCTTAATATATCCTTAAATTTATCCAAAACAAAAAAGAACGGGAACAAGTCCCGCTCTACAATAGCTTTTCGCCCATTAACGATCCAATTAATGCAACAGCTGCTTCGGCTGTTTTATTTTTTTCATCCAAAACCGGATTCACCTCAACAAATTCAGCTGAAGTCAAAATACCGGCTTCTTCTAAAAGCTCCATAGCAAGATGACTCTCCCGGTAGCTAATACCGCCTGCCACAGGAGTTCCTACACCAGGACACTCGGCTGGATCTAATCCATCTAAATCAAGCGACAGGTGGACACCATCTGTTCTTTCCTTTAAATATGCAATCGCTTCCTCCATCACCCTTGTCATCCCTAAACGATCTATTTCATGCATCGTATACACTTTAATGCCTTTCTCTCTAATCAATGCCCGCTCTCCTTCATCTAAGGATCGAGCACCAATTAAAACAACATTCTCAGGCTTCAATTTTGGAGAATAACCGCCAATGTTCGTCAAATCAGCATGCCCAAGGCCAAGACTGACTGCAAGCGGCATACCATGTATATTTCCAGAAGGAGAAGTTTCCTCTGTATTTAAATCACCGTGTGCATCATACCAAATGACACCTAAGTTTTCATAATGCTTGGATACACCAGCAAGTGTGCCGATGGCA
Organism: Bacillus sp. FSL K6-4563; assembly: GCF_038630405.1. NCBI lineage: Bacteria > Bacillati > Bacillota > Bacilli > Caryophanales > Bacillaceae > Bacillus > Bacillus sp. FSL K6-4563. The sequence continues at coordinate 182,633 of NZ_CP152030.1, read as the reverse complement.
ATGCTGTGATCACCGCCTAAAATGAGCGGGAATGAGCCTGATTGAACAATACTGTCAACCTTCTCAGCCAGCAGCTGATTCGCACCAGCATTCTCCGTTAAATTTTTTAGCTTTTCACTTGTATATAAACCTTTTTCATCATCTCTTTGTTCAACCGGAATATCCCCGAGATCCTCCACATCAAATGAAAGCGATTCCAATTTTTCTTTTACGCCTGCACACCGAATCGCACTCGGTCCCATATCGACGCCCCTTCTCATTTGACCCAAATCCATCGGAACCCCGACAAGCGTGACCTTCTTTTGATCTCCCATATGTACATCCCCTTTCCGTTCATGCTTATATTTTACTTTCTCGATGCCTTCTGACTCAACTCAACAATATTTTGAATAGTTATACATTCCGCCTGCCAACATAAAAAAAAGACACCTTTTTGAAAAAGGTGTCTTAACTGGGCTAGCTGGATTCGAACCAACGCATGACGGAGTCAAAGTCCGTTGCCTTACCGCTTGGCTATAGCCCAAAAATGGTGGAGGGGGGCGGATTCGAACCGCCGAACCCGGAGGGAGCGGATTTACAGTCCGCCGCGTTTAGCCACTTCGCTACCCCTCCACATATGGAATTGATAAAGAAAAAACAGTGCCGGCAAGAGGACTTGAACCCCCAACCTACTGATTACAAGTCAGTTGCTCTACCAGTTGAGCTACACCGGCATATGGTGGAGGATGACGGGCTCGAACCGCCGACCCTCTGCTTGTAAGGCAGATGCTCTCCCAGCTGAGCTAATCCTCCACATCAATGGTGACCCGTACGGGATTCGAACCCGTGTTACCGCCGTGAAAGGGCGGTGTCTTAACCGCTTGACCAACGGGCCAATTTGTCAAGTTTGACTGTTTCCGTGAAGCTGACAAAAGTTATTATATACAGGTTGTCCCCCTTTTGTAAAGGGGATTTTTATTTTTTTTATTTTCTAACTATTTACCTTCAATTAGCACCACTTTTTCACTGAAATATAATTTCAGTATTTAAATATAATGTTGAAATTTCATATCATACTGAATATACTGAAAATGAAGAAATAAGGAGGAATGTCGCATGCAGCCATCTCAATTGCGTTCTTTGACAACAGAATCAAGAAATCCTAACACAATGGGAATATCACAAGCAGATCCGCTTGAAATGCTCCAGATGATTAATGAAGAAGATATGAAGGTCGCTCAAGCAGTGAGCCGTGTCCTACCACATGTCAAAACAGCAAGTGACTTCGCCTATGAATCCATCTCAAATGGAGGTAGACTCGTTTATTTAGGAGCCGGGACAAGCGGCAGACTTGGCGTGATGGATGCTGTCGAATGTCCCCCTACCTATAGCGTCTCACCTGATGTGATTGTCGGCATCATGGCAGGCGGAGACACTGCTTTTTCACATGCTGCCGAAGATGTGGAAGACAGTGAAGAAGCCGGCAAACAGGATTTAGTACACATTCACCTGACATCAAAAGATACAGTCGTCGGTATCGCCGCCAGCGGTAGGACACCCTACATCATCGGCGCTTTAAACTACGCTAAATCCATCGGCGCAAAAACAGTAGCCCTCAGCTGTAATGAACAAGCAAAAATTAGCGAACTGGCAGACTGCGCCATTGAAGTCATTGTAGGACCTGAAGCCATCACCGGGTCAACACGAATGAAAGCCGCATCCGCTCATAAAATGATTTTAAATATGCTTTCCACCTCTGTCATGATCAGACAAGGAAAAGTATATGAAAACCTGATGGTTGATGTAAAAGTCAGCAATCATAAATTAAAAGAACGCGCCATCACCATCATTCAACATGTGACAAACGCTCCCTACGAACAAGCCGTGAAAACGCTTGAAGCGGCAGACTTAGAAGTCAAAACTGCCATCGTCATGCTCCAAACAAACACAGATAAGAAAACAGCCAAGGATTTGCTCAACAAAACGAATGGTCATATCGACAAAGCCATCTCACACCATCAATCCTAAAGGAGGCAGAGCTCATGTCAGCAGGTGGACTCACCCTACTACACACAATGAAAGCAAAGCTCCCCCAATCTGAAAAAATCATTGCAGACTATATCCTTGCCCATCCTGACAAAGTCATTAAAAGCACAGTACATGAGATCAGTCAGGCAGCCGGTGCAAGCAGCTCTGCAGTCATCCGCCTTTGTAAATCTCTCGGTCTAGATGGCTATCACGATTTAAAAATGCGAATCGCTGGAGACTTGATGCATAACGATAAACAAGGCTACCGTGATATCGAACAAGATGAACCAATTCAGTCCATTATTCAAAAAACAGCAGGAAACTCGATTCAATCGATTAAGGATACTGCTTCTATTTTAAATGCAGATGCGTTAGAAAAGGCTGTTCAATTACTGCTGCATGCAAACCAAATCCATTTTATCGGCGTCGGTGCATCTGGCATCGTCGCAGCGGATGCCCAGCAGAAATTTCTCAGAATCAATTATGCAGCGACTGCCTTCACTGACATGCACATCGCATCAACGGTTATCGCAAATGCAGGAAAGAATGACATCGTGTTCGGTATATCCTTTTCAGGAGAAACGTTAGACATCATTCAAGCCCTTCAGCTCGCAAAAGACAATCAAGTCAAAACCATTGCCTTGACGCATCCAGGTCAAACAAGCGTTTCTGCCTTATGTGACGTTCACCTATCGACGTCCGGTTCCAATGAAGCACCTTTTCGCAGTGCAGCCACTTCCTCTAGAATGGCACAGCTCTACTTAATTGATGTCTTGTTCCTCAGCTTAGCTTCCCGTCAATATGAAGAGACAGCGCAATATATTGACAAAACAAGACATGCCATCCGCTCCATGAAACGAAAAACAAAGGGGGATTCAACATGAGTCATCAAACGAAATATCAGCAGTTGGCGAAAGACATTCTTTCTCTCTGTGGTGGTTCTGAAAACATTTCTTCCCATACACATTGTATGACGCGTCTCCGAATTACACCGATTGACAATGAACAAGTTCAGATCAATGCAATCAAAGAACTCGATGGCGTCATTGGAGTCGTCGAGGCAGAAACGCTGCAAATTATCTTAGGTACTGGTGTCGTCAACCAAGTATCAAGTGCATTTGAACAACTGCTAAATGCCTCTGGCTCCTATGATTTAAACAACGAAGCACAAAAAAACAAGCAAGCCATTTCACAAAAGAACCGCACACCGTTCAAGCTGTTCTTGCGACGAATTGCCAGCATTTTCATTCCTATCATTCCAGCACTCGTTGCATCAGGTCTTATTACAGGGATTACAAAAGCAATCGTGCAAGCGGGCTGGCTTGATGAAAAATCTCAAGCGGCGATCATTTTAACCGTTATTGGTTCAGGCTTGTTCGCATATCTCGGTATATTAGTCGGAACAAATGCCGCAAAGGAGTTTGGGGGCTCTCCTGCATTAGGCGCATTAGCTGGAATCCTCATTATTAACCCAGCCTCCGCAGACATTATGCTATTTGGCACAAATATTCTACCAGGCAGAGGCGGACTTATCGGTGTTCTTCTAGCCGCCATCTTTATGGCACTTGTGGAAACAAGAATCAGACGTTTCGTCCCGCAATCACTTGATATCATCGTCACACCAACCATCACACTACTTATTACAGGCATTTTTACGTACGTTGTCTTCATGCCAGTCGGCGGATTTATATCGGATGCCATTACCTCAGGATTAACTTATCTATTAAATATGGGCGGAATCTTCGCTGGATTTGTTCTTGGTGCGACCTTCCTTCCACTTGTTGTAACAGGACTTCACCAAGGACTGACACCGATTCATATGGAACTCATCAATTCCATAGGAGATGACCCGCTTTTGCCGATTCTCGCTATGGGCGGTGCAGGACAGGTAGGTGCCGCATTCGCCATTTATATGAAAACAAAAAAGAAAAAACTCAAAAGAGCTATCGCCGGTGGACTTCCTTCAGGGATGCTCGGCATTGGTGAACCACTCATTTTCGGTGTCACACTCCCACTAGGACGACCATTTCTCACCGCTTGTCTTGGCGCTGGAATCGGCGGAGCATTTCAAGCCTACTTCCAAATTGCAACGAAGGCGATTGGTGTATCAGGTCTCCCATTAACCTTTATTGTTCACGCACATCAAATGCTTCTTTACTTAATCGGACTCTTTATTGCATATGTCGCTGGATTTATTTTCACATACTTATTTGGTTTTCATGATGATATGGCTGTTGAATTTGAGGAAAAATAAGCAATAGGAGGTCTAACTCTTGAAGAAATACTTTCTCTTAATAACAAGTCTGCTCATGCTCCTTGGATTACCAGCACAAACATTTGCAACTAGCTCCCATCCTGTATCGTCTTTGTCTAAAACAGCACCTGAAGAATACCCCGTCTTAAAAAAGGCAAAACGACCGGAACAAGTTGGTTTTTCTTCTAGGCAGCTTAGGAAGGTTGATCACATGATTCAAAACGATATCAAAGCAGGATTTCCAGGAGCCGCACTCATCATTATCAAAGACGGAAAAATCGTCCATCAAAAAGCCTATGGCTACAGGCAAAAATACGAAGGCACAACGGAACTCAAATCATATAAGAAAATGAAAAAGAATACTCTGTTCGACTTAGCATCCAATACCAAAATGTATGCGACCAACTATGCCCTGCAAAAGCTTGTCTACGAGAAAAAACTGAATGTGAATGAAAAAATACAAGCCATCCTGCCAGATTTTAAAGATGAACCAGATGCAAAGGTAACCGGCAAAGATCAGCTCCGTGTAAAAGATCTTCTGACCCATTCTGCCGGACTCCCTTCCAGTGTTTTATTTTATAGCAAAGAAGCAGCCGGCACCTTTTTCTCTCAAGATAGAAAGACAACGATGAAATGGCTGCCGAAGGTGCCTCTGCAATACAAACCAGGCACCCAGCACATTTATAGTGACATTGATTACATGCTGTTAGGCATGATCATTGAGAAAAAAACAGGCATGCCTCTTGATCAATATGTAGAGTCGACGATCTATCGGCCGCTAGGTCTCAAGCACACAATGTTCAATCCACTGCAAAAAGGATTTAAACCGAAGCATTTTGCAGCAACCGAACGTTTAGGTAATTCGCGAGATGGTGTCATTGATTTTGAAAACATTCGCAGATACACCCTGCTAGGCGAAGTCCATGATGAAAAAGCATTCTACTCAATGGCAGGTATCTCTGGTCATGCTGGACTTTTCTCTAACATATCAGACATGGCCGTGCTGCTCCAGCTCATGCTGAACAAAGGAGGCTATGGAAAAACAACCATCTTTGATCAAGCTTCTATCGATCTCTTTACAGCCTCTTCTGATACAAACCCAACATACGGGCTAGGCTGGCGAAAAAACGGTCATACTGACATGGAATGGATGTTTGGAAAATATGCAAGTAACGAAGCCTATGGACATACTGGCTGGACCGGAACGATGACATTGATTGATCCAAAACATAATCTAGGTATCGTCTTGCTGACAAATAAGAAACATTCGCCTGTCGTTTCACCTGAAACCAACCCAAATCAATTTGAAGGTGACCTTTTCCCAACTGGCACTTATGGAAGCATCATGACCGCCATCTACGAATCTTTTAAGTAAAAGGAGGAATTCGATGTTAAAAGCACTTTTCCCCGCTGCTTTGGTTTTAGCTCTGCTAACCTCTTCCATTCCAACGGAAAAGGTTAGTTCTGCCCCTCTTTCAACCGCAAAACAAATGGTACAAAACATGTCTTTGGATGAAAAGATAGGTCAAATGCTTATGCCAGACTTTCGTAATTGGCAAACAAAAGATGAATCCGCACCTACAGGCTTAACAAAGATGAATAAAGAAGTATCCCATCTTGTAGAAAAATATCATCTAGGCGGTGTCATCTTATTTGCGGAGAATGTCGTTGATACGAAACAAACCGTCAAACTCACCCATGAATTTCAAAAAGCATCACCAAAGATTCCATTACTCATTTCAATTGATCAAGAAGGTGGAATCGTCACAAGATTACAAAAGGGAACACATTTCCCAGGAAATATGTCGATTGGTGCCTCTAGAAGCACGAAAAATGCATACGACACAGGGAAAATCATCGGTAAGGAATTAAACGCACTAGGGATCAATACAAACTTCTCTCCTGTGCTAGATGTGAATAATAACCCAAACAACCCCGTCATTGGTGTCCGTTCCTTTAGCTCTGACCCTGCCCTTGTCACAAGGCTTGGCCTTCAAACCATGAAGGGACTTCAAAAGGAGAAGACGATTTCGACACTCAAGCATTTCCCGGGACATGGTGATACAGCCGTCGATAGTCACTACGGCTTGCCGCTCGTAGAACATGATCTAGATCGTTTAAAAAAAGTTGAACTCTACCCATTTCAACAAGCCATCAACGCTGGTGCGGATATGGTCATGACCGCTCATGTTCAATTTCCCGCCATTGATGATACAACGTATAAAAGCAAAAAAGATGGCGAGGACATCATGGTTCCAGCAACCTTATCGAAAAAAGTCATCACACACTTATTAAAAGAAGAGATGGGCTTTCAAGGCGTTGTGGTGACAGACGCTCTAAATATGAAAGCGATTGCAGATAACTTCGGACAGGAAGAAGCCGTAGTAATGGCCATTAAGGCTGGCGTCGACATCGCCCTCATGCCAGCACCAGTCACCTCTCTTAAAACTGAGAAAAACCTTGAGAATGTGTTCAATGCTGTAAAACAGGCAATTGTAAAGAAAGAAATTCCGATGTCTCAAATCAACGAATCTGTTGAAAAAATTCTTCAATTGAAGATCAAACGAGGCATCATTTCTTCCAAAAAACCTATCACCCTTGAGAAAAAAATCAAAAAAGCCACTCAAGTCGTTGGGAACAAATCGCACCGGAAAGCAGAACAAAAAATGGCGCGTGAAGGGATCACCCTGCTTAAAAACAACGATAAGACCCTACCCTTCAAGCCTAAAAAGAATGATAAAATCTTGGTCATGGCACCTTACGAAGATCAAACAAAAGCCATGTCTGTCACAATTGACTCTCTGATCAAACAAAAAAAGATCAAACCTGTACGTATCCAATCATATGCTTTTGCGGATAAGACCTTCAACAAAGAAACAGCCAGACTCATACAAGATGCTGACTATGTGATTACCGGCTCATACGTTGTCCAAAATGACCCAGCTGTGAATGATGGTGTGATTGATGACAATGTACAGGACCCGAAAAAATGGGCTACTGCTTTCCCGCGTGCTGTCATGAAAGAAGCTGCAGCACAAAAGAAAAAAATGGTCATCATGAGCCTAAGAAACCCTTACGATGCTGCAAATTTTGAGGAGGCGGATGCCTTACTAGCTGTTTACGGTTTTAAGGGCTACTCAAACGGACAATTCAACCAGCCAAATATTCCTGCTGGGTTAGAAGTCATATTTGGCACTGCATCACCTAAAGGCAAACTGCCTGTAGATATCCCATCTGTCACTCATCCAAATCAAACCCTGTATCCATTCGGCTATGGACTCAACTTGAAAGGGAAACAGATCAAATAGGAGGGATTCTCTTGAAAAAAACAGCAAGCTTCATACTCGCAAGCATTCTCATTATGAGCACATTGACCGCCGCCTCCCCCGCAAGCCAAGAACGAACAGATACAAAAGGAAAAAAAGCAACAGTCAAAACTGGGATCGAAACACTACTCTCAGGCAATCTTTCATGGTTAAAAGGGAAAAGGGTCGGCCTCATTACGAACCCAACTGGTATTGATGCAAATATGAAAAGCAGTGTCGATCTTCTATTTGAGCATCCAAATATTAAGCTTACTGCTCTATATGGACCTGAACATGGTGTGCGCGGCGATGCACAAGCAGGAGAAGGCGTCGAATCCTATACCGATGAAAAAACAGGTCTTCCTGTTTACTCTCTCTATGGAAAAACAAGAAAACCCACGCCTGACATGCTCAAAAATGTAGATGTTTTGCTCTTTGATATTCAAGACGTGGGTGCTCGTTATTACACCTATATTTACACGATGGCCTATGCGATGGAGGCCGCGAAAGAAAACAACATTCCCTTTGTTGTCCTAGACCGTCCAAACCCCATTGGCGGACTAAAAGTAGAAGGCCCTGTCTTAGAACCTGAGCACGCTTCATTTGTAGGACTCTATCCAATACCATTAAGACATGGAATGACCACTGGTGAACTAGCAACATTCTTTAACAAAGAGTTTCATATCAATGCTGATGTCACAGTCATCAAAATGAAACATTGGAAGCGTTCCATGACGTTTGATGACACGAAGCTGCCGTTCGTCCTTCCTTCACCTAACATGCCAACAGTGGATAGTACCTTTGTATATCCCGCCACAGGATTAATTGAAGGCACAAATGTCTCTGAAGGAAGAGGAACAACAAAACCGTTCGAGCTCATTGGCGCTCCGTATATCAATAGCAATGAACTAGCAGATCATTTAAATCAATTAAAACTAAAGGGTGTAAAATTTAGACCTGTATCATTCACCCCCACTTTTTCTAAACATGCAGGGAAGCTATCACATGGTGTACAGCTATACGTCACAGACCGCTCTTCATTCGAAGCGGTAAAAACAGGTTTATCCATCATCAAAGCCATACATGATTTATATCCAAAAGACTTTGAATTCCTTCAAACAGGCAGCTTTGATAAACTCATCGGAAATGGTTGGATCAAAGAAGAAATCAATCAAGGTGCTTCCGTCAAACACATCATGAAGCGCTATCATCACGACCTCAAATCGTTCGAAAAGAAACGGAAGAAATATCTCATCTATTAATTCGCAAAAAGACCTCCATCTCATAGGATGGAGGTCTTTTCATGATAAAGATTTAGTCACAGCAGGTGCCTTCAGCTCAAATCGATTGAGTAAAAAACCAAACAAGGCAGCAAGTACTTGCTGAAACAGCATGCCAATCACAACAGGGACAGCAACAGCAGGCGGGAAAAAGCTAATAGCAAGCACAGCCCCAGCACTAATATTTCTCATGCCGCCTGTATACACAATGGTCACAATTTCCCCTTGAGTACATTTCATCACCTTTCCAATCAACCACGCAAAAGCATACCCACTCATCGCAATGAAAAAGACAGTCGCTGCTTTGCTAAAAAATGCAGCATCCAGTTCACGCAAATATGGGGCGACAACAGAACTGTTAATCGATACGACAACAAACAAGCCTAATTTTGAAAAAGGAGCCAGGGTCTGACTCATTGTTTTCGTCACCGATGGCTTTGCATACTGACGAACGAGCATCCCTAAAATAGAGGGCAGCACCACCATACCGAACAGTCCTTTCATGATCGCCACCATGTCCATATGGACCTGTGTACCGACGAAAAGTGACAAGCTTACTGGAACAATCAATGGCGAAAGCAATGTATCAATTAAAATGATAGATAGCGTTAACCCGACATTCCCTTTATACATCGCCGCCCATATTAAACTAGACACACCTGTTGGAATCACCATCGCAAGAGTCAAACCGGTGATCGTCATAGAATCGCCCGCAAATATCAAATGCCCCGCTGACCAAGCATAAAGAGGCATCAGCACATGCAAAATCATAAACGATAAAATCAAAGGCAATGGGTGCATTACCGTATGCTTTAAAGCCGAAAAAGTAGAAGACAAACTCCCTGCAAAAGTCATAACAGCAAATACCCATGGCACCAAAAACGTAAAATCCTTTAAATAGGCCGCCAATAAAACGCCGAATAACACACTAATAGGCGTAATAAGCGGCATCATCCGGCCGAGCACTTGGTTCAAACGCACAAGCATGCCGGCCACCTCCATCCTTCACTTTCTACCCTTTCTATTGTAACAAACAGAAAGAACTTATTAAGAACTATTCACCTGTTTCACAAGATTTCGACTTTGTATATCCATTCCAACTACGTCTACTTGTACGCCAGCTGCTTGAAACTTTTCCTTTAAACGTTCTATCGCTGGAGATCTTTCCCTGATGAACACTTGGATGAAGCGTCTTTTAGAACGATCAATAAAATGAAACATCGAATTGAATAAAGACAAACAAAAAAACCCCTATATAAAGGGGCGGAAGGTGCATTGACTGAAACTCACTCAATCCTTCAACGTGTACGTGAACTAGTGGTTCAAGCTGGAAACACTGGTACGCAGGATAAAGAGTCTGACCTTCAATCTATCCTGAATCCTTCTCTCAAAATCCTTTTTCTTTTCTCTGTTACTTTATCGAGTGTTTTTAGGGCATGTGAAAAAGTGTTGTTTCCACACGGTTTTACACTAATCATGTTTCTCTTCTTACATCGATGTCTTTAATAGCTTGATTCGCTACAATCCCATTAGCATCTTTAACTCCCAATGCATCTGTACTCATTTTATCAATATGAACTGAAATTTGTTGAGTTGCGTTAGCACCGATTTGGAACACTAAAGCATTACCACTTGCTGGGACTGCACTTCAAAAGAAGAACAATGAAAGTTGCAAATGCAAAAGAATTGCAGCTTCACGCATTTTCAAACGATGAAAAATAAACATCAAAAAGCCCCTGTTCTCTATGGTCAGGGGCTTTACTTTTTTCATTTTTTCAATGCTTTTTGAAGAGCTGCTTTTGTCTTCGATCCGTTCCATCTCTTATGTGGCACAACCTTGGCCAATGGAATGCCTTGCTCTGTCATCAGCTGAACGAATTAGCATTGTGCGTTCTCAACTACCTTTTCAAATTTAAATACATGGTGGGAGCGATTCGCAAAAAGGCACGATATAAGAAAATTCATTTGCATGATATGTGTCATACTCATGCTAATATGCTATTAAATCAAATCGGCAAAATGCCTGGGTTTAATATCAAATCTGTCTCTCAGCGTTTAGGTCATGCGGAAGCTATAACAAACTTATTGCAAATTCGATAATTGGCCCCTAATTTGTCCTCAAGCAATTAAAAAAGGACATAAAAAAAAAGCCTTCTCATCATCGAGAAACCTTGTCAGAGCAACATTTAGAGGAAAGCTTCCAAGCGGGCTCGAACCGCTGACCTCTTCCTTACCATGGAAGTGCTCTACCTACTGAGCTATGGAAGCATGGCTCCGCAGGTAGGACTCGAACCTACGACCGATCGGTTAACAGCCGATAGCTCTACCACTGAGCTACTGCGGAATGATAAAGTAACTTCTTCCATTGGAAGGATATAAACAAAAAGCTTGGCGGCGTCCTACTCTCACAGGGGGAGACCCCCAACTACCATCGGCGCTGAAGAGCTTAACTTCCGTGTTCGGTATGGGAACGGGTGTGACCTCTTCGCTATCGCCACCAAACCTGATGGAGAGAATGTTCTCTCAAAACTAGATAACAATGTTCAAGCTTCACATTAGAATATAGGTTAAGTCCTCGATCTATTAGTATCTGTCAGCTCCACGTGTCACCACGCTTCCACCTCAGACCTATCAACCTGATCATCTTTCAGGGATCTTACTTCCTTGCGGAATGGGAAATCTCATCTTGAGGGGGGCTTCATGCTTAGATGCTTTCAGCACTTATCCCGTCCGCACATAGCTACCCAGCGATGCCCTTGGCAGAACAACTGGTACACCAGCGGTGCGTCCATCCCGGTCCTCTCGTACTAAGGACAGCTCCTCTCAAATTTCCTGCGCCCGCGACGGATAGGGACCGAACTGTCTCACGACGTTCTGAACCCAGCTCGCGTACCGCTTTAATGGGCGAACAGCCCAACCCTTGGGACCGACTACAGCCCCAGGATGCGATGAGCCGACATCGAGGTGCCAAACCTCCCCGTCGATGTGGACTCTTGGGGGAGATAAGCCTGTTATCCCCGGGGTAGCTTTTATCCGTTGAGCGATGGCCCTTCCATGCGGAACCACCGGATCACTAAGCCCGACTTTCGTCCCTGCTCGACTTGTAGGTCTCGCAGTCAAGCTCCCTTGTGCCTTTACACTCTGCGAATGATTTCCAACCATTCTGAGGGAACCTTTGGGCGCCTCCGTTACATTTTAGGAGGCGACCGCCCCAGTCAAACTGCCCACCTGACACTGTCTCCCTGCCCGATAAGGGCAGCGGGTTAGAAGGTCAATACAGCCAGGGTAGTATCCCACCGATGCCTCCACCGAAGCTAGCGCTCCGGTTTCCAAGGCTCCTACCTATCCTGTACAAGCTGTACCAACATTCAATATCAGGCTGCAGTAAAGCTCCACGGGGTCTTTCCGTCCTGTCGCGGGTAACCTGCATCTTCACAGGTACTATAATTTCACCGAGTCTCTCGTTGAGACAGTGCCCAGATCGTTGCGCCTTTCGTGCGGGTCGGAACTTACCCGACAAGGAATTTCGCTACCTTAGGACCGTTATAGTTACGGCCGCCGTTTACTGGGGCTTCAATTCGCACCTTCGCTTACGCTAAGCGCTCCTCTTAACCTTCCAGCACCGGGCAGGCGTCAGCCCCTATACTTCGCCTTACGGCTTCGCAGAGACCTGTGTTTTTGCTAAACAGTCGCCTGGGCCTATTCACTGCGGCTTCTCGGGGCTTTAACACCCTAAGAAGCACCCCTTCTCCCGAAGTTACGGGGTCATTTTGCCGAGTTCCTTAACGAGAGTTCTCTCGATCACCTTAGGATTCTCTCCTCGCCTACCTGTGTCGGTTTGCGGTACGGGCACCTCTCACCTCGCTAGAGGCTTTTCTTGGCAGTGTGGAATCAGGAACTTCGCTACTAAATTTCGCTCGCCATCACAGCTCAGCCTTTATGGGAAACGGATTTGCCTATTTCCCAGCCTAACTGCTTGGACGCGGATATCCAATACCGCGCTTACCCTATCCTCCTGCGTCCCCCCATTGCTCAAATGGTGAGGAGGTGGTACAGGAATATCAACCTGTTGTCCATCGCCTACGCCTTTCGGCCTCGGCTTAGGTCCCGACTAACCCTGAGCGGACGAGCCTTCCTCAGGAAACCTTAGGCATTCGGTGGACGGGATTCTCACCCGTCTTTCGCTACTCATACCGGCATTCTCACTTCTAAGCGCTCCACCAGTCCTTCCGGTCTGACTTCACAGCACTTAGAACGCTCTCCTACCACTGTTCGTAAGAACAGTCCGCAGCTTCGGTGATACGTTTAGCCCCGGTACATTTTCGGCGCAGAGTCACTCGACCAGTGAGCTATTACGCACTCTTTAAATGGTGGCTGCTTCTAAGCCAACATCCTGGTTGTCTAAGCAACTCCACATCCTTTTCCACTTAACGTATACTTTGGGACCTTAGCTGGCGGTCTGGGCTGTTTCCCTTTCGACTACGGATCTTATCACTCGCAGTCTGACTCCCAAGGATAAGTCATCGGCATTCGGAGTTTGACTGAATTCGGTAACCCGGTAGGGGCCCCTAGTCCAATCAGTGCTCTACCTCCGAGACTCTTACCTTGAGGCTAGCCCTAAAGCTATTTCGGAGAGAACCAGCTATCTCCAGGTTCGATTGGCATTTCACCCCTACCCACACCTCATCCCCGCACTTTTCAACGTGCGTGGGTTCGGGCCTCCATTCAGTGTTACCTGAACTTCACCCTGGACATGGGTAGATCACCTGGTTTCGGGTCTACGACCACGTACTCATGCGCCCTATTCAGACTCGCTTTCGCTGCGGCTCCGCATCTTCTGCTTAACCTTGCACGGGATCGTAACTCGCCGGTTCATTCTACAAAAGGCACGCCATCACCCTTTAACGGGCTCTGACTACTTGTAGGCACACGGTTTCAGGATCTATTTCACTCCCCTTCCGGGGTGCTTTTCACCTTTCCCTCACGGTACTGGTTCACTATCGGTCACTAGGGAGTATTTAGCCTTGGGAGATGGTCCTCCCGGATTCCGACGGAATTTCACGTGTTCCGCCGTACTCAGGATCCACTCTGGAGAGAACAACATTTCAGTTACAGGGCTGTTACCTTCTTTGGCGGGCCTTTCCAGACCTCTTCGCTTATATCGTTCCTTTGTAACTCCGTATAGAGTGTCCTACAACCCCAAGAGGCAAGCCTCTTGGTTTGGGCTGTTCCCGTTTCGCTCGCCGCTACTCAGGGAATCGCATTTGCTTTCTCTTCCTCCGGGTACTTAGATGTTTCAGTTCCCCGGGTATGCCTTCTCATACTCTATGTATTCAAGTATGGATACTACTCCATTACGAGCAGTGGGTTTCCCCATTCGGAAATCTCCGGATCAAAGCTTGCTTACAGCTCCCCGAAGCATATCGGTGTTCGTCCCGTCCTTCATCGGCTCCTAGTGCCAAGGCATCCACCGTGCGCCCTTTCTAACTTAACCATTTCTTACTTTAGAAAGAATCACTATGTGTGATGAACTTTGCATTGCATTCAATGTGAATGTATTACTTATTGTTATCTAGTTTTCAAAGAACAATCCTGTCTCGCTAGAGACATGTCTTGAAGGAATGATCCTTCAAAACTAAACAAGACGAAAACGCACGCTGCTCCATATATCCTTAGAAAGGAGGTGATCCAGCCGCACCTTCCGATACGGCTACCTTGTTACGACTTCACCCCAATCATCTGCCCCACCTTCGGCGGCTGGCTCCATAAAGGTTACCTCACCGACTTCGGGTGTTGCAAACTCTCGTGGTGTGACGGGCGGTGTGTACAAGGCCCGGGAACGTATTCACCGCGGCATGCTGATCCGCGATTACTAGCGATTCCAGCTTCACGCAGTCGAGTTGCAGACTGCGATCCGAACTGAGAACAGATTTATGGGATTGGCTAAACCTTGCGGTCTCGCAGCCCTTTGTTCTGTCCATTGTAGCACGTGTGTAGCCCAGGTCATAAGGGGCATGATGATTTGACGTCATCCCCACCTTCCTCCGGTTTGTCACCGGCAGTCACCTTAGAGTGCCCAACTAAATGCTGGCAACTAAGATCAAGGGTTGCGCTCGTTGCGGGACTTAACCCAACATCTCACGACACGAGCTGACGACAACCATGCACCACCTGTCACTCTGTCCCCGAAGGGAAAGCCCTATCTCTAGGGTTGTCAGAGGATGTCAAGACCTGGTAAGGTTCTTCGCGTTGCTTCGAATTAAACCACATGCTCCACCGCTTGTGCGGGCCCCCGTCAATTCCTTTGAGTTTCAGTCTTGCGACCGTACTCCCCAGGCGGAGTGCTTAATGCGTTAGCTGCAGCACTAAGGGGCGGAAACCCCCTAACACTTAGCACTCATCGTTTACGGCGTGGACTACCAGGGTATCTAATCCTGTTCGCTCCCCACGCTTTCGCTCCTCAGCGTCAGTTACAGACCAGAGAGTCGCCTTCGCCACTGGTGTTCCTCCACATCTCTACGCATTTCACCGCTACACGTGGAATTCCACTCTCCTCTTCTGCACTCAAGTTTCCCAGTTTCCAATGACCCTCCCCGGTTGAGCCGGGGGCTTTCACATCAGACTTAAGAAACCGCCTGCGAGCCCTTTACGCCCAATAATTCCGGACAACGCTTGCCACCTACGTATTACCGCGGCTGCTGGCACGTAGTTAGCCGTGGCTTTCTGGTTAGGTACCGTCAAGGTGCGAGCAGTTACTCTCGCACTTGTTCTTCCCTAACAACAGAGCTTTACGATCCGAAAACCTTCATCACTCACGCGGCGTTGCTCCGTCAGACTTTCGTCCATTGCGGAAGATTCCCTACTGCTGCCTCCCGTAGGAGTCTGGGCCGTGTCTCAGTCCCAGTGTGGCCGATCACCCTCTCAGGTCGGCTACGCATCGTCGCCTTGGTGAGCCATTACCCCACCAACTAGCTAATGCGCCGCGGGTCCATCTGTAAGTGACAGCCGAAACCGTCTTTCATCCTTGAACCATGCGGTTCAAGGAACTATCCGGTATTAGCTCCGGTTTCCCGGAGTTATCCCAGTCTTACAGGCAGGTTACCCACGTGTTACTCACCCGTCCGCCGCTAACATCCGGGAGCAAGCTCCCTTCTGTCCGCTCGACTTGCATGTATTAGGCACGCCGCCAGCGTTCGTCCTGAGCCAGGATCAAACTCTCCGAAAAAGTACAAAACCGAAGTTTTGTTTTTCGTCAGTGTTTGACTGACTACCTATGATGCTTCATAGGATTTTTTTATAAAAACTCGAATTAACAGGTACGTTTTGTCTTGTTTAGTTTTCAAAGATCATCTTCGCCGTTCTTAGCGGCTTTAATAATATAACATTTCGCTTCATCTTATGTCAATAACTTTTTTCAAGTTTATTTCCCGAAGCGTTTTGTGTTTGTCACTGTGTGTCAGCGACGATTAATAATATATCACGAAAACTTTCTATTGGTCAACGCCTTTTCAAAACTTTTTTTGAAATAGTTTTATTGTGCATCTCAAACCCTTGTCCTGCATACAATCAAGTAACAATCTTGGACAAGGCAGGAGTGTTTGAATTGAGTCGATTATATGTGTTGCCTATTACACGGCTGAAGCAAGTTGTCATTATTCTTGTAGCAGCCCTTGCAGCTGCAACCTTTTTTTATGTACAAAAGGCACCGCCGCTGTCGGTATTTAAAACAGAACACGGACCCCGAGCCATTTATAAAGGCGAGACTTCCTCAAAACATGTCTCCCTTACTTTTAATATCGGCTGGGGAGATGAGAAGGCAGTTCCTATTTTAAATGTCCTTCGAGAGTACGATATAAAGAACGCTACTTTCTTTCTGTCTGCTTCTTGGGCTGAGCGTCATCCTGATATCGTCAAACAAATTAGAGAGGACGGTCACCAAATCGGCAGCCTTGGCTATGCTTATAAAAATTATAGCCAGCTTGAAGATAGTGAAATCAAGCAAGATCTTGTCCGGGCACAAAATTCATTTCAAAAGCTTGGACTAGATGACATTCAACTATTAAGACCGCCAACTGGGCAATTTAACGAAAAAGCTTTAAAAATTGCCACACAGTACGGTTATACCGTTGTCCATTACAGCGTCAATTCACAGGATTGGCTGAATCCAGGCGTCGATCAGATTGTTCAGAATGTAAATGATCGAATGAAAAGCGGAGACATTGTTCTCCTCCATGCCTCAGATTCAGCAACCCAAACCGCTCAAGCCTTACCAGCTATTTTGAAACAAATCAAAGAAAAGAATTTAAAGAATGTGACGGTTGGCGAACTGATCTCCAATACCAAAACAAGGTCATCGGAAGTTAAGTAGCTTTTGCCTTTGAAAACCGCGGCATAGCTAATAACTGAAACGCATTACAGCCTAATAGCGGGAATAGCATTAAATACAGCCAGTCCTCTTCATTAACTCTGAGCGCCGGGAACCATTCTAGCGACGTGATGACGACCATGAGAAACATTGCGGAAACAAATGTTTTCTTAGAGGACTGCTGCTGTTTAAAGTACGCCACGATCAATGCGAACACACCGATAAAGACAGGCAGCCATAGGTATGGAAGAAATGATTCATTCTCCCCGAAAAACAAAAATCGCAAGTAAGCTAAATCAAACAGCACAAAGATCACCAGAAACAGCTGAATGGTATTCCATAAAGAATGTGACCGGAATATCTCTAACGCAAACCGGTGCACCGTCAAAAAGACAACAAACCCCATCTGACTAATGACACTAAAAATCATCCCCACACCAATGAACCAAAATAACACAGATGCGATTTCTAGTATTTCAAACGATATAAAAAGCTTCTGATATTTCCCCCACTCCAGCGCAAAGCCTACCACGCTTGTAATGACCGCTCCAACAGCTAGCACAGAGAAGAAAAAACGAACTAAATCCCGACTTTTCATTGAATTGACCCAACCCCTATTTTTGTTATGTATAAATTTACGTGAAACATTCATATTAAAAGTAAGACATGTAACGAAAGGAGCCACAGTATGTCAAAAGGCATCTTGCGTATAATGAGCTGTTTTCTCCTTTTATCTCTAACAGCTTGTGCTCCCAAAACCCAATCCTCATCTAATATGGACTATGACGAAACAAAGAAAATGGTCGTCGATATATTGAAGACAGATGACGGTAAAAAGGCCATTCAACAGTTATTAAATGACGAGGCAATGAATGAAGCTTTGGTAATGGATGAACAAACTGTGAAAAAAACGATAGAGAAAACACTGACTTCTGATAAAGGCAAAGAGTTCTGGAAGAAGGTCTTTGAGGATTCTAAATTTGCCGAGACTTTCGCAAAATCCATGCAGCAACAGCATGAAAAGATGTTAAAACAGTTAATGAAGGACCCTGACTATCAGCAATTGATGATGGATATTCTCAAGGATCCTGAAATGGAAAAGAAATACGGTGAACTGGTGAAAAGCAAAGAGTTCAGAAAGCACTTAGAAAAAGTGATTACGGAAACATTAAGCAGTCCTCTTTATAAGAAGAAATTCGAAGATGAGCTTAAAAAAGCAGCATCTGAAAGCAGTGATTCCGGATCAAAAGGCAGCGAAGAAAGCGGCAGTTAAACATCACCCGAGTGGACATACCTCCACTCGGGCTTTCATTATGCTTTTACTGCTAATTGTTCAATGACTTTATTCGCAATGTGTTGATACACTTCTCCCGTCGGATGACTCGCATCATAGACAGATGGAGCAAAATCATCTTCATTCCAATCAGGCTGCCTTAAAGGAATTTGACCAAGGACCGATACACGCAGTTCTTCTGCCAGCTTGTCCCCGCCGCCTTTTCCAAAGACGTATTCTTTCTCACCTGTTTTTTTGCTTTCATAATAGCTCATATTCTCAACGACCCCTAGCACTTCGTGATCTGTTTGCAGTGCCATTGCGCCTGCTCTAGCAGCAACGAAGGCAGCTGTAGGATGCGGAGTTGTGACAATGATTTCTTTACAGCTTGGAAGCATTGTATGAATATCAAGCGCCACATCTCCCGTTCCAGGCGGAAGGTCTAATAGTAAGTAATCTAATTCTCCCCACTCGACTTCGTGGAAGAAGTTATTTAGCATTTTACCAAGCATCGGTCCTCTCCATATGACCGGTGCATTTTCTTCAACAAAAAAGCCCATTGAAATCACTTTGACACCAAAGCGTTCCACAGGTATGATTTTTTCCCCTTTAACCGTTGGTCTGACGGTGATTCCCATCATATCCGGTACACTAAAGCCATAAATATCTGCATCAATCAGTCCGACTTTTTTTCCTAGACGAGCCAGTGCTACAGCAAGGTTCACAGACACGGTGGATTTCCCAACGCCTCCCTTTCCACTCGCAATCGCAAGGAATTCAGGCGGATTTTTAGAATTGAGTAGGTTTTCTTCCTCATCTTGTGACGGCATAAACCTTTCAAGAGTTTCCTGAGGCAGTTCTTCAAAACGAAGTCCTACTGTGTTAGCACCCTCTGCTTTCAAGGCTTGTACGATGTCTTGCTGCAGCTTCATCTGCTCAGCAGTGCCCGTTTTGGCAATGGCCACCTTTAAGCTCACATGTTCTTTTTCAGGCTTTAGGCTGATTTCCTTGATGGCATCCAGCTCACCAAGCGGTATATGAAGGAAAGGTTCGTCCATCTTCCCAACTAGTTTTCTCACATCATCTTGTCCGATCATAGCAGAACCTCACCCTTTATTGAATTCGTTTACAATCCAAGTATATCATACATATCCTTACAATGTCTGTCCTGTTTGCCTGCGCACAAAAGGAAAAAGCCCCTTATTCAGGTGGCTCTTTTTGCTCTGTTAAATATCTTAAAATGCCTTTATAAATGGAGGCGGCTATTTGATCTTGATATTTAGGTGTTGCAAGCTGACCGGCCTCTTTCGGATTGGAGAGAAATCCAATCTCCACAAGAGCTCCTGGCTTCGTCACATTTTGCATTAAATAAATGCCATTGATCCGCTTCGCCTTTCGATCTGTGTTTTCAAGATTATTGCGTAATTCATCTTGTATGAACTTCGCTGCCTTTTCATTCTCTTCATACTTTCCGTAAAAAAACGTCTGCGCTCCGCTCCATTTGTTCGATGGTATCGCATTTAAATGAATACTTAAATAGAGATCCGCTTCAGACTCATTGATGACTTTTACACGGTTCCTTAAATCCTCCGCTTTCTTCCGGGCATATCCCTTTGTGTTCTTTGATGATAAATCAGAATCATCCTCGCGGGTCATAAGAACAAGTGCACCCTGCTCCTGTAAATAGTCACGTATCTTCATGGATACATCCAGCGCAATCTCTTTTTCAAGCAGCTCTCCTCCTACAGCCCCGCCATCTGGACCGCCATGACCCGGATCTAAATAGATGATCTTGCCGCTCAGAGGCAAGTTCCACGATTTCCACGAATCATCATTTAGAAATTGAAACCTGAATAAGAATAAGAGGACAATAAACCCGATTAAAAACCCTGTCCATTTCAGCTTTCTTTTCATCCCTGTCCCTCCCATACACCATTATTTTATAGATATGGGACAAGGACTGGAAATATGCTTAATGCAGCCGAAGCTTATGCCTTTTTTCTGATTCTCGAAAGCCTTCCTGCCACCACATGCTTAAAAAATCCTTCGCAAATGGATACAGACACGACATCTTCCGCTCCATTCGGAACATATTCCCCCACGATTG
Organism: Bacillus sp. FSL K6-4563; assembly: GCF_038630405.1. Classification (NCBI taxonomy): domain Bacteria; kingdom Bacillati; phylum Bacillota; class Bacilli; order Caryophanales; family Bacillaceae; genus Bacillus; species Bacillus sp. FSL K6-4563. The sequence goes on along the minus strand of NZ_CP152030.1, from coordinate 162,042 downwards.
CAAACACCCTGCTAGCTCCTCAACCAGCTCATCTTCTTCATGAACTGACCGCTTCTTTATATCATCGAACGATTCACCGTACTTGCTCGACTCACCGTATCTCCCACCTGCTAAAAAAGCTTCAATGGCGAAATCGATGCAGCCATCACTCATAATCCCAGCTGGATCATCTGCAAATGGGAACAGCTTCTTCGTGAATTTCTCGGAAGCGACCGTCACCTGTTGAAGAGACAATGTACGCAACAGTTTCTTTTCAAGCGTGACATCTCGTTTTGTTTTCAATTGATAAAATGAAAGAACCTCTGCCATGGACTGAACTCCTTTTTTCTTTGTATTGTTCGTTGGTTTGAACAAAACATGCAGTTCAGTAAATGGAAATCAATGAGCTAATGGATTGGAAAATTGTGATAAGATGAACACTTATATATAGAAAGAATGGAACTGGATGCAGCAGTCACGCGACCGAGCAGAAGAGCGACATAAAAGGAATAGAAGAAATATCATTAAAACAGCTTTCTAAGCACAAAAATTCTTATATTGGAGACAACGGAGCAATTGGCGCTATTTTATCAGATCTTCCAGGTAACGTGATTCGTGAGTATGAAATCGTAGATGAAAAAGAGCTAAAAGTGACATATGGCGTGAAAGAAGATGCCAATGATACAGAAGAACAATTTGATACATTTTGGTTTGACAAGAAGGATAACATTGAAAAAAACTACTTATATAACGCATTGGCACTTTTTATTCTTATCGATAATGCTGAGCAAGTGACACTCAAGATGAACTCTAACGACAAACAATCCGTCACGTTTAAAAGACAAGAGCTAGAAAAAAAGCTGCCTCACTCATTTAAAGAGTACCAAGACGATGTAGCGCTTTGGCAGAAGGAACTGGTTGATGGAGTTGTGAAGTCAAAAGAGAAACGCCAAGATGTATACAAAGTGTTTCCAATGCAGAAATAATAAAACAGAGGGGTATCTCGCTCTGTTTTTTTGATGATTATGTAGTAAAAGCCTTAATTAAACGTTGTCTAAAGTTTTGATCCACTGCTGCAGTAAGCATAAATTCATTGAATACTTCCTCAATCCAGTGAGAATTGTTCGCTTTCGAATCATTGATAAAAAGAGAGACGGATATAGAGGATGTATCTGTTCTTCGATATAAAGCAGCTGTGAAAACAAACAATGTTGCTCCACTTTTATACCAAAGATATTGATCTGTTTCCGCCTTGAATGTTTCTCCCAGCACAATTTGGCTAAAAAGACGCTTTTCTTCTGTTGTTAACAGCTCATCCTGTAGACGTTTCATAAAATGTGCATATTGATTAGTTGTAGACCTTGTCATTTTTTGCGTCAGTAATGATTGAATACGCAAGCTTAACAAGTCTTTTTTCATCAATTTTTCTTCTAACGCCTTTTTATGCTCTAGGTCATTTTTCATGATATTAAAAATCTCAATCATCAGAAATTTGTATTGTCCATCAGTTACATCGCTCATTTGCTTGAATGCATCCCACTCATGATCAGATATATAGGCTGGCCACAACAGCTTGGGTGTCAGTGGCATGACTTCACCATGTTCTGTAAGGTCCGCTTGTTTCATTCGATCATTGATCTTATCTAAGCCGAGGCGGTCAATCAAATAATCAGTACAAGCATTCGAACTGACTTGCATCATCCCTTTGGCAACATCTAATAAAGTTGCATGCTCAGAAAAATCGTTGACCTCCAGCCAGTATGTGTGAGCACCGCCATCTGTTCTATCAATATAAAACCGCTCTATGTCCGCCAATGCCACTTTTTCATCTAGCTTGATGTCACCGCTAGAGACGGTTTTAACAAAATGAAACAAAACCATTAATTTCACCGTACTTGCAAGTGGTGTTTTTTGATTACCATTCCAATCTAATACCACATCTTCATTTTCAATAATTGTCGCTGATACGTCCTTTTTGTTTTTCGTGACAAATGTCAAAAGATCTTCCTTTGTTTTATTCAAATGTTTCTCCTTTCCCAACCACTATAGATTCTCATCTTCAATATAACAAATATTTGAAATAAAGGCACAAAAAACAAAGGATTGTGAATACCTTTGCTTCTTTGTGTGTTTATTGACGATGAACTTGCAGCTTCATCCCATCATGCGTAGCTTCAAAGCCCAACTTTTCGTAAAAACGGCGTGCATCTGGTCTCTGTTTGTCTGTTGTTAGCTGAACCATATGACACCCGCGGTCGATGGCGCGTTGAATCGCCCATTTTATGAGCAGCGTGCCAATTCCTTTCCCTCTATGAGACGAGGCCGTACGAACTCCTTCTATTGAAGCTCTCCATCCTCCTTGATGTGTAAGAAATGGCGTCATGGTCAATTGGAGAACACCTACAGCTTCTTCCTGATCACACGCAACAATGAGTTCAATATTTGGATCAGCATCTATTGTATGAAAGGCTTCGATATAGCTTTCTAACAATGGTTGCGTGTAACGCTCTCTTTTTTGACCTAACATATCATCCGCGAGCATAAAGACGATTTTATCGAGATCATCCAGCTTGGCTTCTCTGAACGTCAGTTGACTTAACCCCATTGAACACACCTCCTATGAAATTATTGACCAAAATACCATTGATGCGCGTTCTTATATAAGATGTGGTCAGCTGCTTTTTCCTCAAATAGCTGTTGAATCAACTCAACATCACCGTATTCAAATGGACGCTTCGCCCTTGTGGATGGAAGGTCTGTACCAAACATCAGTGCATCAGGATTCGTTTGATAAATGGATGTCAACGCATGTTCAACGTTTAAATCGACACGTCCAAAACCTGTTGCTTTTACCCGAACTCCTTTATCAACCAGCTTGAGCAAATGTGGCAAACCTTCTTCCGATAAGCCTAAATGATCAATCGAAACGGCCGGCAGCTGTTCAAGCATAGATGAAATTGCAGGGAGATGCTTAGCGTCTATGTAGAGCTCACTATGCCATCCCGCCAGCTCATACACCCTTCTCGCAAAATAATCGAGCTTCGAAATATCCTCCGAACCGCCCCGCTTCACATTAAAACGTAAAGCCTTCACCCCATGTTGATCCAAATGAACAATCTCATCATCAGTTGCCGTAAAAGGTAATTGAGTCACGCCGCAAAAATCTGGCCCCAGTTCATCTAGCGCTTTCAACAAATAGCCTTGATCAAAGCCTTGAAATGACCCTGAGACGATTGCTCCACCTAAAATCCCTAGATCAGCCGTCTCTCTCCTATAATCATTCACCACATAACTAGGGGGTGTATACCCTTGGTTTTCTTGAATGGGAAAATCAAAATCAATGATATGAAAATGTGCATCAAAGATCCTCATGCTTGGCGCCCCTCTTCTGCTTATTTGATCTGATTATATCAATAGCGAAAGCCAAGGGATATTTGGAATGACGAATTACTTCATATCATGAAAACTTATCAAGTTTTCCATTCCTCACTTAAGATGGCATAGTAAAACTCATCCCACCACTCATTTCCTTGTGGGATACATTTTTCAAAATATCCTTCTCTTCTCATCCCCATTTTCTCCATCACTCTCCACGATGGCACATTTTCAGGCTGACAAGTGGCAATGATCCGATGTAAATTCATTGTGTGAAAGCCATGATGCAGTACAGCATAGGCTGCTTCAGATGCATAGCCTTTGTTTTGATATACAGGATTGAAGACCCAGCCAATTTCATACGTGTGATCACCAAAGTAAGGATGAAATGCGATATGCCCGATGCATGTATGATCTTCTTTTAATAGGACAGCGACATACTTAGCATCTTCATGACGATTATTTTTGACAAATTCCTTCGCATCTTCTTTAGAAAATACATCTTCCGGAATATACTTCATCACTACCGGATCAGATGTATAAGCATAGACATCCTGCCAATCATCATCCGTAAATGGTCGAATGAGACATCTTTCTGTCGTTAGATTCATAGGACAACCTCCATCTTTTTTAACAGAAAACTTCTATACTCATATTTTATACGTATTCAAGAGGAAGAGGCTAGTTATGATCTATCACATAAAAAGCACAAAAAAAAGCACCAGCACGAAGCTGATGCTTTTTTATAAGGTTTGTTTGTAACAAACCTTTGTAAAACGTCCATACAATATAAAATTGATTAACGTTTTGAGAACTGAGGTGCGCGACGTGCGCCTTTAAGACCGTATTTCTTACGCTCTTTCATACGAGGGTCACGAGTAAGAAGTCCAGCACGTTTAAGTGATGTACGGTACTCAGGATCTACTTCTAGAAGAGCACGAGAGATACCGTGACGAATTGCTCCAGCTTGACCAGAGAATCCACCACCGTGAACAGTTACAAGAACATCGTAGCTGTTAGCTGTTTCTGTGATGTTCAAAGGCTGTTTCACGTCTTCGATTAAAGCAGCGAATGGAATGTATTCAGTAATTTCACGATTATTAACGACGATACGGCCTTCACCTGGAACTAAGCGAACGCGCGCTACAGAACTTTTACGACGACCTGTACCGTAATATTGAACCTGTGCCAAATTGTTAACCTCCCTTATAATTAACCGCGAAGTTCGTAAACTTCAGGTTGTTGTGCTTGATGTGGATGCTCAGAACCACGGTACACATTTAATTTTTTGAACATTTGACGGCCTAATGGACCCTTTGGAAGCATACCTTTGATAGCAAGCTCCAACATTTTTTCAGGGTAGTTTGTACGCATCTCAAGAGCAGTTCTTTGTTTCAAACCACCTGGGTGCATTGTGTGACGGTAGTAAATTTTGTCCGTCAATTTCTTACCTGTTAGTTCGATTTTCTCAGCATTGATGATGATGACATGATCACCTGTATCAACGTGTGGTGTATAAGTTGGTTTGTGCTTACCGCGCAAAAGTGATGCTACTTCAGTAGAAAGACGACCTAGAGTCTTGCCTGCCGCATCAACAACTAGCCATTTGCGCTCAATTGTGCTTGCGTTCGCCATTGGTGTTGTACGCATGAGTTTCCCTCCTAAATAAATCAATGATTTTTCCTTGAATCAAATGCTACGTTCTATTTCAAAACACAAGATAAGTCTTCCGGGGCTTATTTGTGGGGTTGAAATACATACCATATGATATCTTATAACTTTCTGCTTCCTGTGTCAAGAACATGTTACACCTGGTTTAGTTGTCATAGAAAACTTCCCATAAATACAGTCCGTGACTAGGCGCAGTCTTGCCTGCCGCTTCGCGATTTCGGGCGGCAAGCATGGCTTTTATCTCCTCAGGGTGAAATTTACCAGATCCGATTTCAAGTAACGTTCCAGCGATAATTCGCACCATGTTGTATAAAAACCCATTTCCTCTCACGCGCATTTCAAGCCCATCTGAGACGTTTTTCCACTCGAGGGTGTAAATCTCCCTCACCTTGTCCTGGACCTCTGTATTGGCCGCACAAAAGCTTGTGAAGTCGTGTGTGCCAATGAGGTGCCCAGCAGCTTCTCTCATTTTGTCTGCATCCAGCCGGTAAGGAAAGTGGCAGGCATACTGTCTCGTGAACACATTTTGGTGCGTTTCCGTTGAGACCTTATAACGGTACTCCTTCGAAACGACACTAAAACGTGCATGAAACGACTCATCCACTTCCTCAGCCTTTAGAACCCGGATGTCATCCGGCAGGAGACTGTTGAGGGCAAAAGGCCATCTTTCCATCGGAATCGAGAGCGGCGTGTCGAAATGGATGACCTGCCCCTTCGCATGGACGCCGCTGTCCGTCCGGCCAGAAGCCACAATCGGAATCAGTTCATCCTGTTTGTGCATTCTTGCAAGAGCCGACTCGATCTCCATCTGAACAGTTCGCTGCCCAGGCTGCACCTGATAGCCTTTAAAATGTGTTCCATCGTAGGATACGGTACATTTGACCTTCATATAGGAATCACCTAATTTCTCAGAAGCACAAGGAGTGCTGTTAACAGGATAAATAGGAGCAGTGTGAACGTGTCTTTCATGCCCCAGACAAGCTGACGGTATTTCGTCCGCCCTTCTCCTCCGCGGTAGCCTCTCGCTTCCATAGCGGTCGCCAGTTCCTCTGCACGCTTAAACGCACTGACGAAAAGCGGGACAAGTAAAGGAACGATGGCTTTCATGCGATCTTTAAGAGGTCCGCTTGTAAAATCAACACCTCTTGCCATTTGCGCCTTCATGATTTTGTCCGTCTCTTCTAGTAAAGTTGGAATAAACCGAAGAGAGATGGACATCATGAGAGCAAGCTCATGAACGGGCAGTTTGATTTTACGGAATGGGTGAAGTAGCTTTTCCATACCGTCTGTCACTTCTATAGGCGTTGTGGTTAACGTCAGAAGTGTCGTCATCATGATGAGATAGACAAAACGGAGTGAAATGAAAATCCCCTGCTTTAGACCTTCTTCATAAATATTTAAAAAACCAAAGTGAAATAGCAAGGCGCCATCCTTTGTCATAAAAATATGCAGAATGAAGGTAAACAGGACAATCCACAGGATCGGCTTCATTCCTTTGAGAATAAAGTATAGCGGCACCTGAGAAACCATCACCACAAGAAGGGTAAAGACACCTAAAAGCCCGTAAGTGATGTAATTATTAGCAAAAAAGACAATAAAGACAAAAAAGAAAATTGATAACAGCTTTGTCCTTGGATCAAGACGATGAACAAAGGATGAACCTGGCACATATTTGCCGATAATCATACTATCCATCATAATGTCGTGTCCTCCTGATAAAGAGCTGTTAAAGCTTCTGCCATTTCATCCATGGTCAGAAGCGGTCTTGGAAACGTAATGCCCAGCTTTTCTTCTACAGTCTGCTGGAATTTAATCGTTTCTGGGAGGTCGAGACCAAACGAAGACATATCTGTACGATTGGCAAACAATTCTCTCGGCGTACCTGTCGCCTTCACCGTTCCTTTATGCATCACAATCATTTGATCCGCATAATGAGCGGCGTCCTCCATACTGTGTGTAACCAGAATCGTGGTGAGGTTTGCCTTTTGATGAAGCTCATAGAACATGTCCATGATTTCCTTTCGTCCGCGTGGATCTAACCCTGCAGTCGGCTCATCCAGCACAAGCACTTCTGGCTCCATCGCTAGAACACCTGCAATCGCCACACGTCTCATTTGACCGCCGCTTAGTTCAAAGGGAGATCGAGATAATAGGGATTCAGGAAGACCAACTAGTTTCAGCATTTCCTTCGCCTTTGCTTCTGCCTTTTCCTGAGGAACACCGAAATTCATCGGACCAAAGCAGATATCCTTAAGGATCGTTTCTTCAAAGAGCTGATGCTCAGGAAACTGAAACACGATGCCTACTTTTTTTCGGAGGGACTTTAAATCCTTCTGCTTTTTATTGGCTTGTAAGACGGTATCTCCAAGCGCAATGCTCCCCTTTGTTGGTTTGAGCAATCCATTTAAGTGCTGCAGCAACGTGGACTTGCCAGAGCCCGTATGACCAATGACAGCGACATAGCTGCCCTCTTGGATGGAAGCATTGACATCATACAAAGCGAGACGCTCAAACGGCGTTTTCATTTGATAACGATGCTCTAATTCTTTGATCGTAATGTCCATAGCTCTTTCACCAATCCTTCTTGTGTCAAATGGGCATTTGCAAGCGGTACACCTTGCTGCTTCAATTGTTTGCTCAGCCGATAGGAGAATGGCAGATCAAGTCCAATTTGAACTAGCTGTTCGTCTAGTTCAAATACTTCCTCTGGTGTTCCCTCGGCAAATTTTTTCCCGCCATTCATGACAATGACCCGGTCTGCCTTGGCGGCCTCGTCTAAATCATGTGTAATGGAAATGACTGTGACCGTCCCTTGTTCCTTCAATAGTCTAACAGTCTCTAACACTTCTTCACGGCCAATCGGATCAAGCATTGATGTTGCTTCATCCAAGATCATGATGTCAGGGCTTGCGGCAAGTACACCTGCAATGGCGACTCTCTGTTTTTGCCCGCCTGATAGATGGTGCGGCTCTTGATCAAGAAACTCCTGCATATTGACCTGTTTGACAGCCCAATCTACACGTTCTATCATCAATTCCCGCTCAACCCCGTTATTTTCTAAACCAAAAGCCACATCATCACGAACCGTTGAGCCAACGAATTGGTTATCTGGGTTTTGAAAGACCATTCCGACCTTTTTGCGAATAACCCAGACACTCTCTTCTTTCAGCTCAATCTCTCCAACCTTGACCGTTCCAGCATCCGGTAAAATGAGCCCATTCAGTACACGGGCAAGTGTGGATTTACCTGAACCGTTATGACCAACAATGGCGAGCCATTCATTTTGATTCACATGCAATGACACTTGATCTAAAGCGGGCTTGTCTGCATCCTTGTGATAACGAAATACAATGTCCTTTACGTCAATTAATGTCTTCCCCATCTCTACCGGACCTCCTCTCAGCTCAACCTCTTCTTTGCTTCTTGCTAAAAAGCCGTAGTATCTAAAAAAGGGCATAGATCCAGTTATGAACTGTCCCGCCCTTTCTTAGATACACGCTATGTGATTAAACTAATTCAATGACAGCCATTGGTGCGCCATCGCCGCGACGAGGTCCAAGCTTCATGATACGAGTGTATCCACCTTGGCGATCTTCGTAGCGAGTTGCAACGTCAGCGAATAATTTTTGAAGTGCATCTTGGTTTGTTTCAGCGTTAGCTACTTCATTACGAATGTAAGCTGCAGCTTGACGGCGAGCATGAAGATCTCCGCGTTTGCCAAGAGTGATCATTTTTTCAACTACAGAGCGAAGTTCTTTCGCACGTGTTTCAGTTGTTTCGATGCGTTCGTTGATGATCAAATCAGTCGTTAGGTCACGAAGCATTGCTTTACGTTGTGCACTAGTGCGTCCTAGCTTTCTGTATGCCATGTGATGTCCCCTCCTTAGTTAGAGAATGCTGTATGAATAAAAAACACACGAAAATCCTAGTTCACAATGAAACTAGTCAATCGTCTTTACGAAGACCCAGTCCAAGTTCTTCTAGTTTCGCTTTCACTTCTTCAAGAGATTTACGTCCAAGGTTACGAACTTTCATCATATCCTCTTCTGTCTTGTTAGCAAGCTCTTGAACAGTGTTAATACCCGCACGCTTCAAACAGTTGTAAGAACGAACAGAAAGATCAAGCTCTTCAATTGTCATTTCAAGCACTTTTTCTTTTTGGTCTTCTTCTTTCTCAACCATAATCTCAGCATGCTGAGCTTCGTCAGTTAACCCAACGAAAATATTCAGGTGTTCAGTTAAAATCTTAGAACCTAGAGCGATCGCTTCTTTCGGTCCTGTGCTTCCATCAGTCCATACATCTAGTGTTAATTTATCATAGTTTGTGATTTGCCCAACACGGGTGTTCTCCACTTGATAAGTCACACGAGAGACAGGTGTATAGATTGAGTCGATCGGAATCACACCGATTGGCTGATCGTCTCTTTTGTTTGCATCAGCAGGATTATACCCGCGACCTCTTTGTGCAGTTAAGCGAACACGGAAGCTCGCATTCTTGCCAAGAGTTGCGATGTGGAGATCTGGATTTAAGATTTCAATATCGCTGTCGTGTGTAATATCAGCAGCTGTTACAGTACCTTCATCTTGTACATCAATTTCAAGCGTCTTCTCTTCTTCAGAGTAGATTTTGAGTGCAAGCTTTTTAATGTTTAAGATAATCGTTGTAACATCTTCAACCACGCCTTCGATCGTTGAGAATTCGTGTAAGACACCATCTATCTGGATCGATGTTACAGCTGCACCAGGAAGTGAGGATAAAAGGATACGACGAAGGGAGTTCCCTAAAGTGGTACCATATCCACGCTCAAGTGGCTCTACGACAAACTTGCCATACTTGGCATCGTCGCTGATTTCAACCGTTTCGATTTTTGGTTTTTCAATTTCGATCATCTAATAAAACCCTCCTTCAAAACGTCGAAACCTCGAATAGAATCATATGAGATTCCATCCGAAATTCCTCATTGTTTAGTCCCGTATGTGCTCAGGCAACGAGTCGTGTATTCGTCTCATAAATAACTGTATCATAACCCATTATTGACAGGGACACAAAATCTATACAAACAAATTACACGCGGCGACGTTTTGGTGGACGGCATCCGTTATGAGGAACTGGAGTTACGTCTCTGATTGCAGTAACTTCAAGACCTGCAGCTTGAAGTGCACGAATTGCAGCTTCACGACCAGAACCAGGACCTTTAACAGTTACTTCAAGTGTTTTAAGACCATGTTCGATAGAACCTTTAGCAGCAGTTTCAGCAGCCATTTGTGCAGCGAAAGGAGTAGATTTACGAGAACCTCTGAATCCTAATGCACCAGCACTTGACCAAGAAATTGCGTTTCCATGAACATCAGTAATCGTTACAATCGTGTTGTTGAAAGTGGAACGAATATGAGCGATTCCAGCTTCAATATTCTTTTTCACGCGACGTTTACGCGTATTTTGTTTACGAGCAGCAGCCATTCTTTAACTACCTCCTTTACTTATTTTTTCTTGTTAGCTACAGTACGACGCGGACCTTTACGAGTACGCGCGTTGTTTTTTGTGTTTTGTCCACGAACAGGAAGTCCTCTACGATGACGGATTCCGCGGTAGCTTCCGATTTCAATTAGACGCTTAATGTTAAGTGAAACTTCACGACGAAGGTCACCTTCTACTTTAAGTTTGTCAATGATATCACGGATTTTACCAAGTTCGTCTTCAGTTAGATCGCGAACGCGAGTGTCTTCAGAAACACCTGCTTCTTTAAGGACTTGTTGCGCAGTCGTACGACCAATTCCAAAAACATATGTTAAAGAAATGACAACACGTTTATCACGTGGAATATCTACACCAGCAATACGAGCCATGATTTGGGCACCTCCTTGTTATTAGCCTTGTTTTTGTTTATGTTTTGGGTTTTCACAGATCACCATTACTTTTCCTTTTCTGCGAATAACTTTACATTTTTCACAGATAGGTTTAACAGATGGTCTCACTTTCATGTGTTTCCAACCTCCTTCTTCCGGAGTTGCTTTATTTGTAACGGTACGTAATTCTACCACGAGTTAAGTCATATGGAGATAATTCTACCGTAACTTTGTCTCCAGGTAAAATGCGAATGAAGTGCATACGGATTTTTCCTGATACATGAGCCAAAACTGTATGACCATTCTCTAGTTCAACTTTGAACATTGCATTTGGCAAAGTTTCTGCTACAGTACCTTCCACTTCAATTACATCGTCTTTCGCCATTCAAGTGTTCTCCCTTCTTCAAATCAGTAACTTGCTCTCTGACAAATGTCCAAATGAGTTCATCTCAATTGTCCATCTATCACCCGACCTGTTTTGAATATACTGTTCTGAACTTCCGGAGATACGCAACCATAAAAGGTTATATGATTGATATTTTTTCTTAGGAGAATGAAATTTACGCTTTTCTCCGTCTGCGATTAGTACATGGCAGCCACCGAACATGCCGATGACACCTGTATACTGATCTTGTTCTTTCCTTTGGACTATACAGACAACCTGCCCGATTTGGGCCTGAAAGGCTTCAGTGAAGACCTAAATCTTAGTCAGTATATCAAAACCTGTATCTGTAATCGCAATCGTATGCTCAAAGTGAGCACACTTTTTCCCATCAACCGTTACAACCGTCCAGTTATCAGCCAATGTTTTCACATATCGGCTGCCTGCGTTCACCATCGGTTCGATGGCCAACACCATTCCAGGTTTTAGCCGCGGGCCTTTGTTGGGCGGACCATAATGAGGAATTTGAGGGTCCTCATGAAGATCCTGTCCGACCCCATGTCCAACATATTCTCTAACAACTGAGAAATTCTCGTTTTCTACATACGTTTGTATGGCATGGGAAATGTTCGACAGACGTTCGCCTGGCTTTGCTTCCTGTAAGCCTTTATATAGAGATTCCTCTGTGACTTCCAGTAGTTTGCGGTCTTCATCACTGATTACCCCAACTGGATAAGTCCAAGCAGAGTCACCATGATAGCCATTTAACTTTGCGCCAATATCGATACTAATGATGTCACCATCACGTAAAACCCGTTTACCAGGAATACCGTGAACGAGTTCTTCATTCACCGAAACGCAAATGCTCCCGCGAAAACCATTATACCCTTTAAAAGATGGGATTGCACCCTGCTTTGTAATAAAACGTTCGGCAATTTGATCCAATTCTTTTGTCGAAATACCTGGTTTTATGTGTTTCTTCAGCTCTTCATGAGTCAGTGCGACAATGCGTCCAGCTTCTCTCATAATCTCAAGCTCGCGAGGAGTTTTACAGATAATCATTTATTTAATCCCCCAAGCAGGTCCTTGATATCTGCATATACATCGTTAATGTGTTTTGCACCATCAATGTTTGCAAGATATCCTTTTTCTGAATAGAAGTTCAGTAAAGGTTCAGTCTGCTTTAAGTTTACTTCAAGTCTAGTCGAAACGGTTTCTGCATTATCATCTGCACGTTGATAAAGCTCGCCTCCACACTTATCGCAAACATTTTCTTTCGCAGGTGGATTGAATACTAAATGATAGGTTGCTCCGCAATTTTTGCAAATTCTTCGGCCAGTCAGACGCTCCATCAATGCATCTTTATCGACTTTAATATTAATGACATAATCAATCGTTCTGCCAAGGTCCTTTAGAATGTCTTCTAAAGCTTCAGCCTGAGCGACTGTTCGCGGAAATCCGTCCAGAAGAAAACCTTGTTCACAATCATTTTTGCCAAGTCTTTCTCTAACAATACCGATTGTGACCTCATCAGGAACAAGCTCTCCTTTATCGATAAAGGATTTTGCTTCGAGCCCAAGTTGTGTCTCCTCTTTCATAGCAGCGCGGAACATATCTCCTGTTGAGATATGAGGGATCCCATAATCATCAACAATTCGTTCTGCCTGAGTGCCTTTACCAGCACCCGGAAGCCCCATTAAGACTAAGTTCATTTCGGATTTCCCCTTCCTTACTTAGAGAGGTTGGGCAGGAGCCCAGCCCTCTGTTTTATTTCATAAATCCACGGTAGTTTCGTTTCACTAATTGGCTTTCAAGCTGTTTCATTGTTTCAAGTGCAACACCTACAACAATGAGAAGACTTGTGCCGCCAATTTGTGCAGCGGAAGGTAATCCAGCGAATTGAATGAAAAAGATAGGAAGTATTGAAATCACGGCTAAGAAAATGGCGCCCACAAACGTGAGTCGGTACAAAATGCTCGTAATTCTATCTTGAGTCATTTTCCCTGGACGAACTCCCGGGATATAGCCACCCTGCTTTTGCAGATTTTCAGCCATTTGTTCAGGATTCACTTGGACAAAGGCATAAAAATATGTGAAAGCAACAATCAGTGCTACATAAATCGTCATACCGATTGGCTTAGTATAGTCAAAGTTGTTGGTTATCCAAGTTGTCACATTATTGGTTCCGAAGAACGATGCGACCGTCTGCGGAGTAATAATGAAAGAAACGGCAAAGATGACTGGAATCACCCCTGCTGGATTCACTTTCAATGGAAGGTGCGTTGCTTGACTAGCAGACATTTGTGCACGGCCAGTTCCTTTTGAATATTGAATCGCAATCTTTCTCACTGCCATTTGAATGTAAATAACACCAATAACAATGACAAGAATAGCAATGACAATAAGGGCAATTTTCAGGATTTGCATGAACAACTGTCCATCTCCACCTACAAACTGCTGAGCGTACACTTGTTTTAATGTTTGAGGGATACCTGCGATGATCCCGGCAAAGATAATAATCGAAATACCGTTACCAACACCGTGAGCAGTAATCTGCTCTCCCAGCCACATTAAAAATGCTGTTCCCGCAGTGAGTACGACCGCAATTAAGAGGTACGTTGAAACACCTGGGTTTTCAATCAGCATGCCTCCTGCCATATTGTTGAATCCATATGACATTCCTAACGCCTGGATAAAACCTAGAACAATTGTAAAATACCTTGTGAATTGTGCTAATTTTCGGCGGCCAACCTCTCCTTGCTTTGACCACTCAGTGAACTTCGGAACAACATCCATCTGCAAGAGCTGAATGATGATCGAAGCGGTGATATACGGCATAATCCCCATTGCAAGAATGGAGAATTGGAAAAGTGCCCCGCCCCCAAACGTGTTGAGGATCCCGAAAACACTCATTTGATCCTGTGCCTGGAGAACTTCGGCGTTCACATTAGGCACAGGGATGAAAGCACCTATACGAAAGACGATTAACATTAAAAGAGTGAATATAATCTTATTCCGTATATCTTTCACGCGCATAAAATTGGAGATTGTCTTAAACAAGTTAGATCACCTCGGCTGTACCGCCAGCAGCTTCAATAGCTTCTTTCGCAGAAGCAGAGAATTTATTGGCTTTTACAGTTAATTTTTTTTCTAATTTACCGTTGCCAAGAATTTTTACTCCTGCTTTTAACTTGCTTATTGCACCAGTCTCTAGAAGAAGTTCAGGAGTTACTTCCGTTCCTTCGTCAAAACTGTTTAATCTGTCTAAGTTGATTACCGCGTAATCTTTACGGTTGATGTTTGTAAAACCACGTTTTGGAAGACGTTGGAATAAAGGCATCTGACCACCTTCGAAACCAGGGCGTACACCGCCGCCAGAACGAGCGTTTTGACCTTTATGACCTTTACCAGAAGTTTTACCGTTACCTGATCCAATACCACGACCAACACGGTTGCGTACTTTACGTGAACCTTCTGAAGGCTTCAATTCATGAAGTTTCATTTGGGCACCTCCTTATCGATTAAAAATGTTTTATTGTTCTTTAACAGAAACTAAATGAGACACCTTGTTAATCATGCCGCGGATCGCTGCATTGTCTTCATGTACGACTGTTTGGTTTGTTTTCTTAAGACCAAGAGTACGAACAGTGACACGCTGATCTTCTGGGCGACCGATTACACTGCGTTTGAGGGTAATTTCTAATTTATTTGCCATTAATGTTCCCTCCTTATCCTAACAGGTCTTCTACAGATTTTCCACGAAGCTTCGCAACGTCTTCAGCACGTTTAAGTTCACTTAAACCCTGAAGTGTTGCGCGGATCATGTTGATCGGTGTATTAGAACCTAGAGATTTAGAAAGGATATCAGCTAGACCAGCAAGCTCAAGAACCGCACGCACTGGGCCTCCAGCGATAACTCCTGTACCTTCTGAAGCAGGCTTCAATAGAACGTTTCCTGCACCGAATCGACCGATGATTTCATGTGGAATTGTAGTTCCAACCATTGGTACTTCAATTAAATTCTTTTTCGCATCTTCAACAGCTTTGCGGATCGCTTCTGGTACTTCTTGTGCTTTACCAGTACCGAAACCTACATGACCGTTTTTGTCACCGACAACAACTAAAGCTGCAAAACGGAAACGACGTCCACCTTTAACAACTTTCGCTACGCGGTTAACCGTAACTAAGCGTTCTTCTAACTCTAATTTGCTTTGGTCAATACGACTCATTCGGATGTGTCCCTCCTTCTTTTATTAAAATTTAAGTCCAGCCTCACGAGCAGCTTCAGCTAGAGCTTTTACACGTCCATGATATAAGTATCCTCCGCGGTCAAATACCACGTTAGAGATTCCTTTTTCAACAGCACGTTTTGCAACAAGTTCGCCAACTTTAGTAGCAGCTGCAGCGTCAGAACTATTCTCGATCTTTAACTCTTTATCAAGAGTAGAAGCACTTACAAGTGTTACACCGTTAACATCATCAATTACTTGAGCGTAGATGTTCTTGTTAGAACGGAAAACGTTAAGGCGAGGTCTTTCAGCAGTACCTGAAAGTTTCGCACGAACACGAGCGTGTCTTTTAAGACGAGTAGCGTTTTTGCTAGTTTTCGTAATCATCCGAGTCACTCCTTTCTTCACATTAAGCGATCTTACTTACCAGTTTTTCCTTCTTTACGGCGAACGAATTCACCTTCGTAACGAATTCCTTTACCTTTGTAAGGCTCTGGAGAACGGACAGCGCGGATGTTAGAAGCTAGAGCTCCCACACGCTCTTTATCGATACCTTTAATGACTACTTTCGTTTGAGATGGAACTTCGACTTCAACTCCAGCCTCAGGAACGATTTCAACTGGATGAGAGTATCCAACGTTAAGAACAAGTTTGTTTCCAGATTTAGCTGCACGGTAACCGACACCGATAAGTTCTAAACCTCTTTCGAAACCTTTAGATACACCTTCAACCATGTTTGCAATTAAGCTACGTGTTGTACCATGTAATGCACGGTGTTCTTTATGATCAGACGGACGGCTTACAGTTAAGACGCTGTCCTCAATTTTAATTTCCATATCAGGGTGAAATGTACGAGTTAGTTCACCTTTTGGTCCCTTTACTGTCACTGTGTTATCGTTGTTTGTCACAGTAACTCCTGAAGGGATCTCGATTAGTTTTTTACCTATACGAGACATACCAAGCACCTCCATTCATCTTAAACTTTTTTTACCATACGTAAGCAAGTACTTCTCCACCAGCTTGTTTAGCACGGGCTTCTTTGTCCGATAAAACACCTTGTGATGTAGAAATAATTGCGATTCCAAGTCCGTTAAGTACACGTGGTACTTCATTTGATTTCGCATATACACGTAAACCAGGTTTACTGATTCTTTTAAGACCAGTGATAACACGTTCGTTGTTTTGGCCATATTTAAGGAACATACGGATAATTCCTTGTTTGCTGTCTTCTATATATTCAACGTCACGGATAAAACCTTCACGCTTTAAGATTTCAGCAATTTCTCTTTTGATTTTTGAAGCCGGTACTTCTAGCTTCTCATGACGTACCATGTTCGCATTGCGAATACGAGTCAGCAAATCTGCAATCGGATCTGTCATAACCATTATTTAATAACCTCCTTCCCATTTATGGGGATTACCAGCTGGCTTTTTTAACGCCAGGAATTTGTCCTTTATATGCAAGTTCGCGGAAACAAATACGGCAAAGTTTAAACTTGCGAATTACTGAATGTGGACGTCCACAACGTTCGCAGCGCGTATACTCTTGAACTTTAAACTTTTGTTTGCGTTGTTGTTTCGCAATCATAGACTTTTTAGCCACGATTTCGCCTCCCTTTCATTGATTATTTCTGGAACGGCATACCTACTTGAGTTAATAACTCACGTGCTTCTTCGTCCGTATTGGCAGTCGTAACGATAACGATATCCATACCGCGGACTTTTGTTACTTTATCGTAATCAATTTCTGGGAAGATTAACTGTTCTTTAATACCAAGCGTGTAGTTTCCACGACCGTCGAAAGATTTCTTAGAAATCCCGCGGAAGTCACGTACACGTGGTAAAGATACAGAAATAAGTTTATCAAGGAAATCGTACATGCGCTCTCCGCGAAGTGTTACTTTCGCACCGATTGGCATTCCTTCACGTAGACGGAATCCAGCAATAGACTTCTTCGCACGAGTAACGACAGGTTTTTGACCAGCGATAAACGTTAATTCTTCAACAGCAGTATCGATTGCTTTAGCGTTTTGAACGGCGTCACCAACACCCATGTTGATCACGATTTTTTCGATTTTTGGCACTTGCATTACTGATTTGTATTCAAACTTAGAAACTAATGCAGGTGTAATTTCTTTTACATACTTTTCTTTAAGGCGGTTCATGAGAAAGACCTCCCTTCCTTATTTACTATTTATCTAGAACTTGCCCAGATTTTTTCGCTACACGGACTTTCTTTCCGTCCTCAACTTTATACCCAACACGTGTCACTTCACCCGTTTTAGGATCAAGCGGCATTACGTTTGATACGTGGATCGGCGCTTCTTGTTCAGAAATTCCGCCCTGAGGGTTAGCTTGGGTTGGTTTAGAGTGTTTTTTCACAAGGTTAATACCTTCTACTAAAACACGGTCATTCTTAGGGAAAGCAGCAAGGATGACTCCTTGTTTACCTTTATCTTTACCAGAGATAACCACTACTTTATCGCCCTTTTTAACATGCATTTAATCGCACCTCCTTGAGTCGCGGATTGTATTCATTAAAGTACTTCTGGTGCTAGAGAAACAATTTTCATATAGTTGTTTTCACGAAGTTCACGTGCTACTGGTCCGAAGATACGAGTTCCACGTGGGCTCTTGTCGTCACGGATAATGACACATGCATTTTCATCGAAGCTGATGTAAGATCCATCGTTTCTGCGAGCTCCGCTCTTTGTACGAACGATAACTGCTTTCACAACTTCACCTTTTTTGACAACGCCTCCTGGTGTTGCTTGTTTAACCGTACAAACAATGACATCACCGATGTTAGCCGTCTTACGTCCAGAGCCACCAAGAACTTTAATCGTTAGTACTTCGCGTGCGCCAGAGTTGTCAGCTACTTTTAAACGAGTCTCCTGTTGAATCATTAATGTTACCTCCTTTCGGAAAAAGAAATCCGAACTTTATTAGATAATAACGGCTTCTTCGACAACTTCAACTAGACGAAAGCGTTTAGTCGCAGATAAAGGACGAGTTTCCATGACCTTTACGATGTCTCCGATTTTTGCTTGGTTGTTTTCATCATGTGCTTTGAACTTTTTAGAGTATCTTACACGTTTGCCATAAAGTGAATGCTTTTTGTATGTTTCAACTACAACAGTGATGGTTTTATCCATTTTGTCAGAAACAACACGACCTTGATACACTTTACGTTGGTTACGTTCGCTCATGTTTGCGGGGCCTCCCCTCTAATTATTATTTATTAGCAGCGATTTCTCTTTGACGAATCACAGTTTTCATGCGTGCGATTGATTTACGCACTTCACGAATGCGAGCAGTGTTTTCAAGCTGCCCAGTCGCTAATTGGAAACGAAGATTGAAAAGTTCTTCTTTAAGAGACTTTACTTTTTGTTCAATTTCAGCAGTGGTAAGGTCACGAATTTCATTAGCTTTCATTTGATTCACCACCAATTTCTTCACGTTTTACGAACTTCGTTTTAATTGGCAATTTGTGAGATGCAAGACGAAGAGCTTCACGAGCAACTTCTTCAGACACACCAGAAATTTCAAATAAAACTTTGCCTGGTTTTACTACAGCCACCCATCCTTCTGGAGCACCTTTACCGGAACCCATGCGGACCTCTAGAGGTTTAGCTGTGTATGGCTTAGAAGGGAAAATTTTAATCCAAACTTTACCGCCACGTTTCATGTAACGAGTCATAGCAATACGAGCAGCTTCGATTTGACGGTTCGTGATCCAAGAAGCTTCTTGAGCTTGGATACCGTACTCACCGAAATGTACTTCAGTACCACCTTTTGCACGTCCACGCATTTTTCCACGATGTTCTCTGCGATACTTCACGCGTTTTGGCAATAACATATTATTTTCCTCCTTCCGCAGTATTCTTCTTAGTTGGAAGGACTTCTCCACGATAGATCCATACTTTTACGCCAAGCTTACCATAAGTAGTGTCAGCTTCAGCAGTAGCATAGTCGATGTCAGCACGAAGTGTGTGCAACGGAACAGTACCTTCACTGTAATATTCAGAACGAGCAATATCTGCACCGCCAAGACGACCAGAAACCATTGTTTTGATTCCTTGTGCTCCAGCACGCATTGTGCGTTGGATTGTTTGTTTTTGTGCACGACGGAATGAAATACGATTTTCAAGTTGACGAGCGATGTTTTCAGCAACTAGCTGAGCATCAAGATCTGCTCTTTTGATTTCAAGGATGTTGATGTGTACACGTTTGCCAGTTAGGCTGTTAAGAGCTTTACGAAGTGCTTCAACTTCAGATCCGCCTTTACCAATTACCATACCTGGTTTAGCCGTGTGGATTGTGATATTTACGCGGTTTGCAGCACGTTCGATTTCTACTTTAGAAACAGACGCGTCAGACAAACGCTTGCTGATGAATTCACGGATTTTCAAGTCTTCATGTAAGAAGTCAGCGTAATCTTTTCCTGCGAACCATTTAGATTCCCAATCACGAATGACGCCAATACGAAGACCTACTGGATTTACCTTTTGACCCACGGATTATCCCTCCTTCTTTTCTGATACAACGATTGTAATGTGGCTAGTACGTTTGTTAATTGCGCTCGCACGACCCATAGCACGTGGACGGAATCTCTTAAGTGTTGGACCTTCGTCAACGAATGCTTGAGTAATCACTAGGCTGTTAGCGTCCAACTCGTAGTTGTGCTCAGCGTTTGCGATAGCAGATTTTAATACTTTTTCAATAATTGGTGAAGCAGCCTTAGGTGTAAGGTTTAAGATAGAAACTGCTTCTCCTACTTGCTTACCTCGGATCAGGTCCATTACTAGACGTGCTTTACGAGGAGCAATACGGACTGTTCTTGCGACAGCTTTAGCTTGCATTTAAAAGCCTCCTCTCATTAGCGTCTTGTTTTTTTATCGTCACTAGCATGACCTTTGTAAGTACGGCTTGGTGCGAATTCGCCCAATTTGTGACCTACCATATCTTCAGAAATGAAAACAGGTACATGTTTGCGTCCGTCATAGACAGCGATTGTGTGACCGATGAATTGTGGGAAAATTGTAGAACGACGAGACCAAGTTTTTACGACTTGCTTTTTGTCAGTTTCATTCAATTTCTCGACTTTAGCCATCAAATGATCATCAACAAATGGTCCTTTTTTTAAGCTGCGAGCCATTGTGGAACCTCCCTTCGTGATTGAACTACGGTCCTAAATGAACCGTAGACAACCCCGTTACTTGTTTTTACGACGACGTACAATGAATTTATCAGACTTGTTGGTTTTCTTACGAGTCTTGAATCCAAGAGTCGGTTTACCCCATGGAGACATTGGTGATTTACGTCCGATTGGAGCACGTCCTTCACCACCACCGTGTGGGTGATCGTTAGGGTTCATTACAGAACCACGAACTGTTGGGCGTACGCCTTTCCAGCGTGAACGTCCAGCTTTACCGATGTTAATTAATTCGTGTTGCTCGTTTCCAACTTGACCGATAGTCGCACGGCAAGCAGAAAGAATCATACGAACTTCTCCTGAGTTCAAACGTACAAGAACGTATTTACCTTCTTTACCAAGAACTTGAGCAGAAGTACCAGCAGAACGAACTAATTGTCCACCTTTACCTGGTTTTAATTCAATGTTATGCACAACTGTACCAACTGGGATGTTGATAAGTGGAAGAGCATTACCTGGTTTGATGTCAGATTCTGGTCCAGAAGTAACTTCAGTACCAACTTGGATTCCTTTCGGAGCAAGAATGTAACGTTTCTCACCATCTGCATAGTTTACAAGAGCGATGTTCGCTGAACGGTTTGGATCATACTCGATTGTAGCAACGCGTCCAGGTATACCGTCTTTATCACGTTTAAAGTCGATGATACGGTATTGACGTTTATGACCGCCACCTTGATGACGAACAGTCATTCTACCTTGGTTGTTACGTCCGCCTTTTCTGTGAAGCGGCGCAAGCAACGATTTTTCTGGTTTGTCAGTCGTGATTTCAGCAAAATCTGAAGTAGTCATGCCACGACGACCATTACTGGTTGGTTTATACTTTTTAATCGCCATTTTGAATTTCCCTCCTTCTTTTTAAGATTTACGCTTCAAAAATTTCGATTTCTTTGCTGTCAGCTGTTAATTTCACGATCGCTTTTCTGCGACGGCTAGTCATACCAGTGTAGCGTCCAACGCGTTTAGATTTCCCTTTGTAATTTTGAACGTTGACTTTCTCAACTTTCACTCCAAAGATTTCTTCAACAGCGTCTTTCACTTCTGTTTTGTTAGCTCTGACATCAACTTCGAACGTGTACTTCTTCTCTGTCATTAGATCAGCAGAACGTTCAGTAATGATAGGGCGCTTTAGAACATCACGAGGATCTTTCATTATGCAAGTCCCTCCTCTACTTTTTCAACCGCTGCTTTAGTGATCAGAAGTTTCTCGTGGTTGACAACGTCAAGAACGTTGATACCGTTAGCTTCAACAACTGTTACTCCAGGGATGTTACGAGCAGATAAAGCAACTGTTTCGTTTGCATCCGCAGTGACGATCAACGCTTTCTTCTCGACAGATAATCCTTTAAGGATGCCTGCGAATTCTTTCGTTTTCACTGCATCAAGAGTCAGATCTTCAAGAACGATGATGTTGTTGTCGATTACTTTAGAAGACAATACTGACTTGATAGCCAAGCGGCGAACTTTTTTAGGTAATTTATAAGAATAGCTGCGTGGTGTTGGACCGAATACGATACCGCCTCCGCGCCATTGTGGTGAACGGATAGAACCTTGACGAGCACGACCAGTACCCTTCTGTCTCCAAGGCTTACGACCTCCGCCACGTACTTCAGAACGAGTTTTTACTTTGTGAGTTCCTTGACGTAAGGAAGCTCTTTGCATAAGAATAGCATCGAATACTACGCTTTCGTTTGGCTCGATTCCAAACACAGAAGCGTTTAATTCGATTTCACCGTTAGTAGAACCGTTTTGGTTAAATAATGCTACTTTTGGCATGACTTGTTTCCTCCTTTCCTAAGAGAGTTATTTAGATTTAACTGCACTCTTTACAGTTACTAGAGATTTTTTAGCTCCTGGTACATTTCCTTTGATCAATAGAAGATTACGTTCTGCATCAACTTTAACGATCTCAAGGTTTTGGACAGTGATTTGCTCTCCGCCCATACGACCTGGAAGAAGTTTACCTTTGAATACTCGGTTTGGATCAACAGGTCCCATTGAACCAGGACGACGGTGGTAACGTGAACCGTGAGTCATTGGTCCGCGTGATTGTCCGTGGCGCTTGATAGCCCCTTGGAATCCTTTACCTTTTGATGTTCCTGTTACATCTACGATATCTCCATTTGCGAAAATATCAACTTTGACTTCCTGACCAACTTCATACGCATCTAACTCCGCACCGCGTAATTCTTTTACGAAGCGCTTAGGAGCAGTTTCCGCTTTAGCAACGTGGCCCTTCTCTGGTTTGTTAGAAAGCTTTTCACGTTTGTCGTCAAAACCGATTTGGATTGCTTCATAGCCATCCGTGTCAGCAGTCTTCTTTTGAAGAACAACGTTAGCAGCAGCCTCAACAACAGTTACAGGGATAAGATCACCGTTTTCTGCGAATACTTGCGTCATACCAATTTTTCTACCTAAGATTCCTTTGGTCATTAGTCACACCTCCTATAATATGTGTTTTCTATTTGAATTAAAGTTTGATTTCGATATCTACACCAGATGGTAAATCTAAACGCATAAGTGCATCAACTGTTTGTGGAGTTGGATTCACGATGTCGATTAGACGTTTGTGAGTACGCATCTCAAATTGCTCACGAGAATCTTTGTACTTATGCACCGCACGAAGGATTGTGTAAACTGATTTTTCAGTTGGAAGCGGGATTGGACCAGATACACTAGCACCAGAACGCTTAGCCGTTTCAACAATCTTCTCAGCAGATTGATCAAGAATTCTATGATCATATGCTTTTAAACGAATACGAATTTTTTGTTTTGCCATTATTTTCCCTCCTTTTCGCCTACTTACGTTAGACAGTTCTCCGTGAGAAAAACCTGATCACCTTGCCATGGCAAAGCGGCCGGGTGTGTCAGCAACCTCTCACTTCATCGCAGTCAAAGACCAACATGCACTATTGTACCAAATTGGCCTGCGTGTTGCAATAATAAATCGGATAAATTTATGATTTGCACACTTTTCATATTATACAGGGGTTCAGCCTATAAATCAAGCTTTCCCTGAAGATGATGTACAGCCGTCTTTTTTATGGTACGAATAAATTCTTCTGGTTCTTCTAGATGCGGGGAATGTGCAGATTCTTTAAAGGTGAACCATTCTTTGACTGGTGCTGTTAATTGCTCAACATAAGGTTTTGATACAGCAGCTGGTGTAATCATGTCATATTCACCAATGATAAAGTAACAAGGTATTAATATAGTAGAAACTCGGTATTCAATGCTCTCATTCATCAATTCATCCCATAGCATGTCCTGACTAAGCTTCTGTCCTTTAAGGAAATTCCACTTATCTTTGAGCTGATATTCCTTACTAAAAAGAAACCCGCGTAGCATTTGAATCAGCGGCTTCCACCTATGTGTGAGACCTACGCTTCCGAGCTCTTTATATAGAGAGAACAGAGCATGAGCTGATATTCGTTTCCACGGAGGAGGCGTCAGTAATCGCAGGCAACAAGTAAACAACCGATTTCGTTCGCATTTCTCTAAAAGAAGCTTGTATGACACAATATCTTCTTTTATTACATCTACTACCTGACTAATTCCATAATAAGCGTGATATAGATCTGGGCGCTTATGTACTGCTTGTATGGCGATTAATGACCCCCATGAATATCCGGCGATGTACAATTTTGATTGACCTAGATATGAAAGGACTTTCTCTGTCAGTTCAATCGTATCTTCAATAAATTGCTGAATGGTCATAGAAGTATTGGGGAGGTTCTTTTGATAGGAAAGTCCCGCGCCTCGCTGATCCCAATGAACAACTGTAAAATCTTGATTAAGTTCCTCATGAAATGAGTCGATATAGCTGATTTGAGCGGAGCCGGGCCCACCGTGTAAAAATAATAGAACAGGCTTCGCTTCACTTGTGTGATCTTCTTTGATCATAATCCATTGGTCAACCCCGCCGATTAACCATTTCTTCAAATATGTCTTCGCCATTCCAGTGATCCTCTCGGTTCCATTTAGATTCTATAGCTTATAGTAGCCGTTCTGATCTGGAAAAGCAAAAAAAGAGACCCTTTTGCAAGGAGTCTCTTTTATATGTTTATTACTTAATGATATTTGAAACGACGCCAGAACCTACAGTACGTCCACCCTCACGGATAGAGAAACGAGTTCCTTCTTCGATAGCGATAGTAGAGATAAGTTCAACTTCCATCTCAGTGTTATCGCCAGGCATAACCATTTCAGTACCTTCTGGAAGATGTACGATACCAGTTACGTCAGTTGTACGGAAGTAGAACTGCGGACGGTAGTTAGCGAAGAATGGAGTATGACGTCCACCCTCTTCTTTAGAAAGTACATAAACTTCAGCTTTGAAACGGCTATGTGGAGTGATTGTACCTGGTTTAGCAAGTACTTGACCACGTTGGATATCTTCACGAGATACACCACGAAGTAGTGCACCGATGTTGTCACCAGCTTCAGCATAGTCAAGAAGTTTACGGAACATTTCAACACCTGTAACAGTTGTTTTACCATTGTCTTCTTGAAGACCGATGATTTCAACTTCGTCACCGACTTTAACTTGTCCACGCTCAACACGACCAGTAGCAACAGTTCCACGACCAGTGATTGAGAATACATCCTCAACTGGCATCATGAATGGCTTCTCAATGTCACGTTCTGGAGTTGGGATGTACTCATCAACCGCATCCATAAGTTCAAAGATTTTTGCTTCGTAATCAGCATCTCCTTCAAGAGCTTTAAGAGCAGAACCTTTGATAACTGGAACATCATCACCAGGGAAGTCATAGTCAGAAAGAAGGTCACGAACTTCCATTTCAACAAGTTCAAGTAACTCTTCATCGTCAACCATGTCACATTTGTTAAGGAATACTACGATGTATGGTACACCTACGTTACGAGAAAGTAGGATGTGCTCACGTGTTTGTGGCATTGGACCATCAGCAGCAGATACTACTAAGATCGCGCCGTCCATTTGAGCAGCACCAGTGATCATGTTTTTAACGTAGTCAGCGTGTCCTGGGCAGTCTACGTGTGCATAGTGACGAGTGTCTGTTTCATACTCGACGTGTGAAGTTGAGATTGTGATTCCACGCTCGCGCTCTTCTGGAGCACCATCGATTTGGTCATATCCCATAGCTGATCCTTTACCAGACTTCTTATGAAGAACTGTTGAGATAGCAGCAGTTAGAGTTGTTTTACCATGGTCAACGTGTCCAATTGTACCAATGTTAGCATGCGATTTGGAACGGTCGAATTTTTCTTTAGCCATTCTAAAAATCCTCCTTAAAGGTTCATTGTATTTGGTATAGAGTGATAGAAAGTGAAGAGTTACCTTTCACTTTCTGATCTTCAATAGTAGTTATACTTTAGATTAAAGGCAAAATCAATTATTCACCTTTATTTTTTTTGATGATTTCTTCACTAATGCTCTTAGGCACTTCTTCGTAGTGATCCATGTGCATAGTGAAAGTACCGCGTCCTTGTGTGTTAGAACGGAGTGAAGTTGCATATCCGAACATTTCAGAAAGTGGAACCATTGCGCGAACAACTTGAGCGTTACCGCGAGCTTCCATACCTTCTACACGTCCACGACGAGATGTGATATCACCCATGATGTCTCCCATGTATTCTTCAGGGATAACGACTTCTACTTTCATCATTGGCTCAAGTAGAACTGGGTTACATTTGCTGACAGCATTTTTCAACGCCATAGATGCAGCAATTTTAAACGCCATTTCGTTCGAGTCAACATCGTGGTATGATCCATCAAATAATTTAGCTTTGATGTCGATTAATGGGAATCCAGCTAATACACCATTTTCAAGTGAATCTTCAAGACCTGCTTGAATAGCTGGAATGTATTCACGAGGAACAACCCCACCGACGATTGCATTTTGGAATTCGAAGCCTGCGCCTTCTTCGTTTGGTTCGAATTCGATCCAAACGTGTCCGAACTGACCACGTCCACCAGACTGACGTACGAATTTACCTTCAACTTTTGCACCAGAACGGAATGTTTCACGGTACGCAACTTGAGGAGCACCTACGTTAGCTTCAACCTTGAACTCACGCTTCATACGGTCAACAATGATATCAAGGTGAAGCTCACCCATACCAGAGATGATCGTTTGACCAGTTTCAGGGTTTGTTTGTGTACGGAATGTTGGATCCTCTTCAGCTAGTTTAGCTAAAGCGATACCCATTTTATCTTGGTCAGCTTTTGATTTAGGCTCGATGGCTACATCGATAACTGGCTCTGGGAATTCCATAGACTCAAGGATAACAGTATCTTTCTCGTCACAAAGAGTGTCACCAGTAGATGTATCTTTAAGACCAACAGCTGCTGCGATATCCCCTGCATATACAGTAGAGATTTCTTCACGGCTGTTTGCGTGCATTTGAAGGATACGTCCAACACGCTCACGCTTGTTCTTAGAAGAGTTCTTCACGTATGAACCTGAAGCAAGTGTTCCAGAGTATACGCGGAAGAAAGTAAGTTTCCCAACATAAGGGTCAGTCATAACTTTAAATGCAAGAGCTGCGAATGGTGCGTCATCAGTAGACTCACGAACAACCTCTTCATTTGAATCTGGCAGGATACCTTTGATTGCAGCAACATCAGTTGGTGCAGGAAGGTAATCAAGCACAGCATCAAGTACAAGCTGAACACCTTTGTTTTTGAAAGCAGATCCAACAAGAACTGGGTAGAATTCAACATTCAACGTTCCTTTACGGATTGCAGCTTTCAATTCAGGAATTGTAATTTCTTCACCCTCAAGGTATTTTTCCATAAGCTCTTCATCAAGCTCAGCGACAGCTTCAATAAGGCTGTTGCGAAGCTCTTCAGCTTTGTCTTTATACTCAGCAGGGATTTCTTGTGCATCAGAGCGAGTTCCAAGGTCATCTTCGTAGAAGTATGCTACGTTATCTACAAGGTCGATGATTCCTTCGAATTGATCTTCAGCGCCGATCGGCAATTGAATTGCATGAGCGTTCGCTTGAAGACGATCTCTTAATGTGCCTACAGAGTAAAGGAAGTCCGCACCGGTTTTATCCATTTTGTTAACGAATACGATACGAGGTACTCCGTAAGTTGTTGCTTGGCGCCAAACTGTTTCAGTTTGTGGCTCTACACCTGATTGTGCATCAAGAACTGCTACCGCACCATCAAGTACACGTAAAGAACGTTCAACTTCAACAGTGAAGTCTACGTGTCCTGGTGTATCGATGATGTTTACACGGTAACCTTTCCATTGTGCTGTAGTAGCAGCAGAAGTGATTGTAATACCACGTTCTTGCTCCTGCTCCATCCAGTCCATTTGGGAAGCTCCTTCGTGAGTTTCACCAATTTTATGGATACGACCAGTGTAGTATAAGATACGCTCAGTCGTTGTCGTTTTACCAGCATCGATGTGAGCCATGATACCAATATTACGAGTTTTGTCTAAGGAGAACTCTCTTGCCATTGGGTAATTTCTCCTTCCTTATTAGGGAATAGTTTTTTTAGTTTGGTATAAATCCTACCAGCGGTAGTGAGCGAATGCTTTGTTCGCTTCTGCCATTTTGTGTGTATCTTCACGTTTCTTAACAGCAGCACCAGTGTTGTTAGCTGCGTCAAGGATTTCGTTAGCAAGACGCTCTTCCATCGTTTTTTCTCCACGAAGACGAGCGTAGTTTACTAACCAGCGAAGACCTAAAGTAGTACGACGGTCTGGGCGAACTTCTACAGGAACTTGGTAGTTAGCTCCACCTACACGACGTGCTTTAACTTCAAGAACTGGCATGATGTTTTTCAAGGCTTGTTCGAAAACCTCCATCGCTTCATTACCAGTACGTTCTTTGATGATATCAAATGACTTGTAGAGAATTGTTTGTGACTTTCCTCTTTTACCGTCGATCATCATTTTGTTGATCAAACGAGATACAAGTTTAGAATTGTAAATTGGATCTGGCAATACGTCTCTTTTTGCTACAGGACCTTTACGTGGCATCTGATAGCCTCCCTTCTCATTTAAAAGGATTTCTATCTGTCTCTCATCTCAATATCATTGTCAGTTGCCTGACTCCACTGATCTGATATCAACTTCTAAAAACCCTTATGTTTGTTTGTATTATTTACTTTGTTTAGGGCGTTTTGTTCCGTATTTAGAACGTCCTTGCATACGACCGTCAACTCCGGCAGTATCAAGTGCACCACGAACGATGTGGTAACGTACACCCGGTAAGTCTTTTACACGTCCGCCACGGATAAGTACTACACTGTGCTCTTGTAGATTATGTCCGATACCAGGAATGTAAGCTGTTACCTCAATCAGGTTAGACAAACGTACACGAGCATATTTACGTAGTGCTGAGTTTGGTTTTTTCGGTGTCATTGTGCCGACACGAGTACAAACCCCGCGCTTCTGTGGAGATGTTACGTTAGTGTGCTCTTTTTTGAAACTGTTGTATCCTTTGTTAAGTGCAGGAGACTTTGAGTTTTCAACTTTACTCACGCGTCCTTTGCGTATTAGCTGATTAATTGTAGGCATGTTGTTATTCCTCCCTTCGTTGCTTTTTTTATAACCCACATACCCAGGTGGTTCATTAAAAGGCAAAAAACAATGCTTTTGCATTTACACATGCAAAAACAAAACAAGTACGCTATAACATAATGGCAACAGCTGCTGCCCCAACTTCAATTCCGCAGGCTTTGCCGAGCTTTTTCATGGAATCTACCACTAAAATGTCTACACCCTTCTCTTGCGCTAGTTTTGTTACACTAGCTGTTAAAGCAGGATCAGCATCTTTCGCTACGACGATTTCCTTTACTGAATCTCGTTTCAGAGCTTTTACTGTTTGCTTCGTACCAATAATAATGGATTGAGCCTGTGATACTTTATCATAAGACATCGAATATCCTCCAAAGTAACAGGTTTTATTTTGAGCACCTTGGTTATATTATCATCATGGCAGAAGGATGTCAATATCATATGACAGATTATCTTGACATCCTTCACCATTTTTTGATGATTTTATAGGAATCTCACGAGAAAGATTACTCTACAGGCACCATATCGTCAGACGGTTGCACTTGTGAAACCGGCTTAACTTTACGGTAGTTTGGCATTCCTGTTCCAGCTGGAACAAGTTTACCGATGATAACATTCTCTTTCAAGCCAAGCAGTTCATCACGTTTTCCTTTGATCGCCGCATCTGTTAGGACACGAGTCGTTTCTTGGAAGGATGCTGCAGACAAGAATGAGTCTGTTTCAAGCGATGCTTTTGTAATACCAAGAAGAACTGGGCGGCCTGTTGCAGGGCGCTTGCCTTCGAATAGTACTTTTTTGTTCGCTTCAGTGAATTGATGTACATCAAGAAGTGTGCCTGGTAATACATCTGTATCCCCTGCATCAGCGACACGCACTTTACGAAGCATTTGGCGAACCATTACCTCAACGTGCTTATCTCCGATCTCTACCCCTTGCATACGGTATACTTTTTGTACTTCATGAAGCAGATATTCTTGAACAGCTGTCATATCAGTCACTTTAAGAAGTTCTTTCGGATCGATCGAACCTTCTGTCAGTACTTGACCACGAGTGACTTTGTCACCTTCAACAACTTTCAGACGTGCATTGTAAGGAGCTGTGTAAGAACGAGTTTCAACGTCGCCTTGAACCACAATTTCCTGCTGCTTGTCACGAACATCGTTAATTTCAGCAACGACACCATCAATTTCAGAAATCGTCGCTTGCCCTTTCGGATTACGCGCTTCAAATAGCTCTTGGATACGAGGTAAACCTTGTGTGATATCGTCTCCTGCTACCCCACCGGTGTGGAACGTACGCATTGTAAGCTGTGTTCCTGGCTCACCGATTGATTGAGCAGCGATGATTCCAACTGCTTCACCGACTTCAACGTCAGTGCCAGTTGCAAGGTTACGGCCGTAGCATCGTTTACATACACCATGAGGCGTGTTACATGTAAATGCAGAACGGATCCATACTTCCTCAATCCCTGCTTCAACTACTTCAAGTGCTTTATCTTCATCAATTAGCTCGTTTTCGTCGACCATGACTTCACCCGTTTCAGGATGAACAATTGGTTTTCTTGCAAAACGTCCGATAAGACGTTCTTCAAGTTTCTCAATAATTTCATTTCCTTCTCTAATGGACTTCGCCAAGATTCCACGGTCTGTACCGCAATCTGTTTCACGGATGATGACATCCTGTGCAACGTCAACGAGACGACGCGTGAGGTAACCTGAGTCAGCTGTTTTAAGGGCTGTATCGGCAAGACCTTTACGCGCTCCGTGAGTGGAAATAAAGTATTCTAATACGGTTAAACCTTCACGGAAACTAGATTTGATCGGAAGTTCAATGATACGTCCAGCCGGGTTGGCCATCAGACCACGCATACCAGCCAGCTGAGTGAAGTTAGATGCGTTACCACGCGCTCCGGAATCACTCATCATGTAGATTGGGTTGACTTCATCAAGGGACTTCATCAGTTTACCTTGGATGACATCTTTAGAAGAACTCCAGATCGAAATGACTCTCTCGTAACGCTCTTCTTCAGTAATCAAACCACGTCTGAATTGCTTCATGACGTTATCTACTTTTGCTTGCGCTTCTTCGAGGATCTTCTGTTTATCATCTAATACGACGATATCAGACACCCCAACCGTAATACCCGCTTTAGTAGAGTATTTGAAACCAAGATTTTTCATACGGTCAAGCATTTTAGATGTCTCAGTGATATGGAATCTCTTAAAGATTTCCGCAATGATTTTACCTAAAATACCTTTTTTGAACGGCGCATTGATTTCTTGTTTCTCAATCGCAGCTTTGACATCTTCACCTTTTTCAAGGAAGAAGCGGTCAGGCGTTTTTTCTTCAATATTGCTCTTTGTCGGCTCATTCATGTAAGGGAATGATTCCGGTAAGATTTCGTTAAAGATTAGTTTTCCAACTGTTGTAATCAACAATTTAGAACGCTGTTCATCAGTGAATGTCACATTCTTCAACGAGTTAGCTGCAACAGCTACACGTGTATGAAGATGCACATACCCATTTTGATAAGCTAGAAGGGCTTCGTTCGTATCTTTGAAGATCATACCTTCTCCGATAGCACCTTTACGCTCAAGTGTAAGGTAGTAGTTACCAAGCACCATATCCTGAGATGGCGTAACAACAGGTTTTCCATCTTTCGGGTTCAAAATGTTTTGAGCAGCAAGCATTAAGATACGAGCTTCAGCTTGAGCCTCAGCAGATAATGGTACGTGAACCGCCATTTGGTCACCGTCAAAGTCAGCGTTGTAGGCTGTACATACAAGTGGATGCAGACGAATTGCGCGTCCTTCCACAAGTGTAGGTTCAAACGCTTGAATACCAAGTCTGTGAAGAGTCGGTGCACGGTTTAGTAAGACTGGATGCTCACGAATCACTGATTCTAAAACATCCCATACTTCCGGCTGCACGCGCTCAATTTTACGCTTCGCACTCTTGATGTTGTGAGCTAAACCTTTTTCAACAAGCTCCTTCATCACGAATGGTTTGAATAATTCAAGAGCCATTTCTTTCGGAAGTCCACACTGATACATTTTCAAATGTGGTCCTACGACGATAACGGAACGTCCAGAATAGTCAACACGTTTACCAAGCAAGTTTTGACGGAAACGTCCTTGTTTCCCTTTCAGCATATGAGAAAGAGATTTCAATGGTCTGTTTCCTGGTCCTGTTACTGGTCGGCCTCTACGTCCATTATCAATCAAGGCATCGACAGCTTCTTGAAGCATACGCTTCTCGTTCTGAACGATGATGCTTGGCGCGCCAAGATCTAATAAACGTTTCAGACGATTGTTACGGTTGATGACACGACGATAAAGGTCGTTTAAGTCAGAAGTAGCAAAACGTCCACCATCAAGCTGAACCATTGGACGTAATTCTGGCGGAATAACCGGAAGTACATCAAGAATCATCCATGATGGTTTGTTTCCTGAGTTACGGAAGGCTTCTAGCACTTCAAGGCGTTTAATCGCACGAGTACGACGCTGTCCTTGAGCAGTTTTCAGCTCTTCTTTCAGTGCATCTACTTCTTTTACAAGATCGATATCTTGAAGAAGTTTATTGATTGCTTCTGCACCCATAGCTGCTTGGAATGTATTACCGTATTTATCTAAATAAGCACGGAATTCCTTCTCAGAAAGAAGTTGTTTCTTCTCAAGCGGTGTGTTGCCAGGATCTGTCACGACGTATGAAGCGAAGTAAATCACTTCTTCTAACGCACGTGGTGACATATCAAGAACAAGACCCATACGGCTTGGGATACCTTTGAAATACCAAATGTGGGAAACTGGGGCAGCCAGTTCGATATGCCCCATTCTCTCACGACGGACTTTTGCCCGTGTTACTTCTACACCACAACGGTCACATACAACACCCTTATAACGAACGCGTTTATACTTTCCACAATGACATTCCCAGTCTTTTTGTGGTCCGAAGATACGTTCACAAAAGAGACCATCTTTTTCAGGTTTCAGTGTACGATAGTTAATCGTTTCAGGCTTTTTCACTTCACCAAAAGACCAAGAACGGATTTTATCAGGTGATGCGAGACCGATGTTCATATACTCAAAATTGTTCACATCTAGCAAGGGGCCTACCTCCCTTTTAATCTTCGGGTTATACCCTAGTCACTTGCTCTAATCGTTTCTGCTATTCTTTTGTGACTGCGTCACGTTCAAGATCGACAGGTGCGAGGTCTGCAGCATCTTCGTCATTAGATAACGCTAATCCGTCTGCTTTCTTCGTTTCCTCATCGTCTTCTAAATCTCTCATTTCTATCTCTTCTTCATCGCCAGATAGGATTTTGACATCCATACCTAAACTTTGAAGTTCTTTAATTAACACTTTGAATGATTCAGGGACACCTGGTTCAGGGACGTTATCCCCTTTGACGATGGCTTCGTATGTTTTCACACGACCCACAACGTCATCCGATTTAACTGTTAAGATCTCTTGAAGTGTGTATGCTGCACCGTAAGCTTCAAGTGCCCATACTTCCATCTCTCCGAAACGCTGACCACCAAACTGTGCTTTACCGCCAAGTGGCTGCTGCGTAACAAGTGAGTATGGTCCAGTTGAACGAGCGTGAAGTTTGTCGTCAACCATGTGAGCCAGTTTGATCATGTACATGATTCCGACTGATACACGGTTATCGAATGGTTCACCAGTTCGACCGTCATAAAGGACTGTTTTCGCATCACGGGACATACCTGCTTCTTCAAGCGTTTCCCAAACATCTTCCTCACGCGCACCATCAAATACTGGTGACGCAATGTGGATGCCAAGGTAACGTGCAGCCATACCCATATGAAGCTCAAGTACCTGACCGATGTTCATACGAGATGGTACCCCTAGAGGGTTTAACATGATATCAATCGGTGTTCCATCTGGAAGATACGGCATATCTTCTTCTGGAAGGATTTTAGAGATAACCCCTTTGTTACCATGTCGTCCAGCCATTTTGTCACCTTCAGAAATTTTACGCTTCTGAACGATGTATACGCGGACTAATTGGTTAACACCTGGAGGTAATTCATCTCCATCTTCACGGTTAAAGACTTTGACATCGTGGATAATTCCGCCGCCGCCGTGTGGAACACGTAGAGATGTATCACGTACTTCACGAGCCTTTTCACCGAAGATTGCATGTAATAGACGTTCTTCAGCTGTTAGTTCTGTTACACCTTTAGGCGTTACTTTCCCTACAAGAAGGTCTCCGTCTTTTACTTCTGCACCAATACGGATGATTCCACGCTCATCAAGGTTGCGCAAAGCATCTTCCCCAACGTTTGGAATATCACGAGTGATTTCTTCCGGTCCAAGCTTTGTATCACGAGCTTCTGATTCATATTCTTCAATATGAATAGATGTGTAGACGTCATCTTTTACAAGGCGCTCACTCATGATGATCGCATCCTCGTAGTTATAACCGTCCCAAGTCATGAAGCCGACCATAACGTTACGTCCTAGAGCCAATTCACCTTTTTCCATTGAAGGACCGTCTGCAAGGATTTCTCCTTTTACGACTTCATCTCCAACACTTACGATTGGACGCTGGTTGTAGCAAGTCCCTTGGTTAGAGCGGACAAATTTCAGCAAGCTGTATTTGTCTAGGTTTCCTTTGACTTGTTGTCCGTCGACATCTTCATAGCGGCGAACCCAAATATTTTTTGCTTCAACACGTTCTACAACACCTGGGTAACGGCAGATGACAGCAGCACCAGAGTCTTTACCTGATACATACTCCATACCTGTACCAACAATCGGTGATTCCGGCTGCATCAAAGGCACAGCCTGACGTTGCATGTTCGCTCCCATTAGAGCACGGTTAGAGTCATCGTTTTCTAGGAATGGGATACATGCTGTCGCTGCAGAAACAACCTGCTTTGGCGAAACGTCCATGTAGTCAACACGGTTTCGAGGAACAACGGTGTTTTCCCCTCTGAAACGAGCAATGATATTATCATCGATAAACGAACCATCTTCACCTAATATAGCATTCGCTTGTGCTACAACGTAGTTATCCTCTTCATCAGCAGTTAAGTAATCGATTCTCGGTGTCACTTTACCTGTTTCAGGATCAACCCGGCGGTAAGGTGTTTCAATAAAGCCGAAACGATTCACTTTTGCAAATGAAGATAGAGAGTTGATCAAACCAATGTTTGGACCCTCTGGTGTTTCAATCGGACACATACGGCCATAGTGAGAGTAGTGAACGTCACGAACTTCCATTCCTGCACGCTCACGTGTCAAACCACCAGGCCCAAGCGCTGACAGACGACGTTTGTGCGTCAATTCAGCAAGCGGGTTTGTTTGATCCATGAACTGAGAAAGCTGAGAGCTACCAAAGAACTCTTTGATAGAAGCGATCACAGGACGGATGTTGATCAGTTGCTGAGGTGTGATCGTGTTTGTGTCTTGGATCGACATTCTTTCACGAACAACACGCTCCATTCTGCTTAAACCAATACGGAATTGGTTTTGCAGAAGTTCACCTACAGAACGCAGGCGACGGTTACCAAGGTGATCGATATCATCTGTGTCACCTACACCATGAAGAAGGTTGAAGAAGTAACTGATCGATGCAATGATGTCAGAAGGCGTGATGTTTTTCACAGCTTCCTCTACGTATGCATTCCCGATCACGTTGATCACTTGCTCGCCTTCTTGATCAGACGGTGCATAAATCTTAATAGATTGAAGTTCTACTTCATCTTCTACTACGCCACCATTTGGATAAAGCTTTCTAAATCCGATGCCGTTTTCTAAGTATGGAAGAACTTTATCAAGAACTCTTCTGTCTAAAATTTGACCTTTTTCTGCTAGAATTTCACCTGTTTCAGGGTCAACTAACGTTTCAGCCAATTTTTGATTGAACAGTCTATTTTTAATATGAAGCTTTTTATTAATCTTGTAGCGTCCAACATTTGCTAGGTCATATCTCTTCGGATCGAAGAAGCGAGAGTCTAGCAGGCTTTTCGCATTTTCAACAGTTGGCGGCTCTCCAGGACGGAGGCGCTCGTAGATTTCGAGAAGTGCTTTATCCGCATTCTCTGTATTGTCTTTTTCCAGCGTGTTGCGTAAGTATTCATTCTCGCCAATGAGGTCAAGAATCTCTTGATCAGAGCTGAAGCCGAGAGCACGCAAAAGAACCGTAACCGGCAACTTACGTGTGCGATCGATGCGTACATAGACTACATCCTTCGCATCAGTTTCGTATTCTAACCATGCGCCACGGTTTGGAATGACAGTCGCAGTAAAACCTTTTTTACCGTTTTTGTCTACTTTACCACTGAAATATACACTTGGAGAACGTACTAACTGAGAAACGATTACACGTTCCGCACCGTTAATGATAAAAGTACCTGTGTCTGTCATGATTGGGAAATCACCCATGAACACATCTTGGTCTTTTACTTCTCCAGTTTCTTTGTTAATTAAACGAACTTTTACTCTTAGTGGAGCAGAGTAAGTTACATCACGTTCTTTTGATTCTGCTACAGGATACTTAGGATCCCCTAGGCTGTAATCAATGAATTCAAGAGAAAGGTTACCAGTAAAATCCTCAATTGGGGATATATCTTGAAACATCTCTCTAAGACCCTCATCAAGAAACCACTGATAAGAAGAGGTTTGAATTTCAATGAGATTTGGTAATTCTAACACTTCGCTTATGCGTGCGTAGCTTCTGCGCTGGCGGTGTCGTCCATACTGAACTAGTTGACCTGTCAACTGATTCACCCCTCAAATCATGCGTATTATATGTGTAAAAAGTATTTCAGCCTTTCAAATGTCAGTAAAGAAATACTTTTACAAGACAAAAGAAAAAAGGGTTTCTAAAATAAGAAAACCACATCCAAAAACAAATACCGATTTTATTAGTTTTCCCAAATATGCATAATTTATACAAAATAGTTGTTTTTTAAGCCTATCAAGCAAAATATACACATTGGCATTTTATAATGTTAACACAGCTAGGAAACTGAGTCAAACTTTTTTAGCTTTGATAATATAGTAGCCCTTTTTTTTCAATACAACTTCGACTTCTCCAAAGAGCTGTTCTAATTTCTCAATCGCAGATGGTCCGCCCTGCTTTTTCTGAATAACCACCCACAACTCACCTTCCGGCAATAAATGATCAGCACTTTTTTCAAAGATCGCATGTACAACTTTCTTCCCTGCCCGTATTGGGGGATTGGTCAGTATAGAGGCAAAAGCAGCTGATGAATGAACATTCGAGAACAAATCACTTTGATAGATGCGGACATTATCAACGCGATTATGTTTAGCGTTTTCCTTTGAAAGTTCGACTGCTCTTTCGTTCACATCAATCATATGAATGGTGCGGCTCGTCATTTCGTTTGCTAACGATAAGCCAATCGGTCCATAACCGCAACCGACATCTAAGATATCGCCATCCACATCAGGTTCTTCAAAAGCTTCAATTAAAAGCCTTGAACCAAAGTCGACTTCTTTCTTAGAAAACACTCCACTGTCACTTGTAAAAGTAAAGGTACGGTTTCTCAAGGTGAAGTCCCATGTCTGTTTATTGCTTTTCACTGATGGCTTTTCCGTATAATAGTGGTCACTCATGGTGAATGGACCTCCTCTGGATTCAATCGTTTCAGGAGAATAGAAAAGAAAAAGCCCGCCAGTAAAAGCGAGCTTTCCCAAAAGATTAGGCGAAGATTACTTAACTTCTACAGAAGCGCCAACTTCTTCAAGCTTAGCTTTAAGTTCTTCAGCTTCTTCTTTAGCAATACCTTCTTTAAGTGGTTTTGGAGTGTTGTCAACAAGTTCTTTAGCTTCTTTCAAGCCAAGACCAGTGATTTCACGAACCACTTTGATAACTTTGATTTTTTGGTCTCCAGCACCAGCAAGTACTAGATCAAAATCAGTTTTCTCTTCAGCAGCGGCACCACCAGCTGCAGCTACAGCTACAGGAGCAGCAGCAGTTACGCCAAATTCTTCTTCGATTGCTTTTACTAAGTCGTTTAACTCAAGTACAGTTGCTTCTTTAACTGAAGCAATGATTTCTTCGATATTTAAAGCCATTTGTAATTCCTCCATTTTAAGTTTTTTACGTTAAGTACGCATTAAGCGCCTTGTTCTTCTTTTTGATCTGCAACTGCTTTAGTAGCAAGAGCAAGGTTACGAACTGGAGCTTGAAGAACGCTAAGCAACATAGATAGTAAGCCTTCGCGAGACGGAAGTTCCGCAAGAGCCTTCACTTCTTCTACAGTCGCTACGTTCCCTTCGATGACACCAGCTTTGATTTCTAAAGCTTCGTGGCTTTTCGCAAATTCGTTGATGATTTTCGCAGGTGCGATAACATCTTCGTTACTGAATGCGATAGCGTTTGGACCTGTTAAGAAATCGTTTAAACCTGTTAGTTCAACTTGTTCAACTGCACGGCGAGTCAAAGTGTTTTTGTAAACTTTGAATTCTACGCCAGCGTCACGAAGCTGTTTACGAAGTTCAGTCACTTCAGAAACTGAAAGACCGCGGTAATCTACAATTACAGTAGACATACTATCTTTAAATTTAGAAGTAATTTCATCAACGACAACTTTTTTTGTATCGATTGCATTGCTCATGGTTACACCTCCTGTACATTGTTTGTGTAACACTTATACCGATCAGGCCATCACGTTCCTAACGAACGGTTCTCCATATAAAAAGCCTCCATTAAGACATGGAGGCTGTATATACAAGCATACGTTAACGTAAGACTGTGACATATACACCTCGGCGGGTTAATTAAGCCATAAGGCCCCTGCTGTCTACGGTATAAATGGACATATTCTATTTTACAACATTTTGATATTATCAAAATGATTGTGATAAGTCAAGATTTATTTTGCAGAGAAAGAAGATGGATCCACTTTCACACCAGGGCCCATAGTAGATGTAACAGAAACGTTTTTCACGTATACACCTTTAGCCGCTGCAGGTTTTGCTTTAAGGATTGTGTCATAGATTGTTGCAAAGTTCTCAACAAGCTTTTCGTCCTCGAAAGAAACCTTTCCGATTGGCGCGTGGATGTTACCAGCTTTATCAACGCGGTATTCTACTTTACCAGCTTTGATTTCATTGATTGCTTTTTCTACTTCAAATGTAACAGTTCCTGTTTTAGGGTTTGGCATAAGACCTTTTGGTCCAAGTACACGACCGATCTTACCAACTTCACCCATCATGTCAGGTGTTGCAACGATTACATCGAAATCGAACCAGCCTTGTTGGATTTTAGTGATGTAATCAGAATCTCCAACGTAGTCTGCTCCAGCAGCTTCTGCTTCTTTTGCTTTTTCGCCTTTAGCGAACACAAGAACGCGTTGAGTTTTACCAGTTCCGTTAGGAAGTACAACTGCACCGCGGATTTGTTGGTCGTTTTTACGAGGGTCTACGCCCAAACGAAAAGCAACTTCTACAGTCGCATCAAATTTCGCTGTATTTGCTTTTTTTGTAAGAGAAACAGCTTCAGCTACATCATACGCTTTAGTACGTTCGATTAGCTTAGCAGCTTCTACATACTTTTTACCTTTTTTAGCCATTATAAAAATCCTCCTTATGTGGTTTTAGCGGAATAACCTCCCACGAATAAGGGTTGCGAACTTGTCAAAACCAAACTCGCAACCCAACAAGACAATAAATTAATCTTCGATGACAATACCCATACTGCGTGCAGTACCTTCAACCATGCGCATAGCTGATTCAACGCTAGCAGCGTTTAAGTCAGGCATTTTTGTTTCCGCGATTTCGCGTACTTTATCACGCTTAACAGTTGCCACTTTATTACGGTTAGGTTCACCAGAACCAGACTCAATACCAGCTGCTTTTTTAAGTAAAACTGCAGCAGGTGGAGTTTTAGTAATAAATGTAAATGAACGGTCTTCAAAAACCGAAATTTCAACAGGAATGATAAGACCAGCTTGGTCAGCTGTACGAGCATTAAACTCCTTACAGAATCCCATGATATTAACACCGGCTTGACCTAGTGCAGGTCCAACTGGTGGAGCTGGGTTAGCTTTTCCAGCAGGAATTTGCAATTTAACAACTTTAACTACTTTTTTAGCCACGAGACACACCTCCTTAAAGTCCGTGATGTGGTAATAGGGGAATCCCCCTCCCACTCAACAACTTCATTCTTTATATGAATGACGAAATAACTAGCTAGCGATCTTGAGCGAACTCAAGACGTACCTTTGCTATATTACCACTTCTATACACTCATTTCAAGCTCTTTTGAATTACAATTTATCGATCTGCGTGAACTCAAGTTCCACGGGTGTTTCTCTACCAAACATATTAACGAATACTTTGACTTTGCTTTTATCGTAATCAATCTCTTCGATAGAGCCTGTGAAGTTCGCAAATGGTCCGTCGATGACCTTGACCGTTTCTTTCAATTCAAAGTCGATTTCTGTTTTGCGTTCTTCAAGACCCATTCTCTTCAGAATGGTTTCAGCTTCGCCTGGCAAAAGCGCTGTCGGCTTTGAGCCTGATCCAGCTGATCCAACGAATCCTGTGACACCTGGTGTATTACGAACAACATACCAAGAGTCGTCAGTCATCACGATTTCCACTAGGACATAGCCAGGGAATACTTTCTTTTTGACAACTTTTTTCTTACCATTTTTAATATCTGTTTCTTCTTCTTCTGGTACAACAACGCGGAAGATCTTATCTTGCATGCCCATTGATTCAACACGCTTTTCCAAGTTCGCTTTTACTTTGTTTTCATAGCCAGAGTACGTATGCACAACATACCAATTCTTTTCCATTTCGTTCAGGACTATTTAGTCCTTCCCTCCCCACATTTCGTAATGTCTATTTGACGAATCTCGAGTACCGGTAAATATTTTCAAGCAATTGAAAAAACCCGTAAAACGGGTTTTTTGGCAAGTCATATTATGATCTATTATAGCACGTTCAGCAGACCATTATTCAAGTATTAATGAATTAATTCGATTAATTGTGAGATTCCTATATCAAGAAAAGAGAAAAAGATTGCAAAGAATACGACTGTTAAAATAACAGTGATTGTGTAGCGAATCATTTCGTTTTTCTTTGGCCAGCTGACCTTCTTCATTTCTTTCCCGACACTTTTTAAGAAACTGATAATACGCATTGTAAAAGACCTCCACAGATTAAAGAACGCAAATCTTACTTCGTTTCTAAATGTGTTTTATGTGAATTACAAGTCTTGCAATATTTCTTAACTTCTAATCTTTCAGCTGCTGAAGCATCACTTTTCATTGTCGTATAATTGCGGCTTCCGCAGTCTTTACAGGCTAGAGTAATCTTTTTCCTCATATTTACACCTATTTTCTCGACATCATTTCCTTAGTACCTTATCACAGTGTCGAAAAAGCTGTCAATATAGGTTTGATTAGAGACTAATCTCGCGAAGCTCTAAATATTTCTCTAATTTTCTCTTTACTCTTTGGAGTGCGTTATCAATTGATTTCACATGACGGTTTAAATCTTCAGAAATCTCTTGATAGGATCTGCCATCAAGGTAAAGCACAAGAACCTTTCTTTCCAGCTCGCTTAGTAGTTCACCCATCTTCATTTCGATATCATCAAATTCTTCTTTGCTAATGATTAAATCTTCTGGGTTAAGCGCTTTAGCACCGGAAATGACGTCCAATAATGTTCTGTCTGATTCTTCATCATATATTGGCTTATCTAATGATACATAGGAATTTAACGGGATATGTTTTTGGCGAGTAGCTGTTTTAATTGCGGTGATAATTTGGCGGGTAATACATAATTCTGCAAAAGCCTTAAATGAAGTAAGCTTGTCCTCTCTGAAATCGCGGATAGACTTATAAAGTCCGATCATCCCCTCTTGAACAATGTCCTCTCGATCCGCTCCAATCAAGAAATAAGATCTTGCTTTTGCACGTACAAAATTGCGGTATTTCGTTATTAAGTAATCTAGCGCATCACTATCTCCGACATGAACCCTTTCAATGACTTGTTCATCTTCCAACTGGCAAAATTGCTCTCTGATGGATTTATCCTTGCTGTTGTTTAGATTCACTTCGATCCCCCCGACCGCACCTAGATAGAAATATTATACATTAATGGTTGAAATATCGTCAAGCTATTCTAGATTCCCACGCCGCCATTTTTCAAACGTTTTCAATACATCTTCTGACAATTCAATCTTGGATGCTGGTTTATCAGAAGTAATCTTTTTGACTCTCGTTTCAATCTTTCGTTCGATCACTTCAATCTCTCTTAAAAGCTCTCGAGCCGACTTTCGAAGAGCTCCTTGTCCAAAGATTGCCCATTGTTCTGTAAAGTCTGAGGTCGCCACATGAATCTGCGTCCGAATATTATTCAAATCCTGGGCAAGCTTTTCAATCCGCTCATCAGCTGTTTCATTCTCTCTCGTAAAGATGACCTCTACTCGGTGATTGATCCGCTTTTTTTCGATTCCTTTGACCATATGGGCATCGAATACGACAATGACTCGATACCCTGTGTATGCTTGATATTCTGCTAAATTTTGAATCAGTATGTCTCTGGCTTCTTCAAAGCTGTTTTCCTTTAAGTGCTGCAGCCGTGGCCAAGCACCTATCATGTTGTATCCATCGACTAAGAGGATGTCCATCTCTATTCTCCTAACGGATAACGTTTTCGATACACTTCATACATCAATAGACTAGCGGCAACTGACGCGTTTAACGAAGTGACCTTTCCGGCCATAGGCAGCTTAATCAGAAAATCACACTTTTCTTTGATCAATCGGCCAATCCCTTTTCCTTCACTGCCAATCACGAGAGCAAGCGGCATCGTGCCATCAAATTGTCTGTAATCCTGTTTGGCAGACGCATCTGTTCCCGCAACCCAGATTCCTCTTTCTTTCATCTCATCAAGAGCTCTTGAAAGGTTGGTGACTTTGGCAACAGGAATATGTTCAATTGCCCCAGTGGATGCTTTGGCAACGGTTGTCGTTAAGCCGACCGCTCTCCTTTTCGGAATCACAATCCCATGTGCACCTACAGCATCTGCTGTACGCATAATGGAACCTAAATTATGCGGGTCTTCAATTTCATCTAAGATAAGAAAAAATGGCTGTTCATTCCGCTGTTCAGCGATTTGATATAGATCGTCCAATTCTGCATATTCATATGCTGCTACTTGTGCAACGATTCCCTGGTGCTGACCTGTTACCATTTGATCAAGCTTTTTCCTCGGAACATACTGAATGGTGATATTTTGTTTTTTTGCGAGTTCAATGACCTGCTGGGCTTGTCCTTTTACAGTGTTTTCTGCCATCCAGAGCTTGTATAACTCCCGATCTGACTTCAGTGTTTCAATCACTGCATTTTTCCCAATCACATAATCATGTTGCTGACTCATTTGTCTTCCTCCCTGACGTTCCGATTTCAATCGCCTGACTAATCAGCTCTTCTAAGCGTTCGTCCTGCTTTTCAATAAATAAATAACCCATGAGCGCTTCAAACGCCGTACTATAACGATACGTTTGAACGTCTGTGTTTTTAGGCACTGTGCCTGATTTTGCATTTCTTCCTCTTTTCAGCACCGCTTCTTCTGCTTCAGTGAAAAAGCCTTGCTGCTGTAGCGTAAATAAAATGGCTGCCTGAGATTTAGCTGAAACAATTTTGCTTGCTCGTTTGTGCAGCTCATTTGGTTTTGTCGCCCCCGTTTGGAGGAGGTGATGCCTCACATAGACTTCAAAAATGGCATCACCCATGTAAGCAAGCGCAAGTCCGTTTAACTGTTTACCGTCTTTCAGCTTTTCAAAATTCAACATGACCTATTCTCCTCTTTTCCAGCGAGTACCTTGAGGAGTGTCCTCCAATACAATATTCATGCTCTTTAACTGGTCACGAATTTGATCAGATAGCGCAAAATCACGATTTCTTCTAGCCTCATTGCGTTTTTCAATTAACGCTTCTACTTCTTCATCGAGCGTATGCTTTTCTTCTAAAGAGAATCCAAGAACAGACGTGATTTCTTGGAACAAGCCGATAAATGCCTTGATCACTTCCTCCGAAGTATGATCATTTTCCATATAATAATTCGCCTGTTTCGCAAGTTCGAATAAAACAGAGATCGCATTTGCCGTATTGAAGTCATCATTCATTTCAGAAATAAATGTCGCACGCTGCTCCTCAATTTTTGCTAGCCATTCAGCATTGTCTTCCGTGATATTCGTGCTGCTCTCAAGGCGATGGTGTAAATTCGCATACGATGTTTTGAGTCGGTTAAACGCACTCTTTGTACTTTCTAATAAATCCATTGAATAGTTAATAGGGTGGCGATAGTGAACCGACAACATAAAGAAGCGGAGCACGTCAGGATCTTGTTCTTTCACAATGTCATGCACCAGCACAAAGTTGCCAAGTGATTTTGACATTTTTTCATTATCAATATTAATATACCCGTTATGCATCCAATACTTCGCAAAAGGCTTCCCTGTCAAAGCCTCGGATTGGGCAATTTCATTCTCATGGTGAGGGAATGTTAAATCCTGTCCGCCAGCATGAATATCGATCGTATCACCTAAATATTTTTTAACCATGGCCGAGCATTCGATGTGCCAGCCTGGTCGTCCTTCGCCCCACG
This sequence comes from Bacillus sp. FSL K6-4563, assembly GCF_038630405.1. Taxonomy (NCBI): domain Bacteria; kingdom Bacillati; phylum Bacillota; class Bacilli; order Caryophanales; family Bacillaceae; genus Bacillus; species Bacillus sp. FSL K6-4563. Next base: position 117,204 of record NZ_CP152030.1, on the reverse strand, counting down.
GGCTATCCCATGAGATTTCTTGATCCTTTGCAGCCTTCCATAAAGCAAAGTCCAGCGCATCTCGTTTCTTCTCACCTACACGAATACGGGCACCTGTCTTCAGTTCATCAATCGATTGGTGAGAAAGCTTTCCGTAGCCTTCAAATGAGCGTGTGCTGTAATACACGTCACCATCCGCTTCATAGGCGTAGCCCTTTTCAATCAATGTCGCAATAAATGCAATGATATCATCCATATTTTCCGTCACTCGCGGGTGAAGGTCAGCTTTTTTGCAGCCTAGTGCACTGACGTCTTCAAAGTAGGCTTGAATAAAGCGGTCAGCAATCGTCGGGACATCTTCCCCGAGTTCATTGGCTGCTTTGATGAGCTTATCATCCACATCTGTAAAGTTTGAGACAAAGTTCACATCATAGCCGCTGTATTCTAAATACTTACGTACAGTGTCATAAACAATAGCAGGCCTTGCATTCCCGATATGAATGTAGTTATAAACGGTTGGTCCGCACACATACATTTTGACCTTTCCTGGCTCAAGCGGGACGAATTCTTCCTTCTTACGTGTCAATGTATTATAAATATTGATTGTCATGATTGTTCTTCCTTTCTGCTCAATGAAGCCAGCTCACCTTTTAGCTTTTCCATTTCTCGTTCCAATTCTTTGAAACGATCGGAAATTGGATCTGGCAAATCTTGATGATTGAGATCACGATTGATTTTCTTACCATTTTGAACGACGACTCGCCCAGGTATACCGACAACGGTGGAATGGTCGGGTACGTCCTTTAACACGACCGACCCCGCCCCAATCTTGGCTCCTTTTCCGACTGTAATGGAACCAAGCACCTTTGCACCTGTCGCAATGAGCGCATCGTCTAAAATGGTCGGGTGCCGCTTTCCCTTTTCTTTCCCTGTTCCCCCTAATGTCACGCCTTGGAAAACAGTGACGTTGTCTCCAATTTCACATGTTTCCCCAATCACCACTCCCATACCGTGGTCAATGAAGAAGCGCCTGCCAATGGTTGCCGCAGGGTGAATTTCAACCCCTGTGAAAAACCGGCTGACCTGAGAAATGATCCGCGCAAGAAAGTACAGCTTCCGCTTATAAAATGCATGCGCGATACGATGAGCCCAAATCGCATGAAGCCCTGAATAGGTTAGCACTACTTCAATATAGCTTCTAGCAGCAGGATCTTGATCAAACACAGTATCAATATCTTCTTTCAGCATTTTGAAAAACACATGCTCCCCCCGTTCTTCCCCATCAATCTCTCTTCGGACTTGCTCTCTTTTTTGGACAAATAAAAAACGCCTCTGCCATATGACAGAGACGTTTTGAAAACGCGGTTCCACTCTGTTTAGAAAGCCCTCATTTCGCAGCCTTCTCAACTTAATCCCATAACGGAGGGTACCGCCCTTGCATACTAACGTACTCGTGTTCCTCAAGGGTCTTGAGGGTGCATTTCCAACGTCTGCCCATAAGTCTCTTTCAGCCGGTGAAGACTCTTTCTGTGATGGACGAAAACATTGTACTTCTCCCTCGCAACGATTTCCTTATATTTGTTTAATGCGGTTTAATACCGTTTCTTTACCTAGTAGTTCAATACTTTGCGGAAGTTCTGGGCCATGCGTTTGTCCTGTGACAGCCACACGAATTGGCATGAATAGTTTCTTGCCTTTATGCCCTGTTTCTTTTTGTACTGCTTTAATAGCAGCCTTGATTTCATCAGGTGTGAAAGATTCAAGTCGTTCAAGCTGACCAGCAAAAGATGCCATGACTTCTGGTACTTGCTCCTCTGCTAGAACTTCCTTTGCCTCTTGATTATACTCAATTTGCTCCTTAAAGAACAACTCTGTTAACTCAACAATTTCTGCTCCATAGCTTAATTGTTCATGATACAGAGCAATCAGCTTGCGTACCCACGTGTTTTCTTCGTCTGACAGCTGCTCGCTTACCTTGCCTGCCTTTTGAAGATGCGGAAGCGTTAACGCAACAACCTGATCAAGATCAAGTGCCTTCACGTATTGGTTATTCACCCATTTTAGTTTATGCATATCGAATAGAGCTGGTGACTTAGAAAGTCGGTTTACATCGAAAATGTCGATGAATTGCTCTTTTGTAAACAGTTCTTCTTCGCCCACTGGAGACCATCCAAGTAGTGCAATGAAGTTGAATAGGGCTTCTGGTAAATAGCCCAAGTTTTTATATTGCTCGATGAATTGAATAATGGATTCATCACGCTTGCTTAATTTCTTGCGGTTCTCGTTCACAATCAGCGTCATATGTCCGAATAGCGGAACATCCCAGCCGAATGCATTGAAGATCATGATTTGTTTAGGCGTATTCGAAATGTGATCCTCTCCACGGAGAATGTGAGTCATTTTCATCAAATAATCATCCACTGCTACAGCGAAGTTATAAGTTGGCGTACCATCTTTCTTCACAATGACAAAGTCACCGATGCCGTCTGTCTCAAATGAAATATCGCCTTTGACCATGTCGTCAAATTTGATAATTTCTCCTTTTGGCACTCGGAAGCGGATGCTTGGCTCTCTTCCTTCAGCAATCAGCTTGTCCTCTTCTTCTTTTGATAAATGACTGCATTTACCAGAATATCGAGGCATTTCACTGCGGGCGATTTGTGCTTCACGCTCTTCCTCTAGCTCTTCAGCCGTACAATAGCACTTATACGCCAAGTCCTTCTCTAGCAGCTCATCATAATACTTTTTATAAATATCATTACGCTCTGATTGTCTGTAAGGGCCGTAGCCGCCATCTTTATCAATGCTCTCATCCCAATCAATACCGAGCCATTGCAGGTGGCGAAGCTGGCTTTCTTCTCCGCCCTCTACATTACGCTTTTGATCCGTATCTTCGATTCGAATAATAAATTTGCCGCCTTGACTGCGTGCGAACAAATAGTTGAAAAGAGCCGTTCTAGCATTCCCAATATGTAAATGACCAGTTGGACTCGGTGCATAACGAACACGCACTTCATTTCCCATGAGTTTAACTTCCTTTCATCTGCATCATGTTGTCTGACACCAATTTTTTATAAACGTATTTTATCATCAAATCCCATTCTCATCAAAATGAGTTTTACTTTTTCTGAAGAAGCACAGTTGCCTGAGAGGCAATTCCTTCGCCTCTTCCTGTAAATCCGAGTTTCTCTGTCGTTGTTGCTTTCACATTCACCTGTGTGACATCTGCCTCAAGCGCTTCTGCAATCTTCTCACACATCGGTTGAATGTAAGGTGCCATTTTGGGCTTTTGCGCCATGATGGTGCAATCAATATTCACAAGTGTGTAGCCTTTTTCCTTTACTAGTGCCCACACATGTTGCAGTAATTTAAAAGAATCCGCATCCTTAAACTCAGGATCTGTGTCTGGGAAATGTCTGCCGATATCTCCTTCAGCAATCGCACCTAGGCAGGCATCTGCCACTGTGTGAAGCAGTACATCAGCGTCTGAATGCCCAAGCAGCCCCTTTTCATAAGGGATGGTGACCCCGCCAATAATCAAAGGTCTTCCCTCTGTTAATTGATGTACATCAAAGCCTTGTCCTATTCTCAACATGATCTAGTACCCTCTTTCCGCATCCATAATTGCCTTGGCAACCAATAAATCATCCGGTGTCGTCAGCTTAATATTGGTGTAATCTCCTTGGACAATATACACATTTTCACCATGTAATTGCTCCACTAGACTGGCGTCGTCTGTTCCAAGGAAACCGGTCCGCTCTGCATATTCATGCGCCTCTTTTAAAATAGAATGACGAAAAGCTTGTGGGGTCTGGACTGCCCACAAGCTCTGACGTTCAATGGTTTGTTCCACTTTGCCTTCTTGAACGCGTTTGATTGTGTCTTTCACTGGTACCGCTACAACTGCGGAGCCTTTTTCAATCGCTGCTTTAACGAGCAAGTCAATCTGTGTATGCTTAATAAAAGGCCTTGCCCCATCATGAACAAGCACGATGTCCGCATCTTTCACAGCCTTTAATCCTTCGTATACACTTTGCTGACGTTCTTCACCGCCAGTGACAAGTGAAACAGGCGTTTGAAAAGCGTGTACCTTGAGTAGCCTTTCAAAGTCTTGACGCTCCTCCTCATTGATCGCTAGGATCATGCGTTTGCATTGAGCATGAGCGTCAAACACCTTTAGTGTATGAATAATGACCGGCATTCTTTTCAGCTCAATAAAAAGCTTATTGCGGCCGGCCTTCATTCGTTTCCCCTGCCCCGCAGCCGGAATAACTACTTCATAATACATGTTCGTTCTCCCTTTAGAGCGCCTTCTCCAGAAGTTTTGGCTTCGCAAAAATCATTCTTCCAGCAGCAGTCTGCAGCACACTTGTGACGAGCACATCGATGTCTTTTCCAATGTAATTGCGTCCTTCTTCGACCACAATCATCGTACCGTCATCTAAGTAAGCAACACCTTGGTTATGCTCTTTCCCATCTTTAATGACCTGTACCTTCATTTCTTCCCCAGGCAGCACAACCGGTTTCACCGCATTGGCTAGATCATTGATGTTTAACACTGCTACTTTTTGAAGTTCGCATACTTTATTTAAATTAAAATCATTTGTCACAACAACACCTGAAGTTAATTTAGCGAGCTTCACAAGCTTGCTATCAACCTCTTGAATGTCTTCAAAGTCACCTTCGTAAATTTCAACTTTGATATCTAATTCTTTTTGAATACGATTTAAAATATCAAGACCTCTTCGGCCTCTATTTCTCTTTAATACATCAGAAGAGTCTGCAATATGCTGTAATTCCTCGAGCACAAATTGAGGAATGACCATGACGCCTTCTAAGAATCCAGTTTGACAAATATCTGCGATTCTTCCATCAATGATAACACTTGTGTCTAAAATTTTCAGCTTTTTATCTTCTATTTCAGGTTCATCATCGGCTGCTCCTTTTTTCTTGGTGACCTTTGCAGATCGGGAGAACAGCCCCATCATTTCATCCTTCTTCTTAAAGCCTACCTGAAATCCAAGGTATCCTAAAAAGAAAGCCAGGAAAATCGGAATAATGGTACCAAAAATATGATATGGGATATTGTTTAGCGGGATCACGTTTACAATAAGATATGCTAGAATAAGTCCAAATACTAATCCGAAACTTCCAGAAATAAGATCAGGAAGAGGCGCTTTTAATAGAGAATCCTCGATCCATTTCACCCAATTAACCACATAGCCTGTGCACCATTTGCCGATGATAAAGAACACAGCGGCTCCTATTAGTGCTGAAGAGTAAGCATTTGTTATGAAAGGTATGTCCTTTACATTTAACAGCAGAAATAACTCTGGAATGATAAAAATCCCTACAACTGCACCAAAAATGATAAAAAACGCCTGAACGATTCTTTTTAACATACCTTCACCTCCTTTATTTTTCATCTGTCAATCCACCCTCACCTGACATTGATATATGTTTAAGTTTCCTATCATGATCAATAGAAAACAAAAGCATCCTTAATATACCCATATTCATCCATTTTTAACCGTGTTTAAGAAAAATTTCTCTTCTTACAGCTGCCGGTCGATATAATGTTTTTCTTGCAGCCTTTTTAATCCTTTTTTTATCTTTTTCGCTCTTACTTCTCCAATTCCTTCTACTTCATCCAAATCTTGTACATCCGCTTCCATAATTCGATCTAACACACCGAACGCTTCAACCACGTTTTCGACGATTGGCATAGGCAGTCTAGGGATTTTGTGAAGCAGTCTGTAACCTCTTGTGTACACATATTCGTCAATATTTGTAGAAACTGGATAGCCAAGTAACTTGTACAGAATGGAATCATCTAAAAGCTCAAAGCTCGACATATCTTGGAGCTGCTTAAGCAGAACATATGGATCTTTAATCTTTTCTTTCACGTAATCTTTAATAAATAAAGCCGCTTCCTGCTCCATATCTGTAATCAATTCATTGACTTGCAGACGGATCAAATGCCCTTCTGTTCCGAGCTCTTTGATATACATATTGATTTCATTTTTGATTCTGAGCACCATCTCGTAACGATGGAGCACGGATAATACATCACCAAAGGTCACAAGCTCTTCAAATTCTAGGGCACTTAGCGTAGAAATGGCGTGATCTAAAATGGTTTTATATTTCTCAAGTGTTTGTATCGCTTGGTTGGCCTTCGTTAAAATAAAGCCAATATCTTTCAGCGTATAACGACGATTCCCTTGGTATAAGGTAATGACGTTCCTCCGTTCAGATATCGCAATGATTAAGCAGCCTGTCTGCTTCGCTACACGTTCAGCTGTACGGTGCCTCATGCCTGTTTCCGATGAATGGATCGTTGCATCTGGCATGAGCTGTGTATTCGCATACAAGATCTTTTGACCAGAATCGCTTAAAATAATGGCCCCGTCCATCTTAGCCAATTCATATAAATGTGCTGGGGAGAAGGCAGAGTTAATATGAAACCCTCCATCTACAACACTCTTTACTTTGTCGTTATAACCAACAACAATAAGCCCGCCAGTATTTGCCCTCAGGACATTTTCAATCCCAGCCCGAAGAGGTGTCCCTGGTGCCACAAACTGTACGATATCTAAGAGATCGAGTTCTTTCGCTCCTTTTTTCTCTTTTTCCATTTCTATGATCCCCCTAGTGAAATTCGAAGTGCCTCCGCTACATTTTCTACACCGACTAACTCAATCCCTCTCGGCTTTTTCCATCCATCTATATTCGCCTGAGGAATAAACATTCGCTTAAATCCAAGTTTCGCAGCTTCCTGCACACGCTGTTCAATTCTTGATACTCTTCTGACTTCTCCCGTCAGACCGACCTCTCCTATAAAACAATCCGCTTGATGCGGCGCTGCGTCTTTAAAGCTTGATGCAATACTGACCGCAATGGCCAAGTCAATCGCCGGTTCGTCAAGCTTCACACCGCCTGCGACCTTTAAATACGCATCCTGGTTTTGCAGCAGCAGTCCGACACGTTTTTCTAAAACCGCCATGAGCAGTGACACTCGATTATGATCAAGACCAGTGGCCATTCTGCGCGGATTTCCGAAGCTTGTCGGTGAAATTAATGCTTGTATCTCGACAAGAACAGGTCTTGTTCCTTCCATTGAGGCAACAACACACGAACCAGATACACCTGCCGAACGTTCTTCTAAGAAAATTTCGGATGGGTTTAATACTTCCGTGAGCCCTTCCTCTCTCATTTCAAAAATCCCTAGTTCATTCGTCGAACCAAATCGATTTTTCACCGCACGCAAGATACGAAACGTATGATGACGCTCGCCTTCAAAATAAAGAACCGTGTCCACCATATGCTCTAAAAGGCGTGGACCTGCGATCGAGCCTTCTTTGGTCACGTGACCAACGATAAATATTGGAATCCCATTTGTCTTGGCAATTTTCATCAGCTGTGCTGTACATTCTCTCACTTGAGATACAGACCCAGGAGCTGACGTAATATCGCTTTGATAAACGGTTTGAATCGAATCCACCACGACAAAAGCGGGTTTCATCTCTTGTATAGCAGACGTTATATACTCCATATCGGTTTCAGCCAAAACATGTAAAGAGGTGCTTTTTATGCCAAGGCGGTCCGCTCTTAGCTTCGTTTGTTTAATGGACTCCTCACCAGATATGTATAATACATTCTGATTTTTGTCTGAGAGCTGTGCTGATACTTGTAATAATAATGTGGACTTCCCAATCCCAGGATCTCCGCCAATGAGAACAAGAGAGCCTTTGACAATTCCACTTCCTAATACTCGGTTAAATTCTTCTAAATTCGTTTTGATTCGGGGTTCATCAGATGTTTCAATTGCAGATATAGGTGAAGGTTTTTGAATGGTTTGAACAGAATGATTAAAAGCACTTCGACGGTTTGCCGGCTCTTTGCGAACGACCTCTTCTGTCATACTGTTCCACGTGCCGCAGCCTGGACATTTCCCCATCCATTTGGCTGACTCATAACCGCACGATTGGCATATAAATTTTGATTTTGTCTTAGCCATAGATTGAAGAATACAACTCCTTATACTGGTCAGAAATAAGTAAAGGGAGGCATACACCTGACTGGTATGCCTCACACTTTTTTCTTACTATATTAGTTCGTAGCAGCCGTCGTTTTTACGACAATTTCTCCATCTTCCACATCTAATACGATTTGTTGACCTTTTTCAATATTGCCCTTCAGAAGCTCCTCAGAAAGTCGATCTTCCACATGCTTTTGAATCGCTCTTCTTAACGGACGCGCACCGTACTCAAGGTCTACACCTTCGTCGGCAATCTTCGCTTTTGCTGCTTCTGTCAATTCGATTGAAAGGTCTTGTTCTTTTAATCGTTTCGTCAATTGATCAGACATGAGAGACACGATCTCTTTTAGATGTTTCTTTTCAAGAGAATGGAAGACAATGATTTCATCAATACGGTTGATGAATTCTGGTCTAAACGCACGTTTCAACTCGCCCATCACTTTGCCTTTCATATCCTTGTAATTTTGACCTTCATCCTGCACATTAAAGCCAACATATTTATTTCGCTTCAGTTCACTAGCTCCAACGTTGGATGTCATGATTAAAATCGTGTTTCTAAAGTCAACAGTACGCCCTTTAGAATCAGTCAGACGACCATCCTCTAACACTTGCAGTAAGATGTTGAATACATCTGGATGCGCCTTTTCAATCTCATCTAAAAGCACAACAGAATAAGGTTTTCTTCTCACTTTTTCAGTCAGTTGTCCGCCTTCTTCATAGCCAACATAGCCTGGAGGTGACCCAACAAGTCTAGATGTAGAGTGTTTTTCCATGTATTCAGACATATCGATACGAATCATCGCTTCTTCATCACCGAAAATAGACTCTGCGAGTGCTCTTGCAAGCTCCGTTTTACCAACTCCTGTTGGGCCTAAGAAGATAAATGAGCCGATTGGACGTTTTGGATCTTTTAAGCCAGCACGCGCACGTCTCACAGCTTTTGCTACAGCGACAACTGCTTCATCCTGCCCAATTACACGAGAATGGAGTAATTGTTCCATATTTAGAAGCTTATCTGTTTCGGTTTGGGCAATTTTTGAAACAGGCACTCCCGTCCAGCTAGAGACAACCATTGCGATATCATCCACTGATACCTCTGAATTCTCCTGACCTTGCTTTTCTTTCCAAGATTTCTTTGTGACTTCTACTTTTTCACGCAAACGCTGCTCTGTATCGCGAAGAGAAGCTGCTTTTTCAAATTCCTGACTTTGAACAGCCGCATCCTTTTCCTTGCGTACTTCATCTAGCTTTTGCTCTAGTTCTTTTAGGTTAGGCGGTGTTGTGAAAGAACGTAAGCGGACTTTCGACCCTGCCTCATCAATTAAATCAATCGCCTTATCTGGAAGGAAACGATCAGATATATAACGGTCAGATAACTTCACCGCCGCCTCAATCGCTTCATCTGTAATGGACACACGGTGATGTGCCTCATAACGATCTCTAAGTCCTCTTAAAATTTGAATACTTTCATCAACAGATGGCTGATCTACTTGAATTGGCTGGAAACGTCGTTCAAGCGCAGCATCCTTTTCAATATATTTACGGTACTCATCTAACGTTGTCGCCCCAATACATTGAAGCTCTCCACGTGCTAAGGATGGTTTGAGAATATTAGATGCGTCAATCGCACCCTCTGCTCCACCAGCACCAATCAATGTATGAAGCTCATCAATGAAGAGAATGATATTTCCTGCCTGACGAATTTCGTCCATGACTTTTTTCAAGCGATCCTCAAATTCACCACGATATTTCGTTCCCGCTACAACAGTTCCCATATCAAGCGTCATCACTCGTTTATCGCGCAGGATTTCAGGCACTTCATTATGAATAATTTGCTGTGCCAGACCTTCAGCAATGGCTGTTTTACCAACACCAGGCTCACCAATCAGCACAGGGTTATTCTTTGTTCTTCTGCTTAAAACCTCGATGACACGCTGAATTTCTTTGCTTCGTCCAATAACAGGGTCCAAGCTATCTTCTTTCGCAATCGCTGTTAAATCTCTTGCCAAGCTATCTAATGTTGGTGTATTTGCATTGCTGTTAGAGCCAGCGGCAGATGCACCTGTTTCATTGCTGCCAAGCAGCTGCAGGACTTGCTGACGTGCTTTATTTAAGCTCACTCCGAGGTTATTTAACACGCGGGCAGCTACACCCTCTCCCTCGCGAATAAGACCTAATAGAATATGTTCTGTCCCTACATAGGAATGACCTAGCTTTCTTGCTTCATCCATTGAAAGCTCAGTGACCTTCTTCGCTCTAGGCGTATAATGAGGAATAGCTTGAGACACCTCTTGCCCTCTTCCAATCAAGCTTTCGACTTCTTTTTGGATTTTATCTGAAACAAGGCCCAGTGCTTCTAACGCTTTTGCGGCGATGCCCTCACCCTCACGAACTAGACCAAGTAAAATGTGTTCAGTACCAATGTTCTTATGGCCTAGGCGAATGGCTTCTTCTTGTGCAAGTGCTAATACCTTTTGAGCTCTTTCAGTGAATCTTCCAAACATCATATCGTTTCATCCTCCTGTCCATTCCTATGCATTTCTAAACGCAGCCTTTCTCTAATAATCGCTGCTCGTTTTATATCTCGTTCATTTGGCTCCAGAGCTCCTCCTGAATATTGTTGAAGAAAGCCAGGCTGTGTCAAAATCATGAGTTCATTCAGTATATTACTTGAAAGCCCCTTAATGATACCTAAATCAATTCCAAGGCGCACATCTGACAAACACTTTGCTGTTTCCTTTGATTCAATCATACGACAATTGGACAAAATCCCTAACGAACGGTACACTCTGTCCTCAAGTTCAATTTTAGATGTTTGATATAACGCTTTTCGTGCAGATCGCTCTTGTTCAATGAGCTGAGCGGTCACACTATTTAAATCATCTACAATGTCTTCTTCTGATTGACCAAGTGTCATTTGATTTGAAATTTGAAAGATGTTCCCTATTGCTTCGCTGCCTTCACCATAAATTCCTCTGACTACAAGACCTAATTGATTAATCGCCGGAATAATCCGATTCATTTGTCTTGTGAGGGCTAAAGCTGGTAAATGCATCATGACCGAAGCCCTAATACCTGTACCTACATTGGTTGGACAGCTCGTTAAGTATCCTCGCTTTTCAGAAAACGCATAATCCACTTGCTCTTCAATCCAGTCATCTATCTGGTTAGCCGCTTTCAGTGCATTGGCTAGTTGGAATCCTGGAAATAAGCATTGGATCCGAATATGGTCTTCTTCATTCAGCATCACACTGATTTCTTCATTTTCAGAAAGCAAACAACCGCCAAATCTTGATTCTGCTAAGTTTGGGCTAATCAAATGCTTTTCAACAAGTACCCTCTTTGCTAAAGGCTGTGTTTCATTCATTCGAATTAGAACAAAGTTTCCGATGTCCTTCACTTCCTGGCTAGCAAACTTTTGCTCGAATTGCTGGAGAACAGCTTCAGCCTCTTCCTGAGAAAACTGAGTTGGGAAACGAACATGCTCTAGATTGCGCGCTAGCCTGATTCGACTGCTTAGAACAATGTCACTTTCTGGTCCTTTTTGTTTCATCCATTGACTTAAAGCGTCTTGAATAAAATGCTGGAGCGACATGTTGTTAATCTCCCTCCCTCTGCTGAGATTGCTCATGCTCTAATGCACGAATTTGATCTCGAACTTCCGCTGCTTTTTCAAACTCTTCTTGTTCAATTAACTGCTTTAGCTCTTGCTGCATCAACTCAAGTTTCCGACGCACATGAAGACTACCGGCAATCCGTTTAGGCACTTTTCCATGATGGACTGTATTTCCACTATGGACTTTCCGTAAAACAGGGTTTAGATACTGATCAAATGAACGATAGCATTCTGCACAGCCAAAACGGCCTGTTTTTCTGAATTGTTGAAAGGTTAAGCCACATTTAGGACATTGATCCACTTCTCTCGCTTCTTGAAAAATGGATGATCCCTTATTCGCACTTGTGGTAAAGCTAGGATCAATATTCAGTAAGCCTGATAATAGGTTGTGAATCGAGAAACCTTGGTTTCCACTCATAGCATATGAATCACTGTTTTCTTTTGCACATTGTTCACATATGTGCATTTCCTGTTTTTCTCCATTTATAACTTTCGTAAAGTGAAAAGTGGCTGGTCTCTCATTGCATTCTTGACAAATCAATCTTTTCACCCGCTTTACTTTAATTTCAAAGCATTTAACATCGCTTTCATCATCCGAGCCCGCAATTCATCCCGTTCAGGTAAATCAATGTGCAAAACAGAACGGTCCATGACACTGATCATCATCTTTGCTTCTCTTTCAGATAAAATGTTATTTTCGACAAGACGCATGATGATATGATCAGAGGCAGCCTGTGATAAACGATGATATATTTGGGAAATAATATTGTTCAATAAGTCGACTTCATCATTCATTTTGACTTTAATGATGCGGATATAGCCACCGCCGCCACGCTTACTTTCAACGATATAGCCTCTCTCGCTCGTAAAGCGTGTATTGATAACATAGTTAATTTGTGAAGGTACGCATTGAAACTTATCTGCAATTTCATTGCGCTTAATTTCTAATATTTCTCGACCATTCTGATCCAAGACTTCTTTCAAATACTGCTCGATGATATCAGAAATATTTTGTGCCACTCCGCCTCCTCCTCCATTGACTTTGACTATATTTGACTTTAATCTTACTATAAATTTTTTCGGTCGATTTTTCAAGATAATCGCTCAACTAAGAATATTATTTCCACATTTATATGGTGTCAAACCTCTCAAAAACACAAAAAAGACCAGTTCCGTATGGAACTGATCCTTATACAAGCTTGGCGGCGTCCTACTCTCACAGGGGGAGACCCCCAACTACCATCGGCGCTGAAGAGCTTAACTTCCGTGTTCGGTATGGGAACGGGTGTGACCTCTTCGCTATCGCCACCAAACCTGATGGAGAGAATGTTCTCTCAAAACTAGATAACAATGTTCAAGCTTCACATTAGAATATAGGTTAAGTCCTCGATCTATTAGTATCTGTCAGCTCCACGTGTCACCACGCTTCCACCTCAGACCTATCAACCTGATCATCTTTCAGGGATCTTACTTCCTTGCGGAATGGGAAATCTCATCTTGAGGGGGGCTTCATGCTTAGATGCTTTCAGCACTTATCCCGTCCGCACATAGCTACCCAGCGATGCCCTTGGCAGAACAACTGGTACACCAGCGGTGCGTCCATCCCGGTCCTCTCGTACTAAGGACAGCTCCTCTCAAATTTCCTGCGCCCGCGACGGATAGGGACCGAACTGTCTCACGACGTTCTGAACCCAGCTCGCGTACCGCTTTAATGGGCGAACAGCCCAACCCTTGGGACCGACTACAGCCCCAGGATGCGATGAGCCGACATCGAGGTGCCAAACCTCCCCGTCGATGTGGACTCTTGGGGGAGATAAGCCTGTTATCCCCGGGGTAGCTTTTATCCGTTGAGCGATGGCCCTTCCATGCGGAACCACCGGATCACTAAGCCCGACTTTCGTCCCTGCTCGACTTGTAGGTCTCGCAGTCAAGCTCCCTTGTGCCTTTACACTCTGCGAATGATTTCCAACCATTCTGAGGGAACCTTTGGGCGCCTCCGTTACATTTTAGGAGGCGACCGCCCCAGTCAAACTGCCCACCTGACACTGTCTCCCTGCCCGATAAGGGCAGCGGGTTAGAAGGTCAATACAGCCAGGGTAGTATCCCACCGATGCCTCCACCGAAGCTAGCGCTCCGGTTTCCAAGGCTCCTACCTATCCTGTACAAGCTGTACCAACATTCAATATCAGGCTGCAGTAAAGCTCCACGGGGTCTTTCCGTCCTGTCGCGGGTAACCTGCATCTTCACAGGTACTATAATTTCACCGAGTCTCTCGTTGAGACAGTGCCCAGATCGTTGCGCCTTTCGTGCGGGTCGGAACTTACCCGACAAGGAATTTCGCTACCTTAGGACCGTTATAGTTACGGCCGCCGTTTACTGGGGCTTCAATTCGCACCTTCGCTTACGCTAAGCGCTCCTCTTAACCTTCCAGCACCGGGCAGGCGTCAGCCCCTATACTTCGCCTTACGGCTTCGCAGAGACCTGTGTTTTTGCTAAACAGTCGCCTGGGCCTATTCACTGCGGCTTCTCGGGGCTTTAACACCCTAAGAAGCACCCCTTCTCCCGAAGTTACGGGGTCATTTTGCCGAGTTCCTTAACGAGAGTTCTCTCGATCACCTTAGGATTCTCTCCTCGCCTACCTGTGTCGGTTTGCGGTACGGGCACCTCTCACCTCGCTAGAGGCTTTTCTTGGCAGTGTGGAATCAGGAACTTCGCTACTAAATTTCGCTCGCCATCACAGCTCAGCCTTCACGGGAAACGGATTTGCCTATTTCCCAGCCTAACTGCTTGGACGCGGATATCCAATACCGCGCTTACCCTATCCTCCTGCGTCCCCCCATTGCTCAAATGGTGAGGAGGTGGTACAGGAATATCAACCTGTTGTCCATCGCCTACGCCTTTCGGCCTCGGCTTAGGTCCCGACTAACCCTGAGCGGACGAGCCTTCCTCAGGAAACCTTAGGCATTCGGTGGACGGGATTCTCACCCGTCTTTCGCTACTCATACCGGCATTCTCACTTCTAAGCGCTCCACCAGTCCTTCCGGTCTGACTTCACAGCACTTAGAACGCTCTCCTACCACTGTTCGTAAGAACAGTCCGCAGCTTCGGTGATACGTTTAGCCCCGGTACATTTTCGGCGCAGAGTCACTCGACCAGTGAGCTATTACGCACTCTTTAAATGGTGGCTGCTTCTAAGCCAACATCCTGGTTGTCTAAGCAACTCCACATCCTTTTCCACTTAACGTATACTTTGGGACCTTAGCTGGCGGTCTGGGCTGTTTCCCTTTCGACTACGGATCTTATCACTCGCAGTCTGACTCCCAAGGATAAGTCATCGGCATTCGGAGTTTGACTGAATTCGGTAACCCGGTAGGGGCCCCTAGTCCAATCAGTGCTCTACCTCCGAGACTCTTACCTTGAGGCTAGCCCTAAAGCTATTTCGGAGAGAACCAGCTATCTCCAGGTTCGATTGGCATTTCACCCCTACCCACACCTCATCCCCGCACTTTTCAACGTGCGTGGGTTCGGGCCTCCATTCAGTGTTACCTGAACTTCACCCTGGACATGGGTAGATCACCTGGTTTCGGGTCTACGACCACGTACTCATGCGCCCTATTCAGACTCGCTTTCGCTGCGGCTCCGCATCTTCTGCTTAACCTTGCACGGGATCGTAACTCGCCGGTTCATTCTACAAAAGGCACGCCATCACCCTTTAACGGGCTCTGACTACTTGTAGGCACACGGTTTCAGGATCTATTTCACTCCCCTTCCGGGGTGCTTTTCACCTTTCCCTCACGGTACTGGTTCACTATCGGTCACTAGGGAGTATTTAGCCTTGGGAGATGGTCCTCCCGGATTCCGACGGAATTTCACGTGTTCCGCCGTACTCAGGATCCACTCTGGAGAGAACAACATTTCAGTTACAGGGCTGTTACCTTCTTTGGCGGGCCTTTCCAGACCTCTTCGCTTATATCGTTCCTTTGTAACTCCGTATAGAGTGTCCTACAACCCCAAGAGGCAAGCCTCTTGGTTTGGGCTGTTCCCGTTTCGCTCGCCGCTACTCAGGGAATCGCATTTGCTTTCTCTTCCTCCGGGTACTTAGATGTTTCAGTTCCCCGGGTATGCCTTCTCATACTCTATGTATTCAAGTATGGATACTACTCCATTACGAGCAGTGGGTTTCCCCATTCGGAAATCTCCGGATCAAAGCTTGCTTACAGCTCCCCGAAGCATATCGGTGTTCGTCCCGTCCTTCATCGGCTCCTAGTGCCAAGGCATCCACCGTGCGCCCTTTCTAACTTAACCATTTCTTACTTTAGAAAGAATCACTATGTGTGATGAACTTTGCATTGCATTCAATGTGAATGTATTACTTATTGTTATCTAGTTTTCAAAGAACAATCCTGTCTCGCTAGAGACATGTCTTGAAGGAATGATCCTTCAAAACTAAACAAGACGAAAACGCACGCTGCTCCATATATCCTTAGAAAGGAGGTGATCCAGCCGCACCTTCCGATACGGCTACCTTGTTACGACTTCACCCCAATCATCTGCCCCACCTTCGGCGGCTGGCTCCATAAAGGTTACCTCACCGACTTCGGGTGTTGCAAACTCTCGTGGTGTGACGGGCGGTGTGTACAAGGCCCGGGAACGTATTCACCGCGGCATGCTGATCCGCGATTACTAGCGATTCCAGCTTCACGCAGTCGAGTTGCAGACTGCGATCCGAACTGAGAACAGATTTATGGGATTGGCTAAACCTTGCGGTCTCGCAGCCCTTTGTTCTGTCCATTGTAGCACGTGTGTAGCCCAGGTCATAAGGGGCATGATGATTTGACGTCATCCCCACCTTCCTCCGGTTTGTCACCGGCAGTCACCTTAGAGTGCCCAACTAAATGCTGGCAACTAAGATCAAGGGTTGCGCTCGTTGCGGGACTTAACCCAACATCTCACGACACGAGCTGACGACAACCATGCACCACCTGTCACTCTGTCCCCGAAGGGAAAGCCCTATCTCTAGGGTTGTCAGAGGATGTCAAGACCTGGTAAGGTTCTTCGCGTTGCTTCGAATTAAACCACATGCTCCACCGCTTGTGCGGGCCCCCGTCAATTCCTTTGAGTTTCAGTCTTGCGACCGTACTCCCCAGGCGGAGTGCTTAATGCGTTAGCTGCAGCACTAAGGGGCGGAAACCCCCTAACACTTAGCACTCATCGTTTACGGCGTGGACTACCAGGGTATCTAATCCTGTTCGCTCCCCACGCTTTCGCTCCTCAGCGTCAGTTACAGACCAGAGAGTCGCCTTCGCCACTGGTGTTCCTCCACATCTCTACGCATTTCACCGCTACACGTGGAATTCCACTCTCCTCTTCTGCACTCAAGTTTCCCAGTTTCCAATGACCCTCCCCGGTTGAGCCGGGGGCTTTCACATCAGACTTAAGAAACCGCCTGCGAGCCCTTTACGCCCAATAATTCCGGACAACGCTTGCCACCTACGTATTACCGCGGCTGCTGGCACGTAGTTAGCCGTGGCTTTCTGGTTAGGTACCGTCAAGGTGCGAGCAGTTACTCTCGCACTTGTTCTTCCCTAACAACAGAGCTTTACGATCCGAAAACCTTCATCACTCACGCGGCGTTGCTCCGTCAGACTTTCGTCCATTGCGGAAGATTCCCTACTGCTGCCTCCCGTAGGAGTCTGGGCCGTGTCTCAGTCCCAGTGTGGCCGATCACCCTCTCAGGTCGGCTACGCATCGTCGCCTTGGTGAGCCATTACCCCACCAACTAGCTAATGCGCCGCGGGTCCATCTGTAAGTGACAGCCGAAACCGTCTTTCATCCTTGAACCATGCGGTTCAAGGAACTATCCGGTATTAGCTCCGGTTTCCCGGAGTTATCCCAGTCTTACAGGCAGGTTACCCACGTGTTACTCACCCGTCCGCCGCTAACATCCGGGAGCAAGCTCCCTTCTGTTCGCTCGACTTGCATGTATTAGGCACGCCGCCAGCGTTCGTCCTGAGCCAGGATCAAACTCTCCGAAAAAGTACAAAACCGAAGTTTTGTTTTTCGTCAGTGTTTGACTGACTACCTATGATATAACATAGGATTTTTTTATAAAAACTCGAATTAACAGGTACGTTTTGTCTTGTTTAGTTTTCAAAGATCATATTGGTGGAGCCTAGCGGGATCGAACCGCTGACCTCCTGCGTGCAAGGCAGGCGCTCTCCCAGCTGAGCTAAGGCCCCATAAAAGATGGTCGGGAAGACAGGATTCGAACCTGCGACCCCTTGGTCCCAAACCAAGTGCTCTACCAAGCTGAGCTACTTCCCGATCTTAATGGCGCGCCCGAGAGGAGTCGAACCCCTAACCTTTTGATCCGTAGTCAAACGCTCTATCCAATTGAGCTACGGGCGCTTATTTTATAATGCCGAGGGCCGGACTTGAACCGGCACGGTAGTCACCTACCGCAGGATTTTAAGTCCTGTGTGTCTGCCAATTCCACCACCCCGGCGTGGATGGTATAAGCGGAAGACGGGATTCGAACCCGCGACCCCCACCTTGGCAAGGTGGTGTTCTACCACTGAACTACTTCCGCATTACAGGATTTCTTTATTTTATTTGGCAATGCGGGTGAAGGGACTTGAACCCCCACGTCATAAAGACACTAGATCCTAAGTCTAGCGCGTCTGCCAATTCCGCCACACCCGCATGAAACATGGTGAGCCATGAAGGACTCGAACCTTCGACCCTCTGATTAAAAGTCAGATGCTCTACCAACTGAGCTAATGGCTCGCTTTAAAAGCGATTTGTCTATCTTACCATATGAAACTGGTGCCGGCAAGAGGACTTGAACCCCCAACCTACTGATTACAAGTCAGTTGCTCTACCAGTTGAGCTACACCGGCTTTATCTATCCTAACATTATGTAAGAATAAATATGGTGGAGGATGACGGGCTCGAACCGCCGACCCTCTGCTTGTAAGGCAGATGCTCTCCCAGCTGAGCTAATCCTCCATATTGTGTTGTCATTTCGAATGTCTCTCGATCCGACAAGTAGTATTATATAACGATAAGATATTGTTTGTAAAGACTTTTTTAAAATAATTTTTGAATTTATTTTAACGTTGTTTTTTTCATCTTTTCGTTAAGGCACCTAAAGAAGTTTACCACTTGTCTCATCATTTTAAAAGTCTTTTTTTCATTTTTTTATGTTTTTTTGTTAAAAAGCGCTCTAATAAAGCTTTATTGGTGTGAAATGACCCTTTTCATGTTTTTTATATGCTTGTTTTCTTCAATATATCTTCTCATACAAATCATCTAGAGAAGGGATTCTTTTATTATTTTATTTTTCTGAGAAATCATTTTCGTGTAAAAATATTCGTAAATGATGCTGTTCTTTACCATCTTCAATATTAAAGTGTTACTTGCTTAACAAGTTAGTTATTGATTCTTTCTTGTTCTTACTTAGAGCGGGTGAAAAAATTAATTGAAGGTGCTCTATGTTCTTTGGCAATACTCAGTTATCTAGTGTGTCTCTAAACAGCCCTCTGTATCTGGTTGCCAAAGAAAATTCTTATTGGCTGCTTTCTATTCTTTTGATCTTCAACCTATACGAATTGAACGACCGATCCACACAACAGCTGCGTTGTTCAATGAGAATACATGAAAGTGAGACGAACGGAAGGATTAATTGATCGATGAGGCTTACTACGTCATCACTTCTCACTTTACAAAGCGATTTAATAGAAGTAAGTTTTTCAAAAACACAAAAAAGACCAGTTCCGTATGGAACTGATCCTTATACAAGCTTGGCGGCGTCCTACTCTCACAGGGGGAGACCCCCAACTACCATCGGCGCTGAAGAGCTTAACTTCCGTGTTCGGTATGGGAACGGGTGTGACCTCTTCGCTATCGCCACCAAACCTGATGGAGAGAATGTTCTCTCAAAACTAGATAACAATGTTCAAGCTTCACATTAGAATATAGGTTAAGTCCTCGATCTATTAGTATCTGTCAGCTCCACGTGTCACCACGCTTCCACCTCAGACCTATCAACCTGATCATCTTTCAGGGATCTTACTTCCTTGCGGAATGGGAAATCTCATCTTGAGGGGGGCTTCATGCTTAGATGCTTTCAGCACTTATCCCGTCCGCACATAGCTACCCAGCGATGCCCTTGGCAGAACAACTGGTACACCAGCGGTGCGTCCATCCCGGTCCTCTCGTACTAAGGACAGCTCCTCTCAAATTTCCTGCGCCCGCGACGGATAGGGACCGAACTGTCTCACGACGTTCTGAACCCAGCTCGCGTACCGCTTTAATGGGCGAACAGCCCAACCCTTGGGACCGACTACAGCCCCAGGATGCGATGAGCCGACATCGAGGTGCCAAACCTCCCCGTCGATGTGGACTCTTGGGGGAGATAAGCCTGTTATCCCCGGGGTAGCTTTTATCCGTTGAGCGATGGCCCTTCCATGCGGAACCACCGGATCACTAAGCCCGACTTTCGTCCCTGCTCGACTTGTAGGTCTCGCAGTCAAGCTCCCTTGTGCCTTTACACTCTGCGAATGATTTCCAACCATTCTGAGGGAACCTTTGGGCGCCTCCGTTACATTTTAGGAGGCGACCGCCCCAGTCAAACTGCCCACCTGACACTGTCTCCCTGCCCGATAAGGGCAGCGGGTTAGAAGGTCAATACAGCCAGGGTAGTATCCCACCGATGCCTCCACCGAAGCTAGCGCTCCGGTTTCCAAGGCTCCTACCTATCCTGTACAAGCTGTACCAACATTCAATATCAGGCTGCAGTAAAGCTCCACGGGGTCTTTCCGTCCTGTCGCGGGTAACCTGCATCTTCACAGGTACTATAATTTCACCGAGTCTCTCGTTGAGACAGTGCCCAGATCGTTGCGCCTTTCGTGCGGGTCGGAACTTACCCGACAAGGAATTTCGCTACCTTAGGACCGTTATAGTTACGGCCGCCGTTTACTGGGGCTTCAATTCGCACCTTCGCTTACGCTAAGCGCTCCTCTTAACCTTCCAGCACCGGGCAGGCGTCAGCCCCTATACTTCGCCTTACGGCTTCGCAGAGACCTGTGTTTTTGCTAAACAGTCGCCTGGGCCTATTCACTGCGGCTTCTCGGGGCTTTAACACCCTAAGAAGCACCCCTTCTCCCGAAGTTACGGGGTCATTTTGCCGAGTTCCTTAACGAGAGTTCTCTCGATCACCTTAGGATTCTCTCCTCGCCTACCTGTGTCGGTTTGCGGTACGGGCACCTCTCACCTCGCTAGAGGCTTTTCTTGGCAGTGTGGAATCAGGAACTTCGCTACTAAATTTCGCTCGCCATCACAGCTCAGCCTTCACGGGAAACGGATTTGCCTATTTCCCAGCCTAACTGCTTGGACGCGGATATCCAATACCGCGCTTACCCTATCCTCCTGCGTCCCCCCATTGCTCAAATGGTGAGGAGGTGGTACAGGAATATCAACCTGTTGTCCATCGCCTACGCCTTTCGGCCTCGGCTTAGGTCCCGACTAACCCTGAGCGGACGAGCCTTCCTCAGGAAACCTTAGGCATTCGGTGGACGGGATTCTCACCCGTCTTTCGCTACTCATACCGGCATTCTCACTTCTAAGCGCTCCACCAGTCCTTCCGGTCTGACTTCACAGCACTTAGAACGCTCTCCTACCACTGTTCGTAAGAACAGTCCGCAGCTTCGGTGATACGTTTAGCCCCGGTACATTTTCGGCGCAGAGTCACTCGACCAGTGAGCTATTACGCACTCTTTAAATGGTGGCTGCTTCTAAGCCAACATCCTGGTTGTCTAAGCAACTCCACATCCTTTTCCACTTAACGTATACTTTGGGACCTTAGCTGGCGGTCTGGGCTGTTTCCCTTTCGACTACGGATCTTATCACTCGCAGTCTGACTCCCAAGGATAAGTCATCGGCATTCGGAGTTTGACTGAATTCGGTAACCCGGTAGGGGCCCCTAGTCCAATCAGTGCTCTACCTCCGAGACTCTTACCTTGAGGCTAGCCCTAAAGCTATTTCGGAGAGAACCAGCTATCTCCAGGTTCGATTGGCATTTCACCCCTACCCACACCTCATCCCCGCACTTTTCAACGTGCGTGGGTTCGGGCCTCCATTCAGTGTTACCTGAACTTCACCCTGGACATGGGTAGATCACCTGGTTTCGGGTCTACGACCACGTACTCATGCGCCCTATTCAGACTCGCTTTCGCTGCGGCTCCGCATCTTCTGCTTAACCTTGCACGGGATCGTAACTCGCCGGTTCATTCTACAAAAGGCACGCCATCACCCTTTAACGGGCTCTGACTACTTGTAGGCACACGGTTTCAGGATCTATTTCACTCCCCTTCCGGGGTGCTTTTCACCTTTCCCTCACGGTACTGGTTCACTATCGGTCACTAGGGAGTATTTAGCCTTGGGAGATGGTCCTCCCGGATTCCGACGGAATTTCACGTGTTCCGCCGTACTCAGGATCCACTCTGGAGAGAACAACATTTCAGTTACAGGGCTGTTACCTTCTTTGGCGGGCCTTTCCAGACCTCTTCGCTTATATCGTTCCTTTGTAACTCCGTATAGAGTGTCCTACAACCCCAAGAGGCAAGCCTCTTGGTTTGGGCTGTTCCCGTTTCGCTCGCCGCTACTCAGGGAATCGCATTTGCTTTCTCTTCCTCCGGGTACTTAGATGTTTCAGTTCCCCGGGTATGCCTTCTCATACTCTATGTATTCAAGTATGGATACTACTCCATTACGAGCAGTGGGTTTCCCCATTCGGAAATCTCCGGATCAAAGCTTGCTTACAGCTCCCCGAAGCATATCGGTGTTCGTCCCGTCCTTCATCGGCTCCTAGTGCCAAGGCATCCACCGTGCGCCCTTTCTAACTTAACCATTTCTTACTTTAGAAAGAATCACTATGTGTGATGAACTTTGCATTGCATTCAATGTGAATGTATTACTTATTGTTATCTAGTTTTCAAAGAACAATCCTGTCTCGCTAGAGACATGTCTTGAAGGAATGATCCTTCAAAACTAAACAAGACGAAAACGCACGCTGCTCCATATATCCTTAGAAAGGAGGTGATCCAGCCGCACCTTCCGATACGGCTACCTTGTTACGACTTCACCCCAATCATCTGCCCCACCTTCGGCGGCTGGCTCCATAAAGGTTACCTCACCGACTTCGGGTGTTGCAAACTCTCGTGGTGTGACGGGCGGTGTGTACAAGGCCCGGGAACGTATTCACCGCGGCATGCTGATCCGCGATTACTAGCGATTCCAGCTTCACGCAGTCGAGTTGCAGACTGCGATCCGAACTGAGAACAGATTTATGGGATTGGCTAAACCTTGCGGTCTCGCAGCCCTTTGTTCTGTCCATTGTAGCACGTGTGTAGCCCAGGTCATAAGGGGCATGATGATTTGACGTCATCCCCACCTTCCTCCGGTTTGTCACCGGCAGTCACCTTAGAGTGCCCAACTAAATGCTGGCAACTAAGATCAAGGGTTGCGCTCGTTGCGGGACTTAACCCAACATCTCACGACACGAGCTGACGACAACCATGCACCACCTGTCACTCTGTCCCCGAAGGGAAAGCCCTATCTCTAGGGTTGTCAGAGGATGTCAAGACCTGGTAAGGTTCTTCGCGTTGCTTCGAATTAAACCACATGCTCCACCGCTTGTGCGGGCCCCCGTCAATTCCTTTGAGTTTCAGTCTTGCGACCGTACTCCCCAGGCGGAGTGCTTAATGCGTTAGCTGCAGCACTAAGGGGCGGAAACCCCCTAACACTTAGCACTCATCGTTTACGGCGTGGACTACCAGGGTATCTAATCCTGTTCGCTCCCCACGCTTTCGCTCCTCAGCGTCAGTTACAGACCAGAGAGTCGCCTTCGCCACTGGTGTTCCTCCACATCTCTACGCATTTCACCGCTACACGTGGAATTCCACTCTCCTCTTCTGCACTCAAGTTTCCCAGTTTCCAATGACCCTCCCCGGTTGAGCCGGGGGCTTTCACATCAGACTTAAGAAACCGCCTGCGAGCCCTTTACGCCCAATAATTCCGGACAACGCTTGCCACCTACGTATTACCGCGGCTGCTGGCACGTAGTTAGCCGTGGCTTTCTGGTTAGGTACCGTCAAGGTGCGAGCAGTTACTCTCGCACTTGTTCTTCCCTAACAACAGAGCTTTACGATCCGAAAACCTTCATCACTCACGCGGCGTTGCTCCGTCAGACTTTCGTCCATTGCGGAAGATTCCCTACTGCTGCCTCCCGTAGGAGTCTGGGCCGTGTCTCAGTCCCAGTGTGGCCGATCACCCTCTCAGGTCGGCTACGCATCGTCGCCTTGGTGAGCCATTACCCCACCAACTAGCTAATGCGCCGCGGGTCCATCTGTAAGTGACAGCCGAAACCGTCTTTCATCCTTGAACCATGCGGTTCAAGGAACTATCCGGTATTAGCTCCGGTTTCCCGGAGTTATCCCAGTCTTACAGGCAGGTTACCCACGTGTTACTCACCCGTCCGCCGCTAACATCCGGGAGCAAGCTCCCTTCTGTCCGCTCGACTTGCATGTATTAGGCACGCCGCCAGCGTTCGTCCTGAGCCAGGATCAAACTCTCCGAAAAAGTACAAAACCGAAGTTTTGTTTTTCGTCAGTGTTTGACTGACTACCTATGATATAACATAGGATTTTTTATAAAAACTCGAATTAACAGGTACGTTTTGTCTTGTTTAGTTTTCAAAGATCATTTTCGTTATCGCTCGTAAGCGACTTTAATATCTTAACATTTCGTATTGGTTAAAGTCAAGAAGTTTTTTCAATTTCTTTTTTTAACCTCGTTGCTGTTTTGCGGCAACGAATAATAATATACCACCTTGATTCTTTCCTTGCAATAGTTTTTTTAAAAAAAGTTTCATTTTATGAAAAATAAAAAGCGCCATAGTTAAAATGGCGCATTAATTGATGTATTAGCGGTTTCTCATTTGTGGGAAAAGCAGTACATCTCTGATTGATGGAGAATTTGTTAATAGCATGATTAACCGGTCGATACCGATTCCTAGTCCGCCTGTTGGAGGCATACCATATTCTAATGCTTCAACAAAATCGTCATCCATTAGATGCGCTTCGTCATTTCCTTCTTCACGTTCTTTTAATTGAGCTTCGAATCGTTCTCTTTGATCGATTGGATCGTTTAGCTCTGTGAATGCATTAGCATGTTCACGGCGTACGATAAATAGCTCAAAGCGATCAGTGAAGCGAGGATCTTCAGGATTTTTCTTAGCTAATGGAGAAATCTCCACTGGGTGTCCGTAAATAAAGGTAGGCTGCACCAATGTTTCCTCAACTTTTTGCTCGAAGAACTCATTGATGATATGACCTACTGTCATGTTTTTCGTAATTTCAATTCCGTGATCAGCTGCATGCTGTTTCGCTTCTTCTATAGACATCTCCTGCCAGAAGTCTACACCAGTTGCTTCTTTGACCGCTTCAACCATATGGAGTCTTTTCCATTCAGGCTTGAGATCAATTTCATCTTCTCCATATTGAATCGTGGTTGTCCCTAGTACCTCTTCGGCAATATGAGCAATCAGGTTTTCAGTTAGGTTCATGATGTCTTTGTAATCTGCGTAAGCTTCGTACAGCTCGATCATAGTGAATTCTGGGTTATGACGAGTTGATACACCTTCGTTACGGAATACACGGCCAATCTCGTATACTTTCTCTAGGCCACCGACAATGAGGCGTTTTAAGTGCAATTCAATCGCAATACGCATATAGAGCGGCATATCCAGTGCATTATGATGAGTAATGAAAGGACGTGCTGATGCACCACCAGGGATGCTGTGCATAGTTGGTGTTTCAACTTCTAGGTATCCTTTAGAATCTAAGTATCTTCTCATAGATTGAATGATCTTGCTTCGCATGATGAACGTCTGCTTGCTTTCTGGATTTACAATCAGGTCAAGGTAACGCTGACGATAACGTTGTTCAACATCTTTAAGTCCATGATATTTATCAGGAAGCGGGCGAAGTGCTTTTGTGAGAACCTCAAAGCTAGTCGCTTTAATAGAAAGTTCTCCTACATTCGTTTTAAATACCGCTCCTGTTACACCGATAATATCGCCTAGGTCTGAGCTTTTGAATAATTCGTAAGCTTCTTCTCCTACACTATCTTTACGAACGTAGATTTGAATTTGTCCTTCTAAGTCTTGTATATGCGCAAAGCCAGCTTTCCCTTTTCCACGCTTTGTCATCATACGTCCAGCGATTGTCACTTGGGCAGACTTTTCTTCTAAGTCTTCTTTAGAAAACTCATCGTATTCTGCAATAATTTGTGCAGATTGATGAGAACGGTCATATCGTTCACCGAATGGATCGATACCCTCTTCTCTCATTTTATTCATTTTGTCACGTCTGACCTGAAATTGGTCATTTAATTCTTCGTTGTTAAGCCCTTCATTACTCATTTATATCACTCCAATAATGTATTTTGCAGAGAAAAGCAGAAAAACTGCCAGTACATGCACTAGCAGTGAGCTACAAAAAGAAAGATAGTCTTATCCTACTTTTATACTTTGAAGCTCTTTTGCCTCGGCTTCGATCGTAAAGTCATCAAGAACTTGTACAAGCTCCGCTCTCGTTTCACTTTGATTGATTTGATTTCTCACGTCCGCATTGCCTCGGACACCTTTTAAGTACCATGCTGCGTGCTTTCTCATTTCTCTGACAGCCACATGCTCGCCTTTTAGATCAATGAGTCTGTCTAAGTGAAGCTTGCACACTGACATCTTCTCACGTACATTTGGCTCTTCTTTCAGTTCACCCGTTTCTAAATAATGAACCGTTCGATAGATCATCCACGGGTTTCCTAGTGCGGCTCTTCCGATCATGACAGCATCTACACCCGTTTCATCAAGCATACGTTTTGCATCTTGAGGGGTTTTAACATCTCCATTGCCGATGACAGGAATGGAAACAGATTGTTTGACCTCTTTTATAATATCCCAATTCGCTGTTCCTTCGTACATCTGCACACGTGTCCGCCCGTGAAGCGCAACCGCTTGTCCACCTGCTCGTTCAACAGCACGGGCATTGTCGATAGCGAAGATATGATCTTCGTCCCAGCCCATTCTCATTTTCACCGTAACAGGTTTATCTACAGCATCTACAACAGCAGAGACCATTTCATAAATCTTGTTTGGATCAAGCAGCCATTTCGCTCCTGCATCACATTTCGTAATCTTCGGTACAGGACAGCCCATGTTGATATCGATAATGTCCGCTGTGGTATTCTGGTCTACAAACTTTGCTGCTTCAACGAGAGTGTCTTTTTCACCTCCAAATATCTGAAGGCTCAAAGGCTTTTCCCGTTCATCAATGTATAGCATACCCATTGTTCTTGCATTGTTGATCAGGATCGCCTTGTCACTGATCATTTCAGCGCAGACTAAACCTGCTCCAAACTCTTTCACTGTCAGTCTGAAGGCAGAGTTGCACACACCAGCCATAGGTGCGAGCACCACTTTGTTTTTAATGTCGATATCTCCGATTTTAAACATCATTTCCCCTCCTTCCTTCTTCAAGAATTGGTGAAAGTTCTTCCACCGTTATATTTAAAGCATCTGCTATTTGATCAACCAATTGGTTTGTTGGTAATCGATTGCCTCGCTCAATTTCTCCTAAGACAGAGACAGAGATGCCCAGTCTTTTCGCGAACCCTTCCTGAGTATACCCTTTTAGCTTTCGGTATGCACGAATTCTTCTACCCCACATATCTTTTTCCATATGCTTACACCTTCTTGGTCTGTTACGGCATTTATTTGTACTTCGCCGATTTCTGGGCAAATCTCACTCATCGGAACGAGAACGAATAAACGTTCGTACATTCTAGGATGTGGCACTACAAGCTGTTCTGTTTCAATATTTTCACGATTATAAAGTAAAATGTCAAGATCAGCCGTTCGCGGTCCCCATCTCACTTCTCTTGTTCTGCCTAACTCTTGCTCGATTTTCTGAGTAAGTGTCAGTAGTTCATCTGGGCGAAGCGAGGTGGAAATTTTCACAGCCATATTTAAAAAGTCATCTTGGTTTTCGTAACCTACAGGTGTTGTTTCATATATAGATGAGATTGATTCTACTTGAACCTCTGGATGTTCGTGCAGTTTTTTGACGGCTTCTTTTAAATAGGTTTCCTTTTTCCCTATGTTCGAACCTAAAGCGATGTATGCGGTATTGTTCATGCGCGCGATCTCGTCATTTCAATGGCAACGGACTGATAGTGTCCTGGAATTGGCGGATCTGGTTTGATCACCTTCACTGTACATTCCTGAACTGTCGGGAAGTCCTTTAACACTTGGCTCGCAATTCTTTCTGTCAGTGTTTCAACGAGGTTGACTGATTCACCCTCTACAATGCTTTTGCAGATATGGTAGAGCTCTGCATAATTGATCGTCTCATTGAGGTCATCCGTTTGTCCGGCTTTACTTAAATCAAGTGAAGCTGTTAAATCCACACGGAACCGCTGTCCTAATTTATTTTCTTCTGCAAATACGCCATGGTAGCCGTAAAATTCCATTCCATTTACATATACTTTATCGATGATAAGCGCCTCCCTTATTCAACATGGCATCCATCATTTTTGCCATTCTTGCGATTTCTTTTACATCATGTACACGAACCATCGCACTGCCTTTTTGAATCCCAAGGCAGACCGTAGCCCCCGTTCCTTCAGTACGTTCTTCCGGTGGCAGGTCTAAGACAGCTCCGATGAATCGTTTTCGAGATGTAGCTAAGAGCAGTGGATACCCAAGGTGACAAAAATGTTCGAGCTCATTCATCACTATCAGGTTGTCCTCTTTATTTTTCGCAAACCCTATACCTGGGTCTAATATGATCATGTCATCACGGACACCCGCTTGTTTCGCAATTTGAACACTTTCTTTCAAATCTGCGATCATATCTGAAATTAGATGTGTATAGTTTCGCTCTGGCCGATTGTGCATTAAAATAATCGGCACATTGTGCTTCGCTGCCACATGCGCCATTTGAGGATCTGCCTTCGCTCCCCATACATCATTGATGATGGAAGCTCCGGCTTTCACTGCTTCATCTGCCACATGGGCTTTATACGTATCAATGGAAATCGGTACATCCAATTCTTTTGTGATCTTTTCAATGACGGGAATGACTCTTGAAAGCTCCTCTTGTTCTGAGACAAATGCCGCTCCCGGACGAGTCGATTCTCCGCCTATATCAATGATATGTGCCCCGTCCTCTATCAGCTGCGCTGCATGAGCCAGCGCTTTATCCACTTGATTAAACTTTCCTCCATCTGAAAAAGAGTCAGGTGTGACATTTAAAATGCCCATGACCAATGTCTTTTCTTCATAACTAAGGGTGTGGTGCTTGGCTTGTATGATTTTAGGCTGTTTTATCACTTGTTGTGTCATTGTGTCCACCTACTCTTTATGTTCTAGACGTTCTTTTTTATATTGTGTTCTCAATTTCATTGAGATGATCCGGCTGTTTTGGGAAAAGGAGATTTCCCCTATACTTCTGAAAGGCACAATCCCTTGAACAGAATTGGTCATCCATGCCTCATCAGCTGATAGCAAATGGGAGACCGGGTATCGCCCTACTTTTAGCGACGCCTCCATCGCTTGGAGTGTTTCGATACAATATCGACGAGTGACCCCATTTAAAATGCCTGTATCAAGTGACGGTGTATAAATCACATCGCCTTTTCGCCAAAATACATTGGAGGTAATGCCTTCTGCCACATCATTTTCTTTTGTTAAAAAGATGCCTTCTAACGACGGATCATTTCCCACTTCTCTTTTAGCCAGCAGGTTGTTCATATAATGATGAGACTTGAGGCGCCTTGGACCTTCCGGCGTATTTCTCCTCGTTTGAAGAATGACCCCCTGCTTCTCATCTAAAATAGATTCGGGCCGGAATGGAGAGATCATGACAAACACGACAGGCTCTTCATAAGGATCTGCAGAAAATCCATTGCCTCTGCCTGCAGAAACATTGAAGCGAATTCTCGCATGAGCACCGGCTATTTCGTTTTTATTCAGTAAGGTACGAATGATGTCGAGTACAAATGGTTTCTCTATTGTGGATTCGATGCAAAGGTCACGCAATGATTGATTGAGCCTTTCAAGGTGCCAATCTAACAGAAAGACTTGTCCTGCCAGGCTGGTAAATGTTTCGAATACACCGATGCCATATAGAAAACCATGATCAAAAGGAGAAAGAGTCGCGTCTTTCTCCTCTATATACTGACCGTTCAGATAAATGATCATGCGTTTACTTCATGCCCCTTTTTACGATAGGTTTCAATGAAATTTTTCAGCATTTCTTTTCCGAAGGACGTCATAATCGATTCAGGATGAAACTGTACACTTTCAATTGGTAGCTCTTTATGGCGAATGGCCATGAGCTCGCCTTCCTTTGTACTAGCTGTTGCGTCAAAGCACTCCGGCAGCGTTTCATTTTTGACAATTAACGAATGATATCTCGTTGCGACGAGCGGATTTTGGAGTCCAGTGAAGACACCTTTTCCGTCATGAGCAATCTCTGACGTTTTACCATGCATTAAGCGTTCAGCACGAACGACATCCCCTCCAAAGACTTGCGCAATGGATTGATGCCCCAGGCACACACCGAAGATTGGAATACTTCCCGCAAAGTGCTTGATTGCCTCCATACTAATTCCCGCTTCATCAGGACTGCATGGCCCTGGAGAAATCATGAGAAAATCTGGCTTGAGTTCTTCGATTTCTTGAATGGTTACTTGATCATTCCGTTTCACAATCAATTCTTCTCCAAGCTCACCTAAATACTGGACCAGGTTGTACGTAAATGAATCATAATTATCAATCATTAATATCATGCTCTACTCACCTCTAACTCAAAATAGTCTCTTCTTTGCTCAACTGTAATGCTTTTTTTACTGCATAGGCTTTTTTAATCGATTCTTTGTATTCGTGCTTTGGTACAGAATCGATGACGATCCCAGCACCCGATTGCATAAAGGCTTTGCCTTCAGTGCAGTACGCCGTACGAATGACGATGTTAAAGTGCATATCTTGATTGAATCCAAACCAGCCTATAGATCCAGTATAAAGCCCACGCCTTGTCGGCTCAAGCTCTTCTATGATTTCCATTGTTCTCACCTTTGGAGCACCTGTAATTGTGCCGCCTGGGAATACAGCTCTCATGACATCTACTGCATCACAATCATCACGCAGTTCCCCTTGTACGTTGGATACAATGTGCATCACGTGTGAATATTTCTCAATCGCCATAAATTCGTTCACTCTTACTGAGCCATAAGTGGACACGCGTCCAAGGTCATTCCGCTCAAGATCCACGAGCATCACATGCTCCGCGCGTTCTTTTTCATTTTCAATGAGCTCTTTTGCCAGCGCTTGATCCTCAGCATCGTCTTTGCCTCTTGATCTTGTACCCGCAATCGGTCTTGTTTCTAATTGAGTCCCCTTTTTCTTAATCAGCAGCTCTGGAGATCCACAAACAATTTGGAAATCAGGCGTGTGCAGATAAGACATATAAGGAGATGGATTGACTTGACGTAACGTTTTGTATAAATCATAAGGGTGGGTGTGGAGCTGTTCATCTTGTCTGATGGATAAATTCACTTGGAACACATCACCGCTTGCGATATATTGCTTAATCTTCTCTACTGCTTCTCCAAAGGTTTCTTCCGTAAAAGGTGCTGCTGGTACACATTCTGCAGAAGGTTCATAAACAGGTGATTGTGCTGATTCTTTTGCAGAGCTTGTCCACTTTTGCTTCAAATCTTCGAGTCTTTGATGAATGTCACTCACAGATTCCGCTCCCTCTGTGTGAGTGATCAGCCACAGCACGTTTTCTTCATGATCAAAGACCGCAACATCATTAAACACGAGAAAATAAAGGTCAGGTGTTTTCAGGTCATCAATGGACAGCATCTTAAAATGCTCGATATATCTAGCATAATCATAGCTTAAAAATCCAATCGCCCCACCTTGAAAATCAGGGTATTCCTCATTCGTTTCGGTTCGAAGGGTTTGGAACCAATCCGTAAACGCTCTAAATGGATCGCCTTCTTTGAACAGCACCTCATCTTGATAATGGATGGTTGTCATCCCGTCTTTTCCCTTCGCTTTAGCGATTGGGTGAATGCCAGCAATGCTGTATGAACCGCCGCGAGCACTTTCAAGCAGAACGTGGTGTGTTTCGCCAGCAGTTAATTGTTCGTATCTTTTCAAGAATGCATCTTTCGTAAAAGGAATTTTGATGCCCATCGGCCTGCGTTGTGTCATGTTATCATCCTTTTTCATTTTCATTAATCTTATTGTAATGCAATCCAATTTATTTAGAAAATAGTATTTGCTTTCCATCTACAGATTTCATAAAAAAACCCCAGCAAATGCTGGGGTAATTGGTTTAATCGAATTGATAAAGAGGTGTGCTGAGGTAACGCTCCCCATTACTTGGGATGATTGCGAGAACCTTTTTCCCTTTACCAAGCTTCTTCGCTGTTTGAAGTGCTGCGTAAATAGCTGCTCCTGAAGAAATACCGCCAAGGATTCCTTCCTCCTTCGCTGCTTTTCTTGCAAGCTCAAATGCATCTTCGTTTTTCACTTGGATAATGCCGTCATATACTTCCGTGTTCAAGATGGAAGGGATAAAACCTGCTCCAATCCCTTGGATTTTATGCGGGCCTGGCTTTCCGCCTGATAATACAGGAGAATCTGTCGGCTCTACCGCATAAAGCTGAATCGACGGGATGGCTTCTTTGAGGACTTCACCAGCACCCGTAATTGTGCCGCCCGTACCAACACCTGCAATAAATGCATCAAGCTCGCCGTCGAACTGTTCAAGAATTTCTTTTCCTGTAGTACGACGGTGAATCTCCGCATTGGCTTCGTTGTTAAATTGCTGAGGCATGAAGTAACCGTGCTCTTCTGCCAATTCTTCTGCCTTTTTGATGGCACCTTTCATTCCTTCTGCACCTGGTGTTAATACAAGCTCTGCACCATAAGCGCGTAAAAGGTTGCGGCGCTCCTGACTCATTGTGTCTGGCATCACTAGAATTGCGTTAATTCCTTTAGCTGCCGCTACCATTGCAAGACCGATCCCTGTGTTTCCGCTTGTTGGTTCGATGAGCGTGTCGCCGGCTTTTAAAGTACCTTTCGCTTCAGCATCTTCGATCATCGCTAACGCAATACGATCTTTTACACTGCTGCCCGGGTTCATATATTCAAGTTTCAAGTAGACATCCGCACTGTCTTCATCTACTAAACGGTTTAATTTAACGACTGGTGTATTTCCTATTAGTTCAAAAACTGAATTTGCAATACGAGCCATCACTAACACCTCTATCTCCGAGTAATTTTATTGTATTAATATTAAATTATCAATTTCGAAAAATTTTGTCAATGCTTTTAGTCCTGCTCGCCATCGTAAAACCATGTGACTTTTGCTTCTTTCCACAGGGTTTTAACATTCGCCTTTTCACCTAGATCTTCCATGGCAATCTGCCTTTTGATCTGATTTTTGACTTCTTCATACGAGAAGGAGCGGCCATCTAATTTTTCTTTCAATTGAATAATGGCATACCCGTTTTTGGTCTCGATCGGTTCTTTAGTCCATTGATCTGGCTGAAGCTTTTGAGCTTCCTGTATGTACAGGGCTGGGATACTTTCTTGTTCTTCTGTCACAAACCCAAGATCTCCGCCATATGGAGAGGTGTAGCGGTCAATGGAGCGTTCAGCTGCCACCGCTTCGAAGCTAGATCCGCCTTTTAGATCCTTCAATACATTTTCAGCTTCGCCCTTTGTCTTCACGACGATATGACGAATACGGTATGAATCATCATATTGATATAAGTCCTTGTTTTTTTCATAAAAGGATTTCGCTTCTTTTTCAGAAACGACAGCATCTCTCGTTAAAAGCTGCTCTAATAATATTTGATAACGAATCTGTTCTGTCCAGTCCTTTTCACTCGTATGTCCATCTTCGTAGAAATTATTTGATACCGCTTTAAGCATTAACAATTCACGATTGATTTCTTTTGAGGACACCTCAAGCTTGTTTTCTTTCGCAAGCTGATCGACCACCTTCTGATTAATCATTTGCTCAAGTGTTGCCTTTCCATAGCGGTCTTCCATCTTCTTTAACCATTCTTGACGTGTCACCTTCTCTTTTCCAATCGACGCAATTTCTTCACCGCTCTTCCCGTTTGAAGAAGCCTGTGACATTTGCGACTTTGTTAATACATATGCAATGACAACGGCATTGATCATAAGCAACACGAGAATAAATGTCCATACCACTCTTGCTTTCAGTCTCATCTTTCGTCTCCTTTCCATTCTAAAAAGAAAACCCGCTGCTTAGAGCTTAGCGGGTTATTTCTTCACGTAGCTCTTCTAGCTCTTCTTTTGTAAATACATACGTTTCGTTACAAAAATGGCATTGAGCTTCTGCTTGTCCGTCTTGTTCAATCATGTCTTCAATTTCGGCTTTTCCTAGGCTGATAATGCCATTAGAAAAACGTTCTTTTGAGCAGTTACAAGAGAATTCGACAGGTACAGTTTCTAAAATTTGAGGTTTTTCTCCGAGTACTTCTTCTAAGATTTCTTCTGGTGTCATCCCTTTTTCAATGAGTTTAGAAATGGGTTCAATGGTTGAGAGCCGCTTTTCTAATCTTTCAATGACAGCATCTTCTGTTCCAGGCAGCAATTGAATGATGAAACCGCCTGCTGCAAGGATCGAGTTATCTGGATTGACCAAAACCCCTACACCTACAGAGGAAGGCACTTGCTCAGAAGAGACAAGGTAATAAGTGAAGTCATCTCCAATTTCACCTGAAACGATCTCCGTTTGTCCTGTAAAGTGATCTTTCAGCCCGATATCTTTAACAACACTTAACGTTCCAGATGTCCCGACTGCACGTCTAACATCCAGCTTGCCATGTTCATTTAAGTCAAAATGGACTTGTGGGTTTGAGACATATCCGCGCACCTGGCCCTTTGCGTTTCCATCAGCAATGATGGCACCGATTGGTCCACCGCCTTCAATTTTGACCGTTAGCTTATTTTCACCTTTCAGCATAGCACCCATCATGACTGTAGCTGTCATTGTTCTGCCAATCGCTGCTGATGCTGTTGGCCATGTATGGTGTCTTCTTTGTGCTTCGTTGATTGTATCTGTTGTGTTTGCAGCATATGCTCGGACTTTTCCGTCATATGCTAACGCTTTAACTAAGTAGTCCATTCGATTTTAAACCTCCTATAGTACACCGACACGATTACGTTCATAAATGAGTTGAAGTCCTTTTAATGTTAAGAACGGATCGACAATATCAATGCAGTCTGATTCATTTCCAATCAATGTTGACAAACCGCCTGTTGCAATGACTTTCGGTGTTTGTTTCGCTTGCTGCTTCATCCGTTTCACTATTCCCTCGACTTGCCCAACATATCCATAAAGGATGCCGGATTGCATCGCACTGATGGTGTTTTTTCCAACAATGTGATCTGGACGGACAATTTCAATTCTCGGCAGTTTCGCCGCTCTTGTATATAAAGCCTCTGTTGAGATGGTAATACCAGGTGCTATTGCCCCACCCATGTATTGTTTTTGTTCATTGATATAGCAGTAGGTTGTCGCTGTGCCAAAGTCTACGACAATGAGAGGTGCCCCATATAGATGAATCGCCGCTACTGCATTCACAATTCGATCAGCCCCGACTTCCTTTGGATTGTCACACATAATGTTTAATCCAGTCTTCATTCCAGGCCCTACAATTTGGGGAGTTATGTGAAAGTACTTCTCGCACATTCTTTCTAATGCAAACATCATTGGCGGGACAACAGACGAGATGATAATTCCTTCTATTTGGTCAAACATCAGCCCGACATAATCAAATAAAGACCTGATGGCCATACCAAATTCATCTTCTGTTTTATGACGGCTTGTTTCAATTCGCCAATGGTAGTTTAGATCGCCATTATGATAAACACCTAAAACGGTATTTGTGTTCCCTACATCTATCACGAGTAACAACTTCATCACCACTTTGAATAGTTTCTCAAAAAGAGCATTTTTCGACTTTCTATCATACCATACACGAATTGAGTTCCATTTGTAAACAATTCGAAACCGATCCATTCAGGAATCGAAATAAAAAAAGCTGCCGATGATCCCGGCAGCTTTCACAGAAGGAGATTAGATCTCCTCATCTTCTTCTTTTTTCTTGATGTTCACTTTCACATCATCGTTTTTCTCTTCGTCATCTGCGTATACACGCTCTGGAAGCTTTCCAGTTTCGTAAAGAGATTTAATTTGCTCAGCATCTAATGTTTCAACTTCTAGAAGAGCTTGTGCGATGATTTCTAGCTTATCTTTATTCTCAGTGAGAATTTGTTTCGCACGTTCGTAGCTGTCCTTGATGAAACGCTGAATTTCTTGGTCAATTTCGTAAGCGATCGCTTCACTATAATTCGGCTCGTTGTTAAAGTCACGGCCAAGGAATACTTGACCTCCTTGTGCTTGACCGAA
This sequence comes from Bacillus sp. FSL K6-4563, assembly GCF_038630405.1. Classification (NCBI taxonomy): domain Bacteria; kingdom Bacillati; phylum Bacillota; class Bacilli; order Caryophanales; family Bacillaceae; genus Bacillus; species Bacillus sp. FSL K6-4563. Next base: position 80,984 of record NZ_CP152030.1, on the reverse strand, counting down.
TTGAAGTGGTCCAAGTTTATCAGACATACCGAACTCTGTAACCATTTTTCTTGCAATGCCAGTTGCACGCTGGAAATCGTTGTGAGCACCTGTACTTACTTCACCAAACGTAATTTCCTCTGCAACACGACCGCCGAGCAAGCCGACAATTTTATCAAGAAGCTCTGGCTTCGTTTGGAAATAACGGTCTTCTCTTGGAAGCATGACCGCATATCCGCCTGCCTGACCCCGAGGAACGATCGTTACTTTATGCACCATGTCCGCTTCGTCTAGGATAAGACCAATGACGGTATGACCTGCTTCATGGTAAGCCACGATATTACGTTCTTTCTTCGAAATGACGCGGCTTTTCTTCGCCGGCCCAGCGATGACACGGTCAGTCGCTTCGTCGATATCACGCATATCAATTTTCTTTTTGTTATGACGGGCAGCAACAAGTGCTGCTTCGTTTAGTAAGTTCTCAAGATCTGCTCCTGAGAAACCAGGTGTTCTGCTTGCAATGGCTTTCAAATTCACTGTATCATCAAGCGGTTTGTTTTTCGCATGAACCTTCAGCACTTCTTCACGGCCAATGACATCTGGGCGGTCAACCGTAATTTGACGGTCAAAACGTCCCGGACGCAGCAATGCAGGATCTAGGATATCTGCACGGTTCGTCGCAGCGATGATAATAATACCTTCGTTCGCACTAAAACCATCCATTTCAACAAGAAGCTGGTTAAGCGTTTGTTCACGCTCGTCATGACCACCGCCTAGACCGGCTCCACGCTGACGACCCACTGCATCAATCTCATCAATAAAGATTAAGCATGGTGCATTCTTTTTCGCATTTTCGAATAAATCACGTACACGTGATGCACCGACACCGACGAACATCTCGACGAAGTCAGAACCACTGATGCTGAAGAAAGGAACGCCTGCTTCTCCTGCAGATGCTCTCGCAAGCAATGTTTTACCTGTACCTGGAGGTCCTACTAGTAAAACCCCTTTAGGAATTCTTGCGCCAAGCTCTGCGAATTTACGTGGGTCCTTCAGGAACTCTACCACTTCTACAAGCTCTTGCTTTTCTTCATCTGCACCGGCAACATCTTTAAATTTCACACGTTTCTTCTCTTCTGTGTAAAGCTTCGCCTTACTCTTACCAAAGTTCATAACACGGCTTCCACCGCCCTGAGCTTGGTTCAGTAAGAAGAAGAACAGGATAAAGATGATGATGAACGGAATGATGGTTGTCAGAACTTGCAGCCATCCATTTGTTTCAGGTGCTGGTTCTACTTTTACATCTGTATTCTTTAGTGCACTGTAAATCTGGTCAACACCTTGACCATCTGGAACATGGGTAATGAAGTATTCATCTTTCTTCGCGCCATCTAATTGACCACGAATTTCATAAACCCCTCTTACAGGCTGAATGGAGATACTCTCCACTTTTCCCGCACTTAGATTTTGCGAAAATTTGCTGTAAGACATGTTCTCAGGCTTTTGATTAGGGGATCCTAACCAACTGACTACCCCTATCACAAGTAATAAAATAAGTATATAAAAAATCGTATTACGAAAAACCCGATTCATTCCTTACCTCCTCCCACAGTAAGCACAACTATGTTCAATAGTATCATAGAAAATCATTCCAATACAACCAATAACCTCATGTATACGTATGCTGATTAGCCTTCGTAAACAGATGGTTTTAACACTCCAATATACGGGAGGTTTCGGTAACGTTCAGCGAAATCCAATCCATAGCCGACAACAAATGCATCTGGCACTTCAAATCCAACATAATCTGCTTTGATGTCTGCTTTACGACCGCTTGGTTTATCAAGCAATGTCACAATTTTTATGGAGTTTGCTTTACGGTATCGGAAAAGCTCTACCAGATAGCTCAAAGTTAACCCACTGTCGATGATATCTTCCATAATTAAAATATCTCTTCCTTCAACAGAAGTATCTAGATCTTTTATGATCTTTACTTCTCCTGAAGATACGGTAGATTTTCCGTAGCTAGATACATCCATAAAATCAAGTTCTAAATATGTATCAATGTGTTTGATCAGGTCTGCCATGAATGGAAGAGCCCCTTTCAAAACACCAATAGCCAGGGGAAATTTACCATCATAATCGCTGGTTAATGTTGCACCCAGTTCCTTCACTTTTTGCTGGATCTCTTCTTCTGAGATCAAAACCTTTTCAATATCTTGTTTCATGCTTTTGCTTGCCCCCTACAAATTTTCATGCTGTCTATATTGTAATACAATGAGATCGCTGTTTGTCATATCAATTTCTTCAAAAACGGATTTTTTCAGACCTGGGATCCAGATGATTTGATGATCCGAGTCAGTGACGATCGGCCAGCTGTCTCTTTCTGCAAGAGGCACTTTTTTATCAATAAATATATCCTTCACCTTTTTTGATCCATTCATCCCTTTAAGTTTCATTCGATCACCATTTTTTCGTGAGCGAATGATCAAAGGGAAACGAACTTGATCTTTTTGAAGCAAGAAAAAATGGTTTCCGTTCCGTGCATCCTTCGGAACATGATTTGATACCACGATAGACTGCCCATTTGGAAGGAAAAGCTTCTCTCCAAGCTCACCCTTTAAGTGAAGAGCATAAGTCTGGTCTAGTACAAGCGATCGTTCAAAGGTAAACATACAGTAATCATAAGACTTGACAGCTTGTAAACCTTTTGGCAAATCTAATGATCCAGACGGTTGTTCGGTATGAGATAACCAGTCCAAAGTCCCTAGAATATGCTGGTTTGAAAACGCTGATTGAGTGTTTTCATAAAGATAGTTTAATATTAGTTGAATGCCTCTTCTTTGTAAAGGCAAAGGCAGGTCAAGCAAAGGCTTCGTTTTGATCTTAATTTGCTTAGGCGATTGATTCGTTATCACTTGGTTCATTTGTTCCTTTGTTAATGCCTGCAAATATTGCTCATCTTCAGTCAGCATGTCACTTACAAACTGAAAGCTTTCATGTACATGAGGTGCCTCTTCTTTTAACACAGGAAGAATGTGTCTTCTTATCCGGTTTCTCAAGTAGTCATCTGTGTGATTGCTTTGATCAATGACATAGGGAATATGTTCTTTTTCACAAGCGGTCAGCACGTCATCCTTGGAATATCCAATGAGCGGCCGAATCAGCCATCCATCTTGATAAGGACGTTTTGCTTGGATACCTGCGAGTCCTATTCCAACTGTCCCTCTCACAAGCCTCATCATCATTGTTTCTACTTGGTCGTCTCCATGATGTGCAAGCGCTAGAAATTGAGCGTTGTATTGCTCCATCAATTGACGAAAGAAAGCATATCTGCACTCTCTTGCAGCTGCCTGTTTGTTTAAGTGGTTTTCTTTTGCATATTGGGCAACTTGTATGCGGGCCGATTTAAAAAGAATTCCTTGCTCCTTGCAGTATGCCTCAACAAATGCCAAATCAGCAAAGGATTCTTCTCCTCTGAACATGTGATCTACATGGGCTGCAATCAGCTGAAATGAACCTTTTCGACGTTTGTTTAGTTCGTGCAGTAAAAGCATGGAATCTGGTCCGCCAGAAACCCCGACAATGACTGTCGTATTTTCAAGGTAAACATCATGTTTTTTCAAAAATGATTCAATTCTATTCACAACTTCCTCCTCACAAAGAGCAGGTAATTTAAAGATATACATATCCTATCACTTTCAGTAGCTCCAAGCAAAGATGAAGCCTGCTTTTTTACAGGTCTATAGCAGGAACAAAACTACATATGCACAGTAAAGAGCAAGTACACTGCACACGATAAGAACAGTTTCAAAAAGCCCGCCTGATTTTTGGCGTACTGATGTTCTTTTTGCTGCTGCAACTCTCGATCGTGAAGTCGCCTGTTGATTTTGTTGAACAGCGGGCTTTTGCCCGTTTTTTTGCTGCTGCTTCTTTTGACTCGCTTTTCTTGAAGCGATCAACTGTCCTTCTTTCAGCATTGCACTCTTCATAGCCGCCGCTGATTGATATTTACCATGTAGAGCAGCCTTTAACACCCTTTCATAACGCTTTAATAAAGGATGTCCTTCAATGGCTCTGTAAAGCTGCTTTTCCGGTTCTGCTCCTTTTTTGAATTCTTTCTTATACGCACAGTTCACCATCACCATGCTTAAGGCAAACAGATCATAAGATGGCTCTGCCTTTCTTGTGCCGAATCCCCAATAGCCTCGATCAAAAAACTCGGTATACTCCTTGATTGCCCTGCCTGCTTTTGTCGTTCCCCCTACATCAATGCACCGGATCGCGGCCGGGGGACCTGACACGATGAGATTATCTGGCTTCAAGTCACCAAAAATCCAGCCTTCTTGATGTAAATGAGCCAGGTTAGATAAAAGTTGAACCATTAAAACAACGATCCACTCATCACCTTTTTGTTTTACAAATTCAAGTAGTAATGGGCCTCTGACATACTCCATCACATAAAAGGAACGCTTTTGAAGCATGCCGGGATAAATCGCATCATCCATATCATAAAAAGAAGGCCCCATGGTTTTCACAGGAGCCTTAGAAAAGGATTTTAACACATTGACTTCAGATGCAATGAGCATACTGTCATCACTCACTTTAAGGGCTACTTGACCATTTGGCGATTCGGCTAGATAGACAATACCGTTCGCCCCTTTTCCTAGCTCTTTTACGATGCGGTAATGATGGTGATGCCATTTCCCTTGAATCACCGTGCCTAACGGAATGTTAGAAGCCGAATTCATCATGCTCTTCCTTTGCTTCAAGCAGCCCTTTACGTGAACGAACTGATTTGAAATGTTGGAGTGCTTCTCGAAGGGCTGGTCCAGTTGGAGTAATTCCTCCCGTGGTCAGTTTCGGGAAAATAGATGACAGTGAATCGAATCGAGGCGTCCAATTCAACACAATTTCAGCATCTGAGTTTTTCCCGGGAAATATACACATTCCAAACTGATTTTCACCAATTCTTGAATTTAAACTAATGGAGAGGTCAATGAGTGCTTCTTTAACGGTCGGCAGCTTCGGTTTCATACTTGCACTTGTATCAACAAGCACAAGTACTTGAAGGTGAACCGTCTCTCCTAACTCATCGACTACTTCCATCACTTCCCCGCGCTTATCAGGCGGAAGCTCTTCAATTTCAGTGTCCTTACCAAGGATTTGCTGCAATTCTTTATTCACAACACCTTGCAAGGTTTGTGTCATCGCTTTTTTTGTAACCATTTGTACCGTTTGAGATAACTGCTGGACGTAGACAACTTGATGAATGCCTCCGCCTGCTAGAGCAATCCCCTCAACTTCTTTCATTGCTTCATGATCGTGTCTGTTTTCCTCCATAATGCCAATGACATTGACTGTAATCCCTTGTTCCTTTGCCAATGAGGCAATCGCAAGTGGATCTTCCCCGTGATTTGAGCAGCCATCTGTAATCAATAAGATTTGGTTTACGTGACCTTTTCGCATCTTCATTCCTCCTGGGATCGTAACTGAATGCTTTATATCCCCATCATCGCCAGAAGAAATTCATATTATACGATATTTCAAGAAATCTCTTGTTTCTCAAGATAGAATGTACCAGTCGGAATGGATGCCCATTTAGGCGTATTGTGATCAAGCCTGATGACAACAACCGTCATATCGTCATCAATTTGACCCGATCTTGTTCGAATGACCTCTTCCATTAATAAATCAGCAATCTCTTGCGGATCTTCTGTTTTAAAGCTTTTCATTTTGCGTTTCACCCAGAGATCATGATTTTCAATATGCTTTGGTCCTTCGAAAATGCCATCACTCATCATAATCAGCAGATCTCCTGCCTTCATCTGTTCACTCACAACCTCCACTTCAAATTCATCAATAATCCCAATCGGTAAGTTGCTCGCTTGTACCTTCATCACCTGATCACCCCGTTTAATAAAGCTGGGTGTTGAACCGATCTTAAGGAATTTACAGCTCGCATCCTGTAAATCAATAATGGACAAATCTAACGTTGAATAGATTTCATCTGTCGTTCGTAAAGATAAAATACTATTAATGGTTTTAATCGCCACTTTTTCATTGATGCCTGATGCCAATATTTTTTCTAACAGCTTAATCGTTTCATTGCTTTCAAAATGAGCCCTTGCTCCATTGCCCATTCCATCACTAATAGCCGCGGCATATTTGCCCGCACCCAGCTCCATCATGCTGTAGCTGTCTCCAGACACTAATCCTCCGCCTTTTGCTGCATGCGCTACGCCTGTAGCCACTCGATATGATTTTGCAGAGCCAAATACAACGTGGCAATAGCCTGTTGGGTGCTCTGCACACTGCTCTGCTTTGACTAAAATCTGTTCTTCTAAAATATCTGAGAGCATAGGGGCGATGATTTTTTCACATTCACCATGGCCCTGGCAATATGGGATTCTCATTTCAATATCGACATTCCCCTGCTCCAAGCTATAAATTTCTACTTGCTGAATTTCAATTCCAAAGTGCTGAAGTGCTTCTATCATCTGCTCTTCTTGAATAAAATGCTGTTCTCTTTCCCGTTTTATTTCCCGGGAAAAATCCTCCATCACTTGTGAGACACCCATCAGTTGTTCAGCTACAAGGCGTCTGCTGTCTTGGACTTTTTTCTTCAGAGTCTGGTTGGCTTTATAGTAAGCGATCTCCTCTTCAATCAATTCCTCAACATGTTTTGATTTTGAGCAGTGCTGGCTAAATTTCTTCTTCAATTTCCGGTTTTGCTCGTAGGTTTTTTCATCAGATTCATGCATAACTTGTTTCATCAGTTCATAGGTTGTATCAAAGTTCTGCACCCAGCATTTATTTTTCTTATAGCACGTTTGACAGGATCGTTCTGTGATCGTACTTAAAAAAAGATCTACATCCTCTTCCTGTTTCTTTTCTTCAGGAATGGAATCGTAAAATGTCGCAAAACTCTCAGACAGCGCATGAAATACATTAGAAAATTGGTCTACCTTTTTTGCTGTCACATCTCGTACTTTCCGGGCGTATTGTTGCTGTTCCTGTACATGCTCTACCGTACCAGGAATATATTTCGCTACCTTAGAGGTCACTGATTGTGGCGTGAGCAAGAAGAGCGCAACCGCAATCAATGATTCATATAGCGTGGTTATGAGTCCTGCTGATCCTTCTCCGTACAAGGAAATAAGTAAGGAACCCACAATTAAGCCAATGGCTGCGCCTGCTTTCTTCCCCTCTTTCAGCAATCCCCCTAATAAACCTGAAAAGGCAAGAAGACTCATCTGATATAGGTTTCCGATGTTAGCGAGACCGAGAATTAATCCAGTCACGACACCCACTGTACAACCAATACTCGCTCCTCCAATAAAGGCAAAGCTCAGCACTACATATCGTGACAAAATATGCTCTGCCTGCATTCCTTGAAATGTGATGCCAGCCAGACCTGTTAAAACTGAGGCAATCAAAATCATAAAGCAAATAATTTCTTCAACCTTTAAGGAGTGTTTGATTTTCCTAACGGTAAAAATCGGCAGGCTTTGAAGGAAAATCAGTGTCAAAATGAAGGCAAGTCCTGCTTCAACACCCGCCATGACGTAATCGTAGCTTTGCACAGCACCTTGCTCTAGGTAAACAAATGCTCCTCTGGTGATCAGCATTGACAGCACAATGACAACCGGCAATGTTTTCACTGGGTCTTTGATGATGAAAGAAACCACCTTGGACATAAGAAGGAATACGATCAGCGACGCAAACACAAACAATGCATTTTGAGGTGATATCGTCATGGCTCCAGCAAGTAAAGCGAGACAAGCAAGCATGGACTTATCTCTTTTGATAAGTAGCATGGAGCCAAAGAAAGGCAGAGCAAACGGCATAATTTCAGATAATATAAAGGCTCGTCCTAATAAAAAACCAAGAACGACATAAATAAACCCTTTATAGAAAAAAAGAGAATGCGTATGATGAAGAAACAGGTTTTTCATCTTTTTTAACCCTGCACTGATTCTTTCAAACCCCGCTCCTGTTAAATCAGTTCTTCTTTCTAGTTTTTCCATCTTTTCATCCCCCACCTGATATTCGTTGCTTGTCATTATAGCGAAGGTGAAAAAGAAATTTTGTCAAAAGAAGTTGTCGTTTCCATAAAACGTTCGACGCTTTATTCGTCAAAAAGGCATACTTTCATGAAAGTCGATGTCTTTCATCAGAATTTTACGAAGACACAAAAAAACAGCTTTCCTAAAGAAAGCTGTTTTCGAAGATGACCCGTACGGGATTCGAACCCGTGTTACCGCCGTGAAAGGGCGGTGTCTTAACCGCTTGACCAACGGGCCTTGCTTTTATGTTCTAATAAAAAGGATAGCGGCGGAGGGGATCGAACCCCCGACCTCACGGGTATGAACCGTACGCTCTAGCCAGCTGAGCTACACCGCCATAATAAAAATGCGCTAAGAAGCACAAGATCTATAATACAAAGGAATCGCTTGTCCGTCAATAGGAAGTTTTAAATTAAATGACGAAATCTCAAAAAATGTCGTATAGATCAAGAAAAAAAGCACCTGCGGACAGCAGGTGCTTTGTTGTGAAAGATATATAGAAAGCAGCAACAAGTTAACCTCTTCTTGCTCCGCGTCCCCCACGTTTTGATTCCGTGTTACGTTTTAAAGATGTTAAGCGGTCTTCACTATCTTTTAAGAATTTGTTCATTTTTTGCTCAAACGATTCCTTCGGACGGAAATCATTTCTGCTCGGTCTTGATTGTTGTTGTTGAGGACGATCTTTTGCTTTTTTAATGGACAAGCCGATTTTACCGTCTTTTTCAACGTTAATCACTTTCACTTCAACTTGTTCACCGACTTTTAAATGCTCATTAATATCTTTTACATAGTTATCGGCTACCTCACTGATATGAACGAGACCAGTTGAACCGCCTGGCAACTCCACAAAAGCTCCAAAATTTGTAATGCCCGTAACTTTCCCTTGTAACTTGCTGCCAACTTCAATCGACATAAAAAAAGTGCTCCTCCTTAGACTTATAAAAAAATCTCATTTGTTCAATTATACATAAACTGAATTTTAAGTGTCAACAAGGCTAATCGCTCTTATTGCCCACATCAAAGATTTTTTCGCCTTTTTTGGACATATAATAGTCTCGTCGTGCCAGTTCGAGTACGTATTCCTTGCTTTTCAGCTTTTTAATTTCATCAGAAATATCTTCCTGCTTTGTTTGTAATTGCTTTAATTCTTTTTCGAGCGCAACCTTCTTCTCTTCTTTTTCCTTTAATGAGGACGATTGCGACCAGAGGGCACTTGTCACCAAGACAGCAAACATGAGCACGATCACACCAAACACGGTAAGCCTTCTAAGGAGTCCACGGCGTTTGCGTTTTAAGCGTTGCGCTTGCTGTTCCATTTGTTTTTGGTAATCATTTTGAATTTGTGCGATATTTCTTTTTCTCTTGTTCAAGGTTGAAGGCCTCCTCTCTTACTTTGTCCAGAATTGTTTCCATTTCGTTTTGATGGTACCAGATAATTTCTTGGTCCCTTGTAAAATTCCTGCTCCTTTAGAGAAAAACAATCTCATTGATGTTCGCCATTTTTCGGGAATCCGATGAATAATGGTCACATTAAGTAACCAGATGAGCGGATAACAAACAATGGACAGCACCTTCCACACGAGCCGAAACGTAAAACGAACAAGACGTAAGAGCGAGTGGAACAAGAACAGTATAACACTTATGACCATTGTGACAATCCAACGGATCGGCTGGAAGACGATCGACATGACCAGCCTTTTAAGGATGAGAACGGTTTGATAAATACACATCGTGATAAATTTGAGAATGTTCATATACAGCTGTTTCATCAATGCCTGATACATCGAGAAACCTAGTGCAACGGCTAGAAAGATATAAAGCCTGAATTCTCCCTCATTTGTCAGCAGCAGAACATAAAAGAATAAGAGACCCTGTACCAGCCAAAAAAGGAGATCGTGTATAATCAAAAGCCATTTTGCTGTCTTTTCCCGATTCACAAACAGCTTGTACGTATCAAGCGATGCGCCCAGCCAGATGCCCATCGCTACCATCGAAAGCATCGTATAAAACTGGACTGTCAGCGTCATTTAAACAGCTTGCTAAAAAATCCTTTAGCTTTCTCCCCGTGCTGCTCATCTACATAAATTAAGTCAAAGACACGTCCTTTAATCGACACAACGCCTTTTTCGACGTCTAGGTTTTTCATTTGCAGATTTTCTCCACGGATAGCGAGAATCCCCATGACCGTCTCAAGCAGAAATTCTTCATTATCAAAGCTTTCCACCTGTTTGACGCCGGTAATATCTAAATGCTTTCTGTTTCGCATTGTGATATTGTGCTCCGCTTCTGATGACAGCTTCGTGCCTTGAGGTTGATTATAATATTGATTCATTTATACATCCCCCATATCTCATACTTGCATTGTTACTGCATTGTATGTGACAGGAGGATCATTTAGAACAAGCCCTATTCTGTTGTTTTTTCTTCTTTTAGCACAGTATACATGCCAGCGGCTTCTTCTTTTTTCGTTGTGTCCTTTAACTCGTTGACTTGAACCGTCACTAGTTTTTGACCAAAACGGATTTTAAGCTCGTCTCCTTCTTTCACATCAGAGCTGGCTTTCGCCTGTGTGCCGTTAATCGAAATTCTGCCTTGATCAGCGACTTCTTTTGCCAATGTTCTTCTTTTGATTAAACGGGACACTTTTAAAAATTTATCTAATCTCATGTATGCTCACCTCTTTCTATACGTTTGGCATCGTTCCATAGATCGTCCATTTCCTCTAGCGTTAAGTTCTCTAATGAACGTCCCATGTCCTTTGCTTTTTGTTCGATATGCTGAAAGCGACGCATGAATTTTGTGTTGGCGGAAGCGAGCGCCGTTTCAGGTTCTAGCTGATAGAACCTTCCAATGTTGACGAGAACAAACAAAAGATCTCCAAATTCGTCTTTCATCTGCTTCGTTGCACTTTCGTCCGGCTTCTCTGCCACTTCAACGAGAAATTCCTGCTTTTCTTCTTCGTATTTGTTCCAAATATCTTTCACATCTGTCCAATCAAAGCCTACTTTGGCGGCTTTCTTTTGGAGCTTATATGCCTTTGTTAATGCTGGAAGCGTCGCCGGGATGGATTGCAACATAGAGGCTGCCCGCTCCGGCTTCTCCTGCTGCTTGATTTTTTCCCAGTTGACGACCACTTCTTCTGCTTCAGAAACATTTGTGTCACCAAACACATGGGGATGTCTACGAATCATTTTTTCTGTGACATGCTGGATGACGTCATCAATTGAGAAAAAGCCGTCATCTTCACCAATTTGAGCATGAAGTAACACCTGCAGCATCACATCTCCGAGCTCTTCCACCATATGGTCTGGATCATCTTCATCTATCGCTTCAAGCAGTTCATAGCATTCTTCAATTAAATAGGGTTTAAGTGACTCATTGGTTTGTTGTTGATCCCATGGACAGCCGCCCGGACCTCTTAATGTACGGATGACGTCACGGAAGGTGTCAAATTGTTGGTAAAGCAGCTTTTCATCTTGAATCGGAGGCACATAAACACTCGTTAAGTTATTTATCGACACATCTCGATCAAGTTCAAATAAAGGAACGGCAGTAATCTGTTCCAGGCTGCTTCCAGCCGCAGTCACAATATAGACTTCATAATCGTCTGGAAGCTTTTCCATCAGCGTGAGTTTCACATTCGAAGCGGTGAGCTGATCATATACCTGACAAATGAGGACATGCTGGGTCAATTTCAGATCGTCCGCTCTCATATCTCCTGCATCAACGAATTGGAATCCCTCGATGGGGTCGATCTGCAAGGAGTTAAACGTCGCATCCAAAAAGCTTTGTCCACCAGCAACGGACACCTCAATCCCGCGCTCTTGCTGCTGAGAAACTAATAGCTGGACGGTCTTTTCAGCGACAAATGGGTGACCTGGTACTGCGTACACAATCTCCTTTTCCGCAGCCTCTGTAAATAAAATTTCCGTGATTTCCTGATAGACCGAATCAAACTGATCGTGCTTTTCATAAATCTCATCAAAAAAGGTCAGCGATGGAACCTCCTGCATCAACTCTGCGGTAAGCGGGTGGTCCTGCGTTCTCATAAATACTTCTTTCGCCTGCTTCAGCTGCTTGTATACACCGAGCGTCAGCTGATCCATGTCTCCTGCCCCAAGACCGACGACGGTAATCTTACCTGCCATTTTGATTCCCTCTCATCTGTTTAAAATATAAAATCTTTTCTCCTAATGGAATGAGTCTCCATTCCTCGTCCGTAAATACTTCTAGCTTAAGAATACTATATAAAAAGGCGAAACCACCAATAAAAACTGACGTCAGGCTCTCTAAAACGGAAAAAGGACGTTTTTCAAAGGGAATGACCCAAGAAAACAGTGCCTGATACCCTATTAAGACAATGGCCATGAAAGCGGCCGATAAAAGAATTTTCACTGGGAACAGCTCTCTCAACGAAATCCATCCTTTATGCCTCAAATAAACGGCATTGAGCAGAGCGGCAGCGAGAAAACCGCACACGGTTGACCATGCGGCACCGTAGATGCCAAATAGCGGGACCAGTGCAAGCGTAAGTATCCATTTCACCAGCACACTGAGAAGCACCACAACAGCCGGATACACAGTATGCCCAAGCCCTTGAAGTAAAGCTGCTTGCGTAATCGCAATCGATGTAAATGCGATGGAAATACAGAATATTTGCAGCGCATCGGTACCTAAATCATTACGAAAAAGCATGGTATTGACTGACGAAAGAATACAAATCAGCCCAACTGCGGAACCAATCCCTAAAACTGACGTGGTTTTAAACGATGTACGTACTTTTTGCCTGATCGCTTCATGCTCTCCATTCCTCATGGCAGCAGATAAAAATGGCACAAGAGAGGTCCCGATGCTAATGGCAAACACTGTCCCTAGCTGTAAAAACGGCTGCCCTCGATCATACACACCTTTTGCCGCCTTTGCCGCGGCTTCACTCAGTCCTTCACTGCGCAGCAACGCATACAGATGAAAGGCATCAATCATTTGCATCCATAAAATGAGCAATCCGCTGACACAAATCGTGAATGTATACAGCACCAAACTCTTCAAAACATCCTTTTTCCGAAGTGTCGCCCGCTTGACTGTCATAGGTGCAGAAGACTGTTTTCGGTAAGTCAGCCAAAGGAAAAGAAGCAGTATAAGCGAGGCCGCGCTTCCCGCTATGGAGGAGAAGACTGCACCCGCCCCTGTTTCATAAAGCGAATAGCCGTGCCTGACGAAATAGAAGGATAAAACAAGCAGGACGCCTACCCTGATGAGCTGCTCAACCAATTGAGAAACAGCCGTTGGAAGCATCATACCGTCACTCTGAAAAACGCCTCTCAGCATCACGGTAAGCGGCAGGAATAAAAACACGAAAGCACTCATTTGGATGAGCAGGATTAATTGACTGTCCGCCATAAGGCTCGCAATTCTACCTGCTCCTATGTAAAGACAAAGAAATAAGACTAGGCTCAGTAAAGTGATATAGACCAAAGATACCCTTGTAATGATCCTTCGATTTTCTTCCCCATGCTCACTCAGAAGCTTGGACACCATGACAGGAAACCCTGTGGTGCCGAGCATGATCGCAATACCAAGGAAGGGGTACACTTGCTGATAAATATAAAACCCTGTGTCTCCTACGATGTTCTGGAACGGAACACGATAAACGGCACTTAGTACCTTTGATAACAAGCCTGCGATGGTCAAAATCACCGCACCCTGGAAAAGCCAATGCGGCTGATTCACAGCATTTTTCATGGATGACTCCTTTAAAAATAGATCTACAGTTAAACGCACTCATTATATCATACGTGAATGAAAAGCCGTTTCTTTCTAAGGAGTAGACGGCACATTTCTCGTTTTGTTTCATTCCATATAAAAAACGCCGACAAAATCAAATGATTTCATCGGCATTCTTTCGTTTCATCAAAATGATATAGAATTATTAGACCTAGTGTTCCATTTGACGGGCTAGGAAGCCAGCTGCTGTTTCTGCCGCTTTATGCTCCACTTCCCCCATTGAACGCTCTTTAGAAAATAAGACGACGGCGCCAATCGGATCTCCGTTTGCAACAATAGGTGCAATGGTATAAGCAGATACGTCATCATCAATACCATCGACAAGTTGAATTTCTTTTTTGCTTTCTTCTAATACAGAATTGCGCTGGTCCATTGTTCGTTCAAGTAAATCACTGATGGATTTGTTTAAGTACTCTTTTTTCGAACTGCCGGATACAGCAATATACGTATCTCGATCACAAATCAGGATGGAATGACCCAAACTGTCGAATAATGCATCAGCATATTCCTTCGCAAAGTCTCCTAGCTCACTAATCGGCGAATACTTCTTCAAAATGACTTCTCCATCGCGGTCGACGAAAATCTCAAGCGGATCTCCTTCCCGGATGCGCAATGTTCTGCGAATCTCCTTCGGAATAACCACTCTACCTAGATCATCGATGCGGCGTACAATTCCAGTTGCTTTCATTCACTGCTGCCTCTCTTTCGTTTGATGATGTGTTGGGTGAATGGAGCAAAAGCGTCCACTTTATGCAACATTCACCACTTGACCCTGAGATTAGTATCCGTCACATCAACCGTAATATACACGAGAGACAAACAAATTTTTATGAAGATGGAATGGTTTCTTTTTTCACATCTTGAAGACCCCGAAGCATATTCAGAACGATTTCAAGCCATTCCCCTGTCTTCTTGCCTTTCGTTTGGACAGAAATAATTAGCTTGCTGCCTTCCATTCCTAAGCCAATATCACGGCCATATTTACTGCCGAGGGCAAATAATTTTTGACCGTCGATTTCACTGCTTGATTGCTCTTCAAGGGTGAGCCTGACAATGCCTTTCTCCATCTTGATCAGTTCGACACGTTCCTGCACTGCGTATACTTTCATCGTCGCAATCGTGAACAAGTCCGCCACTTCTTGCGGATATTCACCGAATCGGTCGATCATCTCATCTTGAAGCTCTTTTCGCTCTTCAATTGATCCAATCGCTTTGAACTGTTTATACATCTCGATCTTTTGCTTCCCATCCGAAATGTAAGTGTCCGGGATGTAAGCATCGATTTGCAGATCGATTTCCGGTTCGAATTTATCTTGAGCCGTTGTATCGCCTCTTCTTTCCTCAATGGCTTCTTTCAGCATTTGAGAATAGAGGTCGAATCCAACAGAATCAATGAATCCATGCTGCTGTGCACCAAGTAAATTTCCTGCTCCTCGAATCGTTAAATCACGCATCGCAATTTTAAATCCTGATCCGAGCTCTGTGAATTCTTTAATAGCTTGAAGTCTCTTCTCTGCTACTTCAGAAAGAACTTTATCTTTTCGATACGTGAAATAAGCATATGCGACACGATTCGAGCGTCCTACTCGTCCTCTTAGCTGGTACAGCTGAGAAAGCCCCATTTTATCCGCATCGTGGACGATGAGCGTGTTCACATTTGGAATGTCGACTCCCGTTTCAATGATGGTGGTACTGACCAATACATCTGATTCACCTTCAAGGAAATTGATCATCACTGATTCCAGCTCGTTCTCACTCATTTTCCCATGTGCATAGCTGACTTTCGCATCTGGAACTAACATAGAGATTTCATCTGCTTTTCGTTCAATATCCTCGACACGGTTGTACAGGAAGTACACTTGACCACCGCGTGCTAGTTCTCGCTCAATCGCTTCTCTGACTAAAGCGCCATTGTACTCGACCACATAGGTTTGAACAGGGAAACGGTTTTCAGGCGGTGTTTCAATAACCGATAAATCCCGTACGCCAAGCATAGACATATGCAGCGTACGCGGAATTGGCGTAGCCGTTAATGTCAGTACATCGATATTGGCTTTCATCTGTTTAATTTTCTCTTTATGGGTCACACCAAAACGCTGCTCTTCATCAATAATCAACAAACCTAAGTCTTTATAGACAATATCTTTAGAAAGCAAACGGTGTGTACCAATAACCATATCAATCGTTCCATTTTTCAACCCTTTTAACGTTTCGGTTGTTTCTTTTCTTGTACGGAAACGGCTCAGCTGAGCAATTTTGACCGGATAGTCTTGGAATCGGTCCATAATCGTGTCAAAATGCTGCTGCGCTAAGATGGTTGTCGGCACGAGTAGAGCAACTTGCTTCCCGTCAGCAATTGCTTTGAAGGCGGCTCGAATCGCCACTTCTGTTTTTCCGTATCCCACATCTCCACAAAGTAGGCGGTCCATTGGACGCTCCCGCTCCATGTCTTGTTTGATTTCATGAATCGAACGGATTTGATCATCTGTTTCCTGGTAAGGGAACGCTGATTCAAACTGGTGCTGCATCTCATGATCAGGCGAGAAGGCATACCCTTTGCTTGCCTCACGCTCTGCGTACAGCTTAATGAGATCATCTGCGATGTCCTGTACAGAGGACTCTACTTTTTTCTTCACACGTTTCCAATCGCTGCCGCCTAGTTTGTACAGCTTTGGCTCTTTACCTTCTGATCCCACATATTTCTGTACCTGATCAATTTGTTCAACCGGTACATAAAGCTTGTCGCTTCCTTGATAATGAATATTTAAATAATCTTTATGAATGCCGCCGATTTCAAGCGTTTCAATTCCTAAATACTTACCGATCCCGTGGTTAATGTGCACCACATAATCGCCGACTTGAAGCTCTGAATAGCTCTTAATTCGCTCTGCATTGGTCAACTTTTGCTTACGCGCCTGCTTCTTCACACGTTTCTTGAAGAGCTCGCCTTCTGTGATCACGGCAATTTTCGATAACGGCAGTTCAAAGCCTGTTTGCAGCTCACCTTGTAAAATATACACCTGCCCGCTTACAAGCTCTGCGGCCGGCTTGGCAAGAGCGGCTTCAATGTCGTAATCATGTAAGACAGAAGACAGTTTGTCTGTCCGCTCTTCATCCGCACCTAAGAAGACAACTGTGTATTGTTGTTTTTTGTAGCGTTCAATTTCACTTGCAAGCACATTCATCTGACCGTGGAAATTCTGCATTTGCTTACTAGATACATTGACGATATTTTGCGGATTTGTCTGCTGGACATGTCTCAGGAACAAGGAGTAGTACAGAATCGACCGCGATTGCTGATTGATCAGTTGTTGGAACGGGAAAGAAAGGGATAAATCATGAAGAATATTGCCTTCTTCAAGCAGGCTAATTGTCCAATCGGCTTCTTCCTGCTCAAGCTGTTCTTCCATCTCCTGAATCCTGCTAATTTCATCTAAAATAATAATCGTATCCTGTGAAGTGTAATCTAGCAAACTAGCAGGTTTTTCATAGAAATAGGACAGGTACTTCGTCATTTCCTGTGTCACGATACCTTCTAGCAGCTTCTCTCGATCAGCAGAAATATGTTGATGCAACAATTCTTTTTGCTGGTCCGAGTTGAATTTCTTTAAGCTCTTCGCAAGTCCTTGATCAAGCTGTTCAATGGCTCTCACTCGTTCAGGCCCTCTCACAATCAGCTCTTTTGCGGGACCGATTTTAATTTCTTGAAGTGTTTCTAATGAACGCTGTGTATCCGAGTGGAATGTTCGAATTGAGTCTACTTCTGTATCAAACAGCTCAATACGAATTGGGTGATCTTCCGTTAACGAATAAATATCAATGATTCCTCCGCGCACACTAAAATCTCCGGGCGCAGCAACCATTGACGTCCGGTCATAACCGATTTGTACAAGCTGTTTTGAAAACGCCTCCAAATCAATTTCTTCACCAAGCTTTAAATAGATCTGACTCTCCTTCCAGAGCTCAACTGGCGGAAGCATTCGACGCACCGCAGCAGCCGGGGTGACGATAATGGGGTTTTCTCCATTCGCCAGCCGGTTCAGAACATCTAGACGCTGTGCTCTGAGCTCAGGGCTTGCAACGGCAATTTCTGAAGCAATGAGTTCATTCACAGGATAAAGAAGGACCGAGCGATCTGACATCACACTGGCAAGATCATCTGTTACCTTCTGCGCTTGATACAAGTTGTGAGTCACAATAAACATTGGCCGCTTAAGTTCGTCTGATATAGCGGCTGTAAATAAAGATCTGACGGAGCCTGATAGTCCGGCGAGCAGCTGTTCTTTTAACCCTTCCTTTAGCCCATTAAAAATGGACTGAAAATCATCACTTTGTTTGATAAATGATTGTATATTTTTCATTTGGCTCCTCCTCCCTGCTTGTTTAAAACAGAAAAACGCTTTGGTCTATTATCTACACCAAAGCTTTTTATTGAATAAAGGTATGATACTGATGGTAATCAGGATTTCTTTCGAGCGCCTCTTGGCAATCCTCACAAATGGTTTGTACATGTAAATCACCATTTTCCCTATAAGAAATCATATCGTTTCTTTCCTCATTTGTTAAGTGATGAAATCCAAGTGCTTCACTTTGAACAGCGGATTCATCTAGACTGCCAACCTTTACACCACAGTGCCGGCAGTAATAATGCAAAGCCATACGTGATCCTCCCATGCTGAGATTTTATGATCAGTATGTGCTTTGCTTATCATTCTTATACCTTTTTGTTAAAATCATTCATCACTTCTAAAAATGGCTTAGTTAAAGCCGCCTCACAAGCTTCAACAGACGCCTGAATGGCTGATGCAATGTCAGGCTGCTCCTCTTCTGAAAAGCGTCCTAGCACGTAATCGACGACTTTCATGCCATTTTGAGGGCGTCCAATGCCAATACGGAATCGATCAAACTCAGGTGACCCTAAATGCTGAATCAACGATTTGATTCCATTATGCCCGCCAGCACTTCCTTTTGTACGCAAACGAATCCGGCCAGTTGGCAAATCAAGATCATCATAGATGACTTTCAAATGTTCAAGAGGAATATCATAGTAATCCATTAGCGGACGCACGCATTCTCCTGATAAGTTCATATATGTAAGCGGCTTTACAAGTAGAACCTTTTGCCCTGAAACAAACCCTGTTCCAAACAGTCCATTGAATTTTGACTGATTTAAAGGGATGTCCCATTTTTTCGATAATTCATCTATTGTCATAAACCCGACATTATGTCTTGTTTTTTCATATTCTTTTCCTGGATTACCCAATCCAATGAATGCAAGCATGAAACCAATAACCTCCTTTGTCACAAAGCACACGCCTAAAAAATGAGCCAATAGGATTGCCTCATGTAAAACGTATGAATTCTTTTCATTCTAGCACAAAAGACGCAACCGCGGGAGGGTTACGTCTCTAAATGACCAGTTATTCTCCATCGTTATCCTTTTCTTTAATGGCCTCAGGTTCTTTTGGTTCCTCTGCGCTATCTGGTTCAGGAACCTCTGATTGCTGAGGCGGTAAAATGGATGCCACGACTTCTTCTGGATCGTTATTCACTTGATATGATGACTGAACAGACAAATCAGCGACTGTTAGGACATCATTCACTTCTAAGTTTGTAATATCTGCTTCTATATGCTGAGGGATATCTTTTGGTTTCGCTGTAATGGATAGTTCAAATAGTGGCTGCTGAAGCACACCGCCATCTTTTACTCCTTTAGATTCGCCAATCAGTTGAACAGGTACATCCGCTTCAATTTCACGCTGTAAATCGACCACTTGGAAATCTGCATGGACAAGCTCATTTTTCAGCGGGTCTGTTTGTAATTCTGTGACCATCACAGATTTTGTTTCACCGTTCACGTCTAGTGTGATGATTGTATTCTTCCCTTCATCACGTAAGGTCTTTAATAAATCGATGCTGTCTAGTGAAACAGCCAGGTTGTCTGTATTTTTTCCGTATATGACACCAGGAACGTGTCCTGAATGACGGATTTTTTGCAGTGTGGAACGTTTGAAATCAGTTCTTTTATTTGCTTTTAAAGTTGCCATATTCAGCACCATCCTATTTCATTTTTGTCACTACTCTCATAATTACCCATAACCGAATCATTTTAAACCTATTTGCTGTGAATGATGATAGCAAAAAGACCCTAAGCGGGTGCCTAGGGCCTTTTTTAATCAGAAAATTAGCTGAAAAGGTAGCTCACAGATTCTTCTTCATGTACACGGATGATGGCTTCTGCAAGCAAAGGCCCAACTGAAAGTGGAATGAATTTTCCAACTTTCTTGTCATCTGTTAAGTGAATACTGTTTGTCACAACTAATTCTTTAATTTTAGAATTTGTGATACGTTCTACTGCTGGTCCAGACAATACTGGGTGAGTACAGCAAGCATAGACTTCAGCCGCTCCATTTTCCACAAGTGCATTTGCAGCAAGTGTAATGGTACCAGCTGTATCAATGATATCATCGATGAGAATCGCCGTTTTGCCTTCAATGTTACCAATGATGTTCATCACTTCAGCAACGTTTGGCTTTGGACGACGTTTGTCGATAATTGCGATTGGTGCTTTCAGGCGATCTGCCATTTTACGCGCACGTGTTACACCACCGTGGTCAGGAGATACAACGACGATATCATTCAAGTTTTTCTGTTCGAAATAGTTTGTTAAGATTGGCACAGCCATTAAGTTATCGATTGGAATATCAAAGAAACCTTGGATTTGCGGCGCATGAAGATCAAGTGCAATGACACGTGTAGCACCCGCTGTTTCAAGTAAGTTCGCAAATAGCTTCGCAGTGATTGGCTCACGAGGTTTTGCCTTACGATCTTGACGTGCATATCCGTAATAAGGGATCACAATATTGACCGTTTTCGCAGAAGCGCGTTTTAGTGCATCTACCATAATGAGCAGCTCCATAATGTGCTCATTCACTGGCGCACTAGTGGATTGAATGACATAACAATCACAGCCGCGGATACTTTCTTCAATATTGATTTGGACTTCACCGTCACTAAAGCGTTTAACAGAGCTCTTTCCTACATCAACTCCGATACGATCGGCAATTTCTTTCGCAAGTTCAGGGTTTGAATTCAAAGAGAATATCTTTAAATTCGCATCAGCATAACGATTAGACATGGTAAACCTCCGGGTATTTGGATTATTTTTTATGAATATTTTTCACATAATCTTCTTTATTGACTTGTCTTGCTCTAGCAATAGACAATGCATCCTGCGGTACATCTTCTGTAACCGTTGAACCAGCTGCAACATATGCCCCTTTTCCGACAGTGACTGGTGCCACGAGATTAGAATTACAGCCAATAAAAGCGCCATCTTCAATCTTCGTTAAGAATTTGTTCTTCCCATCATAGTTGACTGTAATAGATCCACAGCCAAGGTTTACATCAGTTCCGACCTCTGCATCTCCAATATAGCTTAGATGAGATGCTTTGCTGCGGTCACCGAAAACCGTTTTCTTGATTTCGACAAAATTCCCGATCTTCACTTCATCGCCAATTTTCGACAACGGGCGAATATGAGCAAACGGCCCAATTGTCACATCGACTCCAACCTCACTATCGCAGACGACAGATTGCTTAATCACTGTGCGGTCTCCGATGATGCTGTCAACAATTTCAGTGTTTGGCCCAATAGTGGCGTCTGCACCGATTTTCACATTCCCTTTGATGACCGTCCCAGGATAAATCATTGTATCTTCACCGATCACTGCATCAGGTGAAATATACGTGTTCTCAGGATCAATCAAGGTCACACCATTCTTCATATGCTGATGATTAATACGTCGCTTCATGAATTGCTCTGCTTGTGATAGAGCGATACGATCATTGACTCCAAGTGTTTCTTCAAAATGCGGTGTTTGATATGCTGCAACCGTTTGTCCTTCATTCTTTAAAATTTCAATGACATCTGGCAAATAGTATTCGCCCTGTGCATTTTCATTCGACACTTGCTCAATCACACGGAAGAGATCTTCATTTGAAAAACAATAAGTCCCTGTATTAATTTCATTCACTTGACGTTCCGCATCATTCGCATCTTTATGCTCCACAATTTTCACGACAGCACCAGTTTCGTCACGAATAATACGACCATAACCTGTCGGGTCATCCGCATGTGCTGTTAAAATAGTGACTTTCGCTTGATGTTTTTGATGCTCGCTCAACATAGCTTCCATTGTTTCCGCTGTCAATAATGGCGTATCACCACAAATGACAATGGTTGTTCCCTTTTCCTGCGCAAGGAACGACTTTGCTTGCTTGACGGCATGTGCTGTTCCCAGCTGTTCTTCTTGAAGTGCATACTCACTTCTGTCTCCAAGCTGCTCTTTGACGTTCTCTGCTCCATGACCGACAATCGTCACTAGCTTGGCTAAAGAAAGCTTTAACGCTTCATCTGCCACATGCTCGACCATTGGCTTTCCGCAAACTGGATGAAGTACTTTGTATAGCTTTGACTTCATTCTCGTTCCTTTTCCCGCTGCTAAAATCACTGCGAACCGCTTATCCATTGATTGGCCTCCAATATCCCTATTATCCATAGAAAAATATATCCTAAATAAGGACTGATTTCAAGGATACATGAGGAAGTACAATATTTTTCTAACGGATGAAACATATAAGACACATGAGGAAAAACGCAAAAAAGACAGCATTTAAAAGAAAACATCCATTTTCTCTTAAAGCTGCCTTTTTAGGTTAACGTATCATTAAGAAGCTCCAGCTTCTTCATATTCAATTGTCTCTTCCTCTTCGCCTAAGCGATGATATTCATTTAATACAGCATCTTGGATTTTTCCCCGAGTACCTGAATTAATTGGATGTGCAATGTCGCGAAACTCTCCATCAGGCGTGCGTTTGCTAGGCATTGCAACAAACAAGCCATTGTTTCCATCAATCACACGAATATCATGAACAACAAATTCGTGGTCCAGCGTGATGGATGCAATCGCCCTCATGCGACCATCGGTATTCACGCGGCGTAATCTTACGTCAGTAACTTCCACAGTAGTTCACCACCTTTTCCCAATATAAAAGCATTACTTAGGTATTCAACGATTGTGGTGATTCTCCTGCTCTTTTTTTAAACTTTTTTTGAAATATCGGGATATTTATACATTTTTTGTCACTTTAGTGACGACGCTTACATTCTCTGCGCGAAAAAAAGACATCATGATGATGTCTTTTCCTGCATATGATGAAACCAAACGGCTTTCGTTACGATTGCCTGTTTACTTTACTAATGCAATCACTTCAATTTCTACGAGTGCATCCTTAGGAAGTCTTGCCACTTCCACACAAGAACGAGCTGGCTTATGTGTATGGAAATACTCACCGTACACTTCATTTACTTCTGCGAATTGTTCCATATCTTTGATAAAAACTGTTGCTTTCACGACTGTTTCAAAGGAAGCACCTGCTGCTTCAAGTACGGCCTTAAGATTACGGAACACTTGATGAGTTTGTTCTTTAATATCTCCATTTACAAAGTCTCCAGCTGCCGTTAATGGAATCTGCCCGGAGCTGTAAAACATGTTATTGACAATAATCCCTTGAGAGTAAGGTCCAATGGCTGCTGGTGCATGTTTGGTTTGAACAACTTTTGTCATATCAATCTCTCCCATTCAACTACATGTTTATCAATGCTTAAGCTTTCGAATGAAAAAACTCGTGGAAATTGCCTTCATTGATCTCAATGATCTTCTGCTTCATATCAATGGTTGAAAGCTTTAAAAGCGATACATATTCATCAACGAGACGTTCATCTACGCCTTCATCTTCTAAAAGAACACCGATCCCTGCAACATTTGCATTAAATTCCTCAAGCAAATTCACCATGCCGTTAATGGTTCCGCCAGCTTTCATAAAGTCATCAATGATCAGGACATTGGATCCTTTATCTAAGCTCCGCTTTGCAAGTGACATGGTTTGAATTCGATTAGACGAACCTGACGCGTAGTTAATACTTACAGTTGATCCCTCAGTTACTTTATTATCTTTTCTAACGATCACAACCGGCACATTTAAATAACCCGCAACAGAATAGGCAATAGGAATACCCTTTGTCGCAACAGTCATGACGACATCAATCGCACGATCTGCAAAGATGGTCGCAAATAGCTTACCGATTTTCGCAAGGATTGAAGGATTCCCTAAAACATCGGTTAAATATAAATAACCGCCAGGAAGTACACGTTCAGGAGTCGATAGAGCTTCTCCGATATCGTTTACCACGTCGTCTGCTTCTTTTAGGTGAATCTTTGGAATATATTTCACTCCGCCAGCAGCACCAGGTACAGTAAGCAACGTGCCTATTCCCTGCTGTTCGAAGGTCTGTTTGATAATCGTTAAGTCTTCACTAATGGAGGACTTCGCAGATTGATATCTTTCTGCAAAAAAAGTTAACGGTACTAGTACGTGCGGGTGGGCTAACAAATAATTTGTTAAGTCCACCAATCTGCCGCTTCGACGAAACTTCATGAACTTACCCCCAGAACCCGAATAATTTATGATAAATATAACTTAATATACGGATTTAATCAAGGGCATTTTGTTCGCCGATCATGCGGACAGCGTATACTTGATCACAAAATCCTCTCAGTCCGTTATATATTCTTTGTACCTTCGATTCATATTGAATCAAGCCAAATACTGTAGGGCCGCTTCCACTCATTAAAACAGCGTCAGCACCGAAACGCTTCATCTGTCTTTTGATCATATCTACTTCTGGATACATCTTTAATGTCACAGACTCTAGAACATTTCCGAGTGAGCCGCACATCTCTTTATAATCTTTCGCTTCAATCGCTTCAATCATACGCTTTACATTCGGGTGTTCTACTTTGCTTGCGTCATATTGTCTATAGACTTCAGCTGTAGATACCCCAATCACCGGCTTCGCTAAAATCACCCAGCAATGCGGCGGTGTCGCAATATGCTGCAGCTTTTCTCCACGTCCTGTCGCTAGTGCTGTGCCTCCGTGTACACAAAAGGACACATCTGAGCCGATCTCCGCTCCAAGCTCAGCTAGTTCATCTAACGTGAGGTTTAACTTCCACAAACGATTTAAGCCGCGAAGTGCTGCTGCTGCATCACTGCTGCCTCCAGCTAACCCTGCTGCGACTGGAATTGTTTTTGTGATGACAATGGATACACCTTTTTGAATACCGAACCTTGTTTTAAGTAATTTAGCCGCCTGATAAGCCAAATTACGCTGATCATCTGGCACGAATCGATTATGAGATGATACACGGATTTCATCCTTGTCCAGCTCCGTCAGCTCAAGTCGATCTGCAAGGTCTATTGTTGTCATCACCATCTCCACTTCGTGATATCCATCCGGTCTTTTTCCATGAACATCAAGTGAGAGATTAATTTTCGCCGGTGCTTTTTCTAAAATACGCAAACATTTCACCTACTTCTCCATCTAAACATAAGTATCAATATTGTATCACATTTGATCGATCTGATGAATATAGGCTTTTACGCTGAGCACACTGACTTTTTCATCAAAAAAAGCCAGAGACACCCGAGGTATCCCTGACCGTTTTTCTATCGTTGATTCTCATCCTGAGCCATGTGCTGTTGAGCTAATTCAATGGCACGTTTGACCATATTACCTGCGTCACGCGCACGAATCTCTCCCCAGCCTCCATTTTTGACGGCATCATAAAATCCAAGATCCTTCGCCAGCTCGTATTTGAACTCATCTGACATAATGCCTCGGCGTCTACCCAAACGAAACAGCCCCTTTAGTCGAGAATTCGAATCAGTGCCACCGCTTGTGTGGCTTTCTTATTTTGTATCGAATCCTTTCTTTTACCCCTTTCAAAAAATGGACAGACTCCCATTCAGAAAAAAAGGCAAAACAAAAAGCAGTAAACAAAAAGTTCACTGCCCATTAATAGGCGACTGAGCTAGCGGTATCATCGAACGTTAATTCGACCGTCTCAGTCAGTATATCTGCATAACTATAAGAAACTCTTTCAAACGAATTCTCATCTTGATCTAATTGAATCACAAATACAGAAGGGTACGTTTCAGCTAAAATGCCCGAACGCTCAATTGTTTTACGGCGGCCCCCGTTAGCCTTTAACGTCAAACGTTTACCTAAGTTACCATCAAGCGATCTTTTGATGTCGGACAAAGTCTTCGCCATTGCATCCACCTCACTGAGATAATTATACAACAACGGCCCGTTTTTGTCAAATAAAAATTAAATTATATCAACGAACACGAGCCATTGTCAACAAAATAATTTTGACAAACTTCTACCTTTTCTCCTCCCTATTTTTCTCAATTTCCGGTGAATTATGTATCCTTTTGCAATTTCTTTTTGAACATAAAAAAAACCAGACTGAAATCAGTCGGGTTATGTCGATTCATGATCTCTTTTATATGGCATACCTACCCTTAGAACACCCTTCGTCTCGATGCCTCCGAGCCCTTTTTCTCTTGTTAATGTATTTCGGAGCACATCCCACACGTTGATTCGATCTACAAATGGAGTGAAGCTGATCTTCGCAACGATATAGACGGGGTCGAGCGCATGGATATTCACACGGGAAGGCGAGCTCGCAAAATTGGCACCTGCTTGGATCAATGATTCGAAATGAGATTGACAGGCACCAGCAAAGATCACAAGCTGATCTAAATGAGGGATTTTCCGTCTGGCTTTTTGAACCGTTTCAACGAAATGCCGAGAATGACGATATGCACTGATATCATGTACGCCGCCCTTTTGCTTGGAATACGCATCATGTCCTGTGATAACCAATATATCTGGCCGATATTGATCAATTAACGAGTCAATCATGCTTGGCATTTTCTTCTCATGGCAATGCACCCCATACACAGGTACACCAATTCGTTCATATACATCTAAGCATTTCTTTAAGTATGAAGCATCTCCATCTAAATGAAGGACCTTTCCAGGCATGTGAAAATACTGCTCCTGATGCTGATATTGTCCAGAAGTATAATACTCTTGTTTTTCCCGCAGCAGCTGATAATCCTGTCTTAGTAAATCGAGCGATTCATTGATTTTTCTTTCGTCATTTTTCTCTCTAGTCAGCTGTTCCTCTTTTTGAACCTTGACGAGATCTGACAACTTGGCATCAGCAATCAGCCTCACTTCATTCCCATGCAATATGGCGGTGGCTTCGTGCTGATCGGTCTCATCAATTCGAATAATTCGAAACAAAATATCCATTTGATAGGATGCCCTTGTCACCATATCTCCTATTTGAAATTGCATGCTTTTCACTCCACAATCAGGCTCATATCCTGTTGGTATCGTCTTGCGCTAAATATGTTCGTCTTTCATGGTGCTGTTCTTTCTAGCCTATGCCCGAACAAACGAAGTGGTGAAAAACAAAAGAAAAAAGCCCTTAAGACAGGGCTTTTTGTAAAACATTCGCCAACCGGGCAAATTCCTCAATGGATAATGACTCGCCGCGGCGCTTTCCATCAATGTCTGCTGTTTGAAGTGCTTCTTCAATGATCGCTTTATGTTGCTTTCCATCAGGTAAGTTGTTCATGAGATTATTCATCAATGTTTTTCGGCGCTGACCAAAGCTCGCACGGATCAATTGAAAGAAAAACTCATCATTTTCTACTGAGACAGCAGGCGTTTCACGAACGGTCAGCTTGATCACAGCCGAATCGACATTTGGCTGTGGAACGAAAACCGTTTTAGGCACAACCATCACCGTTTTCGCTTCCGTATAGTATTGAACTGCGATAGACAGCGAATTGTATTCCTTTGATGAAGGGACAGCAGCCATACGATCTGCTACTTCTTTTTGCAGCATGACTACAATCCCTTTCAATGGAAGATTTTCTTCAAGCAGCTTCATAATAATCGGTGTCGTCACGTAATATGGAAGGTTGGCGACAACCATCACTTCTTTACAGTCAGCAAAATTTTCCTCGATGACCTTTCCCACATCTGCCTTTAATACGTCTTGATGAATGATCGTAACATTATCATATGGAGAAAGTGTATCGTTTAAAATGGGCAATAACCGCTGATCGATTTCAAACGCGGTGACTTTCTTTGCACGCTTAGCGAGCTGCTCGGTCAATGCACCGATACCAGGCCCAATCTCAATCACGCCGGTCTCATCCGTCACCTCTGCGTGATCGACAATACGATCGAGTATATTTGTATCAATTAAAAAGTTCTGCCCTAAGCTCTTTTTAAAAGAGAAACCGTATTTCTTCAGTATTTCCTTCGTTCTGATGGGTGTCGCTATATCTTTATTCATCGGCTTCCTCCTGCATGACGGTCTTTAAGGCCGCAATAAAATCATGTTTGGTTATTTGGAACATGTGAAGGCGCTTATGCAGCTGCTTCGCATTGGTATATCCTATATTTAATAGCACACCTAGTCGTTCTCGGCGGCGTTTCGATGATTCGCCTCCGATTAGGCCTGCGTCAAATAAGTCATCTAATGTAATGTCACTTTCCGTTACTTCCATTTCCTCATGGACATGGGCAAGGCATTCCCGAATACTGTCCAAGGAAGCATGCTCGACACCAATTCCTTTGTCCCGCTTCGCCTTCGCAAGATGTTTTGGCAAAAATGCGTGCTTACAGCCAGGAACCGCTTCTGCGATGGTTTTCCGGATCTTCTCCCCAGGGAAATCAGGATCAGTTAAAATAATGACCCCTCTCGTCTCCTGAGCAAGACGCACTTGTTGAATAACTGTATCGCCAATGGCTGATCCGTTTGTTTCGATCGTATCTGCATCAACTGCCATCTTCAATCTCGCAGTGTCGTCACGACCTTCCACCACAATGATTTCTTTAATTTTCATGTATTCCTCCGCTTGCAAAAACAATAAACAATTTTTGGTTAAAAAATGAAACCTTTCTTGCTGTTTTTGCGTCTAATTAATTAGAAAACAGTGCTTCTATTATAACCAAAAAAACAGAGGGTGCGCAAAGCCCTCTGTTCATATAAATGATTTGATGTGTTTATTTGAGTACTCTAATTTTCACTCGTTTATTTCCCCATTGATAAGCTGCCGACTTATTCGGGACGAACACATCAATTTTATTCCCTTTTATAGCAGATCCAGTGTCTGATGCAACGGCATATCCATAGCCTTCCACATACACTTTAGAGCCTAGCGGAATGACACTCGGATCAACTGCTATGACCTTTGCACCTGGATTTGATTTTAAATTATAGCCAGTTGACGTTCTGCCCGTACATCCAGCACAGCTCGCTGTATAGGCTGTCGACGCCACATAAAATTCTTTTCCTGACGATTCATTGCTTCTTGAAACGGCAGGTGTCGCTTTAGGCTCTTTTTGGGACTCTTGTGTACCAATGGCCACTAAACGATCCTTGCTATCTTTTTCAGTCACTTCTTTAATCAATTCTTTAGACACCACTTTGCCGTTTTCTTTCACAATGGCATAGTGCTTCTTCAATTTACCTTCTTCACCTTTTTTAAGCACCTTCTCTTTTCCTTTTTCAAGAGAACGATCCTTTTTATGTTTGGTATCAAAAGCAATTTTCTCTTCCACTACATCGGTGACTTTTTCCACCCGAGTGATCTGGATATCTGCGCTTTTATTAGAAATGTGACTATGTAACGCAGGTTTGATCTTATCGTGCTTCTTGAGCTTCAGCTCTTGTTGCTTTAAAAAGTCAGCGACCGTAGTCGAAGTGGTCCACACTTTTTTCTCTTTTCCTCCATCATTTACGCTGACCTGGAAGGCCTGCTGAACCACAAGATCCATATCCTTTTTAATCTTGTCATTCTTTCCTGGAGTTACTTGATCGTGCTTCCCAATATCTATCTTCTC
This sequence comes from Bacillus sp. FSL K6-4563, assembly GCF_038630405.1. NCBI lineage: Bacteria > Bacillati > Bacillota > Bacilli > Caryophanales > Bacillaceae > Bacillus > Bacillus sp. FSL K6-4563. Next base: position 51,311 of record NZ_CP152030.1, on the reverse strand, counting down.
ATTCTTCAATAATGCTCCAACCGTCTGATCTGTTGTCCATATCGTTTTCTCTTTCCCATCTAGGGTCAGATGAACCGGTATAGCCGCATCATACACAATGTTCATGTTGTCTTCAATCTTTGTATTTAGACTTGGAGAGATATGATCCTCCGCCTTGGTCTTTATTCCAAGGTCTGAAAGCAGCTGTGCTACTGTCTCTTCATGTGTACGAATTGTCTTCTCTTTACCATTGATTGAAATGGTAATAGACTGCTTAGTGAGCTCATGCGCACCGTAAGCCGTCCCAGTTCCAGCTAAAAGCAAGCAAACAACTAGTAATAAAACCTTGCCTTTTCCTAGCTTAACAGAAAACAGATTTTTCATTTTTTGTACGATGAAAAACGCCTCCTTCTCCTCGGAGAGATTATATAGAGTATCTCAAAACCTGTCAACCCTTCCACCCACTGTACAAAAATGCTCGATTGTAACCCTATTATGGGAGATTAATGGAAGGAAGGGAAGAAAGACTTATCGACAACTTATCCTATGAAGAGGCGTAAACGTGTAGAACATTTTCGTTATGTTTCACAAATGGACAAGCTTAAACAAGGATTGACATCATATACTGTCAGTTTATACCGAAAACTTTTTTCGCATTTTTTGTGGTCAATTCAGCAAGCTCTTCAAAGCTTATTTCTCGTAACTCCGCAATTTGTTCTGCGATATATTTCACATAACTTGGCTCATTGCGTTTTCCTCTAAATGGCGCTGGCGTTAAGTATGGGCAGTCTGTTTCAATTAAAAGTCGGTCACTTGGTATGTCTTTGACAACTTCCTTCGGTTTTTTGGCATTTTTAAATGTCACGGGTCCACCGAATGAAATATAAAAGTTCATATCCATACACGCTTTTGCGATTTCTAGGCTGCCAGTAAAGCAATGCATAATCCCTCCAACTTCAGCCGCTCCCTCTTCCTTTAAGATCGTCACGACATCTTCCGTTGCGTCACGATTATGAATAATGATCGGAAGATTCACTTCCTTCGCAAGAGCAATTTGACGTCTAAAGACTTCTTTTTGCACATCTTTTGGCGACTTGTCCCAATAGTAATCGAGACCCATTTCTCCAATTGCAACGACTTTTTCATGTTGAGATAATTCTTTGATCCACAGCAAATCCTCATCTGTCATATCGATGGCGTCGACTGGGTGCCAGCCAATGGCTGCATAGATGAAATCATACTCTTCAATTAATTCCATTGCTCTCGTAATTGTCGGGCGGTCAAACCCTACCACTACGATTTTTTCGACTTTTTCACTCTTCGCTCTTTCGATCACCTGCTCTAAGTCTTCATTATATTGTTCCGCATTTAAGTGGGCATGTGTATCAAATAACATCGTTGATTGCTCCTTTCGACAATTCTTCTAAAAAACAAAAGGTGTTCGACGAAATGTTACACGTGGAACACCTTTGTTGATTTATAAAATTTTTGTTCCATTTGCTAGAGATTGATCCACTTCAAGAACCTGCAATTTCCCGCTAGTTTCTCCAGTTAAAATCATTCCCTGGGAAATTTCCCCTCTGAGTTTAACTGGTGTGAGATTTGCTACACAGACGAGCTTCTTCCCTACTAATTCCTCAGGTTGATAATGCTTGGCTATCCCTGAAACAATTTGTCTCTTTTCAAATCCAAAATCAAGCTGCAGCTTTAAGAGACGATCTGCTTTTTTCACTGGGGCTGCTTCCAGTACCTGTGCGACTCGAAGATCAACTTTTGAGAAATCATCAAAAGCAATTTCTGCTCCTAGCTCAGGTAATTCTGTTTCTACTTTCTCTTCTTCTACCTTTGGTGCACTTCCCTGCATTTTCTCTTTAATATATGCTACTTCTTCTTCAACCTCTAAACGCGGGAACAAAGGCTCGCCTTTTTGTACCGTCGCTTGTTGAATCGCACCGAAAGATAGAGTGCTATCCCAGCTTTTAAGTTTCTCTTCTTCAATGCCAAGCTGGAAGAAAATTTTCTCAGGTGTTTTCGTTAGGAAAGGCGTTAAGAGCACTGCTGTGATGCGGAGTGATTCTGCTAAATGATACATGACAGAATGCAGCTCTTTTCGTTTTGTTTCATCCTTTGCCAGCACCCAAGGAGCTGTCTGGTCAATATATTTATTGGTTCTGCTGATTAATGTCCAAACATTTGAAAGAGCCACCGAGAATTCAAGGTTTTCCATCGCTTCTTCATAGGCTTTGACTGTTTGCTCAGCTACTGCTTTAAGCTCCTCATCAAACTCATTAACTGGACCCTTATAGCTACTTAATGTACCGTCAAAATATTTTTGAACCATCGCAACTGTACGGTTAAGCAAGTTACCTAAATCATTGGCAAGGTCATAGTTTACACGTTCCACGAATCCTTCTGGTGTAAACACACCATCCGCACCAAATGGTACTTCACGAAGGAGGTAATAACGAAGGGCATCAAGACCGTAGCGATCTATTAATGTGACCGGATCTACTACGTTCCCTTTTGATTTAGACATCTTACCATCTTTCATCAACAGCCAGCCGTGTGCGAAAATTTGTTTCGGCAGCGGCAGATCGAGTGCCATCAGCATAATTGGCCAATAAATCGTATGAAAACGAACAATTTCTTTCCCTACGAGGTGCACGTTGGCAGGCCAATATTTTTTATATTTTTCATCCTGATCAGTTCCGTAACCAATCGCAGTTAAATAGTTGAACAACGCATCAATCCATACATAGATGACGTGCTTTGGATTGTTTGGAACTTTAATTCCCCAGTCAAAGGTTGTTCTTGATACAGCTAGATCCTCTAAACCTGGTTTGATGAAGTTATTGATCATTTCATTCTTTCTTGATTCAGGCTGAATGAACGTTGGATTCTTTTCGTAATAGTCTAGTAAACGATCCGCATACTTACTCATACGGAAGAAATATGATTCCTCTTTAATTAATTCGACAGGATGTCCGCTGTCAGGGCTTTTCCCGCCAGTGACTTCTCCTTTTTCATTCCGCTCAACATCCACAAGCTGTGTTTCCGTATAGAATGTCTCATCAGGAATACTGTACCAGCCTTCATATTGGTCTAAATAAATATCGCCTTGATCAAGCAGCTTTTGAAACACTTGCTCAATGATTTTCGTATGTCTTTTTTCTGTTGTACGGATGAAATCATCATTGGAAATGTCGAGTTTCTTCCATAGTGATTGAATGTCTGCTACGACAGGATCTAAATATTCGATCGGTGTGATGTTTTGTTCTTCAGCTTTTTGCTGAATTTTTTGTCCGTGCTCATCTGTACCCGTTAAATACATCACATCATAGCCTTGAAGACGTTTATAACGAGCCATAGCATCCCCTGCTACTGTCGTATAAGCATGTCCAATATGTAATTTTCCGCTCGGATAGTAAATAGGTGTTGTCAGATAGAACGTTTTTTTCTTTTCCGGCATGTTGGAACCTCCTGCGTGTGTGTAAATGTCAAAAACTCCCGCCCAATGGACGAGAGCGGTTATCATCATTACATGAAAATGTGTTAGATCCATTTATTAAATTTTGCACTTGTGCTTTCTCTATGATACCATCTTAGCCTTTAAGATCAAGCATATATACATAGAACAAGATGAAATGATCGAAAAAGATGAGTTTTTCGAAAAAAACGACAAACCTGTCGACATTTTGTCGAATATTGTCGTATGAAATCTATCTCCAGATTTACAATTGTCTAATTTAGGGCAAAAGTCTTGTTAATCTGAACTCGTCATTTCTCATATTTTCATAGAAAAAAGCCGCAAAATCCTTATAAATCAGTAGTTTCAAGGTCTTTTGACTTTAAGAGTCATATTTTACAAACAATAGTAAACAAAATGATTGACGATTTATGGAAACCTTGTTATGCTATGAATGTAAGGAATTTGTCGAATAATGACGAAGATAATATTATATTAAGAATAAGAACTCTTTGGGAGGAGAATGAAGATGAAATCTACAGGTATTGTACGTAAAGTTGACGAATTAGGGCGCGTGGTGATTCCAATCGAACTTCGCCGTACTCTAGGAATCGCTGAAAAAGACGCTTTGGAAATTTATGTTGATGATGAAAAAATTATCCTAAAAAAATATAAACCAAACATGACTTGCCAAGTTACAGGTGAAGTATCAGACGATAACCTTAAACTTGCTAATGGTAAATTAGTTCTTAGCCGTGAAGGTGCAGAGCAAATCATTAACGAAATCCAAAACCAACTTCAATCACAAAAATAAGTTTGATATAAAAAAGGTTCTTGCACCGTTTGCAAGAACCTTTCTTTATTGTTCAATATGATAGGCATCGTATATGGTGCGCTTTGGTACACCACGTTCGACGGCTGCATGTTTAATGGCTTCCTTCGACGTTAATCCTTCCTCTATGTAATGGATTACGTGTTCCTTTTCAGATAAGGACTTCCACCAGACATCTTCATTTAGCTCTTCTTCATCTTGATCGTTACCTTGTACGACTAGACAGAATTCACCTCGGATTTGATTCTCTACCGCCCATGTCAGCACAGACTCTAAATCTCCACGAATAAACTCTTCAAATTTTTTCGTTAGTTCTCTCGTAATGGCGATATTCCGGTTGCCCCACACTTCCTTCATCAAAGTCAGCGTTTCTTTTAACCGATGAGGCGCTTCATAGAAAATGATTGTTTCTTGACGCTTCTTCAAAGCTTCGAGCTGTTTTTTCTTTTCCTTTTTTTGTCGGTCAAGAAATCCATAAAAGAAAAATGGCTGCGGCGTGATCCCTGAGGCAATGAGTGCTGTAAGTGCAGCATTTGCTCCAGGTAACGGAACGACATAACCGCCGATATTCGTAAAGTCACGGACCACTTCAGCACCTGGATCAGAGATCGTCGGTAAACCAGCATCACTCACGAGTGCGATGTTTTTTCCTTCTTTTAACCATTCGATCAACTTGTGACCGCTGCTGTCTTTGTTATGCTCATGATAACTCGTTAATGGCGTATCAATTTCATAGACATGACAAAGTTTTTTCGTTTGTCTTGTATCCTCTGCGGCAATATAGTCTACATCTTTTAATGTTTGTATGGCTCGAAACGTCATATCTTCTAAATTGCCAATTGGGGTTGGGACGAGATATAGAATGCCCATATCTGATTGACCATCAAAGCTTTTCTGTGTTTTCATGTGCCGCCTCCTTTTCAATACGCATTTCTTCTATATAAAGATCTTTCTTTTTCCGTGTCCACGTTTTGAAACGATATTCTTGCTGCATGGCTTCTCTCTTGGTTGCAAAACATTCATGATAATACAGCTCAACTGGCCGTCTTGCTCTTGTATACTTTGCTCCCTTTCCACTATTGTGGGTCGTCAGTCTTTTTTGTAAATCATTTGTATAACCTGCATATAGGCTGCCGTCTGCACATTTCAATACATAGAAATAATGATTATGCTTCTCCATACAGTATCGTCCTGATTTCCTCAGTATACTCTTGATCATCTCCATAAACAAAAAGAGGCGGGAGAATTTTCAGATCTGGTTTTCCATCTTTTATCCCCTCTACTAAGATGGTATTGGCTTCCTTACCCTGTTTTGGATAAACAAATTGAATTCGTTTTGGCTCAATTCGGTACTTCTTCATCAATTCCACAATCTCAAGTAGCCGGCCAGGCCGATGAACCATCGCCAGTTTCCCTCCTTGCTTCAGCAGCGTGGAAGAAACGCGAATGACATCTTCTAATGTACAATGAATTTCATGCCGAGCAATGGCCAAGTATTCATTCTCATTGATTTCTTCTTTAGAAGGTGTCTTAAAATATGGTGGATTACATGTAATGACATCTACTTTGTGATTGCCGTAGCGTGCTGGCATATCATTCAGATCGCCATGAATCAGTTCTATCTGCTTTTCAAGTTGATTATACGCCACACTTCTTTTTGCCATATCAAACAGCCGTTCTTGAATTTCGACCCCAGTAATGGAAGCCTTAGATCGAGTCGAAAGCAGCAATGGCACAATGCCATTTCCCGTGCAAAGATCAATGATCTCTCCTTTTTGGATGGGCACATACGCAAATTTTGCTAATAACACTGCGTCCAATGAAAAGGCGAAAACCGTTTTACTTTGAATAATTTTCATATCTTCGGCGAGCAAATAATCTAATCGTTCATCTTCTCTTAACGAAACCATGATGTATCCTTTCTTTTCCTGTGAAAAAGGCTTCCGATTCAGCGGAAGCCTTTTCTCATTTTTTATTTAAAAATGACAGACAGAACAAACAGTCTCCCTCTTTACGTATGCTCCCATAATGTACATTGCAAATATGGAAGCCCTCCTGATATAACCGAGCCAGGTTATCATGACCTTCTCCTATATCAGAATGACCTGGTTTCTGAGCAGAATCATTCTCTGTCTCAGACGATTTGTCCCGATCGGACTGATCCAGACGTTCACGCAAGTGCTGATTCTCCATCTGCAGCTGATGATTTTCTTCAATCACTTCACCGATATGATTTTTCAAATCACCTAACTGGCGATAAAGAGAACCAATTTGTTCTTCTAAATTGATCACCGTATCAAATAGTTCCTTTTTATCCAAGGTGGCACACCTCGTTACTCAGTTGTTTGTGCAGATACAACGCCTTCTTGTAATAATTCTTCCCAAGTATATTCTACCACTTTTTCTTGCCCGGTTAATTCAACTTGCAAAATTCGTTCTAAAATGTTGAGCCCTACTACCTTTGCAGAGCCACTAGATGTTTGAATCGTTTCACCGATATCCGGCAATTGTTCTTTCGCTGTTTCATACTCATCATTCTCATATTTCAAGCAGCACATCAAACGACCGCAAAGCCCTGAAATTTTTGTGGGATTTAGCGACAGGTTTTGATCTTTTGCCATCTTAATGGATACTGGTTCAAAGTCTCCTAAGAATGTCGAACAGCAAAGCATTCGCCCGCAAGGTCCTATGCCACCCAGCATTTTTGCCTCGTCTCTTACACCAATCTGGCGAAGTTCAATTCTCGTTTTGAAGATCGATGCAAGATCCTTCACTAGCTCACGGAAATCTACTCTGCCATCCGCTGTGAAGTAGAAAATGACCTTGTTTCGGTCAAATGTAAATTCAACATCAACCAGCTTCATTTCAAGACCGTGTTCACTTACCTTCTGAAGACATGTATCAAAGGCTGTCATCGCTGCTTCTTTGTTTTCCTCAACGATGAGTCGGTCTCGTTCGTCTGCTACACGAATCACCTTACGCAGAGGAAGAACGACATCGTGTTCATCTACTTTTTTATTAGCGATGACCACTTGTCCGTACTCAACTCCTCTGACCGTCTCTACAATGACACAACTATCATTTTCTATATGAAATCCATTAGGATCGAAATAATAGATTTTGCCCGCTTTTTTAAAGCGAACACCAATTACGTTGTACAAGCTTATCCCTCCTGCAACATCAACACCAATTGCTCCATCAGCCCTTGGGCATTCACGTTGGATTGAAGTCTCTTTTTCGCTTCTAATACAGCAAGGATCTGGTTCGTCACCATCTGCTGTGTGGAATGCAGCGCGTGCTGCTTCATTGTCTGGAATAAGTCTTGATAAATGACTTTATCTTCATTTCCTATTTGAATCGACAAAACATCACGATATATAAATAAAAGCATATCCAGACCTGTTTCTTGAAGGTCTTTCTCTTTGAAAAAAGGCATCCATTGATCCTGTATATAAAAAAATGCATGTTCTTTTCGCTGGTGTAAGACTTCATACAATTTTATCACTTTCGCTCTAGACTCTGCAAACTGATCATTTCGACTTAATTCGAGTGCTTCTGCTAAATTGTTGGTTAAATTCGACAAAAGCCTTGCAAGATGCTGAGATACGCCTTCTTGTAATAGCTGCTGCTCCAAGGATTGTGGCTGCAGCGGCTGAAAGCTGAGCATCTGACATCTTGAAATAATCGTATCCAACATTTTATGCGATTGCTCAGTGATTAAAATTGCCATCGTTTCCCGGTTAGGCTCCTCTAGGAACTTTAATAAACTGTTCGCAGCATTAACCGTCATTTTGTCCGCATGAAGAATGATATACATTTTTCGGTGAGATTCCACACCTGCTTTTGTAAATTCCTCTTGCAATGCCTGTACTTGCGCTTTCTTAATTGATTGACCATCAGGCTGCACGAGATGTAAATCGGGATGGTTTCCTGACTCAATCCTCTTGCAGTTTTGACAGGATTCACACGGTTTCACTCCTGATTCCAAGCAAAAAAAACTCTTAGCCAAAAGCATCGCAGCTTCCCGCTTACCAGTACCCTTTTTTCCTTCAAATAAGTAGGCATGCGCAAGTCGATCTTTATCAATACTATTAAAAATCAGCCGCATGACGCGCGGCTGCAACTCATTCATGTCATCCCAGCTAATTGCCATGTTATCACTCTCTATGTGTAAAGGTTAATCAATAAACCTTTTATTTCTCCAATACGTTCAAGCAAATCAATAGATGGCTTCTCTTGGTCCATCATATCCTCTGTTAATTCAATCAGCTTTTCATCTAATGCTTTGACTAAAGCGAGTGTACGCGTGTTGCCATAAATGTCAAAGCTTCTTGATGTTTCTATATTTAATCCATTATCGACTGTCTCTTTCACAAAGCGCTTCACAAGACCTTTAAACCTAGCCAAGTCCTTTAAGTTTCGTGACTTTGTCAACTTTTTACCGAATACTTCGATATCACTCAGCATAACCGTCAGCTGCTCTAAGCGCATTTTGCCGCTTTGCGTCTCCATTGATGCTTTAAAAGAGGCAGATGTTTGGCTTCCTTTCATGCCTTGGAGTTCACGCTTTTCTAAAAGCAGCCGCATATCTTGATTAATTTTCACAGCAACCCATCCTTAGAATTGATGAAATTGTTCAACTGGCAGAATAAAGACAGTAGCTCCACCAACTTCAACCTCAACAGGGTATGGTACATATGAATCTGCGTTACCACCCATTGGAGATACAGGTGCAATCATTTGATCACGTTTACGGCAATTTTCTTTTATAAGCTGTAACGCTTTATCCACTCGGACATCATCACAACCAATGATAAAAGTCGTATTCCCAGACTTTAAAAACCCACCAGTTGAAGCTAATTTTGTCACGCCGAATTGATGTTCAGTCAATATTTTCAACAACTTGCTGCTATCTTGGTCCTGTACAACGGCAACAATTAATTTCATTTGATTGGCCTCCTTTGTTTTAGGCACAGGTGACATGCCGATGTCTTCCTCTATATTATAACAACGATTGGGAATGAGGTCATTTTTGATTTTTCTTTAATGTGTCCTGAATCACTCGAAGTACTTCTTCATAAACATTTTGCATCGGCTGAGAAGCATCCACTACATGGAATCGTTCTGGTGATTGCGCAATAAGTAGTTCATAGCCTTCTCTGACCAACTGGTGGAAATTCAGCGTCTCCATGTCTAATCGATTCTTTTCTCTTCCTTGATTGGCGTGAATTCGCTTTAGCCCTTCCTCAGGTGTAATAGAAAAGTAAATCGTCATTTGCGGCATCGTGCCATCAATAGCAAAGTCGTTAATTGATCTGACTTGGTCAATTCCAAGCCCTCTCGCATAACCTTGATAAGCAAGAGAGCTATCAACAAAACGATCACACAAGACTGTCTCTCCGCGCTGCAATGCCGGTTCTACCTTTTCAGCCAAATGCTGCCTTCTTGCTGCTGCATACAGCAATGCCTCTGTTTTCGCATCCATTTTTGTATTTTTTTCATTTAAAATGACTTCACGGATCTGCTCAGCAATGTCAATGCCGCCCGGCTCGCGTGTCGCCATCACTGCATATCCTTGACGTTCCATTTCTTCGTACACTTTTCGTATCACTGTCGTTTTTCCGGCACCCTCTGGCCCTTCAAACGTAATAAACATACCACTCATAGTGTCTCCTCTTCTATATAAACATATAATTTTCTCTGATGAATGACCTGACTTGCTTGAATATGAACCTCGTGACCAAGCAAACGGCTTAACGCCTCAATTTGTTCTTTTTCAATACGCTCTCCCTTAATCATCAAAGGAATTCCAGGTGGATAGGGAATAATGGATTCTGCACTCATCCGGCCTGCTGCATGTTCAAATGGGACAGCCTCTATGTCTTGATTTTGTACATCAGTCTCAATAGATATCGTCTCATTTTGGATATGTTTTTTTCCTTTGAGCAATGAATCACTTTGCTTAAGAGCCTGCTCAATCCGCTTGAAAGGAACGTTCTGCCTCTGTTCTAAGCTAAGTACAAGTAAAACCTGATGTTCGTCCGCAAGCTCTGGATGAACATCCACTGATTCAAGCACCTGCTTTAGTTCGTAACCAGTCAGTCCTTTTGTTGATCGAATGACGCATTTTAAAGGATCGGAATGTATCGAGTCAGGTTCAACCACTTCAAGATGGGTCAGACGGTTGAACTGATCTTTCAGCTCTGTCAGTTCTTTCATGATTACATCCAATGTCCCTTTTCCTTTGATCTCCTCGACATAAGCTCTTGCTACATCTAATGAGCCCATAATTGGATAAGAGGGCGAACTACTTTGAAGCATCGTGAGCAAGGTTTTCAAACGCTTCGCATCGATTCGGTCCCCTTGAAGATGAAGATAGGAACCCATCGTCATTGCCGGAAGGGTTTTATGTGCTGATTGTACCACCACGTCCGCTCCATAGGAAAGAGCAGATGGAGGAAAGGCACCGCCTAATACAAAGTGCGCACCATGTGCCTCGTCAACCAAAACAACCATACCTGCTTCATGACACATGTGAATCAGCTTTGATAAATCAGCTGCGTGTCCGTAGTAGTTCGGATAAGTCAAAACGATTGCCCGGCAATGAGGATGTCTTGCTATGGCTTTTCTCACTGTATCATCCGTCACATGTGTTGGAACGTGCAAGTGAGCGTCTATCTCAGCGTCTATCAAAATAGGCGTTGCCCCTGCAAGCTCGATCGCATGAAAGACAGACTTATGGCAATTACGCTGGACAAAAATCTCGTCTCCCATGCGGCATGCTGTCATCACCATCGCCAAATTTCCGACTGTTGTGCCATTCACAAGGAAGAAGCTTTGACCTGAACCATATAGCTTAGTCAATAAATGTTCTGCCTCTTGGATGACCCCAGTCGGGTGATGAAGATCATCTAGGCCTTCAAGCTCCGTCACATCCAATTGAAGGATTGAAGCATAGTGAGACCGTGCCTCATCAAAAAAGACATCTCCATTGTGATGTCCTGGAACGTGAAAAGAATAAGGCTTCTTTTCCGCATGCTGTGCTAATGCTGTATATAAAGGTGTTCTCAAACAAATCGACCCTTTTCACTTTAACGATATCTTAAGTCTATTATAACGTTCAAACAAGTGAACCGAAAGATGGTTTCTCATTCCTTTATTGGATTCGCCAACTGCTGCTCTGCCTCATACATACTGCTTTTCAATTGAGCTCGCTCTTGGCTTCCATGCTCTTTCACCTGTAATGTTTCCTGTAATGTTTCAGCTAATTGACGTTGAACCTTTTTCAACGTATCTATAGGGGCTAAAGATGCCTCTTCAAGAATCTGCCCCTGCTGTTTCGATACATTTTCATATGTTTTTTGGATTCGGTTCTCAAGAGCTGAATTGGCCCGCTGCTGAATATGTGTTAATGCAATCGACATTTGGTTGATCCATAGAGGAATAGATGCTGAAACAGTTGATTGAATGTGATTGGCCAATGTATGATTCGTATGCTGGATCATCCGAATTTGAGCATTACATTGCAATGCAATTTGCCGGCTTAACAGCAAATCATACTTTCGTTCCTTTAGTCTCTCCACATACTCTTCTTCATTGATTTCTTGACTCATCAATTGCTCCTCTAACGTCCGTTCAACAGAAAGTTGCGTTTCTGAAAGAGGCTGCTGCTCTAACGTTGTCATTTTCGCTTCAACTGCGGCAACCTGCATCGTCATCTCTTGAAAATATGTTTGATTTTCTTCAAATAAACGCTCTAATAATATATGGTCCGAGATTAATACACCTCTTGCATAACGAAGCCTTGCGGACAATCTCTCGATCTGTGATTTTGCATGTTGAAATCGTGATATGATCTCCAGAATAGATCGCTTATCCCGTTGAAACCATTTCAAAAAAAAGCCCTGTTTCTTTGGCACTAAATCCTCAGGCTCCACTACTTGCAGCTGCTGCAAAAAGGCTTCAAGCACGTCTCCTATTTGATCGATATCTTTTTTCTCAACATATTTCATCATCTGTTGTGATTGTTCCAATAGTCGTTCCTGCACACGTGTACCATAGAAAAGGAGCTTTTGCGGATTTTCAGGGATCTGCTGAGCTCGCTGCACAGCTTCTTTTTTCTCTTCATCAGATAAGGTATCAAACACCCGAAACTGAAGATCTGTATTGGAGGCAAGTGATGTTGTGGCGCGATCTTCCGGTTTCATCGAGTTTGACTCCTTTCATCTATTTCTTCATCATTTTATCAGCTACTTCAAGCTCAATATGAAGAGCCTCTATATCTCTTCCTAACACTTGCTGCAAATCATTCGTCAATTGCTTTTGCAGCTCTGTCAATGTCACTCGGGTTTGGCTCAATGTCATTTCCAGCTCATGACTACGATTAGGCTGATTATACAAGAGTGCATATTTCTCAGTTAGTTCAACGACAGAATCTAAGCTTTCAAAATAAAAACGCTGTGCATCATAAAAGCGATTAGGCTCTTTTTTTGTTATTGTATAGATTCGTCGTGCAAGCCGAAAAACTTCATAATTATGTTTGATCGTTTGTACGTTTTTCACAGCAAATAAAGCTTTTTTTAAACGCACAAGCTTTTGTCCCGCTTCTTTTAAATGCTGTTTGATATATACATAATCACTACGAGACAGTCCGTGTTTCTTTAAAAACAATTGGAAAGCAGTCCATCTGCTCCCCACAAACATCACGCCCCACCCAATCATCGCATACAGTATCGATAATCCAGCATGATGATGGAAAACCCCTATACTGACGGTTAAAATCACAAGCGAAAAAAAAGTAGAGAGGATGGCCCATATAAATGTATAAAAGATTGATTTCATGTTCATCGACTCCTATGAATAATCAGGCTCTCTGTTTATCTTATTATGAATTACGGATGATGTCCAAACTAAGTTCCAAAAAACAAGCCAATCCTTCATAGCTCATAAAAAAAGACCATCTAGTGGTCTATGAATACAAAGGCGGCGTATGAAGATTTTTAAGCTTTCTCACATAATCGGAATAGCTAGGATCCGAGGTCGATGTAGAAATTAACTTTCGCTCACAGTCGCGGCACAAAAACTGATGATATAAATAAATTCCCTTTGTCTTTTTCTCTTCACAAATCAAACAAATCGCTTCTCGCTCTTTTTTGCTCATTGTGACACCTCCACTTATAGCTTCAGTATGCCCTAGCGCTTTCAATTGTATACAAAATTAAGAATGTTTCAGATGGTAGTTTAGTATATGTATCCATGTCAGATCGGGTGTTTGTTCCTTTTCTTAAAAAACAAAAAAGACCAGTTCCGTATGGAACTGATCCTTATACAAGCTTGGCGGCGTCCTACTCTCACAGGGGGAGACCCCCAACTACCATCGGCGCTGAAGAGCTTAACTTCCGTGTTCGGTATGGGAACGGGTGTGACCTCTTCGCTATCGCCACCAAACCTGATGGAGAGAATGTTCTCTCAAAACTAGATAACAATGTTCAAACTTCACATTAGAATATAGGTTAAGTCCTCGATCTATTAGTATCTGTCAGCTCCACGTGTCACCACGCTTCCACCTCAGACCTATCAACCTGATCATCTTTCAGGGATCTTACTTCCTTGCGGAATGGGAAATCTCATCTTGAGGGGGGCTTCATGCTTAGATGCTTTCAGCACTTATCCCGTCCGCACATAGCTACCCAGCGATGCCCTTGGCAGAACAACTGGTACACCAGCGGTGCGTCCATCCCGGTCCTCTCGTACTAAGGACAGCTCCTCTCAAATTTCCTGCGCCCGCGACGGATAGGGACCGAACTGTCTCACGACGTTCTGAACCCAGCTCGCGTACCGCTTTAATGGGCGAACAGCCCAACCCTTGGGACCGACTACAGCCCCAGGATGCGATGAGCCGACATCGAGGTGCCAAACCTCCCCGTCGATGTGGACTCTTGGGGGAGATAAGCCTGTTATCCCCGGGGTAGCTTTTATCCGTTGAGCGATGGCCCTTCCATGCGGAACCACCGGATCACTAAGCCCGACTTTCGTCCCTGCTCGACTTGTAGGTCTCGCAGTCAAGCTCCCTTGTGCCTTTACACTCTGCGAATGATTTCCAACCATTCTGAGGGAACCTTTGGGCGCCTCCGTTACATTTTAGGAGGCGACCGCCCCAGTCAAACTGCCCACCTGACACTGTCTCCCTGCCCGATAAGGGCAGCGGGTTAGAAGGTCAATACAGCCAGGGTAGTATCCCACCGATGCCTCCACCGAAGCTAGCGCTCCGGTTTCCAAGGCTCCTACCTATCCTGTACAAGCTGTACCAACATTCAATATCAGGCTGCAGTAAAGCTCCACGGGGTCTTTCCGTCCTGTCGCGGGTAACCTGCATCTTCACAGGTACTATAATTTCACCGAGTCTCTCGTTGAGACAGTGCCCAGATCGTTGCGCCTTTCGTGCGGGTCGGAACTTACCCGACAAGGAATTTCGCTACCTTAGGACCGTTATAGTTACGGCCGCCGTTTACTGGGGCTTCAATTCGCACCTTCGCTTACGCTAAGCGCTCCTCTTAACCTTCCAGCACCGGGCAGGCGTCAGCCCCTATACTTCGCCTTACGGCTTCGCAGAGACCTGTGTTTTTGCTAAACAGTCGCCTGGGCCTATTCACTGCGGCTTCTCGGGGCTTTAACACCCTAAGAAGCACCCCTTCTCCCGAAGTTACGGGGTCATTTTGCCGAGTTCCTTAACGAGAGTTCTCTCGATCACCTTAGGATTCTCTCCTCGCCTACCTGTGTCGGTTTGCGGTACGGGCACCTCTCACCTCGCTAGAGGCTTTTCTTGGCAGTGTGGAATCAGGAACTTCGCTACTAAATTTCGCTCGCCATCACAGCTCAGCCTTCACGGGAAACGGATTTGCCTATTTCCCAGCCTAACTGCTTGGACGCGGATATCCAATACCGCGCTTACCCTATCCTCCTGCGTCCCCCCATTGCTCAAATGGTGAGGAGGTGGTACAGGAATATCAACCTGTTGTCCATCGCCTACGCCTTTCGGCCTCGGCTTAGGTCCCGACTAACCCTGAGCGGACGAGCCTTCCTCAGGAAACCTTAGGCATTCGGTGGACGGGATTCTCACCCGTCTTTCGCTACTCATACCGGCATTCTCACTTCTAAGCGCTCCACCAGTCCTTCCGGTCTGACTTCACAGCACTTAGAACGCTCTCCTACCACTGTTCGTAAGAACAGTCCGCAGCTTCGGTGATACGTTTAGCCCCGGTACATTTTCGGCGCAGAGTCACTCGACCAGTGAGCTATTACGCACTCTTTAAATGGTGGCTGCTTCTAAGCCAACATCCTGGTTGTCTAAGCAACTCCACATCCTTTTCCACTTAACGTATACTTTGGGACCTTAGCTGGCGGTCTGGGCTGTTTCCCTTTCGACTACGGATCTTATCACTCGCAGTCTGACTCCCAAGGATAAGTCATCGGCATTCGGAGTTTGACTGAATTCGGTAACCCGGTAGGGGCCCCTAGTCCAATCAGTGCTCTACCTCCGAGACTCTTACCTTGAGGCTAGCCCTAAAGCTATTTCGGAGAGAACCAGCTATCTCCAGGTTCGATTGGCATTTCACCCCTACCCACACCTCATCCCCGCACTTTTCAACGTGCGTGGGTTCGGGCCTCCATTCAGTGTTACCTGAACTTCACCCTGGACATGGGTAGATCACCTGGTTTCGGGTCTACGACCACGTACTCATGCGCCCTATTCAGACTCGCTTTCGCTGCGGCTCCGCATCTTCTGCTTAACCTTGCACGGGATCGTAACTCGCCGGTTCATTCTACAAAAGGCACGCCATCACCCTTTAACGGGCTCTGACTACTTGTAGGCACACGGTTTCAGGATCTATTTCACTCCCCTTCCGGGGTGCTTTTCACCTTTCCCTCACGGTACTGGTTCACTATCGGTCACTAGGGAGTATTTAGCCTTGGGAGATGGTCCTCCCGGATTCCGACGGAATTTCACGTGTTCCGCCGTACTCAGGATCCACTCTGGAGAGAACAACATTTCAGTTACAGGGCTGTTACCTTCTTTGGCGGGCCTTTCCAGACCTCTTCGCTTATATCGTTCCTTTGTAACTCCGTATAGAGTGTCCTACAACCCCAAGAGGCAAGCCTCTTGGTTTGGGCTGTTCCCGTTTCGCTCGCCGCTACTCAGGGAATCGCATTTGCTTTCTCTTCCTCCGGGTACTTAGATGTTTCAGTTCCCCGGGTATGCCTTCTCATACTCTATGTATTCAAGTATGGATACTACTCCATTACGAGCAGTGGGTTTCCCCATTCGGAAATCTCCGGATCAAAGCTTGCTTACAGCTCCCCGAAGCATATCGGTGTTCGTCCCGTCCTTCATCGGCTCCTAGTGCCAAGGCATCCACCGTGCGCCCTTTCTAACTTAACCATTTCTTACTTTAGAAAGAATCACTATGTGTGATGAACTTTGCATTGCATTCAATGTGAATGTATTACTTATTGTTATCTAGTTTTCAAAGAACACGTTGGTGGAGCCTAGCGGGATCGAACCGCTGACCTCCTGCGTGCAAGGCAGGCGCTCTCCCAGCTGAGCTAAGGCCCCGATTTAATAGAAGATGGTGGGCCTGAGTGGACTCGAACCACCGACCTCACGCTTATCAGGCGTGCGCTCTAACCAGCTGAGCTACAGGCCCATCTTTCATATCGAAGATATGATGTTGTAGGATCTTTTGCAAGTTCCTTCAAAACTAAACAAGACGAAAACGTACACTGCTCCATATATCCTTAGAAAGGAGGTGATCCAGCCGCACCTTCCGATACGGCTACCTTGTTACGACTTCACCCCAATCATCTGCCCCACCTTCGGCGGCTGGCTCCATAAAGGTTACCTCACCGACTTCGGGTGTTGCAAACTCTCGTGGTGTGACGGGCGGTGTGTACAAGGCCCGGGAACGTATTCACCGCGGCATGCTGATCCGCGATTACTAGCGATTCCAGCTTCACGCAGTCGAGTTGCAGACTGCGATCCGAACTGAGAACAGATTTATGGGATTGGCTAAACCTTGCGGTCTCGCAGCCCTTTGTTCTGTCCATTGTAGCACGTGTGTAGCCCAGGTCATAAGGGGCATGATGATTTGACGTCATCCCCACCTTCCTCCGGTTTGTCACCGGCAGTCACCTTAGAGTGCCCAACTAAATGCTGGCAACTAAGATCAAGGGTTGCGCTCGTTGCGGGACTTAACCCAACATCTCACGACACGAGCTGACGACAACCATGCACCACCTGTCACTCTGTCCCCGAAGGGAAAGCCCTATCTCTAGGGTTGTCAGAGGATGTCAAGACCTGGTAAGGTTCTTCGCGTTGCTTCGAATTAAACCACATGCTCCACCGCTTGTGCGGGCCCCCGTCAATTCCTTTGAGTTTCAGTCTTGCGACCGTACTCCCCAGGCGGAGTGCTTAATGCGTTAGCTGCAGCACTAAGGGGCGGAAACCCCCTAACACTTAGCACTCATCGTTTACGGCGTGGACTACCAGGGTATCTAATCCTGTTCGCTCCCCACGCTTTCGCTCCTCAGCGTCAGTTACAGACCAGAGAGTCGCCTTCGCCACTGGTGTTCCTCCACATCTCTACGCATTTCACCGCTACACGTGGAATTCCACTCTCCTCTTCTGCACTCAAGTTTCCCAGTTTCCAATGACCCTCCCCGGTTGAGCCGGGGGCTTTCACATCAGACTTAAGAAACCGCCTGCGAGCCCTTTACGCCCAATAATTCCGGACAACGCTTGCCACCTACGTATTACCGCGGCTGCTGGCACGTAGTTAGCCGTGGCTTTCTGGTTAGGTACCGTCAAGGTGCGAGCAGTTACTCTCGCACTTGTTCTTCCCTAACAACAGAGCTTTACGATCCGAAAACCTTCATCACTCACGCGGCGTTGCTCCGTCAGACTTTCGTCCATTGCGGAAGATTCCCTACTGCTGCCTCCCGTAGGAGTCTGGGCCGTGTCTCAGTCCCAGTGTGGCCGATCACCCTCTCAGGTCGGCTACGCATCGTCGCCTTGGTGAGCCATTACCCCACCAACTAGCTAATGCGCCGCGGGTCCATCTGTAAGTGACAGCCGAAACCGTCTTTCATCCTTGAACCATGCGGTTCAAGGAACTATCCGGTATTAGCTCCGGTTTCCCGGAGTTATCCCAGTCTTACAGGCAGGTTACCCACGTGTTACTCACCCGTCCGCCGCTAACATCCGGGAGCAAGCTCCCTTCTGTCCGCTCGACTTGCATGTATTAGGCACGCCGCCAGCGTTCGTCCTGAGCCAGGATCAAACTCTCCGAAAAAGTACAAAACCGAAGTTTTGTTTTTCGTCAGCGTTTGACTGACTACCTATGATATAACATAGGATTTTTTTATAAAAACTCGAATTAACAGGTACGTTTTGTCTTGTTTAGTTTTCAAAGAACTT
This sequence comes from Bacillus sp. FSL K6-4563, assembly GCF_038630405.1. Classification (NCBI taxonomy): domain Bacteria; kingdom Bacillati; phylum Bacillota; class Bacilli; order Caryophanales; family Bacillaceae; genus Bacillus; species Bacillus sp. FSL K6-4563. Next base: position 32,561 of record NZ_CP152030.1, on the reverse strand, counting down.
GTTTACCGCTTCAGAAGCGACTAGAACATCATACCATATTTAAATTGTTGATGTCAACAACTTTTTTGTTATCATGTTATTTCGTTTCTTCGTCATCAGCGACGTATATTAATTTACCACCATACGGGATCAAAGTCAACAATATTTCTCATTAAATAATAAATTTTTCAATTACGACTAAAGCTGCTACGCCTGGGATGCCCAATAGACCACTGATTCCACTTGTTACAGGGTTAATAGAGACATGTAATCCTAGACTCTCACCAAATAGATTGAGGCAAAATAAAAAAAGAGCACCTGCCACAAACTTTATTCCGATCAGCCCTAACCATTTGATGGGGTTCGCTTGAACACCTGACATAAACAACAATAATACAGCAAGCAAAATTGACCCGATCACAATAACAGGTTCCATAATCCTCTCATCTCCTCTTCATATGAATAGTACAAGCATATGAGAGGACTATGTAAAATAGACCTGCTATCTCCAGTTGTTTAAACGTAAATTCCTCTTTTTCGCTTCTCTTAGATAGAAAAAGTACTTCGCTTGAGCAAGCTTTAATTCGAATAGAATGTCCGGTGAAGGCTCAACGCTATTTGCGACAAGCTTTTTTTGTCTGTTCCATTCTTCCTTTTGCTTAAAAAGCTGTTGAATTAATTTCTCATCGAATTCTTTTCGAATTGATTTTCTGCGAAGAAAACCCATGTACCGTACTTCTCCTTCCTACATCTCACGTCTGCCCTCTAAAGCTTTAGACAGTGTGACTTCATCCGCATACTCTAAGTCTCCACCTACTGGTAGTCCGTGAGCAATACGAGAGAGTTTAATTCCTGATGGTTTCAACAATCTAGAGATATACATGGCTGTAGCCTCTCCTTCAATGTTTGGATTGGTTGCAAGGATTACCTCTGTCACTTGATCGTCTTGCAATCTTTTTAACAGGTCAGGAATTTTAATATCCTCTGGGCCAATGCCATCCATTGGCGAAATGGCACCATGAAGCACATGATATAAGCCGTTGTATTCTTTCATCTTTTCCATTGCGATCACATCTTTTGGATCTTGCACTACACAGATAACAGATTGATCTCTTCTTGTATCTTCACAAATATAGCAAGGATCTTGATCTGTGATATGGCCGCATACCGAGCAATAAGTTAAATTACGCTTTGCGTTAACAAGCGCCTTCGCGAAATCTAGTACGACATCTTCCTGCATACTAAGAACAAAAAAAGCCAGACGGACCGCGGTTTTCGGTCCGATTCCTGGCAATTTCATAAAGCTGTCTATCAGCTTTGATATTGGTTCAGGATATTGCATCTTCAGTTATTCCTCCTAGAATAAACCTGGCATGTTCATTCCTTTTGTGAATTGACCCATTGTTTCATTTGTTAACTCATCAACTTTTTTCAATGCATCGTTTGTCGCTGCAAGTACAAGATCTTGAAGCATATCGATATCTTCTGGATCAACAACTTCTTCATTGATTGCTACATCAACAACTTCTTTTTGTCCATTTACTTTTACAGTGACCATACCGCCACCTGCTGTACCTTCAAGGACTTTTTCTGCAAGCTCTTCTTGAGCCTTAGCCATATCCTTTTGCATTTTTTGCATTTGTTTCATCATTTTTTGCATATTTCCCATTCCACCGCGCATATGAACACCACTCTCTTTCATTTTTATTAATCTTTAATTTCTATTAAATCGGTTCCTACTAACTTCTTTGCTTCTGCAATCAATGGATCCTCTTCAGCAGAAGTCCCCTGACCATCTGCCTGTTCATCCGGCTGATGATCTCTTAAAAATTCTTCTCTTATTTTACCCCATTGAGCGTCAGGAACGCCAACTAATTCCACTCTTTTCCCTAACGTAGACTCTAATAGCTGCTCAAGGTTGGTTCGAACACCACTTTTATCTTCAGCAACCATTTTACAGTGTATTTCAAACTTGAATTTTAAAACAAAGGCATGAGTAGCAGCAGCAACTGGTTCACTATCCGTTAATAGTGCAGCGTGAGACACCTTATTCTGCTGTTTCAAGTGGGCAAGGAGTTCTCCCCACTTACCTTTAATTTTTTCTAGCTCTGGACGTTTTGCCTCTTTTAGAATTTCGTGAATTCGACCGACAGGTGCACGGTATCCATTTTTGTTACTCGTTTGTGGTCGAGGTGCTTCCTTTTTTTCTTGAGGATGATGAGAATGAGACATTGGCACACCCTCAGCTCTTATCCTAGATAGCTCCTGTTCCAACCTGTCTATTTTATCCGTTAGCGTCGTTAAATCAGCGTTAGCATGAGCTTGTGGTATTCCAGCCGTTGACTGACATAGCTTGACAACAGCTACCTCAAAGAAAATCCTTGGATGATTCGTCCATTTCATTTCTTGGTGACTTTTATTCAGCACTTCAATTGTTTCATATAGAAATTGAGGTGTCACACGATCCGAAAGCGTCACGAAATTTTCATCGACCTTTACCTTTTCAAGGACCCCTTCCAGATCTGGTGCTGTTTTATAAAGCAGCATATCTCTAAAGTAAAAAATCATGTCCTCTATTAATTTAGCAGCATCTTTCCCCTGCTGAAGTAATTCATTTAAGGTATCTAACGCCACGGCAATATTTTGATCAAAAATTGCTTCGGCTAGCTGACTAATAAATTGCTGAGAAACAGCTCCTGTAATGAGCAGCGCATCATCAATTGTCAGTTGCTCACCACTAAATGAAATTGCTTGATCTAAGAGGCTTAGTGCATCACGCATACCACCATCAGCTGCACTAGCGATAATCTCGAGCGAGCCCTCTTGGACATTTAGGCTTTCTGCATCTACAATTTTCTGCATTCTTCCAACAATATCTTTTGTCGTGATTCGTTTAAAATCAAATCTCTGACAACGAGATATGATGGTAAGAGGAATCTTATGAGGCTCTGTGGTAGCCAAAATAAAGATACAATGAGCGGGCGGCTCCTCTAACGTTTTAAGGAGGGCATTAAACGCCCCGATAGAGAGCATATGTACTTCATCTATAATATAAACCTTATATGTAACCGCCGAAGGAGCAAATTTCACTTTATCACGTATATCACGGATTTCATCTACTCCGTTGTTTGAGGCAGCATCTATTTCGATCACATCTGAAATCGAGCCGTTTGTAATCCCTTTACAGGCATCACATTCATTACAAGGTTCACTCACAGGTGACTTTTCACAGTTCACTGCCTTCGCAAAGATTTTAGCAGCGCTTGTTTTACCTGTTCCTCTAGGACCTGAAAATAAGTAAGCATGAGAAAACTTCTTCTGCAAAAGGGCATTTTGCAACGTTTTTGTGATGTGTTCTTGTCCAACAACATCCTCAAAAACTTGAGGTCTGAACACTCGATACAAAGCTTGATAACTCACAAATACGCCCTCCTCCATTTATCATCTTTTTTATTATACATGATGCACCGATCAATTCAAAAGCACACCTTTATTTTCTAATAAACGAAAATGATGATTTCAACTATAGTTTTTCTACTTTCTATGAACCAAAAACCTGTTTTCTAGATTTTCGAATTGATCTGCCACACCACGAGGAACACTAGTTCCCGCTGCGATTAATAAAAAACAAAAAAACTCTAAAAAGATTTTTTGGCTATTTGTATAAACAAAGCAGCTGAACTATTCTTTAAACAGCAACAAAAAACTCACCTAGATTAACTAGATGAGTTACATTTAATATTGATTTACCGTGCACCTTCTGTCGATTCGCTACCCCAAGCGTTACTTAAACAGTTAGCTCGGCCCAGGCAACCCTGCGGCACATGAGAGGTTTCACTTAATGCTGCTTCCTTCCGGACCTGACATGGTTCATGAATTCCCATTGCGCAGGACCCAGACGTCAACACCACTTATTTAAGGCAGACCTTGAAGTAAACGAACCTTGAGAAGGGATTCGGCCTCGCTAGAGCGGATTGCGAGTACAGGGCACCGCTACCTCCCCGCTTAGCACGGCAAAATGAATATTAAATTGTTAGTGACGCAGACATAAGTATACCTTCTTATAGCCGAAATTGCAAACGACATCCATTCATTTACTTTTGGCTTGTTTCTTTCGCTGACGGAGGTTTCGGAAGAACTGACTTAACAGCTCACCACACTCATTTTCAAGTACACCACCAATGACTTCAGACTGATGATTGAACCGTTCATCATCCAGTAAATTCATTAAAGTACCTGCACATCCACCTTTTGGATCGTATGCACCAAAAACGACCTTTTTCACTCTAGAAAGGACAATCGCTCCCGCACACATAGGACATGGTTCAAGCGTCACATAAAGTACAGCATCCTCTAAACGCCAGCTTCCAGTCGTTTTACACGCTTCATCAATGGCAAGTAATTCTGCATGTGCAATTGAACGCTGCTCTGTTTCCCTTAAATTATGAGCTCGGCTCACAATTTGGTCATCAACAACGATGATGGCACCGATTGGTACTTCTCCTATTTGTTCTGCTTTTAAGGCTTCAGAAATAGCTTCTTGCATAAACTGTTCATCTCTCGTCATAGCTCGGCTCTCTTTTCATGTTTTTTAAAAGGATATTGAGGTTAACATATTAGCACAATCTTTTAAAGGGGGTCTTACTTTGTCAAAGCACCAAAAGGCACTGCTTATTATCGACATGATTAATAATTTTGATTTTGAAATGGGACATGTGCTCGCTGATAAAACAGAGCAAATGACCAATAAGATTTTAGCTCTTAAAGATCATGCTTTCAAGGAAAATTGGCCGATCATCTATATCAACGACCACTATGGTCTCTGGAAGGCTGATATTCAAGCTGTGATGGAAACATGCAAAAATGAAAGAAGCGCCCCTATTTTAGAGAAAATGGCACCATCTAAAGATGATTACTTCTTAATTAAACCGAAGCATTCTGCCTTCTATGGAACTGCATTAGAGACACTCTTAAATGAATTAGGTGTACAAGACATCATTTTGACCGGAATTGCAGGAAACATTTGCGTTCTGTTCACTGCAAATGACGCATACATGCGAGAATACAACTTAATTGTACCTGAAGATTGTATCGCATCAAATGACGACAGAGACAACGAATATGCTTTAACGATGATGGAGAACGTTCTACTAGCAAAAATCACCACTGCTAAAGAGATCACGAATGAAAATCAAACATGATTTATCCATAACCCTCATAAATTGTTAGCAATAACAAAGGGGGCGTTGACTATTCAAATTTATGTTGTCAAAAGAGGAGATACTTTAAACGAAATTGCCATGCGTTTTAAAACAACAGTCAATGAAATCATCCGTACCAACGATATTGAAACACCAAATCAACTCGTCATTGGACAAACAATTGTCATTCCAATTAGAGGTCAATTTTATGAGGTCAAACAAAATGACACACTTTATCAAATTGGAAGACGATTTCGAATTTCAGTGGAAGAGTTGGCACGTGTGAATAGAATACGGCCTGAAGCGATACTTCCTATTCGCTTCTTGCTCTATATCCCTCAAAGACCGAAAAGGAACATTAACTCGAATGCTTACATTGAACCACGGGGAAATCAAGTCAGTGAAAACTTAAAACAAGCAGCTAGAGAGGCCTCTCCATATTTAACGCATTTAGGCGCCTTTAGTTTTCAAGCGCAAAGAGATGGAACACTGAAAGAACCACCGATAGATCAGCTACCTCAAATAGCCGCTCAGAGCAGAACCGTTTTATCCATGGTGGTGACTAACCTAGAGAATGATAAATTCAGTGATGAACTTGGGCAAATTCTTTTGAATAACCAATCTGTCAAAGCCACATTTTTAAATGAAATCGTTCGTGTTGCAAAAAAGTATCAATTAAAAGAAATCCATTTTGATTTTGAATATTTACGTCCCGCTGATAAAGATGCCTACATTCAATTTTTAAGAGAGGCAACAACCCGCTTCCATCAAGAAGGATGGACAATATCTGTTGCACTTGCCCCTAAAACAAGTAGTCAGCAAAAGGGAAAATGGTATGAAGCTCATGACTATGAAGCCATTGGGAAAATCGTCGATCATGTTGTATTAATGACCTACGAATGGGGATACAGCGGCGGCCCTGCGCAAGCAGTCTCTCCCATTGGACCTGTCCGCCAAGTCATTGAATATGCACTGACCGTTATTCCAGCAAATAAAATTGTTATGGGCCAGAACTTATACGGCTATGATTGGACGCTTCCTTACGTTCAAGGCGGCCCTATTGCTAAAGCTGTCAGTCCCCAACAAGCGATTGCAATTGCTAGAAATAATAATGCCTCCATTCTATATGACGAAACAGCACAAGCACCTTATTTTCGTTATACAGATGCCAATAATAAAGAGCATGAGGTATGGTTCGAAGACGCTAGATCAATTCAAGCAAAGTTCAACCTCATCAAAGAGTTAAACTTGAACGGAATTGCTTATTGGAAATTAGGTCTATCCTTCCCTCAAAATTGGCTCTTATTATCAGATCAATTCAATATTGAAAAAAGAACGACATCGTAATCCGTTCGCTCTATCTCTCGGCAGGGGTATGGTACAATATACATTGGTTTGACAACTTTATAGATAGAGGAGAACGCCTATGTATCCTGCCCCTTTTATTGCAGTGGAAGGCCCAATTGGAGCCGGAAAAACAACTTTGGCTACAATGCTTGCGAAGGAATTTCAATTTCCTTTAGTAAAAGAGATTGTAGAAGAAAATCCATTCTTAGATAAATTTTATGAAGATATGGAACAATGGAGCTTTCAGCTTGAGATGTTCTTTTTATGCAATCGGTTCAAACAATTAGAATCTATTCAAGAAAACTATGTGAATCAACAGCAGCCGATTGTCACTGATTATCATGTCTATAAAAATATGATATTTGCAGAAAGAACATTATCAAAAAAGCACATGGACAAATATAGAAAGATCTATCACCTGCTAACAGATGATCTTCCTAAACCAAATGCCATCATCTATATAAAAGCCAGCCTTCCTACCTTACTTGAAAGAATACAGATGAGAGGACGCTCTTTTGAAGAAGACATTGAACCGGCTTATTTAAAAACACTCATTGAAGATTATGAGCTGGCCATTGAACATTTAAAACAGACTGACCCAGGGCTTCCTATCATTACAATTGAAGGAGATCATACAGACTTCGTTTCCTCACAGCAAGATTACCAGCAAATTGTACAGAACATAAAGGAGCAAGTGCTATGAACAATATCGAAATACCAAAGGATGCAGTGATCACAATCGCCGGGACTGTTGGTGTCGGAAAATCAACTATGACTAAAACAATAGCGGACAAGCTAGGCTTTCAAACCTCTCTTGAAAAAGTAGATGATAACCCATATTTAGAGCCCTTTTATTCAGATTTCCAAAGATGGAGCTTCCATTTACAGGTCTATTTCCTAGCTGAGCGTTTTAAGGAGCAAAAGCGGATTTTTGAATCTGGTGGAGGGTATGTGCAAGATCGTTCAATTTATGAGGACACTGGCATTTTCGCAAAAATGCATGCGGACAAAGGTACGATGTCTGAAGTAGATTATGAAACGTATACAAGTCTATTCGAGGCGATGGTGATGACACCTTACTTCCCTCACCCTGATGTTCTCATCTATTTGCACGGGGATTTAAATCACATTTTACATCGTATTGAGGAACGCGGCAGAGAGATGGAAACTCAAACGGATCGAGCCTATTGGGAAGAAATGTACACTCGATACACGGAATGGATTGAACAATTCGATTTATGCCCAGTGATTAAAATTAACATTGAAGATTACGACTTACTTCATGATGAAAGCTCACTTGATCCCATTCTTCATGAAATAGCTTCTGTTATTCAAAAAAATCGCTCTAAAACAAAATAAAAAAACCGCTGCATTTCGCAAATGCAGCGGTTTGACAATTCCAATTTTTATGCTTGCGTTTCAATTCAACTAAGGTAAAAAATCAATATGGCGGAGGAAGAGGGATTCGAACCCCCGCGGGCTTTGACACCCCTGTCGGTTTTCAAGACCGATCCCTTCAGCCGGACTTGGGTATTCCTCCGTATCGACAAGAATTAATATACCATATCGATTTATTTCAAGTCAACATCTTTTCGAAAAAAATTTCAATAAGTTATTTTGGCATGAGAATCTGCCCATAAAAAAGCAGCCATCGACGGCTGCTCTTGATCTATTTTGTATCCTGTCTAATCTCTTCAATAAAATGATTCATCTCTTCTTTAAACTCATTTAATGATTCAATAATTTTCGTAAAGTCTGTCACTTGTTTTGCTTGTTCATTTGTTGAACTGCTGATTTGTGAGATGTTTTCAGACAAAGTGCCAATGCTGTCTTGGATCTCTTTTAAGAAGGTATTAATGGTTTCAGCCGCTTCCTTTGAGCCATCTGATAATTTACGAACTTCATCAGCTACGACAGCAAACCCTTTTCCATTCTCTCCTGCTCTTGCTGCTTCAATTGCAGCATTTAGGCCTAGCAAATTGGTTTGTCTAGCAATCCCGCCAATGGTTTTGACGACTTCTTCAATATTTGCAGATTTCTCTTCCGCTCTTCCTGCCTGTTCGCTTATTTCTAAACTTGTGGCAGCCAGCTCTTGTGAATGCGCAGCAATTTGCTCAATTCCACTTTGAAGTTCTTTCGCTACATCATTGATATGCTCCATGTAACCACTTAATTTCTTTTCACGATGATGTGAAAATGCCACTAAAAAAGAGCCAATTACTTTTCTATTTTCATCAAAAATCGGGTAACCTTTTACTGCAATTTCATAACCATATAAAGACTCTGGTAAATGACCGTCATATTCTTGTCCTCTTAATGTCGTCGCCACGTTTTGGTCTTCTGGGTTCAATGGGTCCCCAACCTTCATGCCAAAATCTATTGTTTTAGACGGATAGTAACAAAGCACCTTCTCTGTATCAGTGATGCCGAAAAGGATACTTTCATCTAGAACTTTTCTAATTAATTGAGCCATTTCAACATAATAGTCAAGCCTATTCAAGGTTATTCCTTCTTTCCTAGAAGCTTTTAGTATTTCTATCGGCTAAATTTAGGAAAACTGTAGGACTTTTGGGAAAAAGAAATAAGATGCCATAACGGCATCTTATTTAATTACTTCTTTATTTCCCATATAAGGACGCAGTACTTCAGGAATAATCACAGTACCGTCCTCTTGTTGATAGTTTTCTAAAATGGCCGCCACGGTTCTTCCTACTGCTAAACCAGATCCATTTAATGTGTGCACATGCTCTGGCTTGGCTTTAGGCTCTGGACGGAATCGAATGTTTGCACGTCTTGCTTGGAATGCTTCAAAGTTACTGCAAGAAGAAATTTCACGATACGTATCTTGGCTCGGAATCCATACTTCGATGTCGTATTTCTTCGCAGCCGTGAATCCTAAATCTCCCGTACACATGCTCATGACACGGTATGGCAGGTTTAATAACTGAAGGACTTTTTCTGCTTGATTTGTTAGTTTCTCTAATTCTTCATAAGAATCTTCAGGTCTTACAAATTTCACAAGCTCTACCTTATTAAACTGATGCTGACGGATGAGTCCGCGTGTATCTCTGCCGGCAGATCCAGCCTCTGATCTAAAGCAAGCACTGAACGCTGCATAATTGATTGGCAGCTGTTCCCCTTCAATTATTTCATCACGGTGCATGTTAGTAATAGGTACTTCAGCTGTTGGAATGAGGAAATAATCCTCTTCACGGATTTTAAAGGCATCCTCTTCGAATTTTGGAAGCTGTCCAGTCCCTGTCATGCTTGCTCTATTGACCATGTAAGGAGGAAGCACTTCAGTAAAACCAAACTCATCTACATGCAAATCGAGCATAAAGTTGTATAGTGCGCGCTCTAAGCGTGCGCCAAGCCCTTTATAAAAAACGAAACGGCTTCCTGTGACTTTTCCTGCACGTTCAAAATCGAGAATGTTTAGTTCATCCGCTACGTCCCAATGTGGCTTTGGCTCAAATGAGAATGCCGGCTGTTCGCCCCATTTTCTCACTTCCACGTTGTCATCTTCTGTTTCCCCAACGGGTACAGTGTCATGAGGGATATTCGGAATAGAGAATAAGATGTGCTGCAAGCTTTCTTCTACTGTTCGTAGCTCATCATCCAGCTTCTTAATCTCATCTCCTACCTCACGCATTTCTTGAATAATGTGATCGGCGTCTTTCTTTTCTCTTTTTAGAACAGCCACTTGCTGTGATACTTCATTTCTTCGGCTCTTTAATACTTCTGTTTTTCCGATTAATTCTCTTCTTTTTTGATCCAGCTCACCAAACTTATCAAAATCTGCTAAATCTTCGCCTCGGTGTGCTAATTTTTCTTTGATTTGATCAAAGTCCGTGCGCAGTTGTTTAATATCCAGCATGTGTAACACTCCTTTTTTTATCGAAAAATAAAAAGAGCCCTCATCCCATGAAAGGGACGAGAGCTCTCGCGTTGCCACCCTGATTGAAAACATGCAGAAGCATGCTTTCCTCTTTCCTCTGTAACGGTATCACCGTAAATGCTTACTTCACGTGTTTCAGCATTTCGCTCAAGGATGGATTCAGACTGCATCTTTCACCGATTCGCACCAACCATCGGCTCTCTGAGAAAGAGGGGCTTCTTACTATTTCCCGTCAACGCTTTTTCGATCTTTGATTGTGATTTTAATGTACTATAAGTTTTATCTCTTTTCAACCGTTTTATACAGCGAGCTTCGTTTTATAGGACTTCACCATTTCAACAAACAGCTGTGTTAACCGGTGGTCGTCTGTCAGCTCTGGATGAAAAGAACAGCCTAAGATATTGTTTTCCTTCGCCATCACAATCCTGCCATCATATTCAGCCATGATATCTACGCTCTCATCTGCGCTGATGATATGAGGCGCACGGATGAACACTCCTGTAAACGGCGCATCCAGTCCTTTTACTTCTAATTCTGCTTCAAAGCTGTCTACCTGTCTGCCAAATGAATTCCGTGCAACAGATACATTTAACAGTCCAAGATGAGCATCGTCTCGATCTTCTATATGCTTTGCCAGCATAATCAAACCGGCACATGTTCCGAAAATCGGTTTCCCTTCTGCAGCGAACGCTTTGATCGGTTCAATGAATTGGTACGTATCCATGAGTCTTCTCATCGTCGTGCTTTCTCCACCAGGGATAATAAGACCGTCCACAGATGCTAGCTCTTCTGCTCGTTTGATGATCTTCCCTTCTGCAGCGCAAGCTTCAATCGATTGAATATGCTCTCTCACGGCTCCTTGAAGCCCTAGTACACCAATTGTTAGCATGTTCGTTTGCGCTCCCTTAATTACCAGCCACGCTCTTGCATACGCTCTTCTGGCAGTAGATTTGAGATTTCAATTCCTTTCATGGCTGTTCCAAGCTCTTTTGAAAGCTCTGCAATGAGACGGTAATCTGTGAAGTGAGTCGTTGCTTCAACAATTGCTTTTGCAAATTTCGCTGGATTGTCTGATTTAAAAATACCAGATCCAACAAATACACCGTCTGCTCCAAGCTGCATCATTAATGCAGCATCTGCTGGTGTTGCAACGCCTCCCGCTGCAAAGTTAACAACTGGGAGCTTGCCATCTTTTTTGATTTGAAGCAATAATTCATACGGTGCTCCTAGGTTCTTCGCTTCTGTCATCAGTTCATCTTCATTCATTGCTGCTACTTTACGAATCTGAGCATTGACCTTTCTCATATGACGGACAGCTTCTACAATGTTGCCTGTTCCAGGCTCCCCTTTTGTACGAAGCATAGAAGCGCCTTCTGCAATACGACGGGTTGCTTCACCTAAATCACGGCAACCACAGACAAAAGGTACTCTGTATTCATTTTTATTTAAATGGAATTCCTCATCTGCGGGCGTCAGCACTTCACTCTCATCGATATAATCAACACCAAGTGCTTCAAGAACACGAGCCTCGACGATATGGCCGATACGTGCTTTTGCCATGACTGGAATCGTTACTGCATTTTGTACTTCTTCTACGATTCTTGGGTCTGCCATACGGGCAACACCGCCGGCTGCACGGATATCAGCTGGTACTCGTTCTAGTGCCATAACTGCCACCGCACCTGCTTCTTCTGCGATCTTCGCCTGTTCAGCATTGACGACATCCATAATGACGCCACCCTTTTGCATTTCTGCCATTCCACGTTTCACTCGTTCAGTTCCCTTATTGCTCACAATAGTTTCCTCCCATTTGTCAATTCGATTGATTTACCCCTTTATCATACAAGCGAGACAGTATAACAATAAAGAGAATAGTATAACAATTCAATCAGCCGAAAAAATAGCTTAAACCCTTGTATATAAACGATTACCTGCTAAAAATATGTCATTCTTTCTTTGAAGTGCCATTTACATGCTATAATGCAACTATAACAATTCAAATTCATGTATAACAATTTTGCACTCAATGGAGGTTTCTCATGCATATTGATATCCATCGACATTCTGATACATCGCTTTCAAATCAGATTTACTTTTCAATCATTGATCATATCCAATCGGGTTTGCTTCAACAGGGAGATAAGCTGCCAACTGTACGTGATTTGGCAAAGCAGTTGAATGTGAGTCTTGTCACGGCAGCAAAGGCATACACTCGGCTGAAGGACGACGGATATTTAACGACTGTGCAAGGAAAAGGAACGTTTGTGGATGAGTTGCAAAAGCAGTCAGAGATTCCGGTTCCGTCATCTACCTCTTTTGATTGGCAGTTATCCATTCCGGATTATTTACCACGGTCTCAATTTGCGCAGTATCACTATGTCGAAGAAGCGATCAACCTTTCTTCCTCTATGATCGATCCAGGGCTTTTGCCAAACCGTTATTTAGAAAAAGAAATGCAGCATGTCCTAGCCAGACATCCTCAAATCATGTCAAAGTATGGGGAAATTCAAGGGGATCTTCAGCTTCGGCAGGTCATTCAGTCTTTTTTAGAAAAGCTGGATGTGCCTTCTACTCCTGAGAATATCTTAGTAACTAGTGGTTCTCAGCAAGGGCTTGATTTGGTCGCACGTGCGTTTATCGGTCCTGATGATGTAGTTGTCATGGAAGCACCGACCTATCCAGGCGCCATTGATGTCTTTATGGGGAGAGGGGCAAGAATTATTACAGTCCCGGTTGATCATGAAGGAATGAACATGAAGCAGCTTCAAAGCATTTGTGATAAATATAAACCAAAGCTCATCTACACGATTCCTACTTTTCACAGTCCAACAGGCGCCAGTATGTCAATGAAACGCAGAAAACAACTTCTCTTACTGGCTCAAAGTATTGATTGTCTGATTGTAGAGGATGATCCTTATCGTGAGCTTTATTTCGAAAAGAAGCCGCCAGCACCTATCAAAAGTCTGGATCATGATGGACACGTCATTTATTTACGAGGTTTAAGTAAAACACTTGCTCCAGGATGCAGAATTGGAATTATCACTGCTTCAGGCTCGATATTTAATCGTTTATTAGCTGCAAAGGCCAATAATGATTTAGGCAGCCCTCTTCTCACACAAAAAGCTATTCTGCCATTTCTGACTTCAAAGAAAATGATTGATCATACGAAAAAGCTGAGAACCGCCTTGAAGGTGAGACGTGATTTAATGATAGATGTGTTAACGAAGAACGCACCAAAAGATGTGACGTGGCAAATTCCTCAGGGTGGGCTCAATTTGTGGCTTAGCTTTCCTTCCTGGGTTGATACACGTGCACTGCTGCATGAGGCACGTAAACAGCAAATCACCTTTCTGCCTGGCTCTGTGTGCTATCCTGGAGAGCCGAAACAAAACTATATCCGCCTCAGCTTTTCTTATGTGAATGAAAAGGCACTGACCGAGGGAGTGGAAAAGTTATGTGGTATTTTTCAGCAAGCCTTGTCCACTCCTCAAAATCACAAACAATCGCTTTTCTTTTAACGATAAAAAAACTGCTCTCATGCATAGAGAGCAGTTTTTTATTAGAACCAACCTTTTACTGTGTCAACGATTCCGCCCCAAATGCCAGCGAAGAATCCACCTACACCACGCATTGCAAGGATGAACCAGTTTGCTTTTTCATCGCCTGTTTTCGTTATAAGCTCAACACCTGATTGATCTTTATTCAAATAGCCGTAGTCCTTCTCATCACCAGAATAAGAAGTCGTCAGCATGCCTACCTTCGTTCCTTTTTTAATAGGAGCTTCGAGTTTTGTTTTCTCGATATTTACTTTTGCTTTAAAGCTCTTTTCGTCGCCATTTTTTACCGGCACAGAGAAAGCTTCTTTCGTAACGACAGGTACTTCTTTGTCTTTGCCTTTGTCGACTTCGATGTTTTCATGTCCTTTGATCTGTTGACCTTTTTTGTACATTTCTTTCATCGTGAAGTTTTTAAACGCATAATCGAACAGTTTTTTCGCCACGTCAAAACGTGCTGTATGAAGATTACCTTTTGCATTCAAGATCACTGCGATGACACGCATGTCACCTTGCTTAGCGGTACCTGTGAAGCTAGAACCAGCTGAATCTGTAGAACCTGTTTTCAGACCGTCTACACCTTTATATTCCTTCACAAGTCCTTTAAGCATGAAGTTCCAGTTAGGCATGTCCATTTCATCGTCTGTGCCTTCTCTGAACTTTGTTTTCGCAATACTTGATGTTTCAAGAATTTCTGGGTGGTCTTTGATGAGATGCTGTGCAAGCAATGCCATATCTTTCGCAGATACTTCACTTTCTTCATCAGGACCTGTACCTTTTGGCTGTTTGCCATGTAAGTCTTTATTTTCTAGTCCAGTTGCATTCACGAATTTGTAGTTTGTTAAACCTAATTCTTTCGCTTTTGCGTTCATTTTTTCAACGAACTTCGATTCTGATCCAGCAATCACTTCTGCTAAGCCAATTGCTGCTGCATTTGCCGAATAAATAGCCGTTGCTTGATAAAGTTCTTTCACTGTATACGAGCCATCTTTTCTCAAAGGAACGTTTGATAAACTGCGGTCCTGAGAAATTTCGTATACATAATCATCTGGCGTATACGTTTGATCCCATTTCACTTTGCCTTCAGCAATCGCTTCTAGTAAAAGATACTCTGTCATCATCTTTGCCATACTTGCAATAGGCAGTCTTTGCTCTGCGTTTTTACTATAAAGGATCTTACCTGTAGAAGCTTCAATTAGGATCGCTGCTTTCGCATTCACATTGAATGGATCTTCAGCTGCTTTTGCTTTGGACATTGGTGTAAATGCTGTCACAATCAATGCCAGTGCAAGGATAGAGACCATAAGCTGTTTCAATATCTTGCTGTTCAATCGTCATACCTCCGTTATCATCTTTTTTCGACATATTTCATATATATTTAATCCACAAGGGCTTATTTCAACACAACAGTATAAATTTTATCACAATAAAGACAAAAAAAATAGACAGAGTCATAGACCCTGTCAAATGTAATTTGATTGTCACAATTTATCAAGAAATTGTGTAGTTTGGTGATTCTTTTGTAATTTGTACATCATGTGGATGACTCTCACGAAGTCCTGCACCAGTCATGCGAATGAACTGTGCATCTTCTCTAAGAGAGCGTAAGTCCTGTGTTCCACAATAGCCCATACCAGAACGGATACCGCCAACGAGTTGATACACTGTATCAACGACTGGTCCTTTGTATGGTGTACGGCCTTCAATACCTTCTGGAACGAATTTTTTATTATCTTCTTGGAAGTAACGATCTTTACTTCCTTTTTCCATTGCAGCGACTGAACCCATACCGCGATAAACTTTGAAGCGTCTACCTTGGAAAATTTCTGTGTCTCCTGGGCTTTCAGATGTACCAGCTAGAAGGCTTCCAAGCATTACAGCATGTCCACCAGATGCTAGAGCTTTTACGATATCACCTGAATATTTAATTCCACCATCTGCAATAATAGCTTTACCATGTTTTCTTGCTTCTGTTGCACAGTCATAGATCGCTGTGATTTGTGGTACACCAACGCCTGCAACAACACGTGTTGTACAAATAGATCCTGGTCCGATACCGACTTTCACAATATCGGCTCCTGCTTCAAACAATGCTTTAGTTGCTTCGGCTGTTGCCACATTACCAGCAATGATATTAAGAGAAGGATACGTTTCACGGATTTTCGATACAGTGTTTAGAACACCTTGTGAATGACCATGTGCCGTATCAATGACAACGACATCCACATTGGCTTCGACTAATTTTCTCACACGAGTCATTGTATCGCCAGTGACACCAACAGCGGCACCAACAATTAAACGACCATGTGCATCTTTAGAGGAGTTAGGGAATTCGATCACTTTTTCAATATCTTTGATGGTGATGAGACCTTTTAACGTTCCTTCGTCATCTAAAAGAGGTAATTTTTCAATTTTGTATTGCTGTAGGATTTTTTCAGCTTCTTCTAACGTCGTACCGACAGAAGCTGTCACAAGTTCCTCTTTTGTCATCACATCGCTAATCTTCATTGAATAATCCGAAATAAATCGAAGGTCACGGTTCGTAATAATACCGACAAGCTTTTGATCTTCTATGTTATTTACAATCGGTACACCTGAAATACGGTATTTACCCATTAAGTGCTCTGCATCAAAGACTTGATGCTCAGGTGTTAAGAAGAATGGATTTGTAATAACGCCGCGCTCTGAACGTTTTACTTTATCCACTTGCTCTGCTTGTTGCTCAATAGACATGTTCTTATGAATGATACCAAGACCACCTTGACGTGCCATTGCAATCGCCATTTGTGATTCAGTCACCGTGTCCATTCCTGCACTGATAATTGGAATGTTTAGTTTTAATGTGCTTGTTAACTCAACTGATAAATCGACATCTCGCGGAAGTACTTCAGACTTAGCTGGAACAAGCAAAACATCGTCAAACGTCAAACCTTCTTTTGAAAATTTACTTTCCCACATTAGTAAATCCCCCTCTTTTCGGCAAAATATTATATGTAGATTATCAACTAGCAAACAGCATGTCAAGGAAGCAACAAACAGTTGCAATTTTTAGAAAATATAAAGAGAGTTGAGGAAGAAGATGAAAAGTTCAGGATGGAAGGATTTAAAACGTTTTTACTCACTTGAAACTTCCCAAAAATTTCTATATCAACAATATGAGAAACGGAACATTCAAGATGCAAACCAGCAAGCCTTTAAAAACTGTGAACGGTTTATTTATTTTTTAAAGCATGGCCATACGTTCTATGAACAGGCAGCTATCGCTCCACTCGAACTGAAGCCCATTTTATTGTTTTATGGAATGGCTCAGTTGCTAAAGGCATGTTTACTGACAGTTGATCCTCACTATCCTTCTCAAACCTCTGTTTTGGCCCATGGTGTAACATCGAGAAAGAGAAAGAAGCAGCACTACCGTTTTAGTGAAGATGAGGTGAAAATTCAACGAAATGGACTATGCATGCATGTGTTAAAGCATCTATTTCATTTAAATGGACTTGAAGATGAACGATTTACGATGATTCATCTCCTTTCAAAGATACCTGAAATGAGTCATATTCTGGAGTTTCAAAAGCAGCCCTCGACATTAGTTAAAGTGGAAAAGGCCAATGGGATGATGATTCAAGATCATATTCCATTGCTATATAACATGTCTGCTGAACGTTTTATTGAATACTTTGAGTTTCATACAAGTTGGAAACTCAAACAGAGAGAAGCCAAAAAGCTGACGTTTGATGTATCTCTAGAAGAAAACCCAGCGCTGGCTACTCATCTTCATTATGATTTAGAAATGGATCAATGGTATATTCCGTCAACGCGTGATTCCTTTTTAGGGATTCCTGAGATCATCAGTCATTACTTATTAATGTATAACCTCAGTATGATTGCCCGCTACGAAACTGAATGGTGGTACGAGCTGCTGTCTCAATACATTAGTGATGATTACGTCATGATTGAACGCTACATGGAGATTGCCGAAGAGAAGTTCCCAGCTTATATCATGATGCTATTAGAAGAAAAAACAAAAAAGACCAGTTCCTTATGGAACTGATCCTTAGAAAAGCTTGGCGGCGTCCTACTCTCACAGGGGGAGACCCCCAACTACCATCGGCGCTGAAGAGCTTAACTTCCGTGTTCGGTATGGGAACGGGTGTGACCTCTTCGCTATCGCCACCAAACCTGATGGAGAGAATGTTCTCTCAAAACTAGATAACAATGTTCAAACTTCACATTAGAATATAGGTTAAGTCCTCGATCTATTAGTATCTGTCAGCTCCACGTGTCACCACGCTTCCACCTCAGACCTATCAACCTGATCATCTTTCAGGGATCTTACTTCCTTGCGGAATGGGAAATCTCATCTTGAGGGGGGCTTCATGCTTAGATGCTTTCAGCACTTATCCCGTCCGCACATAGCTACCCAGCGATGCCCTTGGCAGAACAACTGGTACACCAGCGGTGCGTCCATCCCGGTCCTCTCGTACTAAGGACAGCTCCTCTCAAATTTCCTGCGCCCGCGACGGATAGGGACCGAACTGTCTCACGACGTTCTGAACCCAGCTCGCGTACCGCTTTAATGGGCGAACAGCCCAACCCTTGGGACCGACTACAGCCCCAGGATGCGATGAGCCGACATCGAGGTGCCAAACCTCCCCGTCGATGTGGACTCTTGGGGGAGATAAGCCTGTTATCCCCGGGGTAGCTTTTATCCGTTGAGCGATGGCCCTTCCATGCGGAACCACCGGATCACTAAGCCCGACTTTCGTCCCTGCTCGACTTGTAGGTCTCGCAGTCAAGCTCCCTTGTGCCTTTACACTCTGCGAATGATTTCCAACCATTCTGAGGGAACCTTTGGGCGCCTCCGTTACATTTTAGGAGGCGACCGCCCCAGTCAAACTGCCCACCTGACACTGTCTCCCTGCCCGATAAGGGCAGCGGGTTAGAAGGTCAATACAGCCAGGGTAGTATCCCACCGATGCCTCCACCGAAGCTAGCGCTCCGGTTTCCAAGGCTCCTACCTATCCTGTACAAGCTGTACCAACATTCAATATCAGGCTGCAGTAAAGCTCCACGGGGTCTTTCCGTCCTGTCGCGGGTAACCTGCATCTTCACAGGTACTATAATTTCACCGAGTCTCTCGTTGAGACAGTGCCCAGATCGTTGCGCCTTTCGTGCGGGTCGGAACTTACCCGACAAGGAATTTCGCTACCTTAGGACCGTTATAGTTACGGCCGCCGTTTACTGGGGCTTCAATTCGCACCTTCGCTTACGCTAAGCGCTCCTCTTAACCTTCCAGCACCGGGCAGGCGTCAGCCCCTATACTTCGCCTTACGGCTTCGCAGAGACCTGTGTTTTTGCTAAACAGTCGCCTGGGCCTATTCACTGCGGCTTCTCGGGGCTTTAACACCCTAAGAAGCACCCCTTCTCCCGAAGTTACGGGGTCATTTTGCCGAGTTCCTTAACGAGAGTTCTCTCGATCACCTTAGGATTCTCTCCTCGCCTACCTGTGTCGGTTTGCGGTACGGGCACCTCTCACCTCGCTAGAGGCTTTTCTTGGCAGTGTGGAATCAGGAACTTCGCTACTAAATTTCGCTCGCCATCACAGCTCAGCCTTCACGGGAAACGGATTTGCCTATTTCCCAGCCTAACTGCTTGGACGCGGATATCCAATACCGCGCTTACCCTATCCTCCTGCGTCCCCCCATTGCTCAAATGGTGAGGAGGTGGTACAGGAATATCAACCTGTTGTCCATCGCCTACGCCTTTCGGCCTCGGCTTAGGTCCCGACTAACCCTGAGCGGACGAGCCTTCCTCAGGAAACCTTAGGCATTCGGTGGACGGGATTCTCACCCGTCTTTCGCTACTCATACCGGCATTCTCACTTCTAAGCGCTCCACCAGTCCTTCCGGTCTGACTTCACAGCACTTAGAACGCTCTCCTACCACTGTTCGTAAGAACAGTCCGCAGCTTCGGTGATACGTTTAGCCCCGGTACATTTTCGGCGCAGAGTCACTCGACCAGTGAGCTATTACGCACTCTTTAAATGGTGGCTGCTTCTAAGCCAACATCCTGGTTGTCTAAGCAACTCCACATCCTTTTCCACTTAACGTATACTTTGGGACCTTAGCTGGCGGTCTGGGCTGTTTCCCTTTCGACTACGGATCTTATCACTCGCAGTCTGACTCCCAAGGATAAGTCATCGGCATTCGGAGTTTGACTGAATTCGGTAACCCGGTAGGGGCCCCTAGTCCAATCAGTGCTCTACCTCCGAGACTCTTACCTTGAGGCTAGCCCTAAAGCTATTTCGGAGAGAACCAGCTATCTCCAGGTTCGATTGGCATTTCACCCCTACCCACACCTCATCCCCGCACTTTTCAACGTGCGTGGGTTCGGGCCTCCATTCAGTGTTACCTGAACTTCACCCTGGACATGGGTAGATCACCTGGTTTCGGGTCTACGACCACGTACTCATGCGCCCTATTCAGACTCGCTTTCGCTGCGGCTCCGCATCTTCTGCTTAACCTTGCACGGGATCGTAACTCGCCGGTTCATTCTACAAAAGGCACGCCATCACCCTTTAACGGGCTCTGACTACTTGTAGGCACACGGTTTCAGGATCTATTTCACTCCCCTTCCGGGGTGCTTTTCACCTTTCCCTCACGGTACTGGTTCACTATCGGTCACTAGGGAGTATTTAGCCTTGGGAGATGGTCCTCCCGGATTCCGACGGAATTTCACGTGTTCCGCCGTACTCAGGATCCACTCTGGAGAGAACAACATTTCAGTTACAGGGCTGTTACCTTCTTTGGCGGGCCTTTCCAGACCTCTTCGCTTATATCGTTCCTTTGTAACTCCGTATAGAGTGTCCTACAACCCCAAGAGGCAAGCCTCTTGGTTTGGGCTGTTCCCGTTTCGCTCGCCGCTACTCAGGGAATCGCATTTGCTTTCTCTTCCTCCGGGTACTTAGATGTTTCAGTTCCCCGGGTATGCCTTCTCATACTCTATGTATTCAAGTATGGATACTACTCCATTACGAGCAGTGGGTTTCCCCATTCGGAAATCTCCGGATCAAAGCTTGCTTACAGCTCCCCGAAGCATATCGGTGTTCGTCCCGTCCTTCATCGGCTCCTAGTGCCAAGGCATCCACCGTGCGCCCTTTCTAACTTAACCATTTCTTACTTTAGAAAGAATCACTATGTGTGATGAACTTTGCATTGCATTCAATGTGAATGTATTACTTATTGTTATCTAGTTTTCAAAGAACACGTTGGTGGAGCCTAGCGGGATCGAACCGCTGACCTCCTGCGTGCAAGGCAGGCGCTCTCCCAGCTGAGCTAAGGCCCCGATTTAATAGAAGATGGTGGGCCTGAGTGGACTCGAACCACCGACCTCACGCTTATCAGGCGTGCGCTCTAACCAGCTGAGCTACAGGCCCATCTTTCATATCGAAGATATGATGTTGTAGGATCTTTTGCAAGTTCCTTCAAAACTAAACAAGACGAAAACGTACACTGCTCCATATATCCTTAGAAAGGAGGTGATCCAGCCGCACCTTCCGATACGGCTACCTTGTTACGACTTCACCCCAATCATCTGCCCCACCTTCGGCGGCTGGCTCCATAAAGGTTACCTCACCGACTTCGGGTGTTGCAAACTCTCGTGGTGTGACGGGCGGTGTGTACAAGGCCCGGGAACGTATTCACCGCGGCATGCTGATCCGCGATTACTAGCGATTCCAGCTTCACGCAGTCGAGTTGCAGACTGCGATCCGAACTGAGAACAGATTTATGGGATTGGCTAAACCTTGCGGTCTCGCAGCCCTTTGTTCTGTCCATTGTAGCACGTGTGTAGCCCAGGTCATAAGGGGCATGATGATTTGACGTCATCCCCACCTTCCTCCGGTTTGTCACCGGCAGTCACCTTAGAGTGCCCAACTAAATGCTGGCAACTAAGATCAAGGGTTGCGCTCGTTGCGGGACTTAACCCAACATCTCACGACACGAGCTGACGACAACCATGCACCACCTGTCACTCTGTCCCCGAAGGGAAAGCCCTATCTCTAGGGTTGTCAGAGGATGTCAAGACCTGGTAAGGTTCTTCGCGTTGCTTCGAATTAAACCACATGCTCCACCGCTTGTGCGGGCCCCCGTCAATTCCTTTGAGTTTCAGTCTTGCGACCGTACTCCCCAGGCGGAGTGCTTAATGCGTTAGCTGCAGCACTAAGGGGCGGAAACCCCCTAACACTTAGCACTCATCGTTTACGGCGTGGACTACCAGGGTATCTAATCCTGTTCGCTCCCCACGCTTTCGCTCCTCAGCGTCAGTTACAGACCAGAGAGTCGCCTTCGCCACTGGTGTTCCTCCACATCTCTACGCATTTCACCGCTACACGTGGAATTCCACTCTCCTCTTCTGCACTCAAGTTTCCCAGTTTCCAATGACCCTCCCCGGTTGAGCCGGGGGCTTTCACATCAGACTTAAGAAACCGCCTGCGAGCCCTTTACGCCCAATAATTCCGGACAACGCTTGCCACCTACGTATTACCGCGGCTGCTGGCACGTAGTTAGCCGTGGCTTTCTGGTTAGGTACCGTCAAGGTGCGAGCAGTTACTCTCGCACTTGTTCTTCCCTAACAACAGAGCTTTACGATCCGAAAACCTTCATCACTCACGCGGCGTTGCTCCGTCAGACTTTCGTCCATTGCGGAAGATTCCCTACTGCTGCCTCCCGTAGGAGTCTGGGCCGTGTCTCAGTCCCAGTGTGGCCGATCACCCTCTCAGGTCGGCTACGCATCGTCGCCTTGGTGAGCCATTACCCCACCAACTAGCTAATGCGCCGCGGGTCCATCTGTAAGTGACAGCCGAAACCGTCTTTCATCCTTGAACCATGCGGTTCAAGGAACTATCCGGTATTAGCTCCGGTTTCCCGGAGTTATCCCAGTCTTACAGGCAGGTTACCCACGTGTTACTCACCCGTCCGCCGCTAACATCCGGGAGCAAGCTCCCTTCTGTCCGCTCGACTTGCATGTATTAGGCACGCCGCCAGCGTTCGTCCTGAGCCAGGATCAAACTCTCCGAAAAAGTACAAAACCGAAGTTTTGTTTTTCGTCAGTGTTTGACTGACTACCTATGATATAACATAGGATTTTTTTATAAAAACTCGAATTAACAGGTACGTTTTGTCTTGTTTAGTTTTCAAAGAACTTGTGTGTCACTCTCTTAAAGCGACCACTTAAATATATCATATATCTCTATCAACAGTCAACATTTTTCTTAAAAAACATTTTGTTTTTCTAAGAAGTTTTTACTGGGGAATGAGATAAAAAATAGAGCCTCTTTTTGCTCCTTTGAAAGATTAACACATATCTATGAAAAAAGCATTATAAATTTCAAAAAAAGTGATGTTTTTTCAAAAAAAAATAAAGCCGGTGAAAAACCGGCTTTATTTTTACTCAGATTGCTCTTGATCTGACTCTATATTCTCTACGTTCTCTTCATTATCTTCATCGTCTTCTTGTGATTGTTCAACTAATGCCACTGTTGCGACATGTTCCTCATCACCAAGACGGATTAGGCGGACACCTTGAGTGACACGGCCTGTTGTCGAAATGTCTGAAACGGCCATACGAATGATGACACCGCTCCCTGTAATAATCATCAAGTCTTCTTCAGCTTCAGCATTGGTCGCCTTCACTGTGACAAGCGGACCATTGTTGTCAGTGATCTTGCATGTTTTAAGACCTTTACCGCCTCGAGTTTGAACACGATATTCTTTTTCAGGCGTTAATTTACCATAACCTCTTTCGGTTACGATCAATACGTTTGCATCTGGCTCAAGGATTTCCATTCCAACGACGATGTCATCCTCAGAAAGTGTAATCCCTTTGACCCCAGCTGCCGTACGTCCCATTTCACGAACATCTGTCTCGGCGAAACGAATCAGCATCCCCTTTTTCGTCCCAATGATGATTTGTTTTTCTCCATTGGTTAAACGAACGGCCATCAGTTCATCTTCGTCACGAAGGCTAAGTGCAATAAGACCGTTGTTTCGAATGTTAGCGAACTGGGACAATGTCGTCCGTTTGGATACACCATGTCTTGTTGTAAAGAAGAGA
This sequence comes from Bacillus sp. FSL K6-4563, assembly GCF_038630405.1. NCBI lineage: Bacteria > Bacillati > Bacillota > Bacilli > Caryophanales > Bacillaceae > Bacillus > Bacillus sp. FSL K6-4563. The sequence goes on along the minus strand of NZ_CP152030.1, from coordinate 8,472 downwards.
TACGAATTTTCATCAAATTCGCTTACAGGAATAATGGCGTTAATCCATTCTCCCTTTTCTACTTCAAGAAGGTTAATGATCGGAATCCCTTTCGCTGTCCGTCCGAATTCAGGAATCTCATACCCTTTCGCACGATAAACCTTCCCTTTATTAGAGAAGAAAAGAATCGTATCGTGGGTCGATGTTGAAATCAACTGTTCAACGAAATCATCTTCGTTGGTTCCCATTCCTTGGACACCTTTACCGCCTCTTTTTTGACTGCGGTATGTTGATGCAGGGAGACGCTTGATATAACCATTATGCGTCAGCGTAATCACGATGTTCTCAACAGGAATCAAATCTTCGTCTTCAATTGTTTCAATACCCGCTGTCACAATTTCAGTACGGCGCGTATCATTGAAGCGTTCTTTAATTTCTATTAATTCTTCTCTAATGATTTCAAGTACTTTCTCATTGTCTGCTAAAATGGCTTTTAATTCAGCAATCAAATCAACAAGTCCTTTATATTCATCTTCTATCTTTTCTCGTTCTAGACCAGTCAAACGCTGAAGTCGCATATCAAGAATGGCCTGTGCCTGTTTTTCAGACAAGCTATAGTTCTCCATCAAACCATTTCTCGCAATTTCCGCAGTTTGAGAGCCTCTAATTAAAGCAATGACTTCATCTAAGTGATCAAGTGCAATTCTCAGACCTTCTAAAATGTGTGCTCTTGCTTCTGCTTTACGTAGCTCATACGCTGTTCTTCTGCGAATGATCACTTTTTGATGCTCTAGATAGTACTCTAGACATTGTTTGAGGGACAAGACTTTCGGCTGTCCATCAACAAGTGCTAATAAGTTGATACCAAAAGACGTTTGAAGTGTCGTTTGTTTATAAAGATTGTTTAATAGAACATGAACGTTTGCATCTCTACGCAGTTCAATGACAATACGCATACCATTACGATCTGATTCATCACGCAAGTCTGTAATGCCATCAATCTTTTTATCACGCACAAGATCAGCAATTTTTTCAATTAAACGGGCTTTGTTGACTTGGTAAGGAATCTCATTGATAACAATGCGCTGTTTACCACTAGATGTTTCCTCAATATCCGATTTTGCTCTTAATGTAATAGAGCCGCGCCCTGTCTCATACGCCTTCCGAATACCACTTCGGCCAATGATTTGACCTGCTGTTGGGAAATCTGGACCTGGGATGATATCCATAAGTTCCTGTGTGGTCATTTCAGGGTTTTGACTGATAGCCAATACCCCATCAATCACTTCACCTAATTGGTGTGGCGGAATATTGGTCGCCATTCCTACAGCAATTCCTGTCGCTCCGTTGACCAATAAGTTCGGGAATCTTGCAGGCATCACCATTGGCTCTCTTTCACTGCCGTCATAGTTATCCTGATAATCAATGGTATCCTTAGTGATATCACGGAGGATTTCCATAGAAATCTTCGATAGACGTGCCTCGGTGTAACGCATCGCCGCTGCTCCGTCTCCATCGACTGAACCAAAGTTTCCATGACCATCTACTAACATATAACGATAGTTGAAGTCTTGCGCCATACGAACCATCGCTTCGTATACAGCACTGTCACCATGAGGGTGATACTTACCGATAACTTCCCCGACGATACGTGCAGATTTCTTAAATGGTTTATCACTTGTCATACCTAGGTCATTCATCGCATACAAAATTCTTCGATGCACGGGCTTTAATCCGTCACGCACATCTGGTAATGCACGCGACACAATCACACTCATTGCATAATCTAAAAAAGACGTACGCATTTCCTGACTAATATTCACTTCGCGTACATTTGGTGTATGTTGTTCACTCACTATAAGAACCTCCCTTTACGTATCACATGAAATAAATTATGTGGGAGTAAAATATGTATTTATCTTCACAAGACTATTCTCCATTATATCAATAATCTCGTCTTTATACACATTTATTTACTAGAAAATCAGCGAAAACACGGAAAAACAGGACATTGGTTACACGCCCCTATTTCTTGAAAAACAACCTTATTCCAAACAAGAAATAAGGTTGTTCTCAGTAGGGATCTATCTAAATATCGAGGTTTTTCACGTATTGCGCATTTTCTTCGATAAAGTTTCTTCTCGGCTCTACTTTATCTCCCATGAGCATTTCAAATGTCTCATCAGCATCGATCGCATCCTCAAGTGTGACTTGAAGAAGTGTTCTCGCATCAGGGTCCATTGTTGTTTCCCAAAGCTGAGTTGCGTTCATTTCTCCAAGACCTTTATAGCGCTGAAGTCCAGGTTTTGGTGTTTGAGGCAATGTCTTTAGCAGCTCATCTAGCTGTTTATCGTTATACACATACTCAACACGTTTACCTTGCTGCACTTTAAATAAAGGTGGCTGCGCAATATACACATAACCGTTTTCAATGATTTCACGCATGTAGCGATAGAAGAATGTTAAAAGCAGCGTTCGAATGTGCGCTCCATCGACATCCGCATCCGTCATGATCACAACTTTGTGATAGCGAGCTTTCTCTAAATTAAAGTCTTCTCCGATTCCAGTCCCTAACGCTGTAATCATTGACCGAACCTCGTTGTTCGATAGAATTTTATCTAGTCGCGCTTTTTCTACGTTTAGGATCTTCCCTCTTAACGGTAAGATTGCTTGGAAGTGACGATCACGACCTTGCTTAGCAGATCCACCCGCAGAATCTCCCTCTACGATATAAAGTTCAGAGATGGAAGGGTCTTTAGAAGAACAATCCGCCAGTTTCCCCGGTAAGCTGGAGACTTCCAGTGCACTTTTACGTCTTGTCAGCTCACGTGCCTTTTTGGCAGCCATTCTTGCACGAGCTGCCATCACGCCTTTCTCCACAATTTTCTTTGCAGCATCAGGGTTCTCTAAGAGGAATTTCTCAAGTGCTTCAGAGAAAAGGGAGTCGGTAATGGTTCTTGCTTCTGAGTTACCGAGCTTTGTCTTCGTTTGTCCTTCGAATTGAGGATCTGGATGTTTGATGGAGATAATGGCTGTTAAGCCCTCTCGCACATCTTCACCGCTCAAATTCGAGTCTCCATCTTTGAATACGCCATTTTTACGAGCATAATCATTGATGACACGTGTCAGACCTGTTTTAAAGCCTGCTTCGTGTGTTCCGCCTTCATACGTGTTGATATTGTTGGCGAAGGAATAGATGTTGCTTGTATAGGAATCGTTATATTGTAATGCCACTTCAACCGTGATTCCATCTTTTTCACCTTCGATGTAAACGGGTTCTTCATGAACGACTTCTTTTGAGCGATTTAAATGTTCTACATAGCTCTTAATACCGCCTTCATAGCAGTATTCATTTCGTCGTTCTTTCCCCTCACGTAAATCTTCAATAACGATGTTGACACCTTTTGTTAAGAAAGCTAACTCACGTACACGGTTGGCAAGTGTGTCGTAATCAAATTCAATGGTTTCAGTAAAAATTTCTGTATCTGGCACAAAATGAGTGGTTGTCCCTGTAACATCTGTTTCACCAATGATCTCTAAATCTCCAACTGGAACACCACGTTTGAATTGTTGATAATGAATTTTCCCATCACGATATACGGTCACGTCTAAGGTCGTAGATAACGCATTAACAACAGATGCCCCTACGCCATGCAGACCGCCAGATACTTTATAACCGCTGCCGTCAAATTTACCGCCAGCGTGAAGAACAGTCATAATAACCTCTACAGCAGGACGTCCCATTTTCTCATGAATCCCAACAGGAATTCCGCGGCCATTATCTTTCACTGTAATGCTATTATCCTTTTCAATTTGCACCGTAATATCTGTGCAATATCCAGCTAAAGCCTCATCAATACTGTTGTCGACAATTTCCCATACAAGATGGTGAAGTCCTTTTGCACTGGTTGACCCAATGTACATTCCTGGACGTTTTCTAACAGCTTCTAGTCCTTCAAGCACCTGTATCTGATTTTCATCATAACTATTATGTTGCTGTTCCATTGCCACGTACATTCACCTACACTTTTCTTAAACGATATATTTATATGAATTGAGCTTTTAGACTTCAATTTCAATCACAAATGAAGCACGTTTTTTGAGCGTGCTTGAGGAAAGAGGAGAGTAATAAACAGATTTAGTTGTGACGACGATGGATTTGGGTGTCCCTTGTGATAACGAAATGATTTGTCCTTCTTGTTTTAGGAGAAACTCTTCCACAACAGAAGACGACCTCATTTTGTAATCAACAATTGCGACAATCTCTCGTGTAGAAACAACACAATCATCACCTAAATGAATATACAAGACCCACACCTCATTTATCAGTCAATTACTTTTCCACTGGCTACTCTGAAAATTTCCGCTTCTTTCAAGGTGGCGTGATCGATGCCCTCAACACTTGTTGTGGTGACGAAGGTCTGTACACGTCCCTGAATGGTATGGAGCAAATGAGACTGTCTGTAATCATCAAGTTCAGATAAAACATCATCGAGTAGAAGAATGGGATATTCTCCGATCTCTTCGTGTATCAAGTCGATTTCTGCCAGTTTTAGTGAAAGAGCTGTTGTTCTTTGCTGCCCTTGAGAGCCATATGTCTGAACATCCCGACCATTCACAAAGAAAAGAAGGTCATCTCTGTGAGGTCCCCACAGCGTCACTCCTCGGTCTATTTCTCTGTCTCTTAGTTTCTGAAACGATTCTTCATAGCTATTCTTTATTTTCGACAAGTCTGACGCTTCTGATACCTCTATCGCCGTGTGGTATTGGAGCGTGAGTGTTTCTAGCTCTCTAGAAATGCCAAAATGCAACGGCTGCGCCCATTTCTCGAGCTGTTTCGTAAAAGTCAGTCGTCTTTTGACAACTTTCGCTGCCGCATCAATCAACTGCTCTGTTAAAACCTCCAGCATCGCTTGATCCTTTTGCTTTCTTGTCTGCAATTGTTTCAAGTAATGATTCCGCTGAGAGAGAATTTTTTGATAGAGCGATAAATCATGCAAGTAGACAGCAGAAACTTGTCCAATCTCCATATCGAGAAATCTTCTGCGGATTTGCGGGCTGCCCTTCACAAGACTTAAGTCCTCTGGTGCAAACATGATGGTGTTTAACGCACCAACATAATGACTGAGCTTCTGTTGTTCAATGTGATTGACCTTGCCCTTTTTCCCTTTTTTTGAGATCACGAGCTGCATTGGGAGTGGACCATTTTTTTTGATGACTCTACCTTCTATTTTAGCATAGTCTTGGTCCCATCGGATAAGTTCTTTATCATTTGACGTACGATGCGACTTTGCCATCGACAATACATAGATCGCTTCCATCAAGTTCGTTTTACCTTGGGCATTCTCACCGATCATGACATTCACCTTGTTGTCGAATTGAAGCTCGGTGTGTTCATAGTTTCGGTATGAAGTTAACGCCAGACTTTGAATGTACATGTATTGTCACCCGTTTCTAATTCACAACTTGAAATGTGCCATAACCTTCTATCTCGACAACATCTCCTGGGTATAGTTTGCGTCCCCGTCTATTATCTGGCTCTTGATTAATGAACACCTCATGTTCACTTAAAAACCATTTCGCCATTCCGCCAGATTGGATGACTTCGGCTAATTTCAAAAACTGCCCTAATGTAATCATTTCTTTCTCAATGGTTATAAGATTAGGCATTGTATCGACCTCTTTCAATATCACTAATATCTAATTGTACTAAAAAACAAGACAAGAAGGAAAGGGGGAAAGCGAACTGGGATGAAAGAAAGCATGGTAAACGAGAAGAAAAGCTGCTGTGCACTCTCACAGCAGCTATTTTAGTTGAATTAATATGTTCTGACTGGAAGAATCAACTGCAAGATTGAATCATCATTTGGTGTGCGCAACAGGAAAGGTCTCATGGCGCCAGTAAAGCTTACATGAATTTCTGTTCCCTCTAATACTTTTAACGCATCCAGCATATATTTTGGACTGAAGGAGATTTTAAGGTCCTCCCCTTTAATGTCATCTGCTTGAACCGTTTCGACTACTTTACCGATCTCAGGTGAATTAGAAGAAATCTCAAGGCTTTGTTCAGGATCAGCTGACAGCTTTACGACGTTATTGCGTCCTTCTCTTGCCAAAAGTGATGCACGATCAATGGCTTGAAGGAATTCCTTCGTGTTGACCACGACATCCGTTTTACTTTCCTGCGGGATCAGGCGAGCTGTATCTGGATAATTACCATCCAGCAATCTTGAGAAGAACAACACGTTTTGTGCTTTAAAGAGAACTTGCGTTTCTGTAATTACGATGCTCACAAGATCTTGTCCGTCATCAAGGATTCTACTTAACTCTGTTAAACTTTTCCCTGGAATCACGACATTGTATGAGCTTTCCTCGTCAATATCCAACTTTGCTTTTCTTAAAGCAAGACGGTGACTATCCGTCGCTGTGCATATTAATTCACCTTTTTCTACCCTCCAGTTTACACCTGTCAAGATAGGTCGTGTTTCTGAGGTGGACACTGCAAAAACGGTTTGACGAATTAAGTTTTTAAGCAAGTCTGTCGGAATTTGAAATGCATGATGCTCTTCAATTTGCGGAAGATGCGGATATTCCTCAGCATCTAAGCCGTTTAAGTTAAATTCCGCTGAACCAGAACGGATGATGGTGAGGTGATTTTGTTCTACTTCAATTTCGACAGTAGTCATTGGCAGTTTCTTCACAATTTCACTAAAGAAGCGGGCCTGAAGCACAATACTCCCTGGACGATCAATCGTGATCACTTCTAAATCTCCATCTCTTTGAGAAATAAAGGATTCAATTGAGATATCAGAGTCGCTTCCTGTGAGAGAAACCCCCTCATCAGATGCAACAATTTTTATCCCTGTCAAAATAGGTATCGTTGTTCTAGAGGATACGGCCTTTAATACATCTTGGACACTTTCGACAAGACGATCTTTTTGAATCGTGAATTTCATAGTGGTCCTCCTAAATTTTCTTAATGACATGTATATATATTTTATTAATAAAAATCGTAGAAGTAATAGTAGGGCTTGTGAATATGTGGATAAGTCGGTAATAAGAAAGGAAAGACAGCCTATCCACATGTGGACAGACTGTGTATGACTATGCTCTAGTTATTCACATTTTCCCGTACTTATTATATCAGCTAGGTTATTTTAATTGTTCTTTGATTTCTTTCACATGCTGCTGAAGCTGTTCATCTTCAACGATTAATTTCGAAATCTTCTCATGAGCATGAATGACAGTCGTATGATCACGACCTCCAAATTCTTCTCCTATTTTAGGCAGAGAGGAATCGGTCATTTCTCTAGAGAGATACATGGCAATTTGTCTTGGATAAGCAACTGACTTCGTACGTTTCTTCGCTTTGAAATCCTCTAAGCGAATATTAAATTGCTGCCCTACAATTCTTTGAATATCTTTAATTGTAATGATCCTTGGCTTCGATGAAGGAATGATGTCCTTTAGCGCCTCAGCTGCTAGATCCGCATTGATATCTTTATTAATTAAAGAAGAATAAGCAACGACACGAATCAAAGCACCCTCCAGTTCACGAATGTTGCTGTCGATTTGATTGGCAATATAAAGCATGACTTCATTCGGAATGTCTAATCCCTCTGCTTTTGCCTTTTTTCGTAAAATCGCAATACGCGTTTCTAAATCTGGTGGGGTAATGTCTGTGATTAAGCCCCATTCGAATCGAGAGCGTAATCTGTCTTCAAGTGTCGGAATTTCTTTCGGCGGCCGATCACTAGAAATGACGATTTGCTTACTTTCTTCGTGAAGTGTGTTGAATGTATGGAAAAATTCTTCTTGTGTTTGTTCTTTTCCTGCTAAAAATTGAATATCATCTATCAAAAGCACATCGACATTCCGATAGCGATTACGGAAATCGACAGCTTTGTTGTCTCGGATTGAGTTGATAAATTCATTTGTAAATTTTTCAGATGATAGATAGACCACTTTGGCTGATGGATTATGGTCGATGACATAATGACCAATCGCATGCATCAAGTGAGTCTTTCCTAAACCAACGCCCCCATAAATAAAGAGCGGATTATATGCTTTTGCTGGTGCTTCCGCAACTGCAAGTGAAGCGGCATGCGCAAATCGGTTGCCTGAACCAATAACAAAAGTATCAAATGTATATTTTGGATTCAGCATATTTTGTGGAATATCGACGGGATCTTCTTTAGACATTTTTTTAATTGGAGACTTTGGCATAGCTTCCACTTCATCCTGATTTTGAGGAATAATAAATTTAATACTGAGCTCTTCACCTGTCAGTTCGTAGATGGTATCAGCAATTAAGTGAAGATATCTTGATTCCAGCCAGTCTCTAGCAAATTCATTTGGTGCGGTAATTGTAAGCGTATCACCTTGAAGAGAATGGGCTTTTGTCGATTTCATCCATGTCTCAAAACTGGGCTTGCTCAACTTTGTCTCTATTTTTTGAAGTGCTTTATTCCACAGATCCAAAATATTTTCCAT